>NZ_CP069296.1:0-4148576 GCF_016839225.1 Metabacillus sp. cB07 | reverse complement strand
ATGAGGCATCTCCCTCCTTCTTAAGAAAAGTAACGTGTATATGTTTTGTACAACCATTCATAGGCGTGCGAATAAATATACAAAAGGACAAAATGTGCATAAATATATAATATAGTAGAAAAACATCTTTTCGACATAAACCTTCACGTGTGGACAAGTTTTTTAACAGGGTGTTTATAATCTTTCCACATGTTATCCACAATGTGTGGATAATTGATTTTATACCGTTTGATATTCAGAGTGAAAACACAAATATAATATCAAATTAAACGAAGCGGCGCAATGGTTTTGAAAAACTTATCCACATACCCGCTTTCCTGTTGAGAAAAATTGTCCACATCTGTTTGTTCTGTGAGAAACCTGTCGATAACGGGTGTGGATAAAAAATATTGTCGAAAAAATTGTGCACAGAAGCAGAAATGCCCCAGGAATTGGACAGGCTGCAGAAGGTGTTTAGATCTAATCCAGAATTGTTCATGGCTTTATGGTTTTTGAATTTGCAATCCAGTGAACTGCAGCGGAAGAAACTTGACTCCTGCGGGATGAAGAGGACAAGGAAGATCCCGCAAGCGCAGCGAGGAAGCTTCCGGTCCTCCCCGCGGAAAGCAAGTTTCTGGAGTGGAAGGAAACGGTTAGCCGGACGGAATGTAAGTTGTTGAAGTTGAATCTGAAGGAAACGGGTAAAAACAACAAATGAAAAAACGAGAACGAAAAACCGCAGATCGAAATCTTTTTTGACAGATGGTTGACAATTCAAGGGGTCACTCTCTATAATTAGAAAGACTGTCTTTAACAGCTATTCCTCAGGGAGGTGTCTATAATGAAAAGAACGTATCAGCCAAACAACCGCAAACACAGCAAAGTTCACGGTTTCCGCGCTCGCATGAGCTCAAAGAACGGACGTAAAGTGCTAGCAGCACGTCGTCGCAAAGGAAGAAAAGTATTATCAGCATAGGCCACTGAAAACTATCAGTGGTCTTTTTTACATGGCCCAATCCTTCAAACAGATTGGGCCATGTTTTTAGGAAAACAGCTGTTTAAATAGATTCTTTTAAAGAAATAATGATGGCAGAGCTTTCAGCAGGCTAAAGGAACGTCAGGGAAGGATCCGGAGTGAGGGCATGAAAAAGAAAAACCGCATTAAAAAAAACGAAGACTTCCAAAAAGTATTCAAGCAGGGCAAGTCGATGGCAAACAGACAATTTGTGATCTACATGCTGAATCAGCCTGAAGAAAAGGAATTCCGCTTAGGCCTGTCAGTCAGCAAAAAGATAGGAAATGCCGTAACCAGAAACAGGGTAAAGCGTCTCGTCCGCCAAGTATTCCTTGAAGAAAAAGACAGCTTGAAAACAGGCATGGACTACATTGTCATTGCCAGAAAACCTGCGTCTGAAATGGACTATCATGAAGTGAAAAGCAGTCTTTTGCACCTTTTCAGAAAAACGAAAATCCTAAAGCCCGGCGTTCGCCGTGAAAGCGCCATAAAAAATACATAGAAATGTTTAGAACAAATTTCGATTTCTTATCTAAAGATGTTAGAATATAGGTTGGATACGCCGGCAAAAAATGCCCGGTTCAGTTAGATTGTTAGGAGGAATACCGGTTGAAAAGGAGAATATTGTTAGTGCTTGGCTTAGTGAGCATGGTGATGCTTCTTGCAGGATGTACAGAAGTCAATCAGCCAATCACAGAAGAAAGCCAGGGGTTCTGGAACCAATACATTGTCTATCCGTTGTCATGGCTTATCATATATTTCGCAGAATTAACGGGTGAAAATTATGGAATCTCCATTGTCATCGTAACGCTTATTATCCGCTTTGCCATTCTGCCGCTGATGATCAAGCAGATCAAAAACTCCAAAGCGATGCAGGAACTGCAGCCTGAAATGCAGAAGCTGCGTGAAAAGTACAGCTCGAAAGATCAGAAAACACAGCAGAAGCTTCAGCAGGAAACAATGGCTCTTTTCCAGAAGAATAAGGTAAATCCTCTTGCAGGATGTTTTCCTTTACTTGTGCAGATGCCGATTCTTATCGGATTCTATCATGCCATCATGAGAACAGAAGCCATTGCCGATCACAACTTCCTGTGGTTTGACCTTGGTGCACGTGATCCATTATTCCTTCTGCCGGTCATTGCAGGTATCACAACTTTCATTCAGCAGAAGTTAACGATGGCAGGAACAGCAAGTCAAAATCCGCAAATGGCCATGCTTCTTTATATCATGCCAATTATGATCGTCATCTTTGCTGTCAGCTTCCCTGCTGCACTTTCCTTGTACTGGGTTGTAGGTAACCTGTTCATGATCGTGCAGACTATGATCATCTACGGACCTGATATTAAAAAGAATGCCCTTTTGAAATCGGGAGGAAAGAAAAAGTGAGAGAAATAACTGCTGAGGGACTTAGCGTCAAAGAAGCAGTACAATCCGCTTTAAAAGAGCTTCATGCAACTGAAAATGAAGTAGAAATCACCGTGATTGATGAAGGCAAAAAAGGTTTTTTGGGCCTGTTCGGCTCAAAGCCTGCAAGGGTGAAAGCCGTTAAACGGCCGAATCCCGCAGAAGAAGCGCATCGCTTTTTAATGGATGTTGTCAGAAACATGGGCGTGGACGCCACTGTTGAAATGAAGCAGGACGGGAAAAATGTGACGTTTCAAATTGAAGGAGAGAAAGTGGCTCTTTTAATCGGAAAACGCGGACAAACCCTCAATTCCCTGCAGTATTTAACGCAGCTTGCGGCAAACCGCCATGCCAATCACTATCTGAACATTACCGTTGATGCGGAAAACTACAGATCCCGCCGCAAAGAGACCCTGATTCAGCTCGCTCATAAGCTTGCCCATCAGGCGATCCGGACGAGGAAAGAGGTTCCGCTCGAGCCGATGCCTTCTTACGAGAGGAAGATCATCCATGCTGCACTGGTCAGCCAACAGCATAAGATCAAAACCTACTCTGTAGGTGAAGAACCGCACCGTCATTTAGTGATTGCGCCTAAATAGAAAAACCCCGCTGATAGTCAGTCAGCGGGGTTTTTTCTGTCCTCGGGAGGACTTAGATGAAGCGGGATTGGAAATATTGTTATTAACATGTGGATAAGTTAAAATAATAGGTAGCTGAATGTGCGGAAAATCAGACTGTGGATAAATTGAACTTTTTTCCTTTCAAATAAGAAATAACTGTGATATCTTATAAATTTGACTGCGTATTTAATAGAACATGCCATTATAGATTAATTTTGAAAGAAGCGGGGTGAAACGCATGGATTTCGATACGATTGCGGCGATATCCACACCGATGGGAGAGGGAGCGATCGCCATTGTCAGACTGAGCGGCGATGAAGCCATCGCGGTTGCTGACCGGCTTTACTCAGGACCTTCCGGAAAAAGACTGCGTGACGTTGAGAGTCATACCATACATTATGGACATATAAAGGACCCTGATACAGGCCAGATCGTAGAAGAAGTGATGGTGTCTGTATTAAAAGGACCAAAAACATTCACTAGAGAAGATATTGTTGAAATCAACTGCCACGGCGGTATTGTTACGGTTAACCGTGTGCTGCAGCTTGCCCTGAACGGAGGAGCCAGACTTGCAGATCCTGGTGAGTTTACAAAACGTGCGTTTTTGAACGGAAGAATTGACCTGTCCCAGGCTGAAGCGGTAATGGACTTGATCCGTGCCAAAACGGACAGAGCGATGAACGTAGCGCTTGGCCAGATGGAAGGAAGACTTTCCAAGCTGATTCAAAAGCTGCGCCAGGAAATACTTGAGACACTGGCACACGTTGAAGTGAACATCGATTATCCTGAGTACGATGACGTGGAAGAAATGACGCACAATGTGCTTGTTGAAAAAGCGACGTATGTGAAGCAGGAAATTGAAAAGCTGCTCCAGACTTCCCAGCAGGGGAAAATTTTACGGGAAGGCCTTTCGACTGTTATCGTAGGCCGTCCGAATGTAGGAAAATCCTCGCTGCTTAACAGTTTGATCCATGAAAACAAAGCGATTGTCACAGATATTCCGGGAACGACACGCGACGTGATTGAGGAGTACGTGAATGTAAGGGGCGTGCCTCTCAGGCTGGTCGATACGGCGGGAATCCGTGAGACGGAAGACATCGTAGAACGGATCGGCGTTGAAAAATCCAGACAGGTGCTGAAAAAGGCCGACCTCATTCTGCTCGTCATGAACTTCAGCGAAGCTCTTTCACAAGAAGATGAACAGCTGTTTGAAGCCGTCAGCGGGATGGATGTCATCGTCATTGTCAATAAAACAGATCTGCCGCAGCAGATTGATTTGGACCGGGTAAAAGAACTTGCCGGAAACTCGCCGGTCGTCACGACGTCACTGCTCGAAGAACAGGGCATTGACCAGCTTGAAGAATCCATCAGCTCCCTCTTTTTCGAAGGGGCAGTCGGTCCAACAGATTTAACCTATGTTTCAAACACAAGACATATTGCACTGCTGTCGCAGGCAAAACGGTCAATCGAAGATGCTCTTGAAGCCATTGATGCAGGCGTTCCGATTGATATCGTTCAAATTGATCTGACGCGCACATGGGAGCTTCTCGGGGAAATCATCGGGGATGCTGTTCACGAAAGCCTGATTGATCAGCTGTTTGCCCAGTTCTGTCTCGGAAAATAAGCTCCGCGATTATAAGTTTTGCGCTTTTCATAAATGAATTTTTTAAAGGAGGAACTGCCGTGGGATATCACGCAGGTGATTATGATGTTGTTGTCGTAGGCGCCGGACATGCAGGAGTTGAGGCTGCTCTCGCTTCTGCAAGAATGGGCGCCAAAACGCTGTGTCTGACGATCAATCTCGATATGGTCGCGTTTATGCCGTGCAATCCGTCTGTTGGCGGGCCGGCCAAAGGAATTGTTGTCCGCGAAATCGATGCTTTGGGCGGAGAAATGGCAAAAAACATCGATAAAACACATATTCAAATGAGAATGCTGAATACAGGAAAAGGACCGGCTGTCAGAGCGCTTCGTGCCCAGGCAGACAAGTTCACATATCAGCATGAAATGAAAAAAACGATGGAAAACGAACGGAATTTGACGATGCTTCAGGGTATGGTCGAGCGGCTGATCATGGAAGACGGCGAATGCCGCGGGGTCATCACGCAGACAGGTGCAGAATACCGCGCCAAGACGGTTGTGTTGACAACAGGCACATTCCTTAGAGGGGAAATCATTCTCGGGGAACTTAAATACTCAAGCGGCCCTAACAATCAGCAGCCTTCTATTCAGCTGTCTGAGCACCTTCAGGAGATTGGCCTGGATATGGTCCGTTTTAAAACAGGCACGCCACCGCGGGTCAACAGCCACTCCATCGATTACAGCAAAACAGAGATTCAGCCGGGAGACGACGTACCCCGAGCTTTTTCCTATGAAACCACAAAGTACATTACAGACCAGCTTCCTTGCTGGCTTACTTATACAAGTGAAGAAACGCACCGGATCATCGACGACAATCTGCACCGTTCGCCGATGTATTCAGGCATGATCAAAGGAACGGGTCCGCGCTACTGCCCGTCCATCGAGGATAAAGTGGTGCGCTTCAACGATAAGCCGCGCCATCAGATTTTCCTTGAGCCTGAAGGCAGAAACACTCAGGAAGTGTACGTGCAGGGACTTTCAACAAGCCTTCCTGAAGATGTGCAAAGACGCATTCTTTCATCCATCCCTGGTCTTGAAAAGGTAGAAATGATGCGCGCCGGCTATGCAATCGAGTACGATTCAATCGTTCCGACGCAGCTGTGGCCGACGCTTGAAACGAAAAAGGTGCCGGGACTTTTCACTGCAGGACAGATCAACGGCACATCCGGCTACGAGGAAGCTGCCGGACAAGGACTGATGGCCGGAATCAACGCTGCCAGCAAAGCCCTTGGCAAAGAAGAGGTCATTCTGAGCCGTTCGGACGCTTATATCGGCGTTCTGATTGATGACCTTGTCACAAAAGGCACGAATGAGCCGTATCGTTTATTGACCTCAAGAGCAGAGTACCGTCTCTTGTTAAGACATGACAATGCGGACCTGCGCCTTACAGAAACCGGCCATAAAATCGGTCTGATCAAAGAAGAGCGCTATCAGTCGTTCCTTCTGAAAAAAGACGAGATTGAAAAAGAGAAGAAACGCTTAAGCACCGTGATCATCAAGCCGAATCAGCAAACTCAGGACGTCATCAGACAGGCTGGCGGAAGCGAGCTGAAAGACGGCATCCGTGCTGCCGATCTTCTCAAAAGACCGGAAATGAACTACGATCATATTCATGCGCTTGTTCCGGCAGATGAAATTATTTCCGGAGAAATAGCCGAACAGGTTGAAATTCAAATCAAGTATGAAGGCTATATCGAGAAATCCCTTCAGCAGGTTGAAAAGCTCAAGAAAATGGAAAACAAAAAAATTCCTGAAAACATCGATTATGACGCGATTTCAGGGATTGCATCAGAAGCGCGCCAGAAGCTGAAAGAGGTCAGACCGCTTTCAATGGCACAGGCTTCGCGGATCTCAGGGGTTAATCCTGCGGATATCTCCATTCTTCTTGTTTATTTAGAGCAGGGCAAAATAGCCAGAGTGGCGAACGAATAGCATGCGATTTCAAGCATCAGAAAGGTTTTGACTATGGACATTTCGTTATTTAAGGCAAGTCTCGAAGAAAAAGGCATCACCCTGACAGACACGCAGCTTCAGCAGTTTGAGACATACTATGATCTGCTTGTAGAGTGGAATGAAAAAATGAACCTGACTTCGATTACGGAAAAAAAGGAAGTCTATTTAAAGCATTTTTACGACTCCATTTCCGCTGCTTTTTATTTTGACTTTACAAAGCCGCTTTCCATATGTGATGTTGGGGCAGGCGCCGGTTTTCCGAGCCTGCCGATCAAAATTTGCTTTCCGCACCTGAACGTCTCGATTGTGGACAGCCTGAATAAACGCATCACGTTTCTCGATCACCTCTCAAAATCTCTGAATCTGTCCGGTGTATCCCTTTATCACGACAGAGCCGAAACATTCGGCAAAAAGAAAGAACACAGAGAGTCATATGACGTTGTGACAGCGAGAGCGGTAGCGCGCCTTTCCGTATTAAGCGAGCTTTGCCTCCCGCTTGTCAAGCCGGGCGGACATTTTGTTGCGATGAAGGCCGCAAGTGCGGAGGATGAGCTTTTAACTGCGAGAAAAGCCATCATCACCCTCGGCGGAAAAACAGAAAATAAATATGCTTTTGAGCTGCCTCTTGAAGAAAGTGAGCGCTCAATCATCGTCATCCATAAGCAAAAACCGACACCTGCAAAATATCCGCGAAAACCGGGTACGCCGAATAAACTTCCTCTTGAGTAGACAGGCTCGCCTGAAGACAGCGGGTTCTTCAGTGCAGCGAATCAGGAGGAAAGTTTGAATTGCATGCAGGAAAAAAGAGACTTGAAAGAGAAATAATATGATGGCAGTTTCTAAAGGTGGTGTAGGCTCATGAAGCATCCATTCTCTCGTTTTTTCGGCTTGGGAGAAAAAGAAGATACAGCAGAAAAAACAGCAGGAATAGATACAGAAGAAATTGATGATTCAGTATATGATGAGGTAAAGAAGATTCCGGTTGCGGACATCGTTCCAAACCGTTTCCAGCCGCGTACTGTATTTGCTGATGAAAAAATTGAGGAACTCTCTCTTACCATACACACACACGGCATCATTCAGCCGATTGTTGTGCGCCAGGCAGACGGCAATTATGAAATTATTGCCGGGGAAAGAAGATTCAGAGCTGTTCAAAAACTTGGCTGGGAAACCATTCCCGCCATCATCAAGGATTTCAATGATACGGAAACGGCATCTGTAGCGCTGATTGAAAATCTTCAGCGGGAGGAACTTTCTGCCATTGAAGAGGCCGTTGCCTATGCAAAGCTGCTCGAGCTTCACAATCTGACGCAGGAAGCCCTTGCACAGAGACTTGGAAAAGGACAGTCTACTGTTGCGAATAAGCTCAGGCTGCTGAAACTTCCTGATGAAGTGCAGCGGGCGCTGCTTCAGAAGAAGATCACAGAAAGGCATGCGAGAGCGCTCATTCCTCTTAAGAAACCTGAACCTCAAATCCTTTTGCTCACGGAAATTATGGAAAAGCAGCTTAATGTGAAGCAGACAGAGGACCGTGTCGTGAAAATGCTCGAAAAAACGGCGCCGAAAGCAAAAGCGAAACGAAAAGCGTTCAGCCGTGATACGCGCATCGCCATGAACACAATCCGCCAGTCGCTCTCAATGGTTGCAGACACAGGCGTCAAAATCAATGCCGAAGAAGAAGAGTTTGAAGAATACATTCAATTCACTATAAAAATCCCAAAATAAGCTCTCCTGCGTCCATGGCAGGCGGGCTTTTCTTTTGCTGACAGAACCTGATAAAACAAGGTTTACGGCCTATTGGCGCATTTTTTCAAATTCCTAAAAAGTTCAAACTATTGTCCATATTTCATGATAGAATAAAGAGATGATAGAGTTCATGTCTAGTGAATGAGGTGACACTGTGGGGAAAATTCTTGCCATTGCGAACCAGAAAGGCGGAGTCGGCAAAACAACAACTTCCGTAAATCTTGGCGCTTGCCTGGCTTATATTGGAAAACGGGTTTTGCTCGTTGATGTTGACCCACAAGGAAATGCGACAAGCGGTATTGGAATTGAAAAAGCAGATGTTGAACTATGTGTTTATGATATTTTAGTAGATGATGCAGATGTAGTAGATGTCATAAAACCGACTGCTGTCGAAAATCTGGATGTTATTCCGGCCACGATCCAATTAGCGGGTGCCGAAATTGAACTTGTCCCGACCATTTCCAGGGAAGTCCGTCTGAAACGTGCGCTTGAAAAAGTAAAACATAACTATGATTATATGATTATCGATTGTCCGCCTTCTCTTGGGCTTCTGACAATCAACGCTCTGACGGCCTCTGATGCCGTCCTCATCCCTGTGCAATGCGAATATTATGCTCTTGAAGGGCTGAGCCAGCTTCTGAACACAGTAAGGCTTGTCCAAAAACATTTGAATACCGATTTAATGATTGAAGGCGTTCTTCTGACAATGCTTGATGCCAGGACCAACTTAGGCATACAGGTCATTGAAGAAGTGAAAAAGTATTTCCGCGATAAAGTTTACAGAACAATTATTCCGCGCAATGTGCGTTTAAGTGAAGCACCAAGTCACGGAAAGCCGATTATCATTTACGACCCGCGATCAAGAGGCGCAGATGTATATTTAGAATTGGCAAAGGAAGTGGTAGTGAATGGCTAAAGGGTTAGGAAAAGGACTTAACGCTTTTTTTACAAATATAGAAGCCGGCAAAGATGAATCTTATCAGGAAATCAAACTGAAGGATTTGCGTCCCAATCCCTATCAGCCCCGAAAAACATTTGCACCCGGTGCGATTGAAGAACTGAAGGAGTCCATCCTTCAGCATGGCATTCTCCAGCCGATTGTTGTGAGAAAAAGCATAAAGGGCTATGAAATTGTTGTCGGTGAAAGAAGGTACCGTGCGGCGAAAGAAGCGGAACTAGAGGTTATGCCCGCTGTTGTGAGAGAGCTGACCGAGCAGCAGATGATGGAGCTTGCTCTCCTTGAAAATCTTCAGCGTGAAGATCTGTCTCCGATTGAAGAGGCAGCTGCGTATCAGTCCCTGCTTGACCACCTGCACATTACGCAGGAGGAACTCGCCAGGCGGCTCGGCAAAAGCAGACCTCACATTGCCAATCATTTGAGGCTCCTTTCCCTTCCGTCAGTTATTCAGCAGCATATATCCGACGGTAAGCTCTCAATGGGCCACGGCAGAACGCTGCTTGGACTGAAAAACAAAGAGAAAGTGAAGCCTCTCGCTGAAAAAATCATGAAGGAACAGCTGAATGTCCGTCAGGTGGAACTTCTGGTGCAGCAGCTGAACGAGAACGTTCCACGTGAAACGAAAAAGAAGGCTGTCAGCAAAGATGTGTTTATTAAAGAGAGAGAATCCTATTTGCGGGAGTATTTCGGCACATCTGTTACCATCAGGCAGCAAAAGAAAAAAGGCAAAATTGAAATTGAATTTTTCTCAAAGGAAGATCTCGAGAGAATTCTGGAATTGCTTGAAGCGGAGCAATCATCTTAGGAAGCCATCTTGCCCATAAGGCGGCTTCTTTTGCTTTGGCTGACATACATAGAGCTAACGGAGTGATATAAAGTGGTTTTAACAGGAAGTTTGGTTAACGCAGCGGGTATTGTCGCAGGGGCCCTGTTAGGTCTTCTGCTGAGGAAAATACCTGAGACGATGAAACAGACCGTCATGGCTGGGATCGGTCTGTTTGTAATGGTATTAGGTCTTGATATGGCGCTTGAGAGCAAGCAGCTTTTCATTGTGATCATCAGCCTTGTGCTTGGAGCCGTCATTGGGGAAGCGATTGATATTGAGCAAATGCTTCACCGGGTCGGACGCCTGCTTGAACGGAAATTCAGCAGGGATCAGTCCGGAAATTTTGCGCAGGGCTTTGTGTCAGCCACACTTATTTTCGTCATCGGCGCAATGGCGATTGTCGGATCGCTTGACAGCGGTCTTAGACAGGACCATGACATTCTGTATACGAAATCCATGATCGACGGCTTTACGAGCATGGTCCTTTCGAGCACGCTTGGTATTGGCGTGCTGTTTTCGGCCGTGCCGGTCTTTTTGTATGAAGGCGGCATTGCCGTATTTGCCAATGTGATTCATCAGTATATTCCTAAGAGTTTGCTTGATGATCTTATTTCAGAAATTACAGCTGTAGGCGGCATCCTGATTTTTGCGATTGGCTTGAACATGCTCTCGATTAAAGCCATCCGCGTGGCAAATCTCCTTCCGAGTCTTGCTGTCGTTGCTGTAATCATCACTGTGATGAAACTTGTATAATCTTACTGTATAGATCTGCTGGCATCCTTGACCTGGTTCAGCCAGGAGGTTTTTTTCTTCGGCGGCGCCGCGTTCATCTCACGGTCAATGGATGCAATGCTGTCTGCAATAATCGAGGCCATCGACATCACAAGATGCAGCCTTGTGTTTTGAAGGACAAAAAACTCCATAAATCCGCTCACATTGACAATGCCGTTAATGTGGATGTCTCCAACTTCAGGGAGAACCTTGTTGACGCCTGCACCCGGCTTGATCGGACCAGCCCCAACCTGAAACGTCCCGACGCTTTTCAACCTGCCGAGGCATGCATCCACAGCCAAGATAAACGGCTTATGGAAGACGCGTTCAATCGCCTCGATGGTTTCTTCTAAATTAACTGCATGGACAGGGTTTGCCAATGTCCCGTATATATGAAAATGGCGCAGCCCTGCTTCCTTCAGTTTTGTTCCGACTAAAGGCCCCAGGGAATCGCCTGTTGAACGGTCTGTTCCGATGCACAGCACGACAACCGGTTTCCGGACAGAATGAAGGAGTTTCAGTTCAGCTGACAGCTGCTCGGCCGCATGTTCATCTTCATAATGGATACGGTCACGCGACGGTTTTAAAAAGCCAGGTTTAAAATTCATCCTTTCACTCCCTCATTTTAGTAGTATCAGTATACGGAAGAATTCAGAATTCTATACATGATTACGTGATTGCGGGAGTTTTAGGTCAGGACTGTCATTTCCTATGAAAAATTGCTAAAATAAATTTTATCTTTAGACATGCAGTCTTTTATCTTTCTTAAGAAAGGTTGATAAATAGTGGATTTTGCCAACAAGCTGATGAATAAAATGACAGATTCATTTTTTAATGAAGATATGTGGCTCAGTGCCGGACAAGGCCTGCTGAAAATCATCGGGATTCTCATCCTTGCCTCCATCCTGATCAAGATCGGCAATGTGGTAATCGGAAAGATCTTCATGCTCCGTACCAAATCGCCGCTTCGGATTTCAGAGCGGAGAGAAAACACCCTTGTTAAATTGTTGGACAATGTTCTGACCTATCTTGTTTATTTCATTGCTCTCCTCATGATTCTTGAGACGCTGAGCTTTGATGTCAAGGCGCTTCTTGCAGGAGCGGGGATTGTCGGTCTTGCCGTCGGATTTGGCGCGCAAAACCTTGTAAGAGATATTATTACTGGTTTCTTCATTATTTTTGAGGATCAGTTTTCTGTAGGGGATATGATCCGTGTAGGACAATTTGAAGGAACGGTTGAAGAAATCGGCCTGCGTACGACAAAAATCAAGAGCTGGACCGGCGAAATCAATATTCTTCCAAACGGAAATATAACGGAAGTGACAAACTTCTCGATCAACAACAGCGTAGCGTTTGTCGATGTCAGCATTGCCTATGAGGGAGACATCCCTAAGGCAGAAAAAGTCATTGAGGATCTGCTGCTTGAGCTTCCTGATAAATACGAAGAAATGGTCGCGCCGCCTGAACTGCTCGGCGTTCAGAATCTCGGGCCATCTGAAGTGGTGCTCCGTGTTGTCAGCGAGGTTCTCCCGATGAAGCATTTCCATATTTCAAGGGTGCTCAGGAAGGAAATCAAGATGAGGCTTGATGAGCACGGAATTGAAATTCCATATCCGCGCATGGTGATGTACTCAAGAAACGAGGAATCAAGGCAAAAAGAAAGGATGACGGAATAGTGGATAAAGAGTTCGGCTTAAATGACGTTGTCGAAATGAAAAAACCTCATCCGTGCGGAGAGAACCGCTGGAAAATTATCCGAATGGGCATGGACATCCGCATCAAATGCGAAGGCTGCTCACACAGTGTCATGATTCCGCGCCGTGAATTTGCCCGGAAGATGAAAAAAAAATTAGTCAAACATGAAGAATAAGTTTTTCTAAAGGGAAAACACGGATTTACAAGCCGGTTTTCCTTTTTTTAGTGGAGAAAACCCCATTTCAGCATTCCGGGCATCTCCCTCTTTAGCTTGTCATTTGCCTCGTTACTATCTATAATTGTTGAAGATTGGTTTAGAAACGAGGACTTGTCTTTTTTTTGTCCAGAAGATAAAACGCAAAGCCCTTTTTGACACGGGCCATTTATAAATATAGAGGAGTGGAAAGCATTATGGCTTTAACAGCAGGAATCGTCGGTCTCCCGAACGTCGGGAAATCGACTCTTTTCAACGCCATCACACAGGCTGGAGCAGAATCAGCCAACTACCCGTTCTGCACAATCGATCCGAACGTAGGGATTGTTGAAGTGCCGGATGAGCGTCTTCAAAAGCTGACAGATCTTGTTCAGCCTAAAAAGACGGTTCCGACTGCATTCGAATTTACCGATATTGCAGGAATCGTAAAAGGCGCAAGCAAAGGAGAAGGCCTTGGAAACAAGTTCCTTTCCCATATCCGCCAAGTAGACGCAATCTGCCACGTTGTCCGCTGCTTTGCTGATGACAACATCACTCACGTAGCAGGAAAAGTGGATCCGATTGACGATATCGAAACGATCAACCTTGAACTGATCCTTGCAGACCTTGAATCAGTAGACAAGCGCGCAGACCGCGTCGGCAAGCTTGCAAAACAAAAAGACAAAGAGGCCGTTTATGAGCATGAGGTTCTGTTAATGCTTAAAGAGGCGCTTGAAAATGACAAACCTGCCCGTTCTGTCGAATTTACAGACGAACAGATGAAGATCGTAAAGCATCTGCACCTGCTTACAAGCAAGCCGGTTCTTTATGTAGCAAACGTTTCTGAAGACGAAGTGGCAGATGCGTCAAACAATGAATATGTGAAAGCTGTCCGCGAATTTGCTGCCGGTGAAAAAGCAGAGGTCATTGTTGTCTGCGCCAAAATTGAATCTGAAATTGCAGAGCTTGACGGCGAGGAAAAAGAAATGTTCCTTGAAGAGCTCGGAATTGAAGAATCAGGCCTTGATCAGCTGATCAAAGCATCATACAACCTTCTTGGCCTTGCTACTTACTTCACGGCAGGCGTTCAGGAAGTGCGTGCATGGACGTTCAAAAAAGGCATGAAAGCACCTCAGTGTGCCGGTGTCATCCACTCTGACTTTGAACGCGGATTTATCCGCGCAGAAACGGTTTCCTATGAAGATCTGCTGAATGCAGGAACAATGGGAGCAGCCCGTGAAGCCGGAAAAGTGCGCCTTGAAGGAAAAGAATACATCGTGAAGGACGGAGACGTTATTCATTTCCGTTTTAATGTCTAATCCCGGGTTGCCTAAAGTCCATTTGTTTGCTATAATTTAAACTTGTGAGTAATTGAAATGTTAATTGCTCCTTGCCCGTTTAGGGCCGTTTAGACCAAAAGGAGGTGTAAGAGATGAATAAATACGAAATCATGTATATCATCCGCCCAAACATTGAAGATGAGGCTAAAAAAGCTCTTGTTGAGCGTTTCAACACAATTTTAGCTGACAATGGTGCGGAAGTTGAAGAAACAAAAGAGTGGGGCAAGCGCCGTCTTGCTTACGAAATCAACGATCTTCGTGATGGCTACTACATGCTTCTTCAAGTTGCATCACAGCCTGAAGCTGTTCAAGAATTTGACCGCTTAGCGAAAATCAGCGAAGACATCATGCGTCACATGGTAACTAGAAAAGAAGCGTAATTCACATAGATTAGATATCTCAGAAAAGGTGTGATTCTGATGATGAACCGGGTTGTTTTAGTCGGCAGACTAACAAAAGATCCAGAACTGCGCTACACTCCAGCCGGAGCGGCAGTTGCTACTTTTACATTAGCTGTAAACCGTGCCTTCACAAACCAGCAGGGCGAAAGAGAAGCGGACTTCATTAACTGTGTCGTATGGCGCCGTCCAGCCGAAAACGTTGCAAACTTCCTTAAAAAAGGCAGTCTTGCGGGCGTTGATGGACGTCTTCAGTCACGCAGCTATGAAGACCAGACTGGCAAGCGCGTATACGTAACCGAAGTGGTTGCAGAAAGCGTCCAGTTCCTTGAGCCTAAAAGCGGCGGTGGTGGAAACAGCGGCGGTGGCGGAAACAACAATTATTACGGCGGAGGCCAGGGTGGACAAGGCGGACAGCAAAATCCATTCAGCCAAAACCAAAATCAAAATCAGAATCAGCGTAATCAAGGGCGTTCGAACTTTGATGACGATCCATTCGCTAACGATGGAAAGCCGATTGATATCTCTGATGATGACTTACCGTTCTAAAACATACAGCTCGAACTAAATAAAGTTACGGAAGGAGGAAACAACTATGGCAGGCGGACGCAAAGGTGGACGTGCAAAACGTCGTAAAGTGTGCTACTTCACTGCACACGGAATCACTCACATCGACTACAAAGATGTAGATTTGCTTAAAAAATTCGTTTCTGAGCGCGGTAAAATTTTACCACGTCGTGTAACAGGAACTAGCGCTAAATATCAGCGTAAATTAACGATTGCTATCAAACGCTCTCGTCAAATGGCTTTACTTCCATACGTTTCTGGCGAATAATAAGATGAAAAAGGCAGTGAGGATTCCTTGCTGCTTTTTTTATTATTCAGGAAAATATGGCTATAGATACTATTGCAGAGTTGTCTTCGTCCAGCTCCAGCGCCTAAATCCTCTGTCAGAACAAATCCGCCAAAAAAGTCAAAACCGGACTTTTCCGCCGGATTCTTATCTGCCTATCGGAGCGGGCCTTGGCGCTTCCGCTTTTGTATATTTGATTTGCAGGTCTTGCTTCATTTAAAATAAGCTTGGAAGGTAAAAAGAGGTGAATCTGTGAAACGGGTTAACGTACTGACAGAAGGCGCGATTCTTTTGGCGCTGTTTGCTGTCTTAACATTTATGACGCTTTATCTGCCGCTGTTCGGGGCGATTTTAATGTTCTTTATGCCGCTGCCGTTTATTTTGTACACAGTCAGGCATGGTTTAAAGCCGGCAGGCATTTTGACGGCTGCATCTTGTGCTGTGCCATTGTTAATTGGTTCTTTGTTTGCTTTGCCGCTGACCCTGATTTTTTCCATAAGCGGGATTGTGATGGGTCATTTCTACAGAAAAAAGCAGACAGCAGGAGCTTTAATAGCTGGAACACTTTCCTTTCTGCTGAGCTTTGTCGTGCTGTATGCTGCATCCGTTGCGTTTTTTCAGGTTGATCCTGTGAAGGAAATGACAGCTGCAATGGATGAAACCTTTGAAATGGCGAGATCCATGATGGCAGCAGTGGGACAGGAAGCAAATGAAGACGCAATTCAACAATTGGAAGAGCAGATGAAGCTCATAGGCTACTTGATTCCAAGTGTCCTTCTCTCTTCTGCTTTTATTTTCACCCTGCTCTCGCACGCCGCGGCCATTCCGGTGATGAAAAGACTGAATGTGCAGATGGCGAAGATTAAGCACTTCCGCGAGTGGAAACTGCCTTCAAGCATCGTCTGGTATTACCTCGGTGTAAGCTTTCTGATGTTTTTTGATCTTCAGGAAGGAAGCTTTCTTTTCATCGCAGCTGTTAACCTTCTGTTTATGCTGCAGATGCTCCTTGTCATCCAGGGTTTTTCATTCATCTGGTTCTACAGCTATGTGAAGAACTATTCAAAAGCGATACCGATTGTTGCGGTCATCGTTTCATTGATTGTCCCGATCCTGATGTATCTCGTAAGAATCTTAGGTATAATTGATTTAGCATTTAATTTGCGGGGCCGCGTGAAAAAATAAAAGAAAAACGCATAAACTAGATTCATACATTGACTAAAGCAATCTTGCGTATGTTTCACTGTAGGTTTGAGGAGATGAAACAACATGCCCAGCTTTTTTGAAAAACCATTAATCAGGTACCCCCTTTTAGCATTGATTGCCCTGACCGCGATTTCCATCATCATCCTCTTTTACTATCAGTGGATGATCGGTTTAGCCGGGGTGCTTCTTTTAGGCGCGATTTTGTTTCTTCTCCGGGCTGCCGATAAAAAAATAAAAGCAGAGATGGAGACCTATATCTCCACGCTCTCCTACCGTCTGAAGCGGGTTGGAGAGGAAGCTTTGATGGAAATGCCGATTGGCATCATGCTGTTTAATGAACAGTTCCATATTGAATGGACCAATCCGTTCCTTACCTCGTGCTTTCATGAGGATACCCTTGTCGGACGTTCCATGTATGATGTCGCAGAAGCTCTCGTTCCGCTTGTGAAGCAGGAAGTGGACACCGAAACGATCACCCTTCATGAACGGAAATTCAAGGTGATCATTAAGCGGGAAGAACGGCTGCTCTATTTCTTTGATGTAACAGAGCAGATTGAAATTGAGAAACAGTATGAAGATGAGCGCACGGTTCTTGCCCTTATTTTTCTTGATAATTACGATGAAGTGACCCAGGGGCTAGATGATCAGACGAAAAGCTCGATCAACTCGCATGTCACGTCCATCCTGAACAAATGGGCGACTGAAAACGGCATTTACCTGAAACGAACATCCTCAGAGCGCTTTATGGCGATTCTGAATGAACATATTTTAATCAAGCTTGAAAAAGGAAAGTTTTCAATTCTTGACGAAGTTAGAGAGCAGACGACTGTAGAAAATATCTCCCTGACGCTGAGCATCGGAATCGGTTCAGGCGTCCCTTCTCTGACGGAGCTTGGAGACCTTGCCCAGTCGAGTCTTGATCTTGCACTCGGACGCGGGGGCGACCAGGTGGCCATCAAGCAGACGAACGGAAAAGTGAAATTCTACGGCGGGAAAACGAACCCGATGGAAAAACGGACTCGGGTTCGTGCAAGGGTCATTTCACACGCTCTGACAGAAATCATTTCTGAAAGCGACAAGGTCATCATCATGGGTCACAAATACCCTGATATGGACTCGATCGGTTCCGCTATCGGCATCTTGAAAGTGGCGCAGGTGAACGATAAAGAAGGCTTTATCGTGCTTGATCAAAACGAGATCGATACAGGCGTTCAGCGGCTGATTCAGGAAGTCAGACAGCATTCGGATCTCTGGTCCCGTTTTATTACGAGAGATGAGGCGCTCGAGATCTCGACCGATGATTCTGTGCTGATCGTGGTAGATACGCATAAGCCATCCCTTGTCATCGATGAAAAGCTGCTCAACAAAATGGACAATGTCGTCGTCATCGATCATCACAGACGCGGCGAAGAGTTTATTAAAGATCCGCTTCTCGTCTACATGGAGCCTTATGCTTCTTCAACGGCCGAGCTTGTAACAGAGCTTCTGGAATATCAGACAAAACGTCTGAAAATGAACATGATTGAAGCGACGTCGCTGCTTGCCGGCATCATCGTGGATACGAAAAGCTTCACGCTCAGAACGGGATCGCGCACATTTGACGCGGCTTCTTATTTAAGATCCAAAGGGGCAGACACGATCCTTGTGCAGAAGTTTATGAGAGAAGACATTACGCACTATGTGAAGCGTTCAAAACTGATTCAAAATACCAACATGCTGAGAGAAGGCATCGCAATCGCGAAAGCAGATCCTGATTCAGACGAGATGTTCGATCAGGTCATCATCGCCCAGACAGCGGACACCCTGCTGTCGATGAGCGGCGTTGTGGCATCCTTTGTCCTTGCCCGAAGAAACGACCAGACCATCGGCATCAGCGCCCGTTCACTCGGGGACATTAACGTCCAGCTGATCATGGAAGCCTTAGACGGCGGCGGACATCTTACGAATGCGGCCACTCAGCTTGAGAACCTGTCTCTGAATGAGGCAGAAGAGAGATTAGAACAGGCAATCCTGGAGTATTTAGAAGGAGGAACCAAATCATGAAAGTTATATTCCTGAAAGATGTTAAAGGCAAAGGCAAAAAAGGGGAAGTGAAAAATGTAGCAGACGGCTACGCACATAACTTCCTGATCAAACAGGGGCTTGCAATCGAAGCCAACAACACAGAAATCAGCAAACTGCAGGGCCAGAAGAAAAAAGAAGAAAAAGAAGCCGCAGCAGAGCTTGAGCGCTCAAAAGAACTGAAAGAAACGCTCGAGAGCCTGACAGTTGAGCTCAAAGCAAAATCAGGAGAAGGCGGCCGCCTTTTCGGTTCAATTACAAGCAAGCAAATCGCAGATGAACTGCTGAAAACACATGGTCATAAAATCGACAAGCGCAAAATTGAGCTGCCGGATGCCATCCGTGCTCTAGGGTTTACAAACGTACCTGTCAAGCTTCACCCTGACGTAACTGCAACACTGAAAGTGCATGTAACTGAACAATAATAAGCAAGATGTGATGTGTGAATGGATGCTGCTTCTTTTCTGCGCATCACATCTTTTTTGCAGGAGCAGTCCTGCCTAATTCAAGTTAAGGACGGTGATCATCATGAATGAAATGTTTGATGACCGGATTCCTCCACAGAACATTGAGGCGGAGCAAGCCGTGCTCGGAGCCATTTTTCTCGAACCCGCATCATTGATTACAGCTTCTGAAATTCTGATTCCAGAAGACTTTTACAGAGCATCTCATCAGAAGATTTACAATGTCATGCTCGGGCTTGCGGATAAAGGAGAGCCTGTTGACTTAGTAACAGTCACCTCAGAGCTTGCAGATGCCAATTTGCTAGAGGAAATCGGCGGTGTATCTTATTTAAGCGACCTGGCGGGTTCTGTCCCGACAGCAGCCAATATTGAATATTACGGCAGAATCGTCGAGGAAAAATCTATTCTTCGCCGCCTGATCCGCACGGCAACAACCATTGCCCAGGACGGATATTCGCGCGAAGACGAAGTGGCGGTTCTCCTCAACGAAGCCGAAAAAAACATCATGGAAGTCTCACAGCGAAAAAACGCAGGAGCTTTCCAGAACATAAAAGATGTACTCGTCCAAACGTACGATAACATTGAATTGCTCCACACACGAAAAGGCGACATCACGGGAATCGCGACAGGATTTACCGAGCTCGACCGGATGACGGCAGGCTTTCAGCGAAATGACCTTATCATCGTGGCGGCCCGTCCTTCCGTTGGTAAAACCGCCTTTGCCCTGAATATCGCCCAGAACGTCGCAACAAAAACGGACGAAAATGTCGCCATCTTCAGTCTTGAGATGGGTGCAGACCAGCTCGTCATGAGGATGCTCTGCGCAGAAGGCAACATTAACGCCCAGGCACTGCGTACAGGAAACCTGACCCCTGAAGACTGGGGCAAGCTCACAATGGCCATGGGAAGCCTGTCTGACTCAGGCATCTACATCGATGATACGCCGGGTATCCGTGTCAGCGACATCCGCGCCAAATGCCGCCGCCTTAAGCAGGAAAGCGGCCTCGGCATGATCCTGATTGATTACCTGCAGCTCATCCAGGGAAGCGGACGGAACAAGGACAACCGTCAGCAGGAAGTATCCGAGATTTCCCGGACACTGAAGTCTCTCGCAAGGGAACTCAAAGTCCCGGTCATTGCCCTTTCCCAGCTTTCCCGCGGCGTTGAGCAGCGTCAGGACAAGCGTCCGATGATGTCCGATATCCGTGAATCCGGAAGTATCGAGCAGGATGCCGATATCGTAGCCTTCCTCTACCGGGACGATTACTACGATAAAGAATCCGAAAACAAAAACATCATTGAAATCATCATCGCCAAACAGCGTAACGGACCAGTAGGCACCGTCAGCCTGGCGTTCGTCAAAGAATACAACAAATTCGTCAACCTGGAACGGCGCTTCGATGATGCCGGCGTCCCTCCAGGTGCTTAGAAGCTGTCCATTACGGGCGGCTTTTTTTGTTTGATCAGGGGCAGTGCTGGTGAACGTGTATAAAGGATGCGTTCTATTATTTAGGAGGCATCTGGAAATTTTCAAGTAAACGGCTATTTGCGGCAAGTAACGGATTGGCTTTTTCTAGTAAGATAGGTATTTTGGCAAGTATTCGGCGCGGGTTGGCAAGTAAACGACCTGGATGGCTAACGAGCCTCGTTTCAATCGTTTGAATGCTCAAAATCTTCTTCGAGCGGGACGCATGTATGAAGGAAGCGACCTTTCATTTAGGAGGTGTCTGGAAAATTTCAAGTAAACGTCTGTTTGCGGCAAGTAACGAATCGTCTTTTTCAAGTAAAAGAGGTATTCCGGCAAGTATTCTACGCGTATTGGCAAGTAATTGACCTTGATGGCCCGAACGGGTACCATTGCCATTATCTATCACACATCCCCCCTTACAGAATGAAACCCCAAATCAGAGGTTAACCTATGAAAAGAAGAACCAAATTACCCACAATCACGATATATTACGAACGAAAAGAAAATGAAATCTCATTAATGTTCGTCTTTTCGTTGACTTTTGACCGTTCTGCTGGTAGAATTAGCTTGTTTGATTGAGCGAAACTAGAAAGTGTTTTAAAAAACCGGAGGTGCACATTAATGTCTTCAGTAGTAGTAGTTGGTACACAATGGGGAGATGAAGGAAAAGGCAAAATCACCGATTTCCTTTCCGAAAATGCGGAGGTCATTGCCCGTTATCAAGGCGGAAACAACGCCGGACATACAATTAAATTCAACGGTGAAACATATAAGCTGCACTTAATTCCATCAGGTATCTTCTACAGTGATAAGACCTGTGTAATCGGCAATGGAATGGTCGTTGATCCTAAAGCTCTTATGACGGAGCTTAAATATCTTCACGACCGCGGTGTCAGCACAGACAACCTGCGCATCAGCAACCGGGCACACGTTATTCTTCCTTATCACCTTAAACTGGATGAAGTAGAAGAAGAGCGCAAAGGCGCAAACAAAATCGGCACAACGAAAAAAGGAATCGGACCTGCTTACATGGACAAAGCAGCACGTGTCGGCATCCGTATTGCTGACCTTCTTGACCGCGAAGCGTTTGAAGAAAAGCTTGCGCGCAACCTTGAAGAAAAGAACCGCATGCTTGAAAAGTACTATGAAACAGAAGGCTTCACAATGGAAGAAATACTTGATGAGTACTATGAGTACGGCCAGCAGTTCAAACAGTACGTCTGCGATACAGCTGTTGTGCTGAACGACGCTCTTGACGGCGGCAGACGCGTTCTGTTTGAAGGTGCACAGGGCGTTATGCTTGATATCGACCAGGGCACATATCCGTTCGTTACATCATCAAACCCTGTTGCAGGCGGCGTAACGATCGGTTCAGGCGTAGGCCCGACGAAAATCAACCACGTTGTCGGCGTATCTAAAGCCTACACAACACGTGTTGGAGACGGTCCGTTCCCGACAGAACTTGATAACGAAATCGGCCACCAGATCCGCGAAGTCGGACGCGAGTACGGAACAACAACAGGACGCGCGCGCCGCGTCGGCTGGTTTGACAGTGTCGTTGTCCGCCACGCACGCCGCGTCAGCGGAATTACAGACCTGTCCCTTAACTCAATTGACGTTCTGACGGGCATTGAAACACTTAAAATCTGTACAGCATACAAGTACAAAGGCGAAATCATGGAGTCATTCCCTGCAAGCCTTAAAGTTCTTGCTGAATGTGAGCCGGTATACGAAGAGCTTCCGGGCTGGACAGAAGACATCACAGGGGTTCGCGACCTCGGAGAACTTCCGCAGAACGCACGCAACTACATTGAGCGCGTATCGCAGCTTACAGGCATTCCGCTTTCCGTCTTCTCTGTCGGACCTGACAGAACGCAGACAAACGTTGTAAGAAGCGTATACAGCTAAGCCATTTAATCGAAAGGGATTCGTCCCTTTCGATTTTTTAATTATTTTTAAAATAGTCTTGTGTTTGAGCTGTTATTGAACTATAATAATTTAGGTCGGCAGATAATCGCTGATCCATACATACTTCGGCTTGGTAGCTCAGTCGGTAGAGCAAAGGACTGAAAATCCTTGTGTCGGCGGTTCGATTCCGTCCCAAGCCATCAAGAAAAGCGGAAGCACCCGTTTAGCTCCGAAAGCCAGATAAGAACTGAACCGAAAAGTCCGGGTTTGACTTTTTGGGGCAGTTTGTTCTGGCAGAGGAGCTGGGTGCTGGAGCTGGACACCGATACGAACACACTAAAAAAGACATGATCCTTAACCGGATGCATGTCTTTTTTGTTATGCCTATAGTCGCATAACCGTTACATAAAAGTGCATAATTTTACATCAAAGACTAAAATATGACATCAATAATACAGAAATGTTACATTTTTGAAAATGGCTAGGTAATAGTCTGATAATATGGTAGGTTAGTAGAGTGGCTAAAAAAGAAATCCGCAAACATAGAACTATAGGCTTATATAGATGATAGATAAAGTACTGATCAGTGGTCATTTGGGAGGAAATTGTATCGTGTTTAAGCGCATAACTGGATTCGTTGGAAACAACGTGAAGCATACAAACAGCACTATAAAGAAAGCATTATTCGGTCTGACTTTCGCAGGCGCCATGACATTCGGCATGAATGCTTCTGCAGAGGAAAATCTTGAGACCGTTTACCATATTTATCTGGACGGCAAAAGAATCGGAACGGTAGACAGTCAGCAGTTAATTGATGACCTTTCAAAGCAAAAGATTGAAGAGGCCAAAAAAGAATATAAAGATTATCAATTAACGGTTGAAGAGATGGAAATTATCCCTGAGCAAATGTTCCGTCCTGCTGCAAGCAACGAGGAGACACTTGCCAAGCTGAAAGAAGAGCTCAATGTAGCAGCAGACGCAGCTTTACTTAAAATAGATAATCAGACTGTCGGCTACTTCAAGAACAAAGATGAAGCAGAGAGAGTCCTTAAAGCCTACAAAGCCAAGTACGTTCCGGCTGAACAGGTAGAACAGGCCGAGAAGATGAAGCAGTCCTCACAGCCGCTTCAGCCATTAAAAGAAAATGAATCTCGTATAGTAGACGTTTCATTCTCGGGAAAAGTTTCAATTACTGAGGAGAAAATTTCTCCTGAAGAGGTGCTGACGGCACAGGAAGGCGTAAAGCTCCTTGCAAAAGGCACGCTTGAAGAGAAAAAACACAAAGTAAAAGACTCAGATGTCCTTTCAAAGGTCGCTTCTGAATATAAGCTTTCTGTTGAAGAGCTGCTTGCTCTTAATCCGGGTCTGTCAGATGAGAATGTGATCAAGCCTGGTGAGGAATTGAACGTAAAAGACTATAAGCCTTTTACAAATGTCCTTGTAAAAGAAGAGGTTTCAAAAAAAGAAGCCATTGCCTATGAAACAGAAGTAATTGAAGATTCTAAGATGTTTAAAGGCGACAAGAAAACGAAGCAAGAAGGCAAAGACGGACAAAAGCTTCTTAACTATGTTGTTCACAAAGAAAACGGCAAAGAAGTAAAACGTGAAACAACAAAAGGAGAAACACTTGCTGAACCGGTAAAAGAAATCATCGTAAAAGGCACAAAAGTGGTTCCTTCACGCGGAAACGGCTCTCTCCAATGGCCTGCTGTCGGCGGATATGTTTCAAGCAAGCTTGGAACGCGCTGGGGCAAGATGCACAAAGGAATCGACATTGCCCGTCCGAGTGACCGCACGATCAAAGCGGCAGACAACGGCAAGATCATCTCTGCAGGCGATTCTGGTGCATACGGAAATAAAGTTGAAATCGATCATGGAAACGGCATGAAGACGGTTTATGCCCACCTTGATTCAATCTCTGTATCGGTCGGAGATACGGTCTCCCAGGGACAGAAAATCGGTGTTATGGGTTCTACCGGACGCTCAACAGGCGTTCACCTTCACTTTGAAGTCTATGAGAACGGAAAACTGAAAGATCCATTGAAGTATTTAAAGAGATAACCTTGGGCCATGCCCGAGGTTTTCCTCATTTTAACCTTTCTGACTTCAAGTGCTAAAGACAGCTCGGCTTATGGCCGGGTTTTTGTCTTTTCACCACTGATTTGCAGCACGGGGTTTGGGATATCCTAAAAAGAAACTGCCTGAAAAGATGAATCTGCCTGTCATAAGTGGTAAATTAAGAAGAGAGCACGTAACACCTTATATAAAAGGGGCGATTGGCCGTGGAAAAGAAAATCTTAGTTGTCGATGATGAAAAGCCGATTGCAGATATTCTGCAGTTTAACTTAAAAAAAGAAGGCTACGACGTTTTTTGCGCCTATGACGGAAACGAAGCGCTTGAAATGGTTGAAGAAGTGCAGCCTGACTTAATCCTTTTAGATATTATGCTTCCAAACAAAGACGGAATGGAAGTCTGCCGCGAGGTCCGCAAAAAATATGAAATTCCGATTATTATGCTGACGGCGAAAGACTCGGAAATTGATAAAGTGCTTGGACTTGAGCTCGGAGCGGATGACTATGTGACGAAGCCTTTCAGCACAAGAGAACTGCTTGCACGCGTCAAAGCGAATTTAAGAAGACTTCAGGCGCTGCCTCCTGAACAGCAGTCTGATAAAAACGAAATTGAAATTGGCTCTCTGACGATCCATCCTGATGCCTATGTAGTATCAAAACGCGGGGAAACGATTGAACTGACACACCGCGAGTTCGAATTGCTTCACTATTTGGCCAAGCATATCGGACAGGTCATGACCCGCGAGCATCTTCTCCAAACCGTATGGGGCTATGACTATTTCGGCGATGTGCGCACAGTCGACGTAACGGTCCGCAGACTTCGTGAAAAAATCGAAGATAACCCAAGTCATCCAACATGGATTGTGACAAGACGAGGTGTCGGGTACTACCTGCGTAACCCTGAACAGGAGTAGGACTCATGAACAAAGTCGGTTTTTTCAGATCCATCCATTTCAAATTCGTCATGGTCTATGTACTCCTGATCATGATTGCCATGCAGATTATCGGTGTCTATTTCGTTCAGCAGCTTGAACGGTCCCTCACCGAAAATTTCAATACATCCATTACGCAGCGAATCAATTTCATCAACTACAGCATCGAGCAGGAAATGTCCAAGGAGAGGACGGAGGATCCGACCGGAACCCTCCCCACTCTTGAAGAAGACATTACCGCCATACTAAAGGATTTCGCAAAGGATGAAATCCAGGAAATCCGTGTCATTGATAAAAACAGCCGCGTCATTGCGACATCTGATCCGAACAACAGCGACATTATCGGCAAACGCACGACAGAGGTGCTTGTCAAACGGACGCTTGTCTTTGAAAAGCCGGACGAGAAAGTCTATATAGATAAACCAACAAGCAGGCGCGTGAAAATCTCTTCCACACCGATCAAAAACATCAATCAGGAAACGATTGGCGCCCTCTATCTAGTCGCTTCGATGGAAGAAGTTTTTTCTCAAATGCGGGTCATCAACGGGATTCTTGCGACCGGAACCGGTATTTCCTTGGCAATTACGGCACTTCTCGGCGTATTCCTGGCTAGGACGATTACCAGGCCGATGTCCGATATGCGAAAGCAGGCATTGGAACTTGCCAAAGGGAATTTCTCGCGAAAAGTCCGCGTTTACGGCGAGGATGAAATCGGCCAGCTGGCGGTGACGTTTAACAACCTGACAGACAAGCTTGAAGAAGCGCAGGCTTCCACTGAAGGCGAGCGGAAAAAGCTTGCTTCCGTTATTGCCCATATGACGGACGGCGTTATCGCGACAAACCGCGCAGGCGACGTGATTCTCGTGAACAGTCCCGCGATAGAAATGCTGAACGTTTCACGTGAAACGGTGCTTGATGTTCCGATTACAAAGGTTCTCGGCATTGACGATGAATATACGTTTGATAGTTTAATTGACCAGCAGGACTCCCTCATCCTTGATGCAAGTACAGAGGACAAACCGTACATCCTGAAGGTCAACTTTTCGACGATTCAGCAGGAGCAAAAACGCATCACCGGTTTGATTGCCGTGATCTACGATATTACGGAGCAGGAGAAAATTGACGAGGAACGCCGCGAATTCGTTGCGAACGTGTCACATGAGCTGAGGACGCCGCTTACGACGATGCGCAGCTACCTTGAAGCACTTGCTGACGGCGCGTGGGAAGACAAGGACATTGCCCCGCAGTTTTTGAATGTAACGCAAAATGAAACCGAGCGGATGATCCGCCTTGTCAACGATCTTCTGCAGCTGTCAAAGCTCGACAGCAAAGATTACCGCATCAACAAAGAGTGGGTCAACTTCACAGCCTTCTTCAACCAGATTATCGACAGGTTTGAAATGACGAAAGAGCAGCATGTCTCCTTCCTCCGCGACCTGCCGGAAGAAAAGCTTTATGTCGATATTGATCCTGATAAAATAACACAGGTGCTAGACAACATTATTTCCAACGCCCTGAAATATTCTCCAGAGGGCGGACTGATTACTTTTAAGACAGAAATCATTGATGACATGCTGCAGATCAGCGTTACCGACCAGGGCATGGGCATTCCAAAAGGAACAGAGCATAAGATCTTTGAGCGGTTTTACCGCGTGGATAAGGCAAGAACGAGAAAGCTTGGCGGCACAGGACTGGGGCTTGCCATCGCAAAAGAAATGATCGGGGCCCATGACGGTGAAATCTGGGCGGAAAGCGTGGAAGGCAAAGGGACCACAATCCTGTTTACCCTTCCATTTACAAGGGATCAAGAGGATGAGTGGGATGAATCGTGAAAATATAAAAACCGTTATATTGGTGCTGCTCGTCTGCGGAAGCGTGTTTTTCACCTACAACCTTTGGACGTTTAAGCCGAACTACGATTTTATCGACAGCAGCCAGTATCTTGAAAACGAGCCGATCAGCAACGTGAAGCATGAACCGGAGGACGTCATCCGTCCTTTTCAGATGATGGTTCATGATAAAGCAGAGCATTACGGCACCTACAGGCCTGAACGGATCGACTTTGTCTGGAATCAACTGAAAAACTGGAACATAGGCGAAGTGAAAAATGTTTCCGGTAAATATACGGCAGATGAGCTGGATGAGTGGCTGACGGGGAAAAGCGAATCAAGAAAGATCGAGTTTCTCTTCAGCGACAAAGTTCCGTTTGAACTCTTTCAGTCTATTTTTCAATACAAGTCTCAAAAGACCATCTACTCTTCATTTGACCGGATTGTCCTTCCAAGCGGAAAAAACGGGTCGTTTCAAAAAATCCTGTTTATTTCAATGGAGCAAAGACTCGTCTATGAAGCTTCCATCAGCAATGAGAACGCCAAAGGCATCATTGCGTCTGTGATTGAAAAGCGGGAAAACCTTGACCGCTTCGTGCCTGAGGTGATTTCAGAAGACAATCGCCTGCTTCTTCCTGAGGAGCGGATTGCCCTTGATGAGAATGAATATATCATCAATTCCGTCAATGGAGAAGAGTTCAAACGGGCGCTCTTTACGAATCCCGATTATGTCCGCCGGGAAATGAAGCCGACACAAAACGTTTATACGGATGGAACGAGTCTTTTGACGATCTACCCGAGCCAGGAGCGGCTGCGGTTTGTGAACCCGACGATTGACCCGAGCATGTTTATTGAACGGGGAAAAGCGATGAAACAGAGCATCGAGTTTTTAAATGATCACGGCGGATGGACGGATGAGTACCACTTCTACAACATGAACCCCGACAGCCAGCTCGTCTCATTCCGTCTGATGATCGATTCCATTCCCGTTTTTGAAAACAACTCAAAAACATTCGGCCCGACGGAGATCGCGATGCGCTGGGGAGATAATGAAATCGCCACCTACTCAAGACCGCTCTACCGTCTGAATTCAGGCTACAACCCAAGCTCTGTCGACATGCTTTCAAGCAAAGAAATTGTCAGCCAGCTGAAGCAGAAAAAAAGCATCGAACCGGACAAAGTAAAGCGGGTCTTCCCTGCCTATGAAATGTCGGCAACAGCAGAACCGAGAATCGTTGCCATCAAACCGTATTGGTACGCTGAAACAACGGGCGGCCAATACGTGAAACTGTATACCGAAACGCTTGGAGGGAACAGCGATGGACTGGAGTAAAACGAAAACCATTTTCATTCTGGCTTTCCTTGTCCTAAACACCTTCTTGGCCATTCAATATTTCAATATCGTCATCACCAACAGCCGGTATGATGTCATTAAAGAGCCGCTTATCGAGGAGCAGCTTGCGGCAGAGGGCATTACGTACAAGAAGCTTCCGGAAGGCAATGAAACAGGCGCCTACATTACGGCTGAAAGCAAGGTGTTTACAGATGAAGAGCTGAAGTCCCTCCCTGCTCAGGACGTTCTGAATCTCGAGGATAAAATCACGTCCCTGCGGGCGGAATTTGAAAAGCCCTTCACCCTGCCTGAAACGAACACACAAAGCAAGCTTAATCAAATCGTCAGAGAAAACATTCTCTCAGGCGACCAATATGCCTTCTGGAAAACGGACAACGTGAAAAACACGATCATCTACATCCAGACATACAATGACCGGCTTGTGTTTCAGGACCTGTCAGCCGACCAGAAAATCGGGATGCTGACACTGTTTTTAAATGATAAAAACCAGCTAGTGAGTTACGAGCAGACGCTGCTTGAAAACATCCAGGACCTTGAGGGCAAGCAGGATACGCTTCCTGCCATTAAGGCGCTTGAGGCCCTTTACAACAAGAATGACTTAAAACCGAACAGTACGGTGACAGAGGTTCAGTTCGGCTATTATACGCCGTTCCCGCTCTCGGGCGAACAGATCCTCGCCCCGACCTGGCACATCGTCGTCAATGATTCGGAGGATTATTACGTAAATGCATTAGAAGGACAGGTCATCCGTTCTAATGAAAAATTGGAGTGAACGCAATGAGTCTGCAATTCAGTGTTCTCGCAAGCGGAAGCACGGGAAATGCAACATATGTCGAAACAGATCAGCACTCGCTGCTCGTTGATGCCGGATTCAGCGGCAAGCAGATGGAAGCCCTGTTTCAGCAGATCGGAAGAAAAATCAATAAGCTGTCCGGGATACTTGTTACCCATGAGCACAGCGACCACATTAAAGGCCTTGGCATCCTGGCACGCAAGTACAATCTGCCTGTCTACGCCAACGAAAAAACGTGGCAGGCAATGGAAGGACTGATCGGTGCGATCCATCCCGATCAGAAATTCATCTTCCAGACCGGGACCGTTCAATCATTCGGCGGAATCGACGTCGAATCATTCGGCGTGTCCCATGATGCAGCCGAGCCGATGTTCTATACCTTCCACCACGAAGGGAAAAAGCTGGCTCTTATCACGGACACCGGATATGTCAGCGACAGAATGAAAGGCATCATCCACAATGCGGATGCCTTCGTGTTCGAAAGCAACCATGACGTGGACATGCTGCGCATGGGGCACTATCCGTGGAGCGTCAAGCGCCGGATCCTTAGCGATGTCGGCCACGTTTCAAACGAAGACGCGGCGCTTGCCATGACCGATGTCATCGGCGACAACACGAAACGCATCTACCTTGCCCATCTCAGCAAAGACAACAACATGAAAGAGCTCGCACGGATGTCCGTCCAGCAGACGCTTGAGGGCAAAGGCTACATGCCGGGAGAGCAGTTCGACCTTTACGACACAGACCCGAAAACCCCCACCCCCCTTGTGCTTGTTTAGCACAGAAATTGGAGTTTTTTTGAAGATCCTTGGGTATACTGAATCTATATTACGTCCTGCAAAAGCTCCTGCTAAAAAGGAGCTTTCGCGCTACATAAAAGATGGGTGGGATAACCAATGGGGTACTATGATCAGGACTATGAACACTACAACCGGAAGCAAAAAGGCAACCGCGGCGGCAAATTTCTGCCCGGGTTGCTGGGCGCCATCCTAGGCGGCCTGCTCGTCCTTTTTTCCGTTCCGATCCTTGCCAACATGAACATCCTTCCTTATGACCTCGCCCTCGGCGGGGACGAGGAGGATACAGAGGACGAAACACCGAACTCGACCGTTCCATCCCGGAACATTTCCGTGGATGTGAGCACGGCGGTCACGAAGGCGGTAGACAGCGTCTCAAAAGCGGTCGTTGGCGTCGTCAACATCCAGGAAGCGGGATTCTGGAATGAAAAAGGAGAAGCCGGAACCGGATCAGGTGTCATCTACAAAAAAGAAGGCGGAAGTGCCTTCATCGTCACCAACTACCACGTCATCGAAGGAGCCACGCAAATCGAGCTCAGCCTTAGCGACGGTACGCGGATTCCTGCTGAGGTCCTCGGCAGCGACGAGCTTATGGACCTTGCTGTTCTAAGATCCGAAAGCAAAGCAGTCGAGCAGGTCGCCGAATTTGCCAACTCCGACAACGTGAGACCTGGAGAACCGGTCATCGCCATCGGAAACCCGCTTGGCCTCCAGTTCTCGGGCTCTGTCACACAGGGCATCATCTCCGGCACCGAGCGCGCCATTCCGGTCGACTCGAACCAGGACGGAGAAGTCGACTGGAACGCGGAAGTCCTCCAGACAGACGCAGCCATCAACCCCGGCAACAGCGGCGGGGCGCTCGTAAACATCGACGGCAAGCTCATCGGCATCAACTCCATGAAAATCGCCGAATCAGCGGTTGAAGGAATTGGTCTGGCAATCCCGATCAACCTTGCTGTACCGATCATCGAAGACCTTGAGAAATACGGCGAAGTCAGACGCCCGTTCCTAGGAATCGGCATGAGATCCTTAAACGAAGTCTCAAGCTACCATTGGGAACAGACGCTCAAGCTGCCTGACAAAGTGTTATCAGGAGTTGTCGTAATGAGCGTGAACCCGGTCTCCCCTGCAGGCCAGGCCGGCTTAAAAGAAATGGACGTCATCACCGAATTTGACGGGCAGGAAATCAAAGACATCATCGACCTGCGCAAGCAGCTCTATAAACGGTCAGTCGGCGAAGAAATCGACATCACCTACTACCGTGAAGGAAAACAGAAATCAGTGAAGCTAAAGCTCGGAGAAGAACAGGAGGGGTAAACTTCTCCTGTTTTTTCTTGTTAGCCAATCTGTTGATAAAGGAGTAGTAAACATGAAATGCTGCGAAGAACACATTGAATTAGCGATAGATATGTATGTAGACGAGCACGAAATAGCTCCAGAAATCGAAAAAATCAGAGAAATCAACAAGTTATCCACAACCTGTGAATTGTGCACAAACCCTGCTGTATATATAGTGGGGAACTAATATTCGCACACTAAATGTGGATAAGTTGTACACAAATGTGGATAACATCTGTTGGTAATCTGAAACAAAGTGGGGATAGCCTGTGAACATCACAATTTGCACAATCGGCAAGCTAAAAGAAAAATACCTGAAACAAGGAATCGACGAATTCCTCAAGCGACTAACACCATACGCCAAAGTCGACATCATCGAACTCCCGGACGAAAAAGCACCCGAAAACCTCAGCGAATCCGAAATGGAAATGGTCAAACAAAAAGAAGGCGAACGCCTCCTTTCAAAAATTTCTGATGACACCCACGTCATCGCGCTGGCGATCAAAGGGAAAATGAAATCATCCGAGGAGCTTGCAGCTGATCTGGACCGGCTTGCTACATATGGCAAGAGCAAAGTGGCGTTTGTCATTGGCGGATCTTTGGGATTGAGCGATGAGGTCATGAAGAGAGCGAATGATACCCTGTCATTTTCGAAAATGACGTTTCCGCATCAGTTGATGAGATTGATTTTGGTGGAGCAGATTTATAGGGCTTTTCGGATTAATCGGGGGGAGCCGTATCATAAGTAAATGAGATGTTTAGCAAAAAAAAAAATTAATAATAGGAGCAGAATAATCAACTTAAAAAGTGACAACTCCCATTCAACTTTAGTAATCAAAGTAGAAAAATAGCCTAGATGTTTGTAATAGAATATAAAAGAAAGAAGGGAGAATCATGGAAAATGAAAGATACAAAGGTGTGAAGTACTACGAAGGGGCGGATTTGGCAAAAGGATATATGCTAGATAAGGCTAAAGAAGTTTACGAGGAGCTATCAATAGGAGAGTAAGCGAAAGACTAGAAAGTGAACTCTTTAAAGATGGAAATGGGCTTGGAACGGATATAGTAGTCGAGTTCAAAGAAAATGTAGAGGGTACCGTAAAACATTTTTTCACATTAAGTAGAGTAGGATTAGTAGTTGATAAAAAATGGTTAGAAACAAATCTTGATAATCCAACGTTACTGAACAACTTTATTTACATATTTGAGTTTGTAAATTCTACAGCCTGCAGATAATCCGAACTTTGAAAAGTGCAAATCTATATTTACAACTATTGAAAGTATAATTAAGTGATATAGGTTTTATTTAGAGGATGGTTACATTTATGAAGAGCTGATTCAAATGGAAAGCAAGCTTTTACCATTTTCGGAATGTCCAAGTATAACAAATCACAGATACCTTTATATAATATGATGTTTTCTGACCAAAGTAATATTACTTATTTCCCTAAGTATGGAGATAGACAATATAATACGTTTATTGAAAGGTTGAATGCTGATAAGCTGTATTTACAAGATATAGAAGATTATCAAAAACCGTCTTTAGATTGGCTAATTGACCATGATTATGTAGCGGTAAATGAAAGTAATGAAATAGTGTTAGTAAATAGGGATCGAACATTTATATATTATTATATCTATAATAAAGGTGTAGTTGTATCTAATAAGCTTTCTGATAATCTAAAGCACGAGGTTGATAAGCTATTGAATGAAGGAGCTTTAGTTGCTGAAAATAAATTATTAACAAGGCAAGAAGCTAATTATATAGATTATTATTTGAATAAAAGCAATTTTATAAATGGGCATGACTTGAGGAACAAGTATTTACATGGTACGTCTTCTGGTCATTATAATGAAAACGAGCACTATGTGTAATTTCTATAAGATTATTTTTAACAGGAAGGTGTATTGATATAGAAGAATATAAATATAAAAATATTCCTATAATGCCCAGAATCATTGAAGAACTTATTTTAACGTTATTTAACGGTAAACTAATTAAAAGAGATGAAATTGTAACAAAAGTTTTAAAATTTCATTTGGATCAAGGAGGCAGAACTCCTGATGCAGTCGATTTTCCCAGGTCAGTTAAAAAAGCTTTAACAAATTTGGCTAAAAAAGAATTAGCTAAAAATGTATCGCATGGATTTTGGGAAATAGGTGGTTATCAGAAAGAAATTGATGATGTAAGTTTAGTAGAAGAAATGAATGTTTTAGAAAAAGAATATCTATTACAAGAAAGGAAAGAATATCAGGAGTTCGGAGAAGGAAATTCAACAATATATCTTTACTATTTTGAGAGTTATAGGGAACTAGCAAATCTAAAAGGTGAGCTAAGTTGGCCATGTAAAATTGGATTATCGGAAAGAGATCCAAAATTAAGAGTATTGTCGCAAGCTGCTACAGCGCTTCCGGAAATACCTAATATAGAATTTATACTAAAAACAGACCAACCACATTTATTAGAATTAATAATACATTCCATTTTAAAAATTAGAGGAAAACATATTGAACACTCCCCAGGTAAAGAATGGTTTAATACGAATCCATCAGAAATATTAGAAATCGTAAAGTTTATAAATGGCGAGCATAGTGTATGAAAAACCGCACTTAGTTATGCTATGGTGAGCTGTATCATAAATAACATGAGTAACAATTAAAAATAAACACCAAGAGAGTCTACTTCTACTGAAGAATGCACTCTCTTGGTGTTTTAACTTTATTGATGTTTAGTCTGACTATGAAAGGCCCATATTTAAACACTTAAAAATAATAGGAAAATTCCTAACATCTTTCAACCCCTCTCTCAAAAGCAGCCAGGTGATTAAGTGAAGCATCTCGCAATTGAGTAAAAACCAGTCTCGCATCATTTGGGATATTGAAAGTCAAGAATCTGTTGTACATGCCGATATTGTCGATTTCCCCTTGAACTCCGGCTGCATAGGCTGCTTTAATGTTTGGGGGAGTTGTCACGAATGACTGTGATGTGTCTTCAGGTATAGGCACTTGATAGCGTTCAAAGAGTGGCAGTAATGCGCTTATGTGTCTCAGTTCTGCTTCTTTGATTCGTGCAAATGTAGTGATGTATCCAAAGGTTCCTAGAATGTTGTTATATCTTGCTTGAGCCAGATATTCGTCCTGAAGGGCATAAGTCAGCATTTGAGGAAAAGACAGCGTTGCTGCGTTTAGAGCTCCTTTAGCACCAAAATCTTCGATTTGTCTATAAAGATTTGCATGACCTGCTATGTGAACTGTCCCGGCGGGAGCATAATAAAATGGCTGGCTGTTATATACATACACGGTGAACATTTCCCTCCCTGTTGTCATTTTTAGGTTCAGCATATGTTTTCTAATCAGGATGGTGTAAGGACATCGTATGTTTTTATAACTGATTTAAAACAGGACACGTATGTAAGGTTTATTCGAAGATCATGACATAAAAAGAAGGATCAAGAACCCCCCAGCGTTCTTATTCCTTCTTTTTTTACATAATAAACCAACCCTCCGGCAACCATAAAAAGGTAAATCTGTACATTGGAGATGCCTATGCAAAGTCTAACGAAAATCCTTATACCGAGACAGCTGTTTACGCTCCTGATTCTTTCCACCGGCCTTCTTAATCACGTGATTCTCATCCCGAATTTGCTTACCGCTTCAGGAAGGGACAGCTGGCTGAGTGTCCTTTTGTGCTTTCCGGTGGCTTTATTCCTTTTATGGCTTGTTTCCTACGTTGTTAAAAATTGTCCGGATGAAGGTTTTTTTAGTATGGTCAGGAACCGGTTCGGCAAGGTATTCTCCGCCATTTTATCGCTTCCGGTCGTTCTATTTTTGTTTTGCAGTTCGTATTTAACGTTCAAGGATCTTGTGATATGGCTGAACGCGTATTTTTTGGCGGATGCCTCTTTGCTGATGATTAATATCATGCTCATTCTTGTCTGTTGTGCCGTTACTTGGGCTGGAATCAGAACCATGGCGATATCCAGCGGCTTTCTTCTGCCGCTTGTGATGCTTTTTGGGATTTTCATAGCCGTTACGAACACGAGCCTGAAGGACCCGCAGCTTCTGTTTCCTTTACTTGCAGAAGGCTATGAGCCTGTGATAAAAGGGGGAATTTACACGCTGTCAGGTCTGCTTGAAATTTATCTTGTCATCCTCCTGCAGCCCTTCTCCCAGGCGCGGATTAAGTTCCATCAGCTTCTTGTGCTTCTGATTATCCTGATTGGCTTGATTCTAGGTCCTCTTACCGCCGCCATTATGGAATTCGGGCCAACGGAAGCAGTCACCTTCCGCTATCCGGCCTATGAACAGTGGCGGATCCTGAAGATTGGGGACTACATCTCCCATCTCGATTTTTTTGCTTTGTATCAGTGGCTGAGCGGGGCTGTCATCCGTATCGGTTTGTTCATGTATTTGCTTGGTGCCTTTTTTGCAAAGAAAAAACAGCATTACAGGCTGAATACCAAGCTTGTCATCATCATGTATCTTCTTTTATTTGCGGCCATTATGATCGATGTTGACACCTATACCTTTACCCAAGTCATTTATCGTTACTTTCTTCCGGCATGCATGGCATTCTTTTTAATCCAGATACTACTATCAGCGCTACTTATATTCGTAATCAAAAAAAGGGATGAAAAGCATGGCAATGACACCAGGATCAACTCCACATGGTAAGGAAAGTACGGCAGAGAAAGCAGCGGGGCTGAAGGGGAAGTTCTTGAAAAGTCAGGATCTGGTCTGGAAGAAGCACGAAACGGAGATTGGCAGCTTTGAACTCATCTATCTGGATACCTTAATTGACGGCAATTTCATGAATAAATCGATCCTGCCTAAGCTTGGAGAGGTCCATGAGGGTACGGTAGAGAAGACAATCATGGCACGGTTTCAGGCGGAGGATGTTACTTCTCAGTCGGCAGATGAGATGTCTCAGCTGCTTTTTGAAGGAGAAGTGCTGTTTCTTATTAATGATAGGCTTTTAAGCATTCAGGCGGGGGATTTCCCGAAGCGCCAGCCGGAGGAATCGTCGCTGGAAACATCCATCAGAGGCCCAAAGGATGGGTTTGTAGAGGATATCAGAACAAACATCTCTCTGATCAGAAGAAGGCTTAATACAACGTCCCTGTGCCTTGAGAAATTTACAATCGGTAAAAGAAGCAACACAAAAGTGGCCCTCATGTATCTGGAAGATGTCATTGATCCAAACGTTCTTGATGAAGTGCGGAGAAGATTGAACGGGGTAGAGTTAGATCTTTTGACAAGTATTTATGAATTGGAATCCACCGTGCGGGATACTCCATATTCCGTCTTTCCAACGATGGATTTTACCGGAAGGCCGGACTTTATCGTTCAGGTTTTGAACCAGGGCAGATTTGCCCTTCTGGTCGATGGCAATCCGACTGTTTCATTTGCACCAATCAATTTGCTGCTGCAGACCAAATCTCCTGAAGACACGTATATCAACTATGCCTATGTGTCATTGGAGAGAATCATCAGGGTAATAGGCATCATGGTATCCGGCTTTTTGCCGAGCATCTGGATTGCGTTTTCCGCCTTTAACATTGAGCAGATTCCTTACCTCCTTGTGGCGACCATCTCTGTCTCAAGGTTCGGCTTGCCTTTATCCGCACCCTTTGAAATGTTTGTCATTCTTTTTCTTTTTGAGCTGTTTAATGAAGCGGGAGTGCGTCTGCCGCGCGCAATCGGCCAAACTGTCGCCGTTCTCGGAGGCTTGATTGTGGGAGATGCTGCAATCAGGGCGGGCCTGACCTCGCCGACTATGCTGGTCGTTGCGGCCATCACCTATATTTCCTCCTTCACCCTGGTGAATCAATCGCTTAGTTCTGCCATTACCATCGTAAGATTCGGTGCAATTATCCTTAGTACCTTCCTTGGATTGTTCGGTGTAGTGTTAGGGTTTATATTAATCGTATTTTATTTTTCAACCCTGACGTCCTTTGGCGCTCCATACTTTGGTTCACTGGCTCCTATCAGTTTGAAGGAGGGCATCAAATCATTCTTTAGGGCGCCCATCCAATTTTATAAATCCCGAACGACCTCCACCAATCCAAATGATTCCACAAGGGGGGACCAGTCATAATGGGCAAGGTGAAAGCAGTCATTCTCAGCTGTGTCCTATTTCTTACAGGATGTTCAGGGATAAAGAATATCCAGGATCTTACCTATATTGTGGCAATTGGGATGGACTTTGATGAGACAGAGGAAGAGTATGTCGTCTACCTTCAAGGGCTGAACTTTGCCAATGTCGCCAAGCAGGAAGGCGCGAAATCGGTAGAGCCGATCCCGATTTATATCGCCACGGCAAGAGGAGAAACCATGAATCTGGCAGTTAGCAAGCTCTACGGAAAATCCGAACCGCCCCTTTACTTCGGACACGTAAATACGCTTTTGGTGACGAACCGTCTCCTCCAAAGCAAGGCCAGTGAAGTACTGGAGGAAGTCGGAAGGAATCGTTCCCTGCGGCCGACCATGAAAGTATTTACAACAGAGGAGAAAATCGAGGATGTCTTCAATATGCCGGCTCTCTTCAACTATCCTGCCATTTACACAGTCCTTTTTAAGGCGAAGATCAATCAATTGGCACAGAATGAATTAAAAGCGATTACGATGATGGATTTCCTGCGCGACTATTATGAGCCCATGGGAACGGCAAAAATCCCGACTGTAAAAATTGATGAAGGCAGCTGGAAGGCCAATCAGGACTATCCGGTCTTGTATCTCAATGGATTTTCCGTCTTTCAGCACCAGGAGTATAAGAAAGACATTCCTTTAGAGCATGCAGTCATCATTAATTGGCTGACTGAAAAGGGAATTTCTGTCGATCAGAGGGTCGAAAAGGCGGGTAAGCTTGCAGCTGCAGTCAAGCTTGGGGAGCCGAAGATGAAAATCAAGTATGATGAAACGGCAGAAAAGCCAAAGTTCTCTGTAGAAGTATCAGTCAGTGCCGATCTCCTGGAAAAAGTACAGATTGATCTCACATTGAGTGCGTTAAAAAAGCAGATTGAAGAAGATATCAAAGCAAAAGTTGAATCCATCTACGATGAAGGCGTGGAAAACAAGCTGGATATCCTGAATGCAGGTGAGAAATGGTACAGAAAGCACCCGAAGCAGTTTCAAAAGTTAAAGGAAAACCCCACCTTTTACCTTGATCAGGAGTCTCTCACAGAGGTGAAAGTCAGCGTGGAAATCCTGCATTTCAACAGCTATAAATTTAAGCGGAGTGTAGACGGGGAATTATAACGATCGCAGCGATTGAAGAATCAGTTTCAGAATTGATACAGATTCGTCTCAAATCTATTGGCATGATAGAAAGAAAAATACAAAAAGGATAGATTGTAACAGTCATTACGTCCCTGTTCATCTATCCCTTTCATTTTATATGAATAAATATTCTATGGATTCGTCGACCATAGCCCAGCTGTTTTTACGAATACTCTGCGGTTTAGTTTTAATCCGGTAACAATGAGTTCAGCCAGATCCTCTGGATGCATAACTCTTTCTGGATCTCCGTTGATAAGGTTGGTATCATAGGCTAAATCAGTGGCTACTGTACTTGGTGTAAGGGCAGTAACACGGATATTGTGTTTGCGTACTTCCAGCATTAAGGATTCAGTCAACCCTAATACTGCAAATTTTGAAGCGCTGTAGGCGCTGGTGACAGGGGCTCCTTTTTGTCCGGCTGAGGATGAGATATTCACAATATCTCCTGTTTTTCTTTCAATCATTTCAGGGAGAACAGTACGTGTGACATTGTAAACTCCCATTACATTCACACGGATTATTTTTTCCCATTCTTCGGGTGATAACTCAAGAAAACCGCCGAATTGTGCAATTCCTGCATTGTTGATGAGAATGTCAATGGATCCAAGTTCGGATTTAATTTGCTCGACAGCTTGTGTGACTGATTCGAGGTCAGCAACATCGCCTGATGCGATAGAAACCTTAATATCATAATCCTGCAATTCGGTTTTCACTTTTTCAAGGTTGTCCGGGTTTAGTCCAAGCAACCCGAGGTTTACGCCTTCTTTAGCCAAAGCGATGGCAGTGGATCGCCCAATGCCTCTTCCTGCTCCTGTAATTAATGCTGCTTTTCCTTTTATTGAAGCCATAACGATTCACTCCTAATAAAGATAATAATCATCTCAGACAGAGACAAAAGGGTTTTAGAACTCTTTTATATCTCTGCCTAAGAGGTTATCACATCTATTCCAAATTAGCGTGTTTGCCATACATTTTATCAGAATCTAATCCCTTTTTCTCCATGAACAGCAAGATCAGCGCATCATAAAAAAGTAAAAGGGTCTGCTCAAATAGTGAGCCCATCGGCTGAATGGTTTTATATTCTGATTCTGTTTGATCTTTGGGTGAACCAGGTAATGTGACGGTTACATCGGCAAGTTTTCCGATGGTCGAGTCTGGAAATAAGGTGACGACGGCTATTTTTCCGCCAATGGCAGCGGCTTTTTGTGCAAGAGATACTAAGCTTTTCGTTTCTCCAGATCCAGAACCAATAATCAAAACATCATCTTTTTCAAAATTAGGGGTCACTGTTTCGCCTATGACGTAAGCATCTATGCCCATATGCATCATCCGCATGGCAAAGGATTTGGCCATGAAGCCGGATCTTCCGGCTCCGGCAACAAAGACCTTGCGCGAGCTAAGGATGCCATTTAAAAGCTTTTCGGCTTCTTCATCAGAAATCAAGTGTATCGATTGGCTGAGTTCTTCTATAATTTTGGCTAAAAAGCGTGATGTCTGCATTATTGTAGACCTTGTTTCACCATTTCTTGCATTTGGGCAGCTGCCGCTTTCTTATCTTCTTTACCGGTAATTCCCCCGCCGACAATGACAAGATCCGGCTGAGCCTTAATTACTTCCGGCAATGTTTCAAGCTTTATTCCGCCGGCAATGGCTGTTTTTGCATGTTTAACGACGTTTTTAATGGTTTGAAGATCTTCGAAGGAATTCTTCCCGACTGCCTGAAGATCATAACCAGTGTGAACACAAATGTAGTCAACACCTAATTCATCAACTTGTTTTGCACGCTCGGCAAGATCTTTTACAGCAATCATGTCTACCAGGATTTTTTTTCCTTGTTTTTTGGCTTCATCTACAGCACCTTTAATGGACATGTCCTCTGCAGCGCCAAGAATAGTCACAATATCTGCACCGGCTTCAGAAGCTTTCATCACTTCATAACCAGCTGCATCCATAATTTTCAAATCGGCCAGCACGTTTAAGTGCGGAAATGCTTCTTTTACTTCTTTTACTGCGCGAAGTCCCTCATTAATAACGACAGGAGTTCCGATTTCTACGATATCGATGTGCTCCTCAACTTCTTTAACCAACTGAATGGCTTCTTGGATATTCACTAGGTCTAATGCTAGCTGTAATTGCATGTATATCACTCCTACTGGATATTTTGGTGACGATTTGTTAAGAGTCCTTATCTTCTTGCTGTTTGAATAAAGACTGTAGATGTAAGTTTAACTAATATGCAATACAATTAAAAGTACGCACTTTATTTTTACATAGTGCTTAAAATATTACATAGTGTTAAAAAGTATACTGTGTGCTATAGTGAGTACTATACAACTAACGGAGGTGCACATTATGTCCCGCACTCAAGAGAAATTATTTAACTGTGAGAAAGAACTGACGCTGTCTGTCATCGGCGGTAAATGGAAAATGCTTATACTTTGGCATTTGGGGAAAGAGGGAACGAAGCGATTTGGTGAATTGAAATCTCTTATCCCCGGCATTACCCAAAGAATGTTAGTGAATCAGCTCAGGGAGCTTGAGGAGGATCTTATCGTTAAACGTGAGGTCTATCCTGTTGTTCCCCCAAAAGTGGAATATTCACTGACTGAACAAGGTGAAACACTAATGCCTATATTAGATTCCATGTACGAATGGGGTAAAAACTATATGGGAAATGTATTGGGGAATGAAGATCTGCTTCGATCCAAATCAATTAAGTGATAAAAAAGATGCCTGTTGCCCTGGACGAGAAATAGCGGGCCATCAAACTGTACAGTGATATTGGTTTTTCCTTGCTTACAGACCCGGTGATTGGACACCGGACAAACGACCTGGAAGCCTGCTTGCCAATCATGAAGGATTACTTGTCATCAGATGCTTGGAACAGATTAACGTTTGCATCTGCTCCTGCTTCCTTCTTAAAGCTCGTAAAGGAATCGGAAAAAGAAGAGTTTTAAGTAGAGAACCTTCCGCTGCTTCTGGAGGTCGCGATTTATTACGTAATGGCATAGCTCTATGTAAAGTACATCATTGGGCCTTTGATAGAGAAGTTATCACAATTAAACCTAAAACATTAGAAATAAAAGTCTCTTCTACATTTGTTGTGCAAGGTCAATCTAGTATTGATACTATAGAGCAGTTTGATAGAAGGTATATTTCTGGGATTAGAAAAACTGCTCATATTTAGAATGGCATAATCAAAATATATATGTGAGTAAGAAAGCGCCTGTCACTGAAAAGCGACAGGCTTTTTTGTTTCTAAAATATTCAGATTAAACCGTAGACTTACTCCTGCTGATTCTAAATCACATAAAAAAATTTATGGTTTGGAAAATAATATGTCGAAAAGGTAGTTCTTTTTAACTATATTTTTAGTAAAATGAATAAGACTTGTATTAAAAGATAAGGGGATATAGATATTGAATATCGTTAAGTTTTTGAAAAAGAGATGGACATACGTAATAACCGCAATAATTGCGCTAACTGTTGGATCATTGATTGGTCCATCCCAAGAACAACTGAATGCTGCTGGTGCGAAAATAACCGGTTTGGAAGAACAGCTTACTGAAAAAACTGCAGCAGAGAAAGACTTGGAAAAGGAAATTGAAAGCCTGGAGCAACAGGTAGATGAAGCAGCACCGTGGTTTAAAGAACAAGAAGAAGCAAAAGCCAAAGCAGAGGCTGAAGCAGAAGCAAAAGCTGAGGCAGAAGCGAAAGCCAAAGCAGAAGCAGCGGAACAAGAGGCGAAACTACAAGCTGAGGCTGAGTCTAAAGAGGAAGATGAGCTCATGGATGAACTGGAGATACCAGGGGGAGAAATAAAAGAAGATGGAATAAAAGAAATTGTAGATAACCACTTGGGTGGCGAATTTTCTTTTGAAAATGGAGAGATAAAGGCAATAGCTGACTTATCAGGATATGATATAGGCTCTCCAGAAGATGTGGCAGTATCCAGGTATGCTAATTTATCGGATGAGCTCTTATTCTATACCGGCTGGGAAACCCTCACCGTTACTTTTCTAAATGTGGGCACCATTAGCATGAATCGCAGTGAGAAAGAAACAAATGAATATGGGGATTACTTTCCAACAATGGAGATAGAGGAAAGGCTCAATTACTAGGGGATCAGTTTAAACGGATTGGAAATGGATGAAGATAGTATATATAAAAAGGATCTGAATTTAAAGGTCCTTTTTATTTTTCGTAATTTACGGAAGGTCAAGAGCGGTTCTCGTGCTTTGTCATTCTTGGGGAAGCAGGAGAACAGTCCCGTTGCTTCCTGTAGTACTAGTGTATTGACTAAATAAATAGGGATATATAAAATAAAACTGATTGGTTAATCAAAATAAAAAATAGTTAATCAAACTTCTTTGGGGTGAATTATGGAACAGAAAAAATATTTAATAGCTGACGCACGAAAAGAGCAAATAATGAAAGCGGCAATTGCGGTTTTAGCGGAGATTGGGTACAAGAGTACCAGCCTTTCTGTAATAGCTGATAAAGCAGAGGTTAGTACTGGACTAATCTCGTACCATTTTTCAGGGAAAGCAGATTTGATGAACAATACGTTACTATATCTTATTGAACAACAACGGGACTATATTATGGAAAAAGTCAACAAGGAAACAACGTATACAGATAAATTAATCGCGTTTGTGCAAGCGAGTGTAGAATATCAAGATATAAATCGGAACATGAATACGACGGCGTTACTGGAAATTGTCTTCAATGAACGAACAGAAGATAACGTTCCATATTATAAAGCAGAGGTTAGTAAAGAAGACGAATTAAATGTCTGTTTAAAAGAAATTCTCTTGAATGGTCAACAAGCGAAAGAATTTGGAGAGTTTGATCATGCGGTGGTTATAACCATTATTCGAGGTGGATTAGCTGGTACAATGTCGGTTCCTGCAAGTGACCCCGATAGAAATGAGTATAGCGATAAGTTGGTGAAAAGCTTTTTGAAAATGGTTCTATAGTTAGAGAATGCTGGTTATCTTGCTGAATCTCTACTGAATTGTTTATAAAGAGATAAACTGTACAAAATACTGCAAGTTGTTATTCGGAGACCATAAATAAAGGGGAATGAGGAATTGTTTAAAAATAAAAGAAGGTTGCTGGCAACTCGACGAGTAAAAAGTGGAAATGGACGTTCTTTGAAAGCTTTTCGCTGGTGGCAAATGTTTAGCCGCTCGGTATTTTTTCTCCGCTTAAAAAACACAGTCGATCAACAAACCGTTTTCGCTGTGGAGGTCTCGTATATACAACAATTTTTCTCGGACAATGGGAAGGGAAAGGCTAATTTATACCTAAATGGAAAGCATTATGCAGAGTCTAAACTTCCTGCTGTCTTCAAAATTGATGGAGGGTGGATTGAGGTCAAGTCATCGGTATTTGGAATGAGACGTTGTCATTTCGTAACCGATGATGGGGCAGTGTTTCAGCTTGAGCCAGATGCGCGATCTGCCGAGGGACGACGCTATCGGTTGGACCGAGATCATCCTATGTTAAGTCGTTTTGTTTCCGCCATCTCTTTGATGATGATTATTATTCCAACGGTTATTGCCATCCCTCAAGTAGTCGATACAATTACTCATATTCCTTTTGTAGCGGAGCGTTTTGGGGTCTTTCATTCACCCATTACTTTATCCCCGTGGTTAAACCTTATGCTCGGTTTCAGTGCAGTACTTGGGAGTGTAGAACGTGCTACCCGATTAAAATGGAACGCACTTCTAGATGGCAGCATCTAATTCTTTTGTCCTTTTCTTTTACCTCTAGTAAGCATGCTCGATCGTGTCGTCGGTCACCCCTGTTGCTTCGATTTCAATATGAGTAGGCTAATTCATATATACATCTTTTGAAAAAGTGGCAGAAAAGACCTTGGTACCGTCCCGTTGCTTCCAGGAACGGCAAGTGAATGCAGGAATCAACTAAAAAGAAGTACCAAAGAACACCCAATGTTCGTGGTACTTCTTTTAAAATTATAATCCCTCATCCAGTCCGCAGCTCTTCACTTACTATCTGTTTCTGCTTCTGATCCAACCGATAACTCAGGAACGTCAGCAGACTTGCGGCGACGGCAACGATTCCTCCTACCCACGTTACATTCATCAGCTCTCCCTGATGGTAAACGATTCCGCCCAGTGCGGAGCCGAATGCGATGCCGACGTTGCTTGCGACAGGCATGAGGGAGGCGGCGAGGCCTGTTGCTTTTGGCTGGTAGATGCCGGCAAGGTCGATCAGGTAAAGCTGGGTGGATGTTGTTAACAAGATGGCCATCAGGGACATGAGGCCGATGTTAATCAGACCGAGCGTGAACTGATTGGTTGTCCAGTATAAACTGATCAGGACAAGGGCCTGAATGAGAAAGACAAATCTTAGTCGTCCAATGGCGTTGCGGTTCGCGATTTTGCCTGCCAGGATGTTGCTGAAAATCGAGATGAATCCGTAGCCGAACAGGATCAGGCTGATGGAGCCTCCTGGCGCATCCATCTGCTTCAGAATTGGGACGAGATACGTAAAGACGGCATACGTTGCTCCAAATCCGAGAGACGGGATGAAAAAGGCCATCAGGATTCTCGGGTGCGTTAATAATGAGAATTGATCGCGCATCGAGCTTCGGGCTTGCTTCTGAAGATCAGGCAAGACGAAGAATGCGGCTAAAAAGGCGATTCCCCCGAGAAGCGTCGTCAGCATAAACGTTGCATTCCAGTTGAACCAGCCGGCGACCAGTGTGCCCAGCGGGACGCCAACTACGTTCGCAAGGGTAAAGCCGCCAAACACAAAGGAGATAGCAAGACTGCGTTTTGCGGCCGGCATCGTTTCACTTGCAACCATCATGGCAAGCGAGATCAAGACTCCTGTGACAATGGCTGTCAGCATGCGGAGCCCAAGAAGCAGGAGGTAGCTTGATGAAATGATGCACAAAGCATTCAGAATGATGAACGCCACGATTAAAAACAGCATCCATTTTCGCTTTGAAAAATGGCTTGTTGCTGACATGACGATAGGTGTGGCAATGGCAAACGTGATTGCAAAGGCGGATACAAGAGTGCCTGCCTTTGAATTTGTGATTCCGAGACTCGATGAAATTTCGGTCAGAATTCCGACGATGACAAATTCGCTTGTTCCGAGGACAAATGTTAATAAAGATAATGTTAAAATAAGCAGCCAGTGGCGCTTAGTCAATTCTGTAGTGATCATAGTGACCTTCCTTCTTGGATGAACTTGCGCAGTGAATAAACAATTTAATTATGATAACACAGAAGCGGTTTGCGAACGGTATAAAACGTTTGGTAATTGTTTGGTGGAATCTCTCCTTACATAGTTCAATAGTTTAATAGGAATTCTTTGAGAGGCTGCTGCATAGCAGTTCTTTTTTGTAATCTAGTCATTTTCACCCGCATCATTTCAATAAAATGGTATAATTTACAGTGAAATGATAGACAGCCAAGCTGCACGCAAAATCTTTTTCTGCGGTGATGATAGATGAATAGAAACAAGGGGTGGTCATAGATGAACGCAATGCTTCAAATGGGTGGCAATACGGTATTAAGCTCTCCAAAAGGCTATGTGACGGTGAGTTTTGACCGGTCAAATACAATCGACATTTCGTTAACGGCTTTTCTTTTAACAGATACAGATAAAGTGCAGGGGGACAGCGGGATTATCTTTTACAATCAGCCGAATGGCCCCGGCGGTGTTGCGTCGCTTTTACCGTCTGAGAATGCGGGAAATACGGTCATACATAACCTGCAGTTTGATTTGAGCAAAGCTCCTGCAGGGATCAGCAAGATCGCCATTACGCTGACAGAGGACAACCGCACAGGGTTTGCGAATGTGCGGAATCTAAAGGCCCAGGTGCGCTCAGGTGATACGGTGATTGAGTTAACGCCTTCCAGTTTTTCAAAGGAAAACGGGATCGTGGTGCTGGAGCTGTATGTGAGGAACGGCCAGACGAAGGCGAAGTCCATCTGGCGCGGATTTGATTCGGGCCTTGATGGTCTGTGCAGGAATTTCGGTGTGGAAGTGGAGCCGGAGGAGCAAGCTGCGCCTCCAAAAGCTGTTCAAGCTCTGCCCGTTAAAGAACCTGTAAAGGCGCCGCCTGCTCCTGAGAAAAAAATCGTGCTTGAGAAGGTAAAGGGCAAGATCAATCTCGACAAGGGTCAGAAGTCGATCATGATTGAAAAGACGCCGGAAATTACGGCTACGGTGTCCTGGAAGACCGGCACAGATTATGATATCTATGCGCTTGTTTACACGAAGGACGGCAGGCAGGTCGATGTGGCAATGTTCGGGGCTGCTGGGGTACCTCCGCTCAAGAAGTTCGCAGGCGGAGCGGTGGAGCACATGGGAGATGTAGGACGAAACAGCTTTTCAACCAAGAAAGAGGTCATTAAATTAAGGCTGACAAACGACATCCTTGCCATCGTGCCGGTCGTTTACTCTGCCCAGTCCAATGGGACAGGTTCTTTTTACAGATACAAGGTGTCGATGAGCATCGATAACCACAGCGGAACCTCCGTTACGATTTCCGCCAAGAATGCCAATGACAACGACCGGATTTATACGTGCGTGCCGGGAATTCTCCATAATACCCCGGACGGCGTGATTATCAGCCCGCTTGAGCTGTACAGCTTGCCGAACTCCGAGTACAGACCAATGCTTAGAATGGGCGCTGACCATATGGTTGAAGTTGTTATGGATGCTGGTCCTATCAATAATTATAAATAGAAAAAACGCGGACTTACCTTCCTGCTGGGTAAGTCCGCGTTTTTTTTAGGTAAACTGTCATTATACAGCTGTCCCAGCTTCAGACAGCACTCTCTTTTCCCCATCGAGCTCCGGATGCACCTTCTTTACAACGCTCGGTCTTGCCAGGGTGACAACCACTCCGAGCAGGATTGCTGCAGAGGCAAGAAGGATGTACTGGCCCGGTACGGCGTCGTACAGGAATCCGAATAGAATCATCCCGAGCGGCATGAGGGCCATGGCCATCGTTTCAATCAGGGAGAAGACGCGGCCTTTGTAGTCGTCTTCAATCATTTTCTGCATCATGACCTGAATGGGCGTGTTGATGATGATGATCATGGCGCCGAAGCTGAACATGAGAACCATGTAAAAGGTGAAGATGGCCCAGTAGGACAAGTCAATCATCAATGGCAGCGCAGTCGCTCCGAGGATGAATCCAATTGCGAGTATGCCGCGTTTTGAAACGAGAAACGGGTACTTTACTTCTTTTCCGACTGAGAAGTAGATTGATAGGATGAGCATGCCGGCTGCGAAGGCTCCCTGGGTAAATCCGAAATGCTGGGACGCAAGGTTCAGTTTTTCGATCAGGATGTAGGAGTAGCCTACCTCAAAGGCGCCGAACAGGAAATTGACGATGAGGCAGAGCCAGATCAAGGTCATGAGCACCTGCTTTGTCTTCAAATAGCTTACGCCTGCTTTCATGCTCTGCCACATGGATTCTTTGGTCTTTCCTTCGGTTTTTCGTTTTGCAAATAGGGTGAAATTCATGGTGGATTCAAGGAGAACGGCTGCGATGGAAGCGGCGATGTAGATGATCAGAAAGGTCTCAATTGAAACGGCTCCATATAACAATCCGCCGGCTGCAGGGCTGCCGATTGCGGCGAAGGACATGGCCATTTGGTTGAGTGACATGGCCCGCTGGATGCGTGCTTCGTCTACTAAGCCGGTGATGGATGACGAGAACGTGACGGAAGAAAAGGTGGATGCGATGGCAAGGATGCTTGTTGTGATGTAGATGGCGGTCAATGAGAGACCATAGGTCAGGCTTACGTAAAGAAGTCCGCTGATGGCAAGGGTAGTTGAGATCTGTGCGAGGATGACGATTTTTTTTCGTGAGTATTTGTCTGCGACGTAGCCTGCAAACGGTGAAATCAGAGTCCGGGGCAGAATGTTGCAGAGCAGGTTTGCGGCAAAGCTTGTGGCCGATCCCGTGTTCTGCAGGATGTGGAAGCTGATGGAAAAGGCATACACCTGTGCGCCGAACGTTGAGATGAGCTTGCTGATGGTGAAGGTGAACAAATGGTAGGTTGCCATTCTTAATTTTTTTATTTCATCCATAAAAAACCCTCCAAAAATAAAAAGTTTAATTTAATTTAACAAATTATACCGCGTTCTGCTCTTCCATTTCAAGCAAAAGTTTAATAAAATTAAACTAATTAGAAAAATTGGGGTGTTAACCATGATTGGCGAACGAATACGAAAGCTGCGTAAGGAGAAAAATCTGACACTTGCTGAGCTTGCGGGATCCGAACTTACAAAAGGGATGCTCAGCCTGATTGAGAATAATAAAGCGAATCCGTCCATGGAAAGCCTGGCCTATATCGCGAAGCGGCTTGAGGTGGATGTGTCCCAGCTTGTGAATGAAGTGAATGTGGTTGAGCTGAGAGAGGTGCTTGATGAGGCAGAGAGAATATACAGCGCGAACAAGGAAGATCCGGGCGATAAGTATGAGAAACTTATTCAGCTAATTGAGCCTCATGTCCATAAACTCAATCAGGGATATGAAGCGGCAAGGCTGCTGGAACTGTACGGCCGCAGCATGTGCAGCGAGAAAAAAGAGTGGAAGGAACCAATCGACAAAGCGACCGCGCTTTATGAACAGATGAACCTGACTCAAAAGCGGGCAAGCACGGGCCTTTTCCGCAGCATCGTCCACTTTATCGGGCACCATTACGAAAAGGCGCTTGAGGTGCTCCTGTTCGAGCGGGAAGAAATCGAAAAAAGGTTTGCCTATATTGACCCGATCACAAGGCTTGATCTCGATTATCATGAAGCCATCATGCACTTTGCAGTCGGCGATACCATGTCTGCAAAGCGTGTGATGAATGAGGCGATTGCCTTTTCAAAAGAAAATAAAATGTATTATCTGATTGATGATTTGTACAGGATGGCAGCTGCTTCTGCCCTGATGGCTGAAGATACAGAGCTGTATACCTACTACATTATGAAATTGAAGCAGTATGCTGAATTCTCGGAAGATGAAGGCTCCTGGCTCAGCTATCAGCTGTTTCATATTGAATCTTTTATTTTGGTCAAACATGATTACCGGGCGGCGCTTGATCTGATTGATCCGCACTTGGAGAAGGCAGAAACTGGCCTGAAATTCAAAGAATGGTTTTTCCTCCAAAAAGGGAAAGCTCTGCATGGCCTTCGGGAATATGAAGAAGCCATCCGCTATTTGGATCTGGCGGAAGTTCCGCCTTATCATCACCACCCGTTTGATTTGTCCCAGTTTTACTTGAGGGATACGTACAAAGCCATGTGCTATGAAAAGCTGGGAGATTCAGAAAAAGCTTTGGCTGCGGCACGGACAGCGGTGGAGCGGTTTGAGGGAATGCCGGATTCGCCGTATAAGACGTTCAGCAGGAAGACGTATGAGGAGCTTTTTGAAAACTAAGTGCCTTCAACATAAACAAAACCGTGTTCAAAAACCAACACGGTTGTTTAAAGCGCTAGAAGTGACATAGTCATACTTTAATCTTGGATTTCTTAGAGTAAAGAGAATATGAAGTGTCAATCACCAGCAAGATAAGAGCGACTCCAATTGACAGAGTCAGGTTGATGTCTTTACTTAAGCCGGTGAATAAACCGATTAGGTAAAACGCTGCTGTTCTCGAAAAGGATAGAGATAAATTGCTGTAGATGGTATCACCCATCATGTAGTCAAATATCTTACTGAATATCGAATCGATGCTGAGCCAGTAAATAAGGTAACAAGTTCCGACAATAAGCAGCTGGCCGGTATCAATATGTAATGAAAAGACGCTGTCAACGACCCTTATGGAGCCAATTATCATAAATAGGAAAAAAGCAAACACCAGGGTGCTTAATACAGAAAACAGCATTGCTATGCTGATTAGCGCAAGCGGACTGTCTTTATCCTTGTCTTTTTTGTTTTCACGGGTGAAGAACCAATAAAGGACGATAAATGAAAGGATAAAAATAATACATAGTAAGATGGGTATGTTCAAGTGGATCTGCTCCTCTATTTCTTGTTGTTATACAATCAGTCTAGTAGAAATACGGATAGATATGGAAAAAGTTTCACATTTTACTTGAAGCGCTGTTTTGGAGAAGAGATGAGCTTTATGGAGCTTTAATGACGAAAGGCAGAAGGGAACCGTATAGGAGCACTGCGCTCCTTTTTTACATTTATCGTGTGGGTTATATTTCCAATTCTGGTATAATGGTGGTGCGAGGTGAGCGGATCAATGAAGAAAAACTATACAGTTATGTTTATTATGCTTTTTACAGCATCCATTACGGGCGGAATGGCGGCAAAGGATTTGTTTAAGTATTCACCGATAGCGGGTTGGGGGATGGGAATACTATTCCTTTTGTGTGCAGCATATTTCGCCGGAAAGAATGAAAAGAAATCAGGGTCACAGTAAAATGGCTGTGGCTTTTTTGTTTTGGAAGATCATGTTATGAAAAGAAAGGACAAGGCAATGGATTGGAATGACAATGACAGAGTTGAAGGGGAAGAAACGAAGCTTGTGACTAAATTCGGCTGCTTTTTCACTGCCGTCATAGTTGGATTTTTGATCATTTCAACAGTGGCCTGGTATCTATTATCTACCCAGGAAACCCGGTTAAAAGTAAGTGAATCTCCTAATCATGTAAACTCAGTCGAGATTGTCAAAAGAGACGATTTTCCTTCCCCTTCCATTAGGATCAACTACAAGAACAAAAGCATCATGAAAACAAAAATACCGGATGAGATTTCTGTTGAATGGAAAAGCGATTATGAAGCTGTAGTCACCCTGACAAAACAAGGAAGAGAACCTGATATTGTTCACGTAGATTTTTAGGATTCATCGTTTTAGCGGTTGAAAAAAGGAAGAAAACCCGTAATTAACGGTTTCCTTCCTTTTTTTGTTCAGCTGATCCCTTTTCATTTCTAAAATGCCGTCAGTAAACACTGCACTCCCTCTTCACATGATGTCTTCCAATCGGCACCACAGACGGAGAGCCTGAGACCGGATCGGGTATGACGGTGCAGTTGAGACCGAAGATGTCTTTGATCAATGTGCTTGTGATGACTTCTGTCGGTGCGCCTTCTGCGACAAGCCGTCCCTGCTGAAGGGCAAAGATGTGGTCCGCATAGCGGGCGGACAGGTTGATGTCATGCAGGACCATGACAATGGTCGTGCCGTGCTTGCGGTTCAGGTCTGTCAGCAGGTCAAGAATTTCGATTTGATAGGTGATATCCAGATAGGTTGTCGGTTCGTCGAGAAACAGGATGTCTGTTTGCTGCGCGAGAGCCATGGCTATCCAGACTCGCTGTCTTTGGCCGCCTGAAAGCTCGTCGATGCTGCGGTCGGCAAATTCGGTTATGTTCATGATTTCCATGGCTTCGGCGACGGCTTCATAGTCCTTTTTTGTCCAGCCTTTCAGAAACGTCTGATGGGGGTACCTTCCGCGTCCGACTAAATCTGCAACGGTTATCCCCTCAGGGACAATCGGGGATTGGGGCAGTAGCCCGAGCACTCTTGCAAGCTGTTTTGGCGGGATTTGGCTGATTGGTTTCCCGTTAAGGGTGACTTGCCCGGAAGCGGGTTTAATGAGCCTTGCCATCGTTTTAAGCAGGGTGGATTTCCCGCAGCCGTTTGCTCCGATCATGATGCTGATTTTATTGCTTGGAATCGAGAGGCTGACATCATGAAGGATGAGGTTGTTCTCATATCCAGCCGTGATTCTTTCGGATTTAAAGGTAAGTGCCGGTTTCATTATAAATCTCCTTTCCGGTTCATTCGGATCAGCAGGTAAATTAAGTACGGCGCTCCAAGGATGCCTGTGATGACGCCGACCGGGTATCTGGCAGTAAAGGCAAACTGTCCAACAAGGTCCGATGCCAGCACCAGGATGATGCCTGTAAGACCTGCCGGAATAATCGGTGAAAATCCGGCACCTGTCAGTCTTTTTGCAATCGGTCCGGAAAGGAAGGCGACAAATGCGATCGGACCTGTTGCAGCGGTAGCAAGCGCAATAATCAGGACAGAGCTGATGATCAGGAGCAGCCGGGTTTGATCTGTATTCACACCGAGAGAGGAGGCTGCCTCCTCCCCGAGCTCAAGCATGTCGAGACGCTTTCCGAGTCCAATGAGAACGGGAGTGAAAACAAGAACGGTCATGATCAGAGGATAGAGCGTCTCCATCTTCGATCCGTTCAGGCTTCCGCTCAGCCACCTCATGGCAGTAGGAATATCATGCTCCTGGCCAATCAGCAGCAGATAAGAAATCGCGGCATCAAGCATGGCCTGAATGCCGATGCCGATCAAGATCAGCCGGCCAATTGAAAAAGAGGAGCCTTTTGATAACAGGAAAATAACGAGCACTGCGGCAAGGCCGCCAATAATAGAAGCAATGCTGACAACGGTATTGCTTGCATGAAGAACAACGATGCAAAAAACGGCGGCTGCACTTGAGCCGGCGGTGATCCCGATAACGTTCGGATTCGCCAGAGGATTCCGCAGCATCGTCTGGAAGACTGCTCCTGCAGCGCCGAAAGCAAAACCGGCAAACAAGCCTGCAATCATCCTCGGGAAGCGCAGCGTGCCTATTGTAAATGTTGCTCCTTGTACTTTTTCACCCATCAGGACCCGTATGACATCCTGAACGGGATAAATCGTATTCCCGAGCATCAGCATGGCACAGCTTAGGGCAAACGCAATGACTGCCAGAAGGGAAGTCACGAGGATAAACCGGAGCCGTCTCTTTTTTCTGCCTGTCATAATAAGGTGGATCGTATCATTCATCATAAGGCACGCATTTTCGCTTTCATAGTTAGTAGAATTAAGATGGGAGCCCCGATAAAGGCTGTCACGACGCCGACTTCAAGCTCGCCGGGTCTTCCTGCAAGCCTTCCGCACACATCAGATATCGTTAAAATAATGGCCCCTGAAAGAGCTGACATCGGAATCACATACCGCAAATCAGGACCGATGACGAGCCGTATTACGTGAGTGGAAAGTAAACCGATAAAGCCGATTGGACCTGCGAGCGCGGTTGCTGCACCGCACAGCACAACGCCGCCAAATGCAGCAAACAGCCTGAGCGTGCCTGTGCGCACGCCTAAACCTGACGCAGCTTCATCGCCTAAAGCAAGTGCATTCAGTGCAGGGGCCGACAAAACGGCAATAAGAACACCGGTGAGAAGAAAAGGAACAAATAGAGAGATAGAATCCCAGTTCCCTGCCCCGACGCTCCCTACCTGCCAGTAACGGAATTGGTCCATGACGCTTGAACGGGGAATCATGATGGCCACCACAAGCGATGATAAGGCTGCACTTGTGGCCGCACCCGCTAAAACGAGTTTAAGGGGCGTGGCTCCGCCACTCCCCATTGAACCGATTCCGAATACAAAAATGGCCGTTATGATTGCCCCCGCAAGTGCAAGCCAGATATACTGGCCTGCCGTACTGATATTTAAAAAGGTCATGCCGCAGACGACAAAGAGTGCCGCCCCTGTGTTTACTCCCAGTATGCTCGGATCTGCAATCGGATTGCGCGTGACAGACTGCATGAGGGCGCCTGAGATGCCAAGGGCCGCGCCGCACATAAGGCTGAATACCGTCCGTGCTATTCTCTGGCGGACAACATTTGCTCCGTGGGACTGTACGTCAGGATGAAACAGTCCGTCCATGAGTTCCTTCCATCCAACCGTACGGGACCCGAACATAAGAGAAGCCGCTGTGCATAAGCCGAGCAAAATGAGGGAAAAGATCAAAACCTTTATGAAATTTCTGGGCATCATCAGCTGCTTCTTTTCTGTAACGGACTGGTTCATCATGTTACTTTACTTTGCCTGCAGCTTCTGAAAGTAATGTTAAGTATTCATCAATGGAATATTCAATCGCAAGCGGGTTTGGATTACCTGCCGCTGCCAGCGGAGTGTTATCTCCGATGATCACAACAGATCCATTTTGAACAGCAGGAATTTTACCAAGGATCGGGTCTTCCTGTAAGGCTTTTAACGTATTTTCATTTCCGTAAGATACAAGGATCTCAGCATCGTTCAGCATATCCGCATTTTCTGCGCTTAATTCCACGTAGAAACCGTCTTCATCTTTAAGCTGGCTCGTAATGCTTTCAGGGTATTCCATCCCAAGCTCGCTCAGGAACTCTCCGCGCGGGTCTGCTGGAGTGTATATGTAGAATTTAGAGAGATCATCCGCTGAAATGCTGACGAATGCGGCTTTCTTCCCTTTAAGTTCAGGGTGTTCGCCTGCTTTTTCCTGGATGAGTTTTTCGGTATCCGCAATCAGTTCCTTGCCTTCCTCTTCCATTCCCATCCCCATTGCATTATAGGTGACCTGTTCGCGCCATGAAGCAACCCAAGGGGCCGATTTATAAGCTACAACCGGTGCGATTTCACTCAATGTATCGTATTCTTCCTGCGTGATGCCTGAGTAGGCGGCCAAAATGACATCCGGCTGTGAGTCAGAAATCGCTTCAAAGTCCAATCCGTCCGTATCCTGGTAGATGTTCGGGCTGTCTTCTCCAAGCTCTTTCACTTTCTCTTTCGTCCATGGCAGCATGCCGCTGTCATCCTGAATGCCGTAGTTTGCTGCTGAGAATCCTACTGGCACCACACCTAAAGCAAGTGCAACATCATGGTTTGCCCATGAAATGGTCGCAACGCGTTCCGGCTTCTCTTCAATGACCGTTTCGCCGAATGCATGCTTGATCGTGATTGGATATTGTGTATCTGATTCATTTGAATCAGCCTTCTTATCAGATGCCTTTTCCGAACTGCCGGATTGCCCGCCTGAGCAGCCTGCAAGGGCAATCATAAGTACAGCTAGTAGTGAAACAGCCAGTGTTAAAAATCTGCGTCTTGTATTCATTTGTCGTTCCTTCCTTAGCACTAGTTTATTTGATAACAATTATCATTATCATTAATTTATCCTCAATATGTCAGGTTGTCAATGAAAATAATTATCAATTAGAATATGGAACATTCTCCCTGTCATTGCGTGACTGTTGACAATGCATGCCCCACCGCCTACAATTAGTCATTATTCAGAAATACTCAAATTTAATTAATAGAGCAAGCTATGATGGCTGTGGATCACACTACAGCCGGAGCAGCTTCTGGAGAGACCGCTTTAGCGGCGCCGAAGGGTTCACAATCTCAGGCAAAAGGACAGAAGAGTATAGATTTAGAGTTTGGTGTACCCGTTTTTCGGGCGGCAAATGCTATTTTGGTATTCTTCGAAAAGAGATTGGGAGTCTTCCCGTCTCTTTTTTTATTGGGTTTTTACATCTAAGAAGGAGGAAATCAAAATGGCACAGCAGGAATTGAAACGAGATTTGGCAAACCGCCATGTGCAGCTGATTGCAATAGGCGGAACAATTGGAACGGGGTTGTTTTTAGGGTCGGGCAAGGCGATTCAGCTTGCGGGACCGTCGATTATTTTCGCGTATTTGATAGTGGGGGTTGCCCTGTTTTTTATGATGAGGGCGCTTGGGGAGCTGCTGCTGTCAAAGGCGGGCTATGAGTCGTTTACGGATATTGCGGAAGACTATCTTGGACCGCGGGCGGCGTTTGTAACAGGGTGGACGTACTGGTTCTGCTGGATCATGACGGCGATGGCCGATGTCATTGCGGTCGGTGTCTACGTGCAGTACTGGTATGACATTCCGCAGTGGGTTCCTGCCATTGTGTGCCTGCTTCTTCTGCTTGGACTAAATCTGCTGACGGTGAAGCTTTTTGGGGAACTCGAGTTTTGGTTTGCGCTGATCAAAGTGGTGACGATTCTTGCGCTGATCGTCGTCGGGGTAATTTTAATTGTGATGGGATTCAAGACGGATGCGGGAACCGTAGCTGTAAGCAACCTATGGGAGCACGGCGGCCTGTTTCCGAACGGCATGACCGGATTTTTGCTTTCATTCCAGATGGTTGTGTTTGCATTCGTCGGGGTGGAACTGGTCGGCGTATCTGCCGCGGAAACATCAAATCCGAGAAAGAACATTCCGTCTGCCATCAATAAGATTCCCCTTCGGATTCTGTTTTTCTACGTCGGGGCTTTGATTGTCCTGCTCAGCATCAATCCATGGACGGAGCTGAACGCTTCTGAAAGTCCATTCGTGAAAACGTTCAGCCTGATCGGCATTCCGCTTGCGGCGGGAATCATTAATTTTGTTGTCCTGACGTCTGCCGCTTCTGCCTGCAACAGCGGGCTGTTTTCGACAAGCCGGATCTTGTTCACGCTGAGCAAACGCGGCCAGGCTCCGTCCTCCATGAGGAAGCTGACTAAGCAGCATGTGCCCGGCAATGCACTGTGGCTGTCAGCTGCGGTTGTGTCAGCGGGTGCGCTTTTAAGCAAGCTGATTCCCGAGCAGGCCTTCGGCATTGTGACGACAATCAGCGCCATCTGCTTTATCTGGGTGTGGAGTGTGATTTTGATCTGTCACATTAAATACCGCAGAAACCGCGGGGACCTGCATGCGGAATCCGCATTCAAGGCTCCGTTTGCGCCGTTCATCAACTATTCGGTGCTGGCGCTGTTCGGGCTGATTCTGATCGTGATGCTTGTGGCGGAAGAGACACGTCCGGCACTGATGCTGACGCCTGTATGGTTTATCTTGCTGTATGTCCTGTATTCTGCGAGAAAAAGGTCTCTGACCTGATGAAAAGAGGCTGCGTGGCAGCCTCTTTTCTGTTTTAGATGGAAGTGGTTTTGGCTGCATTTTCCCCCAGCCGCTGTTTTGCCGAGGCGCGGTGTGCTTTAACAGGAATAATGTTGAGTGCTTTTCCTAAGCCGTACGGAGGCATGTTCCCATAGATTGATTCGTAGTCTCCGGCTTTTACTTTATAGGTTTCATGGTATATGCCTACAGATGGATTGCTGCCAATCTTCTGATTGAAGTTTTTCCATGCCGCCATGTGCTTTTCGCTTCTTGCATAGGCAAGAAGATCCTCCGTCGAGCGCCAATATTGAATCATGACCGTTGTTCTCAGCCCGAAATAGCTTTCCATGGACAGAAAGCCTAATTCATCCTTGTTCATATAGAGCTCCCTGATCATTCCCGGCATGGCAAAAAAGACGGGAAGCCACTTATGAAGGGCGAGTCGCTTGTTTACCCTCATTCCGATTAGAAAGACAACGAGATCGTCCTGATTGTCCGTTGTGTACCGCCCGGCAAACTTTTTATCAGCCATCTTTAATCCCCCTCATTCAGTAATTGTTCAAGAGTGTTTGTGCACCATTCAATCGCAGCCTTTGTCATCCGTTTTCCGTAATCCAGTGTGAAGAGCCAGTAGACGGCATCCTCTGCGTGGTCTTTGTTGGCCGTAATGCTTTCTTCGATGTTTATATATGTAAGGTATCGTGCCTCTAACTTTTTCTTGTAATCCTCTAGAGTGGATACCGTGTTTTCTTTTGGCTGATGACGTCCAAAAAACAATTTAAGCAGAATTTCATTGCGCTCGGCCGGGATTTGTTTAATTGGTTCTTCAAGCCAGTTCTTAAGCGTTTCCTTCCCTTGTGCCGTGAGATGATATTCCTTTCGTTCCGGTTTCGACGGCTGAGAGGAGATCGTGACGGTTGCCAGTTCATCTTCGACAATGGTTTTTAGGGTCGGATAGATTTGCCCGTAGCTGATTTTCCAAAAATGAGTTAAACTCCTGTCGATCAGCTGTTTAATATCATAGCCGGTTCTGCAGTCTGTTGTTAAAATCCCAAGAATGGCGTAGGTTGTATCGTTGTAGGTTTTCAAATCTTTTCACCCTATCTAAAAGATATATATCATTTAGATATATTATACGTGTTTTTCCAGAAAAAACAAGATATGTAAATGTGAAGTTATAAAGATTTTGGATGCGTTTGTCGCGGAGCTGCCGTCACAGGATATTCGAATCAGTCTTTTTTGCCGTGAAAATTCATACATTTATTAGGGAATTGCATATCCGCTGAGAACTTATCCTTTTTAACCGCCCGGAAATGGTTTATAATTATCAGATAATAGTAAAATTTAATCTATTCATAATAGACTGTGATAAACTTATAGCAGAAGACTTGTGTATGTTCAAAGGTGGCATCCCGCATATATCGGCGGGAGCCTGCTCGTTTTTGCAAATTTAGGGGATAAGGATGGGTAGTATGAGCAGCTTAAAGAACAAAACAGACGTGGTTCTAATTGGTGCCGGGGTCATGAGTGCAACGCTTGGAGCGATGCTGAAAGAGGTAGCGCCGGATTGGAACATTAAAGTATTTGAAAAACTGGGAAGTCCGGGTGAAGAGAGCTCAAATGAGTGGAACAATGCAGGAACGGGTCATGCTGCGCTTTGCGAGCTTAACTATACATCGGAAAAAGCGGACGGTTCGGTAGATATCGGCAAGGCTGTGAAGGTGAATGAGCAGTTCCAGCTTTCAAGGCAGTTCTGGTCCTACTTGGTTAAACGAAATCTGATCCGCAATCCTGAGGATTTTATCATGCCGATTCCGCATATGAGCTTTGTGGAAGGGGAAAAAAATGTCGCGTTCCTGAAAAAGAGATTGGAAGCGTTATCAGCAAGTCCGCTGTTTCACGGGATGGAATTTTCAAGCGACCATCAAAAGCTGAAGGAATGGATTCCGCTTATGATGGAAGGCCGTACATCGTCCGAGCCGATTGCAGCGACGAAAATCGATTCAGGTACGGATGTGAATTTCGGCGCGCTGACGCGGATGCTTTTCGATCATTTGGAGAGAAAAAATGTGGAGGTCCACTACAAGCACAGCGTGGAGGACTTAAAGCGGACGCGTGACGGTTCATGGGAACTGAAAGTGAAAAACGGTTTCGGACAGGTTGAGCGCCACCGGGCGAAATTCGTCTTTATCGGAGGCGGAGGCGGCAGTCTGCATCTGCTGCAGAAAACAGGTATTCCGGAGTCGAAGCAGATTGGCGGCTTCCCTGTCAGCGGACTGTTCCTCGTCTGCAAAAATCCGGAAGTCATCGCGCAGCATCATGCGAAGGTTTACGGAAAGGCTAAGGTCGGCGCACCGCCGATGTCTGTTCCGCATCTTGACACACGTTACATTGACGGAAAAAAATCCCTGCTCTTTGGACCGTTTGCAGGCTTTTCGCCGAAATTCTTAAAAACGGGCTCAAACATGGATCTGATCAGTTCAGTCAAGCCTAACAACCTGATGACGATGCTTGCTGCAGGCGTGAAAGAAATGGCGCTGACCAAGTATCTGATTCAGCAGGTCATGCTGTCGCATGAAAAACGCATGGATGAACTGCGCGAATTCATTCCGAACGCCAAAAACGAGGAATGGGACATCGTCGTTGCAGGCCAGCGCGTACAGGTCATCAAAGATACGGATGCCGGCAAAGGAACACTTCAGTTCGGTACAGAGGTGGTCAGTGCCGGAGACGGTTCAGTTGCCGCCCTTCTCGGAGCATCTCCTGGTGCTTCAACGGCTGTTCATGTCATGCTCGAGGTCTTTGAAAAATGCTTCCCGCAGCATATGACAGCATGGGAGCCAAAGCTTAAGGAAATGATTCCTTCCTACGGCTTGTCCCTGTCGGATCATCCTGAGCTATTCCGCAAGATGGAGGAGTCGACCGGGCAAACGCTTGGTCTTGTGAAAAAAAAAGAACTCGTTTATAGCTAGGACCCCAAAAAGAAGGGGATTTGGACAACTATAAGCAGAAAAAGGTGCATTGCCCGGGGCAATGCACCTTTTTGCTGTGAGCGTGTATACAAGCCCCATAATGCGTTAAGAATGCAAGTATGATCAAACGTTTGGGGTGAATCGATGTATCTTTTGCTTGTCATTGCAGTCTGGATCTTATTTGCTTATAAATTTATCGACTGGAAACAATGGGAGAAGCAGTATCCGACGGTGCTTTTTTTTATTGTCGTGAACATGACGTACAATTATTTTTATTATGATCACACGCTTTGGGCATTCAGGGGAGTGACGGCAGAATGGCTGAACCATTCGATTATCAATGCCGCTTTTACCTTTTTCATCTGTCCGATGGGGCTGATTATTTATCTGCAGAGATTTCCTGCGAAAAGAAGAAATCAGTGGATCTACATAGGGGTCTGGACGGCCTTTTATTCCGCGCTGGAGTGGATTTTTTCGCATAAGGGCATGTATGTGTATGACAACGGATGGAACGGCTGGCTGAATATCCCGCTGAATCTGCTCTTGTTTATCGTCCTGACCATTCATTACAGGAAGCCTTCTATTGCTATTTTACTATCTGTTTTATCCGTCATCCTTTTTTACTTATTCTTCCCGTTTTCATGGGGAAACCTAAAGTAAAGGAGGATGCGAGATGCTGATACGCGATGTTTTATCTGTACCCGTGTTTCTCCTGCTGCTCTTTGTGACATACGGGTCTATGTGGCTTTATGTCATGAGACAGGAGAAGAATTTAAAGTAAAAAGCTGCTGATGACCTCAGCAGCTTTTTATGATGGCTTTTGTGATATATTTCGCCGGCCATTCGTTTAAAAGACCGAATACTTCAGCTTCATGGAAGCCGCTGCGCCGGATTTTGCTTGTGGCCTCTCCCCTCAGGATCTGCACGAGCATATGGTTTGGGACAGTCACTTCCTGCAGGAAAAGCTGGATTTTTTCAAGGTGGGACCGAAGCAGCCGAAATTCTTTGATTTCAAACATGACGTCATCTGCCTGCGGTTTGTGTTGTTCTGCAAGCTCCTGAAGCTTCTGGAGATGACGGGCAAGGCTCTCGTCCAAATCGTGCGGGAGCTGCTTACTCCAGCTTTCTGCTCTTTTAAGGACAGATGCATCCGGCACAGAGATGCTTGCGAGACTTAGCAAGCGGGGGTGAATCGCATCCGGAAAAGCAAGCTGCTCAATCTCTGTATAGATTGCTGCCGCAGAATGTGTTTCCGCAGCGTTCCCAAGCCGGGTTTGTAAGTCTTGAATCTGTGTGATGATTGGAGCGTGCTGCTCTAATACGGTTTGGATCTCCTTCAAAGCGTAAAGCTTCTCCATCGTTTCCTCAGATTGTACGGCGATTTCGTTGAACTGCCGTTCGATGGTTGCTATTCTCTTTGTTGCCTGTGGGATATTGACTTCATCCGGAAGGGCAGCCTCATCCTTTGAAACGTAATAGGAAACCGAGTAGCGGCAGGCGCTGCATGTGCAGATGATTGAATCTGTATCCGCATGCAGTGTGAGCTCTTTTTCATGGCTGCAGACTGTCCATTGCCAGGCCGGCGGAATGCTGCGGTAAGGACGCATGACAATTTCGACGCGGTGCCGCCAATAGGAGATGTCCTCCGGATATTTCAAAACGCCGAGCAGGGAGGATTTATTCATGATTTCGACCGCATGTATGACAGCCTCTTTGCTTGATGCAAGCCTGATCAAAGGATGCTGCGTGAAGGCGGAGTTTATTTTCTCGAGCCAGTGTCTGCGTTCAAATTTGTTCAGCCGTGCGCAAAACAGGTACTCCTGCACCACTTTTTTCACATGCCTGGAAAGGTCTTGGGCGGACAGCGTTCCATACGTTTCCGGATAAAAGTAGCCGGTCGAAAGCGGGAGTCCGCGCTGAACGGAATGTTTTTTCCAGAGGAACATTTCAGGCCTGATAAGGTATGGATAGAGCCGTTCCTGTTTGTAGACCGGAAGCGGGATAGAAGGCCGGTCTGTTCCGAGAAAGGTTTTTAAAAGGGTCATCTCTTCTTCCGGAACTGACAGGAGCTCCTTTGCGGCTGCCTGCTCAAGCCTTGACAGTGCCGCCCGTTCCTCTTTATGGCCGATGGAGCGGATCTCCGGATACTTGCGGCCTGCCGGTACGAACAAGAGGGAAGGATAGTCACCAAACTGATAGGCGATTTGCTGAAGCTGCATGTGCTGACACCCCGTTCATTGGAATATGTCATATTATAGAACGTTTTTGGGGTGGACTCCAGTTTGGATGTTTCTTATATAATAGGGGGAGAAGGAGTGATGCGCATGGAAAGCGGCAGGCAGGTGATCTGCGAAAAAAGAACGTATTCGAGAGAGTTTCATTCCCATAAGCATGACTTCGGGCAGTTTCTTTTTCCGCTGCAGGGTTCTCTTGAAATCCGGACAGACCGTCAGCAAATCCATTTAAGCGAGGACTCATGCTTTTACATACCGCCGGAGTTTAATCATGTGTACCGTTCCAATGACAAGAATGAATTTTTGATATTGGATATTCCAACGTACTATTTGCCGGATGAAACGGAGAGTCTGTTTCTGAATCTGGATCAGCAGTGGTCAGCCATCCGCTTTTTGCTGCTGGAAGAGGCTTCGGGAAGCAGGTCAGGGCTGAACGAGCTTACGCGATACGTGACTCAGAAACTGCACAAGACTCTGCCGCCATCCATTGCCTGGCTTCATGAGCATTACAACCGTCCAGTCACATTGGAGGTGCTGGCGGAGATTGAGCACTATCATCCGAATTATTATGTGGCCTGGTTTAAAGCGCAAACGGGGAAAAGTCCAAAGGCTTATCTCTCAGAACTGCGGATGAAGGAAGCGAAACGGCTGCTTTCAGGAACGGACCTAACCATCTCCCGCATCAGTGAAGACATCGGGTTTGAACACGTTTCTTCGTTTACGAGATGGTTTACGGGGCGGGAGGGCGTCTCTCCGAAAACCTTCAGGCAAAACGGCTAAAAAGAACCTTATTCTCTGTAAAGAAAAACGTCCTGTTCTTCTTTATGATGAGGATAAGGTCTTTTTATTGGAGTGATTGGGATGAAAGAAAAACTTGCTACTCTGTGGGTGCTGCTCGCAGGGGTACTATGGGGAACAACGGGCACGGCACAGACGTATGCACCGGATGCGGCGCATCCTATTGCTGTCGGGGCAGCGCGGCTTGCGGTAGGAGGTCTTTCTTTGTTGCTTGTCGCCATACTGTTTGGACAATTAAATCTGCGGAACTGGCCCATTAAAGTGACCGTTGCGGCTGCACTGTGCATGGCTGCCTATCAGCCTCTCTTTTTTACCGCCGTGCAGCAGACAGGAGTGGCTGTCGGAACTGTCATCGCCATCGGAAGCGCTCCTCTCTTATCCGGTGCATTAGAGTGGCTGCTGCTTAGAAAAACGCCGTCAAAAGGATGGTGGATCTCGACATTGCTGTCCATCATCGGGTGCTTTCTGCTCTTTTTCAATAAAGGTGCCGCAAATGCAGATCCTTCGGGCATACTTATGGCTCTTGGCGCCGGTCTGTCCTTTGCTGTCTATACAATCGTCAGCAAAGGGCTGGTGCACACCGCACCTTCCCTATCGGTTGTCGCTGTCGTCTTTACGCTGAGTGCCGTCTTTTTATCTCCGGTTCTCTTTTTCTATGATATGAGCTGGATGGCTGAGCCGGGCGGATTGGCCGTGAGCCTGCACCTCGGCCTGCTTGCGACAGGCGCTGCGTATCTTCTTTTTGCCAAGGCGCTCGTGCACGTTCCCTCCTCGACCGCCGTCACGCTGGCATTAGCAGAGCCTCTGACTGCCGCCATGCTTGGGGTGGTGCTGGTTCGTGAACAGCTGGATTTGCTTTCATGGGCGGGGGTTTCCTGTTTGATATTGGGTATTGGGTTTTTAGCTGTATTTTCGCGAAGGGATCGGGCGGAAAGGGTGGTTAAGCAGTCTGCAGGTTTCAAAAAAACACTCTAATTTTGCCCAAGTCTTTTACTCTCCTATAATAAAAACAAAAGCAAAAAGGAGAGTGCCTCATGAATCTTGAAGATGTGTTAATCATCGGAGCGGGAATCAGCGGTCTGACGGCTGCCCAAAACGTGCAGATGCTTTCTGAAAACAAGGTGCTTCTTCTTGATAAAGGCAGAAGTCCCGGGGGACGGTTTGCCACCAGGAGGATTGGAAACGGCACGTTTGATCATGGCGCCCAGTTCCTGTCTGCTTCCAGCAGGGAATGCCAAGAGCTCCTGGAGGACTGGCAGCAGCGCGACTGGATCCGGCCGTGGTTTGAGGAAAACGCAGTAAGGTTTATGGCTGACAAAGGCATGAACGGGCTTGCAAAGCGGGTGGCTGAAGGTCTTCGCGTTGAGTGTGAGGTTGAGGTTGAAAGAATTGTGGATCATGGAGAGTATTATGCAGCTGAAGGGTTGAATAAGAAAACGAACGAGCCGTTTATCCTGAAGGCCCGCTCCCTCTTCATGACCTGTCCTCTTCTACAAACCCTGAAGCTTCTTGATGCGGGAAATGTGCAGCTGAAAACCGGACAGCGAAACGAGCTTGAAAGAGTCAAATACGTTCCCTGCCTCGCCGTTTTGATGGAGCTTTCCGGAGAATCAGGCCTTACCTATAAAAAGGAGGCTGTTCCAGGTGTAATATCCTGGATGGCTGATAACCGTGCAAAAGGCATCAGTGAAACCGGGGCATTAACCGTTCATATGGATAACGAGTGGTCATCGCGGCATTACGATCTGTCTGATGAAGAGATTCTGGCACAGGCGATGCCATCGATTCGCACCGTTTTAGGCGATGACCCTGACATGCTAAGCGTTCAGGTGAAAAGATGGCGCTATGCTCAGGCTATTGAGCAGATCAAACGTCCTTTTTTGAATGTGGGAGTGAACAAACCGCTGCTTATTGGAGGAGATGCATTCAAGGGAGACAGCAAATCCTCTGCATCTAAAGCCGAGCATGCGATTCGTTCGGGGCTTGCAGCGGGTGCGTTTTTGTCACGGTTTTGAGCTACTATGATACCGTTCCCAATCGTTGATTTGATCTCATTTGTGTGATACGTTAAATCTATCTTTCAGGAAATGGAGGTTTTCTCAATGACAGCATCTATTAGACTTCGATTCCAGGCTTTGAACGCTTGCTAGCATACAATCAAAGGCTCTGCACACAAGCAGAGTAAATGGAAGTGGTCTGCCTGCTTAGGGAAACCTTTATTTAGCGATACGTATAAGAAGAAGGGGCATTTTTTAATAACTGCACCAGAAAAGGCTTCTTTTTCTATCCATTTCCTCTTTGATTGTCTGTATTTATAAAAATACAAATCAAAGGAGAAGCCGGTATGAACAAAAATAAAGTGATAGAGATCGCACATAAACATGCCATATATGTTAAAGAGGATTCATTGACATTTAATCAGTCAGGACTTGATTTTCTTGTCGTTTTTGCAGAGGATGCAGTAGGTGAAAGATGGGTTTTGCGCTTTCCGAGAAGAGAAGATGTTCTGCCATCTGCGGATAAGGAAAAACGGACATTGGATCTGATTGTGCCGCGTATTGCTGTTGAAGTTCCGCAGTGGCGCGTATATACCGATGAGTTAATTGCATACAAACAGTTAACGGGTGTGCCTGCTGGAACCATTGATCACGAGGCAATGGCTTATGTGTGGGAAATTGACGAAAAGAATGTGCCGTCTGTATTTACAAAAACCCTTGCAGAGGCAATGGTATCGCTTCATCGCATTCAGAGTAAAGCAGTTGAAACGGCGAATTTGCCAGTAGAAAACGCTGAAGAGGCAAGAAAGAATATGATGAAACGAATGGAAAACGTAAGAGCTGAGTTTGATGTGAATGAAAAGCTGTGGAAAAGGTGGCAGGACTGGGTGAACAACGACACGCTATGGCCTGCTGAAACGTGTCTTGTTCATGGTGATCTGCATGCGGGTCATATTTTAATTCATTCATCCGCTCGAGTGACCGGTATCATTGACTGGACAGAGGCCTCAGTGACAGATCCTGCAAATGATTTTGTACCGCACTTACGCACCTTTGGAGAACAGGCTTTGAAGGATCTTATCTTGCATTATGAACAAGCGGGCGGCTATGTTTGGCCCAACATGGAAAAACACATTATTGAATTAACGGCAGCATATCCAATTGGTATTGCTGAGTTTGCGCAGAAATCAGGATTGGAAGAATACAAGCAAATGGCAAAGCAGGTATTGGGCGGAAATCAGTAAGTCCTTTGCTCTCTCCCTTATGGGGAGGGAGTTTTTTTGTAACAATAATGAAAACCCTGCAAAATTGAACCCGCAAAAATCGGGTTTATAGACGGTCTGCCTGCTAATCTGTTATCAAAGGAGGTCATCTGATGGGAATGCTGGAACACATGAATGAGGCGTTGTCTTATATTGAGGAAAATCTGGAAGAAGAGCTTGATTACAAGGAGGCAGCCAGAATTGCTCTCTGTTCGGAGTACCATTTTAAACGAATGTTTTCATCTCTTGCGGGCATTTCTCTGTCTGAATATGTCCGGAGAAGAAGGCTGACCCTTGCGGCATTTGAACTGAAGAACAAAGAAGTGAAAGTGATTGATGTCGCAATCAAGTATGGATATCTTTCTCCGGATTCGTTCACGCGGGCGTTTCAGCAGCTGCATGGACTGACGCCGTCTGAAGCGAGAACAGGCAGACATACGCTTAAAGCTTTTCCGAGGATGACCTTCCAGTTAATCATTAAGGGAGGCAGCGAAATGAAATACCGTTTAGAAGAAAAGGAAGCTTTTCAGATTGGAGGCATCAAAAAAAGAGTACCCATTATATTCAATGGGGTGAACCCTGAGATTGCCGCCATGTGGCAAAGCCTGACCATGGATGCCATTCAAGAATTAAAATACCTTTCTAATGCTGAGCCTTCAGGTATTATAAGCGCATCTGCAAACTTTTCTGAAGGAAGGATGGAGGAAAAAGGCGAGCTCGATCATTACATTGGTGCAGCCACGACGAGGAAGGTCCCTGATCACCTTGATATCTTGAAGGTTCCGGCTATGACATGGGCTGTTTTTGAAGCGTGCGGCCCTTTTCCGGAAACGCTTCAGGAGATATGGGGCCGCATCTATTCAGAGTGGTTTCCTTCTTCGTCCTATGAGCTGGCAGAGGGCCCGGAAATTCTCTGGAATGAGCATAAGGATACGGCATCACCGGATTTTAAGAGTGAGATTTGGATACCAGTTATAAAAAAGAACGGATGATAGACGCTCCCTCAAATACCCGCTATACTTGGAGAAACATTCCAATTTGAGAGGGGCTCACTTTGTGAAAAAGCTCATCCTTCCTGTCCTCGCCGGCCTTTTGCTTGCCGGATGCGGGTCAGATGAAGAGAAAGCGGCAGCTTATACAGAGCAGCAGGTCGAAAAGCTGTACGGCGTTAAGGCCGAAACATTCAAGATAGAGGAGCAGCAAGGGTACGGGTCAACGATTGTCATTGTGTTGGCCTCTCTTTTCGGGGATACGTATGATCTCACGCTGAAAACAGAGGATGATCTAACCTTTGGTGCGTCCATTACTGGAGAACTGTCTCAATTTCATGTTTATTACGTGTTCGAAAAGCACAAATTTCTTCTGAAAGAAAATAAAGAGTATCAGGAGCAGGTCAGCATACTCGAAGAAAATGGAATTAGCGAAATCCAAATGGGGCAGGGATTTGGTTCAACAATTGAAGCAAGCGGAAAAATAAAAGCCGAAAACGCAAATGCCGGACAAATAATGGACGCTCTCACTGAAATGTCCGAAATGATCATAAAGGATGTTCCATATAGTCTGTCTTTGAACATGGAGACAGAAGAACCTGGTCAAAACATCGAGACGCTTTCCTACAGCAACAGTGAGACAGGAAGGCTGAAGGATTCTCTTGAAACATATCTGCAGACCTTCAAACTCCATGACACCTTTGAAACGTCTGTTGAAAGTAAGCTGGAACCATTGGGACTGTCAGGATATTCATCTCTCACCGAGCGTTTCGAAGAGGATGAGGAAGAGTATTACGAGCAATCAATCGGGCTGAGCTTAAGAGAAACATATAATGAAGAAAATCTTTTAAAAGCAATCGCGCTTTTGAGAGAGAACGGCATGAATGATGCACAGGTGTATATCTTCTTCCAAGCAGGCAGCCGTACAGAATCATGCAAGGCGAGTGTGCTGATAAATGCTGCTGACTTAAGACGCTGCTTCGGCATTGAGAACGAATGAAAAGAACCTCCGGCCACCCGGAGGTTCTTCTTATAATGCTTCTTTAATCACTTTTTTAGAGTATAGGACAGACAGCACACCGAAGATTGAGTAGAGCATTGTGTAAAGGGCCATTACAATGATCATCGGTGTCCAAACTTCGGCCCCGAAGATGAACCAGCCGGACTGAACAGCGAAATAGCTGTGGAGCAGGCCGATTACAAGCGGAATGCCGAAGCTGAAAAGCTGTTTTGCGCGCAGGCCTTTCAGCAGGTCTCCCTGTGTAAAGCCGAGCTTGCGCAGAATCGTGTAGCTTGGCTGTTCTTCTTCGCTTTCGCCCATTTGTTTAAAGTACAGAATGCATCCTGATGTGACAAGGAATGAAAGGCCAAGGAAGCCTACTATGAACATGGCAAGACCCATGTTGCGCTTTTGGGTGTTGAGTGTTTCAAGCTGGGAGTCATTAGGGGCATCTTCTCCAAGCTTCATCGATACGAAAAGGTCATTGGCGCTTTTTAGCTCTTCTTTGTCCGAAATGTTCACAGCGATGTAAAAGGATTCAGGGAGCTGGATCTCTGGGTTTTTATCTTTTTTCAGCTGCTGAAAGACGGAATCATCGACAATGGCTGCCGGCAATCCGCCTGAGGTGAAGTACCAGAAGACGGGAGCTTCTTTTTCCATTCCCAAATACGTTTGCGGGATTTCACTTGTTTTTCCGAGAAATGTAACCTTTCCGCTGTCATCAAGCGGCATGAATTTCTGCAGCAGGTCACTGTAGCCGGAAAAGAGGGTTTCTTCCTTTGAAAGCTCTTTGCCGGCTGCAGCATCGCTTATGACAGCCAGTACCATCTTACTCGGTTCATAGTTAATCTCTTCAATGTTCGATGTGAATATATCAGAGATATCCACCCCTGCCATCACAATTTCAATTGAGGACGTATCATACGCGATTCCCGCATCATCCAGAGCTTTTTCAAATTGCGCGGCATGTTCGCCGTTTGAAAAAGCAAAATCGTCCGGCACTTGATTCTGTGCTGTTTTTTCAGCTGAGTAGTAGGAGATATAGCTTAATGACAGCAGCCCAATCGCAAGAGCTGAGACGGTTGTGATAATGGTTAAAAGCAGGGCGTTTGATTTCATCCGGAACATGATGGATGAGAGTGAAAGGACTTCATCAACCTTCAGGTATCCGTCTTTTTTCTTTCGGATCAGATGGAAAAGAAAGCTGACAGACCCTTTGTAAAAGAAGTAGGTTCCCAAAATAACGGAGCCTAAAATGAAAATCATCGCCATGAAAAGGCCGGTCGTCGATTTAAAGTCTCCGCCGAACAGTCTCGAGGAAACATAGTATCCTGCAGCAATCATGGCCATGCCTAAAAGACCAATAATGATTTCAACTGCGGTCATTTTTTTCACTTTCTCTTCTGTCGATGAAAGCACTCTAAAGAGCGAGAGAATGCTCTGCCTTTTGATAAAAAGATAGTTCATCAGCATAATCAGCGTGTAAATGACTGTAAAGACAATCAGCGTCTGTACGAGGGCCTCACTCGAAAAGTGAAGCTTTGCCACATCATCTGTCCCTGTAATTTTGAAGAGAATCATCATCACCAGCTTGGAGATGGCAAATCCGGCAAAAATACCAAGGGCAAGTGAACCGAAATACAGCATGAAGTTTTCAGCGGTCAGCAGCCGGAAGATTTTATGTTTTGTCATCCCGATCAGCTGAAACAGCCCGATTTCTTTGCTGCGGCGCTTAATGAAAATGTTATTGGCGTAGAGCAAAAAGATCGTGACAATAGCAATTAACAGAACAGAGGCTGATTTAATCGCCGCCCCTCCCTTGATGGAGCCTTCAACCGCATCCATAGATGGGTCATACTGGAGGGTGACGAATGAAAAATACAGCGCCACGCTGAAAAGAAGCGCGAAAATGTACAGGTAATAGTTTTTCAGGTTCTTCTTGAAATTTTTAAAAATCAGCTGATTAACGCTCATCCTGCACACCGCCCAGAACGCCCTGCGTTTTCATAATGTCTTTAAAGAAATCCTGTCTTGATTGTCCGCCCTTGTTCAGCTGTGTGTAAATCTGCCCGTCCTTAATAAAGATGACTCGGCTGCAGTAGCTCGCCGCAGCAGGATCGTGCGTGACCATGACGATGGTCGCTTTGCGCTTGGCGTTCAGGTCTGTCAGTTTGTTCAACAGATCGGCTGCTGATTTGCTGTCAAGTGCACCGGTCGGTTCATCCGCAAAAATGATGCTCGGTTCATGGATAAACGCGCGGGCCGCGGATGTGCGCTGCTTTTGACCGCCTGAAATTTCGTTTGGGTATTTGTCCTTCAATTCGGCAATGCCAAGCTCATTTGCAAGAATGTCAAACCGCTGATCTGCTTCCTTCTTGGGTACGTTTGAGATGGAAAGCGGAAGAAGGATGTTTTCCTTCACTGTCAGTGTGTCGAGCAGGTTATATTCCTGAAAAATAAAGCCGAGATGGTGCTTCCGGAATTCAGCCAGCTGCTTTTCCTTCATGCCTGTCATCTCTTTGTTCTCGATGCGGATGGTGCCGCCACTTACTTTATCAATAGACGAGAGCACGTTCAAAAGCGTGGTTTTGCCGGAGCCGGATGCTCCCATGATGCTCACGAACTCACCCTCTGAAATCGAAAGGTCAATGCCTTTCAGCACATCCTGTTTATTAAATTTGTTACCATAGCTTTTCTGAAGTTTGGCTGCTTCTAAAATGGCCATTGTGTGTTCCTCCTCTTTAATCGATACCTTTAGTATAAAAAGGGGAAAGCATCTTTTCCTTTTATTGTGCGAACAAATAAAGAAAGCATGTGACATTGTTGTCACATGCTCATGACAGCTGCGAAATCGTTCTTTTTCGGGAAGGAGAGAGTAAAGACGGTTTCCTGACCCGGTACAGAAGCTGCTTGGATTTCAATCAGAAGCGGAGCAGCTGCTTTCTTGGCCAAATAAAGGCCCATTCCGGTCGCCGCTTGATCCTGATGATTGGCGGTGGACGTGAACCCTTTGTCAAAAATCCGGGGAAGGTCTCTCGCCTCAATGCCTCTGCCGAAATCTCTGATTTTAAGCTTGGTGTTTCCATGTTCGAGATAGCTCCGGATTTCAATGTCAGACGCCTCGCTGTATTTCACCGCATTCGTCAGGATCTGCCTCAAGATAAACGCAATCCACTTTGCATCTGTAAGCACTTCCCGCTGCTTGAGCTCAATGTCAAAGCCAATGCCCTTTTGGATGCACCAGGCCTGAAGGGTTTTCAGCTCGCCGAAGAGAACATCTTCAAGGTCGATCATCTCAATATATAGATCGTTTTCAATGAACGGGATCCGCTTTTGATGGAGCTGCTGGTCGAGCAGCAAGTGAATGCGGAGCCACTCATAGGTTAAATTCGTTTTCGTCTGTCCGTCCTCCATCCGTTCAATCATGAGGTGCATCGCCGTCAGCGGCGTTTTTACCTCATGAATCCAGGACAGGAGATCATCTTTTTCCTGCTGGAGAGAGATGTAATGGCGCTGCGCGTCTTTCTTCAGGAGCCCGGTGTGATCAACCAGCGTCTCCTCCACCAGCTCTTCAAAAGGACTTCCTGGTACTGGAATACTTGTCACATCCAGATTTTTTTCCCTTTCCTGAAGCGCTTTAAAAAAGGCCGTTTCTTTCTGATAGCGGACAGCCAGGAACACAAGAAAAGACAGAAGGGATAAAAAGACGATGTACAATACGCTCTTAAACGGGACCGCATTGTCAATAAACGAGATAAAAAGGAACAGAAGATGGATGAACAGGTAAAAGAGAATCCAGCTTAAGCGCTCTTTCAGATAAACACGGATCATAGAATTTCCTCTTCCAGGGCCACATAACCCTGTCCCACTTTCGTTTCGATAAACCGTCCGAGCCCAATATCCTCAAGGCGCTTCCTCAGCCTGTTCACATTGACCGTCAGTGTGTTGTCGCTGATAAACCGCTTATCATCCCAGAGGCTGTTGATCAGCTTATCCCTGCTCACAATCTTATTCTTCTGTTCAATCAACAGCTTCAAGATGAACATTTCATTCTTTGTGAGCTCGACGGTCCCTTGATCATTCGTAACGGAGTTCCGCTCATAATCAACCGCAGCACCGCACCACGTCTTGAGGTGGACCTGTTCCGTGCTGTAGTTATAAACCCTCCGCAGAATGGCCTGAATTTTCGCGATCAGCACATCAAAGTGAAAGGGCTTCTGAACAAAATCATCGGCTCCAAGCTGCATCGACATCACCATATCAGTCGGGTGATCCCGTGAGGATAAAAAAATGATCGGGACATTGGAATGAGACCGGATCATCCGGCACCAGTGAAACCCGTCAAACTTCGGGAGCTGAATGTCAATGATCACAAGATCCGGCTTCACTTCCGAGAAATCCTGCATCACCCTGCTGAAGTCCGTTATGCCGTAAACGTCGTACGACCATTGATTCAGACGGTCTTTTATTTCCGTGAAAAGAGAAAGGTCATCTTCAATTAATAAAAGTTTAAACAACTGCCTCACCACTCAGGATAGATTTCAGATACTTCAAGTTTATAGCAAATTTTGGACATTTTCCATCATGCAAAAAAAAGACACCCCGTAAAGGGTGCCCGTTAAAGAGATGCCTGAACCTCAGCAGGTGACGCGTGCTCTTTTTTTCCGTGCAGCATGTAGTAAAGCCCAATGCTGAGAATGACGGCAAATCCGAGGATCACGTAAAGCGTACTGTAGCCTGTTACCGGAATGACGAACCCGAGAAGGTAAGGCCCAAATCCGAGTCCTGCATCTAAAAAGATGAAGAATGTGGACGTGGCAAGCCCCATCCGGTGCGGTGGCGTCAGTTTAACTGCAATCGCCTGCGTGGCAGACTGCATATTTCCGAATCCGAGTCCGATTAAAACGCCGGAGAGGAGAAACACCGTGCTCGTGCTCGCCGTGCTTAATAGGAAAAGCCCGGCAGCAAACAGCAAAAACGCCGGATACATGACATAATTGGCTCCTTTTTGATCGAGCAGCCTTCCGGTGAACGGACGCGACACAAGGACAGCTGCGGCATAGACGATGAAAAAGAAGCTCGCTGTGCTGACAAGGTCAATGTCCATCGCATAGAAGTTGATAAAGGACAGAACGCTCGAATAGCAGAACGCCACGGCAAGGGTTATGACCGCAATCGGCAATGCCCGGGGCTCAACAAAGCTTGAGAGGCTAAACCCTTTGACGGCCGCATGCTTGGGCTGACCGGCAAGTGGCGGAATCGTTAAGGAGAAGGCAATCAGCAGGCTGAGAACGCCAAGCGCAACACAAAATGTGAAGATTGTCTGAAAGCTCGCGTGCTGGCTCAAGTAAAGCCCGATAAACGGCCCGATTGCTGTAGCAAGCGTCGCACTCATGCTGTAATACCCGATTCCTTCCCCTTTTCTAGAGGCAGGGATAATCTGTGCCACAATCGTTCCCGTCGCTGTACTTGCCATGCCCAGGGTAATCCCGTGCAGAAGACGGTTAGCTAATAGAAAGCCCAGTCCAAGCTCAAAAAAGTAAAAAGAAGTGGTGATCGTAAAGAGAATCAGCCCGGTATAAAGTATTTTTCTCCGGCTGAAGCTTGCGATCAGTCTGCCGATGAACAGCCGGCCGATCAGAGCTCCGATGATGAAAATACCAGTCACAAGACCGGCTTCACTTGTTGAAGCATGGTATTCATCCACCGCAAACACCGCGATGGTGACCATTAATAAGTAAAAAATCAGGGTTAAGAAAAAGTTAATGGACGAAACAACGATAAAGTCCTTCGTCCACAGTTTGTCTTTATTCAAATGACTTCACCTTACTCTCTAATATTTTTCCGGATGTCTTCCATCACCCGGATGCATGCAAGCTGTTCTTCTTCTGAAATGCCTTTTAGAATGTCCAGCTCATATTCATCAATTGTGATCCGCACCTTCGCGTACAGCTTTTTCCCTTCTTCAGTCAGCTGCATCCGCTTCTCGCGTTTATCTTTTCCGGCAACCTGTTCAACATAATTCAGCTCTTCAAGCTTGCTGATGGTCCTTGTCACGGTCGGCTTTTCAACGCCCTGATAGCCGGCAAGCTCGACAAGCGTTGCCGTCCCGTAATTGGACAAATAATGAAGAACAGACCACTGCGCCCTGTATAAATCATGCTTCGCAAGCTCCAGGTTCAGCCTGTTTTCAAACGGTCTGTATAAAAGCAGAAGCTGCTGAAAAAATTTCTGATACGTTTTTATGGAAAACACCCCGCTTAAAATAGTTACCTTAGATAACAGTTATCCTAAGTAACTAATATAGCAGAGAAAATCAGCCGTGTAAACCGGATTGCTCGGTTTGATTGTTGACATGAAACGGGAATATATGTTACTTATTTAGTGGGTTAGCACTCTAAGGTGATGAGTGCTAAAAAAGCTGAAAGGAGATTTTTAATATGGCAAAAATGCAGTTTAAAGCAGAATCTAAGAGATTATTAGACATGATGATCAACTCGATCTACTCCCAGAAAGAAATCTTTTTGCGCGAGCTGATCTCAAACGCAAGTGATGCGATCGATAAAATCTACTACAAGGCATTAACAGATGACAGCCTGTCATTTGATCAGAGCAGCTATTACATAAAAGTGAGGGCAGACAAGGAAAAGCGCACCCTCACGATTGCCGATACAGGAATCGGAATGACGAAAGAGGAGCTTGAAAACAATCTCGGAACCATCGCACAGAGCGGTTCTCTTGCATTCAAAAGCGAAAATGAGCTGAAGGACGGGCATGACATCATCGGCCAGTTCGGGGTAGGATTCTATTCAGCATTTATGGTTGCGGATGCGATTACGGTTACAACGAAGACAATCGGCGCAAGCGAAGCATACAGATGGCATTCTGACGGTGCAGACGGCTATACAATCGAGCCGTGCGAAAAAGAGGAAGTAGGCACGGAAATTATCCTCAGCATCAAGCAGAACACAGAAGAGGATTCATATGATGAATTTTTGGAAGAGTACCGCTTGAAGGCCATCATTAAAAAGTACTCGGACTTTATCCGCTACCCGATTAAGATGGATTCAACGGTCAGCAAGAAAAAAGACGGCAGCGAAGATGAGTTTGAAGAGACGGTCGAAGAGCAGACGATCAACAGCATGGTACCGATCTGGAGAAAAAATAAAAACGAGCTCACGGATGAAGATTACGAGAATTTCTATCACGAAAAGCATTACGGCTTTGATAAGCCGCTTAAGCATATCCACATCAGCGTCGACGGTGCTGTGCGCTACAATGCCATTCTCTACATTCCGGAGCAGATTCCGTATGACTACTACTCCAAAGAGTTTGAAAAGGGGCTTGAGCTTTACTCCAACGGGGTGCTGATTATGGAAAAATGCTCGGATCTGCTTCCTGACTATTTCTCTTTTGTCAAAGGAATGGTTGATTCAGAGGACCTGTCACTGAACATTTCACGCGAGATCCTGCAGCAGGACCGCCAGCTGAAGCTCATTGCGAAAAACATTAAAAACAAGATTAAGAGCCAGCTTCAAACCCTGCTGAAAGATGAGCGCGAAAAATATGAAACGTTCTACAACTCTTTCGGCAGACAGCTGAAGTACGGTGTGTACAGTGATTTCGGAGCGAACAAAGAAGACCTTCAAAATCTTCTCATGTTCTACTCATCAAAAGAGAAAAAGCTGATCACACTTGATGAGTACGCAGCTGCGATGCCAGAAGGCCAGCCGTACATTTACTACGCTGCAGGCGAAAGCCACGAGCGTCTAGAAAAGCTTCCGCAAACGGAAGTTGTGGCAGATAAAGGCTATGATATCCTCTATTTCACTGACGAAGTCGATGAATTCGCGATCCGCATGCTCATGTCCTATAAAGAAAAAGAATTCAAGTCGATCTCAAGCGGAGACCTCGGCATAGAATCAGATGACAGCGACAAGAGCACAGAGACAGACGAACAGGACAGCAAAGAGCTGTTTGAAGAGATGAAAACCATCCTCGGCGGCAAAGTAAAAGACGTCCGCATCTCAAAGCGTCTGAAAAGCCACCCTGTCTGCATCGCGACAGAAGGCGAAGTCACAACCGAAATGGAAAAAATCCTGAAAGCCATGCCGAACAGCCAGAACATCAAGGCCGAAAAAATCCTTGAAATCAACAGCAGCCACGACGTCTTTGCCTCGCTGAAAGATGCGCACGCAAACGACAAAGAAAAATTGGCCCTGTACACAAACCTCCTCTTCAACCAGGCCCTCCTCATCGAAGGACTGACAATCGAAGATCCGGTAGAGTTTACAAACGATATATGCAAGATCATGGTGTGAATATAGCAAGCCGGCAGGGACCAAGTGGTTCCTGCCGGTTTTTTATTTTAGGTGTGGAGGATTTGCGCAGGTAATGATTTAGCTGACTTTCGCAGCTCAGGGCCGCAAATCAACTGACAAATGGTCAAGATCTTGCTAGAAAAAGAGGTATTTGGGTTGTGAAAAGCTGGGTTGGTAGTAAAACGAGGAAAGTTGGTTGTTACGCATGAATTGTTGGTTGTAAATTGAGCGAAGTTGGTTGTGTTGTCCGGATTGTCGGTAGTAACGCACTCGCCTCCGATTTTGCGGATTCGCGAAGGTCCATGATTTAGCTGCCGTACGCAGTCCAGCACCGCAATTCAACTGACAAATGCCCAAGACCTTGCTAGAAAAAGAGCTATTCATCAACCAAATCCACAAGAAAAACGCCATTCTCCAGAATGGCGCCTCTCCCAAACAACCTTTACTTCGGATGCATCTTAAATTTCAAAAACAGCTCATTGTAATAAGCGAGATTCTTTTTCCCGAGGTTTTCGTATACTTCAAGTTTCTCCGTCAGTTCAGGCGGAGGATAGAAGCGCTCATCGCTGACCATGTCCTCGGGCATGTATTTCAGTGCCTCTTTGTTTGGAGTGGAGTAGCTTACGTACTCTGTGTTTTCTGCAGCCACTTCGGCATCAAGCATGAAGTTGATGAATTGATGAGCCGCTTCCACGTTCTTTGCTGTTTTCGGGATGACCATGTTGTCGAACCAGAGATTTGATCCTTCTTCAGGTACAACGTACTCCAGGTCTTCGTTTTCATACATGATTTCAGATGCAACACCTGACCACACAAGACCGATTGCAGCCTCCTGGTTTTCAAGCAGCATCCGGCTTTCATCCCCGACAACCGCTTTAACATTCGGAGTAAGGGTATCAAGCTTCCGTTTAGCTTCCTCGAGGTGCTCCGGGTTTGTATCATTCAGGGAATAGCCAAGGCTGTTGAGCCCCATCCCCATGACTTCACGCGCACCGTCAATCAGGAGGATCTGGTTTTTGAGCCCGGGATCCCAAAGATCATTCCAGCTCTCAATTTTCTTCCCGCCAATCATGGACGGGTTGTAGACGATGCCGACTGTTCCCCAGAAATAAGGAATGGAGTACTTGTTTTCAGGGTCAAACGGCAGATCCATAAAACGCTGGTCAATATTTTTCAAGTTCGGAAGCTTTGAGTGATCAAGCGGGATCAGCAAATCTTCCTGCCGCATTTTATCAATCATATATTCAGACGGAACGGCAATGTCATACGTTGTCCCGCCCTGTTCAATTTTCGTCATCATGGCTTCGTTGGAATCAAATGTTTCATAAATGACCTTGATGCCGGTTTCCTTTTCAAAGCGGTCAACTAAATCCGAATTGATGTAGTCCCCCCAGTTGAAAATGGTCAGGGTGTTGCCGCTTGAATATCCCTGAGAGGAATTCAGCTCAGAGATGGCATATAAAAGAATGCCGGAAACGAGCGCAATCGCTATAAAGACGCGAACCAGCTTCTTCATTTTTTAACCCCCCATCCGTTTTGTCTGTTCCGCTGGGTGATGAAGTAGTAGACGATAACAAGCAGAACGGTGAACAGGAACAGCAGGGTGGACAGCGCATTGATGTTCAGGGCGATGCCGCGCCGTGCAAGGGAGTAAATTTCAACGGAAAGCGTCGTAAATCCGTTCCCCGTCACGAAAAAGGTTACCGCAAAGTCATCAAGTGAAAACGTCAGGGCCATGAAGAACCCCGCGAAAATACCGGGTGTGATGAACGGAAGGACAACCTTTGTCATCACATTCCATCTGCTTGCACCAAGGTCGCGTGCTGCATCAAGCAGTGTCGGGCTCATCTCCATCAGCTTCGGCAGCACCATCAGGACCACAATCGGTACGCTGAAGGCGATGTGTGAAAGAAGAACAGAGTAAAAGCCGAGCTTGATTCCCGCCATCGTGAACAAGATCAGGAATGATGCACCGATGATTACGTCAGGGCTTACAATCAGGACGTTATTGAGTGAAAGCAGCGTATTTTTGGTCTGCCTGCTTTTAAACGAGTGGATTGCAAGAGCACCCATGACCCCGATAATCGTTGAAATCAAAGCGGACAACAGCGCGATGACAAGCGTGTTCAGCACAATGATCAGCAGCCTTGTATCGGAGAAAAGCTCTTTATACCAGTCAAGCGTGAAGCTTTCAAAATTGTACATCGTGCCGCCGCTATTGAACGAGTAAAACACAAGGAAGAAGATCGGCGTGTACAAAATCATGAAAATCAGCACTAAAAAGATACGTGACAAAGGGGATATTTTTTTATCCAACTTACATACCCCGCTTTCTGTTTCCAGTAAGGAAAATAATCAGGAACATAAAGATAATCAGGAAAACCGCAATGGTCGAACCCATTCCCCAGTCCTGCGTAACAAGGAAATGCTGCTCAATCGCCGTTCCAAGCGTAATGACCCGGTTTCCGGCAATCAGCCTCGTCAGCATGAACAGGGACAGGGCCGGGATGAACACAAGCTGGCAGCCTGCCTTCACGCCGTCAATCGTAAGCGGAAAAATGACTCTCCGGAAAGCAGTCCAGCTTGATGCACCAAGGTCTCTCGCTGCATCGAGCAAAGTCGGGTTCAGCTCATTCAGAGAGTTGAAAATCGGCAGAATCATAAACGGGATGAAAATATAAACAGAAACAAAGATAAAGCTGAAATCTGTAAACAGCAGCTGCTGAGAGCCGATTCCGACCGCATCAAGGAAGCTGTTGGCCACACCGTACGTTCCGAATATCCCAAGAAACGCATAGGCCTTCAAAAGAAGGTTGATCCATGAAGGAACAATGATCAGCAGCAGCCATAAATGCTTATGCTTCGTATAGGTAAGCAAATAAGCCGTCGGATACGAAATAAGCAGTGATAGAGCCGTTATTAAAAACGCATACCAGAAGGAGCTGAGCGTCATTTTCAAATACACAGGTGTAAAGAAATTCTGGTAATTGGCAAGCGATAAGTTGCCTTCAATATCGATAAACGAATAGTAAAGAACAAGAACAATCGGTGCGATAACAAAAAGCGCGATCCATAGTGCATAAGGAACCATGTACAAATTGCGGGTCAGCTTATTTTCCATGCTCTTCTCCGTCTTCATAAGCCTCAAGCCGCTTATCGAATTCTTCTTCTGTTTCATTAAATCTCATGACATGAATGGCTTCGGGATCAAAATAAAGACCGATCTCATCCCCGACAACCGCTTTTTTCGTCGAGTGAACGAGCCACTCGTTCCCGTCCCCGTCGTAGCTGCTTATCTCATAGTGAACCCCGCGGAAGAGCTGGGAATCTACGCGCACCTGCAGCTTGCCCCGCTCTTTCGACGTGATTTCAAGATCCTCGGGACGGATGACAATTTCGATCGGTTCGTTCGGATTCAGACCCTGATCGACACACTCAAATTGTTTGCCCGTAAATTCCACAAGGTAATCTTCTACCATCGTGCCGCTGACTATATTGGACTCTCCGATGAAATCGGCTACGAACCGGTTAATCGGCTCATCATAAATGTCTGTAGGCGTACCGCTCTGCTGAATCTTCCCTTTATCCAAAACGAAGATTTCATCGGACATGGCAAGTGCTTCTTCCTGGTCATGCGTGACAAAGATAAAAGTGATGCCAAGGCGCTGCTGAAGCTCGCGGAGCTCATACTGCATTTCCGTACGCAGCTTCAAATCAAGGGCAGAAAGCGGTTCATCCAGAAGAATGACTTGGGGCTCGTTGACGATTGCGCGCGCGATTGCAACACGCTGGCGCTGTCCGCCTGACATCTCCCTAATCTCACGGTTTTCATAGCCGTCAAGGTTAACGAAGCTTAACGCTTCCTTCACTTTCGACTTGATGTCGGCGCTGTTCATTTTTTTAATGCGAAGGCCAAATGCCACATTTTCAAAAACATTCAAGTGCGGAAAAAGGGCATAATCCTGAAAAACGGTATTCACCTGACGTTTATTGGCAGGCACATCATTGATTTTTTTGCCGTTAAAAAGGATTTCGCCTTTAGACGCTTCAGTGAATCCGGCGATAAGCCTCAGGATTGTCGTCTTCCCGCAGCCCGATGGACCGAGCAGGGTGTAAAACTTTCCGCGCTCAATCTCGAAGCTGACATTGTTAAGAACAGCAGTGTCATGATCGTATTGCTTCGTGACCTGCTTAAACTGAATAATGGTGTTTGTCATGATCATTCTCCCTCTTCGTCTGCTCACGCGCAGAGCAAGTAGTCATCTATATAAAATACGAAAAAACGTTCATTTACAGCGGGTATATACGTGAATAATTATACATGAAAGGACACAGGTATACCCAAATTGGGAATTTTAAGCCACATATGACATTATGAACTCATTTTGAGGTGACCGCAAGAAAATAAGTCAAGCTTCTTCCATGAAATAATTTCAAATTCAGTGCACAATCCGCCCGCTTTTGGGGATAGTAAGGATTGTTAAAAAATCAGAAATGGAAGGTGTTTTATGTTCACAAAAAAATCAGCAGTTAAAAAAGCAGTCAGCAGTATTGTACTAGCTCTTATCCTATTAGTCGGCATGCCTCTTTCCGGCTCTGCAGTCGGTAAAGGAGCAAGCGGATCTGATGTATCTGTCATTCAGGGGATGCTTAAGTCAGTAGGAAGCTATTCCGGAAAAATCACCGGTAAATATGACAGCGTGACCGTTCAGGGAGTAAAGTATTTTCAAAAGAGATACGGTCTGCCGGTAACCGGAGCTGTAGATGACAGAACATTCCAGTCTCTTCTTTATGCGTACGCAAAAGTGAAAAACCTTTCTGGCGGCGGAGCAGGAGCAGGAGCAGGTAAAGGTGCCGGCAATGGCGGAGGCCAAGGCGGTGGAGCAGGAGCAGGTGAAGGAGGCGGCAATGGCGGAGGCCAGGGCGGCGGAGCAGGAGCAGGTGAAGGAGGCGGCAATGGCGGAGGCCAGGGCGGCGGAGCAGGAGCAGGTGAAGGAGCCGGAGAAGGCGGAGGCCAGGGCGGCGGAGCAGGTGAAGGAGCCGGAGAAGGTGAAGGTCAAGGCGGCGGAACAGGTGAAGGAGCCGGAGAAGGCGAAGGCCAGGGCGGCGGAACAGGTGAAGGAGCCGGAGAAGGCGAAGGCCAGGGCGGCGGAACAGGTGAAGGAGCCGGAGAAGGCGAAGGCCAGGGCGGCGGAACAGGTGAAGAAGCCGGAGAAGAAGAAGGCCAGGGTGAAGAACAAGGTGAGGCTGGCGAGGAAGAAGAGGAAAAAGAAGACGGAACGGAACAAGGTGAGCTAGAAGAAGAAAAAGGCACTGAGGAAGATGGCCAGGAACAGGAAGAAAAACAGCCGGCTGAAAAAGAAGGCAATGAGAAAGAGCCTGCAGGAGAAAAAGCACCTGAAAAGGCCGGAGAAAAAGAAAGTGAAGGAAAAGAAAACGGCAAGAATTAAAAAGAAGAACGCTTTGGAGCATGCTCCAAAGCGTTTTGTTATTATTCTGCCTGTTCTTCAAACAGCCTTGCAATCTCCACAATCACGTTAACCGACTTCAGCATGTTTTCAACAGAAATAAACTCGAACTTCCCGTGGAAGTTTTCTCCGCCGGTAAAGATATTCGGTGTGGGAAGTCCCATGTAGGAAAGCTGGGAACCGTCCGTGCCGCCGCGTATCGGTTCAACAACAGGCCGGATGTCCAGGTTTTCCATAGCTTGGTACGCAATGTCAACAATGTGTTTAACCGGCTCTACCTTTTCTCTCATGTTGTAATACTGATCGTTCATATCGAGCAGGACGCGGTCGCTTCCGTATTTTTCTTTCAGTTTGGCAACGGCGTCTGCCATCGTTTGTTTTTTCTGCAGAAAGGCCTCTTTGTCAAAGTCCCGGATAATATAGCTCAGTTTTGTCTGCTCCACATCTCCGCTGAAGGATAGAAGGTGGAAGAACCCCTCGTATCCCTCAGTAAGCTCAGGCGCTTCCGCGGCTGGCAGCATGTTTTGCAGCTCCATGCCGATTTTGATGGAGTTGACCATTTTTCCTTTGGCCGTTCCAGGGTGAATGTTCGTTCCTTTAATGGTGATGGATGCACCGGCTGCACTGAAGCTTTCATACTGAAGCTCTCCAAGAGGACCGCCGTCCACTGTATAAGCGTACTTGGCATCAAAAGCTGCAACGTCGAACTTGTGGGGGCCGCGGCCAATTTCTTCATCAGGTGTAAAGGCAACTCTGATGCGGCCGTGCTTGATATCCGGGTTTTTCACCAAATAATCCATAGCTGTCATGATCTCGGCGATGCCTGCTTTGTTATCTGCCCCGAGAAGAGTCGTGCCGTCCGTCGTAATCAGAGTGTGGCCCTTATAGTTTTCAAGATTCGGGAAATCCTTTGGAGAGAGGGTAACGTCACCGTTTAACGCAATGTCCCCTCCCTCATAGTTTTCGTGAATCTGAGGGTTCACATTTTTCCCTGTAAAATCAGTAGCTGTATCTGTGTGCGCCAGGAATCCGATTGTCGGAACATCCTTGTCTGTATTGGCCGGAAGTGTCGCCATCACATAACCGAACTCGTCCATAGCGGCATCTTCGAGTCCGATTGCCTTCAGTTCTTCCACAAGTTTTTTCCCGAGTGTAAGCTGTCCTTCCGTTGACGGGCAGGATTCATTGCTGTCATTTGATTGAGTGTCGATCTTTACATAGGAAGTAAAACGTTCAATTATTTCTTGTTTCATAGTTATCACTCTCCTCTTAATTGTTCCAAAACCATTTGAGCATGAAGCCCTTCGTGAAAGTCTGCAAGATTTGCTTTTTCTCCTTTGAGCGCTTTTGTGAGCTCCAAAACAAGTGAGCCGGTCAGACTCTCGTCTGCTTCAATCGGCAGCACTTTTTCCCCAAGCTTTCCGCCTTCGAGATCAGCCCAGTTGAGCAGGGATAGTGTTCCCTCTGTCCCGTAGGCAGTAAAGCGGATTTCTTCGTCTCCGGCAATCCCGCTCAGTCCGTCTATAACAACGGGTGTACCGTCTTCAAGCTTTAGCCTGGCAATGATGCCGATTTCGCATGAGTTCGGATCTTCGGGGTATTGAACGGACTTGTCCAAAACAGTAACAGGTCCGAAGATCCTTTGAATTTGATGGATGTAATGAACCCCGACTTCAAGCACAAACCCTCCCTGCTCTTTGCCAGCAACCCATTCATTTTGCTGCCACGGACGCGGCCATGCAGGGAAATGCATCTTCAGCTCAAGTCGTCTGAGCTTTCCGATGTAGCCTTCTTTTATTAGAGATGCGAAGGTGCTGCTGCCGGCACTGTATATAAGAGGGAAATTCATGGCGTGAACAATGCCTTTTTCATCAGCCAGTGCTGCCAGACGTTCCGCTTCCTCAAGCGAGTTTGCCAGCGGCTTTTCACAGAGTACATGTTTTCCCGCAAGCATCACATCTGCTGCAATCCGGTGATGGTATTTCGGCGGAACGGCTATGTACACCAGGTCGACATCTGCTTCCTTCAAAAGATGAACATGGTCAGTAAATGACAGAATATCTCCTGTTTTTTCTAATGTTTCACGTGTAACGTCAGGATTCCGGTCGCAAATTGCTGAAATCCTGATTTCCGGATGGTTTATAAAGCTGTTCAATACGCGTTGTCCGATGGCTCCTAAGCCAATAATGGCTGCCTGTATCATATCCTGTCCCCTTTGCTGATTACTGATAATTAATTATAATCAGAATTCAGACTTTTTCCTAGTATAAGAGAGAATGGCTTGGATTTGGTTCATCTGGTATTCTAATAAAGCCGTATAATATGCAGATCGGAGCAGGAAAAAATGACGATTGATCAAGTACAGCGGGCTCATCTTACAAGAGTCCAGGATTATATAGAAGAACAGCTGCACAAAAAATTGACGCTTACCCATCTTGCAAAGGTATCTACCTATTCACCATATCATTTTCATCGTCTTTTTTCGGAATTTACTGGAGAGACACCCGCTGATTATGTGAAGAGGCTGAGGCTTGAAAAGGCAGCGCATTCATTGATTTATGAGCCTGAAAAACCAGTAACAGACATTGCAATGGACTGCGGGTTTTCATCCCTATCTTACTTTACATATACGTTTCATGATGCCTTTCAGCACAGTCCAAAAGCTTGGCGGGAAGGCGGATACTTAGAGAAATTCCCGAGAATATATGTAAATAGCAAGAAATCTAAACAAGATAGCAGTAAAAGGAAAGAAAATTCCCCGGACCCCGGGTATACTGGGTTTCAATGGATCGACCTCAATAAAGTAAAGGTTATGGTTCTGCCGAAGCGAGACGTCATCTTAGAACACCGGCTTGGAGAATACTCAGCAGAAATCAGCCAGACGTGGGAGCATCTATACCGCTACTGTGAGGCGAGGGAGATGATGAATGAATCCACGATGCTGATTGGGGTTCCGCGGAACAATCCTTATTTGACTCCACCCGAAAAATGCCGCTATGACTGCTGCATTTCAATTGAAGGAGATCATGCAATTGGAGGGTTGGAAATATCTGTTTTCGACGGCGGGAAGTACGCTGTATATGAATTCGAAAAACCTCTCGACTACAGCATGAGAAAGCAGCTGATCGAATGCTATTCAGAGCTCTACAGCTACTGGCTTCCCAAAAGCGGTTACCGCCACCTGGGAAATCCCGTGGAGATTGCGCAGATCACTTCCATACCGGGATCACTTGAGCTTAAATGCCAAATCAAGGCTATTGCGCTTGAAATCGAACCTTATTAAAAGAAAGGACTGAAAAGAATGTTTGAGGAATTTAATATCATTGCTGTACTGGCAGGTGGTCTGCTTTATATGGCATTTGGCGCATTCTATTATTCACCGCTTTTATTCGGAAAAACCTGGACGGGCATGCACCCGGGTGGATTGAAAGATTCTGTCAAATATACAGGCTCTGCCGTCATCGCACTGCTGACTTCTTTTCTGATATTTACACTCATTCAATTAACCGGTGCATACGGGGCGGGCCCGGGTCTATTAACCGGATTAATAGTCGGGGCAGTGCTTGCGCTTGCCTATTTGAAAAATACCCTTTTTGGACTGATGAATTGGAAATCATACGTCATTGCCGTGCTTGACCACGTGATTGCGTGTTCGCTTCTTGGTGTGCTGCACGGGTTATGGAGCTGACGAAGGAGGCGGATTGCCTTCTTTTTTTTGCTTCTGTTATCATAACGGTATGAACTCGAATGGAGATGGAGCTTATGACAATCCGGCCTGTGCACCCTTCCTTTTTTGAAAAGCCGACCCTTGAGCTTGCACAAGAGCTCTTAGGCCAGTTGCTTGTGAAAGAAACTCCTGAAGGAACAGCTTCCGGCATGATCGTTGAAACGGAAGCCTATATCGGCCCCGGCGATCAGGCAGCCCACAGTTTCAATAACCGCCGCACGGCCAGAACGGAAGTCATGTTTGGACATGCGGGATACGCCTACACCTACGTTATGCATACCCATTGCCTCGTGAACGTGGTGAGCGGGGATAAGGATGCTCCTGAAGCCGTGCTGATCCGGGCATTAGAGCCGGTCACCGGAGAAGATCTGATGAAAAAAAGACGCCCTGGAGCCAAAAGAGACAGAGACATGACAAACGGCCCCGGCAAACTGACGAAAGCACTGGGCATCACAATGGCGGATTACGGCCACCCGCTGTGGGACAGCCCATTATATATTGCAGAAGGCATAAGACCGCACGGAATTTCAGCGGGGCCCCGCATCGGCATTGACAACAGCGGAGAGGCAGTGGAGTATCCATGGAGATTTTGGGTGAGCGAAAACCCTTATGTATCGGGGACGAAAAAGAATAATCAGAGCTGAGAGTCCCTTTTATGGGGGCTTTTTTTAATGGAGGCTATTTATAGCTATCAATCCAGTGGATTGCAGCGGAAGGAACTTGACTCCTGCGGGATGTAGAGGGCACGGGAGACCCCGCAAGCGCAGCGAGGAGGCTCCCGGGGCTCCCCGCGGAAAGCAAGTTCCTGGAGCGGGAAGGAACGTGTAGAGCGGAAACCGGACTACTTTATCCAAAAACAGCAAGAATTTAAGAAATACTTAATAATTCCACTGACTGCCTATTAAGAATTTCCAATTACACTATAGTTATTCACCTGGTTTAGCTATACTTTTGAAAGGAGCGTGAGAAAAAATGACAAATTACAACGTACTGGTCGTAGATGATGAAAAAGAAATCCGCGATGCGATAGAAATTTATCTAAAGAATGAAAACATAACCGTCATCAAGGCGAAAGACGGCGTCGAAGCCCTTGAAAAACTGAACGAGCACCAGATTCATCTTATCTTGCTGGACATCATGATGCCCCGGCTTGACGGTATTTCCACAACCTTTAAAATCCGCGAGAAAAAGAACATACCGATCATTATTCTAAGTGCAAAAAGCGAAGATACCGATAAAATTCTTGGCCTTCAGGTCGGAGCGGACGATTACGTAACGAAGCCGTTCAACCCGATGGAGCTGATTGCTAGAGTCAAATCCCAGCTTCGCCGCTTTGTGACGCTAGGCACGTATGAAGGTGCACATAAAACCGTTGATTTGAACGGACTGACCCTGGATCAATCAGCCAAAGAAGTAACGGTAAACGGCGAGAACGTCAAGCTGACCCGGATTGAATACAGCATTGTCGAGCTGCTGATGCTGAATGCGGGCCGCGTGTTCTCCATTAATGAAATTTACGAGCGCGTATGGAACGAGCCGGGCTACAACGCCGAAAAAACGGTTGCTGTCCATATCCGCAAAATCAGGGAGAAGATTGAGATTGATCCTAAAAATCCTAGATATTTAAAGGTGGTATGGGGAATTGGGTACAAAATGGAGAAGTAGTCTGGCGTTTTTTTTCATCATCATGATGCTGACCTACGGAATCAGCGGGGTTTTTACCGGAATAGCAAATGGAGATAGATACTTATTCAAAAACTATTTTCAATCTGTTGAATATCAGGAACGGGTAAACTACTTTGCGAATCTTTTAAGTTTATATGAACTGAACGGCCTGACAAAAGAAGAAGCCAAAAAGAATCTGACCGTTTCTTCAGAAGAAATTGAAGAACATCGCTACAGATACGGAAGTTTAAGCGAGCAGATTATGAATATTGAAGGACAGTATGATGCGGATATTTCAGCCGCCAAGGAAAACGGCAACACTGAGGTTGAAAAAGTCCTGACGGAAGAAAAGAATAAAAAGATTGCAGACATCACCATGAATTTCAAAGATGATGAGCATGTCAGGGAAAAGGTTTTGGCGGAAAAAGAGAAAGAAATTGACCGGTTTTTTGAAGAGAATTATAAATATACTCAGGCTGAATATGAAGCAAATAAAAACCAGTTTGTCTATTATTTAAAAAGCCTCGACTCAGAAGAGGTTTATACAAACCTGCCTTTATCCGCTAAAGATGATCCAAAAGCATTCTTCACTAAAAAAGACATGTATCATGTTGAGAACTATTCGGGAGCAAGAGGATATATTTATTCGACTGATGGTTTCAACTATTTCGGCAGCGGAGAAGTCATGAATTCATTTGACGGCATGCAGGAAAAGAAATTCACCGGCCAGATTGCCCTGCCTAAAAACGCACCGTCAGACAGTGTAACCATAATCGAACTTCGTGATTTTCAAAAATCACAGACAATCTACTATGCACACTCTATAAGCGGAGTGCTGGCGCTGATGATCAGTGTCCTTCTTTTAAAGAAACGCCGTCTGTTTGATCCGATTCTGAAAAGCGTCTGGTCTGACAGGTACAACCGCATGCCGCTGGATGTCAGATTTGCGCTTGCCGGAACTGCGCTTATCGGAAGCTTGATTTCCCTGTTTGGCGTAATTGACTACTATCCGTTCCAATATGGATACGAGTGGCTCTATTCCTTTGTTTTTCTGCTTATAGGAGCATTCTTTATCTCTGCTCTGATCATTCAGTCCTTCCTTCTTGTTCACCAAGTTAAAAACGAAGGAAATCTGAAAAAAGAGTGGAAAACGACTCTTCTTTATAAAATGTCAAAAGCGGTAGCTGATGCCTTTCTCATTCAAAAGGTCGGCATTCAGCTTGTCATTCTGCTCGGCATTGTATTTGGGTTTGGCATCGGCGTCGTTGCTGTTCTTTTTGAGCCTGCCTTTGTGCTCATTTACGTTCCTGCTTTCATCCTGATCGGCATTCCGGCTGTCCTTTTTATGTTTAAGCGGATTGGCTATTTTAATCAGATTGTCGCGAACTCAAATGACATCATGCTTGGCAATCTGGAAACAGATCTGCCTGTAAAAGGGAAGTCGGCATTAGCAGCACTTGCGTCAAATATGAATGCCTTGAAGCACGGCGTGAAAACATCGCAGCAAAAGCAGGTGAAAAGCGAGCGTCTGAAAACGGAGCTGATTACTAATGTCAGCCATGACCTCAGAACACCGCTCACTTCCATTATCAGCTACACCGATCTTTTAAAAAATCCTGCTTTAACCGAGGATGAAAGAGCCTCCTATATAGAAATCATTGACCGCAAGTCCCAACGCCTGAAGATTCTGATTGAAGATTTATTCGAAGCTTCAAAAATGGCAAGCGGCAGCATTGAGCTCATCAAACAGAAGGTTGACGTCTCCCAGCTTCTGCAGCAGGCGCTTGCCGAGTACAACGAAGCGATCAGTGAATCAGGTCTGCATTTTCGGGTAACATATCCGGATGAACCGGTTTATGCGGTAGTCGACGGGCAGAAAATGTGGAGAGTGTTTGAAAATCTGCTCGGAAATATTCTTAAATACTCCATGGAAAACACGCGCGTTTATATCACCATGAAGCAGTCAGGCAGCCAGACGGTTATCTCGTTTAAAAACGTGACAAAATACGAGCTGAGCGAGAACACGGATGAGCTGTTTGAGCGGTTTAAGCGCGGGGATTCATCACGTCATACAGAAGGATCGGGTCTTGGCCTGACGATTGCCAAATCGATAGTCGATTTGCATGGCGGCCAGCTTGAGATTGATGTTGATGGCGATCTTTTCAAAGTGACAATGATGTTGGACGCGGTTTAGCACAAAAATCTAAGCGTTTTATGAAAAGTTGGGCCGCAAATATTCATTTACTTGAAAAAATCCACGTCTTACTTGAAAAAGAATCCGAATTTCTTGAAAAACAGGGCACATTACTTGCCATGCATACAGATTTACTTGAATTTTTCCAAATCGCTTCCAAAAAAACAGCCAGTCTCTACTGAGACTGGCTGTTTTCATATTTATTCAACATCTTCGTCAGGGCGCGCCCAGACGGATACACTCTGCCCATTCACAGGGAAAACCGCAAAGCCGTCTTCCTCAATGGTAATGTGCTCTTCGCGCGTGCCGGTCATGTCGACCCATACCTCGCCTGCATGGTGTTCACCGACGCACATGTGTTTTTCACCGTCGTCTCCGTTTGAAATGACGACCGCACAGCCGGAACGCTCAAATTCATCCACACCGCGTCTCACCCAGCCGATGGTGTTCGGATGATCGAAGTAATCCTCCTGCTCGCCGTAGGCTCTCGTTCGTCTCACATAAAGGAGCGGGTCAATCGCTTCCCTTTTTCCTTCCACAGGGTTGTCCCCGTCAATTCCGTAATAATCTCCGTAGAAAACACACGGGTAGCCGTGTTCGCGGAGCAGGATCAGCGCGTAGGCACTTTGTTTAAACCAGTCCTCTACCCATGATTCAAGCGCTTCATCCGGCTGGGAATCATGATTATCAACAAATGTGACCGCATGCTCCGGGTGTGACCCCACAAGTGTATCCTCAAAGATTGTTGAGAGATCAAAATCCTTCCCTGACTTTGAGGCTTCATGTAGCTTGTAATGAAGGGACACATCAAAGAGACTCATATTGTAATTGATTTTATCCAGGAAATCCTGGCATGCCTTTAAGTCGGACTTCCAGAACTCTCCTACAAAAAAGAAGTCATCTCCGCGGTCTTCATACAGTTCTTCTGCAAACCGGTGAACAAATTCATGGTTGATGTGCTTGATCGCATCGAGTCTGTAGCCGTTGCAGTTCAGCGTATCCGCCAGCCACTTGCCCCATGAAATCATCTCATCCTGAACGTCCTGATTGTCATAATCAAGGTTTGCAAACATCAGATAGTCATAGTTTCCAAACTCGCTGTCGACATTGTCATTCCAGTCTTTGTTATCGCCGACGATTTTGAATACGCCGATTTTATCATTTTTTGCATCATAGTCTGTTCCGTTAAAATGCTCGAAGTTCCACTCGAAATCAGAATACTTTCCCTTTCTTCCCGGGAAGGTGAATTTCGTCCAGCCTTCAATATTCTTAGGCTTGGACAGTTCCTCGGTCCGGTTTTCACGGTCTACTTCTATGGCTTTAAACAGCTCGGTTTCATCCGCGCCGGCCTTGTGGTTCATGACGAGGTCCACATAGACGTTAATGCCGGCATTATGGCACGCTTCTATAGCGGCGATCAGCTCTTTTTTCAGGCCGTATTTTGTACGGACGCTGCCCTTTTGATTAAATTCACCGAGATCATACAGATCATAGACACCGTATCCGACATCATCCCCGGACTGCCCTTTTGTTACCGGCGGAATCCAGACAGAGTCAATGCCCCTTTCCTTCAGTTCAGGCGCAAGCTCCTTCAGTCTGTTCCAATGTGTGCCGGTAGGCCTGACATGCCATTCAAAAAACTGCATCATCGTGTGATTCTGTTCCATCCCGAATTCCCCTTTTCTTGTGTTGTATCTGTTATCCTACTTTCTACCCTATATTTTTGAAAATGAAGCAGAATTTTTCAAAAAGAGTATGCTCGCCTGCGGGAAAAGGGATTAAGCGCTTCCGAAAGGGCTTTTTAAGGTTGCGCAAACAGAAGAAAACTTTATAATAAGAAATATTAAAATTTTCAGTATTCAGGAGGATGTCTATGGAACCAATCACATCATCAGTGCAAACCAGGAAGAACCGCGGCATCTTTAACCGAATGCTTGACGGAGTAGAAAAAGCGGGGAACAAACTTCCCGACCCGGTCACCCTGTTTATTTTATTTGCGGTGATCGTTATTCTCGCCTCACATCTTGCATCCGTACTGGGTGTTAAGGCAGTTAACCCTGCCACAAAAGAAACGGTGGAGGCTGTCAGTCTTCTGACGAAAGAAGGCTTTCAGAAAATCATGACGAATATGGTGAAAAATTTCGCGGAATTCCCGCCGCTTGGCCTCGTGCTCGTGACCATGATCGGGGTTGGGCTTGCTGAAGGAGTCGGACTGATTTCAGCCCTCCTTCGAAAGCTTGTGCTCGGAGCACCGAAGGGTATCATTACGTTTTCAATCGTATTTGCAGGGCTTCTTGCCAATATGGCAGGGGATGCAGGGTTTATCGTGCTGCCTCCGATTGCCGCGCTTGTTTTCATGAGTGTTGGAAGACATCCGATTGCAGGTATGGTCGTTGCTTATGCTTCTGTTGCAGGAGGATTCAGTGCGAACTTGATTGTAAATATGCTTGATGCCCTGCTTGCAGGCTTCACACAGTCAGCAGCGGAGATTGTTGACCCGGACTTCCAGACCAATCCTGCAATGAACTGGTACTTCCTTGCAGGGTCATGTTTGTTCTTCGTTCCGCTTGCCATCTGGGTGACAGAAAAGGTTGTAGAACCGCGTCTACCTGAATACAAAGGACCGCGGATGCCGATGGACAAGCTGTCGCCTGAGGAAGCGAAAGGGCTCCGCTATGCGGGTGCTGCCACTCTTGTTTTCCTGCTGCTTGTTGCTGTCACCATCGTTCCTGAAAACGGCTGGCTGCGCGGAGAAAACGGTGCGGTCATTACCTCGCCGTTTATGAATTCCCTTGTGCCGATCATCATGGGTCTCTTCCTGTTCCCGGCCCTTGCCTATGGCATAGCCACGAAATCGATTCAGTCGGATAAAGACATCGCACAGGAAATCGCCAAATCGCTCGGGACAATGGGCATGTACATGGCAATCGCCTTTTTCGCAGCCCAGTTTATTGCCTATTTCAACTGGAGCAACCTTGGAATCATCATGGCCATCTCGGGAGCAGATTTCCTTAAGGGCCTCGGACTTACCGGGCTGCCGCTGCTGATCGGGTTTATCCTCTTTTGCGGAACGCTGAACCTGTTCATCGCTAGCGCATCGGCTAAATGGGCAATTGTAGGCCCAGTATTTGTTCCGATGTTTATGCTTCTCGGGTATGACCCTGCCTTTACACAAGTGGCCTACCGGATTGGGGACAGCATCACAAACCCGATCACGCCGATGTTCGCCTACTTTGCGATCCTTCTTGCAGGTGCCAAGAAGTTTGATAAAAACATGGGTCTCGGTTCCCTTATCTCCGTGATGCTTCCATACACGATCTTTTTCGGAATTGCCTGGATCCTGTTCTTTATCGCCTGGTACTACCTCGGCATTCCGCTCGGTCCGGGTGCAGACATTCATTTAAATAACTGATAGGAGCTGAGCGCATGTTTTCAAAAGAACGACTGCTGAAGGAACTGGATCAGACCCCAACTTATGAAGGAATTGATCCTCTGGAGCTTGCAGAAAAACTGTCAGCCCTTTTTGAAATAGGAAAAACACCAGAAGGCGGAGTCACAAGATTTCCTTTTACTGATGAAGAGAACAAAGCAAAAACACTGTTTCGTTCCTGGATGGAGGAAGCAGGTCTTGAGGTGAAGGAGGATGCTGTGGGCAACCTGTTTGGCACCCTTCGCGGAACGTCGCCTGAGCTTCCCGTTGTGATGACAGGCTCCCATCTCGACAGCGTGCCAAACGGAGGCGCGTTTGACGGTCCGCTCGGCTGCCTGAGCAGCCTGCTTGCCATGAAAGCCATTGCGAAAAACGGCAAACTTAAGCGCTCCATTGAACTCGCGGTTTTTGTGGATGAAGAAGGAGCCAGGTTTAAAAACGGCATTTTCGGCAGCAGGGCGATGATGGGGGAAGCGGGCCCCGAGGATTACAAAACCTTTCACGATGAACAGGGCAGCTCTTTATATGATGAAATGATCCGGAACGGCCATCAGCCTGACAGGATAGCTGAGGATGTGAGAGCTCCTGAAGAAATCTATGCTTTTCTCGAGCTTCATATCGAGCAGGGAAAGCGGCTTGAATCAGAAGGAACGGACATTGGCGTTGTAAGCGGCATTGCCGGGCCTTCCTGGACATCCTTCACGTTTATCGGCGAAACGGACCACGCAGGGAACACGCCGATGGAATTCCGGAAGGATACAGTAGCCGCAGCAGCAGAATTCATTCTGGCTGTTGAAAAAATGCCTCGCAGATTCAGCGAAACGGCTGTTGCGACAGTCGGCAAACTGAACGTTTTTCCAAACGGCACAAACGTGATTTCCGGCCGGACAGAAGCAGTGGCTGATGTAAGGGATATCGACCGTGAGGCCCGGGATGCTGTGATACAATCAATGAAGGAAGCCGCACAGACCATTGCAGAATCCCGCGGTTTGACAGTTGAAATCAGAGACGGCATTTCCATTGCGCCGGTCATTGTCCCGGATGACATTCAGGACATCATCCGGCAGGCGGCGGAAAAGAGCGGCCTTTCAACGCTCTCATTGCCGAGCGGGGCAGGACATGATGCGATGACACTTGGAAAGTATGTTCCGTCCGGAATGATTTTCGTGCCGAGCCAAAACGGAAAAAGCCACTCTCCCGAAGAGTGGACCTCTCTGCCGGACTGTATAAAAGGGGTGCAGACAGTAAAAGAATCCCTTCTGCAGCTTGCGGATAAATAGGAGGAGAAAACGTGCTTGTACAAAGGGGACAAAAAGCGGATGTCACGAAAGGAAAACAGGTTGACCGTCTGACGGTCAGACTGGGCTTCCAATCAGCAAATCCGGACATGGAGATTGACGGAGCGGCTTTTCTGCTCGGGGAAAACGGAACATGCGGACAAGATGAGGATTTTATCTTTTACGGACAGCAGTTCAGCCGAAACGGAGCAGTCGAGCACTCTAAAGGAAGCAGAGGGAGTCAGGAAGAAGTGAAGATCTCCCTCTCCTCCCTCCCGGGTGATGTCCGGAAAATCGCGTTTACACTGACCATTCACGAAGGTACTGAACGCGGCCATCATTTCAAAGATGTGAGCGGTATCTATCTCCAGGTTGCAGATGCCTCCGGTGCCGAGCTTATCCGGTTTGAATGCGGAGAAGAGCTGTCGCTTGAAACGGCGATTGTGGCAGGCGAGCTTTATGTACATAACGGAGAGTGGAAATTCAGCGCCATCGGCAGCGGTTTTCACAATGGCCTCGAAGGATTGTGCGCAAATTTCGGCATAGAGGTAAAAGACGAGCCGCAGGAAGAAGCAGCAGCCGCCATAGAGGAACCGCCTGCTAAAGAACCCGAACCCGTCCAGCCCCTTAAGATTAATCTTGAAAAAAAGCAGACAGTCTCCATCAAAAAATCAGCCAGAGTCACAACAGTCCTCAAATGGGACAGCAAAAAAGACCTCGACCTCTACTGCTTTTACGTCCTGAAAAACGGTGAGTCCAGAAAAGTCTACTATAAGGAACTCGGCAAGGCGAACCAGGCACCGTTCATCACGCTTGACGGCGATTCGAAAATAGCAGGCAGCGAAACAATCATCATTCATAAACCTGAAGAGCTGCGCTACGCCCTTTTTGCCGCGTACAGCGCCATCTCAAACGGATTCGGCAGCTTTAAATCCATGAAAGCACGGGCGGTCGTAGACAACCACCAGGGTCAGGTCGTCACAGCCCCTCTCTTTCACAAAAACTGGTTCGCTTACTGGGTCGCCATTGCCCACCTGGACTTCACGGATCCGTCCAGCATGAGCGTCAGCCACGTCGAAACCTATTCAAAAAGCGGATCCGAACGGTCCCCCATGCTTTATCCGGACGGCACCTTCAAAATGGACGAAGGCCCGATCGAATTCAAACGAAACTAAAGAAGAAAGTCCCATCCCGCATTTTAGGAACAATGCGGGATTTTCTCATTTCTGGAAAAAAGAGATAATAAAGGAGTTTCATCATACCCTCCACTGGGGAATTGGTAGGTGTAAATTGTAAATTAAGGAAATTGAAATACGGGAGACTATCATGCGTTATTTCTATATTATATTGTTTATTTTGTTTGCAGCTGGGTGCTCAGAGGAAAAAGTGCCTGATACGGAAGCTTTTAAGGATGAGTTTACGCGGGAGTTTATAAAGGAAGGTGGGGAAACGGAAGACGGGTACCATGTCTTTCATTCAAAAACAGGGAAGTACACTTTTTGGTTTCCTGAAAACGCAAAAATGGCGGAGATGGGCTACGAAAGAAACGGAAACGACTTTGAGGTCGTACGTTTTGGAGAGAAAAAAGAGCCGGCCGGCATTTCAGGAAAACTGACCTTTGACACAGGTTCATCAGCGAGTGACATTGAAAGTCTGCTGCAATTGCTGTCTAATCGCAACGGGTACGAGGGTTCGTTCAAAAAACGTATTCTCAATGGAAACGAGCTTTACGAAGCGCAGAACCTAGACACAGTAGAAGGTCAGGAATATTACACCCATCTGATTTACATCAAACATCCTGAGAAGTCCATGGGAATCACTTTAAAATTTGAAGGGACCTGTCTGGAAGAGGGATGTGAATTTGATCATGCTGAGTTTGAAAAAGAGAAAGACACCATTTTATCTTCAATAGACTTTCTGGAGAAATGAGAATAGCAAAGGAGTCTGACACCATTTGAGAGGAATAATAACCCTTATCCTTACCTGCCTGCTTCTTATTTCCTCCAGCTGCAGCAAGGATTCTCTGCCTAGGGAGCGACTGCCGGATACCGAAGCATTCAAAAATGAATTTACCCGGGGATTCATGGCTTCGGCAGAAGAAACGGAAGACGGGTACTACACATTTAAGTCAAAGACGAATGGATATACGATGCTGTTTCCGGAACATGCAAAAGTATCGGAAAGTGATTTCGAATCTCATGGAGATAAATACGAGTCATTAAGTCTTGGAGAGAAAATGAAAAACCAGAATACCTCTTATTATATAAAACTAACGTACGAAAAGGCTCCAAACATAAATGACATTGATGTACATCAGGAACAGCTGACCATTACCTCCGGCTACAAAGGAAATTTTAAAAGAGAAGAATTCAATAATAATATTGTCTATTCTGCCAGAGAAAATAATGAACAAAAAGGTCTCTTTTATTATATAGCCGTAATAAAAGCGAAAGACACAGACCAAATAATCCGCTTAACGTTTGACAGCAGCTGTTCAAACGGAAAAACAGAGTGTAACGTAAATCCTAATGAATTAAATCAGAGGCTGACGAACATTGTGCATTCCATTCAGTTCAAATAAAATGTACAGTCCAATAGGCTTCTGGCAGGAGAAACTATGATAAAAAAGTTTATAAAACTGAACCTGGCTATCATGCTAACTATGACAGCCGGCTGCGGGACAGATTCTGCTGGCAAAGCTGAAAAACAGGAATTCATCCCTAAAACAAAAGCATTTAAGGACGACTTTACAAGTGAATTTATCAAGTCACCTGATGAGACAGAAGATGGGTACTACACATTTGTGTCAAAGACAAAAGGATACACAATGCTGTTTCCGGTAAATGCAACGATCTCATCTGCAGCCCATGATTATCAAGAGGATTATTTTGAAACATATAATTTTGGTGAAAGTGTTGATGAGGAAAACCTATCAAGATATTTCACGGTTACATATGAAGATAAACCCTCAACCAGAGATATTAAATTTAACCTTGAATTACTGACTGAGCACACTGGATACGAGTCGGAATTTAAAGAAATCAGAGCTGGGGACAACGTTATTTATTATGGTAAGAGCAACAAAGAACTCACCCATAATGAAACAAACAAGAAGGTGATGTTCTACGGTTATTTCGGCTATATTCAGTCGCAAAAGGATCAAGAAGGGCTGCACTTCTTTTATCAGACGACATGCAAAAAAGCAGATAAACCATGCAAGATTAATGAGCAAGTTGAAGAGGAAAGAGCATTGCTGATGATGAAGTCCATTCAATTCTAAGATCAACTCGACAGGGGTTAACATTTTGAGAATAAACATTCAGCTTGTATTGATTTGCATGCTTGTATTTACAGGCGGTTGCGGAATGAGTAAAGAAAAGGGTAACGGAAATGTAAATCAGAACTCAATGCCTGAAACAGAAGCTTTTCAAGATGAGTTTACTAGAGAATTTATGAAATCAACGGAGGAAACAGAAGAAGGATACTATACGTTAGAGTCAAAGACGAAGGGTTATACAATTTTGTTTCCCCGGGATGCCATTGTATCGATAGGTAACTATTCGGCAGAGCAAGATAAATTGGAGAGTTTATCCTTTGGAGAAAAACTCTTTGATGAGAAAATTTCTTATTATATTAAGTTGAACTACGAAGATAATGAACTCACAGATGAAATCGATACGAAATTAAAGTTGCTCTCCAGCGGTACTGATTATGAAGGAGAATATAAGAAAATAGGAAAAAGAGATAAAGTTATCTACCTTTCAGATGATGGTCCTAAAAATAAAGATTATTATTACCTTTTGGCTTATGTAAAATCCACAGCATCCAATAAAGCTATTCGCTTTACCTATATGAGTAGCTGTAATGTTGAAGAAAAAAGCTGTGAGCTAATGACTGATAAAACAGAAGAACGGATTAATAAGATTCTTGATTCTGTTGAGTTTATTGAGTAAGTGATCATATAGAACCTTTTATCATGACAGGAGCAAGCATTTTGAAGAGAATCTTACAGTTTTACATCCTTATTTTCCTAGCTGTAACAGGCGGCTGCGGAATGAATAGCGAACAGGGAAACGAAAGAATAAATCAGGAATCTTTACCTGAAACTAGAGCGTTCAAAGATGAATTTACTAGAGAGTTTATGAAATCAACGGAAGAAACAGAAGAAGGGTATTACACGTTCAAGTCAAAGACGAAGGGTTATACGATGTTGTTTCCGATCAACGCAGAGATCTCTACTATGGATTATGAACAGATTAAAAGCTCATATGAGGCTCTAAGCTACAGTGAAAAGGTAGATAAAGAAAACATTTCATACTTTATGACGGTAAATTTTGAAGACAGTTCAGATACAGATGATATTCAAATAAATCTTGGAATCCTCTCAGATGTATCAGGTTATGAAGGAGGCTACAAAGAATACACAAGCGGTAAAAAGACAATATACTTTGGAGAAAAACGAAATGAAGAGGATGGTTATTATTCATATGTAGCCTATATAACATCTGATGAATCTAATAAAGCAGTAAGCCTTAACTACCACAGCAGGTGTTTAGATAAAGGGACTTCCTGCGAATTACCCGGGCCAGAAGAAAAAGAAAAAATAAAAAAAATTGTAGAATCAGTAGAGTTTAAATGATATGCAGACCCGTACTGACAGGAGCTGTTATTTTGATTAGAGCCATTTTCCTATGCCTGATTCTGCTGGTGATTACAGGCGGATGTCAATCAGGAGAAGACCGGAAAAGCGTTGAGACAGCACAAAAACCCCGGCAAGAAAGTGATGTAATAAGGGATGAGTTTACCAGTAGTTTTATTGATCCCGACACTAAACCACAAAAAGGATTCTATTTATTCAAATCAAAAACGGATGGTTTTACAATGAATTTTCCCGGAAATGCTACTTTAAGCCAGGCGTTTTATGAAACAAATGGAAACCATTTTGAAAATATGCTCTTTGGTGCTGACGACAAAGATGAAAATACGACGTTTTCAATGTTTTTGACCTACGAGAATCAGCCCGTTACAGCTGAAATTGAAGCAAATTTATCTTTGATTTCTGACAGCGTGAATTACAGCGGCGAATACCTCAAAGAAGAACTCCCTGACAAAACGATTTATTACGCTGAAAAAACCAGCCAGTCCAAAAATGGTGAGACAGCTTTCTACGAAATCTTCGGATATGCAAAATCGGCAGACAGTGATCAGGCTATAAGCTTCACAAACGCTGTCAGCTGTTTGAAAACAGAAATGACATGCCAGATTGATGTAACCAAAGAAAAAATGAAAACGATTGACTTAATGGAATCTATTGCTTTTATTAATTAAAGTGAAGCAACCTGATTCTTCTGACAGGGGTCATATCATAATGGAAAAAAGAATCATGCTGTTCTTCATTCTTATATTTATTTTTGCAGGCGGCTGCGGAATAAGTGAAGAAGAGAATAACGGGAAAGCAAATCAAGAATCTATGCCTGAGACAGAAGCTTTTAAAGATGAGTTTACTAGAGAATTTATCAAATCAACGGAGGAAACAGAAGAAGGATACTATACGTTCGAGTCAAAGACGAAGGGATATACAATCTTGTTTCCCAAGGATGCTATTGTTTCAACAGGTGATTATGAGGCTGTGAAAGATCAATTTGAGAGTTTATCTTTCGGTGAAAAACGAATTGATGAAAAAATCTCATATTTTATTAAGTTGAGCTACGAAGACAACAGCAGTACAGGGGATATCGATACGAAATTAGAACTGCTCTCCAACGGTGCGGAGTATAAAGGGGAATATAAGAAAGCAGTACAAGGGGATTATATGATTTATTCTTCGGATGCCGGTCCTAAAAACCCGGAGTATTACTACTATTTGGCCTATATTAAATCCGCTGCATCTGATCAAGCTGTTCGATTCACTTATTTTAGTAATTGCATTGTTGAGGAGAAAAGCTGTGAGCTTATAACGGAAAAAGGAAAAAATCGGATCAATAAGATACTTAATTCTATCGAATTTAAAAAGTGATTTTTCTGCTTATAAATCTGGTCATACTTTGCAATGATGGCACATTGTATTTCATCTCCTGAGAGGAGCCGCACAAAGTGAAAAAGATAATACTGCTGTTAACGATTGTGCTTGGAATGACAAGCGGCTGCGAAATGAGTATAGACCAGGAGACTTTGCCTAAAAGCAGAGCTTTCAAAGATGAATTTACCAGAGAGTTTATGAAATCAACGGAGGAAACAGAAGAAGGGTATTATACGTTTGAGTCGAAGACGAAAGGCTATACAATCTTGTTTCCCCGTAATGCTACTTTATCAGTAGGTGACTATTCCGCAGATAAAGATAAACTTGAAAGCTTATCCTTCGGAGAAGAACGATTGAGTGAGAAAATCTCATACTTTATTCGGTTAAACTACGAAGATAATGAAATTACAGATGAAATCGATACGAAATTAAAGTTGCTGTCCAGCGGTACTGATTATGAAGGAGAATATAAGAAAATAGAAAAGGGAGATAAAGTTATCTACCTTTCAGACGATGGTCCTAAAAATAAAGATTATTATTATTTTTTGGCCTATGTGAAATCTGCTGCCTCAAATAAAGCTATTCGTTTCTCCTATGTAAGCAACTGCAATGTGGAAGAACAAAGCTGTGAGCTTATAACTGAAAAAGCAGAAGAACGAATTAATAAGATACTCTATTCTATTAAGTTTGTTGAGTAAGCGTTCATATAGAACTTATTTATCATGACAGGAGCCGACATTTTGAAGAGAATCTTACAAGTGTACATCATTATTTTATTAGCTTTTACAGGTGGATGCGGAATGAATAGCGAACAGGGAAACGGAAGAGAAAATCAGGAATCTTTACCTGAAACTCGAGCGTTCAAGGATGAATTTACCAGAGAGTTTATAAAATCAACGAAAGAACCAGAAGAAGGATACTATACGTTTGAGTCAAAGACTAAGGGGTATACAATGCTTTTCCCTGAAAATGGGAAAATATCCATAGGAGACTACGAACAGATTGACACCGATTATGAGGCACTCAGTTTTGCGGAAAAAATAGATCAAGAGAACGTAACGTATTTTATCACAATCAATTATCAAGAAGCCCCTCATGCTAAAAATACTTCGATGTTTACTAAGCAATTGTCAGCTGCAACAGGTTACAGCGGTGAGTATACACCTTATAAGCTTGATGATAAGACCATTCATTATGGAGAATACGCTGATAGTGAAAGCGGACTGTATTTTTATAATGCATATATCGTATCCAATAAATCAGATAAGGGTATCCGCTTTGTGTTTTCTGGAAGATGCATAGATAAACCAAAATCGTGTCAACCCTCACCTTCTGTAATAAAAGATAGAATAAAAAGAGTAACCGAATCTATTAAGTTTTAAATTTCAATTACGGCAGCAAAAAAAATTCAAGCCTGCAATTTTATCAATCATACACAGGAGCCATGATATTGAAACAAATGACATTGTTATACCTCATTATCTTATTAGCTTTTACAGGCGGCTGCGGGTTAAGTTCTGGTTCGGAAAGTGAAAAAATGAAACAAGAATCGATCCCTGATACAGAAGCATTTAAAGATGAATTCACTCGGGGATTTATGAAATCAAATAAAGAATCAGAAGAAGGTTTTTATACATTTGAGTCAAAGACAGAAGGGTACTCCATGCTTTTTCCCGTTAATGCAGTGATCTCAGATATAGAGTACGAGGTTAACGGAGATTCATTTGAAGCATTTACAATTGGCGAAGACAAGGAGGAAGAGAATTATTCCTACTACATAAAAGTCATTTTCGAAGATAAAAAGACGACAAATAATATTTCTGCAAAGTTAAATGTATTATCTGATATGGCGGGCTATACAGGTGAGTACAGGAAAGAATCTGGTAAAGAACATGATATTTATTATGCAGCCAAAGAAGAAGTTAGTTATGGGAAAAAAGCTGTTACTCACTTAGCTTATATAGAGGATACAGGGACAGATAAAGCAATATCGCTCAATTTCAATGGAGGCTGTACAGATCAGGAAAAGAGCTGCGGCCTCGATTCTAATAATAGAAATGAAATCTTTGAGAAGATCGTGAAATCACTTATCTTTAAATAAAGGATGAAACAATTAAACAGAAGTAAACGTCAGGTTAGTTGAACAAGACGCCTAAAGCAGACCAAGCAACTTCACATTATATTAAATTTCATCTCCGGAGAGGAGCACACACAATGAAAAAAGTATTACTGCTGTGTTTAACGACCATGCTTGCATTTACAGGAGGCTGCGGAATGAGTAAAGAAAAGGATAACGGTAAAGTAGAACAACAATCTATGCCTGAGACAGAAGCTTTTAAAGATGAGTTTACTAGAGAATTTATGAAATCAACGGAGGAGACTGAAGAAGGATTTTACACCTTTGAGTCAAAAACCAGGGGTTACACGATGTTGTTTCCGATAAATGCAATAATCTCGACTATGGATTATGAACAGATTAAAACTGCATATGAGGCTCTAAGCTATAGTGAAGATGTAGATGATGAGAACATTTCATATTTTATGACGGTAATTTTTGAGAACAGTTCAGATACAGATGATATTCAGATAAATCTTGGGATTCTCTCAGATGTATCAGGATATGAAGGGGACTACAAAAAATACACAAGCGCTGAAAAGACAATATACTTTGGAGAAAAACGAAATGAAGAGGATGGTTATTATTCATATATAGCATATATAAAATCGGATGTATCTAATAAAGCAGTAAGTCTTACTTACAACAGCAATTGTTTAGACGACGGAAATTCCTGTGAATTACCTGGGTTAAGTGAAAAAGAAAAAATTAAAAAAATTGTAGATTCAATTAATTTTGAATAATACAGGTGATATCAATGAAAAATGAAACTGTATTTAACAAAGATATTATTAGGGCTCGACTTGCTGAGAGAGAGTACGGTGGAGAAAGAAAGATTCCTCTAACGGAACAAGATGTCAGACAGATATATATTGAGGAAACCGGGAAGCAGCCTCCAGAAAATATTACAATTTATCATTCTAATCAATATCTAGATACCAAGAGCATTGATAATGGTTTTGATGGTACGATCATTCATGTCTTTGATATAGAAAAAGGAATTAATCAATCATACACGATAACAAGAGGGAGTGAGAATAACGAAGGAAATGATAACGGTGATAGACCTTTAGATTGGATATACAATACGCTCGGTATCTTTTCTGGAATTGATCAAAGTCAATTTCGTTCAGCTGAGCAGTTTGATCGAAAAGTGGATATTGAAATCAAGAAAAGAGTTGAGCTAAAATACAAGCGCCTAGAAAATAGAGGAAAAGTGGATTCAATTGAAAAAGTAGAATTAAGGAAACTTGGAATTGGACACTCATTAGGAGGCAATCTTATTCAAATGCTTGCTATTATTAGAGGAAACTTTGAAAAGGTTCATGCGATAAATGATGCTCCTCCAAGCGCATATCAACTAGCATCAATCGACTATAATTTTAGAAGGGCACTTAAAAAAAAGTTTAATCTTAATAATAAATTCGACCAAATCTACACCATCCCCCCAAAAGACCTAAAAGCCTTCGCCGAATCCTACTACAAAGAACAAGGCAAGAACATCCACCACCTCACGAATGAGGAGGATATGCTCTTTGCTGCTTCTGAGCTGCGCGGATTTTTGAATTTGGGGAGCCGGACGACGCTGGATTCGGATCCTGATTTTGAGAGTATCAGAGAGCGGATTGCGAATCTCTCGGATGAGGATCTATATGAGATGCAGAAGTTTCTTGTGAAGTATGCCCCTGCGTACAAGGCAGGAGGCTACGACGGACTGGTTAAGGCGATGACGGGAATTGATCTTGTCTTGCTGCAGGATTTGAAGAGTGAGTGGGAGGGTTTCAGCATCACGGATAATCCTGTTGATACGCTGGATTCTGCCTGGGAGACGATGAAGAAGTTTGATGAGATAGCTGTTAGTTTAAGAGATTTCATCGAACAGCTGCCTGTGCTAGCTGAGAACATACCGGTCATTCTCAGCATTTTCACGGATTTAACGAGCGAGGAGATTTCGGTCATTGAGGGTGAGCTCGCGGGTATGGAGAGTGATGTGATTGAAATCCGGTCGATGATAACAGATTTGATGAGCATGAGCACGATGGAGGACCTGCTTACTCTCAATCCCTTTACGTTCTTTGAAAACATCAAGGATATTAAGGAACAGTTTGAAGCAATCGATTCTAAGATCAACGGGTTAATGGACAGGTTCGACAAGATCTTTGCTGCCATTGACAGAGCGAAGCTTGATTTCGGGGCAGCTGTCGAGGGCCACAGCCTGCAGCAGGTTTCAAACGCGCTTGCGAAAAAAGGAAGGCGCTATGAAGGCGGAAATCTTATTCTTTATAAGACGGGTGCAGACGGGAAGAAAATTGAAGTGAATCTTTCCTCTTCGGTACGGATTTATCAGAGGGGGATGGACAGCTATGAAGCCCGGGAGGAATCACTTAAGCGATATCAGGCTGCTTATGATGCCGTATTTCTTGATGATTTTGAGACGAGAAAAAGACATCTCCTGAGTCAGATTCAGGATATGGAGACAAATCCCCGCGCTTTCAGAAGTGTGTTTAACCTTGAGGACTCAGAGATCAGCAGCATTCAGGTCCATGAGCACATTCCGCCTCTCCCTCCTGCATTTGCTGACCGCATGGAGGAAGCTGTGCATCATTTTCAGTATCAGTTTGATAAAGGAAGAAGGCTTGTGACTTCCATTAAAACATCGATTGAAAAAATGTTTAATGAAGAAAAGGACATTGCCGCCATTTTTGAGCTTAGATAGAAAGGGGATATTCATATGAACCAGGTCTATAAAAGGCACCGGTTTGATTCGATTTCGGAACATCCCGGCAAAGCAGAGCATATCAATGCCCAGCTGAACCAAATCGCTTCTGAAGATGCAGCTCTGACTTCATATATCACAAATGAACTCGCAGGCAGCTCCGCCCTGTTCATTGATGAAGTGTTTAAAGAGCTGAGTCAGCTTCAGCGTGAGAATGAACATGCTGTCAATCAGTATACCTACATGAATCACATGCTTTCGAACCAGTACACTTCTTTAATAGAAGAAATCCGCACACAGAGCGTAACGATACGCTATGATAAAAAAGAACCAGTAAGCTGATCCGACACCATATTTCACTAAATGAGACATTAAGTATCATAAATCACAAAGGACTTACCAACTATAAACTGGAATTTTTATTAAAATTTTTCCTTATAATAGGTTTATTATCCATTTAATAGTGGGTATTTATAAATAGATTTTACTAGTGGTGAGATTTTTTTACTCTCTTACATATTAGTAGATAGTTTGTACCATTTTACTAGTATCACCCAAGTAACAATTGACCTCTATGGTCTTTGTTTATACAATTAATGTAAATTCATGTAAAAGGAGAGATAATGATGTCAGGAATTATTCGCGTAACACCAGCAGAACTTGTCGATATGTCAAAACGCTACAGCAACGAGGGTGGAGAACTTGGACTTCTTATCGGCCGTCTAGACAGCATGATCGGTCAGCTACAGGCTATGTGGGAAGGGGAAGCGAGCAACGCTTTCAGAGACCAATACGAGGAGCTTAAGCCTTCTTTCGTGCAAATGCAGAATCTTGTAGAAGATATCTCAAGACAATTGGACAAAACAGCACACGCTCTTCAAGAAGCGGATGCAAACATTGCTGGCCAAATCCGCGGCTAATAGCATCTGAAAGACAATTTAGTGAAGTGCTAAAAAGGAGCGCCGATTCTATTTTAGATGAAGGCGCTTCTTCATTTTTGAGGTGAAAAGGCATGTATATAGAAGTGACGATAGATTTGAAGCATTATACAGGAGAGACATTTGATCTGAGGCTGTCGAACTATCACTCTGTGAAAAAAGCAGTGGATATCGTATGGCAGGCAAAATGCATTTCTGACCCACCTCGAGAAGGGTACTGGGTGCGCGTTCCCAATAAGCAAATTGTCCTATCAGGCAACCATAAGCTTGTAGAATGCGGAATTACAACAGGAGACCGATTTGAAATCCTATGAAGGAGTCATTCTCAATGTCAGAAAAAAAACCGGCATATTTGGAGCAGCAGCTTGATGCTGTCATCGAAAAAGAGAAAGACGGCTATACATTCGTCTTTCAAACAGAAAAAGTAAAGCTTGATCATGTATCAGAGATTGAAATGATCAAAGAAATGGACCCGTCTATTAAGCGTGATGTGACACTGGCTGAAGATGAATTGAGAGTTCATGTTCAGCCGCCTAAGACTTATTTGGGTTTTTCCAGTTTAAATAAAAAAGATGAACGAAGCAAGTGGAATTTTTCCTATCAGCTGGTAAAAAAGGTAAAAAATCACTCGTTATCTCGCATACATCTTATTGTTTGTCCCGAGAATCTTCTTTTTGACCAGAGCTTTACCCCGTACTTTCTCCACTACGGCGTGATGGAGAGCATTCCTCCTTATGAACAGGACAGCGGCCAGCTGTTTCGGGAGGTTAAAGCCTGTGCGGCTGCTGCAGTGGATTCGAAATATTCGTTCGAGCAGTATTTGAAATTTAACGAAACGCTCGATGTACCGCCTGTTCCGAAAGAGATTCTTTCAGCAGATACATATGAACAGCTCCTTGAGCTGATTGAAAAAAACATGAAGGAAATAGACAGACGAAATGCAGCACTTGTGACTATCCCGCAGAAAAAGTGGAAGATGACGCGGTATGTTGCACTGGGCTTTCTGATCCTGCTTGTACCAGCCCTTGCTTATACAGCTTATTCCCTTTTTTCCCTGAATCCTAAACAAGAAGCGTTTGTCGCGAGTAATGAACATTACCTGGGCAACAACTTCAGTGAGGTTGTCAGTACGCTTGAGGGCTACAGCATCGATGAGATGCCGCTTGTCGTGAAGTATCAGCTCGCATCCTCTTACGTCGTGAACGAATCGCTGACAGAGGATCAGAAGGAAATGCTGAAAAACCGGGTGACGCTGCAGTCTGATCCCCAGTACCTTGAGTACTGGATTCATATCGGCAGAGGCGAAGCGAAAGAAGCCCTTGACCTTGCGAGAAACCTTGAAGAACGGGATTTAATTATTTTCGGCTTAATCAAATATGAAGAGCAAATTAAAGCTGACAGTGAACTGGACAGCGAGGAAAAACAGCAGCAGCTTGAAAAGATCCGAGCTGAAATAGAGCAGTACGAAGAAGAGCAGGAAGCTCAAAAGAAAGAAGAAGAAGAAAGGCTTGAAGAAGAACAGCAGGCACAGGAACAGGTAGAGCAGCAGAAGGAAGCAGAAGAACAGCAGGCTGCACAAGACGCGAAAGCAAAAGAGGAAGCTGCAAAAGCGAAGCCGCCTGCAGAAAAGCCTGCCGGCTCCGGCTCTAACTGATCATAGGCAACAGGAGGTGAAATCATGAGTACGTTATGGGTTTTCCATGGGGATTCCTATCAGCAGCTTCAGCTGAACAATGAATCATTCAGGCCGGTTACAATCGGTCCTGATATCCAGCATACATTGACGATCAGAAATTTTCCGTTTTCATCCGGTCCGCTTAAGCTTGTGAAGCAGGACAATAAGAGCGGTCTGTCCATTCTTCAGGAAGACCGGGAAATTGGCGAGGCTTCACCGGATGAACCGGTTGTTTTTGAGGATAACGGAGAAAAGCTGACGGTGTTTTTCACAGCAGCAGAAGAAGTTTCAGAGACAAGATTCATAGGTTCAAAGAAAGAGGTTTCGTTCTCGGCAGTAAGCAAGGATGCTCACATATTCAAAGAAAGTCAGTCAGCAGCGCTTGGGAAAAACAAGCTGAGCCTGCTCAGGACAAACGGCAGCTGGAAGGTCGAGCCGGGTGATGAAACGGTCTACTTGAACGGGCGGAAAATCGACAGCATCACGCCGCTTGAGACAGGTGACCTTCTCTTCTGGCCGTTTATGACGGTGCGTCTTCTGGAGGAGGACCTTCTTCAAGTGACAAGCTTTGAAGCCTTTCATTCTTCCCTTCCGAAAACGGAAAAACCGCGCTCTGAAATGAGCAAAAAATATCCAGTGTACCGCAGAACACCGCGGATGATCTATGAATTGCCGAAGGATAAGGTGAATCTCACCTTCCCTTCCCAGGAGAGTGATGATCACTCGCGCAGCCTGTGGCTGATCATCCTGCCGCCTCTTGTCATGATGATTGCAATGGGAATTGTTGCGCTTGTTGCGCCGCGGGGCATTTTCATCATCATTTCGATGGTGATGTTCGTGATGACTTTGATCACGTCAACCGCGCAGTATTTCAGAGACAAAAGCACGACGAAAAGACGTCAGGAGCGCAGGCTTCGCGTTTACACGCAATATTTGGAGTCAAAGAGGCACGAGCTTCAGGAAGTGTCTGAAAAGCAGCGCCAGGTTCTCTCTTTTCATTTTCCGTCTTTTGAGCAGATGAAGTACATGACACAGCAGCTTTCTGACCGGATTTGGGAAAGAACGCCTGAGAGCACGGACTTTTTGGAGCTCCGTATCGGAACGGGAACCGTTAAATCCAGCTATGAAATTTCACTGAGCTCAAACGATATGGCCAACCGCGAAGTAGATGATCTGCTTGAGCAGTCCCAGCAAATGGAGAAAGTTTACAAAGAGGTGCGCGATGTGCCTGTCAGTGTGGATCTTTCACAGGGAGCAATGGGCCTGATCGGGAAGGAAGCGGTTATCAAAAAGGAGCTTCACCAGCTGATCGGACAACTCGCTTTTTCCCAGAGCTACCATGATGTTCGCTTCGTCTTTATTTTCAACGAAAAAGAGTACAAAACATGGGAGTGGATGAAATGGCTCCCGCATTTTCAGCTGCCTCATGCCTATGCCAAGGGCATGATCTACAACGAACAGACAAGGGATCAGCTGCTCACATCCATTTATGAGATCCTGAGAGAGCGCGATCTGGAAGAGAAAAATGAAAAAACAAGATTTGCCCCGCACCTGATTTTCGTCATCACCAATCAGCAGCTTATCTCAGACCATGTCATCCTGGAATATCTTGAGGGTGAATTCTCTCATCTCGGGATTTCGGTTATTTTTGCGGCTGAGGCGAAAGAAAGTCTTTCGGATAACATTCATACGCTTGTCCGCTATGTGAACGATCAGGAAGGCGATATTCTCATTCAGGAGAAAAAAGCAGCCTCCATTCCGTTCAGGCTCGATTCGCATGACAGGGAAGGCAATGAGTCATTTGCAAGGATGCTGAGAACACTGGACCACCAGATCGGCATGACGAATTCGATTCCGAAAAGCGTGTCCTTCCTTGAAATGGTGAATGTCAAAGAAGTGGACGAGCTTCCGATTGAGCAGAACTGGCTGACGAGAGAATCAGCAAAATCCCTGGCGGTTCCGGTAGGACTTAAAGGAAAAGAAGATGTCGTCGAATTGAATCTTCATGAAAAAGCCCATGGACCGCACGGACTGCTTGCCGGAACGACCGGTTCAGGAAAAAGTGAATTCCTTCAGACCTACATTCTGTCTCTTGCGGTTCATTTCCATCCGCATGAAGTGGCTTTTCTGCTTATTGACTATAAAGGGGGCGGCATGGCCCAGCCATTTAAAAATATGCCGCATCTGCTTGGAACAATTACAAATATTGAAGGCAGCAAGAATTTCAGCGCACGTGCTCTTGCTTCCATCAAGAGCGAGCTGAAGCGCCGCCAGAGGCTGTTTGATCAGTATCAGGTCAATCACATCAACGACTACACGACGCTTTACAAACGCAATCAGGCGGAAGAACCGCTGCCGCACTTATTTTTAATCTCAGACGAATTTGCCGAGCTGAAAAGCGAAGAGCCTGATTTTATCCGTGAGCTTGTCAGTGCAGCCCGTATCGGCCGAAGCCTCGGTGTCCATCTGATCCTCGCAACCCAAAAACCGGGCGGGGTCATTGATGATCAAATCTGGAGCAACGCAAGGTTCCGCGTGGCGCTGAAAGTTCAGGATGCAAGCGACAGTAAAGAGATCCTGAAAAATGCAGATGCAGCCTCCATTACGATTACAGGCCGCGGCTATTTGCAGGTCGGAAACAACGAAGTGTACGAGCTGTTCCAGTCTGCATGGTCAGGAGCGCCTTATCTCGAGGAAACATCTGAATCAGAGGATGAGGTGGCGATCGTAACGGATTTAGGTCTTCAGCCGCTTTCAAACCTCCAGTCTGCTGAGCAAAGCAAGAAGGATTCTGAGTCTGAAATTGAAGTGATCGTCGATAAAATTGAGGCGCTGCAGCATCAAATGGGCATCAAAAAGCTCAGAAGCCCGTGGCTGCCTCCACTCGAAGCAAGAATCTCGCGCCATCAGTACGGCGCGGAAAATCAGCATGAAATCTTCATCGGGCTTGTGGATGAGCCTGAAAAGCAAAGTCAGACACCGGTTGCGTATCAGATGATGGACGATGGCAACGTGGCCATTTTCGGTTCATCAGGCTACGGCAAATCACACACCGTGATGCTTCTTCTAATGAGCATTGCCTCAAAGCTGAGCCCTGAGGAAGCGCACTTCTATGTGATTGACTACGGCAATGGAACGCTTCTGCCGCTCAGACAGCTGCCGCATACAGCCGACTATTTCCAGCTTGATCAGGAGCTTAAAATCGATAAGTTCATGCGGATCGTGCGCGATGAGATTTCGCGCAGAAAGCAGCTGTTCCAGCAGCAGGAAGTCAGCAGCATCAAGATGTACAACTCCCTGAGCAGCCATAAACTGCCTCTTATGTACATCACCATTGATAATTTTGATCTGGTCAAGGAAGAAATGCAGGAGCTCGAGGCGCAGCTGATCCAGTTTGCGCGTGACGGCCAGTCACTCGGCATTTATATGATCTTCACGGCTACGAGAGTTCAATCGATGCGCCAGTCGCTGATGAACAGCATGAAGACCAAGATCCTGCACTACCTGATGGATACGACCGAAACCTATATGGCAGTGGGCAAAATTCCGTTTGCCCCAGAGCCTGTTCCGGGCAGGGCCATTATCAAAAAAGAGTCAGTATTCTTCTCGCAAATGTTCCTTCCTGCTGACGGCAGGGACGATTATGAGCTTCTTGATGCCATCAAGGAAGACATAAGCATGCTGAAAGAGAAATACAGCGGAGCGAAACTTCCGCGCCCGATTCCTATGCTTCCTGCAGAGCTTTCTATGGTCAATTTCACTCAATTTACAGACGGCTCTCAAAAAACAGGAGTCATTCCAATCGGACTGGACGAGGAGCATGTCCAGCCTGTCAGCATCAATCTAGCCAAAACGAAGCACTGCGTCATTATTGGCCAGACGCAAAAAGGCAAAACCAATGTTCTCAAAGTTGTGCTTAATACGGCTCTTCTCCAGGCAACGGATTCAATCGGGGTCTTTGATTCGATTGACCGCGGGCTCTCAAGCTATGCTTCCGAGGACAAGATATCCTACCTTGATACAAAAGAGCAGATTACAGCATGGCTGGATGCTTCAGAAGAACTGTTCAAAGAGAGAGAAAGCACTTATTTGACAGCGATCCAGCAGGGGGCGGTAAACAATCTGGCCTTCTCACCTGTGATGCTCGTTGTCGACGGATATGCAAGGTTCCAGCAGTCGCTTGACAGCATGCTTCAGGAAAGGCTGTCACGCTTTATGAAAAACTACAGCCACCTTGGCTTTAACGTCATTATTTCCGGCAACAACAATGAACTGACAAAAGGATTTGATTCCTTTACGACGGAAATCAAGCAAATCAGACAGGCTCTGATCCTGATGAAAAAATCAGAGCAAACGCTGTACACTCTGCCATACAGCAGAAAAGAGAGCGAAATACACCCTGGATTTGGATACTATGTGGAAAACGGCAAAGAAACGAAAATTCAAATTCCTCTTTGCGCCATTGAAAGGAAGATCTACACATGACAGATCAACGAAAACATACGATAAAAATGATTGCTGCGGTGCTGCTGATTCTGGCAGTGCCGGCGCTTTTCTTTCAGTTTATCGGGGACAACCCTCTTGAAGTGAGAGAAAATGCGACCCGGAATATCGCGGTTGTCAACGAAGATATGGGAGCGGAAAAAGCCGAAGAGGAAGAAAAGTCCGAATCGGAGCCCGTCCAGTTTGGAAAAGAAGTAGCAGCCATCCTTGATGATGAGTCGCAGTATAAATGGACGATTCTTGGAAGAAGCGCCGCTGTCAACGGATTGAAAAACGGAGAATATGATGCCGTTATTTACATCCCGTCCAACTTTTCAAATAACATTCTGACCTATGATCAGCAGCAGCCTTCAAAAGCGGAATTTGAATACACTGTTCAAAACCAGCTCAATGCTGAAAACAGACAGAGAGTGCTCCGCGAGCTTGAAGACGCGACAAACCGTGTAAACAAGCAAATGTCATCTCTCTACTGGAGCTACGTTTCTCAGGATATGGAAAATGTGCGTCAGGAATTTGACCGTATTCTTGAGAAAGAAATCGCCTTTCAAAATGCCATGCTTAATTTTTACAAACCAAGCTCAAAAGATTTGGCCGGAGAACTGACGCAGCAAAAGCAAATGCTTGAGCAGCTGAAGTCAACTATTGAGCAGGCGGAAAAAGAGAATCCTGACCGCAGGAATTCTGCTGAACAATTTGAAAAAAGCCTTGCTGCTTTCGTTGAATATGTCGAGAGATACCAAGCGTATCAAGAAGACCAGCAGCAGCTTCTGACGCTGGCTCAAGAGGAGAGCCTGAACAGCATCCAGGGCGGTACATCTGATGTTGATCAAAGGCAGGATGCGGCTCAGGCTGCTTTTTTGGCTGAAGGAGACAAGCTTGCTTCTGATATGACGACTATGCAGCAGAAGCTTGATCAAAATCAGGCAGCAGCCGAAAACCTCGGAAATGTAAGACTCAGCCAGACAGAGCGTCAGGAAAGAGAACTTGCAGCCGTTCACAACGATTATGTGGACATGTTTATCTTGAAAGAAAATCAGGATACGCTGAACCGTCTTGAAGGAGAGCTTGTTCCTCTAAGACAGGCAATCAGCGGGAGTTCTGAAGAAGAACCGGGCGACGGCGGAGAACAGCCTCCGGGCGATGGCGGAGAAACGCCGCAGCCAGGCGGACCGGGTGAAGGAAACACGGCCAATATGGAAGAAGAGCGGGCTAAAATTCTTGCCATATCTGAACAGCTGAAAATTCTGAAAGCCCTTCTTGAAACAGTGCCTGAGCCTAGACCCCTTCAAGTGGATGAGGTCATCGGCCAATTAGACGGCCTTTCAGCTCAGCTAGTTGAAGTCGAACAGTCCATACAGGCTAAAGAGAATGAGAACTCATGGAAGGGTGAGTATGACAAGCTTTTAGAGCTTTACAATGCCCTTATTGCTAAGAATACAGAGCTTTTCAATGAGAATCAGCTGCTCAAAGGGCAGATCACTGCACTTGAAGAACGCCTGAAAAAGCTGAACGATAACGTAAATTCAGGCTCAGCAGCCATCCGGGCCCAGGAGCAGACGATTTTAGACGCCCTGCCGGCTGAAAGAAAACAAAAGCTTGAAGGAATCTTTAATGAACCGATCAAAAACGGCTCAATGAATGAAGTATTAAGCTACCACACGGTTCTTGCTCAATACGAAGCAGCCGTTTCGAGATTAAACAACCCTTCAGTGCCGGCTAAAGACGCCGTCTTATCAGACGAATGGCAAAAGACGAAAGTCAATACCATCCTGTCCATTAATTCAGAGGAGCAGGGAGCCTGGGATAAGCTGAATCAGGAACTTCCTGAAGCAGAAAAGCAAATGGAAGACCTCCAGGCATCAGCTCTCGCTTTCATGGGCGAGTACAGTGCAGAGCTTGAGACGCAGCAATCAGCCATCCTTGAAGAGCTTACTGCGATGGAAGAGAGCGCAGCAAAGGTTCTAAGCCAGGTTCAGGAATCAGGCGATACGACTTCAAGACTGCCTCTTGAAAACTCGGACGGAACAACTCTTGTTTCCAATCAGCAAACGATTGGACAGGAAATTGCGATGATGACAGAGCTTGTGAATTCACTTGGCGAGAGACAGGATACGGTTGTCAGCAGTACGGACGACCTTCAGCAAAAAGTGAATCAGGTTCAATCTGAAGCCGATGTCCTGAATGAAAAATGGGCAACAAACGTAGCTTCTACCCAGCTTGTAAGGGATGATGTGTTCAGCATCCTCGGCAACACATTTGTAGACGGACAGAACAACGGCTATGTTTATGAACACCTTGCAAATCCGCTTCAAATCAGCGGAGATGCACCGGCAGCGCAGGCGAAAGCTGTTCCTCCTGTCGTGATCTTGGTCATTATCTTAATCAGCAGTCTGCTGATCGGTTACTTCAGCAACTATTTCAAAACGGCGCCGATGCTTGTCAGAGGTTCTATGTTTACACTTCTGAACCTCCTTGTAGGGCTGATTATCAGTGTATTTGGTCTAAATATTTACACCTTGACGAATGAACGGGCAATTCAGTGGTCCATCTTCACCATCCTGCTTGTATTCGCAGCCTCAACGGTTGTCCGGACGGCTTTCTTGTTCAGCAACTTCTTAGGATGGGTTGCAAGCGTAGGACTTGTCGCATTCTTTGTAAGCCCGCTGCTTGCACTGGCTGCGCCGAATTTCAACTACGAAGATCCGATGTCAAAAGTGTATATATCAATCCAATATGATGCTCAAAACCTGTTTACACAAGGGATATTGGTACTCGCAGGCATCATCCTTGTCCTGACCATTCTGCCGTTTGTCGTCAATGCGTTTAAAAACACAAATGAACAGGCTGATCAGGATCATGCGCATGACATGTAGAACACTCTCAGCGGCTGCTCTGCTGCTCTGCCTTCTCTTATCAGGCGGGACAGCAGTGCTTGCTGAGACAGATCTCAATCAGCTTGACCCGAACGTCTATGAGGAAAAAGAGCGCAAGGAAAACACGGAGTACCTTCACGAAAAAGGTCTCTATGAAAAAAGAAAAGAAATTCCGGAAGAACAAAAAGACTTAACCTTTCAAAAACCTGGAAGAGATGCTGAGGATGAACTGAAAGACCGCCTTTTCACTCAATACACAAAAGAGAACAACACCATTAAATCCAAAGCGGAGCAAATGGGGCTGTTCTCGGAAAGCACAGATCAGGCGTCAGGGACAATCAGTACCGAAGAAGAACAGCAGCAAAGCGGGAACACAGGACTGCTGATGACTTATATCCTTTTGATTGCAGTGGGAGTATTGCTTATTATCGGAATTCTGATTCCTAAAATGACTCAAAGCAAAAAAGCAGACGCTATTTAAGGCAGCCGGTAATACGGCTGTCTTTTTTTATGGCTTCAGAATTTGGTACACTGTAGAAAACAGTTGAACAGAGAGGATTGACCCTATGAAAGCATTAGTATTCAATCAATTCGGCGGACCAGAGGTTCTCAAGATGGCAGATGTTGAGGCACCGGTCATTGGCCCTGACGAAGTACTCATACGAATGAAGGCTGTCGGCTTAAATTTTGCAGATGTTTACCGCAGAAAAGGAAATTACCACTTAGAAGGCTCCCCGCCTTTTATTCTTGGCTATGAAGGAGCAGGAATTGTAGAGGAAGCCGGCTCTAACATTACCCATATAAGAAAAGGTGACCGTGTCGGCTTTGCCGACGTTCCTTATTCAAACGCAGAACTGACTGCCGCTCCTTCAGATAAAGTCATTCCGCTGCCGGAAGATATTTCTTTTGAAACAGCAGCAAGTGTTTTGCTGCAGGGACTGACAGCTCACTATTTGACTTCAGACAGCTATGCCATTCAAGAAGGAGATGTTTGCGTCGTACATGCAGCTGCAGGAGGTGTAGGCCAGCTTCTTACCCAAATGATTCGTATACTCGGCGGAAAGGCAATAGCGCTTGTTTCGACCCCTGAAAAAGCAGCGGTTGCTAAAAGAATTGGAGCCCGAGATGCCTTTTTATACAGTGATCATTGGGTACAGGAAATTTTGGACGCAACAAATGGGAGAGGTGCTGACGTTGTTTATGAATCAGTCGGGTCCACCATTATGGACAGCTTTAAGGCAGTGAGAACAGGAGGCACAGTAGTTTTCTACGGCATGGCAGGAGGAGATCCTGTTCACATCGACCCGAGAATGCTGATGGATACCTCAAAAACGCTGACCGGAGGAGACCTCTGGAACGTCCTTACTTCTCGGGATGAACGTCTAAAACGGTCGAACAAACTGTTTCAATGGATTACCTCCGGATCACTTGCTATGGAAGATCCCTCCATCTTCCCATTAAACAAAGGTGCTGATGCTCACCGTCTCCTTGAAAGCAGAAAAAGCACAGGAAAAATTGTGCTTATTCCATAGAGCACTGCAGGGTACCCTCTTGAGTCATTTTTCCTTGGCAAGTAAAAAGACCCGCGTAATCAACTAAAACCCCCTGCAAGCCATTCTGAGGAGCGTGAAGCATACATGAAGATTAAGGGTGTTGGTCTTGACCGCAACACAAGATGCAGCCACTACTCAACTGAAAAAGATATCATTGCGATAAAATTTAAATGCTGCGGGACCTATTATGCCTGCTTTGAGTGTCACAGGGAGCTGTCAGGTCATGCTCATGAGGTGTGGAACAAAGAAGAATTCGATGCGAAAGCGATCTTCTGCGGAAACTGCCGGTCCGAACTCACCATTAAGGAATACATGGAGAGCGGGTATGAATGCCCTTCCTGCAAATCGGACTTTAACCCGGGCTGTAAAAATCACTACCACCTCTACTTTGAGGGCTGAAGCGTTTATTAAAAAGCCAAAGTGGGAAACTAAACAGAAAGAGGAGGAGATCGATTTGAAGAATTTAATTAGAAAAGCAATTAAATATGCACCTATCGTCTATCCGATTGTGAAAAAGATGCTGAACAAGCGCAAAGGAAGACGCACAACTTATTAATACATGTGAGGCCCTGCACAGCAGGGCCTTTTATTTATGCTTTTTTCCATAGAAAAAGCACCCGCAGTCAGCGGATGCCAGTTCTCTTATTATGCTGTTTTGCGCATTGAGCGAAGAACAAGGCTTAACAAGAATACGAAGATGATTGCTCCAAGCAATGCCGGAATAATTGCAATTCCTGCTAATGAAGGGCCGAATGAACCAAGAAGCTCTCCGCCGATCCATGCTCCGATAATACCAGCAATGATGTTTCCGATAATGCCTCCCGGAACGTTTTTCCCTAAAATAATTCCTGCCAGCCAGCCGATTAAACCGCCGACGATTAAGTATAAAATAATGCCCATTTTCATTCATCCTTTCAGTGTGGTTTTGTGTATTGCTGTTTCTATTCGTTGTTATTCCCCGGCTTTTTTAAAAAGAAACATTTTGTTTAAAAATTCTTTTCAGGGGCCTTCTTTGGGCATTCTGGCAAGTGACCTGAGTTTCATGTAGTATGGGTAAAAGAATTCACAAAAGATTGGACGGAACATGACATGGAAAAAACCATTTTGATCAAACGAAAATACGCAAATGAAATGAAAAGCGGCAGCCCGCTTATCCCTAAAGATGCTCTTGTAAATCCCTCCGCTCTGAAAGAAGAAGGGGAATTGATCAGGCTCCTTGATGAGCAGCGTCAATTTATTGGCTTGGGCTATTATGGCAGGCAGAATAAAGGAGCCGGCTGGATCCTGACTCATAAAGAAGGTGAACCCATTGATCAGGCCTTTTTTGATGAAAAACTAAAAACCGCCCTCTCTTACAGAAAGCAGCTGTTCGAAAGCACGGATACAACAGCTTTTCGCGTGTTTAACGGTGAGGGTGACGGTATAGGCGGATTAACGATTGATGTCTTTAACGGCTATTATTTGCTGACATGGTACAGCAAAGGCATCTATCAGTTCCGGACAGCCATCCTGGATGCCCTGAAAAAGTACGCTGAACCTGCAGGCATCTATCAGAAAAAAAGATTTGATACAAAGGGCCAAGTGGTGGATGAAGACAGCTATGTGGAAGGGGAACAGCCTGAGTTTCCTCTGATTGTGAAGGAAAATGGCGTTAAGTTTGCCGTGTATTTGAACGACGGAGCCATGGTGGGTGTCTTTTTGGATCAGAGAGAGGTCAGAAAAGCCATCAGAGACAAGTATGCACAAGGAAGAACAATGCTGAACCTCTTTTCTTATACGGGTGCTTTTTCTGTTTATGCAGCACTTGGAGGAGCTGTTAAAACAACAAGCGTAGACCTGGCGAACCGCAGCATGAGCAAAACAATCGAGCAGTTCAGCATCAATGGCATCGACTATGAAGCACAGGACATCATCGTGGAAGATGTGTTTCACTATTTCAAGTATGCCGTGAAGAAAAAGCTGAAGTTCGATATGGTGGTTCTTGACCCGCCAAGCTTTGCAAGGTCAAAAAAGGTTACCTTCAGTGCGGCTAAGGACTATAAAGACTTGCTGAAGGATGCTGTCGAACTGACCTCAGATAAGGGTGTCATCGTTGCTTCGACAAACTGCAGTACATTTTCTATGAAAAAGTTTAAGGGCTTTATTGATGTTGCCTTTAAGGAGAGGGGCGAGTCTTACAGGGTACTTGAGGAATATTCTCTTCCTGATGATTTTAAGACGATCAAAGAGTACAAAGAAGGCAATTATTTAAAAGTGGTGTTTATAGAAAAACGGTGAGCCGGTCTTTTTAGACCGGTTTTATTTTCGCATAAAATAAATGCTCTTACGAAATAGTAATAGAAAATCCGGTACAGGGAGATTACTGCACATGGCTCATCACAACATTAACTTAACAGCTCCTGAAATCTCCGCTTTGTGGACCACGTATATGCAGGAAAGTGCATCTTTATGCTTTTTAAAGCATTTTATGGTCCATATGGAGGACGAGGAGATTGCCCCATTAGTTAAAGAAGCGATGCAGCTTTCAGCATCTAATCTGGAAACGGTAAAACGCTTTTTAGAGGGTGAAAACTATCCTGTTCCAGACGGGTTTTCAGATGCAGACGTGGATTTGTCTGCCCCTCCCTTATATACAGATCTGTACGCGCTGAGTTATGTGTACCGTACAAGCCAGCTTACTCTTGTCAGCGTCTCAACACTCATTACGAATGTTGCCAGAACTGATCTGCTTGCGTTTTTTATACAAGTGCAGCAGAAGGTAACAGGTTTGTATAAAATGTCCGTCGATTTAATGCTTTCTAAGGGGATTTATGACCGCCCTCCGAAAATGACCTATCCAGACAGCGTGCATTATGTTGAAAACAACTCCTATTTGACCGGCTGGTTTGGTGAAAGAAGACCGCTTAATTCGTATGAACTTGGCGAAGCGTTTTTTATTATCGAGCGCAATTATATCGGTATTCTGCTGCTTAAGGGCTTCCTTCAATCCATGAAAGACAAAGAAGTCAAAAACTACTTACTAAGGGCGAAGAAGCTCGCTGAAAAGCAGGTGGATGTCTTTAATCTTCTGCTGAAGAAAGAAGGCCATCTGGGAACGATTCCAGTGTCGCTTGAGGTGACGGATTCAGAGGTTTGCCCGTTTTCTGAAAAACTGATTATGTTCATGATTACAGCATCAACAGGCGCCGCCATATCACTGATTGGACGGAGTTTATCCTTGTCGATGAGAAGGGATGTAGCAGCTCATTATCTGCTGATCATGAAAGATATTATGCTCTTTACGGAGGATGGCACACAGCTGATGATTCGGCGCGGGTGGTTTGAACAGCCGCCCCAATCAGAAATAAAGCCATTGTGAAAAAGCGGTATCCTTAATGGAATCCGCTTTTTTGCCATTCTTCCTTCAGGATGGAATGCATGATTACGTCATAGGGTTTATCGTCCTGGATAATATAATCTCTCAGTCTTCCTTCCTCTTTAAACCCAAGCTTTCGAAGAACGCCTCTGGAAGGGGTATTTTCAATCATGACTACAGCCCCAACGCGAATCAGCCCCATTTTTTCAAAGCCAAAGGACAAAATAGCCTTTATAGCCTCTATGCTGTAGCCCATTCTCCAGTAATCACGTGAGATCTCGTAGCCTATTTCAGCGCGCTTGTATTTTGGGGACAGGGAATGATACCCGCATGTGCCTATCAATGTGCCGGAGTCTTTTAACTCAATTCCCCAGCGTATGAGCCTGTTCGACTGGTAGCCAAGCTTGAAGCTGTGTATCAGGGCCTCTGCTTCCTCTTTTGTTTTAAAGACATTCATCCCGTAATACTTTGTTACTTCCTCTTTTGAAAAGGTTTGATAGATTTGTTCAGCGTCAGATTGATCGATGCTTCTCAGTCTGAGCCGGTCCGTTTCAATCAATGGAAATGTTGACGGCATATTCGCTCTCCTTTTTCTTCTTGAATCTGTTTATTTCGACATCATCCTTGTAAAATCCTGTTTTTTTGGCAGCATGTTTCGCTGAAATCCGACTGTGTGCGCACCCGTTTAGTTGAACAATTTTTCAGCACGCATCCTTTAATGTTTACATGTATACACTATTTGTTTACTTGTAAACAAAATGTAATCTATTGTATACAAATAATGTTTACAAGTGTACAAATGCGTACGCATGTTGATATATAGGGATGTATACAAATTGTAATGGTTGTATACGAATTTGTGTACGCTTGTAAACAGATTTGTTTACATGTATACGTTTTTGTAATCATTCTTCTTCTATTGACGAATCTAGTAAACTTTAATACTCTTTAAGTGATTGGATTTTTATACTAATTCATGAAAGGAAAGGAATGACTGATATGACGAAATCTAGAATTGCAGCAATTGATGTCGGCAACGATGCCGTAAAAGCAATCTTTGGAAAATACGAATCTCAACTATACATACCAAACGTGATCGCAAGGGATATTGAAGACCGCCCTGTTATTGGAATTGAAGAACTGGACAGCAAAGACCCGCTGGACGGCATTCATATTAGAGTGCACTCCCCTGCCCTGAAAGATAACAATGCGATTTACCGCGTGGGTTCTCTTGCGACAAAAAGCGACAATGCTTCTGAGCTTGATCCAGGAAGCAGCAAATCAGAAGAAGACCAGACTCTTGTTATGCTCTTTGCTTCTATTGCTCTTGATGCCGTGAAACCTGAAAATGAAAAAGTGTTCCGCAGAAACAATAAAGTGATCGATGCCAACTACACGCTGGGAACCGGCCTTCCGCTTAGAGAAGCAAAAGAAGGAAAAGATGTGGGCTACCGTTCAAAGCTTCTTGGAAATGTGCATCAGGTTGAATTTTTAATCACACCTAAATACCAGGGCTTAAAAGTCAACATCAAGTTTGATGAAGTGAAAGTTTATCCTGAAGGATTTGCTGCCTACATTAACCTGGTGATGGATAAAGATCTAAACATCATTAATAAAGACCTGATCGACAAGCGCATCATCATTCAGGATATCGGCGGATTATCAACAGATATCGCTGTTATTAAAAACCGCAACGTGGATGACGACAAAGCACAGGGCTTTAATCTTGGTGTTGTTGAATCTCTTGAAGCGATCCGTGAGGAAATCCGCACTAAGCACGGTGTAGAGCTAGACAGCCGCCGTGATGTAGTCGAGATTATTACGAAAAAACAGGACCGCAACCACATTTATGTAAGAGGAAGCCGCACAAGCGTCCATGACATCACAGACCGCATCCTACTTGACCTTGCCAAAAAGCAGTACCGTCACTTGCGCAATGTATGGCAAAAGAACTCTCAGACTGAGATTTGCTACTTTGTCGGCGGAGGAGCTGTTGTGCTGAAAGATTACCTTAAAACGCTGAACAACAATCTTGACGGCTACAATATCGACTTCTTTGAAGATGAAAATGAAAGCATCTGGATGATGGCAAATGCTTATTACAAGCTGATTTTTGATTTTTACCGCAAGGAAAACAAAGATAAAAGCAGTGAAGATAAAAAAGCAGCTACTGCCAAATAAATAGGGTGGTCATATGAATAAGGGCGGTTCATCAGGTATTCAGAGGGGACAGGCAATCACATTCCGCATCCCCTCAGATACCCCTGAGCATATTATCAAACAGCTGCAGAAGCTGAAAGAGACAGAAAAAAGGAATTTCTCAAGCAAGATTGCGGAATTCGTCACACAGGGCGTCAGTGATTCTTTTGTCAAAGACAAAGAAAGCATCACCATCCCCATTCCGCAAAAGCTCAGCAAAGCTCAAAGAGACTGGATAAAGCATGAACATTCTGAAGCGCTGCTTGGAAGCATTGTTTATCAGATCCTTGCAGATCCGGTAAGAGCCGCTTCCCTGCTTGCCTCCTTTACGAGCAAATCACTGGATATTGACGAGGCGCTCTATTTGCAGGAAGTACCGAGTGCTCGTCTGGACTCAAATCCAGAACATGAAGAAGACTTTGATGCAAATCAGGGCCTCGATGATTTTGACTGGGAAAAAGCCCTTCAGGAAACAGCAGCCTCCTCTGAGAAAGAAGAGAAAGAGGAAACGGCAGACGATCTGATTGGCGGATTTTTGGAAAAAATGAACAAATAAAAAAGCTAACCTTCAGAGGTTAGCTTTTTTAGCATGAGAAAGAGCATTTATTTCATTGAGGAGTGCTGTTTTTGAGTGAGGGATGATGAAAGTTCAATGAAAACATGCCGCTGCAGCAATGGAAATTATTGAGCATCAATTGACTTGACTCTTCCAACTTGTCCATCCTGAAGTCTTACCTTAATGCCGTGAGGGTGAAAGGGGGAATTTGTCAAAATGTCTTTTACGATACCAGGCGTAAGCTTGCCGCTTCGCTGGTCCTGCTTTAAGACAATTTGAACGGACATGCCGGGCTTAACGTGTTCCCTGTTCTGGCCGTTCATCAGACGCCCATTCTTCTGCGCTGATTATTTGTTTTCTTTGACACCTGGCTTTTCATGCTCTTGGTCTGGTTTGAACCTTTAGCGCCAGCCTGGCCGTTTGCCTGTGCCTGCTTCTTGCTTTCAAGCTTTTGTTTGATCGCCTCTTGAAGGGTCATTTTTTTCTCGGACATGGGACATCCTCCTTTTTAATCATTCATTCATATTATACTACCTTTTCACAGAGAACAATAGAACTCTCTCTTTGGGACGCTTCTTTCTCTCGTGCATGCAGCGTTCTGCTGTATACTGATCATATAATCAATCAATTAGGAGGATTTTCCGATGATTGCTAAAATACCTGGAACCCAGCTGCAGAACTACCTCAAATTTCGCAAAGATCCCCTTGAATTTTTATACAGGACACATACTCTCGGAGAAATTGTTGCCATTAACCCCAAGTCAAAAAATACATCCTATATCATTCATTCAAGAGAAGCTGTCAAACAGATCCTGACGTTAAAAGAGGAGGCTTTTGTAAAAGGCTCTTCTTCAAAAACGCTGGGAAAAACACTTGGAAACGGTGTTTTGACGAGTGAAGGAGAAGTGCACAAGCGTCAGCGAAAGCTCATGCAGCCGTCTTTTCATAAACGGAAAGTCGCAGAGTATGCAGATACAGCCGTTTCCATGACGGAAGAATTGCTCTCTTCTTACAGGGACGGGGAAACAAGATCCATTCATGAGGACATGATGAATCTGACACTTCGGATTATCGTTCAGACCATGTTTGGAGAAAGGCTCAGTAACGAGACAAATCCTGTCGCATCAGCGGTAAGCGATATCATTGAGAAAACAGCCCAATCTCTTCTTACACCTTTTTCCCCGCCCGATTTTCTTCCCACTGCGCAAAACCGAAAATATAAACGCGGTGTAAAAACCCTTGATGAGCTCGCGGACCTGCTTATTGAAAAGGGCGCGAAAAATCAGGACAGCGGCCATTTGCTGAGCCTCCTCTTTCAGGCAGCGGATAAAAAGGGAGAGCCGCTGACAAGAACAGAGCTGAGAGACCAAATTGTCACAATCTTAATAGCAGGCCATGAAACGACCGCAAACGTGCTGACGTGGATTTTTGCCGTCCTGGCCAAGCATCCGCAAGTGGAAGAAAAGATGCTGGCAGAAATAAAGGATGCGGGACAGCTGACTTTTGAATCAATGAAGGCCCTTCCCTACACGCAGCAGATCGTGCAGGAAACGCTAAGGCTCTATCCTGCAGCATGGATTATTCTGCGTGAAGCAAAAACGGATGTTGAAATTGCAGGAAACCATTTTCAAAAAGGATCGATCTTTCTTATCAGTCCGTATGTTATGCACCGGAATCCGGCGTTCTTCAGGGCCCCTGAAACATTTAATCCAGGCAGATTTTCAAAAGACAGCGGAGAAGAAATTCCCCTGTACGGCTTTTTTCCATTTGGAGGAGGATCAAGGGGGTGCATCGGCAGCCAGTTCGCCATGATGGAGGCTGTCTTAATCTCTGCCACTGTTTTAAGGAAATACAAGCTTGAGCTCACTTCTCCGGACGAAGAGCTTCAGCCTGAACCGCTTGTTTCATTGCGTGTAAAGAACGGGCTGAAAATGAAAGCTGTGAAAAGATCCTGATATTTTCTGGGAAATAGCTGCTGTTTTATTTACCAGTCCGGAAGTGTACAATAAGAATCTAAGAAAAGACGGAGAATAGAGAGGAAACTAAATTAGAATGACGTTTTCAGAATTAGGAATCTCAGAAAAAACAGCTGCCGCCCTTAAACGCCAGGGGATTTCAGCACCTACACCCATACAGGAGAAGACAATTCCTGCTGCACTCGAAGGATTGGATCTTATTGCAAAAGCACAAACAGGAACGGGAAAAACCCTTGCGTTCGTCCTTCCGATTCTTGAAAAAATAGAGGTGGAGCGGAATGAACTGCAGGCACTCATTCTTGCCCCGACAAGAGAGCTTGCCATTCAAATAACGGCGGAAATTAAGAAGCTGACAGACAGACTTGGAGGATTCGGAATCCTCGCCGTTTACGGAGGACAGGATGTTGAGAGGCAGATAAAAAAGCTTGGCCGCGGCATTCATATTGCAGTTGCAACGCCTGGCAGAATTCTCGACCACATCCGCAGAGAGACCATCGATCTATCCGGCGTTTCCATGCTTGTCATTGATGAAGCGGATCAAATGCTGCTCGCGGGCTTCCATAAAGATATTGAAGACATCGTATCCCAAACCTTCCAGTCCCGCCAGACGATGCTTTTCTCAGCCACGATCACGCCAAAAGTGAAAGAGCTTTCCAGACAATACATGTCGAACCCGAAAGAAATCACGGTGCAGGAAAAGAAGGTTACGGTCGAAAAAATCAATCAGCTTGTGATTGAAACGAATGACAGAGCCAAACAGGCAGCCCTGTTCCGCTTTCTTGACGAGCAGCAGCCCTTCCTTGCCATTATTTTCTGCCGGACAAAGATAAGGGCCGGCAGACTGATTGATGCGATGAAAGCCCGGAAATATGAAGCAGAAGAGCTTCACGGAGATCTTTCTCAGGCGAAAAGAGAAAAAGTCATGAAGCTTTTCAGAGAAGCTAAAATTCAATATCTGGTCGCAACAGATGTTGCCGCACGCGGAATTGACGTAGAAGGAATCACTCACGTCTACAACTATGATATGCCCCAGGATGCAGAAACCTATATCCACCGCATTGGAAGAACAGGACGTGCCGGAGGAGACGGTATGGCGATTACATTCGCCGCTCCAAAAGATATGGACGACCTGAATACGGTTGAAAAGGGCATAGGCATGAAGCTGCCAAGGCAAGTGATTGACATTCCTTCGTCTGAATACACCTCGCAGCCGAAAAATAAAGATCAGGTGTATCGCCCTGAAAAAGAAAAAAGAGAACAGCCGCGCCGTTTTAAAACGAGGAGATAACGATGGCAAATCCATGGGCACCGGACCAGACTATTACAGTCGATCACGCAGAACAGCTTATATCAAAGGATTTTCCCGAACTGCATCCGGTTCATGCCGAGCTGCTCGGGTATGGATTTGACAATACGGTTTTCAAAGTGAACGGCCAGTATGTTTTCCGGTTTCCGCGGAGAGAAATAGCGGTTGACCTGCTGAAGACAGAGGAGAGCGTGCTTCCACTTCTCTCAGGTCTTGGAATGGCTGTTCCAGTCCCCTTATTCAGCGGAAATCCCGGATGCGGCTATAAATGGCCATACCTTGGCTACAGGCATGTGCCTGGAAAAACGCCGGTTAAATGGAATGGGGAACAGCAAAACCAGAATGCGCAAAAGCTTGCTTATTTCTTAAAAGCATTGCACGGCATCCCTGTTGAGACAGCCGGAAAATCCGGTGCTGAGCCGGACACACTTGGAAGACTTGATATGAACAAGCGCATCCCAATGTTAAGGGAGACGGCAGCTAAGCTAAGTGATCTCCTTCCGGAAAGTCCAATTGTAAAGCAGCTGAAAACATATGTGGAAAAACGGAAGCCATTGAAACAGGACAGCTCCAATTGCCTGGTACACGGGGACCTGCACATACGCAATGTTCTCGTAGACGAAGAAGGTTCCCTTACAGGAGTGATTGATTGGGGAGATCTTCATATCGGGCATCCGGCAGTTGATCTCTCGGCGGTTTACGGATTTTTCACTCCCTATGCAAGAAAGGTGTTTTTTGAGATATACGGTAACGTGAGCTCCGCAACTGCAGAACTTGCGAGATTTAAAGGAACCTATACACTATCCCTGCTTTTGCTCTACGGAATCGACCAAAAAGACAATGACTTAATCAGTTTGTCTGAGCAGGCTCTTGGGACAGCTATGATTTAACGGAATCCAGATACGGATTCCGTTATTTTTTTTGAAATGGCCGGTTACGATTTTGAACAACATTGGCCACAAGAAAACAAAATCCTTACAAAAAAATCCAAAAATATATTTACAGCGTAACAATGTTATGTTACATTCAAACTAGACAACGTAACAATGTTTTACTAAAGGAGGATTGACTTGGAACAAGAGGTGATTTCAAAAAAAGAACTGCTTGATGAAACCGGAATTTCTTATGGCCAGCTTTACAGATGGAAGAGGAAAAACATCATTCCTGAAGAATGGTTTATAAAGAAATCAAGCTACACCGGCCAGGAGACGTTTTTCCCGAAAGAGAAGATTCTTGAACGTGTGGAAGCGATAAAAGGAATGAAAGATGAGTATTCCCTTGACGAATTGTCGGCGTTTTTTTCACCGAAGCCTGCGGAAGTGACGATGAAGGAAGATCTGCTCGTGAAGTTTCTGAAGCCCCAGACATTGAACGCATTTGGTGATCTTTTCACGGGTGAAAGTTATGATTTCCACTCCATTCTTTTTCTTTCGCTCGCAGAAGACCTCCGGGTAAAGCTCAATGATGATCAGTGCAGAGAAATGCTTGAATTTTTGGCGGGCAGGTACAGGGAAGCTGAGCATAAAACAAGTGAACTTGTTGGATTTGAAAAGAACGGGGTCACCATATGGGTGATTATCAGTCCGCCTTCTGAGGTCATTGCGGAAGCGGAAATGCTTGTGCGGATCAATTTGGAAGACAAGGTTAATCAGTTAAAAAAACGGCTTTCGACCATTTAATAATAAGGGGATGGGGAAAATGGAACAGGCAACGAAACGGCATGATTTAAAAATAAATGGATCCGGTTCTGCAGGCGGCGGACAGTATGAGGATGTATCCATCAGCGGAAGCGGAAAGATCCATGGGGACGTTGAATGTGAAAGCCTGAAAATTGACGGTTCCGGTAAAGTGGAAGGATCTGTTCTTGCAGAGCAGATTAAAATCTCCGGATCTTCAACGTTAAAGGGAAAGATTGAAACAAAACTGCTCAAAGTCAACGGCAGCACAAAGTTTGAAGAAACGGTTTCTGCAGAGGAATTTACGGTGAACGGATCTGCAAAAATGCTGAAAGAATTGACGGCCGGGGAATTTAAAGTGAACGGGTCTGCAAAAGTGATGGGAAAGATTCAAGCAGAGCGTGTGGAAGTAACGGGACTGCTGAGTGCATCAAAAGACTGTGAAGCAGAGAGCTTCCGTTCAAGCGGAGTGATCCATATCGGCGGACTGCTCAGTGCGGATCAGATCGAGATTTGCATGGATCACTATTCAAAAGTGAAAGAAATTGGCGGTGAAACGATCACTGTGAGTGTCGAAAAATCATTTAGCCTGTTCCGCCGCCTGTTTCGTTTTCTGAATTCAGACCCTTATCTTCAAACAGAGGTTATTGAAGGAGATACAATCCGCCTTCAGAATACAAAAGCCAAGCTTGTCAGGGGAAAGGATATTTCAATTGGTGAAAACTGTGAAATCGGAACGGTTGAGTATACAGGGAGCCTTGATGTCCACCCGAAGGCAGCTGTGCAGGAGTCTGTGAAGGTGTAACGTTGTAAGTCATAAACAAAAAAAATCCGGCACACCGATGTGCCGGATTTTTTTTGTGATTAAGCCTGCTCCGCCCATTCTTCTACATTCCAGACCTTTGTGACCCAGTCTTCATAAAAGTCAGGTTCATGGCAGACAAGGACAACGGTCCCTTTGTATGCTTTAATGGCTCGTTTCAGCTCTTCTTTCGCTGTTACGTCCAAGTGGTTCGTAGGCTCGTCAAACAGCAGCCAGTTTGATTCGTTCTGAAGCAGTTTGCACAGGCGCACCTTTGCCTGTTCGCCTCCGCTCAGCTGATTAAGCGGACGGGAAATGTGTTCATTTTTCAGGCCGACACGTGCGAGCATCGCCCGTACCTGATGCTGGTCAAGGCCAGGGAAAGCACTCCACACGTCGTCAATCGGCGTAATGTTTTCCGCTTTTACTTCCTGCTCAAAGTAAGAAGGATAAAGGAAGTCTCCAAGCTGGATCGACCCGCCAAGAGGCTTGATTTTTCCTAAAATTGTTTTAAGCAGGGTGGATTTTCCGACCCCGTTGCAGCCGACGATTGCGATTTTTTCCCCGCGTTCGATCGTCATCGTCAGTTTTGGAAGCAGAGGCTGCGTATAGCCGATTTCGACGTCTTTTCCTTCAAAAACATAACGGCTGCTACCGCGGGACTCTTTAAATTCAAATGTCGGTTTCATCGCTGTCTCAGGGCGGTCAATCCGCTCCATGCGGTCAAGCTGCTTCTGGCGGCTTTTTGCACGTCCGGTTGTGGAATAACGCGCCTTGTTTTTAGCGATGAAATCCTCCTGTTTTTTAATGAAATCCTTCTGTTTCTCATACGCGTTAATGTGCTGGTTCTTGTTGATTTCCGCAAGCTCCAGGAATTTTTCATAAGTTGCTGTGTAGCGCGTCAGCTTTGAGAACTCAAGATGGAAAATGACATCAACAATCCCGTTCATGAATTCCGTGTCATGCGAAATCAAAAGGAATGCATGAGGATATTCTCTCAAGTAATTGCTGAGCCAGTTAATATGCTCAACATCAAGGTAGTTCGTCGGCTCATCCAGAAGAAGCACTTCAGGCTGTTCAAGCAGCAGCTTTGCAAGGAGAACCTTCGTCCGCTGCCCGCCGCTAAGGGCTGATACGTCGCGGTCGAGTCCGATGGCATCAAGGCCGAGCCCGCGTGCTGCTTCCTCCACCTTCATATCAAGCGAGTAGAAGCCTCCGGCGTCCAGGTGATCCTGAATTTCCCCCATCTTTTCAAGGAGATCTTCAAGCTCTTCAGGAGAGGCATCTCCCATCTTCGCGATGACTTCGTTTAACTCTTCTTCCTTTTTATACAGGGGCAGGAATGCGTCCCGTAAAACGTCTCTGATCGTTTTCCCTTTTGAAAGGACGGTATGCTGATCAAGGTATCCGTAGTGAACACCGGGTGTCCACTCGACTTTTCCTGTGTCATGGATCAATTCTTTTGTCAGGATGTTCATCAGCGTCGATTTCCCCACGCCGTTCGCTCCGACAAGGCCTACATGCTCACCCGGCAGAAGCCTGAAGGATACATCTTTAAATAAAGTACGGTCGCCAAACGTATGGCCTAATTTATCAATTGTAAGTAAACTCATGTTCTTTTTAACCCTCCGCTGCTTTCTAAACGTTTCATTCTACCATCATACTAAATCCGGGTTGTTTAAGCTATACCGCAGAAGCGGAACATTATGGCACAATGTTGTCTGAAAACGGGAAAAAAACTGCGGTGGCGCAGCTAGGAAAGGTGTTTGCTTCTTACGTCCGCGAGCATGCGGTCAATGCAGTCGAGGATAATGCTTTTAGGCGTATCAGAGTTTTCTTTCAAGATGATGCAGGTTTTTCCTGTAATTCTCGTTGCAAGGTCTTCATGGTATGGGGCAACGATTCCGGGGTCCATTAAATAAAACATCAAACCTTTTTCACGGCTTGCAAAGCCTGCAGCAGGTTCGCCCGAAAGCGAATAGACCGGAAATCCGTATTGAAAGCCCTCCTCCACAAACGGAAGGGCAGCAAGTATTTTCTTGCGCAGCAGAACCATATCTGCCAGGTGGTTGATATTTGCCTTTGAAAAGTAATTCTGTACTTCAGCGTGCATGACTGAACCTCACTTTCAGTGTTCGTGCTAAACAGCCTCCTGTCTCTGAATATGGTAACATATGAGAGAAATCTTGTTTTTTTTCAGGACAGGGGGATGGGTATGGAACGGGATTTAGAACGCTATTTTGACAGCTTCAAAACCATAAATAAAATAGAAAAAGGGTTCTCATATGATAATAAGTATCTTGCAGTGGATGAAGACGGGAAGAAATATGTCATTCGCACGGCAGATTTGAATCAGCAGGCTTCTAAGCTTAAAGAATATGAAATGCTAAAAGAAGCTGAAAAACGCGGTGTTCAGTCATCAGGCCCTGTTGATTTCGGGATCATTGAATCTTTGAATATCTGCTATATGATCGTCCGTTATATTGAGGGTGAAGAAGCGTTGGGCGTACTTCCCGGGCTTACTGTCAGCGAGCAGTACGAGATTGGCTTTAAGGCCGGCCTTGAGCTGCATGCTCTGCATGCAATTCCGGCGCCGCCGTCGCCTCACATATGGTATGAGGCCGCTTCTGCCAAGCATCAGCGATATGCGGACGCATATGTTGGGCTCGACATCCAGCTTGAGTATGGTGACCGTGCCGGTCAATTTATTGATGAACATCTTCACTTGCTTAAAGGCCGTCCGCGCACTTTTCAGCACGATGATTTTCATCCCGCAAATCTGATCGTGAAAGACAGGAAATATGCAGGCTGCATTGACTTTAACCGCCATGATTTCGGTGATCCATATCATGATTTTTATAAAGTGGCCCTGTTCAGCAGGGAAGTAAGTGTTCCCTTTTCGGCAGGACAGATTGACGGTTACTTTAAAGGCGTCATTCCGCATGACTTTTGGGCGCTGTACAGTGTCTATGCAGCAATGAGCATCTTTTCAGCCGTTGTCTGGACGAAAAGAGAAACACCGCATCTGATGGATCAGATGCTCTCAAGGCTCAATATGATTGCTGCAGACCATTCAGATTTTGACCAGTGCGAGCTGGAGTGGTACAAAACCTTCAGCGTGAAGATGTGATACGATATACTATCGAATGAAAGTGAGGAATGTGACTATGGGAAAAATCGCAGTACTTGCAGAAAAACCTTCTGTAGGAAGGGACCTTGCAAGAGTGTTACAGTGCGGAAAAAAAGGCAACGGGTATTTTGAAGGCAGCAAATACATTGTGACATGGGCTCTTGGCCATCTTGTTACACACGCAGATCCTGAAGCGTACAGTGATTCCTACAAAACGTGGAAGATGGAAGATTTGCCGATGCTTCCAAACGAGCTGAAACTCGTTGTAATAAAAAAGACAAGCAAGCAATTTCATGCGGTAAAAGCCGTATTAAACCGCAAGGACGTTACAGAAATCGTTATCGCGACAGACGCCGGACGGGAAGGCGAGCTTGTTGCACGCTGGATTATTGAAAAAGCACATGTCCATAAACCGATTAAACGGCTGTGGATTTCATCTGTGACGGATAAAGCTATTAAAGAAGGCTTCAAAAAGCTGAAAAACGGAAAAGAATATGAGCCTCTTTTCCATTCTGCTGAAGCAAGAGCGGAGGCGGACTGGATCGTCGGGATGAATGCGACCCGTGCGCTCACTACGAAGCACAATGCCCAGCTGTCATCAGGCCGGGTTCAGACACCGACGCTTGCCATTATTGCAGCGCGCGAAGAAGAGATCAGGCAGTTTCAGCCGAAAACCTACTACGGCCTGAAAGCCCAGACAAAAGAGGGGCTGCATCTCGTCTGGCAGGATGCAAAAACGAAGGATATCAAATCCTTTCAACAGGAGAAAGTGGACGCTATATCAAAAGTGCTTACCGGTAAGGATGCTGTCATAGTGTCGGCGGACAAAGCACGCAAAAAGACATTTTCTCCTGCCCTGTATGATCTGACAGAGCTTCAGAGGGATGCGAATAAGCGGTTCGGCTACTCGGCCAAAGAAACGCTGTCCATCATGCAAAAGCTCTATGAACAGCATAAAGTGCTGACGTATCCAAGAACAGATTCGCGCTTTTTAAGTTCAGACCTTGTCGATACACTTGCAGAACGGGTAAAAGCCTGCGGAGTAAAACCATATGCTAAAGCAGCGATGAAGATTCTCCAAAAGCCAATCAAGGCGAATTCGTCATTCGTGGATGACAGCAAAGTTTCTGATCACCACGCCATTATTCCAACGGAAGAAACGGTGATTGCATCTGCCTTCAGCGACAAAGAGAGAAAAATTTATGATTTAGTCGTCAAGCGGTTCCTTGCTGTTCTTTCTCCGGCATTTGAATATGAGCAAACATCCCTCACGTGCAAGATTGGAGATGAGACCTTCCTTGCAAAAGGAAAAGCGGTCCTCTCTCAAGGGTGGAAAGAAGTGTATGAGTATGAAGAGGAAGACGATAAGGACGGCCTTTCAGAGCAGCAGCTTCCGGTTCTGAACAAAGGTGACGTGCTGAGCGTTCAGTCACTTGTACAGACGAAAGGAGAAACAAAGCCTCCTTCCCGCTTCAATGAAGCTTCCCTCCTTTCAGCGATGGAAAATCCGGCAAAATATATGTCCGGGAATGCAGATCTAAAGAAAGTCATCGGCGAAACCGGCGGTCTTGGAACCGTGGCAACCCGGGCTGACATTATTGAAAAGCTGTTCAACAGCTTCTTAGTTGAGAAAAAAGGAAAAGAACTTTTCGTCACTTCTAAGGGCAAACAGCTTCTCGAGCTTGTGCCGGAAGACTTAAAATCGCCTGCCCTCACAGCGGAGTGGGAACAAAAGCTTACGCAAATCGCCAAAGGCAAGCTTGCAAAGCAGGCCTTCGTCCAGGAGATGAGGGGCTATGCAAAAGCGGTTGTCCAGGAAGTGAAAAACAGCAGCAAAACCTTTAAGCACGATAACCTCGTCGGCAAAAAATGCCCTGAGTGCGGCAAGCTTCTTCTTGAAGTGAACGGCAAAAAAGGGAAAATGCACGTGTGTCAGGACAGGGAGTGCGGCTACAGAAAAGGAATCGCGCGCACAACCAATGCCAGATGCCCAGTATGCCATAAAAAGCTCGAGCTTCGAGGCGAGGGAGACGGACAGTTCTTCCTGTGCAAATGCGGCCACCGCGAAAAGCTCTCCTCCTTTACGGAACGCAAAAAGAAAACCCAGAACACAAAAGTGTCCAAAAAAGAAGTCGCAAACTACATGAAAAAACAGAATGATGAATTATCAAACCCCGCTCTGGCAGATGCCCTGTCCAAGCTGAAGTTTGACTGACATGCAGCAGTCCCGGTTTCGGGGCTGTTTTTTTTGTGTGTGGTAGGGTTTGCAGGCGGTGATTTCCGTACCCTGCAAGATTGAAAAACGATGTGGGGAGGGTAAGGAAACGGCGGAATCTTACCCTGCCAAGTTGAAAAACGATATGGGGAGGGTAAGGAAACGGTGGAATCTTACCCTGCCGAGCTGAAAAACGATATGGGGAGGGTAAGGAAACGGCGGAATCTTACCCTGCCGAGCTGAAAAACGATATGGGGAGGGTAAGGAAACGGCGGAATCTTACCCTGCCGAGCTGAAAAACGATATGGGGAGGGTAAGGAAACGGCGGAATCTTACCCTGCCGAGCTGAAAAACGATATGGGGAGGGTAAGCAAACACTGGAATCTTACCCTGCTAAACCGTAAAACGATGTGGTAGGGTAAGCAAGCACCGGAATCGTACCCTGCTAAACCGTAAAATGATATGAGAGGGTAAGCAAAAGCCTGACGGAGTATGCTGAACAGCCTAACTTTTGGAATCCGCCAATGCTCTTGCCGTTTTAAAAACACCCCTTCCCAAACTAGATACAAAGTCTGAGAGTTTGAACATATTGCAGAGTTTACCCCCTCTGCAGCAAGGGTAAAAAGAGGTTTGGTGCACTCTTTACTTATTTATCCTTAAAAAGAAAAATTTTTAATAAAAACACTTTCAATTCCATTAAAAGAAAGGACTGGAATAAATATGACTAAAGTATGATGAAAATGTGACATTTATTTGAACGACTGATGAAATGTTCGTGACATTTGATGAAGGGTACTCACATGATGAAGCCTGCTCTGCTAGCATATAGAGGAAAAGAAAACGAAAACATCGTTTTTCTGCCATAATTTAAACGTGCTTTTTTTGCAAAAAGCATGCATAATAGTCATGCCATTAATTAGGAAGGAAGGTGAACCTGGTGTTCAAGCTGTTTAAACCGTTTTATGCGTTAGGTCTATTACTCTCTGTCTTTTTTCTGGGCGGATGCAGCAACTATGTGATCCTGGATCCGAAAGGACCTGTTGCAGCTGCACAAAGTGACCTCATTCTTTTGTCGATAGGTTTTATGCTTTTCATTATAGCTGTTGTGTTTGTTCTGTTTACCCTCATTGTCATTAAATACCGTGAGCGAAAAGACAACCTTGAATATGAGCCGCCTGAAATGGAAGGCAGCAAATTCTTAGAGATTGTCTGGACAGTTATTCCGATTCTGATCGTAATTGCTCTGTCTGTTCCGACCGTTCAAACTATTTATGCACTTGAAGAGCCGCCTGAATCATCTAGAGATAAGGAGCCTCTGGTTATACATGCAACATCGGTTGACTGGAAATGGATTTTCTCTTATGAAGAAGAGGGAATTGAGACTGTTAACTACTTAAACATTCCTGAAGACCGTGCTGTCCTGTTCAAGCTTACTTCTGCTGATACAATGACAGCTTTCTGGATTCCGCAGCTTGGAGGACAGAAATATGCGATGTCCGGCATGCAGACTAAGCTATACCTGCAGGCAGATGAGCCTGGAACGTATGCAGGCCGCAACGCGAACTTCACGGGTAAAGGCTTTGAAAGACATACATTCGATGTAGAAGCCATGCCTGAAGAAGAGTTTGAGAAATGGGCTGAAGAAACAAAAGGTTCTGCACCTGAGCTTACGCAGGATCAGTATGATCAGCTTATGATTCCTGGAACAACTGGAGAAATGACATTCTCCAACACTCACCTTGAGTGGGTGGACCATTCAACAGACTCTGAATATGCAGTGAGAGTCCGCGAACAGTCCGGTTATGAGCTTCACAAGCACGATGAAGTCGAGCACTTGGAGAAAATCGATCCAAATAAAGAAATGAACATTGATCATACACAAAAATCAGAAGGTCACACAGGACATGGTTCAGAACATTCTGAACATGAGGGTGCAGATCATTCTGAGCATCAGTCAGACGAAAAGACTGAAGAAGAACATTCTCACTGAGAAGGGAGGAAACATCAACTATGAAATGGGATGAATTTATTGTAATGGGAGACCCGCTGATACTCGGCGCCCAAATCTCAATACTGCTTACATCCATCGCCATTGTGGCAGGCCTTACCTACTTTAAAAAGTGGAAATGGCTCTGGACAGACTGGATTACGACTGTCGACCATAAGAAGCTTGGAATCATGTATATCATTGCTGCCATTCTGATGCTGTTCCGCGGGGGAGTAGATGCTCTCTTAATGCGCGCCCAGCTGACATTGCCAGATTCAGAGTTTCTGAATTCGCAGCATTACAATGAAATCTTCACGACTCACGGAACGATCATGATTATCTTCATGGCGATGCCGTTTTTGATTGGTTTAATGAACGTTGTTGTTCCTCTGCAAATTGGAGCGCGCGACGTTGCTTATCCGTATCTTAACTCATTAAGTTTCTGGACATTCTTTGTCGGTGCGATGCTGTTTAACATTTCATTTGTTATCGGCGGATCACCTGATGCAGGCTGGACGAGCTACACGCCTCTCGCAGGCAACGAGGCAAGTCCCGGACCTGGACAGAACTACTACCTTCTTGGCCTTCAGGTTGCCGGTATCGGTACACTCCTGACAGGTATTAACTTCATGGTCACGATCTTGAAGATGCGTGCGCCTGGTATGACGCTTATGCGCATGCCGATGTTCACTTGGACATCTTTAATCACTTGTTTGATTATCGTGTTCGCTTTCCCTGTACTGACAGTTGCGCTTGCGCTGATGTCATTTGACAGGCTGTTCGGAACAGCTTTCTTCACCCTTGAAAACGGCGGTATGCCGATGCTTTGGGCGAACTTGTTCTGGATTTGGGGCCATCCTGAGGTTTACATCGTTATCCTGCCTGCGTTCGGGATTTTCTCAGAAATCATCTCAACGTTTGCACGTAAAACATTGTTCGGCTACAAAGCGATGGTTGTCTCCATCGTTGCAATCTCTGGTCTAAGTTTCGTCGTTTGGGTTCACCATTTCTTCACGATGGGTTCAGGAGCACTTGTTAACTCGTTCTTCTCCATCACCACAATGGCGATCGCCATACCGACGGGTGTTAAAATATTCAACTGGCTCTTCACGCTTTACAAAGGAAGAATCAGATTTACTGTACCAATGCTCTGGTCACTTGCGTTTATTCCTAACTTCGTCATCGGCGGGGTAACAGGGGTTATGCTTGCGATGGCAGCAGCAGACTATCAGTACCACAATACGTACTTCCTGATTGCTCACTTCCATTACGTATTGATCGCCGGAACCGTGTTCGCATGTTTCGCAGGTCTGATTTTCTGGTATCCGAAGATGTTCGGACACAAACTGAACGAAAAAATCGGGAAAGTCAGCTTCTGGCTGTTCACGATCGGTTTTAACATCTGTTTCTTCCCAATGTACTTCCTTGGACTCGCCGGCATGCCACGCCGTATTTCAACGTATGGCGCTGCAGACGGATGGACGGGGCTTAACGTAGTAGCATCCATTGGTGCAATTGGAATGGCCCTTGGATTCGTTGTTCTTGTATACAACATCTACTACAGCTTCCGCTACTCTCCACGCGAGCAAACTGGAGATGCTTGGGACGGACGTACGCTTGAATGGTCTACAACTACAATGATTCCGCCTCACTACAACTTTGCGGTTACACCTGAGGTAAAGGGTCTTGATGCATTCTGGCAAATGAAAATGGAAGAAAAAGAAACAGGCAAGAAAAAAGAAGTTGAGTACAAGCCGATTCACATGCCTAACTACTCAGGCAGACCGTTCATCATGTCCATGTTCTTTGGAATCAGCGGTTTCGCTCTTGTCTTTGAATGGTGGATTCCTGCCATTGCCGGTTTAATCGGAATCTTTGCCTGCATGATCCTTCGCTCGTTTGAAGAAGATCATGGCTACTATGTAAGTGTTGAAGAAATTAAAGAAACAGAACAAAAAATATCTGTGTAAAGGAGGCGTGAATGATGGAACATGCACATCATCATGAAGAACATGATCCGAGTGTGCCTCTTGAATATCAATCTGAAATAGGAAGGTTGAATATTCTTGGCTTCTGGATCTTCCTTGGTGCTGAAATTGCCCTGTTTGCAACGCTGTTTGCGACTTACTTCGTTCTTGCGCCGATGACAGCAGACGGCCCGCTGCCGACTGATCTGTTTAAGATTGAAGGCGTCTTGATCATGACGTTCCTGTTGCTTACAAGTAGTTTCACATGTGGCCTTGCAATTCACGAGTTGCGCCGCCACAACCAAAAAGGCGTCATCATGTGGACAATCATCACATTGGCCCTTGGACTTGGATTTGTCGGTTACGAAATATATGAGTTTGTAGAGTATGTTCACCATGGTGCTACATTGCAGTCAAGTGCAATGTGGTCAGCATTCTTTGTTCTTGCAGGAACCCATGGACTTCACGTCACCATCGGGATATTCTGGATCAGTTTCATCTTGATGCAAGTAAAGAAAAGAGGATTAACTCCTCAAACATCAGCCAAGCTGTTCATCTCAAGTCTTTACTGGCATTTCCTTGATGTTGTCTGGATTTTCATCTTTTCGGGAGTATACCTGCTCCTCATGATGGGAGGATTAAGTCCGCATGGCCACTAATCAGCAAAAAACAGCAGGGGATCATAACCACTTTCCGTGGAGTCACGTGATTGGGTTTATCTCCTCGATTGTACTGACAATCGTCGCACTTTGGATTGGATTATATACTGACTTTTCATTATCTATTAAAATAGCTGTTGTTTTCACTCTCGCATTCCTTCAAGCTGGCATTCAGCTCTTCATGTTCATGCACATGACGGAATCAGAAAGCGGAAACGTACAGGTTGTCAATACAGCATTCGCGATCTTTGTTGCCGTTGTAACAGTTCTTGGATCTGTATGGGTAATGAACGATCATTAATAAACAGAAAAAATCCCGGACTTTAGTGTCCGGGATTTTTTTATTTGATGATATCCAAATTGCTTTTAGGATCGGCTTTGCGCTTTAAGATCGGCTTAGCGTAAATCAAGTAGGCTGCAACATGGGCGAACACCAGGTTAACCAGGAAGAGGGAACCCCCGATTATGTGAAGCGGCATGGCGAGCTCCATTGTGGCAAACATTCCGAAGTAAACCCACAGCATTAAGATGAACGGTATATGAAGGAGCGCCAGGCTTTTTCGCTGATCCCACAAGAAGAGCGGCGTAGCACTTACAATGAGCAAATAGACGAAGAATACATCCATGTTTAACAACTCCCGTTTTAGTTTATTGTCAACGCTTACATAATTGAAAATGTGACAAACAAGAAAATACTTTGTGAACGTTTTGTTACAATTAGTATATCACATCAGGTTTAAAATTCCAGTGTTTCTAACTATTTCTTTTAATTAAATTTTCTAAAAATAAAAGATCTTACTCTTATTCTATTTGGGACGGCCCGCATAAGAACCTGTTCTTTGTCCATGCCAGTAACTGACAGGGTATTTTAAATTGACAGATAATTGATGGATATAGTAGGATTAGGCTAATTTAAGTGCATCAGGATGGGGGATATGTGTAATGAGCAAAGTGTATATTATTCATGAAAATACAGAGTGGACAGATCATTTGACGAAAAGACTGAACGAGTTGAATGTGCCTTATGAAGAATGGCATCTCGATCAGGGGCTGGTGGACCTTTCTGAAGCACCGCCAGAAGGAATCTTCTATAATCGCATGAGCGCTTCTTCCCATACGAGAGGCCACAGGTATGCACCGGAACTTGCTGCGTCTGTGCTGTACTGGTTGGAGCGTCATAACCGCAAAGTCTATAACGGGAGCCGCGCCATACAGCTTGAAGTCAGCAAGGTCGCTCAATATATGGCCTTAAATGAACATGGCATTCAAACCCCAAAAACAATAGCTGCCGTTGGAAGAGAAGCTGTACTGAATGCAGCGGCCCAGTTCGAAGGGAAACCTTTCATTACAAAGCATAATCGTGCAGGAAAAGGGCTTGGTGTTCAGCTTTTCCATTCCATTGAAGGACTGAAGCAGTATGTGGACGGCCCTGATTTTGAGGAACCGGTTGACGGCATCACTCTCATACAGGAATACATTCAGGCTCCTGAACCGTATATTACCCGCTGTGAATTTGTAAACGGCAAATTCTTGTATGCTGTGCGTGTAGACACGTCAGAAGGCTTTGAGCTTTGCCCGGCGGACGCCTGCCAGATTGGCGATCTTTTCTGCCCGGTTGGAGAAGAATCACCAGCCAAACCAAAATTCCAGATTGTTGATGACGTGAATGACAAAATCATATCTAAATACGAATCGATGCTGAAAGCAAATAACGTTAAAGTGGCAGGTATTGAATTCATCCGCGATGCCAACGGCGAGATCTACACATATGATATTAATACCAACACAAATTACAATGGAGACGCAGAGGCAGAGGCCGGCAAATACGGCATGCTTGAAATTGCGAAGGTGCTGAAAGCGGAGCTTGAGAAAATGGCGCTGACTGTATAAGATGGCTGATAAACAGCAAAAGACCGTCTGGAGATCCCAGACGGTCTTTTAACGTTTTTAAAATAAAATATGAGCAATACCCACAATCACCGGTAATGTAATCAGTGTGCGAAGCAGGAAGATAATCACGAGATCCTTGAAGGAAACCGGAATTTTAGATCCGAGCAGCAGTCCGCCCACTTCAGACATATAGATAAGCTGTGTGACAGATACACAGGCAATAATGAAACGTGTCATCTCACTAGTGATATCGGCAGCAAGAACAGTTGGAAGGAACATGTCGGCAAATCCGACAACAAGTGTTTTGGATGCTTCCTGTGCTTCCGGTATCTGCATCAGTTCAAGCAGCGGGATGAACGGCATGCCGAGCCAGTCAAATACAGGCGTGTATTCAGCAACGACCAGCGCAACGGTGCCAAGAGCCATAACAATCGGTGCTACACCCATCCACATATCCAGAATGTTTTTTGCCCCGTCCTGGAAAAAAGAAGCTGTACTTGTGTTTTTTTCAGCCCTTTTCAAAGCTTGTTTATAGCCCCAGCTGAATGGCGTATAGCCCTCAGGCACCGCTTCTGAAATTTGCTCCTCCTGTCCGTGGTAATACGTATCTGCTTTTAAAGAAAGCGGAGGTATTCTCGGAAGTACAAGAGCGGCAATCACGCCTGCTAAAGTTACAGTCAAATAAAAGGGCACAAACAGATGGCCAAGGTTAACCTGCGAAATGACGACAAGGCTGAATGTAATGGAAACAACTGAAAAGCTCGTCCCGATGACAGCGGCTTCCCGCTTTGTGTAAAAGCCTTCTTCATACTGCTTGCTTGTCAGCAGAACGCCGATGGTTCCGTCTCCAAGCCAGGAAGCAACACAATCGACAGAAGATCTGCCGGGAAGCTTAAAAACAGGTCTCATAAATTTAGCGAGCAATGAACCGAAAAGTTCAAGCAGCCCGAAGTTTAACAGCAAAGGCAGAAGCAGCCCTGCAAAAAAGAAAACGGAAAACAAAATCGGAAGCAGATCATTAAGCAGAAGGCCTCCGGTATTTTCAGACCAGATCCATTCCGGGCCTGCCTTAAAGAGCGTAAGCACGGCGAAAATGGCGCCAAGTACGCGTGCAATCACCCAGATAACCGGGACATCAAACAAGGCTGTAAAGAACGGGCTCTTTGCAACAAAGTCCGGTTTCATCCATTTGGCTGCAAGCGTTCCTATTAGTGTAAGAATAATGATGACGGTCATGACAGCCGGAAGCGAAGGGCCAAGCGCCTTCTGCAGCATGCCAGAGAAAATGGCGATTGGAATGGTTACTTCGCCTTTATAGCTGATCGGTACCATAAATAAAAGAATTCCCAGCAGGGAAGGAAGAATAAATTTAAGGTTGTTTTTTGTCTGTGAAGTCAATTTGGATGCTCCTTACGTAAAAGTACATATTTATGTAACCTGTGTTATTTTAATGCAAACAGGCAGAAAAGCCAATGCCTTTAAGAAAATTTCCTGTATTTTCTCCTTTTTTTTACCCTGTAAAAGTATTCACTAAGCCTAGTATCTGCAAAAAAGGTGAAACTTAGGTAAGATAAGAAAAACGAACAAAAAGGAGAAGGATCCGATGAACCAGACCATTGATACCCTGCTGTCACACAGGTCAATCAGAAAATTCGAAGACAGAGCGTTAAGTGGCGATCAAATCCGGACGATTGTTGAAAGCGCTCAGGCTGCATCCACATCAAGCTTCATCCAGGCTTATTCCATTATTGGAGTCAAAAATCCGGAAATGAAGAAAAAGCTTGCAGAGCTTGCGGGTAATCAGCCTTATGTGGAAGAGAACGGACATTTCTTTGTCTTTTGCGCGGATTTGCACCGGCATGATGTGCTTGCTGAAATGGAAGGTGTCACTATTGACGAAACCCTTGAAAGCACGGAAAAGTTCATGGTCGCGGTTATTGATGCCGCTCTTGCAGCTCAAAATGCCGTCATCGCTGCTGAGTCGATGGGGCTTGGAGCCGTCTACATCGGAGGCTTGAGAAACAGCCTCAGGGAAGTGTCGGAGCTCCTCAAAACCCCTGAAAGAGTGATGCCGCTATTTGGAGTCGCTGTGGGATATCCGGATCAAAATCCGGACAAAAAACCGAGAATTCACTTTGAGCATGTTTATCATGAAGATGTGTATGAAACGGATGAAGCTGTCTATAAAAAAGATCTCAAAGAGTATAATGAGCTTATTTCGGAGTATTACCGCGAGCGGACTTCGGGCAAGCGCAGCGATACATGGACAGGTCAAATGGCTTCCATGCTTTCCAAGCCGACGAGAATGTACATGAAAGAGTTTACGGAAACAAAAGGGTTTAATAAAAGATAAGCCGGGAAAACTTACTGCGAATGACACTTTTAAAAGGAGCGGTAAACATGGCAAAAAAAATTCTTACAGTCGTGACAACAGCAGATAAAATAACCAATGATCATAAAACAGGCCTTTGGCTTTCTGAATTTGCAGAGCCGTATGAAGAGTTCACTTCAAACGGATATGAAGTGACAGCGGCGAGTCCGAAAGGCGGGAACGTTCCGCTTGATCCAAACAGTTTAGAAGGCGTTGAAGAAAATCAATGGCAGGAAGCAAGACGTGTTCTGCAGCAAACGGTCCATATTGATGAAGTAAACGGCGAAGACTATGACGGGATTTTCCTCCCTGGAGGCCACGGTACGATGTTTGATTTCCCGGATAACAAAAAACTGCAGGAGCTCCTGGTGCATTTCGCTGAGTCTGAAAAAGCAATCGGTGCCGTATGCCACGGACCTGCAGGACTTGTCGGACCCGTTCTTTCAAACGGAAAGCCTTTAGTAGAAGGAAAGCGGCTGACAGGATTTACAGACGAGGAAGAAGTAGACACAAAGCTCGATCAGTATATGCCCTTTTTGCTTGAATCAAAATTAGTTGATCTTGGAGCCGAATTTATCAGAGCACCGAAATTCACAGACCATACAGAAGTAGACGGCAAGCTTGTGACCGGACAAAATCCGCAGTCAAGCGTCAACACCGCGAAAGAATTTGTAAAAATACTATCGAAATAATCAAATCCGGCAGATTCCTGCCGGATTTTTCTGTGTGAAAAAGGATCATTTTGCTGAAGATTGTTCCACGTGAAACGCAGAAAATGGAACTTAAAATCGATTTATAGCGGATGTACACAAAGGCTTAATAGATTGAATATTTAACGTTTTCAGATATACTTTAGAGAAACGACATGATTTGCATTGTCAAATAAGGAGAGGTTAGTTATGCAGTTTGATTATCTTTACCATCCATACCCGTCTGAAAGGCAGACGGTCTTTTCAAAAAAAGGCATGGTTGCCACTTCGCAGCCTCTTGCTGCACAGGCCGGGCTCGATATATTGAAAAAAGGAGGAAATGCCATTGACGCGGCTATTGCGACAGCGGCAGCACTCACGGTCCTTGAACCGACATCAAACGGGATTGGCGGAGATGCCTTCGCTCTTGTCTGGACGAATGGCAGTTTGTACGGGTTAAACGCAAGCGGTCCTGCGCCTTCTTCCCTCTCCATCAAAGCCGTTAAAGTAAAGGGACATACTGAAATGCCTGTCTATGGGGTGACCCCGATTACCGTTCCCGGTGCCCCGTCCGCCTGGGCGAAGCTGTCAAAGAGATTTGGAAGACTGCCCCTGCAGGAAGTGCTGGCACCTGCAATCAGCTATGCGGAAGAAGGATATCCGCTCACACCGATTCTCGAGAAATACTGGTCACTGGCTTATGAGAAATTCAAGCGTACCCTTTCCGGTCCCGAATTTGAAGCGTGGTTCGAGACGTTTGCACCTGATCACCGTGCTCCGAAAATTGGAGAAGTATGGCGCTCGCCTAGGCATGCTGCCACACTGAAGGAAATAGCCGAAACAGAAGGAGAAAGCTTTTACCGGGGAAATCTGGCGGATAAAATCAGTTCGTTTATTCAGGAGCAGGGCGGATACTTGTCAAAAGAGGATCTCGCTTCCTATGAAGCTGAGTGGGTAGATCCGATTTCCGTCCGCTACAAGGGCTATGATGTCTGGGAAATCCCGCCTAACGGACAGGGTCTTGTCGCGCTCCTTGGTTTAAATATTGTAAAAGGATTTGATATTCGCGAAAAAGACAGCCTTGAAACCTATCATAAACAAATAGAGGCCATGAAGCTTGCGTTTACAGATGGAAAAGCATACATAACCGACCCGAAAGAGATGAAAATCACGACAGAAGAACTGCTCAGTGATGCTTACGGAGAGCAGCGCCGAGCCGAGATCAAAGAGCATGCTGTGGAGCCTTCCGCCTATGAGCCTGTCAAAGGCGGAACCGTTTATTTAGCCGCTGCAGACGGAGAAGGAAACATGGTCTCGTTTATTCAGAGCAACTATATGGGATTCGGCTCAGGAGTGGTCATTCCGGGGACCGGCATTTCAATGCAGAACCGCGGGCATGATTTTTCCCTTGATGAAACACACCCAAATGCCCTGAAGCCGGGTAAAAAGACGTATCATACGATTATTCCAGGGTTTTTGACGAAAGGGAATGACGCGGTTGGTCCCTTTGGTGTAATGGGGGGCTATATGCAGCCGCAGGGGCATATGCAGGTTGTCATGAATACAATCGACTTTGGTCTTCATCCGCAGGCTGCACTTGATGCACCGCGCTGGCAGTGGATGGAGGGGAAAAAGGTGCTTGTAGAGCCGCATTTTCCTTCCCATCTTGCGCAGGCTCTCACGAGAAAAGGCCACCAAATCCAGGTTGCTGTTGATAAAGGAGCTTTTGGGCGCGGACAGATTATATGGAGAGATCCTGAAACGGGCGTGCTGTCCGGCGGAACAGAATCCAGAGCAGACGGGGTCGTTGCATCGTGGTAAAAGAGACGCCGCTGATCCTGCAGCGGAATTTATTTATCGCCTTCTTCAGGTCCGGCATGCTCGGATTTGGCGGAGGCCCATCCACAATTCCGCTTGTTCACAAGGAAGTGGTCAGTACATTTAAATGGATGGATGACGACGAGTTTTCAGATGTTCTGGCCCTCGGCAACACACTTCCCGGACCGATTGCCACGAAAATGGCCGGTTATATCGGGTACCGTGTCGGAGGGGTGGCCGGCATGCTGAATGCGGTCCTTGCCACAGCCCTGCCGACAGTTATATTGATGATACTCCTGCTTTCAACACTGAACGCCTATAAAGATGAGGCGTGGGTGAGGGGAATGTCGCAGGCCGTTTTGCCAGTTGTAGCTGTGATGCTCCTGACACTTACTTGGGACTTTTCAAAAAAATCCTCCCAGTCATTCGGGATGTTTAAGACCATTCTGCTTATGGGGTCAGCTTTGATCCTCATGGAATTTCTTCATATTCATCCAGGTATCATTATCGGTGCGCTTCTTCTTTGGGCGGTTTTATATAAACCCCGGCGGAAATCGGATCAAAAGGGGATGCCATCATGATTTATGTTCACATCTTTCTTGCCTTCTTCCTGCCCGGCATCCTCGGATACGGCGGGGGCCCTGCTTCCATTCCGTTAATAGAAAAGGAAGTGGTCGACCGCTACGAATGGCAATCGGTGAATGAATTCAGTGAAACACTGGCGATCGGCAATGCGCTGCCCGGTCCCATTGCCACAAAAATGGCCGGCCTGATCGGTTATCAGCAGGGAGGATGGCTTGGTGCAGCAGTCGGGCTGTTTGCCACCATTGCCCCTTCGCTGATCCTTATGCTGTTCCTTTTAAACATCCTGATGAAATACAAAGAATCTCCTCAGGTAAAGCGTCTTTCAGCGGTTGTCAGACCTGTCATCGCCGTCATGCTTGGAGTGATGACGTATCAGTTTTTGGATAACTCTGCGAAAGGATCTGGCATTTGGCATACGCTTTTTCTGTTTATCATCAGCCTGCTGCTTTTGGAAAAATGGAAGGTGCATCCTGCTTACGTGATTACGGGTGCGCTTGTGTACGGAGGGGTATTCCTGTCATAGGAGCCCCTTTTTTTTGTGCCTTTTTAGATTTTGAGAGATGTGCACAAACAGCTTCGATTTGCATCAATTTTAAATCATTCACAATAGCATTTTGGGTTATCAACACCCCTGTGAATAAAGTTCGGGACTCTATATATATAGTAGCGAACAGTTGTACCCACACAAAATGTGGATAGAAATTGTGGATATGTTGATAACTTCTGTTGATAACTTGTGTCGAAGTGTGGAAGATCGTGTGAATATCTTATAATTTGACAAATATTTTAAAAACGTTTACAAGATATTTACACAGAATGATGAAATTTGAGATTTTTCGTCATTTTTGTCATGATAAAGAGACTATTAGCAGGAGAGGGTCGTGTCACGTGAGAATCTACAAAGTTTTGAACAATAATGCTGCTGTCGTCCGGGACGGGGACCAGGAGAAAATTGTCATGGGACCGGGAATAGCTTTTCAAAAAAAGAAAAATGACATCATTCCAAAAAGCAAAGTGGAGAAGATCTTTGTGATGAAGGAAGAAAATGAAAAGTTCCAGCAGCTGCTGCAGATGGTTCCGGAAGAGCACATCGAGCTTGCCGAAGAGATTATCAGCTACGCAGAAGGCCGATTGATGTCTCCGCTGAGCAATCATATCCACATTGCCCTGACGGACCACTTATCATTTGCAGTCGAACGGATTCAAAATGGCTATGCCATTCAGAATAAGCTGCTGAGCGAAATTAAAGTGCTGTATAGAAATGAATTTGAAATCGGACAGTGGGCGATTAAACGGGCAGAAGAAAAGCTTGGAATCTCCCTCCCTGAGGATGAAGCGGGCCACATAGCACTCCACATTCATACAGCCAAACTGGACGCTGCAGACATGAAAGTGACAATCAGGCATACGGCCATTATCCAGGAATCAATTGATATGATTGAACGCCACTTTGGTGTGAACTTGAGCAAGGATTCCATATCTTATCAGCGCCTGCTGACGCATTTGAGATTTGCTTTAAACCGGCTTGAGCAGAACGAAGATTTCCACGTGATGGACCGGGAGATGCTGCAGATGATTCAGAAAACCTACAGCTTCGCCTATGCATGTTCTGAGAAAATAGCGGACTATTTGAAAAAGGAATACGGCATGCAGTTTCCAGAATCTGAAATGGGATATATTACTCTCCATATTCAGAGGCTGAGCGAATAGTTTTTTCTTGACCGGAGCGTTTTCATCCCCTACAATGAAAGCGTATTACTTAACTTCATATCCGGGATTGTGACTGGTTATGCAGGCAAGACCTAAAATTTGTAAAGAGATCATTGGAGACACTCTGTCTATGATACCTTTATAAGTTTTAGGTCTTTTTCTATTTAAAAAAGGAGGAGAAAGGTATGAATTATAAAGATACTGCTGAAAAGTTGGTTCCGCTCCTTGGCGGGAAAGACAATATTATCAGTGCAACACACTGTGCGACACGTCTTCGTCTGGTCCTGCAGGATGACAGCAAGGCTGATAAAGGGGAAATTGAAGAGCTTGAAGGAGTAAAAGGAGCATTTGCAAGCTCCGGACAATTTCAGATTATCTTTGGAACAGGCAATGTCAACAAGGTGTACGAACAGCTTCAGCCGCATTTAGGCGTTCAGGAAACAGAGAATGTCTCGCATTCTGATGCTGTTAAACAGAAGATGAATCCTTTTGCCCGATTTGCCAAAACCCTTTCAAATATCTTCGTGCCGATTATTCCGGCGATTGTCGCAAGCGGTCTGTTAATGGGGCTTCTGGGCATGATGAAAGCGTTCGAATGGGTGAGTGCCGACAGTGCCTTCATTGTGCTTCTTGATATGTTCTCGAGTGCAGCCTTTATCATTCTGCCGATCCTGATCGGCGTAAGTGCTTCTAAAGAGTTTGGGGCGAATCCGTACCTTGGGGCCGTAATCGGAGGGATTTTGACTCACCCGTCACTATTAAATCCGTGGGGACTTGCAGAAGCTAAACCGGAATATTTGAATTTTGCAGGCATGGACATTGCGATGCTCGGGTACCAGGGGACTGTTATTCCTATCCTGCTAGCTGTTTACGTGATGAGCAAAATTGAAAAAGGACTGCGAAAAGTGGTGCCAAACTCAATTGATTTGCTTGTCACGCCGTTCCTTACCATCATTTCGACAGGTTTTATCGCACTGATTGCCATCGGCCCGCTTGGACGCGGTCTTGGATCAGGGATTACAACAGCTCTCACATATGTGTATGATACGGCAGGCTTCCTTGCCGGACTGATCTTTGGAGGAACGTATTCTCTCATCGTTTTAACGGGCGTGCATCACAGCTTCCATGCTATAGAAGCAGGTTTGCTTGCTGACCTCGGCAAAAACTACCTGCTCCCGATCTGGTCGATGGCGAACGTAGCGCAGGGAGGAGCGGGTCTTGCCGTTTTCTTCATGACGAAGAGAGCGAAAACGAAAGAAATTGCCCTTCCAGGTGCTTTTTCTTCCTTCCTTGGCATTACAGAGCCTGTTATATTCGGGGTGAATCTGCGCTACCGCAATCCATTCATCGGCGGAATGATCGGCGGAGCACTTGGCGGTGCTTATGTTGTTTTCACAAATGTGGCAGCAAATGCGTACGGACTCACAGGAATCCCGATGATTGCCATTGTGGCGCCGTTTGGAACGGCTGCCGTCGTGAACTACCTCATCGGTTTTGCCATTGCGGTTGCAGGTGCCTTTATTGCCACGATGCTTCTTGGCATAAAAGAGGAAGAGAAGAAGTAGGATTTTGGGTTTAAAAGAAGAATGAGTAAGGAAAAGAAAATCAGGCAGGGTCCGTAACCTTGCCTGTTTTTCCTTTCAAAACAGAAAGGTATGAGTGCGATGAAAAAAGGAATAATCAGTCTTGGAGAAGCGCTGATTGATTTTATACCGGTTGATTCTGAAAACCTTGTGTATCAGAAAAGCCCAGGAGGTGCTCCGGCAAATGTAGCAGTCGGACTTGCAAGACTGGGTGCGCCTTCCTCTTTCCTCGGCAAAGTCGGGGATGATGTGCTTGGAACTTTTTTAAAGGAAACACTTCAGTCTTTCGGTGTGAACACAGACCAGATGCTTCTGACAAAAGAAGCGAAGACGGGGGCGGTTTTCGTCACGCTCGCAGAAGGCGGCGAGCGGTCCTTCGATTTCTACATTGATCCGAGCGCAGACCGGTTTTTGCATGAAGAGAATTTAGATGTGTCCCTGTTTGCTGAAAGCAAAATTCTTCACTACGGATCGATTTCGATGATCAGCGGGCCTTCAAAAAGTGCGACAGTCAAGGCGGTCGAACTTGCACGGGAGAACGGAATGATTGTTTCCTACGATCCCAATCTGAGGCTCAGCCTGTGGGAAAACGAAGAGACAGCTAAAGAGACGATTTTATCTATGTTCGGCAAGGCGGATCTGATCAAAATATCAGAGGAAGAACTTGAATTTTTGACAGGTGAATCTGACATTGAAAAAGGTGTAGAGAAACTGGCTGCTTATAACATTCCGCTGCTGTTTATCACTATGGGAAGCGAAGGCAGCTATGCATTTACAAAGAATGGGGCAGTCAAAATCGACGCGATGAGGGTGAATGCAGTCGATACGACAGGTGCAGGAGACGCCTTCGTATCGGGCATCCTTTATCAGCTGCACGAGCTTGAAACGCATCCGGGTGAGCTGAATGCGGATGAACTGAAGCGAATCGGCCGATTTGCCAGTGTATCGGGCGGCCTTGCTGCATCTGTAAAAGGGGCTATGACCGCTTTGCCGACTCTTGGCGAAGTAGAAGACATTCTGAAAAAGGGATAAGGAGCTGAAGCGATGTGACAAAGAGGGACGCTGAACTGAAAGAAGCCGCCTATTTAGAAGCGGAAATGAATAAAGAATTGGTTGAAAGCGATCCATATCGCCTTAAGCACCACATTATGCCGCCTGTCGGTCTGCTGAATGATCCGAACGGCTTCATTCAGTGGAAGGGAGTCTATCATCTTTTTTATCAGTGGATGCCGTTTAAGACAGGGCATGGTGCTAAATTCTGGGGACATTACACATCTCAGGATCTTGTGAACTGGAAGCACGAACCGATTGCGCTCGCACCGAGCGAATGGTATGAAAAGAACGGCTGCTATTCAGGCAGTGCAGTGAACGCTTTCGGTAAAATGCATCTCTTTTATACAGGTAATGTAAAGGACGAGAACGGAGAGCGGGAGACCTATCAATGTCTGGCCGTATCTGAAGACGGTCTTCATTTTGAGAAAAAAGGCGTTGTAGCTGAGCTTCCGGAAGGCTATACCGCCCATTTCCGCGATCCGAAAGTGTGGGAGCATGATGGAAAGTGGTACATGGTTGTCGGTGCTCAAACCACTGATCTTAAAGGCCGAACAGCCATTTTCTCTTCTGAGGATCTCATGAAATGGACCTATTTAGGCGACGTGGCTGGTTCTCATACAGAGCAGCTGGGTGAATTCGGCTATATGTGGGAATGCCCGGATCTGTTTCATCTTGACGGCAAAGACATTCTGATCGTCTCGCCTCAAGGCCTTAAGCCGCAGGGGATGCTGTATCAGAATGTCTACCAGTCCGGATACTTCTCCGGGAAGCTTGATTATGAGTCGGCAAAACTGACGCACGGCGACTTCACCGAGCTTGACAGAGGCTTTGACTTCTATGCGCCGCAAACAACAGAAGACGAGAAGGGCAGACGCCTGCTGTTCGCCTGGATGAGCGTGCCGGACCAAGCGGAAGACAAGCATCCGACCATCCAGCATAAATGGATACACAACATGACATTTCCGAGGAAATTGTCGATGCGTGGCGGGAAACTGATTCAGCAGCCGGTCGAAGAGCTGGAAGCGTTGAGGAAAACAGAAGAAGCAGCGCCTGGCATCAGGCTGCAGGCAGGAGAGCAGCACCACACGTCTGGAACTGTTTTTGAACTGAAGCTTGAGAACCTTGAAGTCAGTTCCGGCCTTTCCGTTTCCATTAAAAACAATGCGGTTCTTCACTATTCCAGTGAGGAGAAAGTCTTTACGCTGACCCGGACAAGCTATGCTGATGGACAGCCGGAATCAAGACAATGCAGGTTAGAACACCTCTCCAGCCTTCATGTATTTGTTGACACCTCCTCCATTGAGGTCTTTATCAATGACGGAGAAGAAGTGTTCACAGCAAGATTTTTCCCGGAACACGGTGAAAAAAGCATTGTGGTCTCTGCAGAGGGAGAGGCAGCTTTTGATTTGAAGAAGTGGGAGCTGTGAAGATTACAGCATTTCAAACAAAACAAAATCACCCGGCATCCGCCGGGTGATTTTGTTCATGAATTACTTATCTCCATGCAAACGCAATGCCGCATGATTTGTCGGTCCTACATATTCATTCAGCGGGAAAGAATGGCGAATTGCTGCCGTGATGAACTCTTTTGCTGTGTAGATGGCTTCTTTAACGGAAGCTCCTTTTGCAAGTTCAGCCGCAATCGCTGCCGAGTATGTGCAGCCTGCTCCGTGCGTGTAAGAAGTGTCAATGCGCTCGCCTTCAAGAATCTGAAATTCTTTTCCGTCGTAGAGCACGTCCACTGCTTTTTCATGATCCAGTTTGCCGCCGCCTTTTACAAGGACGAATTTCGGGCCCAGGTCAAAAATCTTTACAGCTGCTTCTTTCATTTGATCAACAGTTGTAATTGTACCAATACCGCTCAGCTGTCCTGCTTCAAATAAATTTGGCGTGACGACTGTCGCAAGCGGAGTCAGAATCTCTCTGAGGGCATCCGCAAGGTCAGGATAAAGCACTTCGTCTGCTCCTTTGCAGACCATAACAGGATCAACAACAACATTTTGCACATCGTATTTCTTTATCGTATCGGCCGCAAGCTTGATAATATCAACTGTAGGAAGCATGCCGGTTTTCATGGCATCAACGCCGATGCCTTCCACAATTGTGGCTGCCTGAGCTTTAATGGTCTCAAGCTCCACAGGGAATACCTGGTGATGCCACTCGTTTGCAGGGTCCATCGCAACTACTACGGTCAACGCTGTCATTCCGTAAACGCCGCGCTCCTGAAAGGTTTTTAAATCTGCCTGAATGCCGGCACCGCCGCTGCTGTCTGATCCGGCGAACGTTAGGGCTTTTTTCATTGTCATAAGTATGTGTACCTCCATCCGGGTGATTAAGCGTATCTTCTCTCCTATTATAACAATTTCAAAAAAGGTTAGCCATGTTGGAGGAATGGCTGTAAGCGTGTCTGGCATTTCTCCATGCAAAAAGCCGGCGATTAGGACCCGCCGGCTTGAGCAGAACATGATACATCCATTTTTACATGAATGTCAGGGAAGTATATGCGTCCCTGCAGCTTGCTTTTAATGCATGAGAGAGGGTCCTCGGGGGCAGGCTCGGGTTTTGGTTCCGGTTTTGGCTCCGGCTTTGGAGCAGGCTTCGGTTTTGGCACAGGTTTCTCAGCCGGCGCCTTTTCATCATCTGCAGGAGGTGAATCTGCAGGCAGGGAATTTGGATAGTTGTTTGCTGCGACGATTGCTTCAAAGGAGTGAGTGGAGTGCAGAATAATAACAGATGTGCCTGTTTGAACCTGGTCAAAGAGATAACGGATTTCTTCATTGTGCATGCGGATGCAGCCTGCACTGGCGTAGGTTCCGATGGAGTTTGCGTTGTTATTGCCGTGAATGGCGTAAGTGGTTCCCTCCGTCCCAAGTGCCCTGAGGCCGAGCCACCTGTCGCCTAAAGGATTGCGGCTGTCTCCTCCGGGAATGTTCTCTTTGTAGTAAGGGCGGTTTTTGATCTTATTGACAATTGGAAACGTTCCTTCCGGCGTAAAGGAATTGTCTCTGCCGGTTGCGACATGAAAGACGCGTATGAGCTTTCCGTTGTCAAAAAAGGCCAGTTTATTGGTGCTTTTGTTGATGATGATAAGCTGCGGAATGCCGTCGGCTTTTGCCGGAAATGAAGCTTGAGAAAACAGGAAGAAAGCCGTGATTAACGCGAACAGCCATTTTTTCATTTCTCTCTAGTCCCCTTTTAAATGAATACAAGAAAAGATTACCAGACTGGATATGAGGAATGTGTAGAATCTTCTTGTCGAATGCTGATAAAGGAAGTCTTTCTTTACCGTTCATTCTATTCGTGAGACGCAGCGGAGCGCATAATTGTTCCGTGAGAAATAAAAAATAGGCGTGCCTCGTCTGGACGAGACACGCCTCACATCTATATTGAGTAGGGGGGAATATAGATTGCGTGATTACTGCTGTGCGATAATGACAACTTTGCCTTTATCGAGTTCTTCTTCCATGTGTGCTGCTTCATTTTCCGTCAGGCCAAGTGAGGCCATTTTGGAACGCAGCTCATCTCCGCGTGAACGGAATACGTTCTTCATAGACGAGAAGACGCCTTGTTCTGAAACGCCTACGCTTTCCGTATCTGTTCCCGATGTAAGATGCTTAGAACGGTTCGGGTCATGGGCGAATAGATAAATATCATCCTTTGTGAACCCTTCAACTTCAAGGTGATTGATTTTTTCGGTGGCTTGTACGCCATTTTCAACAACGAATGTCTTCATAATCGATCTCTCCTTTTGTGCTGATGATTTATATTTACCCCGTGTATTTATTTTTAAAACAAGCTTTTTAAAAGCTGGTTTATAGTTGTTATCGATTTGTATCCGTTCCTTTCCGCTCCAGTCACTTGCTTTCCGCGGGGAGTGCCTGAAGCTTCCTCGCTGCGCTTGCGGGATCTTCAGTGCCCTCTTCATCCCGCAGGAGTCAAGTGCCTTCCGCTGCAATACACTTGGTTTGAACGTGTCCCTTTAAAGCATAAATTGCAACAAGATGGCCTTCTAAGTTCGACTGACAATAAGCATCCCATGCCCGTTTATGATTTAATGGATAAAAGAAACCAACAGAATGAGGGGTATAAGCGTGCGAATTTCGATTGTTATTGTGACGTACAACCGGTTATATGCACTGGCGGATCTGCTGGAATCTATTGCCGGCCAGACACGGATGCCGGAAGAAATAATTATTGTGAATGATGGTGGAGAGTCTGTTGAATCCCTGAAGGAGTTTTATCATGAATTACCTATAAAGGTGGTTGATCTGAGAGAGAACTGCGGGCATGTTCATGCGAGGAATGCCGGGATTGAGGCTGCTTCCGGTGATGCCATCATGCTCAGTGATGACGATGATTATTTCACTCCGGGGCATATTGAGCGGATGGCCGGGGAACTTTCAGACGGTGCTCACCTTGTCTATTCAGATGTAGAAATCGTTACATTTGAAGAAGAGAATCATGTCCGTCTGCCTGTAAGCAGGAGGCTGTTTGCCTATACATATGACCCGGATGAGATGAGGCGCTTTTCAACCTATGTGCCGTCCGGCAGTCTTTATTTAAAAAGCATTCACAGGGAGATCGGCTATTTCGATCCGGAGGTCCACAATTATTGGGACTGGGATTTTTTCCTGAGAGTGTCTGAAGCATTTTCCGTGAAGCGGGTTCCGGTGGCCAGCGTCATCTATGCTTTTTCTGCAGGAGGAAGCCATCAGTCTTTTTCCCTTAATGAAAAAAGGCAGTCGTTTCTTGAAGTCCTTTGTGAAAAACACGGGCTTGGAAAGCTTCCGCAAAAAAACTTCTTTGTGCTCCTCGAACAGCCGGAGCTGAAAAAGAGAGAGGCCGAAAGCCAGATTGTCTGGGACGGCATGCCGATTCGGTCAAGGCTTGTTTAACTCCTGCGATGCGGGAGTTTTTTTATATTTGACATTTTTGCACAGTCAATATACTATATGTTTAAACATTTAAACAAACAAACAAAAGGAGACTTTTAAAAATATGAAAACAGTATTGATTACAGGAGCATCAGACGGCATCGGAAAAGAACTTGCTTATAAATATGCACAGGATGGATACCGCTTAGTCCTGGCTGCGCGCAGCGAGGGGAAATTGCAGAAGCTAGCAGAAGAACTTAAGCCTGCATCTGTCATCGTGAAAAGAAAAGACTTAAGCGATATGAACCAGGTCCGGGAGCTATACGAAGAACTGAAGGCTGAAAGTGTATGTGTAGATGTGCTCGTAAACAATGCAGGGTTCGGCCTTTACGGAGAATTTGTCCGCACTTCTGCTGATGAAGAGCTGAATATGATTGATCTCAATATTAAATCCATTACCCTCCTTGCCAAGCTGTTCGCACCCGACATGGCTGAAAGAGGTTCCGGTCATATTCTCAATGTTGCATCTACAGCGGCCTTTCAGCCGGGACCCCTTATGGCTGTGTATTACGCCACAAAAGCATATGTGTTATCATTTAGTGAAGCCATAGAAAACGAACTTAAAGGGACAGGGGTCAGCGTTTCCGTCCTTTGCCCCGGACCGACAAAAACCGGTTTCAGCGACCGTGCCAACCTTGGCCAGTCCAAGCTTTTCAAAAGCGGGGTCATGGATGTCAAAGAGGTGGCGGACGCGGCTTATAAAGGGCTGCACAAGAAGAAAATGGTTATTATCCCTGGACTAAAAAATAAAATGCTCGCAGCAGCCGTACGGTTTATGCCCCGCAAAACGGTAACAGGTGTTGTGAGAAAAACACAGGAACGTGCGTAAGAAAGGTGTGAAGTGAATGGGAGATCAGGCAATTGATACATTTCGATCTTGCATCCCATTATTCCATGCTCTCGGAGATCCCGCGAGACAGGATATAATTTTATTACTGGCAGAAACAGAGCGGCTGACCGTCAACGAAATTGCGGATCAGTCCAGACTTTCAAGACCGGCTATTTCCCACCATCTGAAAATCTTAAAAGATCAGGGACTGGTTGTCACTGAACAGCAGGGAACAAAGCGCTTCTATTCTTTAACACTTGAAGATTCAGTTTCCATGCTGAAAAAACTGATTTCATTAGTAGAAGAAACCTGCATGTGATTGGGGGAAACACAATTGAAACAGCTTCTTCACGACGGCTGGTGGCAGTGGCTTAAACCTGAATTCGAAAAATCCTATTATGCCAAACTGAGAGAATTCCTGAAAGAGGAATACGCATCTGAAACTGTCTACCCTCCCATGGATGATATCTTTCATGCTCTCGATGTAACATCCTACAAGAATGTGAAAGCCGTTATCCTCGGTCAGGACCCTTACCACGGGCCGAACCAGGCACACGGGCTGAGTTTTTCTGTGCAAAAAGGAGTGAAGCAGCCTCCTTCACTGCGCAATATTTTTCTCGAACTGAAAGATGATCTCGGTTGCGAGCCTCCGGATCACGGCTGCCTCGAAAAATGGGCAGACCAAGGTGTGCTCCTCTTGAATACGGTCCTCACCGTGCGGAAGGGACAGGCTGCCTCCCATAAAGGTCAGGGATGGGAGACCTTTACCGACCGGATCATTGAGCTTTTGAACGAACGGGAACAGCCGGTTGTGTTTATTCTATGGGGAAAGCATGCAGCGGCCAAAAAAGAGCTAATTGATGAAAACAGGCATGTCATCATTGAGTCGCCTCATCCAAGTCCTTTTTCTGCACGCAGAGGGTTCTTCGGAAGCAAACCGTTTTCAAAAACAAACGAAGCACTGCGGAGACTGGGGCGGGATGAAATTGACTGGGAAATAGAATAAGAGTAAACGCCTTGGACCTTCCGTTCCCAGGCGCTCTGCATGAAAAAAGGAGGTGCCTCTGCACCTCCTTTTTGTCAGCCATTAAATTCCGCCGGTTACGCGGTCGCGGTTTGTTACCATCAGAAGGATCTTACCCTCATCAAGCTTTTCTTCATATCGCTCAGCTTCTTCCTTGCTGAATCCGATTTCTTCAAGCTTTGTGCGGAGCTCGTCTCCTTTTTTGCTGAAAATGTTGCCTACTGCGCTGCCTAGACCCATTTCAGAAAGTCCGATTGTGTTGGCGTCCGCATTGCCTGCTACACGGTTTGTGCGCTCGTCATCGTGTGAGAGAATATAAATATCCTGCTTATCAATACCCTGATTTTTCAGCTCAGTTACATCCTGCTTCAATACTTCATCATTTGTGTATTCTTTTACTGTCGGTTTCATATTCAATCACTCTCCTGTTTAGTAATACTAGTTATTTATCACCCGGGCTCGTGATGTAAACCTCTTTTTTACAGGCGGTGTGCAATAACTCCTGCTATAATAGGGGGCAAGGAAAAAGAAAAAGGCAGGATATCAGATGAACGTTCAGCAGATCAACTGTTTAAAATGTGCACATTACTACGTGACCTGGGATAGACAATTTCCTAACGGATGCAGGGCTTTCGGCTTTAAATCAGCTGCAAGGCCATCTGTTGAGGTAAAAAGATCTTCAGGTGAAAATTGCTTAAAATATACGCTCAAAAAATGATAATGGAGGAACGATAATGGATATTCATATTTCAAAGCTGCTTGCAAAAATGGAAAAAGAGGTCCGCATGGCGATGAATGGATCAAGCGAGTCAGAAGTAAGAGAGCGCCTGCTCGCTGTTAAGACTCTGTGCGATCTTGTCCTTGACGAAAAAAGCGGGGAATCTTCAGAACCGTTCAAGCCGAAACTGCAGTCATCAAAGCCTTTAGAAATGGATGCTCTTCAGCTGCAGAAGATGATGGGCGCCTCATCCTTCAATAAGAAAAAAGAAGAGGAAGACTGCGGCGATTCCCTTTTTGATTTCTAATTATCCGTTGACGAATACGCTTCCTGCCTTTGCTTTGCAGGTGCGTTAAGGTAAGATGAAAGCAGATGTCAGATTTTAAAATCGGGGAGAAGATAATTGTGAAACTATTTTTAATACTTGCTGCTGCAAATGCTTTTTTATCAGTTGCACTCGGCGCATTCGGCGCACACGGGCTTGAAGGGAAAATTCCTGAGAGATACTTGAACATCTGGGAAAAAGCCGTCACCTATCAGATGTTTCACGCAGGCGGTCTGTTTGTCATCGCGTTTCTCATGGACAAGCTTCCGCAGGCAGGCATGCTGAACTGGGCGGGATGGCTGATGTTTATCGGCATTCTGCTGTTTTCGGGAAGCCTGTACGTTCTTGCTGTTACGCAAATCAGTGTTCTTGGTGCCATCACTCCGCTTGGGGGACTTTCCTTCCTTATTGCCTGGGTAATGATTATCATTGCAGCCGTGAAATTCTTGTAATTTGTGTTGAAGAGCTCCGCCTGAGGCGGGGCTTTCTTCATGAGGCCGGCCTAATCTGCATGAAGAGTTCTGACCGCCTTTTTGCTACCCTTAAAATTCAGCCGCATGGTAAAATAATGAAAAAGGAAGGCGGGAGAAGAGTGAAGAAAATACTGACGATTATTGGGAGTATCATGATCATTGGAGGGCTTGCCGGAGGGTTAAGCTCCATATCAACCATCTATAAAATGGTGTCAGAAGAGAATCAGCAGTATTACGAGCCGTACGGACTTTTTTATATTCAGATGCTTCCCGGCCTGTCTATCTTTGTATACCTGATGATCGGCGGAAGCCTTCTGCTCGCCGTATCAGCTTTTTTAAAGCGATATGAGGACAGGACGAGCATTATGGAGAGCTATGTTCACACACTTGTGAAAGAAGAGCCCAAACCAGTGCAGAGTACGGTTTCACAGGCAGAACAGGAAACCATTGCGCTTTTTAAACAGGAGAAGCAAAAGGACGTATCGCCTGACGATACAGGCGAAGACGACCGCTATTACTGGAAAGGCTAAAAAAGAGCATACACGGTATATGCTCTAAAGATCTGACCTTATCTAGGCGAATATGACGTCATATCGTATGGATAATAATAGGCGATCTCCTCATCAAACGTAATGTAATCAAGGTAGATGGTCAAAAGCAGGTACCTTTTAGACGTTTTCGGATCACTCAGAATGATATGATCGCGGCCGGCCGCTTCAATCACGCCTTTAAAGATTTTTGAGTTCCACTCTTTGCTGTTTTCAAATGTCATGTAGATCGTCGCAACTTTTCCGCGGTTAAGCCTCAGAATGTTTTCGACATATGATTCTTCAAGCGGCAGCATCCCGCCCTGTGCCTGAGTCGGAGTCTGCTGCTGCCCGCCCTGCATACCTTGCTGTCCGCCGCCCTGCTGCTGTCCAAATTGCTGCTGCTGCCCGAACTGCGGCTGCTGCTGACGGTAATCATATCCATAAGGATTAAAGCCTGCTCCAAACTGATTGAAACCTGAATTCATAATAACCCTCCTTAATCAGTAAGAATTGAATAAACACCAGAATCATTTGCCCCGCGATGGCGCAAAGAAGCAGTGTGACTGGATGAAAGATCAATCTCACTCATTTATAGGTATGAACGGAAAATAAGCGTTATGACACAAAAAAAGCCCCTGCCTGATCCGGCAAGAGCTTGTGAACGTTAAATATGGAAATAGCTGTACAATTTATCTTCAGGAAGAATATTTCCGACAAAGAATGTGCCAAACTCGCCGTAGCGCGCGCTCACTTCATCGAATCTCATCTCATATACAAGCTTTTTGAATTGAAGCACATCATCTGAAAAGAGCGTAACACCCCATTCAAAATCATCAAATCCGACAGATCCTGTAATGATCTGCTTCACTTTGCCGGCATACTGACGGCCAATCATACCGTGGCTGCGCATCAGGCTTTTGCGTTCTTCCATCGGAAGCATATACCAGTTGTCTTCGCCGTTTCGGCGTTTATCCATCGGGTAGAAGCAGACGTGCTTCGCTTCAGGAAGGGAAGGATACAGACGGGCAAGAACCTGCGGATTCTGATACGGATCTTCTCCTGCAGGCAGGTAGTTGCTCAGCTCCACAACTGATACGTAAGAGAAGGTCGGGAGAGTGTAATCAGCAAGCTTTGATTTATTAAACTCTGTTTCAATGACATTCAGTTCTTCCATCGTAGGGCGCAAAATCATCAGCATAAAGTCGGCTTTTTGTCCGACGATTGAGTACAGCGCCTGACTTCCCTGCTTCTGCTCATCTGCAAGTCCCCATTTTTCAAGCAAACCCTGAAACTCATAAATGGCTGACTGGCGTTCATCGCTGCTTGCCGTTTTCCAGAGCGCCCAGTTCATTGCGCGGAAATCGTGCAGGCAATACCAGCCGTCAAGTGTTTGTGCAGCTTCACTCATGTACGTTCACTCCGTTTCATCATACTTATTTACGCTATTTACTATACCACAGTTTGTCCATGGAATAATGAAATCAGACTCTGCTGCACATATTAAATAAGGATGTTTAAAGGTAAAAATGTTTGTCTATTTAGAAAATAAAGAATTTGTCGTGTAAGCGCTGCATTGGTCCCGGCTTGTTTGAATTTGCCTGAAAGTGGAGTATCCTTGTCTGTAGAGTGTTTGTTTTTAACAAATTAGGAGGTTTTGGAATGTCTGATTTATTTAGTCTTTTAAAAGAGAAAGTATCAGGAAAAGAGCTGAAACTTGTTTTCCCTGAAGGAACGGATGAGCGTATTCTTACAGCTGCAAACCGTCTTGCCGGAGAAGGCATTCTCGTGCCGATTCTTGTCGGAAGCAAAGATGAGATCACAGCAAAAGCGAATGAACTGAATCTTACACTTGAAGGTGTTGAGATCTATGATCCTCAGACATTTGAAGGCATGAATGAGCTTGTGGCATCTTTTGTAGAGCGCCGCAAAGGAAAAGCGACAGAAGAACAGGCTCAAAAGATTCTATTGGATGAAAACTACTTCGGCACAATGCTTGTTTACACAGGGCAAGCACACGGACTTGTAAGCGGCGCGGCGCATTCTACAGCAGATACTGTTCGCCCGGCTCTTCAAATCATTAAAACAAAAGAAGGCATCAAAAAAACATCAGGCGTGTTCATCATGGTGCGCGGCGATGAAAAATATGTCTTTGCAGACTGCGCAATCAACATTGCCCCAGACAGCCAGGACCTTGCTGAAATCGCCATCGAAAGCGCGAAAACAGCAGACATGTTCAACATTGAGCCAAGAGTGGCGATGCTCAGCTTTTCAACAAAAGGCTCAGCTAAATCACCTGAAACAGAGCGTGTAGCAGAAGCTGTGAAAATTGCAAAAGAAATGGACCCGACGCTTGTGCTTGACGGCGAATTCCAATTTGACGCTGCGTTCGTACCTTCCGTGGCAGCTTCTAAAGCTCCGGACTCCGTTCTTAAAGGCGACGCTAACGTATTTGTTTTCCCAAGCCTTGAAGCAGGCAACATCGGCTACAAAATCGCTCAGCGCCTGGGCAACTTTGAAGCAGTAGGCCCAATCCTGCAGGGACTGAATGCACCGGTTAACGACTTGTCACGCGGATGCAACGCAGAAGATGTATACAAACTTGCATTGATTACTGCCGGACAGGCAATCTAATCGTACGGAAAGAGACAGCGGCCGCTGTCTCTTTTTTCTGATCACATGCTATAATGAACATGTTTATAAACGCTAAGGAGTCTACGAAGATGTCTTTTGAAACATTGCTGAAACAGGATGAATGGAAAATTGTCGACCAGTCCAGTCTCGGGCCGCATTTTGATGCGAGGCAGTCCTTTGCCATGGATGACACCTTGTGCGCTGCTGTCGGAAACGGCACATCGCCTGCAACGGCGAGAACATGGGTGCACCACAAAACGGTTGTACTCGGCATTCAGGACACAAAGCTTCCTTATTTGCAGGATGGCATAGCTTTTCTGAAGGAGCAGGGCTACAGGGTCATCGTCCGGAACTCCGGCGGTCTCGCTGTTGTACTTGATGAGGGTGTCCTCAACATTTCGCTTATTTTTCCTGAAACAGATAAAGGAATTGATATAAACCGCGGCTATGACACGATGTGGGATCTGATCAAACGGATGCTGAAGCCCTACAATGCGGAGATTGAAGCCCGCGAGATAACCGGCTCGTACTGCCCAGGCAGCTATGACCTCAGCATTGACGGGAAAAAGTTCGCAGGGATCTCGCAGCGCAGACTGCGCGGAGGAATTGCCGTTCAGATCTATCTGTGTGCAGATGGAAGCGGTTCAGAGCGTGCTGAGCTCATCCGCAGGTTTTATGAACTTGCCAAAAAAGGAGAGCAGACAAAATTTGCGTATCCCGAAATTGTTCCGGAAACAATGGCTTCATTAAGCGAGCTGCTTCAGGACGGCATCACGGTGCAGTCGCTGATGCTTTCTTTTCTGAAGACACTGAAGGAACTGAGCGGCAGAATCTACTCAGCATCCCTTTCTGTTGATGAGCAGGTGCTGTTTGAAAAAAACCTGCTTCGGATGTATGACAGAAATGAGAAGGTATTTGGGACCGTTCAATAGAGGGCAAAAAAGCAGGCAGGAGGGGTTTCCTTCCTGTTTTTTTGTGGGTGTCTTCATTGTGCAAAGTTTGTGCGGTAAACCTTGTTTAAGAGCACTAGGGTGTCTACCCAGCTAAGAGTTTGTGCAGCAAACAAGGTTTAAGAGCACAAACGCGTCTGCCCAGCTAAGAGTTTGTGCTGCTAACCAGGTTTAAGAGCACAAACGTGTCTACCCAGCTAAGAGTTTGTGCTGCTAACCAGGTTTAAGAGCACTAACTTATCTACCCAGCTAAGAGTTTGTGCTGCTAACCAGGTTTAAGAGCACAAACGTGTCTACCCAGCTAAGAGTTTGTGTTGCTAACAAGATTTAAGAGCACAAACGCGTCTACCCAGCTAAGAGTTTGTGCGACTAACACGGTTTAAGAGCACAAACGCCCCATCACAATCCGCCGTAAGTGCTCCAAACCTCTTTTCTGAAACAAGAGCATTCAGCCTTTCAATAATCTCTCCTCGATGTGTCTTCAACTAAAAAAAGATGCCCCATCAGGACATCTTTTGCATCACTCCGCCAGCTTCTCCAAATTGCCGTTCCGGTCCATTTTGAACTTTGTGGCCGGACGCTCTTCTTCTTCAAATAAGACAAGCTTTCTTGCACGGTTCATGATTTTCATGAGGGTTTCGTAATCTTCCTGCACCATGACGGTATCCTGCTCGAGCTGTGATACTTTTACAGCAAGGTCCTGGTTCCGCATGGAAAGCTCGTAGTTTTCGCGCTTTAATCTCTCATTCTCAAGTTTCAGTGCATTTACGTGCTCGTTTGACTGAGAATATGATTCTAGAAATGAAATGACCTGGTTCATGGTCAGTTCGGCTGGTGCTGAAGGCAGCGAAGGTCTGCGGGCTGTAAATGGAATCTCATAGGTTTCTTCCATGTGCACATCTTCCTGGTAGGCAGGGTGTGTCACAGCAGGCAGTTCTTCTTGTTCATAGACAGCCGGATGAATTTCTTCAGATACAGGTACATTCTCAGTTTCAAGCGGAGAGTAGAGCAGCTGCTTTTTGGCGGGCTGTCCTTTTCCTGCTGCGCGCATTTTTTGCTTGCGCTGTTTTTTGGCAAGCTGAAGCGCTTTTTCATAGTTATGGCGGACAACGGCGTTCCAGCGGAATCCGCAGGCGGCCGACGTGCGGTTAAGCTTGTCTCCTACTTCTTCAAAGGCATTCAGCTGTGTGCTTCCTTCGCGGACGTGGCGGAGGACAGTTTCAGCCAATAACAGATCATCTTCTTCTGACCAGGCGTCTTGTCGCTGTTTCATGTGTTCCAACTCCCTTAATAAAAGTGTAGATAGAATAATTTCTTAAGATGCGAAGCAGATAAAATGTGCATCCGCTTTTCATTAGATAAATAGTTGTGTATTTTCTTGTTACCATTCTGGCCAGATTGGGCGGGTTTTATACAAAAACTTTACAAGGATAGTAGATTTTCCGAAAAGGGATTCTTTCTAGAAGTTATTTCCCCCGGCTTGCATTGGCGTTCAAATAGCTGTAAAATACCAAATAGTGTTTGAACGTGATTCACAGAAGGAAAGGGTTGTAAGACAGTGGCAAATGAATTCAGAATATGCGACGATTGCCAGGCAACCAACATGAAGACGTTGCTGCCGCGCCTGAAAAAAGTGGATCCTGATGCGAAAATTGACATCGGGTGCCAGTCATACTGCGGTCCAGGCAGAAAAAAATCGTTTGCGTTTGTTAATAACCGTCCGCTATCAGCTCCGAATGAGGACGAGCTGATCGTTAAAATTGAAACAAAATTGAAGAAATAATATCACCATTGGCACATCCTGCAGTGGTGATTTTTTTATCGGATTCATTTTGAAAATAATGGTTGAAGCCATCATTTCCAAATCGATATAATGGATACAAGTCAAGATGGAAGAGGGAACTTTAAGTGGCCATTAGCGGAAAGCTTTCTGAGGAAAAAGTGTTTAAAGATCCGGTACACAGATATATCCATGTAAGGGACAAGCTGATTTGGGATCTGATTGGAACGAAAGAGTTTCAAAGGCTCCGCAGGATCAGACAGCTCGGAACGACCTACCTTGTCTTCCACGGAGCAGAACACAGCCGGTTTAATCATTCTTTAGGAGTCTATGAAATTGTGCGGAGAATCGTAGATGACGTCTTTAAAGGACGTCCTGAGTGGAATGATGACGACAGGCTTCTTTCGCTTTGCGCAGCCCTTCTGCACGATTTGGGGCACGGTCCGTTTTCGCATTCATTTGAAAAAGTGTTTCACATGGATCACGAACAATTTACACGGGAGATTCTGACGGGTGATACGGAAGTGAATGCCGTCCTGCGCCAGATGGGTGACGATTTCCCGAAAAAGGTGGCCGAAGTGATCGGCAAAACGTATGAGAATAAGCAGGTCGTCAGCCTTATTTCGAGCCAGATTGACGCCGACCGGATGGATTACCTGCAGCGGGATGCTTATTTTACAGGAGTCAGCTACGGACATTTTGATATGGAGCGGATACTCAGGGTCATGAGGCCGCGCGAAGATCAGGTGGTCATCAAGCAAAGCGGGATGCATGCTGTAGAAGATTACATTATGAGCCGATATCAAATGTACTGGCAGGTTTATTTTCATCCTGTGACACGAAGTGCAGAGGTTATCCTGACAAAAATACTGCACCGTGCGAAGGATCTTCATAAAAACTACTACACATTCAGGCAGGACCCGGTCCACTTTTATTCTATTTTTGAAGAGGAAGTCACCACGGAGGATTATCTGAAGCTTGATGAGTCCGTTGTGATGTATTATTTCCAGCAGTGGCAGGAGGAAGCGGATCCGATTCTGAGCGACCTTTGCAGAAGGTTCATGAACAGGAACCTGTTTCAATATGCGGAGTTTAATCCTGCTGCAACAGTGGAAATGAAGAAGCTGATGGAGCTTACAGCTTTGTTTAAAAAAGCAGGCATCGACCCTGACTATTATCTTGTAGTGGATTCATCGTCTGATCTTCCTTACGATTTTTACCGTCCGGGAGAGGAAGAGGAGCGTCTTCCGATTCATCTGCAGCTGCCAAACGGAGATTTGCGGGAGCTTTCCCGCCAGTCGGAGATTGTAGATGCGATATCAGGAAAGCGCAGAACCGACCACAAGCTGTATTTTCCATTAGATCTCATAAAGGATATGTCATCAAAACGAACAGCGAAGAAACGGATTATGGAATTGCTGAATGTTTAGGCCGGGAGCGGGCCGCTTCAGTACACAATAAAAAGAGAGAGATACTGTGAAAATACAAGGTTAGGAGTGTTGGGGTTTGCTGAATGAACACGCAAAGCTGATGAAGGTCTTTTCTTCTTCGGGTGAGATTACCGGACGGAAAAAGCTGCAGAAGATGATCTACATAGCCAAAAAGATCAATCTTCCTTTTTATGAAAAATATGATTTTCACTTTTACGGACCATATTCAGAGGAACTGACGCTAAGGATTGAAGAGCTCTGCAATCTCGGGTTTCTGAATGAAATGCACGAGAAAAAAGGCGGATATTTTCAGTACCGCTATTCCCTGACAGAGTCGGGCGAAGAGTTTCTTGCCAATTATGAGCCGGACATGCCGCCGATGCAGGAATGCATGCAGGATTTAAACGGCCAGTCTGCCAGATTCCTCGAGCTTGTCTCGACCGTTCTGTACTTTGATTCCCTTGAAAAAGAGGAAGTGAAAGAAAAGGTCTTTACGCTTAAGAGCAAGCAGAAATATACAGAAGAAGAAATCGGCCAGGCGTATGAGTACATAGAGGCGATTCGTACGAAGGCTTTTCAATAGAAAATCCCCCGGGCTCTGCCGGGGGATTTTTGCTTACTGATCGCTGAGGCGTTTTCCGCCAACTCCATAATGATTTTTGCTCATTTCTTCAATAAATACAGCGATTTTCTCCGCAGGAGCGCCTGTTGTTTCGGATACAGCTGCAGTTACTTTTTCAACTAGTGCTTTTTTCTGGTCTTCTGTGCGGCCTTCAAGCATTTTTACAGTTACGTATGGCATTGTCACACTCTCCTTTTTGTATTCTAGGTGGATTCTTCTATAGTATACTTGAAGGAGAATAGAATGTTTAGCGAGGAGAATGATTGGTGGAATTTTTGGCGTTTGATTTAGAGCTCATTCCGTACGTTGTGATTGTGCTTGCCATTGCGTTTTCGGTGCATGAGTTTGCCCATGCGTATGTAGCCTTTAAATTTGGAGATCCTACTGCAAAGAATCAGGGAAGGCTGACACTGTCGCCGCTGAAGCATCTTGATCCGTTCGGGACGATTTTGATATTTATTGCGGGCTTCGGGTGGGCGAGGCCGGTTCCGGTCAACCGGTTTTATTTTAAAAAGCCGCGGCTTGCCGGAATTCTCGTATCGGCTGCCGGGCCCCTCAGCAATTTGCTCGTCGCTTTTATTGGCCTGGCGTTATGGTATATACTTTTGAGTACAGGGGTTTTGACCGGTTTGTCATCAGGTATGGCAGAAAGTCTGGAGCAGTTTTTTAACATCCTTGTGGGATTAAATATTACCCTGTTCATTTTCAACCTGTTTCCGTTTCCGCCGCTTGACGGATACCGGATCATTGAAGATCTGGCGCCTTCGCGCATCCGGGCGAAAATGACGCAGTTTGAAAACTACGGGATTGTTGTTTTTTTGATTTTAGTTCTGACACCGCTTGACGAATACACGATTCAGCCGGCGTTTTCATATGGAACGGATGCTGTGCTGACGGTTTTTCAAACAATACTCACCCCGTTTTTCTAGGAGGTTATCTAAATGGAGCAAGATAAGAAAAAGAAAAAGGTTGCGTTCAATATCATCAAAAACGATCCGACTGACGGCCACGGCGGCTATGGGGTCGGTGCACTGAGCCTTGAGAATATTTCTCCTGTGTTTATAGATGTAAATGAGGGGGAAGCTTTTGTCGACATCGGTGCGATGCATGCGAGAAGCACGGTTGAAAAGGGTATTAAGTTTCTTCCGAACAAGGAGGATGTGCCGAACGGGAAGCCGTTCTGGCTCGTATGGGTGACCATTGACCGCAAAGCAGAAGGGCCGTACTACGCTGGCGTAACGGCTTGTGAAATGACGGTCGACCGTGAAATCAGAAGAGGCTATAAGTCGCTCCCTGAACACGTAAACAAGATGGATAAATCGCTTAAGCGCCATATTATGGTTGATCACATGGATGTCCCTTCTAAAGGAGTGCTGATGAACTTTTTGAAGAACCACAATGCAGATATGTGGAACAACTCCGGTGCGGAGCTGAAAACAGGGCTTGGGGAATCGTGACAATCCTGTGACGTTCCTGTGAACAAATTGTCAAATTCTTTCGATTTTAGTAAACTGAAGATAGCTTATAAAGCTAGGACACGAAAAACCCCGGACCATGGGCGGTCCGGGGTTTTTCATCTAGTAGGGGCGGCTGATGCCTAGTCCCACCATTTCCATACTTTTTTGTACCACGTTTCTTCCTGCTTTTCTTCCCCTTTTTGAGGAGTGCTGTTCCCGTCTTCTAAGTGATCTGTGCAATACTCCGTCGGCTCTGTGCCTTTTACGAAATAAGCGAACCTCTTAGCCGGACAGTTGTCTGATGCGAGCTTGCCGGTCTTCGGATTGATGTAGACGCCAATGACGCCTTTAGGAGGAGAGAAAGCCTTCACTGACTCATCCTTCAGCGCTTCTTCCATAAACCCTGCCCAAATGTCCTTGGCATAGCTGCGTTCTGCTACTGCATCGATCGTCTGGTCTTTGTCATAGCCTGTCCAGACACCAGCAACAAGCTGCGGGGCATAGCCGATCATCCAGCTGTCAGTCTTAGTTGTACCGGATTTTCCTGCATATTCCCGCGAAAGTTTCGGGATGATTGCGTGGCCGGTAACGGATGTATAATCATTCAGCTGCTCATCAAACATTCCGGTCATCAAATGGGATGTGACAAAGGCTGCTTCTGCGTTCAGTACTTGTTCACCCGTTTTTTCCTTCTGATAAATGACGTTTCCTTCTGCATCTTCCACTCTTTTGATGAAGGAAGGCTCGATTTGCTTGCCGCCGTTTGCAAGCATCCCGTATCCGCCGACCATTTCGGAAAGCTTTACGGGAGACGTGCCTAAAGCAAGTGACGGCACCTTCTGCAGCCTGCTTGTAATGCCCAGTGCTTTGGACGAGTCAATCAGCTCATTCATGCCAAGGAAAAGGTGTGTTTTCACAGCATAGATGTTGTCTGAAAGCGCAATGGCCTGTGCAAGGGTGATGTCGCCGTCTGCATAATAGCCGTTATAGTTGCTTGGCTTGTAAACCGATTTACCGTCCTCAAATTTGAACGTATACGGCTCGCTTTTCAGCAGGGTAGAAGGGGTGAACCCTTTGTTCACTGCGGCATAATAGAGAAACGGCTTCATTGTCGAACCGGGCTGTCTCTTAGCCTGTGTAGCCCTGTTGAAGGGGCTTGCTGCGTAGTCTCTGCCGCCGATCAGCGCCTTTACCTGCCCCGTTTTCGGGTCCATGGCCATAAATCCCGCCTGAATGGCTGAATCCTCATCAATGATGTCTGCCATCTTCTGCTCTGCGATTTTTTGCATCTCAAGATCAAGGGTCGTAAAAATCCGCAAACCCCGCGTTTCAATTGTGACTCTGTCAAGGTTGAGCTTTTCAGACAGCTCCTTCATAACAGCATCCTGGAAATACGGTGCTGCTTCGGGTGCTTTAACAGCTTCAATTGCTCTGTATTTTAAAGGTTCATTATAGGCTTTATCTGCTTCTGCCTGTGTGATAAGCTCTTGGTTCACCATCGTTTTCAAGATCAGTTCCTGCCTGCTTTTCGCCCGCTCCTGATTGTCAAAAGGAGAATAAGAGCCTGGCGCTTTAGGGATTCCTGCAAGCATTGCTGCTTCAGCGAGGGATAATTCTGCGGCCGTTTTGTCAAAATAATACCTGGCGGCAGCTTCAGCCCCGTATGCCCCGTGGCCGTAGTAAATCGTATTTAAATAGCCTTCCAGAATCTCTTCTTTGCTGTAATTCAGCTCAAGGCGTATAGTGTAAAAAGCTTCAGACAGTTTTCGCTTCCATGTTTTATCGTGTCCAAGATAAAGGTTACGTGCGTACTGCTGGGTAATCGTGCTCGCTCCCTGAACCTTTGCCATTGCTTTTAAATCTGCAAGCGCAGCACCGGCGATCCGTTTATAGTCAAACCCGTGATGACTGTAAAAGTGCCTGTCCTCGACAGCCACTGTCGCTGCCAGCAGGGAAGGGGACATTTCTTCGAGATTCACCCAGTACCGTTTGCCGCCGTGATGGGTTCTTGCAATCTCAGACCCGTCACCTGCATACATAATGGAAGACTGCTGAACGGCCAGGGAAGGAGCACCCTGCCATTTTGCCGTAAGCATGACGGTGCCGAGCAAGACTGACCCTGTAAAAATGGCAATAAGACTGATGAAAAAAGCAGCTCGTACTGCTTTGATAGTTATGCGCATTCTCCGCGGCGTCATAACCTCCATGTTCCCCACCTCATTTCTGCATCTTTTCGGAATACGTGAAATCCGCAACATTTCCTGATAATCAGTATGAGAAAATCTCAGTCTTTTTAAACCTTTTCTATTAAAATTCTTCTTGCAATTTTGCTAGATTCATCTATACTTTTCCGTGAGGTTTTGAACTCGAAATTTGGCGAATCAGAATGACCGATTAGGGAATAATCGTTACTGTAGCTTTAAAAGAAACTATATATAGAAAGGAAGTTTTAATATGGGAGGACATTGGTTTACAGAAAAACAAACCGAAAACTTCGGCATTACGATTAAAATTAACCGCACTTTACATACAGAGCAGACAGAATTCCAGAAGCTTGACATGGTCGAAACAGAAGAGTGGGGCAACATGCTTCTTTTGGACGGCATGGTCATGACTTCACAGGTAGATGAATTCGTCTATCATGAAATGGTTGCTCACGTACCTCTATTTACACACCCGAATCCTGAAAACGTTCTTGTTGTAGGCGGAGGAGACGGCGGGGTAATCCGTGAAATTATGAAGCACCCAGGCGTGAAAAAAGCGACGCTTGTTGATATTGACGGAAAAGTAATCGAGTACTCTAAAAAGTACCTGCCTGAAATTGCCGGAGAGCTTGAAAATGAGCGCGTAGAGGTAAAAGTCGGCGACGGATTCATGCATATTGCAGAGAGCAATAACGAATACGATGTCATCATGGTTGATTCTACGGAGCCTGTAGGACCTGCTGTGAACCTTTTCTCTAAAGGCTTCTATGCTGGAATTTCAAAAGCCCTTAAAGAAGACGGCATCTTTGTTGCACAGTCAGACAACCCTTGGTTCACGCCTGACCTGATCCGCAACGTGCAGCGCGATGTAAGAGAAATCTTCCCGATTACGCGTCTTTACACAGCAAACATCCCCACATACCCAAGCGGACTTTGGACGTTCACACTTGGATCGAAAAAATATGATCCGCTTGAAGTGAGCGAAGACCGCTTCCATGAGATCGAAACGAAGTATTACACAAAAGAGCTTCATAAAGCAGCGTTTGTCCTGCCGAAATTTGTAGCAGATCTAATCAAATAATCAGGAGGAAACACAAATGCGATTTGATGAAGCCTATTCAGGCAACGTTTTTATTAAAAGCCACCCGACATTCGAAGACAGCGAAGCCGTCCTCTACGGCATGCCGATGGACTGGACAGTAAGCTACCGTCCCGGTTCAAGATTCGGCCCAGCGCGCATCCGCGAAGTGTCAATCGGTCTTGAAGAATACAGCGCGTATTTAGACCGCGAGCTTGAAGAAGTAAAATACTTTGATGCAGGGGACATTCCGCTTCCGTTCGGCAACGCGCAGCGCAGCCTTGATATCATCGAAGATTTTATTGATAAAGTACTGGCAGAGGATAAGTTCCCGCTTGGAATGGGCGGAGAGCATCTCGTTTCATGGCCGGTCATCAAAGCGATGTACAAAAAATATCCGGATCTTGCGATTATCCATATGGATGCCCATACGGATCTTCGCGAAGAGTACGAAGGGGAGCCTCTTTCCCACTCAACGCCGATCCGCAAAGCGGCCAATCTGATTGGACCGTCGAATGTGTATTCTTTCGGCATCCGTTCAGGCATGAGGGAAGAATTTAAGTGGGCAAAGGAAAACGGCATGCACATCTCGAAATTCGAAGTGCTTGAGCCGCTGAAGGAAATCCTTCCGACTCTTGCCGGACGTCCGGTTTATGTCACAATCGACATCGATGTTTTGGACCCTGCACACGCACCTGGAACGGGAACTGTTGATGCAGGCGGCATTACATCAAAAGAACTGCTTGCTTCCATTCATGCGATTGCAGGCTCTGATATTCATGTTGTCGGTGCAGACCTCGTAGAAGTCGCGCCTATCTATGACAACTCTGAACAGACGGCCAATACAGCAAGCAAACTGATTCGTGAAATGATTTTAGGCTGGGTGCAAAAGCGCCCGTAATGAGAAAAGCTCCAGCTTTGAACTGGAGCTTTTTCATATTCAGCTAATTTTGGGGTATAAAAGGCCTTAGAACGTCAACGATGATAACTACTTGCCTTCTATTGAATTTTCTGCCCGAAATCTTTATACTGGATAAGTTAATAGCGGATACTTTTATAAGGATGTGTGACAATGACGGCAAGCAAACCAGTTCAAGTGATCGTAAAAACGGAGATCAATCAGGGCGGGGACACAGAAAACCTGGAGCTTTTTACTTCCGGCGAGCACTATGTAAAAAATAACGCCTCCTATTTAAGCTATCACGAGGAACACGAGTACGGAAAAGTAAAAACAGTCGTCAAATTCAGGGATGATGAAGTGTTTATTATGAGGTCCGGGGCAGTCTCCATGAAACAGCGCTTTGTAAAAGATGTGGACACCATGACAAACTACAGGACGCAGTTCGGGGAACTCAGGCTTGAAACGAGGACAAAAGCCATTTCTGTCAGGATGACTGACGGGAACGCAGGCGGCATCATCCGTGTTCAATATGAACTTCAAATCGGCGAAGAAGATTCGCATTCACATATGTTAACGATCATGTTTAGGGAGGAAAAAGGATGAACATCGTTGAGCAGGTTAAAGAACGGTTAAAAGACGAAATTAAAGCATCAGTACTTAAGGCTGGACTTGCAGAAGAAAGCCAGATTCCAGATGTGATTTTAGAGCTTCCGAAAGAAAAAGCGCATGGCGACTATTCAACAAACATGGCGATGCAGCTTGCGCGTGTTGCAAAAAAAGCACCTCGTGCGATTGCAGAAAGCATTGTAGCGTCTTTTGATAAAGGAAAGGCATCAATCGAAAAAATTGAAATTGCCGGACCAGGTTTCATCAATTTTTACATGAATAATTCGTACCTTACGGATCTCATCCCGTCTATTTTAGAAGCAGGAGAGGCCTACGGCGAAGTGAACATCGGCAACAACGAAAAGCTTCAGGTTGAGTTTGTATCAGCCAACCCGACAGGAACGCTTCACTTGGGCCACGCGCGCGGTGCAGCGGTCGGAGATTCCCTGTGCAACATTCTTGATAAAGCCGGCTATGATGTTTCACGCGAGTATTACATTAACGATGCAGGCAACCAGATCAACAACCTCGCTCTGTCAGTTGAAGCGCGCTATCTGCAGGCTCTTGGACAGGACGCAGCGATGCCTGAAGACGGCTATCACGGCAAGGACATCATTGATATCGGCAAAAAGCTTGCCGACGAATTCGGTGACCGGTTCGTGTCAGAAAGCAAAGAAGAGCGTCTTGCGTTTTTCCGTGAGTACGGCCTGAAATTCGAGATGGATAAACTGAAGAAGGATCTGGATGCATTCCGCGTGCCGTTTGACGTCTGGTATTCGGAAACATCTCTTTACCAAAACGGGAAAATTGATGCTGCTCTTGCTGTTCTCCGCGAAAAAGGACATATTTTCGAGGAAGAGGGAGCGACTTGGTTCCGTTCAACGGCATACGGCGATGATAAAGACCGCGTGCTTATTAAAAATGACGGCTCCTACACGTATTTAACGCCGGATATCGCTTATCACAAAGATAAGCTTGACCGCGGATTTACAAAGCTGATCAACATCTGGGGCGCTGACCATCACGGCTACATTCCGCGCATGAAAGCGGCAATCGAAGCGCTTGGATACGAAAAAGACACACTGGAAGTTGAAATCATCCAGCTCGTTCACTTATACAAAAACGGCGAAAAGATGAAAATGAGCAAACGGACAGGCAAAGCTGTGACGATGCGCGATCTGATGGAAGAAGTAGGACTTGATGCTGTACGCTACTTCTTCGCGATGAGAAGCGCTGATACACACATGGACTTTGATATGGACCTTGCAGCATCACAGTCGAACGAAAACCCGGTATTCTATGCCCAATATGCACATGCCCGCATCGAAAGCATGCTGCGCCAGGGGGCAGAGCAGGGACTTTCATACGAAGATGTTCAGAACTTTAACGATATAACATCTGAAAAAGAAGTAGAGCTGCTGAAAAAACTCGGCGAATTCCCGCAGGCAGTAACAGAAGCAGCTGCAAAGCGTATCCCGCACAGAATCACAAACTACATTTATGATCTGTCATCTGCGCTTCACAGCTTCTACAACGCAGAAAAAGTGCTTGACCCTGAAAACGAAGCGAAGAGCAAAGCGCGTCTCGCGTTAATGAAAGCAACACAAATCACATTGAAAAACTCGCTTACTCTAATTGGAGTATCTGCTCCTGAAAAAATGTAAGGAAGAAAGAACGGCTGATGGCCGTTCTTTTTTATTTTGCCAATTGAGCGTTCTTGGAGCAGTATTTCGGTGAACTATGATGAAATACAGTACCATCCACCCGTTAAATTTCCTGAAAAAGGTTTTAAACTGTATGAGGGTGAGGTATGAAATCAACAGAATACATAAAGGAGGTCATGAAGATGGGATGTCTTTCTTCCATGATGAAAATTCCGGGTACAATATTAATCCTGTTTCTTGGATGGATGACAGCGGACGGGCTGATAAAAAATGTATCAGCGGGAGCTGTGGGTTACGCGGCGGCATGCGTGGTTTTTCTTGTAGTACTTGCAGGTATTTTATACATGATGTGGGGGAAGGAGCGCCATAAAGTTAGATCGAAAGTGGGAGACTATGCGATGCTGATTTTCACGCCTCTATTTGCTGTTATGACAGGCTATGCAACATATGCCGGATTCAAGGAAGGAGAATATCTTATTGCATGCGCTGCGGCCCTGTTTTGTCTTGTTGCCGCCTTCATGTCCTGGGCCGCCTTTATAACATTGTTTGACAAAGAAACAGAGGATCAGGGAGCTTAAGCCGACTGATCCTACCACACAACTGATCCTCCGCTCATCCGCTTTACACCCCGGATGGCGGAAATCTCTTCTACAAGCCTCAAAACGGCACGGTCCTTCTGTTTGGCTTCAATCATAAAATCACTGTCCAAATCCATTTCTTTAAGCTTTTTCAAAAGAGGCATGATGAAATCAGGGTCCACATAATCGGCATGGGCTCTGAGCTCCTTCTCTGATTTTGGGGAGGATATATGGATCTTCGGTTTTTTCCCGGTGCCGTCCCACGTTCGCGCAAACCGGATCAGCAGCTCCTCAAGATCGTCCTCATCGGTTTTATTGGCAATGTAGTGATGATAATCGAACATGAGCGGGATGTTTTCCTTCTCGCAGATTGCCAGTGTTTCGGATGTTGTATATGTTTTATCATCATTTTCAAGGGTCATCCGTGCTTTAATTTCAGCCGGAAGCTTCTTTATATTGCGGTAAAAGCGTTCTGTCGCCGTTTCTTTGTTCCCGTACGCGCCGCCGACATGAATGTTGATAAACCCCTCATCCTCAAGACCCATCCCCTTCAGGAGATCATAGTGATACTGCATATCAGCTACGGCATTTTCTGTAATATGCGGCTTGTCGCTCGTAAACAGGGTGAACTGATTAGGATGAAAGCTGACCCGGAGACTGTTCTTTCTCACCAAACTGCCGATCTCCTGCAAAAGACCGCCAAACGGCGTCAAGAAATCCCACTTTACTTCTGGGTGGGTAGCAAGTGGAATAAGGGAAGATGAGAAACGGTAGAGCGGAATCTCATGGGCGACGCTATAATGCAGAATGCGCAGCGTATGCTGGAGGTTCTGCTCTGCAACAGTATGAAGCGCCTGATCGGCCTCTTCGCGGTCAAGCTTAGAATAGCGGGCAAAAGTCATCGTTTTTGCAGGGGAGCAGTCCCACAAGTTAAGAGCATTTGATACATAGCCGAACCGGATTTCCATGATATTCTCCTTTCGCCGGTTTTATAAGAAATAAGATACGAAGGAAGCGGTTTTCTCCATCACCCTTTGCCGGACAGATCTGCTGTTATAATGGTCGAGGGTTAATTTCGCAGACCTCTTCATATCCTCCACCACAGTAAGCTTGACCTCCTTAACAAAGGAACTGTCATAAACAAGGCAGTTGAATTCGTCATTTAAAAAAAGGCTCCGCTTATCAAAGTTTGCTGTCCCGATGTCACAGAAGCCGTCATCAACGACAATGACTTTCGCATGATAAAAACCATAATAATATTGATAAATGTCACAGCCGGCCTTCAAAAGAGGACCGAAATAAGGGAAAGACGCTTCTTTCACAAACGGATGATCAGCCTTCATCGGCACCATAATCTTGACTGAAACTCCGCGGTTCCTTGCGTTCAAAAGCTCTTTCATCAGTTTCTTTCCGGGAATGAAATAAGGGGAACAAATCAGAAGCTCTTTTTTTGCTTCTTTAACAAATGCGAGAAAATTCTTCTCAAGTTCCATGCCCGGAGTCGTAAGAAACCTGTGCTCAAACCGGCCTTGTGCAAGAGAAGGAAAAAGCCCATTATCCTCTTCAGGCTGCTCATCAGACGCAGCGTTCCAGTCGGTCAGAAACTGCCGCTGCAAATCCTGTACGCCTTCCCCCGTAACCCGCAGATGATAATCTCTCCAAAAGCCGAACTTCGGGTCTTTGCCAAGATACTCTTTCCCGATATTAAAGCCTCCGGTGTAGCCCGTCCTGCCGTCAATGACAGTAATTTTTCTGTGATTTCTTGTCTGTGAGCTGTAAAAAAAGAAGGGCCATTTCGGTTTATGGGCAAAAGCAAAGGAAATGCCGCTTTCTTTCAGCTGCTGAATTTTCTTTTCTTCAAGGTGATGGCTGCCGACATAGTCAGCAAGCAGCCGCACGCTGATTCCCTGCTCCGCTTTTTTCTGCAGGAGGGAAAGAAAGGACTCGCTGTCAGGGTCATTTTTTATAATATAAAATAACACATGAACCGAATGGGTGCTATTTTCAATATCCTCAAACAGCCGTTCATAAAAGTGCTGGCCGACAGTGAACAGCTCCAAATCACTTTTTCTCGGAGGAAAGACAGTTGCGGCAGCCGTCTTTACGTGCTGCATTCGCCCAAAATAAAAGTCCATAGAGAGAAAAACAGCAAGAATAATCATAACCGCTGTGAAAAAAAGAATGCCGTTCATTCCAAACCCTCCATGAATTCATCTATCTTTTATCTTTTACGTCGGGATGAAAAATTATCAGGGGAAGATTGAGTGAAAATCATTGACTGAATGCTCATTCATTATTATCATGTAAGTATAGGTTAAATTCTGAAAATTAAATGGATTTAAAGTATTTGAAATCATGGGGAAACGGGAAATTTCATCACAGAAACGGGGGAGAGACAGTGGACGCACTGCTATGGGTCAACTTTTTGGCATTCATACTTGTAACCGCTTACGGAGTCAGTTTGTTTGTATACCTGATCCGTTCACGCATGGCTTATATCAAGCTCGGACGAAAACAGGAGTTTGATCAGCGATTAAATGAGCGGCTGAAAAACATTATGGTGAATGTTTTCGGCCAGAAAAAGCTATTAAAGGATAAAAAGAGCGGAATCATGCACGTCATGTTCTTCTACGGATTTATCCTTGTCCAGTTTGGGGCGCTTGATTTTATTATTAAAGGGTTAATTCCGGATGCGCATCTGCCGCTTGGGCCGCTGTATCCAGGATTTACATTCTTCCAGGAAATCGTCACGCTGATGATTCTTGTTGCGGTTGTATGGGCTTTTCACCGCAGATACATAGAAAGGCTCGTCCGTCTTAAAAAGAACTTCAAAGCGGGTCTTGTCCTGATTTTCATCGGCGGGCTGATGCTTTCTGTTCTTCTTGGAAACGGAATGAACCTCATCTGGCACAATCATGAGCTGACATGGACAGAACCGATCGCATCAAGCTTTGCATATCTGCTTAGCTTTGTCGGTGAAACGGGAGCTGCCGTCATCTTTTACATTTCATGGTGGGTTCATTTATTGATCCTTTTAACATTCCTTGTCTATGTACCGCAGTCAAAACACGCACATTTGCTTGCAGGACCGGCCAACGTCTATTTCGGACGTCTTTCGAATCCTGGAAAGCTTGAGAAAATTGATTTTGAAGATGAGACTCAGGAGACTTTCGGGGTCGGTAAAATTGAAGATTTCAAACAGACGCAGCTGATTGACTTATATGCCTGCGTAGAGTGCGGGCGCTGTACGAATATGTGTCCTGCAACAGGAACAGGCAAAATGCTGTCGCCGATGGACCTGATCTTAAGGCTTCGCGACCATTTAACGGAAAAAGGCGCTGCCGTCACATCAATGTCACCATGGGTTCCTGCCTATGCATTTGCAGATACGAAGGGAAACCAGCTTGCTGCGATGGCCCAGGGACAGGGTTCACAGGAAGCTGCAGCATCGCTTGCCTATAATCCGAGCCTGATCGGGGAAATCATCACAGAAGAGGAAATCTGGGCATGTACAACGTGCCGCAACTGTGAGGATCAGTGTCCGGTAATGAATGAGCACGTTGATAAAATTATTGATATGCGCCGTTATCTTGTTCTTACTGAAGGAAAAATGGACGCAGATGCCCAGCGCGCCATGACGAACATTGAGCGCCAGGGAAATCCGTGGGGCCTTAACCGCAAAGAGCGTGAAGACTGGCGCGAGGCACGCGAAGATGTTCATGTTCCGACGGTGAAAGAAATGAACAAGGCAGGCGAAGAGTTTGAATACCTGTTCTGGGTCGGATCTATGGGATCTTATGACAACCGAAGCCAGAAAATCGCCCTTTCATTTGCAAAGCTTCTGAACGAAGCGGGAGTGAAGTTTGCTATTCTTGGAAACAAGGAAAAGAACTCTGGAGACACGCCGCGCCGTCTTGGAAACGAATTTTTGTTCCAGGAGCTTGCGACGAAAAACATTGATGAATTCCAGAAAAATGAGATCAAAAAGATTGTCACAATTGATCCGCATGCTTATAACATTTTCAAAAATGAATATCCTGACTTTGGGCTTGAAGCAGAGGTATACCATCATACAGAGCTGCTTGCATCATTAGTGAAGGAAGGAAAGCTTGTTCCAAAGCATGAAGTGAAGGAAACGATCACGTTCCACGATTCCTGCTACCTTGGCCGCTATAACGAAGTGTATGAGCCGCCTCGCGAAATATTAAAAGCCATTCCGGGCGTAAAGCTTGTTGAGATGAACCGGAACCGGGAAACAGGCATGTGCTGCGGAGCCGGCGGAGGTTTGATGTGGATGGAAGAGGATGCCGGTTCGCGTGTTAACGTGGCGAGAACGAACCAGGCGCTTGAAGTGAATCCGACTGTCATCAGTTCCGGATGTCCTTACTGCCTGACCATGCTCAGTGACGGAACGAAAGCAAAAGAAGTTGAAGAGACAGTCAGCACGTATGATGTGGCAGAGCTGCTTGAAAAAGCAGTGATTGGAGAAGGAAAAGAAAGTGCCGCTTAAAGTGTGAACAGCCAATAGTCCAAATAGGAAGGTGAGACGGATTTCGTTTCACCTTATTGGCTGGACCCATACTGAGCGAGCGTTCAATCGGCAATTTTGTAACCGCTTTCTACAAATCTTTTATAAAAATACGGAGGGATGATGAACGATGAACAGGACAGTTATTGTAAGCGGAGTGCGCACACCTTTTGGGAAATTTGGCGGAGGGCTGAGCACGCTGACAGCATCGCAGCTTGGCGGCATCGCCATTAAAGAAGCGTTAGAGCGCGCTGGCGTAAAAGCAGAGGAAGTAGATGAAGTCATCATGGGTTCTGTTCTTCAGGGCGGACAGGGGCAGATTCCTTCCCGCCAGGCAGCAAGACACGCAGGCATGCCGTGGGAAGTGAAAACCGAAACAATCAATAAAGTCTGTGCTTCCGGCCTTCGAAGCGTGACGCTCGCCGACCAGATTATCCGTGCAGGCGACGAAGAAGTCATTGTTGCAGGCGGGATGGAGTCGATGAGCAATGCGCCGTACATGATGCCAAAAGCAAGATGGGGACTTCGCATGGGAGATGCAAAGGTTCAGGACATGATGGTGCATGACGGACTGACGTGCACATTTACAGGTGTGCATATGGGAACCTACGGAAATGAAACGGCATCAGAGCTTGAAATTTCAAGAGAAGCACAGGATGCATGGGCGCTCAGAAGCCATGAGCGGTCCACCGCAGCCATTGAGTCAGGAAAACTGGGCGAAGAAATTGTTCCTGTCCCTGTACCGCAGAGAAAAGGAGATCCTGTCATCGTTCAGCACGACGAAGCACCAAGAAAAGATACTTCAATCGAAAGGCTTTCAAAGCTGTCTCCCGTTTTTAATCAGGCAGGGACGATTACAGCGGGCAACGCCCCTGGAGTGAATGACGGGGCAGGCGCTCTTGTTCTCATGAGCGAGGAACGGGCTCAAAAAGAAGGAAAGCAGCCGCTGGCAGCAATCCTTGGCCACACGGCGATTGCACTTGAAGCGAAGGATTTTCCAAAGACGCCGGGCCTTGTCATTCTTGAGCTTTTAAAGAAAACGGGCAGAAAGCTTGAAGAAATCGATTTATTTGAAATAAACGAGGCGTTCTCGGCGGTTGCTCTTGCAAGCAATCAACTTGCCGGTCTTGACCCTGAAAAAGTGAACGTAAACGGCGGAGCTGTGGCACTTGGACACCCGATCGGGGCAAGCGGAGCGCGGATTATCATCACATTGATTCACGAGCTGAAACGTCGCGGCGGCGGCATCGGCATTGCGGCCATCTGCAGCGGCGGAGGCCAGGGCGACGCAATTATGGTGGAAGTTTAAAAGCAGGAGGGATATCGATGAGTATTCAAAACGTAATGGTAATCGGGGCAGGACAGATGGGGTCAGGCATCGCGCAGGTTTGCGCAATGGCAGGATATAACGTTTTAGTCAACGACCTGAAAGAGGAATTTGTTTTAAAAGGACTCGCCTCTATTGAAAAAAACCTTCAGCGGCAAGTAGATAAGCAGAAGCTAACAGCAGATCAAAAACAGGAAATCTTAAGCAGGCTTAAGCCGTCAGCAGATTTGCAGGATGCAGCCGGGACGGACCTTGTCATTGAAGCAGCTGTTGAGAACATGGCAATCAAAACAGACATATTCGCAAAGCTTGATAAAATCACGCCGGAAACGACGATTCTCGCAACAAACACATCTTCCCTGCCGATCACGGAAATTGCGGCAGCAACAAACCGTCCGGAAAAAGTCATCGGCATGCACTTTATGAATCCTGTTCCTGTCATGAAGCTTGTTGAAATTATCCGGGGCCTTGCAACAGCAGATGAAGTGTATCAGTCGATAGAAGATATGACGAAAACGCTGAATAAAATCCCGGTTGAGGTCAATGATTTTCCCGGATTTGTTTCAAACCGCATTCTGATGCCGATGATCAATGAAGCGATCTATACGCTTTATGAAGGGGTGGCAGAGAAAGAAGCGATTGATGAAGTGATGAAGCTTGGCATGAACCATCCGATGGGGCCGCTGACGCTTGCTGACTTTATCGGTCTTGATACATGCCTCTACATTATGGAAACGCTGCATGAAGGCTTCGGCGACGACAAATACCGCCCATGTCCGCTTCTCAGAAAATATGTGAAAGCTGGCTGGCTCGGACGCAAAACAGGCAGAGGATTCTATTCATACGAAGGGTAGACGGACATCACAGGGGGACGGGATATGAATATTCGCTTCACGGAAGAACAGGAAATGATGAGGAAAATGGTCAGGGATTTTGCCCAGGCTGAAATCGAACCGTTTGTCGAAAGGATGGAAAAGGGAGAATTCCCCCGGGACATTCTCCGGAAAATGGGATCTCTCGGCCTGATGGGTATCCCTGTGCCGGAACAGTACGGCGGAGCCGGAATGGACTTTACATCCTACATTATTGCCATTCATGAACTTTCAAAGGTCAGTGCGACAGTCGGGGTCATCCTGAGCGTCCATACATCGGTTGGAACAAATCCGATCCTCTATTTCGGAACGGAAGAGCAGAAAAACAAGTACATTCCAAAGCTTGCAAGCGGCGAGTACCTCGGCGCATTCTGCCTGACTGAACCGGGATCAGGATCTGATGCAGGCAGCCTCAAAACAAAAGCAGTCAAAAAAGACGGCACCTACATTCTGAACGGCTCAAAAGTGTTTATTACAAACGGCGGGGAAGCAGATACGTACATTGTTTTCGCTTCTACGAACGCTGAGGCGGGCCTAAAAGGGATTTCTGCTTTTATCGTCGAGAAAAACACAAAAGGCCTTGTCATCGGAAAAGACGAACATAAAATGGGTCTGTACGGTTCAAGAACGGTTCAGCTTTCGTTTGAAGATGCTGAAGTGCCTGCTGAAAATCTGCTCGGCGAAGAAGGCGAAGGCTTCAAAATTGCGATGGCCAACCTTGACGTCGGGCGCATCGGAATTGCTGCCCAGTCGCTCGGAATTGCCCAGGCCGCCCTTGAAAAATCGGTTGAATACGCAAAAGAGCGCGTCCAGTTTGGAAGGCCGATCTCATCCCAGCAGGGAATCGGCTTCAAGCTTGCCGACATGGCGACAGCCGTCGAGGCATCAGAACTGCTCACCTACAGAGCGGCATTCATGAGAGAAAACGGCATGCCGTGCGGCAAAGAAGCATCCATGGCAAAGCTGTTCGCATCCAAAACAGCCATGGAAACAGCAACAGAAGCCATCCAGGTCTTCGGCGGCTACGGCTACACAAAAGACTACCCCGTCGAACGCTACTTCCGCGATGCCAAAGTCTGCGAAATCTACGAAGGCACAAGCGAGATTCAAAGAATCGTCATCAGCAAGCATTTAACTAAGGGGTAAAGCAGAAGGATATTTTCGTAAAGGTGGTCGCTTTCTGTTTGCACTTGCACAATAGTGGATTGCAGCGGAAGGAACTTGACTCCTTGTCCAGCTGCAGCGCCCAACTCCTCTGTCAGAACAAAATCCCCCAAAAAGTCAAACCCGGACTTTTCGGGTGATTTCTTATCTGACTGCCGGAGCAAAACGGGCGCTTCCGCTTTTCTAAGGGATGAAGAGGGAATGGGAGACCCCGCAGGCTGGCCGAGGAGGCTCCCATCCCTCCCCGCGGAAAGCAAGTTCCTGGAGCGGAAAGGAACGGTTCCAGAACACAAAATTAACAATGCTGAATTAACAACCAATAAAAAGAACACGGGAGATGAACGCAATGTTTTTCAAACTGTCAGATGAACATGAAATGATCCGCAAAATGGTAAGAGATTTCGCTAAAAATGAAGTTGAACCCACTGCTGCAGAACGCGACGAAGAAGAGCGCTTCGACCGTGAGCTGTTCGACAAAATGGCTGAGCTTGGCCTGACAGGCATTCCATGGCCGGAAGAGTACGGCGGCATCGGCAGCGACTACCTCGCATACGTCATAGCCGTAGAAGAACTTTCAAGAGTGTGCGCTTCCGTCGGAGTAACACTTTCTGCCCACACATCGCTTGCAGGCTGGCCGGTTTACAAATTCGGTACAGAAGAGCAAAAACAAAAATACTTAAAACCAATGGCACAGGGAGAGAAAATCGGTGCTTACGGACTGACAGAGCCGGGTTCCGGATCAGACGCCGGCGGCATGAGAACGACTGCCAAACTGAACGGCGATCATTATGTGCTTAACGGATCGAAAATTTTCATCACAAACGGCGGCATAGCCGATACGTATGTTGTTTTTGCCGTCACAGATCCTTCAAGCAAGCATAAAGGAACGAGCGCATTCATCGTCGAGAAGGACTTTAAAGGCTTCTCCGTCGGCAAAAAAGAAAGCAAGCTCGGCATCCGCTCATCGCCTACAACCGAAATCATGTTTGAAGACTGCATCGTTCCAAAAGAAAACCTTCTCGGTCAAGAGGGCGAAGGCTTTAAAATTGCCATGATGACTCTTGACGGCGGCCGAAACGGCATCGCTGCCCAGGCTGTCGGAATCGCACAGGGAGCCCTTGATGCATCTGTTGCCTATGCAAAAGAGCGCCAGCAGTTCGGCAAGCCGATTGCGCAGCAGCAGGGAATCGGCTTTAAACTTGCTGATATGGCGACAACAATTGAAGCATCACGTCTATTAACCTATCAGGCTGCATGGCTTGAGTCTGAGGGCCTTCCGTACGGAAAAGAATCAGCCATGTCCAAACTGTTTGCCGGAGATACGGCTATGAAAGTCACGACAGAAGCGGTTCAGGTATTCGGCGGCTACGGCTATACGAAGGATTATCCGGTTGAACGCTACATGAGAGATGCGAAGATTACCCAGATCTATGAAGGCACTCAGGAGATTCAGAGACTTGTCATTTCGCGCATGCTGACAAAATAAAGGCCCAAAACAGGGAGGCGGTGGAAACATGTCTAAACGGGAAGTGCATGCCTCTGTCAAAGATGAGAGGCTTGTGGAAAAGCGGCGTGACCAGATGATTAAAGGGGCGGTTCATCTTTTTAAACAAAAGGGATTCCACCGCACAACCACAAGGGAAATTGCCAAAGCGGCAGGCTTCAGCATCGGCACGCTCTACGAATATATCAGGCAGAAGGAAGACGTCCTCTACCTGGTCTGCGATACGATCTATGATCAGGTGCGCGACCGGCTGGAGAAAAACATCGATATGAAGCTTGGAACAATTGAGAGTCTCAAGCTTGCCATCGCAAACTACTTCAGAGTGGTGGATGAGATGCAGGATGAGGTTCTCGTCATGTACCAGGAAGCGAAGTCACTGTCCCGTGACGCGCTTCCTTATGTGCTTCAAAAAGAAATTGAAATGGTCGGGATGTTTGAAAAGGTGATAGCAGGCTGTGCGGATAAAGGGGAAATCTCGCTTACAGCAACGGAAAGACAGCTGCTTGCCCACAACATCTTCGTTCAGGGACAGATGTGGGGCTTCAGAAGATGGGCCCTTCAGAGGAACTATACGCTTGAGGAATACATTGAAGTTCAGACCAAGCTGATTCTGCGGGGGATACAAAAAAGCGGAAATCAGCCGGAATAACGACAATAAAGGGGATGCGGCCAGCATGCATACAAAGGAAACCTATAAACCGAAACATGCCGTTCGTTTTGTAACGGCATCCAGTTTGTTTGACGGACACGATGCATCGATCAACATTATGAGGAGAATTCTCCAGGCGAGCGGCGCAGAAGTCATTCACCTCGGCCATAACCGTTCGGTTGAAGAGATCGTCAATGCAGCGATCCAGGAAGACGCGCAGGGAATCGCCATTTCTTCTTATCAGGGCGGGCACGTGGAGTTTTTCAAATATATGTATGATCTTTTAAAAGAAAGAGGCGCTTCACATATCAGGCTTTATGGCGGAGGAGGCGGGGTCATCCTTCCGCGTGAAATCAAGGAGCTGCATGAATACGGGATTGCCCGCATTTTTTCTCCTGAGGACGGGAGAGAGCTCGGTCTGCAGGGCATGATTGAACTCATGATGAAAGAATGCGATTTCCAGACAGCCGCAAAGCTTGAGGATGAGATGGAGAAGCTTAAGACAGGGGATGCCGGAGCAATCGCAAAACTGATCACGGTTGCTGAATCGCAAATCGGCAGCAGGCAGGAAGCGGCAGCGGCAGCAGAAAAAGTCATTTCAGAGGTCAAGCAGCTTTCATCTGATGCACCTGTCCTTGGGATTACCGGTACCGGCGGAGCAGGAAAAAGTTCACTGACTGATGAATTAATCAGACGTTTTTTAAATGAAGTGCCTGAGATTAAGATTGCCGTCATATCCATTGACCCGACAAAACAGAAAACAGGCGGAGCTCTTCTTGGTGACAGAATCAGGATGAATGCGATTTTCTCACCGCGCGTGTATATGAGAAGTCTTGCGACGAGACAGTCAAGATCCGAGCTGTCGCTTGCCATCCATGATGCCATCGCCGTTGTGAAAGCAGCCGGCTATGATTTGATTATTGTAGAAACGAGCGGAATCGGGCAGGGGGATGCTGCCATCACTGAGATTTGCGACATGTCCATGTATGTCATGACAAGCGAGTTCGGTGCGCCTTCCCAGCTTGAAAAAATCGACATGATTGACTACGCGGACTTGATCGTCATCAATAAATTTGAACGTAAAGGATCACAGGATGCAAAACGCCAGGTGCAAAAGCAGTACCAGCGCAGCCATATGCTGTTTGAAAGTCCGGCTGAGGATCTTCCGGTTTACGGAACGATTGCAAGCCAGTTCAACGATCCCGGCACAAACACCCTGTTTGTAGCCCTGCTTGACCTTATCAACAAAAAGAAAAATAAAAACTGGTCTTCAAGTCTGCCTATTGTCAAAGATGTTGAAAAACAGAATGTCATCATTCCGACAGACCGCCGCTACTATTTAAGAGAAATCAGTGAATCTGTCCGGAATTACCACAAAAGTGCCGAATATCAGGCTGATACTGCCAGAAGACTGTTCCAGCTTCAGGGCGCCATTGAGAGCGTCAAAGAGCAGAACGGGGCACCTGAGGTGATTGACTCACTTGAAGCGATTAAAAAGAAAACGGAAGAGGAACTTTCTCCGGAATCAAGACGGATCCTTGAGGGCTGGGGAGAGCTCAGGGAGAAATATGAAGCGGATCAGTTTGTGACAAAAATCCGCGACAGAGAAATTGTGACATCATTAAAGACGGTTTCCCTGTCAGGACTCGCCATCCCGAAAGTCTCGCTTCCAAAATACAAAGACTACGGGGAAATTCTAAAGTGGGTCTACAAAGAAAACGTACCGGGAGCATTCCCGTATACAGCCGGCGTTTTCCCGTTCAAGCGGGCGGAAGAAGATCCGAAGCGGCAGTTTGCCGGAGAAGGAACGCCGGAACGGACGAACCGCCGTTTTCATTACCTTTCAAAGGATGACCCGGCAAAACGCCTGAGTACTGCGTTCGACTCTGTTACGCTTTACGGAGAAGACCCTGCATACCGTCCTGACATCTACGGGAAAATCGGCGAGAGCGGAGTCAGCATCTGTACGCTTGATGACATGAAAAAGCTGTATGCAGGCTTTGATTTGTGCGCACCGGCCACATCTGTATCAATGACAATCAATGGACCTGCACCCATCATCCTTGCCATGTTCATGAACACGGCCATTGCCCAGCAGGCCGAAAAGCAGCAGACAGAGCTTGGACGCGAGCTGACAGCAGAAGAGATGGTGCAGGTGAAGGAAAGAACGCTTCAAACCGTCCGCGGAACGGTTCAGGCGGATATTCTGAAAGAAGACCAGGGACAGAATACCTGCATCTTCTCAACAGAATTCGCCCTGAAAATGATGGGGGATATCCAGGAGTACTTTATCAATGAAAAAGTGAGAAACTATTACTCTGTCTCCATTTCCGGGTATCATATTGCAGAAGCGGGAGCTAACCCGATTTCACAGCTTGCATTTACACTCGCAAACGGGTTTACGTATGTCGAATACTATTTAAGCAGAGGCATGAAAATCGATGACTTTGCGCCGAACCTCTCATTCTTTTTCAGCAACGGCCTTGATCCGGAATATACCGTCATCGGACGTGTGGCACGCCGCATCTGGTCAACCGTTATGAGAGAAAAATACGGGGCAAACGAACGGAGCCAGAAGCTGAAATACCACGTTCAGACATCCGGACGTTCCCTGCACGCCCAGGAAATCGACTTTAACGATATCCGCACAACGCTGCAGGCTCTAATGGCGCTTCAGGATAACTGCAACTCGCTGCACACAAATGCGTACGATGAAGCTATCACGACACCGACAGAAGAATCGGTCCGCAGAGCCATGGCCATTCAGCTCATCATCACAAAAGAGCACGGACTCGCCAAAAACGAAAATCCGCTGCAGGGCTCCTTCATCATTGAAGAACTGACAGACCTAGTAGAAGAAGCTGTCCTTAAAGAATTCGACAGCATCAACGAGCGCGGCGGAGTGCTTGGAGCAATGGAAACCCAGTACCAGCGCGGAAAGATCCAGGATGAATCCATGTACTATGAAATGCAGAAGCATTCAGGGGAACTCCCGATCATCGGCGTCAACACGTATATCAATCCGAACAAGCCATCTGAAGAATCCGTGGACAACATGGAAGTAGCCCGTGCCTCTAAAGAAGAAAAAGAAACACAGATTCAAAACTTGAAAGCATTCCAGGAACGCAATGCCGCTCAAGCTGATGCAGCCATCGAAAGACTGAAGCAGGCTGCCATCCACAACCAGAACATCTTTGCTGAACTGATGGAGACCGTCAACTATGCAAGTCTCGGCCAGATCACGCAGGCATTATATGAAGTAGGCGGACAGTACCGCAGAAATATGTAAGAAAAGGGAGCTCCCCGGTTTAGAGGGGAGCTTCTTTTTTGTGATAGGAGATTACTGATTTTGGAGAATGGTGCCATCAAGAAGAGAAATTCTTGGGTTGATGGCATTTATCCTGGAGAACGGTACCATCAAAAGGAAGAATGTATTGGTTGATGGCACTTATCGGGGAGAATAGAATCATCAAAAGGGAGAATGTTCTGTTTGATGGTACTTATTTCGAAGAACAGAACCATCAAAAGGGAGAATGTTCTGTTTGAGGGCACTTATCTCGAAGAAGAGAACCTTCAAAAGGAAGAATGTTTTGTTTGATGGCACTTATGTCGAAGAAAAGAACCATCAAAAGGAAGAATGTTCTGTTTGATGGTACTTATCTCGAAGAACAGAACCATCAAAAGGGAGAATGTTTTGTTTGATGGCACTTATGTCGAGGAACATAGCCATCAAAAGGAAAAATGTTCTGTTTGATGGCACTTATGTCGAAGAAAAGAACCATCAAAAGGAAGAATGTTCTGTTTGATGGCACTTATCTCGAAGAAGAGAACCTTCAAAAGGAAGAATGTTTTGTTTGATGGCACTTATCAAAGAAGGATTGTGCCCTTCATGTAGTGTTCCGAGGTGTGAAAGTCACAAAGCAGGAAGGATTGTGCCCTTCATAAAGTGTTTCAAGGCGTGAAAGTCACAAAACAGGAAGGATTGTGCCCTTTGTGAAGTGTTCGAGGTGCGAAGGTCACAAAACAGAAATGATTGTGCCCCTCGTGAAGTGTTCCGAGGCGTGAGGGTCACAAAACAGGAAGGATTGTACCCCTCATGAAGTGTTCCGAGGTGCGAAGGTCACAAAGTAGGAAGGATTGTGCCCTTCGTGAAGTGTTCCAAGCCGCGAGGGTCACAAAGCAGGAAGAACAATGTCACCAAAAGTAAAAATCCTCAGGTTAATACAACTAATCTCAAAGATATTTTTTCCCAATGACTTATCTTCCCGTTTTATGTAAAATGAAAGAAATAGAAAACTTCGGACTGTTCCGAAGAGAGGGGTTTTTCTGAAAAATGAGTACATATAAAATCTGGTTCAACCGCTGGTTTTCGGTTGCCTATCATTACATTGACATGATCCGGAATAATGAAGACGGGATTAAGTTTGAAGTGTACGGCACACACCCGGATGCTGACCATGTCATGCTTGCAAACTGCGATTATTCAGAGGTTGAGCCCAAATTTGATACAGACGGGGAGTACGTTCAGTACTGCCTGGATTTCTGCAGGAAACATGGCATTCAGCTGTTCGTTCCAAGATATAAAATGCTGCCGATTGCAAAAGCGCTGGACAAGTTTGAAGAGCTCGGTGTAAAGGTATTAGTTAATAGAGACGCCGAACTGCTTGAGGCGATAGACAATAAAGATGATTTTTACGAGATTTGCAGAGAAAAGGGCTTGTTTGATATCCCTTCCTTTTATACAGCAAAAACACCTGAAGAATTCAAGGATACATATAAAAAATTGAAGAACGAAGGACTTGGCGTCTGCTATAAGCCTGTGGTCGGAGAGGGAGGATACGGGTTCAGAATCATTGATGACAATGTTGATCCCCTTAAAGAAGTGATGGCGCCGAGCTACCGAATTCCGTTTCAGAGAGTTTATGACGGTCTGAAGGCAGCCGGAGAGTTCCCGGAGCTTATGGTCATGGAGTTTCTCGAAGGAGAAGAATACAGCATTGACTGCCTGGCTTTTAACGGCGAACTCATCGCAGCGGTGCCGCGCAGGAAAGGCGGGGGAAGAATCCGGATTCTTGAAAACAACAAAGAATTAATCGAGCTTGCAGAGGCTTTCACTGAGGAATTTAAGCTGGACTACATTTTTAATATCCAGGTCAAATATAATCAGGGGCTTCCGAAGCTGCTTGAAATTAATCCGCGGATGTCGGGCGGCCTGTATTTCAGCTGCCTCTCCGGAGTGAATTTCCCGTATCTGGCTGTAAAACTGCTGCTCGGCGAAAAAGTAGAAAAGCAGGAGACAAAGCTTGATATTAAAGCAACCTTCCTGGAAAAGGAAATTATTTTATAGTAGCTTCTATGAAACTTTTCCTCTTTTAAAACGTATGAAATAGTGCGGGAGATGAAAAGGTTTTTAGTTGAAATTTGCTCAGATATTGGTAGTATAAGACTTGTGGTCACGTTATCGTGACAATAGACCGAATAATACATAAAGAAGTATGGCTCAGGTCTCTGTTTGCAAGTTTCCCCATTACCCAGAAAGGGAGAGTGAAGAAATGGCAATTACACTGCAAAAGGGTCAGAAAATCGATCTGACAAAAGGAAATGCCGGTCTTAAAAATATCATGGTCGGATTAGGATGGGATCCTGTCCAGCAAAAAAGCGGCGGGCTTTTTGGCGGACTCTTCGGAGGCGGAGGAAGCAACGTTGACTGCGATGCTTCAGTATTGATGCTTGATGAAAACGACCGTCTGCTTGATAAAAAGAGCGTCATTTATTTTGGCAACCTGACAAGCAAATGCGGTTCAGTTAAACATACCGGAGACAACCTGACAGGAGACGGCGATGGAGACGATGAGCAAGTGCTGATCGATCTGAGCAAGGTTCCTGCAAATGTTCACAAACTTGTGTTTGTTGTAAACATCTATCAGGCTGTCCAAAGAAAACAGCATTTCGGCATGATTCAAAATGCCTTTATCCGTGTAGTGGATTCTGCAAGCCGCACAGAGCTTGTACACTATAACTTAAGCGACAATTACTCAGATATGACATCCCTTATCCCGGGAGAAATCTACCGTCATGGCGGCGAGTGGAAATTCGCAGCAGTCGGTTCTGGAACAAAAGACGCTTCTATTACAGAAATTGCAAACCGTCACGCATAATTTCTTTCCGGAATCCTGACACGGGATTCTGAAAGACATAAAAAATAACAGGATAAAAGGAGTCGAATTCAAAATGGCAATCAGCTTATCTAAAGGTCAGAAAATCGATTTAACAAAAACAAACCCTGGTTTAACAAAAGTATTGGTCGGTCTTGGCTGGGATACTAACAAGTACGACGGCGGAAATGACTTTGACCTTGACACATCTGTTTTCTTATTGGATGAAAACGGCAAAGCAGCAAGCGAAGCAGACTTCATTTTCTACAACAACCTTGTTGGCGGAAACGGATCAGTTGAGCATACTGGCGACAACCGTACGGGCGAAGGCTCTGGTGACGATGAAGTCATCAAAGTTAACCTTTCACAAGTTCCTGCTTCTATCAGCAAAATTGCGTTCACAATCACAATTCATGATGCAGAAGCACGCAGCCAGAACTTTGGACAAGTTTCCAATGCTTACGTGCGCATCCTGAACGAAGACAGCAACTCAGAGCTTATCCGCTATGACTTGGGAGAAGACTTCTCTATTGAGACTGCAGTCGTTGTAGGCGAACTTTACCGTCACGGCGCAGAGTGGAAATTCAATGCAATCGGAAGCGGCTACCAGGGCGGTCTTGGTTCACTTGTAAAAGACTACGGCTTGGACGTTTAATTGCAGAAGTGTAAATAAACATGAAGGGGTGCGTTGTTTTTATAAAACAACGCGCCTTTTTCAAAGCTTTGAAAGAACAGCAAGGCGGCGAATCGCCCGGCCATCCGGGCGATTCCGCTTTTAATAGTGTCCAGCTCCACCTTCCAGCTCCTCCGCCAGAACAAAATCCCCCAAAAAGTCTAAAAGCGGACTTTTCGGGTGATTTCTTTTCTGTCTGTCGGAGCTAAACGGAAGGTTCCGCTTTTAATAAGGCATTTACCACTTAGTACATCACGCACGGTCCCTGAATGGAGGAACAATCTTGAAACATTTTCAGTATTTAAGCAAGGAAAAACGCAGCGAGATTTTTTTATATGAGCCGATTCACTTTTCTAAGGAGACCGAACGGGAAATGCTTGCCTATGCTCTGGGCGCTACTCTTTATATGCCCGGCAGCCGGACAGCCATTGCAGGAGATGTACTATCTGGTAAATTTCTTAATGGAAAGCACGAAGGACTGACATCGATGGTCATTTGTCTGGAAGATTCCATCGGTGATACAGAAGTTGAGACAGCAGAAGCAAATACCGTCAGCCAAATCGGGACCATTTCAGACAGTGTGCTGAAAGGGCAGTTTGATCAGAGAAATCTTCCGCTTATTTTTATCAGAATTAGAAGCCGGGAACAAATGAAGCGGGTGTCTCAGAAGCTAAAGCATCACATTCAGCTGATCAGCGGATTTGTTTTTCCGAAATTCACATCTGAAAACGGAAGAGGGTATTACACGGCGCTGCAGGAAATCGCATCCGATTCTTCTGTGACACTTTACGGAATGCCGATTCTTGAAACAAAAGAAATTATTTATAAAGAAACACGGATGAACGAACTGCTTGGCATTAAAGCGATTCTTGATGATTTTTATGAGTATGTGCTGAATGTAAGGCTTGGAGGCACAGACTTGTCCGGTCTGTTTGGAATCAGGCGAAGCAGGGATACGACCATCTACGATATTTCAGTGATCAGGGACTGCATTACAGACATTATCAATGTTTTCGGCCGCTGTGAAAAAGAGTACGTTATCTCTGGTCCGGTATGGGAGTATTTTGGGGGCGGACAGCGGATTTTGAAGCCGCAGATCAGACAAACCCCTTTCCAGCAGGCATATGGCCATGAAGGACTTGAATTCAGAGCGAATCTCATCGACCGTTATGACGACGGACTTATTCATGAAATCGTTCTGGATAATACGAACGGGCTTGTAGGAAAAACAATCATACATCCGCTTCATATTAAAATCGTCAATGCGCTGAACGCGGTCACAAGAGAGGAATATTTGGACGCATCCTCCATCCTCGATCAGGCGCAGTCTTACAACGGTGTGATCCGAAGCGAATTTTCAAACAAAATGAACGAAATTAAACCCCATTACAATTGGGCGCGGAAAATCATCTTGAAATCTAAACTATACGGGGTGTTCCATGAGCAGCAATCATTTATCGACCTTATCAGCGAAACCGCAAACGAACAGCTATACATTTGACCTTCTGGGTCAGCTTTCAGTAGACATCGAATTGACCGGAAATCCTTATCTTCTTCCGCTGGACAGGCTCTTTCAGATGGCAGCGCGCATTAACAAAAAGCGCTCTTTCCTGTTTGTCAGCACCGTTCTCGGCAAGCATATTCCCGTTGATCCTTCGCTTGCTCTTCTTACTGGTCAGGCGCTTGCAGCCAGATACATGGAAGTCGTTGAGGCACAATCGCACCCGGAGCGGGATCAGATTCTTGCAGGTTTGATGGGCGGACAGGTAAAGAAAAGCGAATACCGTCATTCATTAGCTGAACCGGCTTTATTTATCGGGTTTGCCGAAACAGCGACAGCTCTTGGCCATGCGGTGTTTGAGAACTTCAAAAATGCGGCTTTTTTCCATACGACAAGAGAACAGGTGTCTGGATTGGAATCTATTATTAACTTTGAAGAGGAGCATTCTCACGCCACTTCACACCGGTGCTATGTAGATGAAAAGCTTTTTGATAACACGAGGCCGATCGTTCTTGTTGATGATGAAGTCACAACGGGGAAAACGGCGCTGAATATCATTGAATCGATTCAGGAAAAATTCCCGCGTGGCGAATATACGGTCGTATCCATCCTCGACTGGCGTTCAGAGGAAGATCAGAAGAGATTCAGAGATACAGAGAAGCGGCTTGGCATTACCATTCATGAGGTTTCTCTTGTAACGGGACTGATTACAGCAAACGGGGATCCGGTTGCAGAAAGCAAATCCCGAAGCGAATCTCTGTCTTCACGTGATGCAGAAGTGACGCAGATCGTCATTTCTCCGGAAGAAGGCGACCTTACATCATGTGCGTCCGAGCAGCTGTCTTCACCCTATGTGACGCATACGGGAAGGTTCGGTCTGACGGATGCAGAGCAATTGGAGGCAGATATTTATTGCCTGAAGGCGGCAGCGAGGCTGAGAGACGCCAGAAAAGGAAAAAGAACCCTTTGTCTCGGTACAGGGGAGTTTATGTACATTCCGATGAAAACAGCCTCTTACATGGGGGACGGCATCTTCTATCAGTCTACGACAAGAAGCCCGATTCACCCTGTGAGCAGGGAAGATTATGCCGTGAAAAGCGCGTTCCCGTTTTCAAATCCTGAAGACGGGGAAACAGCGAACTTTTTCTACAATGTCACAGAGGGCCAGTATGATGAAGTTTTTGTCTTCTTCGAACGTTCTGTTCCTGAAGAGAGATTGCAGCCGATGCTTGATCAGCTGAAATCTGTTATTCCGGTCATTCATTTTGTTTATTTCAGTACAAACCAAAAAGGAAGTGCATCTGATGAGTAAGGTGGAGCAGCAATTGCCGAAGCCGGCAGCAATGGGAAGTTATTCAGAAAAGGACGTTGTTTTCCTGCTGAAGGACTTGAGTCAAATTAGTCTTGAAAAATCGACACTCGAACGGGAACAGGCTGTTCAGAGCGGAACACATTATTCTGAGATGCTTCCAATTGAATACAAGCCGACCGATGAATATTTGCAGCTTTTTCATCATTCATTGGACATGTATAAACAAAAGCTTGCAGCTGCTGTCGGAACGGTGTCAGAGCAGATTTTAAAAATGAAGGGCAAGAGCATCGTGCTCGTTTCGCTTGCACGTGCAGGCACTCCGGTAGGAATTCTGATGAAGCGGTACTTGCAGGAGGTGCATCAGATCGATGTCCCTCATTACAGTGTTTCCATCGTAAGAGGACGCGGCATTGATGCCAACGCCATGAATTATATCGCCCGGAACCACCCGGATGAAAGCGTGCAGTTTGTGGATGGCTGGACAGGAAAAGGAGCCATTACAAGAGAGCTTAGAGAAGCGATGGAGGAATTCAACAGCAAACACGGCCTTGCCATTGACGACTCGCTTGCAGTACTTGCAGATCCCGGTTATTGCACGGACATTTACGGGACAAGAGAGGATTTCCTGATTCCAAGCGCCTGCCTGAACTCAACTGTATCAGGCCTGGTCAGCAGAACGGTCCTGAATGATAACTTCATCGGTCCGGATGATTTCCATGGTGCAAAGTATTACGAGGAACTGCTGCCGGAAGACGTATCCAATCATTTTATTGACGTAGTAGTCTCCGAGTTTCCTAATGTGAAAGAGGAGATTTCAAAGCAGGTTTCGATGCTTGATAAAGAGGACCGGACGCCGACATGGAAAGGGATTCAGGATATTAAGCAAATTCAGGACGAGTTTGGCATTGAAAACATCCACCATGTGAAGCCGGGAGTGGGAGAGACGACGCGTGTACTGCTCAGAAGAGTGCCATGGAAAATCCTTGTGAAGGATTTAGGCAACAAAGACCTCGAGCATATCTTCCTGCTGGCAAAAGAACGGAACGTCCCTGTCATTGAATATAAGAATATGTCTTACTCATGCTGCGGGATTATTAAGCCCTTAAACTAGGAGGTACTGCTGTGATTTTTGCAAGTGATCTGGATCAGACGCTCATTTATTCGAGAAGATCGTTCCGTGAGCCGGTTGGCGAAGAGGATATTCAATTGATTGAAACTCTCGACGGCCAGGAAATTTCGTTCATGACGAAAAAAGCGATTTCCATGCTGAAGGAAATAGCCGGACAGATGACGTTTGTTCCTGTAACAACCAGAACCCCGTCCCAATACGGGCGGATCTCCATCTTTCAGCAGGAAATCCTTCCGCGCTACGCTGTAACGAGCAACGGCGGACATGTTTTCAAAGAGGGGAAGCTTGACGAAGAGTGGAAACAGCATCTTGAAGCACGCATGAAAGATGAGTGCACAAGTTTGGAGGATGTTTCCCTTAAATTTCAGGAGATAGCTTCAGATGACTGGGTGCTGAAACAGAAAAATGCCGAGAATCTCTTTTTATACAACATTATTGAACGCGAAAATATACCTGAGGCACGCCTTCAGGAGTTTATTCTCTGGGCGGACCGTAACGGATGGAAGCATTCACTACAGGGAAGAAAGCTGTATTTTGTGCCGAAACCGATCAATAAATGGGATGCAGTTGCCTATGTGAAAGAAGCTGCCGGTGCAAAAACCGTGATGACAGCCGGCGACTCCCTGCTTGACCTTTGCATGCTTGAAGAAGCCGATCTTGCCTTTTCACCCCTGCACGGCGAACTTGGCGAGTCAGGCGCAAGACTGTCAGGGGCCATTCAGAGAACGTCGAAAAATGGAATCTTCGCTTCAGAGGAAATTCTGGAAAATGTCCTGGCGAAAATCAACCCTGTCCACAGTAAATAGAAATATTTACCTGTATAAAGTGGTACAATAGAAGCAGGGTGCCTATGGCTTCACGGCTGATTTTCTTCAGTTCTTATTGGAGTGAACGTCTTGGTAACAGCAGAAAAAACGAAGACCAATCTATTGGATGAAAATATAATGAGTTCCGCTCAGGCCTGCAAGGAATGGGGAATCGATGATTCTGCCCTCAGAAAAAGGGTCAATCAGTTTCCGCCGGGCACCATCCGGAAGTTCGGAAAAACATGGGTGGTTACGAGTGAAGGAATGTGCCGAGTCTTTGGCGAAAAAAGACGAAACGGAAAGTAACGTGGAGATATATTTTCAGAGGAGGGAAGAGAGATGATAAGAACATATAAGCCTGCGCCTGCAGAACATCTGGACACAGACTGGCAGACTCTTCTTTTTATGCCGCTGCCTGAGCGTCCGGATTATGTGAACACTCCCTCTGAAGTGAAAATTCCGCAAGTTGCCGTCAGGCTGCTTGGAACACCATTAACAGATGACGAATACTATCAAATGCTTTTTGACCTTGTTCATCACGAAGAACTCGGTGTGCATTTTCTAAGTGAATCTCTGGATAAAAACATCCCGCAGGAAAAATTTCAGGCGATACAGAACCTGCTGCTTCTGCATAAAAACGAAAAGCTCTCCGTGAACCGGTTTGTTGCTTTTATGGACAGAGACCGCCTTCTTCCGGTTCTCTCCGATCCGGAGTTAAACCGCCACCTGCGGACTTGTGTCATTCACATGCTTTCGCGTTTCTTTCCTGATAAAGCGAATGACAGCGCTGATTTCCGGCGCATCATTGTTGATTTGATTAAATGGACCTGGAACCACCTGCATCCTGAGCTGCAAAAAACAGCCTGCGTCCGGCAGCCTGCGTTTTTCTGGTACGGAAATGCAACGAAAAGCGAACAGTTCTTCCTTCATTTCCTGATCCGGTTCGGATGCGATGTCATCATTGCCCATCCGGAGGGGACAGATATCCTGAAGGAGGAAGATCCGGAAGAAGCGGTCAGCAAAATCGTCCGTTTTCCGGGGACTCACGAACTGACAGCGTTTCCAAAGGTGAGGCCGGAGCGCACATCAACTGTGGCATACAAAGCTTCAAAACAAATTGACCAGGTTCTTCATTCAGACGAATCCATGCTTTATAAGCCATGGCAATTCAGAAATTATTCCCCAAATGCACGGACGCTGAAAACAACGTATGATGAACTTTTTATTCTTATAAAGGAAAGAGCATTCCTGCGTCCAGACTTTGAAGTCCGGGACAACATGGTTCATATACCCGCTATTTTCTCAAAAATCTTCGGGGTGACAAAAAACAGACGCTCATACTGGGGCAAAATTCAGGACCTCGCTGACTATGAACATGCGGCTGTCGTCAAGTACTTCCCGTTTACTTGGGAAGCGAAAGGCAATCCCCATTTTCATTACCAGAACGCCCTGAACGAAAATCAGGTGCTGCAGGCTGATAAAATGATGGGAAGCCACTGGTGGAAGTATTCAAACCTTCCGACAGGCCTTCAAAAGGGGCTGGCTGATGCGATTTCAAGGTATTGTGCTGATCCAAAGCTTAAAAGGCTGGAACAGGAAAGTCCATATGACCTGCAGCTTTACCTGTTCAATCAGGCGATGAATATTCCGGAAAGCCTGATAAAACTGATGCAGAATTTCGATTACTCCCAGCATGTGCCCCGGCTCATTCTTTATAATAATGAAAACAACGGCTACATGACGCGCTCAGACGCTGCGATGCTTCTGCTGATGAATGAATTCGGACTGGATATCGTGATCTGCAATCCTCCCGGCCACAACGACATTGAAAATTTTGTCGATGAAAAGCATTACGACAGCCACTGGCTGGAGGAAATGAGCTTTAATGAAGTCTATCAGGAGCCGTCGAAATTCAAGAAATTCATCCGGAAAATCTTTTAAGCCGCATTATTTATGCGAGCAGAAATACCTGTGTGAACAGGCATCCAAACCATATTAAAGGAGGATTTCGCGTATGTCTCAAGTACCTGGACTCAGCAAAACAGATCAGATGGAAGAGGTTCTCGAACAAGGACCGAACAATATGAAGCTTCAGCTTCAAAAAGAGCCTGAGGTTCAAAAGCTTGCAGAGAGCATTGACCACAAGAATCAGGTGGCAATCCTTGAATACGGAAAAGCACCTGCTGATGAAATTTCAGCTTTTTCAGGAAAAATCCTGAACACCATGAAGTCGAGCAGCATGGAAGAATCAAGCGCCCTCCTGAAACACCTCGGGAGAATCATGGACCGCTTTGATCCGAAAGACTTTGCCGAGCAAAAGGGCATAAAAAAATTCTTCAGCCGCGGACAGAAGCTGGTAGAGAAAATCATGTCAAAGTATCAGACAATGGGCGGCGAAATTGATAAAGTCTACCTTGAAATTGTGAAATACGAGGATGAGATGAAGCGTTCAACAAATACGCTTGAGCAGCTTTATGAACAAAATTTCAACTACTACATGGAGCTTGAAAAATACATTGTCGCCGGAGATATGAAAGCAGCTGAACTAAAGCAGCAGCTTCCGGCATTAGAAGCAAAAGCAGCGGAGGGCAACCAGCTCGCCCAAATGGAGCTTGATACGATGCGGAACTCAATTGAGGTGCTTGAACAGCGGGTCTATGATCTCGAACTTGCCAAACAGGTAGCCTATCAGTCCGCACCGCAAATCCGCCTCCTGCAAAGAGGGAACACAAAGCTGATCGGAAAAATCAATTCTGCGTTTGTCACTACGATTCCTATTTTTAAAACCGGCCTGATCAACGCCATAGCAGCCAAAAGACAGAAACTCGTCGCAGATTCAATGAACGAGCTTGAAAAGCGCACAAATGAAATGCTTCTCCGAAACGCACAGAATATTTCAAAACAGAGTGTGGATATTGCAAGACTTGCAGGAAGCCCCGGCATTAAAATGGAAACAATTGAAGAAACATGGAGCATCATCCTAAAAGGCATGCACGAAACAAAAGCCATCGAAGACGAAAACAAACAGCTTCGCGAACAAGGAAGAGTGCGCCTTGAAGAACTGCAGAACAACTTTAAGCAGCTGAATAATGGCCGCTGATAGGTAACAGCAAATACTAATCCGGACTGAGGTTTAAATAGTCCGGATTTTTTCCGTTTATATTGACCAGTGTACTCTTTGTATATCTAATAGAACGTTCAAGAGGGAGAGAGATTTAAATGCTGGAAGTATTGCTGCCAGTTTATCGGTGGGTGAACCTCAAAAGTGGCGTCACTCCCCCGAGTAATCACTTTTATTTAAGGTGTTTCTCATCTTCCTGTTCTTACCTCTAATCATATGAGCAGGATTTTTCACCACAAGGATTATTGAAGCAAGCATAAAAACTCCAGTGACCTGCAGCGGAAGGCACTTGACTCCTGCGGGATGAAGAGGGCAAGGGAGACCCCGCAAGCGAAGCTGAGGAGGCTCCCGGCCCTCCCCGCGGAAAGCAAGTGACTGGAGCGAAAGGGAACGGGTACAACTGGTAGCATAGTACAACTATCTATGGGATAAGACATTTAAAAAAACATGAGTCTGCGCAGTTTTGACAAAAATTATTCCATTTTATTAGAAGGAAGAAGATTAAGGTAGCATAAAGTGTTAGAATTTGTTTATAATGAATGGTATGACTTGAATACATAGGATTCGGACAGTACTAGCAATCTCACTTCCGGATTTCTTAATAGATGAGAATAGAACCTGCTCTTATCTACAAATAGATGAACGACTAGAAAGGGAGTGCCTCACTTTGAGTATTTCACAATATTCTAAGGACCAGCTTAAAGAATTGTCAATGGTTGAAGTAGCCTACGACCTGATGACTGAAAAGAAACAGCCGTACGTTTTCTTGGACCTGGTAAAAGAAATCAGCCAGATTATCGGTCTTACGAAAAGCCAGGTAGAAGATAAAATTTCACAATTCTACACAGATCTTAACATCGACGGCCGTTATATTTGTGTTGGAGAAAACACTTGGGGCCTGCGCAGCTGGTACCCGTATGAGCAAATCGAAGAAGAGGTTGTGCCTGTTGCAAAACCTAAGAAGAAAAAAGCGAAAAAAGTGGTTGATGAGCTTGAGCTTGAAGACTTCGATGAAGTGGATGAAGAAGAACTTGAATACGATGACATCGAAGAGTATGAAGATGATACGGACGACGATCTAGAAGACGATGATCTCGAAGATGATGCAGAAGAAATCGACGAAGTCATTGAAGACGAAGATTTCGATCTTGACGAGGAAGAGCTTGACGAAGACCTTGATGAGGATCTTGAAGAAGACGAAGAAGAAGATAAATAATCGTCTTGACTTTAGTGGGCCAACTAGGTAGAATCTTATTTGGGCTCTTTAAAAGCTATACCAATGGTTTATATATACCATGCTCCCTTTCGCAACGCGCAAGGGAGCTTTCTTTTTTTAGCGCAGTTAAGCCTTCAGGCTGACATAGGCGCTTTTCCTTTTTTCAGGCATGAAAGACCCCCTGACAACACTTATAAAAGATAAATCGTTCCCATTCGATTGGGAATGTTTTCTTTTGTGCACATTAATCTTATACATCTTTTGAAGGGAGAAGAAGAACACATGACAAAATATATTTTTGTTACAGGAGGCGTTGTATCCTCACTTGGTAAAGGGATTACAGCAGCTTCTCTTGGACGCTTGCTTAAAAACAGAGGATTAAAGGTGACAATCCAGAAGTTTGACCCGTACATCAACGTGGATCCGGGAACAATGAGTCCGTATCAGCACGGTGAGGTTTTCGTAACAGACGACGGAGCAGAAACAGACCTTGACCTTGGTCACTATGAGCGTTTCATCGATATTAATTTAAATAAATACAGCAACGTCACGACTGGTAAAATTTACTCTTCTGTCCTTAAAAAAGAGCGCCGCGGCGACTATCTTGGCGGAACAGTACAGGTTATCCCGCATATTACAAATGAAATCAAAGACCGCGTCTTCCGTGCAGGAAAAGAAACAAACGCAGACGTTGTCATTACAGAAATCGGCGGAACAGTAGGGGACATCGAATCCCTTCCATTCCTTGAAGCAATCCGCCAGATGAAGAGCGATATCGGCCGCGACAACGTGATGTACATTCACTGTACACTTGTTCCTTACATCAAGGCAGCAGGCGAGATGAAAACAAAGCCGACACAGCACAGCGTAAAAGAATTAAGAAGCCTCGGCATCCAGCCAAACGTGATTGTTCTGCGTACAGAAATGCCGATTTCACAGGATATGAAGGACAAAATTGCACTGTTCTGCGACATTGATACAAACGCAGTTATCGAGTGCCGTGATGCAGATACGCTTTACTCTATTCCGTTGGCGCTTCAGGAACAGCATCTTGATCAAATCACTTGCGATCACTTAAAACTTGATTCACGCGAGCCTGAAATGTCAGAGTGGATTGAACTCGTTCAAAAAGTAACCAACCTTTCGAAGAACGTGCGTATTGCCATCGTCGGAAAATACGTTGAACTTCAGGATGCCTACATTTCTGTTGTTGAAGCTCTTCGTCATGCAGGCTATGCATTTGATGCAGATATCAGCATCAAATGGATCAATGCAGAAGAAGTAAATGCTCTTAATGCACAGGAGCTTCTTTCTGATGTAGACGGAATCCTTGTCCCTGGCGGATTCGGAGACCGCGGCGTGGAAGGTAAAATCCTTGCAACTCAATATGCGCGCGAAAACAAAGTGCCGTTCTTTGGAATCTGCCTCGGCATGCAGGTTGCTTCTATTGAATATGCACGCAACGTTCTTGGCCTTGAAGGAGCACATTCTTCTGAGCTTGACGTTGCTACGCCGTATCCTGTCATTGACCTGCTTCCTGAGCAGAAAGACATCGAAGACCTTGGGGGCACACTGCGCCTTGGACTTTACCCGGCTAAGCTTGACACGACTTCACGTGCATTTGAAGCTTACCAGGACGAAGTGATTTATGAGCGTCACCGCCACCGTTATGAGTTCAACAACGAATACCGCCAGGCTATGGAAGATGCAGGCTTCATCTTCTCTGGTACAAGCCCTGACGGCAGACTTGTTGAAATCATTGAGCTTAAAGATCACCCTTGGTTCGTGGCTTCCCAGTTCCATCCGGAATTCACATCAAGACCGACAAGACCGCAGCCGCTGTTCCGCGAGTTTATCAATGCATCGCTTACAGCATCTGAAAAGAAATAATAAAAGCAAAACCCCTGACAGTTCAGACTGTCAGGGGTTTTTTACATGGATGCTTTGTTTTTTTACTCGTACTCACTTACCATCTCTTTCATCGTAAAACTCAGGGCATAATAGGCAAATAGGGATGTCATCAGAGAGGGGTAGCCGTAGCGGCTGCCGTCTTCATCCGGAATCAGCGCTTTTTTCAGCTTTGAATCAATATGGACATCTGCAAGCTCTTCCAAGCCGCCAGGTTCTTCTTTCATATAGCAGGAGACTGCCGTGGTCCCAATCATATCTTCGCGGAGTTTTTTCGCAAGCTCCACCGCTTCTTTGTCATTTGAACGGTGCGAGAAAAGAAGCACGCGGTCAGCGTCTGTCAGTGCATTCATCGTGCCGTCCTCAAGGAAAAGCGGTTTTGCACTTGGAAGGGGGTTTGAACCTGCTGTTGCCTCGAGCGTAATCCCTTCAAGCTCTCCAAAGCCGTGCACATAAATCGTGCCGCTTCCGACTGCAGCCTGTGCGAGCAGTCTTGCGCCGTCTTCAATGGCTTCTTCTTCCTGCTCATGAATGCGGCTGAAATGGCCGGTTAACTGGGTCATAAATATCTTCATCATCTGTCTGAACACTCCTTTACGACTCCATTATAACGAATGAGAGAGCCAATACCTAACCGGACAGGTTCAGAAATTTGTCGATAAGTTTAAGCAGGAATAAGAATACACACAACCGAATAACTATCGTATGTTTCACCGGACTGTTTTATACTAAAGAAAGGTAAATCCGGCATGCGTTTCGTGCCTTATTTGCTTTTATGATGTAAGCAGTTTTCCGGACGTTTTGGTTCCTTGCAATACATGCTGACCGGCAGAATAGCTGGATAATCCAAATATGAAGAGGTGCAGGAAGATGAATGAAAAAATCTTAATTGTAGACGATCAATATGGAATCCGTATTTTATTAAACGAAGTGTTTCAAAAAGCGGGATATCAGACCTTCCAGGCAGCAAACGGTTTTCAGGCTCTGGAAATTGTAGACAAGCATAAGCCGGATCTAGTGCTTCTTGATATGAAAATTCCTGGTATGGATGGAATAGAAATCCTGAAAAGAATGAGAGTGGTCGAGCCGGATATCCGCGTCATTATCATGACTGCATACGGTGAACTGGACATGATTCAGGAGGCGAAAGACCTTGGGGCTCTAACGCATTTCGCAAAACCGTTTGATATTGACGAGATTCGCGACGCTGTCCGCAAGTACCTTCCGATCCGCTCGAACTGACGCCTCCCTAAATCGGCAAACTTATGTCGAAAAGTTGCCGTTTTTCTCAGAAGTTGGTATGCTAGTGAATGAGAAAAGCCCGTGTACATTTTAATCAGATTACATACATTGCAATCGTTCTGGTCATGCTAGATGTTACGTAAGCTTTTCGGGTTTAGCAAATTAGCTGCATAGGGAGGATATTTCGACATGCCTTTAGTATCAATGACAGAAATGTTGAATAAAGCAAAAGAAGAAGGTTACGCTGTAGGTCAGTTTAACCTGAACAACCTTGAGTTCACTCAAGCGATTCTTCAAGCTGCTGAAGAAGAAAAATCACCGGTTATCCTTGGTGTATCCGAGGGCGCTGCACGTTACATGAGCGGCTTCAAAACAGTTGTAAAAATGGTTGAAGGTCTTATGGAAGACCTGAACGTAACAGTTCCTGTTGCGATTCACCTTGACCACGGTTCAAGTTTTGACAAATGTAAAGAAGCAATCGATGCAGGTTTCACATCTGTAATGATCGACGCTTCTCACCACCCATTTGAAGAGAACATTGAAACAACAGCTAAAGTTGTTGAATATGCGCATTCAAAAGGCGTTTCTGTTGAAGCTGAGCTTGGAACAGTAGGCGGACAAGAGGACGACATTATTGCAGAAGGCGTTATCTACGCTGACCCTAAAGAGTGTGAAGAGCTTGTTAACCGCACTGGCATCGACTGCCTTGCACCTGCACTTGGATCTGTACACGGCCCTTACAAAGGCGAGCCTAACCTTGGCTTCAAAGAGATGGAAGAAATCGGCAAAGCTACTGGCATGCCTCTAGTTCTTCACGGCGGAACGGGTATCCCGACTCACGATATCCAAAAAGCTATCTCTTTCGGTACAGCTAAAATCAACGTTAACACTGAAAACCAAATCGCTTCTGCTAAAGCTGTCCGCGAAACACTTGCAGCTAAGCCGAACGAATATGACCCGCGCAAATATCTTGGACCTGCTCGCGATGCAATCAAAGCAACAGTTGCAGGCAAGATGAAAGAATTCGGTTCTTCAAACAGAGCTTAATTTTAAAAAAGAAAACCGCCTCTGATACACAGGAAACGAAAAGGCGGTTTCCTTTCTGATTGAAAGTAAGCGTAAACAAGTTCTATTTTTCTGATATCTTAGGAGGATGGCAGAATGTTATTTTTCATTGATACAGCAAATGTCGAAGAAATTAAAGAAGCACAGGCTCTCGGTGTCCTGTCCGGAGTAACCACAAATCCGAGCTTAGTAGCTAAAGAGAATGTATCCTTCCATGACCGCCTTAGAGAGATCACCGGAATCGTATCGGGGTCTGTCAGTGCTGAAGTCATTTCCTTAAAGGCAGAGGAAATGATTGAAGAAGGCAAAGAGCTTGCTGAAATTGCCCCTAATATCACAGTGAAAGTGCCAATGACGCCGGACGGCTTAAAAGCAGTAAAAGCCTTAACGGACCTTGGCATCAAAACGAACGTGACCCTGATTTTCAACGCGAACCAGGCGCTTCTTGCTGCAAGAGCAGGAGCGACATATGTATCGCCGTTTGTCGGACGTCTTGATGATATCGGCCAAAATGGCATGGAGCTGATTTCTACGATCGCACAGATCTTTGATTTACACGGTATTGAATCAAAGATTATCGCGGCATCAATCAGACATCCAATGCACGTGACAGAAGCAGCGCTGCACGGCGCCCATATTGCGACCATTCCATTCAGTGTCATCAAACAGCTCTGCAAACATCCCCTGACAGATCAGGGCATCGAAAAGTTTCTGGCAGACTGGAACAGCAGACAGCAATAGATTGCAAGATAAATAGATAACAGGAATGGCAAGCCTAGGCTTGCCATTCACTGCTAGAAAAGCGGAGCTGGACAATATGAAAAGCGCCGCACTAGATAAAACAATGCGATTCTTCCATCCATTCAGGCAATGACCCTCATTTACATGCCTCCACAGGAACCATATCGTGCACTAAAATAATTTCATATGTCATAATAGGTTAAAGAAAAAAAACTTGAACTTGTATTCTTTGTCGGATTAATGGAAAATATTTGTTGAAAAGAGGCATTTTTTGTTGCTCTTTCGTCTCAACCCGAAACGTCAGCTTGATTTTGGTCACAGTACCACCATTTTATTCTCATAACATGATGGCTTTTCAAAAAGGAGCCGGCTTTTCAGTTCTGAATGAAACTGAGAGGGCGAAACCTGACAAGACATCGAAAAGCCAACTTCTTTGAGAAAGGAGACTATCATGGAAAAATTAAAAATAGCAGGCGGTTACCCTTTAAAAGGGACGGTAAGCATCAGCGGCGCCAAAAACAGTGCGGTTGCCCTAATTCCGGCGACAATACTGGCCCAGTCACCCGTCACCATTGAAGGTTTGCCCGATATTTCAGATGTACATATTTTAAAGGACTTGCTTGAGGAAATCGGGGGAACCGCAGAATTTAAGAATAACGAGATGTATGTGAATCCTGCGGAAATGATTTCAATGCCTCTGCCAAGCGGAAAAGTGAAAAAGCTCCGTGCTTCCTACTACTTGATGGGAGCGATGCTCGGACGATTCAAAAAGGCGGTTATCGGCCTTCCTGGAGGATGCCATCTTGGTCCGCGTCCGATTGATCAGCATATCAAAGGCTTTGAAGCTCTCGGAGCACAGGTCACAAATGAACAGGGCGCAATCTATCTGCGTGCCGAGGAGCTTAAAGGAGCCCGCATTTATCTTGATGTCGTCAGTGTTGGTGCAACCATCAACATCATGCTTGCAGCTGTGCTTGCTAAAGGACAGACCATCATTGAGAATGCAGCAAAGGAACCTGAGATCATCGATGTCGCCACTCTTTTATCAAGCATGGGTGCAAGAATTAAGGGAGCCGGAACGGATGTAATCCGTATCGACGGCGTTGAAAGCCTTCACGGCTGCAGACACTCTATTATCCCTGACCGGATCGAAGCCGGCACGTACATGATTATTGGAGCTGCCATGGCGCAGGAAGTGCTGATCGACAACGTTATTCCGCTTCACCTTGAATCTCTCATTGCAAAATTCAGAGAGATGGGGATCCATGTTGAAACAAACAACGAACAAATCTGGATTGTCGGCGGACAGAAGGAACTGAAAGCTGTCGATATTAAAACACTCGTCTATCCTGGTTTTCCTACCGATCTGCAGCAGCCGTTTACGTCACTCCTTACAAAGTCAACCGGAACAAGTGTCGTGACGGATACAATCTATTCTGCGCGCTTTAAGCATATTGATGAGCTCAGAAGAATGGGAGCCAAAATTAAAGTGGAAGGCAGATCTGCTATTGTTACAGGCCCGACAAAGCTTCAGGGTGCGAAAGTGAAAGCGAGTGATCTTCGCGCAGGAGCTGCTTTAGTCGCCGCAGGCCTGATGGCAGAAGGTGTAACCGAGGTAACAGGACTTGAGCATATCGACCGCGGATACAGCCAGCTTGAAGAAAAACTGACAAGCCTTGGCGCGACAATCTGGCGCGAAAAGCTGACAGAACAGGAAATTGAACAGCTTCAAAGTTCTTAAGTAAATAGATACCTATAACAACTGGGGATACATGGGGAGGAAGAAACAATGGAGAGAAGTTTATCAATGGAGCTAGTCCGTGTAACAGAAGCAGCGGCACTTGCATCTGCACGCTGGATGGGACGCGGGAAAAAAGACGAAGCAGATGATGCTGCAACATCAGCCATGAGAGATGTGTTTGACACCATTCCGATGAAAGGAACGGTTGTCATCGGGGAAGGCGAAATGGATGAAGCACCGATGCTTTATATCGGTGAAAAGCTTGGGACAGGCTATGGCCCGCGCGTTGACGTGGCTGTTGATCCGCTTGAAGGAACGAATATCGTTGCCTCCGGCGGCTGGAATGCCCTTGCTGTTATCGCAATCGCAGACCATGGCAACCTTTTGAATGCACCGGATATGTACATGGACAAAATTGCAGTCGGCCCTGAAGCAGTAGGCTGCATTGATATTAACGCTCCAATCATTGACAACCTTAAGGCGGTTGCAAAAGCTAAAAACAAAAATGTGGAAGATGTCGTTGCCACAATCTTAAACCGCGAAAGACACGAGCATATCATTAAAGAGCTTCGCGATGCAGGCGCACGCATCAAGCTCATTAATGACGGTGATGTCGCAGGCGCCATCAATACAGCGTTTGACCACACAGGCGTCGACATCCTGTTTGGTTCAGGCGGCGCACCTGAGGGAGTTCTTGCGGCAGTTGCCCTTAAATGCCTCGGCGGAGAAATCCAGGGCAAGCTTCTACCGCAAAATGACGAAGAAATCGCACGATGCGAGAAAATGGGCATCGACACAAGCAAAGTTCTCCGCATGGAGGACCTTGTAAAAGGCGATGATGCCATCTTCGCAGCAACCGGCGTTACCGACGGCGAGCTGCTGAAAGGCGTTCAGTTTACAGGCACCGCGGGAACGACTCAATCCCTCGTCATGCGTGCCAAATCAGGAACCGTCCGCTTCATCGACGGAACCCACAGCTTAAGCAAAAAACCGAACCTTGTCATAAAGTAAAACGCAGCCACGCTGCAGACAGCCGGGTATAGAAATGGTTTGTTCTATTTCCGGCTGTTTTTTATTGTGGAAGAGATCAAGGCGGTTCCGCATTTTGCGGTGTCCAGCTGCATCAGCCAACTCCTCTGTCAGAACAAAATCGCCCGAAAAGGCAAACCCGGCCTTTCCGTTCGATTTCTTATCTGCCTATCGGAGCTAACCGGCTGATTCCGCTTTTCGTGGTGTCCAGCTGCATCGCCTAACTCCTCGGCCAGAACGGCTCCGTCAAAAAAAGCAAACCCGGCTTTTTCTGCCGGACCCTTTTCTGCCCTTCGGAGCTGACCAAGGCGATTCCGCATTTCAATGTTTCAATCTCATTTCAAAACTCAAAACTTATTGATTAAATCAGTCAAATAAGGTAAAACTAAAGAGTGCTGCGTAAATTGAAAGGGCTGCCTTTCACACTGCTTTTCCTACTTCTAGCCTATCTTCTCTTTCTTCTCTATATCTGATCCATTTACTAGTTTTTTTCTCGCATATAGATGGAAGAACAACTGTATTTATAATTTATAAAGTGTGGTGCTGTTATGAGCGAGGTTTCTATTTCCAATCTCGAACATCTGAAATTAAAAGAATTATATGAGCTTGCACGTCATTACAAAGTGTCGTATTACAGCAAGCTGACGAAAAAAGAATTGATTTTTGCCATTTTAAAAGCGAACGCTGAGCAAGAGGACTTATTGTTCATGGAAGGCGTTCTTGAAATCATTCAGTCTGAAGGATTTGGGTTCTTAAGACCTATCAACTATTCTCCAAGCTCTGAGGATATTTATATTTCGGCTTCACAGATCCGCCGTTTTGATTTGCGAAATGGGGACAAGGTGTCCGGAAAAGTCCGTCCGCCAAAGGAAAACGAGCGCTACTACGGCCTGCTTCATGTGGAAGCCGTTAACGGAGATGACCCTGAGTCTGCGAAAGAGCGTGTTCATTTCCCGGCTTTGACGCCGCTTTATCCGAACCGCCAAATCATCCTTGAAACAAAACCAAGCGACCTTTCAACACGCATCATGGACGTGATTGCTCCTGTGGGATTCGGACAGCGCGGACTGATCGTTGCGCCTCCAAAAGCAGGTAAAACGATGCTTCTGAAAGAAATTGCCAACAGCGTGACAACAAATCATCCGGAAGCTGAACTGATTGTTCTCCTCATTGACGAACGTCCTGAGGAAGTAACGGACATTGAGCGTTCTGTAGCAGGGGACGTTGTCAGCTCAACGTTTGATGAGGTTCCTGAAAACCACATCAAGGTGGCTGAGCTTGTTCTTGAGCGAGCAATGCGCCTTGTCGAGCATAAGAAGGACGTTATTATCCTTATGGACAGCATTACACGTCTTGCGCGTGCGTACAACCTTGTGATTCCGCCAAGCGGACGTACACTCTCAGGCGGTATTGATCCGGCTGCGTTCCATCGTCCAAAGCGCTTCTTCGGTGCTGCCCGGAACATTGAAGAGGGCGGAAGCCTGACCATTCTTGCGACTGCTCTTGTTGATACAGGATCCCGTATGGATGATGTAATCTATGAAGAGTTTAAAGGAACAGGCAATATGGAGCTTCATCTTGACCGTTCCCTTGCAGAAAAACGCATCTTCCCGGCAATCGATATTCGCCGCTCAGGTACACGAAAAGAAGAACTTCTTATTCCGAAAGATCACCTTGAGAAGCTGTGGGCCATCCGCAAATCGATGTCAGATTCGCCTGATTTTGCAGAAAAGTTCCTGAAAAAACTGCGCAACTCCAAATCCAACGAAGAATTCTTCAGCATTCTTGATGCGGAATGGAAGGCAGCAGGCGTTTCCGGAAAACGATTGTAAAATTAGTTGCAAATTAACTGGAAGCTTGTTATACTTTTTTTATGTGCTTTTCCGGAAGAACCTCTTCTGGAAATGATAACTCTGTTTCGGTAAACGAATCAGGGCGGAAGGAGATGAAACGGAATGAAAGCAGCTATCCATCCTAACTACAAAAAAGTTATGGTTAAATGTGCTTGCGGAAATGAATTTGAAACTGGTTCTGTAAAAGACGAGGTGCGCATCGAGGTTTGCTCTGAGTGCCATCCATTCTACACAGGACGTCAAAAGTTCGCTTCTGCTGACGGTCGTGTTGATCGCTTCAACAAAAAATACGGTCTTAAATAATTATAGATTGAAGGAAACAGGCGAGATTTCTGTCTTGCCTGTTTTTTTACGCCGTTTCCCGCTATTTTTGGGAAAAACAGCCATAATAAGCAGTATCCATGTACATATGGAACCTTACAATGAACGGCATTCCGTTCATTTAAAGATAGAAAGCAGCAAAAGGCTCGGGGCCATAGAACAACGTTTAAGAAATGAAGGGGGAGGCCGTTTTCATGTATGTTATGAAACAAAGCGGGTGGCTTGAGGTCATCTGCGGAAGCATGTTCTCAGGTAAATCTGAAGAACTGATCAGAAGAGTCCGCCGTGCGCAGTTTGCCAAGCAGGAAGTGAAAGTATTCAAGCCTGCCATCGACAATCGCTACAGTGAAGATGAGGTTGTTTCGCATAATGGCACGGCCGTCATCAGTCATGCCGTTGCTTCTTCAAGCGACCTTTTTAAATACATTACACCAGAAACAGACGTGATTGCGGTTGATGAAGTGCAATTTTTTGACGACGAAATTGTCCAGGTCATCACATCACTTGCCAACCAGGGCTACCGCGTCATCGCTGCAGGGCTTGACCAGGATTTCAGAGGAGAGCCGTTTGGCACCGTTCCTGCGTTAATGGCCGTTGCGGAGCTTGTCACAAAGCTTCAGGCCGTCTGTTCAGTGTGCGGTTCACCCGCGAGCAGAACGCAGAGGCTGATCAACGGAAAGCCTGCATCCTACCATGATCCGATCATTCTGGTCGGTGCTTCTGAATCGTACGAACCAAGATGCCGCCACCATCACGAGGTGCCGGAAAAGCCGGCTCAGTCAAAACAATCAGAGCCGGAAACTCAAAATTTGTCATAAAGATGAAAGCTGCCCCAATTTTTCAAAGGGCAGCTTTTTTTCATACCCTTTTGGGCACCTTACAAATGGAGGTGTTTTTATGAAAATGTTATGGATCCTTTTTTTAATCCTGGTTCTCGGGGCATGCGGCAATCCATCAAATCAATCAGAAATACAGCCTGAATCAGACAAAGGAAGCGAACTGAAGAGGACAGGGGAGGGTGTTTCAAACAACAGGGGAACAACCGAGCAGAACCCGAACTTTCTGAATCTGTCCAAAAACAGGGAGCAGAATGAGGATGAAATGGATAAGCTTCATGAGGTCATCCGCAATGACCCGTCACTGAAAATTGAGAACATCACGATGAACGGCGGGAAAATCAGCGTGGATGTTGTGTCCTCAAAAGAAATGACTGATCAGGAAATGGCGAACAAACAGGAAGAACTGCAGAGGAAAATGCAGAACATCATCCCGAGATATGACGTTCATGTCGACTTGGAGGCAAAATAAAAAACTCGTTTCTGTTTAAACGAGTTTTTGTTTTGTTCAGAAGCTGAAAAGAGAACTGATCAGACTTCTTCTTTTCTGTTTTTTAGGCGGTTTTACATGGTCAAAGACGAGAGCATGCTCCATCGGATGCTTTTCTTTCTGCTTTTCAAGTGTCTGTACCTTAACTTCAAGCTCTTCAATGCGGCTGTTCAGTTCTTCAATTTCTCTCCGGTGCTGCAGCAGCTGATAGGAGACGACGCTGTCTGCCTTGCTGCTGATTTTTTGGTCCAGTGCTTTCAGTTTTTGCATGATCTCTTCATAATTAAGATCAGCGGGGGGCGCTTCCGCTGTTTTTACGACCGCTTTTCTAGGCGGTTTTTTCTCCGTTACTTTTACTTCCTGAAAAAGAATCCCCTGATTAAGCTGATCCTTAATATCACGAAGTGTGCCAATATCCTCTTCTGTAAAAAAGTAATGACCAAGCTCATTCCGCTCCATTTGAAGATTCAGCTGCTTCACCCAGCGCTGAACGGTTTTCGGCGAAACACCCAGCAGTTTGGCAACCTGGCTTGTATTCATCTCCATTCCCCCTTGTCCAGTTTTCCCGAAACATACAAAACACGATGATCAACATGTTCGATAAGAGAAAGTCCGATCCCTTCCGGCCAGACAAAAGAAGAATCAATTCGCCAAAGAAAGTGCTGATTTTACGAATTCCGCCAGCTCTTTCGACTTAATCCTCATAAAGCTCAAGCGGCAGCCCGTCCGGATCCTGGAAAAACGTAAACTTCCTGTCTGTAAACTCATCCACCCGGATCGGTTCTGTCTCAATGCCAAGCGCATTCAGCTCTGCGACTGCGTCATCTATATTTTTAACAGAGAAAGCAAGGTGTCTAAGACCTGCCGCCTCAGGACGCGAAGGGCGCTCCGGCGGGGAAGGAAAAGAAAACAGTTCAATTTGAGTGTGATCACAGACAGCCAGATCAAGCTTGTATGAATCTCTTTCTGCCCTGTAAGCCTCGTTTAGAATACCAAAACCAAGCTTGTTCACATAAAAATCCTTTGAAACCTCATAATCTGTACAAATAATGGCGATGTGGTGCACTTTTTTGATGTTCATGGAATTGGTCCTTTCTTTTTTACGTGTCCAGCTTCATCGCTCAACTCCTCTGTCAGAACGGAATCGTCGGTAAAGGCAAAAAGCGCCTTTTCCGCCGCTTCCTTATCTGACTCCCGGAGCTAAACGAGCGATTCCGCTTTTCCTTCAATTTGCTTTTGACGCTTTCAATAACCTATACTATAATTATAACGTTATGGACGAAAATAGAGGTGAATTACGTGCTGGACCGCTTACAATCCGTAGAAGACCGCTACGAAAAGCTAAACGGACTACTTATGGATCCTGATATTATCAACGATTCAAAGAAGCTCCGCGAATATTCAAAAGAACAATCCGATTTGCAGGAAACAGTTGACGTATACCGTGAATATAAATCAGTAAAAGAACAGATTGACGACGCCAAAGCCATGCTTGATGACAAGCTGGACGCTGATATGCGCGACATGGTGAAGGAAGAGCTTTCTGAGCTGCAGTCACAGGAGAAAGACCTGGCTGCACGCCTGAAGATTCTTCTGATTCCAAAGGACCCGAACGATGACAAAAACGTTATCATGGAGATCCGCGGCGCTGCAGGCGGAGATGAGGCAGCTCTGTTTGCAGGAGACCTTTACCGCATGTACAGCCGTTTTGCCGAAGCTCAAGGGTGGAAGACAGAAGTTATGGAAGCCAACACTACCGGTGTCGGCGGCTATAAAGAGATCATCTTTATGATCAACGGAAACGGCGCATTCTCAAAGCTTAAATACGAAAACGGTGCACACCGTGTGCAGCGTGTCCCTGAAACAGAATCCGGCGGAAGAATTCACACGTCCACAGCGACGGTTGTCTGCCTTCCGGAAGCGGAGGAAGTGGAAGTGGAGATTCATGATAAAGACATCCGCGTCGATACATTTACTTCAAGCGGACCGGGCGGACAGAGTGTCAACACGACAATGTCAGCCGTACGCCTGACGCATTTGCCGACAGGAACAGTGGTTTCCTGCCAGGATGAAAAATCACAGATTAAAAACAAAGAAAAAGCCATGAAAGTACTTCGCGCGCGCGTTTATGACAAATTCCAGCGCGAGGCACAGGCTGAATACGATCAAAACCGGAAGCTTGCTGTTGGAACAGGTGACCGTTCAGAACGGATCCGCACGTACAATTTCCCGCAAAACCGTGTAACAGACCACCGCATTGGCCTGACGATCCAAAAGCTTGATCAAATCCTGCAGGGGAAACTGGATGAGTTTGTCGATGCTCTAATTGTAGAGGATCAGTCAAGCAGACTCGACCAGGCAGACCGTTAAGCATGATAAAGGTGTACGAAGCCCTGAAGTGGGCTTCTTCTTTTTTGGCAGAAGCAGAGCGTGATCATAATGCGGGAGAGCTCCTGCTTCGCCACCATCTGAACATGAGCCGTTCGGAAATGCTTGCTTCCTTAAGGATGGACCTGCCAGACGGAGTCTGGGAACCATTCAAAGCAGACGTTCACCGTCATGCAGACGGAGTTCCTGTACAGCACATGATCGGATCAGAAGAATTTTACGGCCGATCGTTTACGGTCAACAAAGAAGTGTTAATTCCCCGCCCTGAAACAGAGGAACTGGTTGAAGGGATTTTGCTTAAAGCGAAAAGCCTGTTTAAAGGCTATGAAACGATTGCTGCAGCGGACATTGGGACAGGCAGCGGAGCCATTGCCATATCCCTTGCCCTTGAAAATCCTGCTTTTAAAGTAAGGGCGGTCGATATTGCACCGGAATCCCTTGAAGTCGCAAGGATGAACGCAGAAAGCCTTGGGGCTGAAGTGGAATTCATGCATGGAGACTTGCTTTCCCCGGTAATGGAAAGCGGAACGAAAATGGATGTGGTTGTCTCAAACCCTCCATATATCCCCGATGCAGAAGTGCTGGAGCTTTCGCCGGTCGTAAGAGACCACGAGCCTCACCGAGCCCTTGCAGGCGGAGCAGACGGCCTGGACTTTTACCGCAGACTGGCAGCTGACATCCCGCGCGTCATCAGCACGCGTGCCTTAATTGCATTCGAAGTCGGAGCCGGACAGGGCGAAGACGTTAAAGCCCTGCTGCTTGAACAGCTACCCAAGGCACAGGCTGAAGTCAGATACGACATCAACGGCAAGGACAGAATGGTTTTTGCTGTTGTAGAAGAAACGCCTCATGATTGAGGCGTTTTTTTCTGTTTAAGGAGATAGCGGCGGTTGCGGTAAGTGCCCGTAGATTGAAGGTTGAGGGAGATTAGAATTCGTGTAGCATACTGAGAGGAGTTTATTTTTAAAAAACGGCGAAGCTCGCGATTTGATATCGTCTCTGATACCAGGAGATGATAATCATTTAATGCAGGAATGTGTGCGTCTTTGCTGGTGGTCCGGCAAAGGCTGCATAACCAAAGTCCGTATATCCTTTTCATCGGAAACTGTTTGCAGCACGGACATTGCACCCCCGATATTAAATCATCTGCTGTTAGTTTATATTGAGCCAATACATCCGGGTTTGCAGGAACATGACTTTTGATTAATTGCTTTGAGAGTTTATTCTTTTCTCTTGTGGATAAGGAAAGATTGTGCGGACGCTTGCTTAAAAGTTCCAATCTGCTGACTAACTGTGAAGAGTGAAGAACCGTTTTTGCTACAGTTTCTGAATAAGGCGGAATGGACTTGATGATGGTGGAGGGATGACTGATGACAACCAGTGTATAAATGGGGAGATCCGGAAACTGGTGTTGGGCAAGCCAATGTCTCAGCAATTTTTGGTGACGATGGACCTGTTCAATTGGATCAGAAAAAGCATCCTCTTTCCCGTTCTGAGTCCGGATCAGCTGGTGAAATGTCCGGTCAAAACACAGGGTGCCGCTCGCATTCTTTATTTCAAGGATGATGACATGGCTTTCATGTAAAAGCAAAGTATCCATTTGGAAAAAATCAGTGGACTTGTGCTGCAGTCTCAGACTGTGGAAAATGAAGTGGTTTTTCTCATCTTTAAGGTAATAGTCAATGGATTGCTCACCTCTGTATCCAGCTCGCAATTTTGCTGTTTCCTCTTCCATTTTTCCACGTTTAGGATGATTCATAGGCAAGCGCCTGATCAGCGCTTCAAGTTTCACTAACTTGATGGGAATTTCTCTTTCCTTTTTGATCATACTACTCTCCTTTTGTTTTTTGTCCTCTATTTGTATTCAATGGTTATTTGGAAAAACCTTTCTATGCGGGAAACCGAATTTTAAGCACGTACAATTTGCATTTTGAGTAGAAAAAAGAGTGTTTTGAGCAGTAAATGAAATGATTTTTTCACGTGAATGTTAATTTTAGCAACGTACCGGCGGGAAAATATTGTCCCGCTGAGCAATTTATTTATGTAACTACCAACAATGCGAACAAAACACCCAACTGCATTTGTTTTATAACCAACAATGATTACGTATCAACCAACTTCGGCTCATTTACAACCATCCCCTAATCCAACCGCAAACTACCTCTTTTTCTAGCAAGATCTTGGGCATATATCAGTTGATTTGCAGTCTTGGACTGCGTCGGATAGCTAAATTAGGGTGCAGCACCTGTCCCGTTGGGGAAAATACTTGTGTTACTACCAACAAAACGTACAAAACACCCAACTTCATTCGTTTTACAACCAACAATGAACGCGTAACAACCAACTTTGCTCCATTTACACCCAACTCCCAACCCAACCCCAAACTACCTCTTTTTCTAGCAAGATCTTGGGCATTTATCAGTTGATTTGCAGTCCTGGACTGTGTCGGACAGCTAAATCAGTGTGCAGCACCTGTCCCGTTGGGGAAAATACTTGTGTTACTACCAACAAAACGTACAAAACACCCAACTTCATTCGTTTTACAACCAACAATGAACGCGTAACACCCAACTTTGCTCCATTTACACCCAACTCCCAACCCAACCGCAAACTACCTCTTTTTCTAGCAAGATCTTGGGCATTTATCAGTTGATTTGCAGTCTTGGACTGCGTCGGACAGCTAAATCAGTGTGCAGCACCTGTCCCGTTGGAGAAAATACTTGTGTCACTACCAACAACACGTACAAAACACCCAACTTCATTCGTTTTACAACCAACAATGAACGCGTAACAACCAACTTTGCTCCATTTACACCCAACTCCCAACCCAACCGCAAACTACCTCCTTTTCTAGCAAGATCTTGGGCATTTATCAGTTGATTTGCAGTCTTGGACTGCGTCGGACAGCTAAATCAGTGTGCAGCACCTGTCCCGTTGGAGAAAATACTTGTGTCACTACCAACAACACGTACAAAACACCCAACTTCATTCGTTTTACAACCAACAATGAACGCGTAACAACCAACTTTTCTCCATTTACACCCAACCCCCATCCCAACCCCAAACTACCTCCTTTTCTAGCAAGATCTTAGGCATTTATCAGTTGATTTACCTTACTGGACTGCATAGGACAGCTCAATCTCCCATATCCACGAAACAACACTCCCAAAAAATAGATTACTAGTTTTCAAAAAGCTAGTTTAAGATTCTGCCTCCCTGTCCATACTGGTTGCTAGAAGGGGATGGTGATGAAAATGAAGAAACATTATATGGCATTTATATATATTTCATTATTAATGATCGGGGCAGTTATGAACGTTTATAAGGAGCCGCTTGCAGCTGGTGCGCAGCAGGTGAATGAGGCGGTTGTGATTCCGGAAGAGGCAATTCGCCTGCGGATTCTTGCTAATAGTGATTCTGAAGAGGATCAGGTGCTGAAGCGCAAGATCCGCGATGAGGTAAACAAGGAAATCACTGTTTGGGTAGAGAAGCTGACATCGGTTGAAGAGGCAAGAGAGCTGATCAAGTCAAGGCTTCCTGAGATTGAGAAGATTGTCCAGGCGACACTTGTGAGAGAGAACATGGTTCAGGAGTTTACGGTTGATTTCAATAATGTAAGCTTTCCGACGAAGATGTACGGCAGCTACATTTACCCTGCCGGTGATTATGAAGCGATTTTGATTACGCTCGGCGAAGGAAAAGGCGCTAACTGGTGGTGTGTACTGTTCCCGCCTCTATGTTTCCTTGATTTTTCAAACGGGCAGGCTGTTCAGGCAGCTGAACTTGAGGAAGAGGCGCCGCCTGCTGCTGAGGAGGCAGATGCATCTGAGGAGCTTGCTTCATTGCTTGCAGATGAAGAAGAGACAGTTGAAAAAGCATCCGAAGAGATGACTTCCCTGATTGTGGATGAAGAAGAGGAAAAAGAAGAAGTAGAAGTGAAATTCTTTTTAGTAGAGTGGTTTGAAGGAGTATTTTCCTAAAAGGCGTACGGTTTGACCGTGCGTCTCTCTTTTTTTCAATACTGGAATATATCTCAGGTCATATCCCATCATTTTTCGTCATAGAGTTGAAGTAGAAACGAAAAACGGGGGGATTGGATGTACTACCAGTTAAGAATTGCTGAAAAAAAGGATGTACAGGCTATAAAAGCGTTTATTGAGAAAGCTGGCTTGAGATCGGACGGAATAGAAGAGTTTGTGGAGTATTTTGCCCTGCTTGAGAGTGATGGCCAGATCACGGCTACGCTTGGTGTTGAACCGGTCGGAGGAGACGGCCTGCTGCGCTCGCTTGCGGTTTCGGAGTCTATGAACCAGGCCCACCTGCTTTCTCTTTTTGAAAGTGTTTATGCACTCGCGAAAGAGAAGGGTATGGGGAGCTGTTATCTTGTGGCAAACAGCAGAAGTGCAGTTGATTTTCTAAGCATCATTGGCTTTCAGGCTGTGGAAAAAGAGAAGATTCCGCAGCATTTGCTGCAGTCAACGCATTTTAAGGAGTCTTTCAGCAAGGAACATGCAGAAGTGATGGCAAAAACATCCTGATGTGGATATATCCACATAGTTATCCACTAATTCACTCGCCTTATCCACATTTTGTGGATAAGGCTTGTATTCTTTTAGGGGTTCTTTTATACTTTCATGAGGAATGAATGAAAAGTGCGGGAAATACTAAGTTATTCACATGTTAGACAGGAGAGTAAGGAAAATGAAGACAAATGTTTGGATTGTGGATAATTTGGAGGATTTATCTTCAAGTTATCCACAAATTGCACAGGCAGCAGCACAATTAAGGGAAAATGAGGTTGTTGCTTTTCCTACGGAGACCGTTTACGGCCTTGGTGCCAACGCAAAATCGGACGAAGCTGTGGGTAAAATCTATGAGGCTAAAGGCAGACCCAGTGATAATCCCCTGATTGTCCACATTGCTTCTATTAAGCAGCTGCATGAGATTGCGCACAATGTACCTGTTTATGTGGATAAACTGATTCACGCTCTTTGGCCGGGGCCAATTACATTTGTATTGCCTAAAAAAGCCGGTTTGTCAGACCGTGTAACAGCCGGACTTGATACAGTCGCAGTGAGAATGCCGGATCATCCGCTTGCGCTTGCTCTTATAAAGGAAGCGGATCTTCCGGTAGCAGCACCGAGTGCGAATCTCTCGGGAAAACCAAGCCCGACGCGCGCGTCACACGTTTTTGATGATTTAAATGGAAGAATTGCCGGAATCGTAGACGGCGGTTCAACAGGCGTAGGCGTGGAATCCACCGTTTTGGACTGTACACAGCAAATCCCTGTCATCCTGAGACCGGGCGGCGTTACAAAGGAACAGCTCCAAGCACTGATTGGAGAAGTGACCGTTGACCAGGCGCTGACCGACGAGACACAGGCGCCGAAATCACCGGGAATGAAATATACACACTATGCCCCCGCTGCACCGATGACGATTGTTGACGGCACGCCTTCTTTCCTTCAAGGATTAATCAGCGAGGCAAAAAGCGAAGGGAAAAAAGTCGGCGTTCTCTCTGCAAAAGAGACGGCAGGAAACTATGAGGCAGATGTGGTCTTTTCCTGCGGAAGCAGAGCAGATATGCACACAGTCGCTTCAGAGCTTTATGACGTTCTAAGAGCATTTAATGAAACGGATGTAGATTGTATTTTCAGCGAAAGTTTTTCGTCAGCCGGTGTGGGCCAGGCAGTAATGAACAGGCTCATGAAGGCGGCTGGCCACCGTTTAATAAAAGAATAGGACGAATGATCCAAACCGGAAAATTGAAATGTTCTAAGCCTTCCCGGACATGCATAAGTTTGATTGAGGCGTGTCCGGGGAGGCTTGTATATGAATCTCGAAGCATTGATTGGCGAACTGATTACGTTATTTATGATGGCATTTGCGCTTGGAATGGATGCATTTTCGGTCGGACTTGGCATGGGGATGATCAAACTCAGGCTTCGGCAGATTTTTTATATTGGCCTGACAATCGGCCTGTTTCATATATGGATGCCGCTCGCCGGCATGTGGATCGGCAAAGTGCTTTCAGGAACATTCGGCCATATTGCTTCGCTTGCAGGTGGGGCGCTGCTTATCATTCTTGGTGTCCAGATGATTCTTGCCTCGTTTAAAAAGGACCAGGAATCAATGATCACTCCAGTTGGATTCGGCTTGCTTTTTTTCGCGCTGAGTGTCAGCTTAGACAGTTTTTCAGTTGGCCTGACGCTTGGGATTTACGGGGCAAGAACGCTATTGACCATTTTGATGTTTGGTGTTGTGAGTATGCTTCTCACGTGGACCGGCCTGCTGATTGGCAGACGCGTTCAAACCTGGCTTGGTACATACGGTGAAGCGCTTGGCGGAAGTATTCTGCTCGGCTTTGGGCTGAAGCTTATTTTTCCAATGTAGAAAAGGGTCCGGAAACGGGCTTTTTTTGTTGTTTACCAGGAAATTATTAGTGCATAACATGACAAAGGTATCATCGTCCAGCTCCAGCGCCTAGATCCTCTGTCAGAACAAATCCGCCAGAAAAGTCAAAACCGGACTTTTCCGTCGGATTCTTATCTGCCTATCGGATCTGACCAAGGCGCTTCCGCTTTTGTAAGAAGCCGGGTCACTATATTCTCGGCGTTTTTCAGGTTATAATAACAGAAAAGGGGGAACACGAATGACGAATATCCTTTTTGTTTGTACGGGAAATACATGCAGAAGCCCGATGGCTGAAGCATTGTTGAATCATATGAAAGAAGACAGGCAGCTGTCCGTTAAGTCTGCCGGTGTATTTGCAAGCGACGGCAGCGATGCCTCGCATTTTGCCAAACAGGCGCTCGATGAAAAGGGCATTGCCTGCAGTCATCAGTCGTCTCTGCTGAACGGGGAGCATATTAAGTGGGCAACCTACATTCTGACGATGACAGAAAGCCATAAAGAGTTGATTTTTGAAAGGTATCCGCAGGCAATTGAAAAAACGTTTACGCTTTCAGAATTTACGGCTCAAGATGAGCTTTCGCGCCGGGATGTCATGGATCCTTTCGGCGGGTCGCTTGATGTGTACAGAATGACACGCGAAGAACTGGAGAAGATGATTGGACGATTAATGGATAAGCTCAAAGACTAATCAAAGTGGAGGGTATTTTCATGAAAATTGCAATTGCATCTGATCACGGCGGTCTTAGACTGCGCGAGGAAATAAAAAGCTTGATGGATGAGATGAATATTTCATATGAAGATTTCGGCTGTGAGTGCGAAACGTCTGTTGATTATCCGGACTATGCACTTCCTGTTGCTGAAAAAGTGGCAAACGGGGAATTTGACCGCGGAATTCTGATTTGCGGAACAGGAATCGGCATGAGTATTTCTGCCAACAAAGTGAAGGGCATCCGCTGTGCGCTTGTGCATGATACGTTCAGTGCGAAAGCAACGCGCGAGCACAATAACAGCAACATGCTTGCAATGGGAGAGCGCGTAATCGGACCCGGACTTGCACGCGAAATAGCGAAAATCTGGCTGACAACAGAGTTTGAAGGCGGCCGGCATGAAAACCGCGTGAATAAAATCACTGAGTTTGAAAATAAGCTCTGAGGGTGAAGAGAAAATGACTGACATTCAGGAGTGGAAGGTTCAGCTTGGAACCATGCTTGCCGACTTGGAGGAGCAGTCCTCTTTCAGACCCGGCATGGTGTTTGCGGTCGGATGCAGCACGAGCGAAGTGATCGGCGAAAAGATTGGTACAGCAGGGACTGAACAAGTGGCAGAGATGATCTTTTCAGAGCTTGAGGCTTTTAAAGTGCGGACTGGCGTGCATCTCGCTTTTCAGTGCTGTGAACATTTAAACCGGGCTCTTGTGGTGGAGCAGGAAACGGCTGAAAAACACGGGCTTGATGAAGTAACGGTGACACCTGTCCGCTCAGCGGGAGGGGCAATGGCCACTTACGCCTATTCAGTCTTTAAAAATCCTGCCGTTGTCGAGTTTATTAAGGCAGACGGCGGAATAGACATAGGCGATACCTTTATCGGTATGCACCTCAAGCATGTGGCGGTTCCGGTGAGAAGCTCTTTAAATCAAGTCGGACATGCCCATGTGACGATGGCCAAAACCCGTCCCAAGCTGATTGGCGGAGAGAGAGCGGTCTATTCTTCTTCAAAAAAAGAGAATAAACAATGCACGTCATAAATACGAACAATAAAATTATATAGATGTGTTTTATTCGTTATTTTAGTGCTTTTTTATCAAAAATAACGCAATAGAACGAAAATCACGCATAAATCTATTACATTCTTCTTTCTGAACGTGTACAATGTAGATGAATGAAAATGTGAAACTGTCAGCAAAATCGTTTGAATTGGATAGGGGGATTCTTAGCATGAAACATTTAAGCAAGCAGGATACTAGTGTATTTGAAGCAATCCAGGATGAACTGCAGCGCCAGCGCACGAAAATTGAGCTGATCGCGTCTGAAAACTTCGTAACAGAAGCAGTCATGGAAGCCCAGGGCTCTGTATTAACGAACAAATATGCAGAAGGCTATCCGGGACGCCGCTATTATGGCGGCTGTGAGCACGTAGATGTTGTGGAAAACATTGCAAGAGACCGCGCGAAAGAAATCTTTGGTGCTGAGCATGTCAACGTGCAGCCTCATTCAGGCGCACAGGCGAATATGGCTGTTTACTTCACGATTCTTGAGCACGGAGATACTGTTCTCGGTATGAACCTTTCACACGGCGGCCATTTAACTCACGGCAGCCCGGTTAACTTCAGCGGAGTTCAGTATAATTTCGTTGAGTACGGCGTTGATAAAGAAACACACCGCATCAATTACGAGGACGTCCTTGAAAAAGCACGCCTTCACAAGCCTAAGCTGATTGTAGCAGGTGCGAGTGCTTATCCGCGTGCAATTGACTTCAAGAAGTTCCGTGAAATTGCAGATGAAGTCGGCGCTTATTTTATGGTCGATATGGCCCACATTGCAGGCCTCGTGGCTGCAGGCCTTCATGAAAACCCTGTTCCTTACGCTGATTTTGTGACAACAACAACGCATAAAACGCTTCGCGGTCCGCGCGGCGGCATGATTCTCTGCAAAGAAGAATATGCTAAAAAAATCGACAAATCCATCTTCCCTGGCATTCAGGGCGGTCCGCTTATGCATGTGATCGCTGCAAAAGCTGTTTCGTTTGGAGAAGTCCTGCAGGATGAGTTCAAAACGTATGCATCAAACATTATTGCGAATGCAAACCGTCTGGCAGAAGGCCTGAAAAGCCAGGGTCTGAATCTCGTATCTGACGGAACGGACAACCACCTCATTTTGATCGATGTCCGCTCACTTGGCCTGACTGGAAAAGTGGCTGAGAAAGTACTTGATGATGTCGGCATTACAGTCAACAAAAACACGATTCCATTTGATCCTGAAAGCCCGTTTGTAACAAGCGGCGTGCGCATCGGAACGGCTGCAGTAACAAGCAGAGGCTTCGGTCTTGAGGACATGGACGAGATTGCTTCTATTATGGTTCTTGCTCTCAGCAACCATGAAGACGAGGCGAAACTAGAAGAAGCGAAAAACCGTGTTGAAACACTTACGGCTAAATTCGATTTATACTTGTAATTTACCCATACAAAAAGAGCAAATCCCCGCGGATTTGCTCTTTTTCTCTTACAAGAATACGAAATAAATAACGGCTGCAAGCACGATGCGGTAAATCGCAAACGGCACGAGCTTAACTTTGTTGATAAGGGCCAGGAAGAATTTAATCGAAATCAGGGCAACAACAAATGCACTGATGAACCCGGCAATGAAAAACGGCAGGGCATCAAGGGTGAAGTACTCCCAGTTTTTCAAAAGGGAAAGCCCGCTTGCTCCGGCCATGATCGGCACGGCCATAATAAACGTGAAATCTGATGCTGTTCTGTGGTTCATTCCGAGCATGACGCCCCCGGAAATCGTTGAGCCTGAACGGGAAAAACCGGGCCACAGCGATAAACACTGAATCAGGCCGACCAAAAGGGCCTGTTTGTAAGTGATTTTGTCTACCGTTTCCGTCGTAACCGTTCGTTTTTTCTGTACAAAATCGGCCGCAATCATCAGGAAAGCACCGACTACAAGTCCGATTAAAACCGTGTTAATGGAAAATAGATGTTCATCAATATAGTCTTCAAACAAAAGACCAAAAATTCCTGCAGGAAGCAAGCCTACAAACACCTGCGACAGCTTTAATTTTGTCTGCTTTTCTTTTGCTGTTTCTTTTTTAAGCCCGAGCAGGCTGATGAATCGTTCTCTGAAAATGATGACAACCGCAAGAATGGATCCGAGCTGAATCACAATTTTAAATGTATTGGCAACTTGCTGGCCATACAGTTCTTTGGACTGAAACAGCAGATCATCAAATATAATCATATGTCCAGTAGAAGATACCGGTGCAAACTCTGTTAATCCTTCCACAATGCCAAGCACAACTGCAACAAAAATCTCCCACAAATTCAAAATTCCATTCACCTCATGTCTGTCTAATTAAAAAACACTCTTTGATGATTTTAAACGTTAAGCAGGTAGAAGTCTATGAATTTCATGAAATTGTAAATTGATGTAAAGAGGGACTGGTCTAAATGACACAACTTCGCATATCGTAAAACGGCGTTTAAGTGAATCTTGGCCAGGCCATTTTATATAGTAGGAAACGTTGTGTGGGAAAGCGGACCGGGAACATCCGTTTCAAGCTTTCAAAATTAAATGCTGCAAAGCAAAAAAAGCTGCCGGACACGATGCCGGCAGCTTTTATTAGTTATAAGTATGGCCATTTCCAGCTGCTGCTTTCAACATTCTTGCAGGCTCTCAGACCGCAGGCTATAGGCCACTGTTTTCTTTTTCCCGTGCTTGAATACATCTGCATGGCCGCTGTAAATATACACAGACAGCGTTACACCCCTTTTTCCCGTATTTACATCAATAATAAAAGGAGTGACCGTTTTGCTTGCAGGCAGATTGTATTCATTGTATTTATCAAAAAATGTTGCTTCATTAAACATGCGGATAAATTGAGTTTTTTCTTCGCCTTCCAAACGTTTTCCGCTGAGGGTTACAGTGGCACTCTCTTCACTGAGCTTAGAATGAAGGGCGAATTTGCCGAGCAGCCATTCAACAACGAAGGTTGGCGGACTTGCAATAATTACTTTAAGCAAACTAATTGCAATTGTCAGAATGATGAAACCGGTTGTCATCTATCGTTCATCTCCAAAAAAGTGAATGTATAGCCAGTATAGCTTTATGTTAACATAGATGGTTTTTTGAATTGTGTATGTTCTATGAAAGTTGCCAATCCATATAAACCCATAAAATAAATCTCCCATCCTCCTTGAAACGGCTCTTCTTTTTCTGTAAAATCTATTGAAGTGCATTAGAAAAGGAGATGAGCTGATGGGCAAAGTTTACGTGTTTGATCATCCACTTATACAGCATAAACTGACATATATCCGCGACGTCAAAACAGGCACGAAAGAGTTTCGCGAGCTGGTTGATGAAGTGGCGAGCCTGATGATGTTTGAAATCACAAGAGACATGCCTCTTGAAGAAGTAGAGGTTGAAACACCTGTACAAGTAGCAAAATCCATGGTACTTGCAGGCAAAAAGCTTGCGATTGTTCCAATTCTGCGTGCCGGTCTTGGAATGGTTGACGGAATCCTTAAATTGATTCCGGCTGCAAAAGTTGGACATGTAGGGCTTTACCGTGATCCCGAGACGCTAAAACCGGTTGAATATTACGTGAAGCTTCCATCAGACGTAGAAGAGCGCGAGTTCATCGTTGTCGACCCAATGCTTGCTACAGGCGGCTCAGCGGTAGAGGCGATTAACAGCGTGAAAAAGCGCGGCGCTAAAAACATCAAGTTCATGTGCTTGATTGCAGCTCCTGAAGGCGTTGAAATTGTGAAAGAAGCTCATCCTGATGTCGACATCTACATTGCGGCACTTGATGAAAAATTAAATGATCACGGATATATCGTCCCTGGCCTCGGTGATGCCGGAGACCGTATGTTTGGAACGAAATAAGCGGAAAATCCTCCTTTTACAAGGGGGATTTTTTTATACCCATTTGAGAAGGATAAAAGAGAGGTGACGGTGATGACAAGCAAATTCATTCTCTCTATTTTTCTCATGGCATCCATTTTTCCAATACATACAAGTGCAGTAACCTATCCGGAAGTGCCTGCCATTCCGGACGTATCTCCCAGCCGCACAGAAACAGTAATGATCATTGTAGAGAAAGCTCATGCGCAGGACTTTTCTGAAATAATCAAAGTAAACTATCCCCGAGTGAAAATCCGCCAGACGTTCGAAAAAGTGTTCAGCGGCTATTCGCTTGAAGGCAGCCATAACGATTTAATGGCTCTCCAAAAGGAGCCACATATTATCCATGCCAGTCCGGTCGCGTCTTATCAGGTAGATCTTGAAGAAAGTGTACCGTTCATAGGCGGTGACGATGTGAGGGGGCTCTTTGATTCAAAGCAGCACCGCCTGACAGGAGAGGGAGTAAAAGTAGGCATCATTGATACGGGCATTGATTATACCCACCCGGATTTATACCGCAGCTATGCCGGCGGGACAGACATCATTGACGGTGATGATGATCCAATGGAGACAAAAGCGACTGACGGCACGGAAACTCTCCATGGCACACATGTGGCAGGGATTATTGCGGCAAACGGCAGGCTGAAAGGAGTAGCGCCTGAAGCGGAAATCATCGCATACCGCGCACTTGGCCCTGGAGGATTCGGGACAAGCGAACAGGTCATTGCAGCGATTGAAAAAGCGATTGAAGACAAAGTGGATGTGCTGAATTTGTCGCTAGGAAATATGGTCAATGGACCGGACTGGCCAACCAGTCTTGCGCTTGACCGCGCGGTAGAGCACGGCATCACAGCGGTTGTATCCACCGGTAATTCCGGTCCCGGTGTCTGGACAGTCGGTTCACCGGGGACGTCCAGCAAGGCTATTTCTGTTGGCGCCTCAACTCCTCCGCAGCGGATTCCCTACCTCACAGCAAGCGGCTCAAGGAGAGAAATACCGGTCACTCAGATGGCTGGTGCAAAAGAGTGGACGCTGCACCAGGGAGAAGAGATGGTATTTGCCGGAATTGGCGAGGAACATCAGTATTCTCCAGACATGAAAGGGAAGGTAGTGCTTGTTGAACGCGGGAAAATCACTTTTACCGAAAAAGCTCTTTTTGCTGAAAAGATCGGCGCGAAAGCGGTTGTTATCTATAACAATATGAAAGGAAGCTTTGCGGGCAATCTTGAACTTCCGGCAAACATTCCGGTTGTCTCCATTTCAAAAGAGGACGGCTTGTGGCTGAAAAAACAGCTGAACGAAAAACCGGTGATCCGAACGGTTTACCGGAACGAATCAGATCAGATGGCTGATTTCAGTTCAAGGGGCCCCGTTACCCGGACATGGGAGATCAAGCCTGATGTTGTAGCTCCCGGAGTAGCGATTGACAGCACGGTCCCTGAAGGGTATTTAAGCCTCCAGGGTACAAGTATGTCAGCACCTCATGTGGCAGGGGCGGCCGCACTGATCAAGCAGGCCCATCCGGAATGGAAACCGGAGCAGATCAAGGCTGCCCTCATGAATTCCTCCAGGCCTCTGAGCGGGAAAAAGGCGGACTATTATCAGCCGATCGAACAAGGTGCCGGACGAATAGACGTTATGAGGGCACTTGAAACAGAAGCCCTGATGTATCCGGGTGCGCTGTCGTTTGGCCAGGTTATTACAAAAGGCGGGGGAAGCACTCAGAAAAAGGTAAAGCTGACACTTGATAATCAATCAGACAAAGAAGTCGTCTATTCGTTTTCCTATCCTTTCTATAAGAATGGTCTGCAGTGGGACATGCCCGAGAAAACGGCAGTGGAACCAGGCGGGAAAAAGGATGTATACGTAAAAGTGAATATCTATGCAAACAAGCTGGAAAAAGGCCTGCATCAGGGATGGATTAAAGCAGAAGCGGACGAAACGGTCAGGGAGCTTCCGTACTTGTTTGTAGTGGATGAACCGGATTACCCGCGGGTGATGGGTTTTGAGTTCGGATTCGGAGATTCGGCAGGAGTCTATCAGTATGAACTGTACTTGCCGGGAGGCGCGGATGAAATGGGCATCGCACTCTATGATCCGGACACACTTAGGTTTGTGGGGTTTCTGGACTGGGGCAGGGATCTTCAGAAGGGGGCCGTTAAAAAGACGTTCAGACAAAAGGATCTGGGTCTTGAAGACGGGCTTTACAAAGCAGTCGTTTTTGCAAGAAAAGGGGACAGGGAAGACACGTTTGAAACAGACCTTATCTTAGAAAATCCCAAGAGAAATCTGGGAAACTGAGTAATTGTGAACTTTTTGTGATAGGCTTTTTTGATTGTCAAGTTTTTGGTTTTAAAGCAATTGACATTAAATAGAGCCTATTGTATGCTAGACGAGGGTAAATGATAAGGTTTTCATAACGCTTTCAATTACCCGTTTCTATCCCCAGATAAACCCTTTATTAATCTATTAGCGAGGCGGTCGAATGCGCAAAAAAGAGCGTCATCCCATGCAGGCAATGGCCCTTATGACAGGCATTCTGTCTCAGCTAGTCGGTTCAACACTAATTGGCATCTTTTCAGGAAGATGGCTCGACCGATATTTCCATACTGAACCGCTTTTTATGATCATTGGCCTTTTCATAGGCCTGGCAGCAGGAATTACTGCCATGATCAAGCTTGTCCACCACTTTTTTTCAGGAGACTGAATCATTCATGTTTGATTTGCACCAGATGTACCGAAGATACCGGAAATATATGTTCCTCCTGCTGTCTCTTTATGCCTTGGGCTGGGGATTCACAGGGCATCAGTCTGTCTTTTTGGGGCTTGCGCTCGGAACATCACTCAGTTTGTTTAACTTATGGTCAATGGTCCGCAAACAACTGCAATTTGGTGAGGCTGTTCAGCAGAATAAGAAGGTCAGGTCACTTGGTACGGCAACAAGGCTTGCGTCAGCGGGACTCGCTGCACTCCTTGCAATGAAGTATCCGGAATACCTGAATATGGTTAGTGTCATTATTGGATTAATGACAGTTTATATCGTCATTATGATAGATTATGTTTTCCAACACTCACGCGCTTAGCCGGAAGAGAGGTGAATCTATTGCATCACGGAGCTCCTATAGTTGAGTTTTTAGGTCTTACTTTTAACTTATCCAATGTTTTAATGATCACTGTTGCCAGTGTTATCGTATTTCTGATTGCGGTAATGTCAACACGCAGAATGGCGATGAAGCCGACAGGCATGCAGAACTTCTTTGAATGGGTGGTCGATTTCGTCAAAGGAATCATCAACAGTTCAATGGACTGGCATACCGGCGGACGATTTCTCACGCTCGGCGTTACCCTGTTAATGTACATATTTGTCTCAAATATGCTGGGACTGCCGTTCTCAATTGCAGTTAACCACGAGCTATGGTGGAAATCACCGACAGCAGATCCGACGATTACACTTACTCTTGCAGTCATGATCGTGGCTCTTACACACTACTACGGTGTGAAAATGAAAGGAACTTCTGAGTATGGGAAGGATTTCTTCCGTCCGATGGCGTTTCTTTTCCCGATTAAGATCATTGAAGAGTTTGCCAACACATTAACGCTTGGTCTTCGTCTTTACGGTAACATCTATGCTGGTGAAATCCTTCTGGGTCTTCTGGCTGGCCTTGCTACAACAGGCGTGCTCGGCGCTGTATCAGCCGCACTTCCAATGATGGTATGGCAGGCGTTCAGTATTTTTGTAGGTTCGATCCAAGCATTCATCTTTGTCATGTTAACTATGGTTTATATGTCTCACAAAGTGAGCAGCGACCACTAATTAATAGGTAACAACTGTTTAAAAAAACTTTTACTATTTTGAGAGGGGATTTAAATAATGAATTTAATCGCAGCTGCAATTGCAATCGGCTTAGCGGCACTTGGTGCTGGTATTGGTAATGGTCTTATCGTTTCACGTACAGTAGAAGGTGTTGCTCGTCAGCCTGAACTTCAAGGTAAGCTTCAAACAATCATGTTCATCGGTATCGCACTAGTTGAGGCACTTCCGATCATCGGAGTAGTTATCGCGTTTATCGTACTTGGAAGTTAATAAGGAGACATTCGTCTCTACATAAATGGCGAAGATCGTGCAGAACCCTTCTTCGCCATTGCTTTATGTTTTTATATTCATGCAGCAAAGATTCAGCCGAGAATCAAAACGTACAATCTCGAGCTTTTTTTCATAGTAACCCATCATGGAACACTTGAAGGGAGTGAAACCGGGCAATGGTAACGTCAAACTTAGTTGTTGGAGCAGGTGCAGGTTTAACATTAAACACTGGAGATATTTTATTCCAGCTGGTTATCTTCTTAATCTTACTCGCATTGCTGAGAAAATATGCTCTTGGACCAGTCATGGGCATCATGAAACAGCGTGAAGAGCACATCTCAAGCGAAATTAATGCGTCTGAAGCAAAGCATGCAGAAGCAAAGAAGCTTGCTGAAGAACAGCGTGAACTTTTAAAACAGGCAAGAACAGAAGCGCAAAGTTTAGTGGAAAGTGCGAAGAAGCTTGGTGAAAAGCAAAAGGAAGAAATTATTCTGGTAGCTCGTTCAGAGGCAGAACGCATCAAACAATCTGCGCTTAAAGAAATTGCGACGGAAAAAGAGCAGGCCATTACAGCTCTCCGTGAGCAAGTTGCATCACTTTCTATTTTAATTGCGACGAAAGTAATTGAAAAAGAATTGAATGAGAAAGAACAAGAAAAGCTTATCCACGATTATATCAAAGAGGTAGGCGAAGGTCGATGAGTAAAGAAATAGTTGCAGCTCGCTATGCATTGGCTCTTTTTCAAATCGCTAAGGAAAACCGCACGATTGACCAGATTGAAGAGGAACTGCTTGTCATCCAGAAGGTAACAGCGGAGAATCCTGATTTATTGAACGTGCTTACACATCCCAAAGTGCTGCTAGAAAAGAAAAAATCCATGATGAGTGAAGCGTTTGCTTCTTTATCTCAACCTGTTTTAAGTACGGTTCTTCTATTGATTGAGCGTCAGCGGATCAATGTGATTCCTGAGCTTGCAGAGCATTTTGTGAAACTTGCAAATGACGAGCGCGGCACAGAAGATGCGATTGTCTACTCTGTAAGACTGCTTGATCAGGATGAATTAACAGCGCTGTCTGATACTTTTGCCAAAAAAATCGGCAAAACTTCACTTCGTTTAAGAAACGTCATTGATCAGAATCTGATCGGCGGAGTTAAGCTTCGTATCGGCAATCGCATTTATGATGGAAGTATAAGCGGTAAGCTTGAACGTATAGAGCGACAATTAGTTGCAAAAAGATCGTAGATAGGGGTGAAACTCATGAGCATCAAAGCAGAAGAAATTAGTGCACTGATTAAAAAGCAAATCGAAAGCTATCAGTCTGATATCAAAGTTAGTGATGTAGGTACAGTTATCCAGATTGGTGACGGTATCGCCCGTGCTCATGGCCTCGACAATGTCATGGCTGGAGAGCTTGTTGAATTTTCAAACGGCGTAATGGGTATGGCTCAAAACCTTGAGTCAAACAACGTGGGTATCATCATCCTCGGACCATACGCAGACATCCGTGAAGGCGACGAAGTGCGCCGCACTGGACGCATCATGGAGGTTCCTGTAGGTGAGGAACTGATCGGACGCGTTGTAAACTCTCTGGGACAGCCTGTTGACGGCCTTGGTCCAATTGAAACAAAACATACACGCCCAATTGAGAGCCCTGCTCCAGGCGTTATGGATCGTAAATCTGTTCATGAACCGCTTCAAACAGGAATTAAAGCGATTGACGCTCTTATTCCAATCGGCCGCGGACAGCGTGAGCTGATCATCGGTGACCGTCAGACTGGTAAAACATCTGTAGCCATCGATACAATCCTTAACCAAAAAGACGAAAACATGATCTGTATCTATGTTGCCATCGGACAAAAAGAATCGACTGTCCGCGGCGTAGTTGAAACACTGCGTAAAAATGGCGCATTAGATTACACAATCGTTGTTACTGCATCTGCTTCACAGCCTGCACCGCTATTATTCTTAGCTCCTTATGCAGGTGTAACTATGGGTGAGCATTTCATGTACAACGGCAAGCACGTTCTTGTTGTGTATGATGACTTAACAAAACAGGCATCTGCATACCGTGAACTTTCCTTGCTCCTTCGCCGTCCTCCAGGCCGTGAAGCATATCCTGGTGACGTATTCTACTTGCATTCACGCCTTCTTGAGCGTGCTGCAAAACTCAGTGATGCAAAAGGCGCAGGTTCACTGACTGCTCTTCCATTCATTGAAACGCAGGCGGGCGATGTATCAGCATACATCCCGACAAACGTTATCTCGATCACTGATGGACAGATTTTCCTTCAGTCTGATCTATTCTTCTCAGGTGTGCGTCCAGCGGTTAACGCCGGTCTTTCCGTATCACGTGTTGGAGGATCTGCTCAGATCAAAGCCATGAAAAAAGTATCAGGTACACTGCGTCTTGATCTTGCTTCATACCGTGAGCTTGAAGCATTCGCTCAATTCGGTTCTGACCTTGATAAAGCGACTCAGGCTAAACTTAACCGCGGTGCGCGTACAGTTGAAGTTCTAAAGCAGGGCTTGAACAAACCGCTTGCAGTTGAGAAGCAGGTTGCGATTCTTTATGCATTGACTAAAGGATTCCTGGATGACGTTCCAGTCGAAGATATCAAACGCTTTGAAGAAGAGTACTTCTCATTCCTCGAGCAAAACAATAAAGCAATGCTTGATCATATCCGCACAACTGGAAATCTTCCTGAAGACAGCGACTTCCAGGCTGCGATCACGGCATTCAAAAAGACATTCGCGATTTCTGAATAAACTTGGTAAAGTATGAAGGTTTGCCTTCATACTTTATCTTCACGTAAATGAATCAGGTTGATTTTTATAAAAAGGTGGTGAGAACCTTTGGCATCATTACGCGACATTAAATCAAGAATCACCTCAACAAAGAAGACGAGCCAGATTACAAAGGCGATGGAGATGGTTTCAGCAGCGAAGCTGAACCGTGCCGAAAACAATGCGAAGTCATTTACGCCTTATATGGATAAGATTCAAGAGGTGGTTGCAAACATCGCTCTTGGCAGCACGGGTGTATCCCATCCAATGCTTGTCAGCCGTCCGGTGAAGAAAACGGCTTACCTCGTCATTACGTCTGACCGCGGACTTGCAGGTGCTCTCAACAGTAACGTTCTTCGTACTGTGCACCAGGCAATCCAAAAGCGCCATGCGTCGAAAGATGAGTATGCTGTTATCGCTATCGGTAAGATCGGACGCGAATTCTTCAAGAAACGCGGCGTGCAAATCGCTCTTGAAGTAACAGGCATTGCAGACGATACGTCGTTTGCCGAGATTAAAGATCTTGCAGCAAATACTGTAAATATGTTCAATGATGGAACATTCGACGAAATCTATGTGTACTACAACCATTTCGTTAGTGTCATCCAGCAGGACGTAACAGAGAAAAAGCTTCTTCCTCTTTCTGATCTTGATGTGACATCAGCAAAGAAAACATCTTATGAATTCGAACCTTCTGAGGAAGAGATTTTAGAAGTGTTATTACCACAATATGCTGAAAGTCTCATCTACGGAGCACTTTTGGACAGCAAAGCTTCGGAGCATGCTGCCCGTATGACGGCAATGAAAAATGCGACGGACAATGCAAAAGAACTTATCAACAGTCTTACTCTTTCATACAACCGTGCACGTCAGGCTGCGATCACTCAGGAAATTACGGAGATCGTCGGCGGAGCTGCGGCACTCGAATAGAAATTATGCCCATTAAGGGCTTTCAGACAGCAAGTTAGGAGGGAAAACGATGAATAAAGGACGCGTTACTCAAGTTATGGGTCCGGTTGTTGACGTAAAGTTCCAAAGCGGTCAGCTTCCTGAAATCTATAACGCCCTTAAAGTTACTTTCCAAGGACGCACTGAAGGCGAAGCTGCGTCAGAATTAACATTGGAAGTTGCCCTTCACCTAGGTGACGACACAGTTCGTACCGTTGCGATGGCATCAACAGACGGCCTTGTTCGCGGAAGTGAAGTACTGGATACAGGTGCTGCAATCTCTGTACCGGTTGGAGACGTTACACTTGGACGTGTATTCAACGTACTTGGAGACAATATCGATTTGGATGCAGCAATTCCTGCTGAATCTCGTCGTGATCCAATCCACAGACAGGCACCAAAATTCGATCAGCTTTCTACTGAGGTAGAAATTCTTGAAACTGGAATTAAAGTAGTTGACCTTCTTGCTCCATACATCAAAGGCGGAAAAATCGGTCTTTTCGGTGGTGCGGGTGTAGGTAAAACAGTACTTATCCAGGAGCTTATCAACAACATCGCTCAGGAGCATGGCGGTATCTCTGTATTCGCCGGCGTAGGTGAGCGTACTCGTGAAGGAAACGACCTTTACCATGAAATGACAGACTCTGGTGTTATCAAGAAGACTGCCATGGTATTCGGACAGATGAATGAGCCGCCTGGCGCACGTATGCGTGTTGCACTGACAGGTCTTACAATGGCTGAATTCTTCCGTGATGACCAAGGACAGGACGTTCTTTTCTTCATGGATAACATCTTCCGTTTCACGCAAGCAGGTTCAGAGGTATCAGCCCTTCTTGGCCGTATGCCATCTGCGGTAGGTTACCAGCCGACACTTGCAACTGAAATGGGTCAGCTTCAGGAGCGTATCACGTCTACTAACGTTGGTTCTGTTACATCGATCCAGGCGATTTATGTACCTGCCGATGACTATACGGATCCGGCTCCTGCAACAACATTCGCTCACTTGGATGCAACAACGAACCTTGAGCGTAAACTATCTGAAATGGGTATCTACCCGGCGGTGGATCCGCTTGCTTCGACATCACGCGCATTGTCTCCTGAAATCGTTGGAGAAGAGCACTACGCGGTTGCACGTCAAGTACAGCAAACACTGCAGCGTTACAAAGAACTTCAGGATATCATTGCCATCCTTGGTATGGATGAGCTTTCTGATGAAGATAAATTAGTCGTGCACCGTGCACGCCGAGTTCAATTCTTCTTATCCCAAAACTTCCACGTTGCTGAGCAGTTTACTGGTCAAGCAGGTTCTTACGTTCCTGTTAAAGAAACAGTTAAAGGCTTCAAGGAAATCCTTGAAGGCAAATACGACCATCTTCCTGAAGATGCATTCCGTCTCGTAGGACGCATTGAAGATGTAATCGAAAGTGCGAAGAGCATGGGTGTAGAAGTCTAATTTTGGGACGCAGGAGGGTATAGAGTATGAAGACAGTACAAGTCAATGTCGTTACTCCCGATGGCCCAGTTTACGATGCAGACGTCGAAATGGTAAGTGTAAAAGCTCAAAGCGGTGAGCTTGGAATCTTGCCAGGTCATATTCCGCTGGTAGCTCCTCTTCAAATCGGAGCAGTCCGGTTGAAAACAGGAAAATCCACGGAACTCGTGGCTGTTAGCGGCGGCTTTTTAGAAGTACGGCCTGACAAAGTCACAATCTTGGCACAGGCTGCCGAGACTGTAGAAGATATTGATCTAACTCGTGCACAAGCAGCAAAGGACCGCGCTGAAGAACGTCTGAACACAAACAAAGACGACATCGATTTCAAGCGCGCCGAGCTTGCACTGCGCCGGGCAATGAATCGTATTAACGTATCACAGAATAAGATTTGACATATAACCCCCGGGATTCCCGGGGGTTTTTATTTTGGGCTGAATTTGAGGGGATGCTTCGCCAGTTTCCCCGCTGGCTTGTTAGGGCCTAAGTTTGGCTTGTTAGATGGCAGTTTTGGCTTGTTAGGGCCTAAGTTTGGCTTGTTAAACAACTGGTTTGGATTGTTAGCAGCCTGTTTTGGACCGTACCCGTTCAAAATTGGACTGTTTCCCAAAGCAGAAGCCCCATATTTGATCGCGACGCTAAAATAAAAGCGTTTACAATACCGGCCAATCCCTTATAATGAATGAAAAGTCCTATAAATATGGTGATTTCATGACACTTCGTATAAAACTGGTTCTAATTGCTTTTATTCTTCTTTCTCTTTTTCCAATTTATCAGCTATTTCAAATCTATCAATCGAGTCAATCGTTTTCTGCGCAGGCGGAAGCGGAGGAGTACCGGTACCGGCTGGTGCTGATCTCACCCTATCTTGGCGATGCCTACTGGAATCAGGTGATCACAGGGGTAGAATCGGCAGCCGTTCAGGCTAAGGTCAGCCTCGACATTAAAGGGACCAATCTGCCTGATAACGAAGAGCTTCAAAAAGCGATGAATATGGCCATCTCCTCCAAGGTTGACGGCATCTTGCTGCTCGGCATTGACGATGCTTCTTTTAAAGAGACGATTCAAAAGGCCACGGTACAGGGAATTCCGGTCGTGACAATCATGGCTGACCTGCCTGACAGTCTCCGGAAATCCTACATCGGGTCCAACCACTATGAGACCGGCCTCGAGCTTGGAAACTACTTGAAAAAGACACTTTCAGTCAATGAAACCATCGGCATAATCAAAGGCAACATGGTGACATCTATTGAAAACGAAAGAATGAAAGGGCTGATGGACAGCCTTAAGGCCTCTTCTATTAAACTGGCTGAAACAGATAAGCAGCATCCTGAGGACCAGACCAATGAGCTCCTCAATCAGTATCCGTCCATGAAGGTGCTGATAGGGACGGGAGTGGATGACGGGGACATCATCGTCCGGACAATTGAAGCGAGGTCGGCCCTCTCAGGGTTTAAGGTCTATACATTTGATAATACCCAGGAAACGATGAATCTTTTGCGGAGCGGAAAGATTGAAGGCACAATCAGCCACAGTCATGCCTTAATGGGTGAAAAAGGCGTCGAAACCATCGTGAAATGGCTTGAAAAGAAGGACCTGCCTCTGCCCGTCACGACTTACACCAAAACAGGCGTGATGACGGAGGGAAGCAGGCCGTGACGAGAATCCAGAGAAAAATCCTCACGATGTCGCTCATCATTATCATGATCATGGGCGCCTTCTGGACAGCCATCAGCTATATTAATCAGAAATCCATTTATGAGTACAACAATATTCTTGAACGGTATCTGCTGCTGAATTCTGTTTCAACAACGAGCCAGACCGCGCTTGCAAAGCTCAGCCAGTATGTCAGCACACCTTCTCCTGCCAATCAGGCAAGCTATGAAATGCACCGCAAAAGACTGAACGACTCCAAAAAAAAGCTGGATCAGCTTAAAAATCAGGCGAATGCGATTGCTTTAACAGATTATATTTTCATGCTCGACAGCCAGATTGAAGCAATGGATTTAACGATGATGATGCATAAGCTCGATAAGCGCCAGAACTCGCAGGCTGCCTACGATGAAGCGCTGCAGATTTCCAAATTCATCGATGAAACGACGCTGCTGCTGTTTAAAAAAGAACTGACGAATCAGAAGCAATTTTATGAATCGATGATTGAAGTCACAAGCAGGCTCCGGTCTCTCGGCCTCTGGATTCTCGGGATCGTTCTGATCATTTCGATTGGATTTTCGTACTGGTTCTCAAAAGGCATCACCCGCTCGATCTATCTTTTAACTCAAGGGGCAAAAGAGGTGGCGGCGGGGAACTTTGATCATCCGATCAGGGTTAAAAGCAACGATGAAATATCGTTTTTGGCCAAGACGTTTGACAGAATGCGTGAAAACATCAAAGAGCTGGTTGCCGAAATTCAGGAGAAAGCGAAGCTTGAAAAAGAAATCAAAGAGTATCAGCTGCTTTTAAAAGAAAGTGAGTTAAAGAGGCTGCACAATCAGATCAATCCGCATTTTCTGTTCAATACGCTGAATACCCTGTCGAAAAAAGCCTATTTGGAGGATGCCCTTGAGACCAGCGATTTAATTTCGACAGTCGCAAACCTTCTGAGGTATAACCTCCGAAGTGTGGATGAAAATGTGTCGCTCAGGGATGAGCTAGAGCTTGTGAAGGAATACTTGACGATTTTAAAAGCGCGGTTCTCATCCAGGATTTCCTATGATTTTACAATTGAAGAAGCGTGCCTGGACTATGAAGTTCCGCCGTTTTTTCTGCAGCCGATTGTTGAGAATGCGTTCAAATACGGTGTGGAGCCGTTTGAGGAAGGCGGATACATCGGAATAAAGGTGTTTAGAGAGAACGGAGAGGTTGTTGTTTCCGTTGAGGACCATGGTCTTGGGATGACGGATTCCGTGAAGGAGCAGGTTCTGTCAGAGCAGCAGACAGGGTTCATTCAAAGCAAATCAACCGGTATCGGCCTGAGAAACGTTGTTCAGAGACTGCGTCTTTTTACAAACAAACGGGATGTGATGGACATTCAGTCATCAGCAGGGGGCACAGTCATCGCCGTCAAATTTCCTTCAGAGGGGTGAAAGAGATGAAGCTCTTAATCACAGAAGATGAAGAGATTGAAAGAATCGCGTTAAAGAAAATCATTGAAACAGAATTCAGGGACATTCAAATTGTCGGACTGGCGGAAAACGGGAGAAGAGCGATTGAACTAGCGGCAGACCATAAGCCCGACATTCTGCTGATGGATATAAAAATGCCCGGCATCAATGGTCTTGAAGCGATCAAGGAAATCCAGAAAATCGTGCCGGACGCTAAAATCCTGATTGTATCGTCCTACGATACGTTTGACTATGCCCAGCAGGCGCTGCGGCTCGGGGTAAAGGATTATCTGCTGAAGCCAAGCAAGCGGGAGGTCATTCTTTCTACCATTCAGAAGGTCATCGATGATATTAAAAAAGACAGGCTCGAATCGGAACGAAAGCAGCAAACAGAAGAACGCATGCAGAAAATGATCCCGATCGTAGAGGCCGACCTCGTCACACAGCTCTTATTTGACCATGTTCACGACGTTCATCTCCATGAATGCATGGGCCTATTGAATGTTGATCAGAAGCAGCCTTCCTATGTGGTCCTGATCCACTTTTCACAGGATACGCTTACCGGACGCCTTGAGCAAATGTACGGAGAGCTGAAACGGACCATCCAGCTGCACACAAAAGGCTGGGTAGGCCCGATGTCGGGCCTGCAGGTGCCGATTATTGTGTTTGCAGAAGGAGAGATTCACCAGTACCGCAGAAACGCGGTATCACTTGTGCAAAAAATCCTGCATAACCTAAGCGGTGTATTTTCTGCATCTGCGGCAATTGGAATCGGCAAGGCATACCCGGCGCTCGAGCAAATCAGACAGTCGTACTACGAAGCGCTGCGTGCCTCTATATCAGCAGGTTCTAAAGCAAGATACAGCTTTTACAGCGATATCATTTCCAATGAAAAAATCAAAGACAGAGATATGCACCACATTGAAGAGCTGATTCTTGAGGAATTGCGGATCGGTGAGTGGGAAGGAGTGCGCAGTCATTTTCAGGCAATGACCGCTTATTTTGAAAAATTTCAGCATCCGCTTGCTGAAGCGGAGCAAAAAGTCTATGACACTATGACATTAATGATCCGCTACTTGGATGAAATGGGTTTTGTGATTAGAAAACCAGTTTTTTCATTCAGCGCAGCATCCTATTTGCAAATGAAAACAGAAGTGAATTTTATTCTAGAAGATGTCATGAGACAATACAAGCGGGTGACTGAAAATCTTCAGGAGGATATTCCGAACCGCATGAAGCAACATATCAGGAAAAACTGCCACACCGATTTGTCGCTTGAGGCAATGGCAAAGGAATTCAGCCTTTCTCCGCAGTATGTGAGCAAAATTTTCAAAGAAGAGCTCGGCATCAGCTATATCGATTATTTGACAAAATGCCGGATTGAAAAAGCAAAAAAGCTGATGGAAAAAGGCTCCCGCAGCTTAAAGGAAATTGCTTTTGAGGTCGGTTATAACGATCCGAACTACTTCAGCCGTGTCTTTAAAAAAGTATGCAAAAAGTCTCCCAGTCAGTATAAGGATTCGCTGGTCTCCATTGGACAAAAAGATAAGTGATTGGGAGTTTCTTCTTAACGAAACTCCCTTCTTTTTTGTTACACTGAAAAGAGCAATTCTTATAAATGGAGTGGGAGTTAATCAAGTGAAAAATTTCTTAATGGCCGCTATCGGCCTTGTCATAATAGGAAGTATTGTTTTTATTTTTGGAATGAGCATGCAGCCGGAAAAAGCAGAGCCGGAAAAGCAAGAAGCTGCACAGAAAACAGAAGAACCATACGCAAATGCGAAAGAGTATTTAGAAGACCCGGACAGCTATATGGAAGAGCTGGATGAAAAGTATAAGCCTGAGCTTGAAGATGATCATCATGCAGAAGAGAAGCCGGATGATTATTACCAGAATCAAAAAAATGAACTACTGAAGATGGATACAATCATTCTTACAAATGAAAATTACACCTCCGTCCTGGATGTTCTTGACCGTTTTCCGAAAGAATTTGAGGGGAAACAGATTGAACTGACTGGATTTGTACACCGGGAAAAGGATTTTAAACAGACACAGTTTGTCGTTGCAAGAAGCGGTGATCCGTGCTGCAAGGATGAACATGACGGGTTATACGGTCTTTTTTCCGCGGCAGAAAATGCAGCGGATTTTAACGACCGTCAGTGGGTCAATGTCACGGGGGAGCTGCAGACTACTGTGTATTCATCCACTGAGATTCCCTATCTGCAAATTAAAGAAATCTCAAAAATAGATCCTCCTTCACAGCCATATGTTTATGAGGAAAAAGAAGAGGCTCATTCTCATTGACCGGCAAAGACTGTACCGCTAATGAACAATTGGAGGTACAGTCTTTTTTAGGAGAAAAGAAAGCGGTTTCTATTATTCTGAAAATAATGCTATATATCTTAAAAAAGTACAGAAATCACATTAAATAAACCGCTTACAAAGATGATAAAGTTAGTCTTGTAAGATTGATATTCCAAGGGGGAATGGGGAAATGAAGAAGGGGTTACTGCTTTTGATGATGATGACGTTTTTATTTGGTCTTACTGCCTGTGTCAGCTCGGGCTCAGAGCCGACAAAAGGGGACGGCGAAAAGGCCGGGAAGGACGATGAGCTAGTCATCGGATTCTCAATGGACACGCTTGAAGAAGAACGCTGGCAGCGCGACCGTGATCTATTTGTGGCAAAAGCTGAGGAGCTTGGCGCAAAAGTAAATGTTCAGTCAGCAAACGGCGACGATGCGAAGCAAATTGCACAGGCTGAAAACCTGATCAGCCAGGGTGTAGACATTCTGGTAGTCGTGCCTCATAACGCGGAGGTTGCCGCGTCCATCGTAGAAATGGCTCACCAGGAAGATGTGAAAGTCATCTCATACGACCGTCTGATTAAAAATTCGGATGTTGATCTATATGTATCCTTTGACAATGAGCGTGTAGGAGAAATGCAGGCAACGGCCATCACTGAGCTAGTACCTAAAGGGAACTATGTACTGATTGAAGGCGCGGATACAGACAACAATGCCCATCTTTTCAAAAAGGGACAAATGAACGTGCTTCAGCCCCTAATTGATAGCGGAGACATTAAAGTTGTCTACGACCAGTGGACAGAAGAGTGGGATCCGGCAAATGCCCTTGCCAATATGGAAAATGCTCTTACAGCGAACAACAACAAAGTCGATGCTGTTGTAGCAGCAAATGACGGTACGGCAGGCGGCGTGATTCAGGCTCTTGCTGCACAGGGCCTTGCAGGAAAGATTCCAGTTTCAGGACAGGATGCAGAGCTTGCGGCTGCACAGCGGATCGTAGAAGGCACACAGACGATGACAGTTTACAAGCCAATCAACCTGATTGCAGAAACCGTTGCTGACCTTGCCGTGAAAATGGCCAATGGCGAAGAGGTTGAAACAAACGGTAAAGTGAACAACGGAAAAATCGATGTCCCATCGCTTCTGCTTGATCCGGTAGCGGTAAACAAAGACAACATCGATGACACCATCATTAAAGACGGGTTCCATAAGAAAGAGGATGTGTACAAGTAAAAGGCTGGGGCACAAGAAAGACCAGGGCGCAGCCACAAATCCAATCGGTGGGTAAGCAAAAGTGACATCACTCAGGCGAGTGCCGCCACAAATCGCGTCTGGTGGTATGTGAAAGTGGCACCACTCAGGCGAGTGCCGCCACAAATTGTGTCTGTCGGTATGCAAAAGTGGCATCACTCAGGCAAGTGCCGCCACAAATCGTGTCTGGGGGTATGCAAAAGTGGCACCACTCAGGCAAGTGCCGCCACAAATCCAGTCGTTGGGTAAGCAAAAGTGGTAACACTCAGGCGAGTGCCGATCCTCTGCATACCCAACGCAAGCGTGAAACCTTTAAAGCTGTACCATACATTGAAAAATGCGGAATTCTCGATAATTCCGCATTTTTTTCTAGACATTTTAATGAATTGGAGGGGGAAGAGTGTGTCATCTGTTCTTGAAATGACGAGTATTACGAAAGAATTTCCAGGCGTGAAGGCTCTTGATGACGTCACGTTTCAAGTGGAAAAAGGCGAAATCCATGCACTCTGCGGAGAGAACGGTGCCGGGAAATCCACACTTATGAAAGTGCTGAGCGGGCTGTATCCTTCAGGTTCTTATTCAGGCGAGATAACGGTGGACGGGGAAGTGCAGTCTTTTAAAACGATTAAAGATGCCGAAAAAGCGGGCATCTCCATCATTTATCAGGAGCTCGCTCTTGTCCGGCAAATGACGGTGGCAGAAAATCTCATTCTCGGCAATGAGCCCGCTACCTTCGGCATTATCGATCAAAATAAGATGATTCAGATGTGCGAGAAATGGCTTGCTGAGGTCGGTCTGAAAGGCGTAAGCCCCGATACAATTACCGGAACACTCGGCATCGGCCAGCAGCAGCTTGTCGAAATTGCAAAGGCTCTTTCAAAAAAGGCCAAGATCCTGATTTTAGATGAACCGACTGCTGCACTGACTGAACAGGAAGTCAAAATTCTGCTTGCGATCCTAAAAGAATTCAGGGAGCGGGGCGTCACCTGCATCTACATCTCCCACAAGCTCGGAGAAGTGTTTGATATTGCCGATACGATCACGGTTCTCCGCGATGGAAAAACGGTCACTTCCCAAAAAACGGCCGATCTCACGGAAGACAAAGTCATCGCATACATGGTGGGGCGCGAAATCAAAGACCGCTATCCCCGTATGGCCGCAAACCCGAAAGAGACCATTCTGAAGGTTGAGGACTACACGGTTTATCATCCTGATATGCCAGGGAAAAAAGTCATTGATTCCGTCTCATTCCAAGTGAAAAAAGGAGAAATCCTTGGGATTGCAGGGCTGATGGGTTCAGGAAGAACGGAGCTTGTGATGAGCTTGTTCGGCGCTTACGCGGGCTATTCAGAAGGCAGTGTGGAGATCGACGGGAAGAATGCGAAAAACAAATCCGTCAAGCAGGCAATCGAAAACGGACTGGCGCTCGTATCGGAGGACCGGAAAAAATTCGGACTTGTCCTGAACATGGACATCCAGAACAACGTGACACTTCCGAGCCTGAGGCGCGTCTCATCCTTCGGCGTCATCAACCAGAATGAAGAAATCCGCAGCGGGAATCAGTATTTAAAACAGCTGAGAATAAAAGCGCCATCTGTTGAAACGGTCACCGGCACTCTGAGCGGGGGAAATCAGCAGAAGGTTGTCATCGGAAAATGGCTGATGACAAAACCTAAAATTCTGATACTCGATGAACCGACACGGGGAATCGATGTTGGAGCGAAGCTTGAAATCTATCACATTATGAACGAGCTTGTAAAAGAGGGAGTGGCCATCATCATGATTTCGTCTGAACTGCCTGAAGTACTTGGCATGAGCAACAGAATTCTGGTGATGTCAGAAGGGAAATTCACAGGTGAATTCCATGCAGAAAATGCCACCCAGGAAAACATTATGAGAGCAGCGACAGGAGGACTTGCAGGATGAGCACAAATCCCGAAACCGTGAAACAGCCGGCAGTAAAAGAAAAGAAAATCAATTTGTTTACAATCGATATCCGCGCTTACTCCATGATTGGCGCCCTTCTCATCATCTGGATTTTATTTTCCGTCTTAAATGATACCTTTCTTACCCCGCGGAACTTATCCAATCTCTTTTTGCAGATGTCCGTAACGTCGATCCTTGCAATAGGAATGGTCCTGATCATCGTGTCCGGACAGATTGACCTCTCAGTCGGCTCGCTTGTCGGCTTAACGGGAGGCGTAGCAGCGATCCTTAACGTCTGGCTTGGCTGGGATACGATACCCGTTATTATTGCAACAGTTGTATTGGGTGCGCTGATTGGTCTGTGGCAGGGCTGGTGGATTGCCTACAGGGCGGTGCCTGCCTTTATTGTCACACTCGGAGGGATGCTTATTTTCCGGGGAATACTGACCGGTATAACCGGTAGCATGACGGTAGCTCCGCTTTCACCCAGCCTCAAAATCATCGGACAGGGATATGTGACGCCTGCTGCAGGCCTTATCATGGGAGCGATTGCGTTTATCCTTGCCGTGTACTTTTTGATCAGACAAAGAAACGCGCGCATCAAGTATGGATTTGATGTTCTTTCCATGAACTGGACGCTGATTGCTTCAGTGGGCCTCGGACTTCTGATTTTTACGTTCATTTACTTGATGAATCAGTACCAGGGAATTCCGGTGCCATTTATCACGGTCATCATACTCGCTGTTCTTTTTCACTTTATCGCCAAAAAGACGGTATTCGGCAGACAGGTGTATGCCATTGGGGGAAATCCCGAGGCCGCTGTTCTCTCAGGCATTAACATGAAGCGAAGAATTCTCCTCGTTTTTGTTCTCGGGAACACACTTGCAGCCATCGCGGGTCTTGTCCTGACTGCCCGTGTAAACGCGGCAACCGTTGGAGCAGGTAACATGTATGAGCTTGATGCAATCGCAGCCTGCGTGATCGGGGGCACAAGTTTGATGGGCGGAATCGGTACCATCCCGGGAGCAATCATTGGAGCTCTTGTTATGGCGAGCCTGGATAACGGCATGAGCATCATGAACATTGATGCCTACTGGCAGCTGATTGTAAAAGGAAGTATTCTCGTTCTCGCCGTTTGGTTTGATATTTACAGCCGGAATAAAAAGAAGCGCTGAAGTCAGCGTTTCTTTTTTTCGTCATATAAAAAATCTGTAAGCGCTGTCGATATAGTAAGTAAACCAACTTGAACACAGGGGAGAACATGTATGACAGCGATTGAAAAGGTAAAACACGATGATTTGTTGAGCAAAAACAAGCTGATGCTGTTTACGTTTGGAGCGTCATCTTTATTTGCACTGATTTACGTCCTGGTCACTGGGCAGATGGAGCAGGTACCGATCTATTCAGCTGACTGTGTGCTGCTGATCGGTTTTTATGTTTTGTTCCGTTATTTGAAAAGGGACAGGCTGTTTCCGTATTTCACGGTTGTGATGATTTATATTCTTGCATGCGCCTCAGTCTTCATAACCGGCGCCAATCTTGCGCTCATTGCGGTCCTCTTTTTTCAGGCCGTCTTTTCAGCGGTACCGCTTTACTCGACGGTTTTCGCCACTGGATTTAGCCTTGGCCTAGTGACCCTTTTTGTCAATGCATCGGTGCCCTCTGCAGAACAGGAAATCATTGCAGGCAGCATGGGCGCTATTATTCTGGCCTATCTTTTAACAGGGGTCCTGCTTGGCGTGCTCATCCATCTGAATAAAAAACAATTCAAGGTCCTGCAGCAGTTCATAGCGGATGCCGAAGCGGAAGCAGGCCGAAAAGAAGAACAGAGACACAAGCTTGAACAGGCCGCTTCCCGGATAGCTGACAGTGTGTCAAAAGCAAACGAGAGAGTGCAGATGAATACACGCGCCCAGGCAGAAATGACGATTGCCATTAATGAAGTTTCTGCCGGGAGCCAGATCCAAAGCGAGCAGATCAGCGAAATTGCGGAGAGTGCCCATTACAACATGCTTTCCATGAACGAGCTGAACGAGATTTCCTCTCTGTTGAATGAAGACTCAAGACAAGCCAGCCGCATTGCGGACAAAAGCGGTGAAAAAGTGAGCAGACTGATGACAGAAATGAATGAACTGAATCAAATCGTGACGGCTTTGAATACGACATTTAAAAACCTGAACCTGAAGATTGAAGAAACCAATCAGTTCACCAACACAATCCGTCAGATAACCGAACAGACAAACCTTCTGGCATTAAATGCATCGATCGAAGCAGCAAGAGCGGGAGAGGCAGGCAAAGGATTTTCGGTCGTTGCCCAGGAAATCCGCAAGCTTGCCGAACTAACGAATGATGCCAATAAAAAAATCACGGAAAATTTGAAACAGGTCAATCAAACGAGCGGGGAAGCAGAAGAAAAAATGGCGGCAAGCAGTGCCAACCTGCTGACAAGCGTCGACGCAACCCGGGAAGTCCACGAGAATTTCCAGCAGCTGAAAGAGAAATTGGCCAATATGACAGAAAGCTTCACAGGCTTTGAAGCCATTTCGGGCGACGTAGAGACAAACACGGCAAATGTCGAGCGTTCAACCAATGAACTTGCGGCGATCATTGAGCAGGCCTCCGCCAGCATGCAGGAGATGAGTGCGACGATTGAAACCCTCAGTGATGATAATAAAAAAATCGCAGACCTCATGAACGAAACGGCTTTAAGCGCGGAATCAATCCTGAAAACGTAAGCGCCCATGTTTTGCATTTTGATAAGCGGGTAAAAGTAAGAAACACTTAAAAAACACTTAAAAAAATGCAAAACGGAAGGAGCATCAAGCATGAGACAAAAAGCGTTAATTTCAGGCATTGCCATCTCGACAGTCGGAGTAGGCGTCACATCCTACCTATTAAAGGACAAAGCGAACCGTGAAAAGGTAACGGAATTTGTACAAAGCACGAAAAACAAAATTCCTTATTTCTCGCGCAAAAACACAGATTCATTCCCTGTTGAAAAAGCGGGACATCCGGATCCGGAAGACATCGATGACAACACAATGGTCTCAGAAGGCTCCATGTATCCCGTTCAATATTATGATGAAAAGCAAAAATGATGGAAAAGCCGGCCTTGTGCCGGTTTTTTGCTGCAGAAAAACAAAAAAGGAAAAGCCGCAGCTTTCCCTATCTGTCCAGCCGGACAATGTCAGCATCCGGATGGGATTGATATAGAATCAGATCTTTTATGATTTCTGCTCCAAGCATCGAATAGACGGTGCCGTTGCCTCCAAACCCAAGACAATAGTAGATATTGTCTTTTTTCGGATGCTGTCCGATGAAGGGAAGTCCATCGTCTGATTCGCCGAAGCTTGCTCCCCAGGCGGAGTCGACCTCCATGTCATAAGAAGGATAATGCTCTTTGATTTTATCCAGCAGACGCTGGCCGCGCTCGCGGATAATGTCTTCATTGCTCGGGGCTTCCATTTTATCTTCATCAAGTCCGCCGGCAACGATTCTTCCGTCGACCGTTGTCCTCATATAAAAGTAGGGCCGTTTCGTCTCCCAGATTAAGCTTTTATCCTCCCACTTTTCTAACGATGCAACAGGAGTGGTGGCAATCGCATATGTTCTGTTTACATCCGCACCCAGCTTTTTGGCGAATGGTATGGTTTCATATCCGGTGGAGTAAATGACATTCTTTGCCCGGATGGTTCCGTGCGGCGTGTGCATTATGACATACTCTTCCTCGCGGTCACCCTCTTCAACAGCCGTGTTCTCATAAATTTGCATGCCGCGGTTATGGGCATCTTCGAGCAGTGTCTGAGCAAATTTGTATGGATTTACCTCTGCATCCCCGTCAGTCAGAAGCGCCGCAGGCTTTTTAAAACCAAATCGTTCTTCAATTTCATCTTCTTCTAAAAAAGAGACTGGAAAACCATGCTTGGAAAGCGCCTTGAACTCTTTTTTCAGCTTGGACACATCTCCGGAGTCGCTCGCATAATACAGACTTTTACGTCTGTTAAATTCGACCGGTTTAGACAGGCTCTTAGCCGTTTTTTCAAGCTCGTCCACCGCTTTTAAGCACATCTTATAAAAACGCACGGCCTGATCCTTGCCGATTTCCTTTATAAATTCATGCAGCATTTTGTCATTTGAAAATTGAAGCAGGCCGGTGTTGGCAGACGAACTTCCGCTTCCGACAATTCTTTTTTCAACGAGCACGGTTTTCAGATTATAGGCTGAAAGAGTGTGGGCGCACAAGGCGCCGGACATCCCCCCGCCGACAATGAGAACATCGCATGTAATGGATTCGCGGAGTTCGGGATATTTTTGTGTGCTGCTGATTGTTTTTGGCCAATAAAGTGAACCATTATGCAGTTTCATTCATTTTCCTCCTAGAAGTCATACAGGGATATTCCCTCTTATATCCAGACGGGAAACCTTTTTGTGCGCTTTTCTTTTCATTTTATCCAAAAGAAGAAAAGGAAATCAGCGGTGCGAAACGGAAATAGTATAGGGACAACGTCAAGGAGGGGACAGATATGATAAAAGCAGCGATGCTGAGCAAGTGGCACGTGCATGCCGTTGATTATGCACGGGATATACATAACAGTTCGAAAGTGGAAATTGCGATGGTCTGGGATGAAGACAAAGAGCGCGGAGAGAAGTGGGCAAATGAGCTTGGAGTGCCGTTTGAGGCGAGCCTCGAGGCAGTGCTCGGGAACCCGGAAATTAAGGGAGTCGTGGTGGACACTCCGACAAATATGCACAAGGAAGTCATTGTGAAGGCAGCAGAACACGGTAAGCACATTTTCACGGAAAAAGTGCTGGCTTTAACAGCTGCAGACTGCAATGAGATCTTTAAGGCGGTCGAGAAAGCGGGAGTTTCTCTGGTTGTCTCCATGCCAAGACTGAGCACGGACTATTACCTTTATGCAGAAAAAGCTGTAAAAGAAGGCCTGCTCGGAGAAGTGAAAAACGCGAGATGCCGTGTAGCGCATAACGGATCGGTTCCAACAGCAGAAAATCCGCAGGGCTGGCTGCCTGCACATTTTTACAACGCCGAGCAATGCGGCGGCGGTGCGCTGATCGACCTTGGTGCCCATCCGATTTATTTAATGAACCGTCTTGCAGGAAAACCGAAAGAAGTTTCCTCGCATTTTGATTATGTATACGGCAAAGATGTGGAGGATCAGGCCTCGGTGCTTGTCACGTATGAGAACGGTGCCACAGCCGTCCTTGAAACATCATTTGTTTCATTCGGCAGTCCGTTTTCCCTGGAACTGTACGGAACAGAAGGATGTCTCCTGATTCAGGACGGGAAAATCGAGCTTCGGAATGCAGAAGGTGTCCGCATTGTGGAAAATCTGCCTGAAGAATTGCCGATTCCGATGGAGCAATGGGCTGATGCGATTCTGTCTGAAGCTGCGCCATTCATTACGAACGAGGATGCCCTGTTCCTGACCGCAGTCAATGAAGCGGCGATCAAATCTAATGCAGAAAAGCGCAGAGTGGCCGTCGAATTTTAAAAGAATCCGGCCGGAAATCGTTATTCCGGCCGGATTTGTTCCTGATTGGTGCTCTACCAATCCAAATCGGCATTCTAACAATCCAAACTCTTGCTCTAACAATCCAAATTAGCATTCCAACGATCCAAAAGCCGCCTCTTACAATCCGAAGCACAAAAAAAGAACCAAACACTCAGTTTGGTCCCAGCTTTTTGCTTTTTTGCTCATATTTTTGATACATCTCATAAATTTTCTGCTCAGACGCATCTTTTGCAGACAAAAAATGATTCTCAAACAGATTTGAAAAGTACGTGACTGTGCGACCGCACTGGATTCCTGACACATACGCATTCTCTGTGAACGAGTATTCTTTCACAGCCCATGCAGCATGATCAAGATGTATCACTGCCACCTCACCAAAGTAAATGCTCATGCATTCCTCAAGATCGGCAACCGTTAGTTGAAAATCACGGAATTTATTTTCTTTGAAAAAATCAAAGTACACTTCTTCAAGTTCAATCAAACTTTTTGGAGAAAAGGTTAATGGTAAGCCAAGTTCTGCATATATATCTTCTAAAAGAGACAAGTTCTCTTTCCGCTGTTCATAAAAATAGATTTTAGCCGCTTCTTCTGATTCAAACACAGGCAGATTCTTGCCGTAATCCGTTTCAAAGTCATGCTGATATGATTCTGGCATTCTGTCACCTCGCGTTTTTTATTCATGAGCTAGTATAACATCCTGAAGGCCATAAATGAGCTGCTTACAGAAATGCTACAAAAGAGGATGAATCTGGATATGTTCTTGTGAAAATATCCCTTATCGACACTTTTTGGGCATCAGTGTTATAATGTTAGCGGTTACATTTTGAATATTATAAAAGTTTTACCAACTTTCACATAACGGGGGAAAGGGATGGAATCACTCAACGTCTATTTGAATAACTACTTAATTGTTGTTGTTTTCCTGCTGCTTGGTATCTTGCTGCCGGTCGTGGCGCTTGGAATCGGCCGGATCTTGAGGCCGCACAAGCCGAGTGAGGCGAAAGCCACGACTTACGAGAGCGGGATTGATCCATTTCACGATTCACGCGTTCAATTTAATGTCCGGTACTATATGTTTGGTTTGATGTTTGTCATTTTTGACGTAGAAACGGTGTTTTTATATCCGTGGGCTGTCGCGTATGAGAAGCTTGGTGTTTTTGCTCTGATTGAAATGCTTATTTTTGTCATCATGCTCGTGATCGGGCTAGTCTACGCATGGAAGAAGAAGGTGCTGAAATGGACTTAAAGCTAACGAATATCCCTCAGGATGAATTGGAAGAACTCAAGCGCAGCGTCTTTTTGACTACACTTGAGGATTTAAAGGGCTGGGCGAGAAGCAATTCACTCTGGCCGCTGACATTCGGCCTTGCATGCTGTGCCATCGAAATGATGGGTGTCGGCTCATCACACTATGACCTTGACCGTTTTGGCTCGTTTTTCAGAACGTCGCCCCGGCAATCGGATGTCATGATCGTGTCAGGGACCGTTACGAAAAAAATGGCCCCGGTCTTAAAGCGTTTGTACGACCAAATGCCTGAACCGAAATGGGTCATTGCCATGGGTTCATGTGCAACGGCAGGCGGACCGTACATCAAATCCTACGCCGTCGTAAAAGGAGTCGACCAGATTGTGCCGGTTGACGTCTATATCCCGGGCTGTCCGCCTAATCCTGCCGCCCTCATCTACGGAATCAACAAGCTGAAAGAAAAGATCCGTTATGAGGCAAAAACAGGGAGTGAGATAATCCATGAGCGATGAAAAGGACCTCCAGCAGCTAAAGAGAGAAGCCGCTCAAAAGGCAAAGGAGGATGCCCTGAAAAAGCTTGCTGAAAAGCAGGCCGGAAACGCACCCGCAAGCGAAGACTCTCTAGCCAAACAAAAGGCCGCCGCAGCCGCCAAAGCAAAAGCAGCCGCACTGGCTAAGCAGAAAGCGAAAGAATCCGGAGGAAGCGAATTATCAGGAGACGACCTCGCATTAGCGAAGCAAAAAGCTGTTGCAGCCGCCAAAGCAAAAGCCGAAGCCATCGCGAAGCAAAAAGCGAAAGAAGCGGGAGAAAGCGAATCATCAGGAGATGACCTTGCATTAGCAAAGCAAAAGGCTGTCGCAGCCGCCAAAGCAAAAGCCGCTGCACTTGCCAAGCAGAAAGCGAAAGAAGCGGGGGAAAGCGAATCATCAGGAGACGACCTCGCATTAGCAAAGCAAAAAGCTGTTGCCGCAGCAAAGGCGAAAGCCGCCGCACTCGCCAAGCAGAAAGCGAAAGAAGCTGGGGAAAGCGAATCATCAGGAGATGACCTTGCATTAGCAAAGCAAAAGGCAGTCGCAGCAGCCAAAGCAAAAGCCGCTGCACTTGCCAAGCAGAAAGCCAAGGAAGCTGGAGAAAGCGAATCCACAGGAGATGACCTCGCATTAGCAAAGCAAAAAGCAGTCGCAGCCGCCAAAGCGAAAGCCGCTGCCGCCGCCAAAGCAAAGGCATCCCGTGAAAATATGTCAGAAGACGACCTGGCGAAAGAAAAGGCAAAAGCGATTGCAGCTGCCAAGGCAAAGGCTGCCGCTGCTGCTAAAGCAAAGAAGCTTTCTGTCCAGGAAGAAGAACCGCAGCAAGAAGAACCCTCACCGAATGAACCGATCCTGCAGAAATACATCAGCATCATTGAAACGCATCTCGGCCGGGATGTTCTGGAAGAGTCAGGAATCAATAGGCTGTCGAAAGATGTTCCTACCCTTACTGCAAAGAAAGAATCCTATTTTACGATAGCAAAACTGCTGAAAGAACAGGAAGACTTACAGTTTGATTATGTGTCCGAACTGCATGGCACCGACTTTCAGACCCATATGGAAATCTACGCGTACCTCTTTTCCTATATACACAGGCACACCGTTGTGCTGAAAGTGAAGCTTGACCGGGACCAGCCTGAAATCCAGTCGCTTGTGCCTCTTTGGAAAGGCGCGGACTGGCCTGAGCGCGAGGCCTACGACTTGCTCGGCATCCGCTTCACTGACCATCCGAATTTAACGAGAATCATGATGCCGGATGACTGGGTCGGGCATCCGCTCAGAAAAGATTATGAACCTTATGATGTGGAGGTGTAGCTTTTGATCCGGACAGAAGAAATGCTCCTGAATGTCGGCCCGCAGCATCCGAGTACGCACGGCGTATTCAGGCTGGTCATAAAAATTGACGGAGAAATCATTAAAGAGGCTACACCGGTGATCGGCTATTTACATAGAGGCACGGAAAAACTCGCGGAGAATCTGCAGTACACGCAGATCATTCCCTATACAGACCGCATGGATTACCTGTCCGCGATGACCAACAACTATGTGATCTGCCATGCAGTGGAGACGATGGCTGGCATTCAAGTTCCGGAACGCGCGGATTATTTGCGCGTCATTGCGATGGAGCTTGGCCGGGTCGCGAGCCACCTTGTCTGGTGGGGAACGTATTTGCTTGATATTGGGGCGGTAAGCCCGTTTTTATATGCTTTCCGCGAGCGGGAAATGATCATTAATCTGCTGACAGAACTGTCGGGCGCGAGACTGACGTTCAACTACATGCGTGTAGGCGGAGTGAAGTGGGATGCACCGGAGGGCTGGATCGAGAAAGTCGCCGAGTTCATCCCTTACATGAGAGAGCAGCTGAAAGGTTATCACGATCTCGTGTCAGGGAACGAAATTTTCCTAAACCGTGTAAAAGGGGTCGGCATTTATACAAAAGAAGAAGCTCTTGAGTATTCCCTGAGCGGCGCTAACCTCCGCTGCACCGGTGTGAAATGGGACCTTCGAAAAGATGAGCCGTATTCCATCTACGACCGTTTTGATTTTGACGTTCCGGTCCGGACAAAAGGCGACGCTTTTGCCCGCTATGAATGCCGTATGGCTGAAATCGAGGAGTCTCTGAAAATACTGGAGCAGGCGGTTGAACAGTTTCCTGGTGACGGGCCGATCATGGCTAAGGTGCCGAAAATCATTAAGGCTCCAAAGGGAGAGGCGTATGTACGGATTGAATCCCCGCGCGGCGAGATTGGCTGCTACATTGCCAGTGATGGGAAAAAAGAGCCGTACCGCCTGAAATTCAGACGGCCGTCTTTTTACAATCTGCAAATCCTGCCAAAGCTGCTACAGGGAGAAAACATGGCGAACCTCATTACCATTCTCGGCGCCATTGACATTGTTCTCGGGGAGGTGGACGGCTGATGGTGCAGGATCTGCTGCAATCGTCCCCCGGCCTCGGCAATTTCGCCATTTTTTTCGGACTCGCAACAGCCTTCCTGTTTGTCGTCCTTGGATTTGTCACCTACGGCATCCTTGCTGAACGAAAAGTCATGGGCTTCATGCAGGGCAGGATCGGGCCGAATCAGGTAGGCGGCAGGTGGGGCCTCCTGCAGACAGTGGCTGATGTTCTGAAGCTTTTGATAAAAGAGGACACGATTCCGAAGCTTGCGGATAAACCGCTGTTTATTCTCGCACCTGTCATTGCCTTTGCCCCTGCCTTTATTGTGCTGTCAACGATTCCCTTTACAGATTCCTTTCAATTTGCGGATCTTGGAGTGGGTCTGCTATTTTACATCGCCATTTCCGGACTGACGACAATCGGCATTGTCACCGGCGGCTGGGCATCGAACAACAAATACTCGCTGCTCGGAGGCATGCGGGCTGCTGCCCAGATGATTTCCTACGAAATCCCGCTTGTTATGTCAGTCATCGGGGTCGTGCTTTTATCCGGAAGTCTGAACTTGAACACAATCGTCGATGCACAGGAAAATGTCTGGTTTATTTTCCTGCAGCCGATTGGCTTTTTGATTTTTTTGATCGCATCTGTCGCAGAGCTGAACCGGACGCCGTTTGACTTGCCTGAAGCGGAATCAGAACTTGTCGCCGGCTACCATGTCGAATATTCCGGCTTCCGCTGGGCGTTCTTCATGCTATCGGAATACGTATACTTTTTCGCCATGGCATCGCTGACGACCGTGCTCTTCCTCGGCGGCTGGCAGCCTGTTGCCTTCCTTGACTTCATCCCGGGCGCCATCTGGTTCGGACTGAAATTCAGCGTCGTGATTTTCATCCTCATCTGGTTCCGCGTCACCTTCCCGAGGATCCGCGCCGACCAGCTCATGGAATTCGGCTGGAAAGTGCTCCTGCCGGTCGCACTCGCAAACATCTTTATCACAGCGATTGTTAAGGAGATTTTCTTTAAGTAGCAGATGAATAACGCAAAACACAAACAAGGGGTGATAACATGCGAGGTTTAGCAAAAGGTTTGACGTATACCCTGAACAGCCTGACGAAGAAGAAAGTGACGTACGATTACCCCAATGAAGCGCTGGCGCTGCCTGACCGGTTCCGGGGCATTCAGAAGTTTTATCCGGAAAAGTGCATTGTGTGCAATCAGTGTGCGGCTATTTGCCCTACTGACTGCATTGAGCTAACTGGCAAGAAGCATCCGGATCCGGCGAAAAAAGGGAAGATCATCGACACGTACGATATCAATTTTGAAATTTGCATCCTCTGCGATCTTTGCACGGAGGTATGTCCGACAGAAGCGATTGTGATGACGAACAATTTTGAACTTGCCGAGTACAGCCGCGATCAGCTGTTTAAGAATCTGGAGTGGCTCGATGAAAATGATGAAAACATCAGGGAGGAGAATAAGGTGTGAGTATAACCGGAGAGTTTGTTGCCTTTGTCGCACTCGCCATGGTGGCCATCGGCGGCGGCATTCTCATGCTGAATGTGACGAAAGTGGTTCATATGGTTGTATCCCTTGTGTTCACATTTGTGAGTATCGCCGGTCTGTACGTTCTCCTTTCGGCGGAGTTTGTGGCTGCGGTCCAGATTCTGATTTACTCGGGTGCGATTACGATCATCATGCTGTTTGGGATCATGCTCACGCGCCACCAGGATGAGGATGAGCCGTCTGCCGGCATAGGCAAAAAGCTCATCGTGTTTCTTGGGATTGCGGCGTTTGCCCTCGTGATGTATCTCGGAATCTATGATTTGCAGCTCGGGGAAGAGCAGGCAGATTTGCATGTGAAAAATACGGAGCAAATTGGAATCTCGCTTTATTCCCACTTTGTCATTCCGTTTGAACTGACGTCTGTTCTCCTGCTTGTGGCGTTAATCGGGGCCATTATCCTAGCGAGAAAAGATGAAAAAGAGGAGGACGAAAAATGAGCTCGATTCCTTTATCGGCCTTTCTTGTGCTCGCTCTGATTCTCTTTTGCATCGGACTGTACGGGGCCCTGACGAAGCGGAACACGGTGATCGTTTTGATCTCGATTGAGCTGATGCTGAATGCGGCCAATATCAATCTGGTTGCCTTCAGCAAGTACGGAGTGATTCCGTCCATTACCGGCCAGGTGTTCTCGCTTTTTACGATCACGATTGCTGCAGCGGAGGCAGCCGTTGGACTTGCCATCTTGTTTGCCCTTTACCGCAACCGGAGATCTGTCAATATTGATGACTATGAATCTATGAAGCATTAACACCTCTAACAAGAAGGGGATTGAATACAATGATGCCATACGCCTGGATCATCCCGCTGTTTCCGCTTGTCTCCTTTCTCGTGCTGCTCCTGTTCGGGAAACGGCTGAAAGAAGGAAGCGTCTATGTGGGAGGCATCCTGATGACGCTCTCATTCGCCGGTGCTCTTGCAGTGCTCGCAGACCGGTTTGCACAAAGTACCTATAAAGCAGAAGCTGTGTGGCTCACTATCGGAAGCATGGAGCTTACAGCAGGCTTTGAGATTACACCGCTCAATGCGCTGATGCTTGTCATTGTCACGCTTGTCAGCTTAGCAGTACATATTTATTCAAAAGGATACATGCACGGAGATCCCCGCTTGCATGTGTTTTATGCCTATCTCGGCCTATTCACCTTCAGCATGCTCGGGCTCGTCATGACAACCAATCTGCTGCAGCTCTATATTTTCTGGGAGCTTGTCGGCGTCGGATCCTTCCTTTTAATTGGATTCTACTTTTACAAAGAAGAAGCGAAGGCCGCCGCAAAAAAAGCGTTCATAATGACAAGGATCGGCGATGTTGGCCTGTTTGTCGGGATGCTCCTCCTGTTCTGGCAGGTTGGAAGCTTTGAATATGACCGCATTTTTGCAAGTGTCGCAGATGGTATGCTTTCACTCGATATGATCACCCTGACCGGCATCCTGATTTTCATCGGGGCCATCGGGAAATCCGGCCAGTTCCCGCTCCATTCGTGGCTGCCTGATGCGATGGAGGGACCGACGCCGGTTTCCGCGCTCATCCACGCCGCGACGATGGTTGCAGCGGGGGTATATCTTGTCGCCCTCATGTATCCGCTGTTTGCCGCAAGTGAAACGGCGCTGCTCGTTGTCGCAACGATTGGTGCATTCACCGCCATCTTTGCCGCAAGCATCGGGCTTGTTCAAAAAGACATCAAACGGGTGCTTGCCTATTCGACTGTAAGCCAGCTCGGCTACATGATGCTTTCCCTCGGTTCTGCAGGCTATGTCGCCGGCGTCTTTCACCTGATGACGCACGCCTTTTTCAAAGCGCTGCTGTTCCTTGCTGCCGGAAGCGTCATCCACGCAGTCCACACTCAGAACATTGACGAGATGGGCGGTCTTTGGAAAAAACTCAAATTTACCGGCCCGCTGTTCTTGATTGGTACCCTAGCCATCAGCGGTGTTCCGCTCTTTTCAGGCTTCTTCAGTAAAGATGAAATTCTCATTGCCGCCTGGGAGCACGGAAATCCTGCGCTGTTCTGGCTTGCGGTCATCGCTGCTTTCTTTACTGCCTTTTACATGTTCAGGCTCTTCTTCCTCGTCTTTACCGGACGTCCGAAAACCGAGCTTGCTGCTGTTCATGAATCACCGTCTTCCATGCTGATTCCGATGAGTGTGCTTGCTGTACTTGCCGTTTTTTCAGGTTACGTCAATACGCCTTGGTTCGGAACGTTCCTCGGAGACTGGCTGACAGAAGGCGCGCCTCAGCTCGGCCACGGACATATCGAAGGTCCGGCATGGATCATGATTGTTGCAACTGCCGTATCACTGCTCGGCATTCTGCTTGCTTATCTCATGTACAATAAGGGTTCCATTTCGCCGGAAAAAACAAGAGCCCGCGTGCCGATGATCCATTCGGTTCTGAAAAACAAATACTTTATCGATGAGCTTTACAGTATCACTGTGGTCTGGCTGACGAACACGGTCAGCATGCTCTGCAAGTACCTGGAGAAATTCCTTGTAGAAGGTGCTGTAAAAGGAGTGGCCGGGATCGTCCGCTCTACAGGGGCACTCGGTTCAAAAATGCAGAATGGTCAGGTGCAAATGTACGGAACGGTTGCGTTTGTCGGGCTTGCCCTGCTGCTTGTGCTGTATGCTGTAACAGGGGGGAACTTATAATGACTTCAATCTTGCTGACAGCCCTTGTTTTCTCGCCTGTCCTCGGCATTCTCGTACTCTCATTTATGAAACGCGATCAGGAATCCTCCCTGAAGCTGGTTGGATTCCTCGCGACTCTTCCAGCCGTCCTGCTGTCAGGCATTGTGTTTGCCCAGTATCTTGCAGGGGAAGAGCTTGAGCGGTTTTCTGAAAAGGTCCGCTGGATCACGTTTGGCCAGTACCATGAGATGCAGCCCGGCGTGTTCACGGTCGACTACGAGCTTGCGCTGGACGGATTCTCGCTTGTCATGGTGCTTTTAACATCCATTCTTGCCGCTTTGGCTGCTGCCGCATCGGTTTCGATAAAAAAAGACTGGAAAGGCTACTTCATGCTGCTTCTGCTTCTTGAAACAGGAATGCTCGGCGTTTTCCTGGCACAGAATCTCGTACTTTTTTTCATCTTTTTCGAAATCACGCTGATCCCGATGTTCTTCCTCGTCGGCAAGTGGGGATTTGCTGCACGGGAAAAGGCAGCCTATCAGTTTCTTCTATATAACGGGTTTGGGTCTGCCATCCTGTTGATCGTGATTATCCTTCTTTTTTCAAAAACAGGGACAACAAATCTTGCGCTGCTCACACAGCTCATGACGACGCCGGATGTTCAGCTGATCGGGGCGATGTCGGAGGATTTCAAGCTCGGTCTCCTGATTGCCTTGCTTATTGCATTTGGCGTAAAGCTGCCGATTTTCCCGCTGCACACTTGGATGCTAAGGGTGCACGTTCAGGCGCCGCCGCCGATTGTCATGCTGCATTCAGGCATTCTTTTGAAAATTGGGGCTTACGGTTTGATCAAGTTCGGACTTGGGCTGTTCCCTGCCGAGTTTTCAAAGCTTGGCACGATCGTCATTGTGCTCGGACTTGTGAACCTGCTTTACGGCGCATTCCTTGCGCTGATTCAAAACGAACTCAGAATGGTCCTTGCTTACTCAAGTATTTCGCATATGGGCATTGTGCTCATTGGTCTTGGCGCATTAAATGAAGCGGGGATTCAAGGGGCGATTTTTCAGGTCGTCTCGCACGGACTGATTTCAGCGCTGCTGTTTTTCCTCGTTGGTGTTCTATTGGAACGAACCGGGACAACAGAGCTCGGCAAGCTCTCAGGCCTTGCAAAATCGATGCCGCTTGCAGCGGGCTTTCTGCTCGCAGGAGCCATGGCGTCACTCGGACTGCCGGGGATGTCAGGCTTCATCAGCGAGCTGACCGCGTTCATGGGTGTCTTTGATCAGCATCCGGAGCTTGGTGCCATCGGAGCGATTGGGATTATCCTTACAGCTGCCTATTTGCTGAGAGCGGTGCTTTCCATCACGTTTGGAGCGGAGAAGAATGAGAAACTGTATGACCTGAAATGGCATGAAGTTGTTCCGGTTTCCATCCTGCTGCTGCTGATTGTGCTGATTGGCGTGTTTCCAAATGGACTTTCCGTCCCGCTGCAGCTGACGATTGAAACAATCATGAAAGGGATAGGAGGGTGATGAATCATGGATATGGAAACTTTGCTCAGCTATAACTGGGGCGCGATGATGCCGGAGTTCATCATTCTCGGGACTGCCCTCATCCTGTCGCTTACCGACCTTTTCATGAAAGAGGGAAGCAGCCGCAGGTGGCTCGGATGGCTTGGACTTGCCGGAATTGTCGGCGCGATTGTCAGCCTGGCGCTCATGATCGGGGCAGAGGATGCCGTCATTCTTTATGACACTTTTGTCCTCGACTCTTTCGCAAAGGCATTCAAATTTATCCTGCTCCTTGGCGGGGCGCTGATTTTTCTGCTCGCCATCGACTATGAGCCGCGCGAGGGCATGAAAGAGCGGGGAGAATTTTATTACCTGCTGCTTGCCGCTCTTCTCGGCGCGATGATGATGGCCTCAAGCAGAGACTTAATCACCCTGTTCACCGGACTTGAACTCTTGTCTATTTCTTCCTATATACTGACCGGACTCAGAAAGCGGGATTTAAAATCAAATGAATCGGCCATGAAATACGTCATTAACGGCGGCATTTCAACGGCGATTACGCTGTTTGGGATGAGCTATATCTACGGACTGACAGGAACGACAAGCCTGTCTGAAATGATTCCCCAGCTGAACGGGTTGACGGAATCGGGCTACGTTTACATAGCGTCCATCTCATTTCTGCTCGTCTTTGTCGGCTTATCCTTCAAAATTGCAACCGTGCCTTTCCATATGTGGGCACCTGACGTTTATGAAGGCGCACCGACACCCGTTACGGCATTCCTGAGCGTCGTCTCAAAAACAGCAGGCTTCGTCATCATTTTAAGAATCTGCCTTTCCGTCTTCGGGAACATTCCAGACGAAGGCGGCATGCAGTCGATTCTCCAGTCGCTGCAGGGTTTTATCGCCATCCTGGCCGCTGTGACCATGATTGTCGGCAACACCGTCGCCCTCAGGCAGAAAAACATCAAGCGCATGCTCGCCTACTCATCGATTGCCCACGCGGGGTACGTCCTTGTCGGCTTCGTCGCGTTTGGAGGCTACTTCTACTTTGATGCCATCTGGTTCTACCTGCTCGCGTACGTCATCATGAACGTCGGAATCTTCGCCATTGTTGGTGCTGTCTCCCGCAAAACGGGATCTGAAGACATCTCGGCCTTTGCCGGTCTTTACCGCAGATCTCCGGCAGCAGGCATCGCTGTCGCCATTTTCCTGCTCTCTCTCGCAGGACTGCCCGGAACAGCCGGCTTTATCGGTAAAGTCACCATCTTCATGAACGCATTCACAAACAGCACGCCGCAAATCGTCCTTGCAAGCATCATGATCGCCGCAACCGTCATCTCGTACTTCTACTACTTCGGAATCCTGACACAGGTCTTCTTCCGGAAAAAAGAAACCGACGAGCCGTTCACATGGAGCGCGCCGCTCATCATCGTCACCGCCGTCTGCGTCGCTGCAACCATCCTGCTCGGAATCTTCCCGGGTGCGGCCTTTGATTTTCTGAATGCTAATATTTCATAAAGGACATTTAGAAATGTTTTTAACGTGCGGAGAAATTATAAGCAGATAGTGGAATGCAGCGGAAGGCACTTGACTCCTTGTCCAGCTGCAGCGCCCAACTCCTCTGTCAGAACAAAATCCCCCAAAAAGTCAAACCCGGACTTTTCGGGTGATTTCTTATCTGACTGCCGGAGCAAAACGGGCGCTTCCGCTCTTCTAAGGGATGAAGAGGGCACTGGAGACCCCGCAAGCGCAGCGAGGAGGCTCCAGGCACTCCCCGCGGAAAGCAAGTGACTGCAGCGAAATGGAACGGACACAGTTCGAACCAACTAAACGAAAACATTTCATAAATTTGCCACGAATCTTCACAAAAAAAACATCAACGCACGCGCAGAATTTTATATAATAGAGGAGGTGTAAAAGCCTCTTCTTTTTTTTGCTTAAAAAAGAAGATAAGCAAAAGCCTTCTTTTCGAAAAATAGCTACATATAGGAGTTGTTTAACCTATGCTTGATTTTAATCAGCAGGCATTGCTTGGCCTTATGTCTCACCTCGTGTTCATTCCGGTTACCTGGTGGGCGCTGCAGGCGCTTCATATCGAAAAAGCCATGAAAAAAGGGAAGGTCATGCAAGCGCGTGCGCTGCTGATCCTGCTCACGATCGCCATCTCAGGTGCTGTCAGCAATTTTTTTCTTGATTATTTAATATGGTCCCGCCAGCTCCCTTTTTTATTTTAGGGCCTTTTTTACCGGTTTCTTGCAACACTCACACAGCCAATTCACTTCGCCAATAGATCAGGCAAGCTTGCTGAATACATCTTTTTCCTGAGATCTTACGTTTATATCTATGACAACAGGGGAATATGTCCTACAGATTAGGAAGTGAACAGCACGAGCTTGTCTAACCATGACGACTTTTTCCACGTATGCCGCGGTCTCAAACGGTAACACTGTTACTAGGGAGAGGACGTGGGGATAAAATGAAAAAAGTCAGTCTTGCAATTATGATGTTTCTTATTTTTTTTACAGGTGCATTTGCTGCACACCAGACATTCGGAGCAAAGAAGGAAACGGAGCTTGAAACCATTGTAGAGGGCATGGAAGCACAGGGAATTGATGTAAAAAAATGGTCAATGTATTCTAAGAAGATGGTTTCAGACGAGACTCTTTCTTTCGAAGATACAGTGAAACTTTTCCAAAATCAATTTCGTCAGTTTAAGTGGTCCGAGGACCGTGCGGACGGCAAACTACATAAGATGACAGGGACCTTTTTCGACAAGGATTCGGGATTTACCGAAAAGCTCCAGATTCAAACTACCGACACAAATGGATTTCAGCAATCGTATATCTTGTATGAGCTGAGCGGAGAGGGTTCCGGAAAAAAATGGGCGGAGATCTATGGGCATGCGCAGGCCAGAAGCTTCGACATTTTCCATGAAAATCCTACAATTTTCACTTGTGTCAATGGACAGCTTGATGATAAGATGAGTAGTGTTTTGCAACCTAAAGTGGAAGCTTTGCTTAAACAATTTAACGCGGTGCCGGTGGAACAGCTTAAAGAGAAGTCGTTCATATCAGTATCCGCACTCACGACGGATTGGAATCATGTGATTCCGGCAGACTCAGGCAGCATGAACATTCAAATTGCGCTCAGAAGCGCAGGATTGGGCGGTAATACTAGCGTTACAGTAGGAACCCCAATCATAACGTCTGAATATTAATATATAGAAATTGGGACGCGGAGGGGAAGACCTTGGAAAAAATCATCGTCCGCGGCGGTCGTAAGTTAAACGGTACTGTAAAAGTAGAAGGTGCTAAAAATGCCGTTTTACCAGTAATCGCTGCATCTTTATTAGCCAGTGAACAAAAAAGCATAATCTGTGATGTGCCTACGCTCTCCGATGTGTATACAATCAATGAAGTGCTGCGCCATCTTGGTGCAGAAGTTCACTTTGAAAATAACCAAGTGTTTGTAGATGCATCAAACGAGCTAAATATGGAAGCTCCTTTTGAATATGTGCGCAAAATGCGCGCTTCTGTATTGGTCATGGGGCCATTACTAGCAAGAAACGGCCGTGCACGCGTGGCTCTGCCAGGCGGATGTGCGATCGGATCACGTCCAATTGACCAGCATTTAAAAGGCTTTGAAGCAATGGGAGCAACAATTAAAGTAGGTAACGGATTCATCGACGCTGAAGTCAAAGGAAGACTTCGCGGCGCCAAAATCTACCTTGATTTCCCAAGTGTTGGAGCAACTGAAAACATCATCATGGCTGCGGCTCTAGCTGAAGGAACAACCATCCTTGAGAACGTAGCAAAAGAACCGGAAATCGTTGACCTTGCCAACTACATCAACGCGATGGGCGGCAAAGTGCGCGGAGCCGGAACTGGAACAATCCGCATTGAAGGTGTGGAAAAACTGACAGGCGTTAAGCATCACATCATTCCTGACCGCATTGAAGCTGGTACATTCATGGTAGCAGCAGCAATCACAGGCGGAAATGTGCTTGTTCGCGGCGCTGTGCCAGAACATTTAGCATCTTTAATTGCGAAAATGGAAGAAATGGGTATCCAAATCACTGAAGAGGAAGACGGACTTCGTGTCATTGGCCCTGAAAAACTAAAAGCCATTGACATCAAGACTATGCCGCATCCAGGCTTCCCGACAGACATGCAATCACAAATGATGGCATTGCTGCTGAGAGCTGAAGGCACTTCTATGATCACGGAGACGGTTTTTGAAAACCGCTTCATGCACGTGGAAGAATTCCGACGCATGAATGGAGAAATTAAAATTGAGGGCCGTTCTGTCATCATCAATGGTCCAGCCAACATGCAAGGCGCTGAAGTTGCAGCAACAGACCTGCGCGCTGGTGCAGCACTTGTTCTTGCCGGCTTAGTATCTGAAGGCTACACGCGTGTAACGGAGCTTAAGCACGTTGACCGCGGCTATGTAGACTTCCACGGAAAACTTGCTTCCATCGGTGCGGACATTGAACGCATCACAGAAGAAAGCACTGTGAAATCAGAAAAAGCTGTCAGTGACATGAACGCATAAATTTATACGTGTTTTTTCAGGAAGCCGGGGTAGATCTACTCCGGTTTCTTTTTGTTTTTCTTAAAAAGAAAGACTTTATTAGTTTGGGTGTTTTCCTTATGATTTATACATAGATGCTTATAAAAAATACCGTTAATGACCACGATGAATGCGGAGGAGGGAAAGAAATGAAATTTTTCATTGTATGCTGCCTGATCACCGCATTTTCATTGTTTTCATTTACGAGCGATCTGCAGTCGCTGCTGACTGGGGACTATATCGGATTTATCTTCAGGAGCGATCCTGATTTCTCAGATTTGCTGATGACCGCGGATATCGATTGGCAAAGCACATTTTATGTATTTTCCAAGACGGGACACGCGCTGTACTTCTTCTTTTTCACATTGATCATGACGTTTCTGTATCGTATGCGCACGGCTCTTCTTTGGGCTCTCTTTCTTGCGGTTTCATCAGAATTTCTTCAGCTGTACACAAACCGCAGCGGAAGAATCGTCGATATGCTCTATGATCTCACCGGAGCTGCTGTCGCTATACTCGTTCTTTTCATCATGAAAAAGAGCGCTGATATTGTCGAAGGAAATCGCCGCGGCATGCCGAAATGAATAAGAGAAGTGCGTGAACTTTCCAATGTTTGGAGTCATAAACGGTTGTCCACCTCCATAGAATTGAACAGAGACGGTAAACGACATATCGGATATGGAGGCCCAGATGAAATCTTTGAAACCAATCGTTTTAGTACTCGCCGGATTATTTCTCATCATATTAATGATCCCAACACTCCTCGTAGCCCCCTTTATGAACGATCCATCAAGCGGAGAACTATCAGAAGACCTTCAAACCAAAAAGGGTGAACAGCTTATGCTTGGAAAATCCATGATCGATGTACCAGTGTACCGAAGCAGCTCGGAGAAAATCGAAAACATCCCGCTCGAAGAATATGTCATTGGCGTAGTCGCCTCAGAAATGCCGGCTGATTTTGAAGAAGAAGCGCTGAAGGCGCAGGCGCTCGCAGCGAGGACGTATGTGGTGAAGCAGATGATGTTTGATAAGCAGTTGCCGAAACTTCCTGTTGGTGCGGTTGTGAGTGATACGACGGATCATCAGGTATATAAAACCAACGACCAGCTGAAAAAGCAGTGGGGCAAGGATTATAACTGGAAAATGACAAAGATCTACAATGCGGTAGCATCCACTCAGGGCCAGGTTCTGACCTATGAGAACAAACCGATCGACGCTTCCTTTTTCTCCACAAGCAACGGCTACACCGAAAACTCGGATGAATACTGGACAGCATCCCTGCCTTATTTAAAAAGTGTAGAAAGTCCGTGGGATGAAAAATCCCCTAAATATCATGATCAAACGGTCATCAGCGTACGTGACTTCGAGAATAAGCTCGGCGTGAAGCTCGGTTCGGGAGGAGAAGTCGGCAAAGTGATTGAGCGCACGTCCGGCAAACGAGTCGCACAAGTCGACTTCAACGGCAAAAAGCTCAGCGGCCGCGAAATCCGCGAAAAACTCGGCCTCAGATCAAGCGACTTCGCCTGGCAGCTCAAGGGCGACCAGGTTGTCATCACCACCAAAGGCTTCGGCCACGGCGTCGGAATGAGCCAGTACGGCGCCAACTTCATGGCCCAGGACGGCAAAAAATACAAAGACATCGTCAGCTACTATTACCAGGGCGCCAAAGTCGGCAGCGCCGAACCGTTTATTGCCCAGTACACAGCCAGAAACTGATTGATTTCCCGCAGGAGGGGTCCTGCGGGTTTTTTTGTCTGCATTTAGTGGATAGCGAGCAGTACCGGAAGCGGTACTTGCCAGATGGACCGGAATACTTGCCGGAATGCTTCTTTTACTTGAAAATGCAGACCAGTTACTTGCCGGGAAGAGGCGTTTACTTGAAAATTTCCAGCTGGATCCTAAATAGCGGTGCGCATGCTTCATATAAGTGTTCTGCTCGAAGAAGGTTTTGAGTATTCAATGCTCTTAAACGAGGATCGTGGGGATCATCAGGTCACTACTTGCCACAAAATGCGGAATACTTGCCAAAGTGCCTCTTTTTCTAGAAAAAGCAGATCCATTACTTGCCGGCAAGAGGTGTTTACTTGAAAATTTCCAGCTGGATCCTAAATAGCGGTGCGCATGCTTCATATAAGTGTTCTGCTCGAAGAAGGTTTTGAGCATTCAATGCTCTTAAACGAGGATCTTGGGCATCACCAAGTCATTACTTGCCACAAAATGCGGAATACTTGTCGAAATGCCTTTTTTACTTGAAAAAGCAGATCCGTTACTTGCCGGGAAGAGGTGTTTACTTGAAAATGTCCAGCTGAATCCTAAATAGCAGTATTCAATTTCAACAAAAAAACGCGCCCTCCACAGGCGCGTTTTCCTATTGAACCACTCGTTTTCCTACTATCACTAAATCGCGCTCCACTCCATCGAGTTCCGCAACACGCGGCATGTTCGCCCACTGTTCAAAGCCGAATCGCTTGAACAGGCGCAGGCTCGCTTCGTTGTGCCCGAATACAAGTCCTAGCAGGGTTTTGATGCCGAGCTCAGGGCATGCATCTAGTGCAGCCTGCAAAAACGTTGTGCCAATGCCTTTTCCGCGCACGTTTTGATCAATATAGATGCTGACTTCAGCGGTATATTGGTAGGCGGCCCGTCCGTGGAAGGATTCAAAGCTGAGCCATGCCACCACTTTGTCTTCATCCGTCATCACCCATATCGGGCGCATATCTGTATGGTTGTTGAACCAGGCTTCACGGTCGGCAACGGTAACCGGAGTCAGGTCTGCTGTCACCGCTCTGCTTTCAATTGTCGAGTTGTAAATCTCAACGATGGCAGGCAAGTCGCTGCGGACAGCTTTTCGAATAGGAAAACTCATAGATGATCACTCCGAATCATTTAACTTTTTAAATAGAGAGGTGATAAACGAAGGGCGCTCTGCAAAATACGTCACCTTCATTATGTAGAAAGACACAAGTACACCGATGGCATCCTTCACCAGATCAATCACGGTGGCGGACCGGTACGGAACAAAGTACTGGTGAATTTCATCTGTAGCCCCGTACAGAATGGATATTACGGCTGCAAGGATACTTGCCTTTGCAGTCCATCGTCCGTTTGCGGCAAACGCCAGCGCGATGAGCCAGTAGAGAATCCCGAATTCAATCAAATGAAGCGATTCCTTCATTAAGCGGTCAAACGAAAACGGCGTTTTAATGATGGCATCCGCAGGCAGGCTTGAGAGTATCCAAATGAGGATCATATAGAGAATGGGGGCAATCGTGAGCGCCCATTTTAAAATCGGCTTCTTCATTAACGTGCTCCTTTAGCGTGCTGATGAAAAATAGTATACCACGTGTGCAGAAAAAATTTTAGAATCCATACATAATTTTATAACCTACAGCAAAAAATAACTGTTTGAAATTTTTAGCTGCGGATGTATATATTTTCAGAATTCTGTTCAGAATGATTGCTGAGGTGATGATAAAATGAGAGAGGAAGAAACTAAACGTACTTCTCAAAACTCAAAAATGCAACAAATTTTCAGAAAGCGTTGGGTATTCCCAGCAATCTACTTAGTCAGTGCAGCATTGATTTTGACAGCCGTGTTATGGTACCAGTCAATCGGCAATGGTAACTCAGCAAATGATCCAAGTGATTATGGAACATCGTATCAGGATGAGCCGACACGTGAAGTAAACTCAGCAGTAGAAAACTTCGCAATGCCGGTAGCCGATGCAGATTCAGTATCTGTCATCCGCAGCTTCTATGAAGCAGATGCAACAGCAGAAGAGCAAGAAGCAGCACTCGTTTCCTATAATAATACGTACGAGCCTAGCAAAGGAATTGACCTGGCAAGAGAAGACGGCAAGGAATTCGATGTCGCAGCTGCTCTAAGCGGTACAGTTACTAAAGCTGAAAAAGATCCATTACTCGGAAATGTCATTGAAATCGAGCACAAAGACGGCGTAACTACAGTTTACCAATCATTATCAAGCATGACTGTCGCAGCCGGTGACGAAGTCGAGCAAAACGAAATCCTCGGACAAGCTGGAAAAAGCCTGATCCACGAAGAAGATGGCGTACACGTTCACTTTGAAATCCGCAAAGACGGTACAGCAGTAAATCCAGTTGACTACATGGATAAGCCAGTTTCAGCGCTGAATGAAATCAACGCTGAAAAAGAAGCACCTGCTAAAGAAGAAGAAGGTACTGAAGACGCAGAAAAAGGCGCTGAGGAAGAAAAGGGCGCTGAAGAAGAAAAAGGTGCTGAAGAAGAAAAAGGCACTGAAGATGCTGAAAAAGGAACCGAAGATGAAAAAGGTTCTGAAGAAGACAAAGAAAAAGAAGACGCTGGTAAAGAGGGCAAAGAAAAAGGCAACTCTGACGAGCAGTCCGAAGCTTCAATCAGCACTAAAAACGCATAATACGCATCACTCTATAGATTGTCTATCCGCTTAGGGATAGACTATTTTTTTGTTTGTTTTTGGGTTGGAAAGTGTACCGGGTCATTTACTTGTATGAATGCCTCTTTTACTTGAAAAAGCAGATCTGTTACTTGCCGCAAACAGCAGTTTACTAGAAAATTTCAAAACGCCTCCTAATTGGCAAGATACATCCTTCATACATGTGTCCTGCTCGAAGAGGGTTTGTGCATTCAAAAGCTCTGAATCGAGTTTTGAGGACATTATAGGTCGTTTACTTGCCACATTGTGCAGAATACTTGCCAGAATACCTCTTTTACTTGAAAAAGCAAATCTGTTACTTGCCGGAAACAGCAGTTTACTAGAAAATTTCCATTCTCCTCCTAAATGGCGGTGTGCACCCTATAAACATGTGTCCTGCTCGAAAGGGTTTTGTGTATTCAAGCACTCTGTATTGAGTTTTGAGGGCACTCCAAGTCATTTACTTGCCACATTGTGCAGAATACTTGCCGGAATACATCTTTTACTTGAAAAAGCAGATCCGTTACTTGCCGGAAACAGCAGTTTACTAGAAAATTTCCATTCGCCTCCTAAATGGCGTTGTGCACCCTTTAAACATGTGTCCTGCTCGAAGAGGGTTTGTGCATTCAAACGCTCTGAATCGAGTTTTGAGGGCACCCCAGGTCGTTTACTTGCCACATTGTGCAGAATACTTGCCAGAATACCTCTTTTACTTGAAAAAGCAGATCCGTTACTTGACGGAAACAGGAGTTTACTTGAAAACTTCCAGCTGCCTCCTAAACAACAACGCGCATCCTTCATAAATGTGCCCTTTTCAAAACCTCGACAAATTTCTAAGGAAATACCCACTCCGCCAAAGCACAAAAATACACTTTTGAAGTGCCTCAAAACACAAATTATAAAAAAATTCGCACAAATCCCTTGTCCCTCTTGACTTTTTAGCATATATCTTCAACCAAGCTAATAAAATGTTACAAACCTAACAAAGAGAGTGTCTGAGGTGAGGGATCGTAAGTTTTATACATAGGCGCAGCTGCGTCTTGGTGCGAGTCTCATTTCACACTTCTCACATCCATTTTAGGGAGGTCGAGTGGTGTGCACGATTACATCAAAGAACGTACTATCAAGATTGGAAAGTATATCGTGGAGACGAAGAAAACTGTTCGCGTGATTGCGAAGGAATTTGGCGTTTCTAAAAGTACTGTCCATAAGGATTTAACCGAAAGGCTGCCTGAAATCAATCCAGAGCTTGCGAATGAAGTAAAAGAAATTCTTGATTATCATAAATCCATCCGTCATTTGAGGGGCGGGGAAGCGACGAAGCTGAAGTACCGGAAAGAGGATATTTTACAAGAAGAGCCTGTGAAATAAGAATTCTGCCTGTCTTTCTTGCAATTTCGACAAATCCCTACAAAACCTTTTACAATTTCAACCTTTTTTTAGTAAATTGTGATACAATATGAAATTAGGGCACAAAGTAGGAAATGCTGGGATCAGATTGCAAGGAGGATATGGAAAGAATGTTTGCAAGGGATATTGGAATTGACCTTGGTACTGCAAATGTACTAATTCATGTAAAAGGAAAAGGCATCGTTCTTAACGAGCCGTCTGTAGTTGCACTGGATAAGAATACTGGCAAGGTTCTTGCTGTAGGTGAGGAAGCCAGAAGAATGGTTGGACGTACTCCTGGGAATATTGTTGCGATCCGTCCACTGAAAGACGGAGTCATCGCGGATTTTGAAGTAACAGAAGCGATGCTCAAGCATTTCATCAACAAATTAAATGTAAAGGGTTTATTTACGAAACCCCGGATGCTTATTTGCTGTCCGACGAACATTACCTCTGTTGAACAGAAAGCCATCAAGGAAGCTGCTGAAAAAAGCGGCGGAAAAGACGTATTTCTTGAAGAAGAGCCAAAGGTTGCCGCTATCGGCGCCGGCATGGATATTTTTCAGCCTAGCGGAAATATGGTTGTAGATATTGGCGGTGGAACGACGGATGTCGCAGTTCTTTCAATGGGCGATATTGTCACCGCCTCTTCTATTAAGATGGCTGGGGACAAGTTCGACATGGAAATTTTGAACTACATCAAAAAAGAGTACAAGCTCTTGATTGGTGAACGTACGGCTGAGGATATCAAAACGCAAGTCGCGACAGTATTCCCAGGCGCACGCAACGAAGAAATCGCTATTCGCGGACGTGACATGGTGTCAGGTCTGCCTAGAACCATTACAGTCAACTCTGAAGAGGTTGAAGGCGCACTGCGCGAATCAGTAGCCCTCATCGTTCAAACGGCAAAAAGCGTCCTTGAGCGCACTCCGCCTGAACTTTCTGCGGACATCATTGACCGGGGCATTATCTTAACAGGCGGCGGAGCCCTCCTGAACGGCCTTGATCAGTTAATGGCAGAAGAATTAAAGGTTCCTGTCTTAATAGCAGAAAACCCAATGGACTGTGTAGCAATCGGCACAGGCATCATGCTTGATAACGTCGACCGTCTGACTAGACGCAAAATTGTATAATATGTGAGAAACATCAGTCTTTTGACTGGTGTTTTTTGTTTCTTAGAAAGTCGATCAGTTCTGCTGTTGTAGAAGTATTTCCTTTTGTATAATCTTCTTTGCTATCTTGTATCATTTTTTCAAGCGATGGATCAGATTTCACTTCAGATAAAATGGTTCCTGAATCCTTCATTTTTTCAGTCCTCCCAATGTATAAGATAAACAGATTATATCACTATGGAGACAGAACATTTTCACCTATTCCCCTAAACCTTTCGCCCTCCCAGCCGATTTTAAGAGTGTAGCAGCTTAACTTTATGTGATTTACAAATTTATACTGTGCGGAGCCGTGAACTCCGCTATAATAAAAAATAGAGAAAATTGCCTAAATACTCTTAAGAGGTGGAACGATGCTAAGAGGCTTTTATACTGCATCGGCGGGAATGCTCGCCCAGCAGCGGAGAACGGAAATGCTCTCCAATAATATTGCAAACGCCAATACCCCTGGATATAAAACAGATCAGGCTGCGCTCAAAGCATTCCCTGAAATGCTTCTGAAAAGAGTGCAGGACAACCAGCTGCCTCAGGAAGTCGGATCGATCAACACAGGTCTCTATCTTCAGGAAATGATTCCCCAGTTCGCTCAGGGAGACCTTCGCGAAACTGGGTTAAATACAGATATAGCTTTGCTTGAAACGGCTGTGCCCGAAAAAGGCACGCTGATGTTCGGCGTGCAGCTTCCGGACGGCGAGGTCCGCTACACGCGTAACGGACAGTTTACGAGAAACGAGAACGGACAGCTTTCCCTTGCAGGCAATCCGGTTCTTGGAACGGACGGACAGCCGATTGCCCTCGCATCTGACGAGTTTGAGATATTGCCGGACGGCACGGTCAGAGTAAATGGTGCGGCAGGCGCGCAGATCGGAATCTATTTTTCAAACAATATGGCGAACCTGGTGAAAGAAGGCAACGGTCTGTACCGGACAGAGGATGGCACGGAGCTTGATGCGGCTGCCGGCAACCCGGACGTTGCCTATCAGCTTAAGCAGGGCTTCCTTGAAGGATCCAATGTGGATGTATCAAGATCTTATACAGAAATGATGACCGCCTACCGCGCCTTTGAAGCGAACCAGAAGGTGCTTCAGGCTTACGACAGAAGCATGGACAAAGCCGTCAACGAGATTGGCAGAGTCAGATAGGAGGAGAAGTATGCTGCGATCTATGATTACCGCATCGAACACGCTCGGTCAGCTGCAGCAGCAGCTTGACCTGATAGGAAACAATATGGCCAACATCGACACTCAGGGCTATAAACGGACCCAGACAGGCTTTTCTGACCTTCTTCATCAGCAAATGAACAACGGTGATCCGCATGACAGCCTTGATGGCAGATCGACTCCTCTTGGCGTACGATCAGGATCGGGTGCGGTGCTGACGGCTCAGACTGCCTTTTCACAAGGAGGCATTAAGACAACGGACCGCGAGCTTGATTTTGCACTGACAAAGCCTGGACAGTTCCTGCAGGTGGAAGCAGGCGGGGAAATTCAGTATACACGGGATGGCGCTCTATATCTGAATCCGGCTCAGGACGGACGTCTTCAGCTTGTCACGTCTGAGGGGCACGCTGTTTTAGATGAGAATCAGAATCCGATTTTTCTGGATGCTTCTTTTAAAAACAGTACCGTATCAGCTGGCGGAAGATTGACGGCAAATCCATCCGGTGAAACGGTTCAGCTTGGAATTGTAGGAATTACCCAGCAAACAATGCTTGAAAAACAGGGCGGAAATCGGTACGCTTTAAAAGAGATCGCTCCAAATGGAACGGTTGCCTTTTTGGAGCCGGAACAAGTCGGCATCAAACAGGGTGCGCTTGAAATGTCCAACGTCGATCTATCAAAAGAAATGACCGACCTCATGATTGCACAGCGGTCTTATCAGCTCAACTCAAAATCAATCACCATGGGCGATCAAATGCTCGGGTTAATCAATAGCGTCAGATAAGGGGTTTTTTACAGTGAGTGCAAACGAACAGTCTCGTGAACATGTGAAACAGAACAAGAATAGCGAAGAAAAGAGCGAAAAAAGTCCGAAAATCAGAATCAGGCTGATTCCGATCTGGCTGCGCATCATTCTTTTGCTTCTTTTCATGGCCATTGCTGTCACCAGCGGCGCGATGATTGGATACGGTGTACTCGGCGACGGAAAACCATCAGATGTCTTCAACAAACAGACGTGGCAGCACGTCATCGACCTGGTCGAAAAAGAATCCGAAAAATAAGGAGGGCGAACCCCTCCTTTTTGTGTATAATAGAACTATTAGGTTGTACTAGGAGGAGGTCCTAAAAATGCTCGACATCAATCAAATCAAAGAAATCATTCCGCACCGCTACCCGTTCCTGCTTGTGGACAAAGTCCTCGAAGTCGATGAAGGCAAGCGCGCCATCGGAATCAAAAACGTAACAGCAAACGAAGAATTCTTCAACGGACACTTCCCGGAATACCCTGTCATGCCGGGCGTCCTGATCGTAGAGGCACTGGCCCAGGTAGGCGCCGTCGCCATGCTCATTAAAGAAGAAAACCGCGGCCGCCTCGCATTCTTCGCAGGCATCGACAACTGCCGCTTCAAAAAGCAAGTCACTCCAGGCGACCAGCTCCGCCTAGAAGTCGAAATCATCCGCCTCCGCGGCTCCCTCGGCAAAGGAAAAGGCGTCGCAACCGTGAACGGTGAAGTAGTATGTGAAACTGAGCTCATGTTTGCATTGGGTGAGAAAAAAGAATAGTGGTTTGAAGGACGATCCTGGGTGGGGTCGTTTTTTTGTTCGTTGAATTTAGGCGGCATTTGGGTAGTTTCAAGTAGACAGCTGATTGGGGTAAGTAAAGGTTTGGTTTTTCAAGAAAAGATGCAATTTAGCAAGTATTCCGTACTGAGTGGCAAGTAAACGACGAAGTGTTGGCAACGGACTGATTTAAAAGATTAGAATGCCCAAAAGCGTCTTCGAGCAGTGAGCGTAAACGCAGTTATAACAATGGGATTTAGGAGGCGTCTATCAGCCTTCAAGCTTCCCTCAATCTCCCTCACACAGGCACCTACCGAAACAGAGCCTATCTTCTGCCCGCACTCACATAAAATCCTCCACAATAACACACCCTAACCCCGAACAAACCACCACGAAAGGAGCAACCCAACATGAAAAAGAAATGGTACCTGCTAGCAGCAGGATCTCTGCTCGCAATGATGCTTGCAGCGGGATGTCAGGATGATCAGGATCCGGCGCCTCCGGAGGATAACAATATGGAGGAGGAAGTGCCGAACGACGAGACGCCTCCGGCTGAGGAAGAGACGGAAGACGACATGGAGCAGGATATGGAAGAGGATATGCAGGAAGATGAAGGCAAGATGGAAGATGAGATGCAAAAAGATGAGAAGCACATGGAAGAAGATATGAAGAACGACATGAAATAGGCAAAACAAAAAGTCCCTTCACGGCTGAGGGGACTTTTTGGTGTTGATTTCTCGCTGTTCGTTGAGTTTTTGTCTGAAGGCGTGGAGGAGTTCGTCGCCCTGGATGCCTTTGGTGAGCAGGTCGCCAAGGACTTTTTCCGGCTCGCTTTTTGATTTTCGGGCGAGCATGCGGCCTTCAAATAAAACAGATATATGCTCTTCAAGGACCATAATGGATTTGATGTTTGCCATAATTTCCGCGGGCTTGTTCGTTTTTTTGGATATGGTGACATAGAGGCGGAGTTCATCCTGCTGCTTTGACAGCAATTCAAAGTATTCATTCTGATCTTTCGGAAGCAGCGCTTCGATCATCCAATGATTTTCGCCGTCTTCTTTGTTGATAATCAGTCCGTCCGATAGGGAAATCTCGTCAAAGCTTACACCGTTTTCTCCCTCAAGTTCAATTGTCAGTCCCACAAGTCTAAACGTTTTCATAAACACCCTCCTTGGTCCAGTTTATCGTTCTCATATGGTTATTGTTACATTATACCATACGAGGGGAGCGGGACACCAAAGGAAGGGATGAGCCGAATTATTCAATTATCTTCTGTATCTCCTGAATCGCATGCACAATGACGTTCTCCGCATGCTTCCGGTTCTTGGATTTCATCAGCATCAGGCGTTCGAGCTGTTCAAGCATCTGAGGCGTTTTTACTAAATATTCTACAATCTCAGATAGCTGGTGCTTCGTTTCATACCGCTCATAAACCTCATGCAGGATCGTATTTTCAATATCTTCACGGCCAAGCAGCTGATCGATGCTGACTTCAAACGCGTTGCTAAGTGAAATCAGATAATTGAGCTCTGGTGCCTGTTCCCCTGTCTCAAGGCGCGACACAACCGAGCGGGACACGTTCATCCGCGCAGCCAGATCCTCCTGCGACCAGCCGTATTCCTGCCTGTAGAATTTCATGTTCTTCTTCAGTGTTTCCAGTTCTTTCATCAGGAGCACCTTCATTTCCGTGTTTCAAGCACTTTACTCATATCGTAAAGTAGCTGGTCCGGCGCCACTGTTCAGTTTACGGGCAAAAGAATGAATGTGCGAAAACTGAACACAAGCCCGAATATACAGAAAAAGGGAGGAAAACCATTTCTAGAGGAGGATAACCGAGTATGAAAGAGATGTATGACACTTTTTGACAATAAATAAGTAAATATACCCATTATGTGAGTTTTTCAAACTCTTTATCATTTGCTATTTTGGAATAGTAAACATTTAAGAAAAGAGGATGATCAGTGGAAACCTTCAAACTTAAAACCATTTCAGTGAAAGACCTTCAGGCATCAGGAGGATTTGTGCGGGAGGGACCGGCTGACATGCCGATGACACTTAGAGTAGGGGAAATCACCTGCGGAAAAGTAAAGCACCACCATTTTCAGGTCAACAGGGAATCCGCAGTAGAAATTCTCTATGAAGCACAAAACAAGCAGCAAATGGTCCGAATTCTATTGGACTTATTTAAAAATCACCTATCCATCCACTCATACATGTGGACGAATGAAACAAACCGCTATGAACAGGAACCTGTCGAAGAACAGCTCATGACATCAAAGGCCTTTCAAACCATTCTCCAAAGCATCACATTTTCAGGCAGTGATCAGCAATCCTATCTTTTTCAGCTTCATAAAAAATAGCTATATGCGAAATGAATGACGCTTTAATCCAATTCAAAACGATATTTTCCTAAAGTAAAAACTTCATTATCTCCCGGCAAAATCTGATTTTCACGATTTTTCCTTGGCTCAAAAACCCGTTACAATGGTCATGCAAGCTAAGGAAAGGAGGAATCACGTGATCAATTCAGTTGTGCTCGTCGGACGCTTAACGAAAGATCCGGAAATGCGCTACACAGCAGACGGTGCCCCCGTCGCCAACATCACACTTGCAGTCAACCGCACCTTTAAGAACGCATCAGGTGTCATGGAAGCAGACTTCGTCAACTGCACCCTCTGGAGAAAAACCGCAGAAAACACGGCAAACTACTGCCGTAAAGGCTCCATCGTCGGCGTCTCCGGCCGCATTCAAACCCGCAACTACGAAAACTCAGAAGGCAAGCGCGTCTACGTCACCGAAGTCGTAGCCGATTCCGTCCGCTTCATGGGCGGACAAACCCGCGAACTGGCCGTTACCGAAAAACCGCAGCAGCTGCAGCAAACCCAGCCGCAGTAAAGAACAGGCTGCACCTCCCTCACAGACAGAGAATCAAGGAATGCCCCGTTTACCCACACACTTTGGCCGGCCGGATTGATCTGGCTGGTCATTTATTAAAAATAGACGCTTTTATTAAGCGTCATTGTTGTTTTGCTTGATAAAAATTGAACTCGCTAAGCCGAATTCATTCTAGAATTCTTTATGAATATATAAATCAACAATTTTTTCTAATACCCATAAGCAACGTAGAATTCTAAAGGTAACAATAATAACCCCCCAGCAAGTTAGGTAAGTCAAAACTAAGATTGGATGCGTATCTTTATCAAAAATTAAACCAACTAATGCAAACAGAAGCAATAATCCTAGAAATCTACTTGTACTAAAAAATACTTTAAAGATTGTTTTATAGTGCTTGCTCTTTCGCAACATATCCAATTGAGGTGTAGAATTAGCTGTTAGTAAAACTGATAATCCTGTGATAACGAACCCTAGTAATGCACCTGCTACAGCTGCAATTGTTCCATACAAAGTGGCTCTTATGCTTACTAACATCTCGGTAAAATGATCAAAACCTATCGATTTCCCAACGATTAAAATTGTTATTAGTATCAATATAATTGATAAACTAAGTTCTATCTTCAAAAAGTGTCTTCTATAAATTTTAAACATACTTTCTCAGCTTTCCGAATTGAAATTTGGGGATAGTTCAGTAAACGCCTCTTCAATTTTATCGAACATACTATTTGAATCTACCGACCTACTTCTTCCCCCTATGGAAGTGACTTTTTTGGAAGTAATCATCTTATCCTCCAACAAATCAAAGGTTTTATTATTTTCTTCCGATCGAGATTCGGCATTAATTTTAAGTCTGTTTATTGCTTGTCTGTTGTCGCCTATTGAGAGGAATTCTTTAAGTTTATTCTTGGAAAGCGGAAACCTAAATCCACCTCTAGAGTACTTTTTCTTACGTAAAATTACTTCTACTGATTCAGCATCTTCAGACACTTTTGCTGCAGCTTCAAAAGCACTATGCAAATCTTGATTTAATTCATTTACTACCCCTAACTCATTTCTGGATATTTCCATTGTAAATAAATTTACTTCCCCTACATCTTGTAAGGTCACATCAAGATCTTGATTAAGAATTGGATTTAATTCTATGTATTCAAAAGGCATGCTACATAAGTTACTTTTTTCTAAAAGATAATTCTTTAAGCTGCTAGCCCTAGGACCATAAAAGTTAAATTCTACACCAATTACTTTTTGTTTAGGAAAGTAAATAAAATGAGTAATTTCAGCTAAACCACTATTAATCGGAATATCTAAGGGTTTCAATTGTCCCCCGGTTTCTAATTCTGGAAGAGCACTTCTTCTTGAAATAGCGAATTTACCTTTAATTACTTCACTGTCTATATGTGCATCTATTAAAAAAGTTACATCGCCATTCGAATGATATTTAAATCTTGAATCTGCTCTTTCTCCTAAAAATTGAAACTGGGATATTTCTTTAATAGTGTCCATCGGTTTAGAGTGTTGAATAAATGCATTGGAACCAGGATTACTCTCTAAAAATTCAAAATGAAAAAAATGAATTTTTCTTCTAATTTTATTGGACATTGAACGCTCCTCCTAACTTCACTAGTCTAAAATTCGACACTGATAATATATTCCCTTTATTTTACATGTTATTAACCATGCGTTTTTTTAGCATTTTAGAAGAAGTCTTAAAAATATTAATGAACATTCAATTTTCAACAAAAAACCAGCCCCCAAAAGGAACTGGTTCACACACAAATCTATTTCCCAACCTTCTTCCCAATCAGCTCATACAGCTTTCGCCATTCGGGACTCATGGTGTCTTTTTCTTTCGGTTTTTCCTGTTCTTTCTTCTTGGCCATGTCGCGCGCCTCCTAGCTCATGGATAGGGTGAAGAGCTCTTCGAGTTCGTCGGTTGAGAGCTCGGTGATCCAGCTTTCGCTCTGGATAATTTCATCATTCAGGGACTGTTTTTTGTCCAGCATGACGTCGATTTTCTCCTCGATCGTTCCGGTAGTAATCAGCTTGTGCACGTGCACGAAGCGGCTCTGGCCGATCCGGTACGCGCGGTCGGTTGCCTGGTTCTCGACAGCGGGATTCCACCAGCGGTCGTAGTGGACGACGTGATTGGCGGCTGTCAGATTCAACCCGGTTCCGCCGGCCTTCAGGGACAGTATCAGAATCGTATACTCCCGGTTCTGGAACTGCTCGACCATCTTATCGCGCGCAGCCTTTGGCACACTGCCGTTCAAGAACAGCACTTTTTCGCCAAATTCGCGTTCAAGCAGGGACTGAATCATTTCGCCCATCCCGATATACTGGGTGAAAATCAGCAGACTCTCATCCTGCTCGCGTATCGCGCCGACAAGCTCCAGCAGCTTCTCGATTTTATGGGAACGCGTTGTCACTGACGCAGCGCGCTCTTCCTTCAAATAAAGCGCCGGATGGTTGCAGATCTGCTTCAGCTTTCCTAGCATCTTCAGGATCAGCGCCTTCCGCTGCATGCCTGCAAGCTGGGAGACTTGAGCGAAAGTGTCCTTCACAAGCTGCTCATAAAGAGAAGCCTGCTCAACGGTAAGCGGGATGTATTCTTTTTGCTCCTGCTTTTCAGGCAGATTCAGCGCCACCTGCTCATCGCGCTTCGTGCGGCGGAGCAGGAACGGCTTGATCAGCTGCTGCAGGTTGCCAATGATCTTCGGATCGCGGTCCTTCTCAATCGGCAGCACAAACTTTTTATGAAAACTGTGAAGACTGCCCAGGAACCCAGTATTGATAAAATCAAAAATCGACCACAGTTCCGTCAGGCGGTTTTCCATCGGCGTCCCGGTCAGGGCAATATGGTGATGGCCCTTCAGCTTGCGGATCGCCCTCGCCTGCTTCGTATGGGCATTTTTAATGTTCTGCGCCTCATCTAGGCAAATCGTGCTCCATGGAACAGTTGCAATTTCCTCATGATCCGCGTGAGACAGGCCGTACGACGTCAGCACAATATCGGCACCGGCAATCGACGCGGCAAAATTTTCACCCTTAGCCCGGTTCGGACCGTAGTGGAGATGAACCTTCATATCCGGCCCAAACTTCTCAATTTCCTTCTGCCAGTTGCCGAGAACAGAGGTAGGAGCAATGATCAAAAACGGCGCCTTCATGTTCTCATGCTCAAGTACATAGGAAAAGTATGCGATCATCTGAATCGTCTTCCCAAGACCCATGTCATCCGCCAGACATCCGCCAAACTTGAACTTCCTCAGAAATAGCAGCCAGTCAACGCCCTGCTGCTGATATGGACGCAACTCACCGATAAAGGAAGCAGGCACATCGTGCTTCGGAATATCCGTTGTCTGCGTCAGCTGGCGCAGCATCGACTTCATCTGCTTGTTCAGCTCAATGTGAATATTCGCAAACGCGCGCGCATCCATAACCTCGTCCTCATCATCGCGCGTATCCGCAAGCTCCTGCTGCAGAATATCGGAAAAGTGCAGACCTTCTTTTTCCGCCTTTTTCAAAATCGACTGCACATGCTTGATAAAAGCAGGGTCAAGCTTGATCCACTGTCCTTTAAAATTCACAAGACGGCGGTTCGCGTTCACCATCTGCATGAACTCATCCTCGCTCAGCTCAACACCGTTGGTCGAAAACCTCCAGTTAAAGTCGATCAGCGAGCTCATGCCCACAAAGGACTGACCACGAGGGGAGGAAGACATCTTGGCCTTCAGCATCACCTTAGAATCGCGGACAACCTGCCACCATGATGGTAGAAGAATTTCCACACCAGTATTCACAAACGTTTCACTCGCACTCGTAAGGAAGAGCCACGCCTCATCCTCTGATATATGGGTGTTTCCATTCTTAAACGATAGCCACGGCACAATCTCCTCAAAGCGTTGCTGCTCCCGTTCAATCCGGTCCATATAACTGCGCCACGGAGCGGGAAGATCCTTCAGCCCCTGGAAAAGATGAAACGAATCCGGGTTTTTCCGGTCACGCAGGAACAGCTCAAGCTTCCAGTCATCTCCGTCATAATCGGGCTCATTCAAGCGCAGGCCAATCGTAAACGGGGCATCATCAACAAGGTAGCCGATTTTCTCAAGCCAGTCGCGTTCATCCAGAAAATGACCTTCAAACGTCTCGGCAGCTCCGTATGCATTCACTATATCGCCCCACGCTACGCCGAGGTCTGGGTTCTGCTCAATCAAATCATTCACAGCAGCCGACAGCCAGTCAGCCGTAAACCCTTCAAGCTCCCTGGCCGTATCGCGCCATCCGAATGAACCGCTCTTCCAGCGCTCATAATCCGGCATGAAATCGCCCGATACGATACAGTCGTATATCGCTTCCGCCGCATCGATCAGCGATACGGCATCTCCGCTGTATTCAACATCCGCAAGCGAGTTCGTCGTGTCTTTTCCAATCAGCTCGACCATCATCCAGGGCGACAGGAGAACAGAAGGGACCCCGATATAGCTCACGTCCTCAAGCATTGATCCGTAGAAAGACGATTCATGCCAGGCGAAAAGATAGCGCCTCATATGATTGGTGCCGAGCACTTTTTCATCCTTCGTCGTGCACCAGATGTAAAAGTGAAAATTCTCGATTTGTTCGGTATGAACGGAGATCTTCAAATCATTCAGCATGAATCAACTTTCCTCTCTTCAGCTCCTCCTGAAAAGCCCGCAGGCGCCGGTGCTCATGCGCAAGCTTCCCAAGATAGATCTCAAATTGACTTTCCTTCTTCAGCTTCTTATATAGGGTGCGCGCTTTTTTCAAATACCGCACGGCAAATTTATAATTGCTCCGCGTTTTCTGGCCGATCTCATGGCGTATCGCATGGTGATACACAGTTAGCAGAGACTCCGGACTCTCCTTTTCCACAACCTTCAGTAAATCGCGGTCAATCTCATACAGCTCAAACCCAAGCAGCAGCTGCAGCTCTGCCCATGTCTTAAACTGCTTCCGGTTAACCAGGAAATGATGATACTCCGCGTAACTGAAAGGCAGGGATGCGCGGCACGCATTTTCATACAGACGCTCATCCTTTGACTGCATCGAATAGTCCCCGAGCAGATCAAGATAATACCGGATCGCTCTGCGCTTTTCTTCATATGGAATCTCGCTGTTGATATACGCATCGATCTTTCCATGCATATGAGAAAACCACTTGCCGGCACGTTTCCAGTTTTTCCGGGAAATAATGTCCTCTACCCAATCATACAAAACGACAAAGCCCGCATCCGAAAACATCTCCATCTTCTCAAACAGGACGTCGTCATTTCCAAGCAAATACTCCATATGCAGAAGGGCAAGCCCGTATTCAGGTTTCATCTCCCCACTTTGCTTCTCTTGCAGCCACTCCGCTTCTTCGGCTACCCACTTCTTCTGATTCAAAAGAGCCGTCCAAAGCGAGCGATACACACTCAGTCGTTCATACTGCATATAGTCGCTCACATCTAGCAGCCTCCGGAAAACTTCTATACTGTCCTTCAGCAGACCGTCAATCGAAAACGGCAGCGCAAACTTCCGCATCTCACGAAGTTCATACGCAATCGTATCGATGCACTCTTCCAGATAAGAATGATACACATTATGTAACAAATGCTCCCCGGGCTTCGTCTCATTAAGCAGACGAAGCATTTGGAACAGAACGGCAAGATTCGCGTGAATCAAATAAAAACGCCTGAGATCCGCATCTTTCGGAACCTTCTTCTTAAGTGCGGGATAGTAATGATTGTACAGACTCTGGAGCTGCTGCACGGTGCGCGGGCGGTTCTCCGCCCAGCGTTCATATTCAAACTCAAAATAGGCTATCCAGCTCTCAAGAGAATCCTCCTTCCAGCTCACAGAAGGAATAAGCTTGCTCGCAGGCTTCAACTGGGCCAGAATTGCCCTCTGGGCCTTGGCATTCCAGGCGTCCATATACGTTCCGACTGCTTCCGTACTTGCATATAAATAAAGAAAGGCAGCCGCAGCATGACGGCATGGAAAAGCCGCTGGGCACGTGCACGAGCTCATCGTGAAAAAATCGAGCTCAAGCACCACCCGCACAGGCGTCACATCCTGCACATTCGCCTTCACCGTGTGCCCGTCAATCTTCACATTATAAACACTGCCCTGCCGGTACAGCATCAAACCCTTTTTCATCAGCTGCCGGTCATCCTCCGAATTCGGCGACAGCATATCCTGCAGCTGTTCACCTGCCTGCAGAATCAGTTCTTTATCCAGTTCGTGCTGAAGCATGGCGTACCGCTCCTTTTTGTTTTATGTAAAATAAAAATTGTTGTGATCTTCACTATAAGTACATCTCTTTATTATAACTGAAATTGCCAAAAGGAGAAAACGTTCCACAACATTTCAATTTTAGGTTTAGCGGCAAGAAAATTCGGGGACATAAACAATAGTTCGACACGAATGGTATTTATAGTTGCCAGCCGACACAAAAAGCAGTATAATCTGCTTGTTGTATATTTTTGTAAAATATAAGAAAGGAAATTTGTAGAATGAAAGAAAACAATTTAAAGCAAGAAGAACTTCTGCAAATTTTAATGAGCGCCTACCAAAAAGGCGAGCATTCAAATGAAATTACCACCAAAGAACTGCTCGATGAGCTGATCCTACAATTCAGAAGAGTATATGCCTCCTAATAAATGAACACCGAAAAGAGTCCGCAACGAAAAGTGTGCGGACTTTTTTCGTCTACATCCTACCAAAGGTCTATTAAACTATTACTAAACCTCACCGATAATTAAGACATAAACATTTAGACATTTGTCGACAAGATTCGAGGGGGATTATTAACAATGAGTCAATGGATTACACCAGAAGAAATGGAACGGAAGAGAGAGCTGAAAAAGCGCGTCGTGACAGTAACCATTCCAGTTTTAACGATTGCCATCACAGCGCTTGTAACCGTTTTAATAAATGGTCTATAATTCTTCAGGAGATTCGCGTTTATGCGGGTCTCCTTTTTGCATTGGAAAAAAATTAATACACAATTTACAAATCCTTGTTATAATTGTCATTATTGTTCAACAAACTACAAGTTTTTACAAAATATAAGAAATTAATCACATGCAATGTAAAAATTTGTAGCGTATATGTAGGTCTTTTATTATAATGTTTCTTGTGCGTTTTTCTAATACATACCAAAAATGGAGGTCAACATGGAAGAAACCATCAGCTTGAAAGAGCTGTTTCAAACTTTGAAGAAACGTCTTTCACTCATCATTATCATCACGGCCATTGCCGCAGCCACAAGTGGACTTATCAGCTTTTTTGTTCTTACTCCTATCTACCAATCTTCTACTCAAATTCTCGTGAATCAGGCGAAAAGTGATCAGCAGGCGTTTCAATATAATGAAGTACAAACGAATCTGCAACTAATTAATACGTATAACGTTATTATTAAAAGCCCTGCTATCTTAGAAAAAGTCATTCAGCAGTTGGATTTGAAAATGACTAGCAGTGAATTAAATGAAAACGTAACTGTTGGAAGTGAGCAGGACTCCCAAGTTGTAAACATTTCTGTTCAGGATGAAAATCCTAAACAGGCAGCTGAAATTGCTAATACAATCGCTACTGTTTTTCAAAGTGATATCGCAAAAATTATGAGTGTTAACAATGTAAGCATTCTATCTAAAGCAGAACTTGGAACAGATCCTTCTCCAATTCAGCCAAAACCATTGATGAATATTGCAATAGCTATGGTAATAGGTCTTATGACAGGTGTAGGTCTAGCCTTCCTCCTAGAATTCCTTGATAACACAATTAAAACTGAAGATGACATTGAAAAACACTTAGGTCTTCCTGTATTAGGTGCAATTACACGCATAGATATGGAACAAGAAATTAGAAACCAGAAGAACGTGCAAACGAATGTTGCAAGAACGAGAGGTGAGAGCTTTGGCTCGTAAGGACCGTAAGCAGTTGTTTCAAACGCAAAGCAGAAGTTTAATTTCAATGACAGCTCCAAAATCACCAATTGCCGAGCAATACAGAACGATCCGTACAAACATTCAATTTTCAACGGTTGATGAAGAGATTACATCCATGATTGTTACATCAGCAGGACCAGGCGATGGAAAATCAACAACCGCAGCGAACGTTGCTGTTGTGTTTGCTCAACAAGGGAAGAAAGTTTTACTTGTAGATGCTGATTTAAGAAAGCCTACAGCGCACTACACCTTTAAAGTAGACAATCACTCTGGTTTAACAAACGTCCTCACGAAACAAACAAGTGTAACTCAGGCTGCGAAATACACGGATCAAGAGAATCTATATCTATTAACAAGCGGACCAATTCCTCCTAACCCATCTGAACTATTGGCGTCAAAAGGGATGAAACAGCTGCTTGAAGATGCAAAAAGAGACTTTGACCTAATCATCTTTGATACTCCACCAGTGCTAGTTGTAACAGATGCACAGATTCTATCAAACTTAGTCGACGGAGCCCTTCTTGTAGTCAGCAGTGGCAAAACAGACCTTGAGGGAGCGAAAAAAGCGAAAGATGCTTTGGTACAATCACAAGCTAAGATCTTAGGTACAGTTTTAAATAACAAAAAGCAACAGGATAGTCAGTATTACTATTACGCAACAAAATAACGGTCTTTCGACGAAATACACATCTTTTGAACTAGTTCGAGTTTATCACTCGAAGATTTATAAATTTAATAGGCATTATCTATCATAATGCCTATTTTTATCTTTTTGGGCGGTGGTTCTTATGATTGATATTCACTCACACATTTTACCTGGGGTAGATGACGGGGCAGGAACTCCTGAAGAAGCCATTCAAATTGCTAAAGCAGCAGTAGAAGAAGGCATCACCACTATTATTGCCACACCCCATCACCAAAACGGCAAGTACATAAACGGCAAGCAAAGCATTCTAGAAAACGTTGAAACATTAAATACACTACTTCGAAATGAAACCATTCCTCTAACCATATTACCTGGGCAGGAAACACGAATTCATGGAGACTTGATGAATGAATTAGAAAACGACGTCATTCTGCCGCTAAACCACACCAGCTATGTTTTTATCGAGCTTCCGTCCGGTCACGTACCTAGATACACAGAACAAATGCTGTTTGACATACAGTTAAAAGGGTTGACACCCATTATCGTTCATCCAGAACGGAACGCAGAATTCATAGAAAACCCTGATCTCCTTTACAAGATTGTTAGCAAAGGAGCACTCACTCAAATTACATCATCAAGCCTGACGGGGCATTTTGGAAAAAACATTAAAAAATTCACCCTTCAGTTGATAGAGGCACAATTAACTCATTTTCTGGCATCGGATGTACACAGTTTGAAAAATCGTCCGTTCAGATTAGCTGATGGATACAATGTTCTTAATAAGGAATTCGGGACGCAGGGTGAGTACTTGTTTAAAGAAAATACTGAACTCCTTGTACAAAACTTAACAGTTTACAGAATGGACCCATCAAAAATAAAGAAAAAGAAGTTTTTAGGAATCTTTTAAGTAGGTACTGGGATGCTTCTATCACCATTTTCAAAGGAGGGACTCGGCTGCATTGCATTGTGGGGTGAGACCTTAGAGGTCTAAAAGTGGTGTGAGAGCAGTTTTCTGTAAAAAATAGTAATTGAAAAAGAAAAGGTGAAAAGAGATGAAAATTACAGTAGTAGGAACTGGGTATGTTGGATTGGTGACAGGTACTTGCTTGTCTGAAATTGGACATACAGTAACTTGCATAGATATAGATCAAAAGAAAGTTGAGTATATGCGACAAGGTATATCTCCAATCTATGAACCAGGGTTAAATGAATTAATGAAAAAGAATATACAAGAAAACCGATTATCCTTTACAACAAGTCATACAGAAGGATTTGATGGGGCGGATGTAATCTATATTGCTGTTGGAACTCCTGAAAGAGAAGATGGCTCAGCTAATCTTTCATATGTAGAGCTGGTAGCAAAAGATATTGCGGCTTATGTAAAAAGAGATGTGATAGTGGTTACAAAAAGCACTGTTCCTGTAGGAACAAATGACTGGATAAAAAAAGTAATTCAAAGCAATCTCGTTCAAAGAATAAAAGTTGATGTTGTATCGAATCCTGAATTTTTACGTGAAGGTACTGCCATCTTTGACTCTTTTAATGGAGATAGAATTGTAGTTGGAGCCGATAATGAAGATGCAGCCCTTGTTATTGAAAATATTAATAAACCATTTGGTATTCCAGTATTCAAAACGGATGTTCGAAGTGCTGAGATGATTAAATATGCAGCAAATGCGTTTTTAGCTACTAAAATTAGTTTTATTAATGAAATTTCAAATATTTGCGAAAAAGTCGGAGCGAATATTGAAGATGTTGCAAATGGAATGGGACGAGACAATCGAATTGGTTCCCAGTTCTTAAATGCTGGAATTGGTTATGGTGGTTCTTGTTTCCCAAAAGATACAAAGGCACTTGTTAAAATTGCAGGCAACGCTGAATATGATTTCGAATTGTTAAAAGGCGTTATTAAAGTAAATCAAAAACAACAGGAAATCTTACTAAATAAATTAGAAAAACGGTTTGATAGTTTAGAAGGAAAGAAAGTTGCCGTATTAGGATTAGCGTTTAAACCAAATACAGATGACATGAGAGATGCTGCATCAATTGTTATTACAAAACATTTAATAAACAAAGGGGCAATTGTTGTTGCCTATGATCCTGTTGCAATGGAGAAAGCAAAAACTATTTTAGATTCTAAGGTTCATTATGCAATGAGTACAAGAGAAGCGTTAAATGGCGCAGATGTTGCATTAATATTGACGGAATGGGATGAATTTAAAGATTTAGATATTGGTACGTTTGAAGAAACTATGAATCAACCTATTATATTTGATGGTCGTAATTGTTTTGACCTTAAATTGGTGGGAAATTACCATTTTGAATATCATTCAATGGGAAGACCTTTAGTAAAGAACATAGAAACAGTTATTGCAAGATAAGGGGGATAAATAATGAAAAAAGTTAGAAAAGCAATTATTCCGGCTGCGGGATTAGGAACTAGATTTTTACCAGCAACAAAAGCAATGCCTAAAGAAATGTTACCTATTTTGGACAAGCCTACTATTCAATACATAATTGAAGAGGCAATTGAGTCTGGAATTGAAGATATTATTATTGTAACAGGTAAGGGAAAACGTGCAATTGAAGATCATTTCGATCATAACTTTGAACTTGAACAAAACTTGATGAACAAAGGTAAATTTGATTTATTAGAAAAGGTTCAGCATTCCTCTGAAATTAATCTTCATTATATTAGACAGAAAGAACCAAAGGGTCTAGGGCATGCGGTTTGGTGTGCGCGAAAGTTTATTGGAGATGAGCCGTTTGCGGTATTACTTGGTGATGATATCGTGGAAGCCGATACACCATGTGTGAAACAGCTAATTAATGAATATGAAAAAACAGGTTCTTCTGTGATTGGAGTTCAAACAGTTGCAGATGATCAAACACATCGTTATGGAATTATTGATCCTCTTGAAAAAAAAGGAAAGCTTCACAAAGTAAAGTGTTTTGTTGAAAAACCAGAGAAAGGAACTGCTCCATCAAATCTAGCAATCATGGGTAGATACCTATTAACTCCAGAGATTTTTGATCTATTAGAAAATCAAGAAACCGGAGCTGGTGGTGAGATTCAGTTGACGGATGCGATTCAAAAGCTTAATGATGAGCAGAATGTATATGCATATGATTTTGATGGTACTCGTTATGATGTAGGTGAGAAGTTTGGATTTATTCAGACTACAATTGAAAAGGCGTTACAAAACGATGAATTAAGAGATCAATTGCTTTACTTGATGGAAGAGATAGTAAGGAAATCTCAAAAAGATGAGGCAGTCTTAAAAAGAGGTTAATTAAATCCAAAGATAGTTTAAATTTTCTTAGTGCGAAGATATTTCATCAATTCATTTTGACTTGATTTCTATGAATTGGAACAAGTAAAGGAATTAAATATAATTTTTTTTCAAGTGGAGGAAACATGATATGAGCAAGGAAAGCTCTGAAATTAACACTACTGGACCCTTTATTAAAAGAAAAAAACAAGCAGTTATAGAGGGACAAAAAGATGTTTCATCAGCTTATTTATTTATAAAAAGGTCAATTGATTTATTAGGTGCTGCTATAGGATTATTAATTACTGCACCTGTATTTCTCTTCATTAGTATGATGTACTTATTTGGAGACTCTAAAGGTCCGCTATTTTTCAAACAGCAGAGATTTGGGAAGAATGGAGAATTATTTTATATATATAAATTTAGATCTATGATTGTTAACGCAGATGAAAGATTAAAACAAAATAAGGAATTATACCAAAGTTATATTGAGAATAATTATAAGCTTGAACATGATGAGGATCCAAGGATTACAAAGTTAGGAAAGTTTTTGAGGAAAACTAGCTTAGATGAGTTACCGCAATTAATTAATGTTTTAAAAGGTGATATGAGTTTAGTAGGACCTCGCCCAATTGTAGAAGAGGAATTAAGAGAGTACAAACAAAAAAGAAATGATTTTCTTTCAGTTAAACCTGGCATAACAGGTTACTGGCAGGTTAGTGGTAGAAGTGATGTTGGATATCCGGAGAGAGTTGATCTAGAGTTATATTACGTAAATAATCAATCTTTAAAATTAGATACTAGAATATTAATTCAGACAATCATCGTTGTTTTTCTAAGAAAGGGTGCCTACTAAATCCTTGTAAACTTAGTGCTTAACAGAGCATTTTTAAAAAATACTTAGAGTAGTTTATAGAGGAAATAAATGTTCATAAATTGCTAGAATGGAACACCCATTTTCTATAAAAGAAATTCCTTTATTTAGCATTGGTGGCTTAAGCTATCAATGCTAAATAAAGGTCAAACATCCCCCGTTAGTGACGTGAAATCTGAAATTTTCTACACTTCATTTTACTTCTTCTATTCAATCAAATTTATTATCTTAAATTATTTAAATAAGAGAATCATTTACATATAAGATTATTAGGATTATTAGAATATCAGATATAAAAGAATAAGGAGAAATTATTAAATGGAACAACATAAAAAATATGATTATTTAATAGTTGGTGCTGGCTTATTTGGTTCAGTTTTTGCTTATGAAGCTACAAAAAAAGGAAAAAAATGCTTAGTAATTGATAAAAGAGACCATATTGGTGGGAATGTATATACTGAAAAAGTCGAGGATATTAATGTCCATAAGTATGGCGCTCATATTTTTCATACCAATAGTAAGGAAATATGGGATTATGTTAATCAATTTGTGGAATTTAACAGGTATACAAATTCACCTATAGCAAATTATAAAGGTGAGCTATACAACCTCCCTTTCAATATGAATACATTTAATAAGTTGTGGGGGGTAATTACTCCACAAGAGGCAAAACAAAAAATAGAAGAACAGAAAAAACATGCCGGTATAAGTGAACCGACTAATTTAGAAGAACAAGCGATATCCCTAATAGGAACAGATATCTATGAAAAGTTAATAAAAGGATATACAGAAAAACAGTGGGGACGTGCAGCTACTGAATTACCTAGTTTTATTATAAAAAGACTGCCTGTAAGGTTTACCTACGATAACAATTATTTTAATGATAAATATCAAGGTATACCTACAGGTGGGTATACGTTAATTATTGAAAAAATGTTAGAAAATGTTGATGTTCAATTAAATGTTGACTTTTTTGCTGATAGAGAAGAGCTAATGAAATTAGCAAATAAAGTAGTATTTACTGGAATGATTGATGAATTTTATAACTACAAATTCGGTGTATTAGAGTATAGAAGTTTAACATTTGAAAATCAAAAACTTGATACAGATAATTATCAAGGTAATGCAGTTGTTAATTATACAGATAGAGAAACTCAATACACAAGAATAATTGAACATAAACATTTTGAATTCGGCACACAGGAAAATACAATTATCACTAAAGAGTATCCAAAAGAATGGAAAAAGGGCGATGAACCTTATTATCCAGTAAATAATGATAAAAATAATCTATTATATAAAAAATATAAAGAATTAGCTAATCAAGAACAAAATGTTATCTTTGGCGGTAGATTAGCAACATATAAATATTATGATATGCATCAGGTTATAGGTTCTGCTTTAATATCAATTGAAAAGGAATTTAAACTATGAATAAAACAGAAAGATTACAAATATTAGTTGCTACTCATAAAGAATATATAATGCCTAATGAAAAAATTTATTTGCCAATTCATGTTGGTAAAGAAGGTAAAAAAGAAATTGGCTTTATTGGAGATAATACTGGTGAAAATATTTCTCAAAAAAATAAAAACTATTGTGAGTTGACAGCGTTATATTGGGCATGGAAGAACCTTGATTGTGAATATGTTGGACTATGCCATTATCGTAGATATTTCTCGAATAAAGGATTAGCTGCGTCTAATAAACAAAATAACGATAGTGCTTTTTCTCAAATTCTTAGCAAAGAAAATATTGATGAGTTAATGAATAACTATGATGTAATTTTACCTAAGAAAAGGAATTATTTCATTGAATCAATTTGGTCGCATTATGATCACGCGCATAATATTACCGATTTAGAAAAAACAAAGATTATTTTTAAGGAATATTACCCTGAGTATTTGGATTCGTTTAATAAAATTATGTTCGGAAAAAAATTACATCTGTTTAATATGTTCCTAATGAAGAAACAGCTTTTTAATGAATACTCTGAATGGTTGTTTGATATCTTACAAAAACTAGAAAGCGAAATTAATATTGAAAATTACAATCCATATCAAGCAAGAGTATATGGGTTTATTTCAGAAAGATTATTTAATGTTTGGTTAGAATACCAATCATTGAAGGTTAAAGAATTAGAAATAGTAACTTTAGAAAAAGAAAATAAATTAGCGAAATACTATAAATTTCTTAACCGCAAAATAAAAGGGAATGATCCTATTTATAATTAGTTTCCGTGTTGATTAAATAGAAGTAAAGATAGAGACAAAGAAACGATAACCTTTAGAACATTCGGTAGCATTAAGTAAAATCAAAAGTATAGGAATTGATGTAATGGGTTATAAAGTATCTATAATTTTACCAATCTATAATGTTGAAAAGTTTCTAAAAAAATGTCTAGAAACATTGGTAAATCAAACTTTAAAAGATATTGAAATTATTGCTGTAAACGATTGTTCAACAGATAACAGTTTAAAGATATTACATGAATACCAAAGTCAGTATGGGGATAAATTTCAAATTATTAATTCAAAAGACAATGTCAAACAAGGTGGAGCAAGAAATCTAGGAATCAAAGCTGCTAGAGGAGAGTATGTTGGTTTTGTTGATCCTGATGATTATGTAACACTTGATATGTTTGAAAAAATGTATCATTCTGCTATTGAAAATAATGCTGAAATTGTTACCTGTGATTATTACGAAATAATTGGAGAGACTAAGATATACAAAAGTAATGATTTACCTGAGGGAATACTCGATAAAGAAAATAAGAGAATAGCTTTACAAAGGAAATATGGTTGGGAATTATGGCAACAGATTTATAAAAAAGAATTATTTACAGTTAATTCAATCCAGTTTTCAGAAAATTTATATGTTACTGATTTAGAAATTGGCGCTCTAATTGTAATGTATGCCAATAGAATTACTAAAGTTAAAGAAGCTCTATATTTTTATGTGAAGCATGATAGTGCAACTACTACCTTTAAAGTTAATGATAGGAAGATATATGATTTATTAGTAGTCAGTGATAAAAGAATTAATCATTTTAAAGAGAGGAAACTTTATGATGAATATAAACAAGAAATAGATTACATATACTTCTGGCATGTTTGTATAGTATCTGTCTCAAGATGTGTATTGAATTTTTCAAAACCACAATATAAAAAAATAGATGAAATAAAAGGTAAAATATTAATAAATATCCCAGATATTAGAAATAACAGGTATTACATTGATTCAAATCTATATACAAAACTTATTCTTGTACTATTATTCAAAAATAAGTATATTTTAGCGAGTATTCTAAAAGGGAGCAAAATTTTATCTCCAAATTTAAAAAATAAAGTTAAGAATATAATAAAAAATAAATCTAAAATATAAAAAAATATTGAGAATGTTAATAGGTTAAAAGGAAATTAATCTTAAATAAGAATAAAATTTATTAAGCCAATAGATAATAATAGTGAAATGCTATTATTTTCTATTGGCTGTAATACTAGAAAATTAGTACCATTCGAAAGGGACAATGTAAATATTTGTATATATCAGAAGGTTTAGAGGGAGGGTGAATTTTTTGCATAAAATACTCATTGTTAGTAGATTTGGAAAAATGGGAGGAGTTCGAACTTTTCACAATAATTTAATTAGTTTTTGTATAAAAAACAATCATAGAATATATATTATTTTTTTGAGTAACACTTTGGACAGTACTCAAGTCAATATTTTAAAGGAACATAACATACATTATAAAATCCTAAATGATCCCCCATACCCAGGAATATTTAGAAAACTTATACAGAATTTCCACATCCTTTTTTTGATATTGAGTTATTGTAAGAAATATGAAATCAGTAAAATTATTTTTACTCAATGGGGTATAATGTCAGATTTTTCAACAATCTTTTTAGCAGGCTTAAAAAAAGAATTATTATTTTTTGTTCACTCCACAGCAAAAGAACCTAAGAAATTTAAGGGTCTATTTAAAATAATCAAGTATTTATTCTCAAAACTAGTTGGGGATAATAAGCTTATAACTGTATCTAATTTTAATAAAGAAGAAATCATAAAAAATTGGTCTGTCAAAAATAAGAATGTAAATGTGCTATATAATTATTCGAGTATTACAACAGTAAGTCATCAAAAAGATGAAACAAAAATTGTTTTAACTTTAGGTCATTTAAGAGAATATAAAAATCCGATGCAATGGATAGAAGTTGCGAAAAGAGTCACTAGTAAAAAAAAGAATGTAAAGTTTATTTGGGCCGGAGAAGGAGAACTATTTAATGAGTGTAGGGCTATAACAAAAAATAATAGTAATATTGAGTTTATAGGATTTGTTAAAAATGTTGAAGAATTATATAAACATGCAGATATTTATTTGCAATTAAGTCTTGAAGAAACACAAGGAATTTCAGTATTAGATGCGATGAAGAACAGTATCCCTTGTATTGTATCTAATAAAGGTGGTTTACCGGAAAGTGTAAAAGATAATTATTCTGGTTATGTAGTCGATCTTGAGAATACATCTGATATTGAGGAGAAAGTACTCGAATTGTTAAAAAATGATAAATTGCGCCAAACGATGGGCGAAAGCTCAAGTAAGTTATACACTGAATATTTTAGTAAGACAATTTGGGAGAGCAATATATATAATTTATTAAAATGATATATAACAAATTGTTAATACTCAAATTATACTATTAGTACAAACTCATCTATTTCTGAGCGAGAAAATATAATTATTAAAAGTTTTTTATTTTTATATTATGTATAACATATTCAATTAATTCCTCCTTTCCTTGTCGTATTTTTAACTAATATAATCTATTCGAAACTGAGGTAATTGCTTTGAAAGTTAACCAAAAAAAAGCAGGAGTATTGCTTTCGTATATTCTAACGATTACCAATGCTCTAGTTGGTTTTATATATATACCTTTTTTAATTTATTCATTAGGACAAGGTGAGTACGGCTTATTTCAATTAATGGGTTCGATTTTAATTTATTTAGGTTTGTTTGACGGAGGGTTATCTAATACTGTAACACGATATTATTCGAGATGTATTGCTTTAAAAGATGAGAAAGGTAAAGAAAATATCCTCTTTTTATCTACTATTATCTATTTTATTTTTACACTGGTTTTAATATTAGTAGGAATAATTTTCTATTTTTATTTAGATGAAGTATTCATTAATTCGTTGACAAGTGCAGAATTAGAAACAGCCCATAAAATGTATGTTGTAATTTTAATAACCGTTGTAATTACAATATCTACAGCTGTTTTCAACTCAATCATTACTGCTCATGAAAAGTTTGTTTTTTTGAAAAGTCTAGCTATAATACAAACTATAATTCGTCCAGTTATTGTTTTTGCTGTGTTTACCATTGAGGCAAATGCATTAATTTTAATAGTAATTCAAGCAGGTATAAGCATTCTAGGTGTAGTTTTTAAAATATTATATACTTTTAAAAAATTAAAAGTCAAAATTCGCTTTCACTCTTGGGATAAAACCCTCTTAAAAGAAATGTTTGGGTACTCGTTCTATATATTTATTGGTATAGTGATGGATCAAATCTTTTGGAGATCAGATCAGGTAATTTTAGGAATAATAGATGGTACGGCTTCTGTTGCAATATACTCAATAGCAGCACAAATAATAATGTATTATATGACCTTATCAACAGCAACTTCAGGTGTTTTTCTTCCCAGTATTACAAAAAAAGTAGTTTCAAATGCACCTATTGAGGAACTTTCTAGTATATTTATTAAAGTTGGCCGGTTGCAATATTTAATTTTAGGATCAATAGTGACGGGGTTTATATTATTTGGAAAAGAATTCATTATTATGTGGGTAGGGGAAGATTTCGTAGAGGCCTACTATATTACTTTGGTAATAATGATTCCATTCACTATTGATCTAATCCAAAATATAGGTTTAACAATTCTTCAAGCTAAAAATATGTATGGATTTAGAACAATTGTTTTTTTGGGCATGGCACTATTAAAAGTAGTTATTTCCATTCCGCTCGCCATACAATATGGAGGACTAGGACCAGCAATAGCAACAAGTGCAGCTTATATAGTGGGAAACGGAATAATTATGAATATTTACTATCATAAGAAAATAAGGATAAATATTATTAAATTTTGGTCAGAAATAGGAAAGATAAGTATTTTATTACTAATAATGATTGGTCCTGGAGTCCTAATATCATATATTAACTTAAATTCACAAGTACTTTCTTTGTTAATTAAATTAGTATTGTTTTTAATGATTTACATATTATTAATGTGGAAGTTAGGGATGAATAAATATGAGAAAGATTTAATCTTAACCCCATTAAATAAGATAATAAGAAAATTAGTAAGGAAAGGAATTTAGGATTACGTTCTTATCATTTTAATGAATATTTGTAACAAGTTTAAGCTTTTTGTTGGGCGGAATTCTTCAGGTTATTCCTGAATAATTTATATAAGGGAGTAAAAAATGAAAGTTAACATAAAAAAAAATATTTTGTTTTTGATAATTACTACTTTCATGTTTATTGGGAATCTTATGACAAATTATACAATCAACCCAAATGATATAGAAAATAAATGGATATTTACATTTGGCTTTAGTATTGTTTTCTTTTATTTTGTTTTAAGTAATAAAGTTAGATTAAATAGAGAAAAGATATTGATTCTAATGTTGTGGGAATTACTAATCATTTCTTTATTTTTTTCAAAACTCCTTCATGAAAATTTTCAAATATTTGAATTTGTTCTTTATAGTTTGGTTTTACCTATAGTATTTTTTTCAAATAGTATTAAATTATATAAAAATCTTTTCTTATTTTCTTTTGTAATTTCTATAATTCCTTTTATTTATTTACTAAAACCTGAAAGTATTGGTATGGGGAATAATAACTTAGGAATTTTGTTTAGTATAGGTGGCATTGTTTTATTAGTCTTATTAAATATAAAAAATGTAGATAATAAATTTGTCTATTTTTCAATAATATTGTTTACTACATTAATTTATTTTACTAGATCCAGAACATCGCTGTTAGCATTCTTAATTATCGCTATTTTACATTATTTGATTATTTTCAAAAGTGATAATAACTCCTATCTAGCAGTTATACGAAAGTTAATAACGATTTTTGTTACCTTAATTGTGATATATTTCTCTTTTGATTACATCTATAACCTGTTTTTTAGTAAGTGGAGTAGTACAGGGGCAGATATAACTTCAGGACGAGGTGATTTTTGGATAACCACTATTAATAATGGCTTGACCATGTTTGGGAATGGTGAAAATTATTTCTTAATTTATAATGTTAGAGATGCGCACAACGCCTTTATTCAAATACTGGGTGATTATGGATTAATTAGTACTTTTTTGTTTATTATTTTATATATATATATTTTTGTTAAATCAATTCGATTAAAAAATTTAGAGTATATTAGTTTTTTTGTGGGATTCTTTTTATTGAGTCAAACTGAAAATTTATTCTTTCTTAATTCGAGATTAATTGGCGTTCATTTGCTTTTCTTTATGTATTTAGGATGCATTATAAATGATACAAGAACTAAAGAGAATGAAAAATATAGTGTAGATAAAAAAATACTTTATCGGAGTGATTTAAATTGGAAAAAAGGACATCGAGTTTAGCCACGCAATGCTTTAGATTAATGCAAAATTCATATAGTAGAAGAATACCTTTAGTACCTAAAATTATTAAGAAGTCAATGAGGGTCTTTTTTGCTTGCGAAATACCTTATCAAGCTAATATTGGTATAGGTACTGAATTCGTCCACAATGGATTAGGGGTTGTTATTCATGAGGAAGCTCAAATAGGCAAATATAATAAAATAATGCAAAATGTAACCATTGGTGGAAGAAACGGTAGAGGAGCACCTAAAATAGGAGATTATTGTTTTATTGGTGCAGGAGCATGTATTTTAGGAGATATTAAAATAGGAAATAATGTAATGATTGGCGCTAACTCTGTTATATTAAAAGATATTCCAGATAATGTGGTTGTTGTTGGAATACCAGGAGAAATAAAAAAAGAGATAGACCATAAATTGATAGGGGAATTTAAAAATTAGTCTACAATAACGGAGGTCTAGACATGATTTTAGTAATAGGTGGTGCGGGCTACATTGGTAGCCATCTTGTAAAAGAGTTAGTGGTATCGAAAAAGGTCATTGTATTAGATAACCTTTCAACTGGCCATCTTTCAGCGATTGATAATCGAGCTGTCTTTGTTGAAGGTGATTTAGGAGATCGAAAATTTTTAGATGAGATATTTACGCAGTATCCTATCGATGCCGTCATGCATTTTGCAGCAAACAGTTTAGTAGGGGAATCTGTTATAGATCCCTGCAAGTATTATCAAAACAACGTTGCATCGACCCTAACATTATTAGAAGTTATGCTTAAACATAATGTGAAAAAGTTTATTTTTTCTTCAACTGCTGCAACTTATGGTATTCCAAATGTACATATTATAAACGAAGATACAATAACTAATCCTATTAATCCATATGGACAATCGAAGCTAATGATTGAGAAAATCTTAGCTGATTTTTCAAAAGCATATAACCTTGAATATGTGATTTTCCGTTATTTTAACGCTGCTGGTGCATTTGAATCAGCAGAAATTGGAGAAAAACATTACCCGGAAACACACTTAATACCTTTAGTATTACAGCACTTACTAGGAAAGAGAGAACAAATTGCTATTTTTGGCTCAGATTATGATACTCCTGATGGTACTTGCATACGTGATTACATTCACGTTACTGATCTGGCTCGAGCACATATATTAGGCCTTGAAGCACTTTTAGATAATAAAGTTTCTACTGAAACTTATAATCTTGGCAATGGGCTCGGCTTCTCGGTCAAAGAAGTAATTGAAACATGTGAAAAGGTTACAGGTATTAAAGCAAATATTGCCTTGAGTGATCGTCGGGACGGTGACCCAGCTAGATTAGTTGCTTCTTCAGAAAAAGTGTTTAACCAACTTGGCTGGAAGGCAAAATATCAATTAGAAGATATAATTAAAAGCGCGTGGAAATGGCATGAAGATGAAAAGTTTTAATCTTTGAGTCTACTTCCTTGCTTGATTGGTTATGAGGAGGCCATGTAAAGCATTGTTTCAAAAACTGAGCGCTATTGTTTAATTTTACCTTAAATCCGTTTGTGAGGTGTCGAACCATTTCTAGCCGTCGAAGAGGAGAAGATCAGGACGCAGTTGACGGATTTATTCTCCATTATGAACGGGAGTTTTAGGAATTTGTTTATTCTTCACCACAGAGTGGATGTCCAAGCCTCTATACTTGAGTTTTTTCTAAATACTCAAGTAGACTTCTGTGATGAAACTTTTGATGGAATAGGCACTGATTGAGAAGTTTGTAGATAATAAAAGCAATAAAAAAAATACACAGCTGCTCAAATCTGCAGCCGTGTATTTTAAATAGTAAGAATTGTTAAGCGCCAGCCTTAGTAGATTGTTTCCAAACCCTATTTTCATCCTGCCATATTATAATCATTGTACCGCCTGATTCAGTCATGTAGAAAGTCTGACTGGTTTGCCACTAATTCGCCACTCTCTCCACCCTTAACGTACTCTACATATACCTTAAATTTGTTATTGTTTGTAATTCTCCAAACTCTATCCCCCTCTTGAGTGTTTAGGTCAGGGTGAGCAGCTTTGAATGCGTCTGATTAGCCATCTTGAATATAAGTTAGTTGTAAGTTCTGAACAACTATCTCAGCATCAAATACATCCGGCTGATTCTCAGTGCTGATTGCATTTAACTCTTCTTGAGTCATCGGCTGAAGGTTCTCAGTTTGATCCTGAACGTTAGAAGATACTTCTCCTAATTCTGCAACCTTATCGTTAGCTTTCTTTACCTCGGTATTCGCGCGTTCAACTTCTGATTTGTTTGCTGCATTTTCAGTGAATAGTGCATCATAATCTGCTTGCAAATCAGCTAGTTGTCACTCTGGTCAGAAACTTCTCTCTTAAGCTCTTCAATTTCAGCGTTAGCAGCATCTAATTTTTAATTCAAACGTGCTTTATTAGCGTTAGCAGAAGCAAGAAACTCTTCAAGCTGTGCTTTATCAGCAAGTAGCTGGTCTCTTTCAGCAAGTAGCTGGTCTCTTTCAGCAGTCAATTTTGCATTTGTTATTGTCAGTAAAGATTTTTCGGCTTCAAGGTCGTTGATTTGGTTCTTAGCTTATACGATTTTTCCGTTGCATCAGCTTTTACAAGACCGATTTTTTCAAATAGAGCGTTCTTTGAAAATTCATATGCTGTCACCATATTTTTCAAACCTTCAAACTGTGCTTATACTTGATATACCGTTTCGTCGCCTGTAAATGCAAATCCAAAAGCGCCTACTGTTAGTGATCCTGTTAATGCTAAAGCTGCTACTTTGCCGCTGATAATACCCATTTTAATTCCTCCAGTTTGTTTTTTAATATATTTTTTAAGGATTAAGCTACAAGCTGAAACTCCATGAAACGAATTGAACAATCACCTCCGGATAAAATTCTTAAGAAAGACCAATAGTAGCGGACTTTATCTATGCTAGAACTAAGATGAGAAGAAAAACTTGAGAAAAAATACTCCAATAGAATTTGAATCGTATGTAAATAACGAAAAAAATGCTAGTTATTTCTAGTTATTGGGATATTTTCTCCCGATCCAGGCTCTTAATATAGAACAAATGATGTAGATTGCAACACCTAAATAATTCGACAATATTTAAGAAGAACGTTAAACGTCCTTGATACAAGGAATATAAAAAACGCACCTGCCAAAAAAACAGATGCGTTTTTTAAAATGATTTTTCACCCTGCTTTATTCTTTTTCTTCTCCTCAATAGTTTCCCCCACCGTCCGATCATACCTCCTAGGCTCTTTAGCCACTTTAATTAGAGCAAATACAATCCCAATAAGCAATAAAACAGCAGGCACTCCGCCTAAATTAGAAAGCATTTTAATTCCATCAATCTTAGCAAAACTGATCATCACCCAAGCGACCGCACTAATGGTGATACCCCATACGACTTTAATGAAGATGCCTGGTTCTGGACTTTCAGCTGTAATGCCTTTGGAACTGATGCCTCCCATTGCTGCGAGGGTAGAATCGGCTGAGGTCACGAAGGATATGAAGACTATAAACAGGTAAATCGGGATGATAAATTCTGATAATGGCAGAGTTTCCAGTGCCGCATAGACCAGTGCTTCCGGTCCGCTGGTGGTTAAGATTTCGCCAAATTTCCCGTCGTTCATCTGCAGGTAGATGGAGGTTCCGCCGAAGATGGTCATCCAGATTCCGCCGAAAGCGGCAGGCAAGGCAAAGTTCACGATGATAAAGGCTCTGACGGTGTGGCCGTATGCAATTCTTCCTAGGAATAAGGCTGTAAGAGCGGCCCATGAAAACCAGTTTGCCCAGTAAAAGGTGGTCCACCATTGCGGCCATTGGTCGTTTGCTGCAGCGCCGGTAAATAAGCTTTTCTCAAAGAAATGTGTTAAATAATAGCCGAAAGACTCGGTTCCTAAGTTCAGGATATAGGAAGTAGGTCCGACTAAAAAGATAAAGATGATGATGAACAGGAATAATTTAAAGTTGATGTCTGAAAGGATGCGGATCCCTTTCATGAGTCCTGTTGAAGCTGAGATGATGAATGTTGTCATCACCACTGCTGCAATGACAGCCCATAACAGCGGGGCACTTTTGAGGCCGGATAAATAATTGACACCGCCTGCTAAATTGAGAATGCTTGTCCCCATTGCTGCTGCCATCCCTAAAGCTAATGTGTACAGACATACGGCATCAAGTGCTTTTCCCCATTTGCCGTGTATCTTATTTCCGAGGAGCGGTGCAAGCGTTGAGCCTATGCTGAAAGGCTGTTTCATGTTGTAATAGGCAAACGCAAACATTAAAGCGGGAATGCAGTAAATGGCATAGGGAGTTATTGTCCAGTGAAGGTACATGGTGGACATCGAGAAGATGGCTGCCCCTGCGCTGTTAGGTTCCAGATTCATGCTTTTTGGAGGCTCAACAAGATGATAAATAGGTTCTGCAATTCCCCAGAAGGTAATGCCTGCTGCAATGGTTGTGGTTAACGTGATCGCGAACCAATTGCGGAAGGATAGAAGAGGTTTTGCGTTTTCCCCTCCAATTCTCATCTTTCCTAATTTAGAGAAGTAGACACCGACACATACAACGACCATAAACAGGCCGGCTAAACTAAAAACCCAGCCGACGTTTGCAATGACCCAGTCATTCGCACCAGTCGTGATTTTTATAAATGCCTCTTTGTTCGTGAAGCTTAAGACACTTGCTGCTAATACAAATAGAAAGGGCGGCCAAAACACCCAATGCTTCAATGACTTCATTTTGCTCCTCCTCCAAGTTGCCTGTAAGAAAACGCTTACTTTTTATTTGTCTCTAATAGAGGCTGAATTCTCATTAATAGTGAGAGGGTCAGCCTGAAAATTAATTTGAAGGATTCAAAGCAGACAGCTTCGCAATGATCTCTTCAATCACAATGAAAAACACTGTTCTAGTTTTTTCGAATGGGAGTAACGCCTCGCCCTGACTGAACTTAGATAAATGAAAAATATAGTCCGCAAGAAATTCCTTCGTATTCACATACTCTTCAAGGATCAGCATAATACTTGAGCCATTTTTCTTCACATTCTGAAATAAAGGATGAAAGGAAGAAAATTTTCCGGTCACGGAAAGGACGATGAGCAGCGTCTTTTCATCTGCCAGTCGTTCCGCGAAATCTTCGCTCTGTGTGACCGTCACATTTTTATCCGATACCGTCGCAAGTTTGTAGGCGAAGTATTCTGCAGCGATAAAAGAGGGCCCAAGGCCGAATAGAATGATTTTATCGTACTTTTGAAAAATGGAAACAAAATCATCTATGACTTCAGATTCAAAGTTCTCCAAAAAGCGCATTAACCGTTCAACTTCGTTTGATTTCTTGTGCTTCTCTAAATTCATTTCCTGACCGCTGAAGTAGAGCTTGTATTGTTTGAAATTATCAAAGCCTAGCTTGCGTACCAATTTGGACACTTTGGAAGGGGAGACCTCGCCAATTTCAGCGGCTTCGATTATTTTTATTTTATTGTCTTCAGAGACGGCTTTTGACAGCTTCTCATGCAGTTCTTCTTCAAGTTTAGTTAACTTGTCTGTCACGACTTTTATCATAGAATATCACTCGCTTTCATTTAGAAAATGGCGGGTCGTCCATCATTTTCTCAGGAGCATGGGATGTATTTGAACGATTTCAAAAGATCTTAGAAATCATCGGTTCGTAAACGAGGAAACGGCCAATCTGTTACCTTCATTATACAGGAATATGTGTATTTGCTTAACAGGGGGAGTAACGAAAAATGAGGCTGTTATACACCAAAAATTTGGTAGTATAACAACCTGGATGATAGACGCCTTATACTGAAATGTCATCTTTCACAGTAATGGTAGCTCGTTTAGCGACTCCCATTTTAAAGATCACTGTAATCAGGATACCTAATGCACCGGCTACTGCACTGAATATGAAGTAGGCATTGTATCCGCCCGCATCACCGAACGATGAAATCATCATACTCATGACTAAAGGCAATAGGATATCAGGCAAGTATCCGATAAAGGAAATCAATCCGATGGAAAGGCCCAGTTTTTCATCGGCGATATTACAATCACCTAGAAGTGACCAGTAAAGGCCCCGGATTGTATAAACGGATAAGCCGCTCAATATAACCAATGCGTAAAAGAGGTAAGGAGGCAGTGAAGCAGGCAGGACAGAGATCATAATCAAGAGTGCTGCTGCCAATCCTAATGCGATGATGAGGATGTTGCTCTTCCCAAACTTATCCCCTAAGAATCCGCCCGCAATTCCGCCGACCGGCCTCATCCATAGCATGATGACCGTGACCGTACCTACGATGGAAGCATTGATTCCAATATTCGTTTGCAGGAATCCGCCAAAGTAGTAAATCGTCCATGTGACAATATAGCTCATGAATATGATGCCACCAAGAAGCCATACAAATCTGTTGGAGAATACATCTTTGAAAGAACCTTTTGCTTTCGGTTCGTTTTTCTCGCTCACTGCTTCAGTTTTTTCACTGTTTCCGTCAACATTTACGAAGATCATAATTAATATCGATACAACAATGAGTACTCCGGAATACATATAGATGACGTTTACTAGTGCGTCTTTTTTATCTGCGACAGCTGTACTTGCTCCCAAAACTCTTGAGAAAAGGAAGACGGCAATACTGGCTAAAACGGCTTCAACTACTCCTCTGCCCCCGTCCAGCACTCCAAAAAAACGGCCTTCTTCTTCTTTTTTCGAAATAAGTTTAACGATTTTAAGATGGGCAGACCAAAACGTTAAAACGGAGAAGATCCCCCAGATGATGAAAATGAAAATGACAACCGGATAGCTCGGTACTTGGGCAAACCAGATTCCGGCTAGTCCTACGAATAACAAGGAGATTGAAATCAGTTTCTTGGCAGAAAATTTATCCGAGATCCATCCGCTCGGAAAATATCCGACAATAAAGGCGATGCCCAATGCAGAGAAAATGGTATTTAACTGCGGCAGGGTCATTCCATAAACTTCTAAGATCGTTTCTTGGTAATTGGTTCGAAGGTAGATTAAAGGAAAAATAGCACCTGCTGCTAAAACGATAAGTAAAAACTGAAAATATCTTTTGACATTAGCTGATTTCATGGGCACCATCCACTTCTTATTTAAATATCGGATACGATAATTTCAGTATGTTATCCGTGTGTTGTCTGACGTTTTTAACAACTGTGTTGTTCAATTCGTTGTAAAAAGCATGGCTGTTTGAATCTGGGTAGAATGTCGTTTCAGTTTTAACCATCTTTTCAATGGCTTCCGAAAAATCATCATAGATTGATAGATGAGCTGCTACAGAGATAGCGGCGCCTAGGCACGCACAGCTGCTTCCTGTTCGCCGGTGTGCCGGCAGCCCGAATAGATCAGAGATAATCTGCATCATGACGTCACTTTTTGAACCGCCGCCGTTGACGACTACTTCATCGATTTCAAGGTTTATTTCTTCTGCCATTTCATCGATGTTGTTTTTAATATTGAAGGCAATCGCTTCTAGTATGGAGCGGTACATGTGATATCTTGTGTGTCTTTGATCAAACCCGATCATGATCCCTTTTCGGTAAGGTGCAGCGGGAGAAGCCAGCCAGTCTAAGATGGTGATCAGGCCATCACTGCCTACAGGCACGTCTTTAGCTTTGCGGTTCAGGAATTCCTCTTCTGAGATCTCAAGCTTAGCTGCTTCCGTCACCAGTTCTTCGCCGATTAATTTCTTAAACCAGCTGACAGTCCATAATCCGCGTCTGATTCCAGTCGATTCATATACGTATTTAAACGGGACGGATGCAAGAGTGGGGAAGAAGTTGTTAGCGTTTTCATAATACTCATCTCTTAGAACCATAGCTGAAATAAATGTTCCAAGCGAAATCATGATGGAGTTCTTTTTGTTAATGCCTGAGCCCAGCATTTCAACGGCTTTATCATTTGATGTCGCAACGACTGGTATTCCTTCTTTTAAACCGAAGTCCATTGCCAGTTCTTTACGGAGAGATCCTAATTTTTCTCCTGGTTTTACTAGGTTAAACAGCATGTCTCTTGTCAGGCCCATAGCTTTTATATCTTCGTCGTCTTTCGACCAGTCTAATGTTTCACGGTCGAGCGGCCAGTGCACTTCACAATTGCCTGCTGTATCGTTGTATTCTCCGGTTAATCTCAGCCCTAAGTAGCCGGAAGTGGTCGTTACGAATTTCACCTGATCATCTTCATGTTTATATGGTTCTGATAATCTAGCATCCATCCAGCTTATCGCTGGATGGGCTAAATCACCATTTTCCTTCAGCAGTACTCGGCAGCAGCGAATCGTGCACAATCCGATTCCTTCAATCGCTGTCCTGTCACCTTTAAAGTTCTCTAAACAATTTTTCACTCCACGATAAACACTGTCCCACAAGTCTTCATCTGGATGTATAACAATACCTGGTTCAGGGGTTAAAGTCTCTTGTAACGAGCATGAGCCAAAAGCAGCTTCATTGCCTTCTAAATCAAAAATTGCTACTTTCGTGCTTTGTGACCCGTTATCAATCCCCATGATATATCTTTTGCTCATAATTGGGCTCCTATCAGCTTCTAATATATTTCTTCACTTCATTTGGCTGCGGGAAAATCGTGCCGTGGTTCATGATGCCCTTCGGATCAAACGCTTCTTTTAGCTTTTCTAGCATGTAGTAAGCTGAACCGTGCTCGTCTTTCGTCCACTCTGAACGATATTTTCCGATGCCATGGTGATGACACATAGATCCGCCAAGCTTCAGCGTTTCTTCAATAATGATCTCGTGAATCGGGTGGTGATAAACTCGCAGCTCGTCTTCCGGTGCACAGTTGATCGTGTAATTGTAGACGAAGTACATGTTTGTTCCGTTAAGGTAGCTGTGTGATGAGTGACCGCCAAGCATTGTTAAATCTTCGACTCTGTCAAACTCATTTTTAATTCTAGCAATGACGTTATTGTAGATTTTCACGATGCTATCCCAGTCAGCAGACACTTCTGTCGTAAATCCATCATGTGAATTATGATCAATCATGTCCTGAATCTCTTTTTGGATTCTGCTTTCATCCCAGTTCAAGTGATTGAACCATGTTTCGATTAGAGAAGAATCTACTTTTTCAATAACACCGTCTTTGAACTTTTCAACAGCTTCTAAGATTCCTTCGTTTGTCGCTTTAACGATCCCAGCAGGACCTTCAGTTGTGAAAATTAAGACGCATTTGTCCTTATAGAAGTGTTCGAAATGCTGTCTAGCATCTTCTTCCGAGTAAACACGGGCAACGGACGGTCTGAAGCCGTTTACCATGACTTCTCTCAGGATCTTGATTCCAGTTTCTACATCTTTAATGAGGTAGCCGTGGAACTCGTTGTTTTCAGGCATGTATTTAAAGATTTTGACTGTCACTTCCGTGATATAGCAAAGGGCACCTTCATTACCAATGGCGATATGTCTGATGTCAGGTCCGCCTGAACGTCTTGGCACGTTTTTAATTTTAGACACTTGGCCTTCTGGGAATACGCATTCCAATCCGACAACCATATCTTCAATTGCGCCGTATAAAGTAGAGAACTGACCAATACTTCTTGTCGCAACCAATCCGCCAAGCTGAGCAACTGGCTTAGATTGAGGTGAATGACCTGTCGTGTATCCCAGTTTGCGAAGCTCATCTTCAAGTTTTTGCAGCTTCACGCCTGTTTGAACAGTAGCCTGCATGTTGTATGTATCGATGTTGATGATCTCGTTCATTTTTGATCCGTCAACTACAATTGATGTTTCTTTCCAGTTTTCCAATCCGCCCTCTGTGCCTGTTTTTCCGCTTCTTGGAATCACGTTAATGTCGTTTTCATTACAGGACATAAGAATCGATTTCACATCTTCAGTAGCAAGCGGATAGACGATCGCAATCGGAGTTGGAACGTTAAGTGCTTTTTTTGTTTTTGCATATTTTTTATAACGGTCTGCAGAAGCATCGTATAAAGCCTCTTCATTCGTTACGACCTGTTCCGCTGACAGCAGTGCTTTTAACTCTTCAATCATTTGTTTGTGGTTAGTTTGTGTTTGCATTATTCATTCTCCTTTAGTGCTTATTTTAGTTGGCTGGATACGAATCTATCGGACTAGGTAACCGCCGTCTACATTTACCAAGGAACCGTTTACATAATTGGACGCGTCACTTGCTAAAAAGACAACTGTTCCCATTAAATCAACGATATTGCCCCATCTGTTTGCAGGGATATGATCCAGAACTCTCTGATTGCTTTCTGGGTTCGCTCTCGTGTCCTTCGTAACATCTGTCGCAAAATATCCAGGCGCAATGCCGTTTACTTGTATATTAAATTGTGCCAATTCATCACAATAGGCTTTCGTAAAACCAGCTAAACCGTGTTTTGTAGCTGCATACGCCGGCGACCATTGACCTCCGAGGTATGAAAACAAGGAGCATGTATTGATGATTTTTCCGCTTTTTTGCTCAATCATATGCTTAGCCGCTTCATGCGCAAGCTCAAACGCTGCCGTCAGATTGACTGAAACCATCTTGTCCCATTGAAGTCTAGTAAACTGCGTAACATCTTTTACATTAATGCCGATTCCGGCGTTATTCATCAAAATATCGATTTTTCCATATGTCTGTAAACATTCTTCGACGATCTGCTTACATACACCATCTTTTGTAATATCAGCAATCATCAAGTGAAACTTGACGCCCTCAGCTTCAATTAGTTCTTTCGTCTGATTATCGTCCTCTGCCATGCTGACGGCAAAAATATCAGCACCGGCTTTCGCAAGTGCAAGCGCAAATCCCTGCCCCAGCCCTGAATTTCCTCCAGTGATGATGGCTGTCTTTCCTTTAAGACTAAAAAAATTCATATTAAAATCAGTCATGTTTGTTTTTTCGGTGATCATGCGTAATCTTTCCACCTTTCAGATAATTTAACTAAACTCAGTCTAAATCCAAAAACACGAAAAATCAATCATTTTATTGAAAATTTCTTGTTTTTTATTTAATTTAAGCGTTTGCGAGGAAAATTTTCCTTTGTAGTGTTGAGTGGTGTAGCCACGAAAATCGACATTTTAACAAACCTGTAACATCCGCTTCACACCTTTCTTGTACACTTAAAAGGAATGGAATTTACTACATAAAAAGGAGAATGATTATGAATCGCTTATTTCTTGTCTTATTAAGTTTCGTTATGGTTATCAGCTCTTTATTAATTAGCAACGTAAGTGCAGAAGCTAAAGATCAGCCTCGAAAGGCAACAGTCCTGTATTTCAACGATGCTCATGAAATTAGTCCGGTCGTTAACAAATTGGGAGACAGGGGCGGCGTCGCAAGGCTTAAAACAGCCATTGACCGTGTAAGAAGCGAGAATAAACATACAGCAGTAGCATTTGGTGGAGACTTAGGTGGCGGCACGTTATTTGGCGCTGTGTACCAGGGGTTTCCAATGGTTGAAGCCTTTAACGAAATTGGCATTGATCTCGCAAACTTCGGTCAGCATGATTTTGATTTTGGATCTGATGTGACAAAAAAACTGGTTGAGCAATCTGACTTTGAATGGATGTCTTCTAATCTTACAGATACAGAAGGAAAGCCATTTGCTGATGTTCCGACCTACAAAATTATGAATAAACAGGGGATTAAAATTGGCGTTATTAGCCTGACGGATGATATGAACACGACATCCTCAGACGGGAAAGTGGTTCAGCAGGACCTTATTCAATCTGCTAAACAAGCAGTTAAAAAAATGAAAGAGACAAAAAAAGTAGATGTTGTCATTGCGTTAACACAAGAATCATTAAAGAAGGATGAACAACTACTGGCAGCAGTCCCTGAAATTAATGCCGTGTTTACGGAAGAACAAGCTGAGGATCAATCTTTTATCCATGAATATGAAAATAATCGATACATCCTTGCTCCAGAAGGAAACCTCGGCTCCATGATTCGCTTGGATATCACCAAAGGCGGAAAAGGCGTTGAACTTAAACCGTCAGTAATAGAGGTCGATCATACGGTGCCGGAAGATCCGGAATTGAAAAAGCTCGCAGACTATTATCAAAATAAGCTGGAAGAAGAGCTTGGCAAACCAATAGCAAGATTAGAGACTCCTCTGGTTTATGGAGATAACCATGAAACGCGATATCAGGAAACGAATATCGGCAACTTTGTAGCGGATAGCTACCGTTCTTTTTACAATGCGGATATCGGCATGATGAACGGAGGCGGCATCCGGACCAGTATTCCTGCAGGGGAATTTACGTTGCGTGATGCCTACTCCATTCTTCCTTTTCAAAACAAAGTGATTCTGGCAGACGTAAAAGGAGAAACCATCAAAGCTGCTCTCGAGAACGGAGTCTCAAGAGTCGAAAACCTTGGCGGCGGATTTATGCAGGTATCAGGCATGACCTATTCCTATAATCCTGCTAAACCAGCGGGATCAAGAGTAGAAATGATCTCAGTCAACAATGAACCGATTGACATGCAAAAAACGTACAAAGTCGCCATGCTGAATTATGTATTTAACGGCGGAGACGGCTATACGATGTTTAAAGATAGTGAATTGCTTGTAGATGAGCAGAGTGCACGGACAGATGCGGAAGTTTTGATTGATTATGCTAAGGATTTAGGGGTTATTGATGTGGTGACAGAGGGGAGAATTAGTGTATTGCAATAGGAGGGAACTGTGAATAAAGTAATAAGCGGGAAGCTTTTTGATTAAATGGCTGCCCGCTTTTTATTTTTGAGTAAAGAGTGATATGTTATTTATAGCTTCTATACATAAAGGAGAGTCCCATGCTAATCCAATGTACAAAAAAACTACTCGACGAACTGAAAGTTACCCCTGTTGAGGCTGAAGAAACAGACCCTTTATTATCATGGCATGCCAATGCAATGAAAATCGACAGGCATAAATTTCTGGTCCTGGTTAACGACAAAAACCGATATGGCATTGTCCTTTATGGATTAAAAGCCAAGGATAAAAAGAATCTAGTTCAATTGCTCAGAAAAGCAATTCACGAGGTTTTCCGATCTGAAGCCATTGATGAAGAAGTCATTACCGAATATCTGAGCTTACTATCACATCTGACGTTTGCTAAAACGAAAAATCGGACTCTAGTAGCTAGGTTAAATAAACAATGTGAAAATGTCCTTTTCGGAGAAGACTACCTGGATATAGATTCGATTGTTCAAGTAGCGATGAGCAAGTGGATCAGTTCGCTGCTGGCTGGAGACGGAAAGGGTGGTTATTTTCATCCGAATGAGGCTATGTATAGGGATTTGTTGGAGTTGAAAGGCATTTGATATCTAAAGGATGTGTGGTAGGCAGTGTTAATAAAAAAGGCATTGGAACAGGCAAAAGTGAGCATTGAGCTCGAAGGAAACTACGTTACTGCCGAACAAAAAGAATTGGTTGAGAAAGTTATCAGGAAAGAAATTGCTGATGCTGAATTTAAGAAACGTGTTTTAGAGCTAGTTAAGAAAAATAGGTGAATAAAAAGATTGAATGTCCTATAGAAGATAAAGTAGTTGGAAATTGCTTAAATTACTCTAAAAGACGAGTAATTCCATCTTTAGAAGAATTAGAAGAGACTTACACTTAATGTTTTTTAATTAACTTCTAATGATTAATATTGAATGCCAAATACGGAAAGGAGCTCAAAAAATGAATCAAGAACAAGCAGATCGAATTGAAGGGCTGCTAATGAAACTTACAAATGAGATAGAGGACTTCAAAATTGAATTAATAAGAGAGTTTTCAGAATTAAAAAGTGTACTTAGGGAAGATGCTTTGAATAACGATAGGAGCTCAGAGATACAGAACCTAATGAAAGAAGCTCTTCGACAAATGCGCCAGGAAAACAACGAACGACACTCAGAAATCATTGCCAGATTCGAAATCCTAGAAGCCAATCAGGAGCATACTTGGGAAAAAACAGTGATTAACGGAAGAGACATTGCTGTGATGAAGAAATTGGCGAAATGAATCTCACACTCTATAAATCCCTTTTAATGTACCTCTGATGAATAAATACTCCGCAAAAACCAAACATCTCTTACGAAATAGTAAACTCAAATGGTTGTCCGATGGAATTAAGAGGCTAGGGCATTGCAAACCTCTGATATGAAAAAGCCGGAGACATTTTACAACGAGTAAAATGTCTCCGGCTTTTATTATTTTTTATTGATTACGTCTAGCCTACTCCTTCACGCTTCCCATAACAATTCCCTTCATAAAATACTTCTGAAGGAAAGGATAGACAAGCAGGATGGGAAGAGCGCCAACGAAAATCTGGGCGGCCTTGGAGGTTCGGTCTGATACGTTCAGCAGGGCATCAATTTCATCGGATGTGATCTGGCTAAGATCTCTCTGGATGATGATGGTCTGCAGGTAACTTTGAAGTGGGTAGTTTTCAGGCGAATTCATAAAGATGATGCCGTCAAACCAGGAATTCCAATGACCGACGATCGAGAAGAGGAAAATGGTCGCCAGCGCTGGCAGGGCAAGAGGTACATAGATTCTCCATAGTATTGTCCAATGACCTGCTCCATCCATAAAAGCAGCTTCTTCAAGTTCTTTGGGAATGCCGCGAAAGAAGTTCAGCAGAAGCACGACGTTAAATACAGGTACGGCTCCAGGCAGGACCAAAGCCCAGATTGTGTCAAGCAGTCCAGTATTTTTAACGACCATATACCACGGGATAAGGCCTCCGCCAAACAGCATAGTAAACACAAAGAACCATGCATAAAAAGTGCGCATCCTGAAAACATTGACCTCTTTAGAGAGAGGATAGGCAATCAGGATTGTGAGCAGCAAATTGATACTTACGCCAAGTACAACCCTTTGAATGGTCACTCCAATTGCATTTAGAAACTGTGGGTTGTCCAAGATCAGCTGATAGGAAGCGGTTGTCCATCCGACGGGCCAAAAAGTTACTTCTCCAGAAGCTACTGCGGTGTTTGAGCTGAACGAAATAGCTAAGATATTTATTAAAGGCAGAATGCATAGAAGTGATAACGATATTAAAAAGACATAGTTAGCGAGTTTGAAAATTTTTAAGCCAAACGAATTGCCCTCTACCAAGCCAAAGTCACCCTTTCTTTAGAAGATTCTGTAGTTCGCCCATCTATAGGCAAGGAAGTAGGAAAGCGAGATTAATCCAAATGAGATGATAGATTGGAATAATCCTATAGCTGTTGCAACGCCATATTGTGCTTCGAGTAAACCTAGACGATAGACGAATGTATCAATGATGTCGCCGCTCTCATAGACGATAGGGCTGTACAGGTTAAATACCTGATCAAATCCGGCATTAAGTACAGATCCAAGACTTAATGTAGCCATAAGGATAATGATTGGCCTCATGCCAGGAAGTGTGATGTGCCAGATCTGACGCCATTTTTTGGCTCCATCAACGGCTGCTGCCTCATAAAGGGATTGGTTGATGCCTGAGATAGCTGCCAAATAAACGATGGTGCTGAAACCGAATTCTTTCCAAGTATTAGAGGCAACCAATACGGAAGGAAACCAATTGTTATCACCGAGGAAAAACGGCGGATTGATTCCGAGAGCTGTCAGCATTTTGCTTACAATTCCGGTTGAAGGGGAAAGAATGTCTATTAAAATACCGCCAAGGATTACCCAGGACAGGAAATGAGGCAAGTAAATAAGAGTTTGCACCGATCGCTTGATCATGGATTTTCCGATTTCATTTAAAAGAATCGCTATGGTGATCGGAACGACTAAACCTGCAATTATTTTCAGGACAGCAATGCTTACGGTATTCCAGAACACGTCAGAGAAGTTAGGAAGACTAAAGACAAATTGGAAATTCTCAAGTCCCACCCAATCGGAAGCGAAGAAACCTAGTACAGGATCGTAGTCCTGAAAAGCCATTACAAGACCGATCATCGGTCCGTAGCTGTAAATGGAAACCAGGATTAAGCCGGGCAGAATCATCAAATGAAGGGGAAGAGTCGAATAATTTCTTTTCTTTTTGACTTTTTTTTGAGCAGCAGTTGCTGGTACGGTTGATGACAGAGCATGATTCGTTTTCACAGGACAACCTCCTTATGCAAAAAAATGAGAAGAAAAAGAAAGCAGTAAACTTCCCTTTTCTTCTTAAATTCTCTTATTTTTGCTGATCTTTCCATTCGTTTACTTCTTTTGTCATGTCAGATCCGCCAAGTTTCTCCCAGTCTTTCACGAATTTATCAAAGTCTTCAGGAGATTGTTTGCCCATTATGACGTTAAGGGCCATTTCTTTCCACATATTTTCAAGAGTTGTAAGCTTCTTGCCCATTGTTTTAGTAGGTGCCCCAGTGAATTCATTGACCAAATACAGGTCTTCTTCAATATATTTATTGATGACACTGTATGCACCCTCTGGGCTGTTGATCATATACTCTGCCCATTGTGAATCATCGCCTTCCAAGTATTTCATTTGCGCTTCGTAAGAGTCTTTAGAGATCCACTTTAGATTTGATGGATCTTTCTGAACGATGGCATCTTTGAGGTCGAGATGATTTTCAATTGTCCAAAGCGGCGGTTCAACTGTCACCGGACCGTAGTCAAACGTAGAAATCTGGTTTTTCTTATCATATCTGAAGTCTTTTGTTTTCTCGCTGTTTGGTCCCCAAACTGTTTCAGCATAGAGGTTCAGCAGCTTGATAAGGGCTTCTGGATTTTTTGCATCTTTGCTTACAGCATAATAGCCGAAAGCAACATTGGATTGCTGCGGTCTGGCCGGTTCACTATCGGCTGATACGATTGGATACGGTTTCCACATCGCGCCATCAGCTTCGTGACTTGTATTAAGCGGGAATGCAGGGTTCCAGGTTTTCCCGTACTGAATGCCGATCTTTCCTGCTGCTAGGTCTTCAGAAACTTTTGATCCGTCTTTCACCCCAAATTCAGGATCGATTTGACCTTCTTTATACATTTTATTTAAAGCAGAAAGAGCGTCTTTGATTTCTGGCTGAACAGAGCCATACTCAAGTTTTCCTTTATCATTCTTAGTCCAGATATTTGGATAGGCATGATATCCGTTAAAGAAGCCGGTCGCTCCTCCATACCCATCCCATAAATCTTTGCTGATGGCAAGGCCGTATGTATCATCTTTTCCGTCGCCATCAGGATCGTTTTCGGTAAAAGCTTTTGAGATTTTCATGAGGTCATCCATCGTTTTAGGGCCTTCAAGATTTAATTTCTTCAGCCAGTCTTCACGGATCCATACGATATAGCCTTGATCTGTTAAAGCGGCACTTACTCTTGGGATAGCTAACAGTTTTCCGTCAAATTTAGCTGAATCAAGAGCTTTCCCGCCATCTTGATTGTAAATCTCTTTCAGTTGATCAGAAGCCACCTTATCAAAGATTTCCGTCATATCTGCAGTCATTTTTGACTTAACAAGCCTTGAAAGCTGACTCTGATCGACGTAAAGAAGGTCGGGAATTTCGCCTGAAGCAATGGTTACGCTTAGCTTTTCCTGATACTGTGAGTCATCAACAATCCATTTATAGTCTGTTTTAATACCTAGCTTCTCTTCTATATAGCGGGTCCACATGTTGTTTTTGTGGTCATCACCTTCAACAAACTTGAAGCTGCTGTTTGTGGATCTTGCAGTGGTTAATGTTATAGGAGTTTCATATTTTCCCAGAGGATCTGTATCAATCTTGGATAAATCAGGTTTTGCATCAGTAGATGATGCGGAGTTGCAGGCAGTCAGCAAAAGCGAGCTAGAAACAACAAATGGTAAAGCGTATTTTTTCCACTTACTTTTCATTAAAAACATCCCCCTTGTTTTTAAAACGGAATTCGCTCTCTATCAACTAAGAAACTAGTTCGAGTTCTCCCCCCTCCTTTTAACCGCTTACATTTTTCCTGTTGTCATTAAAGTACATATAAATAAGCACCCCTGTTTACATAGCCGTGTTGTTAGAATTGACTATAGCACATTGTTTTCTGAAAAAAAAGATTATTTTTTCAGAAATAAAATTTATTTTGAAAAAAATCTACAAAATTCAAAATACTCTGTTATAATCGTTTTAAAATAAGCGCTTTCATAATGTGCCGAGAGGAGAATGCATGGGATGATAAGGGATCTATCCTTTGAAATAGCTGTCATAGGGGGAAGTCTGGGCGGATGTTTAGCTGCTTATTCGGCAGCGAAATCCGGAAAGAAAGTCGTGCTGACGGAGGAATCAGATTGGATTGGGGGACAGCTGACAAGCCAGGCTGTTCCCCCGGATGAACATAGATGGATTGAACAATTCGGCTGCACCAAAACGTACCGGAAATTCCGCAATGATGTACGCGGTTATTATCGTTCCAATTATCCGCTTACCAGTGATGCCATGAAAAATGACAGACTTGATATAGGCAACTCGTCGGTCAGCAGAATCGCTCATGAACCGAAAGTCTCTCTGCAGCTTCTTACAACTCTTCTCGCTCCTTATGTAAGTAATGGATCGCTGACTGTTATGACTTGTTTTAAAGCAGTTAGGGCTGAAGTATCAGAAGACGAAATTCAATCTGTTGAACTTCAGCATACAGGAACAAAGCAACAGGTAAAGATTAAAGCTGAATACTTCTTAGACGGCACAGATGTAGGGGAATTGCTTCCTTTGACAGGTACGGAATATGTGACAGGTGCGGAAGCAAAAGAAGAAACAGGAGAACCAAGTGCACTTGATAGAACGGAACCACTGGATATGCAGCCTGTTACACATGTAGCAGCAATAGATTACATAGAAGGTGAAGATCATACGATTGAAAAGCCCGCATCTTACGAGTTTTGGAAGGGATTTATCCCGTCATATTCGCCTCACAGCATTTTGAGCTGGTACGGACCGGATTCATCTACAGGTAAAGAAAAGAAATTCGGCATGTTTGATAAAGATGATGACGGGCTCTTTGCTCTTTGGTCTTACAGAAGGATTATTGATCCTTCTAACTTTGAAAAAGGTTTTTTTAAAGGAGACCTGACGTTACTTAACTGGCCGCAAAATGATTATTTTTTAGGGCCGATATATGAGGTGACGGATGAGGAAGCTGAAAGACATAAAAAAGGTGCAAAGGAGCTGACCTTATCATTCCTGTACTGGCTTCAGACAGAAGCACCGCGTCCGGACGGGGGGGAGGGATACCCCGGAATACGTCTGAGACCAGACGTCACTGGGACAGAGGATGGCCTTGCAAAAGCTCCATATATTCGGGAATCACGGAGAATAAAGTCTCAATTCAGAGTGGATGAAACACATATTAGCGCAAACTGCCGGGACGGGGCACCGAAATTCTTTGATACCGTTGGAGTAGGCTGCTATCATATTGACCTTCATATTACCACTGTGACGAACACGTTCTATTATGACAATAGTTATCCGTTTGAAATCCCATTGGGAGCCTTTATTCCTGTAAGAATGAAAAATTTGATACCTGCATGTAAAAACATCGGCACGACTCACTTAACAAATGGGTGTTTCCGACTTCATCCTGTGGAATGGAATATTGGAGAAGTAGCCGGCTATCTTGCCGCTATGTCACTTGATACTGGAAAACGTCCAGCAGAAATCCGCAATGAGCCCGAGCTTCTTCAAACGTTTCAGAACCATCTTATCCAGCAGGGAATTGAAATTCATTGGCCGCATATCACAAGTATTTGATCTAAAGAGAGAAGGGATGTAAATGACTCAATCGGTTCTGTCCAACCATTTGAAAATTAAGACGATGATTAACAGCTACTCTGACTCTTTCACTAAAGCAGAATTGAAGGTAGCGAATGTGGTTAATGAACGAACGGAGGAGATTCTTTATTTTTCTGTAACAGAACTTGCGGAGGCTGCCTCTGTAGCAGATGCCACTGTCTTGAGGTTTTGCCGGAAAATAAGATTTAAAGGCTATCAGGATTTTAAGCTTGCGCTTGCCCAGGATCTTTCCGCGCAGAAGCAGTTTAGCGCAGAAGAAGCTGGGCCGGATGACTATATCAGCCATTTTTTTCAAAATATCCACTACACCATTGAAGAGTGTAAAAATCTGATTACTAAGGAAGTACTCGATGAAGCTATTTCAATTATTTCTCAAGCGAAGTCCTTGTATTTCTTCGGTGTCGGAACTTCAGGTATAACAGCGCTCGATGCGAAAAGCAGGCTCATGCGCATTGGAAAGCGGGCAGATGCGATTTCAGATCCGCATTTCCAGTCAATGCTTGCTGCAACACTTACTGAAAAGGATGTAGTAATAGGGCTGAGTGTGTCTGGAAGTACAAAAGATATTATTGACTCGCTCACGTATGCCAAAAATAATGGTGCGAAAATTATAGCTATAACGAATTATGCCAAATCACCAATTACAAAAATAGCTGATCTAGTTCTTCTTACATCAGGAAAAGAGCTCCCCTTAGAAGGCGGTTCGATATTCGCGAAGATGTCACAGCTTTTTATCATTGACCTGATCTGTATCGGTCTTGGGATTCAAGACGAAGAAAATACGAAAAGAATGAAGGAAAAAACGGCAAAAGCTGTTATTAATAAAATTTTGTAGAACAGATTGAGTTTTTGGTCAGCGACTCAGAAAAGCTGCTGCTGAAGATGTAACCCTTAGACTTAGATGCTGGCCTGAAGGAGGGCGGATTTTGACAGCAACACTGGCAATTGATTTGGGTGGTTCAAAGATTGCGTATGGCCTTTTCGTAAACGGCAATTTTATAGAAAAGTCTGAGCAGCCCTTTCGTTTTTTTGGTGATGAAAAAGGATTGCTGACAGCAATTGAAACGCAGGTTCAAAAATGGAGAAGCTATGGGATAACTGAGATTGGTATAGGTTCACCAGGAAGAATCGATGATGGAACAATCTATTCTGCAGTCAATCTTGGATATGACTTGCTGCCCATTCAACAAAAGCTTGAAGAAGCGGTACAGCTTCCGGTATACACCGAAAATGATGCGACCGCTGCCCTGCTTGGAGAGCTTGTGTTTGGAAGTCTCAAAGGTTCTTCCAATGCCATTTTTTTAACCATAGGAACAGGTATAGGAGGGGGCCTTGTTATAGACGGGAAAGTCTATAGAGGCGCTGCCAATAAAGCCGGGGAATTTGGTCATTACACCTATATGAGAAATGGCATCCAGTGCAGCTGCGGGAAAAAAGGGTGCTGGGAGATGTATGCGTCCTCAAAAGCGCTAATTCAGATGGCGATTGAATCTGCTTCAAAAGATGGGATGCTGGCAGAATTTACGGATGGGGCCATAGAGTCTTTGAACGGAAAAATGTTTTTTAAGGCAGTATCGTCAGGTGACAGGGAAGCAATTATTATACTGGAACAGTTTACAACCTATCTTGCTGATGGGATTGTCGATTTACTGGACATTTTGGACGTTGAAACGGTTGCTGTAGGCGGAGGGATTTCAAGAACTGGAATAATCGATTTTGTCCGGAGCAAGGTTCAATCTTTTCACCCATCCTGCAATGTGCAGCCGGCGAGCCTTGGAAATGCTGCTGGATTATATGGCGCAGCTGTTTTAAATACATATTCAAGCAGGAGGGCAGAGCATGATTAAATTTACAAATGCACGGCTCGTAAAAGACGGCAAAGTATTTTCAACGGATATTTTCGTGAGAGATGGTTTTTTTGAACATATAGGGGAATCTCATATTGAGTGTGATGAAGTAATAGATCTGAAAAACATGCTTGCGGTACCAGGGTTCTTGGATTGCCATACCCATGGTTTTCTGGGATATCACTCAGAAGGAACATCTGAAGAGCTTAGGGAGATGGCACTGAAATATGCAGAGCGGGGAACAACTGGCTTTTATGCCACTATAGGTCCGAGAACTAACGAAGAGTACATTGCACAGTTCAAAAAGTATAGAGATGCCTTTTCTTCAGATTGCGGAGGAGCTGAGTTTCTCGGACTGCATCTTGAGGGTCCTTTTTTGAATCCTGCTAAAAAAGGGGCAATGAATGAGGCTGATATTCGGGGAGTAGAAATGGACTCCCTGAAAGAATTGGTAGAAGAGGGAAAGGATCTCATTAAAATCATGACCGTTGCTCCGGAGATTCCTAATGCTCTTCCGGCAATCAATTATCTTGTACAAAAGGGTATCAGAGTCTCAATGGGCCACACGAATGCAACTCAGGCTGAAGCGGCACTCGGGATTGAATATGGCGCTTCGCAGGTTACTCATTGCTTCAATGCCATGAGAGCTTTTAATCACCGGGAACCTGGCATCCTTGGCGAAGTAATGATAAATGATGACGTCTATTGCGAGTTGATTATGGATGGGGCACATGTTTCGAGAGAGGCGATGGAACTTTTAATAAGGTCTAAAGGAAGTAAACGGGTTATTGCCATCTCTGATGGGGGTTCAACTTGCGGACTTCAAATAGATAATGGACCTTTATCAAATGGATATTTCGTAGAAAACGGAGCCGTTGTTGATGAAGAAGGGACACTTTCAGGAAGCATTCGCGACTTGGCAAATCACTTTGAGTACGCTGTAAACGTGCTGAGTTTAACAGTGGAAGATGCGATTAGACTAACATCTGCAAACTGCGCAGACCATATGGCGGTTAAGGCGGGAAAAATAGAAAGAGGATACCCTGCAAATTTCAATTGCCTTTCTGCCGATAGCAGGCTTATTAAGACATATTTGTATGGACGTGAAGTACCAATAGACCGAAAGAATTCAGCAACAGTACTAGCGGGAGGGGTTAGTCTTTGAAGGAAGAGACGAATATGAATCTCGAGAAAGTTTTTTACAGGCACAGGGACATATTTCTAAGCGGAAAAGAAACCTTTTTTGGGGGAGAGAAAATACCTGTGCAATTTATTTCCCGGTTTAGTCTTGAGCAACAATTTCCTGAATTTGCACTGGAGTGGTTTGATCTTAGCCGAAGTGAAGGCAGCATCCTGTTGAAATGGAACTTTGATGATGATATTCCTGAGGACGGCTACAGAGTAACTATATCCGACCAGGAAATTCAAATAGCATCCAGCAGCAAACGAGGTTTTACCTTTGCTTTAAGGGAGATAGGGAACTTAACTAAACCCTGTAGAAACGGCATTGTGCTTCCCCACTTGTCAATTGAGGATTATCCAGGTTTTTCTATTAGGGGGATTATTGAAGGATTTTACGGAGAACCTTGGAGTTTTGAGGAGAGGAAAGATATGATTTCCTTTCTTTCTACGTGCAGGATGAACACTTATTTTTATGCCCCGAAGGACGATTTGTATCATAGAGAAAACTGGAGAATTCCGTATCCTGATGACATCTTTCAAAACATTCTCAGCTTAAAGACAGTGTGCGACAAGAATTTAATTGATTTTTATTACTGTATTAGTCCCGGAAAAGACTTTGATTACTTAAGTGAAGAAGACTATGACATGCTCTTTTCTAAATTGGATGCAATGATAGAGATAGGAATCTCTCACTTTGGCATTCTCCTGGACGATATTGATTATACATTAGCGTCTGACCATGAAGCTAAATTCAGGCGCACGGGTTTAGCCCACGCTCATCTTCTGAATCGCATCGACGACTATCTGCGCAAAAAACTTCACCATTACTTCTTAACAGCGTGTCCTACAGAATACTGGTCCTATTGGGATACGGCATATAAAAAAGACTTGAAACAGACCGTTCATGAAAACATAGCTCTGTTCTGGACGGGATACAATACCATTGCTGAAAGCATTCCAGCTCAGCATGCCAAAAGAAATGCTGAGTATTTGGGCCATGACCTTATCCTGTGGGATAACTACCCATGCAATGACGTAAACCTGAATCGGCTGTTTTTGGGGCCGAACGTCAACAGGTCGAGTTTACTTCCCCAACACCGCCACATAGGCGTGGCAGCAAATCCAATGAATCAAATGGAAGCTTCAAAGGTACCGCTCATGACTTTTTCAGATTATATGTGGAATCCGCAGCGTTATCAGCCGGAACTTTCATGGGAATTTGCGCTTGAAAGGTATTGTGGAAATGATGAATCGTTAAAAACATTCTATAAATTGAACAAATCTTTACGATTTTATGAGTTTCAAAATAATGAACTTACAGAAGCTATTACTAATAAAGATATAGACTATTTAAATTGTTATTTTTCAAAAATCAGGGAAATGGCTTTAGATCTGCTGAAAAGAGATACAAAGCTAGCAGCAGAAATTAGACCATGGCTCCTAAGGGCACAGCAGGACGTTATTTTATGGGAACTTATTCTGGAAGGCGAGAAATCTAAGCTAGAAAGTAATAACCAGCGTATTTCTATTCAACTGGCAGCTTGCGACCATCATGCGGCGGCTCAATTAGGTGAAAGTACGGCTGTAAAAACAGCAGAAGCCTGGGGCTATAAGAAAGCAGAGAGAGCATACGCACAAAGAGGAGGATGAAAAAATGAAAAAAATTGTATTAGTCCCGCTTGATGAAAGGCCGTGCAATCACGTGTTTCCTGAACAGCTTGCTGCCATTTCCGATTTTACCCTGGTGAAAGCCCCTATCCATTTGCTTGGAAATAAGAAAGTGCCAGCAAAAGTTGAAGAACTGTGGGAATGGCTGTATCAGGAGATTCAGGATGCTGATTGTGTTGTTCTTTCCATTGATATGCTGCTGTATGGAGGGATCGTTCCTTCCAGACTTCACACTATGAATGAAACTGAATGCAGAAATATTTTGAATAAGATTTCCAAATTAAAAGAGTTAAATCCATCCCTGACTGTTTACACGTTTCATTTAATTATGAGATGCCCGAGCTATTCCAGCAGTGATGAGGAGCCGGATTATTATGAAGATTGGGGAAGAGATATTTTTCGATATGGATTTATTAAACATAAGCAAACTCTTAATCTTGCTGACGATTCAGAGTTGAAAGAACTGACTGAGATTAAGCAAAGGCTGCCAAAGGAATACTTGAATGACTATTTAGACAGAAGAAAAAAGAACACACAAGTGAATCAAGCTGCTGTTGAATTGGTCGCGCAGGGAGCTATTGATTTTCATATAATCCCTCAGGATGATGCCGCACCATACGGTTTAACCGCGCAGGATCAGCAGCTTGTGCGATCTTATGTACAAGAAAAAGAGGTTATGCTCAAGGTCTATATGTATCCTGGAGCGGACGAAGTGGGCAATGTCTTAATCACCCGCTTTATTAACAAAGAAAATGAATATGTCCCAAAGGTCTATCCGAGATATTCAAGTGTTCATGGCCCCAATGTCATTCCGAGATATGAAGACCGGCCATTTGGAGAAACGCTGAAATATCAAATTATGGCCGCAGGAGGCATACTTGTTGATTCAGAACCGGAAGCAAACATCGTTCTTTTAATAAACAGTCCTGGTGAAGATATGATGGAAGCGTCTCAGCAAAATGACCAAATACGCGGATATGAAGTGTTTAGGAACATTACAGAACTTGCAGAGTATGGGGAATATGTTACCAAATCTCTAAAGAAACATTGTGCTGTTGCAGATGTTGCATTCGCTAATGGAGGAGATCTGCAGTTCATCAAGTTGTTGAAGCAAAAAGAAATCTTGTTCGAACTCTCCGGGTATGCAGGATGGAATACGAGTTCAAATACGTTGGGTACGGTCATCCCTCATTCTATGCTTACTTCATTCTACGGGAGAAATGAAACTCATCTGGATTTTTTATCATTACGATTTGTGGAAGATGCAGGCTATTGCGGCCAGATTCGGAGAAAAGTATGCGACCAGCACCTTCCTGAAATGGGTCACACTTATATGAAGGTAGATGGGCAAACCGGAGAGGTGGCTGTTCTTGTAAAGCGGGAACTCGAAGCATTTATTCAAAAGGAACTTGAATATGACAATCACAGAGTCTTAATTGATTTCTGTTATATGCCTTGGAGCCGGATGTTTGAAGTCGGTTTGAGTGTGTCTTATTCAAAATCGGTGGCAGTTAGCAAGTAAACCTTTTTATGTCTGTAAAAAATGGAATGAAAATGACGCGGGAGAAGGCTTTAAATCACCAGGACATTCAACTGATCCCTGAACCATTAAAGAACACCATTAGAATGTTAAGAAAGCGGGGATAAGCGATGGGAGATTTCTTTGACAAAGTCAAAGGCGGTTTGATTGTTTCATGTCAGGCACTTGAGGACGAGCCGCTTTACGGATCAGATGTAATGGCAAAAATGGCTGCCGCAGCAGAGCAAGGCGGAGCTTCCGGGATAAGAGCAAACGGAGCAGAAGACATAAGGGCGATAAAAGCCCTGACCTCTTTGCCCGTAATCGGTTTAATTAAACGCAATTATCTGGATAGCGAGGTATACATTACCCCGACAAAGGCTGAAATCGATGAACTAATCTCTGCTGATGCGGACATTATTGCCCTTGATGCAACAAACAGACTGCGTCCCAAAGGGGAAACATTAGAAGAGCTTGTCAAATATATAAAAGCCAAAGGACAAAAAATGATGGCGGATGTCTCGACACTTGAAGAAGGAGTTTATGCAGAAGAACTAGGGTTTGATTGTATATCCACTACGCTTTCAGGCTATACCTCTTACTCTCCCCAATCAGATTCACCCGATTTTGAACTTCTCAAAAACCTATTAGAAAAAGTCACGATACCTGTAATTGCAGAGGGAAGGATAGGAACTCCTGATCAGGCAAAAGAAGCCTTATCCATGCGTTCATTTGCTGTAGTAGTAGGCTCGGCCATCACAAGACCTCAATTAATTACTCGGCAATTTGCAGACAAACTAAAAGAAACGACGATCATTAAATAAAGAAAGAGGGAGTCAATTTGTTCATAGCTGGGATTGACATAGGTGGTACATCAATAAAAGCAATGATCGTAGATGAGCAAAAAAACGAGCACTTCTCCTTCAGCTTGCCTACAGCAGCACAGGATGGAAAGAATGCCATCTTAAAGAACCTCTTTCTCTGTATTGAAACCTGTTTAAAAAAGTATTCTATCCAGGGGATTGGCATAGGTACTGCAGGAAGAGTCAATGTCAGAACCGGTGAAATCGTTTATGCAACTGACAATTTACCAGGCTGGGAAGGAACCAAGCTTAAAGAGTTAGTGGAGGGCAAGTTTGGCCTTCCAGCTGCAATTGAAAATGATGCTAATGCAGCCCTTATTGGAGAGATGTGGACAGGAGCAGCACAAAATTTCCAGGATACTGTCATGCTGACACTTGGCACTGGTGTTGGCGGAGCTCAGGCTGTATGCGGGAGGATTCATCATGGGACCGGATGGAGTGGAGGAGAATGGGGACATTCCATTTTGTATCCTGGTGGAAAGCCCTGTAATTGCGGTCTTAGAGGGTGTATTGAACAATATCTTTCTGGAAGAGCACTGCTCAACAGAGCAAATACAGAATCAATAGCAATCTTCCGTAATGGCTCAGAAGTATTTGAAGAATTTGAGAAGGGAAATCCAGAAATTATAAAGGTAGTGGGGGGATATTTGGATGATCTGGTCACTTTACTCACCACACTTCGCAATGGAATGGATCCTGAAGTCATCTTAATCGGCGGAGGGGTAATTGACTCCAAAAAAATGTGGTGGCCCCTTCTCGAATCAAAGCTTGCAGCTTTACCGTTCCGCCTAAACATTAAATCAGCGGAACTTGGAAACAATGCAGGGTGTGTGGGGGCAGGTAAAATGATGCTGGATATATTGAGGGGACAGGCTGTGAGTAAGATGCTTTAATTCGTTATAGTTATTTACAGGGTGCACTCAGATTTTTACTTCGAAACCTATTTTCCTCTAAAATTAAATTTTGTATTGTATAAATACAATGTATCCCTTAATATAAGCAAAAAGACATGAGAGGAAATAACTACATATGAAGCGATTTTTAGCTGTAACTCTATCTATGGGTCTGGCATTAGGCGTTTCCGCTGCACCGGATTCAGCAGAAGCAAAAACAAAAGCAAAAACATACAAAAATTGCACAGAGCTTAACAAAGACTACAAAGGCGGAGTAGCCCAATCTGCAAGCGTAAAAAATAAAGGCGGCAAGACAAAGTATAAGCCGCATGTTTCAAAAGATTTATATGAAGCCAACAAAAAGAGTGACCGCGATAAAGATTTGATTGCTTGTGAAAAATAATAGAGTGAAGAAAAGATGCGCCGGGGATGGTGCATCTTTTTTTTGGTGGGAATAGATGGGGTTGTGAGTTGGAAAGAAAAGAACCATCAAGCGCTGAGGAAAAGCAGTTGATGGCACTAAAGCCTTTATGTACACGCAACCGTCATTCAAAAATCCAGCTGCTCCTATTCCAACCAAAAAGGGTGTCCCAGAAGCAACTCCCCGGGACACCCTTTTCGTACTCTTATCGCAATACCGTTACTTCTTTCTTGCTGCCTTTATTGCCTGCAGCATCAATGGCATGAACGCTTAGAACAGTGCCTTTTTTCTGGATGCTGATCTTCACTCTGTATACTCCTGTTCGGTGGGTAACTTTTTGTTTTCCGAGCAGTGTTTGATCTTTGTAGACATAGACTGTTGCACCCTGCTCTGACTTGCCTGAAACAAATTTGGATCTGCTTGATAGTTTTTTGACAGTTGGCGCTGATGGCGCGGTTTTGTCGACTACTTTTATTTTCGTGAGCGGGCTTCTTTTGCCTTGTTCACTTACAGAATAAATGAACAGAGGTTTTCCTGCTTCTGGTTTTGCTGAGAGAGTGACAGTAAATTGACCAGTGCTGTCGGCTTTTGATTTTCCAATGACCGAAGCACGGATGGTCTGGATGAAAACAGTGGCATTCGGGCTTGTTTTTCCTTTAATGATTGTACTGTTGTCTGATACTGGCTCGAGAACTGGTTTGGCAGGCACTGTGTTTTTAATGACCTGGATTAAGGTCGAAGCACTTTGGTTGCCTGCTGCGTCTTTAGCTGAGATGGATAACGTCGTGCCGGATGTCTGTCCGGATTTGATGTCCACTTTGAAGGTTCCTGTGGCATCTGTTTTAGCTTCACCGAGCAGAATGTCGTTCTTTGTCACAGTGATGACGGTGTTTGCTTCTGCTTTTCCGGTGACCGTTGTTTGATTTTCTTCAACTGGATCTACAGCAGGTCTGGCTGGAGCTGTTTTGTCCAGAACTGTTATAGTTAAAGGTTCACTTTGATTGCCTGATGCATCTTTTGCGAAAACAGTAAGGAGGGTTCCCGCAGTTTGCAGAGATTTAAGATCAAGTGTGAAATCTCCGTTAGCTGCCGCTTTTCCTTCTGCGAGTGCTGAGGTTCCTTTTTTGATGAGAACGGATGATCCTGCTTCTGTTTTTCCAGTCACAATAGTCTGATTGTCTCCAACCGGGTTAACGGCTGGTTTTGCAGGTGCTGTCTTATCTGTGACCGTTACTGTACTTGTGGCGCTTTGATTCCCTGCAGCATCTTTGGCAGAGACTGTGAGAATGGTTCCTGCAGGCTGCTTGGCTTGAATAGCGACGGAATAATCTCCGTTAGCTGCCGCTTTCCCTTCCCCTAGAGCAACAGTATCTTTTTTGACTGTGACAGTGGAACCTGCTTCTGCTTTTCCTGTAACGGCCGTCTGATTGTCTCCAACCGGGTTAACAGATGGCTTAGCTGGTGCTGTTTTATCTGAAACGGTTATCGTGCTTGCAGAACTTTGATTCCCTGCTGCATCTTTCGCATAAACAGAAAGGGTTGTGCCTGCAGCCTGCTTTGTCTGGATGGTCACGGAGAAATTGCCGTTAGCTGCCGCTTTTCCATCTCCAAGTGCCGCTGCTCCATTTTTTACAGTGATTGTGGCCCCGGCCTCTGTTTTCCCGGTAACAACCGTCTGATTGTCTCCAACCGGGTTGACAGTTGGCTTAGCAGGAGCTGTTTTGTCTGCGACCGTTACTGAAGCGGCAGGGCTTTGGTTGCCTGCAGCATCTTTTACATAGACAGAAAGAACTGTGCCTGCAGTCTGTTTGTTTTGAATATTGACGCTGAAGTCCCCATTGGCTGCTGCTTTGTTTTCGCCAAGCACAGCTGTCCCTTTTTTGACTGTAACCGTTGCACCGCCTTCTGTTTTACCAGTAACGGCTGTTTGGTGATCGCCGACTGGCTGAACAGATGGCGTTTGTGGAGCGGTTTTATCCAGTACTTTAATGGATGCTTCTTCACTGCGGTTTCCTGCAGCATCTTCTGCATAGATGGCGAGCATTGTGCCGGCAGACTGTTTGGCAATTGTCACGCTGAATGTGCCTGAGCCTGAAGCTGAAGCATTGCCAATCACTGTTTCACCTTTTCTTATATAAACCTTGGAGCCTGCTTCCGCTTTTCCGGTAACAGCTGTTTGATTGTCAGCGACTGGCTGCACGTCAGGCTTGGCAGGCGCAGTCCAGTCCTGAACGGTTACAGAGGTCTCGGCACTTTTGTTTCCGGCATTGTCCTCTGCATAGACTTTCAGTTCTGTACCGGCTTTCTGTACCTGAATGCCGACAGTAAAGTCTCCGTTAGTGTCTGCCGGGCTGGATCCCAGCGTTTCGGATCCTTTTTTAACATATACCATGGCATTTGGTTCAGTCGATCCTGTCACGGCATTGTCGTGATCTGATACAAGGTTGACTGCAGGTGCAGATGGAGCGGCAGTATCCGCCGGACCGACGAATGTATAAGTGACATCGGCTCCTTTATCTGCAGGAACAGCAGTTGAATCTGATTTTTTTACAACAGCTCCGCCGCCTCTTAAATATGTGTAGGAGCCTGTGTATAAACGTTCAGAAAGAGCGTTAAAAGCAGACTCTCCTTTAAAGCCGTATGGTCCTGTTTTGCTTTTTAAAAGAAGGGCAGCACGGAAATTTGTCATAAATGTTCCGAAACTCAGGCTCGGATCCATATATTTTTGAATAGTTTGTTCAACCGCAAGATAGTCATTGTTTGGATTTTTTAATACTTCTTTAAAAATTTCATTCCCCTGATTTGCCTGGACTCTGAGGTATTGACCGAACAAGTAGGAAAGCGAATAGTTTGAGAGAGTATCTCCGGAATAATCCCAATATAGAAGGGAATGTCCATTTTTAATGGAATTTGAAGCATTGTAGTAATTGATTCGGCTGGTTAGTGCTTCGCCTGTATAGATCTGTTCGGCTGCCATTGATAACGCCTCGTTCAGCCATGTATCCATATTGGAATAGTTTCCTTCAATAAATACATTTTGATTGAAGTTGACCATGTGCTGAAATTCATGTGCAAGCGTTGAATAGGATGCTTCAACCAATTTTTCTGATCCTGATCCCATTAGAGGGTACGAATCAATATAAAAGATTTCAGACTGGTTAGACCCTGACATGTTATAAAGATCTCTTGCATAGAAGTACCCGGCAATATAGCCTCCGCTTCCGGAGAATCCGTCTTGAATATCAAAAACTAGAATATTAATTTTTCCATCATTGTCAACATCCGATTCCTCGGCAAAATGATTCACTACAGTTGGATGGATGCTGCTGTCGAACTCTTTAGAAAGCTTTTCTGCATCTTCGGCGGTAATTTGATGATCATTTACCCAGATGTTTGTTTTTGAACCGCTGTGCATAAGGGTTGCATTGAGCTGATAAGTTCCGTTCGTTCTGAAATCTGATACCCAGAAATTTTTCTGGGCTCCTGTCTGATAGTCAGGCAATTGCTCGGCCTGTTTTTTTGAAAAGAGCTTGTTTTTATGCGCCTCAGGGTTAAACGGAAGATCTGCATCCATTTGATACACTTCAGGCTTCAGCTTTTTGTCGAACGTATAGTTTTCATTGTTTACCTGAAAGGTTCCTGAAGGCTGTGTATCTTCGGCATTGTAAGATTCATTGCTTATGATGGCATATTGGCCAGACTGAGGCTCCTCGGTAAAATCAGGATTTACAGCTTTAAATTTCAATGTATCTGAGTAGTATGTATCAGATTGTGAGGCGGATGTTCCTGCCCGCACATAAATATAAGGCTCGCCTTCATAAAGGTATTTTGGCAGCTCAAGGCTTAAGGTGGCATTGTTGTACCACGAGGTTGAATAGGTTGTTTGAGTCAAGTAGGTTAACGTTCCGTTATCGTCCCTGAAAAACTCAAGTGTAAGCAAGCCCTCTTTAGTAGATGATCCGGCTAGATATGTAAGAGACAGCTTCATCATCTCATCTGAATAGTCCGTCAGAGAACCGAATGTAAGATAATGATAGGCATTTAAGCTGTCAATCAGGGTGCCGATGTATTGATTTTCTCCAACAAGGGGGTAATCATCAGGCTGGTAAAAGGCATCTTTTTCAGCAGAAATCTCCTGTTTTGGCTTTTGATCAGCCGTTAAGTTCGATGTTACCTCTTTGCCGGTTTTCGTTTCTTCGGCAAAGCCGGTCAGAGAACCGGAAATAAGGCAAGTAATCATTAACAATAATATGATTTTTCTCATGGTTTCTTCTCCTCGATAATAGGTGTTTTGATATAGTTATAAAATACTAGTTCGACTTCAGTAGTTTACTATATATTTCCTCTGGATGGCCGAAGTTATAGGACAAAAGTTTTCGACAATTGTCGAAAAATGGGGAAACGTTCTTTTTGATCGCATTCCTTCATAAACTTGTCTTAGCATCCACAGGAGGTAAGTCCCCAATGCGAAGACGAAGGCAATGGCCGGTCATTCCCCTGCTGCTTGTATGTGCGGCAGTGTTGTTGATCTACGGTGTGTTTCATTTGTTTTCTCCTTCATCACCGAAGGAGGCTGTGCAGAAGTTTTACATGATGGAACAGAGCGGCAACTTCGGAGATTCCTGGGAGCTGTTTCATCCTCTGATGAAGGACCGGTTCACGAAAAATGCTTATGTAACGGAGCGTTCTCATATTTATATGAGCCATTACGGAGTGTCGACGTTTACGTTTGAGATTGAGAAGCAGAAGAAAGTCAGGAGATGGAGAATGGCGAAGGGAGCCCCGGTATTTAATGAGGCGCGCCTTGTCCAGGTCAGGCAGACGTTTAAAAGCAAGTTTGGCACGTTTGATGTCAGGCAGAATGTGTATGCGGTGAAGGAAAAAGGAGATTGGAAGATTGTGTGGGAATTTGAATGAGGCCTCTAATTGAGGTCTTTTTGTTTTCAATTGTAAAGAATTGTTCCATTATAGTAAATTTTTAATAGTAAATATTACCTATTTATGCGTAATTTTGTATGATGAACAGGAGGGTGGAAAAATTTCATAAAAACAAAAAAGAGGTGGAGAGAGTGCTTGCTGAAGAAAGCTATACAGTTTGGAGAGAAACGATGGTATTAAAGCCGATTTATTCTGAGAGAGGAGAACGCTGGACGATTGTTCATGAGCTGTACAAAAAAAGAATGATCAAATTGTCTCCAAGAGCGATTATGGAGCGCAGCTGTGTTCATGCAGGTGCGTCTTATCAGGGAATGGTGGATGCCGCAAAATTGATACTGCCGGGGAAGAAAATGCTGCCGATCTGCCTGTCGCCGGGCTACAGGATCTGCATGCTGCCGACGCTGTCGCCAGACCATGAGGACTGCATGTGGATTTCCTACCGGTATGCAAAAAAGCCGTTTCTGAAAGGCAGCAAAACAATGGTTGAATTTCAAAACAGAGAGCAAATCGAAATTCATGGCAGTGTGGAAAGCTTTCAGCTGAAATCAGGACATGCCCAGCAGCTTGTCCTGAATTATCTCGACAGACAGGAGGAAATGTGGGAGCTGCCTGTGTATGTGGCAGAATCTTATGAAGGATACGACGTATATTAACAAGCCGCAGCCGGGTTCCTGATGGAACTTGGCTGTTTTTTAATACTAATTCCCGGTAACCTTTAGTAAACTGTAGGAAATAGAAAAAATGGGGGATCGTATGGCGGAATTCATTTGGTTCCTTGCTGGATGTACAGGGGTGTTTTTCTTATTGTTCATTGTGCCGACAAAATGGCTGAAGATTGAAAGAGTAGACGTGCCCCTTGGGATTGATAAAAAAATTCTTCATTTGTCGGACATTCATATTGAAAGAAACCGGATTCCTTCTAGTAAAATCAGGGACGTTTTAAAGCGTGAAAAACCAGATTATGTTTTTATCACCGGTGATTTTACGGCTCGGGAAAGATACATACCGCACCTCGAGGCCTACCTCACAGCCATTAAAGAGCATGGTATTCCTGTTTATGCGGTTTTTGGCAACCATGACTACCGGACATTTCATTTGAGTCTTCTTCTGCGCGAGTGGCTTGAGGAAAAAGGTGTGCATGTGCTGATTAATGAGTCCGTTGAGCTGGATGACTTTTCATTAATAGGCCTCGATTTTTACAGGGAAGACGAGTATGGGGTGGAAAAAGCTTTTTCACATGTATCGTCAAAGAAACCGAGCATAGTTTTGTGCCACGACCCAAACGACCTTTCAGAAGTTGATAAACCATTTGATTTGATGCTGTCCGGGCACCTTCATGGAAAGCAATTTAACATTCCGCTGTTTTTCAAGTTCATCTCGAAAGGAGAGCTTGCAAAGCGCGGGATCTATAAAGGATTTCATGAAGTGGAGGGGCGCTATTTGTACATTTCAAAGGGAATCGGCCAGGCGCACTGGAATCTGCGGTTCGGGGTGCGGAGTGAACTTACGCTTGTTCATTTAAGGAAAACAGGGAAGCATGTATAAACTTCAAAAAGTTGTCCATAATTAGAGTAATTCTTTTTAGGGAGTGAATCCTTTGTCTAATCTGGACCATATTCTTTATGATGTACATGAATATTTCATCCTGAACAAAAACTTTCTCCGCGCCTGCTTTGAGGATTTATCTCTGACAGACTCCGAATGTGCAGAAGCGCTCAGGCTTTATTTTAATGATATTAAAGAGGAAGAGTATCACAATACGCTCATCCCGACACTGAACCGCGTCGGACATGACATTCATTTTGCATACGGTGAAGATCAAAGCATGTATATTTATAAAAAATCAGATCAAGTGGGTTAAGAGCTTGATGTAAAAAACCGCAGACTTCAATCTGCGGTTTTTCATTATTTATAACATAATAAAGAATATCATCTTCTTATCTGCCTGTCGGAGCGGACCCTTGGCGCTTCCACTTTTGTTCTGCGCGTTGAATTATTCCCCGATAACTGGCACAATAGATGAGGGAATAAGGATTTAAAGGAGTCTACAAATGGATATTGGAAGAAATGACGCGTGCCATTGCGGCAGCGGAAAAAAATATAAGAAATGCTGTATGAATAAAGTGACATCGATTGAAGCGATTCGTCATGCTGATCTTGAAAAGATGCAGGGAGAGCTGATGCAGTTCGCCTCCTCTGTTTATTCAAGAGAAATGGATAAGGCTGTCAGAGAGAAGATGCGCAAATTCAACATAGGCGAGGATCAGCAGATTTACGGTTCACTCCTTGTCTGGGCTGTTTTCTCAGTAAATGTTGGAAACGGGACTATCTTAGAAGCCTTTATTGAGAAAAAACGTCACGAAAATGTGAGACCGGTAACGATGGCCCAGCTGGAGAAATGGGCTGGCGCCGTTCCGACTTTCTCTGTAATAGAACATGTAACTGATGATGAAAGCTACACTGTGAAAGATCTGTTTACAGAAGAAGTAAAAGATGTGCGCGTGGACGAGGGAACCCATTCCTTTAAATCCGGCGCGATGCTTCTCGGGTACCTGCTGCCATTCGGAGACTACTATACGTATTTCATGATGCAGCTTGAATTTGAAGAAGCGCAGACGGAGTTTAACAAAAAACTGACGCTCAAGCTTTTCGAAGAGAGCACGTTCGATGATATCGGCGCGTTTATGGCGGATCAGTTCCCGGAAATGCTGATTTCCATGCTGACGGAACCTGTAGAGGAAGAGCCTCAGGTGGAAGAAAAACCTCTCGTTGAAGAAGAGCTGGCTTGGGATGAACCGTTGTACGAAAATGCTGCATTGAAGATGCAAAGAAATCTTCTGCAAGCCCATGTTCCAGTAGAAACTGCCGAAAAAGCATTTGCTTTGATGCATAAATATCTTCATAGTGTAAAGCCAACAATCAAAAAAGAGGTCATTTACTCGGCCGGCATGCATTATTTCGTTGAAAAACATATGTACAAGCAGGGAATGACCCAGAAAAAAATCGCGGAGCTTTACGAAGTCAGCACAAGCTCTCTTTCAAAGGTATACAAAGAGATGAAAGCTGAGCTTGAGGCGGATCTCACAGAGGACAGCATCACTGTGTCTGAAATAGGTGATGCGAAGAAGTATAGCGATGCAGACCGCGCGCGTGCGCAGGAACTTATATTCGAAGCAATGGAGAGTTCTCCGCAGCAGAGATTAAAGCTTGCCACACAGGCGATGGAGATCTATCCGTACCACCCGGATGCCTACAATATGCTGGGAGAGGCAGAGAGCGATCCTGCCAAGCAGCTTGAGCTATATAAACGGGGAATGGAAGCCGGTGAGGCAGACCTCGGCAAGGAGATCTTCAAGGAAGATAAAGGCATGTTCTGGGGAATGGTTGAAACGCGCCCTTACATGCGCTCCAAGTTCAACTATGCCATCCTTGAAGCGGCAATGGGCAACCTGACGGAAGCAATTAAACAGTGCGAGGAACTGCTCGAGCTGAACGAAATGGACAGTCAGGGCGTGCGCTATACGCTGTTTGTCATGTACATGGATGCAGGCGAGCACAAAAAAGCCAAAGCGCTCCTCGAGAAATTCGAAGAGACCGACTTTGCAGCAGGCGCCTACAACATGCTGCTTGTGGAATTCGCGTTAAAAGGAATGACTCCTGCGGTTGAAAGACTTGCTCAAAAGGCGAAAAACGTGAATCCTGTCATCTACGATGTTCTGGCCGGCAAACGAAAGCTGCCGAAGGAGCCGGAGGAATTCGGTCAAGAGTATGAAGCGGTTGAGTACTTCATGGAATATGGATTTGTCTGGTCCAATCATCCGGAATTGGTTGAGTGGATGTCTGAATAATGCTTGGCTGAAGCCGGTTTTCCTTAGGGAAGCCGGTTTTTTAGTGCTTACATAGAGTTTTATTGTTAAAACACTGCAAAAAGGGCTGGCGCCAGCCCCTAACAATCCAAATCCGGGGTCTAACAATCCAAATCTGTTTTGCGGTTGCCCAGGCAAGAGCTGTTCTAATTAATCACCAACCCGCGGCCTAACGACTTTTGAGGCCGCCCTCCCAAACTGCAAAAAAAACAAACCCCAGTATAAATTGGGGTTTGTTCTCTTATTAGTTTGAAGCCGTTTTCCCAGACAGCTCCAAATGCTCTTTCAGCTGATTTGATAAAGCTGTGCGCTCTTCTTCAGGAACGATGTAATAGTAGATCCCGCCGATTCTGTCGCTGGTGCCTTTGATCTGGTGCTGTTCCATGGAATTGCGTGCATCTTTGTAGTTCTCCTGAATGCTCCACATTTCGTCCATTCCGAGGTTCGTTTTGACGTTGTTTTCAACAATTTTAAACATCTCGCCGAATTTGGAGATGGAGGAGATATTTGCTCCTTTTGCGATAACGGCTTCAATGACCTGGCGCTGGCGCAGCTGGCGGCCGAAGTCACCCCGATCATCCCCATAGCGCATTCTTGAGTAGCTTAGTGCATCTGCACCGTCTAATTGAATGAGGCCTTCATTAAAGGTCTTGCCTTCATATTCAAAGTACAAATCGTTGTTTACTTCCACTCCGCCTACTGCATCAACGATATCCTTAAAGCTCTCCATGTTCACTTTTACGAAGTAGTCAACAGGAACGTCCAGGAAATGCTCGACCGTATTGATGGCCATTTCCGTGCCGCCGAAGGCGTAGGCATGGTTGATTTTGTCTTCTTTGCCTTTTCCGATAATCTCAGTGCGTGTGTCACGCGGAATGCTGACCATGTTCATCGATTTTTTGTTCGGGTTTACGGTTAAGAGAATAAGAGAATCCGAGCGTCCGCGGTCTCCTTTTCGCTCATCCACGCCCATAAGCAGGATGGAGATTGGGTCTTTTTCTTTAAATGCAACTGCCTGAGGGCGTTTTTCGGATTTCTCCCTGCCGATGTTTTCCTGAATTTTTGCCACCGTATCGGTTGCTGTTTTATACAAATAGAAGGCGTAGCCACCGGTACCCAGTACGAGCAGACCAATGATGCTTAGGGTAATCCAGAGCCATTTGCGCTTTTTGTGTTTTTGTTCTCTCATCGTCTCATCCTTTAATAGAAGTAATTGCCTATACACATTATATTTTTGCCGTATCATGGAAACAATACTTTTTTTGTAAAAAAATAGAGGTTCCACCAATTTGACGTATTGTATAAGCGGTAAGTTTCATAAATTTGTAGATTTTTGTCTTGTGAATCAAATATACTTTATTATCGGCCATATCTATAATGGATTTAATATGCTAGTAAAAACCAGGGGGAAAAAATTTTACGATGAAAAAAATGCTGTCGGTCCTCATGACTCTAATTTTGCTTATAACCATGGTCTTGCCTTACGCGGCGGCAGCTGAAACGGGAACACAAATCGCCTTTCATTCTTATACAAACACAGAAAATGGAATAAGGCTGGTGTGGACAGTGACCTCGTCTTCAAATGATCCGCAGTCTTTTCTTCTTGTGAAAAACGGCGCAGAACAAAAGATTGAGGCTTCACTTGCAGATGAACTGATAAACAGAGACGGTTCATCTGCACGAACGTATGAATACTTGGACACAAATACTGCAGATAAAGAGGTCTATACGTATTCTATTAAGCTTGAAAATGATGCAATGCTTCAAACAGAACCCATTACCATCGTCCATCAAAAAGAAAACAGCGGACCGATTACTCCTGTTGATCCTGCAGATCCGGCAGATGAGGGATTTCTGCTGAATGCCCGTGCAGAGGGGACAAGTATTGCCGTTTCCTGGCCTGCTTATAAGAGCAGCAGTAAAGCAGTCTATCAGCTTTACCAATCCGGAACTTTCATTGGAAGCTATCCGGATGCCGGCGAACACATCTTTAAAGACTTGGAGCCTGATACGGACTATTCATTTACACTTAAAATTATTGCGGACGAGAAGCTAATTGACAGCAGGGAAGTGCGTGTGAGAACAGAGGCAGAAAAAAAGCCTGCCTACACGGTTTTCTTTTATCCCGTCAATGACACCGCTTTTGAAACGAGCTGGTTTCTAGATGGTGCGGCCTTCTTTGATGTGTATCTTAACGGCAAGCTGAAGCTTGAAAAAACGAAAGAAACAGAGTACCAATTTACTGACTTAAAGCCAGCGACAGAATACGAAGTGAAAGTCACTGCGTTTGACAGAAGGGGCAAGAAGCTGAATGAATCTTTTGTAAAAGGAAAAACAAAGGAAGCTGCAAACGGCAAAACAGTCCAATTTAAAGACAGTGCACTCAAACGTGCGGTGAAGGACCAGCTGCGGATTCAGCGCGATGTGACGGAAAGCGATCTCGAGAAGCTGACGTATTTGAATGCATCAGCTTATGAGATCAAAGATCTGACAGGACTCCATCATGCAGTGAATCTTCAGCATCTGGAGCTTGCAGGCAATAGCCTGAGAAGCATTGAACCATTGAGGCTGCTGACAAATCTTGAGTATTTGGATCTTTCAATGACGGGGTCAGTCGATTATTCTCCTCTTAATGACCTGGTGAATCTGAAGAGTCTTGTGCTTGCAGACTCTTCGTTTAAGGATACAAAAAATATTGGGAAGCTGACGAAACTTAAAGTGCTGGATCTTAGTTTCACAAATGTGAAAAATGTATCTTCCCTCAGTTCGCTATCTCGATTGGAAGAAATAAACCTTTCCTATATACCAGTTGAAACGATTCAGCCGCTGCAGACGCTGACATCTCTTAAAAAAATCATCTTGTACGGAGAGGTTTACTTAAAGGTGAAAGATGAGCTCCATCAGTTTGGCGACAATCTTGAGATCATTTATGACGACAGTCTGAACATCCATCTCGTCCATGTAAAGCCGGGGGATAGGAGTGCTGCATTCCAGTGGGAATACGAGGGAGATGACATTCCTGCTTATTACGAAATTACGGTTGACGGAATCACTCAAAAAACCGAAACAGAAGGACGGGTCATCAACTATGAGACGTCGGGTCTGAAGCCTGAAACTGTGTACTCCTACTCCATTAAGGCTTTTGGAAAAAATGGCGACATGAGCGGGTTTAACAGCGGTTTTTTCACAACTCTAAAAACGCCTTCCGGAGAAAAAGCCGTTTTTCCGGATTCGAACTTGAGAACCGCAGTGAAAAACCATTTCGGTTTAAAGCGCGACATTTATGAAAGTGATCTGGAAACTCTGACAGAACTTGATCTGACGGGGGAGGGAATCAGTGACCTGACTGGGCTGGAGAGTGCAAAGAACCTTAAGATCCTTGTTTTATCCGGCAATTCTATAAAAACGGTTAAACCGATTGAGTCTATGAGCCTCACATCGCTGCACCTTGATGACAACCGTCTGGAAGATCTGTCTTCCATCATCAAAATGAAAAGTCTGCAGATTCTCAATTTGTCCAACACGGGCATCAAGAACTTTTCAGCACTTGCGGGGTTGAAAGACTTAACGGTGCTAAGCCTTGCATACAACGGGGTTACTGATTTTTCAGCCATACCTGCAAGCGAGAAACTGTCAGCTCTCTATTTAAACGGAAATAAGCTGTCTTCGCTCAAAGGGATTGAAAAAGTTCAAAACCTCACTGAGCTCAGTCTTGAGGACAATCCAATCACAGACATTGAGCCGCTCACTGCCTTAAGACATCTTCAACTTGCAGATCTGTCGATGACTTCTGTGAAAAAGATTGAACCATTGCTGTCCATGGACTCACTGGTGACGGTTCTTCTTTTCAGCATGAAAACGCTCGATCTTTCAGAAGGATCGGACGCCTGGGAGGTCATCGGGCAGCTGATTGATAAAGGCGTCTATGTTGAATACGATGACTCCGGAACCTTGTTTTCCATCTATACAAGCAGAAAGACGGAGGATTCAATAGAAGTAAGCTGGGACTATTTCGGGGAAAAGGATATCGATTTCTTCAAGGTTTTAGTGAACGGAGAAACAGCTTCAAAACGCGTGGAAGGCTATGAATACAGCTACTGGATCAGAGGACTGAAACCTGAGACGGTCTATGACATTGAAGTTAAGGCGTATGACGAAGAAGGAGAGCTTCTTTTCAGTGAATCAATGGAAGAGACAACAGAGGCAGCTCCTCAAGGTCCTGCTGTCCATTTCAAAGACAAGAAGCTTGGTGATTTGATCAAAGAGCAGCTTGGACTTGTCCGCGACATCCGTCAAAGTGATATGGCGCAGCTAACCGAATTGTTTTTATTAGATTTGGATATTACAAGTTTGAAAGGACTGGAATCTGCGGAAAATCTGCAGTCTCTCTTCATCCATAACAATGAGACGAAGCTTGACCTTCAGCCGCTAAACGCACTCAAGCTTGTGGATTTATCCATCGAAAACACAGAGATCAAGAATGACAAAGTGATTCAGTCACTTTCAGATCTGTCTTTTCTGGCCATAAAAAACAATCAGCTTCAGGACCTGTCATTTATAAGCGGTCTTGGTCAGCTCGCTTATCTAGATTTATCGCAAAATAACATCACGGACCTGTCGGCTCTATCCGGTCTCAGCGAATTGGAAATGCTTCAGCTTAATCACAATCAGATTAAGAGCATCAGCAATACGTTGAAACTCGAGAATCTTCAGCACTTTGAACTTGCCGCAAATCCTCTTGAAGATCTGTCTGGAATAGAAGCATTCGAATCTCTTTCAACTGTGATTTTTGAAAGGACGAAACTGACAAACATTGACCAGCTGCTGCTCCTTGAAAACCTGCAGATGGTTTCGCTATTTGGAATCAGCACGCTTGATTTGTCGCCGGGCTCACGGGCTACAGGCGTTGTGGAAGAGCTCAGAGCACGAGGTGTGAAAGTTTGGGCGGAAGCATCTTTTTACCCTGAAATACACATCAGCGACGTCACGCAGACGACCATTTCCTTCTCATGGGATAACATGCTGGAAGGAGACGGAACGTACACGGTTTACGTTAACGGCGAAATGCAGGGAGACGAGCCTTTTCCTGCTGAGAAGACTTCCTACCATTTAACCGGACTGGAACCTGATACGGTGTATTTTATAGAGGTCTTTGGTGAAAGCGGAGCATTTGTTAATTCAGCCTGGAAAGAAATCACAACTTTGTCTGAAGTGGAAGAAGAAATCTCTGCTCCTGGAGCAGGGAAACCCCATCAGGAAAAAGGAGAACCGGTCAGCAATCGTCCGAATAGACCGGGTGAAATCGCAGCTGAGAACGAGCTTCCAAAAACGGCATCTTTGATGTACCAATATGTTTTCTTCGGAACAATTCTTATGATGGCAGGTGCAGCTTTCCTCGCAGCCCGTCGAAAAAGAGGATGAAAAGATAGTCGAAAAGCAGCAGAAATGCTGTTTTTTTGCTGTCTATAGTCGTTTTTCCCCATTATTTGTAATGTACTTGTAAACTATCAGACTATTACTCCGGTGCTATAATGAGAAGGGTAAAAACATCATAGGAGAATGGTATGAAGAAAATAACACTTACATTGTTGAGCTGTCTAAGTCTAGTGCTGCTTTTTCTTATTTCTCAGCCGGAGCATGCTCAGGCAGGGACGACAACAAGAATATCCGGTGAAGACCGGTATAAGACGTCTGTGGAAGTTTCAAAGAAAGCCTTTCCAAATGGCACGGCGAATATTGTGATTGCCGTCGGCACCAATTTTCCGGATGCACTGGCAGGAGGACCGCTTGCATATAAATTGAAAGCGCCAATCCTTCTTACAAAGAAAGACTCTATCCCCACAGCTGTAAGCAATGAAATTGTCAGGCTGAAACAGCGGGGAGCCAAAAACGTATACATACTTGGCGGTGAAAATGCCGTCACTAAAGCCGTAGCAAGCAAGCTGACATCAATGGGTTTAACGGTTCAGCGAATTTCAGGCTCAGACCGCTACGAAACATCGGTTGCTATTGCCAAGCATGTTGGCACAGCAACGAAAAAAGCATTCATAGCCAATGGCTCGAACTATCCTGACAGCCTTTCAGCATCTGCCATCGCAGCGAGGCAGGGCTCACCGATTCTGCTCGTTCAAAAAAGCAGCGTGCCGTCATCTGTTCAAACTTTTCTAAAAGGATATTCAAAATCATACGTAATCGGCGGAACCGGCGTCATTGATGGATCTGCTTTTTCTAAGCTTCCATATGCAGAACGCATTGCAGGGGCAGACCGCTATGGTACATCAGCTAAAGTAGCCTCTAAGTTTGCGAGCTTTTCCGCGTCGCACACCTTAGTAGTCTCAGGGCAAAATTATGCAGACGCCCTTACAGGTTCTGTCTATGCAGCCCAAAAGAACATTCCGATGCTCTTAACAAAATCTTCGGCTCTTCCGACCGCTATTGGAAACTTAATCGACACTAAAAATATCGGAACTGTCACCGTTATCGGCGGTACAGCTGCTGTTTCAAACAGCGTTTTAGCCTCGATTTATTTTCCAGTGGACAAGCTGATTGAAACAGCCAAATCCCTGCAGGGTGTGCCTTATAAATACGGCGGCACGACAACCTCGGGCTTTGACTGCAGCGGCTACACAGAATATGTATTCAATAAGCACGGCATTGACCTGCCAAGAACCACAAAGGATCAATGGAATACAGGCACAGTTGTGGCTGTACCTCAAAAAGGAGATCTCGTCTTTTTTGAAACTGTTTCAGCAGGCCCTTCTCACGTCGGAATCTTCATTGGAAACAATGAATTTATCCATGCGAGCTCATCAAAAGGCGTATCCATCACAACGATGGAAAATGTCTACTTTAAACCAAGATATTTGGGCACAAAAAAGGTCATTAATTAAGCGGTGAGGCAACTCACTGCTTTTTTGATTGAGATTAATCCCCAAAATTACGTAAAATTTTCATGAATTTCCTTAATAGTCTTGCAGGTATGCCGATGCATAACTATGATAGAATGTAGTACTTTTCATATTTTGGAGGAATACGGAAATGAATAAAATCGTTACAGCATGTGTCGTCATCCTGACCTTGTGTGCGCTTATACTCGGAAATCATCACTGGAACCAAAAAATCAGTTCCGTAAAAGCGCAGGAAGATCCGGCTAAGTCCGAAGAGATGAAGCAGGAAGAACAGCCAAAATGGCAAAAGTATGCGGCTAACCTTTCCGCACCTCTTAAAGAAAAAATAAAGGAAGCTCAAGAAGGAGGCGCGCCTCTTAAACTGGTTGCGGCCGGTTCTGAGAGCACGTCGATCCAAAGCACAGGCTGGCCGGCTCTGCTTCAGTCAAAGCTTGATGCAGCTTACGGAAAAAATATTTTCGCCATCGAAGTATTATCATATCCGGAAGGCACTACTAGAACTTTTCTTAATGAAAATCATATGGAAGATATCAGCAAGCAAAAGCCGGATATCCTGCTTTTGGAGCCTTTTTCATTAAATGACAACGGAAATGTCGGCCTTGAGAATACGCTGCTGAACCTTGAAGAGATTCTCTCAGACATTAAGCAGACAAGCCCGGAGGCAGTCATTTACCTTCAGCCGTCACACCCCATTTTCAATGCAACCTTCTACCCTAAAGAAGTGGGTGCTTTAAAAGAGTTTGCAGAAGAAAAAGACCTTACATATCTCGATCACTGGACAAACTGGCCAGACAGCAAAGATGAAAAAATCAAAACAATGCTGACAGAAGATCAGCAGACCCCGAATGTTGAGGGCAATAAAGTCTGGGCAGAGTATCTCGCGTCCTACTTTATCAAAAACGAGAAATAGATCCTGAGAAGGGTCTATTTTTCTTTTTATTGGAAACTTATACAATACTTGATGGATTTTTATGTTAGTATTTTACTAGAAACTATTATTTGGAGGAACGTGCGTGTAATGAAAAAGATGCTGGTTTTGACGTTTATGACGGCTGTTTTTTTTCTGATGTCGCCCGCCTTATCGCAGGCTGCATCTGATTTTGGTTCTGTGGAGGCAAAGGTTAGTGAAAAGTGTAACTATAATCCAATGACACAAGAGGGAAAATTCATTCCTTATCAAACGGGAAATTGCTTATTGACCAATGTTGCATTGGAACTTGAAGTTCCTGCAGAAATAGTAAAAGCGGTCGCTACAAAAGAAAGTGTGGACTGGCAGCAGTTCGACACAAAAGGAGACCCGATTGTTTCAGGGGACGGCGGTATTGGCATCATGCAAATAACGGTCTATCCTGCAGGTGACAAAGAAATGCTTGAGAGGAATGCAGTTTTTAATATTTACACAGGTGTTAAGAGATTGAAAGATTATATGAACGTTCCAATAGGAACTGGCAAGCCAGCTCCAGTTGTTCAAGCAGATGATCCGGCTGCCTATCTTGAAAGATGGTATTTTTCAGCACTGCGCTATAATGGCATCAAACCTAAAAACAGCCCTCTATTGATTTGCGGAGGAGATGGCAGCAGAAATGCAGGAGCTTATCAGGAAGAACTTTACTCCTTGCTGCAGTCAGATAGCGGAAAAGGCATACAGGATATAACAACCCGCATATCGCATATCGATATGGCGCCTTCAGATTTCTCCTATACGTGCGGATCAGCAGACAATATTTTATTTAATAAAACAAGTTTTACACTGAATGGACCGATGACAGAGACAAAGCATTTATTTAACAAAAACGATACGCTCATTACATATAACGATGATGCAGCCGATCCGAAAATCCGGTCTGGAGCTACTGGATCTGCGCCTCTTGTAAAAGCCGGAAAGGGGATTGCGGTAAAGACAGCGGGCGCATTTGTTTATGACACAGCTTCCGGTTCTACTAATCAGTTTGTCTGGTATCCGGTTCAGCTCAAAGATTCTCAGACAAAAGGATATATTGCCTCAAGCTACCTGAAACGTGTCACAACAAGACTTGCGGGAGACAACAGGTACAATACAGCAATTGAAATATCAAAAGAAGGATGGAAGCAGTCAGGGACGGTTGTCATCGCAACTGGCCAAAACTTCGCCGATGCTCTTTCAGGAACACCCCTGGCAGCTAAATTCAACGCTCCTCTTCTTTTAGTCAACAGCAATCCGAATGCTGCAAACACTGCGGTCTTTAACGAAATTAAGAGACTTAAAGCAACTAAAGCCATTCTTCTTGGCGGAAGTAACGTTGTAAGCTCTACTACTGAAAACACCTTAAAAGAATTAGGTTTGAATGTTTCAAGGATTGCCGGTTCAGACCGCTATGTGACATCTGCTAAGATTGCCGAACAGTTATCATCGGCTACTGCTGTTCTTGCAATTGGCGACAACTTTGCAGATGCCGTTTCCATTGCACCATTTGCAGCCAAAAATGGCCATCCAATTCTGCTTACAAGAAAGACGAGTATTCCGGCAGCCGTCAAACCAGCACTGGCAGCAGCAAATAAAGCGTACGTGATTGGCGGGGAAAGTGTCATTTCAAAAGAAGTATTTAATTCTCTTGCAGGCAAAAACCCTGTCAGATTGAGCGGCAAGGACCGGTATGCAACAAGCAAAGTCATTGCGCAGGAATTGCCTCTTGGAAACAATGAAATTTTTGCTGCGACCGGGGAGAACTTTCCTGATGCTCTTTCAGGTGCTGTTCTTGCAGCCAAAAACAATTCATCTATCCTTCTGGTAAAACAGATTAAACCAGGTTTAGACGTCATTGATAACTACCAATCAGTCACGATCCTCGGAGGATCAACTCTGATTACACCTGCAATGGAATCGAACATGATCAACCTCCTAAAATAAACACCAGACTGCCGGACACTCCGGCAGTCTTTTTCAATATTCCCCGGGAAACATGTCGCCTTATGACAAAACATGCCGGGACCAATGCCTCACTGGAATCCTATACCAAAATATAAATGGAAGGTGCATAAAAACTCGGAGTCTGTCATCCCTGTTTCCGCAAGCATCTTTGTCTTATTTGCTTTTAAACATTGATGCATCAAAGGATAACAGGGTTTGAAGCGGTTTTGTATATGTCGTAATTTGTCTTTCTTTTATTAATGAATAAAAGTTTTTATAAATGTTTGACTATTCAATATTTTACAAATAGAATAAGAGAGTAAATATATTCTATCTATGTAAAAGGAGGGATAAATTAGAAGTTTTTGAGAATTGCGAGGCTAATTTACTAGGGGGGTCAAGTAGTTGAAAGTTAAGCTGAAAAGATCGTTATTTTTAATGTTCGCTTTCTTGCTGGTTTTCTCAAATGCTGTTATGGCAGCTGGTCCGACGGTTCAAAAAGGGAACGCCAATACCGAAGTACAGAAAAATTTCGGCAAGCAGACACTTAAAAATCCTGACACAGGAAAACAGTATAAGAGTTCAGATAAAGTACGTGTAATTGTCGAAGTAGAAGGCGAACCTGCAATTACATATGCAACAAAACAAGGGAAGAAATTTGATGCTCTGCCTAAGGCTAAACAAGATGAGCTGAAAGCTAATGCTCTTAAAGAGCAAAAAGCTGTCAAAAATCAAATTGCTTCCAAAAATCTTGGAATGAAATTCGAACAGGAATTTACAACAGTCGTCAACGGTTTCTCCGGAGAAGTTGAATACGGCAAGATTGCTCTCATTGAGAAGCTGACTGGTGTAAATAATGTAACGATTGCTCATGAATACGAGCGTCCAAAAGCAAAGCCTGATATGAAGTACAGTAAAGAACTGGTTGAAGCACGCGAGTCATGGGACCTTGGCTATGACGGAGAAGGCATGATCGTCGGAATCATCGACACAGGTCTTGATCCAAGTCATAAAGACATGATTTTAAGCGAAGATACAGTTCCTGCACTTTCTGAAGGTGCTGTTAATGACGCTAAATCAGAGCTTGGCCTTCCGGGCAAGTTCTATACAGCAAAAGTGCCATATGGCTACAACTATATGGATGAAAACGAAGAGATCCTTGACCTTGGACCTGGGGCTTCCATGCATGGCATGCATGTTGGCGGAACAGTAGGGGCAAATGGTGATGAAGATAACGGCGGCTTAAAAGGCGTGGCTCCTGAAGCGCAGCTGTTAGCTCTTAAAGTTTTCGGAAATGATCCAGAAATGCCTTCTACATGGGGCGATATTTATATTAAAGCAATTGATGATGCGATTGGTCTTGGTGCAGATGTACTGAACATGAGCTTAGGCTCAACAGCATCGTTTGTACTTCCTGAAGATCCTGAGCAGATGGCCATTGCAAGAGCTGTTGAAAATGGCGTCGTTATGGCTGTTTCAGCCGGTAACTCTGCTCATTTAGGAAATGGCTGGGCAAATCCGTATGCAAGTAATCCTGACGTTGGAGTAGTAGGAGCTCCTGGTCTGTCTTACGATTCTCTCCAGGTCGCTTCACTTGAAAACTCAACAATTGAACTTGATGCAATGAAAGTTGATGTTGATGGTGCTGCATTTGGCTCGATCGGATACCAAAAGCAGGACGGACCTAAATTCCTTGATAAATTTAAAGGACAAAAGCTTGAAATTGTTTATGTAGGCGATGGTCAGCCTGCAGGCTATGAAGGAAAAGATGTTAAAGGGAAAGTTGTATTTGTTGTTCGGACTGGAAGCTATTTCTATACAAATATCCAGAAAACAGCTGAAGCACAGGGTGCTGCAGGTGTCATCATCCGCGGATTGCCTGCACACGGCGATTACGTGAATATGGCTCTCGATAAGCCGGTTATTCCGCTTGTGTCACTAAGTGTTGCTGATGGAAACGCTCTTGAAGAGCAGGCGAAAGCAGGCAAAAAGCTTGAAGTGACATTCGGTGATGACAAAGTAGCGGCTCCAAATGCGGAAGCCGGAAAAATGTCAGCCTTCACTTCATGGGGTGTAACGCCTAACCTTGATTTCAAACCTGAAATTACGGCACCGGGCGGTAAAATTCTTTCTACGTTCCAGGACAACCAGTACGGTATCATGAGCGGAACATCCATGGCTGCTCCTCACGTTGCCGGCGGATCTGCAATTGTCCTTGAGAAAGTGGACGAGCTGTTTGATCTTGATGGCGCAGATCGCGTACAAATGGCGAAGAATATTCTTATGAATACGTCTCAGCCAGTAATGGATAAGGGACTTGTGAATGATGCATTCGGATGGGAAGTTCCGTATTCTCCTCGCCGTCAGGGTGCAGGATTAATGAAACTTTACTCAGCGCTTAACACTCCTGCTGTAGTAACGGAATCAAAAACAGGCGAAGGCAAAGTAGCTCTTAAAGAAGTTGGCGATCAAGTGGAATTTACTCTTGATATTAAAAACTTCAGTGAGCAGGCCGTTTCTTATGATGTGAAAGCTAATGTTCAAACAGATTTCGCAAACGGCGGATCTCTTGGATACAATTACGACGAACTTGAAGCTCAGGAACTGATTGACGCGGTAATCAAAGTAAACGGCGAAGAAACAGCAAAAGTTGATCTTGCTGCCGGTGAAACGAAAACTGTAAAAGTTACTCTTGATACTTCAAACGCTAAAGTTTTAGGCGATGACTTCGAAACACCGGTATCTGTAAAAGATGTCTTTAAAAACGGATATTTTGTAGAAGGATTTGTCACATTCTCGGCTGAAGGTCTGTCACAGCTTACTGTTCCTTATGTCGGCTTTAATGGCGACTGGGGCAAAGCGCCAATCCTTGATGCAATGAATTTTGACACAGAGAACGAAACGTTCTATGGAGCTGCAGGTGTTGTAGCACGTGCAGGCCAGAGCTTCAACTACCTAGGGTATGACGCATTCAACAGCGAAATGCCGTTTGATGCACGTAAAATCGCTATTTCACCTAATGGTGATGGAAGCCAGGATGAGATCATTCCTGTTCTGTCCTTCCTGAGAAATGCGAAAGAAGTGAAATTCAACGTTCTTGACGAGAACAAAAATCAGCTGCGTGCAATCCGCACAGAGCTTGAAGTCCGCAAGCATTATTATGACGGCGGCTCAGGTGCAACGTACTCATTAAATCCTGCTGCACAGTGGGATGGAAAAGTGAAAAATGCTCTTGTCAAAGACGGACAGTATTACTATGAAATCGCTGCAACAGTGGATTTCCCAGGTAAAGCTCCTCAAAAAGTACACGTGCCTGTTATCGTAGACACGGTTCAGCCGGAATTGAAAGCTGAATTCAGCGAAGATACAGTCACATTTGAAGGATCAGATGACCGTTCAGGTCTTGCATACTTTGATGTCCTTGTTAACGGCGAGTCTGTTGTCGGCAAAGATAAAGACGGCAACCCGCTGACTCTTGCGCCAACAACAAAAGAATTCAAGATTGCAGATCTTAAAGCCGGTTCAACTGTAACGGTTCTTGCAGCAGACAATGCAGGAAACACATCTGCTAAAGAATTCAAAGGCGTGAATGACGGAACCATTCCTTCAATCATTGCTGAGCTTCCTGAAGCACTTGGAACGTATGCAACGAGCGAAGTGCCTGTAAAGGGCTATATCACAGATGAGTCAAAAGTGACGAACTTTACAGTTGCAGGCAAACCGGTTGAATTAACTTGGAATGCTGAATTAAAACGCTATGAGTTTGCTACAACGCTTACTCTTGAAGACGGCTACCACAGCGTGACTATTGCCGGAGAAGACGAAGCAGGAAACAAAATTTCCTTCATCAAACGCTTCTTCGTTGATACAACAGCTCCAACCGTAACAGTTGAAGCACCATCTTCTGTAAGTGCAGCAACTGAAAAAGTAACGCTTAAATCAACAGTATCAGATAATTTCGAAGAGCTTCGTGTAGCAGTTGACGGAGATGAAGTTTTCGTTAACTTGCTGAAAGAGCCATACGGAATGAACAAAATCACGAAAACGCTAAGCACGGATGTTGCCCTTCAGCCTGGAGAAAACACATTCATGGTTGAAGCAACTGACCTTGCAGGACACAAAACAGTAAAAGAAGTAAAAGTATACCGCGGAGATGACAAAGTCAGCCGCATCAGCGGAAAGAACCGCTATGAGACAGCTGCAGCCATCAGTGGCGAGGGCTGGGAAAGCTCTGAGCTGGTCTTCCTTGCAAAAGGACAGGACTTTGCAGATGCTCTAGCAGGTGTTCCTCTTGCAGCTCAATATGACGCTCCAATTTTACTGACAGATTCAAAAGGTTTGTCAGGTGCTACAAAAGCAGAACTTGACAGACTTGGTGCAGAAACTGTTGTCATCCTTGGAGGAACAGGCGCTGTATCACAGGCTGTAGAAGATCAGCTTAAGAAGCTTGGCTATGATGTTGACCGTATTGCAGGTAAAGACCGCTGGACAACGGCAGCTGCTATTGCAGAAGAAGTAGCTCCAGATGGATCTGAAGATGCAGTCGTAGTCAATGGCACAAGCTTTGCAGATGCTCTTGCAGTAGCTTCTTATGCAGGACAATACGGCATGCCGGTTGTTCTGTCACAAAAAGATAAGCTTCCTGGTGCATCAAGCAAAGTTCTTAAAGAGCTTGGTGTTAAAAACACATTGGCAGTCGGCGGACCAGTTGCCCTTGCTGACAGTGTAGTGAAAAACCTTCCTGGTGCTGAGAGAATCTACGGCAAAGACCGTTATGCAACAAGCGTGAAGCTTGCTGAATTCTTCGAGCCGGAATTAGACGTTGTTTATGCAGCTACAGGTCTTAACTTCGCTGATGCATTAGCAGGCGGAGCCCTTGCAGCTAAGCATGAAAGCGGAGTAATCTTAGTCGGCAAATCATTGTCTTCAGATGTACGTAAATTCTTTGGAGAAAATGAAATCGGCCAAGTTAAAGTATTCGGCGGTGAAACTGCCGTTTCAAATGACGTGCTTGCTGAAATTAACAAGCTTGTACGCTAAGAAATAAGAAAGAGCTGCCGGATTTAAGAATCCGGCAGCTTTTTTTTGCTTGTTTTTCTTGGTGAAATACAAGGGTGGGGAAAACATGACAAAATTAACTGCGTCCAGCTCCAGCGCCTAAATCCTCAGTCAGAACAAATCCGACGAAAAAGGCGGGAACCAGACTTTTCCATCGGATTCTTATCTGCCAATCGGATCTAACCAAGCCGCTTGCGCTTTTGATCTTATGACAAAAGTAACAGGATCCAATTAGCAGATTTCCCTATTTCTCTTTCAATCTCCAAAAATGATAAAAATGTCAGAAAGCGGGTGTTATAATAGGAGAGTAGTAGCGAAAATTGCAGAATTAAAGGAGAGTGAACGATGAACAGCAAGTCATGGGTGCTTGGCATCCTTCTATTTGTCATGCTATTTTTGGCCCCGAACACCGGTTTTGCAGAAAAAGTGCTGGTGATTGATCCGGGACATGGAGGCAAATTCAGCGGCACATGTGGCCTGACCGGGAATACGACCGGCTTTTGTGAAAAAAACGCCAATCTGATTGTCTCTCAAAAAGTAAGAGATTTGCTTAAGACAAGCGGCATTAAAGTCTACCTCACGCGAGACAAGGATATGGAATTTGCTCCATACCTGAAAAAAGCGGACGGAAGCACTGACGGCGGGGATTTTGACATCCGAATGAGAACCGCCAATTCATTTGCAAGCGGAAACAACGATAACAGTGTCTTTATCTCTCTCCATCATAATGCACATCCAAGCAATCCATATGTAAAAGGCTATGAAACCTATTTCTACAATGGTGTTGATCATGCAAAGGAAGAGTATCCTCACGATCCGATGCAGATCAAGTACTTGGCAGACAACCGCAGACTGGCGAATGAAATTCATCCGACAGTGCTTGCGAAGCTTGGATCCATCGACAGAGGCATTGCGGATGATCAGAGCTTTTACGTGATCCGGAATGCACAGATGCCTGCAGTCCTTGTAGAAATGGGCTTCATGACAAATCGTGAAGAAGAAGCGCGCATCAAAACAGCTGATTTCCAGAATAAAGCTGCACAGGCGCTTGCTTCGTCCGTCGTCAATTACTTCAAAGTCTTTGAAGTCTATGACATCAGCAGCAATAAAAAGCTTTACACATCAAAATCAAAAGATCAGGCCCTTACATACGCGAAAAAACAATCAAAACCGGTCAGAGTTTTTGACAAAAATGCTCAAAAAGATATCTATAAAACAACGGCTCTCTATGAAGTGCATCACCGTACCGTAGGCAAACTGGGAGATTTCTATACCTCACCGGATGCCATGGAGTATGCACAGAGCTACCGCAATACAAGACTGGTCTATAAAAGTACAGGATTTACACTATGGTCTAATTTCCTTCCTGCTAAATACGAACTATACGTAAGCGGCACGAAGAAAGGAAGCTACGTAGACTTTGAACATGCGCGCTATATTGCAGAGAAGAATGCTCCGAATGCAAGAGTCATTAATAAAGTTTCGGGTGAAATCGTCTTTACAAATATCGCAAACGACAAAGTGACAAGAAAGCTTCCTGTCACAAAGCTTGTCGGGGATGACCGCTACAAGACAGCCATCAGCGTGTCACGTAAAATGTACCCTGCAGGTTTTGCAGACAGCAAGCCTGACAAAACGATTCTTATTGCAACAGGCACAGAGTATGCGGACGCTCTTTCTGCCGGACCGCTCTCACGCAAACACGGCGCAGCACCGATTCTTTTAGTTAAGGGAACCTCGCTTGGGACGGACACCGTAAATGAAATCAGCCGCCTTAAAGCGAAAAAAGCGATTATTCTCGGAGGAGAAGTCGCGGTTTCAAAAGGCATTGAAACACAGCTGCAATCGATGAAACTTTCGACACAGCGAATCAGCGGAACAAACCGCTTTGAAACGAACCAGAAAATTTTAACGGAAGTCGGAAATGTTGACGGATACTTCATTGCTTCAGGCAGAAACTATCCTGATGCATTAGGAGCAGCACCTATTGCAGCCCAGAAGAATTGGGCCATCATGCTCTCAGATACAAAGTCACTTCCAAGTGCATCAAGTGCAAAGCTGAAAGGTAAACAGGCACTTATTGTCGGCGGAACGAGCGTGCTGACATCTGCGGTTGATACGCAGGTGAAAAACGCAGGACCGTCAAGCTACACGCGATTAGCCGGGAAAAACCGGTATGAAACGCTCGCTAAAGTATTATGGAAATTCGATTCCAGTTTAAACTCGGATTCTATCATGGTATCAACAGGAGCGAACTTCCCGGATGCGCTGGCAGCAGCACCGCTTTCCATCGTGACGAAAGCACCGCTGATTTTGACAGGCCCGACGATCAACCGTCCGCTTGAAACCTATATTATGGAATACGGCGGCAAGCACCACATGAAGGAAATGACGCTGGTAGGCGGGGCAGTCCCTGCTGAAATGACCAGTGAGATCTTCAACAGAATCAGATAATAGAAAAGATTCGGGCTTGAAGTCATATGCCCGGATCTTTTTTAGATAAGGAATGATAAATATGAAAAAATGGATGTTTATTTTAGGTTTGACTCTTATAGTTGCAGCCGGCTGTTCCGAAGAGCCGGAAGAAGCTGTACAAGAGCAGGAATCAGAAGCTCCGGTTCAGGACGAAAAACCTGCGGCAGAACCAGAAAAAGAGAGCAAGCCATCTGAAGACACTGAGCCAACAGATCAGGAAAAGGAAGAAAAAGAGAAAGAAGAAACCAATGAAAGTTCTAAAGAAATGCCAGGAAATTCCGATAAACAGAAAGAGAGCAAGAATAGTTCGGACGGTCCTTACAAGGCCTACCGTCCTAAGACCGGAGCAACCAAGCAATTTGAGGAACAGGGGACCGTTTTGCTGACGGAGACAATCACCGCAGCAAACGATGACTATGTTCAGATTGCTCTGAGATTAGGAGATTCAACAACTACCCAGATCTATAAGTGGACAGGCTCTGAAATGACTCTCGTCTATGAGGACAGAGAGCTTCAGGATCACACGGCGGACCTGCTTGATACATTTGAACCGAATATGAATGAAAAGCTGCTCGGTGAAGGTGCTGACTGGAAGCTGCTTGATTCTTCTGCAGCGGTTGAAACACCATACGGAAAAATCGAAAACGCGGTTGTCATTCAGAAAACATCAAATGAGGTAGTGGGAGAAGAAACGATTTTCACCAGGTATTATGCGCCCGGCCTTGGACTTGTAAAAGAAGATTTTGAACTTACAGGCGAAAATGGGTATAAGGGTGAGTCAAGTCTGTCCTCTGTTGAATAAACTAGTAATTCTATAAGCTCTCAATCTATTATTGCGGAGGAATTACTGTTGAATAAGGTTTTTATGTCAATTGTTGCGTTAACACTCTTCTTTTTGTTTTCAGAAGAAAATGCGTTCGCTGCTTCTGGTAATCCTTCAGAAGTCTCTGTCAGCCTGAAAAACTATGTCGGAAAAGCAAAGGAAGTTACGGTCACAGTTGACGGTGAATATATGCTGTCAGGGGAATCCGGCATTCTTTTGAAAAAAGGCAGTACGTATAAAGTGAAAAATGAAAACGGAGTGCTGGTGCTTTACAACGGAAGCGCTAAAGCGAAAACTCTCGGCAGCTCAGGCGCCTTTCATCCGGTGAAGTATGGAACGGACAATGTGATCAGTATTAACGGCCGTCCATATTTGGGCACGATGAAGTTTAGCGTTGAAAACAGCGTCTATGTGCGCCCTGTGAATCAGCTTCCGCTTGAGGATTACCTGAAAGGCGTCGTGCCGGGAGAAATGTTTCCAAGCTGGCCTGTTGAATCCCTGAAGGCGCAGAGTATAGCAGCCAGAACGTTTGCCCTGAAAAGAATCAATCAGACAATAGACGATACCGTCAGCTTTCAAAAATACGAGGGCTATATCTGGTCAGCTTCAGCTTATGGCAACACGAATACAGCTGTAAACCGTACGAAAGGCCAGGTTCTAGAAGCGGACGGCAAGCTTATTGACGCTACTTACAGCTCAAGCAACGGTGGCCGGACGGAAAACAATGCCAATGTATGGACGTCGGGAACGCCTTTATCCTATCTTCCTGCAAAAAAAGATCCTTTTGATCCGGTGAACAGCTGGACAGTCGCTGTAAACGAAGTCCAGATCAACCCTGCATCACTGAACCTTGCAAATCCGGGATCATGGTGGACAACTGTAAAAGAAAAAGATGAAAAATACGCAGCAGCCATAAAAACCTGGCTGAAGACAGATAAAAATTATACAGGCAAAGACCTTAAGATTGTAAATGTGAAAAACCTTGCAGTATCAAGTGAAAAGACAAGCGGCGACCGGAGAAAAACGGGCAGCTACCGTCTTGAATTCTATGTGAAAAATGCAAATGGCACCTATCAGATGAAAGATGGAAAAATTGCGACGGTCGTTAAAGAAGGCATTAACGTCAATATTTCTATCCTCCGTTCAATGTTTGGAACAACGAATTTCAAAAGCCATCTCATTGACTCGCTTACATTTGAAAAAGGCATCTATACGTTCAGCGGACGCGGATATGGACATGGCGTCGGCATGAGCCAGTATGGAGCCAAAGCCATGGCGGATCAAAGCAAGAATTACATGGAGATCACGGATTTCTATTATCCGGGAACGAATTATGATAACTACATTCATAATGTTATAGAAGAAATAGAAGGCGCAACCCGATATGAAACAAGTTCGGAAATCGCCAAATTTGGCTGGTCCACTGCAAAAACAGTCTTCATTGGCAGAGGAGACAATCCTGTTGATGCTTTGACTGGGAGTGTGCTTGCAAAAAAATTCAATGCTCCGCTGCTTTTGACAAACCCGAATCAACTACCAGATTCAGTCAGACAGACATTGAATACGTTTGATCCGACTGCCATTATCATTCTTGGCGGTACAAATGCTGTATCCGCAGCAGTTGAATCAGAATTAAGGAACATCGCACCGGCGGTTGAACGCATCAGCGGTTCTGAACGCTATGAAACGGCAGCCATGGTCGCAAGGCAGGTCGGACACTCAGGTGAAATTTTCATCACATCCGACAGCAGCGATTCACCTGATGCATTGTCCATTGCCTCTTATGCGGCAGCCGAGCAGATTCCAATTCTTTTTGCCAAAAAAGATGCCGTGCCAAAGGCTGTCTCTGATTATATAAAAGACAGCGGAGTGCGCAAAGTGACTGTTATTGGCGGAGATGTCGCTGTGTCTGCCAAAGTGTTTGCTGACCTTGAGAGACTTGTCGGTAATGGAAATGTCGATCGTGTGGACGGCAAAGACCGATACGAAACGAGCATCAATATCGTGAAGAAATATAACCTTGATACCCGTAAAATCTTCTTTGCACAGGGAACTGAATTCATTGATGCTCTTCCGGGCTCAGTGCTTGCAGCCAACACAAGATCGCCGATCATCCTTGTTGACCAGGATTCTGTTCCGACGCCAGTATCAAGCTATATTTACGATAACATGACATTTATTCCGCACATTCACTACCTGGGCGGAAAAGGTGCAATCACTGCCCAAAACCGAATCAGCCTGCAAAACTGGTTTTTGCAGTAGGTTATTCAGCTGGCTCTCTATAGGAGGGCCGGTTTTTTTATGTTTGCGGGATGGTGTGTGAGGCAGGTTCCTTTAGTCCTTGCTGCGCTGCTAAAAGCAAAATGCCCAACTGCGTTTAGAGAAAGAGTGGGGACGGCGGCTTGATTTTTTTATGACACTTTGCCGGTGAGGGAGCGAGTGGAAAGTGTTGTAAAGAGGTTTTAGTAGCACTTTGTGGTTGAGCGAGTGGTTGAAAAGTGTAGTAGGCGGGTTTTAGCAACACTTTGTGGTTGAGAGAGCGGGTTGAAGGTGTTGTAAACGGGCTTTAGTAACACTTTGTAGTTGAGAGAGAGGTTGAGAAGTGTTGTAAACATTTTAGCAGGACTGGCCGATTCCGCATTTCGGCATTGTCCAGCTCCGCCTCCCAGCCCTTCCGTCAGAACAAAATCCCCCCAAAAGTCAAAACCGGACTTTTAGGGTGATTTCTTTTCTGACTGTCAGGGCTAAACGGTCGGCTCCGCTTTTCGCGTTGTCCAGCTCCATCGCCCAACTCCTCGGCCAGAACGGCTCCGCCGCAAAAAGCAAAACCGGCTTTTTCCGTCGGATCCTTTTCTGTCCTTCGGAGCTAACCGGGTGATTCCGCATTTCGAATTGTCCAGCTCCATCAGCCAACTCCTCTGTCAGAACAAAATCCCCCAAAAAGTCAAACCCGGACTTTTCGGGTGATTTCTTATCTGCCTATCGGAGCTAAACGGCTGATTCCGCTTTTCTGTTTCAAACTTTCATAAAACATTAAAGGAATCAATCCTCCCGGTGTTGTACTATTATAGGAGAGACTCTATACGACATTACCGGGGGGATTTTGACATGCGAGTGAGGAAAGCGATTATTCCGGCGGCTGGGCTTGGTACGAGGTTTTTGCCGGCTACGAAGGCACAGCCGAAAGAGATGCTGCCGATTGTGGATAAGCCGACGATTCAGTACATTATTGAAGAGGCGGTTGCGTCCGGGATTGAAGATATTCTGATTGTTTCGGGCCGCGGGAAGCGTGCCATTGAGGATCATTTTGATAAATCGTATGAACTTGAAGAGACGCTTGTGAAGAAAGAGAAATGGGATTTGCTCAGCAAGGTTCAGGGTATTTCTGAGCTTGCGAACATTCATTATATCCGCCAGAAAGAGCCGCTTGGTCTTGGGCATGCTATTTATTGTGCTAGACGTTTTATCGGCAATGAGCCGTTTGCTGTTATGCTCGGGGATGACATTGTCCAGTCTGATGTGCCTTGCCTGAAGCAGCTGATTGACGTGTACGATCAGTTCCAGAGCACTGTCATCGGCGTACAAAAGGTCAAGCCTGAAGACGTGTCTAAATACGGAATCGTCAGTTATAATCAAAACGAAAAGAAAGCCGATAACGTGTACAAAGTACGGGACTTGGTTGAAAAGCCAAAGCGTGAAGAAGCTCCTTCGAATACAGCGATTCTCGGAAGGTATATCCTTCGTCCCGAGATTTTCGAGATACTCGGCAATTTAAAGCCGGGTTCAGGAGGAGAAATTCAGCTGACAGATGCGCTGAAAGAGCTATCCCAAAAAGAAGAGGTAACGGCGTATCATTTTGTCGGCAAGCGCTATGATGTGGGAGATAAGCTTGGTTTTATCCAGGCTACGATTGATTTTGCGATGGATAACGAAGAGCTCAGAGATGATATTATAAAATATATCAAAAGCAAAGTTTCAAACTAGAAAGGTAGGATTCTTTTGAGAGTATCAGTAGCCGGAACAGGATATGTAGGACTGGTTACAGGGGTGTGCCTTGCAGAAATCGGGCACCGCGTAACGTGTGTTGACATTGACGAACAGAAAATTGCCAAGCTGACTCAGGGGATTTCACCTATCTATGAACCTGGTTTAGAAGAGCTGATGAAGAAAAATCATGAGGCTGGCCGCCTTGATTTTTCAACTGATTCAGCACAGGCTTACGGCGAGAGCGACGTGATTTTCATCGCTGTTGGAACACCAGAGAATGAAGATGGCTCAGCCAATCTTACATATGTAAACGCCGCAGCGGAGCAAATCGCGAAACAGCTGAAAAAGGATGTCGTGGTCGCAGTGAAAAGCACCGTTCCGGTCGGGACAAATGAACACGTGCTGAAAGTGATCAATAAGCATAAGCCTCTCGCCGTTGGAGTCGAGATTGTTTCCAACCCTGAATTTTTAAGGGAAGGGTCAGCCATTCATGATACATTTCATGGAGACCGCATTGTCGTCGGTTCAGAAACGGTACCCGCCGGTGACCTGCTAGAAGAACTTTACAAGCCTCTTGGCATTCCTGTCGTCCGGACTGATATCCGGAGTGCAGAGATGATTAAGTATGCTGCCAATGCGTTTCTGGCCACGAAAATCAGCTTTATCAACGAAATTGCGAACATCTGCGAGAAGCTTGGGGCGGATATTGAGGATGTGGCTGAAGGCATTGGAAAAGATGCGCGTATCGGGCCGCAGTTTTTAAAGGCAGGCATTGGGTACGGCGGCTCCTGTTTTCCGAAGGATACGAAAGCCCTTGTTCAGCTTGCGGGAAATGTGCAGCACCAGTTTGATCTGCTAGATTCGGTTATTTCCGTCAACAACCGCCAGCCGCTGAAGCTGATTGAATCTGCCAAAAAGCATTTGGGCAGTCTCTCTGGTAAAAAAGTGGCCCTTCTTGGTCTTGCTTTTAAGCCGAATACAGATGATGTGCGGGAAGCGGCATCTCTGGTACTTGCCAAAGAGCTTGTTAAACAGGGGGCGGATGTTTCAGGCTATGATCCAATTGCAGCAGAAGAGGCCCGTAAAGTCCTCGGAGATTCCATCACTTACTGTGACTCCGTCTCAGAAGCGATTGAAGGGGCTGACGCAGCATTTATTGTGACAGAGTGGGACTCCATCACTTCTTATCCGATGGATCTTTACCGTGAAAAAATGAAGCGGCCGCTGCTCTTTGACGGCAGAAACATTTACAGTCTCCGAGATATTCCGGACTGGATGACTTATATATCAGTAGGAAGAAAAGAAATAGTGCGTGCATGACTGCCCTCAAATTTGAGGGCTATTTTTTTGGGAATTTTTCTAAAGTTTTCCCAGTTGGATGCGATATATAAAAGGAGTGGACTGTACGGAAAAAAGTCCCAGCATCAAACAACCGGGAGGAAAAAATAGAATGAAAAAGCTTTTAGCCAGCATGCTGGCCGTTTTACTGCTGACTGCTGGAGTCTTTCAGGCGATGCCGGTTCAACAGACAGAAGCAGCTGCCGCCTTTACGTATTATGCGAAAAATGACTTTCAAACACGGACGGGTCCTGGCGATCATTATGCCAAAGCGTTACATGTTCCATTTCAGACTGCCTTTGCTGTAAAACCCGGCGCCATCAAGAACGGCTGGGCAAAAATTCAGCTGAACGGCAAAACGCTTTATGCTAAATCATCTTTTATTACAAACAAAAAGCCGGCAAAAATCTATTTCAGCTACTATACAAAAGAACCGGTGAGTTTTTACGCAGGAAGAGGGACTCATACGAAACGCTACGGCTCGATTGCGGAAGATGCGATCATCAAAGTCGGAAAAGGAACGGTATTAAATGGCTGGGTGGAAATTCTGCACAACGGAAAAACCTATTATGCGGACTATTCCAAGCTGACATCCAAGGCTCCAGTCTACTTTACCTATTATGCGGTGAAAGATTTCACTCTATATAATGAAAGAAATACGGTCACACCGAAAAGAACGATATCATTAGACTCTGCAGTAAAAGTGAAAAAAGGCAGCGTGCAAAACGGGTGGAGCCGAATTGAGTACAATGGCGTAAAAGGATATGCCCCATACAGCAGCATTGCAAGCAAGCCTGCTGCGGCTGTTTATTTTACGTATTATGCCAATAAAAATACAGGTATTTACAATTCACACAACACATCTTCAGGCAAGCTTGCCTCCCTGGTTCTAAATGATCAGATGAAAATTAAAAAAGGCAGCATTTCAAACGGATGGGCTGTGACGTCTTTTAATGGAAAAGATGCCTATGTGCCATCGGCTGATATTGTGAACAAGCCTGTACCTGTTGAAGTGAAAGACCTTACTTATTATGTGAGGGAGGAATTAAATCTTCGCTCTCAAAAAACAACTGTTTCAAGAATTATCCTGACGATTCCTCAAGGAAATCAAGTGGAAATCCTGGATCCTGAAGAACTGAAGGAAGAATGGATTTCTGTCAGATACAGCGGGAAAACAGGGTTTGTGAAGACGAGCTACCTGACTCTTGAACCACAACCTAAAGAAACAGCTCTTTCAAAAACAATCGTCCTGGATCCTGGTCATGGGGGAAAAGACCCTGGTGCCATCGGCAATGGCCTCCAGGAAAAAGAGGTTGTGCTTGATGTCGGAAAGATTGCTTCTGAAAAGCTGAAAAAGCTTGGCTATAATGTTTACATGACAAGAGCGGATGATACGTTCCTCTCTCTTAATGAACGGACAGACTTTACTTATACAAAGAATGCAGGTGTTTTTGTAAGTCTTCACATGAATGCAAGCACAGCTTCGTCTGCAAATGGTACAGAAACCTATGCTACAAACGGTTCGAATGCAAGTGCAGCTGTATCAGCAAACAGTTCTAAAGCAAGTAATACCTTCACGACTTCTTCTCTTACACAAGGTGAGAAGGATGACAGCGCAAAGCTTGCGGAATTTATTCAGGCAAGATTAATCAAGGCACTCGGCACAAGAGACAGAAGCACAAAAAAAGCAGAGTTTTACGTGATTGACAAAAACTACACAAGATCCGTCCTCGTGGAAATGGGCTTTATTTCTCACTCCGGTGATGCGGCCATTTTCAAAACATACGACGGCAAAAACAAAGCTGCAGAAGCCATCACACAGGGCGTAAACGATTTCTACCTGTGGAAGAACGGCAAGTGAAACAAAAAGACCTGAAACACGTGATCCGCGGTTTCAGGTTTTTTTATGGTTGTTAACGAAAGACTATATTCGATATAATAAGTAGGTCCTTGCAGAATACGTCGAAAAATTATGCAAAAACTACATATAGAACTTATACAAATTACGTTAAGCCATTAGCTAATTGGAGGAGTTTTTTTGAGTAAAAATATCATAGATCGCGTCAATGAAGCTTATTATGGAGCTTTAGGAACGGATTTCAGCAAAAAAACGAGAGAACGCATCAACTGGATTGTGACACGTGTTAGTGGAAACAAGGTCCTCGATATCGGCTGTTCACAAGGTATTAATGCCATCCTCCTCGGACGGGAAGGCAAAAAAGTAGATGGAATCGATATCTCCCGGGAATCAATCGATTACGCCATTAAAGAGCTTGGCAAGGAGCATCCGTCTGTTCAAGCTTCTGTCACATTCAAAGTGTCGAATTTTATGACAGATGTCGAAATTGAAAAGGATTATGATACGATCCTTCTGACAGAGGTGCTTGAGCATATCAGCGATCCTGAGGCCTTCCTTAAGAAAACACTGGCTCATCTTAAGCCGGGCGGCAGACTGATTGTGACCGTTCCGTTTGGCATAAATGATTTTATCGACCATAAACGTACGTACTATTACTCATTATTGGCAGAACAAATCGGCACTCATTTTAAAATTGAGTCCTTCGATTATTTAGGAAGATGGTCAGGCGTTGTCTGCACAGCCTCTCCTGAAGAAAATCTGCCTTTTTATACAAAAGAGAATCTGCAGAAGCTTGAACAGGGCTTTTACGCCCTGGAAAGGGATTATATGCAGCGCATCGGAACGCTTGCAGGTCAGACTGCAAAGCAGGAAAAAGAACTTAAAGAACTTCGGCAGCCAAAAGAATCTGGCGACATGCTGTATGAAGAGCTTAAAGCACAGATTGCTAAGCAGGAGGAATATATCCGCCAGCTGCAGATTGAAACGGTGGAGCTTTTGAACCGAGAAGAAGATGCACTGAAAGCAGCTCTTGCAGCTGTTAATAAAATAGAAGATGCGAACCGAAAAACATCCTACATCGAGCACCGCTATAATGTCCTTAAAAAATCCCGATTTGGCAGAGTTCAGCTGAAGTACTGGGCATTGAAGAAAAAACTAGCCGGAAGAGGTAAGAAATAATGCTTAAAGTGGAAATACTCAAACGTTTAGAGAAAGTCCGACTAACTAGAGCAAAGAAAATGGGGTATGACATCGAAGAGGAGCATGTACGGAAAAATGAAAAGCCCCTCTACGATAAAGGCATCAGCGTTATTATCCCAACCTATAAAGGTGAAAAAGTCATAAAGAAATGCCTGACTTCATTGGCTGATCAGACAATTGATCATTCCCTGTTTGAAGTGATCATTGTCATTAACGGCGAAAAAGACAATACAGAAGAGATGATTGGACAGATTGCTCTTGAAAGAAACATGTCCAATATCCGTGTTGTGACTATGGACGAGGCAGGAGCATCAATTGCCCGCAATAAGGGGATTTCGCTTGCATCACGCGAATATGTCACGTTCCTTGACGATGACGATTATTTTTCTGCCAACTTCCTTGAGGAAATGTACAAGCAGGCAAAGCCTGATACAGCTGTCATTTCTCAAATTTACAACGTTGAGCCGGACGGAAGTATTCAATCTTCCAATCCAATCAACCGCCAGATTTTAAAGTCCGTCATCAGCAAACAAAGTCCGTATATGAAGCTTCACACAGTTCTGACCATTAATGCGTGCAAGCTGATCCCGACTTTATATGTTCAAAAGTATAAATTTGATGAAAGCCTGAAAAGCGGGGAAGACGTCGTCTTTTTCACAGAGCTTTTCGTTAAAAATGACCTTAATTTCGCGGTTGCTTCATTAACTAAAAAAGCGGTTTACTACCGGACGCTCAGGGAGAACTCTATTTCCCGCCAGGCAATGACGTTTAATTTTAATGTTGAACAGCGTGCAGACTGCATCGAGAAAATGAATGAGCTGCTCGTTCCCGATCTGCCTTTTGAAAAGCGCGACTTTATCGAAAGAAAGATCAATGCACAGGTCTCGTTCATTGTGAAATACTATGAAGAGCATAAAGATGAGTATGACCGCATTATGAAGGAGATCTCATCAAGAAGACCGACTTACTTCCCGTACCATCTGCTGAACAAGGACCGCGTTGAGCAGCTGGTTGTTTCATACTGCTTCCCTCCTTATAACGACACAGCCGGTAACGTGATGGCGAAGCGTATGAGACAGGCAGGCAAGGTCTCAGATGTCATCTACAATACGATGGACAAAGTCCGGACAAAAAATGCATCCCTGAACCAAATGGTGGATGATTTAATTCATACAAGACTTCCGATCAATTCGCCTTCAAGCTTCTCGCATTGGGCACATATCAAAACGTTTGTTGACATGGGAATGAAGGGTGCCAATGAATTGGTCGAGAAAAACGGCGTTCATAAGCAGGTATTCAGCCGTGCGATGTGGGCAGCCTCCCATTTCCTTGCGTATGAGTACAAAAAGAAATACCCTCAGACAAAATGGATCGCTGAATTTTCCGATCCATTGATCTATGACATCGAGGCAAAAAAGCGTCTGGTTGATATTACCGATCAGGGGTATTTAAAGCAGCTTGAAGCCGATGTGAAAAAAGCAGGGTTTCCGTCTCCAAACGATGCAAGTCTTTTCGTATGGTGTGAATACCTTCCGTATATTTTTGCAGATGAACTGATTTTCACAAACAAAAATCAGTATCAGTACATGATGGATATGTTCCCGATTGAGGAAATCAAGCCGATCATTAAGCAGAAAGTTGTCATCGAGCCGCATCCGACATTGCCGGAAAGTTATTACCATATGGAGGAATTCGATTATCCGCTACTATCGGAAGACCATGTGAACGTTGCTTATTTTGGAAACTTCTACAGCAAGCGGAACCTGAACGACTTGTTCTCAGGTTTAAAAGAAGCGCACGAGGATACTCAGCGCAAAGTCCTGATCCATGTTTTTACGGCTAAACCGACAGAGCTTGAAGATCAGCTTAAAAACGATCCGCTTGAGGACTCCATTATTGTCAACGGGTTTGTCGATTTCTACACGTTCCTGAACCTTTGTACAAAGTTCGACTGCCTGGTTGTCAATGACTCAACAACGAAAGACAACAAGCCGATTAATCCTTACTTGCCGTCTAAACTTAGCGACTACAAAGGAAGCGGCACGGACATTTGGGGCGTTTACGAAGAAGGCAGTATTCTCGGTCAAAGTGAAGGCATTACTTATTTGTCTCCGCTAAATGATGCAAGAGCTGCAGGAACTGTTTTTGACAAGATGGTTGCGAAGAAATTTTCCGGAAAGAAAGCACGAAAAGTGGAAAAAGCACTAATCACTCCGGCTAAACCGGCAGAACGTTCAGCTGGTCTTGCCAAAACCGCTGCTCCTGACACAGTATTTGAAAAGAGCTGGGTCAAAAAGCAGGAAACCGAACTTCAGCATACAGCAGGCACAGATCAAGAAGAGCTTGAGAGACTAAGCCGTCTTGCCGACCGCCTGATTCAGGATAAGAAAGAAATGGAGCAGGAATTTAAGACCATCCTGACAGCTATTGCAGATGATGTGGAGTCAAGAGAGAACCTTGGCGAGCTGATCAGCAAACAGGAAGCTGCAGGACTGAAAACATCCGGCATCTCTCCTGAAATGATTTCAGCAGGCCAGGAACAGCAGAAAAAGCTTCTTGAGGAAAAAGAGCGTACCATCAGCGAGCTGCAGACAAAATTGACAAAACTGCAAAATTCCAAACTTGGAAAATTACAGTTGAAATATTGGGGACTAAAACGCAGAAAATAAAGGTATGTCTCATATTTTTCAATTGACGGGAGGGGACATCATGCTGAAAGAGCCGGTTAAAAAAATCACTTTTTTTGATAAATGGCCGAAAGATACAAAGAAAAGCTTTGATGTTCAGATTGACGGAGGCGCACAGCTGGACATCAAGATTGCCCAGCTGATAAAAGACGCAGGTCCGATCATTCTTTATTATAATAAAGGCAATAGAGTTGACCGCAGTCTGAACCCAGGCTATACGTATATCGCAAGAATTGACGGTACAGTAAACAGCGGAGTTCAGGTGCAGCAGGTCATTGTCGGGTATGACAGAAATGACAACAAGGTATATGTTCAGTACAATCCTCTTGGAAGTGAAATGAATTTAAGCTTCCCTGCGAATGTGGCGAGCTATTCCATCGGGATCAGACTTTCAGGATCAGGAGAAGCAGCTATAACAGATTTTTCTGTTTCAGCGTACAACGTACCGACTTCAGAAAGTCAGAAAGAGCTGTTTCTAAGACATCCTGAAACGGATTACCTGATTGTTACGAATGTTTACCCTGAGAAAAACACGTATTACCAGAACATGTTTGTTCATAAACGCGTGCTCGGGTACAGGGAAAATGGCATCAATTGTGCCATCTACCGTTTAAACACATCTCCGGCAAGCATCGCTCACTACGTTTATGAAGGTGTGCCCGTCTATATTGGCGGAGAGGATGCGCTGACAAACCTTTTAAATGCAAAGCCATATAAGAAAGTGATGTTTCACTTTATCAATGAAAGAATGTACCGTGCTGTCCGCAAGTCAAATGCGAGATACACGCCAAAGCTTGTATGGGTGCACGGTTTCGAGACAACAAAATGGTACCGCCGCTGGTTCAACTTTTACCAGAGCACGAAAGAAATCCGCAATAGCCTTGAGTATGCGAAGCGCAATCAGGCGCAGCTTGATTTCATGGCAGATCTTTACACCACGGAAGATGACGACATAAAATTCATCTTCGTTTCGAAATGGTACAAAGAGAACGTTGCTGAAAAAGATACAAACACCATCATCAAAAATTACAGCATCATTCATAACTCCATTGATGACGAGCTGTTTGATTATGTAGAAAAAACAGAAGAGCAGCGGAAACGCATTTTAACGATTCGCCCGTTTGCTTCAAGAACGTATGCAAACGACCTGACCGTCAAAGCAATTCTTGCCCTGAAGGACAAGCCATTCTTTGATGATCTGACCTTTGATATTTTCGGCCAGGGTCCTTTATGGAATGAAACCGTCGAGCCGCTTAAAGGGATTCCGAACGTTCATCTGCATAATTACTTCTTGTCCCAGAAAGAAATTGCCGAGCAGCATAAATCCCACGGCGTCTTTTTGAGTCCATCCCGTATGGATTCCCAAGGGGTTTCACTTGGCGAAGCAATGTCAAGCGGACTTGTGCCGGTAACATCAGCCGTTTATGCCATCCCTGAATTTATTGATGATTCGTGCGGCTTCCTTTCAAAAGGGGAAGATTACATGGGTCTTGCAGAAGCTATTGAATATCTTTACTACAATCCAAAAGCATTCCTGCAAAAATCAGAGGAAGCTGCGCATATCGTCAGGTTCCAGTGCGGCAAGCATAAAATGATTCAGGCGGAACTGAACGAAATTAAAGAAAAAAAGGAAGAAAAAGTTCTCTTGGAGCAGGGCAGCTGAAATCATTGACACCATGTTTTCTAAGCTGTAATGTGGTATGAGGGAAATTTTTGAACAACCAACTGGAGGAGAATTCACATGAAGATCGCAACACTAGGTCTTGGTTATATCGGACTGCCGACTTCTATTATGTTTGCAAAGCATGGCGTTGACGTGCTAGGCGTAGATGTCCAGCAGCATGTTGTTGATTCATTAAACCAAGGCAAAATTCACATCGAAGAGCCTGGACTTCAGGAAGCGCTTGAAGAAGTTATGGCTTCCGGCAAATTCAAAGCATCAACACAGCCTGAAAAAGCAGACGTATTCATTATTGCCGTTCCAACTCCAAATAAAGACGATCAATATAAATCTGTAGATTTAAAATACGTATTAAGCGCTACTGAAATGATGATTCCTTACCTTGAAAAGGGCAATACAGTCATCGTAGAATCAACAATCGCGCCCCGTACAACAGACGACCATGTAAAACCTTTGCTTGAGAAGCATGGCTTTACAATCGGCGAAGACATTTTCCTTGTGCATTGCCCAGAGCGAGTACTTCCTGGACAAATTATGCATGAACTTATTCACAACAACCGCATCATCGGCGGTGTGACAGAAGCATGTAAAGAAGCCGGAGCAAAAGTGTACAGCACATTTGTTGAAGGCGAACTGATCCTGACGGATGCTAAAACAGCTGAAATGTCCAAGCTTATGGAAAACACATTCCGCGACGTCAACATTTCACTTGCAAATGAGCTTGTGAAAATTTGTACGGAGCTTGACATCAATGCTCTTGACGTTATTGAAATGGCCAACAAGCATCCGCGTGTAAACCTTCACCACCCTGGACCGGGCGTTGGCGGACACTGTCTTGCCGTTGACCCGTACTTCATCGTGGCGGAAGCTCCAGAGCAGGCTAAATTGATCTATCAGGCGCGCGACATCAACGTTTCTATGCCTTCCTTTGTTGTAGAAAACGTATCTAAAATGCTTGGCGGCCTTGACGACAAGAAAATTACAGTCTTCGGATTAACATACAAAGGCAACGTCGATGACATCCGTGAAAGTCCTGCAATGGACATCTACCAGCAGCTTAAAATTGCCGGTGCAAACGAAGTCATCGCATACGACCCGCATGTTCAAAAAGACTGGGTAGAAAAAGACATCAAAAAAGCAACAGAGCAATCAGACCTTGTCCTTGTTCTGACAGACCATAACGAATTCAAAGCACTTGATGCTTCTGACTTCGCAAGCATGAATACAAAACGCATCTTTGACACGAAAAACATCGTAAAGAACTGCCCTGAAGAGATCACATACATCAACTTCGGCAACCTTTACAAATTCGTTAAGTAAGAAAAAAGACGAAATGGGGACCATATTAGTTTATGGTCTTTTTTTATTCCGGAGGCTGAGTACCGGCAGCGCTTTTCGGGTAAACCCTTCAAAGGGGCTGAATAGAGGGAAAGCGGGGATACTGGTGGTAAGAAGAGGTACTGGATGTTTTAAGTTCACTCACCATTTATTTATAAAGAAATAACACTCCAGTGAATTGGAGCGGAAGGCACTTGACTCTTGTCCAGCTGCAGCGCCCAACTCCTCTGTCAGAACAAAATCCCCCAAAAAGTCAAACCCGGACTTTTCGGGTGATTTCTTATCTGACTGCCGGAGCAAAACGGGCGCTTCCGCTTTTCTAAGGGATGAAGAGGGAACGGGAGACCCCGCAGGCTGGCCGAGGAGGCTCCCGACCTCCCCGCGGAAAGCAAGTGACTGGAGCGGAATGGAACGGGTACAAGTATGGACCAGTCGCCTCCGCTTTTCGGTATTGTCTAGCTCCAGCGCTCAACTCCTCGGCCAGAACAAACTGCCCCAAAAAGTCAAAACCGGACTTTTCGGGTCAGTTCTTATCTGTCTGTTGGAGCTAAACGAGCGCTTCCGCTTTTCGGTGTGTCAAAACCTTTACAAATCCCTCTAAAACTTGAAAGGTCTTTGGACTAGGTATATTATTAGGAAGGTGCAACATTTTGTGAGTTAGGAGAACATCTTATGCTACTTGATACATTTAAGGCCATTAAATCCAACAAAGACCTGATCTATCACTTGACTGCTTCTGACTTTAAAGCGAACAATTCAAGAACGTATTTCGGTTTTTTATGGTGGATCCTTGATCCAATTTTTTATATGGCAATCTTTTATTTACTGGTCGTGGTTATTCTTGACCGTGGTACGCCAAACTACCCGATCATTATCTTCACAGGGCTTATTCCTTTAAAATTCGTTACAGCTGCACTTGTTGATGGAACGAACTCGATTTCATCCAAAGGGAATATTCTGCAGCAGGTGTATGTGCCCAAAATTATTTTCGTTGTTGTGCGGCTGCTTGTAAACTGCATTAAGTTTTTAATCAGTGCCGTCGTGCTTATCTTGTTTTTGGTTATTTTTGGAACAGAGTTTTCATGGTATGTTCTCTTATTTCCGCTGATTTTTATTATTAATGCATTCTGCCTGCTTGGCGTTATGATTTTCCTTGCACACTTAGGTGTTTTTATTCGGGATGTTAAAAATATGATGCAGTATATTTCCCGTGTTTTACTTTATTTATCACCCGTTTTATTTGAAATGAGCACAGTGCCGGACAAGCTTGTTCCGCTGCTCTATCTGAATCCTTTTACAACGATATTGGAATCCTATAGAGACGTGCTGATTTACGGCAGAGCGCCTGAGTGGATTCCGCTCCTTATATTAACGGTTGTTTCTCTTGTAATCCTGTATTTCGGAATTCGTTTGCTGAACAAAAATGAAAAAGAATATGCTAAGGTGATTTAATTGACTGATACTATAATCGAAGTTGAAGATCTTTGGGTTTCTTATCCGGAATTTACGGAGAAGCCGTTAAAGAAATTATTGAATATGCATAAGCAAGATGATCGTTTCTGGGCTCTGAAGGGCCTTAATTTCGAAGTGAAAAAAGGCGAGGTTTTAGGTGTCATCGGACGAAACGGTTCGGGTAAGAGTACGCTGTTGAAGCTGCTCAGCGGATTGATTTCGCCTGACAAAGGCACATTTAACATCAAGGATGACGAGCATCCGGTTCTTCTTTCTCTCGGAGCGGGCTTCCAGCCTGAGCTTCCTGGAATCGAGAATATCTATTTAAATGGACTGCTTCTTGGCCATAAAAAGAAGCAGATTGATGAAAAGATCGATGACATTATTGAGTTTTCCGAGCTTGGCGATTTTATTTACAAGCCTGTCCGCACCTATTCGGCGGGGATGAAATCGAGACTTGCTTTTGCTACGGCGATTTCGCTTGATCCTGAAATTCTTCTGATCGACGAAGTACTTGGAGTTGGAGACACAGCTTTCCAGCAAAAGTGCCGAAATGCCATCATGGAGAAAATCAAGCAGGACAGAACCGTTATCTTAGTCACACACTCATCAAACCTTGTAAGAGCCATCTGCGACCGCGTCGTCTGGATTCACCTCGGCGAGCAGAAAGCAGTCGGCGAAACAGGGCCGATCGTCAAAGAATACGATGAGTTCATGAAACAGGCAAAATAATGAACATCCTCATGCTGCTGTATAAGGATATTCCTTATGATGCCAGAGTGAAGAGGGAGGCACTTGCGCTTGCGGAAGCAGGACACAGCGTTTATCTTGCCTGCGTCCGCGAGTTCCAGGAGCCAGACCCTTTTCTACATAAAAATATTCATTTAATGCGTCTCAGTATTTCTGTTAAAAGCATGAAGGCTGCTATGTCGGGAGCAAATTCTGGACAGACGCCGAAACGGTCCGGTCTGAAACGTGCAGTTGTACGTGCTGCCAGACTGCCTTTAGTCAAAATACTTAAAGATTACATGGCGTATTATGAGTTTTATAAAAAAGTAAAAAGCAAAGTGGGAGACCTTAAAATAGATGCTGTTCACTGCCATGACCTGAATACGCTCTGGCAGGGCAGCATGCTTGCTAAGGATTTCTCAGCCAAGCTGATTTATGATGCCCATGAAATTTTCAATGAAATGGCTGGGAGAAACGGTCTCGACCGCTTCACCGGCTATAAGATGGAAAAGCATCTTTTTCAAAAAATAGACAGGCTTGTGACGGTAAATCCGTACTTGAGAGATTATTTGTTTGAACGCAACGGGGAAAAGCCTTGCGTGCTCATTCAAAACATTCCGCTTTTTTCTGAAGACATGCTTGCCGGCAATAAGGCGATTGACTGGAATTATACCTTTGGGGAAGATGATATAGTACTGCTCTATCAGGGCGGTTTTTCTCCATACCGCGGCCTTGATCTGATTGTAAAGACAATGGCTGAGCTGCCTGAGAGCTTTAAGCTTGTGATGATCGGCTCCGGCATACTGAAAGAGGAGCTTAAGAATCTCGCTGCATCTCTCGGCTTATCTGACCGTGTGTTTTTTCATGATCAGGTGCCGTCGGAGGATCTCTTCTATTACACTCAGAAGGCGGACATTGGCCTTGTGATGTATGAGAAGGTTTCAAAAAACAACTATTACTCCACACCGAACAAAATGTTTGAGTATCTGCAGGCCGGCGTTCCTGCTGTTTCCTCCAACCATCCCGGCAAATCGGTCGTAATCGATGAGTACAAAACGGGCGTGCTTGCTGAAGAAACAACAGAGGGCATCAAGACTGGGATCATGGAAGTGAAGAATAACTACACGTACTACCGGCAAAACTGCCTGCAGGCAAGAAGAGTTTTAAACTGGGAAGCAGAAAGCAAAAAGCTTGTTGAAATGTATAAGAATCTGTGATGCGGTTTTAAAAACCGCATCTTTTTTGAAAGACCTGAAATATTATTGAAGGCAAATCTTAATACTATAGAAAACAACTCTATTACTGGTTAATGATATAATCATCCTAATTGATTGAAAAAGGAGTTTAGACTATATGGACCGCAAATTAAAAGTCATGACAATCTTCGGGACAAGACCGGAAGCGATTAAAATGGCCCCGCTTGTACTGGAGCTTGAAAAATATCCGGATGAAATCGATTCGATCGTAACTGTAACTGCCCAGCACCGTCAAATGCTTGATCAGGTTCTGGAATTGTTTGAAGTCAAACCGGATCACGACCTGAACATTATGAAAGACCGCCAGACTCTGACCGGCGTTACGACAAAGGCACTTGAAGGTCTTGATGAAGTCATGAAAGAAGTGAAGCCTGACCTTGTTCTTGTGCACGGCGACACAACTACTACGTTTGTCGCAAGCTTAGCGGCGTTCTACAACCAGATTGCGGTAGGACACGTTGAAGCCGGCCTCAGAACGTGGAATAAGTATTCTCCGTTCCCTGAAGAAGTAAACCGCCAGATCACAGGCGTTATTGCTGATCTTCATTTCGCGCCGACAAACAAAGCAGAGCACAACCTGCTTCAGGAAAATAAGAATGGCGAAACGATTTACATAACTGGAAACACAGCGATTGATGCACTGAAAACAACGGTAAAAGAAGATTACACGCATGAGGTCCTTGAAAAAGTGGGTTCTGACCGCATGATTCTTTTAACGGCACACAGACGGGAAAATCTCGGTCAGCCGATGAGAAATATGTTCCGTGCGATTAAACGCCTGATTACGGAGCATGAAGATGTTCAGGTTGTATACCCTGTTCACTTAAATCCTGCCGTGCGTGAAGTGGCGGATGAGGTGCTTGGAAATGACCCTCGCATTCACCTGATTGAACCGCTTGGCGTCTACGATTTCCATAACTTCGCAGCTAAAGCACACATCATTTTGACAGATTCAGGCGGTGTGCAGGAGGAAGCTCCTTCACTTGGAGTCCCTGTCCTTGTCCTGCGTGACACAACTGAGCGCCCTGAAGGAATTGAAGCAGGCACTCTGAAGCTTGCAGGTACAGAGGAAGAAACCATTTATCAGCTTGCCTATGAGCTGCTGAACGATAAAGAGCGCTATGAGGCGATGTCTAAGGCATCCAACCCATATGGCGACGGTGAAGCTTCAAGACGAATTGTGGAAGCGATTCTGCATCATTTCGAGAAGCGCAGCGATAAGCCTGTTCCATTTGAAGTGTAAAAATCAAAAGACCTGATGCTGCGGCATCAGGTCTTTTTCTGCTTTTTGGAAGCGGATGTAAATATTCAAGTAAGGAAGAAAATTTGGCAAATATTCTTTGAAAAGCTGCAAGAAAAATGGTCAAGCCGGCAACTAAAGCGTTGATTCGGTAAGTAAAACGTCCATTTCGGCAAGTAAAGGTCATTTCTGCAGCTTTTGAAGAGCATCAGACAGTTCCTTTGCCTGCGTTTCCCGGTTGAATGACTGAAGCAGGTGGCCGCGCAGTCCTTTTTTCATCATTTGAAGTCGCTCAGGCTGGCTTTGAGCAAGCTTTAAGGCGCGGATGAAATCATCTGCGTTTTCAGGCTCAAATGGGAAGCCGGCTTCATTTGCTTCAACAATCTCCTTCGCCTCGCCTTCAACGCCAATCAGGACAGGCAGCGATACGGCCATATAATCAAATACTTTTGATGGAATCGTAATTTCAAACAGGGGATGTTTTTTCAGACTGACGATGCCAAGGTCCGCACTTTCATAGTAGGAAGCAAGGTCTTCTTTTCGTTTGCCTTCAAGAAAACGTACATTTGTCAGTCCCATGGAAGCTGCTTTTTCCATTAAGGGTTCTTTTTCAACGCCTTCCCCGATGAAAAGGAAGCAGATGCTTGGGTCATGTTTAAGCTTGTCTGCTGCATCAATGACCGTTTGAAGACCCTGGGCAGCGCCGATATTTCCGGTGTAGAGGACAAGGAACTGATTTTCGATGCCAAGTTCTTTTTTCACATTGCGTGCATGTGCCGGAACTTCAAGTGACGGCGGATTGACGCCGTTTGGAATCACGATGATTTTGTCAGCTGAAATACCCATGCCAATCAGACGGTCTTTGTAGCCGTGCGTCACGACGACAATCAAATCGGCCCTGTTGTAAATGAACCTTTCAAGCTTTCTTGCAAGGTCCAGCAGGCGCTTATTTTTGAACTGGCCGAGAATCTCAGCGAAGTCGACCCATAAATCGCGGACTTCAAAGACGAACTTTGTTCTGTGGATCCTGCTCAGGATATATCCCGTTACCCCCTGGAAAAGCTGAGGGGAGGTCGCGTATACAACATCCGGTTTTCTGACTCTGAAACCGCTGAAAATACTCGATACCATAAAGGATAAGTAGTTGGCGAGCCGGCGGATGGAGCTCTTTTTCGTATCACGTATTTGAAAAGATCGGTAAACAGACAGTTTATTTACCTTCTCTTTGCTGAATAATGTTGAGGATGGCTTTGGAAAGGCCGTCAGCACATGCAGGTCATGGCCCAAATTTGAAAGGTTTGTGCTCATATCAAATGCACGTCCCTGAGCTGCACCTATTTCAGGCGGAAAGTGCTGTGTAATGTAAATAATTCGCATAGTAATCCCTTTCCATAAAATATTAGGATATGTCAATATATTAGTGTAAAGTATTAATGGGAAAGTTACAACTTTGATCTGAAAAGGAATGGATAGCCCATGAAGAAAATATGTGTCATCACCTCTGTTCACCAGGCGTATGACGGACGCATTTACCATAAACAATGCAAGTCGCTGCAGAAGGCGGGTTATGATGTGACGCTTGTCGCGCCAAAACCTGATGCTGTTCTGGATGATTCCATCAAAATAGTGCCGGTTGAAAAGCCGAAATCAGAGCTTAAACGTTTTTTACATACACTGACGGTTATGAAAACGGCCAGAAAAACAGGGGCGGATCTCTACCATTTTCATGACCCTGAGCTAATCCCTGCGGGGACACTGCTGCGCATCATGACAGGCAAACCTGTCATTTTTGATGCCCATGAGCATTATCCGAATGCCATCATGAGCAAAAAATATTTAAAAAGCTGGCTGAAGAAGCCGGTGCGGTTTGCTTATGAGATGATCGAAAAAATATGCCTTCCTATTTTATCAGGCGTGATTTATACAACGGATGAGGTAGGGGAGAGGTATCAAAAATACCGGTCATGCAAAATTGAAAATTATCCACTGACAGATATGTTCACCGTCCATGACGGCAAGAAGGACCGAAGACTTGTTCTATACCTTGGGGGAATAACGCCGATCAGGGGGATCAGGCAGATGACGGAGGCGTTCATCATGACGGCGGACAAGCATCCTGATGCAGCCTTTCAATTTGTAGGGAGATTTGAATCAGAAGCGTTTGAAAGAGAGATTAAGGAAATGGTCGAGAAAAGCGGGCATTCTGACAGGATCACATTTGCCGGAAGCGTGCCTTACTCTGAGATTGAATCGTATTTGTCCAGAGCATCCATCGGGGTGATTCCTTATCTGCCTGAGCCCAATCATTTAGTCTGTCTTCCAAATAAACTGTTTGAATATATGGCAGCCGGCACGGCAGTAGTGGCTTCTGATTTTCCGCATTACAGAAAAGTAGTGGAGAACTCAAACAGCGGACGGCTTGTTGACCCTGAGAGCCCGTCAGCAATTGCCGGTGCGCTTTCCGGCCTGCTTGAGAATCCCGGACAGGCAGAAAATTTTGGTTTGAACGGCCGAAAAAGTTTCGAAACCGTCTATAATTGGGAATCAGAAGAGAAGAAACTGACAGCGTTTTACCGTAAGCTCCTGAAGTAGCAGGAATTTGTTCAAAAAGCGTTCAAACTTAGAATAGCCGCAACAGATTCTTAACAAAATAATAATTGCAAGTTCAAATATTTTTGCTATGATGGAGGAAGTGAAAATATCACACATAAGTTGGTGCAGACATGTTAGATTATTCTAATTATATTATAGCTTTTATAGTTTCTTTTATAGTGGCTGTATCGATCACACCACTTATTAAAAAACTTGCAATAAAAATGGGGGCAGTTGATAAGCCCGACAGCAGAAAAATCCATCAGGGCCTGATGCCGAGGATGGGCGGCCTTGCGATCTTTATCGGAACCGCTGCAGGCTTCCTTTATCTTAAGCCCGAATCCATGTATATGAATGAAGTCATCATCGGCGCGTTCATCATTGTTCTTGTCGGTATTTTAGATGACCGTTTTACGCTCAAAGCGAAATATAAGCTCATTGGACAGCTGGCCGCTGCCGGAGTTGTCGTATCATCAGGGTTGCTGATCAACAAAATCACGCTTCCGTTTTTCGGGCTCATTTACCTCGATTACTGGAGCTATCCCGTGACGATTCTCTGGATTGTAGGGGTGACCAATGCGATCAACCTGATTGACGGACTGGACGGGCTTGCTGCAGGTGTTTCATCCATCGCGATGACAAGCATCCTGATTATGGCCTTTACAAACTTTCAATTTGCGGTCGTGTCACTGTGCGTCATTTTAATCGGAAGCTCACTTGGCTTTCTGGTGCACAATTTCTATCCGGCCAAAATTTTCATGGGAGATACCGGGGCGCTGTTTTTAGGCTATTCGATTGCCATACTCTCCACGATGGGATTATTCAAAAACATCACATTGTTCGGTTTTATTATCCCGATCATCGTTTTGGCTATACCTATTTTCGACACGCTTTTCGCGATTGTCAGAAGGCTTGTGAACAAGCAGAATATTGCTGCGCCTGACAAGCTTCACCTGCATTACTGCCTGGTGGACCTTGGCTTCAGCCACAGAAAATCGGTTCTGCTTATTTACTTCTTCAGCGCATGCTTTGGTCTTTCTGCGATCATCTTCTCAAACGCAACGATGTGGATGGCACTCTTCATCATGATGATTCTGCTTCTGTTCATTCAGATTGCAGCAGAGCTTGTCGGCCTGATTGGCGAAGGCCATAAGCCGCTGATCAATGCATTCAGAAAACTGACGCAGCCTCAAAAAGACAATTAATGAATCCGTACAGCAACGCGCTGTGCGGTTTTTTTTGTGCGTTAAATAGGAATTGGGACGAAATATAAAAGCGGTTGAATCGTGCTATTTGGAACATGGCTAATTCTTTGGCTGAGTTGATTAAAAGCTGATAATGCCGAACAAAAAAACGGATGGATCTTATGCTATATGGCCATCGGCGGCAGAGAGTAGCGCACGAAAGCGAGAGAATCGTACGTTATCTGAAGACCGTCGGCAGAGTGTAGCGTACGAAAGCATGAGAATCGTACGTTATCTGAAGATAGTCGGCAGAGTATAGCGTACGAAAACGTGTGAATCCTATGCTATCTGAAGATTGTCCGCAGAGTATAGCGTGCGAAAGCGAGAGAATCGTACGTTATCTGAAGACCGTCGGCAAAGTATAGCGTACGAAAGCGAGAGAATCGTACGTTATCTGACCACCTTCGGCAGAGTATAGCGTAAGAAAACGTGAGAATCGTACGTTATCTGAAGACAGTCGGCAGAGTATAGCGTACGAAAGCATGTAAATCGTATGTTATATGAACACCGACAACAGATTATACCGTACGAGTGCATGTAAATCGTATGTTATTGGGTATCTGCCAGGGATTATACAGGACAAATTAGATAAACTTGAACATGCCGATGCCTTGTAACAATCACCAAACACCTTATATCATTAGAGTAAGAAGAAAAAAGGGTGAATTTGACTGCTTATAGTCAAATTCACCCTTTTAAATTTCTGTTCGTACTTTTTCTTTATTCACTTTTACTGCTGAGTGTATCGCTGTCTGTTTCAAGCTCCAGGTGTTTTTTGAGCTCGATCTGAGTATTGGCAAGACTAGTATCATCCGGTATCCAGTAGGCAACATTTCCGATGTATTCGCCAACGCCTTCAAGTTTAACCGTTTCAATCTTATTGGTGTTGAAGTTGTTGTATTTCTTGTAAAAGCCAAGAAGTTCCGACATTCTCATGTTCGTTTCGACATTTTCCCCAACTTCGTTTGTCAGCTGGTCCACCTTCAGCAAGGTGCCTGCTGAAACAATTTCATTTATGACTTCTTTAACGACCTGCTGCTGTCTTTCATTTCGGCCGATGTCATTGTTTGGATCCGCCTTTCTCATCCGGGCATAAGCAAGTGCGTACCGTCCGTCCATCTCCATAGGGCCTTCTTTGAATTCGAGCTTTTCAGCTTTAGGATCATCACTGTTCTGTTCAAAATCAAACGGAACATCAACGGTGATGCCGCCAACGATATCAATGATGTTTTTAAAACCTTCAAAATTTACGGTTGCATAATAATCAATCGGGATATCGAGGAAATCCTCTACTGTTTCAATCGTCAGCTCTTTTCCGCCGGAAGAGTAGGCGGAGTTAATTTTGCGCTTTGATTCTTTTCCCGGAATGTTTACGCGTGTGTCGCGGGGAAGACTCAATAGCTTCATTGTCTGATCTTTTGGGTTAAAGGTTGCGACCATCAACGTATCCGCACGGCCGCCTTTTCCGCCGCTGGAATAATCCTCAACGCCGAGAAGAAGGATCGAAACCGGATCATTTGAAATGGTAACGGCTTCATCCCGGAGCTTTGATTTATCCCTGCCGAGATCATCGTAGGAATTGTTTGCTGCCTGATAGGTTTGGTAGAACACGTAGCCGGCATATCCTCCTACAGCTAAAAAGAGGATGAAGAACAAAAATAAGATGCGTTTAAAAATGCTTTTCTTCTTCTTTTTCTTTATTTTCTTTACTTCTTGCCTATTCATAAGATACTCCTCATTTTTCTTAAATTTTTGGCTGTTCTAAGTAAAGCTGCCGGCCTTCTGTGATTTCTCCCTGGCCGTTTGTCAGCTCAGTCATCCATTCTGTAAATGCTTCTTTCTGGCCCTCTTCTGCAAAGGTCTCAACCTCAACGGTATCAAGGTAGTGGATCTCTTTGAGCTGAAAGCGGGAGTTCCTCAGTTCGTTCTCCACTTTTCCGAGCCATGTATAGTCAATCTTAGTATGCATCACACGGGTCAACTTACGCTCCACAATGCCGATTTCATTTAATGCTTCTGATACCGAGCTTCCGTATGCGCGGATCAGACCGCCTGCGCCGAGCTTGATGCCGCCGAAATAACGCGTCACGACTGCGACTGTATCTTTCAGCTGCCTTTTTTTCAGAACTTCAAGGATGGGCACTCCTGCTGTCCCGCTTGGTTCTCCGTCATCGTTTGCCTTTTGGATGTGATCCTGTTCCCCGATCAGATAGGCGGAACAGTTGTGCGCTGCGTCCCAGTGCTTCTTTTTGATTTCCTGAATGAAGGCCTGTGCCTCTTCTTCTGTTTCAGCACGGGTAAGATAACAAATAAAACGGGATTTCTGTATGGATATTTCATGCTCTCCGTATCCTTTTACGGTATAATAGTGTGAAAGCATGCTTGTACACCTCCTTAAAGGGTTGCAGAAGGCAGCTTATTTATAAGTAAATTGTGCTTGCGCTTTTCTAAAGCCATTCTTCTATTATAAAGCGACAAAATTTTCACTTCAATCATTATATTGTGTGATATTGTGTGAAGTTTATTTTAACCCATTAGCGGAGGAGATATAGTGGACTCCAAGAAGCTCGACTGCAAAGTGCTCGATCAGATTCTGGATAAAATGGTAAAAACGGTGGACGGCAGCAAAGGCGAGATTTTTAAGATCGGCGAACAGTCCCGCCATCAATACGAATCACTCGTCGAAGAGTTAAAGCAAATCAAAATACAGGTGAATGATGTCATTGAGCAGGGCGACAAGCTTGAGGTGCATGCGAGATTCGCCAGAAAGCGCCTCTCAGAGGTCAGCAAGCACTTCAAGCAGTTCAGCGAAGAGGAAATCCGGGAGGCGTATGAGAAGGCCCACAAGCTTCAGGTGGAGCTGACGATGCTGCAGCAGAAGGAAAAGCAGCTCAGAGACCGCCGGGATGACCTTGAGAGAAGGCTGCTCGGTCTTCAGGAGACGATTGAACGCGCGGAGGTGCTTGTCAGCCAGATTACCGTCGTCCTGAACTATCTGCATCAGGATCTGCGGCAGGTTGGCCTGCTCATTGAAGATGCCCAGCAGAGGCAGGATTTCGGCCTCAGAATTATTGAAGCCCAGGAAGAAGAGCGTAAGCGCGTTTCGCGTGAGATTCACGACGGGCCTGCACAGATGCTTGCAAATGTGATGATGCGCTCTGAGTTAATTGAGCGGATTTTCAGAGAGCGCGGTTCTGAAGAGGGATTCAAGGAAATCCGCTCTTTGAGGCAGAATGTCCGGAATGCCCTTTATGAGGTGCGCCGCATCATCTATGACCTGAGACCAATGGCCCTGGATGACCTTGGCCTGATTCCGACGCTCAGGAAGTATCTGTATACGATTGAGGAGTATAACGGGAAAACACGAATCCTGTTCTCAAGCCTTGGGGAATTTGAGGAGAACCGGCTGCCGCCGCGGTTTGAGGTTGCGCTTTTCCGCCTTGCCCAGGAGGCAGTGACAAATGCCCTCAAGCATGCTGAGGCCCGCGAAATACAGGTAAAAGTCGAAGTGAACCAGAATAATATTGTCCTCATGATCAAAGATAATGGAAAAGGCTTTGATACGAGGGATACCATTCAAAATCAGAAAAAGTCATTCGGATTGCTCGGCATGAGGGAGTGGGTTGAGCTCCTGAACGGAAGAATGACCATTGATTCGAAAATAGGTCTTGGGACATTCATTATGATACAGGTGCCTCTTAACGTCTGAAAAAGGAGACAAAAGGCATATTGACGGCATGACCTTGTTTTAGACTAGAATAAAAAATGGGAGGCGTATGCATGAAGACAAGAATTGCAATTATAGACGATCACCAATTATTCCGGGAAGGCGTTAAGCGGATCCTGGATTTTGAACCAAGCTTTGAAGTTGTATCAGAAGGCGATGACGGAGAGGATGCTCTTTCAATCGTTGAGGACAGCAAGCCTGATGTCGTCATCATGGACATCAACATGCCGAAAGTAAACGGCGTGGAAGCGACAAAGCAGCTTGTAGAAGCAAATCCTGAAACGAAAGTCATTATTCTTTCCATTCATGATGACGAAAACTATGTCACTCATGCGCTGAAAACGGGAGCACGAGGCTACCTGCTGAAGGAAATGGATGCAGATACACTGATTGAAGCTGTTAAAGTTGTTTCTGACGGCGGTTCTTACCTGCACCCTAAAGTCACTCACAACCTTGTGAATGAATTCAGACGCCTCGCGACAAGCGGTTCAGGCGGAGGCACAGCCACAATCGCAACGGAAATTCGTCGTCCGTTACATATCCTGACGCGCCGCGAATGTGAAGTGCTGCAGATGCTTGCTGACGGAAAAAGCAACCGCGGCATCGGCGAAGCTCTTTTCATCAGTGAAAAGACCGTTAAAAACCACGTAAGCAACATTCTTCAGAAAATGAACGTTAATGACCGTACACAAGCTGTAGTCGTTGCCATTAAAAACGGCTGGGTGGAAGTGCGATAGAACCTGCTTCGGCGGGTTTTTTTCGTTTTGAAGTTTTTCTATAACGTGAATCCCTGTTATGATAGGTAACAGGGGTTTTTGCTGTTCACCATTTATTTACATGAAAAATTAATGAAATTTATAGCATTATCTTATAGAATGAAAGAACAAGTTGAGAAGTCGATGACAAGGAAGGTACATTTTATGAAAACGGCAATTGTTACGGACAGTACAGCTTATATACCGAAAGAAACCCGCGAGCGGCTGAACATCCATATGATCCCGCTCAGCGTTATTTTTGGCGGGGAAGTGTATCAGGAGGAAGTCGAAATTACGGCTGCCGAATTTTACGAGGAAGTCAAAAGCAAAGGCGAGCTTCCGACAACTTCACAGCCGCCCGTCGGGAAATTTGTCGAGCTGTTTCAGGAGCTGTCAAAAGAATATGACGCTGTCATCAGCGTCCACTTATCAAGCGGCATCAGCGGAACCTATAATGGAGCCGTCACTGCCGGACAAATGGCGGAAAGCATAAAAGTCTATGCGTTTGATTCAGAAGTCAGCTGCATGGTGCAGGGCTTTTACGCGATTGAAGCGGCAGAAATGGCAGCTCTGGGCAAAACACCTGAGGAAATTATGGAACGCTTAAACGAAGTGAAGCAATCAATCAGCGCTTATTTTATGGTGGATGATCTTTCCCACCTTCAGCGGGGAGGACGTTTGAGCGGTGCACAGGCTTTGATTGGAAGCCTGCTGCAAGTCAAACCTATTCTGCACTTTGTAGACAAACTCATCGTGCCATTTGAAAAAATCCGCACACGCAAAAAAGCGCTCAACCGCATCTATGACCTGTTTGATGAAGAAGCAAACAAAGGCAAACCGATGCGCGCTGTCATCATTCATGCCAACCGTCCTGATGAGGCAGAGAGCATGAAAGCGGAACTCGAAGCGAAATATCCACACGTCGAATATTCCATCAGCTATTTCGGACCCGTCATCGGAACCCATTTGGGTGAAGGGGCTATGGGCCTTGGCTGGTATACGAGATAAATGAAAAGGGGTCAGTCCCTCACTGCTTTAAAGCATGTGGGGACTGACCCCTTTTTCCTATGTATAGCTCTTGTCAACATAGGGCTCTCTTCCTGCAAATTCTTTTCGGTACCCGAAGGGAAAGCGAAAAACAACGAAAAAAAGACGAAATTCCCACCGAAAATTTCAATAATGTCAAATTTTTTCCTATGACAAGTCTAGACATTACTTAGTTTTTTTACCATACTTGGATATGTATACTTCATTATCCATTTAGAGGAGAGATCATATGCAGGAGATTGAAATTCAAAAACGGTCATATCGTCACTGGACAACACTTGAGGATCGCAAGCTTGTTGAGCTCAGAAAACAGAACATCAAATTCCGTGATATTGCAAAGCAGCTGAACCGGACGCCGATCAGTGTTGAAAAGCGCTTCAGAAAAATTGAAAAAACGAAGTTCGATCAGGTGTGAGGTTTTCGGTCCGAAATGGATTGCTGAAACCCGCAGAGATTGTGAGTGAAGGACTTCAGGTCGCCAAACACAGCCTCCGTGTTAGCCGAACCAATCCATCATTTTTATACTCCAAAGACCTCCAAACATACCTTCAAGGCAGATTGCTGCTCCCTGATGAGCTGCCTTTCCCCTTTGCCCTTATCCAATCGCATGTTGAAAATGGCTATGTCAGTTATGAATACGGCGTGAAAGATGGAGCATGCTTCCGCTGCGGAAATAAAGATCCCAGGCTCATTGATTCCTTTGCGTGTGCCAGATGCAGTGAAAACTGCTCCTATTGCAGGGCTTGCATTCAGATGGGACGAGTAAGCGAATGTACGCCCCTCATCAAATGGACAGGCCCGTGCCGGCCAAAGAGCGAGGCAGCGTTTACTGGCCTGAAGTGGGAAGGCAAGCTTTCAAACGCCCAGCAAAAAGGGTCAGACCGAATGGTGTATGCTGTAAGAAATCAGCAGGATTTACTGCTCTGGGCCGTATGCGGAGCGGGCAAAACCGAGATGCTATTTCATGGAATTGAGGCAGCGCTGTCAGAGAATAAACAAGTTTGTCTTGCAGCCCCGAGAACCGATGTCATCCTTGAGCTGACTCCGAGACTGCGTGCTGCCTTTCCAGAAGTGAAGATTGCCTCTCTCTACGGAGGAAGTGAAGAACGCTTCCAGGAAGCGGATCTCGTGATTGCAACGACCCATCAGCTCATGCGATTCACCGCTGCATTTGATGTCTTGATCATTGACGAAGTGGACGCCTTTCCATTTTCAGCAGACGAAAAACTCCAGTTTGCGGCAGCCAGAGCCCGAAAGCCGGACAGTTCCCTAATTTACTTAACCGCCACCCCTTCAGAGAAAATTAAAGAAGCCATCAGTCTTCATGTGCAAATCCCGCAAAGATACCACGGCCATCCACTTCCTGTTCCTTCCTTCACCTGGTGCGGGCATTACAAAAGGGCGCTTCAGAAAAAGAGACTCCCTGAACCGCTTCAGCAATGGGTCACTGACCGTCTTAGCTTAAACAAACAGGCATTTCTATTTGTCCCTTCAATCTCCATTCTAAAAGACACTGTCGCGATCCTCAAAGAGCAGAACGCAGCGATAGAAGGGGTCTATGCAGAAGATCCTAACCGGAAAGAAAAGGTGCAGAAATTCAGAGACGGCGCCATTCCGATCATTGTCACAACGACCATTCTGGAAAGGGGAGTCACCATTCCTGATTCGGATGCGGCAGTGCTCGGGGCAGAAGCCGGTATATTTACTGAAAGTGCCCTTGTCCAAATTGCAGGACGCGTCGGCAGAAGCGCTGCACACCCTGATGGGGATGTCCGTTTTTTTCATTATGGGAAAACAGAAGCCATGATTCGTGCCAAAAAGCATATCGAAATGATGAACGAGGAAGCGGAGAAAGTGACTTTCTGACTGTTTAGCATGTTAAATATATCCAACATTTTCACGTTGTGGCATAATCGGTTAATAGCAGCAGGAAAGGGGACAGAACGTTGGCTGTTAATGCAATGGAACAAATTATGTCAGATCTGTTATTTGAATATAAACAGGCTCTTCAGATGAGCTGCACGTGCGATGAATGCCTGAATGACGTGCTCGCGCTTGTCCTAAACAGAGTCCAGCCGAGATATGTGACAGATGCCGGAAAAATCGCCTATGTCAAAGCGGAATTCATAGACAAGCAGCAGATGACAACGCTGATCGTCAAGCTCGCGGAGTCGGCGAAAATGGTTTCTGACATGCCGCGCTGCCGGAGAGGTAAAGAATGAGCCTTTGTCTGATTTGCGCAGCAGAGCTTGAGCAAACGGTTACGTGGAGAAGCGTATTTTTCTTAGAAAAAGAAGAAGCATGCTGCTCAGAATGCCTCGGGAAATTCACTCTGATCGAAGGACCGGTCTGTCGAACCTGCGGCCGGCCTCAGGCAGATGAACAGATCTGTTATGACTGTGAAAGGTGGCAGTACGATGAACTAGGCCACGTTCTTACAAGTAACCGCTCGGTTTACCACTACAATGACTCGATGAAAGATGTGATCGCCAGATACAAATACAGAGGTGACGCAGCACTAGTCCGCGTTTTTAAAGACTCCTTCCGTCAAGCTTACAATCAGCACTTTAAAGAGGCCGGCCTCATTGTCCCGGTCCCTCTCAGCAGCGAAAGACTTTATGAACGCGGATTTAATCAGGCACTCCTCCTCGCTGAACTTCTCGGCCGCCCGGTCCTTTCACCCTTAAACCGCAAACATCTTGAAAAACAATCCAAAAAAACCCGCGAAGAACGCCTTCAAAGCGAGAATGTCTTCTTTATCGAAAACCCTTCAGACATTCTCTCAAAACACATCCTATTAATAGATGATATTTACACAACAGGCACGACAATCAGGCATGCAGCAAACGTGCTGATCCAAAACGGGGCTAAAAAGGTCTCCTCTTTAACTCTCGTCAGAGGCTAAACGTTTTCAAAAACGAACCGATAATATTGATATATAGTACAATGATAGGAGAAATAATTGTGGAACTATCAAATTGTCCGGAATGCTACTCGTTATTTGTAAAAACACCGTTTAAAGCAGTATGCGATACATGCAGCAAAGAAGAAGAGCGTCAGTTTGAAGCTGTTTACAGCTATTTGAAGCAAAGCAAAAACCGCAGCGCAACACTGGTGACTACTGCAGAGGAAACAGAAGTCTCTGAAGACACGATTCTGAAATTTATCAGACAGGGAAGAATCCAGCTCGCCAATTTCCCGAATCTTGGCTACCCGTGCCAGAAATGCGGAACGCTGATCAGGGAGAACAAGCTGTGCCTCACATGTTCAAAAGACTTGAAAAATCAGCTGTTCGACTTAGAGCGGGAGGAAGAGCGCCGTCAGAAAGTCACAGAAGAGAAAGCGACTTTCTATACCTTTCAGCCCAAAAACAAGTAAGACTGTTAATGGCCGGCAAAAAGGGCCGATAAAGATATCATCACAGGAATGGAGGAGGATAAGAGATGAAAATCAATCATCTGAATTCAGCTTCAATCAATCCCTACCAAAGAAGTGCGGAAAAGCAGCAGCTTCCGCAGACTGCACAGAAACAGGATAAGGTAGAGATCTCATCCAAAGCGAAAGAACTTCAGCAGCAAAACAGCATCGATGCCGCAAGACAGGAAAAAGTGGCAGCTCTGAAAAAACAGATTGAAAGCGGCACTTACCAGCCGGACCCAAAAGCTGTTGCCGAAAGCCTTTTTAATCACTATAAGAAATAGAACCAGGGGGATTTGCCGTGTCAGCACAGCCATTAATTTTTAAACTCGAGAAGCTTCTCAGGCTCAATCAGCAGCTTCTGAAGCTTGCCGAAGCCAAAACGGAAGCTCTGAAAACAGAAGATTTGGCTGTGCTTCAGCAAACCCTGAAGCAGGAGCACATCTGCGTAAGCGCTATTAAGCTTGCAGAGAAGGAACGGATCCAGCTCACCTTTGCTTATCTGGGCAGAGATCATGATCTTACACTGTCGGCATGCATTGAAAAAGCAGAGGGAGAAGATAAAGTGCAATTTGCGCAGCTTTTATCCTCCCTGACAGATGTCATGGACAAGCTGAAACATGCAAACAAGCTGAATCAGCAGCTGACCGTTCAGGCCCTTCAGTTTGTCTCCCTGTCTCTTGATATGCTCATGCCTAAGGAAGAGTCCCCGGCCTACAAGCCTCCGGGCTTATCTGCGGCAGCTCAGCCGAAACGAAAATCATTATTTGATTCAAAAGCATAAAGCTCGGAGGAATGAACCATGCGCTCGACTTTTTCAGGTCTTGAAATTGCCAAAAGAGGAATGTTTACACAGCAAAGCGCCCTTAATACAACAGGCCACAATATTGCCAATGCCAACACGCCGGGCTACACAAGGCAGCGTGTGAATTTTGAACAAACGGAGCCCTATCCGAACGCGTCCATCAACCGTCCGCATATCCCGGGGCAAACCGGAACCGGCGTTCAGGCAGGGACAATTGAACGTGTGCGCGACAGCTTTCTGGACACGCAGTTCCGCTATGAAAATAACAAAAGCGGGTATTGGGATTCCCGCGCCGATGCTCTTCTGAAGATGGAAGAAATCATGAATGAGCCGTCTGAGACCGGTCTCTCCAAAAGCTTTGACCGCTTCTGGCAGTCGATGCAGGACCTGGCCCTGAACCCGACGAATGCAGGCGCACGTTCAGTTGTCCGCGAGAGGGGGAAAGCGGTAGCGGAAACGTTCCACTATCTTTCTACTTCTCTAAAAGCAGTTCAGGGTGAGCTGAAGAGTGAGCTTGAAGTTTCAGTCAAAGAGATCAACTCGCTTGCAAACCAGATTAACAGCATCAACAAGCAAATCTCGGAAATAGAGCCGCACGGCTACCTTGCCAACGATTTGTACGATGAACGGGATCGTTTGCTTGATCAGCTGTCGGGTCTTTCCAACGTTAAAATCTCCTATGAAAAAAGCGGGGGAAATGCGCTTCCAATCGCAGAAGGCTCTGTTTCTATTGAAATTGTGGACGCTGGCGGCAAGTCTCTCGGAACACTTGTGGACGGCAAAACGAAAACCGTGAACGAAATAAGCGTTGGATATTCTTCTGATAACGGTCTTGCTGATACCGTCTCAATCGGTGGAACAGCTATGGCTTTGAAGGATTTTGGCAGCGCGGGCAAGATCCGCAGTTTAATTGATTCGTACGGATACAATGACGGCGGTACTGCTAAGGGAGTTTACCCGGAAATGCTTCAGCAGCTTGACCAGCTTGCCTACAGCTTTGCTGAAAAAGTCAACGAAGTTCAGGAAGCTGGCTATAGCATTAAGAGAATAGAAGAAGGCGGAGCAGTCAGCTCACCATTCTTCGATCTCGGCAGCCTGACAAATCCTCCTGAAGGTGCCGCAGCCCTAATTCAGCTGCACCAGGACATTCTTGATTCAACTGACAACATCGCAGCGTCTTCCAATGGCAACATCGGAGACGGGAAAAATGCTTTGGCGCTTGCAGAAGTGAAAAATCAGACGTTTTCCATTGGCGGAAAAACGACGACCATCCAGGACTTCTACGAGAGCTTAATTGGCGGAATGGCCGTTGATGCCCAGGAAGCAAACCGCCTCTCAAGCAACACGGATGTCCTCCGTTCGGCTGTTGACCAGCGCCGCCAGTCGGTAAGTGCTGTGTCACTCGATGAAGAGATGACCAATATGATTCAGTTTCAGCACGCCTATAATGCCTCGGCGAAAATGATTTCGCTGCAGGATGAGATGCTTGACACCATCATCAACGGATTAAGAAGGTAGGTGAAAAACCATGCGCGTCACACAAAGTATGCTCGCAGCCAATTCTCTCCGGAATTTAAGCAAAAGCTATGAGAAAATGGGGACGTATCAAGACCAGCTAGCAACCGGCAAGAAGATCAGCCGTCCCTCTGACGATCCGGTCGTTGCCATGAAAGGCATGCACTACCGCACAAACCTGACCGAGGTTGAACAATACCAGCGCAACATTTCAGAAGCCTATCAGTGGATGGAAAACTCAGAAGCGGGCATCGAGCAGGGCACACAGGTTCTGCAGCGTGTCCGTGAACTTGTCGTACAGGCAAGCAACGGCACCAACAGCCCCGAGGATCTTAAAGCAATCGGCGCTGAAATCAAGCAGCTGAAAGAGGACCTGGTAGGGTCTGCCAATACCCAGGTAGCGGGGAATTACATTTTCAACGGAACGGAAACGAAAAAGGCTCCGGTGACACTGAATGCTGACGGTACGGTAACCGTCCTGGTTGATAAATCTCCTTTTGAAGTAGAAGTATCAAAAGGTGTTTCACTTAAAGCGAATATCAACTCAGATAACGTATTCAGCGAAGACTTATTCGCCGTTGTTGGATCAATTGAAAAAGCTCTCACTTCAGGTAACGCTACCGGCATGGACGGGCTGCTTTCAGACCTTGACGGGAAAATGGACGCCATGACCGCTGAACGTGCGGAGCTTGGCGCAAGGTATAACCGCCTTGAACTGATTGAAGACAGGGTGATGAAACAGGAGGTTGTGTCTACTCGTATTCTTTCAGAAAACGAAGACGCAGATCTTGAGAAAGTCATCATGAGTCTCACAGCACAGGAAAGTCTGCATAGAGCTGCACTTTCAGTAGGTGCGAGAATCATGCAGCCGACGCTGATGGACTTTTTACGATAAAGCTATCTTTTGCGAGATAGCTTTTTTACTAGGGAGGAGAACGAATGAATATTCCTCAAATCAGACTTGAAAGCAGGTTTGCTAAAATAGGAATCGAGACCGTGAACGCGAAGCTCTCCATCGAACAGAAGCCCGCCGACCTCTCCATTCAGCAGCCGAAAGCAGAGCTGACGATCAGGACCACACCTGGGAAGCTCACTATTGATCAGTCGAAAGCTCGGGAAGATGTCGATTTAAAGCATATTTCAAAGCGCATTGAAGAAGCTGCGGATATGGGGCGGCAAGATGTCCTGTCCGGCATTGCAAGGCGCATCAGGCAGGGTGATGAGCAGATGCGGATTGAAAACGGCGGCCGGCCTCTGACTGCCCAGGCAAAAGCGAACAGCGAACGCCCGGAGAAGCAATTTAACATTGGCTTCATCCCGTCGCATTTCAGTGTGAAGCTTGCTTATCAGCCTGCAGAGGTAAAAATTGATGTACAAACGAAAGAACCCATTATTGAGAGCACGCCAAATAAGCCGGACATGAACTATGAAGCCGGAGGCGTAAATATCCATCTGGCTGAGCGCAATCAGCTGAATATTGATTTTGTCATTTAACAGAAAGGAACGTGAAGCATGGTTATTGAAACGAAGTACCACGGAACGGTCGATGTCAATGAAACCGAAAAACTGAAGTTCGAGCATGGCATACCCGGCTTTTTGGATGAAAGCTCGTTTATCCTCCTGCCGCTTGAAGAGGATTCATCCTTTTTCATTCTTCAGTCTGTTCAGAGCCCGTCCACTGCCTTCGTCGTCACAAGTCCGTTTTTCTTTTTCAAAGACTATGAATTTGAGATTGATGAAGCCTCAAAAGAAGCACTGTCCATTGAAAGTGAAAAAGACGTTCAAGTCTACGTCATCCTGACTGTAACAGACCCATTCAATGCTTCAACCGCCAATCTCCAGGGACCGGTCATCATCAACCGAAAACAAAAAACAGGTAAGCAGCTCATCCTGAGCGGAACAGACTACACAACCAAACACCGCCTGTGGGAGGAAGCCTGATGCTCGTACTCACAAGAAAAACAGGGGAAGCCATCAAAATCGGCGACGATATCGAGATCTCCGTCATCTCCATCTCAGGCGACCAGGTCAAAATCGGCATCGAAGCCCCTAAACACATCGACATCCACCGGAAAGAAGTCTATCTTTCCATTCAGGAAGAAAATAACAAAGCGGCAGACGTTTCACTCAGCCTCCTGTCGCAGCTAAGAAACAGATAACCTTAAGCACATCGGCTTGAGGTTTTTTTATGAATTTTTTTCTAATTCTATTAAACAATACCTCTGCCTGTCGATATAAAAAGTGTCAGGCAGGACTGCAGACGGCCGGCTCGGCCCAGTCTGACATCTTCCACAAGGATGTGGAGGCAAACTTATATTTCAAGGAGGAAATTTACTAATGAGAATCAATCATAATATCACGGCTCTTAATACTTACAACAAATTGAGCAGTGCTTCTGGCGCTCAATCTAAATCAATGGAGAAATTAGCTTCTGGTCAGCGTATCAACCGTGCTGGTGACGATGCAGCTGGACTTTCTATTTCAGAAAAAATGCGTGCACAAGTACGTGGCTTGGACCAAGCGTCTAGAAATGCTCAAGATGGTATATCTATGATTCAGACAGCTGAAGGTGCATTAAATGAAACTCATTCTATGTTACAACGTATGCGTGAATTAGCAGTACAAGGTTCAAATGATACAAACACTACTGAAGATCGTACTGCCATCCAAGATGAAGCTAATCAGTTAGCAAAAGATATTAATAGAATTGCAAAAGATACTCAATTTAACGGTCAAGATTTATTAACTGGTGCTGGTGGACCAAGTACAAATGGTCAATTTACTTTCCAAGTTGGCGCAAATGAAAGCCAGCAAATTACACTCACTATTGCTGATATGACTGGTGGAACTGGTTTAGCGATTGCTACTGGAGACGATGAAGCAGCAACTGCTATTGATATTTCTTCAACAGCTGCAATTGCAACAGCAGCTATCACCACAATTAATGACGCAATTAAAACTGTTTCTGCTGAAAGGTCTAATCTAGGTTCTTATCAGAACCGTTTAGATTATGCTATAAATAATTTAAACACATCTTCTGAAAACCTAACTGCTGCAGAATCACGTGTTCGTGACGTAGATTATGCTTTAGCTGCCTAAGCAGCGACAAGCACAGTCGTCCTGGCTGGTAACGGCCAGAGATCATAATTGGGTGAATTGCTGGAAACCCCTTAGAGCTTTTCTTGCCACAACGCAGTTGGAAACGACAGACGTGACGGTCCGAAAAAAGAAAAGATTGGGCAATCAGCAGCCAAGCTCCTGTGAGGAAACTCTGGAGAAGGTTCAACGACTAGGATAAACCATCTAAGGCGTAAGCTATGGTGATGAAATCCGTAGGTGGATCAATGTGGTTCAGCATTGAGAATCCGAAGTGCCCAACCCCTACTGGAAAGATCAGAGGGTGAAGATATAGTCTGGTCATTTATGAAAGTAAATGTTCGCACGATGGCGAAAGAAATGATGAACCAAACAAAGAATTCTATTCTTTCTCAAGCAGCACAAGCAATGTTGGCTCAATCCAATCAAATGCCTCAAGGAGTTCTACAACTCTTGAGATAATTGATGAAGGGCGTCTTATCCGGTAACGGGTAAGAGCATTACTGGGTGAATTGCTGGAACTTCCTAAAGCTTCATCAACCACAACGCAACTGGAAACGGTCAGCGTGAAGGTGTGAAAATGATGAAGATGACACAATGGATAATCAGCAGCCAAGCTCCTGTGAGGAAACTCTGGAGAAGGTTCAACGACTAGAGAAGACGGTCTAAGGCATAAGCTATGACTATGAATCTCGTAGGGCAGTGCATACTGTTCGAAGTGCCCAGCCCCTGACAGATCAGGGTGAAGATATAGTCTATTCTATGACCGAAAGGCGTAGCGGCAAAGCAAGCCAACCAACAACCACAAGGTGTTCTTCAATTACTTCGTTAATAAATACAAAAACGGCACTTTCTTTTTTAGAGAGAGCCGTTTTTTCTTAATTCTTGAAATTTATATACAATCGACCAATACGTCCTGTTTAAGGCTGCTGCTATATCTTTATCAGTAAACTGATTTCTTTTCATCTCAAGCATGGCGTTAATTTCACTGTCAGAGTAATTTCGATGCCGCTTTGAATTACTAGATAATGTTTCATATCCAGGATATTCTTTTTTTAGTTTAATTGATTCAAGTTTCACTCTATGTTCCCAGTTCGTTTTGTATTGCATGCTCTTACAATCAACTGTGTGTGAATGAACCCGTGACAAAAAACTAGTTACTTCTATTTCTTTTGAGAGCTTTAATATATAGCCGTTTCCGTCTTTTCTTTTATTAAGATACAAATCGAGATCGTGATGTTCTGAAAGGAATTGCTTAAGAAGTATGAGCTCCTCTTTAGTGTAGCATTGAAGGTAGAATGCTATCGTAGGCAATAAGTATATTTTCTTCGTATTATGATTAATCCTTTTCGTAATACAAAGAGAGCCGTCATCTAAATAGAGAATTGCTAAGAAGTAAAAATGAGTGCATTGATCAATCAATTCAAAAGGAATCTTTTTTGTGCCATTGACGCTATAAAAATAGGGATATAATTCAGTGAATAAGGGGGATGATTTCGAACGAAGCGTGTTACTTTTGCGGGTTAAGTACAGCAATCCATTGAAAAATGAACTTTTCCATACCCGATATTCTTCTTGCTGGCTGCCATAATGTTCCCGGTAACTATGATTTTTTCTGCGTGAATTCTTATAAATTTTTGTAATCTCACCATCTGCTATTATGCTCGCTACTAATACACTTTTTTGAATACTAGAAAGTTGCATAAAATGTTTCATTTGCTTAATTAGACCTCCTTATAGGAACGTTTGTTCTGTTTATTAATTCCGCAGATCTTTCTAAAATCCTTCAAATAATAGAAAATAACAAGAATCATATTTTAATTTACGAAAACATTTAAGCCCAATTTAAACTCCCCAAACCTTCAAATCTCCCCAATCTCTCCGATATAACCAGTAGAACATATAACCAAGGAGCGACCCATCATGATGATTGAGAAAATGTCATCCCAGCCTGGTCCGCGCATCTCAGAAAATGACACGAAGCCCGTAACCATAAAAGAAGGAAGTAAAGAAGAATACACACCTGCTTTTCCGAAAGAAGAGATTGAAAAAGCGGTGAACAGCATCAATGAGTTTCTGCAGCCGGCGAATACGTCGATACAGTTTCAGTTGCATGAGAAGCTGAATGAGTATTATGTGACGGTGGTAGACAGTCAGACGAAGGAAATTGTCCGGGAGATTCCGTCCAAGAAGATGCTGGATTTGTACGCAGCACTAACAGAATTTCTGGGATTTGTAGTAGATAAGAAAATCTAGAGAGGTGAAGGTACATGGTCAGAATCGGCGGTTTGGCGAGCGGAATGGACATTGATACTATCGTGGCAGATTTGATGAAGGCGGAGAGAATGCCGCTTGATAAGCTGAAGCAGAACAAGCAGGTGCTTGAGTGGCAGCGCGACGGCTACCGCGAGATGAACAGCCTGCTGTTTTCATTCCGGAATGCTGCGTTTGATATGAAGCTCTCGAGCAACTACCGGGCACGGACGACGAACAGCTCCAATGCTGATAGAGTGACGGCCACTGCAACGAGCGCGGCGAGCCAGGCGTCCTACAGCATCTCGAAAGTAGATCAGCTTGCAACGGCAGCGACAAAGGTGAATGCCGGAGCTATCTCTGCATCCGGCCAAAAGGTCGACCCGTCTAAAGCTCTCCAGGATATAAAAGATTCGTTTGCCAACACGAACTTCAACTGGCAGACAGGAACCGTTAAAAATCAGACAGTCACTGCCGCGGCTGACGGGGCGTCATTTAAACTGACACTTGAAACCGGGCAAGTGCTGAAAAATGTTGATAAAGACGCGATTATCAAAGTGGACGGAAAATCCTTTAAGCTTGTGACTGGTACTCCTCAAGCGGGAGAAGCTGCACTTGATACAGACGGCAACCTGACGTTCGGCGAAACGATCAAAAAAGGAAGCGTCATCAAAGCGGATTACGTGATTGAGAGTACAGACCATTACTTCTCTTTTGACATGCAGACCCATACTTCAACAGGTCTCAAAAAAGAGAATTTCCTGATTCAGGGCACGGAATCATTAAATAACGTTTTTACAAAAATCAATTCATCATCACTTGGCGTGACAGCGTTGTATGACTCGTTTTCAGACAAGATTACGCTGACGAGAAAAGAAACCGGCGATTTTAACAAAGGCGGCAATGAAATCATTACGTCCGCAGGCTTCCTGAATAACGTGCTGAGATTCGGCTCAGGTACAGAAACAGGCGGGCAGAACGCAAAGTTCACCATTAACGGACTTGAAACAGAGCGCACTTCGAACACGTTTGAAATGAGCGGGGTTACCTTTACCCTGAAAAACACGTTCACGGCAGCAGAACCGCCGGTCTCTATTAACGTGACAAACGATACGAATGCCGTTTTTGACAACATAAAGAAATTCGTCACTCTGTACAACGAAACCATCGCGAAAATCCAGACGAAAACGGATGAGACCCGATACCGCGACTATCAGCCGCTATCTGACGAAGAACGCGAAGCTCTATCAGACAAGCAGCAGGAGCAGTGGGATGAAAAGGCGAAAAGCGGAATGCTCAGAAAAGACTCGATTCTGACTGGAGCTCTCAGCCAAATGCGGACAGATTTTTACTCAACGCTGTCTTCAGCATCAGGCACATCTTTTACTCATCTATCTAATATCGGAATCACGACCTCTACTAACTACCGCGAGGGCGGAAAGCTGATCATTGATGAGGCGAAATTGAAAAAAGCGATTGAAGAAAATCCGGACGGCGTAGAGAAGCTGTTCACAAGCAATGGTCCAACGAGGGGTGAAAAAGGGATCATTACCAATCTGTACGACAACTTAAAAACAACGATGGACAAGCTGAATTCGAGAGCAGGCACGTCCAGTTCCACAAGCCAGCAGTTTACGATTGGAAGAAACCTCTCATCCATAGATAGCCAGATCACGCGTTTTGAAGACAGGCTGACGCAAGTAGAGGACCGCTACTGGGCACAGTTTACGGCGATGGAAAAAGCGATTCAGCGATCCAATGAACAAATGAGTTATTTAATGCAGCAATTCGGCTAAAAAAGGAGTTAACACGATGGCATTGACAAATCCTTATCAGGCGTACCAGCAGAATTCAGTAAGCACGGCGTCTCCAGGCGAGCTGACACTGATGCTTTATAACGGCTGCCTCAAATTTATTAAACAGGCACGAACAGCGATGGAACAGAAACAGGTTCAGGAAAAAAACATCAACCTTCAAAAGGCGCAGCGCATTATTCAGGAATTGATCATTACTTTGAACCCTGAAGCTGAAGTTTCCGGGTCGATGATGCAGATGTATGAATATATTAACCGCAGGCTCGTAGAAGCGAATATCTCAAATGATCCGGAGATTCTCTCTGAAGCAGAGGGATATGTAACTGAATTCCGCGATGCGTGGAAACAGGTTATCCAATCCGCCCGCAGGCAGCAGTTCGGACAAGGCGGCCCGATCTGATGAGCACTGTTGAAAAACTGCACCAGCTTACACATCAGCTGCTGAGTGAAGTGAACGGCTCGCAGCAAAAAGATATGAGGGACAGCTATATCCTGAACATCCAGCAGTGGATCGAACAGCGTGAAGTGCTGATCTCAAACCTGAAGCCGCCATACACTCAGCAGGAAAAACAGCTGGGAAAAGAAATAACAGAATGGAACGCGGTCATCCATGAAAAGCTGAAAGCCGTGCAGCAAGAGATCAAAGAAGATATGACAAAATTGAAGCTGCAAAAAGCCTCCGGCCAGAAATATGCAAACCCCTACCAGAGCACGGCGATTGACGGAATGTACTATGATAAGCGCAAGTGACGCAATTACTCAAAGCGATTACGAGCTTTTTCTTTCCTATAACGAACTGCTGAATACGATCGAAGAGTGTTTTTATTACCTGATCAAAAGCTATGAAAGCATGGAATATACAAATCGTGAGCAGATTATGGACGATCTGATGGACGCTTTTATCCAGGTGGATGCCGTTCACAGCTCCATGATGCATGCGGCCCGCAGCAATCCAGATCTCCAAAAGGCCATTCTTCTATTTGATGACATGCTCGAAGAACTAAGACCGGCACCAGAAGGCGGGTCCCATCTTTTCCATGCCTATTTAAAAAGATTATCCCATCTGTATACAGCCTGGAAGCGAGACATACAAACATGTCTGCTTCCCTACCTGCTCCACTGATCCCGCCGGAATAAGGACGGGATTTTTTTATTTGGATTCGATGCAATGGGGGATGTTTAAGCGGATTGCGGCGGGTTATCATGAACGAAAAGAGCTCCTTTCTCGTAACATCGTAGGTTAATTTGGCAAACCAAATCAGAGCTACATTACGGAAGGAGCTAGTTATTATGAAGGATGTCATGAAATGCTTAAGTTTAAACGTATCAAAAGAACAAATTGGGATCTCGATTGCAGAAGACGGACCACAAGCGTAAATTTTAGTTAAAACACCAGTGGACTGAAGCGGAAGGCACTTGACTCCTGCGGGATGAAGAGGGCACTGAAGATCCCGCAAGCGCAGCGAGGAAGCTTCAGGCACTCCCCGCGGAAAGCAAGTGACTGGAGCGCAAGGGAACGGGTACGATGTGAGATTTATATTCAGCATAAAAACAGCTCAAGAAATCTAATCAGTCCCCCGAAGCAACAATATCTTCTATAGAGACAGTCCTCTTCTTCTCAGAATAAATCAAACGCCACCCGCATACTCTATTCACATCCTTTCCTTCTGAACCGCAAACTTCAACAAATTTCACAATGGTTTAACATTATTTTTACGTTTCAGCAGGAATTCTAAAGGGAAAGGAAGAAATAAGTTTACATATCCTTAACAAAGGAGGAGTTCATTTTGAATTATAACGTCAGAGGCGAAAACATTGAGGTAACTCCAGCATTAAGAGAGTATGTCGAGAAGAAAATCGGCAAACTGGAACGCTATTTTGAGGATTCAGTTGAAGCAAACGTAAACGTAAATTTAAAATTCTACAGCGATCAGGAATCAAAAATTGAAGTAACCATTCCCATGACCAATCTAGTGTTGCGTGCTGAGGAATATAATGAGGATATGTACGCTGCCATCGATCTTGTGACTAACAAGCTCGAGCGTCAGATCCGTAAACATAAAACAAAAGTAAACCGCAAGCTGCGAGAGCAGGGATCACCTAAATTCATGTTTGCAGCAGGCACTGAAGAAGCTGAAGGGGCACAGACCCAGACAGCGGTTCAGGAAGAAGAAGACCAGATCCAGGTTGTCCGCACAAAGCGCTTTAACTTAAAGCCGATGGACAGCGAGGAAGCCATCCTGCAAATGAATATGCTCGGTCATAATTTCTTCGTCTTTACAAATGCTGAAACAAACACAACAAACGTTGTGTACCAGCGTAAAGATGGCAAGTACGCGATTATTGAACCGACTGAATAACAACAATATCAAGCAGTCTCTCTATGCAGAGGCTGCTTTTCATTTGTTTTAATTTACATATTTTTACTTTTATAAGACATATTCAATGATTCTAAAGTCATATGCTCTAGAGAAGGAGGAGATGAGCATGCAGGACTTTTTAAAATTCAATAAAATGATTACCCCCACTATTATTACCGTTATCTTTTATGTGGGATCGGCCCTCAGCATCATCGCAGGATTTATCTCGATTGCAACAGGAGCAAGCGCTGATTTCGGGGGTGGAGCTCAAGTGTTTGCCGGGCTTTTGACACTGCTGTTTGGTCCGTTTGTCATCAGGATCTACTGTGAGCTGTTAATTGTCATGTTCAAAATGCATGAAAATCTTCAAGTGATAACCAGGCATGTTTCTGCAGAACAGAAAAGCAGTTCCTCCACTGATCTTCTATAAAGGTATACATAGAAGGGAATTCCGGCCATGCCGGATTTTTTTGTTTTATTATCTGAAAAATACATAAGCTTCTTCATCAAGCCTGAAGAGAACGTTTTAAAAAAGTTGATGCAGAACGGTTTTTCGCTTTGAAACAGGATAAACTGTTGATATTATTTAATATATGGTAAAATAGAAGGTAGTTTTGCAGGACGGATGATTATCCTGCCTATGGGTAGCTTCACGTATGGCACTTCACTAACAGAGGAGCGTATATAATGCTTGGAATCTTAAATAAGGTGTTTGATTTTAATAAACGTGCATTGAATAGATACGAAAAAATGGCGAATCAAATAGAATCTTTAGCAGGCGACATGGAGAGGCTTTCTGATGAAGATCTGAAGGCGAAGACGCAGGAATTTAAAGAGCGCGTTGCCAAAGGCGAAAGCACGGATGAGCTTTTGACAGAGGCTTTTGCCGTTGTGCGCGAGGCTTCAAAACGAGTGCTCGGACTTTATCCGTACCCGGTTCAGCTTATGGGGGGTATCGCTCTTCACGAAGGGAATATCTCTGAGATGAAAACAGGGGAAGGTAAAACACTGACTTCCACGATGCCTGTATATTTGAATGCTCTTTCCGGAAAAGGCGTTCATGTTGTGACGGTCAATGAATATCTTGCAAGCCGTGATGCTGTTGAGATGGGCAAGCTGTATGAGTTTCTGGGACTAACTGTAGGACTCAATTCAAACGGTCTTTCCAAAGAGGAAAAGCGTGCTGCCTATGCGTGCGATATTACGTATTCGACGAACAATGAGCTTGGCTTTGACTACCTGCGCGACAACATGGTTCTTTACAAAGAGCAGATGGTTCAGCGTCCGCTTCATTATGCGGTTATTGATGAAGTTGACTCCATCCTGATTGACGAGGCGCGTACGCCTTTGATCATTTCGGGGTCTGCTGCAAAATCCACGATGCTTTATGTACAGGCTAACGGCTTTGTCCGTTCATTGAAGCGCGATGAGGACTATACGTTCGATGAAAAAACAAAAGGCGTGCAGCTGACTGAAGACGGAATGTCTAAAGCAGAGAAAGCCTTTAATATTGAAAACCTGTTCGATTTAACACATGTGTCTCTCAACCATCATATTAATATGGCATTAAGAGCCCACGTTGTGATGCACAATGACGTTGATTACGTTGTTGAAGACGGCAATGTTGTCATCGTTGACCAGTTCACAGGCCGCTTAATGAAAGGCCGCCGCTACAGCGATGGTCTTCACCAGGCAATTGAGGCGAAAGAGGGCCTTGAGATTCAGAACGAGAGCATGACGCTTGCAACGATTACGTTCCAGAACTACTTCCGCATGTACGAGAAGCTTTCAGGTATGACAGGTACAGCGAAGACGGAGGAAGAGGAGTTCCGCAACATTTACAACATGCAGGTTGTGGCAATTCCGACAAACCGCGACGTTGTGCGTGATGACCGTGCAGATCTTGTGTACCGTTCTATGGAAGGCAAGTTCAAAGCCGTTGTTGATGATGTAACGACGCGTTATTTTGCCGGCCAGCCGGTTCTTGTAGGTACGGTTGCGGTAGAAACGTCTGAGCTTATTTCAAGACTCCTGAAGAAAAAAGGCGTTCCGCATAACGTGCTGAATGCGAAAAACCATGAAAGAGAAGCAGAAATCATCGAGAATGCCGGCCATCAGGGTTCCGTGACTATCGCGACAAACATGGCGGGACGCGGTACAGACATCAAGCTTGGACCTGGTGTAAGGGAGCTTGGCGGTTTGGCTGTTATTGGTACAGAACGCCACGAATCACGACGCATCGATAACCAGCTTCGCGGACGTTCAGGACGTCAGGGAGATCCTGGTGTGACTCAGTTCTATCTTTCAATGGAAGATGAACTGATGAGACGCTTCGGCTCTGATAACATGATGGCGATGATGGACCGTCTCGGCATGGATGATTCACAGCCGATTCAAAGCAAAATTGTTACGAAAGCTGTTGAATCTGCGCAAAAACGCGTTGAGGGCAACAACTTTGACGCTCGTAAACAGCTTCTTCAATACGATGACGTTCTTCGCCAGCAGCGTGAAGTTATTTACAAGCAGCGCTTTGACGTGATTGACTCTGAAAACCTGCGTACGATTGTTGAAAGCATGGTTACATCAACAGTTGAACGTGTGGTTGCGATGTACACGCCAAGAGAAGAGCTTCCGGAGGACTGGAACCTTGAAGGGCTGATTGACTACCTGAATGCCAATCTTCTTGAAGAAGGCACATTCACGGTTAACGACTTTAAAGGAAAAGAATCCGAAGAGATTTCAGAGCTTGTGCTTGAGAAAACGAAAGCCCGCTACAATGAAAAAGAAGAGGCATTCGGAGAAGAGCAGATGCGCGAGTTTGAAAAGGTCATCCTTCTTCGTGCGGTTGATACGAAATGGATGGATCACATTGATGCCATGGATCAGCTCCGCCAGGGTATTCACCTTCGTGCATACGGCCAGACAGATCCTCTCCGCGAGTATCAGATGGAAGGCTTTGCGATGTTTGAAAGCATGATTGCATCGATTGAAGAGGATGCTGCAAAATACATCATGAAAGCAGAGATCAGAAACAATCTTCAGCGCGAGGAAGTCGCAAAAGGCCAGCAGGCGGTTCACCCGAAAGAGGGAGACGAGGCGCCTAAGAAAAAGCCGGTTAAAAAGCAGATGGAGATCGGCCGCAACGAAGCATGTGTATGCGGAAGCGGAAAGAAATACAAAAACTGCTGCGGCAGCGGAAAATAATTTTTCAAAGAGGGGCACTTTGCCTCTCTTTACCCCATTTTAGAGGAGAATGAATATGGAACTTGCAGAAATTCGAAACGAACTTGAAAAAATGGCTAAGAAATTAGCGGCTTTCAGGGGGTCTCTTTGACCTCGACCGTAAACAGGCTCGCATTCAGGAGCTAGATGAAATGATGTCCCACCCGAACTTCTGGGACAGCCAAAACGAAGCACAAACCGTCATTAACGAAAGCAACATGCTGAAAGAGGCAGTTGTTCAGTTCACAGAAATGAGCGAAACGCATGAAAACCTCGAAATTACGCACGAACTTTTAAAAGAAGAGCCTGATGCCGATCTTCATGCAGAGCTTGAAAGTGAAATTGCCGAGCTGACTGAAGCGATGAGCAATTATGAGCTTCAGCTTCTATTAAGTGAACCTCATGACAAGAACAACGCCATCCTTGAGCTTCACCCGGGAGCAGGCGGAACAGAATCCCAGGACTGGGGTTCAATGCTTCTCCGCATGTACACGCGCTGGGGTGAAAAGAAAGGCTTCAAAGTGGAAACTCTTGACTACCTTCCGGGTGATGAAGCGGGAATTAAAAGCGTCACGCTTCTTTTCAAAGGCCACAACGCCTACGGCTACTTGAAAGCGGAAAAAGGCGTTCACCGTCTTGTCCGCATTTCGCCGTTCGATTCATCTGGCCGCCGTCATACGTCATTCGTATCATGCGAAGTCATGCCGGAATTCAATGATGAAATCGAAATCGATATCCGTACAGAGGACCTGAAAATTGACACGTACCGTGCAAGCGGCGCCGGCGGTCAGCACATCAATACGACGGATTCCGCCGTCCGTATCACGCATTTGCCGACTAACACGGTTGTATCGTGCCAAACAGAGCGCTCCCAGATCAAAAACCGAGAACGCGCGATGAAAATGCTCCAAGCGAAGCTCTACCAGCTCAAGCTTGACGAGCAGCAGGCCGAGCTTGACGAAATCCGCGGCGAACAAAAGGAAATCGGCTGGGGCTCCCAGATCCGCTCCTACGTGTTCCACCCGTACTCTCTTGTCAAAGACCACCGCACAAGCACCGAGAGCGGAAACGTACAGGGAGTCATGGACGGAGACCTTGATCCGTTTATCGATGCGTATCTGCGTTCGAAACTTTCATAAGAAAAATGAGGCAGCTGTCCCTGTGGGGGCGGCTGTTTTTTGTGGACTTTGGTGCCTTATAAATTGGGTTGAGCGGAATATAGGGTAGCAAAAGGAAGAAATGCTGCCTTGTAAATTGGAGTGAGTTGAATATGGGGTAGCAAACGGGCGAAATGCTTCCTTATAAATCAGATTGAGCGGAATATGGGGTAGCAAAAGGACGAAACGCTGCCCTGTAAATCAGAGCGAGCGGAATATGGGATAGCAAAAGGAAGAAATGCTGCCTTATAAATTGGAGTGAGCAGAATATGGGGTAGCAAAAGCAAGGAATGCAGCCTTATAAATCGGAGTGAGCAGAATATGGGGTAGCAAAAGGAAGAAACGCTGTCTTATAAAATAGAGCGAGTGGAATAAGGGTAGCCAAAAAAGGTGCGCTCCTTCTAAGTCCCAAGACGCAGCCGAAATTGCTTCTCCAGCCGTTGTTTGATCATTAAAAATACCTCTATGCTTAAAGCATACTAAAACGGCAGGAGCAGAAGGTATGACGCAAACAATCGTGAGTCACGCAGAAGACTGGGGTATATGGGGTGTGCTTCTTTCCTTATTTATAGAAGGTAGTGCTTTTCCTTTTATCGGAACCTTTTTTATGGTAACAATAGGCTTCATTTTAGAATTGTCCTGGCTCGAAATTGCAGGAATTTCGCTCATCGGAAGCTTCCTTTATACAGCAGGGAGCTACATTCCTTTTTTCATCGGATACAAACTGGGACACTCATTCGAGAACAGATTACGTCCTCGGAACAGAATCGGGCTGGAAAAAGCAAAAGCCAATTTCAACAAATACGGTATCTGGAGTGTCGTTATTTCAAGTCCGCTTCACTTAGGAAATGTCGTTCCTTTCTTAGCTGGCGCTTCAAATATGAATCTTCGCCAGTATTCATTGCTGACCATGACTGGGATTGCCCCGACAACTTTTCTGTTTTTGAGTATAGGTCATTTTTATAATGGCGATACAGAAACGATCATCAAAACAATTACAGATTATCAAACGCTGCTCCTTACAGGCTTTGTAATCATTACTGTCGGATATGCGGGATTGAAAGCGCAGCGCAGTCGGCGTGAGAAAAAGAAAAGCGGTACTGGAAAAGAAATGACCTGTTAACCGAAAGCACCGGCATCCTCCACACAAATCCTTGCACCGCAGACTAAATTCCACCTGCAATGCTAAAACTAACAAAACCGCTTTATCTCTTTAGCACGTTATCCCGCTGTCATTTACAGCTGAATCAGACGGGTGCTATACTCTGTAAGGTTATGTCAAAAATTTGTGTGATTCAGATGGAGGATGCAGGATGTTTCAGCGTAAACGCACTCGTACATATAATCCAATGCTTGAAAAAGTGACGTCGTATTTATTTATTCTGCTCGGTTCTGGAATCGTTGCCATTGCATTTAATCTGTTCCTTCTGCCGAACCGCATTGCTTCAGGCGGAGTGAGCGGGATCAGTACGATTACAGATGCTTTATTCGGTTTTGAGCCTGCCTATGTGCAGTGGGCTTTTAATATTCCCCTGTTTGTTGCAGGTGTGCTGCTGTTTGGGAAACAGTTCGGCTTAAAAACGCTGGTTGGAACGATCTTTCTGCCATTTGTTGTTTTTTTGACAAAGGACGTTGCGCCCGCGACGACAGATCCGCTGCTCGGTGCAATTTTCGGGGGAATCGGAGTAGGTCTCGGTCTTGGGCTTGTTTTTAGAGGAAAAGCCTCAACAGGGGGTACGGATCTGGCTGCTCAGATCATTCACAAGTTTACGGGGCTTTCTCTCGGAACGTGCGTGGCTTTAATTGACGGGCTGATTGTTCTGACCGCTACGGTGGTCTTTGATATTGAACTTGGGCTTTACGCTCTTGTCGCCCTTTATGTTACAAGTAAAACGATCGATGTCGTTCAGGTGGGGCTGGGCCGATCGAAGATGACGATGATCATTACAAATCAGGAAGAAGAGGTCAGAAAAGCGATTTTGAGCGAGATCGACCGGGGAGTGACAAAGCTGTCGGCCTTCGGAGGCTACACAGACAGCGAGCGGCCGATCCTGATGTGCGTGGTGGATCAGACAGAATTCACGAAATTGAAACAACTCGTTAAAAGCATTGATACGTCTGCGTTTGTGGTCGTTATGGATGCTTCTGATGTGCTCGGGGAAGGTTTCAAGCGGGCCTAGTTAGGATATAATAAATGTGTGTTTTACATCCTTATTTGGGGAGGATTTCGGCGATGAAATCAAAAGTACTTGCCCTTCTTTTCGGAACATCTTTAGTCCTTGCTGCATGCGGCGGAGGAGATAACGCAGGAGAAGAGCCAAAAGATTCGGGCTCAAAAGATACAGCGAATGCTGAAGAAATTGTTCAGCAGAACTGCATCAGCTGCCACGGTCAAAATCTTGAAGGCGGCGGGGCCGCACCAAGTCTTGCAAAGGTCGGCTCAAAATATGACAAAGAAAAAATTGAAAGCATCATTAATAATGGCCAGGGCGGAATGCCTGGAGGTCTTATTAACGAAACGGATGCAGCTGTCGTAGCTGAATGGCTTGCGCAGAAGAAATAATCTTAAAGAGAAGCCAGCCGGCAGCATCGGCTGGTTTTGCTGTTTTAAAGGCACGATATAACTTGCCGCCTTCCAATATCCGTTCCTCCTCCGAAAGGCAGAAAGAATTTCCACCTATATATTCCTAAAAAAAGATTGTCTTTTTAGTCAGAAAGTTCTAATATTTACATTAAAGCGCTATCAGTCGACAATTCTTTAGACCTGGATTACATTTCCTTTGACAATTTACGACACTGAAATGAAACTGTAATATTTTTAAGTCTATTTTTGCCGAACTTTGATGGTATAATGACTTTTGTGGGTAAATCTTATTAATATATGAAAATTATGGTTACATACTTAAATTTAGCTTAAATCAGGCCATTACACCACGTTATCTACAAAATAAACAGCTTTGGGTGATGAAAATATGATCGAAATGACAGACGTTTACAAAACGTATTCTAACGGCGTTCTCGCCATTAATGGAATAAATGTAAAAATAGATCAGGGCGAATTTGTTTATGTTGTTGGTCCGAGCGGTGCAGGCAAGTCGACATTTATAAAAATGATGTACCGTGAGGAAAAGCCGACAGACGGCAAAATCCTGATCAACGGAGTCAATCTTGCAAAATTAAGAGAGAAAAAAGTTCCTCAATTAAGAAGAAGCATCGGCGTTGTTTTCCAAGACTTCAAGCTTTTGCCTAAACTGACAGTCTATGAAAATATCGCATTTGCTCTTGAGGTAATCGGGGAGCAGCCGAGAGTCATCAAAAAGAAAGTGCTGGATGTACTTGATCTTGTTCAGCTCAAGCATAAAGCCCGGTCTTTTCCTAACGAACTTTCAGGAGGAGAGCAGCAACGGGTATCGATTGCAAGGTCGATTATCAACAATCCAGGCGTAGTCATCGCTGATGAGCCGACAGGAAACCTTGACCCTGATACGTCGTGGGAGATTATGAACATTTTTGAGGAAATCAACAACAGAGGCACTACTGTTGTGATGGCTACTCACAACCGGGAAATTGTTAACACCATGAAAAAACGAGTCATCGCGATCGAAGGCGGAAAGATTGTGCGTGACGAGGCTAGAGGGGAGTATGGTATTTATGATTAGAACCCTTGGGCGTCACTTCAGAGAAAGTATGAAAAGCTTAACCCGCAACGCCTGGATGACCTTTGCGTCGGTCAGTGCCGTTACGGTCACTTTAATCCTTGTAGGAACGTTCTTGGTCATTATGATGAACTTAAACAACTTTGCTACAAAGGTTGAAGAGGATGTAGAGATCAGGGTGCTGGTTGATGTGACAAGCACACCTGAACAGCAGAAAGAGCTCAGAAACAGGGTGGATAATCTGAGCGGGATTGCATCCGTAGAACTTTCACCGAAAGAAAAAGAACTGGATAACCTGATCAGCAGCATGGGCGAACAAGGAAAATCGTATCAGCTGTTTGAACAGAACAATCCGCTGAATGACGTTATTGTTGTTAAAACAGAGAATCCGCGCGATACACCTCAAATCGCCAAGCAAATTGAGCGTTTTGACGGAGCGTATAAAGTTCTCTATGGTCAAGATGAAGTCAAGAAGCTATTTGATTTTGTTGAAATTTCAAGAAACATCGGTATTGCGCTGATTATCGGACTTGTCTTCACGGCGATGTTCCTTATCTCGAATACTATTAAAATCACAATCTTTGCCAGAAGGCACGAGATTGAAATTATGAAACTCGTAGGCGCTACCAACTGGTTTATCCGCTGGCCGTTCTTCTTAGAAGGCCTGATGCTTGGAGTAATGGGAGCTATTATCCCGGTAATCCTGGTACTGGCCACTTACAACTATTTATATACATGGGTCGAACCAAAGGTCGCAGGTTCATTTGTTCAATTCCTGCCATTCAGTCCGTTTGCCTTCCAGGTATCAGCTATTCTGATCCTGATCGGTGCACTGATCGGTGTATGGGGAAGCTTAATGTCTGTCCGCAAGTTCTTGAGAGTATAAACAAGCAGTCTTTAAGGATTGCTTGTTTTCTCTGGATGATGTGAAATTCAGAGAATGATAGAGAGATAAGATAAAGGGAGGAACTAGAGAGTGAGAAAGAAATTACTGGCACTTGGCCTTGCGGCTTTGGTTGGGACAAGCTCCGTTATAATACCAGTTACCCAAGAAAAAGCTTACGCAAACACAGAATTAGAAAAGAAAAAATCAGAACTCCAAACGGAGCGTTCTGGAGTAGATTCAAATATTAAAGAAAAACAGGGCGAGCTTTCTGAGCTTAAAAGCAAAGAAGAAAAGCTGAACGCAGACATTGAAAAGCTTGATAAGCAAACAGCGGAGACGAACGAAAAAATCCGCGAGCGCCAGGCTGAAATTGAAGAAGCAAAGAAAAAGATTCAGGAACTGAAGGTTCAAATTCAGGAAGTGAAAAAACGCATTGCAGAACGCAATGAGCTATTGGAAAAACGCGTCCGTTCCCTGCAGGAAACAGGCGGAGTAGTGAGCTATTTGGATGTGCTGCTCGGTGCTCAGGATTTCGGTGATCTTGTTACACGCGTAAGTGCTGTCACACAAATCGTCGATGCTGATAAAGAAATCATTAAAGCGCATGAAGAAGATAAGAAACTTCTTGAGCAAAGTGAAGCAGAACTAAGCAGCGAACTGCAGAATTTAGAAACAGCATTAATTGAGCTTGAATCTTTAAAGCAGCAGCTTAAGAAACAGGCAGCAGAAAAGAATAAACTAATTGAGCAAGTGAAAGCACAGCATAAGTCTACAGAAGCAGCAATCTACGAACTAGAAGACGAAGCAGCGTTCCTGAAAGAGCAGGAAGCAGCTATCGCTAAAGAAATTGAGCGTCAAAAACAAGAAGCTGAGCGCAAGCGCCGTGAAGCAGCAGAAGCGGCAGCAGCAGAAGAAAGAGCGAAGCAGGAAGCTGCAGCTCAAGCAGCAGCGGCCAAAGCATCTTCACCAAAGAAGTCATCATCATCAGGCAGCTCTTCTGGAAGTTCGTCGCAAGCTCCGGCACCAGCACCTGCTGAGCCGGCACCAGCACCAGCTGTTACAGGCGGTAAGTTCATGTGGCCTGCACAAGGTACATTTACTTCAGGATACGGCCATAGATGGGGCAAACTCCATGCAGGTATTGACATTGCCAACCGTTCGGCGAACGTTCCTGTAGTTGCATCAGCAGCAGGTACGGTTATCCGTTCTTACTACTCAAGCAGCTACGGAAATGCAGTCTTTATCACGCATAACATCGACGGCAAGACGTACACAACGGTATACGCTCACTTAGATGCACGTCACGTAAGTGCTGGTCAGTCTGTAAGCAAAGGACAGCAGCTTGGTTACATGGGTAACACTGGGCGTTCAACAGGAAAGCATCTACACTTTGAAATTCATGACGGTGCTTGGAAAAACCCTGTAAACCCGATGAACTACCTTCAATAAGAATGAAAACTCCTAAAACGATGCGTTTTAGGAGTTTTTTTTTTGACTTTTTTTCATAGAGATTGCCTTGTCCTACATGAATGATCCATAATTTACATATACTAGCTGTACTGGTATCTACATAACCAATCGTCAAGCCTACCAAAGGAGGAACAAGATGAAGCAGAAAATGACAGCCCTACTGATGGCTCTTTCCATGGTCCTGGGTGCAGGGGGCATGTACACCGGCATCCAGTTTTACGAGCATGACAAGCAGCAGGATGCAGCCGCAAAAGAGCTTTCCGTTCCTGCCGTTACGGATGTTTTAAAGGAAGAGCGCGGACAGGAAACAGAAGGTCTTGAGAAGGTAAAACAAGCGTATGAGCTGATTTCAAGCAAGTATGTTGAGGAAGTAGATGAGGAGCAGTTGCTGGAAGGCGCCATTCAGGGAATGCTTTCTACGCTGAATGATCCTTATTCGGTTTATATGGATAAAGAAACAGCGAAGCAATTTTCGGACAGCCTTGATTCTTCTTTTGAAGGAATCGGCGCTGAAGTTGGAATGGATGGCGGGAAAATCATCATTGTTTCCCCGTTTAAGAATTCACCGGCTGAAAAGGCAGGTCTCCAGCCGAATGATGAGATTGTTTCCATTGACGGTGAATCAACAGTCGGCAGTGATTTAAATGATACGGTGTTAAAGATCCGCGGGAAAAAAGGAACTACGGTAAAAATTGAAGTTATGCGCGCTGGCTCAAAGGAAAAGCTGAGCTTTGATGTCACGCGTGATGAAATTCCGATTGAGACAGTGTTCAGTTCCATTAAACAGCAGGGCAAGAAAAAAATCGGCTATCTTGAAATCACCTCTTTTTCTGAAGATACAGCAGAGGACTTTACGGAAGAACTGGCCAAGCTTGAAGATCAGAATATAAAAGGTCTTGTTCTTGACGTACGCGGCAATCCGGGAGGGTATCTGCAAAGTGTTGAAGAGATCTTGAAGCAATTTGTCACAAAGGACCAGCCTTACATTCAAATTGAAGAGCGCAACGGAGAAAAGAAACGGTATTTCTCGAATCTTCGAGAGAAAAAAGACTATCCTGTTTCTGTTCTGATTGATAAAGGAAGTGCTTCTGCATCGGAAATTCTGGCTGGAGCGCTTAAAGAGGCGGGCAACTATGACATTATCGGCGAAACCTCGTTCGGAAAGGGAACCGTCCAGCAGGCAGTACCTATGGGAGACGGCAGCAACATCAAGCTGACTCTTTATAAGTGGCTAACTCCTGAAGGAAACTGGATCCATAAAAAAGGAGTTGCGCCGACAGTCAAAGTGGCACAGCCTAAGCACCTGACATCTCCACCGATTCAGCTTGAAAAGCCGCTTGCCCTTGATATGAATGACGAACAGATCAAGGTGGCACAAGTGCTGCTGAAAGGCCTTGGGTATGACACTGGACGAGAAGACGGCTACTACGGCAAGAAAATGGCCGATGCCGTAAAGACGTTCCAGAAAAAACACAGCCTTAAACAATCAGGAACCATTGATATCGCAACAGCAAATGAAATCAATGAGCAAATCTCCAAACAGCGCACAGACGGGAAACACGATAACCAGCTGAATAAAGCGTTAGAAACGATATCAAACCAATAGTATGTTCGAGTGAGTCAGCCGCAAGAATGCGAGCTGGCTTTTTTATGGATAAAAATAACATATTATCTACATTTAGGACGATTTACTAACTTTTTAGTGAAAAAGCGACGGAAAAAAGCGGGAATTTCCGTATTTTTATAATTAGTACAGACTTTTCGGGCACATAAAAATGAATCTTTAGCTAGTTGAATAGTTCGATATTTCGTTTTACGATGGAAGTACTGTTCTACAACACACTAAATAAGAACGGCTCTTTTCGTGCCCCTTTGTTGCATGATAATCAAAACGTTTTGATTATAAAGGAAAAGAGCATTAATGCTTCCTGTAAAACGTAAACAAAGAGCGAAAACAGCCTATGGAAAGATGGGGAGATCAATTGAAAAAAAGGGCAAGTGTGATGAGAGAACAAACGTATAAGCAGTTAACAGAGGAATTTAAGATGAGACTGCAAACGGCAAACTCCTCTCATGCAAAGGTCAGCAAATGGGTACAGCTGTTCTGCATGTACCTTGCTAATTACACTGACGTCAAGCATCTTCAGGAAGTGAACAAGACTTGCGTCGAAGACTACTTTCACTATTTGACGGAAAACTACAGGCGTCTTTCGTTAAACCTCACGGATATAAAACGTTCAATGCAGCTGATTGAAGAAGTGCTGGAAATAAAAGTGGACGATTCCCTCCTTGATTTTTCCCTTTCGAATCTGCATTTGTGGAGCAAATTAAAGTAAACTTTGCTCATGCAGGATACTCAATGCTATTTTTATCTGATAAAATAGCAGTAGAGTCAGACGAAAGGATATAAGGTGGTGACAGGATTTGCTTGAAAACTGGCTGCTTGAATTTCTATTTGCAATGGGAAGGTTTTTTATTCATCCTCTCGTTTATTTTTTCCTTATTTACAGTCTTGTGTTTGGATACATCCGCGTAAAGCGTGAGCGCAAATCCTTTCACACAAGGATTCAAGATCTTTACGAAGAAGTTCGGTTTACATATTCAAAAGGACTGCTTACAGGTTTGGTCCTTTCAGCGGCAGCGTTGGCGTTTGGTTTTGGCATGCCGTCCGGTGCAGTCATCGTACTTGGAGCAGTAACTGTACTCTTGGCATTAACGATGCAGCTCAGATTTCTTTCTCCTGCCTATACGCTTGGACTTACGATGTTCGCGGTGCTCATTCTAATGAACACTGGGATATTATCAGGAAGGCTTGCGCTTGAGGGGACAAGCTTTGCGGTTCTTGCTCTGCTTATGGGATTTTTCCTCATCGTTGAGGGATCTCTGGCATATAAGACAGGACACGTGAAGACTTCTCCGTTTCTGCTGAAGAGCAGCAGGGGTCTTCCGATCGGCAATCATGTTGCCAACCGTACATGGCTTGTACCGCTGCTTCTGCTTGTTCCTGGCGGTACACTGACAGAAAGCCTGCCATGGTGGCCTGTTGTCACAATCGGAAATGAGCCGTTCATGCTTTTATTTATTCCTTATATTATCGGATTTCATCAGCGTGTTCAGGGCTCTCTTCCAAAAGAAAGCATTATGGTCACATCAAAACGCATAATCTGGCTTGGCATAGGGATTACTGCCATCGCTGCAGCGAGTATTTGGATCACTCCGCTTGCGTTTGCAGCTGCGATCATTGCGATTGCCGGCAGAGAGTTCCTGACTGTCCGCCAGCGCATGAACGACAACTCAGCGGCCTTTTATTTCTCAAAGCGCGACCAGGGATTGATGGTGCTTGGCATTCTTCCCAATTCACCCGCGGTCAAGCTCCAGCTTGAGGTCGGCGAGATTATTATGAAAACGAACGGCACGCCTGTTAAAACGGTCGATGAGTTTTATCAGGCCCTTCAGATCAACGGGGCTTTCTGCAAGATGGAAGTCATCGGCCACAACGGAGAAATCCGCTTTGTTCAGGGTGCCATTTACAAAGGCGAACACCACGAACTTGGGATCCTGTTCGTTCAGGACGATAAGAAGTGGGGAATAGAAGCGGTTTAAGACTTTAGCGAAATGCTAAAGTCTTTTCTTTTTGAAAAAAGACTATTGACCCTCACGCTGCGTCATACTTTAAAGTAACAAGTGAAGGGAGGCTCACAGCATGAAAGTAAAAGAAGTGGCGGATTTAACCGGAATCAGTGTGCGCACACTGCATCATTACGATGAGATCGGACTCTTAGTGCCTGACGAGGTGACAGAGTCCGGGTACCGGATCTATTCCAGTGAAAATCTTGAGACGCTGCAGCAGATCCTGTTTTTTAAAGAGCTCGGTTTCCCTTTGAAGAATATCAATGAAATCATCAGCAGTCCGACATTTGACAGAAAAGAAGCTCTGGAGCTTCACCGCCGAATGCTGCTCGAGAAGCGGAAGCGGCTGGATCAGATGATTGAGACGGTTGAAAAGACGATACAGCATACGAAAGGAGAAATTGAGATGTCACAAAAAGAAAAATTCGAAGGCTTTGACTTCAGCCATAATCCTTATGAGGAGGAGGCACGCAAGCTTTACGGGGACAAAGTGGTTGATGAGGCGAATAAAAAAGCTGCAGGGATGACCCAAGATATGCAGGAAAGATTTAACGACCTCTACAGAAGGCTCGCAGATGTGCGCCATACAGCACCTGATTCTAAGGAGGCACAGGAAGCAATCGGCGAATGGTATACCCTTCTCAATGAATTTGGCAGCTATTCACTTGATGCGTTCAAAGGGCTTGGCCAGCTGTATATTGACGATGAGCGGTTTACTAAGAACATCGACAAGTTCGGTGAAGGTCTTGCCGTGTTCATGCGGGATGCAATGGCCGCCTACGCAGATTCTAATAAAAAGTAATATGGAGCGGCGGTTCTTAAAGAGCCGCCGCTGTTTTACCTTAAAAACAAATTTTAAATAGCCCAAAGTCCGCGCATACTTTTTTCCGCTGAACCCTAGAATAGGATTGAAGGGCATCGTCAGTTCTCATCTTTTTAAGCTGTGCTTCCTTTTCCAGCTTGTTAAGTTCCTCTATGACATAAAAATCGTGGTTATTCATTGTTTACCGCCTCCTTAAGTTACTTTTATTATATGGGAGCCGGCGTGAAAAACAGATTCGGCATCGGACTGAACTTTTCTCGGTCTTTAGGATGGGAATGCTTTATAATGGATAGAGACTTGAGTAGCAGGAGGAGTAAGAATGAAGTTTCCAAAGGATGAGGACGGCAAGATCCTGAGCATGCTTTACAGGGAAGGGCTGAATTTTAAAAAGCCTCACAATGTTGATTTTTATGTAGCTGTACCAGATGAGAAGAACGGGGAAGCGATGATTAAGGCGCTTGCTGATAACGGTTATAAGTTCATGATGGAGTATGATGATGATGTGGAAGAGTGGACATGCTTCGGTTCCGTTAAAATGCATTTGAAGCACAATGAAATTACAGCCGTGCAGAAAAAGCTCGATGCGATTGTAAAGCCGCTTGGCGGATACGCGGACGGCTGGGGCGTTATGACGGAATAGTAAAAAGCCAGCCTTAGCGGCTGGCTTTTCTTATAGGAAAGAAACAATAATAAGCAAAGTGAAAATAATCGTCAGATGGTTCAGCGAGAAGATGAACATCATTGTTGCCCATTTGTAGTCGTCCATTTTCTTATAGCCTGCAAGGCCTGCGATCATCCATGCAAGAGTCAGGGCGAACATTGAGAACGCAACGACTTTGCTGAAGGACAGGAACAGGAATGAAGCTGCTAGCAGGGCGATTAAATAAACGATTGTTTGAACTTTGGCGCGCGGTGTTCCTTTCACGACCGGAAGCATTGGAACGCCTGCGTTTTTATAGTCATCAAAGCGTCTGATGGCAATCGCGTAAAAATGCGGAGGCTGCCATAAAAACATAAGAACAAACAGGCCGAAAGCTGCCGGATGAAACAGGTCAGGCGAGATGGCTGCCCAGCCGATCAGCGGAGCGATGGCACCTGATAAGCTTCCCACTTCCGTGTTGTAAATCGTTTTGCGTTTCGTCCACATTGTGTAGGGTACTAAATAAAGAAAAAGACCAAGTACACCGATAAAGGCTGTCAGCGGAGAAATAAGATACAGGAACACTGCCCCGCTGATGGAAAGGGCAATTCCGAGCCAGAGCGCAAACTTCGGATGAATGGACCCTGTGACGGTCGGTCTTTCCATCGTGCGCTGCATAAGAGAGTCAATGTCTCTGTCATAGTAGTTATTGATTGCGCCTGCTCCGCCGACAACGGCTGCTGTACCAAGCAGGGCGAGAATCACCACTAAAATGTTGTCTACAAAATTTGCATTATATACGGACAGGGCCACAGAAAGACCTGCGAACATGCCGAGAAGGTTTGATTTTACGATGCCGTCTTTGACGATGGCTTTAAGATTGCTCCAGGAAAAGATGCTTTTTATAGAAAGAGAATCTTCTACGATAACCTCTGAACTTTTCATCACAATTCTCCTTTTCAAGTGTTAAAAAATATACATGCAAGCGCACCTGTATGCTGCCTGCAGAATCTGACCAGACACATGCGCTCATTTTACGTACAAAACTCTTATCTAACTTAACTAATTATCTACTATCTTAACAGGTATTTGAACTGGAAAGTAATAGACGGATAGATTTGACAAAAAGATGTCGTATCTTTGTGAACATTTTCTATACGTTATTGAACTTTTCAGATAATAACCCTGTAAATAGGCACTCTCTCCATTATGGTGTCTGATGCAATCCCGGGTCAATCCTCAAAACCCGGAATGAGCATATTGCCTGTCCGGAGAAAAAAGAAAGACCGGGCTCAAAAACCCGGTCTTTCCGATTATCAAATTTTCGCAACCATTTTTCCTTTTACATGGCGCTCCGATAATTGTACAAGTGCATGGGGCACTTCTTCAAGCGGGATGACCTGCTCAAGCAGGGAGTTCAGCTGTCTTTCTGCAAGCAGAAGCAGCATGTCATCGCCCATTACCGCTAAATCTTTTTGCTGCTCAAGGTTGTCGGACTGATGAACAGCGCCAAGAGCGATTTCATGATACGAAACGGCTTTGGTAAATGGTTTAACTTTTGTAAAATCAGGTGCGCCTGCGATATAGGCAATCCGTCCGTTGAAGGCGAGGCAGTCAAGAGAGTCGGTTGCGTTTTGGCGGCTTACTGTATCAAGGACAGCATCGACCCCGTTTCCGCCGGTCAGCTTCATGATTTCAGCCGTAACGTCTGTTTCATTATAATCAATTGCATGGTCTGCTCCGAGAGATTTCACAAACTCATGATTGGAGGCAGATGCCGTTGTATAGACAGTCAGACCTGAACGTTTCGCCATCTGGATGGCAAATCCGCCTACTCCTCCTGCGCCTCCATGGATCAGAATCGATTCGCCTTCTGTGACGCGGAGCTTTCTGTAAAGAGCCTGATAGGCTGTGTAGCCCGCGGTCGGAAGGGCTGCTGCATCTTCAAATGAGACAGACTCTGGAATGATGGATACTGTGTGGGCAGTTGTCACAGCGTACTCGGCAAATCCGCCCTTTTTCGTCAGGTCGCCGTGATATACGACGCGGTCTCCGATTTTCAGGTGCTCCACGCCTTCACCTGTTTCCTCCACGATGCCTGCAGCATCAAGGCCGAGAATGTGGGGATAGCTCCAAAGCGGATTGCCGCCTGTTGCTGTTTTATAATCAACCGGATTCAGTCCGACTGCTTTCACTTTGATAAGGATTTCGCCTCTGCCGGGCGACGGCTTTTCGGTTTCCCCAATCTGCATGTCTTTCCATTCGCCTTTTCCTTGAAGCAATAATGCTTTCATATGTAGAACACTCCTCTGAGTTTTATAAACAAGTTTCTTTGACATTATAGGAGAAAGAGTGAACTGTTTTCAAATGAAGTGCCTGTATTTAAAGTCAAGGCTGCAGGCGCGAACATTTTAAACCAGCCAATTTGAAGACGGCCATTAACGGTTCATTAAAATCCCGTTTTCCTTTACAGTAAAGCTCCTTTTAGAAAGCTTTACCGTAACATCGGAGATCTCGGCAATGCTTGGATCATGTGTAACAACGATGATGCATTTATTTTCATCATGGGCAAGAGACTGAAACAGGCGGACAATGTCTTTTGCGGTGTCCTCATCAAGATTGCCTGTCGGCTCATCGGCGATAATCAGATCGGATTCGCAGGAAAGGGCTCTGGCAATGGAAACGCGCTGCTGCTGACCGCCGCTGAGTGTGAGAACTTTCTGGCGGGCCTGCTTTTCGGTGATGCCCACTTTCGTAAGCATCTCTAAGGCAAAAGTTTTTTTGTCTTTTTGTTTTGATCCTGTAATTTCCATGGCTGTTGTCACATTTTGCAGAGCCGTCATATAGGGAAGGAGATTGTAGGACTGAAAAACAATGGATACATGTTTATTCCGAAAGTTGGCAAGTCCAATTTTCTTTATCGTTTTTCCTTCATACAGCACTGATCCTTCCTTTGGGAGATCGAGGGCACTGGCCAGTGCAAGGAAGGTGGTTTTACCTGAACCTGAAGGGCCGACAATTGTGTAAAAGCTTCCTTTGTTAAAGCCGATTGAAATATCGTTTAAAATGACATGCTTTTTATTTTCATGATGATACCAGTAGCTGACGTTTTCAAATTGCAGCAGGTTTGTCATAGTGTGTTCCTCCTAATCTTGTTTTGTTAAGATTGTTTTAGGCTGAAGTCTCAAGACTGACAGTGCCGGTATTATGGCAGATATGACTGCAATCAGAAGTCCAATTCCAAACAACATGCCAAGGTCGCTGCCTGTGACTTCGATCTCCATTTTCTCAATCGGTTCAGCACTTGCTGCAGCATCAGGACTGCTGAGTGGTCCGCCCATACCCATTCCGCCTCTCCCTCCGCCAAACGAAGCAGGATTTGATGCAGTTTCTTCAGCTTGCGAAAGCTCCTGCGACAGCAGCTGGTCTCCAAACTGCTTCGCCACAGCCTGGCCTGAAATGGAGGAAACGCCAAGGGCAATAATGGCAACAATCAGGATCTCAAACAGAAACTGGCCGACGAGCTTCCATCGCTTTTCGCCGATTGCAAGCAGAACGCCCATTTCATATTTCCGTTCGCGTATTGACATCATGATAATAAGCGCCAAAATGACTGCACCTGCAATCGTCACTAAATAAACGACATTTTTTGAAAAAGAGGCGACATTGTTGATTGGCCCGATCATCTGCTGGTACGTCTGGTCATTGGCATCCAGTTTAAACGTGTCAAAATCTATGCTGCTGTTTTCTTTGGCTTCAGAAATAAAAGAATCTATTTGCTCAGGATCATTCATGTAATAGATGGCTTGGTCAATCGTCCCTTCATAATCGGAGCCTTTAAGCCCGGCAGCTTTCGTATAAGGCACATAAAGCTGATTATAAGGATTCATGGCAGAGATATTTCTTCCGCCAAGGTCTGTGGTTGCGGCAGTTGTTTCGTAAATGCCGACAATCTCCAGTTCCAATGCTGTTTCTTCTTCGCTCGCTGCTCCTTTAACCGTCAGTTTATCTCCGACAGCAAGCTCGTTCTCCTCAGCAAGCGTCTTTTCAATAACGGCTACATTTTTATCGACATCCGCATCTGTGAGATGCCGGCCTTCAGTCAAAACAGATTCGCTGTTTAAAAAGGCCTGAACAGAGTCAGTAAACATCACTCCATGCAAGGTAACATCCGCTGAAATCATGCCGCCTCCGCCCATTCCGCCAGGACCCTGATTTTCTTCTGATGAGTCAGAAGATTCATTTTCGATTGGTTCAAAGCTGCTTGCTGCAGCGAATGTTGACGATAAGAGGTTATATCCTTTTACTTGAGAATAAGAAGCAAGCTCTTCAGCTGCTTCTTCAGGAATCGGCACAGGCTGAAACCTTACCCGCCCTCCTTGCTCCGTACTTTCGCTTCGCTGCTGTTCCATCATTTTTTCCATGTCCACATTCAAGGTCACTTCACCGCCGAGAGATTCTCTTGCAAGGACGCTTGATTTTTCAGCAGCTGACTGAATGGACAGGCCTGATAAAACAAACACGCAAATAACAGTAAAAATGAATACCTGCAGCAGGCTTTTTCCGGCCCGTGCTTTCACACTTAAAAAACCGCGTTTGATAAAATTCATATGTTTTCTCCTTTTCCTGTAATTGGGGCCATAAGCTCCGGCTTTTACAGATTAATGAGGAAACATGAACAATCTGTGTCCAAACTGTTTCCTAAGTTTTAAAAAACAGGGAACAATTTAGAAAATAGTTGCGAAACAATGAAATTCACTTTACTTTGAATAGAAAGTGATTCATTTGGAAGGTGAAGAGATGAAGGTTTTAGTAATAGAAGACAATCAGAGCGTCAGCGAGATGCTTGAGATGTTTTTTTCAAAAGAAGGCATTACCGGTGCTTTTATTAAAGATGGCCTTGAAGGCTACAAAGCGTATAAGCAGGAGGACTGGGATGTGCTGATCATCGACTGGATGCTGCCGGGGATGGACGGGGTTTCGCTCTGCCGCAAAATCCGAGAAGAAAAGGGAACGGTTCCCATTATTATGCTGACGGCCAAAGACAGTGAATCAGATCAGGTACTCGGCCTTGAAATGGGGGCGGACGATTATGTGACGAAGCCGTTCAGTCCGCTTGCGCTGATGGCACGGATCAAAGCGGTATCCAGGAGACACGCAGCCGCGAGGACGCCTAAAGAAGAAACAGATTCCTTAGAAACAGTTAACTTTAAAATTAATAAGCAGACACGCGAGGTTCTTCTTGATAACGGGAAAATAGAAAACCTTACGCCAAAAGAATTTGAGCTTCTCTGCTATTTTGCAGAGCATCCGCGCCAGGTTTTCACGCGCGAGCAGCTGCTTGAAAGGGTTTGGGGCTATCAGTTTTACGGAGATGAGCGGACCGTTGATGTCCATATTAAGCGGCTCCGCGCAAAACTCGGCACGAAAGCGCGTCCTTTTTTCCATACAGTTTGGGGAGTTGGCTATAAATTTGATGAAACGGCCGGATCCGAATGAGAATTAAATATCTTTACCAGCTGTTTCTAAGCCATATCAGCATTCTAATCATCGCATTTATGATTTTAAGTCTGGTTGTTGCGCAATATGCGGAATCCTTTGTTTATGAAAACAAGGTAGAGGAGCTTGAGCAGTACGGAGACAGAATCCTCGCAGATGTGAAAAACAACAGAGGAGAGCGGGCGCTCAAAGAATATGATCATGTTTTAAGTGCACGCGGAATCCGCTTCAGCCTGTTTGACGACAAAGGAATGATCTTTTATCCCTACTCAGGTAACGCCCCGAGATTTCAGCCGACAGACGAGGAATGGGAGAATCTGAAATCTGGCAAGCGGATTGTCGTCAAACATGAAATCAAGCGGTTTGACCAGGAGGTATCGCTCGTTGCCCTGCCGTATATAGAGAACGGCTCGCTGTCGGGAGGGATCCTGCTTGTGTCTCCGATTAAAGGCTCACGGGAGACAATCAGTGAAATCAACAGGTACCTCCTTTACACAATCCTTATTTCCCTTTCTGTCTCCCTGCTGCTCAGCTGGATTCTATCCAGTCTCCACGTGAAGAGAATTCAGCGGATCCGAAACGCGACGTCTATGATTGCTGAAGGGAAATATGACATCTCCGTCCCGTCTTCCACAATCGACGAGATTGGCGAACTGGCCAACGATTTCAACATCATGGCCGGTCAGCTGAAAAAATCAAATGAAGAAATCGAGAGTTTAGAGAACCGCCGGAGAAAATTCATGGCGGATGTCTCACATGAGCTGAGGACGCCGCTCACGACCATCAGCGGTGTCATAGAAGGGCTGAAAAACAACATGATTCCGGAAACGGAAAAAGACCGGGGACTGCAGCTTGTGAGTCAGGAGACAAAACGGCTGATCAGGCTCGTAAATGAAAATCTGGATTATGAAAAAATCCGTTCAAACCAGGTGAAGCTTTTTAAAGAAAAGATTCAGCTGATTGAGGTTTTTGAAATTATAAAAGAACATTTAGAGCTGCAGGCAGAAGATAAAAATGTCCGGCTTGATATCGCTTCAGATGCTGATGCAGAGGTTTACGCCGATTATGACCGGCTCATCCAGATTCTTATTAACATTACGAAAAACAGTATTCAGTTTACAGAGAGCGGGACCGTTTGCCTTCGGGGCAAAAGGGGGTATAAAGAAACCATTATTACAATAGAGGACACGGGAATTGGCATGGATCCAGAGGAAGTGAAAACCATCTGGCAGCGGTTTTACAAGGCGGACATGTCACGCACAGGTCATCAGTTCGGGGAATTCGGCCTTGGCCTCTCGATTGTAAAGCAGCTTGTCCTCATGCATAACGGAGAAATTGATATTGTCAGCAAAAAGAATCAGGGAACAACATTCATCCTCAAATTTCCAGAGAAGTAGAGAGCGCTGTTCATACTTTGTTCATACTTCTCTGGTAAACTGATTACAAATATGACTGAAAAATAGGAAAGGGGAAGAAATTTATGAAAAAGAAGGATACGGTCTTCATTCTTGTAGGCGCTGTCATTATGGCTGCGGTCAATGTTCTTTTTTTCACAGCTCCTGTTTAAAGAAAGTCCGGGCTGAAATTGTTCTATTGCTCTAAATGTGATATATTTCAAACGAAGTAAACTTTGTGAGGGTAATCATATATGAGCATAGATAATGAAATTTCAAAGAGACGGACGTTTGCCATCATCTCCCATCCTGATGCCGGTAAAACAACGTTAACAGAAAAGCTCCTGTATTTCGGGAAAGTGATTCGCGAAGCAGGAACAGTAAAAGGGAAGAAGACCGGCAAGTTTGCCGCTTCCGACTGGATGGAAATCGAGAAAAAACGCGGCATTTCCGTTACATCAAGTGTCATGAGTTTTCCTTATCATGACTTCCACGTTAATATCCTTGATACTCCTGGACACGAAGATTTCAGTGAGGACACCTACCGCACACTGACGGCAGTTGACAGCGTTGTGATGATCATTGACTCCACTAAAGGGGTTGAGCCGCAGACGATCAAGCTGTTTAAAGTCTGCCGCATGAGAGGCATTCCTATTTTCACCTTTATTAATAAACTTGACCGTGAAGGAAAAGATCCGCTTGAGCTTCTGTCTGAAATTGAAGAAGTGCTCGGCATCGAATCCTATCCAATGAACTGGCCGGTTGGAATGGGCAAGCGGTTCCTTGGAATCATTGACCGCGAGCAGCACACAGTCGTTCAGTTTAAAGGAAACGAGCAGGAGGAAACCATTCCTGCAGCTGAAGTGGAAGGCAGCGAAATCGGCAGCCATCCGACATACCTTGAAACGCTTGATGAGCTTGAGCTGCTTGAAGAAGCCGGAAACCAGTTCGACGCTGACCGTGTGAAACGCGGAGAACTGACGCCTGTATTCTTTGGAAGCGCACTGGCAAACTTCGGGGTGAAATCGTTCTTTGATGTGTTCCTTCAGTATGCCGTTCCGCCGCAGCCAAGAAGAACAAATCAGGGCTTTATATCTCCTGAAACAGAAGAATTTTCAGGCTACATCTTTAAAATTCAGGCCAACATGAACCCGGCTCACCGCGACAGAATCGCATTCCTTCGTGTGTGCTCCGGCCGATTTGAGCGTGGAATGAGTGTTCAGCTGAGCAGAACGAACAAAACGCTGAAGCTGAATCAGACTCAAGTTTTCATGGCCAAAGACAGAGAAACCGTTGATGAGGCGTTCGCGGGCGATATCATCGGAATTTATGATCCGAACGTCTATCAGATCGGGGACACACTGACAGCAGGCAAGGAAGGCTATCAGTATGATGAGCTTCCTCAGTTCCCGCCTGAGATGTTTAAAAAAGTTCGCGTGAAAAACGTCATGAAAGCAAAGCAGTTCCGCAAAGGAATTGAACAGCTTGTTCAGGAAGGCGCCATTCAGTACTTCCGCCAGGATTCTACCGATGATATTATCCTCGGTGCAGTCGGACAGCTTCAATATGAAGTGTTCGAATACCGCATGAGAGCGGAATACAATGTTGAAATTGAATTTGTGCCAATGGGCGACCGCATTCCAAGGTGGATCGGCAACGACAAGTTCGAAAAGCGCTTCTTCGATTCAAGAAGCCTTCTTGTCCGCGACCGCAATGACCAGTATGCCGTTCTGTTTGAAAACGAATTTACCTTCAGGCATTTCAGTGAAAACCATAAAGAGATTCAGCTGATCGATCTTCTGCAGGAAAATGACTATCAAAGCTATTCGGCTACAGATAAATAAGCGGGGGCTGATTGAATGCTATTGAAAGCAGCTCTGGCTCTCGTCCTGCCTTTTGTCATTCTCACGCTGTTTGCGCGCGTGACGTATAATCACTACGTGGCAGCGGTGCTGACAATCGCCCTGCTTGCTGCAGCCTATTCAAAGGGCTACATGGATTCCTGGCTGCTCATCGCTCTTGGCGCGGTGTCGGTTATCGCGGGCTTCCTGTACGCAGCAAAAATGGCCAAAAGGACGAGAAATGAAAAGACCAATTAGAACCTGTTCCCGGTGGGAGGAGGTTTTTTTGTTTTCTATAAAACACCCTTCCGGTTTACCGCCCTCTCTAAAAAGGTATTGAAATAAGAAACACAAGCATTTAAATAGCTTTTTCAGGCGATAATGATAAAATCAAACCAAAATGTCGAAAGAAAAATACGAACTATCGTTCGTATTTTTAGTGTTTTTCTCTGTGATTATGGTAAAATATGAATACTGATTACATACGAATGGAGGTCCTCCTGTTGAGCGATCGTTTTGAGTTAGTATCAAATTATAAGCCGGAAGGCGATCAGCCAGCGGCGATCAAGCAGCTCGTCCAGGGCATTAAAGAGGGGAAGAAGCATCAGACGCTTCTTGGAGCAACAGGCACCGGGAAGACGTTTACCGTTTCAAACGTCATTCAGGAAGTGAACAAGCCGACGCTGATCATCGCCCACAATAAAACACTCGCCGGACAGCTGTACAGCGAGTTTAAAGAGTTCTTTCCGAACAATGCAGTCGAATACTTTGTCAGCTACTATGACTATTACCAGCCGGAGGCCTATGTCCCGCAGACGGACACATTCATTGAAAAGGACGCAAGCATCAATGATGAAATCGATAAACTGAGGCACTCCGCTACCGCCTCGTTATTTGAACGGAAAGATGTCATTATCATTGCCAGTGTATCATGCATCTACGGCCTCGGTTCTCCTGAAGAATACCGTGACCTGGTCGTTTCTTTGCGCACGGGTATGGATATTGAACGCAATCAGCTTCTCCGGAAGCTTGTGGATGTACAATATGAGCGCAATGACATTGATTTTAAGCGCGGAACGTTCAGGGTGCGCGGGGATGTTGTGGAGATTTTCCCTGCTTCAAGAGATGAACAGTGCATCCGGGTTGAATTTTTCGGGGATGAAATTGACCGCATCCGCGAGGTCGATGCGCTGACCGGCGAAATCCGCGGCGACCGCGAGCATGTCTCGATCTTCCCGGCATCCCACTTCGTTACCCGCGAAGAAAAAATGAGAGTCGCGATCGGTAATATTGAAAAAGAGCTTGAAGAGCGGCTGAAAGAGCTTCATGAGAACGGAAAGCTGCTTGAAGCGCAGCGTCTTGAGCAGCGTACGAGGTACGACCTTGAAATGATGCGGGAAATGGGCTTTTGCTCAGGGATTGAGAACTACTCAAGGCACTTGACGCTCCGCCCGGCAGGTTCAACGCCATACACGCTTCTCGACTTCTTCCCGAAGGATTTTATGATTGTTGTCGATGAGTCACATGTGACGATTCCTCAAATCAGAGGCATGTTCAACGGGGACCAGGCGAGAAAGCAGGTGCTTGTCGATCACGGATTCCGCCTGCCTTCAGCCAAGGACAACCGTCCCCTTCAGTTTGGCGAGTTTGAAGAGCATATCAACAACATCCTGTTTGTATCTGCAACTCCAGGACCGTACGAGCTTGATCATACACCTGAAATGGTGCAGCAGATCATCCGTCCGACAGGGCTTCTTGATCCGACCATCGATGTCAGGCCGATTCAGGGTCAGATTGATGACCTGATCGGGGAGATTCATGCCAGGATTGAGCGCAACGAGCGAGTCCTCGTTACGACCCTCACGAAGAAAATGTCCGAGGATCTGACCGATTACCTGAAAGACATCGGAATCAAGGTTAACTACCTGCATTCTGAAATCAAAACGCTCGAGCGGATCGAAATTATCAGGGAACTGCGCCTAGGGAAATTTGATGTTCTTATCGGAATCAATCTTCTAAGGGAAGGACTCGACATCCCTGAGGTGTCTCTTGTCGCCATCCTTGATGCGGATAAAGAGGGCTTCCTGAGATCGGAACGCTCGCTGATTCAGACGATTGGACGCGCTGCCCGGAACTCAAACGGCCACGTTATTATGTATGCCGACAAAATGACGAATTCCATGGAAATTGCCATAAATGAAACAAAACGCCGCCGAGAAACACAGAAGGCATTCAATGAAAAACACGGCATTGAACCGAAGACAATCCAGAAAAAAATTGCCGAGACGATTCGCGCTGTTATTGCCCCGGAAGATGCGGAAGAACTGGAATCAGCTCTTCCAAAACTCGGCAAGCTGTCTAAAAAAGAGCGCGAAAAAGTCATACAGCAAATGGAATCAGAGATGAAAGAAGCGGCTAAAGGGCTCAACTTCGAGCGTGCTGCCGAGCTTCGTGATCTGATACTAGAGCTTAAAGCGGAAGGATGAAACTAGATGGCACTCGATAAAATTAGTGTGAAAGGTGCGCGCGCTCACAATTTAAAAAACATAGATGTGACGATTCCGCGTGATAAGCTCGTTGTTCTGACAGGCTTATCGGGCTCCGGAAAATCGTCGCTTGCGTTTGATACGATTTATGCAGAAGGGCAGCGGAGATATGTTGAGTCTCTCTCTGCCTATGCCCGCCAGTTTCTCGGGCAAATGGATAAACCGGACGTTGATTCCATCGAAGGGCTGTCACCTGCCATTTCAATCGACCAGAAAACAACAAGCCGGAATCCCCGTTCCACAGTAGGAACAGTTACGGAAATTTATGATTATCTGAGACTTCTGTTTGCACGCATTGGAAGACCAACGTGCCCAAACCACGATATTGAAATCTCGTCCCAGACAATCGAACAGATGGTTGACCGGATCCTTGAATATCCCGAGCGGACAAAGCTTCAGGTGCTTGCACCAATTGTTTCTGGAAGAAAAGGAACACATGCAAAAGTGTTTGAAGACATTAAAAAGCAGGGGTACGTGCGCGTCCGGGTCAACGGGGAAATGATGGAAGTCGGCGATGAGTTCACACTTGAGAAAAACAAAAAGCACACGATCGAAGTTGTGATTGACCGGATTGTGATAAAAGAGGGGATTTCTGCCCGTTTAGCCGACTCTCTTGAATCGGCTCTCGGACTCGGGGAAGGCAGAGTTGTTATTGATGTCATCGGTGAGGAAGAGCTGTTGTTCAGCGAACATCACGCCTGTCCGATCTGCGGTTTCTCAATCGGCGAGCTTGAGCCGAGGATGTTCAGTTTCAACAGTCCTTTTGGCGCCTGCAATGAATGCGACGGACTTGGCACAAAGCTTGAGGTGGACGTTGATCTTGTCATGCCGAATAAAGACCTGTCTTTAAAGAAGCATGCGCTCGCACCGTGGGAACCGACAAGTTCGCAGTACTACCCGCAGCTGCTTGAAGCAGTGTGCAATCACTATGGTGTTCCGATGGATATTCCAGTCAGGGATATACCTGCACATCTTTTAGATAAAGTTCTTTACGGAAGCGGCAGTGATGAAATCTACTTCCGCTATGAAAATGACTTTGGTCAGGTGCGGGAAAACTACATTCAGTTCGAAGGAGTTATCCGAAATGTGGAACGCCGCTACAAAGAGACAAGCTCTGATTATATCCGCGAGCAGATGGAGAAATACATGGCTCAGCAGGCATGTCCTAAATGTAAAGGACATAGGCTTAAAAAAGAGAGTCTTGCCGTGCTTGTTGACGGGAATCATATCGGAAAGGTCACAGCTCTTTCTGTCCATGAAGCCATCGCTTTCTTTGAAAGCCTGAATTTAACGGAAAAAGAAATGCAGATTGCAAGACTGATCCTCAGGGAACTCGAGGAGCGGCTTGGATTCCTGAACAATGTCGGACTGGACTATCTGTCGCTCAGCCGCGCTGCCGGTACTCTTTCCGGCGGTGAAGCCCAGCGGATCAGACTTGCCACGCAAATCGGCTCCAGGCTGACAGGAGTCCTGTACATTCTGGATGAGCCGTCAATCGGTCTTCATCAGCGGGATAATGACAGGCTGATTCAGACACTTCAAAGCATGAGGGATATTGGAAATACGCTCATTGTCGTCGAGCATGATGAAGATACGATGATTGCAGCGGATTACTTGATTGATATAGGACCGGGCGCAGGAGTACACGGCGGGCAGATCATTTCCGAAGGCACGCCTGAGTACGTCATGAATGACAAGAATTCTTTGACCGGACAATATCTGTCGGGCAAAAAATTCATTCCTCTGCCGGTCGAGCGCCGCAAACCTGACGGAAGATTTATTGAGATTAAAGGAGCAAGCGAAAACAACCTGAAGAACGTCTCAACAAAATTTCCTCTTGGAACATTTGTGGCCGTAACAGGCGTTTCCGGTTCGGGAAAGAGTACACTTGTGAATGAAATTCTCAACAAGTCCCTTGCCCAAAAACTGAACGGCGCCAAAACGAAGCCCGGTGAGCATAAGGAAATCAAAGGAATTGAAGAGCTTGATAAGGTCATTGACATCGACCAGTCTCCAATTGGACGCACGCCGAGGTCAAATCCTGCCACATATACGGGAGTGTTTGACGACATCCGTGATGTGTTTGCTACAACAAATGAAGCAAAAGTGCGCGGCTACAAAAAAGGGCGTTTCAGCTTTAACGTTAAAGGCGGACGCTGCGAAGCGTGCCGCGGTGACGGAATAATTAAAATCGAGATGCACTTCCTTCCTGATGTGTATGTACCGTGCGAAGTGTGCCACGGAAAACGCTACAACCGCGAAACACTTGAAGTGAAGTACAAAGACAAAAACATTGCGGATATTCTTGAAATGACGGTTGAGGACGCAGTATCCTTCTTCGAAAATATCCCGAAAATCAAGCGGAAGCTACAAACCATTTACGATGTTGGACTTGGCTACATCACACTCGGACAGCCGGCAACCACTCTGTCCGGAGGAGAAGCGCAGCGCGTGAAGCTTGCTTCTGAGCTGCACCGCCGCTCAACAGGACGCTCTCTTTATATTCTTGATGAGCCGACAACAGGTCTTCATGTAGACGACATTTCAAGACTTTTGAAAGTCCTTCAGCGTCTCGTTGAAAATGGAGATACCGTGCTTGTCATTGAACATAATCTGGATGTCATCAAGGCAGCGGATTATCTCATCGACCTCGGCCCTGAAGGCGGAGACCACGGAGGCCAGATCGTCGCTTCAGGTACACCGGAAGAAGTAGTAAAAGTAAAAGGCTCATATACAGGCAAATACTTAAAACCAATCCTCGAACGTGACCGCGAACGGATGAAAAAAGCATTAAAAGAAAAAGAAGCGGTTGCGAAAGCATAACAGACCCAGCCCCTAGCCTAATAAGGCGGGGGCTGTTTTTTTTATTTGGGGATTGTTTCTTTTTGCAGTCGGCTTGATGACACAAAACACTATAGGATGGAACCATCAAGCGGTGGAATTTCCGTCTTGGAGGCACTTATCTCGGAGATAGGAACCATCAAGCGGTGGATTTTTTATCTTGGAGGCACTTATCTCGGAGATAGGAACCATCAAGCCATAGATTTTCCACTTTCGTGGCACTTATCTCCGGGATAGGAACCATCAAGCTATGGATTTTCGTTTTTGATGGCACTTATCTCCGGGATAGGAACCATCAAGCCATAGATTTTCCACTTTGGTGGCACTTATCTCCGGGATAGGAACCATCAAGCGGTGGATTTTCCATCTTGGTGGCACTTATCTCGGAGATAGGAACCATCAAGCAGTGGATTTTCTATCTTGGTGGCACTTATCTCGGAGATAGGAACCATCAAGGGGTGGAATTTCCGTCTTGGTGGCACTTATCTCGGAGATAGGAACAATCAAGGGGTGGATTTTTCATCTTGGTTGCACTTATCTCCGGGATAGGAACCATCAAGCCATAGATCTTCCGCTTTGGTGGCACTTATCCCCTGGATAAGAACCATCAAACCACAGTTTTTCCGTTTTGACAGCACTCATCTCCGAGTTTGCAACCATTTTCCCCATCCAAACCCACTCAACTCGCCCCTGAAATGACCTGCGGTATATGCTTTTCTGCCTTCAGCCCAAAAAAAGAATGAAACTTATCTTTCACTCAGTCGTATACTTGTTATAAGGAGCTGACATGAATTGAACACAAATAAACTCTTATCCTCACTTTGTTATTTCAGTATCTTTTTTGCCCCATTTTTATTTCCGATCATCGTGTACTTTATTGCAGATGAGCGCGATGTGAAGCAGCATGCCAAAAAGTCGCTGTTCTCTCATTTAGTTCCGCTCTTGACGCTGATTCTGCCGTTTTTCATGATGCTGTTTGCAGGTCTTGCCGGTTCTCCTGAGGCACTGGCGGTCGGGATTGTGATTTTCGGGTTCATTCTGATTGGGGTTGTCAACATTGCGGTGTTTGTTTACAACATTGTGCAGGGAATTAAAATATTGAAAACCGTATAAGCTTTGAGAAGACTCAAGGCTTTGCCATTACATAATTAGGGGGAAGGAATTGTGAAGGATCAGAAGAAACGCATCTTGGAATTGGTTGAGCAGGGTAAGCTTTCAGCAAGCGAAGCGTTAACTCTCATTGAAGGTCTTGAATCAGAATATGCCCAAAAAGAGACGGCATCTATGGCCGATCATGAAGGGTTTAACGGGCCGTTTGTTGAAAAAGAAAAGGCTGCGCCATCCTCTGCCCTGTCGTCAAAACTTGCCTTGTTTATTGATACAGCTGTGAAAAAAGTCAAAGAACTCGATATCGATTCCGCCGTTAAAAAGGTGAAAGAGATGGATCTTGATTTGAATTTTGGCCATTCGGTCAGTGTTCAGCATGTTTATCACTACGAAAATGCGGACATCCGCGATTTGGACATTCAGATTTTAAACGGAAGTGTCACACTGCAGTCATGGCCGCAGCAGGACGTCCGTGCAGAATGTGATATCAAAGTATACAGAGCTGAAAATGCCGAACAGGCGAAGGAAATATTTGTCCAAAACACGAACTGCAGCCTTGATGATGGCGCATTCCGTTTTTATACAGAAAAGAAAACCGTTAAAGTCAGCATGACGCTTTATTTACCGGAAAAGCAATATGAGCTTGTAAAAATTAAACTGTTTAGCGGTCCGATACGAGGGGAAAATTTAAAGATAAAAGATTTTCGCACAAAAACAGCCAACGGTCTCATCTCCCTTTATTCATTCAAGGGAGAAAAGCTTGAAGCTGAAACCGCAAACGGCCAGATCAGACTTGCCGGAATTGAAGCTGCTCATACAGAAGCTGAAACGATCCACGGCATGATTCAATTTGAAGGGAAATCAGAGAGGCTTGATGTTCAGAGCTTTAACGGCAACATGGTGCTGAAGCTTGAAGATCAAATATGCCGCACGCTTTATGCCAAAACAGCAACTGGGAATGTGGAAGTTCTTCTTCCCGTTCAGACAGCCATTAACGGCGAGCTAAAATCAAATCTTGGATCCGTTTCTGCTGATCTTGCGGATCTTGAAGTGCTCTATGAAAAGAATGAATCCATGCAGAAAGAACTGCGTGTTAAATCAGCTGCACAGGCAGGACCGGGTATGAATCTGATTGCAGATTCAAAAACAGGTTCCATTACGCTGAAAGAGAGGTAATCCATTATGAAGAAGAAATTGTACAGATCGCAATCGAAGAAAATGATCAGCGGGGTGCTTGGCGGACTTTCAGATTATGTCGGCATTGATGCGAATCTATTGCGGATTTTATTTGTGATTCTGCTGCTTACAACAGCTTTCTTCCCGTTTGGCCTTATCTATGTAGCGATGGTCTTCCTTGTGCCGAATGAAGGAGATGTCAGATAGCCATGATTAGATGGGCAGTCAGTATCCTGGTCAATGCATTAATATTAATTGTTGTATCGGGATATTTTGAATCTTTTCATATCAGCGGCGTGGGCGCTGCGATTATAGCAAGCTTGCTCATTTCCGTCTTAAACATTTTAGTGAAGCCCTTTTTAATCCTGCTTACACTTCCTGTTACGGTTCTTACTCTCGGTCTTTTCCTGTTTGTCATCAATGCCATTACACTGATGATTGCGCAGGGGATTATGGGGGACTCGTTTAACATTGACGGCTTCGGCACTGCGGTGCTTGCTTCAATCGTGATTTCCCTGCTTCACCTGCTGATTCAAAAAGGGGTTGTAGAACCACTTAAGGAAAGTAAGAAGAAATAGAAAAGGCGGACATTTGTCCGCCTTTTTTAATGCTCTCTTTCCTGCTGAGTTTTAAGTAGGTCGCGAATTTCTGTCAGGAGCTTTTCCTCATTCGTAAGAGTCGGGACAGGCTTTTGCTCATCCTTTGTTTTAAATCGCTCAAAAAAGCGGACAAATAAGAACACAGAAAACGCAATGATGAAGAAATCGATGATGGTTTGAATAAAGGCACCGTATTTTACGATTGCTTTTCCAAAGGCATAGTCGAGTCCGGAAAAGTTTACTCCTCCAATAAGGATTCCGATCAGCGGCATTACGATGTCATTGACAAGGGATGTGACAATTTTGCCGAAAGCTGTACCGATGATGACCCCGACAGCAAGATCAATGACGTTGCCTTTTATGGCGAACTTTTTAAAATCTTTTAGCATAGATCTGTCTCCTTCTCCTGTTTTTCCATCTCTAGTATAGACCAATGGGGGCAAATGTAAATCCGTCAACATAAGGAGAACGCTTGTGGGCACGCTATTAATGGGTGAATGTCATGAAAAAAATCTGTTTTGCCGTTATGCTTCTATTTAGTTCTCTATCAGCCGGGCCGGCGTATGCAGCCATTTCTTTTGAAGAAGGAGATGAGACGGTTGTCTGGCTTACGGATACACAGTATTATGCAAAAACCTACCCTGAAATCATGATCAAGCAAATTCAGTGGATTATTGAAAACAGGGATCAATACAATATTAAGTATGTTTTCCATACAGGCGACCTTGTGAACGAACCTAACGATGAGGTGCAGTGGGAACGGACGGATCAGATCATGAAGATGCTTGATATGACCCGTATTCCCTATGGTGTACTGGCAGGAAACCATGACCTGGTTCACGGAGACGATCCGTACCTGGTGTTTACAGACAATTTTGGCTATCACCGGTTTATCAGGCAGCCTTTTTACGGGGGCTCGTTTGAAAATAACCGAGGACATTACGATCTGCTGACGATCCAGAATCAGCCTTATATTATGATTTATATGGGCTTTGAATTAAACCGCGGAGCGATTAAATGGCTCAACAAAGTACTCAGGGAATACCGCGGCCACAAAGCGATCCTTGCCTTTCATGATTACTTGAACTTTAAAAGTGAACGCAGTCCGGCCGGGGAGGAACTCTATCAGAAAGTGGTTTTAAAGAACAAAAATGTCCAGCTTGTTTTATCAGGACACTACTACGGCACCGGGTTCCTTGAAAGCCGGTTATCGCCTGAGCAGAGGGTCTTTCAGATGCTTGCCAATTATCAGGCGGAAAAGCACGGCGGCAACGGATTTATGAGACTGCTCTTTTTTAAGCCGGATCAAAATCAGATTCAAGTTGATACGTATTCTCCTTATTTGAATAAATTCCGGTCCAAAAAGAAGCTTCCAAAAGAGCGCTTCCTGCTTGAATTAAAAGAATAAAGACAGCCTGTGCGGCTGTCTCTGTAAGTTTGGCTATTCAGCAATTACGATGACGCTGTACCCCTTGCTTCTAAGTTCATTTGCCAGAGCATCTGCGTTAGCTTTATTTGCAAAAGCCCCAACCTGAACTTTGTAAAGCTTGCCAGGTGCGGGAGGAGGGGCAGGAGGCGCTTTTTTCTTCAGCTTGTAAAAGGCGGCAAGAGCTTCTGTGATGGCTTCCGCGCAGAGTTTCCGGTATGCCGCAGACTTCAGTGCCTGAGCTTCCTCCTGATTGGTCATGAATCCGCATTCAATCAGGATCGCCGTCATCTTTGTTTCGCGCAGAACATGGAAGTTTGCTGCTTTTACCCCGCGGTCTGTCCGCTTCGTTTTTTCAATCAGCTCTTTTTGAACGGCATTTGCAAGTGCGAGTGCCTGCTGCGGCCTTGAATCATGTACATATGTCTCAATTCCTTTTACGTCGTTCCAAGCGGTGCCGCTTCCGAATGCATTCGCATGGATCGAAACAAATACATCCGCAAGTTCTGTATTGGCTTTGTCCGTTCTTTCCTGCAGCGGGACGTCACGTGCGTCTGAATGGGTAAACAATATCGTGACATTTTCATAGCCCGCAAGGAGAGTTCTCATTTCATTTGCCACAGCACGGTTGAATTCGTATTCTCTCATCCCGTCTACAGTCCGTTTTCCGGGAGTAGTGTAGCCGTGTCCGGCATCAATGGCTATTTTCACGTGCAGTCCTCCTAGTAAAATTCTTTTCTCTAGTAATATATGGCGTTCGGTCTGCTAGAGTAGCGGTGTTTGTCCCCGCCCTCTTATAAAAAGTTGGAGTCCGGGGAATCCCGGTTTCCGTTTAAAAGGCAAAAGTGCTAAAATAAGAAGGGATTTTAGTTCTCTTACTTAATCAGTAAAAATGCATGAATGCAAGAGTCGGGATCTTGATTCCGCGCCAGTCAGGCAATGGATTTGTGCGCATAAAATACGTTCTATTTTCAGAAAAAAAGGAGGAACTTGCATGGCGAAAGTTCGCACGAAAGATTTAATAGAAAAGTTCCATTTAGAGCTCATCAGCGGTGAAGAAGGTGTTAACCGGCCGATTACGACGAGTGACCTGTCCCGCCCGGGTCTGGAAATGGCAGGATTTTTTACATACTATCCGAAAGAGCGCGTCCAAATACTCGGAAAAACAGAATTGACATTTTTTCAGAAGCTGACAGACGAGGAAAAAGTGAAACGCATGGATCAGCTCTGCACGGACTCTACTCCGGCTATTATTGTCTCACGGGAGATGGAGATTCCAAAAGAACTGACAGATGCATCTGAGGAGAAATCGGTGCCCGTTCTCCGTTCCCCGTTAAAAACAACACGCCTATCAAGTCATTTGACGAATTTCCTTGAAGGGAAGCTTGCGCCGACAACGGCTGTGCACGGTGTTTTGGTTGACGTGTACGGAGTCGGTGTCCTGATTGTCGGAAAAAGCGGCGTGGGGAAAAGTGAAACCGCTCTTGAACTTGTGAAGCGCGGCCATCGCCTGGTTGCAGATGACTGTGTAGAAATACGCCAGGAGGATCAGGATACGCTGATCGGGAATGCACCTGACTTGATTGAGCATCTGCTTGAGATCCGCGGTCTTGGCATCATTAACGTCATGACGCTTTTCGGAGCAGGCGCAGTCCGCAGCTATAAACGGATTACCCTCATCATCGATCTTGAAATCTGGGATCCGAAAAAGCAATACGACCGACTTGGTCTTGATGAAGAAAAAATGAAAATCATTGATACGGATGTTCCAAAGCTGACAGTTCCTGTCCGTCCCGGAAGAAACCTTGCCGTTATCATTGAAGTGGCCGCGATGAACTTCAGGCTGAAGCGCATGGGTTTGAATGCTGCCGAACAGTTTACAAATAAATTAACGGATGTCATAACGGATACAGAGCACGATGACGCATAATCATCTATAGGGGGAAGAAAGCATGGAGGAGAATTTTACGCCGATTGATCCGGTGTTTCTGGAGCTTGGACCTATTCAGGTGCATTGGTACGGCCTGATCATTGGAGTCGGGGCGCTGCTCGGCTTGTGGCTTGCGGTGCGCGAGAGCGAGAGAAGAGGGCTTCATAAGGATACATTTGTTGATCTTGTCTTATTTGCCATTCCGATTGCGATTATTTGCGCGCGGATTTACTACGTGATTTTTCAATGGGACTATTACTCTCAGAATCCGGGAGACATCGTGAAGATCTGGAACGGCGGCCTTGCGATCCACGGCGGTCTGATCGGAGCATTTGTGACGGGCTTTATTTTTGCCAAAGTGAAAAAAATCTCCTTCTGGAAGCTTGCCGATATTGGCGCGCCGAGCATCATCTTAGGTCAGGCAATCGGCAGATGGGGTAATTTCATCAACCAGGAAGCACACGGAGGCGAGGTTACCCGCCAGTTCCTTGAAGGGTTATATTTGCCGGAGTTTATTATTAATCAGATGTATATTGACGGGACTTACTATCACCCGACGTTCCTGTATGAATCACTGTGGAACTTTGCCGGATTCGCCGTTTTGATGCTTCTCAGAAAAGCGAATCTGCGCCGCGGCGAGCTGTTTCTCACCTATATCATCTGGTATTCAATCGGACGTTATTTTATCGAAGGCATGCGGACGGACAGCCTGATGCTGACGGAGTCACTCCGCATCGCCCAGGTCATTTCACTCGGTCTGATTGCCGTTGCGGTTGCCGTTTTGATTTTCAGAAGAGTCAAAGGCTATTCAAAGGAACGCTATTTAGAATCAGCTGAATAAGGGGATGTTTCTGATTACTAGCTTAAAAAAGGGATTTCAGGCAGGGCTTCAGACAACTTGGACACTTGGAAAAGTGATTTTTCCCGTTACGCTGATTGTCAGCCTGCTTCAGCACACACCGGTTCTGCCATGGCTGATTAAGCTGATTCAGCCGGTCATGGGAATCTTCGGGCTTTCAGGGGAAGCGGCCATTCCGCTTGTGCTTGGCAATATGCTGAATCTGTATGCGGGAATTGCTGCGATTTTAACGCTTGATTTATCAGTTAAAGAAGTATTTATTTTAGCGGTTATGCTTTCTTTTTCACATAATTTGATTATTGAATCCACGGTGGCTGCCAAAGTCGGCATCAAAATCTGGGTGATTCTCCTTGTCAGAATCGGTCTTGCTGTCAGCTCGGCGATTATGATCAATCTTCTTTGGAAGGGCGGAGCGGAGACGGCTCAGTACGGGTTTATTCCCAAGCAGGAGGCTGCTCCGGAAGGCTATTTGGAGATTGGCTTAAGCGCTGTTCAAAAAGCCGGTCTTGGCATTGTTCAGCTGGCGCTTATCGTCATTCCGCTTATGATCATTATTCAGTATCTGAAGGACAAAGGTTTCCTGACGGTCTTTTCAAGATGGATGGCTCCTGTAACAAGAATGCTCGGCATGAAGGAAAATACCTCTATGACGATGGTTGCGGGTTTAACGATTGGCCTCGCATACGGTGCCGGGGTTATGATCAAGGCGGTTGAGGAGGACGGGGTCAGCTACAGGGACTTGACGCTTGCCTTTATTTTTCTCGTGGCCTGCCATGCCGTTGTTGAGGATACGCTGATCTTTGTTCCGCTCGGCATTCCTGTGCTGCCGCTTTTGATTATCAGGATTGTTACAGCCGTTCTGCTGACAATGGCAGTCGGGGCGATCTGGGACAGATTTGAACATACAAGCAGAAAGGAAGCAACTTATGAAAATTAACACCGTATTGTTTGATCTGGACGGAACATTGATCAACACAAATGACTTAATTATTGAATCATTTCTTCATACGCTCAACCTCTATTATCCAAATCAGTACGGAAGAGACGATGTGCTGCCGTTTCTCGGGCCGACTCTTCATGAGACATTTGTGAAAATGGATCCGATGCGAGTTGATGAAATGATCAGCACGTACCGCACGTTTAACCATGATAATCATGACAAGCTTGTCACTCAGTTTGAAACGGTGTACGAAACGGTTCAGGCGCTGCATGAAAAAGGCTTCAAGCTCGGCATCGTGACAACGAAAATCCGGAATACCGTCAATATGGGCCTTGAGCTGACCGGACTCGGCAAGTTCTTTGAAACGGTCGTCACGCTTGATGATGTGAAAAATGCAAAGCCTCATCCAGAACCAGTCCTGCTCGCTCTTGAAAAACTGAATGCTTCACCAGTTGAGGCGATTATGGTCGGGGATAACTACCATGATATTGATGCTGGAAAAGCAGCAGGCACCAAGACAGCCGGTGTAGCATGGACAATCAAGGGAGCAGCGTATCTGGAAGGCTTTCAGCCGGACTACATGCTTAACAAGATGAGCGATCTGTTAAGCGTGCTTGGAGAGGAATAACTCTTGAGAAGAACGACGAGATACCCTGTTAAAGGCCCGAATTCACTTTGGCACGTTTATAAAACCGTTCCATTTTGGAAGGTTGTCCGCAATTTCACCGTCATCCAGCTTGCGCGCTACACGCCGTTTCTATCCATGAAAAACTGGATGTACCGCAGGCTCCTCGGCATGAAGGTCGGCGAGCAGACCTCCTTTGCCCTGATGGTGATGCTTGATGTGATGTTTCCTGAAAAAATCAAAGTCGGCAGAAATACGGTCATCGGCTACAATACCACGCTGCTTGCCCACGAATACTTAATCCGTGAGTACAGGCTCGGGGACATCGTGATCGGAGACGAAGTCATGATCGGCGCTAACTCCACCGTTCTCCCCGGAGTAGAAATCGGCGACGGCGCCATCGTCTCTGCCGGCACCCTTGTCCACAAGGACGTACCCGCCGGAGCATTCGCCGGAGGCAACCCGATGAAAATCATCTACACAAAAGAACAAATGGCAGAACGGAATCAAAAAGATCCACTCCGCGAAAAACAATGACACTGGCTGCGGCCGGTGTTTTTTTGTTAGTTTCTTTTTTTATTAACAGAGTTTATTTATTCAAGCGAAACTCCAGTGCACTGAAGCGGAAGAAACTCGACTCCTGCGGGATGAAGAGGGCTCTGAAGATCCCGCAAGCGCAGCGAGGAAGCTTCAGGCACTCCCCGCGGAAAGCAAGTTTCTGGAGCGCAAGGGAACGGGTACGATGTTAAGTCAGATTAATTACAGCCTGCTGTTAAAAAAGACAAAAAAAGGACCGGCCCGAAACATCCAGGCCAGTTTTCTATGATCATTGGGGGAAATATTACTTTCTATATACCCGCATTTCAAACACTCAAACCTAATCAAACGTTTGTTTAAAAACTTTTTTAAAAAGGAAAATCAACCAAACAGAAAGAATAAGAAAGAAACATTATGACTTGCGAACCCAGCTTTATTTTGGTAGCATGTTACTATATTAGCGAACTAAAGGATTCGGAACTTTTCGTGAAAGAGGTGCAACAGAAGATGTTTATGTTTGAAAAACCGCTTGGCATGAGGGATACACTGCCATCGTTATACTATACAAAAAAACAGGTCAGGGAACGGATGACCGATGCTATCGGCAAATGGGGATTTCAGTTTATTGAAACGCCTACACTTGAATTTTACGATACTGTCGGTGTTCAATCCGCCATTTCAGAAGGCAAGCTATTTAAACTTCTCGATCAGCAGGGACACACGCTCGTCCTCAGGCCGGATATGACTGCGCCGATTGCGCGTGTGGCAGCATCCCGTTTTTATCAGGATAATTACCCGCTGCGCCTCGCGTATGATGCGAACGTCTTCCGCGCACAGCAGCGAGAGGGAGGGCGTCCGGCAGAGTTTGAGCAAATCGGAACGGAACTCATTGGAGATGCAACGACAAGCGGTGATGCGGAAGTAATTGCCCTTATGATTGCCGTTCTGAAAGAGGCAGGCCTGCGTGATTTCAAGGTTGCCATCGGCCACATCGGCTTTGCGGACGCCCTTTTCAAGGAGATACTCGGAAATCAGGAGCGTGCAGATGTGCTTCGGCGTTTTCTTTACGAAAAGAACTACGTGGGATATAGAGAACATGTGAAAGGATTGCCTCTGTCTTCCATTGATAAAGGCAGATTGCTTCAGCTCCTGCAGCTTAGAGGCGGCGAGGATAAACTCGCACTTGCGTCTGAGCTTGCTTCAAGCAAAGAGACAAAAGAAGCGGCTGCGGAGCTTGAAAAGCTGTGGCTGCACCTCAAGGATTTTGGAGCAGCCGAATATGTGAAGCTAGACTTGAATATTGTAAGCCACATGAGCTATTACACAGGCATTCTGTTTGAAGTGTACGCAGGAAACATCGGGTTTCCTGTCGGCAGCGGCGGACGGTACAACAAGCTGCTTGAACGCTTTAACACTCCGGCTCCTGCAACAGGATTCGGCATCAGGCTCGACAGGCTCATTGAATCGCTTGGTGAAGAAGATAAACAGCCTGACATTCACTGTATCCTTTACAGCGGGGAGAGAAGAGCAGAAGCCATTACACAGGCTGCAAATCTCCGCGGACAGGGAAAACGGGTGACGATGCAGGATATTACAGGTGTCAATGACGTTGACTCCTATACGAAACAGTTTACGAACGTGAGTTATTTTATCGGATCAAGAAAGGGAGAGCAGGATGAGTAACATGCTGACAATTGCCATGCCGAAGGGAAGAATTTTTGACGAAGCGGCTGACCTGCTCAGAAAAGCAGGGTACAAGCTGCCGCCTGAATTTGATGAATCGCGTAAACTTATTCTTGAGGTGCCGGCGGAAAAGATGAGGTTTATCCTCGCTAAGCCTATGGATGTTGCCACATATGTGGAGCACGGGGTTGCGGATATCGGGATTGCCGGTAAAGACGTGATGCTTGAGGAAGAGCGCGATGTGTACGAAGTGCTTGATCTGAAAATCAGCGAATGCTACCTGGCTGTAGCCGGTCTGCCGGGGGGCAGCGGCACAGGTGCAGTGGCTCCTAAAGTGGCCACGAAGTATCCGGGAGTAGCTTCCTCTTATTTCAGGGAACAGGGAGAACAGGTTGAAATTATTAAGCTGAACGGATCAATCGAGCTTGCGCCTTTAATCGGGCTTGCTGACAGAATTGTCGATATTGTTTCAACAGGACGCACGCTGAAGGAAAACGGTCTAGTGGAGTTTGAGAAAATTTGCAGCATTACCTCGCGGCTGATTGTAAACCCTGTAAGCTACAGAATGAAGGATGAACAGATTGACGAGCTTGTCAGCCGTCTTTCAGCTGTTGTAGAGGGGGAGGCACTATGAGAATCGAGCGATTGTCAGGCGCGTCCGCATCATTAAAACGATCCATTGATTCAGGGACAGAAACTCAGCGGGCCGCTGTAAAATCAATCATTGAAGAAGTGAAGCAAAAGGGGGATGCAGCCCTGTTTGCTTTTACGGAAAAATTTGACGGCGTTGCGCTATCTGATCTAAAGGTAACGGAAGCTGAAACTCAGGCTGCCTATCAGGAATTAGATCAGGAAACGGCAGACATTATCCGCGAAGCGGCTGCAAATATCCGTTCATTTCACGAAAAGCAAAAGCGCGAGTCGTGGATGACGTATAAAGAGGACGGGACGATGCTAGGGCAGAAAGTAACGCCTCTTGATGCGGCGGGTGTTTATGTACCGGGAGGCACGGCTGCCTATCCTTCTTCTGTTCTGATGAACGTCATTCCGGCTCAGGCAGCAGGTGTGAAGCGGATTGTTCTAGTATCCCCGCCAAATAAAGAAGGCACATTGCCTGCAGGCGTCCTCGTCGCCGCAAAAGAGCTTGGCGTGGAGGAAATCTACAAGGCCGGCGGAGGGCAGGCGATTGCAGCCCTTGCCTACGGCACAGAAACCATCAGACCGGTCGATAAAATAACAGGGCCCGGAAACATCTATGTGGCTCTTGCGAAAAGAGAAGTGTTTGGAGATGTCGCGATTGATATGATCGCAGGTCCTAGCGAAATTGTGGTTCTTGCCGACAATACCGCTGTTCCGGCTGAAGTCGCGGCAGATCTTTTATCACAGGCAGAGCACGATGCCCTTGCGTCAAGCGTGCTTGTAACAGATTCAATGGAGCTTGCCGAGGCCGTTTCTTCAGAAGTTGAGAAACAGCTTGAGACGCTGCCGCGCAGAGAAATCGCGTCTGCTTCAATTGAAAATTACGGTTGTATCTATGTCGCGGATTCACTTGATGAAGCAGTTGCGGCTGTGAACGAACTGGCCCCTGAGCATCTTGAGATTCTGACAGAAAATCCGATGGAGCTCCTTGGCAGCATCCGTCATGCGGGTGCGATTTTCCTTGGAAGGTACAGCTCTGAGCCAGTCGGTGATTATTTCGCGGGCCCGAATCATGTTCTGCCCACTAACGGTACGGCACGGTTCTCAAGTCCGCTTTCTGTCGATGATTTTATCAAGAAAACGAGCATCATTTCATATAGTGAAAAAGCTTTTGCGCAGTCAGCGGAAAAGATAGCGGCCTTTGCCCGTCTTGAAGGTCTTGAAGCACATGCACGCGCCATTGAGGAGCGCTTAAAATAGGAGGAAGTCAAAATGGAACGAACAGCAAGTCTGCAAAGAACGACGAATGAAACCGATATTTCCCTTTCTCTTGCGATAGATGGAGAAGGAATCTCAGAACTCAATACAGGCGTGCCGTTTATGACGCACATGCTGGATCTTTTTACAAAGCACGGCCAGTTTAATTTGACCGTTGCAGCAAACGGCGACACGGAAATTGACGGCCACCACACAACAGAAGACATCGGCATCTGTCTTGGACAGGCCTTCAGAGAAGCTCTTGGCGACAAAAGAGGCATTAAACGCTACGGTCAGGCAATGGTGCCGATGGATGAAGCACTTGCACAAGTTGTAGTGGACCTCAGCAACCGTCCTCACTTCGAGCTGAAGGGAGAGTTCCCGAGTCCGACAGTCGGCAATTTTGATACAGAGCTTGTTCATGAATTCCTATGGAAGTTCGCTCTTGAAGCACGGATCAATCTTCACGTCATCGTTCATTACGGCCGCAACACCCACCACATGATTGAAGCTGTGTTTAAGGCACTGGGAAGAGCGCTTGATGAAGCATCAACGATTGATCCGCGGATCAAAGGAGTGCCGTCGACGAAGGGAATGTTGTAAATGATCGGAATTATAGATTATGGCATGGGGAACCTCTACAGCGTCAGCAAGGCGCTTGAACGCCTGAATGTTTCCTATTTCATTTCTGACAGCCCTGAAGAGCTTGACCGGGCGTCCGGAATTATTCTTCCTGGAGTAGGGTCATTTAAAGACGCAATGGCCATTTTAAATGAAACAGGATTGGCAGCATACATACAAAAGGCTGCCCGTGCAGAGAAACCGCTGCTCGGCATTTGCCTTGGCATGCAGCTGCTGTTTGATTCAAGCGAGGAAAACGGCCTCACAGGAGGACTTTCCCTTTTGAAAGGAACGGTCGTTCATTTTCCGGAAGATGTCATGAAAAGAGAGCAGCTGAAGGTACCTCACATGGGCTGGAACAGGCTTCGTCTGAACAGAGAGAGTGAACTGCTTGACGGGATTGAGGAAGGGTATTCCTATTTTGTCCACTCCTACTACGTAAAAGCAGAAGCTGATGCCACAGTGATCGCAGCAGCAGATTACGGTGTGGAAGTACCGGCAGTTGTAGGTGAAGGAAATGTCTATGGAACACAGTTCCACCCTGAAAAGAGCAGTCATACAGGAATCGGCATTCTGAGAAACTTTGTTACTATTGTGGAAGAGAAGGTGAAACCATGAGTGAATTTATCATCTATCCCGCCATTGATATGAGGGGCGGCAAATGTGTCCGTCTCATACAGGGAGATTACGCAAAAGAAACGGTGTACGGCGATTCTCCTTTTGAAATGGCGAAAGTATTTGCTGAAAAAGGAGCCGAGTGGATTCACATGGTGGACCTTGACGGTGCAAAAGCAGGCAGGCGCGTGAATGACAATCATGTGATTGAAGTTGCACGAAAGCTTGATGTGAAGGTGCAGATAGGCGGTGGCATCCGCTCTGAAGAAGATGTGGACTATTACCTTTCAAATGGTGTCTCCCGCGTCATTCTGGGCAGTTCCGCTATCTCAAATCCTGAATTTGTGAAAAAAATGCTCTCCAAGTACGGAGAGAAAATCGCCATCGGCATTGATGCGAAAGACGGTTTTGTTTCAACGGAAGGATGGGTGGAAACCTCGACCGTTAAAGCGACTGAGCTTGGAGTGGAACTTGCTGCAGCCGGTGCAGAAACGTTTATTTTCACAGATATTGCAACAGACGGCATGCTTTCCGGACCGAATGTGGATGCTGTGTGTGAAATGGCAAAAGCGACAGGCAAAGAAGTGATCGCATCCGGAGGAGTCAGTTCGCTGAATGACCTTGTTATTTTAGCAGCTTTCGCGGCAAATGGCGTTAAAGGAGCAATCGTCGGAAAAGCGCTCTATACAAATCAGTTTGACCTGGCGGAAGCGCTGGAAGAGGTGGAGCGGGCATGATCACAAAACGCATTATTCCGTGCCTTGATGTCAAAGACGGCAGGGTCGTGAAGGGCATTCAATTTTTGGGGCTCCGTGATGCTGGAGATCCTGTTGAACTGGCGAAGTTCTACGACAAAGAGGGAGCAGATGAGCTAGTGTTCCTCGATATTTCTGCATCCCATGAAGGAAGAAAAACGATGACCGACGTCGTGGAGAGCGTAGCCGCGCAGCTTGCGATTCCCTTTACGGTTGGAGGTGGCATCAACTCCCTTGAGGATATGAAGCGAATCCTTCGTGCAGGGGCCGATAAGGTGTCTGTCAATACTTCGGCGGTTCTGCGTCCGGAGCTGATTACAGAAGGCGCCAGCTTTTTTGGCTCCCAGTGCATCGTCGTTGCAATTGATGCAAGGTTTGATGCGGAATCAGGTACTTATTTGGTGTACACACATGGCGGAAGAGAGAAAACAGCCTGGGAAGTAACCGAATGGGCAAGAGAAGCAGTGAAGCGCGGAGCCGGTGAAATCCTGCTTACGAGCATGAACAGCGACGGAGAAAAGAGCGGGTTTGATCTCAAGCTGAACCGGATCGTAAGCGAAGCTGTAACAGTTCCCGTGATTGCGTCCGGAGGTGCGGGCAATGCGGCACACTTTGCTGATGCATTTAAAGAGGGAAAAGCAGATGCCGCACTTGCAGCTTCTATTTTTCACTATAAAGAAACGTCCGTAAAAGAAGTAAAAGACTACTTAAAAACGCAGGGAGTGTTAGTCAGATGAACCTGGAATCCGTAAAATTCGATCAAAATGGCTTAGTCCCTGCCATCGTACAGGATGCAGCAAGCAAAGAAGTTCTTACGCTTGCTTATATGAACAAGGAATCCCTTCAAAAAACAATCGATACGAAGCAAACGTGGTTTTACAGCCGTTCAAGACAGGAGCTCTGGAACAAAGGGGCAACTTCAGGAAACACCCAGGAGGTTGAGGGGCTGAAGTATGACTGTGATCAGGATGCCCTTCTTGTATTAGTGAAGCCTGCAGGTCCTGCCTGTCATACCGGCGCCTATTCCTGCTTTTCTGAAACGCTGTTCGGCAAGGCGCAGGAATCTGTTCCTGACCGCTTCAACATCCTGAGCACTTTAGAGAAGCTGATTGCAGAGCGCGAAGCTGAAATGCCTGAAGGCTCCTATACAACCTACCTTTTCACAGAGGGAGTAGATAAGATCCTTAAAAAAGTCGGCGAGGAAGCATCTGAAGTCATTATTGCTGCCAAAAACCGCGACGCGGAGGAACTGAAATGGGAAGCAGCCGATCTGCTGTTTCATCTCATGGTGCTCCTCAGAGAACAGAAGCTGCCTCTCGATGAAGTTCTGAGTGTATTGAAAGAGCGTCATGCATCAAAGTAAAGCCCTATATTTTGGGGCTTTTTTTGTTGTGAGACAGGTTAAGTTCCCTCCAACCCGGCGGAAAAAGGTATAAGCGGACCATCCTGTTCTGCCTGTAAATTGTTTGCCGCGCTGTTATTTTGACCATGATAGGACAAGAGCTTTTAATTTTTGCCACCTGCTATGTTGTACTTCCCCAGTGTGGTATACTAACCTACGGCAGAAGTAAAGAAATGGAGGATTTCAGTGGGTAAACAATCAACCAACAGTGAACAGAAAGCGCAGATTGTCCCTTTCTTCCAAGACGGACAGTACTTTTACCGTAAGGGCATGAAAGCCTATCGGGAGCGAGACCTATTAAGAGCGGGCAAGTGGATTGAGCGTGCCATAAAGCTTGAGCCGGATCATATCGTGATGCTCAGCCAGCTTGCAGCCATCTATACCGAACTTGGAAAATATCAGCAATCAAACGAGCTTTTAACATATATTCTAAAAAACCTTGATAGCGAGTTATCAGAGTGCCATTACTTTATGGCCAATAATTACGCGCATCTGGGTCTTTTTCATGAAGCCTATAAATGTGCGACAGAATACCAGACTAAGGAGCCGAACGGCGAGTTTATCGAAGAAACGGAGGATCTTCTTGAGCTTTTGACAATTGAAAGCGCGGATGAGGAGGATCTGTTTTCTGATTCAGACGAACTGATCGTGAAGCAGGATGCAGCAAAATCCCTGCTTGAGAACGGAAAGCTTGAAGAAGCGATTGTCCTGCTGAAGGAAATTACGGCAGACTTTCCTGAGTTCTGGTCGGCTTACAACAATTTATCCCTGGCCTATTTTTACATGGGAGATGTCGAGCGGGCGAAAGAGCACCTGGATATGGTGCTGGACAAAAATCCCGGCAACCTTCATGCATTGTGCAACTTAATGGTGTTTTATTATTATGAGCGCCAAGATGACAAAGTGGAGGAGCTCGCGCAGCGCATGGGGAGAATCCACCCGATTCTGTTTGAACACAGATATAAGCTTGGTGCGACATTTGCTCTTGTCGGACAGTACGAGCTTGCTTATAAATGGCTGAAGGCGATCTACAGACAGGGGTTTGACGGTGATGAAACGTTTTACTACTGGCTTTCTTATTCCGCTTATTTTACCGGAAAAGAACAGTTTGCCAGAAGCTGCTTTGACCGCGTTCTTGAGATGAATCCCGAAAAAGAGGGATCAGAGCCGTGGACTAAAGATACAGTGTCAGTGGAGCGGCCGATGACTATGCCGATTGAAGAGCGTCTGCTGGCCATCTTTTTAGCAGCTGAAACGAATCAGCCAGATCAAATTCAGGTTTTTAAAACATCAAAAATTCCCCAGTCTGCATTCGAAAGAGAGTTTATGGATCTTGCAATTGCGCATGTTAATGGGGAGATTAAAAAAAGCGTGTCTGAGAAATCCAGATTCACCTACCAGGCAGCACAGGTTCTCTTCAAAAACAACGAGGGTCTGAATGAAGGACTTTACTTGTTTTTCTTTAAGACGGCTCTGAAAGCAAAACGAGAAGAGCTGCCTTTAACCAACCATCTTGCATGGGCAGGAGCACTTGAGTATGTATGGAAGAAGGAAAACGGCTATAAAGTGACACAGACGGAAACGGCTAAGCAATACTCCATATCCGGCAAAACCCTGTCCAAATATTCAGCTTACATCCGGAACCTCTGGTCGTGAGCAAATAAATGGCATGAAATCCTTATCTTTTATAGGATAGAAGTATGGGAGCAACGTCCCGTATACGAATGATTTGTGCGAATCCAAGGAGTGATTGAACGATGTCTGAAGAAAAAATCTATGATGTCATTATTGCCGGTGCAGGACCTGCCGGAATGACAGCAGCTGTATATACGTCAAGGGCAAATCTTTCAACATTGATGATTGAGCGCGGCGTGCCGGGCGGCCAGATGGCCAATACGGAAGATGTTGAAAACTATCCGGGTTTTGACCATATTCTCGGACCGGACCTTTCAACAAAGATGTTTGATCATGCGAAGAAGTTCGGTGCTGAATATGCTTACGGAGACATTAAAGAAATTATCGACGGCGAAGAATACAAAACCGTTGTTGCCGGAAGCAAGCAGTACAAAACGCGTGCCGTCATTATCTCAACAGGTGCCGAATACAAAAAAATCGGCGTTCCGGGCGAAAAAGAGCTTGGCGGACGCGGCGTTTCCTACTGTGCGGTATGCGACGGCGCATTCTTCAAAAACAAAGAGCTGATCGTTATCGGCGGAGGTGACTCTGCGGTTGAGGAAGGTGTGTACTTGACACGCTTCGCATCTAAAGTAACAATCGTTCACAGACGCGATGAGCTGCGCGCTCAAAAAATTCTGCAGCAGCGCGCGTTTGATAACGAAAAGGTTGATTTCATCTGGAATCATACGGTGAAAGAAATCAATGAAAAAGACGGCAAGGTAGGAAGTGCCACCCTTGTTAATACGGAAACCGGTGAAGAAACAGAAATGAAAACAGACGGCGTGTTCATCTATATCGGCATGCTGCCGCTTTCTAAACCATTCCAGGCGATCGGCATTACAAACGAAGAGGGCTATATTGAAACAAACGACCGCATGGAAACAAAGGTGCCGGGTATTTTTGCAGCAGGCGATATCCGTGAAAAATCCCTTCGTCAAATTGTTACAGCAACAGGCGATGGATCTATTGCAGCCCAGAGTGCACAGCATTACGTAGAAGAACTGATGGAAAAAATCAAAGCCGGAAACTAAATGACGTTAAAGCTTTAAACAAGTTCATAAAAACGTAACTCTGTTTTAACTCTCCTGTAACACCACTGAAATAATTATGGGGTACTATATAAATAGTAATTGACCCCCTTTTATAAATATTTTTTGAGTACGGGCGCCCTTTCCCGTGCTCCTTTTTTTTGTCCAAAAAACTGAAACATTCCTTCGTACAAGCCGTATATATACATAAGTGCTATTTCCAGCAGAAAACAAGAAAATAAAATGGTGCCTGGAGCCCCCGTTCATTGTGGGGCTGTGCGCAAAATAGTATAATAAAAAGGAAGAAAAACAATGACGGCCTGCCGATTAAATCCAGAGGTGAAGAGTTTTGCAAAGAGTGACGAATTGCGTATTAGTACAGGACGATAAAATTCTTCTCCTGCAAAAACCGAGAAGAGGATGGTGGGTGGCACCCGGCGGAAAGATGGAGCAGGGTGAATCAATTAAAGACACTGTCATACGGGAATATCGCGAAGAAACAGGCATATATTTAAAAAACCCAAAAATCAAAGGCATTTTTACCTTTATTATTAAAGAAGGAAATGAAATTGTTTCCGAATGGATGATGTTTACGTTTTTCGCTACTGAATTCACGGGCGAAAATGTGGACCAGTCCGAAGAAGGAAAGCTGAAGTGGCATTCACTTGAAGAAGTCGCAGAGCTTCCGATGGCTCCGGGAGATCATCATATTCTTGAATTCATGATGAAGGGGGCAGGCTTGATCTACGGCACGTTCACATATACTCCTGATTTTGAACTGCTTGCCTACCGCCTTGATCCGCAGTAGTCTGCTTAGACATACAAATATATACACGTAACGAGAATGTGAGAGGAGGCAATCAAAATGAGTACAGGCAGTGTTCAGGACATTAAAATGGTCATTATTACAGGCATGTCCGGAGCTGGAAAAACAGTAGCGATTCAGAGCTTTGAAGATCTTGGCTATTTCTGTGTGGATAATCTTCCGCCGACGCTGCTGCCTAAATTCCTTGAACTGATGAAAGAATCGGGTTCAAAGATGAACAAGGTTGCCCTGGTAATGGACCTCAGGGGAAGAGAGTTCTTTGAAAGTCTGTTCCAGGCGCTTGATGATATAGCTGAGACAACGTGGATCAGCCCGCAGATCCTGTTCCTCGATGCAAAGGATGCAACTCTTGTGACACGCTACAAGGAGACACGGAGATCCCATCCGCTTGCAACGACAGGTCTGCCGCTTGAAGGCATCAAAAATGAGCGGGAGCTGCTTGAGGAACTGAAAGGCCGTGCACAGCTTATTTTTGATACATCACAACTGAAGCCGCGCGAACTCAGAGAAAAAATTCTGAAGCAGTTTGCGGAAGATGCCGAGCATACCTTCTCGGTCAATGTGCTTTCATTTGGTTTTAAATACGGGGTGCCGATTGATGCGGATCTGGTTTTTGATGTCAGATTCCTCCCAAATCCCCACTATATCGACCATATGAGGCCAAAAACAGGACTTGAAGAAGAAGTGTCCTCTTATGTCCTAAAGTGGACGGAAACGCAGAAGTTCCTTGAAAAAGTGCTTGATCTGCTGACGTTCATGCTGCCTTACTACAAGCGGGAAGGCAAGAGCCAGCTTGTTATTGCGATCGGGTGCACAGGCGGACAGCACCGTTCGGTCACATTGGCGGAACACATTGCGAAGCATTACAAAAACGATTACCAGACGCACGTATCACACCGTGATATTGAGCGCAGAAGCCGTCATTAATGACAGCACCTTCTAAACGGCCAAATGTAGTCATCATCGGCGGGGGAACCGGTTTATCTGTCCTTCTGCGGGGCTTAAAGGTATACCCTGTGGATATTACAGCGATTGTGACTGTAGCAGATGACGGCGGAAGCTCTGGCCGGCTCCGCGATGAACTGAGTATTCCGCCGCCAGGTGACATACGCAATGTGTTAGCTGCGCTCTCAGATGTGGAACCCCTTGTTGAAAATTTGTTTCAGCACCGCTTCAATAAAGGCAACAGCCTGACTGGGCACTCTCTTGGGAACCTGATCCTTGCCGCCATGACGAACATCACGGGAGATTTCTTCCACGCGGTCACCGAGATGAGCAAAGTGCTGAATGTCCGGGGAAAAGTCCTTCCGGCTGCAAACAAAAGCGTTGTGCTTCATGCAGAGATGGAAGACGGCACCATCGTCTCCGGTGAATCAAAAATTCCTTACTCAGGGAAAAAAATCAAACGGGTCTTTCTTTCACCCGAAACGATTGAGCCCCTTGAGGAAGCAATTGACGTCATCCGGAAGGCAGACCTGATTCTTATAGGACCGGGAAGTCTTTATACAAGTATCCTGCCGAATCTGCTCGTGCCAAAACTCGGTGATGAAGTGTGCAAGGCGAAAGCCAAAAAAGTGTATATCTGCAATGTGATGACACAGGCCGGTGAAACCCTTGATTACACAGCATCTGATCATGTAAGAGCACTCAATGACCATATGAAATGCAAGTTCATCGATACAATATTAGTGAATGATGAAGTGATTCCTGATATGATGAAAGCATTATATGCAGAAGAACTGGCAAAACCGGTAAACTATGATCTCGAGGCACTCCGTGAACTGGGGCTTGAAATTGTCCACGATAAGATTGTCTCCTATGAAAATAACGTCATCCGGCATGACACCGTAAAGGTAGCAAAGCTCCTGTATGAGATGATTACTTGATAAGACCCAGGCTTTCCGCGGAGCCTTTCCTGACAATCCGCGGAAAACGGCAAAAAAATAAAGAGTGCAAACGAATGCATTCATACTGATTGGAGGGTGCAGAACGATGTCTTTTGCTTCTGAAACAAAAAAAGAACTGACTAACATAGAACTTAAACCATGTTGTTTAAAAGCAGAACTGTCTGCACTCATCCGGATGAATGGCTCTCTTTCTTTTTCGAATCGAAAATTGATTCTAGATATTCAGACTGAAAATGCAGCAATAGCCAGAAGAATTTATACTCTCTTAAAAAAGCAGTATGACGTTTCTGTTGAACTGCTTGTCCGGAAAAAAATGCGTTTGAAAAAGAATAATGTCTATATCGTTCGGCTGATAGAAAAAGCCCGTGAAATTTTGGAGGATTTAAGCATCCTTGGGGAGAATTTCACCTTTATTAGAAGTATTTCAGAAGATCTCGTTAAAAAGAAGTGCTGCAGAAGATCGTATATCAGAGGGGCGTTCCTTGCTGGAGGTTCAGTGAATAATCCTGAGACATCCTCGTATCATCTGGAAATTTTCTCTCTGTACAAAGAGCATAATGATGCACTGTGCGAGCTGATGAATGTTTTTAACCTGAACAGCAAAACACTTGAGCGGAAAAAGGGGTATATCACCTATCTCAAGGAAGCGGAGAAAATCTCCGAGTTTTTGAGTATCATTGGAGGCCATCAGGCGCTGCTGCGTTTTGAGGATGTACGCATTGTGAGGGATATGAGAAACTCCGTAAACAGGCTCGTCAATTGTGAAACCGCTAACTTAAACAAAACAATTGGTGCTGCAATCCGCCAGGTTGAAAATATTAAATACATTGATGAAAAAATGGGTCTTGAAGCTCTGCCTGATAAATTAAGCGAAATTGCAAGGCTGCGGGTAGAGTACCAGGATGTCACGCTGAAAGAGCTCGGAGAAATGGTTTCGAGCGGCAAAATCAGCAAATCAGGCATAAACCACCGCCTGAGAAAATTGGACGAAATTGCAGAACAGCTTAGAAACGGCCAGCCGGTAACAATCAAATAAAAGGGGAAAGCAGAGGGGATTTACATGGCTCAAAAACAGGTCGAAGTTCGTTTGAAAACAGGCTTACAAGCACGTCCCGCAGCATTATTTGTACAAGAGGCCAACAGGTACGCATCAGATATCTTCCTTGAGAAGGATGGAAAAAAGGTTAACGCAAAAAGCATCATGGGGCTCATGAGCCTTGCCATCAGCTCAGGATCAACCGTCACACTGATTGCAGAAGGCCACGACGAAAACGAAGCACTCGAAGTTTTAACAGAATACGTAAAGCAGGAAGCATAAAAACGGCCTTTGGGCCGTTTTTTTTATGGTGCAAGTTTAGCTGCGGGTGCCTGACCTGGTCCAGTGGAGCAAACTAACTGCCGAATGGCCAAGATCTTGCTAGGAAAAGAGGTAGTTTGCGCCTGTATGGGGATTTGGTAGTAAATCGGGGATAGTTGGTAGATACGCAATTAAAGTTGGTTGTAAAATGCTTGAAGTTGGATGTATTACACTCATTGTTGGATGTAACGCACTAATCTTTGTAAATCAGGACTGCGCAGGTGCCTGATTTAGCTGCTGAACAAGTCCAGTGCACCAAACCAACTGCCGAATGGCCAAGATCTTGCTAGAAAAAGAGGTAGTTTGCGTTCGTATGGAGAGTTGGTTGTAAATCAGGGAAAGTTGGTAGATACGCAATCTAAGTTGGTTGTAAAATAGGCGGAGTTGGTCGTATTGCGCTGATTGTTGGATGTAACGCACTGACCTCTGTTAATCCGGACTGCGCAGGTGCCTGATTTAGCTGCCTGAACAGATCCAGACAGTAAATCAACTGCCAAATGCCCAAGATCTTGCTAGAAAAAGAGGTAGTTAGAGCTTGTGCGGAGAGCTGGTAGTAAATCGGGGAAAGCTGGTAGATACTCAATCAAAGTTGGTTGTAAAATGCTCGAAGTTGGAAGTATTGCACTGATTGTTGGATGTAACGCACTGATCTCTGTTAATCCGGACTGCGCAGGTGCCTGATTTAGCTGCTGAACAAGTCCAGTACAGCAAATCAATTGCCATATGCCCAAGATCTTACTAGTAAAAGAGGTAGTTTGCGTTCTTATGTAAAATCCAAATAAAAAAAGAACGGCACGATGCCGTTCTTTTTACACTTCTTATTTTTTGTCTGCTAACGTATTGCGGTCCATGACTTTGTCAATCAGGCCGTACTCAAGTGCACGCTCTGCTGTCATGAAGTTGTCGCGGTCTGTGTCGCGCGCAATGACTTCAATTGGCTGGCCTGTACGGTCTGCAAGAATCTGATTAAGCTTGTCGCGAAGGAAAAGGATGCGTTTTGCAGCAATCTCAATTTCCGTAGCCTGGCCTTGCGCTCCTCCAAGAGGCTGATGGATCATGACTTCAGAGTTTGGAAGGGCATAACGCTTGCCTTTGGCGCCTGCTGCAAGAAGGAATGCTCCCATAGAAGCTGCCATACCGATGCAGATTGTTGATACTTGCGGCTTAATGAACTGCATTGTATCGTAAATGGCCATACCGGCAGTGATAGATCCGCCAGGACTGTTAATGTAGATGGAAATGTCTTTCTCCGGATCTTCTGCTTCTAAGAATAAAAGCTGAGAAACGATTGAGTTTGCAACGTTATCATCAATTCCGCTTCCAAGCATGATGATGCGGTCTTTTAGAAGACGTGAGTAAATGTCATATGCACGTTCACCGCGGTTTGTCTGTTCAATAACTGTAGGAATTAAATTCATCGTATTTCCTCCTTTAAAGTAAAGGTAAATTTATGTACTCTCATCATACAACTAAGGTCAATAAAGGTCAAACGAAACGCTGCCGCCTGAGCATGTTTAAGGCCCCTCTTATGTATATGTCAGAGCTAGTGACTGTAACCATGTTACCCAATTTTTCTTTTTTTCAAACGATTGAGAAGAAGAGGGTACTATTTTCTTGAAATATGCAGTCCTTCCTGCGCCAAGGCGTAGTGAATGCCGTGTTTCAGCGTAGAGAGGCAGGGAATGTTCTGCATCTGATACCGGGAGCTGACAATTTTCATGCTTAGCTCAGGAGAAATGCCGACTAAGATGCACGATGTTCCAAGAAGAGCGGAAGCCTGGACAAGCTTTTGAAGCAAGTCTATTGTAAACTCGTCCACTTGAGAGATGGCTGTCAGATCCAGAATGAGGAACGTCGCTTTATACTCTGGCAGGTTTGAGAGAGTTTTTGTTAAAAGTTCCTCAGCCCTCGCTTCGTCGTATCTTCCAATCATCGCAAGGACGATGATGTTGTCCAGAACCGGGATAATTGGAGAGGAAATCTCTTTCACAAGATCAACAAGATCTGCAGTCCGCTTAGCAACACTTTGTTCGAGTGCAAGCATGTCAGCCCTTTCCTGCTCCTGGATCAGGGAACGGATATTCCGCTGAGGAGTGATTCCGGAAGGCGAAAATTCAAATTCTGAATAAGGATCTCCGCTTGTCTGGCTTTTCAGCACTCTGTACCAGACCGTTTTCCCAAACAGACCGCTTAAAACACCGGCCCAGTGACCGGCCAGAAACGAGCCTTCCACCGTTTTGCCCTGAGCTTTGTTCACCTTATACTCCCAGCCGTTTTCAATTCTCACTACAGCTCTGCACTCGTCATAGGACAGGACATCGATCGTGGTCTTACCCCAACCGGCTGTAACATATGTATTCGGCAGGCTCTTCAAAATATCCTCTGTTTTTCCGATTGAACGCTTGTAAAAGTCGCTGACAATTTCACCTGTGCGATAGCCGGCTGTTTCAAGAACCAGTCTTGCGGCATTTTCTCCAGAGATCTCTTCAATTGAATCAAGGAATGTTTTGAAGGCCGTGTTGATCCAGAATAAAACGACTTCATCTCCTTCGAAGTGATAGGCTGCCTGCTTTAAATCCCAATCGAAAGAGGAACCGTTAACATTTATTGAATAGCGGTCAGTCATAGTGTTTAATCTCCTTTATTCAGCTGCTTCTGTCTATAAGCCCTTTACCCTTTATACCGCTGTGATGAAGCCTGTTTTTCTAATCATACAACAGAAGATGCACACCTGTATATTTTGAGAGTACATGAAATAGGCGGCTTTCGTGACACGAAGAAAAATAACGCTTGAAACAGGAAGCGGTTTTGTCGTATAATAGCGCTACTGGCTAATACGTGCGCTCGTAGCTCAGTTGGATAGAGCGGTGGTTTCCGGTACCACGTCTGTCGGAGGTTCGAATCCTCTCGAGCGCGTCAAATTGCAAGAGAGCTGTTCCCATAGGGGAGCAGCTCTTTTTTTATTGGGTTTTTTACACCAGACATTCAAAACTAGCACAAACTTGTCTGTCTCGCGGTCCGGAGCTAGATTTTCCCCAAAACAGGCACATGCCTCAGGATAACAGCCTTTCCCAAAGCTCTCACTCTATCATCTACTATATAAAGGAGTGATAAAAGTGAGTGTTTCTGATAAATATCAGATTGAGCAGCGCTATATACGAATTGGAAACTCGAGACCGGGAACAGGTCTGTCCGGGCCGCTCTTTATTGTTGCACACGAGACCGCCAATAATTCTGCAGATGCAGATGATCATTTTGCCTATTTTAATAATTCACAGCCGAGTGCGTCGGCCCACACATTTATAGATGATGGAAAAATTCTCGAGATTATTCCCCTGAATGAAAAAGCCTATCATAATTTGTATACAAATCCTGAGGACAACCGTCTGTTCGGGGCTGATGCAAATGATGCGGCCATTGGAGTGGAGCTCTGCCGCACGGGGGTTTTCCGTGAGGCATATGACAGGTATGTCTGGTACCATGCGTACCTTTGCCGCAGATTTAATCTCGATCCTTCGACTAAAATTGTCGCACACAGTACGCTTGACCCGCGAAGGCGCACGGATCCTGAAAGCTGGCTTGTACCGAACGGAGTAACGTTCGCGCAGTTTTTAAGAGACGTCCGTGCCTATTATAATGCGTGGGACAAAAGCACGTCTCCGCCAATCAGAGTCCAGCCGCCTGAACGCGAGACGGGCAGTGAAGTTGACACGACGATACTCAGAAGAGGGGATTCTGGAGCAGATGTGACTTTTTTGCAGAGAAAATTGATTTCCCTTGGGTACCCGCTTCCAAGATTCGGGGCAGACGGAACGTTTGGAGCTGAAACGGAGGCGGCGGTAAGGCAATTTCAGCAGGAGCAGCGCATACGTGTTGACGGGATAGTCGGTCCTGAAACATTTGGAAGGCTGAACAGAGCGAAACCGAGGCGTCCGAAACCGTTCCCGGGAACGCTTTACAGACTGAAGAGTCCCTATATGAGAGGCTCCAATATTGGAGAAATTCAAAGGAAACTGGGTGTTCCTGCCGATTCAATCTATGGCCCTGTCACAGCCCAGGCAGTAAGAAATTTTCAGAGAAAAGAAGGAATTAAGGTCGACGGGATCGTCGGTCCTGTAACATGGGCAAGGCTGTTCCGCTGAAAAAACAAAAAAAGCCCCGCCGAGTTTTTCGGCGGGGCATGTTTTTATGGAATGTGAATAGTATGTAAGCAGTCCAGTAAGCCGCACTGGACAAGAAGTGTATGTTGCCGCGCTTGGCGACTCAACATAACCAATGATAAATCATCATCCGCATTTTGTGAACAGGTAATTATTTCAAGGTGGATTTCACCTTATTGTAAGCTTCATCAAGATTTTGAATCCGTTTCAGCACAACCGAATTTTTGGTCAGCTGATCTTGTACAAGAGTTGAAACAACCGAACGGTAATACCGGTTCATCGCATCAAGCTCAGGAATCTGGTTCTCGTTGTGTTTAAGATGTTCTTTAAAATTCTGTACGAAATAGGGAACTGAAAATAATTCGCTCATATTGATCTCTCCTTTGAAGTTTCTTCCATTCAATGATGGACCATTTTCGTGTAAAATGAACAGCAGGGGGAACGATCTATGGATATGAAAGCAGGTTTATTTCAAGAGCAGTCCTTAAAACTGAATATGACACAGGAACTAAAGCAAGCGATTACTCTCCTTCAGTACTCTTCTATGGAACTCGCGTCCTACATAGAGGACCTTACCCTTGAAAATCCCCTCATTGATGTGAAAGACAAGCCTGATTCAGGCGTATTGTATCATACCTCGGCCCTCAAAACGGCAAATGCCTCAAAAAAAGGAGACTTGCTTGAAAATGCAGCGAGCAGGACGGCGACTCTGCAGCAGCATCTGGAATCTCAGCTGCTTGGCATGAAGATGCAGCCTCAGGAGAAAAAAGCGCTGCACATTCTGATCCAGGCCCTGGATCCAAACGGGTATATAGAAGAAGATCTGCAGGTGCTGGCAGAACGATTCAGCATCAGCGAAGATGAACTGCAGCTTCAGCTGGAAAATCTTCAAAAGCTTGATCCTGCAGGTGTGGGAGCCAGAAATCTGCAGGAGTGCATCTACCTTCAGCTGCTGCGGCTGCCTGAGCGCAACCAGACAGCAGAGCTGATTATCCGCGATTATTTTTATCTTTTTGCCGAAAAGTCATGGAAAGAGCTTGCGAAAAAAACGAAACTGGAACTGAAAGAGATACAAAGTGTGCAGGACTTTATCCAAAAGCTGCATCCCCGTCCAGGCCTTGCTTTTCATCATGCCCATGACAGCTACATTGTGCCGGAGCTGATCGTAAAGAAAATCGGCGGAGAGTGGCAAGTGATGTATAATGAAGAGAGTTCACCTAAAATCGGGGTGAATTCTTCGTATGAAGCTGCCTTTTCATCCACTGATGATGCAGATGTGAAGCAGTATCTTTCTTCTAAACTCAATCAGTGCAAATGGCTGATGAAAACACTGAATCAGCGGAAAGCGACCATGCTGAAAGTGATGCATGAAATTCTCAGAAGACAGACGGACTTCTTTGAAAAAGGCGGGCATTTTTTGAAACCGCTGACACTAAAAGCCGTCGCGGATGTGATTGACGTGCATGAGTCAACGGTAAGCCGAACGGTCAGGGAGAAATACGTACAGACACCGCATGGTCTGTATGAACTGAAGTTTTTCTTTTCAAATGGCCTTGAGCAGACTTCTCAGGACATAACGTCATCGGCTGTAAAATCACTCATCCAAAAGATGATCGAGAGCGAAAATAAACTGTCTCCGCTATCTGACCAGCGAATTGCAGACACCCTCTCACAAGAACACGGAATCGAAGTTTCAAGACGGACTGTAGCCAAGTACAGAGATCAGCTTGGCATTGCATCTTCATCTGCAAGAAAACGATATTAGGATGTGTTGGAATGATTTTAAACGTGTACTCAAGAGAAGGCTGCCCTCTTTGTGAGGAGGCCATCGTGGAATTAAACGGGCTGAAAGCGGATTTAGACCTGGACATACAGGTCATCGATATTCACTCAGACGATGGTCTGCTCGAGAAGTATCAGCTGATGATACCGGTGGCAGAATGTGACGGAAAAATCATCGGATACGGCCGTATCAGAAAAGAATTAATAAGAAAGCGGTTACTTGAAAAAAAGCAAGAAACAATAGTTGAATAAGCGAATTCACCCTGCTAGAATATGAATTGAAGCAGGGATGATTTTTTTTGCGGACAGTGGGACACAATACGTCATATAGGGACAAATGAAGTCCCGCGATTCTTAGTAAATAAGAAATTTCGTTAAAAAGGTCAGCCGGAATTAGATGCGCAGATTCGTGCATCAAGGCACATTTCTTATTTGAAAGGAATTTATACGATGAGATCACTGATTGAAGTCCAAAAAAAATTATTGCCTGATCTGCTTCTCGTTATGCAAAAACGATATCAGATCCTTCAGTACATAAGACTGATGCAGCCGATCGGCAGAAGAAGCCTTTCATCGAGCCTCGGCATAAGCGAGAGGATTCTCAGGGGAGAAGTTCAGTTTCTGAAAGATCAGAACCTGATTGAGATTTTCCCGGCCGGAATGACGCTGACAAAAGAAGGATCGCACCTGCTTACCGTTTTGGAAGAAGCGATGAAAGATGTTTTAGGTTTAACGTTTTTGGAAAATACATTAAAGGAACGTTTAAACCTGAAAAAGGTTATTGTCGTCTCTGGAGACAGCGATCAATTCTCATGGGTGAAAAAAGAAATGGGAAGAGCTTGCGTCTCATGTATAAAGGAACGTTTGACCGGGAAAAATATCGTCGCTGTCACTGGAGGAACCACGATTGCAGCCGTTGCAGAAATGATGACGCCTGACAGCAAAAACCGCGAGCAGCTATATGTGCCGGCGCGGGGAGGCCTTGGTGAGAATGTAGAGAACCAGGCAAACACAATCTGTGCAAAAATGGCCGAACGGGCAATGGGCAACTACCGTCTGCTCCACGTTCCGGACCAGCTCAGCAAGGAAGCATATCTTTCGATTACAGAAGAGCCTTCCATCAAAGAACTGCTTGCTCTCATTAAATCTTCAAGTATGGTCGTTCATGGAATAGGAGACGCTAAGACAATGGCGGAACGCCGGAAAACACTGCCTGAAGATTACATAAAGATTGAGCAGGGCGAAGCGGTCGCAGAAGCATTTGGATACTACTTCAACCAGGAGGGGGAAGTTGTCCACAAAGTGCAGACTGTCGGCATGCAGCTGAGTGACCTCGAGAAGATTCAAAACGTCATCGCAGTAGCGGGCGGCGCTTCAAAAGCCGGAGCCATCCAGGCTTATCTGAAGCAGGCACAGGGTTCCATCCTGATTACGGATGAAGGTGCCGCAAAAGAGTTAATAAGGGATATTCATCCCTAATTATATAGTTACACAAAAAAATCTCTCACTTATTTAAAGGAGGAAATTTCAACATGGCAGTAAAAATTGGTATTAACGGTTTTGGACGTATCGGACGTAACGTATTCCGTGCAGCACTTAAAAATCCTAACGTGGACGTTGTAGCAGTTAACGACCTTACAGACGCTAACATGCTTGCTCACCTTTTAAAATATGACTCAATTCATGGCAGACTAGATGCTGACGTGAAAGTAGACGGAAACAACCTTGTTGTTGACGGCAAAACAATCCAAGTATCAGCAGAGCGCGACCCTGCTAAACTTTCTTGGGGCGAGCGCGGAGTAGAAGTTGTTGTTGAATCAACTGGTTTCTTCACTAAGCGTGCAGACGCTGCTAAGCACTTGGAAGCTGGCGCTAAAAAAGTAATCATCTCTGCTCCTGCAACAGATGAAGACATCACAATTGTTATGGGTGTTAACCATGACAAATATGACGCTGCAAGCCACGATGTTATCTCAAATGCATCTTGTACTACGAACTGCCTAGCGCCATTCGCTAAAGTTCTTAACGACAAATTCGGCATCAAGCGCGGTATGATGACAACTGTTCACTCATACACAAACGATCAGCAAATTCTTGATCTTCCGCACAAAGACTACCGTCGTGCGCGTGCTGCAGCTGAAAACATCATCCCAACTTCAACTGGTGCAGCTAAAGCAGTATCTCTAGTATTGCCTGAGCTAAAAGGCAAATTGAACGGCGGAGCTATGCGTGTTCCAACTCCAAACGTTTCTCTAGTTGACCTTGTTGCTGAACTTAACACAAACGTAACAGCTGAAGAAGTAAATGCTGCATTCAAAGAAGCTGCAGAAGGCGACCTTAAAGGAATCCTTAACTACAGCGAAGAGCCTCTTGTATCAGGCGACTACAATGGTGACCCTGCTTCTTCAACAATCGATGCTCTTTCTACAATGGTTATGGAAGACAGCATGGTTAAAGTTATCTCTTGGTATGACAACGAGTCAGGCTACTCTAACCGCGTAGTTGACCTTGTAGACTACATCGCTTCTAAAGGACTTTAATTCTTAAGTCGCACGAAGTTTGGTTTTAACCTAAAACTAACGATATAATGAGTGCAAAGGGGAAGGGGAATACAGCCCCCTCCCTTTTGTTTTGTATTTCCAATAAAAGGAGGAATTCCTGAAGATGAACAAAAAGTCAGTAAGAGACATCGATGTAAAAGGCAAAGTGGTTTTCTGCCGTGTAGACTTCAACGTGCCGATGAAAGACGGCAAAGTAACAGATGACACACGCATTAACGCAGCTTTACCAACCATTCAGCACTTAACAGAGCAAGGTGCAAAAGTTCTTTTAGCAAGCCATCTGGGCCGTCCAAAAGGCCAGGTTGTTGAGGAGCTTCGTTTAAATGCAGTTGCAGAGCGTCTTCAAGAATTGCTTGGTAAAAATGTTGCAAAAGCTGACGAAGCTTACGGCGACGCTGTAAAAGCGAAAATCTCAGACATGCAGGAAGGCGACGTGCTTCTTCTTGAAAACGTCCGTTTCTACGCTGGCGAAGAGAAAAACGACCCTGAGCTTGCAAAAGCATTTGCAGAGCTTGCCGATGTTTATGTAAATGACGCATTCGGAGCAGCACACCGTGCACATGCATCTACTGCAGGCATTGCTGAGCACATTCCGGCAGTTGCAGGATTCCTTATGGAAAAAGAACTCGAAGTACTTGGAAAAGCACTTTCCAACCCTGAGCGCCCGTTCACAGCTATCATTGGCGGAGCAAAAGTAAAAGATAAAATTGGTGTCATTGACCACCTTTTAGATAAAGTAGACAACCTGATCATTGGCGGCGGACTTGCTTACACGTTCATCAAAGCACTTGGACATGAAGTAGGAAAATCTCTTCTTGAAGAAGACAAGATTGACCTTGCTAAAACGTTCATGGAAAAAGCGAAAAAGAACGGCGTAAACTTCTACATGCCGGTTGATGTTGTGGTTGCAGATGATTTCTCTAACGATGCAAACATCAAAATCGTTCCAATCGACAGCATTCCAAGCGACTGGGAAGGCCTTGATGCCGGACCAAAATCACGCGAAATCTACGCTGATGTCATTAAAAACTCTAAGCTTGTTATCTGGAACGGTCCTCTTGGCGTATTTGAACTTGATGCATTTGCTGAAGGTACAAAAGCGGTGGCAGTAGCGCTGTCAGAAGCTGAGAATACATACTCAGTCATCGGAGGCGGAGATTCTGCAGCGGCAGCAGCAAAGTTCAACTTAGCTGACAAAATGGATCACATCTCAACAGGCGGCGGAGCTTCACTTGAATTCATGGAAGGCAAAGAACTTCCTGGAGTCGTCGCGCTAAACGATAAATAATTCTTGTTAAGTTAGGATGGTGTACACAATGAGAAAGCCAATTATCGCAGGCAACTGGAAAATGAACAAAGTCATGGGCGAAGCAGCAGCTTTCATTGAAGAGGTAAAAGGTCTTGTGCCTTCTGCTGAGAAAGTGGATGCAGTTGTATGTGCTCCTGCTCTTTTCTTAGACCGCCTTGTAGAAGCAGTAAAAGGCACAGATGTAAAAATCGGTGCTCAAAACATGCATTTTGAGGAAAGCGGAGCATTCACAGGCGAAACAAGCCCTGAAGCTCTTAAAGATCTTGGCGTATCCTACGTCATCCTCGGCCACTCTGAGCGACGCGAAATGTTTGCTGAGACGGACGAATCTGTCAACAAGAAAACGGCCGCTGCTTTCAAGCACGGTCTGACTCCGATTGTCTGCTGCGGCGAAACGCTTGAAGAGCGTGAAGCTGGAAAAACAAACGACCTTGTTGCTGATCAAGTAACAAAAGCTCTTGCAGGACTAACTGACGAGCAATTAAAACAAGTTGTCATCGCTTATGAGCCAATCTGGGCAATCGGAACAGGCAAATCTTCATCTGCTAAAGATGCAAATGACGTATGCTCTCACATCCGCTCAGTACTCGCTGACAAATTCGGAAGCGAAGCGGCAGAAGCAATCCGCATTCAATACGGCGGCAGCGTAAAGCCGGGCAACATCAAAGAATACATGGCTGAATCAGATATCGACGGAGCATTAGTCGGTGGAGCGAGCCTTGAGGCACAATCTTTCCTTCAGCTTCTGGAGGCAGGAAAGCATGAGTAAAAAACCGGTCGCCCTCATTATCCTTGACGGTTTTGCCCTGCGCAATGAGGAAAAGGGTAATGCGGTTGCACACGCGAAAAAGCCAAACTTTGACCGTTACTGGGATCAGTACCCTCATGCAACGCTGACAGCAAGCGGCGAAGCAGTCGGACTTCCTGAAGGCCAAATGGGCAATTCAGAGGTAGGTCACTTGAACATCGGTGCCGGCCGCGTTGTGTATCAGAGCTTAACACGTGTAAACGTGGCTATTCGCGAAGGCCAGTTTGAGAAAAACGAAACCTTCCTTTCTGCCATGAACCATGTGAAAGAAAACGGAACAAACCTTCACGTTTTCGGTCTTTTATCAGACGGCGGCGTTCACAGCCATATTGATCATCTTTATGCGCTGCTGAGACTAGCTAAAGAAGAAGGCGTGAAAAACGTGTATATTCATGGTTTCCTTGACGGCCGTGACGTTGGTCCTCAAACAGCTGAAGGCTACATTAAAGAGCTGAATGAGAAAATTGAAGAATATGGTGTGGGTGCAATCGCAACCCTTTCAGGACGCTACTATTCCATGGACCGCGACAAGAGATGGGATCGTGTGGAAAAAGCTTACAAAGCCATGGTCTACGGCGAAGGCCCGACCTACACAGATCCTCTTGACTTAGTTGAGGATTCATATAAAAATGGTATTCATGATGAGTTCGTTCTTCCTTCTGTGATTACAAAAGAAGACGGCTCACCAGTAGCAACAATCAGCGACAACGATGCGGTCATTTTCTATAATTTCCGCCCGGACCGCGCGATTCAAATTTCAAATACGTTCACAAACGAAGATTTCCGTTCATTTGACCGTGGACCAAAGCATCCGAAAAACCTTCATTTTGTCTGCCTGACTCACTTCAGTGAAACAGTTGATGGCTATGTTGCTTTTAAAGCAACAAACCTTGACAACACACTCGGTGAAGTTCTCTCGCAAAACGGGTTAACCCAGCTTCGGATTGCCGAAACGGAAAAATACCCTCACGTAACGTTCTTCATGAGCGGCGGACGTGAAGCGGAATTCCCGGGTGAAACACGCATTCTTATTGATTCACCGAAGGTTGCAACCTATGACTTGAAACCTGAGATGAGCGCCTACGAAGTAACGGACGCGTTGCTTGGCGAAATCGAAGCGGACAAGCATGATGCAATCATCCTGAACTTTGCAAACCCTGATATGGTTGGACACTCAGGTATGCTTGAGCCAACTGTAAAAGCCATTGAAACGGTTGATGAATGCCTCGGCAAGGTTGTCGATGCAATCATTGCAAAAGGCGGAACAGCCATTATTACAGCAGATCACGGGAACTCTGACGAAGTGCTTACACTTGAAGGAAAACCAATGACTGCACACACGACAAACCCGGTTCCTGTAATTATCACCAAGGAAGTTTCAGGCCTGAGAGAAGACGGCATTCTCGGCGATTTGGCGCCAACCGTGCTCGACCTGCTTGGAGTAGACCTTCCGAAAGAAATGACAGGCAAAACGTTAATCAAAAAATAACCATTTAAAAGGAGAGAAATTTAATATGCCATACATTGTTGATGTATTTGCACGCGAAGTATTAGACTCACGCGGTAACCCGACAGTAGAAGTAGAAGTACACACAGAAACAGGTGCAATGGGACGCGCATTGGTTCCATCAGGCGCATCTACAGGTGAATACGAAGCAGTAGAACTTCGTGACGGCGACAAATCACGCTACCTTGGAAAAGGCGTTCTTAACGCAGTTAAAAACGTAAACGAAGTAATCGCTCCAGAACTACTAGGTTTCGACGTAACTGAGCAAGTTGCAATCGACCACCTTCTAATCGAGCTTGACGGCATGGAAAACAAAGGTAAATTAGGTGCGAACGCAATCCTTGGCGTATCTATGGCAGCAGCTCGTGCAGCAGCTGAATTCCTTGGACTTCCACTTTACCAGTACCTTGGCGGATTTAACGCTAAAACATTGCCAGTACCAATGATGAACATCATCAACGGCGGCGAGCATGCTGACAACAACGTTGACATTCAGGAATTCATGGTAATGCCTGTTGGCGCTGAAGATTTCCACGAAGCTCTACGCATGGGCGCTGAAATCTTCCACAGCCTGAAATCAGTTCTTCAAGGCAAAGGCCTTAACACAGCTGTAGGTGACGAAGGCGGCTTCGCTCCAAACCTTGGATCTAACGAGGAAGCTCTTCAAACAATCATCGAAGCAATCGAAAAAGCAGGCTACAAACCAGGCGAGCAAGTTATGCTTGCAATGGACGTTGCAGCTTCTGAGATCTTCAACAAAGAAGACGGCAAATACCACCTTACAGGTGAAGGCGTCGTAAAAACATCTGCTGAAATGGTAGACTTCTACGAAGACCTAGTTTCTAAATACCCAATCATCTCAATCGAAGACGGTTTAGATGAAAACGACTGGGAAGGACACAAACTTCTGACTGAGCGCCTTGGCGAAAAAGTTCAGCTAGTTGGTGACGACCTGTTCGTAACAAACACGAAAAAACTTTCTGAAGGAATCGAAAAAGGAATCAGCAACTCAATCCTTATCAAAGTTAACCAAATCGGTACCCTTACAGAAACATTCGACGCAATCGAAATGGCTAAACGCGCTGGCTACACAGCAGTTATCTCTCACCGCTCTGGTGAAACAGAAGACAGCACAATCGCTGACATCGCTGTAGCAACAAACGCTGGCCAAATCAAAACAGGTGCACCATCACGTACAGACCGTGTTGCGAAATACAACCAGCTTCTTCGCATCGAAGACCAGCTTGGCGACACAGCTCGTTACGATGGCATCCACACTTTCTACAACCTTAAAAAATAAGGATAGCTATAAGCTGAAAACCGCCCCGGAGACTTTGGTCTTGGGGCGTTTTTTTTTGTAATTCATTGTTGGTGGATAAGTTTTTAGAGTGAAGATCGTGTGAGCTGAGATTACAAGTTGGTGCTGCTGTGGCTTTTGAATTGAGTTAAGACGGGGATAGCAGCAGGAACTTGGGGAAGCTCCGTCCTGAAAGTGCGCCAAGTCAGAGTTAGCAGCATAAAGTGAGTAGAGCACGAGCTTGAAAGTGTTGTAACCCAGAGTTAGCAGCACAAAGTGAGTAGAGCCCGGTCCCGAAAGTGTTCTAAGCCAGAGTTAGCAGCACAAAGTGAGTAGAGCCCGGTCCCGAAAGTGTTCTATGCCAGAGTTAGCAGCACAAAGTGAGTAGAGCACGGGTCTGAAAGTGTTCTAACCCAGAGTTAGCATCACAAAGTGAGTAGAGCCCGGTCCCGAAAGTGTTCTAAGCCAGAGTTAGCATCACAAAGTGAGTAGGGCCTAGGCCCGAAAGTGTTCTAACCCAGAGTTAGCAACATAAAGTGAGTAGAGCCCGGTCCCGAAAGTGTTCTAACCCAGAGTTAGCAGCACAAACTAGGTAGAGCTCAGGCCCGAAAGTGTTCTAAGCCAGATTTAAACTAATAAGAAAGTGCTCCAAATGAAAACTACTTTTTCTCTTCATAATTAGTGCCTCTCGAACGACCCACTCTCACAAAATTCTCTTTTAGTATTTTTTGAATAGACCTGCTGTTTTTTATGTTTCCGCACCATTCGTGTATTTGTTCAGACGTAATCTTTTTATCCGGAAACAGCAGACGAAATTCCTCCACGCTTCTCAAAACGCTGTTTTTAAATCTTTCTTTTTGCCCGCAGTTTACACAGACCAGCTGATCCCTGCTAAGTGCATCCATCCCCAACCTTCCACACCCCCCACACACAATCCCCTTCCGAAGTTCCTCATATCTAAAATCGGGCCGCCGTTCATAAGGGGATTTTTCCACATGGAGTGATAAAAGCTTCTCCGCAAGCTCCGAGTGAAGGCCTTGCGGCATACGGATACTTTTCAGTCTTTGGGAAAAACGGTCCCATTGGGAAGGGAAGATCATAGGGGAATGGAGGGGAGCATGGTAGAGGTGAAAGTGCGGGTTTACAAATACGACATAGGCTTCAACCGGAAGTGGGCATCTTAAAATCTGCAGCTGTCTTCTAAGAAGAGATTCGCATCTTTTCAGCTGTAAAATGGGGTTTTTGACTTCGGTTTTTGCCCCACATGAGATCCATTCTTCTTTTTCAATGTAGTGGTCTCCATACATGTTTTTCACTTCGAATAGATAGATTTTTTGCGGAGCGATGTAAAGAGAATCCATCTGATAGTGGCTTCCGCCGGTGACAAAGAGAAGGTCGTTTAAAATCAGTCCCTCTCCAGCGTGCTCTACCCATCCATCAAAGATTTTCTCTCCCTCATATCCGCTTTCAAGGTAGTCGCACTGTTTCTGGTCTGCACGCGCTAAGTCCATTCGTGCATTTAAGCTTCTGTACGTTCTCAGTTCCGCCGATTCTGATCTTTCTTTTAAAATCAGCATAATCACCTCCTCTGCTCATGATAAGGCGAGAACAGAGGATCCGGCAAACCATCAAAATCTAATTTTGCTTATTGAAAAATCTTTTTTGTGCAACAAAAAAACACCTTCTTCATCCCGAAGAAGATGCTTCATGTTTATGATGGCGATGCCTGAATTCTTCATATGCCCCAGATCCTAAAATGACCCCGGACACAATGAACAGAAGTCCAAATAAATGTGATGCATATACGGCTTCATGCAAAATCAGAGCAGATCCTGCGAGTGCAAAAAAGGTGCTTAGATTCATGAAGATGGACGTTTCTGCCGGTCCGACCATGCCGATGGCGTAGTTATAGGTCATGTGTCCAATCGCCGTTGCGAGGATGGCGGATGTGAAGAAGACTCCCCATACTTCAGGCGTTCCCTGAGTCAGGCTTGCAAGTCCGCCGGGTTCTGTGACCAGGCTGATAAGGAATAAAACAAAGGATCCAAAGAACAGCATGTATCCTGTCATAAGACGCGGATCCAGTGTGCGGCATGCTTTTTTGATTATGATAAAGCTGCATGCCTGAGTGAATATTGAGATGAAAATGTAAATATCGCCTGTGTTCATGCTGCTGACGCCTTTGCTTCCGGCTAAAATGGTGAACCCGACACCGGTTAGCCCAAGGATAAATCCTGTTAAGCGGATAACCGTCAGACGCTGGTTAAGAAAAATAATGGACAAGATGGCTGTAAGCATTGGGCCAAGGCCGAGAATGAGTCCTCCATTTGTAGAGGAAGTCATTGTCAGGCCGACAGAAAGAAAGTAGTGATGGCATACAACGTTCAGCAGGCCGCCGGCTGCAATGTAAAAAGTTTCTTTTAATGTAGGCTTGCGGAGCAGTTTTAAAAAAGCCAGTATGATCAGGACGCAAATGCTTGCAGTAAAAATTCTCACTGAGGTGACAGTAACAGGCATAAAGCTGTCAACAATGATTTTAAGCAGGGGCACATTCAGGCCCCATATGAGCATAACACCGACCAGAATCAGATAGATGCGGGTGTTGTTCAAGATTTTCCCTTCTTTCTGCGAACTATTTAAACAGCATATCACAGAGGAAGCTTTTCCCTCAAAGGGAATGTTTCGTGAGGCTAATAAAAAATCAACTTTGAATGATAGTGACATTTGGACGGCAATATGGTAAATTGAAAATAATGCTAACCGGGTTTTAGGAGGTGTCGTCCATGCACGTTTTATTGATTACTTTGCTTGTTATCGTCAGTCTTGCCCTTATCGCAGTCGTACTTCTTCAATCTGGGAAGAGTGCAGGTTTATCAGGAGCCATTTCAGGCGGAGCTGAGCAGCTTTTTGGAAAGCAAAAAGCACGCGGACTTGATTTGGTGCTTCACCGCGCGACTATCGTGCTGTCTGTTTTATTCTTTGTACTTACAATCTTGGTTTCATACGCAGGATTTTAATACATCTTTCTAATCATTCGGGGGTCTGATTGCCATCAGACTCCCTTTTGTTATTTTTAAGACAGCATTTTTGCCCTTTAATTAAACGTTTGTTTAAATAGAAACGGAAGAAGGAATCTTAACAATAGAAGCCTTTGTTTATATGACTAGTTTACATAAAGGAGTTTTTAAAATGAAAAGAGTTTTGCCGAAGCCGTTTACTTTTGAAGGGGGAGACCGCGCTGTTCTGCTGCTGCACGGTTTTACCGGGAACACAGCGGATGTGAGGATGCTTGGACGCTATTTGAACGAGAGAGGCTACACGTGTCATGCCCCGCAGTACAAGGGTCACGGAGTGCCGCCTGAAGAGCTTGTTCATACGGGTCCTGAAGACTGGTGGAAAGACGTTATGGAGGGCTATCAGCTCCTTAAGGACCGGGGGCATGAATCGATTGCGGTTGCCGGATTGTCGCTGGGCGGTGTGTTTTCGGTCAAATTGGGTTACACTGTACCTGTAAAGGGTATTGTGCCGATGTGTGCGCCGATGTACATCAAGAGCGAAGAAGTGATGTATAAAGGAATCCTTGAATATGCCCGCAATTTTAAAAAATTCGAAGGGAAAACAGAGGCGCAAATCGAAGAGGAAATGAAGCAATTTGAGAAAACGCCGATGAATACCCTGAAAGCACTACAAGAGCTGATTGCTGATGTGAGAAATAATGTAGATATGGTTTACTCGCCTGCATTTGTTGCACAGGCAAGGCATGACCACATGATTAATACAGACAGTGCAAATATTATTTATAACGAAGTGGAAACAGACAATAAAAAGATTAAATGGTACGAAGAGTCAGGACATGTTATTACACTCGATAAAGAGCGGGAGCAGCTTCATGCAGACGTTTACGAGTTCCTTGAAGGTCTTGACTGGCAGTAATTTAAAGGAGGGACGCAAATGGATCAGCAAATTGAATTACATATAGAAAAACTGCTTTCTTTTATGAAAGAGGAAGCGTACAAGCCACTGACCGTTCAGGAGCTTGAAGAGGCGTTTGGCATTAAGGAATCCTCTGATTTTAAAGAGTTTGTAAAGGCTCTTGTTGTCATGGAGGAAAGAGGCCTAGTTGTCAGAACCCGCAGCAACCGCTACGGTATTCCGGAAAGGATGAATCTTTTCCGCGGAAAGCTCAGCGGGCATGCTAAGGGATTTGCCTTTTTAGTCACAGAGGAGCCGGGCCAGGATGATATCTTTATTCCTCCGGGTGAGCTGAACAATGCCATGCACGGTGATACGGTGCTTGTCAGAGTCAGCACGGAATCAAGCGGGAGCAGGCAGGAAGGAACCGTCATCCGCATCGTTGAACGCGGCTTGAAAGAGGTTGTTGGAACGTATACGGAAAGCAAAAACTTCGGATTTGTGATTCCGGATGATAAAAAGATTCCAAATGATATTTTCATCCCGAAAAAAGCCTCTAATGGTGCGATTGAAGGGCATAAGGTCGTTGTGAAGCTGACAACCTACCCTGAAGGCAGAATGAGCGCTGAAGGGGAAGTAATAGCGATTCTCGGGCACAAAAATGATCCTGGTGTGGATATTCTTTCGGTTATCCATAAACATGGCCTCCCTCAGGCGTTCCCTGTAGAAGTACTTGAGCAGGCAAACGAAGTTCCTGAGACAATCCGGGAAGAAGATATTAAAGACCGCCGCGACCTCCGCAATGAAATGATTGTGACGATCGACGGAGCGGATGCAAAGGATCTTGATGATGCAGTCACGGTGACTGAGCTCGATAATGGAAACTATAAGCTTGGCGTTCATATTGCCGATGTCAGCCATTATGTGACGGAAGGTTCGCCGATTGATAAAGAAGCGCTGGAGCGTGCTACGAGTGTTTATTTAGTAGACCGTGTTATTCCGATGATTCCCCACCGTCTTTCAAACGGAATCTGTTCCCTTAATCCGAAGGTTGACCGCTTCACGCTTTCCTGTGAAATGGAGATCAACAGCCTTGGTGAAGTCGTCAAACATGAAATTTTCCAGAGCGTCATTAAAACGACTGAGCGGATGACCTATTCCGATGTGAAGGAAATCCTTGTGGATGAGAAGCCCGAGCTGCTTGAAAAATATGAGCCGCTGATTCCGATGTTTAAACGCATGGAGAAGCTTGCGCAAATTTTAAGAAACAAGCGGATGAGCCGCGGTGCGATCGATTTTGACTTTAAAGAAGCAAAAGTGCTTGTTGATAAAGACGGGAAGCCGACAGAGGTCGTTCTTAGAGAGCGGACAGTGGCTGAACGTTTAATTGAAGAGTTCATGCTGCTTGCAAATGAAACGGTTGCCGAGCATTTCCACTGGATGAACGTTCCGTTTATCTACCGGATTCATGAGGAGCCGAATACGGAAAAGCTGCAGAGGTTCCTTGAGTTTGTCACAAACTTCGGATACGCCGTAAAAGGGACAGCCAATACGATTCATCCGCGTGCACTTCAGGATATTCTGGATGATGTAGCCGGCCAGCCTGAAGAGATGGTCATTTCAACCGTCATGCTCCGCTCCATGAAACAGGCGAAATATGATCCGGAAAGCCTTGGACACTTTGGGTTGTCAACAGAGTTCTATACGCATTTCACATCTCCGATCCGCCGTTATCCTGACTTGATTGTTCACCGTTTGATCCGGACTTACTTAATTGAAGGCAAGGTGGATGAAGCGACAAAGGCTAAGTGGGCTGAAAAGATGGAGATGATTGCAGATCAGTCTTCAAACATGGAGCGCCGCGCAGTTGATGCTGAGCGCGAGACAGATGATCTGAAAAAAGCAGAGTACATGCTTGATAAAGTCGGTGAGGAATACGACGGCATCATCAGTTCTGTCACAAATTTCGGCATGTTCGTCGAGCTGCCGAATACGATTGAAGGACTAGTCCACGTCAGCTATCTGACAGACGATTACTACCGCTACGATGAGCGCAACTATGCGATGATCGGCGAGCGCACGGGAACTGTGTACCGCATAGGGGATGAAATCACCGTTCGTGTCGTAAATGTCAACAAAGACGAACGGGCCGTTGATTTTGAAATTGTCGGCATGAAAGGCACAAGACGCCGTTCAGCCAAAGATGCTCCTAAAGTCATCAAGGGCGACCGCGGCAAGCGCAGCGGGGCAAAAGAAGGCAGAAACAGAAGAAAATCTGCTTCTGATGACAGAAGGAAGCCTGCTGAACGCAATGGCAGTGTGGAAGACGGCTGGAGCAACCAGAATCCTAATAAGAAGAAAAAGAAAAAGAAGTCGTTTCAGAATACCCCTGTTGCAAAACGGAAGACGAAAAAGAAGAAAAAGCAATAAAGGATTTAATGGACAGGGAGCCTCAGGCTTCCTTTTCCTTTCATCTTTTGCTAAAATAGAGGCTATCGCCATAGAGAGAGAAAGGGGATGCAGCATGCCAAAAGGAACCGGAAAAGTCGTTGCGCAGAATAAAAAAGCAAACCACGATTATGCCATTGAAGAAACGTATGAAACAGGCATTGTCCTTCAGGGAACAGAAATAAAAGCGATCCGTGCCGGACGCGTGAATTTGAAAGACTCTTTTGCGAGAGTGCAGCAGGGTGAAGTTTTTCTTCACAACATGCATATTTCACCTTATGAACAGGGCAACCGCTACAACCACGAACCTTTGAGAACGCGCAAGCTGCTGCTTCATAAAAAAGAAATCAGCAAGCTGATCGGACTCACAAAAGAAGAAGGCTACGCACTTGTGCCTTTAAAAGTGTATCTCAAAAACGGCTTTGCCAAAGTTTTGATCGGACTCGGAAAGGGTAAAAAGAAATACGACAAGCGTGAAGACCTGAAGAAAAAAGAAGCAAAACGAGAAGTCGAGCGTGCTTTCCGCGAACGTCAGAAGGATTATTGATTGACAATAACTTACAATTGATATTCCGCGTCATTCTGCTATAATAGAACTTGTAAGACAAACACACAATTTCATATACGCTCAAGCTTGATTATCGAGCGTCTCCGAACACCCATGTGAGGCTTGGATTCATTTCCTTGCTGAACCTTATATCATGGGGACGTTACGGATTCGACAGGGATAGTTCGAGCTGTAGCTGCGAGTCGAGGGGATCGTCCTCGTCAAAACGTCAAAGCCAATAATAACTGGCAAACAAAACAACAACTTCGCTTTAGCTGCTTAATAACAGTCTATAGCGGTTCCTCCCTCCATCGCCCATGTGGTAGGGTAAGGGACTCACTCTAAGTGGGCTACGCCTGATGCCTCCGTCTGGGGATAAGGGAAGAGATCAATCAGACTAGTTGCTCCGACGCCCGTTGATAGGCATACGAGTCAGCGAATCGCAAATATATCAACTACACTCGTAGACGCTATGGTGCCGATGTTTCTGGACGTGGGTTCGACTCCCACCGTCTCCACCATACATAGTAAATGACAACAGATCAGCCTTTGAGGCTGGTCTGTTTTTGGTTTTGGCAGAAGTAATGAAGCTGTTATCAGGGTATATTTCATGAACAAAAAACAGACAATGCAATAGTGAACTTAAATTGAGCAGGAGGTCAAAGAATCATGAACGTATTAGGCTACCGCTACGTAACGGTATCTGAGCATAGTATGGAAATGGCGGATTTTTTTCAGAATAAGCTGGGCATACCAAATGGACGAGAAGAGACAGCTGACAATCAGGGCGGAGTTTTTACTGCGGGGGACAGCCAGCTGGAGTTTTGGAGAAAAAGTGACTGCATGCCAGAATCCGTCATGCTTCAGCTCATCGTTGACGATGCCGACGAGTTTGCTGAGTTTGCATCAGCCAGAGGAATCAAGCTTGATGGGCCGATGTTCGAGCAAGGTGAAAAAATCTACGCTTTGACTGCTCCAGACGGTATGCCGTTGACGATTCATTCTGCAGCTGACTAAATCAGCCGCAACGTTCGGGGACGCCACTTTTTAGGAACCCCAGTGAAAAAAGTGGCAGCACTCGAGTGAGTGGCGCCAGAAATGACAATCCATTACTTGAAAAGTGGCAGCACTCGACCGAGTGGCGCCAGAAAAGAGGATCCATCACCTGGAAAAGTGGCAGCACTCCGGTGAGTGGCGCCAGAAAAGAGGATCCATCACCTGAAAAAGTGGCAGCACTCGAGCGAGTGGCGCCAGAAAAGCGGATCCATCACCGGAAAAAGTGGTAGCACTCGAGTGAGTGGCGCCAGAAGAGAGAATCCATCACCTGAAAAAGTGGCAGCACTCCGGTGAGTGGCGCCAGAAAAGCGGATCCATCACCTGGAAAAGTGGCAGCACTTGAGCGAGTGGCGCCAGAAAAGCGGATCCATCACCTGGAAAAGTGGCAGCACTCGAGCGAGCGGCGCCAGAAAAGAGGAGTCATCGCCTAAAAAAGTGGCAGCACTCTAGTGAGTGACGCCACAAAAGAGAGTCCACCACCTGAAAAGTGGCAGCACCAATGCGGCACAGTGTTTAATCACTTTACATCAATTTCAATCCTCTCATCATAAGTCTTCAAATAATGCATTCCCTCAATAAATAAAGATTCGGCTTTTGCGGTGGTATTGAAAATTAGCGTCCTCTCTTTCATGCCCTTTCCGTTTTTGTGCATATTCACTGTTGTCTCAAGCGGAACGCTGCGGCCCTGGTGATCTGTCAGGGATACCCCCTCCAGCATGACATCTTCATCTGTTGCCACAGTAAGTTCAATGCCGCGCGATGTTTTGGCCAAGTTTTTAAGGGAAAGTTCTTTTTCTCCCGCCAGAGTCTGCGGCTTATCAGCCTCGCTGAGCGGGATTTTCCTATTCAGTGGTTCGTAGCCGGTAAATGTCTTCATGACAAGGGTGAGTGTTTCAACTGTTTCTGGCAAGGCGTCGTACCGGATATCAAAGGATGTGCCGAACAGTGATGTGCCGCTTCCTCCACCAGTGAGCGGAACGTTTTTCCCGTCTGCTTTCAGTTCAATTCCTCCAAGGGCAAAATCAGCACGGTCAAAATTCTCTACATCAAGTTTTCCTTCTATAATAGTCATTGTTGGTGATGCTTTGATTGAGCGGAAGGTTATGTGCCCTTTATCTACGCGCAATGTTTTCCTGATCGGCTTTTTTAAGGAGGTCTGCAGGGCTTTGTTTGGGTGATAAGGAAACGTCAGAGCAGATTCTTTTATAGAGCCTTTCTTCATTTGCTCAGAGAAATGCAGCGTCAGGTCGTTTGAAAAAGGGCTGACGGGCTCAAAGGACAGTATGCCTTTTAACTCAGTGCCATGATCGTTTACTTGAGAAGTGCCGCTTTCCGCCGTGGAGTTAGTAAAAAGACCGGTAATCCTCGCAGGGGAAAGATTGGCATCTGAGCGAAGTCCGTTGTCATTTGACATCGTATAATACAGGACAAACTGATTCTCATCAGCCATAGCGCCATTGATTGTGAGCTTCGTTCCGTCGGACAGGACGGTGTCTTTTTCAATAATCTGTCCGTATCCTCTTTCATTCAGTTCGTTCAATGTGCCTGAACTTAATTCGTCAAAGCCTAACAGTTTTTTTCCGTAATAGGCTAAAGCGTCATATTGAAAGGTGACGATTCCGAGAAGAAAGATAGCTGCTGCAGCTGTCAAAAGGAAAGGGGGGCGTTTCTTTTTTCTGACAGGGACTGATTCGAGTGCCATTCTTAATCTGGGTTCGAGCTCACCTGGTGCTTGAATCTCTTCTATTTGCTTTTTTGCTTCATCAAATAGTTCATCGCCGGTTCTCAACTTATTCACCTCCAGTAAGGGTTCTCAGTTTTTTTAGTCCCTGAAAAATGCGTGACTTTACAGTACCAAGCGGGGTATTGGTCATCTCTGAAATCGTTTGAAGTTCGAGGTCATGCAAGTACTTTAAACTTAAAGCTTCCCTCTGCTCGTCACTTAGGCGGGCAAGAAGGCCCTGTATTTCCATCTGATGATCACTTTGGGTAATAGGATGTACTGATTTCTCTTCGGTTAATGTCCAGTCATTTATAGGCAGGGTCCTCTTTTGTTCAGCGAGCAATGATTTGCAGCAATTCACTAAAATGGTTTTGCTCCAGCTGTAAAAGGATTCGGGCTTTTTCAGCTGGTCGAGCTTTTCGTATACTCTTACAATCATTTCATCCATCGCATCCATTGCGTCATGCGGGTTTTTCATATAAGTAAGGGCAAGCCTGTAATAGGCGTTTTTTTCTGCCATGATTAAGTGGAGCAGAGCGTCCTTATCGCCCCGCTTCGCTTTTTTGATCAGTCGTGCTGCCTCCATTTCTTCACCTCTCTCTTTTATAAGAGTGACAGACTGGTCATAAAGTTCAATTTTTTTCTGAAAAAAGTCATTTAGGCATATGAAAAAATTTCGAACCGGGTTGTTGACAAAATACCCAAAGGGGTATATTATTAGTCTTGTTCACATCAAATCGTTTAACGGGGAGATGCTATCGTTGATTGGTTTGTTTTTGAGTATAATCGTGTTATCATGTATTTTACTATATAACCGCTACTTTCCTGTGCGGGGAATCGCTTGCAGCAGCATGCCGGATCAGCCGGCAGAAGGTATTATGGTACTGGATCTGAGAGCTTACAATGAGTCTTATAAGAATCCTGTGCCGGGTGCAAGAAATATACCTGTTGCCTATTTGCACAGATATTATAAGGAAATTCAGCACAATAACATTCATATCATTGCATCCGATAAGGTGCAGAGAAATTTCGGCATCCGTATTCTGAAGCAAAAAGGATTTCAGATCAAAGGGTGTACGATTGCCAATATAAATGCTTAAAGAAAGGAGAGAAGAAAATGGAGTACAATGATCAAATGAAAAACCGGGTTAAGCGGATTGAAGGTCAGCTTAGAGGCATTCTTCGGATGATGGAAGAAGAGAAAGAATGTAAAGATGTGATTACACAGCTGTCTGCCACGAGAACGGCGATTGACCGGACAATTGGTGTCGTTGTGAGCTCTAACCTGGTGGAATGTGTACGGGCTGCAAATGAGGAAGGCCATAACACGGAAGATCTGGTTAAGGAAGCTGTTAATCTGCTGGTAAGAAGCAGATAAAATAAAAGGGTTGACGCCCTCTTTATTTTTTATTAGTATGATACCCATAGGGGTAAAGGTAAATTTTTTTTATAAAACTATATACCCTAAGGGGTAAAAACAGGAGGAACAACACATGTCAGAAACTAAAAAAACAACCATCGTTCTTTTCAGCGGTGATTACGATAAAGCAATGGCAGCTTACATTATTGCAAATGGTGCAGCGGCGTACGATCATGAAGTAACGATTTTCCACACATTCTGGGGCTTGAATGCTCTTCGCAAAGATGAACCGATTGCTGTTAAAAAAGGCTTCATGGAAAAAATGTTCGGCAAAATGATGCCGCGCGGCGCAGATAAAATGGGACTTTCTAAAATGAATTTTGCTGGAATGGGTCCTAAGATGATCAAAGATGTCATGAAAAAGCACAACGCTATCCCGCTTCCGCAGCTGATCGAAATGGCTCAAGAACAGGATATTAAGCTTGTAGCCTGCACAATGACAATGGATCTGCTTGGTCTTCAGGAGAAAGAACTTCTTGATAACATTGAATATGCCGGGGTTGCCGCTTATTTGGCAGACGCAGAAGACGGCAATGTGAATCTGTTTATCTAACTGGAAAGGTGTGAGTGCAGTTGGAGATTGTACAATACGTTTTAATTGGCTTGCTTTTACTTTTTCTTATAAAAAGGCTTATGCCTGCAAAGGGTATCCGGGCCATTTCGACTGCTCAGCTTAAAGAGCAGCTGGATGACCGCAGCAAGCAGTTTATTGATGTCAGGACTCCTGCAGAGTATAAAGGAAGACACCTTAAGGGGTTTAAAAATATGCCGCTGCATCAACTTGCTCAAAAGGCACAGCTTCTTTCAAAGGATCGTGAGGTTGTTGTGATCTGCCAGAGCGGAATGCGGAGCCAGAGTGCCTGCAAAACATTAAAGAAGCTTGGTTTTAAAGATGTGACAAACGTTAAGGGCGGAATGAACGCCTGGAATTAAGGAGGCCAAATGATGAAGCAAATGACGGCAAAAGAAGTTGAAGCAACACTTAACGACTTAACTGTGATTGATGTCAGAGAACCGGATGAAACGGCAGCCGGCAAAATTCCCGGTGCAATGACCATTCCTTTAGGGCTTCTTGAGTTCCGCATGCATGAACTTGATAAGACCAAAGAATACACAATGGTCTGCCGTTCAGGCGGAAGAAGCGGCCGCGCAGCCCAGTTTCTAGAAAGCCAGGGATTCAAGGTTATTAATATGACTGGCGGAATGCTTGAGTGGGAAGGGAAAACGGAATAATTTTCACAGGAAAAAGCACTTAGACAATTAGGAGGAATGAAAATGAATACGCTGAAAACGAATTTGACACTTGATGCAAAAGGCCTTGCATGTCCAATGCCAATCGTAAAGACGAAAAAAGCGATGAAAGATCTTGAACCTGGGCAGGTACTCGAGGTGCTCGCTACAGACAAAGGCTCGAAGGCTGATCTGAAAGCCTGGGCAGGAAGCGCAGGACATCATTATCTCGGCACAATCGAAGAAGACGGCATTCTTAAGCATTATGTGCGCAAATCTTCAGGTGAAGAAACAAAAGAGAAAACGTACCCTCACGTAAGCAGCAATGAAGAGCTTGAAACAAAGCTTGAAGACAGCAGCATTGTGATTCTCGATGTACGGGAAGCAGCAGAATATGCTTTTGAACATATTCCAAATGCAGTATCTATTCCGCTTGGCGAGCTTGATGACCGGATGAATGAGCTGAACAAAGAAGACGAGATTTATGTTGTATGCCGTACAGGAAGCAGAAGTGATCTTGCCGCTCAAAAACTTGCAGGCAATGGATTTGCGAACGTGAAAAACGTTGTTCCAGGCATGTCTGCATGGTCTGGCAATACGGCACGCATCTAACAAATTTTTTTACCATATAATATACCTTAGGGGGTAATTGAACATGGCATTAAATGTGATGACAGCAAAAGACGTAACAAAAAAGGTATTTGATAAACAGCCTTTATTCATCTTGGATGTCCGCAACGAAAGTGATTTTCAGGATTGGAAAATCGAAGGCGAAAACTTCAGCTATTTAAATATCCCGTATTTTGATTTGCTTGATGGGGTTGAAGAGATACTAGATCAGATTCCGGCAGACTGTGACGTATTAGTCGTTTGTGCAAAAGAAGGATCAAGCATTATGGTTGGTGAAATGCTTGCTGATGAAGGTCTGTCTGTGTCCTATTTAAAAGGCGGCATGAAAGCCTGGAGTGAGCATCTCGAGCCTGTAAAAGTCGGAGACTTAAAGAACGGCGGCGAGGTTTATCAATTCGTCCGCATCGGGAAAGGCTGTCTTTCCTACATGGTCATTTCAGACGGTGAAGCAGCGATTATTGACTCAACCCGTATGACAGATTTATATCTCGAGTTTGCAAAAGAGAAGGGTGCAGCAATTGAGCATGTGTTTGATACGCATCTGCATGCGGATCATATTTCCGGCGGAAGAATCATCGCCGAGAAAACAGGCGCAGCCTACTGGCTGCCTCCAAAGGATGCTGGTGAAGTAACCTTTGACTATAACGCATTAGAAAGCGGAACAGATGTCACAATCGGCAGTACGACAATCAATATCCATGCCCTTTATTCACCGGGCCACACGATTGGATCAACTTCCTTCGTCGTTGATGAGAAATTCCTGCTTTCAGGTGATATTCTTTTCATCGATTCCATTGGGAGACCGGATCTTGCAGGTATGGCTGAAGACTGGGTAGGCGACTTGCGCGAGAGTCTTTATAAGCGCTATAAAGAATTGTCTGAGGATCTGCTTGTCCTTCCGGCTCATTTCATGATTATTGATGAGTTAAATGACGATGGCAGTGTTTCTGAGAAGCTAGGCGTACTTTTTGAAAAGAACCATGGTTTAAACATTGAAGATGAAAATGAGTTCAGAAAGCTTGTAACCGAGAATCTTCCTCCGCAGCCAAATGCGTACCAGGAAATTCGCGAAACAAACATGGGGAAAATCACCCCGGATGAAGAGCAGCAGCGTGAAATGGAAATCGGTCCAAACCGCTGTGCAGTAAGATAATCAGACTTTAAATTAACTCTAGGAGGAATTTTAAAATGGAAACAGCAAAAGTATTAGACGCAAAAGGTTTAGCTTGTCCAATGCCAATCGTCAGAACAAAAAAAGCGATGGCTGAACTTGAATCTGGACAGGTGCTTGAAGTACATGCAACAGACAAAGGGGCAAAGGCGGACCTTACAGCCTGGGCAAAATCGGGCGGCCACGAGCTTGTGAAACACGAAGAAGAAAACAGTGTCTTCAAGTTCTGGATCAAAAAAGGATAATAGAAAGGGAACCGGTTCAGGTTCCCTTTTTTAATAAAGGAGAGTGACTTACCCATGGACTTTGCATTTATTATCACTATTTTCTTAATCGGTTTTATCGGTTCATACATTTCCGGAATGCTTGGAATCGGCGGTTCAATCATAAAATATCCGATGCTTCTATACATTCCGCCCCTTTTCGGACTTGCAGCCTTCAGCGCCCATGAAGTTTCGGGGATCAGTGCTGTTCAGGTCTTCTTTGCGACAATCGGCGGTGTGTGGGCCTACAGAAAAGGCGGATACTTAAATAAGCAGCTCATACTTTATATGGGTGCAAGTATCTTAATCGGAAGCTTTATCGGCGGATTTGGCTCTAAAGCAATGTCTGAAGAAGGCATTAACGTGATTTACGGAGTACTTGCTTTGATTGCAGCTATTATGATGTTCATTCCTAAAAAGGGCATTGATGATATTCCTCTTGATCAAGTAACGTTTAACAAGTGGCTTGCTGCTGTTCTAGCAATTATTGTTGGTGTTGGATCAGGAATTGTCGGTGCAGCCGGGGCATTTTTACTTGTGCCGATTATGCTCGTGGTTCTTAAAATTCCTACAAGAATGACGATTGCTTCGTCCCTTGCAATTACCTTGATTTCATCCATTGGAGCAACTGTAGGGAAAATAGCGACAGGCCAGGTTGACTACTATCCTGCTCTGATTATGGTTGTTGCAAGTTTGATTGCTTCTCCGCTTGGTGCAATAGCAGGTAAAAAAATGAATACGAAAATCCTTCAGATCATTCTCGCTGTCTTGATATTATTAACAGCCGTGAAGATTTGGCTGGATATTCTTTAATAGAAAGAGCAGCAGATCATCGGTTGATTTGCTGCTCTTTTATCTTGCTCGATTAAATTATAAGGAAAAAGTAGAAAGTAAACCCAAGAATCAGCACAAGAATAATGATGGATAAAAAGATGACAATATGTTTAGAGGGCTTAAACGTCTGAGTATCGATCTGCTTCGTTTTTTTGATATAGTCATACGTCGAAAACAGGACAATCCCAATTCCTGAAAAAATGGAGACAATACCGGTAATAGTAGTTATGGCATCAGCCATATCAGACAGTTTTGACAAAAAAGTAAAATGAATATTAGTCATAAGAAACCCGATTCCGATAATGGCGATGGATGTCCGGATCCAGGCTAAATAGGTTCTTTCATTTGCGAGATGCTGCTGAATGTAATTAGAGCTCACTGTTTTATTCAATGGGTTCACCTCATTCATTTATCTTACCTTCATTAAATACTATATGGGGTATATATTCAACTTTTGAATTCTGTAAGAGTATGTCCATATTTATAAATAAAAAGCGGAAATCAGTTTAGATACAAACAGGTTTAGAAGAATGTTGACGAGGTAATATACATATACGGGTATATGTAAAATAACAAGGAGGCAATTCTATGTTTTTCCGTTCATTCTTTGATGAAAATCTTGCTCAAATGTCCTATTTTGTTGGATGCCAGAAGACAGGCGAGGCACTGATTGTAGATCCTGCACGCCACATATCTCCCTATTTGGAAACGGCAGCTAAAGAGGGTTTTCATATTTCAGCCGTAACAGAAACCCATATTCATGCCGATTATGTATCTGGATCACGAGAGCTTGCGAAAAAGACAGGGGCCAAGCTCTTTTTATCTGACGAGGGCGATGAAAACTGGAAATACGGATTTGCTGAAGAGTTTGACCACGAGTTTCTGAAGGATGGCTCTGTTTTCACAATCGGGAAAATCGAACTGAAGGTGCTTCATACTCCTGGGCATACACCGGAGAGCATCTCTTTTGTTCTTACTGACAGAGGAGGCGGCTCTGATGTGCCGATGGGGATTTTCACAGGAGATTTCGTTTTTGTCGGAGATATTGGTCGTCCGGATCTTTTGGAGAAGGCGGCAGGGGTAACCGGAACTGCTGAAGCAGGGGCAGCTGCCATGTATCAGTCCGTACAGAAGTTCAGGGAACTGCCTGACTTTATGCAGGTATGGCCGGCTCATGGAGCAGGGAGTTCCTGCGGAAAAGCATTGGGGGCTGTGCCGGTTACAACGGCCGGATATGAAAAGAAAAACAATTGGGCTTTTAAACTTGATAACAAGGATGACTTTATAGAAGAACTGCTTAAAGGCCAGCCTGAGCCTCCGAAATATTTTGCCCTTATGAAAAAAGTGAACAAAGAGGGGCCGGATTACTTGCGTGAAGCTGATATACAGGAGATGTCTGCTGAGGAACTGAAAAAGAATTCAGAGGTACAAGTGATTGACACAAGGCCATCTGATCTTTTTAAAGAGGGGCACTTGCCTGGAAGTCTTAATATTCCGTTTGGCAAAACGTTTGCAAACTGGGCCGGATGGCTTCTTGATTACAGCAGGGAAGCGGTGCTCGTGTGTGAGTCAGCATCTGTTGAACAGGCAAAAAAAATGCTCGAGTCGGTAGGGTATGATAAAACGGCAGCATATATAGAACCAAAAGGCATCAGTGAGATTTCAGACATGGAAACGTATGAAGAAGTCACCGCAGCCGAGGCAGCTGATCTGCTTAAATCAAACCCTGAAGACTATGCAGTGATCGATGTAAGAAACGCTGCAGAGTGGGAGCAGGGGCATATTCTGGAAGCAAAGCACATGATGCTTGGAACCATCCAAAAGAGAACGGATGAGCTCCCGGATGACAAAAAGCTGCTTGTCCACTGTCAATCAGGGGTGCGCTCCGCCATCGCCATGAGTGTTCTTCAGGCAGAAGGGTACAAAGATTCCATCAATGTTATCGGCGGTTTTTCTGCCTGGAAGGAAGCGGACCTGCCGTACTCAAAAGAAAGCTGATAAAGGGTATCCTGTCTGAAATCTTTTCATAAAAAACGGTTCCCAATCCTTCTGCCTCTTGTTAAAATTAGGGAGATGCTAAACAAGGAAGGATGAAAACCATGTTTAAAAAGATCGCTTCAGAAGCACTTGGCCTGTCAGATATCGGCACGATCATCAGCCCTCAAGACTTTGATAAAACAGATGCAGACGATTATGTAATGCATGAAGACAACGAAAAAATCTACTTCTTAATTAAAACAAAAGCAGACGAGTACTGCTTTACGAATCTTGCCTTTATCCATGTAGATGGTGCAAATGCTGTCTCTTCAAAGCGAACATTGAAACGCTATCCTTACGCACAGCATAAGTTTTCAGATGTCATGCTTGAAACAGCAGGCAAAATTGATATGGACGTTGAAATCAAGTTTACACTGGGCAGCCAGCGTTTTGACATTGACGTGCGCAAAGATCAAATTGAACAGCTGAAGGACCTGTACAAATCACTTCTTCGCATCGCTGAAACTACGCATGAGAATGCCATCTACATTGATATGGCGTCTCAAAGTCTTGATAAAGCGGTGAATGTACTGCAAAACTCAAGAACGGATGATACAAAGCTTGCTGATACATACAGAGATCTGACGGACTTCGGGTTCACATGGATGACATCTGTACGCGAGCAGTACCATATTAAAGATTTTGGCAGCGTGTTTGAAAAGTATATTAATAATTGATTGTAATAAAAGGCTGGGAAGTAACTGTTTCAGCCAAGAAAGAACCGGACTGGAATTATAGCTAGTCCGGTTTTTTATGTTAAAACGACTAAGAATGTTCCCGATTTTATGGTGTCATAAGCCGTAGTGCTGCCACTTTTACCAAAGATGTACGATGGTTAGTGGCGTCATTCGTTGTAGTGCCGCCACTTTTACCAGGGATGGATGATGGTTAGTGGCGTCATTCGTTGTAGTGCCGCCACTTTTACCAGGGATGGATGATGGTTAGTGGCGTCATTCGTTGTAGTGCCGCCACTTTTACCAGGGATGGATGATGGTTAGTGGCGTCATTCGTTGTAGTGCCGCCACTTTTACCAGGGATGGATGATGGTTAGTGGCGTCATTCGTTGTAGTGCCGCCACTTTTACCAGGGATGGATGATGGTTAGTGGCGTCATTCGTTGTAGTGCCGCCACTTTTACCAGGGATGGATGATGGTTAGTGGCGTCATTCGTTGTAGTGCCGCCACTTTTACCAGGGATGGATGATGGTTAGTGGCGTCATTCGTTGTAGTGCTGCCACTTTTACCAGAGATGGACGATGGTTAGTGGCGTCATTCGTTGTAGTGCTGCCGTTTTTACCAGAGATGGATGCACGTTTGTGGCGTCATTCGTCGTAGTGCTGCCACTTTTACCAGAGATGGATGCACGTTTGTGGCGTCATTCGTCGTAGTGCTGCCACTTTTACCAGAGATGGATGCACGTTTGTGGCGTCATTCGTTGTAGTGCCGCCACTTTTACCAGAGATGTACGATGGTTAGTGGCGTCATTCGTTGTAGTGCCGCCACTTTTACCAGAGATGGATGATGGTTAGTGGCGTCATTCGTTGTAGTGCTGCCGTTTTTACCAGAGATGGATGCACGTTTGTGGCGTCATTCGTCGTAGTGCTGCCGTTTTTACCAGAGATGGATGATGGTTAGTGGCGTAATTCCACGTAATGCCGTATGTTTCATAAGGAGTGGCATCATTTTTTTCGGAATTTTGTTTAATCAAATCGACCAGACTGATGCTTTAAAACCTGTGCAAATAGTCTGAAGTGTGTTGACAATGAGAATCGTTCTCCATTATAATGACGAAGTACTTATTGAAAATCATTATCAACAGCGATAAACAGGGGGAAATAACATGTCACTTAAGTGGACGATTTTATCAGCGGCTCTTGCATCAGCTCTTATCATCAGCGGATGTTCAAAAGATTCCGCGTCATCAAATGAAGAGAAACCGGCTGCAGAAGAGAAAGCAGGCAAAGAAGAACAAGTGAAATCAGATACAGATAAGCAGGCTGAAATGGAGCCTGAAGCTCTTGTGGCCTCTTATAAAGAAGCAGTTGCAGAACTGGATAAAGCAAAAGAAGACAAAGAAGTGGACTTTGCAAAAGTAGAAGAAATCTACATATCCGACCTTCAGCCGCTTGTTAAAAAGCGCGATGAGGAATTCGGAGAACAGGTTGACCAGACGCTGACAGCTGCACTTGCAGCCGGCAAGAACGAAGAAATGAATCCGGTTGTTGTAAGACAGCTTTTTGATAAGCTCATGCAGAAAGAATTTTTCCAGACGGTCAGACACGAATTTGCTGAAATCGATGAAAACTGGGGAAATAAAGAAGAAGTAACGGAAGAATATGAAGAAGCAATGACATTCTACAGTGTTCTTGAAGGAACCGTTGAAAAGCGCGATGCCGCCTATGAGTCAAACATGCAGGAGGTTATTTCAGGCGGGTTCAGCGAAATTCAGTCAGCCATTGAAAATGACGACAAACTTGCTTTTTCACTTGGAAAACAAGTAGTTGATAAAACCTTGATGAAAACATTCTATTATGCAGTAGGCGCTGTGCCGAACGGCTATGCAACAAAAGCGTCAGAATCAGCGAAAACGGATGAAACAGAAGCGATGATTCAGCAGTCAGAAGGATGGGCTTTCTATCAGTCAGTGTATCCTTATCTGCAAAAGAATGCGCCTGAAGAAGCAGACTACATCCTAGGCCAGCTTGATCTTCAGACAGATGCGAAAAATATTGATGCTTACAAAATCAACAGAGCGTTCGTACGCGGATTCGGCAAGATTGCCCTTCATGAATATGAAGAAAGCAAAGAAGCGTTCGGTGAAGAAAAAGGAACAGTTACAGCCATCGAGGGTGCTCTTTTCATCAACATGATTGAAAATGACATCAAAGAAATTCTTGGCGAAGAAGAAACAGCGAAGCTGACTGAAAATGCTAATAGCTATCTTGAAGCTGCAAAAGCAGGCAACAAAGAAGAAGCAGACAAATATATGCCTTTACTTGAAGAGAGCTTAAATAATCTCATTCAGAAAGCTCAATAATATGGTATAAAAGAAGAAGCCTTGTTTGCAGACAAGGTTTCTTCTTTTTACGATGAGAATGGATGATGAGGAGATTAATGCAAATATGAAAGTACTTATAACAGGAGGGGCAGGTTTCATTGGAAGCCATCTTGCCATCCGCCTTTTAAAAGAGGGCATGCACCCGGTTTTGATAGATCATCTTTCCGAGGAACTGCCCCATGCGAGAAAAGAATATCAGCTGAAGCAGGTATTCAAAACCGGGCCTGCCGTTTATTATAATTGCAGTTTCCTGGAACGCGAAAAGGTTTCTGTCATCATGGAGAAGGAAAAGCCCCATGCTGTCGTTCACCTGGGAGGACTGGCAGGGGTCATACCTTCCCTTAAAGATCCTTCTGCTTATATTAAGACGAATATCGACGGCACAAACAATGTGCTTGCCTGTGCCGCTGAACAGAATGTGAAGCATGTGATCTTTGCTTCTTCTTCATCCGTTTACGGAGAACAGGCAGGGCTTCCGCTGTCAGAGGATATGGCGACAGGAAGGGTTCTTTCCCCGTATGCTGCCTCCAAAGCAGGTGCAGAGGCACTCTGCCACTCTTATCGCCACATGTATGGCTTTCAGATGAATATCCTCAGATTCTTTACCGTATATGGACCGTGGGGAAGGCCGGATATGGCGTTTGCCACTTTCATCCGCAAGCTTTTCCATAATGAGCCGATTACTATTTACGGACAGGGTACAGGCCGTGATTATACGTATATTGATGACATTGTGAGCGGCATTCTGCTGACACTGAAATCAAAAGAGAGTGACGTGTACAATCTTGGATCAGGCCGGCCCGTTTTAATGAGTGAGGTAGTGGATGAGATCAAGCATCACTTTCCGAATGTGACGCTGCTGCAAAAAGAGGCAAGGACAGGTGATGTGACGTCGACCTGGGCGGATGTCTCAAAAGCACGGGCGAAACTGGGATATGAACCAGCTGTGTCTTTTAAGAAAGGATTTGAGGAAACTGTTGCCTGGGCAAAAGAGCATTCGGACCTTATTTAATCTGACAGGCCTCATTCTTGTAGGCTTTTTTATCTTTATCAGCCTCCGTGTGTTCCATCCGGAGTTAATGATAGGCCAGTTCCAGTCTCTCCTGCAGCGTCCGAACGTCCTGATTGCGATCACCCTTTTGTACGGGACTGCCTTTATTTTACGGGCAGCTGCTTGGAAGCTGTATCTCAAAAATCGCGCTTCATTCAGAAAGTGTCTCGCAGGCCTGCTTTACAGCCTGTTTGTCAACCATTTATCTCCGGTAAAAGCAGGGGACGCAGTGAGAGCAGCTGTTTTTAAAGGCGACCGGAATGTATCTCTTGGGCAGGCAGCCCACTCTGTGGTTGTGCTGAGGCTTCTTGACATGCTTGTGCTGAGTGTGTTTGCAGGGGCTGGCTTTACTGTGCTTCTTGGCGGATTTGGCCTGAATGTTCCGCTTGTCATTTTGCTGGGCGTTGTTGCAGGAGTCGGGCTTTTGCTGCTGGGGCTGAAATTTCCTGAGTTCCTCCGAAAGCAGACTCTTCAGCTGAAAGAAGGGCTTCACGGTGTGAGGGGCATGGCAGTCATATGTTTAATTATTGTGAGCTGGGTGCTTGAAGCGTTCGTTATATTTGGTGTTGCTGCACCTGGAAGCTTATCCTTCCTTGAATCGATTTGGGTGAACAGCGTGACGGTTGCAGGACAGGTATTTCAGGTGACGCCGGGCGGGGTGGGCACTTATGAATCGGTGATGACAGCGGCCCTCGTTCAGACAGGTGAAGCCGTCCAGGAAGCCTACGGATACGCAGTCATCAGCCACGTGTTTAAATTTGTCTTTTCATATGCAGGCGGTCTGGCGGCATTTCTTTTGCTGCCGCTTCCGGTGAGAGAACTGACAACATTCATGAAAAGAAAGGAGAGGGATCGGATTGGAAAAAGCTAAACAGGCTTCATCTTTTGAGAAAATCGCTGCATGGTGCTGGAATTTGCTGAATGAAGGCAAGCCGTTCACGCCTATTTTTGCAGCAGGTTCTTTTTTGCTGTTTCATCTTGGTCTTTTTGAAGATGTCCGTTTTTGGCAATCGTTCGCAGGTTCGCTGCTCGTTGTCATTCCATTGCTTATTATTTATTATCTCTATGATTTCCCTCTATTTTTAAGGAATTATTTGTGGATTCCGTTCATTGCGTATTTGCTTATGTTTGATGCAGTGAATCTTGGCCTGCTCTTATTTGCTGCCGGTCTTTATTTCTTTTTTACGGTCTTTTTCTGGGGCACGTTTTATTATCATCTTCGGATTGGGACGTCCTGGACTAACTTTACGCGTTTCTGGAAGCTTGTGTTAAAAAACAGTGACTCCACAAGCGGAAATGCACAGGAGCAGCTGCCGAAGCTGGCACTTGTTCTTTCCGTCTGGAGCTATGCGTTCAGCGTTTTATACAATGGCGGAACGTATGCAGATATTGCTGCCGGGCAGCTCATCATTTTGTATGGGGGTCTGCTCATTTATACCTTTATTCTTCATCGGAATCTGTTCGACTGGAAGCCGAAGCCGATTTCCACATATACAGATAATGCCGAAGTACCTGAAAAAGGCTTGAATGATAAAGTAGTTGTCATTGTCATCGACGGAATGAGAAAGGAACGGTTTGAAGAAGCTGATACCCCTTATCTCGATTACCTCCGCAAGAACGGAACAGAGTATGCGAAGATGGAAACGGTGTATCCTGCACGAACGGTCGTGTGTTTCTCATCCATGTTCACCGGCACATACCCGTTTGAGCATGGCATAAAATCCAACATGGTGTGGAGATTCGGAGTGCGGACAGAAAGTATTTTTGATTCCTTGCGCAAAGTGGGGAAAAAGGGGAAAATGCTTGCCGTTGCCCACCTTGTGGACGCATTTGGAAAAGACGTTGAAACCTTTACCGCCGTCATGAAAAATGATGTGGTTGATTATAAAATCATGGAAAAAGCAAAGCAGATTATGGATGAGCAGGATCCTGAGCTGTTCATCGTCCAGTTGATTTCAACAGATCAGACAGGCCACAGCAGAGGTGTATTATATGACGAGTATCTTCAGAAAATAAAAGAAGCCGATCATCTCGTAAAGGATTTTATCGGACACCTTGAAAAATCAGGAAAAGCCGAAAATACGACGTTTATCATCTGTGCGGACCACGGCCAGGCCGATGGCATCGGCGGTCACGGCCATCTTGATGAGGGAGAGCGGATTGTGCCGTTCTTCATGTACGGCCCATCCATTGCCAAAGGCAAAGTGGTGGAGGAAAAACACAGTCTCGTATCGATTGCGCCTACCCTTTCCTATCTGCTAGGCGCACCATTTCCATCGCACAGCAGGGGACCGGTGCTCATGGATGCCGTTAAGAAAGGATCAGATCAATGAGAAAACAGAAAGTAATCGTATTTCTGCCCGCATACAACGAAGAAAAATCCATCGCACCTGTCATCGAATGTGTTCCCCGGAACATTCATGAGAATGTGGACGTTGAAATTCTGGTTATTGACGATGGTTCAACAGACGGAACTGTCCGTGTCGCAAAAGCGGCAGGCGCTGATCATATTGTATCAATGCCCCGTAACGGCGGCCTCGGGGCTGCGGTCAGAGAAGGCCTTGCGCAAAGCTTTCGATTAGGGGCTGATATCTCTGTCATGATTGATGCCGACAACGAATATCCAGCGGATGAAATTCCAAACCTCTTGGAACCGATATTTGCAGGAGAAGCAGACTACACAATGGGTTCGAGATTTTTAGGAACGATAAAAGGGATGAAGCTTCATAGAAGGCTTGGCAATTACTGCTTCACCCTCCTTCAGTCGCTTCTATTAAGAAGGTGGATCTACGACGGGCAATCAGGCATGAGGGCGTTCTCCCGCCAGGCAATGGAACACGCTGAAATCATCCATGACTACAATTATGCCCAGGTCATCACACTTAACCTTGTCCGCAAAGGCTTCAGGGTAAAAGAGGTGCCGATCACCTATCAAGTGCGGACAGAAGGTCAGTCATTTATTAAATTCAGAAAATACATGTCGTCTGTTCTGCCTGCCATCTTCAAAGAAATGACGCGCCCGGTCAGAAAACCGGCCATAAAAAGAGATGCACATGTTTTGCCGCTTTTTAGAGAAAATAAAAAATGCTCCTAGAGTATTTTTTATTTTCTCATTTTTTATTGACAATAAAAATGAGAATCATTATCATTGTTTAGGGAGGGAACATAATGAAAAAGACTTTTATCCTGCTTTTAGCACTAATACTACTCAGTTTGCCTGTACATAACAGTGTTTCTGCTTATTCCTACGGTGATCCGAATGAGGAAAAGATCGCAGAAGCTTATAAAAACATGCAGGTTCAGCTCGACGAATCTCCTCCTGATTTTGCTGAGGCAAAGAAGATTTATGAAACAGTTCAGGAAGAAGTGGATATGCACATGGGCGCTGAGCCTTCAGAAGCAATCCTTCAGAATATAGAAGATAAAGACAAAGAACAGCTGGTTCAGAACATGGAGAAGCTTCTTGCCATGAACATCAGCCGCCGCCTTGAGAACGTAGACGCGAATTTTAAAGATTACGATACAAGCAAACGCCTGCTTGCAAAAGGCTTTGCTACTTACGAAGCTTTGTCGCCGCGCATCGCAGAGAGTGACCCTGAAATGGATCAGCAGAACAAAGATGAATTCAATAAAGCTCTAAAATCTCTTGGAAATCCGGGCCTTTTCGGTGTCGGAAAAGCAGATGCAAGCCAGGATTCGTTTAATGAAAGCAAAGATGTTATTTTAACGAACCTGAAAAAAGAATTTGATATAGAAGATTTTGAACAGGGACACTTTACAAGCGGAGAGGAAGAATCGACCGCTTCAGAGACAACGGACTGGACAGATCTTGCGAATTTAAAAAACTGGATTCCAATTCTGCTGCTCGCAGCAGTGATTGCGGCCGTTACAGTATTCACCATCCGGAGAAGAAGAAAGTAGCCGCATTATAAAGGGGAGGGTATAGTATGCAGCTTCAGGCTTTTTTAATCACATTCCGCGAAGTACTTGAAGCCCTGCTGATTGTAGGGATTATCACCACTTATTTAAAGAGAATAGACAATGCAAAGCTTGTGAAATTTGTCTGGCTTGGTGCAGGTCTTGCCATTTTCGCAAGCTACCTTGTGGCATTGCTTTTCCAGGTCGTCTTTACCGGCTTTTCGGCGATGGGAAGCGAAATGTACCTGAAGATATCCATCATCTTTATATCCTCCATTCTTTTAACGCAAATGGTTTTCTGGATGGCTGAACACAGCAAAAACATCAAGTCCTCCATTGAGGGGAAAATCAGTCATTATATTTCTGCCGGTAGCATCATCGGCATGGTCATGCATTCCTTCCTTGTTGTCCTCCGCGAAGGTGTAGAAACGGTCTTCTTTTTCGCAGCCATCACGGGCGGAAACATTGGAGCGGCTATGCAGGGCTGGGGTGCTATATCGGGGCTGCTCACAGCATCTGTTGTCAGCTATTTATTCTTTAAAGGAACAATGAAGATTTCACTTAAAGCATTCTTTAGAATTACGGGGGCTTTCATTGTCCTGATCGCTGCGGGTTTGTTTGTCCAAGGTATTTCTATCCTTCAGGATTTAAAGATCATTGGAAGCGTCATGCCTCATGTGTACAACATTACTTGGCTGCTGCCGGAGCATCCAATTGATTATGCGCACTATCTGCGCGATCACGGCACAGCACCGCTTTTATCAGGAGATATCGGCATCTTCCTGAAAGCATTTCTTGGCTATTCATCCATGCCTTCTCTCGAGGAAGTCATCGGATACCTTGGCTATTTTGCTGTCATTTATATGCTGCTGACAACTAAGAAGCCTGTAAAGAAAGAAAAAGAAGCATCCAAAGAAGTATTGAAGCCTGAGGCACGTTTAGGCTAAAAAGCGCAAGGCATATGCCTTGCGTTTTTTATCGTTCAGTATCCAGCAGAGGAGAATGCAATAATGAGCAAAAACATCACGACAGCCGCCGCCTTTTTTCTTCTGGCTGCAGTCTTCAGCTTACGGTTTTTATACAGCAGCACCTATGCAGCAACCTGGGATCAGGTTGACTTTGCCCTTGCACTTGAGAGATATGATCTTCTTGCCATGCAGCCGCATTTTCCCGGCTATCCTTTTTTTATCTTCGGAGGCATGCTTGCTAACAGCTGGATAGAAAACCCTGCACAGGCGCTGTCTGTTTTTAACGGAATCATGACACTTGCTGCGAGCCTGCCGGTTTATCTGCTTGCAAGGCAGTATGCCGGACGTCTTCCATCACTTCTGGTTGTGGCGGCCTTGCAGACGAACACGTACCTCTCTATCCTTTCAGCTCAGCCGATGTCAGAAGGAGCGGCAATCGGGGCGCTGTGGTGGTATCTATGGGCGGTTCACCGTGCCTATCATAAAAACAATCTGACGGCACAGCTCCTGCCGCTTCTTTTTTTCAGTCTGTTAATGGGGATCAGGCTCTCGTATGCTCCGTTCGGACTTGCCATCGTGCTCCTGTGGATTCATCAGTACCGAAAAGGAAAAGGTTTTAGGGAGCTTGCGGGCCTTGCTGCGGCGGCCATTCTGTTTCAGGGAGTGTGGCTTGCTGCGCTTATACTCAGTGAAGGGAGCATAAGCGGTTTTCTAAAGCTTTCCATGGGATTTGTTGCAGGTCACTTCACTTCTTGGGGAGGCGCTGTCACGGAGTCAGGAGAACCGCTCCCGTCCAGACTTTACCGGCTGACTGTCCACAACGTTGTGTTTACAGGCATGTTTGCCGGATCGCTTCTCCTGCTTGTGGCGGGTGCACTAGCTGGGGGCTTGCTGCTGATCAGAATCCGAAAAAGTGCATTCAGGGAGTATTGGTCGATCAACAAGCTGCTGCTCATCCTTGCCGGCGCCTATTTTATCTGGAATCTCTTCGCGCAAAATATTGATAAACCGAGACACTCGTTTCCGATTGCCATGCTGCTGCTTTTCAGCCTTTTTACAATGGCTGCCGCAAAATCTGCAAAAGCTCAGTATGCCCTTATTCTGTTTGCCATCCTTCAGTTAGCGGTAAGTGTTCCCATTCTAAAAGAACAGGTCGAAAAAAAACCCGCCGTCTATCAGATGGCGGAATACCTTGAACAGCAGCAACAGCCGCTGATTGTGTATACGTGGGAAGAAACCCGGGTGCTGCAGTATCTTTCCGTTCCCTATGACCATAAACGCTTTTACACATATCCATACTTCAAAAAAGACATCTCCTACCAGAAAGACAAAGAGATCTATCTGACAGGCGAGCTTGTCGACGGATTTAAGGAACAGGGAGTGGACTTATATCCCCGGCTTGAAAAAGTAAAAGAATTTCATTCGAACTTGCTTTTTGATCCTGTATACGGGGAGATTGAACTTTATAAATTGAAGGAATGATGGGTGGGGTGAGTGCAGCTGATGAGGTTTTCTTACCCTCGCAGATCGAATTACAGTTTGCGAGGGTAAGCAAAGTAGATTTGCTTACCCTGGCAGTTCGAATAACGGTTTGGGAGGGTAAGATAGGTTGGTTTGCTTACCCTGGCAGATTGAATAACGGTTTGGGAGGGTAAGATAGGTTGGTTTGCTTACCCTGGCAGATCGAATAACGGTTTGGGAGGGTAAGATAAATTGTCTTGCAACTCATCTCCACTCCAAAATCCCTTTCAAATCTTCGTAAATACTATGCGGCTTTACCCCAAGCTCTTCTGTGGGCATGCCTCCCCGGTTGATCCAAGCTGTCTGGAATCCGAAATTTCTGGCACCGGAAATATCCCATCCGTTTGATGACATGAAAAGCACGTTTTCCCGCTCGACCCCGAGTTCTTTTAATACAAGGGTGTAGGAAGCAGGGGAAGGTTTGAATTGCTTCGCATGATCAACACTGATAATGGCGTCAAAAAGAGGCGCAAGTCCTGACTGTTCAATGAGGGGATCCAGCATATCATGGGATCCATTTGAAAAGACAGCCAATTTTTTATCCGATAGGCTCCGCAGAACCTCTTCCGTTTCCGGGTAGCATTCCAGCTTTTTATATTCATTAATAAGTAGCTCTTCTTTTTCAGGTGAATTCTCCAGATGAAGCGAACGAAGGGTGTATGACAGTGCGTTTCTTGTGACGGTCAAAAACGTTTCATAGTTGCCCATAATCTGCCGCAGGAAGGAATATTCCAGCTGCTTTTGCCGCCATATCCTGCTGATCTCTTCTCCTCGTCCATCATAAAGTTCATCTGCTTTTTTCTTTACGGAATGCACATCAAAAAGTGTGCCGTATACGTCAAATACACAAGCCTTTATTTCATTATTCATTGGCGTCTCCTCCTATTACTGAGCCATACCCGTTTTTTTACTATACACAAACAGGGAGAAAATATGGCGAAAGCTTGAACAATGGTCAAATTTGTCCAAAATGGAACGTACTCAAAGTTGCACTGAGCTTCTGTTTTCATGTAAATTGATGGATAACACGTAAGGAAAAGGTGATCGTTTGAAACCAACTGCAGCAAAGTTTATCGGCATTTTATCCGTGCTGGCAACCGCTTTATGGATATTTGGACTTGGATGGACGATTCAGCATTATTTTTTCAGCGGGCCGGCTGCTAATCTTTCGCCCGGTCAGAGTGAAAAGGAAGAAGTAAGCGCTTCGAGCGACGGGGAGTATCAGATTGTCGCGCTTGGAGATTCTCTAACGCGGGGAACCGGGGATCAGTCCGGTAAAGGATACATCGGCTACATGATGGATGAGCTCGGAGAAAAGACAGACAGAGAGATTAACCTGTCTAATCTGGCTGTAAAAGGACAAGTCTCAAAAGACGTCATAGGTCAGCTCCAAAAGCCTGAAATCAAGAGGCAGCTCCGCTCAGCGGATACGATTGTCATGACGATTGGCGGAAATGATTTGTTCCAGGGCGGCCAGGCGTTGGAAAATCTGAACGCTTCTGCAAATGAAGCGGCAAGAGAAGCGTATGTAAAGAATCTGGATGCCATTTTCAGCGAAATTCGCGAAATAAATAAGGAAGCCGTGCTTTATTATGTCGGTCTCTACAACCCGTTTAATGATCTTGAAGATGCAAAAACGACGTCAGCTGTTGTCAGACAGTGGAATTTTGAATCCGCAGAGACGGCAGCGAAATACCCAAACGTCATCATGGTTCCGACGTTCGATTTATTTGAGCAGAACGTGAATGACTACTTGTACAGCGATAAATTTCATCCTAACTCAGAAGGCTATAAGCTGATCGGAGAGAGGCTTTCATCATTGATTGTGTTCAGCGGGGAGGAGAAGCAGGATGAGCAGTAAGCAGACAACGCTCGCAGTGACAGATCTTAAAAAGAAAATTGGACGGAAAGAGATCATTAAAGGCATTTCATTTCAGCTGCAAAAGGGAGAAGTATTCGGCTTTCTCGGACCAAACGGAGCAGGAAAGACAACGACGATCCGCATGCTTGTCGGGCTCATTAAAGCAACGTCAGGAAAGATTACAATTTGCGGCCATGATTTAAAGACGGATTTTTCAAAAGCCATCAGTCATATCGGGTGCATTGTGGAAAACCCTGAACTATATCCTTACCTGACAGGCCGGGAAAACCTTCAGTATTTCTGGCGCATGGTTCCCGGGCTTCCGAAGGAAAGGATACAGGAAGTGGTGGACCTTGTCGGACTGCAGAACAGAATTGACGACCGCGTAAGCACGTACTCCCTAGGTATGCGCCAGCGCCTTGGTATTGCCCAGGCTCTTCTTGGCAAGCCGGATGTACTCATTCTTGATGAGCCGACAAACGGCCTTGATCCGGTGGGCATCCGGGAAATGCGGGAATTCATCCGGTTCCTAGCAGAAGAAGAAGGACTGAGTGTTCTGGTATCCTCTCATTTGCTCAGTGAAATTCAGCTGATGTGCGACAGAGTGGCGATTATATCTAAAGGATCTGTACTTAAAGTAGACACAGTAGAGCACCTCCTGTCAGAGAAAGAGAGAGTCATCTGGAAGCTTGACCCTCCTGAAAAAGGGAAAGAAGTGCTGGCAGCGGAAACAGCCATCCTGTCAGACTTTGATCAGCAGATTGTCACGTATCATGAAGAAGAACATATCCCGGACTGGAACGGGAAGCTCGTTTCAGCTGGTGTTAAAGTGAAAGAAATCCAGGTTAAGCTTCCTACTCTTGAAGACCTGTTCATTGAACTGACTGAAGGTGAAACCATTGATTAATCTTGTCTACAACGAAATGATCAAAATCATTCGCAAAAAGCGGCTCTTTATTATCGCAGGAATTCTTGCCGTCCTGGTTGGCCTTTTCACCTATGCACAAATGAAAGAAGCACAACAGCTTCAAGAAGAACTTGGGACCACAGACTGGCGCACTCAGCTGCAGCAGGAAATTATCAATGCCCAGAACCGGCTGAGTTCAAGCGGAATTTCAGCTGAATGGAAAAAATATTTGCAGATCCGAATGGAACAGCAGCAATACTACCTGGACAATGACATCAATCCAAGTGCGCCGGGAGCACCGACGTTCATGAGGATGTTCGCCGAAAATTCCATCGATCTCCTGCTGCCGCTCATGGTCATGGTCATTGCAGCAGACCTTGTCTCGTCCGAAGCGAACAGAGGCACCATTAAACTGCTGTTGACAAGACCTGTGAAAAGGTGGAAGATCCTTCTGAGTAAATACATCACCCTGCTTTTGTCCATATCGTTTATTGTTCTTTCGCTTGGGGTTCTGTCTTACCTGATATCTGGAGTCGTCTTCGGATATGGCGGGTGGACAATGCCTGTGCTGACCGGATTTACCGTGACCGGAGAAGAACTGAACACGGAAAATGTTCAGCTCATTGACCAGTGGCAGTATATCCTGATGGAGCTTGGGCTCGTATGGTTCGTCGCTGTCGTCATCGGCACGCTTACCTTTACCCTGTCCGTGCTCATGAAGAGTACGGCATCCGTCATGGGCGTCATGCTCGCAGCACTGATTGCGGGAGCGATTCTTGCCAATATGGTTTCCTCGTGGGAATCAGCGAAATACTTGTTCATGGTCAACTTGAGGCTCACAGACTACGTAGCCGGAATGGCTCCGCCAATCAGCGGGATGTCGCTCGGATTTTCAATGAGTGTCCTCGGCGTATGGGCCGTGTGCGGCCTCATCGTATCGTTTTTTGTCTTTTCGAGAAGAGATATTTACTAAGAAACAGCCGCAGGGGATGCGGCTGTTTTTTTCATACTTGCATTCCGTTAAGGGCGTACAAACCTGATAATTAAAATAGAAATGTAAAAACTAAGTACAACTTGCACAAAACAACACGTTTTGAAATAATATATATGAGCATATATTCATATATAAGAAGAACGGAGGGATTTGGATGGGACATTCTCACAGCCATGGTCATGACGGGCATCACCACCACCATACGAACAATAAAAAAGCACTGCTTTGGGCGTTTGCTCTTATTGCTCTCTTTATGGTTGCTGAAGTGATAGGGGGGCTTCTGACAAACAGTCTGGCTCTGCTTTCTGATGCAGGTCATATGCTGAGTGATGCGGCTGCGCTTGGCTTGAGTTATCTGGCTCTGGTATTCGGGGCAAAAGGGGCATCTTCTTCTAAAACATTCGGGTACAAACGGTTTGAGATACTTGCTGCATTCATAAACGGCCTGACGCTGATCGTCATTTCGATTTTTATTTTTATAGAAGCCTATCAGCGGTTTGTGGATCCACCGGAAGTAGTAAGCTCAGGAATGCTGATTATTTCAAGCATCGGCCTGCTGGTTAATATTGCAGCTGCATTTATTCTGATGAAGGGTGACAAGGATGACAATCTGAATGTCAGGAGTGCTTTTCTCCATGTGATCGGGGATATGCTTGGTTCTGTCGGGGCCATTATCGCCGCCCTGCTGATCATGTTTTTCGGCTGGGGAGCAGCAGATCCGGTAGCAAGTATCATTGTGGCCATCTTAATCATCATCAGCGGATTCAGGGTCACAAAGGATTCGTTTCATATTTTGATGGAGGGTGTTCCGGGCAACTTGAATCTGGATGAAATTAAAGGCGCTCTGCTGAACATGGACCGTGTACACGGGGTGCACGATCTGCATGTCTGGTCGATTACATCAGATTTTCCTGCACTGAGCTGTCATCTTGAATTGGAGGAAGGAATGGAACAGCAGGCTGTCCTAAGAGAAGCGAACAAACTGCTGCATGACAAATTCGGACTTCATCATACAACCATTCAGGTCGACTGGAAAGGATCAGGCTGCTGCGGGGATGAGCACTGCAATTAAAAGACAATTAAAATAAAGCCCCGAATTATGGGGCTTTTCTGCTGTCTTTTTAATGCTGCGCATGCTCAATCATCTGTTTTAGAAGCCCGATAACATGTTCATCATCGTGTGAATAAAATAAGGTGGTGCCTTCTCTGCGGAATTTGACCAGGCGCAGGTTTTTTAAAAATCTGAGCTGGTGGGAAACGGTTGACTGCAGAAGAGATAAGGTTTCAGCTATTTCATTGACCGAGCGTTCTCCCTGTGTCAGGAGATTTAAGATACGGAGTCTGGTAGGATCGGACAATGCTTTGAATGTCTGCGATGCGATAAACAGCGTTTCTTCGTCCAAGTCCTGATAGGACCCGTGTTTTTCATTAGACATTGATATTCTCCTTCTCCGGGCGATTGTTCCTTTATTATAGGAAAAATGTTCTGTTTATACAAACATTCAAATAATTGTTTGACTGTTCATGTATTCATGCATATACTTTATTCAAACAATGATTTGAATGTGGGGTGTGATGAAAATGAATCTGCAGGATGTTTGTGAAATCACCTGTGTTCACTCTGAGAAGGTGGAGCGGGCAAAAAGAAAAGCAGCACAGCTGGATACAGGAAGGGCTGTGAGAATTTATAAAGCACTGGCTGATGAAACGAGACTCAAAATTGTCTGTGCCCTTTTTGAAGAGGGGGAGCTTTGTGTCTGTGATGCAGCCGCCATCACCGGCACAACAACAGCAACCGCATCGCACCATTTGCGGCTTTTGAAAAATTCCGGTCTCGCAAAGTTCCGGAAAGAAGGAAAACTTGTCTATTATTCATTGGATGATGAGCATGTATTGCAGCAGATCCGGATTGCTTTTGTTCATCAAGAGGAGATGAGCATCCATGGAAGCTGAACAATCAGCCGAGAAGAATGTGTACCGGGTACAAGGTTTTACATGTGCGGGCTGCGCCGGGAAGTTTGAGCGGAACGTCAAGGAGCTGGACGGCGTGACGGATGCGAAAGTGAACTTCGGTGCCGCCAAGCTGACCGTGATGGGAACAGCCAGTATAAAAGAAATCGAGAAAGCCGGTGCGTTTGAGCACCTGAAAATACTTCCTGAAAAAGGGGCTGTGGAAACACCGGCAGAACCTTTTATCAAAAAGCATGGGGCATTGCTCGCATCAATAGGCTTCATTGCTTTCGGGTACTATTCTCTTTTTGCATATGGAGAAGAAAGCCTGCCGTCTATTCTGGCATTTCTGGTTGCCATAATCATTGGGGGATATTCGCTTTTCCTCACGGGATTTAAAAATCTGATGCGCCTTGAATTCGATATGAGAACACTGATGACAATCGCTGTTATTGGTGCTGCAATCATTGGAGAGTGGAGTGAGGGTGCGGTTGTTGTCATCTTGTTTGCCATCAGCGAAGCGCTTGAATCCTATTCAATGGACAGGGCGCGCCGGTCGATACGTTCTTTAATGGAAATAGCCCCGAAAACAGCCCTGATCAGGAGAAATGGCCTGGAATCGCTGATATCGGTTGATGATATTGAGGTCGGAGATTTAATGATTGTCAAACCGGGACAGAAGATTGCTATGGACGGAAGGGTTATAAAAGGTTTTTCATCTGTTAACCAGGCTCCGATTACCGGTGAATCCATGCCAGCTGAAAAAAGCCCCGGTGCAGATGTGTTTGCCGGGACACTGAACGAAGAAGGATTTCTTGAGGTTGAGGTCACGAAGCTTGCAGAAGATACGGCTATTTCAAAAATCATTCATCTGGTAGAAGAGGCTCAGGCTGAGCGTGCCCCTTCACAGGCATTTGTTGATAAGTTTGCGAAATATTACACGCCTGCCATTATGGCTGTCGCGTTGTTGGTTGCTGTTCTTCCGCCATTATTTCTTGGCGGTACATGGGAAACGTGGATTTATCAGGGGCTTGCCGTTTTAGTGGTAGGATGCCCGTGCGCCCTCGTTATTTCTACACCTGTATCCATTGTAACGGCCATCGGCAATGCGGCCCGGAACGGAGTGCTGATAAAAGGCGGCATTTACCTTGAAGAGCTTGGCAGCATTAAGGCTGTGGCTTTTGATAAAACAGGAACATTAACTAAAGGAACACCGGCTGTTACGGACTTTGAAGTTCTTTCCGGAGGACGTTCTGAAAATGAATTTTTCACAAAGATTGCCGCTCTTGAAAACAAATCACAGCATCCGCTTGCATCTGCCGTTTTAAAGAAGGCCAGAGATTACAATCTTCCGTTTGAATCCCCGGTGGTCGAAGACTTTACGTCTGTCACTGGAAAAGGACTGAAAGGAAAAGTTGACGGTGAATGGGTGTATGTAGGGAATGCCTCATTATTTGAAGAGTCGGGCAGGCTTGATTCCAAATGGACCGTAAGAATGGAGTCCCTGCAGAGAGAAGGAAAAACCGTTATGCTTGCGGGTACAGATAAAGGGCCGCTTGCTCTTTTAGCTGCAGCAGATGAGGTGAGGGACAGCAGCATCAGGGTGATCGATCAGCTGAAGGAGCTTGGAATCAGCAAGACTGTGATGGTGACGGGAGACCATGCTGCAACTGCTGAAGCGGTGGGCAGGCAGCTCGGTGTTTCGGATATAAAAGCGGACCTTCTTCCGGAAGATAAATTAACAGCCGTAAAAGATGTCCAGCAGACCTATGGAAAGACGGCTATGGTCGGTGACGGGGTAAACGATGCTCCTGCTCTTGCAGCAGCCTCGGTTGGAATAGCCATGGGCGGAGCCGGAACCGATACGGCGCTTGAAACAGCGGACGTAGCGCTGATGGGAGATGACTTGAAGAAGCTGCCGTTTGCCATTGACTTAAGCCGCAGAACCCTCGTCATCATCAAGCAGAACATCGCGTTCGCACTCGGACTTAAGCTCCTTGCGCTGCTTCTTGTCATTCCAGGCTGGCTGACCCTCTGGATCGCCATTTTCGCAGACATGGGAGCAACCCTGCTTGTGACAGCCAACGGATTGCGTTTATTAAGAGTAAAAGAAAAAAGAGACAGATAGATTGTGAGAACACGGACCTTGCGGGGGTTCGTGTTTTTTTGAATGGAATAAGTGCTTTTGGGGAATTTATGACCTTTCAGAGGTCTTTATCATGTATGAAGGTCACAATCTGTTACCTATATGACGCTTAAGATATTTTTGCCGTAGCTGAAAGTCACAATCCAAGCCTCTTATGACCCTTCAGCCGTTTCCGCCGCAGCTGAAGGGGACAATCCAAGCCTCTTATGACCTTTCAGACAATTCCGCCGCAACTGAAGGTAACAATCCAAGCCCCTTATGACCCTTCATACCTTTCCGCCGCAGCTGAAGGTAACAATCCATGTCACTTATGACCACTCAGGCTTTTCTGCCGCAGCTAAAGGCAACTATCCAGTCTCTAATCATACTCAATCAAACTCTCTTCCATCCATCTGCTAAAAAGCACATTTTCCAACTCAAAACACTCCGGCTTCCCATAAACCGGAGTGCTGCAGTTTTACTCTCTTTTTCCTTAAGCCGGTGCATCTCCCGGCCAAAACGGTGCCAGGATCTCTTTCAGCACCCCTGCGCTGCGGCGGAACTTGCTTTGTTCGTCTGCGCTTAAGTCAAGCTCAACGATTTCCCTGATGCCGTCTCGGTTAATAACGGCGGGTACGCCGATGTACACATCAGATTCGCCGTATTGTCCGTCAAGACGCGCAGATACGGTGAGCACGCAATTTTCGTTATGAAAGATGGCTCTTGTGATGCGGACAAGGCCCATGGCGATGCCGTAATAGGTTGCGCCTTTTCTCTCGATAATCTGATAGGCTGCGTCGCGCACATTTTTAAAGATTTCATCCAGGTCTTCTTTTTTATAGGTGCTGTTCCGTTCAATCATTTTCATAACAGGTATGCCTCCGACGTCCGCAGTGCTGTAAACCGGCAGCTCGCTGTCTCCGTGCTCGCCGATGATGTATGCGTGGACGTTGTTCGGCGCAATTTTAAAATAGTCTCCAAGCAGGTAGCGGAAGCGGGATGTGTCCAGAATGGTTCCTGATCCAATCACTTTCTCCTGTGGCAGTCCGCTGTATTTCCATGTGGCATATGTGAGAATATCGACGGGATTTGTTGCAACGAGAAAGATGCCGTCAAAACCTGATTTCATAACACTCTCGGTAATTTCTTTAAAAATCTTCAGGTTTTTTGAAACAAGATCAAGGCGTGTTTCGCCTTTCTTCTGGTTGGCGCCTGCACAAATAACAACAAGGTCTGCGTGTTTGCAATCTTCATAGTCTCCGAGCCTGATGGCAGTCGGATTCGGTGCAAAGACTTTTCCATGATTCAGGTCCATGACATCTCCAAGGGCTTTTTCGGCATTCGCGTCAATAAGAATCAGTTCATCTGCTATTCCCTGATTCATAAGAGCAAACGCATAGCTTGATCCTACAAATCCGGTTCCTACAAGCACTACACGGTTTATTTTTTCCTGTGCCACAGTGCAACACCCTCCCATTATTATGTGAAAAACTTCACAATATAATTTTACCTTAAAAAGGTAAAAATGTCCATGAGAAAAGCGGAGCCGGACAATTCCTGTTATGAAAAATAGGCAGATTCATCAATGTTAGGATTTATGACATGATTTACAGAAAACTGGTTGACAACATTCAATATTCAGATAGAATATAGAATAATAGTTTGATGTTATGTTTTATAACATGTAATGTAAGGTAATAATCATCAAGGAGGACATTCAATTGGATTCGGTGTATTTATTAAACAGTTTATGGGTGGTGCTTGGTGCCATTCTTGTCATACTTATGCAGGGCGGCTTCATTCTGCTTGAAGCGGGCTCGACCAGAATGAAAAATGCAGGACATATTGCAGGGAAAACGATCTTTACGTTTGGTCTTGCATCCCTCATTTTCTGGTCGGTTGGATTCGGTTTTATTTTCGGTGACAACGGCAATTTCTTTGTAGGTTTATCACACTTTTTCTATTCAGGATATGAACTTGAGGGGATGAATTTATCATCATCTGTTTTCTTCCTTTTTCAGCTTGCATTCGCAGGGATTGCGATTACCATTGCTCTTGGCGGATTTGCTGAGCGCGCGAAGCTCTCGGTTTATCTTGTGTTCACGGTTTTGTTTTCGGCGCTGGTGTATCCAGTAGTTGCGCACTGGATTTGGGGAGGCGGATGGCTTGCAGAGCACGGCAAGCAGGACTTTGCAGGTTCGACAGTTGTTCATTTAACAGGGGCTATGGCTGCTTTAGCTGCTACAATTCTTTTAAAACCCCGCATCGGAAAATTTAATCAGGACGGCTCTGCCAACAATATTTTCGGCCACAACCAGGTCTTTACGGCTCTTGGTGTGCTCGTACTGTGGATTGGCTGGTTCGGCTTTAATGCCGCTAGTACGCTCGGAGTGGAAGATGGCTTTTTCGGCTATGTAGCCCTGAATACGAACCTTGCGGCTGCTGCCGGCGCGGTTGCTGCTCTGCTTGTTTCATGGGCGGTTCTCGGGAAATCAGATGTCCCGACGATGCTGAACGGGGCACTTGCCGGCCTTGTCGCGATTACCGCATCATGTGCATTTGTTGAAACGTGGGCAGCTGTTCTAATCGGATTTGTTGCCGGAATCCTAGTTTTCTATAGTGTGAGATTTTTTGAAAAGAAGAGAATAGACGATCCGATCTATGCTTTATCCGTTCACGGGGCAGCGGGTGTTTGGGGAACCATTTCAACCGGATTTTTTGCAGCGCCTGAACTTGCAACAGTCGGAAAGCCGGGACTTTTTTACGGCGGCGGTTTTGAACAGCTTGGCGTTCAGGTCATGGGCGTCGGAGTATCAGGTGCCTATGCCTTCATCGTTTCATTTGTCATTCTTTACGCAGCAAAAAAGCTGATGGGCGGTCTGCGTGTGACAGAGGAAGAAGAAATTATGGGTCTTGATATGAGTGAGCATGGAAGTTACGGCTATCCTGAAGTATTCTTATCAAAAGAGGATAAGATCAGCTCGTAATGGAGCGAAAGGGACGTGCGGTTCATGGGAGATAGCTACGGGTCAATCAGGGAGTGGAGAGAGAAAGAGATTCAGAATCATATGTCTGATGCGCATTCGCTGAATGTGTTTCATGACCGGGTCATGCGGACGGTTTTCGAACGGTCTCTGCAGATTGTGAAGGAGGAGAAAGGGGATCCTCCTTCGCCCTATGCATGGTTTGTCATGGGGAGTGCAGGGAGATTTGAGCAGGGGGCCGTAAGCGATCAGGATCATGGAATGGTGTATGAAAAAAGCGGTGCAGCTGAAGAGGAATACTTTCTGGCTCTCGGAAAAGAACTATCGGACGGACTTCATGCTGCAGGCTACCCTTATTGCGAAGGGAAAGTGATGAGCTCAAATCCTTTATGGTGCAAGTCAGCAGAAGGATATGAAGGACAGCTCGACAAATGGATGGAGGATGTCAGCTTTGAATCGATGAGATACCTGCAGATCTTCATTGATGCAAGAACCATGGCGGGGGATGATAAGCTGCTTGTCCGTTTAAAGCGGAGGGTGGACAATCATCAAAAGAAAACGCCAAAGCTTCTGCAAAGGTTTTTGGATACCATCATGCACATCAAACCGTCTGTCGGACCGCTCGGACAGATTTTTACAGAAAGCAGCGGCCATTATCAGGGGTGCTTGAACATTAAACAGGCGGCATTTCTTCCATATGTCAATGCGGTCAGAATTCTTGCCATTAAAGAAGGGATTATGGAATCCTCCACCCTTGAGCGGATAAACAGCCTTTCCCGGCAGGGTGAATATAAAAATGAACTTGAAATCTATAAAGACAGTTTTCTGAGATTGCTTCAGTTCAGGATGTCGAATTTAAAGAGAATTAAAGAGTATGATGATGTGCATTATCTGCCTGTACAGGACCTTACCCGTGCGGAAAAGAAAGAGCTGAAAACGATTCTGAAGAACGGGAAGAAACTGCATCACTACGTTCAAGTGATCATTGAAAAGGGTGTTCATTCATGAAATCCAATCCGTTTATTCATTTTATCAGGGAAGTGCACGGCAAGTTTCAGACGAGTGTTTTTGGAACGGCACAGGGCGGGCAAAATTCCCAGCAGATTGCCTTTTTGAGGCAGCTCCAGCGGGAAATGAAGGCGGAGGAAGTGATGTCTGTTCCTTTAGAAGAATTTTCCGCTGTCGTGTTTGATATTGAAACGACAGGCTTTTTTCCTGAACAGGGAAATGAAATCATTTCAATTGGTGCGGTGAAAGTGAAGGGAGGCGAGATGCTCGAAGACGAGCGGTTTTATACACTTGTCCGGCATGAAAACGGCCTTCCTGATGAAATCAGCACGCTGACGGGAATTACAGAAGCGGAATTGGAACGGGCACCGGCCCTTGAGGAAGCGCTCATTCAATTTTTTAAATTTGTGAAAGGGGATACGCTTGTAGCGCATCACTCAGCTCATGAAAAAAAGTTCATGCAGCACGCAAGCTGGAAGCATTTCCGGGCACCCTTCAAGCACCGGATCGTCGATACTTCCTTTCTTCAGCGGATTGCTGAACCCCACACGGATTTTGTCAGACTCGAAGACTTGTGCGAACACCGGTCTATTCCTGTCACTGACCGGCACCATGCCCTTGGAGATGCCGTCATGACAGCCAAACTCTGGTGCGGGTACATTGAAGATGTGAAAAAAGAGGGCTGCAGAAACCTCCGGGATATTTATGAACGGATCGCTGCGGGTTAAAAGCATTGCCATGTGACTTGGCAGTGCTTTTTCTTTTTATAGAAAAAAACATCAATCTATCAATCTAACAGGTTCAACTAATACAGAATAAGGGTAAAGCCAAAGAAAAGAACACATTCAAGGGGGAATCGGGTTTGAAGCAGGCGATGCTGATTGTTAATCCATCTTCAGGCAAGGAAAAAGGGGCCGAATACACGGAATATGCCCTGGAAACAATGAAAAAGATGGGCTATGAAACGGAATTGCGTGAAACAGAGGGGGAAGGGGACGCCAAAGACTTTGCACGCGAAGCCTGCGAACGGAGGCTTGATTTTATTGCGGCAATGGGCGGCGACGGAACAATTAATGAAGCGATCAACGGAATAGCTGAACAGGAGCACAGACCGCTGTTCGGCCTTATCCCTCTTGGTACGGTCAATGATTTTGCGAGGGCGCTGAATATCCCGCTAGATCCGGAAGCTGCAATCAGCTTGATGAAGCAGCAGCATTCTAGATGGACAGATGTAGGCAAAATAAACGACCGCTATTTTATCAACATTGTAGCTGTCGGCGCTCTCGCTGAAGCGTCCTTTTCCACGCCTGTTGAGCAAAAAACAAAGCTTGGTCCGCTCGCCTACATTGTCGAAGGGGTAAAAAAAATGAAAGAAAAGCAGCCATTTGAACTCCGCGTCAAGCATGAAGAGGGCGTGTGGGAGGGAGAGGCGCTGCTCATGCTGATCGCCCTGACGAATTCTGTGGGCGGGTTTGAAACCATTGCGCCAGAAGCAAAGGTCAACGACGGCAAACTGCACGTCTTGATCATAAAAGATATGGCCTTGCCTCAATTTCTTCTGCTGCTCCCAAAAGTGATGACAGGGGATCTGGCAGAGAGCGAGCAGGTTGTTTATTTAAAAGTTCCCGAGGTAGATGTTTCCTCTACATACGAAATGATTGCAAATGTTGACGGGGATGAAGGGGATAAGCTGCCTGTGAAAGTGGGCAACTTAAAACGGCACATTGAAATCCTGGTTCCGAAGGAGGAAGAGTAATGTTAATGACTGTAACCGACCGGGCGAAGGAGCAGCTTAAAAGCATACCGGATGACAAAATGCTTCAGCTCTCGTTTGACCGCGGCAGCTGTGACATCGTCAATACCCTTTATGAAATGAAAGTTGTCCCTAAACGCGATCCGGCAGACTATGAAAAAATACTGGAAGTGGAAAAACTCAGCATCCTGGTTGATCATGATTTTGAAGAAGCCTATGATCACGAGCTGACCATAGACTTCGCAAACAACTTTTTTGTTTTTAAAAATAAGAATCAGACGTTCAATAATAGGATTGGCCTAAGATATGTATAAAAAGAAAGGGATGGTTCATCCCTTTCTTTCATTCTGAAAGCATCCCTTCAGCTCTTTATTAATGACTGATTGCCCTGAATCAGTTTGAAAATATCCACAACCATCGGTTCTTCCTCTGCGCCTGAAAACAGTTCAACGCCAGTTACAATGACATCTGAAGAGCCCGCCTGAGGCAGCTTGTTGATTAAGATCAGTGCCTGGGCTGTACCTGCTGGTGCTGCAGAGACGGTTTCACGAACGTTCATCGTTCCTTTATTGCCGGCATTAAAGGGAATGTTTTTGATAAGGCCGTAACCAAGGAAAGCGTACGAAGCGCTGTAATAAACAACAGAAATTGTAAGCGGAGCTCTAACATCTGATAAGGCAACAAGAAGTTCGAGCGTCTCTCCGGGATTAACTTTTACATACTGTGAGATGCTGCTGTTGACGGTTCCGCCATGAAGTTTAGCAGCAGACGGTGCTGCAGGTGATGCATTTGTGCAGGTCCACGGCAACAGGGATCCCCCATCAAAATGACCATTTATCATCCGATTGTTCATAGGTTCATATTCTCCTTTAGAGTAGTCTTCCTACTATATGTACGTGCCTAATCAATTGACAGTGCTAGTAACTATAAACCTGATAATCAATTGGCGAACCTGAAAAAAAATTCCAGATAAAAAACATTTGCAAACGTTATCATAATCGGGTAAGATGACTATCAAAGGCATCCGAAACGTTTTGGAGGAAAGTATTTTGACTACGATAAAAGACATTGCGAAAGCGGCAGGCGTGTCGGTAACGACTGTATCACGGGCACTGAACGGCTATTCCGATGTGAATGAAAAGACAAGACGAAAGATAATGGATATTGCCAAACAGCTCAATTACAGCCCGAACACACTGGCTAGGGGACTTGTCATGAAAAAGTCCAGAACCATCGGGATGCTTGTATCCGGCATGAACCGTGTCAGCTCCAAAGACAATTTCACTTTTGAGGTTCTCTCGGGCGTAAATGAATGCATTTCAGAACGTGATTATGATCTGGTGCTTTTCAGTACAACAACGACAAAGCAGCGGGAGAAAACGTACTCGCAGCTGTGCAGGGAACGAAGAGTTGACGGAGTCATTCTTCAAGGGATGAAAATCGATGACCCTTATTTAAAGGAAGTTGTAGAAAGCGACATCCCGTGTATGCTGATTGATATCCCGATTTCATCAAAGAGCGTGGGCTATGTCACAACTGACAACGTTCTCGGGGCAAAACGGGCAGTCCGGCATCTCATTCAATCCGGCCATAAAAACATCGGCTTGGTGAATGGCCATGATCAGGCTTATGTCAGTAAACAAAGGCTTAAAGGCTATATGGAAGCCCTGCAGGAAGCTGGACTTCAAGTAAACGGGCAGTATATCGCGAGCGGTGACTTTACGGAGGAAAAAGCAGAGGAAGCAGGAACGATGCTTTTAAAAGAACACCCTGAACTGACAGCCATTTTTTGCGCAAGCGATCTTATGGCGCTCGGCGTGATAAAAAGTGCAAAAGCAGTGGGACTTTCCGTGCCCGAACAGCTTTCTGTCATCGGGTACGACAACATTCTGCTTGCAGCCTATTCATCACCTCCTCTGACGACCATTGCCCAGAACAAGTTTGACCTCGGCTACAAAGCAGCGAATGCACTCATAGATATGCTTGAAGAAAAAAGCGATGCACAAGTTATTACACTTGAAACAGAATTAATCATAAGAGAGTCTGCAAAATAAAAGCCACTTACGTGGTACTGCTAAAAACCGAAACGTTTCGGGAAGTGCTGCATGAAATCCAAAACGTTTCGGAACCATCGAGGAGGACATTCATGGATTACAGAGTGATTAAAGAAAACGACCTGTTTCTGCTGACAGACACAAGCGGGAATATACCTGAAAACCATCCGTACGGCTTAGGGCTTTACACAAAGGACACACGCTTCCTGAGCAAACTGGACTTGAAAATCAACGGCGAAGATCCTATCCTTCTCTCATCTGAAGCGGATAAAAACTACAAATCAAGCATTCTATTAACGAATCCCCATATGGAAAAAGACGGCGAGCTGATTCTGTGGAGAGAATCCGTTGAAATGGAGCGCTCCCGTTTTATCTACGATGATGTGCTGTACGAGGAAGTGAAAGTGAAAAATTACTTTCCGAAACCGGTAAAATTTGAAATCAGTGTGCATGCAGATGTTGATTTTCTCGACATGTTTGTTGTCCGCGGATTCCAAAACGGCGATCTTGGCAAAAGAACCGGACAAAAGGTTGAGGAAAACACCCTTTCGTTTCACTATGAAGGCGCAGACCATGTAAACCGCAGCACGGTCATTACCTGGGATAAACAAGCGAAACGCGCTGAAGAGGACGGAACCATTGTTTTCGAATTTGAACTGGCACACGGGGAATCAGATTCGGTGACACTTGCCGTACAGCCGAAAATTGGCGACATCAGCGGAAATAAGATGGTGAAAAAAGAAGACGCTCTTCAAAAGCTTGAAGCTTCATATGAAAAATGGAATGACGGCACAGCGACAGTGAAAACTGATTTTGCACCGCTGCAGCGTCTGGTTGACCGCGGGCTGAATGATATGAGAGTGCTTTTGACAGACGTTGGGTTTGGACCTTTCCCGGTAGCAGGACTTCCTTGGTTTGGCGTTCCATTTGGACGTGACAGCCTGATTGCCGCACTTCAGATCCTTCCTTTCCAGGCAGAGATTGCAAAAGGCACCCTTCTTACAATGGCGCACTACCAAGGGAAGAATCTGGATCCTTGGAGAGATGAGCAGCCGGGTAAAATCATGCATGAAATCCGGTTTGGAGAGCTTGCAGCGACAGGGCAAATCCCGTTTACCCCATATTACGGAACGGTTGACGCTACACCGCTGTTTTTAATCCTCTTATCGGAATATGTGAAATGGACGGGAGATTTCGAACTTGCTGAATCGCTTGAGACGACAATTGAGAACGCTTTAATGTGGATCAATGAATACGGAGACCGCGATGATGATCTGTTTGTTGAATATCATCAGGAGTCAAGCAAGGGCATAGCCAATCAAGGCTGGAAGGATTCAGGTGATTCAGTTGTTCACCGTGACGGGGAGTATGCGAAAACGCCGATTGCTCTCTCAGAAGTACAGGGCTACGTCTATCAGGCGAAAACAGGGCTTGCTGATATCTATGAAAAAATGAATCTTTCTGAAAAAGCAAAACTTCTCCGCAGACAGGCATCAGCTTTAAAAGAGAGATTTGAAGAAGCGTTCTGGATGGAGGATGTTCAGTTCTATGCCATCGCTCTTGATGAAAAGAAAGACCAGGTAGGAACGATTACGTCAAATCCCGGTCACGTTCTGTTTTCAGGCATGCTCAGCGACACCCGGGCAAAATCAGTAACAGACATGCTTGTGTCGCCGAGAATGTTCTCAGGCTACGGCATTAGGACAATGGCGGAAGGCGAAGCCGGCTACAATCCGATGAGCTATCATGACGGCAGCATCTGGCCTCATGACAACAGCATGTCACTGCTTGGAATGAGCAAAACGGGCTTCCATCAGGAAACAGCCAAAGTCATAAACGGTTTGATTGAAGCGGCATCACACTTTGAATATGACCGTCTGCCTGAACTGTTCTGCGGTTACAGCAGCGAGGGAGGCAAGGCGGTAAAATATCCTGTTGCCTGCTCGCCTCAGGCCTGGGCAGCCGGAACACCGCTTGTGTTTATTCAATCTCTGCTCGGGTTATTTCCGGACAGCATAAAGGAAGAAATCACGCTTTCACCTGTTCTGCTCCCAACAATGAATTCACTTGAAGTACATGATCTCGCAATCGGAAAGGGAAAACTGTCTCTTTCGATCAAACGCAGCGGAACAGATTACAAAATCGAAGTGCTTAACAATACGACAGGATTTCAACTTAACACATCTAAGCAGCTCGCACAGAAATAACCCATTATCTTCTGGGGGGGAACCCCCTTTAGATCATAAAAAAATTGGAAGGGGTAAAAGGACATGAAATCAAGAAAATGGATGGCGGGACTTGGAATTGCTTCAATGCTGATGGCAGGTGTTCTCTCAGGGTGCAGTTCAGACGGAGCTTCTAAAGAAGGGGCAGACGGAGAAAAGACAGAAGTGACACTTGCCGGATGGGGAGGAAATCCGACGGAAGAAAAGCTATTAAAGCAGACCATTGCAGACTTTGAAGACAAGCATCCAAACATTGACGTGAAACTTGAGGTTATTACGGAGCAATACATGGATGTCATTAAAACCCGTCTAATTGGCGGAGAGGGTCCGGACGTGTTTTACCTGGATGCTTTTGAAGCTCCTGCGTTAATCGAAACGGGCGTAATTGAGCCTCTTGATGAGTATGTAACAGAAGATTTCGATGTAGAGGATTTTGAAAAGCCGTTGCTTGAAGCGTTTATTGCGGATGACAAAACGTACGGTTTTCCAAAAGATTACTCGACTCTAGCGTTATTTTACAACAAAAAAATGCTTGCTGATGCGGGTGTAGAAGTACCGCAGACGTGGGATGAATTCCGCGAGGCAGCTAAAAAGCTTACAAAAGACGGACAGTACGGTTTCGGGGTTGCACCTGAGCTTGCACGCCAGTTCTGGGTGGCTGAGTCCCTCGGCGGAGATGTGGTAAAAGACGGCCAGGCAAACTTTGCATCAGATGAAGTGGCAGAAGCATTAAAACCTGTCATTGATATGCACAATGTCGACAAGTCGGCCGTTGAACCTAAAGAGGTCGGCGCAACTTGGGGCGGAGAAGTATTCGGCCAGCAGAAAGCTGCTATGGTCATTGAAGGAAACTGGGCGATTCCGTTTCTTGCTGATACATTCCCGGATGTAGAATACGGAACAGCAGAGCTGCCTTCAATCAATGGTGAAAAATCAACTATGGCTTACAGTGTTGCTTATGTCATGAATGCTGCTTCTGAAAAGAAAGAAGCTTCATGGGAACTGCTTTCTTATCTGACAGGAAAAGAAGGAATGGAAACGTGGACAAGTAAAGGCTATGCACTGCCTACACGTAAATCAGTGGCTGAAAAGCTTGGCTATGATCAAGACGAACTAAGAGGACCTCTTGTTGCCGGGGCATCCTATGCGACTGTCTGGTCAGAGGGTTCTAATCTGCCAATCATCATGAACAACTTCAACAACCAGTTTTTGAGTGCTTTCCTTGGAGACCGGCCGCTTGAAGAGGCTTTAAAAGAAGCGGAAAAACAGGCAAACAGCGAGATTGACTCAAAATAAACTGCTGAATCGGGAGAATGGGAAGCGTGATCTTCCTTTCTCCCTTTAAAAAATCTGCACGGCTTCTTTCTGCTGAAGTTAAGGCTTCAATGGAAAGAGGCTGTGCAGCAATCCGTTGCACAGGGAGCGTGGCCAGCAAATGAAATACCTTTCAAAACGAACAGTAAGAGAAGCGGGGCAGGGCTACTTCTTCATGTCGCCTGCACTTTTTGTCCTGCTGCTGTTTATAATCGGTCCGATTTTTTACGTCATATTCATGTCGTTCCATAAGGTTCAGCTGCTTGGAACAACAAGCTATGATTTTGTAGCCTTTGAAAACTTCGCGCGCATTCTGGATGATACGAGGGCGCAAATTGCCCTTTGGAATACGTTCAAGTACGTTGTCATTGTGGTGCCTTGCCAGACGATCCTCGCTCTGATTTTGGCTGCTACTCTAAATGCCGGCATGAAAGGACAGACTTTTTTCCGGATTGTGTACTTCCTGCCGACATTGACTTCATCAGCCGTACTGACGCTGATCTTTATGTGGATGTACAACAAAAACGGGCTGATCAATAACGTGCTAGATGCTATCGGACTTCCGACATATAACTTTCTCGGGGATCCGAACATTGCGCTTAATGCGATTATGATCATGAATATCTGGTCAACAGCACCGTTTTTCATGGTCATTTACCTGGCAGCCCTGCAGGATATACCGGACTCCTTATATGAAGCCGCTGAACTGGACGGGGCAAATACCATTCAGAAATTCTTGAAGATCACTGTCCCGCAGCTGCGTCCTGTTACATCATTCGTCGCCATCATGGGTCTGATCGGAACGTTTCAGCTGTTCGACCAGTCGTATATTTTTTCAGGAGGATCAGGGGGACCTGACAACTCCACACTGACGGTCGTTCTATTAGTCTATCAATATGCGTTCAAAAATCTTGGAACGATGGGCTACGCAGCAGCGCTTGTGCTCATGCTTGCCATCGTCATCCTCGTGGCTACACTGATTCAGAGAAAATTTTCAAAAGAAGAGTCGCTATATTAAGGAGGGAGAAACATGAAGAAAAAGCTTGGAGCCGGACGGATCATTGTCTATGCGATCTTGATTCTCTATGCCATCACAACCCTTGTGCCTTTCCTGTGGGCGCTGTCTTCATCCTTTAAAACACTCCAGGAAATCGTAAGCGGCACCTTAAGTTTTATTCCAAAAAACTTTACACTCGATAACTACAAACAAATCTTCATCGAGCAGGAGCTCTTTCCGAGATGGATGTTTAACAGCGTGCTGATTGCAGTAGTTGGAACGGCACTCAACCTCCTGTTCAACTCCATGGCAGGCTATGCGCTTGCAAGGCTCAGTTTCCCAGGGAAAAAAGCTCTGTTCATCATGATTCTGGCTGTCCTGATGATTCCGGCTCAGGTCACAATGATCCCGAACTACCTGATTTTGAAAGAGCTTGGCTGGCTCAATTCCTATCAGGGCATGATTGTCCCTGCGATGATCAATGCCACATTCATTTTCATGATGCGACAATTTTTCATCAACTTTCCGAAAGAACTTGAAGAAGCCGCAGAAATGGACGGACTCAGCAGACTCGGTACGTTCTTTAAAATTGTGCTTCCGCTCGCAAGACCAGCCCTTGCAGCACAGGCCATCTTCGTGTTCATGGGTTCATGGAATGACTTTATGAGACCGCTGATTGTCATGACCGACATTGAAATGTTCACATTGCCGCTTGGGCTTAACACCTTTAAGGGGCAGTACGTCAGCTATTGGAACTACATTATGGCTGCCTCGATGGTGTTCACGCTTCCGGTTCTGCTGATTTATGCGTTCTTTAACCGGTACTTTATTAAGGGGATATCGTTTACCGGAGGGAAATAAGGAGCAAGTGAAAGTGAATGGAATTAGACATGTTTTTAGCGGAGACCAGTCGCAATGATTGGTCTCTTTTTTTTGGGGTTCTTGATGACATTGCAAGGTGTTCTTCATTGGAATGATATATACTAAAATAGAATGAACAATAACTTTTTATAGGGGGACACAATGAAACTTGGCGCATTTTCTGTGAGTTTAAATGTAAAGGATATTGACAAATCGAAGGCGTTTTATGAAGATCTTGGGTTTCAAGTCTTTGGGGGAGAACTTGCTCAGAATTGGCTCATTATGAAGAATGAAAGCTGCATTATAGGTTTGTTTCAGGGAATGTTTGAAAAAAATATCCTGACGTTTAATCCTGGATGGAATGAAAACGCCGAAGACCTCGAATCATTTACGGACATAAGGGATATTCAAAAAAAGCTGAAGGAAAAAGGAATGAAAATCCTGTCTGAAGCAGATGAAGCGGGCGAAGGGCCTGCACATTTAATGATTGAAGATCCTGATGGTAATCAAATTCTTATTGATCAGCACAGATAATCACAAGTCCCAGTGTCTGCATTGGCTACAAATAAAAGACTCGTCTTTAGACAAGGCGAGTCTTTTGGATTTGTACAGTGTGCACGCTCTGCCTGAAAATCTGGTCAAAAACGAAGCCTGATGGCGAAGAGAGAAATGGTGTGTTTCAGGATTTATATTCTTCCCATCTTTTTGACAGAAGGGCTTCCTGAAGGTTCGCGAGGGCAGATGTTTCCATCGCTTTTACCTCGGAAACTAAATCCGCCAAATGACCAAACAAATCCCTGCGATCTGAATCAGTCATCCGAAGCTGTTCACTTGCAGCTGCCTTCAGCTCAATGAGATCTGAGTTTAGCTCTCTGTATGTGCCTAAATCAAAATCCTCACGCTGTTCAAATTTTTTTAGTTCCTGAAATTTTTCCTTCAATAAAACAAATTCCTTATGACTTAATGAATCCTCGGCAATGGTTTTCCAAATGCGGCCGGATTCCCGGTAAAGGGCAGAAGCTTCCTTCAGCAGCGGCTCATCCACCATGTCGCCGGCTGTCCGCAAAAATGCGGAATAAGCGTGTCTGAGTGCATAGCCGTCCGAATTTTGTGTAATCCAGTAATAAGTATAGTACAGGGCGTTGACTAAATGACTCGTATTGTAAAAAATCTTGCTGAAGCTAGCCTTATTAGAGGAAGTCAGAGCCGTTTTCCATCGATCGAGAGCTGTTATGCCAAAGTTGCTCATTCGCGGATTGTGAGCACTCTTAATACCTGTTTCAATGCCGGCCTTAGCAGCAGATGCAATTTTCTGCAAGGATAGCCCAGGTGCGTCTGTTTCAGGCAGGAAGATTGATTGATTGATGATTTTTCGTGTAGCGAGATGATCGCGCCCAAGAATAAGCTCCTCAATCGAGATTTCAACTGGCCTTTCTTGGTGTATGGCAATTTGAACAGTACCGGCTGTTTTATCAAGATCCAGGACAGTGCCATAGATCTGATAGCCGCTTTGCGAGATGTTCTTTTTGCGGAAAACATCTTCATTTATGGCCACAATGACCGGATTACCTGAAGAAACCTGTTTATCAAGCTTTTCAAATGCAGCTTTACGGTCCTTTGTCTGCCGGACAGCAGGGGTGAAACCGAGTGATTTTAAAGTACCTGAAATAAAGGATTCGCTGCTCTCCCATAAAGCACGTGTTCCTAGATAGAGGCTTGAAAAGTCCTCTTTTTCATAGAAAAATGTAAAGTACCCGTACCCAGTGCCGCCCCCGATGCCAAGCAGCATCTCTTCTGTGAGGATGTCCGGTACAGATGTTTTTGTATGATGCTTTAATAGATTCAGAATTGCACTGGTATCTGAGTGAAACCCCATATTTAGGCACCTCCAAGGATTGTTTGCAATAGCAAACTTTCTTTTACTATACCAGTTGGAGTTTGCTATTGCAAACAACTTTTATTATAGTAGAGCAAAAGGGGGAGTCTGCTTGAATATCGGAAAAAATATAAAGGAATACAGATTGAAAAAAGGCTGGACCCTCGCAAAGCTGTCAAGTGCATCCGGAGTCTCTAAACCTTATCTTTCACAAATAGAGAATACCCCAGACAAACAAATTTCTGCAGAAAAGCTCTATCAGATTGCACAGGCTCTTGAAGTAACTATGGGGCAGCTGATGGGGACAGAAGTAGTGTTGAAACAGCATGCTGAAGTTCCTTCAAGCCTGCTTGCATTTGCAGAAAAAAACGGGCTTCAGGAGGAACAGATTCAGATGCTTGCAAACATTAAATACCGGGGACAGCAGCCTTCTTCAGAAAAGGAATGGGAAACCATCTATATGGCCATCAAATCTTCTATTCAGAGGAATAATGGGGATGTTTGACAGGGAGCTGGCGCAGGCCCGCGCTCATCAGCTTTTGCAGACCTACTTCAGCTTAGGCGGCACGTTTCCGGTAAATATGAAGATGCTTGCATCCTTAGCCGGCATAACGGTCAGGGAAAAATATATGGAAGATGGCCAATCAGGCAAGCTTGTCATTCAGGATAAGAAGCTTGAAGCCCTCATCAACATTTTTGACTCGGCAGAGAGGCAGAACTTTACGATCGCCCATGAGATTGCCCACACGCTGATGGATGAGTTTGAACATATCCAATTCAGAAAACTGGAAAACAAGAACAGCGAAATGGAAAAGCTGTGCGATGAAGTAGCATCGGATCTTTTGCTCCCGGCAGACGAATTCTCCCGTCAGCTGAAGATGCATGGAGAAAAACTTGCTTCCTTTAAACACCTCGCAAAGTATTTTCATGCCTCATTGGAAGCAGTGGCTGTAAAATTTTCACTCTGTGCGGCCTATCAAAACCGGGCTATTTTATTTGTGACCGATTTTCATTTGAACAGCCGCAAAGACTTAGCTGTTTCAGGTGTTATCCTTCTTACTGAATGGGAGGGATTTGTTCCGAAGGGGCTTTCACTGGGAAAAGAAGAGCGCCTTGCTGAATCGTTTTATCAAAATAATCCGCTAGAAGAAAGAATGGAATTGCGTTTCGGCCAATTAAACGGAGTGTATCTTGTGGAAACATATCCGGCTAAGTTTCAGATGAGCGGGAAGCTCTACAACAAAGGGTATATTTTGCTTTCAAAATGAAAAAGGGTGTCCCGAAGACACCCTTTTTTACTCATCACCTTTATACTTCAAATAACTGTAATTCCCCGTCGGCCTGACATCTACTGTTTTTCCATCTGCATCTTTATCTACCTCAAATTCCTGATACGTTTCTACACGGTAGCCGTCTTCCCATTTCGTCCCGATCTTTTTGTCCTCATAAACAGTGACAAGCTGCGATTCCCAAGCTGCTGTCTCCTGATCCTCTTCTTCAGCAGCTATTGGAAACGTTACAGTTTCATCACTTTTTGCCTGGGGTGTATCCAAATAGGCCATCATCGCGATAAACAGAGTTAAAAAAAGAAAAGTCACCACTGCTGAACTTGTTTTAGAAAGCAAAACGAGCCGCTCCTTTCAGAAAACCATCCTATCTCATGTGTACGCTTGTCTTTTTAGGAATATGCCCTTTTGATAAGGAGAATGCTAGCTTTAAAAAGGGAGGAAATACGTTGGAAAAAATAATCGTATTACTGCTTTCTTTGTGTTTTTGCTTAGCATTCCACCATCCTGCACTTGCAAAAGATCCTCTTGCTCCTGAAATCAAACTCAAAGATATGAAAGGGCAGGAGCATCTATTAAAACCGCCTTACGATCAGCCCATTGTTCTCAATTTCTGGGCTTCCTGGTGCGGTCCGTGCAAACAGGAAGCTCCGGAGCTAGTCATGCTTTCAAAGAAGTATGAAGGGATAGTAAAGATATACGCCGTGAATCTAACAGCCCAGGATTCAGAAGAAGGAGCGTATATGTTTGCGAAAGATTATGGCTTCACGTTTCCTGTCCTGCTGGATAAAACGGGAGAAGCAGCATCACTATTCAGGGTAGCGGCTGTGCCGACAACCTTTTTCATTAACCGGGACGGAGAGATTGTGAATGTGCTGATGGGATATGGCGGAGAAGGGCTTTTGGAGAAGAGAATAAACTACTTGCTGGAAAACTGAAGAACCGGCTCTATGTGAGCCGGCTCTTTTAATGGTCTATATCAAAATGACTACTTATGCACTTTGCTTTTCCGTCTCTACCATTGCTGCCGCATGCAAAGCAGCTTCCTTTCTCCCATGCAGCAAGTAATAAACAGCAAGGCATCCCAAAATGAAGAACGAACTGGCAAAATACAAGGTGCTAAACGAAATCTTCGCTGTCAGAACACCGACAATAAATGAACCTGCACCAATCCCGATATCAAAAATGGATAAGAAAGTCGCCGTGGCAAGGCCTCTTTTTTTCGGCTCGGCGGACTGGATGGCGATCGTCTGGAAGCTTGGAAACAGAGTGCCCCATCCGAGGCCGATTAAGCCTGCAGCGATGAGAAAGCTCACAGATGTGCCGGCTATGCTCAAAAGCACCATTCCGGCCGCGAAAATCAGGATGGCAGGGTAAATAATGACATTTGCTCCATAGCGGTCAAACCATTTTCCTGTAAAGGGCCGTGCGAGGAGCATGACCACTGCATAGACAACAAAAAAGTAGCTTGCTGCCTGCATCAGGCCGATCTCCCTTGCGTATACAGAAACGAAGGAGAGGATGGATGCATACACAAGAGCGAATAGCCCGGCTACCAGTGCAATGGAAATGGCTGAGGGTTCAAACAATCCTTTTATTCCTGTGCGTCCGGCAGCAGACACGACTTTGCTTCCATCCGCAGAATCATTTGGAAGCGTCATAAGCAATCCTGATACTAAAGAGAAAACAGCTGTAAAGATGCAGATGCTGAACATAATGCCTGTGCCCCATTGATCCATAGCTGTCAGGCCTAGAAACGGTCCTATGACCATCGCAAGGTTCATCGACATGGCGTAATAGCCCATCCCTTCGCCGCGCCTGGACTCAGGAATGATATCAGCCACGATCGCTCCTGCAGCCGTCGTCGCCATCCCAAAGCCGATTCCGTGCAGGAACCTGAGCGCAAACAGCCCGTTCATTGAGTTTATCGAAGAATAAAGCAGGGATCCTATTAAAAAGATCAAAAGAGAGGATAGGAGCACTTTCCGTTTTCCGTGCTGTTCCATCCATTTTCCCGCAAAAGGCCTGACCACAATGGCTGCAACCAGAAATATGGTCACAATCAGTCCTGCCTGCGCAGGTACGCCGTTTAAATCATGAATAGCATAAATGGGCAGAGTGACGAGCAGATAGTAAAACGTCAAAAAGAGAAAAAAGCTGCTTATAGAAATGGACAAAAAGTTTCGGGTCCATAGTTTTTGTTCCTTCATTGGTTCATTTCCTTTCTGTCTTTCTTATGTGGAGGAGCCAATGCTGAATATACGTCCTGAGAGGCTCCTGAGTGCTTTCCGGCATGCCTGAAAGAAGGTCCTTCTCCATTTCAGCTACTGCTGATTCCCATTTTTCATAATCCTGAATGGCTTTGTCAGTCAGTTTGATGTGCTTCGTCCGTTTATCAGCTCCCTGAAGCTGCATAACATATCCCTGTTTAACGAGGCGCTGGATGGTTCGTGTCATAGGAGGAGCTTCGATCGACAAGTACTCGCAGAGCTCAGTCTGTGTGAGAGTTCCTGATTTTTTTAAGGTGAAAAGAACGGTCCATTGCGCGCTGTAAAGGCCAAAAGGCTGCAGCGTTTCATTTAAACGGTTTGTCAGCTTTCTCGACAGCTGCTGAATGGCGTGAAAAAGATTTTGTTCGGCAGTCATGTGTTCGTTCTCCTTTTAAATAGTTACCTGGGTAATTATATCACAGCTTTTAGTTACCTGGGTAACGACAGTTCTTTCTTTATTGATCCTGCAGCCTGTGCGAAAATAGTCAGTAAGGAAAGGAATGATCGGTTATGCTGTTTGCAGTTATCATCCTGTCAGGGATTTATGCCGCAATTGCTGCGTTATACTGCGCGTCCTTTTTCACGGCTGTATTAGAGAAAAAAAGGTATAAGCTGCAGCATCTTCTTCATCTTATGCTCTGGTTTGCACTGGCGTCTGTGCTCGGAATCTCGTATGCCGGCACGTCAATCTACTGGATGATCTATTTAGTGACATCAATCCTGCTTGCATCCGCTCTTTTTGCTGTGAGCTATGCCAGGGGCAAAGAAACAATCAGTCTGACGGTTATGGATTTTTTGAAAATGAAAAAACCCCAGGAAGATGCCTGAGGAGGAGTTCACTTTTTTATTCCGGATACCAAGAAAGCCTTTGGTCACTGTCGAGCGGCACATTTGCCGTTTCTTTTTCCATGAGGGCAAACCAGTTGCGGAGAAGCTCATCCCCGGGGATATCTGCGTGCTCTCCGTCCGCCCATATAACATGTGAAAACCAAGCCTTCGTAGCCCATTCAAACTGGAGCTCTGCATGTGCAATGGGGACGTGTCCTGCTGCGAGGAAGTTTTCATTTATCGCATTCGCTGCGTCAGGCGCCTGCGGCAGAAGCTGTGTCCGGATTTTTTCTATAATCGTCATATCCTCGAGCTGATCCCACATTAATAGCGAACCGTTTTGCTGATAAAATATCTCAAAAGACGGCTCATTGCGAAAATCGATAATGACAAAGGCGCGATCTACTGTCGAACCGGTTGCGTTGACAGCATTCACGAGAATATTTTGGGCCATTTGAATCCAAAAATCGTAGGCATCCTCTTTTGTGATCAGCACCATTTCCGACTCCAGCTCAGCGGCTGCTGCCTCTCCGCGATTAACTTCCTCTATTTTTTTAAACATTCGCTGAAAAAATCCCATCTCTTTCGCCTCCCTTTTATTCTCACAATTATTCACAATGTAAAATATCAAACTCAAAATGTAAAATTTTTCCTGCGAAGAGAGAATTCTGTAAATCTATCAATTTAGACTACTATGCGCCTTCGATTCCAGCGTATAGTTCATCAGGATTTTCCTATGAAAAAAACACCGCAGAAACGGTGCTGAATAGTTTGCTTATTTTAGTGCTTTTTGCAGTGTATTTTCGCGAGGCAGAGTATTCTGCCTTCCGCTAAACTCTCGTTTCAGAAATCGCACTCCTGATTTTTTCAAGAGACAGATTCGCCTTTTCTTTATTTTGAATCATCATATTCACATAGAGCGCATCAATCAAACTGAGCTGGCCGATTCTTGATGCCAGAGCTTCAGATCTGTATTCCGTTTCTTCAGAACTTGTAAACAGCGCAACATCTGGATTCTGGCCGACAGGTGATTTTGGGAAGCTGGTGATCCCTATGGTTTTTGCTCCGTTCTTTTTCGCCGTATTCATGATTTTAATCGTGTCTTTATTGGTCCCTGAATGGGATATGATGACTGCTGCATCATTATTCGTCAGCTGCGAGGCTGACATCAGCTGAAAATGCGAATCAATAAACGCATAGGCGGAAATGCCGGTGCGGATAAATTTATGATAAGCATCCATCGCAATGATGGCAGAACCTCCTGTTCCGTAAAAATCCACGCGGTTCGCACCTGCAAGAATGCGGGCAGCTTTCTCGATAGATGAAAAATCTAAAATCTGCAGGGTGTTTTCCAGGGTGCGGATGTTGGATTGAAACACTTTTTCCGCAACTGCCTTTTCATTATCGTTTTCTGTAATTTCTTCATGTATCTGCTGGATCGGACTCATGATCTCTGAAGCCAGCGCAATTTTCATCGCCTGGTAGCCTTTAAAATCAATGCGCTTGCAAAAGCGGAAAACGGTCGCTTCTGCAACACCGAGCCGGTCAGCTGTTTCATTTATCGTACTATGAATAATTTCCTTGGGGTTTTCCAAAATAAAATCAGCAATCTTTTTTTCTTTTTCACTCAACCTTGCATAATGAGAACGGATGCTACCTAAACAATTTTGCCCCATAAAGAATGACCTCGCTTACATGTACTAAAAAAAGTATAGCACAAAGGAATTGCGAAAAAAAATTTCTTGGAAGCGATTGCTAAACGAAAAAAAATTCGTATAATAGGGATAGGACAAAACATGTGATAAAAAGGAGTTTTCAAAGATGCAGGTAGGTTTAATCGGACTTGGAAAGATGGGTTATAATCTTTCACTTAATTTAATGGATCATAAACATGAGGTTGTTGCTTTTGATATCGATTCAGAAGCAGTAGCCAAACTTTCAAATATGGGTGCAGAAGGTGCTTCTTCCATTGAGGAATTAGTGTCAAAGCTTGAGGCGCCAAGAAAAATCTGGATGATGGTTCCGGCAGGTGTGATTACAGAGAATGTACTGTCTGAACTAAAGGGCCTGCTTGAGCCTGGCGATCTTGTCATTGACGGCGGAAATTCAAACTATAAAGAATCCGTTAAGCGCGGAAAAGAGATGAAAGAACAAGGTGTTCATTTCTTTGATGTCGGCACAAGCGGCGGCATGGAAGGCGCACGCAGCGGCGCATGCACAATGATTGGCGGAGACAAAGAGGTTTTCGCATCAATTGAGCAGCTTTTTAAAGATATCTGTGTTGAAGATGGCTACTTGTATGCCGGCGAAACCGGAAGCGGCCACTACTTGAAAATGGTTCATAACGGCGTAGAATACGGCATGATGCAGGCAATTGCAGAAGGCTTTGAAGTGCTTGAGAAAAGCCCGTTTGATTTTGACTATGAACAGGTGGCAAGAGTCTGGAACAACGGATCTGTCATCCGCTCATGGCTGATGGAGCTTACTCAGAATGCGTTCTCCAAGGATTCAAAACTTGACGGTATTAAAGGAGTTATGCACTCATCAGGCGAAGGGAAATGGACAGTTGAAGAAGCGCTTGACCTTCAAACAGCAACGCCGATCATCGCACTTTCTCTAATGATGAGATACCGTTCTCTTGATGAAGATACGTTCTCTGGAAAAGTAGTAGCAGCTTTGCGCAATGAATTTGGCGGACACGCTGTAGTAAATAAAGATTAATGCGTTTACGTGCATAATTGGGAAGGGAAGAGGCTTATTTAGAAGCATCTTCTTTTTCATTGTTAAGGAAATAGAAAGAGAAAAGGCTTTGGATAACAAAACAAAGTTATCCTCGGCCAGCTCCAGCGCCTAAATCCTCTGTCAGAACAAATCCGTCAAAAAAGTCAAACCCGGACTTTTCCGCCGGATTCTTATCTGCCTATCGGATCTGACCAAGGCGCTTCCGCTTTTGTAAATGAAAACGCTATACGTATGCTGGGGAGGAATGAATGTGAGAGAAAAATATATGATCGGCACCGATATAGGCACGACAAGTACAAAGTCTGTTCTATTCAAAACAGATGGAACGATTGTTTTTACGCATGGAATTGAATACCCGCTGCACTCCCCGGACCCAGAGACGGCAGAGCAGGATCCGGAAGAAATTTTTCAGGCTGTGGTGACAACCATCCGCGAAGTGATTTCAGGAGGAAATGTTCATCCGTCAGATATCCTGTTTGTCTCATTCAGCTCTGCTATGCACAGTGTTATTGCCGTTGACAGAAACGGGACTCCTCTTACAAACTGCATAACGTGGGCAGATAACAGAAGTGCAAATTGGACGGAGAAAATTAAAACTGAAATGAACGGCCATGAGATATACCTTCGGACGGGAACCCCTGTGCATCCAATGTCTCCGCTCTCAAAAATCACCTGGATCAGGCACGACCGTTCTGAGCTGTTTATGAAGACTTTTAAGTTTATTTCAATAAAAGAATATGTTTTCTACAAGCTGTTTAAGCGGTACGTGGTTGACTATTCCATTGCTTCAGCTACTGGGCTTTTCAATCTTCGTGAGCTTAATTGGGACAGGGAGGCTCTTGAAGTTGCCGGCATTACTGCAGAGCACTTGTCTGAGCCGGTCGGCACGACGGTTTCCCTGACTGGACTCGATGCTCAGTATGCGTCTCTTATGGGGCTTCATGGTGATACGCCTTTTGTCGTCGGAGCAAGTGACGGCGTGCTTTCCAACCTTGGCGTAAACGCCGTTCAGCCGGGAGCTGCAGCTGTGACGATCGGAACAAGCGGCGCTATCCGCACCGTGACGGATAAGCCCGTTACAGATCCTAAGGGCAGAACGTTCTGCTACGCATTGACGGAAGACAAATGGGTCATCGGGGGGCCGGTCAATAACGGAGGAATGATTTTCAGGTGGCTTAGAGATCAGCTCGGACATGAAGAAACAGAATTGGCAAAGAAGCTTGGCAGAGATCCATACGAAGTCCTGACTGAAATTGCCGCAAGCGTAAAACCGGGATCAGACGGCCTTCTTTTTCATCCGTATCTGGCAGGCGAGCGTGCGCCACTTTGGGATGCAAACGCAAGAGGATCATTCTTCGGCCTCTCTCTTCACCATAAAAAAGAACACATGATACGCTCTGTACTTGAAGGAATTATTTTCAACCTGTATACTGTTCTTCTCGCGCTCGAAGAATTGATCGGAGAGCCGGCAAGCATTCAGGCGACAGGCGGATTCGCCAGGTCTGAACTTTGGCGCCAGATGATGGCCGATATTTTCAACCAGGAGGTTTCTGTACCGGAGAGCTTTGAAAGCTCATGTCTTGGAGCTGCTATTCTGGGCTTGTACGGCCTTGGGCATGTATCTTCCCTTGATGTTGTCTCTGACATGGTGGGGGCTGCTCATCATCATAAGCCAATTCCCGAAAACGCTGCCGTTTATCAGGAACTGGCACCGATTTATATACGTCTTTCCAGACTGCTGAAGGAAGAATATGCAAGCATCGCCGCCTTTCAGCAAAAGCACATTTAACTTCCAAGATGAAAGAGGGATCACATGCGCATCGCTGTTTTCGGAATTGATACCATTAATGAAACACGAATGATTTTAACTGCCATTAAAGCATTTGCTGCGGAAAAAAACACGGAAGCATCCGTACTTGAATGGCACACTGGAAAGCTGCAGGCAGAGCCGCTTGGCGAATGGATCCGCTCCATCCCGGAAAAAACGGTTGCAGAGAATAAACATGACTTCTTGCCTGTAATGGAAACCTATGATGCTGTTCTCGTCCTAGGAGGATCAGAACAAGCAGTGCAGCTGCTTTCACAGGCAAAAACGAACGTACTCTTTTTGCCGGTCTCATACCTCGGGGATCATGCTCTTGGATATGATACGGCACTGAATGAAGTCGTGACGAATGTACTCAAAGTAAAAGATACAATCAGCTCGCTGCTTTACATGAAACAGAGAGTCTGCTGCGTGCAGCTGCCCGGGCATGAAGTATCTGACCTGATGAAGGAGGCAGCTGCAGCTGTTGACGGATTTGTGGTTGCCGCAGATGAATCATCCTGGCAGCATGCCGCTGATTACTTAAAGCAAAAAGATGAAAAAGGGATCACATATTCCTTTTTAATCATCAATGAGTCGGTTGCGCCGCAGAAGCTGGGTGCTTACTTGGGAGAAAAGATGGAGCTTGATTTCAAAGAGCTTATCTACGACGAATCCCAATGCATGAGTTCCCGCCCGACGGCTGCTGACAGGATCATTGAAAAGAACCTTGCCCGTGCTGCAGCCGAGTGGCTTGAATCAGGAGCCGGAACAAAGCAGCTTGTCCTTGTGAATAAAGAAGTGAAGTAAAGGAAGGCCCGCGGCTGGTGCAGCTGCGGGTGTTTTTTTGTTGAAACGGAGTTAGCAGCAGAAAGAGGAGCGCGTGACTAGAGGGAAATGCGCTAAAACGGAGTTAGCAACAGAAAGCGCCGCCCGAGCACAAAGGAAAGTGCGCTAAAACGGAGTTAACAACAGAAAGAGGAGCGCGTGACTGGAAGAAAATGCACTAAAACGGAGTTAACAGCAGATAGTGCAGCCCGATGACAAAGGAAAATGCGCTAAAGAGAAGTTAGCAACAGAAAGTGCAGCCCGAGAACAAAGGAAAGTGCTCCAGAACAGATTAACAGCACAAAGTCCTGAATCAGCGTTCCAAAAAGTTCAAAAAAAACAGCAGGCCCACTGTGGCCTGCTGTTCCATGTATCGCCTACGCTTTAAAGCCCCTTCACCATCAGCACATTCAATCCCTTCGAAGGAACATGGAAACGGAAGACGGTTTCTTTAAAGCCGAGATGCTGGTAGTATTCAACGTTGTTGACAAGAGTTGTGCACCACAGCGTGTCTGCTTCGAGCTGTGATAATTTGTTTTCAGCAAGCAACAGCAATGTCTGACCACGGAGCTGGTTCCGGTGCTCCGGATCAATGGCAAGGCCGCGCAGTCTGTATGCGTGTTTCCCTTTTATTTTTTCATGTGTTTCTTTAAAAAAGGATGCTGTTCCAATCAGTTCTTCCTCTTTAAATGCACCGATGTGAAGCGTATCTTGATCAAAATCCTTTTGATAGCCGCACTCTTCTATGGAAAAGTCGGGCATCAGTACTTTTTGCCTCAAGGCATATGTATGTTCAGCTTGTATTGGTTTTATTTCAAACATGGTAATCCCTCACTTGGAATAGAAGTTTCATAGAATAGACGAAAACATGCCGGCAAAAGTTTCATCTAGGGCCAGAGCCTGACAAGCTGATAGTCTTCAGCCTGTTTCGCTTTCGTACATTCTACCTTATTCTTAAAAAGATGAGAAGCTGGCGAATGTTCTAAGTTGAAGAGATTGCCAGATTTATTATAATAGTAGGCAAAGGGCATAAGAGAACGGAGCAGGATGAGATGAAATTCATAAAAACCAGTATAGGCTTTCTGCTGCTTGTATTTGCCGGTTTTTTTGCGCTGACCGTGTTTTATACCGCAGAAAGACAGCCGGCGGTGATGCAGCAGAATGCGTTTGAAGAAGTTATAAAGTACGAGCCCCTCATTGAACAGGAGCTTGCAGCTTATCAGCTTGAAGAGTATACGCCTCTCGTTCTGGCACTTATGCAGCAGGAAAGCAAAGGCAGAGGGGGAGACCCCATGCAGGCTTCAGAGTCAGCCGGTCTGCCGCGAAATGCCATAACCGATCCGGAAGAAAGCATCAGGCAGGGTGTGGAGTATTTTCAAAGAAGCCTGAAGTACGGCCAGGAGCGCAAGGTAGATGAAATGACCATCGTGCAGGCTTATAATATGGGCCTCGGCTATATTGACTTTGTGGTGAAAAACGGCGGAATGCACACGGAAGAGCTCGCGAAGCAATTTTCAATGATTCAGGTGAAAAAACAGCCGGATCTGTACAATTGCGGAGGGGACAAGTCCAACTTCAGGTATCCATACTGCTACGGGGACTTTACTTACAGCTCCAAGGTTCAGGAAAACAGGAATGCATTGACGGCTGAATCAGAAAAAACAAATGATCAAATGTGACTTCGCCGAGTGCGGAGTTTTTTTCTATTAAAAAGCAGCTGGTAAAATAAACCCTTGACGTTGATCAAGAAGCAGGATAAGATAGAAACAGTTACTTTATCACTTAAAAGCATAGACGCTTAAAAGCGAAATAGAGCAGAGCTTAGCAGAGACCGAGCAGGGCCGTGCAGCTGTCAATTTTTTTGACGGGGCACGGTCCTTTTTATATATCTTTCTTTGCGCATTGTCCAGTCCCTGCGCCCCTTATATTTCAAATAAAAAAGGGCAATTATAGATATGGAGGTGTTTTATGATAAAGGTAATCGAAACCATTAAAAGTATGATAAAGCTCTCTGCTGATGGTGAGCCGAAAGCTCCTCTGCATGTGGGAGAAGTGATGGCGCTCTGGACGCTTCTTACATTGATGGAGGAAGCCGTCGTTTTTTATGGTGTATTTCTGAATACAACAACAGACGAAGAGCTGATTAAAATGATTGAAGAAGCCAAGACATCGACAGAAGATACGGTTTTGAAGCTGAAAGAATTTTTGGCCGGAGAAGGAGTGCCTCTTCCGTTGACGTCAGAAGAAAAACCGAAGTCCGAGCCGCTTGATGTACCGTTCGGTGTCAGATTTACAGACAATGAAATCGCAAATTTTCTGAGCGTGAAGACAGCTACCTATATCACGTTTTGCGGTACTTCCTTATCGGAGTCTGTCAGAAATGATGTTTCTACCCTTTTCCTTACTTTTATGACGGCCATAATCCAGTACAGTATAAGGCTGAAAAGCTTAATGATTCAAAGAAGCTGGCTGAAGGTTCCGCCTTATTTCCAGCCGCCTGGTCTGCCGAAAAATACATAGAATCAAGTCGGGCTGCTCTTTCAAATCGGCAGCTCTTTTTCGTTTCATTTTTTGCATTTCGTAATTAGAAAAACAAGTATATACTTGGTGGGAGAGGAGGAATGCTCCGTGAGAAAAGCCGTACTAAGCGTGAAGGGCCTGAACAAGGCAATCGGGGATAAACAGCTGCTTTATAATGTAAACCTGACTGTATACGAAGGAGAATTATTTGGTCTGCTGGGCCCGAATGGCTCCGGGAAGACAACACTGATCCGATCTGTTCTTGGTCTCGTGAAAAAGGACGAAGGAGAAATATCTGTCAGCGGCTATTCCATTAAGACACATTTTGAAGAAGCGATGAAGCATGCCGGGGCAATCGTCGAAAATCCTGAATTTTATCCATTCATGACAGGATTTCAAAACCTGACACACTTTGCCTGTATGTATGAAAACATAGATGAAGACAGAATAAAAGAAGCAGTATCGCTCGTGAAGCTTGGTCCTGCCATTCACGATAGAGTTGAGACCTATTCCCTCGGAATGAGGCAGCGCCTCGGGATCGCGCAGGCTATTTTACATAAACCGAAATTGCTGATTCTGGATGAGCCGACAAACGGGCTCGATCCTGCGGGAATCAGAGAGCTAAGGACGTATTTGAAAGAACTCTGCACAAAAGAGGGAACGGCCGTCGTGATTGCTTCACATCTGCTGAAAGAAGTTGAGGAGATGTGCTCGCGTGCCGCCATCATACAAGATGGTGAAATTCTTGCTGTTCAGGAAATCGGCCGCAGGGAGGGAGAGCTTCTGACGGTAAAGTTTGAAGTGTCCGATGCAACCCGTGCGGCGGAACTTCTTCCGGAATACTCAGCTGCTGCTGAAAACAGCGAGATCGTTCTTCTTGCTAAAAAAGAAGAGATCCCAATCATAAATAAAATGCTGATAAAAGAACAAATTGATGTGTTTGCCATCCTGCCTCTCTCCAAATCACTGGAGGAAACATTTATTGAACTTACTGGAGGCATGCCGGATGTTTAATCTGTTGAAAATGGAACACCAAAAACTGCTCTATCAGAAAAGCACAGCTGCGCTTTTTATAGCGCTTGCTGTGATCAGTTTCCTCCTTGCCGCCGTTTCAAAGCAGATGTTCACAGGAGCGGGAGTGGGCGAAAACGTCGTTGGCTATCTCTCGTTTTCAACCGGCACTTTGTTTGTCCTGCCATTTTTCGCGCTGGTGATTGCAGGTGCCATTGTGGCAAACGAATTTAATTGGGGCACCATCAAGTTTCTTTTAATCCGTCCGAAAAACCGTTCGAAGATCCTTGCGGCAAAATTTTTGACGGCCCTGCTTTTCGGCGTCTATTTCCTGCTGGCTTACTTTCTTTTCTCTGTCATTCTTGGGGTTGTTTTCTTTGGTGCATCCGTTGCGCCTGATGACAAACTGATGGCAGAAAGCATTGGTCTGCACTATTTGACAGCTTTTATTGAAATCGTTCTGATATCGGGTTTTGCCTTTATGATTTCCTCTGTATTCAGAAACAGCTCTCTTGCCATCGGGCTTTCCATCGTCCTGACGTTTTCAGGCAAAATCATGGTGCAGCTGATGGCTCACTACGGAATGAACTGGGGAAAATATATCTTGTTTGCAAACACGAACCTTAAGCAGCACCTGGAAGGAAACCGGCCGCTGTTTGAAGGAATGACACTTAGTTTTTCAATGACCGTTCTGTTTGTCTATTTGCTCGTTTTCCTTTTGGCGTCGTGGGCAGCTTTTACGAAGCGGGATGTGTCGATTTAAACAGATGAATAAGAGCTTAAGTTTCTGCCGGACATAGCGTGTCCGGCATTTCTTTTTTATAAAAGAAGGAAAGCCATTCGTTTATTTAACGATCAAATTTCTGGAGATGTTTAAAAGCAGCAAGTTTGAAGACGTGTCACTTAATCAATGGATGGCCCTGACGCCTAAAGAGGTCGTGCAGCAGAATGTGAATGCCTCACGGGAATTAATGAAATCGCTCCGCAAAGAAAAATGGCCGGTCGTAAAATTTCCCGGTTTCACCTACTATCCAAAAAAAACCGGTAAGACTGCAAAAAGGGTGAGATCTCTCATGATCTCACCTTTTTTAGTATTAGATCCTGCTGAAATGCTTTCTCAAGCCTTCCCCAATAAGATTAAACGTTAAAATTAAATAGGTCAGAGCAAGCGCAGGGAAAAAAGGAATCCAAAATCCACTGATAATATCAGACTTCGCCATGCCAAGCAGAATCGGCCAATTCAGACTTGTATTCTGCAATTCTCCGTACCCGTAGTTCAGCTGCACAAATGCCTGCGTAACGAAAATGGACAGGATGCCGAGCTGGCCGAGGAGAAGAGTTACCTTTCCCAAATCCATAAAAAAGTGGGTAACAGCATCAGGCAGCAAATTCGGAAAATAGTGGCGGGAAAACAGGCCAAACGGACTGTTTCCGATTGTTACTCCGGCTTCTACATATTGCGTATGCGAGATGGACTTCATGGCCTGCTGAAACACATAGGCGACCCGGCCGACGTCTGAAAGGGAGAGAATCAGGACAATCCAATAAACACGGTGGGGGCTGAAGGTAAAGACAGGCATCGTGATAAAGAGAATGGCAGCGAACACGATCGGAAGGCTTGCTGCAAATCCGTTCAGACTGTAGATAAGTGCCCGGGCGGGACTTTTTTCAGGCAAACTGAGCAGCGCAAGCAAAATAGCCGCTCCATACCTGATGATGCTGATGACAAGAACGAGCATCAGCGTCTCCTTTGCACCCATGATGACAAGGCTTAACAGATCCCGTCCGTCTTCATCTGTCCCAAACAAATGCTGCAGCGATGGAGGAAAGGGCGCCCTTTCAAACGCTCCGCTCTCTTTAAAAACCATTCTCTGTTCAATGATCCCCTCCTTCACAGACGGAATCACCGGACCCAGCCATGCGACAGCAACAAGGACTGCGAGCATGAAGAGGCCGGATAATAGAGGGATATTCCTCATGCGCTTCCCTCCCTTGGATCAATCCATCTTTTTGCTGTTTCGCTCAGAATCTGAACAGTGAGAACCATGAACATAAAGCAGATGCCAAATAAAATAATGACATTTGGTTCAATCGCTGTATTCAGTCCTGCGCTTAAAACAGGCGTGACATGAAAAGCTTCGAAAAGCCGGTAGGCCGCTCCTTTATAATCCGTAAGGTACTCCACGATCAGCAGATTGGACAGAAGATAAATCATCAGGGAGCCCATGTTTGTTAAAATCGGGACGAGACTGTTTTTTAGCATATGCTTGAAGGTAATCATGGCGGAAGGCAGTCCTTTTGAGCGGGCAACCGCAATATACGGCATTCCTTCCTGATCAAGAATCGAAGCCGCTGTAATTCTGCTTATGTACAGTGCCGGATATATAGACACGAGCAAAGCGGGGTAGATAAAACTGTACCAGCTTTCGTACCCGAAAAGATCCACATAGTCCCTGAAATAAATCAGCAGAATCCACTGCAGGGAAAGAAACAGAAAGAAATCAGGCACAGACTGCAGCAGCCACGTAAACCCTTTACCGAAAACAAGCCGAAGAGGCCCTCCGCGTTTTGCATCATATATGCCTTTTAAGATGCCAAGCGAGAGACTGAGAAAAAAAGCGAAAACAATCACTTTCAGACTTCTTGAAAAATAAAGAACGGCTTCATCCTCAGCTGAGCGTTCATACTTTGTTAAGCCGAACGATTTTTCACGGATTATATCTAAGAAAAAACCGGTGAGATTTTCAGAATATAAAGCCCATGTAAATTCGTATTCGAAGACGACAGTCTGAGGCTTCCCTTCTGCACCGATCTCAACATCCCTCGGCAGTAGAACGGTTAAAATAAGGATGATGACAATAACGAAAAACAGCAGGATATGCCTGCTGATGGCCAAAGCTGCTTGCATATAAACACATCCATTTTCTGAGTATTGTAAAAATTTTACCATGACTTTTGATTTGTGCATAGAATATAAGAAAATATTTCCAAAAGTATTTGTGAAAAACTTCACAATATCTCTTGCATTTCGAAAGGAGCGGAGATATAATAGGGTCATAAAGGATATGTGAATTCCTTCACAATATCATGTGAAAAACTTCACAAACTAACAAGTTACTCTCAGGGAGGAATTGCTTTATGAAAATCGCAGTTATCGGATGTACACATGCTGGAACGGCAGCTGTTTCAAATATGGCAAAGCTTTATCCGGATGCAGAAATAACGGTTTATGAGAAAAACGATAATGTATCATTTCTCTCTTGCGGCATTGCCCTATATGTAGGCGGAGCCGTTGAAGATGCACAGGGGCTTTTCTATTCATCACCCGGAGAACTTGAAAAAATGGGGGCAGCGATGAAAATGAGACATGCTGTCACGGCCATTGATTCTAAAGCAAAAACACTGACGGCACAAAACCTGGAAACGGGCGAAGAAGTTGTCGACACGTATGACAAATTAATTATGACGACAGGATCCTGGCCGATTATTCCGCCGATTGAGGGCATCAATCTGGAAAACATCGTCCTTTCAAAAAATTATCAGCATGCCAATACCATTATTGATAAAGCAAAAGAATCGAAAAAAATTACCGTTGTCGGCGCAGGCTATATCGGCATTGAACTTGTAGAAGCGTTCGAATCCTACGGAAAAGAAGTAACGCTGATTGACAGCGAAGACAGAGTCTTGAGCAAATACCTCGACGCGGAATACACAGAAGTTGTTGAAACGGAGTTTGAAAACCGCGGAGTTACACTTGCTCTTGGGGAAACCGTCAAACAATTTAAAGGCGAAAACGGGAAAGTGACAAAGGTTGTGACAACCCATGGTGAGTATGAATCGGATCTGGTTGTTCTCTGCATCGGTTTCAAGCCTAATACAGAATTGCTCAAAGGACAGGTCGAAATGCTTGATAACGGGGCCATTATCGTGAATGAATATATGCAGTCAAGCAATGAAGATATCTTTGCAGCCGGTGACAGCTGTGCGATCCGCTACAACCCGACTGGAAAGCACGCCTATATCCCGCTTGCAACCAACGCTGTTCGAATGGGAACTCTTGCTGCAAGAAACCTCGTTAAAAAGACGATTAAATATATGGGAACACAGGGTACCTCAGGCATTAAAATCTATGATCAGAACATTGCATCAACCGGGATGACGGAAACGGCTGCTTCTCTTGCAGACATGAATGTGAAAAGTATCACAATCTTAGAAAACGATCGTCCGGAATTCATGCCAACCTACGAACCTGTTACGCTGAAAGTTGTCTATGAAGAAGAGACACGGAGAATTGTCGGTGCACAGGTGATGTCCAAAGCAGACCTGACACAATCGATCAACACACTGTCTGTCTGCATACAAAACAGCATGACTATTGATGAGCTTGGCTTTGTCGACTTCTTCTTCCAGCCTCACTATAACAAGCCTTGGAACTTCCTGAATCAGGCTGGTTTGCAGGCGATCCACTCATAATTTATAAAGGCGCTCCGAAAACATTCGGACGCCTTTTTTCTATTCTTAAAGCAACAGGTTCACAAGTGAAGATATAAAATGCATACTTTTGCCAGCTGACATAGAAACTAATCTCATACATCTAGGAGAAAGGGGAGAAGAGAATGTTTTCGTTTTTAAAAAAGAAGAAGAAGGAATCGGAAAAAAAGAAGCCGCAGCCGCAGAATGTTGTGTCGCCGGCTGATGTCAACATTCCCGTTTCTCCTCATTTTAACGTTAATATCGCTAAGATTCTTACCCATCTCGACCACACTGATGATCTTGGACAAAGGAGAATACAGTTTCAGGGAAAGCAGGCACTGCTCCTTTATTTTGTTCCGATGATGCAATCTGAGAAAATCAACCAGGATGTCATTGGTCCGCTGCAGCAGGCGAAATCCGGTGAAGTAGAAGACGCAGTTGCAATTGCCTCTATTACAAAAACCAAAGATATTCACGAAGCGATTCACTATTTATGTAAAGGTGCGTGCCTGCTGTTAATTGAAGAAACAGACATCATTTATTGCATAGATGCCGGCATCAGTCAGGCACGATCTGTGCAGCAGCCTCAAAATGAAAAGGTCATCAGAGGGTCTCATGAAGGGCTGACAGAAAATCTGGATATTAATCTGAATCTGGTCAGGCAGCGGATTTTAGATGGAAGTGTAGTTGTGAAATATGTGCAAATTGGAAGTGTTTCAAGAACAAGAGTAGCGGTTGTGTACATGAATCACCTGACAAATCAGAAATTAGTTAAAGATGTGATTACACGCCTTAAGACAATTGAAACAGATGCCCTGGACTCTCCAGGAATCATTGAAGAGTCACTTGAAGAAAATCCGTTCTCTTTTTTTCCGCAGCTTTTAAATACAGAACGGCCGGATAAAATTGTGTCAAATTTACTGGAAGGAAGAGTGGCGATTTTGCCTACAGGAAGTGCTTCAGCCCTTATAACACCTGTTAATTTCTTTTCATTTTTCCAATCTCCCGAAGACTATAACAGCCGCTCGCTGTACGGGTCTTTTTACCGGCTGATCCGCATATTGGGCTTTTTCATTGCGATAAGTCTGCCGGCATTGTATATCGCAACGATTTCATTTCACTATGAGCTGATTCCAAATGATTTGATTCTGACGGTTAAAAGCTCCCTTGAGAATGTTCCGCTTCCGCCTCTCGCTGAAGCTTTGCTCATGGTTATCATTCTGGAACTGCTGAGAGAAGCAGCTTTGCGTCTGCCTACCTCCATCTCCCAGACAATTGGTGTTGTAGGCGGTTTGGTTATCGGAACAGCCATCGTTGAAGCAAATCTTGTATCCAATATGATGATTATTGTCATCGCCCTCACAGCTATAGCAGCTTTTGTTGTTCCTTCGAATGATATGAGCACAGCGCTCCGGCTTTTGAGCTTTCCGATGATGTTCGGGGCGGCGATTTTTGGGTATTTGGGGATTGTCTTTATTTTTGTCCTGATCATTATGCATTTAAGTCTTCTTGAATCATTTGGAACACCCTATTTTTACCCTCTTGTACCTATGCAGTTTGATAACATGAAAGATTCCGTTCTGCGCATGCACCACTGGTATATGAATGATCGGCCGAGGGACACGCTGCCGCAAAGAATCAGGCGCCAAAAGTCAATGAGGAAATGGGCGGGACAAAAGAAATGAAGCATACTATTACGCACAAGCAGCTTCTGTTCCTTGTCCTTCAGACCCAGATTGGAATCGGTGTTCTTTCCCTGCCTTATAACCTTTATAAGACTGCAGGCAAGGATGGGTGGATATCTGCATTAATAGCCGGTGCAGCCGCACAGATTGTTATTCTGTTCTTTTGGCTGCTTGTGAAGAAATTTCCCTCACACAGTCTATTTGACATCAATAAACGGCTCCTCGGCAAACACTTGGGAACCTTCTTAAATTACGGCTACATCATTTTCTATATATTCCTGTCTAGTTTGATTGCTGTGTTGTATGTCAACGTTCTAAAAAGATGGATTTATCACTTTACGCCTGCCTGGGTGCTGATTTTGCTGCTATCTGCAGTGGCCCTCTATTTTGCAAAGGAGAATATACGAAAATTAGCCAGGTTTTATGTGCTTGTCTCTACTTTGCTTATTTTCTTGTTTCTTTTGACCCTCAATGCCTATAAAACGGTGGATATCCGCTATGTATTTCCCGTTGGAGAAAGCGGAATTGTCAATATTCTGCTTGGCAGCAAAGAGGCGATCATGTCCTACATGGGGTTTGAAATCCTTCTGTTCCTCTATCCATATGTAGAAGGGAAGCCTGCTCAGAGCCTGAAAATGGTGTCCCTGAGCAACCTGATTGTCACTCTGTTCTATTCGTACATTACGTTTACAAGCCTTATCTTTTTCAGTCCAAAAGAGATGCCAATCGTACCTGAGCCAACGCTTTATCTGCTGAAGGCTATTACATACTCTGTCATTGAACGAGTAGATTTGGTGTTTCTCGCTATTTGGGTTGTTTCGGTCATCACATCAGGACTAATGTATATTTACATTGCAAGCAAGGGCATGCAGAACGTTTCCGGGAAAAAGAACCACCGTCCGTTTGTGCCTGTCGTCGTTATTGCTGTCACTTTGCTTGCGTTAACTCCCGCTAAAAGTGATCAGCTCACAGAAAAGCTTGCGGACATTGTGAACATGTCATCGCTGGTTTTTGTGTTTACAATTCCTCTCATCCTCTTCCTACTATCATTTGTCAGAAAGGGGAAAGCGAAAAATGAAAATGAACAAGCTTAAACCGCTGTTTTTAGCCGGGCTGTCGGTGACGCTGCTAAGCGGGTGCTGGGACCAAAAACTTTTAAAAAATACAGTTTTTATGTCCGCGACCGCTTTTCAGGTAAAGTCGGAAGATGAGGTATTGGTCACCACGTCCATCCATACGTATACAACTAAGGAGCAAAGACCGGTCAATAAAACATATTCGGTAGTTGCAAAATCATCCCGCGATGCAAAAATCAAACTGAATCAAGAGGCTTCAGGCTTTTTAATGACGGCAAAAAACAAGATCTTCCTCCTGCAGGATGACCTGGCCAAAAAGGGACTGCTTCAATTCGCAGATGTTCTCTACCGTACGCCTGAAAGTCCGCTTAATGGAAAGTTTATTGTTGTGGAGAAGGACCCGAAGGCCATATTGGAACTTCAGAAGGTGGGAGATGAGCTGATTGGCGAAAACCTTTCCGGATTAATCAAAACAATGGAAATCGAATCAACTGTTCCGACTGAAACCATCCAATCCATCTGCACCATTCTATTTGATGAAGGAAAAGGCTTGATGCTTCCTTATATGAAGCTTAATGAAAGCAACCAGGCAGCAGAAGTTGCAGGTGCCGCCCTTTTCCATAAAGATAAATTTACCGGAGTTACAGTAAATACAGATCAGACGAAACTGCTGCTTGCATTGAGCAATAAACGAAACAAAGCGATGATGATTAATGATACGATTCCGTTTAAAGATGAGCAGCTGACGGTATCCTACGAAATCTCTCATTCAAAAGGCAAGCTGAAAATAGAGAAGGATGGCTTGAATAAAGTTAAGGTCAAGCTTCCTTTCAAAGCAGAGCTCGATATTATGGAATTCCCGCATGACCGCTTATATGAAAAAAATGTCCTTGAAAATCTTCAAAAAGGGATCGAGAAAAAGCTTCAGCAAAATGTGGAAGAAGCCATTTCCATCATCCAGGAAGCAAACTGCGATTATCTCGGAATCGGCAGGGAACTCATTGCCTATCATCCGGAATTGTGGAAGGAACTTGACTGGGACAAAGACTATCCTGAAATTTCGATCGAACCGGACGTGTCGGTTGAGATTGTGCATCATGGGATTATTAATTAGCAGGGGACTGACAGGCGGGATACCTCGCCTTTCGGGCCCTGTTTTTTTGATGGTGGTGTTACTCCTGCTAAGTGATGCGACAAGTCCGGGGCGGTGAAAGGTGAAAAGTGGCGACACTTCGCCGAATGGTGCCACAAGTCCAGGGATGGAAGAGTGAAAAGTGGCGACACTTCGCCGAATGGTGCCACAAGTCCAGGGATGGAAGAGTGAAAAGTGGCGACACTTCGCCGAATGGTGCCACAAGTCCAGGGGTGGAAGTGAGGAAAGTGGCGTGACTCCGCTTAGTGGTGCCACAAGTCTGGGGGGGAAAGGTGAAAAGTGGCATTACTCTGCCTAGTGGTGCCACAAGTCCGATGGTGGAAGAGTGAAAAGTGGTATCACTCCGTCTAGTGGTGCCACAAGTCGGGGGGGGGGAAGGTGAAAAGTGGCATTACTCTGCCTAGTGGTGCCACATGTCCGATGGTGGAAGAGTGAAAAGTGGTATCACTCCGTCTAGTGGTGCCACAAGTCCGATGGTGGAGAAGTGAAAAGTGGTATCACTCGGGCTAGTGGTGCCACATGTCCGATGGTGGAAGAGTGAAAAGTGGTATCACGCCGTCTAGTGGTGCCACAAGTCCAGAGGGAATAGTGAAAAAGTGGCGTCACTCCCGAAGCTGCCCATCAGCTCCGCTTTTCTTTCCTTATTTTTAGAATTTTTGATATATTAAAGGTAATGAAAGAGAGAAGTGGAGGGGATGGACACAGATGAAGAACCTTGAGCAAGACTGCGGCGGGAAGGTCCTATCTCAGGAGAAGCTTGATGCGCTGAGGGAAGCATATACAAATCAGCTTGAGAATTCTCCAACTGCTTTTTTGATACATGAAGACCGGAATTGGACGTACGTTAATCCTTCTGCTGCTTCGATGCTTCATTACGGCAGCAGGGAAGAGCTTATAGGAAAGCCCATATGGGATTCGATAGATCCCCAATACAGAGAGAACATCGAGCAGAGAATTCTGGATACAAAGTGCGGGTATACACCGCCTGCGATGGAGCAGCTGTGGTATACGAAGACAGGTCATCCTATATATGTTGAAGTAACGTCGCTCCCGAATGTATGGGGGGATACTCAGGCAACCCAGGTCATTATCCGGGATATAACGGAGAAGAAACTGCTTGAAAAAGAGCATGAAGAAACAATTAAGCGATTTCGTCTGATTACGGAGAACATGCGAGATATTGTCGGACTGCTTGATGAAGAGGGGCTTTTCACATATGTTTCGCCGTCCTTTAAAGAAGTGCTCGGCTACGGGGCAGAAGAGGTCATCGGATCCAGTCCGTTTAAATTCGTCCATCCTGAGGACAGGGAACAGATTGCCGGGCAATTTTATACGATGGTGACAGAAAACAGGCAGATGACGGTTGAGTACCGCTATCTTTGCAAGGATCAAACCTATATCTGGCTTGAATCACACGGAATTCCAGTACAGGAGCAAGACGAGCTTAAACACGCCATAGTCGTTTCAAGAAATATTACACAGAGAAAGATGACAGAAGAGCGGCTGAGAAAAAGCGAGAGCAAATACAGGATTATTCTCGAACACAGCAATGATTTGATTTGTGTGGTTGACCTGGAGGGGAAATATAAGTATGCTTCGCCTTCCTACAGGAAAATCCTTGGCTATGAACCTGAGGCCATGATTGGTGAAAATGTCTTTAAGTATATTATGGAGAGTGATCATGAGCAGACGCAGGACATTATGTCCACCGTCTTTACGACAAAGGAGCCCGTCACTCTTCCTTATCATAAAATCAGCCGATCCGGACAAGCCATGCTCTTTGAAGGCAGAGGGATGGCTGTCATGAACCAAAAAGGCGAACCGGAAAGCATTGTGTTTATTTCAAGGGACATTACGGAAAAACGGAAAGTAGAAGAATACATTAAAAATTATGAAAAGCTGACGGTCCTCGGGGAGCTTGCAGCAGGAGTCGCCCACGAAATCCGGAATCCCCTGACCTCGATAAAAGGCTTCTTTAAACTTTTGACTGAAAAGAACAGAGATGAAGAAGATCAGACGTACCAGAATGTCATTATCGATGAATTAAGCCGGATTGAACAGATTGTGAATGAGTTTATGGCCCTTGCAAGACCGCAGGCCATTCATCTGAAAGAGCGGACAAATCTCGTGCAGCTTGTGAAGGATACCGTTATTCTGCTTAATCCGGAAGCAGCTTTGAGAGATGTTCGTATTGAAACGGCATTTGATGCGGAGGAATCGCTCATTGAATGTGAACGAAACCAAATGAAACAAGTGTTTATCAATGTCATGAAGAATGCCATTGAAGCCATGTCTGATGGAGGCACTTTGAAGATCCGCGGGTGCAGCATAGACGGCGCTCTTTATAAGCTTACGTTCGAAGATAACGGGGCAGGCATCGATGAAAAAAGACTGAAAAAGCTGGGGACGCCGTTCTTTACGACCAAAGAAAAGGGAATAGGCCTCGGGCTTACAATCAGCAATAAAATCATTACAGAGCACAATGGCGAATTTAAAATGGAAAGTGAAGTCGGAAAAGGAACGAAAGTGACCGTCCTTTTAAAAAAATAAAACTTCAGCCCGCGGGCTGAAGTTTTTTTGAGTTTTTTCACTTAAACAAATCTGCAAATTCACTGTACCCTTCCTGCTCAAGATCCTCTGCGGGAACAAACCTTAGAGCGGCGGAATTGATGCAGTATCTCAGGCCTGTCGGTTCCGGACCGTCGTCAAAAACATGGCCGAGATGCGAATCGCCGTATTTGCTCCGGACCTCTGTCCGCACCGTGAAGAAGCTGCGGTCTTCTTTCTCAATGATGTTCCCTTTCACAAGCGGCTTCGTAAAGCTCGGCCAGCCGGTTTTAGAATCATACTTGTCTTTTGAGCTGAAAAGAGGTTCTCCTGAGACGATGTCCACATAGATGCCGTCGTCCTTCAAGTCCCAGTATTCGTTGTTATAGGCTTCTTCGGTGCCGTCTTTTTGCGTTACTTCATACTGGATATCTGTAAGGCTTTCTTTCAGCTCCTTATCCGTTGGCCTGGAGTAGGCGGAATCAGCAGGAGCCTGGGCGTCATTTTTCCCCCAGACCTTTTCAAGAAACTGATCCCTACCTGAATTGTCCCGGTAGTATTTATATCTGATTTCATTCTTTTTGTAATAATCCTGATGATACTCTTCTGCCATATAAAAGGTTTTGGCAGGGAGTATTGGTGTGACAATTTCTTTATCAAACCGTCCCGACTCGCCAAGCGCGGTTTTGGATGACTCCGCTTCTTTTTTCTGCTCTTCGCTGTGGAAGAAGATGGCGGTCGAATACTGCTTTCCGCGGTCCACAAACTGACCGTCCGCATCAGTCGGGTCTACCTGTCTCCAGTAAACGTCCAGAAGCTCCTTATAGGAAATGGTTTTCGGGTCATACACAACCTGGACGGATTCAACATGTCCTGTCTGACCTGATGAAACGTCGTTGTACGAAGGATTCTCCTCTTCACCGCCCGTATATCCGGAGATGACGTCCTCTACCCCGTCAAGCTTTTCAAACGGCGGTTCCATGCACCAGAAGCATCCTCCTGCGAATGTCGCCACTTCAAGGTCTTCTTCCTCATAACTGGCTTTTACCGGCGTGCTTCCAGTCGATCTTGTAAAAAGGGCTTCGCCTCCCTTGACCATGACAAAGACAAGGCTAGGTATCAGCACAATCGACATGATGATTTTCACATTTCGTTTTTTCATATCATCCCATCCTTTACCTTTATAAAAGGTAAAACGTCATTTGATTAAAAAAAGATCACTTTTCTATATAAAAAGTACCTAATTTTTTTCAGCAGGAACAGTTTTAATGTGCTCTCTGATTACACGGGCCCAAACATGTCCAAAATGTAAAGAAAAGAAGGTGGGGCAAGTATGTCGCAAAGACGGATTTCAATCAGCCTGTTTGCCCTTTTGTTTGTTTCTTATATCGGGCTGTTTGCCTGGCAGCAGGCTGTTTTTTTTCAGAAGCAAGAGTCGTTTTATGATGAGCTTCACGCTGTGATGACATCATCAAGAGAAGGCGACTGGGCAAGGGCTGCGGAAAAAGCAGAGAACGTGGAAAGCATGTGGGAGCGCGGAAAGGTGATTATTTCAATTAAAAGCGGAGGGACAAATCAGGCTCTCCTCAATATATCACTGAAACAGCTGAAGGGTGCGATCAAGGAAAAAGACTTAAAATCAGCCATTCGGGAGGGTGAAACTTCTATGATGCTGTTTGAAAATCTGACCTCTGTTACGCCAAGGTTCTAGGAGGATGTTATGGGCGATTTCTTAACAGATTTATCAATTTATATTATCCGCTCTGTGATTGTCATTGCCGGGACGTGGCTCGTAACCAATTTTATCGGAAAAAAATCAATTGCACAGCTGACACCTTATGAAATAGCGATTCTATTTATTCTTTCAAATGTGGGGGCACAGCCGCTCGTATCCATTGATACGTTCAAAACAGCGTTTGGAATGGTGATCCTTGGCATCAGTATTATCCTGATTTCTAAAGTATCCCTATCAAAGATGTTTTACGGAATGAATGCAGAACCGGCCATTGTCATCTCAAACGGGCAGATTGACCGTCAGCAGCTGAAAAAGAACCGAATGAGCATTTATTCTCTGTTATCCATGCTGAGAGTGCAGGGGTATTTCAAGGTGGAGGATGTCGAGTACGCCATCTTGGAGCCGAGCGGGGATTTGTCTGTGCTTCCGAAAGTTGACGCAAGGCCGGTTACGCCTGAAGACCTGAATCTCAAGCCGGAGCAGGATGCTCTCTCCTATGCGGTCATCATTGACGGCGACATCAAGGAGCATGCCCTGGCGTCTGTACAGCAAACCAAAGAATGGCTGATCAATGAGCTGATGGCCCAGTATAAAACAGCGAGCAAGGATGTGCTTTATGCGGAAGCGGACAGCCAGGGGAATTTGTTTGCGAATATTAAAAAAAGCGGGGCGTAGTGCCCCGCTTTCTATTGTATTGAATGTTCAGGCATGACTATGACTCTTCACTCTGCGGGAGTAAAAGCGTCCGATGAAAACGACGACTGCAAGAGCCGAACCCGCTGTTAGCAGCATTCCGTCCGGAGTATGGTGGCTTCCGGCTAGCTGCCATAGTTTATAAGGGATAACAGAGATTGAAGCGAGAATAAGAAATCCGAGATAGATTTTAAGAATACCTTCTTCTTTTTTCTCGGATTGTTTTATTTTTGCAAGAGAGTCCAATGAAAAAACCAACAGAAGCAAAGCAGCAGCAATAACAGCGATATCTCCCATTTTTTCACCTCATTTATTTTTAAACAAACGTTTGATTAACCGGTTTAAGCTTGATATACGGGTCTTTTAATATGAGCAGATTTTCCTCTGCTTCTTTATTTTATCAAAAAATCCAGCAGGAAAATGGGGAGAATGAAAGGTTTATATGAACATTTCTTGAATAAAAAGGGTAAAGAAAAAGAGACGGAGGTGGAAGCATGGATTTTCGTATTGAAAAAGACACAATGGGTGAGATCAAGGTTCCTGCTGATAAGTTTTGGGGTGCCCAAACGCAGCGGAGCAAAGAAAACTTTAAGATTGGGACAGAGCGCATGCCGATCGAGATGATTGATGCGTTTGCGATTCTAAAGAGAAGTGCTGCTAAGGTGAACAGCAGCCTTGGCATGCTGAGCGACGCGAAAGAGCAGGCAATTGTACAGGTGTGTGACGATATTCTGGCCCGCAGGCTGGACGGACATTTTCCGCTTGTTGTCTGGCAGACCGGCAGCGGTACCCAGAGCAACATGAACGTCAATGAAGTCATCGCGAACAGGGCAAACGAATTGCTGAGAGAAACGGATGAGACCGTTCATCCAAATGATGATGTGAATATGGGGCAGAGCTCCAATGACACATTCCCTACCGCGATGCACGTGGCAGGAGTGCTTGCTGTTTTTGATTCTCTTATTCCCGCCATTGATAAACTCTATCTGACACTCCTGAATAAATCAAAGGAAAATGAAGATGTCGTGAAGATTGGTAGAACCCATCTGCAGGATGCTACACCGCTTACTCTTGGCCAGGAAATCAGCGGCTGGGTTCACATGCTTCACAAGTCCAAGGACATGATCAGGCTTTCTGTTGAAAAGATGCGCGACCTCGCCATCGGAGGAACGGCGGTAGGGACGGGTATTAATGCGCATCCGGATTTCGGAAGGCTTGTGGCTGAGGAAATAAGCCTCTATACTGCGACGAAATTCCAGACGTCGGAAAATAAGTTCCACGCCCTCACAAGCCATGATGAAATCGTGTTTGTGCATGGTGCGCTTAAGGGGCTCGCAGCCGATTTAATGAAGATTGCAAACGACGTCAGGTGGCTTTCAAGCGGACCACGGTGCGGAATCGGCGAAATTACCATTCCTGAAAATGAACCAGGAAGCTCCATCATGCCCGGAAAGGTCAATCCGACTCAAAGCGAAGCCATTACCATGGTCGCCGCTCAAGTGATGGGAAACGATGCAGCAATCGGCTTTGCTGCAAGTCAGGGAAACTTTGAACTCAACGTGTTCAAACCGGTGATCATTTATAATTTTCTGCAGTCTGTCAGGCTTTTATCAGATTCAATCCACTCATTTAACGACCACTGTGCCATCGGCATAAAGCCAAATTTAGCAGTCATTGAGAAGAATCTGAATGAATCTCTGATGCTTGTCACGGCCTTGAACCCTCATATCGGATATGCAAATGCAGCGAAAATTGCCAAGGAAGCCCATAAAGAGGGAATAACGCTTAAAGAAGCAGCCGTAAAGCTGAATCTTCTGACCGCATCCGAATTTGATGAATATGTGAATCCGCTTGATATGATTGGACCTAGAGGAGAATAGACAGGTGTGCCGCTCGCTAATAGAGCGGTATTTTTTTATGGAAAAATATTACTCTTGGTGTATAATCACTTCTGAAGGGAGATGGAAAATGATGTCCAGGAGATTTATCGGAGCTGTCCTTATTTTACTTGGTGCTATTGTTATGGCAATCAATGTTCTGTGGTTTCAAAACCACGAACTGTACGATACTGTGAGAATCGCTTCGTTTGTCAGTTTCATAGCGGGATTTTTGCTGATTCCGAGGTATCAGGAAAGAAAGAATTTATAGAAGAAGGTTAGGCCGTTATCTAAGAAAAAACTTTCAGACCAGTTTCCTCCCACGGGAATGAAGGAGAAATTTATGCAAAGGAACGATAAAAAAAGGCTCATAGATAAGAAATATAAAGAGATTATCAATCAAAAGAAAGCGGAAAAGAAACACACGGCAGAGGCGTTCTTTATTATTCTCTTTTTTGATTTGATTTTTGTTCTCAATGCATTTTTTAAAGGATTTTAAAGAGAGTATTTTTTTCTTCTTCCTCGTTAAAAAACAAATACCCAAAGTAAATCCTTTGGGTATTTCGCTATTGAATAAAGTGAAAGGGGCCGCTCCCTGACTTGCTGGCTGGCGTTACTTCAGCACTTGTGTCAGGTGCCCTCTTCGGGTCTCCGTTAAAAATAACCTCTTTTAATGCATCATTCATCAATGCAAAGCAAAACTCTGCCTCTACCAAAGCGGCTTGTCCTCTTCAATATATTCATAGTAATAAGGCGATAAAAGAACAGATAAAAGACCGGCAGCAACGATGGCGCCTATTCTCACACTTGTTGCTGCACCAAACATTGTGCAGATCACGCTTGCAGCAATAATCGGACCGGCAATAAGAAGCGTTCCTTTTGTCCGTGATTTCGGTGTCGGATACAGCTTTGTGCCGCATTTAGGGCAGGTTAGGATTCGGGTGAATTTCAGTGATGTCATAAGCGTTTCCTTCCATGAGAAGGAATAGCGGCAGGATGTGCAGACTGGAAGTTTCAAGTGGTGGAGCCTCCTGTTGTTTTCTTTTTATTTTAGCATGATTATAGAAAAATTTAACATAATCATTTCTCTGACAACGATCTATTTGTATAATAAGAGAATAACATACTAACCGGTCAGTCTGAAGATCTCAATGAAATGGGGAATGAAGATGACAGCTTATTGGCCAGATTATCTTTCTGAAACGCTTATCTATCAACAGGGAGAAAAGCCGCTTCATGAGTACATGAAGAGACACGCTGAAGAAAAGCCTGACTCGGCAGCCTATACTTACTATGGAAATAAGATTACGTGGAGAGAGCTCTACAAAAAAACCTGCCAATTATCAGCATATCTGAGCCGCAATGGAATTGGGCAGGGGGATGCTGTTGGGCTGTATATGCAAAATTGTCCGCAGTATATCATCGCCCACTACGCCATTCAAAAAATTGGCGGTGTGGCAGTTCCTCTTAATCCGATGTACAAAGAATCCGAACTGTCTTATTTTCTGAAAGAGTCAGGCATGAAAGCAGTTATTGCAGGAGATGAGCTGTTTCAAAGAGTAAAAGCAGCCGCAGAATCAAATAAGACCGACCTATTGGCTGTAACGGCTCACTACGGGGATTTTCTGCCTAATGCTCCAATCTTTAAGCTCCCTTCCGATTTGGAAAGACAAAAACAAAAAGACTCGTCCGCCAAGGATATTCAGGATATTTTTCAGTATGAGGACCCGCTGGAAGAGAGTGCTCCTATTGATTTATGGGAAGGCGAAGGTCTGATGGTTTTTACTTCGGGAACAACAGGAAGACCAAAAGGAGCCCTGCTCACATGCGGAAGTTCCCTTTATAAAACGGCGGCAACAGCTCAGGCAAATGAGATGGGGGAACAGGATGTTTCTCTTGCCGCAGCCCCTCTCTGCCATATCGCAGGGATGGTCATGGGAGTAAACATTCCTGTTTATACAGGAAACACGTGCATCCTCCTGACAAGGTTCGACCCAGAAACGGCCGCTGAAGCAATTGAAACCTATAAAGTGACTGTCTGGTACAGCATTGCCCCCATGAATGCGGCGATTTTGAAGACACCTGGAGCAAAAGACAGAGATTTATCTTCCTTAAAGCATAATCCGGCGACAAGTTTTGGAACGGCCGTAACAGAGAACCTTGCTGACAAATGGAGAGAGTTTACAAAAGGATGCCTGATGCATGAGGCATCTTACGGACTCAGCGAAACCCATACATGTGATACCTTCATGCCGAAGGATAAGATTAAGTTTGGAAGCTGCGGAATACCGGTCTATCAAAATCACATTCTGATCGTGGATCCTGAAACCGGTCAGCCGTGCGAACAGGGACAGCGCGGAGAAATCGCGGTCCGCAATCCGGGAATTTTTAAAGGATATTTGAACAGACCGGATGAAACACTGAAAACAATTGTTAACGGCTACGTGAGGACAGGGGATATCGGAATGCTGGATCCGGATGGCTATCTTTACTTTTACGGTCGATTGAAAGAGATGATAAAAACGTCAGGCTACAGTGTGTTTCCTGAAGATGTCGAGGCGCTGCTGAACGAGCATCCCGCAGTTATGCAAAGTGCGGCAATCGGAATGCCCGATGAAGAAAAGGGAGAACGCGTCAAAGCTTTTATTGTGCTTGCTCCTGAATATAAGGGCAAGGTAACCGAGAAGGAAATTTTAACATGGGCAAAAGCGCATATGGCCATCTTTAAATCACCAGGAGAAGTTGAATTTCTGGATGCCCTGCCTGCCACAAGCTCAGGCAAAGTATTGAGAAGGGAATTAAAAACAACGAGGGAGGCAGCGAAATGAAAACATATGCAAACGAGGTGGATGATGCAGTACTTGACTTGCACAAAAGAAAACAAAAAGCGCTCCTTGGAGGAGGACAGGACAAAATAGACCGCCAGCACAGCAGCGGGTTTTACACGGCGAGAGAAAGAATTGCCTTGCTTGCAGATGATGACAGTTTTCTTGAGCTCGGAATGCTGAATCATTCAGACAAGGAAGGCGCAGCTGAAAAAAGCTACGGAGACGGTCTGATTACAGGTCTTGCAAAAGTCGACGGAAGGCCTGCCGTTGTAATGGCTGGTGATAAAACGGTTTTTGCCGGCACAGAGGGGGCCGTCCATATCCGCAAATCAAAAAAAGTTCATGAATATGCTTTGAAAAGGGGCCTTCCTCTTTTTAACCTGAATGAAGGCGGAGGACTCAGAATGCCTGACGGAATGGGGTCTGACGGAATCAGCGACAAGCTTTTCCCGCAGGAAATGCTGACTCATTCGAGGCAGGTTCCATTGATGACGGCAATTCTAGGCGACAGCTTCGGCGGCCCAACATGGATGGCCGTTTCATCTGACTTCGTCACGATGCTGAAAGGGACCTGCATGGCGATTGCAGGTCCGAGAATGCTTTCTATGGCTACCGGGCAAAAGGTAGAAACGGAAGAGCTTGGAGGATGGAGGGTTCATGCGGATCACACAGGCCAGTCAGACTCTTTTGGCGATACAGAAGAAGAATGCATCCTGCAGATGAAAAAATTCTTCAGCTATATGCCGCTGAATAGCGGGGAGGAACCCATGTTTAAAGAAACAGATGACGATCCGTACAGAAAGCTTGAAAGGGTTCTTGACATTCTTCCGAAACAGAAAAACAGAGTCTATGATATGAAAGAGATGATTAAAGACATCGCTGATGAAGGGGAGATGTTTGAGTATAAAGCGGCGTACGGGGAAGGCCTGATCACGGCTTTTGTGAGAATGGGAGGGAGAACGGCGGGCATTGTGGCCAACCAGCCAAAGAAATTTGCGGGTGCAGCTGGCCCGAAAGAGTGCGATAAAGCCATTGATTTTATATGTTTATGTGATTCTTACCATATTCCGCTGATTTTCCTGCACGATACTCCCGGATTTAGAATAAGCCAGGATGCTGAGCGCGAAAAAATGCCGACTAAAATAATGATCTGGAACCAGGCTCTTGCACAGTCCACTGTACCTAAGATTTCAGTTGTCATCAGAAAAAGTGTCGGGGCAGCATACGGAAACATGTGCGGTCCTTCAATGGGAGCGGATTTCGTTTTTGCCTGGCCGACAGCCGAGATTAATTTCACTGGTCCTGAAGTTGGGGTTAATGTTGTGTTTGGAAGACAGCTGCAGGAAGAAACCAATCAGACAGAGGCACGGAAAAAGCTGCTCGAGCAGTGGGCTTTTGACAGTTCTCCCTATAAAGCAGCTTCCAAACACTACCTCGATGATGTCATTGATCCAAGAGATACAAGGAAATATTTGTGCAAGGCGCTGGAATACGCTTCATACAAAAACGGAACGAAAAGCGAGCGCAGGCTTGCCAACTGGCCGACCGGCTATTAAAATACCTGTTCGAAATCCGGAAAGTCCTCTATAATAAAAAAGCTATTATTTTCCAAGGGGGATTTTCACTATGGTTCGGACAGCATCAAAAGCCATCATTTTAAAGGACGGAAACCTTGTTGCCATCAAGAAAGAGGATGAACAGGGCTACTATTACATTCTGCCGGGCGGCGGACAGGAACAGGGAGAGAATCTGCACGAAAACCTGCGCAGGGAATGTCTTGAAGAAATAGGGGTGGAAGTAGACATTCACGAGCTGGTGTTTGTCAGAGATTACGTCGGCGGAAATCACGGATTTGATGACAATGGATTCCATCAACTGGACATGATGTTTCTTTGCACGATCAAAGAAGGGCAGCCTGAACCATCAGCGGGAACGGTGCCGGATGACGGGCAGGTTGGAGTGGAATGGCTTCCTGTTGAAACATTGAAGGATTACAGGGTATATCCTATCACTGTGAGAGATGAGATTATGAAGCTGCATGCGGGGGAAAAGCCTGAGAAGGTATATTTAGGGGATGTTAATTAGCCCGCCAATACTGCCAAAAGAATAAAATGATCGGGTACTGCTGAATCGGCAGTGAATGAGTATTGGGTTCAGTTGCGGATCGCTATCATATTGAGCAGCAATATAAAGGTCAAATAAAAGAGCAGACCAATTAGCTTAGCTGAGGTCTGCTCTTTTATGACTATCAAGGATAAATAATATCGTAAGCAGCTTTAAAGACTCCGCTGGAATATTGTTTTATGTCCACTAATTCTAATTTGTAAACTGGCTTCTCACTGCCAAACAGAGAAATGCCTTTACCGACCATAATTGGATTAACCTTAAGTACTAATCGATTTATGAGTTTATGTTTAAGCAAGGAACCAGCCAACGCTCCGCCGCCGCATAGCCATATCTTTCCGTTTTCTTTTTGTTTAAGATTTTCAATAAATTCTATAGCATCTTCTTTGACCAGTTCGACTTCCTCGTTCGACTCAAATTGCATGGAGTTCGAGAAGATATAGTGTTTTATGCCTTTATAGCCGGGTTCTCCCGGTTTAGCGCCGAATTGAAACCCAAACTCATATGTTTTTCCGCCCATTAACACTGCATCGTATTGCTGAATATCTGATAAAAAATCCGGGACATGATCCCCTTCGAATAAAAAGAGAGATTTATCAATATTTCCATCTATCATCCCTTGATCTGCAATAAAGTTGTCCAGTGAAACTGCAACATGGTAAATGATTTCAGCCATCTGTCATCCCTCCAATTAATTAACTTATATTTCCATTTTAACATAGGAGCTCTGTGCAAATCGTTCATTTTGTAATGAAAAAGCAAACCATATCATGTGTGAAATGGTTTGCTTCGTTTCTCATGGGCTTTTATAAATTGCAGATTATCACACCGGAATCTTCACATAAAACGTACTCAAACCATGTTCATTGACTGCCCAGACTTTTCCTCCGTGCAGCTCTGCAATGCGCTTGACGATGTTCAGACCGAGGCCGAATTCTCCGTTGCTTCCTTTGTGGAACGGTTCGAACAGGTGCACAAGAATATCCTCCTCAATCGGAGGGCCGTCGTTCCAGATTTTCAGCAGGTAGTCAGAGCCTTCCCGGGTAAGCTTGGCACCTATGATTGTATCTGCATATCTCAGCTGATTTTCAAACAGGTTTTCAAGAAGTTTCATCCACAGCTCCTGGTCTCCGTGTATGACGGCTTCTTCAAGCTGGATGCTGTAATCGAGTTCCTGCCTGCTCCATCTGATGCGTTCGATGACCTCCTGGACAATCCGGTTCAAGTACAGTTTTTCCTTTGAAGCATTCCGGGATGAGAGGTAATCAAGTTTTGTGATGTAAAGGAGGTCTTTGATTTTTTTCTCAAGCCGTTCTGATTCTTCTTCAATGACGTCCATCGTGCTTGTCAGGTCGCCCTTCGGATAGATGCCGTCATTGACGGATTTTGCATAGCCTCTGATGACCATGACAGGAGTCTTCAAATCATGGGAAATGTTTTGAAGAAGCGTGCGCTGGGCTTCATCTTTTTTCACAAGCCTCTGACGCATTTGTTCAATGGAAGAACCAAGCTTTCCGATTTCATCGCTGCGCTCAAGAATGACAGGCTCATGCCAGTCTTCATTGGATATCCGTTTGACATCCTTCTCGAGTGAAACAAGCGGGCGCGACAGGTATTTTGCAAGCCATATAGATGGAAGCCAGCTGAACAGAAAGACGATGATCATGACAAGGACAAGCTGTTTGAACAGGGTCAGCACAAGGTCGTTTCTGTAGGAGTCCCATGCATAGGAAAGCAAAAAGGCGGGCTGCCCGTCGAGCGAGACTTTTTTGATGACAAAAAAGAGCCGTTCATCGCCTATGACGCGTGAATATTCCTCCGTAATGGCTTCCTGTCTCGCTGCAAGAGACTGTGTCTCCTGCAAAAAGCGGAGCGGAAGCTTTTTTTCGTTATAAAAGAAAGGAGCATTTTCAGGAAGGATAATGTGCTGAACCGAGCGGTCCGGAGACAGCTTCTCGCCGTTTGGATTCAGCGGGTCCATATCCATATCCCCCTGCAGGCGGTATTCGGTCAGGATGTGCTGTTCGTTTTCAATCGTATTGTAGATTTCATTTGTAAAAAAGTTTCTCAGGGTTGTCGGAAAAATGATCATTAAAACAAGCGAAATTAATAAAAGGATGCCTGAAATAACAATCCAGATCTGAAAGGCGAGGGATTTGTTTTTCATCAGGCAGTCAGCATCCTGTATCCGTACCCGTAAATGGTTTCAATTTTCAAGTCCGGCATTTTCTTTCTTAGTCTCCGGACAAGGTCATCCACGACCCGGTCCGTCCCGAAATAATCACTTCCCCAAATGTGCTCAATCATCTGCTCGCGTGAAAAGGCCTGTCCTTTGTTATGCAGGAACAGTAAAAGCAGGTCAAATTCCTTTGATGTTAAGTTCAGATTTTGCCCGTCAAGCGAAACAGAACGGATGCTTTCGTCAATTGTGTATGGCGGCAGCGTCACCGTATTTTTCGCCGGGGCGGATTTATACAAACGGGTCAAGAGTTTCTGAACCCGGATGACGAGCTCCCTCGGGAGAAACGGCTTTGATATGTAATCATCGCTTCCGAGCTCAAGGCCGAGCACCCTGTCAATATCCGTATCCCGTGCGGATATGAAAATAACCGGGGTATCCGGTGAAGCCGCTTTGATCTCTTTGATAAGCTGATATCCGTCTACACCGGGAACCATAATATCGAGCACCCACAAGTGAGGCGTTCTGTCTATTGCCGCACGCGCGCTTTCTCCGTCTGTAAAAGCAGTCACGCTGTATCCTTCTTTTTCAAGGTATTTTGTCAGTAAATCATTGAGATTCTGTTCATCTTCAACAAGGAAAATCGAATATGTCATTCTGATTCACCCTCCTCTTATTGGTCATTATACTATGGGGGAGCAGGGGAAATCATTTTTTTGATGTCTAGCTTCGCCTCCCAGCCCTTCCGTCAGAACAAAATCCCCCAAAAAGTCAAACCCGGACTTTTCGGGTGATTGCTTTTCTGCCTGTCAGGGCTAAACGGTCGGCTCCGCTTTTCGTGGTGTCTAGCTCAATCAGCCAACTCCTCTGTCAGACAAAATCCCCCAAAAAGGCGGGGCCCGGACTTTTTGGGGGATTTCTTATCTGCCTATCGGAGCTAAACGGCTGATTCCGCTTTTCGTGGTGTCCAGCTCCATCGCTCAACTCCTCTGCCAGAACAAATCCGTCAAAAAAGTCAAACCCGGACTTTTCCGCCGGATTCTTATCTGGCTCCCGGAGCTAAACGAGCGATTCCGCTTTTCTTACAATTTCCCACATTTCTCTCATCTTTCTCCCAAAAAGATTTCTTATAGTAGAGTCAACAAAGAAATTCACCGGGAGGAATGAAGATGGGATATTACGATGATACGGAACGGAAAGAGGCAATGGAGCAGGAATCACGGGAGACCAACAGATACGTACAGCCGCAGAAGAAGCCGTCCAGAATGCGAGGCATTCTTTCATCGGTTATCAGCGGTGTAGTGGGCGGGGCGCTTGTTCTTGGTGTTCAGCCGTATTTTGAAGAAGAGACCGGCAGCAATCAGCCTTCTTATTCTGTTGATTCCAACACCGCTCAGGAAAACAGCACGAATGAGGTAAATACGCAGCCGCTCAGTTCAACGAATAATATTGCTGATATGGTTGAAAACCTGTCCCCTGCGATTGTCGGTATTTCCAATAAACAGCAGCAGCGCAGCTTTGGAGGCGGCACGCAGAGCGCTGAAGCAGGTACCGGCTCCGGGGTTATTTTCAAAAAAGACGGGAACACGGCTTACATCATTACAAATAATCACGTCATTGAAGGCGCAAGCAGCATTGAAATAACGTACTCGGACGGCGAGAAATCAGAAGCTGAACTGGTGGGTGCTGATCCGCTGACAGATACGGCTGTGTTGAAAATTGACAGCAAATATGCAAAAGCTGTCGCGCAGTTCGGGGATTCAGGCAAGCTTCGCGCAGGTGAACGGGTTGTAGCGATCGGTAATCCGCTCGGCCTTGATTTCTCCCGCACAGTGACAGAAGGAATCATCAGCGGAACAGACCGGACGGTGCCGATTGAAACGTCTGAAGGAAATTGGGATTTGAGCGTCATCCAGACGGATGCTGCGATTAATCCGGGAAACAGCGGAGGTCCCCTGCTGAATATGAACGGTCAGGTAATCGGCATCAACAGCCTGAAGATTACCCAGGACGGTGTTGAAGGCATCGGCTTTGCGATCCCAAGCAATGATCTGCAGCCGATTGTGGATGAACTGCTTGAAAAGGGAAAAGTTGACCGTCCGTTTCTTGGGGTCGGCCTGATTGATCTGAGCCAGGTGCCGGAGCAGTACCGCACAAATACGCTGAAGCTTCCAAATGATGTGACAGAGGGCGTGTTTGTACAGGGTGTCAGCCCGGGTTCTCCTGCATCTGAAGCAGGCATGAAAGAAGGAGACGTGATTGTTGCCATGAACGGCACGAAGATCAAAAGCTCAGGTGAACTGCGCAAATTCCTCTATTCACAAACGGCGATCGGGGATGAAATAGACGTAGAATTCTACCGGCAGGGAGAGAAGGTCACTGAAAAGGTGAAGCTTTCTCAAAAAGAGGTTGTGAATAGTTAATATAGATCCCCCTTTTGTTGGCGGCTCCTTGGATGGAGCCGTTTTTTCTGTTTGGATTGTAAGGATGCGAGGTTGGACTGTTAGAATGGCAAATTCGCTTGTTAGAGCAGTAGTTTGGATTGTTAGACAGTAGTTTCCGCTTGTTAGAACTCTGATTTGGACAGTTAGCTCCATTTTGTCCGTTAGTGCCAATCATACATGAACCCTTCAGCCTAAAATTGACCCTGAAGTCCGCGCCTTACGACCTGTTTCGACAATATCCAACATTTTCATCCTCCGCTTCCCTCAAAAAAACGGAATGGTTTCGAACAAATATGGTATCACAAAACGCATAATTGATAACAATGCTCTTTTTGATGCAACATAACAGAACGGATGCCATGAAATAAGGAGATCAACGATGAATTTACTAACTTTGCTTGAGCAGACCGGTCATTCCATTTTTCATCAGGATGATCTGGGAGCTTGTGAAATTACGGGAATTGAAGCAAACTCAGCCAAAGTCAAGGAAGGCTGCTTATTTACAGCGATCTCAGGCTATGCACGGGATGGCCATGATTATATAGAGGATGCAATCAGAAGAGGGGCTGCGGCTGTTGTTGGAGAAAAAGACCTGACAGGTTTGCCTGTGCCGTATATAAGGGTGGAAAACAGCAGAGACTCACTTGCCAATCTGGCGGCGCACTTTTATGACTATCCCTCAAGGAAACACATCATGATCGGCATTACAGGCACAAACGGAAAGACGACCACTTCTTTCATGCTGAGACATATTTTGCAGCACGCAGGGTATTCATGCGCTCTTTTCGGCACGGTTCACAATGTCATCAATGGACAGGCATACAGCTCTAAGAACACGACCCCGGATGCGCTCGAACTGCAGCGGTTACTGGCTGAAAGCAAAGACGAGGTTGTCATCATGGAGGTTTCCTCTCACGGGCTTTCGCAAAAAAGGCTCGAGGGCATCGAATTTGATCTTGGTCTTTTTACGAACCTTGCTCATGAACATCTCGATTATCACAATACGATAGAGGAATATTTTGAAGTAAAGCAGCAGCTGTTTTCAAAACTGAAGCAGGGCGGACAGGCCATTGTCAGCACGCATGATGAATGGGGACAAAAGCTCACCGGCATTCTGCGGGAGCGGAATATTGAGGTGTCCACTTTTGGTTCTTCTAAAAGTGATGACCTTCAGTTCACATCTGAACATGATGTTCACTGCTCTGATTTTGAAGTGACAGAGAAGGGTAAAAAACTTCATTTTTCTATGAGCATTCCTGGTCTTCATAATATCTATAACGCTTCTATGGCGTATTTGGCCGGGCGTAAAATCGGCGTAGACGGGCCGAAGCTGATTGAAGGCTTCAGAACGTTTAAAGATGTACCAGGGCGTTTTGAAATGTACAATCATCCGGAAGGCGCCACAGCTGTTATTGATTATGCCCATACGGCAGATGCGTTTGAATACATTTTGAAAACTGCAAGAGACTGCGGAGCAAAGCGGATCTATCATGTGTTTGGATTCAGAGGCGGACGCGATGAAAGCAAACGGGCGGAAATGATGGAAATCTCATCACGAATGAGCGACCGTTCTGTTTTGACATTTGATGATTTAAACGGCGTCAATCCGGCCGAAATGACAGAGGAATTAAAAACATATCTTGTCGAATGCGGCAAAAAAGAAGACGTGATCATTCCTGACCGGACACTTGCCATACAAAAAGTATGGGAAATGGCTGAAGCGGGTGACTGGATTCTTGTGACCGGCAAGGGAAGTGAAACGTATAAAGATTCATACGAGCTTCCTGCAGGTTCAGACCAGGAGACGTTCCGCCTTTTATTAAAAGAAAAAGAAGCGGCAGCATCATCTCCTCTTTAAAATACTCTTTAAAATACGAAACGTAAGGAATCTCCAGTCAGAGGAGATTCCTTTTTTCATGTGTAAAAAAAGGTCGATTAAACAAAAACCCCAATTTTAAACCCCGTTTACTAGATATTTAGAATCAGATACCTCCTGTTTTTATTCAAATCCCTCTCATTTTTTATACGAGATAGGTCTCTATATCTGCTTAATAACCCCGATTGTACCTTCCATTCCGGCAATATACAATTCTAGTAACATATTCAAATCATCTTATGAGATCGCATTCTTTCAAGTGTATTGCATCCAGATGAGCGCAGTGGACCAATTTAAATTTTTTAGGGGGATGTTTGGTGAAAAAATCTGTTTTAAAGTCGCTAATCGCAACATCTGTATCTGCCGTTATGCTGTCCTCAACGTTCAGCAGCGTCAAAGCTGTTGATCAGCCAAGTGCTGAAAAAAAGGATCAATCTGCCATCGTTCATGAGACAACGGGGAAAGGCGAGCGCAAGATCACTCTCATTACAGGAGACGTGGTGACCGTTCAAGAGATTGGAAACGGCAAAAGCGCCATTAATGTTGAGCCTGCCGATCGAAGCGGTGCAGGAGCGCAAGTTCTGACCATTGGTGAAGATACGTACGTGATTCCAAATTCGGCCATGCCTTACTTGGCAGCTGACAAATTGGACAAGGATTTATTTAACGTAACGGAACTAATTGAAAATGGCTATGACGACAAAAGCCTCACTTCTCTTCCCGTAATCGTGGAATATGAAGAGACGAAAGCACGGGCAGCTCAAGTAAAATCAGACCCAAAAGGGGCTAAAAAAGTTCGTACTCTTGAAAGTATAAACGGAGCTGCACTGTCTGCTTCGAAAAAAGAGGCAGAAACATTCTGGGAGGATATCACCCCTGAGACAGCAGCTTCAGCAAAAGCAAAACCGGAAACAGCTGTTTTTGAACAGGGAATTGAAAAAATCTGGCTGGATGGAAAAGTAGAAGCATCTCTTGCACAAAGCGTGCCGCAGATCGGTGCTCCGCAAGTATGGGAATCCGGCTATACAGGGGAAGGCGTAAAAGTAGCTGTGCTTGATACGGGTATTGATCCGGCTCACCCAGATTTTTCGGGCCAGATTGAAACGTCAAAAAGCTTTGTTCCAGGCCAGCAGGTTGACGACAAACACGGCCATGGCACACATGTTGCCTCGACCGTCCTTGGAACTGGCGCTGCTTCTGAAGGAAAGAATAAAGGGGTTGCCCCTGAAGCTCGTCTAGTAGTCGGAAAAGTACTGGATGACTCAGGGAGCGGTCTTGATTCATGGATCATCGACGGCATGGAATGGGCAGCTGAAAACGCGAAGATCGTGAATATGAGTCTCGGAAGCTCTGAACCTTCTGATGGAACGGACCCGATGGCACAGGCAGTCAACCGGATCAGTGAAGAAAAAGGAACTCTGTTTGTCATCGCAGCAGGGAATTATTCAGCGGAAGGGGCGATTGGATCACCTGGAGCTGCAGATGCTGCGCTAACAATTGGAGCGGTTGATAAGTCTGATAAGATTGCAGGTTTTTCATCTAAAGGACCGCGCTATGGGGATAAGGCGCTAAAACCTGACTTATCAGCTCCGGGAGTCGGCATCGTTGCCGCGCGCTCAGGACTTTCTGCCGGAACAGGCTATTATAAAAGTTTAAATGGAACGTCAATGGCTACACCGCACGTTGCAGGTGCTGCCGCGCTTCTTTTGCAGAAGAATCCTGGCTGGAGCGGCACTCAGTTAAAAGAAGCACTGATGAGCACATCGAAAAAATTGCCATACTCTCCGTATCACATTGGCACAGGCCGTCTGGATCTGCCGGCTGCAGCAGCAGGCAAAGTAAGGGCAACGGGTTCTCTGTCATTCGGTTTCTTTAAATGGCCGAACGCGGATGCACAGCCTGTACAAAAAACGGTCACGTATACAAATGATTCGGACACAGCGGTTACATTAACTCTTCAGGCTGATTTTAAAAATACAAACGGCAACGCTGCACCAGATGGCATGCTGACGATATCTGAAAGCGAGATTGTGGTTCCGGCTGGAGGCACTAAAACCGTTTCCCTCACGCTTAATCCGCAGCTTGGTGAAGCCGGAGCCCGGTATGAAGGTCATTTGACGGCACTTGAAAACGGCAAACAAGTGGCTCATACTTCACTCGGCACGGTGAAAGAAGAGGAAAAATACACGTTAAAAATGACAGCTAAAGACCGCAGCGGCAAGCCTGCCCTTGCATACGTTGGTCTCGTTAACAAGGACATGATTCCAGAGTTCGTCGCTGTAAATGGAGAAGCAGAATTCCGTCTGCGCCCTGGAACTTACTCCGCTATGTCCATGATGGAAGTAGATGCAACTACAGACCACCACGGGGTTGCATTAGTCGGAAACCCTGAATTTGTACTGGATGGACCTAAAACCGTAGAATTTGACGCAAGGAAAGCAAACGAAATAAAAGTGAATGTGCCAAAAGAGACAGAGCCAAGCTATCAGCGCCTGGAATATTACCGCTCTCTTGACGGCAAAACGATGAACCACGTGTACTTGGCGCCGGTATGGATTGATAAACTGTATGCTGCTCCAACAAAGAAAGTGAAAAACGGAGAATTTGAAATGCTGACCCGTTGGCGTTTAATCAAGCCTTATCTTCAAATTCACTTTAAAGATAAAGTGCTTGATGATATTCCTTTAGCAGGCAGCACGCTGCTCGATGGAAAATATAACTTATCAACGGTTTATGCAGGCAGCGGATCCCAGGCTGATTTTGAGCGATTGAATGCAAAAGGCAAAGCTGTCGTTGTTGACCGCAATGCGGATGTCACTCCTTCAGAGCAGGCTGCTGCCGCACATGCAGCAGGAGCTAAGCTATTAATCATCGTCAATTATGAAGATACGGAGTTCAGCGTATATGCAGGCAATCCGGATTACACAGACATTCCCCTTGCTGTTGCAGGCATAAGCAAGAGCGAAGGAGACAAAGTAATTAAGGCTGCACGTTCAGGCAATCTGAAGCTGTTTGTTGAAGGTGAAACAAACACGCCATATGTCTATGATTTAATGGACGTTCATGGTGAAAATATTCCAAAAGATCTGACCTATGCTCCTTCGAATAGCGAACTTGTAAAGATTGATGCACGCTATAAGTCTGATCAGGAAACTTCTGGCGGGGAATTCCGCTTTGATTTGCGCCCTCATACGGTCAGAGCAGTGGGCTTCATGTACAAAATGCAATTTCCTTCTGTTCGGACCGAGTGGGTCTCAGCTGTTGAAGGAACACGTTGGTATCACCAGGCTGAAGTTTTAGACAGTCCTTGGTCTGTACGCCAGCCTGCTGTGACTTATAAAAAAGGAGAAAGACTGCAGGAAGAATGGTTCTCGCCAGTCGTCCGTCCTCGCCTGGGTGACGGATATTGGACACCATTCCGCAGCGGGAACTCGTTCCAGTTTAACATTCCTGCCTGGGCAGATTCTGGCAAAGGACACACAGGCGGTACGGAATATGATGAATCGGTTAAAAATCAAACACACAAGCTTTATCAGGGAGATACCCTGATTAAACAAGGAACAAGTCAGGCTTTAAATGTATTCAGCGGCATTTCAGAAGAAAGAAAGCAATACCGTTTAGTAACGGGTGCCAAGCGAGATCCGGAACGTTGGGATACCTCAGTCAGCACACACACGGAGTGGACCTTCTGGTCTGGAATAGAAGATTACTCCCGTAAACCGCTTCCGCTTTATTCTCTTGACTACAAGGTTGAAACGGATATGTACGGCGATGCATTGGCCGCACCATCAACGAATCTGGAACTCTCTGCAGCAAAACTGGACGGAGTTGAAGGGTACGGAAAATTGGAAGGTGCTTCGCTCGAAGTGTCTTTCAATGAAGGAAAGTCATGGAAAACAGTAAAGCTTGAGCAAACAGCAGAAAATAAATGGACCGCTAAAATCAACAATCCAAAAAACAGCAAACATGTGTCACTAAGAGCATCTGCATGGGATGATGCGGGCAATAAAATCACGCAGGATGTCATTAAGGCATACGGATTGAGATAACCGCAAGAATGGAAAGCAAGAAGAGGGGCGTATGCTTCTCTTCTTTTTTTCTGTTGAGCTGGAAAAAAGATTTACTTTTTATTCCATGTAAAGTAAACTTAACGTAAAGGAAGCTTTACAAGGTGGATGAACATGAAGAACAGAATCAGGGAAATGCGCTCAGAAAAAGGAATGACTCAGGAACAGCTTTCGGTTCAGGTTGGTGTTTCAAGACAATCGATTATTGCGATTGAATCCGGCAAGTACAATCCGTCTTTGGAACTTGCGTTTAAGATTGCAAACTCGTTTACGTGCAGAATTGAAGAGATTTTTATTTTTGAGGATGGGGGAGAGGTTTGATGGAATCAGCTGGGGCTTTTATCGGGGTATACGGGGGAATGGCAGCGGGTCTGGTTGCCTGGTGGCTTGGTCTTTATTTTGCGAAGAAAAAAAGAGGTGTAGATGAAGTGTTTCATTTCATCGAACAGAAATCACGGTCGATCGCATGGATCTTTACGATGGTTGCCATCTATTTTTTCTTTACCCTTCTGCTTTTCGGAGTGGATTTGAGTCCTGCGATGATGCTGTCTTTGCTCCTATTTGTTCATCTGGGCAGCTGGGCGATCACAAAAGTCATTCTTTCGGTCCGTTTCAGCAGCACTGGATCAGACATCAATTAACCCCTTGACACTTTTCTCATTCAATCATAAACTAACGATAGACACTAGTTTATCAGAAAATTCAGTACGAAGTGAGAAATGACTTATGAGCATACAGCCAGATCACCGTATCGGAAAAAATGCCATGCAGCTTGTTCTGCTTGAAGAAGAGGAGCATCTGTACGGCGAAAAGCTGAAAGAACAGGGATTTCAATTTTGCCTGGGCAAGACAGGATCAATGGAGACGCAGAAAGTAGTGGCGGCCATTGAAACGGCAGCGAAGCGTTCTGGCGTGATTTCGCCCGACGGATACCGGGAAACGCATGCTTTGTACCATGCGATTATGGAAGCGCTTCATGGTGTGACGCGCGGCCAGGTTCAGCTTGGAAGCGTGCTCAGGACAGTCGGTCTCAGGTTTGCGGTTGTCAGAGGCAAACCGTACGAGGCAGAAACAGAAGGCGAATGGATTGCGATTGCATTGTACGGAACCATCGGTGCGCCGGTGAAAGGCTCCGAGCATGAGGCAATGGGGCTTGGGATTAACCACATATAAGATGCGCCCATAGTTATGAGATAGCAGGGGGCTGTATCAGTAGAAAACACGTTTTGAGTGTTTCTATTGGTATGGCCTCCTTTTTGTTTGTCATTTTTCTATAAAAAGGAGAAGCGGGATGATTGAATTAACGGGACATTCCTTAACAATTGAAGCGGCCAGAAAGATTATCTATGACAAAGAAGCAGTGCATATCCCCCAGCATGTATGGGGAAAAGTCGAGAAAAGCAGGAAAGCGGTCGACGCCATTGTGGCGCAGAAAAAAGTTGTGTACGGCATAAACACGGGATTCGGAAAATTCAGTGATGTACTGATTGATGCCGAGCATGTGGAAGAATTGCAGATCAACCTGATCAGAAGCCATGCGTGCGGTGTCGGGGATCCATTTCCCGAAGAAGTATCAAGAAGCATGCTGCTGCTCAGGCTCAATGCACTTCTGAAGGGTTTTTCAGGTGTACGCAAAGAAGTGCTGGAGCTGCTTGCCGAGCTGCTGAATAAGAGGATTCACCCTGTTGTGCCGCAGCAGGGATCACTCGGTGCAAGCGGGGATCTTGCTCCGCTTTCCCACATGGCTCTTGTCCTTGCGGGAGAAGGGGAGGTCCTTTATCAGGGGAAGCAAATGGAGACTGCTGAAGCTTTTCATACAGCAGGCTTGGAACCTGTCACTCTTCAGGCAAAAGAGGGCCTCGCTCTCATTAACGGCACACAGGCCATGACGGCGATGGGGCTTGTCAATTACATCGAAGCAGAATCGGTTGCGCTTCAGGCGGATTACATTGCGTCCATGACACTGGAAGGATTAAGAGGAATCATTGATGCATTCGATGAAGACATTCACCTTGCCAGGGGCTATAAAGAGCAGACAGAAGTGGCTGAGCGTATTAGAGGCATCTTAAACGGCAGCTATCTCGTGACGCATCAGGGCGAGCTCAGGGTGCAGGATGCCTACTCGCTCAGGTGCATTCCCCAGGTACACGGAGCAAGTCTTCAGGTGCTGTCATATGTAAAAGAAAAGCTGGAAATCGAAATGAATGCAGCGACAGATAATCCGCTCATTTTTGATGAAGGCAGAAAAGTGCTTTCAGGCGGCAATTTTCATGGACAGCCGATTGCCTTTGCGATGGACTTTTTAAAAGTGGGAATGGCTGAGCTTGCTAATATTTCAGAGCGGAGAATCGAGCGCCTCGTCAATCCGCAGCTGAATGACCTCCCGCCTTTCTTAAGTCCGATGCCGGGTCTTCAGTCCGGTGCCATGATCATGCAGTACTGTGCGGCGTCTCTTGTTTCTGAAAATAAAACACTCGCCCACCCGGCAAGCGTTGATTCTATTCCGTCATCGGCGAATCAGGAGGACCACGTCAGCATGGGGACGATCGCCTCAAGGCATGCCCATCAGATTATCCAGAATGTGCGAAGAGTGCTAGCGATCGAACTCATTTGCGCCATGGAAGCGGCGGCTTACAGGGGAATTGAAAAAATGGCGGATACAACGAGACGCTTTTATTTTCACGGCCGGAATGCTGTCCCTGCCATCACGAAGGACCGGGTGTTCTCAAAAGATATCGAGGCGGCGGCAGCCCTTCTGAAAAAAACAAATATGAAGCGGTTTGAAAAAAATCATAACGACACAAAGGGGGAAATTGTATCATGACATTGAAATTTACGGGGGCAAAACGGGGAACAGAGCTTGAATGCAAAGGGTGGGAGCAGGAAGCGGCACTTCGGATGCTGATGAATAACCTTGATCCTGAGGTAGCGGAAAAGCCGGAAGACTTAATTGTGTACGGCGGGATTGGAAAAGCGGCAAGAAACAAGGAGGCGCTTGACGGCATTATCCGCTCGCTGAAATCACTCGAAGGGGATGAGACACTGCTTATTCAGTCAGGAAAGCCTGTCGGGATTTTTAAAACACATGATCATGCTCCGCGCGTTCTGCTTTCAAACTCCGTTCTTGTCCCGAAATGGGCAGACTGGGAGAACTTCCATGAGCTTGATCAAAAAGGGCTGACGATGTACGGGCAGATGACCGCGGGCAGCTGGATTTATATCGGCACGCAGGGCATCCTCCAGGGAACATATGAGACCTTCTCGGCTGTAGCCAACGAGCATTTCGGGGGAAGCCTGAAGGGGACGATCACGCTGACGGCTGGACTTGGGGGCATGGGAGGAGCGCAGCCGCTCGCTGTGACAATGAACGGCGGCGTAGTCATTGCGGCAGATTCAGATCAAAGCAGAATTGAAAAAAGACTTGAAACCAAGTACTGCGACAGGCTCACGCACTCATTTGATGAAGCGGTGCAGTGGGCGGAGGAAGCGAAGGCAGAAGGCCGCGCGCTTTCAATCGGCCTTGTGGCAAATGCTGTGGATGTGCTACAGGAAGTGCTCGCAAGAAAGATCAACATTGACGTTCTGACCGACCAGACCTCTGCCCATGATCCGCTGAACGGCTATTTCCCGCATGGAATGACGGTAGATGAGGCGCTGCAGCTGAAGCAGGACCATCCAAACCTTTATGTTCAAAAATCAAAAGCATCGATGGCGGAGCATGTCCGCTGCATGATTGAACTGCAAAAGCGGGGAACGATCGTTTTCGACTACGGCAACAACATCCGCCAAGTGGCGAAAGATGAGGGAGTGGAAGATGCTTTTGCCTTCCCGGGATTTGTTCCTGCCTATATCCGGCCGCTTTTCTGCGAGGGGAAGGGTCCGTTCAGATGGGCGGCTCTATCAGGAGATCCGGCTGACATCCACCGCACGGATGAGCTCATTAAAGAGCTGTTCCCGGAAAACGAAGCCCTGCTTCGCTGGATTGACATGGCTCATGAACACGTTGCTTTTCAGGGGCTGCCTGCCCGGATTTGCTGGCTTGGCTACGGAGAGCGTGTGAAGATGGGCCTCGCCATCAACGAACTGGTCCGAACAGGAGAGCTGAAGGCTCCGGTTGTCATCGGCCGTGATCACCTTGACTGCGGCTCTGTCGCCTCGCCGAACCGGGAGACAGAAGCGATGAAGGACGGCAGCGACGCCATCGGAGACTGGGCCGTATTGAACGCGCTCGTAAACACATCTGCAGGGGCGAGCTGGGTTTCCTTCCATCACGGCGGAGGAGTCGGCATGGGATATTCCCTCCACTCAGGCATGGTCGTGGTGGCGGACGGGACGGAAACTGCAAAGAAAAAGCTTGAACGCGTGCTCGTTTCAGATCCGGGCATGGGCATCATCCGCCATGCAGATGCCGGCTACGCGGAAGCCCAGGATTTTGCAAAAGAACACAATGTCCGCATCCCGATGCAGGAATAGGAGGAGGTATTATGCAATACGACTTAATACTTGAGAATATTGGCCAGCTCCTGACGATGGATTATGGAAAAGAAGGACCGCTCTGCGGAAAAGAAATGGATCAGCTCATTGTTCTTGAAAACATGTCCATAGCCATAAAGGACGGCAAGGTTGCAGAGATTGCAGCAACATCCTCGGCTGCGGACTGGGAGGCGGACAAACAGATTGACTGCGGCGGCCGCCTTGTCACTCCCGGTCTCATCGACCCGCATACCCATCTTGTCTTTGCGGGATCAAGGGAACATGAGATGGGCCTCAAGCAGCAGGGGGTGCCATACCTTGAAATCCTGAAGCGGGGCGGGGGGATTCTTTCGACCGTGGAAAAAACAAGAGCCGCAACCGAAGCGGATCTCTATAAAAAAGCAGCCGGGCACCTGAATGAAATGCTGTCATACGGAACGACAACGGTTGAAGCAAAAAGCGGGTACGGACTTGAAACCGATGCTGAGCTTAAACAGCTGAGAACGGCCAAAAAATTAAACGCGGAACATCCTGTCGACGTCGTTTCCACCTTTCTCGGCGCCCATGCCATTCCTGCAGAGCTCAAGGGTCAGCCCGAAGTGTTCTTAGACGAAATGCTTCAGCTGCTTGATGTCATTGAAAAAGAAGAACTGGCCCGGTTTGTTGATATTTTTTGCGAAACAGGCGTGTTCACAATCGAACAGTCGCGTGCCTTTTTGACAAAAGCTAAACAGAGGGGATTTGGGCTTAAGATTCATGCTGATGAGATTGACCCGCTGGGCGGGGCAGAACTCGCCGCAGAGCTCGGCGCTGTCAGTGCAGAGCATCTGGTAGGCGCATCAGAAGCAGGCATTAAGCGTCTTGCAGAGACCGGCGTCATCGCCTGTCTTCTTCCGGGAACCTCTTTTTACCTGAACAAACCGGATCATGCCAAGGCAAGGAAGATGCTTGATGAGGGCGTCGCTGTGACCCTTGCAACGGACTTTAATCCCGGCAGCTGTCCGACTGAAAACCTGCAGCTGATCATGTCATTTGCTGCCGTTATGTACAAAATGACAGTGAAGGAGATCTGGAATGCGGTCACGGTAAATGCCGCCCATGCCATTGGTCTCGGCGGACAGAGAGGCGTGATTGCCCCGATGCAGCAGGCGGACCTTGTCATCTGGAACGCAGACAACTATGAATACATTCCGTACCATTTTGGTGTGAACCATGTTGGGACCGTTATTAAAAAAGGCGCTGTCGTGTATGAAAAGGGGGACTGTCATGAGCGGGCTTCCCTATCTTTCACATGAGGCTGGTTTTACAGACAGAGGCATAACAAAGGCCGGAAAGCTGCTTGGAAATTGGAAAGAGGGAGACGCTTCAGGCATCGGCCTGATCGGAGTCCCCCTGTCAAAACCGTCAATCAGCCACTCCGGGGCATCTTTTGCCCCGCAGACAATCCGAAAAATGATGAACGCATTTACCACATATTCAGTCCAGGATGACATGGATATAAAGCCTATCACAGATTTTGGGGATATCACCATGCATGTGACCGACCTGTCAGATTCAATCAGACGAATTGAAGAAACAGCAGCAGGCATCCTGAACAGACACTCTGACATTCTTCCAATCTTCCTTGGCGGCGATCATTCTGTCACCGCCCCACTTTTTAAAAGCTTTAAAGAGGCCAGGGGAAAAGCGGGGATCATCCAGTTTGACGCCCACCACGATCTCCGGAACCTTGAAGATGGAGGACCGTCAAACGGAACGCCCTTCAGGCAGCTGATTGAAAAGGACGTCCTTGAAGGTCGTCATCTTCATCAGATTGGTATCCGTAATTTTTCCAATGGAAAAGTCTACACGGATTACGGAAAACAGCACGGCGTCCGCATCTATACGATGCAGGATGTCTATGGAAAAGGTATTCTGCCAATCTTGGAAACAGCCGTTCACGAGCTGCTCAAAGAAACAGACCAAATTTACGTTTCTCTAGATATGGATATCATGGATCAGGCGTTTGCCCCCGGGTGTCCGGCTATTGGCCCCGGAGGAATGGATGCGCGGATGCTGATTGAAGCCATGCGTTTTCTTGGAGAAACGCCGCAGGTTAAAGCCCTTGATATCGTAGAGATTGATCCGGCCGTAGACTTCAGGGATATGACGAGCAGACTTGCTGCCCATGCCATCTTAACGTTTCTGTCAGGGTATCAAAACCGGAAATAGCTGTTCACACTTTTCTGACAGATTGGTATACTTAAAAGAAAAACGGGGAGTGTGCACCTGTTGATCACAGAAGAAAAAACCGTTAAATTGGCGGTGAATGCAGGAATCGGATTCGGTGCCAAGTTGACCGCCAGGCAGCTTTTGACGCTTGCCGCCTACATGGAAGAGGACCAGGAACTTGAGCTCACAACCTTTCAGCAGCTCTATCTCGACATTCCTGAAAGCAAGCTGGAAGAAGCCAAAACAGCCTTTCAGCTCTGCGGCCTGCAGTGGTATCCCGTCGGAAGCTTTGTCAAAAGCCTGCGCACCTGCAACTTCTGCAAAGGCGCTGAAGAAGAAGGGATGCCCACCGCAATCGAACTGAACGAAAGAATACAGGGAAAACCGGTTCCGTTTCCGCTCAAAGCAGCCTACACCGGATGCCCAAATGCCTGCGGTGAGCCTCTCGTCAACGACATCGGTGTGATAAAAATGAAAGATTCCTATGACCTGTACATCGGCGGCAGGGCTAAAGGCATGAATGCCCAGACCGGAACGCTGCTGTTTGAAGGACTCACACCCGCGCAGCTTTATCATGCTGTTGAGAGAGTCATTAATATTTACGCGGCGAACGGGAAGAAAAGGGAGTACTTTGCAAAGTTTTTAAAACGGTACGGGGTTGAGAAGCTAAGAGGGGAAGTTTCTGTCTAGACTCTCTCAATTTCTTCACCCCGATTAATAACAAATTTAGCAGCAGTAACTAACAGACAAAACCAATCCATGAGGGTTGGTTTTTTTTGTGCAGGAAGAATCAGAAGAAGTAATCAAAAGACGCAGAATGACGCCATTTTCCGGGTGAAGGCTCCTTCGTTTATGGCGTCATTCCCCGTAGTGGTGCCACTTTTCATGGGGTAACGTCCATATTAGTGGCGCCACTCCAGCGCCGCAAATTTTCAAAGGATAGCGTACACGATAGTGGCGCCATTCTCTTTATGCTGCGGAGAATGTTACTTTTTAAGCTTTTTCGTTTCCTCTTCAATTCTCTCCGGATCAATCCGTTCAAACAGGGGCTTTACATCCTGAACGGTAAATGACTGCTGCTCTAAAAATGTCCATGCTTCCGCTGACAGGTTCAATGTCTCCTGTAATTTGAGGCAGGAAAAAGGCAGAAAAGGCTGCAGGATAACCGACAAGTTGGCAATGGCCAGTGTACAGGTGTAAAGTACTTGTTGGCAGTCTTCTTTATCTTGTTTGACCGAGATCCATGGTTTCCTTTCGTCAAAGTATTTATTAAGATGCCGGATGAAAGCAAAAATGGTTTCAAGTGCGGCTTTAAACTGACCGCTTTCAATCAGTGCTCCAGCCTGATCGAAGAGAGCCTTGATCTCGTCATCAATCAAAGAATCACTGCAGCCTGCAATAGTTCCATCAAATGACTTTTCAATAAACTTTAACGTTCGGTTTACCAGATTTCCAAAAGCTCCAAGCAGCTCTCCGTTATGAGAATGGATAAATTCTCTCCACGAAAAATCGGTGTCTCTTTTTTCCGGGCCGTTAATCGTCAGGAAATAGCGGATGGAATCAGGATGATAGTGTTCAAGAAGATCAGGTGCCCAGACAGCCCAGTTCTGGCTGGTTGACAGCTTTCTTTTTTCAAGGGTTACATATTCACTGGAGATGATATGCTCCGGCCGTTTCAGTCCGCCAAGGGCTGTAAGGATACCAGGCCAGATGATGGTGTGAAACGGAATATTGTCCTTGCCGTGAACGTAGTAGGAGGTAGTATCATCCGTCCAGAATTCTTCCCAGTCCTGCCCGGTTTCTTCCGCCCAGAGCCTGCTTGCAGATAGATAGCCTGATACCGCCTCGATCCAGACATAGATTTTTTTCTTTTCATAGCCTTTGACCGGAACTGGTACGCCTATCGGCAGATCACGCGTGGCACACCTGTCCTGAAGGCCTTCTGCCAGGTATCGTTTTGTGAGGTTCACGGCATTTTCCCGCCAGTTTGAGCCATTATCGAGAGCATACTCTTCCAGCGCACTCTGGAGGGAAGAAAGACTGAAATAATAGTGTGCTGTCTCCCTTGCTTCAGGCTCATGCCCGCAAAGCTTGCATTCTTTGTCAATCAGATCAAGCGGATCGAGAATGGCAGAGCACACGTCACACTGATCTCCTCTTGCCCGGGATGAACAGGAGGGACAAACGCCTTCCACGTACCTGTCGGGCAGAAATTGTTCACAATGTCCGCAGTATACCTGCCAGGTTTCTTTTTCGTAAAGAGCCCCGTTCTCAAGCAGGGACAGGAAAATTTCCTGGACAGTCCTGTGGTGATGAAGCGAATCCGTTCGTGTATAACAGTCATACGTGAATCCAAGTTTTTTAAAACAATCCGAAAATTCCCGGTGGTAGCGGTCTGCAATCACAGCTGCGTCCACGTTCTCCTGCCTTGCTCTGATTGAAATAGGTGTTCCGTTGCAATCACTGCCTGAAACGTACAGCACCTTTTCTCCTTTAAGCCTGTAGTAGCGGGCCAAAAGATCTCCAGGCAAAAGACTGGCAATATGTCCGATATGCAGAGATCCATTTGCATACGGCCAAGCTCCTCCAATAAAAATACTCATTATTTTTCCTCCTTTTCCACGCAAAAAACCCCCGTCCATAGACTGAAACAGTCTAAGGACGAGGGTTGAAGTCGCGGTACCACCTTAGTTTACAGGTCAATTGACCTGCCTTTGTCCGTACGGGGCATGAAAGCCTGATACGTATGCTGTTGTAACGTCAGCAACCACGTCACAGTCTACTTGTGCATGTGCACGTTCGGTGTGAAGCTCAAAGGTCATTTTCCGTGCGGTCTGCCACGCTTCTTTTCAGCTGCCGAAGCTCTCTTTGGAGGTGTCCCTGCATGTACTTTTCCTTCTCATCGCTTTTCATTTGTTCTCATTTTATCCAAAAGAAGGAAGATTGTAAAGGGGAGGATTTTTTGGGTGAAATTTTGCATGAGTTGATACGTTCTTGTTTTAATAGCCGTTCAGAATTTATAAGTTTCTCTTTTTTGTTTTTTAATCTAAATCAGATAAGTCTATTTCTGGTGTACTTTCTTTTTCTTCATCATAGAAAAAATCTTCCGGGGACGTTTGAATTGTTTTTTTATAGCGTCTCTTACATGTTCAATATCCTTCAGCTTAACGTTATATTTCTTTAAAACCTCAAATGCTCCCAGGAAAAAGTAGTCAAGATAAGCTTCTATTACATCTGGTGCTTCCGTAATTCTGTAATAAGGCAAGTATAGAGCCCAAACTTTAATATCATCTTTTCTATAGTAATCTGGACCTCTCACTTCAAGCTCTGTAGTTGCTCTGTTAGTAGTGACCATTAAGTTAATTAACTGATCCTTATTTACTAAGTCCAATTTGTACGGACCTGTAATCTTTTCATTTATCTCATAAATAATTAAATTATCTACCTTATAAGAAATCGGGAAATAAGTTCCGACCTCGACATATAGATGTGAGACAGTAATATACATATTAACCCCCAAATAGATTTATACATAAGGTGCAGAGAGAACAGACACCAATATCAAAATACCTTTAATAATAATGGACCGATAACATGGAGTGTGATGTCAGCAGTGAAGTGGGCTATGATAGCAAATTCAAGACCAACATAAAGGAATAAAGCGCCAAACACGAGACCGCCTATTCCATTAATGACTAACATACTCACAAAAATCCCTATGGTCATTTCATAGTCAGATGGAAGCATACTATAATGCATGACCCCGAAAATAAGAGCAGAGCAGCTTATGGCAAGAAACGTATGCATCCGCGTTATTTTACCTTTTTTAATTTTCATAAATACCCATAGAATGAACGTTACAAGAAAAAGCCGAAAGATCGATTCTTCATTAACGGCTGCTCCAAATGATCCAATTACGCCAAGCCACCACGCAGGTTCCTTGATGGAAGAATTATCAACCCCCAATGGCCCAGAGACTATCAAACTGAAGACAATTATGACTATGCCCGTCATTACTCCATAAAGGGCCGACTGATATATTTTTCTACCAAGATCATTAATCACTCTTCCTTTGTTCAAAAGCGATTCAATAATCGGAATCTTTATGCCGACTTTTTTCCCGATCAAAAGGGTTATAAATAAAATTATTCCAGCTTCTATAAGAATCTGTGCTATATAAAGCATAGTAAATGCCCATTTCGTTAAACCCATTACATCATGCAGCTGTTCCCTGGCCATAGCATATGGAGATATCGCTATTGCTCCAAGGACATTCAAGAAAAGCAAGAAAAAGTAGGCTCTCCATTCAATTAAGGGTCCTTTTGTCTCTTTTTGATCACTTATAACCGGATCGGCTTCGGGTCCTTCTTGATATGTATAGTCTTCTATTTCATCTTCCAATGCCTTGATAAAGTTTTGAGGCTCATCCATGTAGATTAAAGCCTTATTGACTGCTTTTTTTTGACCAAAGTACCCTCTTGCCTGTATCGGTTCTTTAAATATTATTTCATATTTTAACTCATCACTGACACCAAAGATTCTGCTAAGTACTCTCGGGAGAGCCGTTACATGAAAGACATTCTTTTCATGAATCAACATGCCGTTTTTAGTGTGCTTGATTTTAGCTGGCTGCACAATCTTTATATCCTTAACATGAAATGTTAACGACCTTCTGGCACCAATTTTCATATGTACTTTTCTCTGAATAATCTTTATTGGAGAATTTCTCACCAAGTTATAATCACCGAGCATATAAAGAATACTGTAAATATGGAGTATAAGCAGAATATCAGCTCTCAAGGGATCTGTATCTTTCAGGTATATATGGAATACAATTGCTTCAATAACTTGCTCATGAAGAAGTGCTATCAATAACCAAAAATATAAAGACCCTTTATGATAATAAAAGAGTTTACCATGACTGTTTCCCGGTCTGCTTTTCCATCTGAAGAATGTATAAAAGAGGATCAGCCATTCTTTTTTAAAAAGCGCAGTAAATGGATTCTCATCTATTTTTCCCTGTTTATACTTTATAAAGAGTATTACTGCAAACACTTCTATCAGCGTAATCAAGATAATTATCGAAATGATAAATTGTGTATCCATATAACCACTCCTCTATTTGTATTTATTCATAGAAGTCCAATATATTATGTATTGCAAGGTACCCATAACAGCTAAAAGAATAATAGGGAAGTAGATGATATGATTTAAATAAGCCGTTAAAGCTATTCCTATTGGAATTGCAAAAGTATAAAAGATATAAACTTTACGTGTTGCTTTGAAGGTTATCCACTGCACACCCTCATCTTCTTCACGCAGCTCCATAGGGATAATGCTAGCTTTTACAGCGTCGTGAGGATATCTTTTATTATAGAATGGGATTATAGCTATAATGATAAGAATTGGGATACCCAATACCATAGGATCGATGATTATCCAGGATGGAACGTAATCAGAATAATGTTCTCCCATCATGATGAGACCAAAACATAATATAAGAAAAGAATTAAACAATGGTGACTGATACATCTTCTTTAACAAATCTATCTCTCTCCTTCTAAGCGAAATATTTCCTCTACTGGAACCCCGAATACTTTTGAAATTTTTAGTGTGAGTGTGATAGAAGGTGCATAATCCCCTTTTTCAATAAGGCCAATCGTTTGTCTAGTAACACCTACACGATCTGCCAATTCTTGCTGAGTGAGACGAAACCTTGCTCTTAACTCACGTACAGAATTAGACAACATTACCATTTATCTCCTTTCTTCTTATAGCATAAATGTAATGTATCCTTTGCATAATGTATATGATAATTTACTTTTGTCATAATCAATTAACTAATTTTTGTATTTTTTGTTAAGTTTTATGGAGCGTATTGACAAACGGTAATATATGTTTGAGCTAATTAAATTTGTCACAGCTACAGCTTCAACAACACCATTCTCATCTAAATACAGAGGCAGAATGAGACCCTTGTGAAGGGATTTCAGGAATGTAAAAAGAATGTCCGGTTTGTAGTGAAAGGGGTAAAAGCGATCAGGGTCCTAGCGCCGTTGATCGAAAAAAGAAAGAAAAAGAGGAAGAGGGCAGTGAAGAATAAAAATTTCTTTACAGGTTCAGGTACGTGAATGTCTTTGATGTTACGCACACAAAAGGCGACGCTGAGCTTCCGGTCAGCGTTCTAGAAGGGGACGGGGACAAGGGAAGGCGTTACTGAAGCGATGGATAGATAGAATAGAGGTGCCCGTTGAGTTTTAAGACACAGGCGAGGCAAACGGGTATTATCACATAACCGGTCAGTTCATTGCCATTCATGAAAACAGGAGCACGCTACAGCAGCTGAAAACACTGATACATGAATACGCTCATTACCTGCTTCATGCTAAGTGTGCACAATTTGACGGGGCAGAGAGCCGCTTCGGAGAATTGTGCAGGTAGAGGTATGGTTGAAAAACGACCGTTTTTTAAGACAATAACAGGCATAAGAGTCTGTCAGAGAGAATTAAAAGAAGTAGCACCAGACCATTTGCAGTCTTTTAAATGAGTTGCGAAAACCAGTCAGTGACAGAGCTCACAAAGAGCAGTACGTTTAACCGTAAAAATACGAAAGATGTTTTACATGGAAAAGCAAGAGAAACTTTTATTTTTAAAGGGATTTTGAAAACGTGATCTCATAGAGGATGGTGTGTAACTTGATTATTGAAGATTTAAAAGCAAGTGAAGCTATAAACAAGGTCATAGACAATGAGGGATTTTCAGGAGTTGTTTATGTGAAAGATGACAATAATGTCCTATTAGAAACGGCATCCGGCTTTTCCAATCGGGCCGACGAACGGCTGAACACCGTACATACACGCTTTGGAATTGCTTCAGGCTGTAAAGTGTTCACTGCAGTTGCTATTTGCCAACTCGTAGAGAACGGAATTATAAAGTTTGATACTCGTCTTAAAGATTGTTTGAAAACAGTATTTCCATATTTTGATGAGGATGTAACAATCCATCACTTATTAACCCACAGCTCTGGCATACCAGACTATTTTGACGAAGAGATCATGGATAGCTATGAAGATCTATGGATGAGTACACCTATGTATCAAATGAGAAATACCAATGATTTTTTGCCATTGTTTAAAAATGAAAAAATGATGTTCAAACCTGGTGAAAGATTTCATTACAACAATGCTGCATTCATCATTTTAGGACTGATCATTGAGCAGCATACTGGGACTTCATTTACAGACTACATTGAAATGAATCTTTTTGAAAAGTGCGGAATGTCCGATTCAGGATACTTTTCTTTTGACCAGCTTCCTAAAAACACAGCCTTCGGATACATCGATAACGAAGACGGAACATGGAAAACAAATGCATACTCTCTCCCAGTTAAAGGTGGTGCTGATGGTGGAGCCTATATCACAGCGCCGGATATGATCAAATTTTGGGAAGCATTATCGAATCATCGTTTGCTAAGCAAGGAATATACGAAGCTACTTATGACTCCACATATTCATGTAGATAAGGGAGTCGATTACGGGTATGGGATTTGGATAAACAAAAAGAGGAATGCCACTTTTAAATATCATGTAATGGGATATGACCCTGGAGTAAGCTTTCACTCAGCTTTTTATCCTCAATATGGAATTAAGATAGCAATCCCCTCAAATGAAAGTTCAGGACCCTTTAAAGTGATGAAAACGCTAGATGAGTACTTTGATATTTAACCGCATTGTCACTGTGAGGGATTATAAAACGCATGTTTCTTAGGCCTTTTTACTTATCATTACTTTTAAGAACACCTGCGTATGAAACAGATTCTTAAAACGGAGTATCACGAAAAAGCATGCAGATTCTGCATGCTTTTCCACCATCATCTTTTATTTTCACTTCTGCATTCCTGCTTATTATTTCACTTTCACACTCGCAGCTTTGCTGACATTCCCTGCTTCATCAGTAGCGTTGATTCTGAGGATGGTACCTTTCTTTTGTTTGGGAATTGCAGCGTTAGGAAGCGCTGGGACGGTTTTCATGCTTTCTGGAGTGCTGGCTAGTGGTTTCTTCATTTGTGGAGGACCCTTTAGTCTGCACAAATAACATGCCATAACCTACGTTTTATGAGGCCATAAACAGGAAAAATTCTTTAAATTGGGGGGAAGCAGTTCTCTTATTATTTGTTCTCATTTTTTCAAAAAGAAGGAAGGATGTAAAGAGAATGATTTTGTCGAAAAATTTAAGACTTTTTATGTGAAATATTGTCATTTATTGTATTCCGTTTTATTCTTCCAAAAAGTATAATAAAGAAGTTTGATAGATTATAAAAAGGGGATCTTTACATGAAAAAAACGATTGTACTATCTGCGTTGTTTGCTTTAAGCCTTCCATTTGCTCAAGTAAGTGCAGCTGAAAATGCTCCTACTTATCGCTATGCGGGAGAAAACCGCTTTGACACATCTGTGGCACTTGCAGATGAGTGGGTAGAATCAGATGTGGCTGTTCTTGCCACTGGAAGAAATTATCCCGATGCACTTAGCGCGACTCCGCTTGCTGTGAAGCATGACGCACCGCTTCTTCTTACAGACACAAAGGCTGTACCGTCCAAAGTGCTGGCAAAATTAAAAGACCTTGGCGTTACAAAGGTTTATCTAATTGGCGGAACTGGCGTGATCTCAACTGATGTTGAAACTCAACTGAAAAACAACGGAATAAAAACAATTGTCCGGATCGCTGGAAATGACAGATACGAAACTTCTGTAAAAGTGGCAAAAGAAGTAGGAGTCATTGAAGGAATCGTTGTAGCTTCTGGAGAAAATTATCCTGATGCTCTTTCCATTGCCCCTGTTGCAGGAATCATTGGAGCTCCAATTCTTCTTACCCGCAGCGCTGACCTTCCAGGCGTTGTTAAAACATATGTGAAAACAGCCGGTGCCGACTTCTCCATAGTTGCGGGCGGATCAGCAGTCGTTTCTGCTAAAGCGACTGAGACCCTTCCGGATATGCTCAGACTTGGGGGAAGCAACCGTTACTCCACAAACACTCAGATTGTAGATTTTGCTGTTGAAGCAGGAATCTATGACATGGACTATCCGTTCATCGCTACTGGCGCGAATTTCCCTGATGCACTGTCTGCTTCAGCACTTGCAGCAGGCTGGGCGAATGGTATCATTCTAACTGATCCAAATGAGCCAAAAACAACGACAAAAGAGACTGTTCAGTATTATTCTGATCTGGCTGAAGAATATGAGATTGTCGGCGGAGTGAAGGCACTGCCTGACAGTACGGTTGCGAAATTGTTTCAATAATAATGAGTGAGAGCCCTGATGAATTGTCAGGGCTCTTTTTAAATGAATAGTAGAAATATAAAAGCATGCAGATATAAAACCCTGCATGCTTTTTCACCTTCATCTTTTAATCTCACGTTCTGCTTCCCTGCTTATTATTTCACTTTCACACTCTCAGCTTTGCTGACATTCCCTGCTTCATCAGTAGCGGTGATGCTGAGGATGGTATCTTTCTTTTGTTTGGTAATTGCAGCGTTAAACTTCCCTGTATGGTCTGCCTGGGCGCTTCCGATGACCTTGCTGCCGACTTTGATTGTAATGGTGGCATGAGGCTCTGATTTGCCTGTGACAGATGTAGAATGGCTGTCTACTTTGTCTGCTTTTGGAGCTTGAGGCGCCGTTTTATCTGTGACAATGACCGTTCTGGTGCCGCTGATATTGCCGTCTGCATCAGTTGCTGTAAGGTAAATGATTGTTCCTGCTTTTTGTTTAGGAATTTTCACTTTGAAGTCGCCTGCAGCATTCGCAGTTGCCGTGTACTTTTTCTTTTTTGTCCCGATTGTCACAGTTACAACCGAGCCGGCTTCTGCTTTTCCGGTTACTTCTTTAGAATGGTCTGATACTTCGTTCGCAGTTGGAATCGTTGAATCTACCGTTTCTTTTACCGTAATGCTCAGTTCTTCGCTCACATTTCCAGCGGCATCTGCTGCTGTCATTTTCAGAATGGTTCCTGCTTTTTGCTTAGGTATGGTTACCTTGTAAGAACCATCGGAATCCGCGGCTGCTGTATATTTATCTTGTCCAATTATAACGGTAACAGTCGAGCTTGCTTCTGCTGTTCCTGTCACTTCTGTCGATTGATCCGATACTTCACTCGCAGCAGGTTTGCCTGGAGCTGTTTTATCCTTTACTGTAATGCTCAGTTCCTCGCTCACATTTCCGGCCGCATTTGCTGCTGTGATCTTAAGCACGGTGCCTGCCGTTTGTTTAGGAATCGTTACTTTAAAGGCGCCTGCAGAGTCCGCAGCTGCCGAATATTTCTCTGTCCCGATCGTCACAGTCACCGTCGAACCGGCTTCTGCTTTTCCAGTCACTTCTGTAGACTGATCGGATACTTCATCTGCTGTCGGGGCAGCGACGGCAAACTTATGCGTATAAATCTGCTCGCTGTATTCTGCTTGTCCTCCGGCATCTAAGCCATAGGTAAACCAGTATTTAATGACATCCCCCTCTTTTACATCATTTAATGTGTAAACAGAGTACTTATCACCGGCTTTATTCATCATGATGTTTTGCTGCGTAGTGCCATTTTTAATGTAATGAATAATGGCCCAAGGAGCATCATTCACATAAAACTCTACAGAATTTTCTTTAATTTTTCCAACACCATAGCCTTCTTTTTCTGGTGCTGGGGGATCAGCCGGATCTGCCGGCAGCTCTGGGATTTCATAGAGATGCACGTTATCAATCGTTACGGTATGCTCTCCCAGTGCGTCTTGTCCATCCACTTTCCCTAATGCAAAAATAAGCTTTGCAGCAGGGTCGGTATTCTTTTCATGAGTAAATTCGATCGCATAGGTATTTGACTCTTCATTTACTTCAATCGTTTCCCATACATATTTGTCATAGCCGGTGCTTTCAAGAATCGCATCTATTTTTCTTCCAATGGTAGAGGACATATCAAAAACCAATCGATAGGACTTTGACTTTTCTAATGAAAGGCCAAGCTGGCTGAATTGAATGCTCCAGAAATCACTGCCCAATGATGGGATCGTTACTTGCTTCTTCTCGCCTTCATTGCTGGAAGTTGCTCCAACATTCGACCATACTTCCCATGAAGCATTTCCATCTTTAAATGAAGGGTTTTTAATCTTGTTTGAAGCAGGATTTTTCATTTCAAGGACGACATGATCAATCGTGATGCCATGCTGGTCGTAGTCAGCATATTTGCCTAATAAGAAGTTTAATTCGACGATTTCTTCTGCTGTTGCTTTGAATGAATAGGTATATCTTTTACTTTCCTGTGTTAAAGATATATTTTTCTCAAAGACTCTATTAAATGCCGCGTTTTGAACAACCAATTCCATATCCCGCGGAATTGTCGAACTGGCATCAAATGAGACTACATACTCCTTGTCTTTGAGAAGCTGAAGTCCGGTTTGCTTGAATTGGACAGCCCATTTTTCAGCTCCAGAACCGCTGGCATCAAACTTTGGAATCGTAATTTCAGCTTTACCGTCCTTTGCGCTTATCTCATTGATAAAACTATCATTGCTTTTCCAGCTCCATGCTGACCATGAAGCAAGCTCCTGGCTGAACGAACCGTTCTTTAACGGGAAGAGCTGTTCTGCCGGTATTTGCGGTTCAATGGCGACAGTCACCGTGCATGATGCTGTTTTTTGTCCATCTTCGGTTGTTGCCGTAATCGTCGCTGTTCCATTTTTTACGGCCGTTACAACACCGCTGGCGCTAACTGTAGCCACAGTTTCGTCGCTTGAGGACCATGTTACTTTCTTATTCGTTGCATTTGACGGTTCAACGGCAGCCGATAGAGTTGTTTTCTGTCCTGCAGCCGTTAATGCAGCTTCCGTTTTATTGATTTTTACGCCTGTAACAGGAACTGGTTCTTCTTCCTTCACTTCCTGGTTATACACGCGAACATAGTCTACTTGCATGGAAAGAGGGAAATCATCCGGTGATGGTTCTCTTCCTCCATCAAACCAGCCTCCTAAGGCAAGGTTCATGATGATATAAAAGTCCTGATCAAAAGGAGCGCGCGGATTTTCCCTTGCCGCTGCTGAATACCATTGTTCCTTTGTCACGCTGTAAAAAAACTTGCCGTCAACATACCAGCTAAGGATATCTTCCTCCCATATTAAACTGTAAACATGGTAGTCTGTATCAATTCTTCCTCCGTCAGCAAAGGTCTGTTCACCGGAAAGATACTTATTTAATGGCCATTCATCGCCAAAGTGGATCGCACCGCTTGTCGATCCGGGAACACGTCCTTTTGCTTCCATGACATCTATTTCACCAGAAGAAGCCCAGCCTCCGTATACATCATCATTCGGCAGCATCCAAAGTGCCGGCCAAGCTCCAGTAACGGCGGGAAGCTTCGCGCTGAAATCAATTCTGCCGTATTTAAACGTGAATTTATCCTGTGTCGTGATTTTTCCTGAAGAGTAGGGGGCTACACGGTCCGGATCCTGCGGAAATGTCTTCGGATCAGCGAGCGCCTTTATGTTTAATTTCCCGTCTTCTACAAAAACATTATCCTCACTGTCCGTATAATGCTGAAGTTCATTGTTGCCCCAGCCCCAAGTGCCAGGATCATCATTCAGGTAGTATCCTGTGGAATAATTCCATTTGGATTCATCTAACTCCGTGCCGTTAAATTCATCACCCCAAGTTAGATTCCAGCCTGCAATTTCTGAGTTCTCAGACGTGCCGATTTGGATATCATCTAACTTTGTTTCGTCCGGACGATAGGCATCCGGATTCCCGATGAACTTATACTGAACATAGTTGTCTCCGATTTCTCCGCCTTTTTCTCCATTCAGCGGATAGCCAATACGGAAATCCATGTCCTCCTGAATAGGCTGGAACCAAAGTCCAAAGATGTAATCCACCCAGTATCCCCACTGATTGGCAGAAGACATCCGGTTGTATCCATTGGAAGAATAGCTGAATTTAGTCAAATTGGATTCAAGGATATTGACCCACTCATCATCAACCTTCACTTCATAGACAAATTTATCGACTTCACTTTTGATCGCGGAGCCGCCGTCTATTTTAGGTATAGGCAGGCCGATTGCCCCGTTTTGATCCGCTTCAAAAGTTGATCTGCCGTCAAAATTTGTGATCTTAAAGGAATTTCTAACCGGCACCGTAACCTTCAGCGTGTATTCAACAAACACATCAGGATTTGTTTTGGAAGCCACTTTCACCTGCGTGGTTTCTTCTACCGGATTAAACCAATAGCCGCCCGGACCTTCCCACCAGTTTCCGAAATTCGTATCGTAGATCCATCCGCTTGCTGCATTGTTATCGATTGAAATCCAGTCACCATCCTGCTTTACAAAGAGGGCAATATCATCCTTTACATCTTTAAAGGTAGCCCCGTTGTTAAACCTCGGAAATTCAAACCCGACCCCGCCTGAAGGTGATACATCAAGTGAAGTAGCTCCAGCCGGCGACATGGCTGTAATTGGCTGAGGCACGGCCGGAGTGACGTTTAATGTATACTCAACAAAAACGCCTGGATTTGTTTTGGAAGCCACTTTCACCTGCGTAGTTTCTTCTACCAGATTAAACCAGTAGCCGCCCGGACCTTCCCACCAGTTTCCGAAATTAGAGTCGTAGATCCATCCGCTGTCCGGATTGTTATCAATTGAAACCCACTCATTATTCTGTTTCACAAAAAGGGCAATATCATCTTTTACGTCATTGAACGCCGCCCCATTGTTGAAGGTTGGAAATTGAAATCCCGCACCGCCGTCAAATCCCACTTTAATAGAAGTATCACCGGCAGGAGTCATGGATGTAATAGTCTGCACAGCGGCAGTTCCGGCCTCATTTTTGCTTGGTCCTTCTGCTTGGCCTGTTAATAAACCTGCATTGAATATGAGCATTTGAATGGCCAGTAAAAGAATCAGGATCCTCTTTGCTTTAGGCTTTCTTGTCATGAATTCATCTCCTTATTTCATTTTTTCTTCGCGTGAAACGTTTTGAATCGTTGAATGTCATCTAGTCTTATAGAACTATAGCCTTCACCCCGCAGTTTGGTAACGCTTTCATTTGATTTGACCATTCTATCTTTAATTGCAGTCATTTGTTAGGAAGGAAATTTTGTATAGAGTGCAGATATTTTGTTTTCGGCTTGAAACATAACGTGATTTAAGAGATTCTGAGAAGATTCAGATGTTCTTTGTTTTATGGAAGGGTGAAAAGAGGGAAGTATGACCTAGGATTATTTGTAACATCCAGAGATTTGTGCATGCTTAAGCAGCAACGGTTCTAACTCTTTCTTTGTCTGTGAAGGAGAAGCTGTTTTTTTTCATTAGAGGAGAATGGAAGTTGAATATTGAAATGGTAGAGAAGGTTATAAAAAGTTTGATGTTTTGATAGCTTTAGGAGGTTTCCTTACACTTTCAGTCCAAGTCCATTTGTGGTCAACAGTTGTAGTTTTAGTTGGAAATTCGGGTGCTAAAGGAGAGAAAATCATGATATTTTTATGTATGGGCTATTTCAGCCCTGAAAAAATGAATGCACGGCCAAGAGAAGAAATCGAGGCGGTTATGAGTGAATGCCAGCCTGTTATTGAAAATTTTTATGAAAGCGGCAAGGTGCTTCTTGATGCAGGCCTTGAATCTGAAGTTAAGAGCCTGCGCCGCGTAAACGGACAGGTTCTTGTAACAGATGGTCCTTTTAAAGAAACGGAAGATCTGATCGGCAGTGTATTTGTTTTTGAAGCAGAAAGTATGGATGAAGCAATTAAAATGGCCTCTCTTCATCCAACGACGCAAATCAGCAAAGGGGAAGAATTCGGCTGGCGGATAGAAGTCCGTCCTGTTCATTTCTTTAAGAATGAAAAATGAGCTGCCTTGATAACGTGTAACTGGTGAACAGAATGGAGCTCCCACAGCTGGAACTCCAAACGATTAAGAGAAAGGGAACTCCAATTTCCGTGGAGCTCCCTTTCTTTATTCCTCCTTAAATAGCTCCTCCAAAAACCGCTCCCGGTTTTCCAGAAAGTATTTCGTAATTTGATAGTGATCCGTATCTTCGTACGTCCTTTTTGTAATTTGTTCATCGTCAAAGCTCAGAATGTCAGCATCCGGAAAGCCAAGCAGGATAGGGGAATGAGTGGCAATAATGAACTGAGTGTCTCCGTTTTTCGTCAAATCGTGAAGGACGCGGAGGAGGGTCAGCTGCCTTGACGGGGACAGGGCTGCCTCCGGCTCATCAAGCAGATAAATGGCTTTGCTGCCGAAGCGGTTCAGGAAAAGGGACAAAAACGACTCGCCGTGGGACTGTTCGTGCAGTGATTTTCCTCCGTATGCACCGAAGACATCTCCTGATAAAGGGTCTTCACTGAGTTCTTCAAGATGGGAGGCAAATTGGTAAAAGGATTCTGCTCTGAGAAAGAATCCATTCTTTACTTTAGGCATCCACCCGAGCCGAATATAATCGCCAAGGTCAGACTGCGAGCTCCTCGGATTGTAGAGATGGTGGCTTCCGCCTGCAGTGTTAAAGCCGCACTGATAGGCAATGGCCTCCATCAGAGTCGATTTGCCCGAGCCGTTCTCACCGACAAAAAAAGTAACAGGGCTGGTCAGTCTCAGTTCATCCATACCGGAAATGGCAGGGATGGAAAAGGGATATTTTTTAGAAGAGGGGATATTCTCTTTCAGCAGTTTGATTGATTTTAAGAACATGTACATCACCTGCCTACAGTTTAGCAGATTCAGACAGACAATTTATACTCCCGGCTGCAGCAAAGTTCAATATAGGCGGCTGTTTTTTCTGCAATGACGTCCTTATCAAAATCCATTGAGGCCACATGATAGGAATTCGTGAGGCTGACCATCTGTTTGAAAGGAGATGAGATGGCATGGAAAAGAACATCTGAGCTTGAGGCCGGAACAACATGGTCTTCTTCTGATTTGAAAATCAGGGTCGGACAGGTTACTTCAGACAGCACGGGCTTCGTTGTTTTAATGAGCGTCAGCAGGTTGTGGACGGCTTTAATCGGAACGGCTTCATACGTAATTTCTTCTATATCGTCCGCTTTGATATCCGGTTTTCCTTCTGGAATAAAACGGGGTTCGATCTCGTGCTGAAAAACCTCATAGCCCGGAACACTGAGTGCAGCATTGATGGTGATCAGGCCGTCAATATCCTGGTGTCTGCAGGCAAGGTGAGCCGCTAAAATTCCGCCCATGGACTGTCCTGCAACAAAGATTCTGCGGCACACTTTTTTAAGCTTTTTATAAGCTTCTTCGATATTTTGAATCCAGTCTGTAAAGCAGCAGTCTTCAAAGTCTAGGGGAGTGGTTCCGTGGCCTTTCAGGCGCGGGGCATAAACGGTATATCCCTTTGCGGCCAACAGTTTTCCGAGCTCGCCAACACTTTGGGGAGTACCGGCAAATCCGTGGCACAGAAGAATGCCGATCTCATTTCCTTTATGAAAAAAGCTTTCAGCTCCTGCAAGGACAGGCACATGTTTCGTCGTCATCATCATTTCCTCCCAATCAATTCTGAACTAAAAAACCCTCTCCTGCTTACAGCTGACAAGAGAGGGTTTGTCTTTATCGGCCAAAGCATCGTGCTTTGCTGGTTGGAGCACCTTTCCGGCGTGCGGCGGCTGCTGTGAAGTCATGGAGCCAGATCTCTCGTTCACTCTTGATAGATTATATTTAATTCTTATTGGTTTAGTTGGTTTTAACGATTTTATCATGATGGAGAGATAACTGTCAATCACTTCCTGAAGCAATCCTCTTCACAAAATTGGCTGCCTGGAGTAAAATACTTATATTCCAATCAGACAGGTGGGTTTTAGTGTGAAAACCATTCCAAAACCTTTAGTATTAGTTAATCAATGGGTGATTGTGCTATCCGCTGCAGTATTCTTGATCAGCGGCATGGGCGCTTTTTTACTGGTGCCTCTTACGGCCGGGATTATGGGACTGCTGTTTAAAGTAAACCCGATTATGAAAGCTGCCGGCACCTTTTTGAAAAAAGAGCCTTCAGCCTATATACAGGAAGATTTTGATCAGCAGCAGTTTAATCAGGTAATAGCAGTGATCTGCCTGAGCCTTGGATTTGCCGGATACATGCTTGACTGGACGGTGCTTGCCTATGCGGCGACTATCATGGTTGCCATTGCTGCATTTGCCGCGATTCTCGGGTTTTGCATCGGCTGCTTTATCCGTTTTCAGTGGCAGCAGTATAAATACCGCAGACTTTCTAAGCAGTCCAACTGATTTTTTAAAAAAGTGTTGACTTTCAGAAAATACCGGAGTAAAGTTAGACACATCGAAAATATTGCTTCTTATCACGAGAGGTGGAGGGATATGGCCCTTTGAAACCTCGGCAGCGGACTCTTTATGAGAACTGTGCCAACTCCAGCAGGCGTGCAGCCTGAGAGATGAGAAGAGCGAACGGTCTTTTTTTGCAGATCCAGCCTCTTCCTGTCTTTCAGGGAGAGGTTTTTATTTTTCTTTAAAACTAAATCATGATTTTCTTATCCAGAGAAGCGGAGGGACTGGCCCCATGATGCTTCGGCAGCGGACTTTTGAAAAAGTACTGTGCCAATTCCAGCAGGCGATAGCCTGGGAGATGAGAAGAGAACCGGTGATTTCTTATGCCATGCCCTCTTCTTGTCGGATAGAAGAGGGTTTTTTTATTGCAAAAATACAGGGAGGTTACATAAATGATTGAATTTAAAGGCGTCACAAAGGTATACGGGAGCGGCGGCAATGAAGTGAAAGCTCTTGACGGCATTGATCTGGAAGTGAAAAAAGGGGAAATATGCGGAGTCATCGGTTTTAGCGGAGCCGGAAAAAGCACCCTGATCCGCACAGTGAATCTGCTCGAGCGTCCAACAGCAGGGCAGATCATCGTGGATGGTCTCGACTTAACGGCGCTTTCCAAAAAGGATGTGCGCGGAGTCAAACGGAAAATCGGCATGGTGTTTCAGCACTTTAATCTGCTTAATTCAAAGACAGTCTATGCAAATGTGGCGATGCCGCTGCTTCTCTCAAAGGCCTCGCCGAAAGTTATTAAGGAGCGGGTTGCTGAGCTGCTCTCGTTTGTAGGACTTGAGGACAAAGCGAACCAGTACCCTGATCAGTTATCAGGCGGCCAGAAACAGCGCGTCGGAATTGCGAGGGCTCTTGCTACCCAGCCATCTATTCTTCTGTGCGATGAAGCTACCTCGGCACTTGATCCTCAGACGACAGCTTCGATTCTAAAGCTATTGAAAAAAATCAACGAGGAATACAACATTACGATTCTCATGATCACGCATGAAATGTCAGTCATAAGAGAGGTTTGCGATACAGTAGCCGTGATTGAAGGCGGAAAAATCATTGAATCAGGTTCTGTGTTTGAAGTTTTCTCAAATCCGAAAACGAAGACTGCATCAAACTTTGTCAGCTCTGTTCTGAATGATTCGATTCCTGAATCGGTCCTGAAGCTTGTTCAGGAGGAAAACAGCCAGGCACAGATTTTCAAAATTAATTTTGTCGGCAAATCCTCAGGACAGCCGCTGCTGTCGCAGATTGCGAAACGATTTGACCTCCATATCAACGTGCTGTTCGGCAACATCACGGAGCTTCAGGGGATTCCATTTGGACATTTAATCGTTGAACTTCAGGGAACGGAAAGTGAAATAAAAAGAGCGCTTCTGGTGATGAACCAGGAGAACGTATCAGTGAAAGAGGTGAATGCACATGCTAGTTGATTCTCAGCAAATAATCGATGCTTTAGTCGAAACACTCGCAATGACCGGTTTTTCCCTGCTTTTCTCCACGTTGATCGGCCTTCCGCTCGGCGTGCTGCTGGTCATCACCCGAAAGGGACATCTATGGGAAAATGCCATTATTTTTAACATCCTGAACGGGATCGTGAATCTTTTCCGCTCTGTGCCGTTCATCATTTTGATGGTGGCGATTGTTCCGCTGACGAGATTGATTGTCGGAACCTCAATCGGAACAGCTGCAGCTGTTGTGCCGCTTGTCTTTTACGCAGGACCCTATATTGCCAGATTAATAGAGAACTCGCTGCTTGAAGTGGACCCGGGAGTCATTGAAGCGGCAGAAGCAATGGGTGCAACGCCAACCCAGATCATCTTTAAGTTTATTGTTCCTGAAGCATTAAGCTCACTTGTTTTGAGTCTGACGATTGCAACAGTGGGACTTGTCGGTGCATCTGCGATGGCAGGGGCTGTCGGCGGAGGCGGACTTGGAGATCTCGCGATTACATACGGCTACCAGCGCTTTGACACGGTTGTCATGATCATTACAGTGGCCATTCTTGTTGTCCTTGTTCAGGGACTTCAGACTTCAGGAAACATTTTATCGAAAAAAATCAGAAGACGATAGGAGAGAACAATGATGAAAAAATGGATCATTTTAACACTGATTGCAGCACTCGCCGCTTTTGCTGCGGGATGCGGAAATAAAACAGCTAGCGGAAAAGAAGAGGTGGATGTGAAAATCGGCGTCAGCGGATCTGATAACCGCATCTGGGATTTTGTTGCCAAGAAGGCAGAAAAAGAAGGCATCAACATTGAGATTGTCAGATTTTCAGATTATGTACAGCCGAATCTTGCGCTTTCAGAAGGCGAGCTGGATGCCAATGCGTTTCAAACGATTTCTTACTTTAATGCCTTCAAAAAAGAACACAATCTTGACCTGACTCCTATTGGAACAACGGTCATCGCACCTCTTGGCCTCTACTCGGATAAATACAAATCTGTTGAAGACATTCCGGAAGGCGGAAAAATTGCAGTTCCGAATGAAGCGACAAACATGGGAAGAGCGTTCCTTCTTCTTCAGGCAGCCGGTTTAATTGAACTTCCTGAAGATTTTGACGGAAACGGATCACTTGATAAAATCGTCAAAAATCCGAAAAAGCTTGAAATCGTGCCTGTTGTCGCCGGCCAGACACCGCGTGTTCTTCCCGATGTAGCAGGTTCTATCATCAACAACGGAATTGCTGTTGATGCAGGATTTAACCCAATCAAGGATTCTATTTTCCATGAAGATGACACAGCCACACCTTATATCAACATCATCGCAACACGCACAGAAGACAAGGACCGCAAAGAACTGAAACGCATCGTTGAGCTTTACCAGGAGGAAGACACGGCTGAATTTATTGAAAAAGAATACGATGGAGCCACGATTCCGACGTTTGTCCCTCTAAGTGAAATTGGAGAATAATCATTGAGGAGGAAAGAGCATGAGCACAGCAGTTGTTACGCTTAAAGAGCAAATCATTGATGAAATCGAATCAAGAAAGGCAGAGTACCTGAAAATTAGCCATTCGATTCATGAAAATCCTGAAATCGGCAATGAGGAATACTTTGCTTCAAAGCTCCTTTCCGACTTGCTTGAGTCAGAAGGGTTTACAGTTGAACGCGGAGTCGCAGGACATGAGACGGCGTTTCTGGCCAGGAAGAAATCGCCGCTAAAAAACGGGGCATCTGTTGCTTTTCTGGCGGAATACGATGCGCTTCCGGGACTTGGCCATGCCTGCGGCCACAACATCATCGGCACCGCAAGCACTGCAGCAGCGATTTCCCTAGGCAGACAGATTGACGTAATTGGCGGAGAAGTAGTCGTTTTGGGAACACCCGCGGAAGAAGGCGGCCCGAACGGCAGTGCGAAAGGAAGCTTTGTCAAGCACGGGCTGCTTGAAGGCATTGATGCGGCCTTGATGGTGCACCCATCGAACGCAACGAGAATAACGGGAAACTCCCTTGCGGTGGATCCGCTCGATTTTGAATTCATTGGAAAGCCGGCGCATGCTGCAGTTGCTCCTCATCAGGGAATCAATGCCCTGGATGCAGTCATTCAGCTTTTCAACAGCATCAATGCCCTTCGCCAGCATGTAACGGACGATGTGAAAATTCACGGAATCATCACGCACGGAGGCGATGCCCCGAATATCGTCCCGCACTATGCGAAAGCACGATTCTACATCCGCGCGGCAACAAGAAAAAAGTGCTCAGAAACAACAGAACGCATCAAAGCTGCAGCACAGGGAGCAGGCTTGGCGACAGGCGCTAAGCTGAATGTGATTGCATTTCAAAATGAAGTCGATAACCTGGTGCTCAACCGGACGTTTGATTCCGTCTTTAAAAAGCAGCTTGAAAGTCTCGGAGAATCAGTGGAAACGTCTGAGCGCGAAGGCCTCGGCTCAACGGACGCCGGCAATATCAGCCACGTTGTTCCGACGATCCATCCGTACATCAAAATTGGACCTGATACCCTCGTCGGCCACACAGACGAATTCAGGGAGGCAGCCAAGTCAGAGCAGGGGGACACAGCGCTTTTGCTCGGTGCAAAAGGCCTTGCCCTGACAGCGCTTGAGCTGCTGACAGACCCTGTGCTTCTGGATGAGATTAAGGAAGAATTTAGACAGCGGAAGGAACTTGAGGGATAGGAAGAGACTTAAAGAAAATCATTCAGCCAAAGAAAAATCCGGACTGTAATTAGTTCGGATTTTTTAATGTATATAAAGGGTTCAACAGTTCACCCAGAATGCTGCCACTTTTCGAGTGATGAGACTCTCAAATGTAGTGCCATTCTGTACAGTGCTGCCACTTTTCGAGTGATGAGATTCTCAAATGTGGCGACATTCTGCATAGTGGTGCCACTTTTCGATTGATGAGATTCTAATATGTGGCGCCATTCTGCACAGTGGTGCCACTTTTCGATTGATGAGATTCTCAAAAGTGGCGCCATTCTGCGTAGTGGTGCCACTTTCCGAGTGATGAGAGTCTCAAATGTGGTGCCATTCTGCGTAGTGGTGCAACTTTTCGAGTGATGTTACTCTCAAATGTGGTGTAATTCTGCGTAGTGGTGCCACTTTTCGAGTGATGTTACTCTCAAATGTGGGGCCATTATGCGCAGTACTGCCACTTCTCGAGTGATGAGACTCTCAAAAGTGGCGCAATTCCCGAAAATGCTGCCACCTTTCAATTGATGGTTCCCCATTTTGTCGCAACTCCCCGCGATGTCAAACTTAAACAAAATATTCCTATAATCACACCTTTTTTTTAACTTTTGTCCGCTAAACTAGGTGAATACTTTTACTAAAGAAAGCGGGACAAACCATGAAAATGAAATGGAAAAAAATCATTCGAACTCTTTTTCTGCTGATTGGAGCTGTCATTTTGCTGAGCTTCATCCTTCATCAAGGGATCACACTCTATGAGCAGAAGAAATACCAGGCTCCGGGGCAGCTTGTCGAGGTAGACGGCAGGAGCATGCACGTTTACACAAAGGGGGAAGGGGAACACACGATTTTGCTGTTAAGCGGCCTCGGAACGGCTGCGCCAGTCCTTGATTTTGAACCGCTGGTAAATGAACTGGCAAAGAAGCACAAGGTCGTGGTCGCAGAACCATTCGGCTATGGATGGAGTGATGGGACAAATAAGGCGCGCACAGTGGAAAACATGGTGGAAGAGGTGCGGACGGCGCTTAAGAAAGCCGGCATCCAAGGACCGTATGTTTTGATGCCGCATTCAGTCTCCGGGGTCTACAGCATGTATTATGCCAATGCCTATCCAGATGAAATAGAAGCCATTATCGGAATTGATCCAACCCTGCCAAAGGCTTTTGACTACTTTAATGAAAAGGCTCCGTCGGTTCCTTCGTTCGTTCGTGCTGCATCTGTACTTGGTGCTGCCAGGTGGGCGGCTGTATTCACACCTGAAGACTTTCTGCCCATTGCAGGGGAAGGAACGTATTCAGAGGAGAATCTGAATATGACCAAACGAATTGCCGCATGGAAAAGTTCCAATAAAAACGTCATAGATGAAGCGAATGAACTGAACAGGAATGCGGAAAAAACAGAAGTTATGACGTTCCCGCCGCATGTTCCCGTCATGATTTTTCAAGCGATGGACAAGGACCAAAAAGAGAAGGACGAAAAGATCAAAGCATTTTATGGAGATCAAATGAGTCCTGCGGAGGAACATAAACTTGTTTCACTTACAGGTCATCATTATCTCCACTGGACAAAGTCAGCGGAAATAAGCGAGTATACGACAGAGTTTCTGAAAAAGTAAGGTTACAATTCGGTCTTTTTTCCAAGCAGCTTGCCAATAAGTATGGATTCCCACATGCGCCAAGGAAGAATCCGTTTTAAGAACAGAGATATCCGGACGCCTTTTCCAGCCGGATATCTGAGCTTGGTCAATGAATCTTTTGAACATAGCTTAACAATCAGTTCAGCGACATCAGCTGGATTCCCAAGCTTCTCTTTCCCCTGCTCAAGTTCGTTTTCAATGGCATTCATATACACAAGATACGGTGAATCTTCTATAGAAGATACTTTTCTTCCAGTTGTCCAAATGTTCGTAGAAAAGGAACCCGGTTCAATCAGGGCGACATCGATGCCGAACGGCTTGACTTCGAGTCTTAGGCTTTCGCTGTACCCTTCAAGCGCATGCTTTGATGCTGCATACGGCGAGATGCCCGGAAAGCCGATCAATCCGCTGATGCTGCTCATGTTGATGATTTTTCCGCTCCGCTGTTTGCGCATATGCGGCAGGACCGCCTGGGTAACAGCGATGACACCGAAGAAATTTGTTTCGAACTGGCTTTTATAGTCGATCACCGTTACTTCCTCTCCAAATCCGCCAAAGGCAAATCCGGCGTTGTTGATCAGAATGTCGATTCTGCCGGTCTCTTTCAAATACTCCTTTAAGCCATCAATCGATTCCGGGGACGTGACGTCAAGCTCGAGGACCGTCACTCTTTCTTTGTGTTCTCCAAGCATCCTGAAAAGTTCCGTTTGTTTCTCCGTATTTCTCATAGAAGCGATGACGCGGTATCCTTCCGCAGCAAGTCTGAGGGAAGCGAGCATCCCAAAGCCGCTTGATGCACCTGTAATGAGCACCGTTTTTTCATTCATATGGCATTTCCTCCGTGTAGGCATGTCTTTTCTCCATTATATATGGCGGCAGCAACGAAGGGTTATCTTTCGTATTATTGTCCGAATTGTTATAAAATTTACGGGAGATCCATTTTAGGGAGGATGAGGAAAATGGAAAGACGCGCGTTTGGAAAAACAGATATGATGGTCAGTGTACTTGGTTTTGGAGCAGCGGAAATCGGGTTTTCAAATGCTTCTGAAGAAACGGTGGACCGCCTGCTCGGAACGGCGCTTGATGCCGGATTGAACGTCATCGATACGGCAGAATGCTACAACACAAGTGAAGAACTGATCGGCAAAACGATGTCATCTAGAAGAGATGATTTTTATCTTTTCACAAAGTGCGGCCACACCTCAGGCCTTGACGGGGAAGACTGGAATCCGTCCATGCTTGAAGAATCCATCGACCGAAGCTTAAAAAGGCTCAAAACAGACTATGTTGATACCATCCATCTGCACAGCTGCTCTGAGGATATCCTCAGACAGGGAGATGTCATTGATGTTCTAAAGCGGGCGAAGGAGAAGGGGAAAACCCGCTATATCGGCTACAGCGGAGATCACACGGACGCCTTGTATGCGATAAAAACCGGCGCTTTCGATACCTTTGAAACATCCGTCAGCATCGCCGATCAGGAGGCTGTTGATCTCACCATCCCGGAGGCAGTAAAAAGAGGAATGGGCATCATTGCAAAACGCCCAATTGCAAACGTTGCCTGGAACTACAGCGAGAAGCCTGAAAACGGCTATTACCAGGAGTATTGGGAAAGATTCCACGAGCTTGATTATCCGTTTCTAAAAGGGGAATTGCCTGAGGCAGTAGAAAAAGCACTCCGTTTTACACTTACAGTTCCGGGTGTTCATACAGCCATTGTCGGAACGGCGAAACCGGACAGGTGGATACAGAATGCGAAGCTTGCGGCTAAAGGCAATCTTTCAGAAAAAGAATATAATCAAATAAGAGACCTATATAACCGTGCTGCCAAAAAGGAATGGGCCGGACAAGTATAAGAGGGAGGAAAATTCAGTCTGAAAAGGGACTGAATTTTTTTCGTTTCAGTGAGAGAATGGGAGAAAGAAAACGTCTAATGGGGCAAAGAGGGCAAAATGAGGTGAATGGGATGGACGGACAGGAACTGGAGAGGATGTTCAGCGAATACGGTGACGATGTGCATCACTTTCTTGTCTATTATAAAGGTACGCATGATGTCGAAGATGAGGTTCAGGAAGTGTTTTTAAAAGCATTCAAAAGCAGGTTCCGGGACGAGAGCCATCCGAAAACCTGGCTGATCAGCATCGCAAGAAGACTTGTGATCGACCAGTGGAGGAGAAAAAAATTTCTTGGCTGGATGCCCGGAGTGCGGAATGTGAAAACGCCGGATGAGATCCTGCTTGAACATGAGGAGCTGAGTGAAGCGTACAAAGCGATTTCAGAGCTGAAGGCAGAATACCGCGATGTGATTTTGCTCAGAATTGTTTCTGAGCTTTCGGTAGAAGAAACAGCACATGTTCTCGGATGGTCAAGGGACAAAGTAAGCCGGACGTATTACCGGGCCCTGCAGAAATTAAAGCAAAACCCACGGTTGGAAAGAGGTGCTGAGCTTGAATTATGAGAACATGAAATTCCCTAGAAAAAATATGTCCCCTTCACAAAAACAATTCATTCGTGAACGCATGCAGAGAAGGCAGGCTCCTATTACACTCATGCACCGATTTTTTCAGATAGCTGCTGCCGCTGTTCTGCTCCTTGGCATTGGTGTTTTCTCTGTCTATCTTGCAAATGAATCCGGCAGGAGCGGCGAGCAAACGTACGCAATTGATCTGCCGCAGGGAATGGACATTTTAAAAAGGGAGAAGGGTCTTGAATTCAAGCTGGGCGAGCGCACAGTCGGAGGTGCTGTTCCTAGTTCGACTAAGGAAAAACTAAGTCTTGAATCCAGTCCTGGAATTTTTGAGATAAAGGAGATCACGAACCTGGCCTATCCTGCTGAACGATTGCTTCAGCACGTAAAGACGATGACCGCCGTGCAGACCTATCATTATTTTCTTGAACTTGAAGACGGGGCGCTTGTGCGTGTTTACTTCCATACTCCTTATGTAACAGAAGAGCAGGCAGAGGAAGCAATGAAGACGTTTCGGGCAGGGGACTGATTGACGCTCTCCCTGCTCTGAATGACTTACTTGACATTGCATTTAGAAAAATGTTAATTTGTATATGCAAATGAAAAAAGGAATGATGCAGATGAACGAAGAAGAACAAGTACTCATGCACTGCTTGTATTTTACAGCGAGCAGGTTTGCTCGAAACATGACAAAGCTTGCTGAAGAGGTTTTTGATGCAGGTGACCTGGCGCCATCATACTTGTACTTAATCATGACCGTTAAATTCCATCCCGGAATTACTCAAAAAGAGCTGTGCAAAAAGCTTTCCATTGCGCCTTCCACAAGCACCAGATTTATTGATAAGCTTGAGAAGCAGGGGCTTGTAAACCGGAAAGTAAGCGGCAAGCAGTCTTTCATTTCACTTACGAGTGAGGGAGATAAAATTTATACACAGTTCCGGGCATCTCTGAAGGATCTGTTTCAGGAATACTCGGCTGTTCTAGGAAAAGAATTCAGCCTGGAATTAAGCAAGTCACTGCATGAGGCGAGCAATAAACTAGAGAAAAGAACGTAAATTTTTTTTTGGTATTCATTTGCATGTACAACTATATTTTTTTGCTTATTCATTTGCATATACAAATATAAAGTGCAAAGGAGATAGAAATATGAATGAAAATGTCCTGCTTGTGGTTGGAGCCGGCAAAGGAATCAGTTTGAGCACGGCTCTTGCATTTGGGAGAAAAGGATTTAGGGTGGCGATGATCGCACGCCGAAAAGAAGCTTTGGCGGATTATCAAAGAGAACTGGAAGCTCATGGAATAGAGGCTAGAGGATTCAAGGCAGATATCGCATCCGAATCTCAACTTAAGTCCGCCATTTCAGATGTTATCCATGCTTTTGGCAAGGTGGATGTTCTCTTGTACAATGCGGCTGCAGGAAAGCCGGGAAAACCGACGGCCCTTGACAGCGGAGATTTGATTGCCGATTTCAAAGTCAGCGTGTCTGGAGCTCTTGCAAGCACGAAAGAAGTTCTTCCATATATGAACAAAGGGGCTATTCTTCTGACTGGCGGTGGGCTTGCTCTCCATCCTTACGCAGATCTCGCGTCTTTATCCATAGGAAAAGCAGGGATCCGCAGTCTGGCCAAAAGCCTTCATGATGAACTGAAGCCGGAAGGAATTTATGCAGGTACTTTGACGATAAAAGGCTTTGTAGAATCCGGCACCTACTATGATTCAGAAAAAATTGCCGATGCTTTTTACAGTATGTATCAAAACCGAACAGAAGCAGAGGTTATTTACGAAGAAACGACCGGCGGAAACTAAATAAAAGGAGAGATACATGAAATGAAAACACTTGTTATACTTGCACACCCTCATCTATCGGATTCAACAGTCAACAAAGCGTGGAGTCTCAGATTACACGAAGAGCAGGACGTCACGGTTCATGACCTTTACAGTGAGTATCCTGATTTTAAAATTGACATGGAACGCGAACAAAAGCTCTTGCTTGAACACGACCGGATCGTTTTTCAGTTTCCATTCTACTGGTACAGCAGTCCGTCACTTTTGAAAGAATGGCAGGATGAAGTTCTTGCCTACGGCTGGGCATATGGCTCACAGGGGACAAAGCTTCACGGAAAAGAGTTTATGCTGGCTGTTTCAACGGGAGGACCGGAAGCTGCGTATCAGTCAGGCGGCTATAACCATTACAGCATGAGCGAGCTGTTCAAGCCGTTTCAGGCAATGGCTAATCTGACCGGCATGCGCTTTCTTCCAGCGTTTGTCGAGCATGGGGTAAGAACGCTGAATCAGGAACAGGTAAACGAAAGTGCAGAGGCATTGATTCGCCACATTAAAGCGGATTATTAAGACACAGCATATAGAAAAGAGGGTGAATTTGAGTATAAACACATCAAATTCACCCTCTTTTTTTCTATATAAGGCATACGTGGCGTACAATCTATTTTCTTTCTTACGTTATAATCTCCATCCTGTGTAAAAATAGCGTACGATTCGAGTGTTTCCTTACGTTATAATTTTCATTCGGTGTACGTATAGCGTACGATTCGAGTGTTTCCTTACGTTATAATTTTCATCTGGTGTACATATAGCGTACGATTCGAGTGTTTTCTTACGTTATAATCTTCATCTGGTGTACGAATAGCATACGATTTGAGGGTTTCCTTACGTTATAATCTCCATCCAGTGTACGTATAGCATACGATTCACGTTTTTTCCTCTTTTTGCTGTGCATATCACCTTACATATCCAGCGTATGACTTACCTTCTTTTTCTGCCGAAAATAATAAAAAAGCTGCGGGACGGAAATTCCCAAAAGGATAAGCATAATACCGGCCGTCTGCACCAGGTTCACCGATTCTTTCAGAAAAAAGACCGAGCATAGAACGGCTGCTGGCAGTTCGGCAGCACCGACAATCGTGGCGAGTCCTGAGCCTATTTTAGGAGTGCCGATGGAAAACAGCACAACCGGGATAAACACGCCGAAAAAGCCGAGCGGCAAGGCGAATTTCCATAGTCCTTCCTGAAGAGAACCATTTGTCATAAAATCGGGAGTGAAAAGGACGGTGAGAAAGATCGCCGCCCCAAACGACATGAACAAGCTTCTGTTCAGCGATGGAAGCTCAGCTGCCACTTTTCCGCTTGCAAAGATAAAGAGGGAAAAAGAGACAGCCGAGAAAAGGCCCCAGATGATTCCCGGGTCCGTTAAGCTGACTGCTTCTTTCCCGAACAGGTTGCCTGCCATGAAAGTGCCTATAAGCAAAAGAAGGACAGCGAAAAGCTTCGCTCTGTCAGGTCTCTTTTTAAGATAAACTGCCTCAATTAAAATGCCGATCCATGTAAATTGAAACAGCAGAATAATCGCAATGGACGCCGGAACGGTTTCAAGTGATTTGCCGTAAAAAATCCCTGTAAAACTTGTCGTCGTCCCTGTCAGCATCAAGAAGAGCGCCTGTTTCCATGTCGCTTTTTTTCTTGAAAAGAGAAGGGAGCAGACTAAAAACAGAAGAAAGCCAGTCACATACTGGCTGCCGATCACTTCTTCCACTGAATAGCCCTGTTTGTAGGCAAGCTTGATAATTGTTGAAATGATACCGTAGCTGCATGCGCCAATAAACACGAGAAACGAATATTTAATCAAAAGTAAAAACTCCTTACGAAACCAGTTTGAGCCCTACCGTTGCGGAAATAATCATGCTGATGAATAATATCCGTTTCCAGCTCTTTGAATCCCCGTAGAACAAGATGCCGATCAGCGCACTCCCGGCAGATCCGATTCCTGTCCAGACGGAATAGGCAGTCCCGAGTGAAATCGTCTGGAGGGACTGATTCAGCAGCAGAAAGCTTAGCGAAAAACCTGCAATCATAATCAGCAGTGGAACGATTCCCTTAGATTCCTTCATTTTATTAATCCCGATAACACCGGCTACTTCAAACAGGCCGGCCCCAATTAGAAACGCCCAGTCCATTATATGGAAGCCTCCTCTTTTTTGTCATCAGACAGTGTTTTTAACCCGATAACCCCGCATACTAAAACGGTGATTAAAAGGATTTTAACCAGCTGAAAAGGCTCATTAAAAAACAGAATTTCTGCTATAACGGTTCCGGCTGCCCCAAGTCCCGTAAAAACAGCGTAAACCGTACTGACAGGCAGTCTTTTCGATGCACTGATCAGCAGGTAAAAGCTGATGCAGATTGTGATGATGGTTCCCAGCCATTCAAGCCAGCTGTCTGAATACTTCAGACCGGCAACCCAAATGACTTCAATAAAACCGGCCATAAATACTTTCGTCCAGTCTTTGTTCATGATAATCGTCCTTTCCTTATGTTTCCATATCATCGATGAAAACGGATGAGAGGCAGAAAAGCACCTTCTTTACCGAATGATATTTTGGATGCCTGTCAGGGCTAAACGGTCGGCTCCGCTTTTCTTTTAATTCCATTCCAATAAACGCAAAAACAGCTATCCAGCCGTTTTTGCACGCGCGAAGGTCCGCCATAAAGCATTTCGGCGAAAACAGCATCTGCGACACCCATATACGCCGTGGCCGCTTCAGACGGTTTTACAGCAAGAGCAGGCTGATTTTCAAAAACGCTGATGAGCAGTTCTTCAAACGTATCGAGGTACACATAAACTTTTTCCATGACCTCCCGATATAAATGTGAGGGGGGCAAAAAGCTAATTCTCAGCATGAATTTTGTTTCCGCCTCCACTTCGAAACGGTGCACATAATCCGTCAAATAGGAGAAGAGAATTTCTTTTAGATGAGGCTGTTCTGAAGAAGAAAATGAAGCTTTTGCATATTCAATTTCCTTTTCAAGAACATCAGCCATCGCTTTAAGAAAGAGTTCATCCTTATTTTTAAAATGGGTGTAAATCGACTGTTTCTTTATTCCAACTTCAGCAGCAATGTCAGCCAGTGAAGTACCTTCATAGCCATAATCGGCAAATAGGCGGATGGCCGCCTGTTTAAGCTGTTCTGAGGTCACATTGAAAACCGCCTTCCTGACGTTCGTCAGGTAAAGTATATGACAGGCAGAATTGGAAGTCAAATCAATAAAAATACAGATTTTTCTATAAATTCAGGTAAAATGAACGTTTATGCATCCGTTTCTATAACTTTACATTGTCATGCCGTTTTATTACCTGTTATGCTTGTATACGGAATGAATATAGACTACTACAATCAGGAGATTTATATAGATGAAAAAAACCCCTTTGATTCTTGCAGCGAGCTTCTTTTTAGGTATGATTTTTTCTTCAGAACCATCAGCAGAGGAACTGTCGGCAAATGAACCGGCAATCGAAAGTGAATCAGCCGTCCTGATCGATGCTGATTCCGGCCAGATTCTCTATTCGAAAAAAAGCGATGCCGAGATGTACCCTGCTAGTGTGACAAAAATGGCCACAGCCATCTATGCGATTGAAAATGGGAATTTGGATGATATCGTAACTGTCAGCGAAAATGCCAGAAATGCCGACGGGACAAGAGTGTATCTTGAGGCAGGCGAACAGGTGCCACTGAAAAAGCTGATTCAGGGACTCATGATCAATTCCGGGAATGATGCAGGAATTGCCATTGCTGAACATATCAGCGGAAATGTAGAAACATTTTCAAAGGAAATGAATGAGTTTTTGGAGAAGAAAGTAGGGCTTGAGGATACTCATTTTACGAACCCGCACGGTCTTTTTGACCCGAATCATGTCACTACAGCGGAAGATTTGGCTGCTTTGACTCAGTATGCATCACAAAACGAAATCTTCCGCGAGATCTTTTCAACAGCCGAGCTGAAATGGGACGGGGAAACCTGGGACACAACTCTCCACAATCATCACAAACTTCTGCAGGCGACCCCATATGAAGGAATGGTGGGGGGAAAGAACGGATATGTCAGCCAGTCCGGTTTTACGCTGTCGACTCTCGCTGAAAGAGAAAATATCAGGCTGATCGCTGTCACGCTGAATGCAAAGACAGACCGTATGTCTTACAAAGATACGGTCAAGCTGCTTGATTACGGCTTTGCAAATTTCACATCCGAATTTGTCGCTTCTGGAACATATTATAAGGATCAAGAAGGACAGGAGTTCACATTGGATGAGCCGCTTTATTATGCCAGAAAAACACATGAGACCATTTCTGCTGATGTGGATACCAACGGAAATTTGACGATTGACGGTGAAGATGGCCGGGAACTCGCCAAACATCCGCTTGATCCTGTGAAAGCTGAAAAAAATAAGCTTGTGAAAAGCGCAGTAGCAGATGTAGAACCCGTTTTTGGGAAAAGCGTTCTGCATGATCATCTGAAGTTTATTGTCATGATTTCATTTGCTGTCGCACTGCTGCTAGTCGGGTACTTTTTCAGACAGGTCAGACGATCATAAAGAGTAAAAACCTTTCTCCTGCAGCGGAGAAAGGTTTTTTTTGCGATCTAAACTAGTTTGCTGTTTTTCCTTGCGTATACAAAATAGATGACGGCCCCGATTACAATCCAAATGATAAAGGAAGTCCATGTGATGGCGGGAAGGCTCGTCATGAGATAGATGCAGAACAAGGCGCTGATTGCCGGAAATACAGGGACGAACGGCACTTTGAATGCCCTCTCAAGGGTTGGGTGTGTTTTTCTCAGAACAATCACAGCGATTGATATCAGGGTAAAGGCTGCAAGGGTACCCAGATTCACTAAATGGGCCAGTGTAGTCAAATCGACGAAGCCCGCAATGGCTGCAGCAACGAGACCTGTCAGCCACGTATTTTTAAACGGTGTTTTAAATGATGGATGCACACTTGATAAAACGCTTGGAAGCAGTCCGTCACGGCTCATCGCAAATGAAATCCGGACCTGCGCATACATCATCACGAGAAGCACAGTCGTAATACCTGCAATTGCTCCGACAGAAACGAAGCCTGCCAGTGTGTTCTGACCGACAAAGTGAAGGGCGAAAGAAACCGGATCGGCTACATTCAGTTTTGTATAAGGAACCATTCCTGTCAAAATAAGCGAAACGATGATATACAGAGCTGTACAAACAGTCAAAGAAGCAATAATGCCGATTGGGACATCCCGCTGTGGTCTCTTCACTTCTTCAGCTGCAGTGGCAACAGCATCAAACCCGATATAGGCAAAAAACACAGTCGCAGCACCTGTAACAATCCCGTCAAAACCAAAAGGTACAAACGGCGTCCAGTTTGCAGGCTTAACATACCACACACCAGCTACGATAAAAGCGATGATCACGGCAAGTTTGACGAACACCATGATGTTGTTGACGCGGGTGCTTTCTTTGATTCCTTTTGACAGAAGTGCGGTGATTAAGAAGATGATGCACACAGCAGGCAAATCGATCAATCCGCCCTTTCCAGCTCCGGGAGCGGAGGTGATGGCCTTGGGCAGGTCCAGTCCGAAACCTGCGAGCAGTGATTGAAAGTAAGCAGACCAGCCGGTTGCAACAGCAGAAGTGGCAAGCAGATATTCAAGCATCAGGTCCCACCCGATTAAAAAAGCAAAAAACTCTCCAAGTGTTGCATATGTATAGGTATACACGCTCCCTGAAATCGGCACGGAGGAAGCGAACTCGGCATAACAAAAGGCAGCAAGCGCACATGCAATACCGGACAGGATAAAAGACAGAATGAGTGCAGGGCCCGCAGCTTCTGCAGCAACCACTCCTGTCAGAACAAAAATGCCCGTACCCACGATGGCTCCGATGCCGAGCAGGGTCAAATCCATTGCACCCATCGTGCGTTCAAGTGACTTTTGCTGACTTTGGGCAAGCAGGTCGGTAATTGATTTTTTTCGGAAAAGGGAATTCATACAGTATCCTCCAACAGTTGAGAATAACACTCTCACAAAAGTATATTGATATAATAACAAGTCCGCTCACCTTGCGAATCAGCTTATTTTCTTACGTTAACCAACTGGCCGGAAATTATGAATTCCTTCACGGAATGAGACACAAAAAATCCCGATTCAACAATGAACCGGGGTTTTTGATTTTCTATTAAAATTTCATCTGATAACGTTCAATTTCCCATAAATGTACGGTATTTCTGTATTCGTGCCATTCAGCCCTTTTATGAAGAAGAAATTGACGGAAAACGTGAGGCCCTAGAACCATTTTCGCAAGTGGGCCGTTTTCCAGCAAATCCAGTGCTGTCTCAAGGTTATCTGGAAGATGCTTGATGCCTTTTTCAAGCCGCTCTGATTCTGTCATGCTGAATATGTCATCATGCACAGCAGCCTTCGGGAATTCTGATAAGGCAATGCCTGCCATTCCGGCTTCAGCAATCGCGGCATAAGCAAGGTATGGATTAGCGCTTGGATCAGGATGCCTCACTTCAATGCGTGTTGCAGCCCCTCTTTTTGCCGGTATGCGAATTAAGGTTGAACGGTTTGAGGTTGACCAGGCAATATAGCAAGGAGCTTCAAAGCCAGGAACAAGCCGCTTGTACGAATTAACAATCGGGTTAGTGATGGCGGTCACTTCTTCAATATAGGTCAGTATGCCATTGATAAAGTAGTAGGCTTCATTTGAAAGCTGCATATCATCGTTTTCGTCGTAAAACGTATTTTCCCTATCCTTAAGCAGCGAGATGTTCACGTGCATGCCTGATCCGTTTATTCCTTGAACCGGTTTAGGCATAAAAGAAGCATGCAGATTAAATTGCTTTGCGACATTTTTAACAACCCATTTATAAGTCGTTGCATTATCGGCAGAAGTCAGGGCATCGTTAAAACGGAAGTTGATTTCATGCTGGCCGTTTGCTACTTCATGGTGTGAGGCTTCAATTTTGAAGCCCATTGCTTTTAACGTCCGGTAGATCTCAAGCCTCACTTTTTCACCTAAATCATGAGCGGGTTCGAAATAGCCTCCCAGATCATGCGGATTTGTTGTCGGATTTCCATTCTCGTCGGTTTTGAAAAGGAAGAATTCCAATTCAGGCCCGATGCTGATGGAATAACTGAGTGATTTTGCTCTTTTCATTGCCTGCTGCAGCACAAATCTCGGATCACCTTCATAAGGAGTCATATCCGGATTGTGAATGCTGCATAGAAACCTTGCTTCCGCATACTTTTCCTCAACTGACCAGGGAATGATGGCAAATGTGTTCAAATCAGGCTTTAAATATAGGTCGGACTGATTAATTGGACAGAAGCCCGTGATTGACGACCCGTCAAACATCATTTTACCTTCCACCGCCTCATCAATCTGATCAGCTGTAATGGTGACATGCTTTAAATTCCCTTCAAGATCAACAAACTGAAGGTGCAGCAATTCTACATGCTTTTCTGCTATTTCTGCCTTGATTTCACTTAACGTATCTAAAATGGTCAACATAAAAAACACCCCGATTTTTTAATTTTTGTCTGATAGTACGAACGGTTTTTGAAAAATCGAAGGATTATATTTTTGTTTCAGCAAGCGGGTTTTAGCCGGCTCTGAATGTTCACACCTTCCTCTCTCAAACAACGCATACGGAGTTAGCTGACGGATTCGGACGGTAAGAGTCGCCCGGCCGCTTGATGCTGCGGCTTCACCCCGGAAGATTGGGTCCCCCGTTCCTTTAGCGGATTCTGCGAATTAGGAAATAAATTGAGCCTATCATACGCCCGGGTAATTTTACTTGTAAAGCTCTGAAAAAGAGGAATAATTTAGAAATAAATCTATCCAGACTCTGTTTTTCTTTCGTTTTCTCTCTCATTCTCTCTTTTTTAATTTATTGTATATCTTTAGATTATTATTTATTATTCCTGAGAAGGGGGTTGAAATGGGGTAGAAACCAGTTAAATACAAAGAAAAAAAGAGTATGCGAGCTATGCATACTCCTTTTGAAATACAGTTTTTAGCCTTTTGATTCGAGAGAACGCTCTAAATCCTTATCTACCACAAAAACCTCAATCCGTTCCCCCATTTTGGTGCTGATGTCGCTGTGGCTGGACAGCACTTTGCAGCCGGTGCATCTTTCTACGATTTCCTCAAACTCTTTACTGTACATTTCACGCAGGACTTGTCTCATTTGTTTCACAAGCTTTCTGCCATTCTCGTTTTCAACAAGGTGTTTTTCTTCAACTGTGAGAACACCTTTGAACCTCGCGATCACCATATCATGGACAATGTATGTTCTGGTCTCCTGAGGACCGCGTCCAATTAAGTCTCTTTGAAGCTTAATAAAGGCTTCACTAAGTTCCATTTCTAATTTTTTTTTTGGCGACACAGCCATATGAATATACCCCCGGCAAACATGCTTTTGATTAACATTGCTGCTGCAGTTGCGCAGATCCACCGTCATACAATGACAAAATCTTATCTTGCTGGTGAGTGCGCTTTGCATACATTGACGAGTTTATCTTACTTACACACCCAGACCCTGTCAATAGCAAACTGTAAATGATAGGGAATAGTATGCTGGTAATATGCTGCAGCAATCGTTAAAAAAAAGACTTAAATTTTGTAATAACATGAGCAAATAAGAGTAATAGAGAGAATGAAAGGCGAAAGCAGTATAATTCACCTGATTTTCGGTGTATTTAATTGTTTACACGATCTCACCGCGGGAGTAAGATAATCACGTAATCACGAATTGCATAACGGCCTAGTCCCGAGATTCGGGAGCGGAGGAACCAATTTTTTGGGGTTAATTCTGCATTTGCAGGAAGGATGAGATCTTTCGCCATCCTACCCGTCAGCTAACTTCGTCGGCTAAAGCGAAGGAGGTCAAAAGACCGCCTTAACAGGAGTCTTTTTTTTACTGCCCTTTTTTAAGGCAGAGAAGAGGCCTGGGGACTGTAAAAGGTCTTTTTGATGCATGCAATTCATTCGAAAAAGGAAAAAACGGAAGACGGAACGCAAAGAGGGCTTCGGCTTGCTAGGCGTTAAGTAGACCAATGAGTACTTTTTCTCCAAAACAGCCATATGTAGATCAATCAGCTGTCTTATGGACATTCTGCTGATTTGATTGGATATGGATCTATTTGGGGGAAGGGTAAGCATTGGTCTCTTTTTTTTTACACTTGGGCTGCTTCATCCAATAGGGGTGGAGCCGGCAGGAGGAAAAAATACCGTTATATATGAATGTGCGGGGGATGACGATGAATCACACACTGGTTATAGGCAAGGGAGATTTATTCGGTTCTGTCGTAGAGAGTATAAGCGTGAATAGAAGATTTGCAGACGTCATGAACTATGAGCAGTATGCGTGTGAACTGTCGAACTCTAAAGATGGAAACACACGAATGGATAACCTGATCGAATTGGAAAAGAAGTTTTCAAATTATCGTTCTGTTTATGTTATATCGGATTCGATCAATGAAGGATTTGAATTAACAACCTTTTTCTCAGATCTGGGCACGATGCGGATTATCGTGATGACAGATGACAGCAGACACTATGACCTATATAAAAAACTGGGAGCACGATACGTGATTTTCAGCAAGCCTGGAACGTGCTCGTACTGGCTTGGCGAAATGAAGCAAGGTTAAAATACGAGAATGATTTAAGGAGGTGGATCTCTAAAAGAGATGTCAAATCAGAACTGAATACCTGGACGCTTAATTTCACAATGAAATCGGGGGAACCAATCTTCTGCGGCATACAGCCGCTTGGGGTGAATCCATCTGAAAAGGTGGCAGGGCAGCTCTCATAGCCCGAATCCGACAGCTAACCCCGAAAGCGCAGTGAGGGAAATCAAAATCGCAGGTGCTGCATGCTTTTTTAAGTGATGCCTAAAAACCGCGGAAGAGACCCTCTTCCGCGGTTTTTATTGATTTGAAAAGGAAGGGAACGTCATGGAAACGATGCTGATTTGCATTCCGAGCTATACGAGGCTTGGCTGCCTGGATGAGATTCTCCCGGAGAATTCATCTCTGTCATTTATTACCGGAGATTACAGTGTAGAAAGTCATTTGAGAACCAAAGGGTTTAAAACCATTTATTTTATTAAGCAACATGCACAGTACCTGATTATAAACGAGCCCATTTCACGAGTGCTTTTGCTCGAAGACAAAATAGCTGAGACCTGCCGGCTGATGGAAATACTCAAAGCGAGTGTCAGGGCGCCGATTACGGTGATTACAAAAAGAGCGAATTATCCGGCTAAGCTTTATGAATTGCTCGGCGCTCAGCATGTCATGTATTCAAGATTGGATAACGTAAAATTTCTGATTCAATAAGAACGGGGGATTTAAATGCTTGACAGTATCATGATTCTCTCATTTGCAGCTTTAACGCTGCTTATGTCAGGACTTGTAAAATGGTCTGAAAAGATTGTGACTGAAGGAAGGGAAGAAAAGTGACGATTGTTTTGCTCGGCGGAATCGCCGCCATCACGCTCTATTTGCTTTATGCATTGGTAAACCCTGAAAAATTTTAACTTGCGGAGGAAGAGACATTGAGTGTACTATCCATACTTTCCATTATCCTGACATTGGCGCTTGTCGTCCTGCTGGCAAAGCCTGCAGGCAACTACATTGCGCGTGCGTTTTCTTATGAAACAACGAAACTTGATGCTTTTTTTGGCCCTTTTGAACATGCGGTTTATAAACTAAGCGGAATCAAACAAACGAATCAAAGTTTCAGGCAATATGCTTCTGCTCTACTGATTTCAAATATTTTCATGATTTTTATCGTTTACCTAGTGTTTCGTTTTCAGGGTTCGCTTCCGCTGAATCCGAGCGGCATTGCCGGAATGGATCCGACACTTGCATTTAATACGGCCATCAGCTTTATGACCAATACAAATCTTCAGCATTACAGCGGAGAGAGCGGATTATCTTATCTTTCTCAGATGATCGGCATTACGTTTATGATGTTTGTCGCTCCTGCTACAGCATTTGCTGCAGCCATTGCATTAATAAGAGGACTTTCAGGCAACCCTCTTGGAAATTTCTTTGTAGATTTAATTCGTTCCATTACTCGTGTTCTTTTGCCGATAGCCTTTGTAACGGGTCTGGTATTTGTTTTTCTTGGTGTTCCTCAGACGCTGGATTCAAGTGTGACGGCAAAAACCGTAGAAGGCGCGGATCAGACGATCGCAATGGGCCCTGTTGCTTCTCTTTTATCCATTAAGGAAGTGGGCAACAACGGAGGAGGATTCTTCGGTGTCAACTCAGCCCATCCTTTTGAAAATCCTAACGGGATTAGCAACCTGCTGCAAATTCTTTTGATGCTGCTGATTCCGACAGCCCTTCCTTTCACGTATGGAAAAATGGTCGGAAACGCAAAGCAGGGCAGAATCCTATTTGCTGCAATGGCCATGATTTTCGTGGTCTTTCTTGGAACAGCTCTTTTATCTGAATATCAGGGTAACCCAAGATTGGCTGAAGCAGGCCTTGAGCAGGCATCAGGAAGCATGGAAGGCAAAGAGGTCCGCTTTGGTGCGGCACAATCTGCTCTTTATGCAATCGTGACAACAGCTTCTGAAACAGGAGCGGTTAATACCATGCATGATACGCTTTCTCCCATCACAGGGATGCTGGCCTTGTCGAATATGCTTTTGAATACGGTTTTCGGCGGGATTGGAGCTGGCTTTATGAATATCATCATGTACGCTGTCATCGCCGTTTTCTTATCTGGCCTGATGGTAGGGCGCACGCCAGAATTCCTTGGCAAGAAAATAGAAGGAAAAGAAATGAAACTGATCGCTGTTACCTTGCTGATTCATCCGTTTCTGATTCTGGGATCAACAGCCCTTGCGCTTTATACGCCGCTAGGATCTGACGGTATTTCAAATCCGGGATTCCATGGGCTTTCCCAAGTTCTTTATGAATACACATCTTCTGCAGCCAATAACGGCTCAGGCTTTGAAGGTCTTGGAGATGCCACTCCGTTCTGGAACATCTCAACAGGAATAGTCATGTTTATCGGCAGATACTTTGGCATCATTGCCATGCTTGCTGTTGGAGCATCATTAGCTTCTAAAAAGCTTGTGCCGGAAACAATCGGAACATTCCGTACAGATACTAGTTTGTTTGGCACCATATTTGTCGGAGCGGTATTTATTGTAGGGGCATTGACATTCTTCCCGGTACTGGTTTTAGGACCGGTCGCAGAGTTTTTAACTTTATAAACCTAATTGGAGGATCCGAAATGAGTAAGACATCATTAGCAACCGCAGTGAAGGCTGCTGAAAGGTATGATCAGATGGAAGATGCAAGACAGACAGAGCCGGAAGATCAGAAGCCGGAATGCAGAACGAAAGTGGATAAAGGGCTGATTGGAAACGCAATAAAGGCATCTTTTATTAAGCTTGATCCGCGAATCATGGTGAAAAATCCAATCATGTTTATTGTAGAAATTGGTTTCTTCCTGACATTGCTGCTCACTTTTGCACCTTCTGCTTTTGGATCTGCAGAAGTAAACGTGACGTTTAATTTAACGGTCTCACTGATTCTTTTGTTCACCGTGTTATTTGCTAACTTTGCTGAAGCTTTGGCAGAAGGACGGGGAATGGCTCAGGCAAACTCGCTGAAAAATTCCAAGAAAGAAATGACGGCCAATCGCCTGAAACCTAATGGAGAGATTGAAAAAATTGACTCCGCTTCGCTCCGCAAAGGAGATGTGGTTATTGTATCACAGGGAGAGTTTATTCCAGGGGACGGTGAGGTTATCTCCGGTCTTGCATCTGTTGATGAATCAGCCATTACAGGAGAATCTGCTCCTGTTATTAAGGAAGCAGGAGGGGACTTCAACTCCGTAACAGGAGGAACTAAGGTGGTCAGCGACGAGATTAAAGTGAGAATCACAAGTGATCCGGGAGAATCCTTCCTTGATAAAATGATTGCTCTTGTTGAGGGTGCACAGCGTCAGAAGACACCGAATGAAATTGCTCTGAATACGGTTTTAACTAGCTTGACACTCATTTTCATGATTGTCGTTGTAACACTTCCTTTTTATGCGGATTATCTCGGTTTTCAACTAGAAATACCTGTTCTGATTGCACTGCTGGTTTGCCTGATTCCCACGACAATCGGGGGATTGCTATCCGCGATTGGAATCGCCGGGATGGACCGGGTAACCCAGTTCAACGTCATTGCCATGTCTGGTAAAGCCGTTGAAGCTGCAGGTGATATAAACACCATCATTCTGGACAAAACAGGTACGATTACATTCGGAAACCGGATGGCAAGTGAGTTCATTCCTGTCGGCAATGCCCCGATGCAGGACCTTGCCCAATGGACAGCCATCAGTTCACTGGATGATGAAACACCTGAGGGAAGATCGGTTCTTGAGCTGTTAAAGAACAAGCAGCTTTCATATAGAACGGATCTTGCAGCTGGAGGAACGTTCATTGAGTTCAAAGCCGAAACCCGCATGAGCGGCATGGATTTGCCTGATGGGACGGTTGTAAGAAAAGGCGCGGTTGATGCCGTGAAGAAATGGGTTCTGTCACATGGAGGAGTCATCCCTGCTGATCTTGATAAAAAAACGGATGACATTTCCAAGGCCGGCGGTACGCCGCTTGCTGTAGCCATGAATAATCAGATCTTCGGATTAATTTATTTGAAAGATACGGTGAAGCCCGGAATGAAAGAGCGGTTTGACATGCTTCGCAGCATGGGGATCAAGACCGTTATGTGTACGGGAGATAATCCTCTCACAGCTGCCACAATCGCAAAAGAAGCAGGAGTTGACGAATTTATTGCAGAGTGCAAGCCTGAGGACAAAATCGAAGTCATTAAATATGAACAATCACAGGGCAAGCTTGTTGCCATGACGGGTGACGGTACAAATGATGCCCCTGCACTTGCACAGGCAGATGTAGGTCTTGCCATGAACAGCGGAACGGCCGCTGCCAAGGAAGCTGCGAATATGGTGGATCTGGATTCGAACCCGACGAAAATCATTGAAGTTGTCTCAATCGGAAAGCAGCTGCTGATGACACGCGGGGCACTGACAACCTTCAGTATCGCAAACGATATTGCCAAATATTTTGCCATCATACCAGCCGTGTTTATGCTCGCCATTCCGGAAATGAATATGCTGAATGTCATGAGACTTGATTCGCCAATCTCTGCGATCCTGTCAGCCTTGATTTTTAACGCAGTTATTATCCCGATTCTGATTCCTCTCGCAATGAAAGGTGTCAGCTATAAACCGATGAGTTCAAATGCCCTGCTCAGAAAAAATCTGCTGGTATACGGTTTCGGAGGAGTGCTGGTTCCTTTTATCGGCATTAAAATGATCGATCTCTGCCTTGCTCTATTTATATAAGAAGAAAAGAGGTTTATACAATGGAAGAAAAACAATCAATGATAGGGCCGATTATCAGAATGACCCTTGTGTTAATGGCCTTCTGCGGCCTGGTATATCCGGTTGCGGTAACAGGAATTGCCCAGGCGGCTGCTCCTCATAAGGCAGATGGAAGTTTAATTTATGATGAGAATGATAAGGTGATAGGTTCTGAGCTGATCGGACAGACTTTTACAGAAGAAGGCTATTTCCACGGAAGAGTCTCAAGCATTGAATACAACGGTGCAGGATCAGGCTCCAACAACTATGCACCATCCAATGAGGATATGCTGAACCGCACGAAGGAATCTATAATAGAGTGGAAAAAAAACAATCCTGAAACGAAAATCAGCGATGTACCGAATGACCTGCTGACAAATTCAGGCTCAGGTCTTGATCCGCACATTAGTCCAAAAGCAGCCTACGTGCAGCTCGATCGCGTTTCAGAAGCAACAGGAATTAACAAAGCTGAACTTGAAAAACTGATTGAAAAACATGTGCAGGGAAGGGAACTTGGACTGTTTGGGGAAGAAAGATTGAATGTTCTTAAATTGAATCTGGATTTGAGAACAATAACGAAACAATAAAAAGTCTATGTTGTTTTAGCATAGATTTTTAAAAATAGTGGAGCGAAAGGGAACGGATGCCACTGTAATATAATATTTATGCGAAAACAGCCATAATAATAGATTCGCCTCAGCTGCCGATTGCGCTGAGGCTGAATATTTGCAAACAGCTGACACGCTTATTTTAGAGGCGGTGAAAATATGACCGAAAACCATCCATATTTCAGGAGGAAAACCCCACAGGAGCTGCTTGATGAAATTGCAGAAATGAACCGGGGCAAACTGAAGCTTTATGTCGGAGCTGCCCCAGGGGTTGGAAAATCGTATAAAATGCTTCAGGATGCCCATGATTTAAAGCTTGAAGGAATTGATGCAGTTATTGGACTGATAGAGTGTCATGGAAGAAGAGAAACAGAGGATCTGGTAAAAGACCTTGAAGTTATCCCGCTAAAAGAGATGACGTATAAAGGAAGTATATTCAGAGAACTGCATGTGGAGGCCATTATTGAAAGAAAGCCGGCGGTTGTTATTATTGACGAGCTTGCCCACACCAATATACCAGGCTCTAAAAATCTTAAAAGGTATATGGATGTAGAAGAAATACTGGAAGCAGGCATCCATGTCATGTCCGCCGTCAATATTCAGCATCTGGAAAGTGTCCATGATATTGTTCAGCAAATTACGAGAGTAGCGGTGCGCGAACGCGTGCCTGATTTGTTTGTTCAAAGAGCAAGCGAAATCCAGCTGATTGATGTGACGCCTGAAACGCTGAGAAAAAGAATGTCAGAAGGTAAAATTTACGGCTCTGACAAGATTGAGCAAAGTCTCTCCCATTTCTTTACTGTTCCCAATCTTTCTGCTTTAAGGGAGCTCTCCCTTAGAGAAGTGGCGGACGATGTAGATGAAAAAATGGAGCAGATCAGCGGAAACCTTTCATATGGTCCCATAGGCGTACATGAAAAAATACTTGTCTGCGTGGGCTACGGCCCCACAGCAGAAAAACTCATCAGAAGAGGCTGGAGGATGGCGAACCGGCTCCGAGCACAGCTTTTTATCCTCCATGCAGCAAAATTACCGGAAGAATCATTTACCCAGGAGATGAGAGAAAAAATGGAAAGGTGGAAGCTGCTGTCCTCTCAATTCAATGCCGTCTTTTTGCTTGAGCATGAGAGAAACCGGAAACCTGCAGACATCATCATAGAAACAGCAACGAAATACCATGTGACCCAAATTCTCCTTGGGCAGTCAGCAAGAACAAGATGGGAGGAAATCCGAAAAGGGTCTATCGTAAATACAATTATGAGAAAAACAGAAAACATTGATATTCATATTGTGTCAGATGGAAAAATATAGAGAGGACTTTTAAGAAATGAATATTGCTTTTTTCCTGATTCCAAAAAAGGAAGTTGTCTATTTGCCTATCCAGTCGACGATGCGTCAGGCGCTTGAAAAGATGGAATACCACCGCTATTCAGCGGTCCCTCTGCTTGATCAAGAAGGGAAATATGTCACGACGCTGACAGAGGGAGATCTGCTCTGGAAGCTGAAAAATACCCCAAACCTGAATTTTCATAACACAGAAAACATCCGGCTGACGGAAATTCCTTATCACCGCAAAAACGAGCCCATTTCCATTCAGGCTGAGATGGAACATATTATTACAAGGGCCATGGAACAGAATTTTGTGCCAGTGACTGATGACAAAGGAATCTTCATTGGAATCATAAGAAGGAGAGAAATCATTGAGTATTGTGCAAGCCAGATGTTTGCTCCGGCAGCAAATTAAAAGGGCTGCATAATGGATGCAGCCCTTTTTGGTTAAGCAGAGGCAGATTCTTCTTTTTTCATGTACTTTACAAGGAATGGATAGATCACAAAGCCTGCAAGGAAAAGGCCGACACCTAAAGCAAATGTTTTAAGGTCTGCTGTTCCGGTGACGATAACCCAGACAGAATAAATACAGGCTATGGACGCGATGATCCCGTCTTTTACACGCGAACCCTTTACCAGATCATACGTTTCTCCTTTAGCAATCAGCTTCAGGAAGAAGATGGAGGATACTAGGTACGGGAAAAGATAAGCAAGTGTAGCTGACGTTGTCAGGAACGTATAAGCTTCGCTGATGGTTCCTGAAATCGTTGAGAAAATGAAAATCTGCGACATCAAATTTGTTATCAGCAGGGCATTTAAGGGACTGCCTTTTTTATTGGTCTTTGCAAAGAATGCCGGGAAGATGCCTGATTTCGCGGCCTGATACGGCACTTCAGAAGAAAGCAGAATCCAGCCGATGGTGGAACCGAACAGAGACACAACGGCGAGCAGAGCCATCGCATTCGCTCCTGCATCTCCTAAAATAACGGAGAGCACATCGACGAATGGTTTGTCGGAGGTCTGCAGCTGTTCATGCGGAAGAACGGCCATGGTTATAAGTGTGATAATCATATAGATGAAAACAGCAATGATTAAGCCGGTAATAGTCGCTTTTTTCACATCTTTTTGTGAAGATGCACGACCTGAAAGAATAACGGCCGATTCAATGCCGACAAACGCCCATAAAGTTGAGATCGCGGCGAACTGAATTTGACTTGTCAGTCCGAGTGTACTGCCGCTGTCTGTTTCAACCGGGAAATAGAATTCGCCGAAAGAGGCAGATTCGAGTGCAAATAATCCGGCAATGATAAACAGCATAAATCCAATGACTTTAGAAGCGGTAGCAGCAAAATTAAGCTTCCCTGCACCCGTCATGTTTGTGACAAGAATGGAATGAGTACCCCAAAGCAGGATGGTACACACAGCAAACGTTACTGCTCTCCCAAGCTGAACGTCCTGTGAACCTATCGTAAAAAGAACCGATTTGTCAGACATAATCGGAAAAAAGGAAGATAAATAGCCGGCAAAGCTGGTGATAATGGCGACATTGCTGATCCAGTTCGCGACCCAGTATCCCCAGACCATACTGAAGCCTGCGACATTTCCTTTTTTAGGCGAATCAAAAAGTGCTTTCGCATAGCTTTGAGGACCGGCCGTCAAATCCGGTCTGCGGATAGAAAGATTGCCGAAAACAAGAGCAATCATCAGTACGCCGAATCCAGTGACAAGCCAGGCGCTCGTTACACCGAGAGGACTTGCCGTTTGTGCAAGTGTACTCGGAAGCATGAAAATACCCGATCCGACCATATTTCCTACAACAAAGGCTGTTAACAGCCAAAAACCCCATTTTTTCTGTTTCAAAATGTGAAACCTCCTATGGAACACATACCTTATTTTCAGTCTGTGTCATTCTTGATAGAAACAAACAAAAAGACGCACGGAAAAGTCCGTGCGCCAGAATACGCAAAAACTCACCATCATCTCCAGATAGCACTCCGCAGAAAAATCTGCGGCAGTCCGGCACCTGTTCGATGCCGTCCCAGCGTATAACAGTGTGGCTGTTATACACTTCGGCGCGAAGGCCTTTCGTCATGCGTTCATCAGCCCCACCGGCCTCATGCATGCTACTCTTCCAATCGCGCAACCTCTACCTCACTGAGATGTCGTGAGGATTTTTAATGTTATTTTAATAGCATTAATTTAGCAGGGGGATATAAATTTGTCAACGAGATATCCCATTTAGCAATATTTGCATGATATCTTGAAATAATTGTCACCAAAACTTCACTTTGCAATGTACACAGGAATCTACTATAATTTACAAAGATAACGTTTTCTTTCTATTTTTATGAAAATATGACATGGAAGAAGGGTACATGATGAACTTGGGATTCGGCGAAATCATGTTGATTGTGTTTGTGGCACTCCTGCTTTTCGGACCGAAAAAACTTCCGGAGCTGGGCAAAGCTGCAGGCAAAACACTGAGAGAATTCAAGAATGCAACAAAAGGCTTAATGGATGACGATGAGGTAAAATCAGATAAATCTGTAAAGTAAATAAGAACAGCCTGCGGGTTGTTTTTTTTTTGATTTTAAAAAGAGTAAGAATTATACAAAAATTCAAACGGATGTTATATAATAGACCTGTCAGTTTATTTAGTGCAGCGAAATACTTAATAGGGGGTAGAATTATGAAAGCCGCTACATATGCAGAAACATGGGATTTGAATGTGTTTTTCGGAGGAGGCAGCAAGTCTGAAAGTTTTAAGCGCCACTTAGAAGAGCTTGAAAAGGACGTTCCATTATTTAAGGCCGAGGCAGATCAGCTGGATGTGCCAAGCTCAAAAGAGGATCACGTTTACCTTAATGAAATCCTTGATTCATTTCAGGGGATTGCAAAAAGAATTAGACAGGCGGGTGCATTTGTCGGCTGCCTGCAGGCCCAGGATACAGAGGACAAAAACGCTGCTGTTCTGAGAGGGAAAGTAACGCAGCTCAGCTCTCACTTTCAGAATGCACTCGCAAGCCTTGATCAAAAGCTTGTAAAAGTGGAGGATAGAATCTGGGAAGAGCTTATTCTGACGGAAAGTCTGGCTGACCTCAGCTATGTGCTAACTGAACGCAGAAACAAAGCGAAGAATAAACTGCCGATGGAGCAGGAAACGCTGATCAATGCTCTTTCTGTTGATGGATATCATGCGTGGGGACAGTTTTATGACACTCTCGTCTCAACGGTGAAAATTCCATTCAGAGAAAATGGAGAAGTAAAAGAACTTTCCGTTGGCCAGGCGGCCAATAAATTCTCAAGCGGGGACCGTGAAGTACGCAAGGCTGTTTTTGAAGAGTGGGAAAAAGCATGGGGAAGCAAAGCTGATTTATTTGCACAAACGCTGAATCATCTTGCGGGCTTCAGGCTGAATGTCTACGAAAAGCGCGGCTGGAACGACGTGCTCAGCGAGCCCCTTGAAATCAACCGGATGAAGCGGGAGACGCTTGATGTCATGTGGAAAGTTATCTCTGAAAACAAGCAGTCTCTAGTGAAGTATTTAAAAAGAAAAGCAGAGCTTCTCGGGGTGGAGAAACTCAGCTGGTATGATCTTGATGCGCCGATCGGCGGCAAAGAGTCGAAGGTTTCCTACCAGGAGGGAGCTGAGTTTATTCTAGATCAGTTCTCAAACTTCGGAGAGGAGCTTACCTCTTTTACGAAAAAAGCCTTTGAGGACCGCTGGATCGAAGCGGAAGACAGACAGGGAAAGGCGCCGGGCGGATTTTGCACAAGCTTTCCTGAGAGCGACCAGTCCCGCATCTTTATGACGTTCTCAGGCACGCCTTCAAACATTGCGACTCTTGCCCATGAGCTTGGCCATGCGTTTCACCAGCATGCAATGGCAGGCGTTCATCCGCTGAACCGCAGCTATGCGATGAATGTGGCGGAAACGGCTTCGACATTTGCCGAGATGATTGTGGCGGATGCTTCAGTGAAAAAAGCAAAAACGGAAGAAGAGCGCCTTGCCCTGCTTGAAGATAAAGTACAGCGCAGTGTGGCGCTTCTGATGAACATACATGGCCGTTTTATTTTCGAAAATGCGTTTTATGAAGAGCGCAAAAAAGGAATGGTGAGTGCCGAGAGAATCAGCGAGCTGATGGAAGACGCTCAGAAAGAAGCCTATTGTGATTCATTAGGCGAGTATCACCCGCACTTCTGGGCATCAAAGCTCCACTTTCATATTACGGGCGTTCCATTCTATAACTTCCCGTATACATTCGGTTACTTGTTCTCGCTTGGAATCTATGCAAAAGCGCTTGAGGAAGGAGCTGCTTTTGAGCAGAAATACATTGCCTTGCTTAAAGATACAGGCTCGATGCAGGTTGAAGATCTTGCCATGAAGCATCTTGGCGCTGATCTGACAAAAGAGGATTTCTGGAAAGACGCAGTGGCTCTTATAGTTCAGGATGCAGAGGAGTTTCTTGAGGCAGTAAAATAATTATAAGATACTGCACCCTTAAGCTATTTGAAGGGGTGCAGTTTTTTTGTTTAAAACTTATTGATTCATGATGATCCATCTGTCGATTGTATTAACAATAAGGTCCTGCTGAATATAAACGTTGATGTCCGCTTCATTATCGCCTTTTTGATTGCCGTAAATGCCGAACTGCGCATGATTTCCGCCTTTAATTTGATAGAAAAATGTATCCTCTGAAAGCAGGTGTTTTTTCTCCCGGATATCATCAAGAGTGGCCAAACCGTCTTTCTCTCCGTAAATTGTCAAAATCGGAAAATCAGTCCCGGAAAAATCACTGGAATCTGTGGGATAGGCAGCCATAAGGAACAGTCCTTTTATTGTATCCTGGTGGTCATAGGCATAGATCGATGCTGAAGCTCCCCCAAGTGAGTGCCCTCCCAGATACCATTTTGTGATTTCCGGATTGTCTTTAATTACATTCCCGGCTTTATTGATGCCGGCAATCGCCAGGTTAAAAGGCATTTTGACAATCGCCGCTGTATATCCCCGCTGAGCAAGCTGCTCGGCAAGATAGGCGTAAGCTTCAGGCTCGACCTTTGCTCCGGGATAAAAAATAATGCCCGTATTTGTCTTCTGATTCACCGGTTCAAAAAGCAAATAGCCGTCTGCTGTGTTTTCCTTTTGAATATTGGTCGAGTTGTAAAGGTCTTCAGTTGCTTTATATGTCTGCTGTGACCATATGAAAAAGCCTGCAAACGCAAGTACAAGTACTGCCACGGCTATCAGAAAAAAATTTTTGATCCATCTTTTCATGGGAAAACTCCTTAATTTATCGCGATTTCTGCTAAATTTTATGCTTAAATCCAACTAAAGGCAAATTTTGATGTTTGCCAAAAGACAAACTATTATTTAGAATAGTAGTATAACTTAATAAATATACGCTTAATCCTTAACAGGAGCGGGGGACCCGAGTAAGTGCGCATGCACTGGGGGTGAATCCTTGTAGTTTTGAGGTAGGACAGCTCTTCGTCCGAATCCGACAGCTAACCTCGCTTGCGCTGGAGAGACTCAACTGTGAAAAGTCATAATTATTCAAATTGACGAATGCAAACCATGGGTTCCTCCTGTGGTTTTTTTGTATTTTTCAAAAAACTCTCACAATCATGTTTCTCCATCCCGTTAAACTGGGAATAAATAACTAGCTTTTTATTATTCTATTTTACGGAGGTTGTCTATGAAACTAGCAACGAAAATCATCATTGGTCTCATTCTGGGTGCAATTGTAGGATTAATCCTCAATATTACCGCCCCGGATTTATTTAAGCAGCTGGATACATTCCTGTTTACGCCGCTTGGAAAAATCTTCTTGAACTTAATTAACATGCTTGTTGTGCCGATTGTCTTCTTCTCTATTACTCTTGGGGTAGCCGGGCTCGGTGATCCGAAGAAGCTTGGGAGAATCGGTGTTAAAACTGTAACATTCTTTCTTGGAACAACCGCACTCGCCATTGTCATCGGACTGGTTCTTGCCCTTACGATTCAGCCGGGGAACTTCGGGGAATTTGATACATCTTCTGCAGAGTACGAAGCGAAGGAAGCCCCTTCTGTAGCGGAAACACTGCTGAACATGATTCCAACAAACCCTGTTAAGGCTTTTGCTGACGGCAATATGCTTCAGATTATCGTTTTCTCAATCTTTGTAGGTCTTGGTATTACATTCCTTGGTAAAAAGGCAAGTGCTTTGCTGAGATTTGTTGAGCAGGGCAATGACTTAATGATGTACCTTGTCAATCTTGTAATGAAATTCGCTCCATACGGCACATTTGGTTTAATCGCAGCAGCAGTCGGCAGCCAGGGACTCGATGCTCTGAAGGCAATGGGTCTCTACATGGGAGTCGTTATTCTTGCCCTTGTGATTCATGCCGTTGTCACATATGGATCGGCCATCTTCTTCCTTGCAAAACAAAGTCCGGTGGCATTTTTCAAAAACTTCTCGCCGGCAATGGCAGTTGCCTTCAGTACGTCAAGCAGTAATGCAACACTTCCTGTATCTATGGAAACAGCCCAAAAACGCCTGAAAGTTCCTGAGCCGATCTCAAGCTTCGTTCAACCGCTTGGCGCAACAATCAACATGGATGGAACAGCAATCATGCAAGGTGTAGCGACAATCTTTATTGCGCAGGTTTACGGTATCGACCTTACAATCACTCAAATGATTACGGTCGTTCTGACAGCTGTTCTTGCATCAATCGGTACTGCCGGTGTGCCGGGAGTAGGACTAATCCTGCTTGCCATGGTACTGAACTCTGTCGGTCTTCCAGTAGCGGGTATCGCCTTGATCATCGGTATTGACCGTCTTCTTGATATGGCGCGTACAGCCGTTAACATCACTGGAGATGCAGCATGTGCTGTTATTGTTGCTGAAACGGAAAAGAAACATGGAGAATATAAGATTCCTGAAATTGATGAGAAAATGGTTTAATACAGAAAGCGGCCTTTGGGGCCGCTTTTTGTGTATGCTTTTTTAGCCCGCTTGCACAAATTATGCATATTTTTCTGGTATGGTAAAAGAAATAAGAATAATAAGGGGATTCACCGTGAACAAGCTTGCCATTAAAATTGGATTATTGTTTTTTATCATTATCTTAATAGTAGAGACCTGTCTTTTTCTCTTTTTATACAGAAATCTTGTAAATACACGTGTAGAAGAAGAGCTGACTGCCCTGCAAATCAGGGGGGACAGCCATCGTGATGTCCTTGAGAAACACGGGGATGAAACAACAATGGAGCATGTGGTTCTCATGGAATCTGAGGCTGATACGGACGTTTTGCTGACAGCAGCGGATAAAACCGTTCTCTATGGATCTGCTGATCTCAATTCTGATATGGAAAAGGCATTAATGGAACCTTCGGCATCGGGGGAAGACTGGAAAAACAGTCCTTATATATGGACGGCAAGCCCCGTCCGCGACGGGGAAAAGGTAAAAGGATATGTCTATATGTTTAAAGGGACAGATTCCATCCAATCCATGATCTCAAGGCTGAACGACCATTTCCTTTTTATCGGCACTGTTTCTGTGCTGCTGACGATTATAGCCGTTTTCTTTTTATCAAGAATTGTGACAAAGCCCCTGCTCAAGATGAAAGAGGCAACGGAGCGGTTAAGTGCAGGGGATTTTACGGTTAAGCTGCAAATGCACAGAAACGATGAGCTTGGCGAGCTTGGTGCCTCCATTCAAAAGCTGGCAAGTGATCTTGAGCACCTGAAACAGGAAAGAAACGAATTTTTGGCAAGCATTGCTCATGAATTGCGTACCCCCCTCACGTATATTAAGGGATATGCTGATGTGGCAAAAAGACCGGAGCTTCACCCTGCTGAGCGATCGAACTATTTGACAATATTAAGCGAGCAAACATCCAGCCTGTCAAGATTAGTGGAGGATCTGTTCGAACTGGCAAGAATGGATCAGCTGTCCTTTCACATTGAGAAAGAGAAAACGGAGATACGGTCATTCCTCCGAAAAACAGTTGAACAGGTTCAGGCCGTTCTGGCAGACAAAAAAATGGAGGTTGTAGAGGACTTTCCGGAAGATGAGGTCTATCTTTTTATTGACCTGGCAAGGTTTGAGCAAGTTACTTTGAATATTTTAGACAATGCCATCCGCTATTCGGAGGAGAATTCAGCCATTACAGTCAAAGTCCGGGAAGAGCAGCATTCCGTGAAGATTGCCTTTTCTGATGAGGGGATCGGGATACCTGAGAAAGACCTGCCGCATGTCTTTGACAGGCTCTACAGAGTAGACAAGTCGAGGTCGCGCCACAGCGGAGGGACAGGTCTTGGTTTGGCCATCGTAAAAGAAATTGTGGAGGCTGCGGGAGGCACAGTCCGTGCAGAGAGCAGTCTTGGAAAAGGAACTTCTATTATCATTGAGTTTCAAAAGGAGTCAAAAGCATGAAAAAAATACTTTTGATAGATGATGAACAGCTGATGCTTAATCTGCTGGAGCTTTATCTTGTGCCTGCAGGCTATTCCTGCGTGAAAAGCACCGACGGCAATGAAGCGGCAGACTTGATCGCAAGTGAAAACCCTGCTCTGGTGATTTTAGATATCATGATGCCGGATAAAAGCGGTTTTGAGATCTGCAGGGAGATCAGGCTGTTTTCAGATATTCCGATTATTATGGTCACCGCCCGGGATCATAAGGCGGATATTGTAAAAGGACTCAGGGCCGGTGCGGATGACTATCTGACGAAACCGTTTGATGAATCCGAATTGCTTGCAAGAATTGAAGCCATTCTAAGAAGAACGCGAAACAACCCTGCAATTGAATTCAGGGGATTAAAGTGGGATGAAAATAAGCAGGAAGCTGTTTACCGAGAGAAAACAATTCCTTTTACCCCAAAAGAATTTCGACTGGCCGGTCTTTTTCTGCAAAACCGGAACAGGGTGTTTGACCGGGACCACCTGATTACGGCAGTATGGGGATATGAGGCAGATACAGACGGCAGAACGGTCGATTCTCACGTGAGACATATCCGGGACAAACTTAGAAAAACAGGCTTTCCGGTTGAAGAACACCTTCAAACGGTATGGGGTGCAGGCTACAAGTGGACAGACGAAAAAAAATAGGCGGTTTTTTCCTTTACATAGGGTAGGGGGGTATGGTAAATTTAAATCAAGGAGGTGCATGACATGGTTGATCACGTAAATGAACCTGAAAGCTGTCATGTTCCAGGAACAGACCGAAAGAGCCATCATTCGGAAACAACTAAAAAGAATTTAGTGACACGGCTGAACAGAATAGAAGGCCAGATTCGGGGAGTAAAAGGGCTGATTGATAAGGATACCTATTGTGATGATGTTCTGACTCAAATAGCTGCTGTACAATCTGCCCTGAATTCCGTCAGCAAAATTCTTCTTGAAGGCCACATGAAAAGCTGTCTGGTCGAACGCATCCAGGATGGTGATCTTGAAGTCATCGATGAAGTACTTGTAACTGTTAAACGTCTAATGAAATAAAACAAAAGGGGAGATACAATATGGAAAACGCAACATTGAATGTACAGGGAATGTCATGCAACCATTGTGTGAAAGCAGTAGAAGGCGGCGTGGGTGAACTGAACGGTGTCACATCAGTAAAAGTCAATCTTAACGAAGGCACAGTAGCTGTCGAGTACAACCCGGAAAAAGTGAACCTGGCTGCCATCAAAGAAGCTATTGATGATCAGGGGTATGAGGTGGAATAAAACGAAAAGCGGAATCGCCTTGGTCAGCTCCGAAGGGCAGAAAAGGATCCGCCGGAAAAAGCCGGGTTTGCTTTTTTTGGCGGAGCCGTTCTGGCCGAGGAGTTAGGCGATGGAGCTGGACAATGAGAAAAGCGCAATCGCTTTATTTTAACCAAAGAAACCGTGCTAAACCGCACGTTTTCTTTTTTAGAAATATATACCCCTATGTGGTATATGGAGGGACTCTAAATGAGCAATCTCAAAGAAACCAATTTTCAAATAACCGGAATGACGTGTGCAGCCTGTTCAAACAGAATTGAAAGAGGCCTGAATAAGATTGAGGGAGTTGAGCAGGCAACAGTGAACCTCGCTCTCGAGAAAGCTTCCGTCACATTCGATCAGGGAAAAACGAACAGCGCAGCCATTCATCAAAAGGTAGAGGATCTGGGATACGGAGTCAGTCTTGAAAAAGCTGAATTCAGTATTAGCGGAATGACGTGTGCAGCTTGTTCGGCAAGAATTGAAAAAGGACTGAACAAGCTCGAAGGCGTATCAAAAGCAACCGTTAACTTAGCTCTTGAAACAGGTTCGGTTGAATACAGCCCTTCTGTTATTACACCTCAGGATATGATCAAGCGGATTGAAAAACTGGGGTATGGAGCAAGTATCAAAGCAGAGAAGGGCCATGAAGATACAGCAGACCGCAAGCAAAAAGAGATTGGGAAGCAGCAGAGAAAATTTATATTATCGGCCATCCTTTCAATTCCCCTGCTCTGGTCAATGGTCGGTCATTTCTCCTTCACCTCATGGATGTATGTGCCGGAACTGTTTATGAATCCCTGGTTTCAGCTGATTCTCGCAACTCCGGTTCAATTTATAATTGGAGGCCAGTTTTACATTGGCGCCTACAAAGCACTTAAAAATAAGAGTGCCAACATGGACGTTCTTGTTGCACTTGGAACATCAGCTGCCTATTTCTACAGTCTCTATTTGACAATAGTGTCCATCGGGCATGCCGGTCATATGCCGGAGCTGTATTTTGAAACGAGTGCTGTGCTGATTACCTTGATTCTGCTCGGAAAGCTGTTTGAGGTTAAAGCAAAAGGAAGATCGTCAGAAGCCATAAAAAAACTGATGGGACTTCAGGCAAAAACAGCAAGGGTGATCAGGAACGGCACCGAACTTGAGGTGCCTCTTGAAGAAGTTGCAGCAGGAGACACCGTGTTAATTAAACCGGGAGAAAAAGTGCCGGTTGATGGTGAAATCATAGAGGGGAATTCAGCATTTGATGAATCCATGCTGACAGGTGAAAGCATTCCTGCCGATAAATCACCCGGTGATCAAGTTTATGGAGCAACAATTAATAAAAATGGCTTCGTTAAGGTGAAAGCAACGAAAGTCGGCAAGGATTCAGCGCTTGCACAAATCATTAAAGTGGTTGAGCAGGCGCAAACGTCAAAAGCGCCGATTCAGCGTCTCGCCGATCAAATTTCAGGCATATTCGTTCCAATCGTTGTCGGGATTGCCGTTCTTACGTTCCTGATCTGGATCTTGTGGGTTGACCAGGGAAACTTTGCAGGAGCTCTTGAAAAAATGATTGCGGTGCTTGTCATTGCATGTCCATGTGCACTGGGCCTTGCTACACCTACCTCCATCATGGCAGGTTCCGGGCGTGCTGCTGAAGCGGGTATTCTTTTTAAAGGCGGAGAACACCTGGAGACGGCGCACCTTGTTGATACGATTGTTTTAGATAAAACCGGTACTGTGACAAAAGGGGAACCGGAATTAACTGATGTGATTTTATATGGTGACCGTGATGAAGGGACTGTTCTTAAGCTGATTGCTGCAGCAGAAAATCAGTCTGAACATCCTCTCGCTCAGGCCATTGTCGCCGGAGCTAGGAAGAAAGGCGTGGAGCTCGCAGAAGCAAGCCAGTTTGAAGCTGTACCCGGCTTTGGTATTAAAGCTGAGGCAGCAGGCCATGAAGTGCTGATTGGCACCTTCCGCCTAATGGAAAAAAACGGAGTTGACGCGCAAGCAGCTCTTTCAGAAAAAGAACGCCTGGAAGCTGACGGGAAAACGGCTATGCTTGCAGCAATTGACGGAGAACTGGCGGGCTTGATCGCTGTAGCGGATACGATTAAAGAGACATCTAAAGCAGCGGTTGAACGCTTAAAGCAGATGGGACTCGACGTCATCATGATGACCGGCGACAACGAACGGACAGCGCAGGCAATCGCAAAAGCTGCGGGCATTGAGCATGTCATTGCTGAAGTGCTTCCTGAAGGAAAAGCAGAAGAAGTGATAAACCTTCAGAAGGCCGGGAAAAAAGTGGCGATGGTTGGGGACGGCATTAACGATGCTCCCGCCCTTGCTGCTGCAGACACAGGCATGGCAATCGGCACAGGAACGGACATCGCCATGGAAGCGGCAGATATTACGCTGATGAGAGGCGATTTAAACAGCATTGCGGATGCCATCTACATGAGCAAGCTGACCATCCGCAACATTAAGCAGAACCTCTTTTGGGCTTTTGGGTATAATACGCTTGGCATTCCAGTGGCAGCGGCAGGGCTGCTTGCACCATGGCTTGCCGGAGCAGCCATGGCCTTCAGTTCCGTATCAGTTGTACTGAATGCCTTGAGGTTGCAGCGTGCAAAATTATAAAGTGTGTGAACCAGGTCTGCTGCAGCGGCCTGGTTTTTTTTCTGTAAATGGTGGGTATCCGGCTGCGGTTCAGAAATCCGCTAGTACAATATCTGAGAAACCCTAAAATTTACAGCCAGAGTCAGCAAAACATACATGTAAGCGCTTAACTAAACGATTTACACGTAAAATTAAAGCTTTTTGCCCGAATATGCCTCTTTACTGTCCATTCCAACAGGAGTAAGATACTCTCATAACTCACATTCATATGTTCTTAAATCGCTGAATCCATTAGGAGCGGGGGACCCAAATTTGCTGCAGACTGCAGCTCGGGGTGAATCCTTTACAGGTAGGGCTACTCTCATGGCCCGAATCCGACAGCTAACTTCGCAAGCGTTCTTGAGAGAGGATAAATGAAACATATTGCAGTCTGAAAAAACAGGCGCAGTGGTTCATGGAACCTCTGTGTCTTTTTTGTGTGCAAAATTAATGGATTGAAAGAAGGAAAATCAGGTGAGAAAGCAGTTTGCGGTTTTTGGGCTTGGACGTTTCGGAGGAAGTCTTGTAAAGGAATTTCATGAAATGGGAATTGAAGTGCTGGCAGTTGATAAAGATGATGAAAAGGTGCAGTACTATTCTCAATATGCCACTCTTGCTGTGCAGGCAAATGCGATTGATGAAGCAACACTAAAGCAGCTGGGGGTCCGGAATGTGGATCATGCCTTTGTTTCTTTCGGAGATGATATTGAAGGGAGCATCCTGACTACTCTGCTTTTGAAAGAAATGAAGATTCCGCAGGTCTGGGCAAAAGCCCAAAATGACTATCATCATAAAGTTTTAGACAAAATAGGAGCAGACAAAGTGATTCATCCCGAGCGCGATATGGCAAAGCGGATCGCGCATTATATCTTTTCTGAAAAAATGGTTGATTACATTGAACTTTCAAAGGATTACAGTATGGCGGAGCTTGTGGCGACCTCCAAAATCCACAGGAAAACGCTTATTGATCTGGATATCAGATCAAGATACGGCTGCAACATTGTAGGGATTCAGCGGGAGGAAGAAATCATTGTTTCCCCGCCTGCAGAAGAATTCATTAAAAGCGGTGATATTCTGCTTGTCATCGGACGCAATAAAGACATTTCAAGGTTTGAGGAGGAGGGGATGTAGGTGTTCAGCAGAAAAAGAATGCAGAGGTTAACACGATTAAATCCTTCTCAGCTGCTTGTCGTCGTTTTTGCAGCCGGCATTGTGCTTGGAACGGTTCTTCTGAAATTGCCATTCGCTACGCATGAGTCTGTCAGATGGCTTGACGCCCTATTTATTGCAGCATCTGCCATGACGGTTACAGGTCTTGCTACGGTTGATCCGGGAAGCACATTTACTACATTCGGGCAGACCATTATCGCTCTCCTTATTCAGCTTGGCGGACTTGGTATTATGTCTTTTGCCATCCTGATTTATATGGTCCTTGGCAGGAAGATTGGGATAAAAGAACGTCTTGTGATGCAGCATGCGCTTAACCAAACATCTCTTGGCGGAGTGGTCAATCTTGTTAAACACTTGTTTTTGTTTTCCATCTTGATTGAATTTGTTGCCATGGTCTTTTTATCAATCCGCTGGGTTCCAGAATTTGGCTGGTCCAAAGGTCTTTTCTACAGCTTTTTTCACTCCATATCAGCTTTTAATAATGCCGGATTTGCCCTGTGGCCGGATAATATTATCCGCTATGTAAATGATCCTTTGGTCAATATCGTTATTTCCTCCCTGTTTATCATCGGGGGGATTGGGTTTACCGTACTCCTGGATATATGGAAAAAACGGAAGTTCAGCAAATTTTCTCTTCATACAAGAATCATGCTGATCGGCACGCTCGTTTTAAATGTGTTTGCCATGTTTTTTATCTTCTTCGTGGAGTACAGCAATCCGGAAACACTCGGGAATCTGTCTTCAGGAAGCAAGCTGCTTGCCTCCTATTTCCAGGCGGTTTCTCCGAGAACAGCAGGTTTTAACACACTCGATATGGCGAGCCTTGATGAAGCGACTCTTTTTCTGATGATCATTCTCATGTTTATCGGGGGCGGCAGTGCATCGACTGCGGGCGGGATTAAATTGACGACAGCGATCATTATTGTCTTTGCGACCATTACCTTCCTGCGCGGAAAAGAAGATTTGACAATCGGGAGAAGAAGCATCCATCCGAGGTTTATTCTTAAGGCGCTGGCTATTGCGATGGTAAGCTTGATGTTTGTACTGACAGCAATCTTTATTATGACCCTGTCAGAAAAAGCCTCATTTATAGAAATCCTCTTTGAAGTCGTTTCCGCCTTTGGAACGGTTGGGTTATCGATGGGGATCACCGGCAGCCTGTCGGATCTTGGGAAAGAAGTAATCATCATCATTATGTTTATTGGAAAAGTTGGGCCTCTTACACTTCTGTTCTCATTGGCGAAACCAAAGAAAGAAAAAATCAAATATCCAAATGAAGACATTTTAACAGGATGAGAAAAGGGCTCCGCAAAAGCGGGGCCCTTTTACAAGTTAGATAAGATTAATGAAGCCAGTACACCAATGGAAGCAATAAAGCCTACTACCGGGCCGCCCTCTTCAAACGCTTCAGGCATCATGGTCGAAGCAACCATAGCGATAATTCCCCCTGCGGCAAAGGCGCCTATTCCTGCTATGACGGCAGGGCCTGCCTGCTGAAGGAGCGTATATCCAAGAAACGAACTTAAAGAGGACAGCACAAGTACGATGAGCCACATGAGAAGGATTTTCTTTTTTGAATACCCGTCCTTGCGCAGTCCCACAGAGCTTGAAAGTCCCTCCGGGAAATTGCTGATAAAAACAGCTGTGACCATCAGGAAACTGACGGCATTTTCCTGAAGCAGGCTGACTCCGATGATGACGGACTCGGGTATGGCATCGATGACCGTGCCGATAAAAATCGAGACTCCCGAATGATTCTCGGGATTTTTGTCTGAGCGTTTTCGGTCGCTGCCCCCTTTTTTCGTAATCAGCAGTTCACTGATGGTAAAGGTCAGCGAACCAATGATAAATCCCGCTGATGCGGTCATCAGGCCGCCATCATCTACAGATTCCCTCAAAAGTTCAAAGGAAGCTGCCCCTATTAAAACACCTGTACCAAACGACATTATCCACCCAAGAATTCTCCTTGGGATTTCCTTATAAATGCCAAGCAATGCGCCCAGCAAAATAGAGGAACCAGCAAAAGCTCCCCAAAGTGCTGCCTGAAGCATTTGTCTGACTCCCTCCTGCCCCGAATTTTCTATCTATAGCTTTCCAAAGATTGTTAAAAGAATACGAAGAAACATATGTAAAAGATTTGAATTTTCAGTAAAATAAGAAGTGAACGTATTTACTGAAACGGGGTGCACAATCATTGGAAGCAAATCTGCTGTTTAACTTGAAAAAGTATATGGATCATGAACTGTATGAATATACAGTTACCCGTCTTTCTTCTTTTTATAAACGCTGCTACGGGGAATTTGACAGGCGTGCCGCACACACAGACAGGGAGGGACAGCCGAAGCTGATCCGCTATGATAAATACGGAAACGATGCGTCTGAAATATGGCTGAATGAGGGCTATAAAAAGACGATTGAAGAAACGTACGGGACCGGAATTGTCGGGTACCTGCATAAGCCGGTGCCTGAGCTTGGCAGAAAAGCAACCTATCATTACTCGTATGCTCTCGGATATGTGCTGTCACAAGTGGAATCAGGTTTTTACTGTCCGGTCACACTGACGATGGCGACGGCTTACCTTGTCGATGAATACGCAGATGATGAAGTAAAAGCAAAGTTTTTGCCACATCTTATTTCAACAGGCGACACAGAGCTGTATGAAGGAGCGACTTTTTTAACAGAACGGCAGGGAGGCTCAGATGTAGGCGCTAATGAGACTAAGGCAGTGAAAACAAATGACGGTTACAGGCTTTATGGGGAAAAGTATTTTGCAAGCAATGCCGGTGCCTGCGGGGCTGCCGCTGTATTGGCAAGAATGGAGGGTGCCCCTCAGGGAACGAAAGGGCTGTCTCTCTTTCTTGTACCTTGGAGAACAGACGACGGAACGCTGAATCACCTGTCAGTCAGGCGTTTAAAGGACAAGCTCGGTGTCCGTGCTGTCCCTTCTGCTGAAGTTGAACTGACGGGCGCACAAGCTTACTTGATTGGAGATCCTTCTAAAGGGTTTTACTATATGATGGAAGCGCTTAATTTATCGAGAATCTGCAACGCGATTGCATCCGCAGGCATTATGAGAAGAGCTTATGTAGAAGCAAAGTCCTACGCCGATAAACGTGAAGCATTCGGCAAGAAGCTAACAGAGTCCCCGATGATTAAAGAAACACTTGTCAAAATGGCCGTCAAGCAGGAGGTTCAGACAAGTGCCTGCTTTGAAATGATCGAGCTGTTTGAAAAATCGGCAAGAGAAAAAACTGCAACAGAAGAGGAGAAAGCCCTGACAAGGCTGTTTATCGCCTTGTTAAAGGCAAGAACGGCTGAAGAAGCGATTCACTTTTCGCATGAAGCCATAGAAATGCACGGCGGAAACGGGTATATAGAGGATTTTGTCACACCAAGGCTGCTGAGAGATTCGCAGGTGCTGACGGTATGGGAGGGGACAGCCAATATATTGGGGCTTGAGGTTCTTCGGCTGATCAGAAAGTTTTCCGTTCATGAATCGTTTACCGGATGGATTCTTTCCCATTCTGCAAACAGTCCTGAAGTCATGAAGGGAGTGAAGGAACTCGGGGAGCTCCTTTCTTATTTGAAAAATCAGGATGATGACGCCTGGCAGCTGCATGCAAAAAAACTGTCCTCACTCATGTGTGATCTTTTGCTTACGGTCATTGCCAAGAAGGATGCAGAGTCCGGAGACGCGAGGAAAAGTGCTGTTGCAGAAATCTGGAATGACCTTTGCTGGAACCGCTCAGTTAAAGATGAAAAGATGCTTGCACTGAAATATTATGAGTTGATTACTGAAACGAGAGAATCTGTCATTCAATAGAAGAAACGAAAAAACGTCCACCGAATGGGAGGACGTTTTTTCGTTTAAAAGGGTCTATTTAAAGATAAGTGGGAGACAATGATTAGTTTTCAAGAACCAGCTTTTCAATATCATCAAGAACAAGATTCGCTGATTTTACTCCGCCTGATGTATTCCAGATTGCATCGCTCACCTGGTAAGCTTTTCCTTCCTTAACAGCATTCAGGTTTTTCCAAAGCGGGTCATTTGTCCATTCTTCTACTTGTTTATCTGCATCAGCTTTTGATTCAGCCGGGTCATAAGTGAAGTAGAAGAGTAGATCTCCGTCCATTTCTGGAATTAATTCTTTTGTTACCTCACGTGCGAACAGGTCCTCAGGGTTATCAGAGAATACTTTTTCCAGGTTCGCAGGCTTAGTGAATCCAAGCTGCTCAAGAATGACACCTGAGAATGAGTCTTTATTGTAAATGCGGGTAGCGCCAGCCATGAAACGGACGACAGATACGTCCTGATTCAGCTTTTCTCCGCCTTTTTCTTTCAGTTCAGCAATGCGTGCATCGTAGTCGGCAAGAACTTTTTTGCCTTCTTCCTCGCGGTCAAGAGCTTTTGCGTAGAATTTGAAGTTTTCCTGCCATTGTCCTTTCAGCGTTTCTGAAAAAACAGTCGGTGCGATTTTGCTTAGTTTTTCATACTGATCTTCCTGGCGCAGCTTGTTTCCGATAATTAAATCAGGCTTAAGCGCTGCGATTGCTTCTACATTAAGAGCACTTTCGTCTCCTACTACTTCAACGTCTTTCATGTCACCGGCAATATGATCGTACCAAGGGTCGCCAATCCATGATTTAACGGCTCCCACTGGAGTTACTCCAAGTGCAAGCAATGCTTCAGTTCCTTCATTTGTAAGGATGACCACTTTTTCAGGCTTGCCCTTTACTTCTGTCGTGCCCATTGCGTGTTCAACTGTATAAGATTCGCCTTCTTTATCTTTGCTGCCGGTATCGGCTGCCTCTTCTTTTTCGCCATTGCCGCATGCTGTAAGCATTACTGCAGATAAAACGATTGCAATCAGTGCCAGCCATGCTTTTTGATATGTAGCTTGCATATGTTTCGTACCCCCGTATTGTATTTGATAATGATTTTCATTTACAAGTTAAATATTAATTTTTCTGATTTCCGTTGTCAACATTTAATTGAAAATGATTTTCAAAATCATTTGATTTTGTTACAATAACGGTAGAAAAAAATAATCCTGGGATGGTTTAACATCAAGAGGTATAAATATGTTATTACAATCTAATTTAATGAAATCGGGAGGACTTGTTCTTGGAGTCATCCTTCTTATTGCAAGTGCATGTGCCAGTGTTGTGCTCGGTTATACACAAACTTCCTGGCAGACCGCGATTGCTGCTTTTACAGGCTTTGATGGATCAAATGAACATATTATTATTCAGAATGTGCGCCTTCCGAGAGCCTTGGTTGCTGCGGTTGTTGGAGCAAGTCTTGCTGTTGCAGGGGCACTTATGCAGGCCCTTACAAAAAATCCGCTCGCATCTCCAGGCGTTTTCGGGATCAATGCAGGAGCCGGCTTTTTTGTAGTCATTGCCGTGTCAGTATTCGGCGTGACGTCTCTCCAGGCATTCACATGGATTTCGTTTGCCGGAGCTGCAGCTGCAGCGTTTACAGTCTACTTTGCAGGCTCCTTCGGGCGTGAAGGTCTTACTCCGATGAAGCTCACACTTGCGGGTGCTGCAATGGCCGCCTTGTTTTCTTCTTTAACTCAAGGATTTCTTGTCAGCAATGAGGCTGCCCTTGATCAGGTGCTGTTCTGGCTTGCGGGTTCTGTTCAGGGAAGGAAGCTCGAGCTGCTCTACAGTGTGCTGCCTTATACAGCCGCCGCTTTTTTCATCTGTGTTTTTCTTGCGTCTAAAATCAACCTTCTCATGATGGGGGAAGATGTGGCGAAAGGTCTCGGACAGAAGACAGGGACGGTTAAACTGGTCACAGCTGCCGTTATTATACTGCTTGCAGGTGGTGCAGTGGCCATTGCAGGACCTGTCGGATTTGTCGGAATCGTTATCCCTCATATAGCGCGTTATTTGGTTGGAAATGATCACCGCTGGATCTTGCCGTATTGCGCTGTACTTGGTGCAGTCCTGCTGCTGATAGCGGATATAGGAGCCAGATTTGCAGCGATGCCTGAAGAGGTTCCGGTTGGAGTGATGACGGCTCTTGTCGGAACGCCGTTTTTCATCTACATCGCACGCAGGGGGTTCCAAAAATGAAAAGCTACCAATCTTTCAGAATCGGCAAAGGATTTATCTCGTTTCTTATTGATAAGAAGGCACTAGCTGTTTTTTTAATCCTTCTTGCCGTTACGTCTTTTACGTTTTTGTTCAGTACGGGTATGGGGGATATGCGGATTGGACCGCTGCAGGTGCTGAAGACGCTAGCGGGCTACGGCACGGAAATGGATGAGCTCATCATAAACTCGTTCAGGCTGCCGCGGATTCTAATTGCGCTGATGGTCGGCATATCTCTCGCCATAGCAGGGGGAATTCTGCAGGGCATTATCCGCAATCCGCTCGCATCCCCTGATATTATCGGGATTACAGGCGGAGCATCTGTCGCGATAGTCCTTTTCCTGGTGCTTTTCAGTGATAAAAACAATTCACTGACAGTTCCAATTCAGTGGATGCCTGTCGCTGCTTTTATCGGGGCAACCGTTATTGCTTTGCTTGTTTATCTTTTATCCTGGAGAGGCGGTTCATCCTCGATTAGACTGGTTCTGGTCGGAATTGGCCTTTCAATGCTTGCTCAGTCACTTACAACCCTGCTGCTGATCAAAGGTCCGATATACAGGGCAGCGCAGGCTAATATATGGATTACCGGGACGGTGTACTCTGCAACATGGGAACAGGTGAAAGTGATGGTGCCTGTTACCATAGTGCTTGTGATCATCAGCTTTATTTTTGTCCGGAACGTCAACATTCAGGAGCTTGGGGATGAGCTTGCAGCCGGTGTCGGCAGCTCAGTGCAGAAAAACCGGTTCATTCTTCTGCTGATTGCAACAGCACTTACAGGAAGCGCAGTGGCATTTGCCGGAGGCATTGGTTTTGTGGGGCTGATCGCGCCGCATATTGCAAGAAGGCTTGTCGGATCTTCCTTTGGAGCACTCCTTCCTGTATCAGCTCTGATAGGTGCTGTTCTTGTAATGGCAGCAGATCTCATCGGAAGAACACTGTTCGCCCCTCTTGAAATTCCTGCAGGCGTTTTTACCGCAGCAATCGGGGCTCCGTACTTTATTTATCTGCTTTACAGAAGCAGAAACAATTAAACCCATTCTTATGCGAAAGGGAGCTGAGGCTACTATGACAGCTATTCAAACGAAGTCGCTCACATTATCATACGGGGATACAACGATCATCAATGAACTTGACCTCACGATTCCAAAAGGAGAAATCTCCGTCTTTATCGGCAGCAATGGCTGCGGAAAATCGACTCTTCTCCGTTCCATTGCGAGACTGCTCAAACCTGAAAAAGGGGCTGTTCTTCTTGAGGGAGAGGCGATTGCAAAGCTTCCTACAAAAGAAGTGGCCAAAAAGCTTGCCATTTTGCCTCAGGGTCCGGCTGCTCCTGAAGGTCTGACGGTTCTTCAGCTTGTGAAGCAGGGACGCTATCCTTATCAGAACTGGCTGAAACAGTGGACAGAGAAGGATGAGAAAGCCGTGATGGATGCACTTGCATCTACGGGAATGCTGGAATTTGCCGAACGTCCGGTTGATTCTCTTTCAGGCGGCCAGCGTCAGCGCGCCTGGATTGCGATGACGCTTGCTCAGGACACAGACATTATTCTGCTCGATGAGCCAACGACCTATCTTGATATGACCCATCAGATTGAGATCCTTGATCTGCTGTTTGAGCTGAATGAAAAAGAAAAAAGAACGATTGTCATGGTGCTTCATGATCTCAACCTTGCCTGCCGCTACGCCCATCATATCGTGGCGATCAAAGATAAGAAAATCTATGCAGAAGGCCGTCCGGAGCATGTGATTAACTGCAATCTTGTAAAGGATGTTTTCCAGATGAACTGCGAAGTAACAATGGATCCGCTTTTTGGCACACCGCTGTGCATTCCACACGGTAGAGGACGATGCATCATAAAAGAGGCTGCCATTTCATGACCGTTTATCTGAGTGAAGAGGAGCTTCAGGACCTGTCCAGGTTTCGGCTCGGGTCAGATAGAAGCGGATCGGATCTGTCTGTTGAATCAGCCGGTTTATTTGAACCTGCAGCTCTCCTTGCTTATTTAGATGCAGTTAAGCATAAAATCCATTCTGACAGATTAAATGTGACAGGGTCCCTGTTTGTGAAAAGATATGCCTTTCTTGCAGCACTTACGCTTTACTCAATGACCGTCTTTGAGAAAGGTCTGAATACAGATCCCGAAAATATGAGCCTGGAATCGGATGATGAAGACCCGCTATGGCTGCCGTCTTTTTATTTCCGGAAGCTTGAGTGCTCTGTGCCGGGAGAGAATAGGGATGAGTGGAGGGACGAGGTTCTCCTCAGCCTTTTCAAAAACCATTTGAGCAGGCTTGTCCTGACGGTTTCTAAAGAAGCAAGAATCTCTAAAATGATTCTGTGGGAAAACGTCGGCCTTTATATTGTCTGGATGTATGAAACCCTCCTTGCAAACAAGACTGAGTGTGTTACGATAGAACAAATACAGGAAGATTATGAGTATGTGGTAAGGAAGGCGGGTGGCTCTCTGTTCGGCGAAGGATTGAAAAATCCATTTCAATCGTTATTTAGAGAACAGCATTCAGATGGAGCGAGAATCAGACAGACCTGCTGCCTGTATTATTTAACATCTGAAAAGAGAGACCGGTGCAGCACATGCCCGAAACATTGCCTTACATAATGGAGGGATTTTTTGTGCAGAACGAGTTGAATGCTCCGCTTGACGGATTACTTGAAAAGTATACAGAGCTGCTCCTTGGTGAAGCAACTCCTGAGCTGAAGGAAAAAGTGAAAATGTGGGTGCTCTATTCACACATTGCAAAATCAATGCCGCCGCTGGTCAAGCATTGGAACGAAACATATCCGGAAGAGAAGGAAATGGTGAAAGAACTGATTTCTGAAATTAAACAGCTGAATGAACAGCACCGCATGTCCCAGACGAATAAAAAACGCACGTAATCTCAGAGATACTCCAGGAACTCTGGGATTTTTTATTTTTAAGGCTGTCCCGATTCTTTTTTTGAAAAGACATATAGAACTGGTACACAAAGAAAAAAAGGAATGACTGAACCTGTAACCGTTTTCACTCCTCCTGCCTGATCGTACACCGTTTTTTGCCACTGAAGCCAGGTAATGTCGAATACATAGCCGCATGCATACAGAATGCCGACTAAAGAAAAATAGATGATTAAAGCGGAAGGAATACTTCTCATCAACCTAACAACCTCCATATTTTCCCTGTTTCTGTCATTATAAGATATAGTTTAAAAGAGTAAAAGAATTTTATGGAAATCACATCCCAAAACGGAGGATAAACGAAATGAAGCAGCAAAAAACCATTATTCGCCCTATTGAAAGCAGAGATCTTATTCACCTTTGGGAAATAAAATACAGTGACGAACACCCTGAATGGAAAAAATGGGACGCCCCTTATTTTGAACATAAAAGCTTGACTCTGGCTGATTTTCTCTCTCAGAAAGAAAGCATTGTCGGACTGGATGACTACTGGGCTATTACCGTAGATGAAAAGGTAATTGGAACCGTCAGCTATTACTGGGAACATGAGCCGTCCATGTGGCTTGAAATGGGCATCGGCATCTACGACCCCGCTTATTGGAACGGAGGTTACGGTACGGAAGCTTTTCGAATGTGGATTGATCATCTGTTTGAATCCCTGCCGATTGTCAGAGCGGGATATACAACCTGGTCAGGCAATGCCAGAATGATGAAGGTTGGAGAAAAGCTCGGAATGACCGTTGAGGGAAGGATGAGAAAATGCAGGGTAGTGGACGGTAAACACTACGATTCAGTAAGAGTTGGCATTTTAAGAGAAGAATGGGAAGCTCTTTCTGGAAAAAGACAGGTTTAAGTTCAGGTTTTGCCATATCAGTAAAAGAAAAAGCAGCCGGCAGCTGCTTTTTTTACTGAATATAAGGAGACTGCTGCTGCAAATAGCCGGCAAACTGCTGATGAGACTGCTGAATTTTAGTTGTGTCGGCAGCTTCGAGTTTGTACCATCCGTACTTATACATCATGTTGTAAAGCTCGCGCTGACAATTTTGTGTTTCATTAAAGATCCCCTGAATATCCTGATAGAGAGCATCGTTGCTCATTTCATTCAGCGCAGTGGAGTAGGAATCCGTCATGTACTTTTCAGTTGCAAGCAGTTCGTTAATGAAGTCCCTGTCGTTCATCTGCGGGGTTTTGGGAACTTGTGTTTCAGGATTTCCGATCTTATTCTGATTTTGACTGTTGTTCATGCTGCACCCCTCCTATTGAAGCTGTGTTGAGCTTGCTTCCTGATTTGGATTTAAGTGATTAAGAATGGCCGTATAGTGCTTTTCATGCATTTTTCCGGTCTTTTCAAGCTCTGCTTTAATTTGCTGATCGCTGCAGTGAGAAGCGAAAAAATGAGCTTTTTTCATGGCGAGCAAATTCCATGAAAGCATATCGGTTAAGTAAAGGTGATCCTTTGTTGTGATCATGGCAGGCGGCTGCTGCATCATACCTTGCTGTTGGCCTGTGTTCTGCTGTTGTTGCATGGAAAAACCTCCTTGGACATTTTCTTCCTTATCGTTCCTCAGGCTGCTGATTTTATACAGGTTCACCTATGTAAGATTTTATATCGGAAGGGGTATGCCGGTTGGAGTTTTTATTCCGTCATTTTTTCCTGTTTTTATCAAAAAACAAATGGCTGACGAATGCCGCAAAGCGCTACGGCCTGAGATTCGGCGCATCGCGTTTTGTGGCAGGAGAAACGATTGGGCAGGCTGCACAGGTCATAAAAGAGCTCAATCAAAAAAATCTGGATGTGACAATTGATTATCTCGGGGAGTTTGTTGATAACGAAATTGAGGCAAATGAAATGGCTGAGCAGTCTATAAAGGCTATTGAAACAATCGCGGGGGAACAGCTTCAGTCCCAACTGTCACTGAAGTTAACGTCAATGGGACTTGATCTTTCTGATGAGATTGTCTGCACCAACATGAAAAAGATTATGGAAGCCGCCAAACAGCATGGAGTCTTTGTCACAATCGATATGGAAGACTATGCAAGGTGCGGGAAGACACTCCAATTATTCAAAGAGCTCAAGAAGGAATATGATCTGGGCACCGTGATTCAGGCTTATTTATACAGATCATCCAAAGACCTGGAGGATCTGAGCGCTTATCATCCGAACCTGCGATTAGTAAAAGGAGCGTACAGGGAATCTCCGCATGTCGCTTTTCCAAACAAGAAAGACACAGATGAAAACTTTAAAAAGCTTATAAAAATGCATATGCAAAACGGCCATTATACGGCTGTTGCCACCCATGATGACGCCATCATTGAATTCACAAAGCAATTTGTAAAAGAAAACAGCATTCCGAGTGACCGATTTGAGTTTCAGATGCTGTACGGGATCCGCCCCGAGCGCCAGGCTGAACTCGCAGAAGAGGGCTACAAAATGAGGATCTATGTCCCGTACGGCAAAGACTGGTACGGTTATTTCATGAGGAGGCTGGCAGAAAGGCCTGCAAACGCTGCGTTTATCCTGAAAAGCCTGTTTAAAAAATAGGGGTCAGTCCCGCTGTGCTTTAAAGCACGGCGTGACTGACCCCAGCACCTATTCCTGTCCCATATTCTTTTTCTTATATTGCTGGTTTGTGCTTGAGCGTTTCCCTCCGCCGGCCATTTCGTTTGTCGGCCCGGAGCTTCCCTTTACACTTGCAGCGCTAATCCCTGCATTGGATGGATCTTTCTTCAGTCTTGCCATGAGTGATCACCTCCCCGGTTTTATTTTTCCCGGGGGTTCATTTTTCATGTAATCGGAGCTGCCCGTATTTTTGGCAAATGAGTTGGACAAATGGTTCTTTTTAAAAATTAATATGTGAATTTTTCGTAAATGTGTTGAACAAATTTTCTAAATCTTTTATATTAATAGATAGAGGGAAGATTTCCCGGATTTTTTTTCACCAAAAAATGAATGAGCATTCATTCAAAGCGACTAAAGGGGGAGCATTCATGAACCAGCGTATTAGAAAAGCCGCAGTTCTCGGATCCGGAGTCATGGGTTCAGGCATTGCTGCACACTTGGCAAATATCGGAATCCCTGTTCTATTGCTTGATATCGTACCGCGCACGCTGACAGACGGCGAAGAGAAAAAGGGACTGACTCTGCAGGATGCAGCTGTGAGAAACCGCATCTCATCCGGAGCTGTGCAAAAGCTTCTTAAGCAAAAGCCGGCACCGCTTACTGCAAAAGGAAATCTGGCTTTAATCGAAGCGGGTAACTTCGAAGATGACATGCACAGACTCGCTGAAGCGGATTGGATTATTGAAGTAGTCGTTGAAAATCTTGAAGTGAAGCAAAAAGTCTTTACTCAAGTAGATCAATATAGAAAACAAGGCAGCATTGTCAGCTCAAATACATCAGGCATATCAGTTGAAGCGATGTCAGAGGGGCGTTCTGATGACTTCCGTAAGCATTTCCTCGGAACTCACTTTTTCAACCCGCCGCGCTATCTGAAATTGCTCGAAATCATCCCGACAAAAGCAACATCGCCGGAGATTCTCTCGTTCATGAAAACATTCGGGGAAGATGTTCTTGGAAAAGGAGTAGTCGAAGCAAAGGACACTCCAAATTTCATTGCCAACAGAATTGGAACCTACGGCCTCCTTGTTACGGTTAAGGAACTGCAAAAGGGCGGATACAGTGTAGGTGAAGTGGATTCTGTGACAGGTCCTCTTATCGGCCGTCCAAAAAGCGCAACTTTCAGAACGCTTGATGTTGTAGGACTTGATACTTTTGCACATGTTGCAAAGAACGTTTATGACCAGGTGGAAGGCGAAGAGAAAGATGTATTCGACATTCCTGAATTTATGAAAAAGATGCTTGAGAACGGCTGGCTCGGAAGCAAATCTGGCCAGGGATTCTTCAAAAAAGAAGGAAAAGAGATTCTCGAGCTGAATCCAGAGACCCTGGAGTATCAAGAACGGAAGAAGCTGAAAGCTCAGAGCATCGAGGCTGCAAAACAGATCAAGGGTTCAGCAGCAAAAATGAAAGCGCTTATCTATTCAGGCGACAGAGCAGGAACGCTTCTTTGGAATATTACAAGCCCTACTCTTCTCTATTCTGCTGAACTTCTCGGCGATATAGCAGATGACATCCTTGCAATAGATGAAGCAATGAAATGGGGATTCGGATGGCAGTATGGCCCATTTGAAACATGGGACAGCATCGGCCTTTCAAAATCCGTCGAAAAGATGGAGGCAGAAGGAAAAACAGTTCCAGCCTGGATCAAAGACATGCTTGAGAGAGGCTTCACTTCCTTCTATAAAAAAGAAGACGGCGTTTCTTACTATTACCATGACGGGGATTACAGACGCATTGAGACGAACGAAAAAGTCATCAATCTTAAAGACTTAAAAGAGAAAAAAGGCGTCATCAAGAAAAACAGCGGAGCAAGTTTAGTGGATCTTGGGGACGGAGTAGCGCTACTTGAGTTCCATTCACCGAATAACGCGATCGGGCTTGATATTATCCAGATGATCAATTTTGCAGTGGATGAAGTCGAAAAGAACTTTAAAGGACTTGTCATCGGCAATCAGGGCAAAAACTTCTGTGTCGGTGCGAACCTTGCCATGATCCTGATGGAAGCTCAGGATGACAACTATTTTGAAGTTGACATGGTTGTCCGCCACTTCCAGCAGGCCATGATGAAAATCAAATACAGTCCAAAGCCGGTCGTTGCTGCTCCATTTGGCATGTCACTTGGCGGAGGAGCAGAAATCTGTCTGCCGTCTGCAAGCATTCAGGCCTCAAGCGAAACGTACATGGGACTTGTTGAAGCCGGTGTAGGCCTGATTCCGGGCGGCGGAGGCAATAAAGAGCTTTACATTAAACTTCTTAACAGCGTTCCAAAAGGCGTCGATTTCGATCTGCAGAACGTAGCCAATAAAGTATTTGAAACGATTGCAACAGCTAAGGTTTCTTCTTCTGCTGCTGAAGCAAAAGAAAATTTCTTTATGAATGAAAAAGATTCTGTAAGCTTCAATGGGGATCACCTCATTTATGATGCAAAGCAGAAAGTTCTTCAGCTGTCTGATAACGGCTATAAGGCACCTGTGCGCAAAAAGGTACCGGTCGTAGGCGAGACGGGATATGCTGCCCTTCTTCTTGGAGCACAATCCATGCTTCAGTCAGGATATATTTCAGAGCATGATCTGAAAATTGCCCAAAAGCTCGCATATGTCATTGCAGGAGGCAAAGTGCCGTTTGGCACGGAAGTAGATGAACAGTACTTACTTGACCTTGAAAGAGAGGCGTTCCTGAGTCTCGTGAAGGAAGGCAAATCTCAGCAAAGAATGCAGCACATGCTTGTAAAAGGAAAACCATTACGTAACTAGGAGGGTTCACTGTCATGAGAGAAGCGGTCATTGTAGCAGGTGCCAGAACACCTGTCGGAAGAGCAAAAAAAGGGTCACTAGCAGCCGTTAGACCAGATGATCTTGGAGCGCTTGTCGTAAAAGAGACACTTAAGCGTGCTGGCGGATATGAAGGAAATATTGATGATCTGATCATTGGATGTGCGATGCCTGAAGCAGAGCAGGGGCTGAACCTTGCACGTAACATCGGCGCGCTTGCCGGTTTGCCGTATACAGTACCGGCGATCACTGTCAACCGCTATTGTTCATCAGGTCTTCAAAGTATTGCTTACGCAGCGGAGAAGATTATGCTTGGCCACTCGGATACAGCCATTGCAGGCGGAGCCGAATCAATGAGCATGGTGCCGATGATGGGCCATGTTGTCCGTCCGAATGCATTGCTTGCTGAAAGTGCGCCTGAATATTACATGGGAATGGGCCACACGGCAGAGCAGGTAGCTGTCAAATACGGAGTCAGCCGCGAGGAGCAGGATGCCTTTGCAGTAAGAAGCCATGAAAAAGCGGCAAGAGCCATTGCAGAGGGCAAGTTTGACGATGAAATCGTGCCTGTAGAGGTTACACATAGAAGTGTTGGAGCAGATCATAAGCTCCGCGAAAAAACGTTCCAGTTCTCAAAAGACGAGGGTGTCCGTCCTGGAACGACTATGCAGATTCTATCAACATTAAGACCTGCATTCAACGTGAAAGGATCAGTTACAGCAGGAAATTCCTCGCAGACGAGCGACGGTGCTGCTGCCGTAATGGTCATGGACCGCGAAAAAGCGGATGCGCTTGGACTGGAGTCACTCGTGAAATTCAGATCCTTCGCAGTAGGAGGAGTACCTCCTGAAGTAATGGGAATCGGCCCGATCGAAGCGATTCCGCGTGCACTGAAAGCTGCAGGTTTAAGCCTGTCTGATATTGGACTCTTTGAACTGAATGAAGCATTTGCTTCACAGTCTATACAAGTCATGAGAGCTCTTGGAATCGATGAAGAGAAAGTGAATGTCAATGGAGGAGCAATTGCGCTCGGTCATCCGCTTGGCTGTACAGGAGCAAAATTAACCCTTTCCCTTATTCACGAAATGAAGCGCCGCGGCGAGCAATTCGGAGTTGTCACAATGTGCATCGGCGGCGGAATGGGTGCAGCGGGAGTATTTGAATTAGTGTAAGGCTTAAAAAATCAGGAAAATGGGGGAACAAGCAATGTCAAAAACAACTGAAAATCTAATCAAGGGCGGAAGCTTTTTACTTGATGATGTAACATTTGAAAGTGTTTTTACGCCAGAGGATTTCACAGATGAGCATAAAATGATTGCCAAAACGACAGAGGATTTCGTCGTAAATGATGTACTTCCTCAGCTTGAAGATATTGAAAATCACCAGTTTGACAAGTCTGTCAAACTATTGAAGCAGGCAGGCGACCTTGGCCTTCTCGGTGCTGACGTACCTGAAGAATACGGCGGCCTTGGCCTTGATAAAATCAGCTCTGCGCTGATTACTGAAAAATTTGCCCGTGCAGGAAGCTTCTCTCTTTCATACGGTGCGCATGTCGGTATCGGGTCTCTGCCAATCGTTCTTTTCGGAAGCGAAGAGCAAAAGCAGCAGTACCTTCCAGACCTTGCATCAGGACAGCGCATTGCAGCCTATGCACTGACTGAACCAGGATCAGGCTCAGATGCCCTTGGTGCCAGAACGACGGCAAAGCTTAATGCAGAAGGCACGCATTATGTATTGAACGGCGAAAAACAGTGGATCACAAACTCCGGCTTTGCAGACGTGTTCGTTGTCTATGCAAAGGTTGACGGAGAGCATTTCTCAGCGTTTATCGTAGAAAAAGAATATCCTGGGGTTTCAACCGGTCCGGAAGAAAAGAAAATGGGAATCAAAGGTTCATCTACAAGAACACTTATTTTAGAAGATGCGCTTGTTCCTAAAGAAAATCTTCTTGGAGATCTTGGAAAAGGCCACGTTATTGCCTTTAACATTCTAAATATCGGACGCTATAAGCTTGCTGTCGGAACGATCGGCGGATCAAAACGCATTATCGACGTATCTGTTGAATATGCCAATCAGCGCCAGCAGTTCAAAACGCCAATCAGCAGCTTCTCGCTCATCCAGGAAAAACTGGCAAACATGGCTTCAAAAACATATGCAATGGAAAGCTCAGTTTACCGTACAGTTGGATTATTTGAAGACCGCATGAGCCGCCTGACTCCTGAAGAAGTCAAGGACGGAAAAGAAGTTGCGGCATCTATTGCAGAATACGCAATCGAGTGTTCACTGAACAAAGTCCTCGGTTCTGAAACACTTGACTATGTCGTTGATGAAGGCGTTCAGATTCACGGCGGATACGGCTTCATGGCTGAGTACGAAGTAGAAAGAGCATACCGCGACTCACGTATTAACCGTATTTTTGAAGGAACGAATGAAATCAACCGTCTTCTCGTTCCTGGCACATTTTTAAGAAAAGCAATGAAGGGTGAACTGCCGCTACTTCAAAAAGCACAGGCTCTTCAGGAAGAGCTAATGATGCTTATGCCTGAAGAACCGGGAGACGGCGTTCTTGAGCAGGAAAAGCACCTTTTGAAAAATGCAAAGAAAATCGGTCTAATGATTGCCGGACTTGCTGCTCAGAAATACGGCAAGTCCCTGCAGAAGGAACAGGAAGTTTTAGTGAACATTGCTGATATCGTGAGCAATGTATACGCTATGGAATCTGCCATCCTCCGCACGGAAAAGGCAATTAACAAGTATGGTGAAGCTAAGAGTGCTCAAAAACTTCTTTACACACAAGTGTATTGCCAGGAAGCATTCAACGAAATTGAAGCACATGCAAAGGAATCTCTTGTTGCGATTGAACAGGGAGACACTCTCCGCATGATGATCTCTGCATTAAGAAAATTCACTCGCCACACGCCAATCAATGTGATTGCCAAAAAGCGTGAAATCGCAGCTGCACTGATCGAAGAGAACGGATACCGCGCGTAATAAACACCTTTCAAAAAGGCCTTTTTCAAAAGAAAAGGCCTTTTTGATGTTTTTTGCTGAAAAAAGGCTAAGATAATAGATGGCAGAATGACGATGCTTGTCATTATGCTTGTCAAAAAGAATGTGGTAAAATAATGATGTTCAATTACGGTTGCAGGTGGTGAAAAGAGTGGCGCTTAAATTTTACTGGTATCCGAAATGCGGGACATGCCGGAAAGCAAAAAAGTGGTTAGAAGATCACCATTTGCAGGCAGAAGAAATACATATTGTCGAAAATTCGCCGTCAAAAGAAGAGCTGAAAACCATGCTTGATTCAAGCGGTCTGGAAATCAAAAAATTCTTTAACACAAGCGGTCAAAAATACCGTGAACTTGGCCTGAAGGATAAAATATCCTCCATGTCAGAAGATGAGCTTCTTACGCTTTTGGCATCAGACGGCATGCTTATTAAACGTCCGCTGACAACAGACGGAAACAAGACAACTGCCGGATTTAAAGAAGATCAATTTAAAGAAACCTGGCTAGGGAAGTAGAAGACTTACACTTTTAGTCTTTTTACAAATAAAACACGATAATCAGTTGGAGGTAGAAAACATGAACACACCAAAAGAACTTCGCTACTCTGAAGAACACGAGTGGGTAAAAGTTGAAGGCGATAAAGTACGCATCGGGATTACGGACTTTGCACAATCAGAGCTTGGAGATATTGTGTTTGTTGAACTTCCTGAAGTAGGCGACGAAATTAAAGCAGACGAGCCATTCGGCAGCGTTGAGTCTGTAAAAACAGTATCTGAGCTGTATGCTCCAATCAGTGGTACGGTTGTTGAAATTAATGAAGACCTTGATGACAGCCCTGAATTTGTCAACGAGTCTCCATATGAAAAAGCCTGGATGATTGTCATCGAGCCAAGCAATGCAGGTGATGTTGACAGCCTGATGACTGCTGAGCAATACGAAGAAATGACAAACGAAGACTGATAATCAATCTGCCTTCTGGACACCCTAAACAGTAAAAAGGAGGGTGTTTCAGCATGTCATTTGAAAAGAAGCGGCTGGATATTACGGATCGCGTTACCGGCAGGTTTGAAGGCGGACAGATGAATCTGTTTTTTGAAAAAGAGCAAATCGGTTCGATGTCACTTGGACCGGACGGCCGGGTGTCGTTGAAAAATGGATATGAAGAAGAAAATCATTCCTTTTTTCAGTATGCAGACGTTCTATCTAAACAAGATGAGAAGTATGTCGATTGTGACGAAGAAAACGGCTGGTGCTGATGACTTGGCAGTGGAATGTTCCACTGCCTTTTCCTGTTGTGACGGCCTGTTTTAAAGGTCAGAAGGAAACAACCTCATGCATTTCGAATAGGTTATAGATAACATATACTCTAACTGAATAGGTGATGGCGATGTCTGCAATTGAGGTTGAAAAAGTCATAATAGTTGAAGGAACATCTGATAAGCGTAAAGTATTGAATGTTGTCAATGAACCGGTAGAAATCATTTGTACAAACGGCACGATCAGTCTGACACGGCTTGATGAAATGGTGGATGAACTGTTCAGCCGCGATGTATATGTGCTTGTGGATTCTGACGATTCCGGGGATCGCCTGAGAAAACAGTTTAAACGCGAATTTCCCGAGGCTGCGCATTTGTTTATCGACAAAATGTACAGGGAAGTTGCCACCGCGCCGGATCAGCACGTCGCAGCTGTGCTGCTGAGTGCAAACATTGATGTACATGCTAAATTTTTATAAAGGGAGCTGCTGAAAAGCCGATGATCGAATGCAATGAAGAGCAGGTAAGCAGACTCGCAGACAAGGAAAAAGCCATTCTTTATCTCTATACACCTTTTTGCGGCACATGTCAGCTTGCTAAAAAAATGATGACAGTCGTTGAGGCGATGCTGCCTGCCCTTGAAATAAATATGGCCAACCTGAATTATCTTCCGAAACAGGCGTCAGTCTGGGAAATTGAAAGTGTCCCTTGCCTGCTTATTTTTGAAAATGGAAGAGTAATCAGCAAAACGTATGCCTTTCATTCTGTCGAACATCTCTATCACATATTAAAAAAACATGCCGCCTGATGAGGGCGGCATTTGACATATTTCTTGGGAAATAGAATCTTGTCTATCTGCGGGAAGGAATATGTCGAAGCTTTCTTAAAGGGAAAAGTACGGAAAACTAGAATTTCTCCCTTAACCACTTGCACGGAAATGGGGAGAAACGATGGATCTGGACTTTTTTGCCGAAAAAATGAATAACGCCCACTTTATTCAGCCGCTGCTTCCAAATGAAAACTTGAGAATTGAGTTTTTTGTTAAAAATATCAACAAAAAATCAACCCTGGTTTTGCAAAAAGGCAACTGCCATATAACCAGTGTTGATGAATTCTTTCATGTGCAGATTATAGGGGAAGAAAAGCATTTTCAAGATTGCTTTCATTCGCCGATCAGGCTTTTGCAGCTTGTAAAACTTGGTGCTATGGAGGCAAAAGGATCATTCAGAAATATACTTCGGATAGAGTCACTCATTCAACTCTGCAAATAATATTCTAAAAATTCAAACAAATAATTGACTTGAGACAAACTAAAATGATACAATTCCAACAGAAATAATAAGATATCTTATCAAGAGCGGTGGAGGGGCCTGGCCCTGTGAAGCCCGGCAACCGGTTATAGAGAGTGAATCACGGTGCCAATTCCAGCAGAGTGCATATGCTCTGAAAGATAAGAAGACCGGGATGCGCGCCTCTTCTTTGAAGGGGCTTTTTATTTTTTGAAACTTGGGAGGAGAAATGGATCATGACTCAAAAAAAGTACCGTTTGGAGACCGTCAACATTCATGGAGGGCTTAAGCCTGATCCTGGAACAGGTGCCAGATCTGTTCCGATTTACCAGTCTAATGCATACGTTTTCAATGACACTGAGCACGCTTCAAACTTATTTGCATTAAAAGAACAGGGGTACATTTACACTCGTATACATAATCCGACTTCCTCCGTCCTTGAGGAGCGCATTGCTGAACTAGAAGGCGGTGTCGGAAGTCTTGCAGTAGCAAGCGGTATGGCTGCCATCACCCTTTCGATTCTGAACATTGCCGGTGCCGGCGATGAAATCGTGTCTGCGTCCAGTCTCTACGGGGGGACCTATAATCTTTTCCAGACAACTTTGCCAAAATACGGCATTGAAACCACATTTGTTAATCCGGAGAACCCAGAAAATTTCAGAAGCGCGATCACAGAAAAAACGAAAGCCATTTTTGCCGAGACAATCGGCAACCCGAGTCTTCAAGTGCTTGATATCGAAGCTGTTGCAAAAATTGCTCATGAGGCCGGCATTCCGCTGATTGTAGATAACACATTCGCCACGCCGTATTTGTGCCGTCCCCTTGAACACGGTGCTGATATCGTTGTTCATTCTGCGACAAAGTGGCTGCTTGGAAATGGCACAACGCTTGGCGGCATCATTGTAGATGGAGGGAAATTCGACTGGAACAGCAGAAAATTCCCAGGTTTCACCACACCTGATCCAAGCTATCATAACCTGGTTTATGCGGAAGCCCTTCCGGAAGCAGCTTATATTGTAAAAGCGAGGGTGCAGCTGCTGAGGGATCTTGGGCCTGCTCTAAGCCCGTTTAATGCTTTTCAATTTAACCTCGGTCTTGAAACGCTGCACGTCAGAATGAAAGAGCATATCTCGAATACGAGGAAGGTTGTAGACTATCTGAACGGACATCCTGCAGTGAAATGGGTTCTTTATCCTGAAGATTCAAAGCATCCGGACCAGGCTCTTGCTGAGAAATACTTGCCTGAGGGAGCAGGCGCAGTTGTCGTATTCGGCATTGAAGGCGGACGCGAAGCAGGGGCTAAAGTGATCAACTCTGCAGAGCTGTGGTCACACGTTGCGAATGTAGGGGATGCAAAGAGCCTCATCATCCATCCTGCCAGCACGACACACCAGCAGCTTGACGCTGAGGGCTTAAGAAAATCAGGCGTAACGGAGGATTTAATCAGGCTCTCTGTTGGAATTGAACATATAGACGACCTTCTCGAAGACTTGGAGCAGGCAATTGAGAAGGCTGTCGGCGTAAGGTCACTGACAGAATCGACGGCACGATAAGACAAGGTTATCCTCGTCCAGCTCCAGCGCCTAAATCCTCTGTCAGAACAAATCCGTCAAAAAAGTCAAACCCGGACTTTTTCGCCGGATTCTTATCTGCCTATCGGATCTGACCAAGGCGCTTGCGCTTTTGTTCTTGACACGTACTTTTGTTGCATGATAGAATCACTCTCGTACTATAAACTCACTAAATATACAGTCAATTTAATAAATGTTAGTCTCTTATCCAGAGAGGTGGAGGGAAGTGCCCTATGAAGCCCGGCAACCGTCAACATTGTTGAAAAGGTGCCAATTCACTCAAAGCTTGCAGCTTTGAAAGATGAGAGAAAGGTTTTTTCACATATGCCTTTCTGCTCATTTCTGCAGAAAGGCATTTTTGTTTTCAGAAAAAACATGAAGCAATGCCATATAGAGCAAAATGTTAGTGAGTGGAATTTTGGAAGAAGGTGAATTCATGATTACGCTAAAGGACGTGCGAAAAGTCTTTCAGACGAAGAATGGCCGTGTCACGGCTGTTGATTCCGTCAATCTGGACATAAACAAAGGTGAAATTTTCGGAATTATCGGTTATAGCGGCGCCGGGAAAAGTTCACTTATCCGCCTGCTGAACGGACTTGAAAAACCAACGGAAGGCTCCATTCAGGTGGCAGGCCAGGGCATCGATAAAATCAGCGGCAGCGATCTTAGAAAAGCGCGGCAGGAAATCAGCATGATTTTCCAGCATTTCAATTTGCTTTGGTCAAGAACTGTCCGTGAAAATATTGCGTTTCCGCTTGAGATTGCCGGGATAAAAAGCGAGCAGCGGGCTAAACGGGTAGAAGAGCTGATCAAGCTTGTCGGGCTCGAAGGCCGGGAAGACTCCTATCCTTCCCAGCTGAGCGGAGGGCAAAAGCAGAGGGTCGGAATTGCGAGAGCCCTTGCCAACAATCCAAAAGTCCTGCTATGTGACGAGGCAACATCAGCACTTGACCCGCAGACAACCGATTCCATTCTTGACCTGCTTGTTGACATTAACGAACGGTTAGGACTGACGATTGTTCTGATTACCCACGAAATGCATGTTATCCGAAAAATCTGCCACCGTGTGGCAGTGATGGAAAGCGGAAAAATTGTCGAGCAGGGTGAAGTGCTAGACGTATTCAGAAGGCCTCAGCAGGCCATCACAAAGCGCTTTGTGAAACAAATTACAGAGCCGGACGACACGCAGGAAACAATGGAGCTGATCCTTGAGAAATATAAGCAGGGCATGGTTATTCAGCTGACATTTGTAGGTGACTCAACTGAAAATCCCCTTATTACGAACCTGATCCGGAACCATCCGATTCAGGTGAACATTCTTCAGGGGAAAATTTCGCAGACTCAAAGCGGATCTTACGGTACACTGTTTATCCACATGGACGGCGAACAGGCTGAGCTTGAAAGAGCGATGGCCTACATCCGCAGCCAAGAGGTCGAGGCGGAGGTGATTTCAAATGTTTGAAAACGTGAGATGGGAAAACGTTTGGGAAGCAACCAGTGAAACCTTGTTCATGACTGCCTTTTCCGTGGCAGCGACATTCGTGCTGGGCATCATCCTCGGATTGCTGCTCTTCCTTACATCCAGAGGCGGTATTTGGGAAAACAAGCCGGTTAATGTCATCATATCTGCATTTGTAAACATTTTTAGATCGATTCCGTTTATCCTGCTGATCATTTTGCTGATTCCTTTTACCAAGGCCATTCTTGACACGTTCCTTGGTGCAAAGGCGGCACTGCCGGCATTAATCATCGGAGCTGCTCCGTTTTATGCCCGAATGGTTGAAATTGCACTCCGTGAAATTGATAAAGGAGTCATTGAAGCGGCCAGATCAATGGGTGCTAAAACATCTACGATTATCTGGAAGGTCCTGATTCCTGAATCATCACCTGCTTTAATCTCCGGCATTACAGTAACGGCTATCGCTCTTGTGGGCTACACAGCCATGGCTGGGGTAGTTGGTGCAGGAGGCCTTGGAAATCTTGCCTTTTTGGAAGGCTTCCAGAGGAACAATAATGCTGTAACGATGATTGCAACTATTTTAATATTAGTCATTGTCTTCATAATCCAATTTATTGGAGATTTAATAACATCAAAATTAGATAAACGTTAGGGAGGATATTCACCATGAAAAAATTACTATTAAGTGCTGTTTTTGCTACATCTGCTTTCGCTCTTGCTGCCTGCGGCGGCGGTGACGGTGGCGGAGAGGAAACAAAGACTCTGAAAATCGGAGCATCAAATGTTCCTCACGCTGAAATTTTAGAAGAAGCACAGCCTTTACTTGAAGAAAAGGGAATCGAGCTTGATATCGTTCCTTTCCAGGATTACATTCTGCCGAACAAATCACTTGCAAGTGAAGAAATTGATGCAAACTACTTCCAGCATATCCCGTACCTTGAGTCACAAATGGCTGAAAACAAGGACTATGATTTTGTGAATGCAGGCGGAATCCACATCGAGCCGATCGGTGTATATTCTAAAAAACATAAATCGCTTGAAGATATTCCTGAAGGCGGAACAATCATTATGAGCAACTCTGTTGCTGATCACGGACGCATGCTTTCCCTCCTTGAAAAAGAAGGCCTGATCACAATTAAAGAAGGAGTCGACAAAACAACTGCGACTGTCGACGACATCGATGAAAACAAAAAGAACCTGAAGTTCAAAGCTGATGTAGAAGCAAGCATCCTTCCTCAGGCTTACAACAACGACGAAGGCGATGCTGTTCTGATCAACACGAACTATGCAATCGGCGCAGGACTAAACCCTCAAAAAGATGCAATTGCCCTTGAAGGATCAGATTCACCGTACGTAAATATCATCACTGTCCGCAAAGGCGACGAAAACAAAGAAGAGATCAAAGCGCTTGTAGAAGTTCTTCACTCAGAAGAAATTCAAAAGTTCATCGAAGAAAAATACGAAGGTGCAGTTGTGCCTGTAGACGGTAAATAATTTGCACGGCCTTTGGAAAATCCGAACTGGAATCAGTTCGGGTTTTTTTCTTGTGAAGGCACATCTTAGGTGGGGGAGGTAAAGGATCATACAGATATGACCCTTAAGGCAGATTATAATTTGATGGCACTTATTGCAGAATTTAGAACCATCAAAAGCGGTGATTAGAACACTTTCGTCGTGTCCCCGCACCGAGTTAGTGCTGCTAACTCATGATTAGAACATTTTCGTCGTGTCCCTGCACCAAGTTAGTGCTGCTAACTCATGATTAGAACATTTTCGTCGTGTCCCTGCACCGAGTTAGTGCTGCTAACTCATGATTAGAACACTTTCGTCGTGTCCCCGCACCGAGTTAGTGCTGCTAACCCATGTTTGGAACACTTTCGGCGGGGTCACGATTCACGAGAGCTAAAGGGTCAAGACGAGCGGAGAATGCTTCCTGTTTGTGGCGTCGCTAAACTCCAGTGCACTGCAGCGGAGGGAACTTGACTCCTGCGGGATGAAGAGGGCACTGAAGATCTCGCAAGCGCAGCGAGGAAGCTTCAGGCACTCCCCGCGGAAAGCAAGTTCCCGGAGCGAAAGGGAACGGGTACCACTGCAAAATAAATTAGAAAGAAAATTCCTCCTCAAACAACAATCAATATTATATAGAAGAAAACAGTCACTCCAAACCAAATAAGCTGCTGCTGCATCCTTTATTTTTCCGCATACTCTGGACCCCTTTTCTGCATACTAACGGTGTTGAATCTTAGGAATGGAGCTGAACAGTATGCAGCATTTTGAACCGAGAAACTCAAGCGAAGCAGCTTTGCACGACTACAAAGAAGGCCTTGGCATTTTTACAGAAAAAATGCCTGAACTTGCTCACCTTTATAATGAATTTACACAGGAATGCTTTAAAGAAGGGACTCTCTCCCAAAAAGAAAAGCAGCTGATTGCCCTTGGAATCAGTATTTACTCCCAGGATGAATACTGTATCATTTATCATACGAAGGGCTGCCTTGATCAGGGAGCGAGCGAACAGGAAATTCTCGAAACCGTAGGGGTGACGGCTGCATTCGGCGGAGGAGCCGCCATGAGCCAGTCTGTTACGCTTGTTCAGGAGGAGTGCATCACAGAACTCAACCAGCTGAAACAGTAGCAAACAGAAGGAAACGAGAGCATCTTTTTAAATTCTGCCTGCTTCGAGCAGTGAAGAGCTCTGTATGTATGTCACTCATTCTTATCCCTTCTCAGCAGGTTTGAACTTTTTTACAAGGGGTATTACGATAGTAGTATCGTTTTTACAAAACCTGAGAGGATGATTCATTATCTACGCAAGTCAGCAGAAGCTTGATTTGAATTACACGACTGAAATGGAAAAGGCTCTTATGCAGTCCCACAAAATGGGGTACGCAGTGTACAGCAGAAACCATGAGAAGCGTATGGAAGTAGAAAAGAATCGTGAAGAGGACTATCAGAAAAGCAAACAGCTGTTTGCGGAACTTGACCGGAAAATGAATGGATAGACTATGGATAAAAGGAATCAGCCGCAGGCTGGTTCCTTTTAGGTTGCGGCAAATTGGATCAGCCTCCGAAAAAGTTGTATTCACTTTTCATTTGTTATAAAATTAGAATGAGAATAAATTGAGAATGATTAAATTCAGATCTTATAGATTATTGGAGGTATAAGCAGTTATGGCAGGATCAACATTAGTGATTAAAGATTTACATGTGGAAATCGACGGAAAAGAGATTTTGAAAGGTGTAAACCTTGAAATAAAAGGCGGAGAGTTCCACGCAATCATGGGACCGAATGGTACTGGTAAATCTACGCTTTCATCAGCAATTATGGGGCACCCTAAGTACGAAGTAACAAAAGGCAGCATCACTCTTGACGGTGAAGACGTGCTTGAGATGGAAGTTGATGAGCGCGCACGCGCAGGTCTGTTCCTTGCAATGCAGTATCCAAGCGAAATCAGCGGTGTAACAAATGCGGACTTCCTTCGTTCTTCTATTAATGCACGCAAAGAAGAAGGCGAAGAAATTTCATTAATGAAATTCATCCGCAAAATGGATTCAAACATGGAATTCCTTGAAATGGATCCTGATATGGCACAGCGCTACCTGAACGAAGGTTTTTCTGGCGGTGAGAAAAAACGCAACGAAATTCTTCAATTAATGATGATCGAGCCTAAGATTGCCATTCTTGATGAAATTGACTCAGGACTTGATATCGACGCTCTTAAAGTCGTTTCAAAAGGTATCAACCAAATGCGTTCTGAAGAGTTCGGCTGCCTGATCATCACTCACTATCAGCGCCTGCTTAACTACATCACACCTGATCATGTGCACGTTATGATGCAGGGACGAATTGTAAAATCAGGCGGTCCTGAGCTTTCTCAGCGCCTTGAAGCAGAAGGATATGACTGGATTAAACAAGAGCTTGGCATCGAAGACGAAACTGTTGGTCAAGAAGCGTAAGCGTTAGGGGGATTAAGATGACAGTAGAGACAACATTCAACCATGACTATGTCGCCGGCTTTTCAAAAGAACTTGGCGAACCGGAATGGCTAACAGAACTGCGCTTACAGGCTCTTGCAAAAGCTGAAGACCTTTCTATGCCAAAGCCGGATAAAACAAAGATTGACAAATGGAACTTCACTGAGTTTAAAACTCATGCAGTGAAAAGCGAAAAGCTTACGTCACTTGACAGTCTGCATGAAGAAGTAAAATCTCTTATCGACCTTGAAGAAGAGAACAAAAATCTGTACATCCAGCTTGATACAACACCTGCCTATTCATCTCTGTCACAGGAGCTGAAAGACCAGGGCGTTATCTTTACAGATATTCATACAGCTGCACGCGAGCATTCAGAGCTTGTGCAAAAATACTTCATGACAGATGGCGTTAAAGTAGATGAGCACCGCCTGACAGCATTGAACGCTGCTTTGATGAACGGCGGAGTGTTCGTATATGTGCCTGAAAATGTCGAAGTTGCTGCACCTCTTCAAGCTGTTTATGTTCACGAGAATCCGGCTACGACTCTTTTCAACCATGTAATCGTAGTAGCAGATAACAACAGCTCAGTAACGTATGTTGAGAACTATATTTCTGTAACGGAGACTGAAGGAGCAATTTTCAACATCGTGACAGAAGTTTTCGCAAACTCAAACGCAAAAGTAACGTACGGTGCTGTTGATCACTTGAATAAAGGTGTTACAACATATGTAAACCGCCGCGGAACTGCAGGTCGCGATGGCCGTATCGAGTGGGCTCTCGGCTTGATGAACGACGGAAACACAATTTCTGAGAATACGACAAACCTTATGGGTGACGGATCTTACGGCGACACAAAATCAGTTGTAGTCGGCCGCGGATCGCAAACTCAGAACTTTACGACTAAAGTGATTCACTTCGGAAGAAACTCTGAAGGATATATCTTAAAACACGGTGTAATGAAAGACAGTGCTTCATCTGTCTTCAACGGCATCGGAAAAATCGAGCACGGTGCTTCAAAATCAAATGCTGAGCAGGAATCAAGAGTGCTTATGCTGAGTGAAAAAGCGCGCGGTGACGCTAACCCGATTCTTCTAATTGATGAAGATGATGTTACGGCAGGACACGCGGCTTCTGTTGGCCGTGTAGATCCTCTTCAGCTTTACTACCTGATGAGCCGCGGAATTCCAAAGGTTGAGGCAGAGCGCCTTGTCATTCATGGATTCTTAGCACCGGTAGTCAACGTCCTTCCAATTGAAGGTGTTAAGAAACAGCTTGTAGAGGTTATTGAAAGGAAAGTTAAGTAATGAATATTCAAGATATCCGTTCACTTTTTCCGATTTTGGATCAGCAGGTAAATGGACAGGATCTTGTATATCTTGACAGTGCAGCGACTTCCCAGAAGCCGCTGCCCGTCATTGAAGCGCTGGACCGCTATTACCGGGAGTACAATTCAAATGTGCACCGCGGCGTTCACACGCTTGGAACGAAAGCGACAGATGGATATGAAGGAGCCCGTGAAAAGGTCCGGAAGTTCATTGGCGCTTCATCAATGGAAGAAATTATTTTCACGCGCGGAGCTACGACAGCTTTAAATACAGTTGCAGCGAGCTATGGGCGTGCGAATCTTAAGGCCGGGGATGAAATTGTCATCACCCACATGGAGCATCATGCGAATGTGATTCCATGGCAGCAGCTTGCCAAAGAAACGGGAGCTGTCCTTAAATACATCCCTCTTCAAGAAGACGGAACGATTTCTTTAGAGGATGCAAAAGCGACCATTACAGATGCCGCTAAAATTGTATCTGTGATGCAGGTTTCAAACGTGCTTGGAACGATTAACCCTATCAAAGAACTTGCAGAAATTGCACACGGCAAAGGTGCAGTCATGGTCGTTGACGGTGCACAGAGTGCTCCTCATATGAAAATTGACGTGCAGGATCTGGATTGTGATTTCTTTGCTTTTTCTGCCCATAAAATGTGCGGTCCTACCGGCATCGGCGTTCTTTACGGGAAAAAAGCGCTTCTTGAAAAAATGGAGCCGGTCGAATTCGGCGGCGAGATGATTGATTTTGTCGGCCTGTACGAATCAACGTGGAAAGAGCTTCCGTGGAAGTTCGAAGCCGGAACACCGATTATCGCCGGAGCAATCGGGCTAGGTGCAGCGATTGATTTCCTTCAGGATATTGGTCTTGATAACATCGAAGCATACGAGCACAAGCTTGCAGGCTATGCCCTAGAGCGCCTTTCAGAAGTTGAAGGGATTACAATTTACGGTCCAGAGCACCGCGCAGGACTTGTAACGTTCAATATAGAGGATGTTCATCCTCACGATGTGGCTACAGTGCTTGATGCAGAAGGCATCGCCGTGCGTGCCGGCCATCATTGCGCACAGCCCCTTATGAAATGGCTGAATGTTTCTTCCACTGCACGTGCAAGTTTTTACCTGTACAATACAGAAGAAGAAATCGATAAGCTTGTTGCAGGAATTGTTAAAACAAAGGAGTACTTTACAAATGTCTTTTAACAACCTGGACACCTTGTACCGTCAGGTCATCATGGATCATTACAAAAACCCGCGGAACAAAGGTGTACTCGAAGATAGCTTAACAATCGATATGAACAACCCTACATGCGGCGACCGTATCCGCCTTACCCTTCAAATTGAAGACGGCGAGATAAAAGATGCCAAATTCGACGGGGAAGGCTGTTCCATTTCCATGTCCTCTGCTTCAATGATGACCCAGGCCATTAAAGGCCAGTCTGTTGAAGCCGCGCTTAAACTGTCAAAAATCTTCTCTGATATGATGCAGGGAAAAGAGTACGATGACGACATTGAACTTGAGGACATCGAGGCCCTTCAGGGTGTTGCAAAATTCCCTGCCCGCATTAAATGTGCAACTCTTGCGTGGAAGGCCATGGAAAAAGGAGTTCAAAACAGCTGAACAGGAAAAAGGGCAGCTTTAAGCTGTCCCTCTCCTGCTTACAATGATGGAGAACCTTCCATCAACTATGATTGGAGTTGAATACGGATGGCTAAAAAAATGCCGGATATCGGCGATTATAAATATGGATTTGCAGACAAAGACGTCTCGATTTTCCGTTCAAAACGCGGATTGACAAAAGAAATCGTTGAAGAAATTTCACGTATGAAAAGCGAGCCTCAATGGATGCTTGATTTCCGCCTGAAATCTCTTGAGCATTTCTACAGCATGCCAATGCCGCAGTGGGGCGGAGACATGGCTGCTCTTAACTTTGATGAAATTACGTATTACGTAAAGCCGTCTGAGAAGTCAGAGCGCTCATGGGATGAGGTTCCTGAAGAAATCAAGCGTACGTTTGACAAACTTGGAATCCCTGAAGCTGAGCAAAAATACCTTGCAGGTGTATCAGCCCAGTACGAATCTGAGGTTGTTTACCACAACATGAAAGAAGACCTTGAAGATCTTGGCATCGTCTTTAAAGATACAGATACAGCACTTAAAGAAAACGAAGACATTTTCAGAGAACACTTTGGAAAAGTCATTCCTCCAACAGACAACAAGTTCTCAGCTTTGAACTCGGCTGTCTGGTCGGGCGGATCGTTCATCTACGTTCCTAAAGGCGTGAAAGTGGATACGCCGCTTCAAGCGTACTTCCGCATCAACTCTGAAAACATGGGTCAGTTTGAGCGTACTCTGATCGTTGTTGATGAGGGTGCACACGTTCACTACGTTGAGGGCTGTACAGCTCCAGTTTACACAACAAACTCACTTCACAGTGCAGTTGTTGAAATCATCGTAAAAGACGGCGGCTACTGCCGTTATACAACGATTCAGAACTGGGCAAACAACGTCTTCAACCTTGTTACAAAGCGTGCAGTCTGCGAAAAGAACGCAACGATGGAATGGATCGACGGAAACATCGGTTCTAAACTGACTATGAAATACCCTGCGGTTATCCTAAAAGGCGAAGGTGCACGCGGTATGACACTGTCAATCGCTCTTGCAGGAAAAGGCCAGCATCAGGATGCCGGTGCAAAAATGATTCACCTTGCACCAAACACATCATCTACGATCGTGTCAAAATCAATCTCAAAACAAGGCGGTAAAGTAACGTACCGCGGAATCGTCCACTTCGGCCGCAAAGCTGAAGGCGCCCGTTCTAACATTGAGTGCGATACACTGATCATGGATAACCAGTCAACATCTGATACGATCCCTTACAACGAAATCTTCAACGACAACATCTCGCTTGAGCATGAAGCGAAGGTTTCAAAAGTATCAGAAGAACAATTATTCTACTTGATGAGCCGCGGAATTTCAGAAGAAGAAGCAACTGAAATGATCGTAATGGGCTTCATCGAGCCATTCACAAAAGAACTTCCAATGGAATATGCCGTTGAAATGAACCGTCTGATTAAGTTCGAGATGGAAGGATCAATCGGATAATAGAAACGAAAAAAGCTCGCCTTTAGAGGCGGGCTTTTTTGTATGTAACTGAAGGTACAGGGATAAGCGCACTTACGCGAATCAAAGCATAGGTGGAAGTGTTCTAAAACTGAGATAAGCGCACTTAGCCAAAGCGCAGTATCTGTGAAAGTGTTCTAAAACCGGGATAAGCGCACTTAGCCAAAGTGCAATATCTGTGAAAGTGTTCTTAAGCCGAGATAAGCGCACTTAGCCAAAGCGCAGCCTCCCGCAAAATGTTCTAAAAACAGCTCACGCATATTTCACAGTATTCAATCCCTTAATCACCTCTTCCAATCAACTGCACAAACCATCCAGAATGAAAATTTTTCATCCATGTAGTATCATAAAAGAACCGATACGTACGAAAAGGAGGCTGGACGCAGATTGATCTATATTGGACTGACAGGCTGGGGAGACCATGATGCTCTGTATCCTAACGGAATTGCAGCAGGGGAGAAACTGAAGGAGTACTCGGCCCATTTTCCGGCTGTTGAAGTGGATGCGAGCTTTTATGCGGTTCAGCCTGTAAGAAATGCAGAAAAATGGGTGAGTGAAACTCCTGAGTCATTCAAATTCATTGTGAAGGCTTATCAGGGTATGACAGGCCATCAGCGCGGCGATATCCCCTTCGATTCGAAAGAAGAGATGTTCGCGGCTTTTCTCAGGTCCATTGAACCCTACATACGGGCAGGAAAGCTTGCCATGGTGCTTTTTCAGTTTCCGCCGTGGTTTGACTGCAAAAAGGAGAATGTGACCTATTTAAGATGGTGCCGCGAGCAAATGGGAGACGTTCCGGTTGCTCTTGAGTTCAGGCATCAGTCGTGGTTTACTCCGGAAACACGCGAAAAAACGCTCTCCTTTATGCGGAATGAAAAGTGGATTCACAGTATATGCGATGAGCCTCAGGCAGGCAGCGGGTCGGTTCCGGCAGTTGTGAAGGCCACAGACTCAGGTAAAACGCTGATCCGGATGCACGGAAGAAATGTTCATGGCTGGACGAAGCCTGCTAAAGGAGAAGAATGGCGCGAAGTGAGATATTTATACAGGTACAATGAGAACGAGCTGAATCAATGGGCAGAATTTATTGAAGAACTGAAAGAGGTAACAGAGGATATTTTTCTCCTCTTTAATAATAATTCCGGCGGAGATGCTGCTGACAATGCGAAACAAATGCAAAAGCTGATGAAGATTGAATATGAGGGTCTTGCGCCGAGGCAGCTGGACTTGTTCAGCGGAGAATAGAAAGAGGCGGGTTGTTTAAATGGAATGGATTTTCCTTATTTTCATAGGCTTTATAGCAGGAACAATCGGCAGCCTTGTTGGCCTTGGGGGAGGCATTATTGTCGTTCCGGCCATGCTGTTTTCATCAGGTTTTTTTACGATTTTTGAAGGAGTTTCCCCTCAGACAGCGGTCGGGACTTCGCTCCTTGTTGTCATTTTCACAGGCCTTTCCTCTACACTCGCCTATATGAAAAAGAAAAAAGTGGATTACAGGAGCGGACTGATCTTCTTTATCGGGAGCGGGCCTGGAGGAATCATTGGAGCATATGTGAATCAATATTTAAACACGGATTCTTTTTCCCTGTATTTTGGTTTATTTATGATTTTCATTTCTGTTTTGCTGATGTTCAGGGACAGACTCAAACCGAGTGCGAGACAGCCTGGAGAAAAAGAGATTGTCCGTACATATCAAGGTGAGCAAGGTGCGGAGGGAGTCTATTTTTATAAACTCGTACCGGCCATCATCATTTCATTTGGCGTTGGTTTTTTGTCCGGTCTTTTTGGCATTGGCGGCGGTGCTCTGATGGTGCCTGCGATGATTCTCCTCTTTTTCTTCCCGGCACATATAGCTGTCGCAACGTCTATGTTTATTATTTTTCTCTCTGGTCTGACAAGCTCGGTTATGCATGCGGCTCTTGGAAATATAAACTGGCTGTTTGCTCTTGCTTTAATACCAGGAGCCTGGGCAGGAGGAAAAGCAGGTGCGCTGATTGCCTCAAAGCTTTCTGGAAAAGCGCTCATCAGTCTGCTCAGGATTGTCTTGATCCTTGCGGGACTTAAACTGATTTATGAAGGTGTTTTCTAAAACCTGAACACCTTTTTGAAAAGGGGACTATTAATGGCTGAGACCATTCATTTATATCATACAAACGATTTGCACAGTTATTTTGAGAACTGGCCTAAGGTAGCTCACTACTTGAAGCGGATGAAAAAAGAGCATGCAGAAGATGGAGAAGAGATGCTGCTTGTTGATGTCGGAGACCATCTTGACCGTGTGCATCCAATCACGGAAGCTACGAATGGGAAGACGAATGTAGAGCTTTTGAACGGCTTAGAGTATGACGCTGTGACCATCGGCAATAATGAGGGGATTACGCTTCCGCATGATGCGCTGGATACTTTATATGACCGGGCAGCATTTCCGGTCATTCTTTCAAATCTTTATACAGAGTCAGGGGAGCGTCCCCGCTGGGTGGAGCCTTATAAAATCTTCTCTTTTGCAAACGGAACTAGAGCTGCCGTTCTTGGTGTCAGCGTCTTCTATGAAAAGTTTTATCAGCTTCTCGGATGGAAAGTAACGGATCCGTTTCAAAGTCTTCGCGAAACACTGGAATTGATGAAAGACCAGACGGATATCATCATTCTGCTTTCTCATTTAGGGATTAATGACGATGAACTCCTGGCTGCGGAATTCCCTGAAATTGACGTCATTTTAGGTGCCCACACCCACCACGTCCTGGAAAAAGGGAAGCTGGTGAATGATGTGCTTCTTACAGGTGCGGGGAAAAACTGCAGCTTAATCGGCCACGTGGCATTTTCAGTTGACGGCGGCAATCTTTTTTCAAAAACAGCAAATGTAATTTCAGTTGGGGCTGAGCCGGAATGTGAGGAAGTGAAAGAGTTCCTCGATGCGGAGAGGAAGAAAAGCGATGAGATTCTGTCAGAGGAAGTGACAGTGCTTGACAGGGATCTCACACTGAACTGGTTTGGCCCTTCTGACTTTACAGCCCTTCTGGCATCAGCCGTCAAGGAGTGGTGCAAAGGCGATGTGAGCATGGTCAATGCCGGGCTGCTGCTGGAACCTTTACAAGCAGGCTCAGTGACGAGAAAAGACCTTCACAGGATTTGCCCGCATCCAATAAACCCCTGTAAAGTGCAGTTAAAGGGAGATGTCCTGAAAGAAGTGATTGCAGAGTCACGGACAGAAAAAATCGAGCAGTTAAGATTAAAGGGGCTTGGATTCAGGGGGAAAGTAATGGGCCGGATGATTTTTGACGGAATAGAGGTTCGCAGTGAGCAGAAATCAGATGGTTTAAATCACATTACGGGCATTCTTATACAAGGAGAGCCGCTTGATCCTGACCGCACCTATGACGTTGCGACAGTCGATATGTTCACTTTGGGCGTGCTGTACCCTTCCATTTACCATGCTGAAAAGAAAACCTATTATATGCCTGAAATGCTGCGTGATGTCCTTGCCTGGAAGCTGAAACAGGGACATTCGTACAAGAATGCCTAGTTTTCACACTCAATGCCTCCTGCCTTCATAAATTACAGAAGGAAGGGAGTGTGAAAGAACGATGGTATCCATGACACCTATTATGATTGGAAGTCATCAATTTACAGCTATAACGGTTGCTTTGCCTAAAACAAATTTCATGGCTGTTACAAGCGACAAAGGGTACATTATGTGCGGAGCACTCGATGTAGCGCTGCTGAATGAAAAATTGAAAGAGCGGGGAATTATTGCAGGCAGAGCAGTCGGCGTCCGGACGATCGAACAGCTTCTTGATGCTCCGCTTGAATCCATCACCTTTGAAGCCGAAAACCGCGGAATTCACGTAGGAATGAGCGGAAGAGATGCCCTGCTTAGAATGCTCTGAGACGAACTTTATAACAGCATCGTTTTAATAGATAACTTCAAAAAAATAGCGTACATCCCTCCTTACATGCATAAATATAGCTTGTAAAGGGGGGATTTATTTTTGGCCAGATTCCGCAGCCGTCCTCATAAAAAAGGGCCGCTTCCTTTCAGATATGTATTCCTGCTTTCACTCGTCTTTTTTATCTTATCTACAGCTGCGGGGCTGTGGATTGTTAATAAGGGAATTGAACCGACATTAATGACGGTGGCTGAAACCGAAACAAAACGGATTGCGACACTTGTTATCCAGAATGCGATTAACAAGGACATTAAAGAAGATGTAGATGTGGATGAAATGTTTGTCGTTGATACGGATGAAAAAGGGAATGTGACGACAATCGATTTTAACGCCAAATTTGTCAGAAGCGTGCTTGCCAAGACAACCGACAAGATTCAGGCGAATTTAAGAGAAGCTTCCAAAGGTAATATTGACGCGCTTGAACTGCCGGAGGGCGAGCATCTTACGAAAGATAAACAGGGCGAGGGAATCATCTACTCGATTCCGCTTGGCCAGGCAACGAATAATGCACTGATTGGAAACCTCGGTCCGAAAGTGCCCGTCCGTTTTTACGTTGTCGGTGAGGTGCAGACTGATGTGAAGGAAACGATTCAGCAGTATGGAATTAACAATGCGCTGATTGAAATAGCAGTTGAAATTGAAGTGAATGTCGAGGTGGTCATTCCGTTCTCCACACGAACTGCTACAGTAAGAAACAACATCCCGATTGCGATTAAAGCTGTTCAGGGGCAAGTGCCAAGCTATTACAACGGGGGCGGAGGAAGCTCACCTCCTGCGCTTGAAGTTCCCGTGGAATCAACTGGAAGGTAAGTTGCTGTTGATAGATTAGGAGATTATTGATATAATCCAACTAGTTAATGAGCTGCTTTTTGGGGCTAAAGAAATATGTCCGTTAAATCAGCATACAAATTGAATACTTCACCTTGTCTCATGATGAGGTAGAGGCGCGAAAAAGAAGAGTAGATAGTGTGAGGATGACAACTGAGATCACTATACAAAAGGCTTTTTTGCCGAAGTTATGCAGCATGCGTCAACATCTGCACAGCTGGGGTTACCTTGAATAAGGGTAACACTGTCATTGCAGGGATATCTGCAATGGTGGGCTACTGATCGTGGAGGATAACATAACATTACCTAAAAAGAGTAATGATAGTTATTTTCTATCGTACTCTTTTTTATTTGCACTTTTTTATCCTTGCATCGTGCCGGTAGCCCCATTACTAATTCCAGGAGGTTTTACCATGTCAGGCACTATTTATTCAATTCTTCCCCCGATCATCGCCATTCTGATGGTCATACTTACAAGGAAAGTCCTTCTTTCACTAGGAGTCGGAATCCTTTCCGCCGCACTTATTCTCACAAACTTTTCCATTGGAGAAACCCTTTCGAAAATCTGGGGAGCTTTTAAAGCCATCTTTATTGCAGACGGAGAGCTCAATACGTGGAATGTGTTCATTCTTCTTTTCCTGCTTATCCTTGGCGTTGTGACTGCGCTGATTTCCATTTCAGGCGGAAGCAGGGCGTTTGGCGAATGGGCTCAAAAGCGTGTTAAAACACGGGCTGGTGCTCAGTTTACCGCTGCACTTCTGGGCATTATGATTTTTATCGACGATTATTTCAACGCACTGGCTGTAGGTCAGGTCAGCCGTCCGATTACAGACCGGCAGAAAGTTTCAAGAGCCAAGCTTGCCTATATTATTGATTCAACCTCTGCGCCAGTGTGTGTTGTTTCTCCGGTTTCAAGCTGGGGAGCGTATATCATTGCCATGATCGGGACCATTCTTGCAACCCACAGTGTTTCTGAATATACCCCGTTGTCTGCTTTTATGACGATGGTTCCTATGAATTACTATGTGTTCGCTGCACTGGCTCTAGTTTTTGCAACGGCCTACTTCAACATCAATCTCGGCAGCATGAAGTTTCATGAAGAGCGGGCTATGAAAGAAGGCGTATTGTTTGATCCTGAAAAAGAGCCGCTCGGAGATATTAAGGAAGATCTGCCGGTCAGTGATAAAGGCTCGATCGGAAATCTTGTCTGGCCGATTATTGCCCTGATTATTGGAACAGTAGGCGCCATGCTCTGGACCGGGTATGAAGGCGTTCTAGCAGAAGATGGCGTTAAAGTGACGCTTCTTACAATGTTTGAATACACGGATGTGGCGAAGTCGCTTGTCATTGGAGGACTTATCGGTCTCGTGGTTACACTTGGTTTATATTTAGGCAAAGGCATCTCTTCTGCCTACTTGCCAAAAGCTTTCCTTGAGGGCATTAAATCAATGCTTCCGGCCATTTATATTCTGACGCTTGCCTGGATGATCGTTGATTTGATCGGCCAGCTGAAAACAGGAGAATACCTTGCAGGGCTAGTAGAGCAGTCAAACATGAATACAGCCTTCCTGCCTGTCATTCTGTTCGTTCTTGCAGGTTTTATGGCGTTTGCTACAGGAACGTCATGGGGAACATTCGGCATCATGCTTCCAATAGCAGGCGAAATAACGGCTGCAACTGATATTTCGATGCTTCTTCCGGCAATGGCGGCTGTCCTTGCAGGAGCTGTACTCGGAGATCACTGTTCTCCTATTTCAGATACGACGATTCTATCCTCTACTGGAGCGGGAAGCCATCACATCGACCATGTGGTGACGCAGCTTCCATATGCAGTGTCAGGAGGAATCATGGCAGCTCTTGGATATTTAGTTCTTGGACTTTCCGGAAGTATGATTCTGGGACTTTTGACAGTAATTGTGCTTTTAATTGTCTTTATCCTTATTTTCAAGAAAAAGGCAACAGCTGTTTAACAAATAAGAAAAAAGCAGAGTTCACGCGGACTCTGTCTTTTTTTTGCGAGAAAATATGACAGATTTATCATTTTACTATAATAAATTTCAAAAATCATTTTGACTTAGGCATAATGTCCGATTATACTATGTATAGTTATATTGAAATATCAGAAAATATTAAAAATTATAATTCTTCCAAATTCGGAAGAAAAGGCTAAAGGGGGCTTTACACAAATGGATAATCGTCCACAGTGGGGAACAAGGGCAGGCTTTATTTTAGCGGCTGTCGGATCGGCAATCGGACTTGGAAACATCTGGCGTTTTCCTGGAGTGGCGTACGAAAACGGCGGAGGATCGTTTTTCATCCCGTACCTTTTCGCATTGCTGACAGCAGGTATTCCCCTGCTTGTAATGGAATTTACTCTAGGTCACAAGTACCGCGGTTCTGCACCTTTAACGTATGCACGGTTAAGCAAGAAGTTTGAATGGCTCGGATGGTGGCAGGTTGGAATAGCATTTGTCATTTCTACTTATTATTCTGTCATTATCGCATGGGCAATATCATACAGCGGTTTTTCATTAAATTTAAGCTGGGGAAAAGACACTCAAACGTTCCTCTTCAATGATTACCTTCAAGCTGCAGCGCCTGGCGAACTTGGCGGATTTGCACCTGGAGTTCTCATTCCGCTCCTGATTGTATGGGTGGTTACACTTGGTGTTTTATTTGCCGGAGTTAAAAAAGGGATTGAGCTTGCAAACAAAATTTTCATTCCGACTTTAGTGGTCTTATTCTTAATTATTGTTATCCGGGCATTAACACTTGAAGGTGCTGCACTAGGTCTTGAGGCATTTTTCAAACCTGACTGGAGCATGATTGCAAACGGCAAGGTGTGGGTTGCTGCTTACGGGCAGATCTTCTTCAGTTTATCGATTGCATTTGCCATTATGGTTACGTACTCAAGCTATCTGCCTAAAAAATCGGATATTACAAACAATGCGTTCATTACGGGTTTCGGAAACTCTGCATTTGAGCTTCTTGCAGGAATCGGGGTTTTCAGTGCACTTGGTTTTATGGCTATGCAGCAGGGCGTTCCGGTAAGTGAAGTCGTTTCTAAAGGAATCGGTCTTGCATTTATCGTATTCCCGCAGATTATTAATGAATTCCCGGCATTTAACCAGCTTTTCGGATTCTTATTCTTCGCATCCCTGACGCTTGCCGGACTTACATCTCTCATTTCGATTGTTGAGACATTTGTTGCGGGTGTACAGGATAAATTCAATGTTTCCCGTACGAAAGCCGTGCTGTTCGGAGGCGGAGTTTCAGCTATTATCTCTCTTCTGTTCGCAACAAGAGGCGGCATCAACTTCCTTGATGTAGCAGATGAGTTTATCAACAGCTTTGGTGTGGCTCTTGCAGGACTTGTAGAAGTAGTTGTTGTCATCTGGATCCTTAAACAGGCAACAAATCTTCAAACTCATGCAAATCAGATTTCCGACATTCAATTAGGTTCTTGGTGGAAGATCTGTCTGGGTGTCATCACTCCAATCATCCTTGGCTACATGATGATTGATAAACTTAGAGCTGAGCCTTACGGCGGAGGATCTTACTCAGGAGAATTCCTGCTTTACTCAGGCTGGCTCGTTGCAGCGGGCGCATTAATCGTCGGCATTCTGTTCTCCTTTATTTCATGGAAGAAGGATACAATTGAATTGCCGGCTGATAAGGAGGTATCACGCTGATGAGTGGTGGAGCTATTACAATGATGGTAGTCGGTATTGTTGTGATTTGGGGAGGTCTTGCAGCAAGCATTGCAAATGCAGTTGTGAAGGCCAAAAAGTCATAAAATGTTCGGGCCAGTCCTTAAAAGGGCTGGCCCGTTTCTTATTTACGCTTTCTGTACTCGGCACGTTCCCAAACCTTAAGCTGCGGAAAAGGGTCATAGGACCATTCTGTTCGTCCATTGTCCTTATACATTCCGTAGTGCAGGTGAGGGGGAAACTTGCCGGATGTGCCCGGTGGGCCGTAGCCTGAGCTTCCCACAGAGCCGATGAGCTGCCCGGGTTCAACAATCTGTCCCACTTCAAGACCGTCTGCAAACCCATTTAAATGAGCAAAATAGTGATACGTGTTGGTGCTGTCGCGAATGCCGAGTCTCCAGCCGCCAAACATGTTCCACCCTTTCATTTCAATGATGCCATAGCAGGTGGAACGAACGGGAACACCGTAATTAGCAAAAATGTCGGTTCCTTCATGGATCCTTCTGCCGCCCCATCCGCGGGCATCTCCCCATGTGTTTTTGTAGCTGTAGTTAAATCTGATTGGAACCGGGAACGCATGCTGATCAAGATCCAGCCTGCCGTATTTTTTGAAAAGCTTCATATGTCCTGTAATTAAACCGATGGATTTATCGCGCTGGTAATAATCCCAAAGCCCGATTTTAATGTTTTCAAAATCAGTTCCATACGAAAGGAGATAATCGGCAAAGGATAAAAGAACATCTTCATCATTCGTGGGGTCTGCTCTCCCGTCTCCATTTCCGTCGATGCCAAGCCCGCCAAACAGCGCGATGCTTGCAGGGTTTGTGTCAGACTGATTTGGATTTTGGATGCCGGCCCATAATTCTGGACGAATATAAATGCCAATTACGCCCTTCGCTTTCGGAATATCATTGCGTGTTCTTCTCACATTGCGCTCATATTGATCAACAGATGCCAGCACATACCAGGGAATCTGAGTAATGGTCTCTGCATTTTTAAACAGAATCATTCTCTCCTGATTGATTTCTTCTGTGCTTTTCTCTGATCCAAGGACAGAGTGCGGTTGAATAAAGCAAAGAAAACATACACTAAACAGGGTCAACATTTTTCTCACATTACCGGTCTCCTTTACCCAATTTCATAACCTTAGTTTGGTGCTTCAGGAAGAATTCATATGTAGAAAATGTTAGTAATTGATCCAATCTCCATCCTTGTAGAACCGCACTCTGTTATGTTAAAGTGACAAGTGTACGTTTTAAGCGAATTTTCCTTTTTTCCTGATTATTTTGCCTAAAGAAACCTGACTATACATACTGGAGATGATTCAGATGGCTAAGAAAGAAGAATACCTGAGAAAGCCTGACTGGCTAAAAATAAAACTGAACACCAATGAAAATTACACAGGCCTTAAAAAAATGATGCGCGAAAATAATCTTCACACCGTTTGTGAAGAGGCAAAATGCCCGAACATTCACGAATGCTGGGCTGTGCGTAGAACGGCGACGTTCATGATCCTCGGGGACGTTTGTACCCGTGCATGCCGATTCTGCGCTGTCAAAACGGGCCTCCCAAACGAGCTTGATCTCAAAGAGCCGGAACGCGTTGCGGATTCAGTTGCCCTGATGAACCTGAAGCATGCGGTTATTACAGCGGTTGCCCGCGATGACCTCCGCGATGGCGGTGCCAATGTATTTGCTGAGACGGTTCGCGCTGTCCGCCGCAAAAATCCGTTTACTTCAATTGAAGTTCTTCCATCAGATATGGGCGGAGTGGAAGAAAACCTGAAAATTCTCATGGACGCAAGACCGGACATTCTTAACCATAATATTGAGACGGTTAAACGCCTTACACCAAGAGTCAGAGCCCGCGCCAAATACGACCGCTCCCTTGAATTTCTCCGCCGTGCGAAAGAAATGCAGCCTGATATTCCGACTAAATCAAGTCTGATGATCGGGCTTGGAGAAACAAAAGAAGAGATTATCGAAACAATGGATGATCTTCGCGCTAACAATGTTGATATTATGACAATCGGCCAGTATCTCCAGCCGTCCAAAAAACATCTTAAAGTCATCAAATACTACACGCCGGAAGAATTCGCAGAACTACGCGAAATCGCTATGAGCAAAGGCTTCAGCCACTGTGAGGCAGGACCGCTTGTAAGGTCTTCCTATCATGCAGATGAGCAGGTCAACGCTGCAACAAAAGCGAGACAGGCTCAGGCTTAATAGCTTTTCATAAGAAAAACCCGCATAGCTGCGGGTTTTTGCGTTTTATTTATATCTAGTTTCCTGATATTTATCCTTCATATCCTGATCCAGTTCTTCGTTTGTTTCGCCGTAGCCTTCTCCGTTAGGGTTTTCGCCTGTGTTGAGCTTGCGTCCCTGAGGGGATTTGAGCATTTCTTTGATTGTGCTGTTGATGATTTCGTCAATGTCACGGCTGTTGGCGTCAAGGCCCGAATAGCCTTCAATTTGCTTGATCATCCCCGGCTGGTCTGAGACATAGACATGATAATATCTTGGAATGGCGGAGATCGCTGCTTTCTTGACCATATCAGCGGTTTCAAAACGGTCTCTGTTTTTCTCCGCTTCATAGGCAATCAATACTTCTTCATCTGTTACAAGGGTAGCAGCATCCTCTATGCCAGGCAGCTGGATTACAAGATCTGATATCACATTTGCCAGCTGTTCATGGTCGATGCCGGGAACTTTGTTGTAGTCAATATCTCTGGCGAGGCCGCTTTTTTCGTGGCGGACATACCCAAAGTTTGACGTTGTGTTCTTTTCACCTTTTTTCATCCCATCTTCGTTGTACAATTCGTTGCGGTCGTTGACATTGACCGTATTACCGCTTTCTTCAAAAAGGTCGTTTTCACTAGCTGTATTCTGGCATCCCGTGATGATGGCCATCCCGATTATGGACGCCGTGAACGCGATTTTCTTCATCGCAAACACCTCCGTAACCTTAGGTTTGCCAAAACATATCCAAACTTTCTTAGCAATTGATGGGGAAATCGATTATGATAGTAAATAATGCGGTTGAGAGGTGATAGTTGTGATAACTGTTCAAAATCATACTTTTGAATTGATTAAGGACGAGCGGAACGGCTTTAATGAAGAAGCATTCAAAGCGCGCTACTCTGAGATCCTGAACAAGTACGATTACATCGTGGGGGATTGGGGCTATAATCAGCTCAGGCTGAAAGGCTTTTTTGATGATCAGAACCAAAAAGCATCCTATGACACGAAAATCAGCACGCTTGACGAGTACATATTTGAGTACTGTAACTTCGGCTGTGCGCATTTCGTTTTAAAACGAATAAAGAAATAAGCCGCTGCGTAAAACAGCGGCTTGTATTTTTCTATTTGGCTGTATATGGAGGCTCTTCATTTTTCTCCGGGTCATCATGTGTCGGATGCGCTCCCGGGTACTGTCTTGGCAGGTTCTGATGAAGAGATTTGAACTCATAATTAAACGCACTGTAATAGCGCTGGCCTTCTTTCCACTCCGAGCTTTTATTCTCTACGGGCGTATTCTTTCCTCTTGGAGCGCCGTAAGGGCCTTCCGGTGTTATTTCCGGCAGGATGAAATTCCGCATGCTTTCCACATTCGAAAAATCTGTATACTCCCGTTTTTCTTTGTCATCCATTCAAGATCACCTGCTTTTTTACTTATTGTGCAGTAGCAGGACACTTCTTAATCAGACAATTTCATACAAAAATTCTCTAAGTTCATTTGCCTCATTTTCATCAAGGCCGTAAGCATGTTCAATATAACCGGGCTCATTTAAATCATCTTCCCCGATAATGGCAAAGCGGCTGCTGAGCAGGTTCAGAACAAGGTGCTTTCCGTAATAGCGGTCGGATCTGACAATCGCCAGGTCAAACCGGCTGTTCTCTCCCATAAAGCTTACAAATCGTGTCTTTGTTTCAACCGTATCATCATATAAAAAAAATCGTTCAGACATCCATAATTCCCCTCTCATGCATCATTGTCTCTTAATAATAGCAGACGTCATCCAATCCTGAAACAAAGTGCTTTGAATGTGGTAAAATAAAAGCATTCAACTGTGCTGGGAGTGTAATGGGATGTATTTTGTCGATCGTGAAAAAATAGAAGAAACGCTTGTTTATTATGAGAAGAACCTGACTCTTTTTTCTGAGCAGAAGAACTGGGACACTGACCTTGAATCGAAAGCGCTTGAACGGCTTGCCCACATGCTGATTGAAGCCGTTTTAGATACAGGCAATGCCATCATCGACGGATTTATCATGCGTGACCCCGGGAGCTATGAAGACATCATCGACATCATGCTTGATGAAAAAGTAATTGGCGGTGATGAAGCAGACGGACTGAAAGCAGTAATTGGCTTCCGCAAGCCGCTGGTGCAGGAATACCTGGGCATTAACCACGGTGATTTAACACATTGCCTTCAGGAGCAAGCAGCCATACTTGCTTCATTTCCGGCACGTGTAAGAACCTATCTCGAAAATGAACTGGGGCCCGTCTCTGCTTTTAGACATTAACAAATGAACGGATTATAATGAAGAGGCGCAATGATAATATTGCGTCTTATTTTGCTTTCTTCATAAAAAACTTGATTTAGATAAAATTTTTAAGCTCCAGTGGACTGCAGCGGAAGGCACTTGACTCCTTGTCCAGCTGCAGCGCCCAACTCCTCTGTCAGAACAAAATCCCCCAAAAAGTCAAACCCGGACTTTTCGGGTGATTTCTTATCTGACTGCCGGAGCAAAACGGGCGCTTCCGCATTTCTAAGGGATAAAGAGGGCACGGGAGACCCCGCAAACGAAGTGAGGAGGCTCCCGGCGCTCCCCGCGGAAAGCAAGTGGCTGGAGCGAAAGGGAACGGGTAAAATATCAAATACAGGGAGTGCACTCACTTTGAAAACATACAACGGCTACTTAATTGACCTCGACGGAACGATGTACCGCGGCAAAGAGCGGATTGAAGAAGCAAGCGACTTTGTCAAATTGCTGATCGAGAAAAAGATCCCCTATCTATTTGTGACCAACAATTCATCAAGAACACCCCAGCAAGTAGCAGAAAAGCTTAACACGTTTGACATCCCTGCAAGTGAAGATAAAGTGTTTACAACAAGCCAGGCAACAGCCAATTTTATCTGGGAGAAAAAGCCGGATGCATCCGTTTATGTCATCGGGGAAGAAGGGATTCAAAAAGCTCTCATCGAACGCGGTCTGCAGCTTGTAGATGAAAACCCTGATTTCGTCGTATCCGGAATCGACAGGGACATCACCTATGAGAAACTGGCTCTCGGCTGCATTGCCGTCCGCAATGGTGCGACGTTTATCTCTACAAACGGGGACATTGCCATTCCAACAGAACGCGGCCTTTTGCCGGGAAACGGTTCTCTCACATCTGTCATCGCTGTCAGCACAACTGTAGATCCAATCTTCATCGGCAAGCCTGAAAGCATTATTATGGAACAGGCGTTGAAAGTGCTCGGCACAAAACCTGAAGAAACGCTGATGGTAGGGGACAACTATGACACAGATATTAAAGCGGGGATGAATACAGGTCTTGATACCCTGCTTGTCCATACTGGCGTAACTCTGCGGGAGCACCTTGTGAACTACGATGAAAAGCCGACCTATACGGTTGATTCTCTTTCTGAGTGGTTTGAAAAAATATAAAGACAACCAAAAAGCTGCATCCTATTTTCTGGATGCAGCTTTTTGTGTGCTCACTCGGTATTCTTAGCTCTATGCGCCAGTCTGCTTGAGGCGGCGGCAGCGATGGCTCCAACGATGTCATCAAGGTAGGTATGGACCATTCCGGATGATTTATCGTTCAGGAATTTAAGGATGCCCGGTTTTTCTTTATCAATGTATCCGTAGTTGGTGAATCCAATTGACCCGTAAATGTTGACGATGGAGAGAGCGATGATCTCATCAACCCCGTAAAGGCTTTCGTCACTTTCAATGATGGCTTGCAGGGGTTCTTCAAGCATTTTCTTTTCAGCCAGGATATCTAATTGAATGCCGGTAAGGATGGCATTTTGAACTTCGCGTTTTGCAAGGACTCGATCTATATTTTCTAAACATTGATCGATTGTTAATGAAGGATGATATTTGACTTGCAGGAAGTATACGAGTTCTGCGATGTCATTGAGTGTGACTCCGCGGTCTGTTAACCATTGGCGTGCTGTTTTTTCGACAATGTCCATCTGTTCTTTATCTTTCATCCATTTCACCCAATCTTTTTTACCATTTTACGCAAATGGCTCTCTTAGTGTGTAACGAAAATGACAATCATTAAAAAGTGTTTAACTGCAGGGCCAAATTATACATAAATCGGCTAAGTTGCGATTACGATAGGATAAGGACTTTTTATACATGGGGGAGAATCTGGTGGAAAAATTGATTCGGGAACAGTACGGGCTTAGAATTGGAGAGACATTCCGGGTAGGTCACTACGATGCGTTTTCGCATCATCAGCATGTGTATTTAATTGTGCCGGTTTCCCACTATGAAGATGAAGAGCTTTATGAGCTTTACCATATGAGCCAGTACCTGCTTGAGCGGGGAGATCCGTTCGTGGCCGTTTTTTTGCTGACAAAACAGGGGAATTTGTATATAGAATGGGAAAAGCGGAAATACGGCATTCTGAAAACATCGTACGTGCAGGGAGAGCGGGTGTTTCAGGTGGGCAGAGAGCTTGCCCGTTTTCATCAGAAGGCAAGAAGCTATCCGTATCAGGTGTCTAAAATCAGCCGGATCGGGCAGTGGAAAAATCTATGGGAAAAGCGGACAGATCAGCTGGAAGGCTTCTGGAGGGGAAAGGTGAATTCCCAGCCGCTTGATTCATTTGAGAAGATGTTTGCTGAATCGTTTCCATATTATATGGGGATTGCGGAGAATGCCATTCAGTATTTGGTCGACACAGAGCTTGATGATGAGCCTCAGCCGATCGATTCTGCGACAGTATGCCACAATCGCTTTTATTCCCATACGTGGAGGTCTTCAGGTCTGGTTAAGGTTCCGACAGACTGGGTGTTTGATCATTGCAGCAGGGATATTGCGGAATACTTGAGAAACCAGTTTTTTGAGGAGCCGGAGTCGCTCCGCCAGGAAGGTTTTCAGTTTTTAGAGGACTATGACAGGACAACGCCGCTGTCGGCTTTTTCCTGGAGGCTGATCTACAGCAGGATGCTGCTTCCGATTCACTATTTCGAATGCATTGAAGATTATTACTTATCCGCTGAAACCGATAAGCCTTATTATGAGGCGAAGCTTGCAGATATGCTGAAAAACTCTTCAAGATACGAAGGGTTCCTGAAATCCTATGAACAGCTTCTGTCGATGAGAACGAAAAAAATTTATTTGCCATCCATTCACTGGTTGTAGGCTTATTTCCTCCCTCTCATGCCTGATATGATAAGATAAAAGAAAATGAGTAAAGGGTGAGAGGATGGAAATGCCTTCTGTATTTGTTGCGAGAAAGCTTCCGGAAGAAGTTTTGAAAGCGCTTAGAACGTTCGCTGATGTCGAGATGTGGGATAAGGAAGATGAAGTGTGCCCGAGGGATCTGCTGCTTGAAAAAGCAAAAACCTCTGATGCTCTGCTTACCATGCTTTCTGACCAGGTCGACAAGGAACTGCTTGATGCGTGTGAAGGGGTAAAAGTAATCGCCAATCTTGCTGTCGGCTATGACAATGTGGATGTGGAATATGCGAAGGAAAAAGGCATCATCATAACCAATACGCCGGATGTTCTGACGGAAACAACAGCAGATTTAACCTTTTTGCTGCTCATGTCTGCTGCAAGAAGAGTGACGGAAGCGGCTGCTTACATAAAAGAAGGAAAATGGACAAGCTGGAGCCCGATGCTGCTTGCTGGGGCAGATGTCCATCATAAAACAATCGGCATTATCGGGATGGGGAATATAGGACGGGCTGTTGCCAAGAGGGCAAAAGGGTTTGATATGAACATTCTTTATCATAACCGTTCAAGAGATACGGAGGCGGAAGAAAGTCTCGGAGCCGAATACAGGTCATTTGAGGACTTGCTGCAAACGTCTGATTTTGTTGTCTGCATGACGCCATTAACAAGCGAAACAAAAGGGATGTTTGATGCCGGCGCTTTCAAGAAAATGAAGCGGGAGGCCATTTTCGTCAACACATCTCGCGGAGGCACCGTTGTCGAGGAAGACCTGATTGCGGCACTTCGGAACGGTGTGATTGCAGGAGCGGGGCTGGATGTATTCGAAAACGAACCGATCCGTGCAGATCACCCCATTTTGCAATTGGAAAACGCTGTGGCGCTTCCCCATATAGGAAGTGCTACACGGGAAACGAGATTTGCCATGATGGCATGCTGCATAGAGAATATTAAACAAGTCCTTGAGGGAAAAAAGCCGCTCACACCTGTCCGTTAGATTAGCCGTTTGGAAAATGGGGTATAAAACCTCCAAAACGGGAGGGATCTGACTTGAACAGTTTTTTAGTGCAGTATACGGATAAAGAAACGATGGAACGGGTTTTTGACGGCCCTGTTTTTCCTACAGAGGAAGAAGCAATGAGGGAAAAAGAAAAACTCGAAATGAAGGGTCACATGGATGTAGTTGTCGAAAGCGAGAACGACATTCAGCTTGACCGCGAATAAAACCGGCGTGCGGGAGATTTCCTGCACGCTTTTTTTAATGGAGGACAATCCAACCAGTTTTACAAAAAATATAAACAGCGGTCCAGCAGGAAAGAAAGCGATTACAATAAAATTACTGAAAATTCTCTATTGATAAGCAATGGCACACTGTTTATAATGACAATAATAGAAAATGTCTATCATACATAAACAAATGTATTTCTAAGAAAGACATCAAGGGAGTGGAAGAAATCATGAATGCGATTCACGTTGGATTATTAGGACTCGGAACAGTCGGAAGCGGCGTTGTGAAAATTATTGAAGATCACCAGGATAAGCTGATGCATCAGGTAGGCTGCCCTGTTAAAGTGAAAAAAGTTCTTGTTCAGGACATAGATAAGAAACGGCAAATTGAGTTTGGGAAAGATCTTTTGACGAAAAATGCAGATGAGGTCATCCATGACCCTGAGATTGATGTTGTAATAGAAGTGATGGGCGGCGTTGAGCTTACGAAAGAATATATCCTTCAGGCTCTGCAGGCGAAAAAGCACGTAGTCACAGCCAACAAAGATCTGATGGCGGTTTACGGCACGGAGCTGCTGGATGCTGCAACTGAAAATGGATGCGACTTATTCTATGAAGCCAGTGTCGCGGGAGGCATTCCTATTTTAAGAAGTTTGGTAGACGGACTTGCATCAGACCGGATTACAAAAATGATGGGGATTGTTAACGGAACAACAAACTTTATTTTAACAAAAATGAGCAAGCACGGAAGTCCGTACGGAGAAGTGCTGAAAGAAGCGCAGGAGCTTGGATATGCTGAATCAGATCCGACTGCGGATGTGGAAGGACTTGATGCTGCGAGAAAAATGGCCATTCTGGCACGGCTTGGTTTTTCCATGCATGTAGATTTAGAGGATGTCAGTGTTAAAGGGATCAGCGAAGTGACGGATGAGGACATCAGCTACAGCAAGCGCCTCGGCTACACAATGAAGCTGATCGGGATTGCAAACAGAACGCGCGACAAGGTCGAGGTCAGCGTTCAGCCGACCCTGCTTCCTGACTTTCATCCGCTTGCATCTGTAAACAATGAGTACAACGCTGTTTATGTGTACGGTGAGGCAGTCGGCGAAACGATGTTTTACGGACCGGGGGCGGGCAGCCTGCCGACGGCAACAGCCGTTGTTTCAGATCTTGTCGGTGTGATGAAAAACATGAGACTTGGGGTTAACGGCCGCAGTGCCGTCCTTCCTCAATATGAAAAGGCGCTCAAGCAGAGTGATGAAATTTATGCCCAGCATTTCCTGCGCATTCATGTAAAAGACCAGGTCGGAGCTTTTTCGACGATTACCTCCCTGTTTTCAGAACGCGGGGTCAGCTTTGAAAAAATTCTTCAGCTGCCGCTTAAAAACAGCAGCCTTGCTGAAATTGTCATTGTCACGCACCAGGCTTCAAATAAAGATTTTGATGAAATTCTCGGAAACCTGCTGGACCTTGAAGTTGTGCAGGGCATTAAGAGTTCATACCGCGTAGAAGGGAACGGATATTCATGATGTGGAAAGGCCTTTTGAATCAATACCGCAATTATTTGCCTGTGAACGACCAGACTCCTTTGCTTACGTTGAACGAGGGTAATACGCCTCTGGTGTTTCTGCCGGTGCTTTCAGAAAAGCTTGGTCTTGAACTTTATGCAAAAACAGAAGGAGCCAACCCGACCGGTTCATTCAAGGACCGCGGAATGGTCATGGCTGTTGCTAAAGCAAAAGAAGAGGGCAGCGATACGGTCATATGCGCTTCAACGGGGAATACATCAGCGGCTGCGGCAGCTTATGCGGCGCGCGCGAAGATGCGCTGCATCATCGTTATCCCTGACGGCAAAATTGCGTTCGGCAAACTTGCCCAGGCGGTAATGTACGGTGCTGAAATTATCGCCATCAAGGGAAACTTTGATCAGGCCCTTACAATGGTCCGCAGCATGTCAGAAAAGCTTCCTATTACTCTTGTAAACTCTGTCAACCCATATAGACTTGAAGGCCAGAAAACAGCGGCATTCGAGCTTTGTGACGCATTGGGTGCAGCTCCGGACGTGCTGGCGATTCCAGTCGGCAACGCAGGCAACATTTCAGCCTACTGGAAAGGATTCAAAGAATATCACGAGCATCATCAGACAGGGCTTCCCCAGATGCACGGCTTTGAGGCGGAAGGTGCTGCGGCGATCGTTCGAAATCAGATTATTGAAGATCCTGAAACGATTGCAACGGCTATCCGGATTGGAAATCCTGCAAGCTGGGATAAAGCCGTACAGGCAGCTGAGCAGTCCGGCGGTTTCATTGATGAAGTAACAGATGCAGAAATTGTGGAAGCCTACCAGCTTCTTGCCAGAACAGAAGGCATTTTTGCCGAGCCTGCATCCTGCGCTTCCATTGCAGGGCTGATTAAAAACGCCAAGAAAGGCGTGTATCAAAAAGGGTCCAAAGCAGTAGCGGTACTGACTGGAAACGGCTTGAAGGATCCGAATACGGCCATTGATGTTTCTTCCATAAAGCCTGCTGTTCTGCCGAATGACGAGCGTGCTGTCATGGAGCAGCTAAAAGGAGTCGGTGCATGGTGAATGAAGGTGACATGCTTAAAATAAGGGTGCCGGGCAGCACGGCGAACCTCGGCCCCGGCTTTGATTCTGTCGGTCTTGCAGTCAGCAGGTATCTTGAACTGAACGTCACAATGGACCACAGCTGGATATTTGTTCCCCTGAATGATGAAATGGCGGATATTCCGGAAGGCAAAGAGAATTTGATTTATCAGGTGGCTGAGCAGGTTGCCGCCACCTGTCATGCAAAGCTTCCACCCTGCAGAGTTGAAGTATGGAGCGATATTCCAATGGCAAGGGGGCTCGGAAGCAGCGCCGCCGCCATCGTTGCAGGCGTAGAGCTTGCAAATGAGCTGTGCAGACTGGAGCTTACGATGAAAGAAAAGCTTCATTTTGCAAGCCTTATAGAAGGACATCCGGATAATGCAGGTGCTTCGCTGTACGGAGGTCTGGTTGTAGGCATTCACCAGGAGCAAGAAACAGAGCTCGTGTCCGTCCAGCAGGTGGATGTTGAGCTGGTTGCGGTTGTCCCCCCTTATAAACTTTATACAAAGGATGCGAGAGATGTCCTTCCAGGATACCTTGAGTACAGCGGGGCAGTTGAAGCAAGTGCAGTAAGCAACGTCCTTGTTGCCGCCGTGCTTTCAAACAACTGGACGCTTGCAGGAAAAATGATGCAGAAGGATTTGTTTCATCAGCCATACAGAGGAACGCTCATTAAAGAACTTTCCCGGGTGCAGGAAGCTGTTCTCGAAGCAAGTGCTTACGGCGCTGCCCTAAGCGGCGCAGGCCCGACCGTACTTGCGTTTGCTGCAAAAGGCAAAGGGAAGGCACTTGCAGAAGTGCTAAAAGTGAAGTTTCCTAAATGTGAAGTTGACGTGCTGGAACCCGTTCTTGAAGGATCAAATGTTTACTATGAAAAAGGTGCGGGACAAGTTCATGACTCGATCGGCTGAAAGCATTCTCAGGATGAGGATGCTTTTTTTTAGTTTAAAATCAAAGGCAGAGAAGGAAAACTATTTAGCTTGTCGAAATAAATAGAATAAGAGCAAATTTAAGAGAAAGAATGGTGTTAGTAAAATGGAAAAAAGGGTCATTGCTGCAGAAGATTTATACAAACTGAAGTCCGTCAACGATCCGCAAATGTCTCCCTGCGGAACGAAGGCTGTATACGTTGAGACATCCATTCAGGAAGAAAAACATCACTACATATCGAACCTGTTTTTGATTGATTTAAAAACAGGCGAGAAGGTTCAATGGACATTTGGCGAACACAGAAATACATCGCCAAGATGGTCTCCGGATGGCAGCAGGCTTGCCTTTTTGTCCAGCAGAAGCGGGAAAAATCAGCTTTACGTCATGTCAGCAGGAGGGGGAGAAGCAAAGGCACTGACAGAAGAGCACCTTGCCGTTTCACAGCCTGTATGGAGCCCGGACAGTGCGAGCATCCTCGTTTCACTTGCGCTTGCTCCTGAAGATACACTCGAAAAAGCGAAAGAAGAGGACAAGCAGCCCCAACCGCTCGTTGTGGAAGATATGAGATATAAGTCGGATGCTTCGGGCTTTGTCAGAAACAAAAAAAGACAGCTGGCAATTGCAGATGCAGAAACCGGAAAACTCAACCTGCTTGGGTTCAGAGAATATGACTGCAGCGACGCTGCCTGGTCGCCTGATGGAAAGGCTGTAGCTTTCACATCCAATATGACGGATGATCCTGACCAAAACCTGATTTCAGATGTCTATATTCTGTCCCTTGACGGGCATGATCTGACAAAACTGACAAACAGCAATGGATTTTACGGCCATCCATCCTGGTCGCCTGACGGCAAGTACGTATCCTTTTTAGGACACGAAAAAGAATATCTTGGGGCTACTTTCTCTAAAATCTGGCTGTCTGATCGTGAAACTGGAGAGCTTTCCTGCTATTCTGCAGATTGGGATGTCCATATCAGTGATGCGGCGGTGGCAGATTTTATTTCGGGAAGTGTCTATCCTGGACTTATATGGACGGAAGACAGCCAGGGCTTTTATTTCATTCTGACGGATCAGGGAAATACAGGCGTTTACTACGGTTCGCTTGAAGGCCAGACAGTTCCTGTCCGCTTTGAAAACGAGCACGTCTATGGGTTGTCCGTTCATGTTCAAAGCCATACGGCGGTCCTTGGCATCAGCCGTCCGGATCACCCGAGTGACCTTCACTTCTTCGATTTCAGCACAGGTGAAAACAGGCAGCTGACAAGCATTAATGAAGCTTTTTTAAACGAAGTGGAGCTCTCTGTTCCGGAAGCAATTGCGTATAAGGCGGAGGACGGACTTGAGATTCACGGGTGGATCATGAAACCGGCAGGCTATCAGGAAGGCGAGAAGTACCCGCTTGTCCTTGAAATCCACGGCGGTCCGCATGCCATGTATGCCAACACCTATTTCCATGAGTTCCAAATGCTTGCTGCGAGCGGAAAAGCGGTTCTTTACACAAATCCGCGCGGAAGCCACGGATACGGCCAGCATTTCGTTGACGGGGTCCGGGGAGATTATGGCGGAAGCGATTATACCGACTTGATGAGTGCAGTTGACTATGCGCTGAAAACATATGATTTTATTGATGAGGAGCGGCTTGGTGTAACGGGAGGAAGCTATGGCGGCTTTATGACAAACTGGATTGTCGGCCATACAAACCGGTTTAAAGCAGCAGTGACACAGCGTTCAATTTCCAACTGGATCAGCTTTTACGGAGTAAGCGACATCGGGTACTACTTTACTGAATGGGAGCTTGGCGGGAATCTGATTGATGACTTCGAGAAGCTGTGGCACCATTCGCCTTTGAAGTACGTAAAGAACGTCGAAACACCGCTTCTTATCCTTCACGGCGAAAAGGACTACCGCTGCCCTGTTGAGCAGGCAGAACAGCTTTACATTGCTCTGAAGCAGCTGAAAAAAGAGACTAAGCTGGTCCGTTTCCCTGAAGCCAACCATGAACTGTCAAGAAGCGGGCATCCAAAGCTCAGAATTGACCGCCTGAATCATATTAAGGAATGGTTTGATCAATACCTGTAAATAAAAAAAGATGGTGAGCGTGGCTCACCATCTTTTTTCTATTTCATTAAAAAACCTGCTCTACTTCAACAACGCCAGGAACTTCCTCTAAAAGAGCGCGTTCGATACCGGCTTTAAGTGTGATCGTTGAACTTGGGCAGCTTCCGCATGCACCAAGAAGACGAAGCTTTACAATGCCGTCCTCCACATCAACCAGTTCACAGTCCCCGCCGTCGCGAAGAAGGAACGGACGCAATTTATCAAGTACTTCCTGAACTTGTTCGATCATATGAGTTTCTGTTGCCATTTTAAATCGACTCCTTCCTTATCTTGCTATTATATTCAAAATGCTTCTGAAAATCTATTGTTTTGACTGGTGCAAATTCTGTAATCAGTTCTATTTTAACACACTCTGCAGGGAATAAAAATGGATAGAACCCTGTATTTTTCATGGCAAAAATGCACACTGTCCCTTACAATGAAAGGAAAGAAAAGGGGGAGAACGATGGATAAACGATTAAAGGTTTTTGTGTACGGTGCTGAAGTGCTCTGTCCGAGCTGTGTGAACCTCCCTTCAACAAAAGATACATGCGAATGGCTAGAAGCAGCTCTCACACGCAAATTCCCGCAGCAGCCCTTTCATATTGAATATGTGGATATCTACCAGGAGCACGAAGATGAAGAGAAAAAGGAATTTGCAGAAAAGATTGCGAATGATGAATACTTCTATCCGCTTGTCGTTATTAATGGAGAAGTGGTGGGAGAAGGCAGTCCGAAATTAAAAGTGATTTATGCGGAAATGGAAAAGCACGGCTACGTTTCAGCATCGTGAAAAAAGACAAAGAAAACGCAAGGCTGCAGACAGCCCTGCGTTTTTATTATGTGAGCACAGTCAGGAGATGCATCCTGTCCTTTACCCGTTATGATACTTGTACATCCAAAGAATCCCGGATTTCAAAAGTCTAGGGACACGTCCAATCAGCGGACGGTCATTTACAAGGCCAAAGCCATGTTTTTTTCCAAGTGATCCGAGCACGCCTTTTAATTTGAAGGCAGGGAAGTTTTGCGGAAGTTCTTCCCCATTCCATTTTTTCAGCAGTACCTGAACAATTTGCTCGGCCTGTGCTTCAGCAAGCTGGGCACTTGGAGCATGAGGGAGACTCGCGCAGTCGCCGACAACGAAAGCATCCTCATAATCAGGAAGAAAATGCTGCTTCGTCAGGATGACCCTTCCCTGCGGATCTTTTTCAACCGGAAGGTCTCTGACTACTTTGTTTGGCTGAATGCCGGCTGTCCATACGATGGCATCATATGTAAGCGGCTCATCATGATTGTAGAGAACGTTTTGCTCTACTTTTGTCACATTCGCGCTGTTCACGATTGTCACGCCATGGTCTTCAAACCAGCCTTGTACATATTTGCTCAACCGTTCAGGGAAGCTTGAGAGAATATTCTTGCCGCGGTCATATAATGTGATTTTCAGATCTTTGCGGCTTTCTCTGAGCTCACTGGCAAGCTCAACTCCGCTTAGGCCTGCGCCAACGATTGCAACAGATGCTCCGCCGCTCAGGTTGTTAAGCAGCTGATACGTTTCTCGTGACTGGTCAATGGTCTGGATGCTGTGTGTGTATTCCTTTGCTCCCGGAACATTGTGATACTTGTCCTCACAGCCAAGGCCGATAATCAGATCATCGTATGAAATCGGTTCCTGATTGGCCAAATAAACCTTTTTTTCCTGAAGGTCAATAGAAGTAATCTCCCCGTAGGCTGTGTTCAGACGCTCATGCTCAGGAAAATCGACGCGGATGTGGTGGTCTGAAATCGTTCCCGCAGCAAGCGCGTAATATTCCGTTTTTAAGCAGTGATAGGGATTTTTATCTATGAGTGTTATTTGCACATCATCAGGCAGCTGTCCAGGAAGCAGCCTGTGCAGGATGCGCATTCCGCCGTATCCGCCGCCAAGAATAACTAAGTTCTTCATTGCAGATTCCCCTTTTTCTCCTCATTAAGCGAGTATATTCTAATCTATTTTATGGATGATTCATAAGAAAACCTTTGCAATATGCCATATAAAAGTATAACGAATTTGCAGATAAACCACAATATGTTATGAAAAAGTCATCTAATAATCTGCAAAGACCGTCAATAGTAAATCACTTTTGTAAATATGTGTTGTTATTTACTGAAAAGTATATCACAAAACGTTAAATATTGACGATGGGGCATAAAAAGAGGTAGCATTGATTACAGGTGTGAGGTGATAAGGTTGAAACCAATAATTGAATTTTGCATAAGCAATCTGGCGAACGGCTCCCAGGCTGCTTTAGAACAGCTCGAAAAGGATCCGAATCTGGATATTATTGAATACGGATGTTTGGGGTACTGCGGCAAATGCTATTCGTCACTCTATGCCCTTGTCAACGGAGAGATCGTAGCCGGCGAGACACCAGACGAGCTGGTCAAGAACGTTTATGATTACCTTGAAGAGAATCCTATGTTTTAATAGATGCCTTTTGTTAGGCAGGAACACGTACTCGGGTGCGTGTTTTTTTATGTTTGAAGGCACTTATCGCAGGGTTCGGAACCATCAAACGGAGGAATATCCTTTTTGGTGACACTTATCTCTGAGTTCGGAACCATCAAGCGGAGGAATATCCTTTTTGGTGGCACTTATCTCTGAGTTCGGAACCATCAAACGGAGGAATATCCTTTTTGGTGGCACTTATCGCAGGGTTCGGAACCATCAAACAGAGGATTTTCATTTTTGATGGCACTTATCTCCAGGTTCGGAACCATCAAGCGGAGGAATATCCTTTTTGATGGAACTTATTTCTGAGTTCAGAACCATCAAACGGAGGAATATCATTTTTGATGGCACTTATCTCTGAGTTCGGAACCATCAAATGGAGGAATATCATTTTTGATGGCACTTATCTCTGAGTTCGGATCCATCAAGCGGAGGAATATCCTTTTTGGTGGCACTTATCCCTCAGTTCGGAACCTTCAAACGGAGTAGTACAACTGATGACTCTTTTTTAAATATCCTTTCTTGCATAATGATATTTGATCAGTAGCACTATAAAATGTAGCAGCTAGTGAATTTGTCGGAAAATATCGTGTTTTGTCAAAAATATATGGACACGGCTGCAATCGGCTGTTATTTTAGACTCATCAAAAACTATTGCCTGAGGTGAAGAAATGACGAATTTTTTATGGGGAATAATGGGGGTTGCCGTCCTGTTTGCGATTGCTTTTCTCCTTTCTGAAGGGAAAAAGAAAATAAAAATCCGCACCATTCTCGGCGGCCTTGCCATTCAGCTTTTATTTGCATTTTTAGTTTTGAAATGGGAGCCCGGAACACGGGCATTTAAAGCGCTGACGGAAGCTGTTCAGAATCTTGTGGGATACGCAAGTGAAGGTATTGGCTTTTTGTTTGGATCTTTAGGAGATCCCTCTCAGCCGACAGGTTTTATTTTTGCCTTTAACGTCCTTACAATTATTATCTTCTTTTCATCGCTTATCTCGGTCCTGTACCATATAGGCGTGATGCAGTGGATCATTCGAATTTTGGGAGGCGGATTGTCGAAGCTTCTCGGAACGAGCAAAGCAGAATCTCTTTCAGCGGCGGCGAACATTTTTGTCGGCCAGACAGAAGCGCCTCTAGTTGTAAAACCATACATAGCCAAAATGACGAGATCAGAGCTGTTTGCGGTTATGACAGGCGGCCTTGCATCTGTTGCAGGTTCTGTATTATTTGGATATGCGGCTCTTGGAGTTCCGCTTGAATACTTGCTTGCTGCGAGTTTTATGGCAGCGCCGGCCGGATTGATCATGGCTAAAATGCTGATTCCTGAAACGGAAAAACCGGTGACAATGGACGATGTGAAAATGGAAAGCGATGAAGATGCAGCGAATGTCATTGATGCAGCAGCCAAGGGGGCATCTACCGGACTTCAGCTTGCATTGAATGTTGGAGCGATGCTTCTTGCGTTTATTGCTTTAATCGCTCTATTAAACGGAATTCTCGGATTTATCGGCGGGCTTTTCGGAGCTTCAAATCTTACGCTTGAATATATCCTCGGATTTGTATTTGCACCGCTTGCATTCGTGATTGGTGTTCCATGGGAGGAAGCTGTAAAAGCGGGAAGTTTTATTGGGCAAAAGCTAGTATTAAACGAGTTTGTTGCCTACAGTAATTTTGCACCTCAGCTTGAAAATCTGTCCGATAAAACCATTGCGATCGTCAGCTTTGCCCTTTGCGGCTTTGCAAACCTGTCATCCATTGCGATTTTGCTCGGCGGGCTTGGGGGCATGGCGCCTAACCGACGTCAGGATATCGCAAGACTCGGATTCAAAGCGATTGCTGCAGGGACTCTTGCAAACCTGCTGAGTGCTGCCATTGCAGGAATGTTTATGTTTTAAGACGGCTGTAACGAATAAAAGCTCCCTGCATGAAGCAGGGAGCTTTTATTATCTATAACAAACGGGGGATATTTCTATTGTGCTCCGGTTTCCAGCATTTTATACTTATAAAAAGAAAAAAAACGGGAGACTCTTATGAACCAATTTACCTTCACCAAAATGCACGCACTTGGAAATAACTATATATATGTAAATATGTTCGAGGAAAAGCTGGAAGAATCGAGTTTAGCCGAGATTGCCGTAAAGGTATCGAATGTTTATACAGGTATAGGATCTGACGGCATGATCCTGATCTGCCCTTCAGATAAAGCAGCCGTAAAGATGAGGATTTTCAACAGTGACGGCTCTGAAGGAAAAAACTGCGGAAACGGACTTCGCTGCGTGGCGAAATACGCGTACGAGAATAAACTGACAGAAGAAAGAGAGTTTTCTATTGAAACCCTCTCAGGCCTTGTTTATGCGAAACTTGAAGGCGAAGGATCAGTTATCAGCAAAGTGACAATTGACATGGGAGAACCTCTGCTTACCCGCAGCGAGATTCCGATGCAGGGCAATCCGGAGGGAAAAGCGGTAAACACACCTCTTGAATTTGGCGGGAAACAGTACATGGGCACTGCCGTTTCAATGGGGAATCCCCATCTTGTGTTCTATGTCGATGACATTGAAACGGCACCTGTTTTGACCCTTGGTCCGGTTGTTGAAAAAGATCCTTTATTCCCAGAAAGTGTGAATGTCGAGTTTGTTGAAGTCGTATCTGAAAACGAGCTTCATTTCAGAGTGTGGGAGCGCGGTTCAGGTGTAACGATGGCCTGCGGAACAGGGGCATGTGCCGCCGTTGTTTCTTCTGTTTTAAATGGCTTCACAAAAAGAGGAGAAGATACGACGGTTCATTTAGCAGGCGGAGATTTGCTTATTAATTGGTCTGAAGAAGGAAATGTTTTTATGACAGGGCCAGCTGAAGTGATCTGCACAGGAGTTTATTACTATAACAGCTGACAGGCTGAATCATTTGAGACTTCCTTTCGGATTCGGTATACTGGTAGCATAGCCTTTGGATAATCGGCAAAGGAGGAATAAAGATGAGTGATTTAGTAACTATTACGGAAGCAGCAGCTTTTCAAATAAAAGACATGATGAAAGAAAACGGTGAGGAGCAGGCTTATCTGCGCGTAGGCGTTAAAGGCGGCGGATGCAGCGGGCTTTCTTACGGAATGGGCTTTGAACAGGAGCCGGGCGAAGATGACACGCAATTTGAGCTTCACGGCATCAAAGTTGTCGTAGACAAGGAGAGCACGGCAATCCTGAAAGGCACGATTATCGATTTTAAAGAGTCGCTGATGGGCGGCGGCTTTACGATCGACAATCCGAATGCCATTGCTTCATGCGGCTGCGGTTCTTCTTTCAGAACAGCAACGAATACTGGTACTCCTGAGGAGTGCTGATAAAAGGACATTTCCCTGTAACGACAGGGGAATGTCTTTTTTTTGCTTGTTTTACATAATAACCCCTGTTTCTTTTCTCTGACACTGGACAAAAACCCGGCATATAGTATGGGTGTGAAAACGATAAGGGGGCAGAGCAAAGTATGTATTATCATCCATATACGCCGTATCACGGCTATTATTCTTACCGTCTGAATTCGACAGACGAATTAAATGAAGGTCTGTATAAATGGGGAAAGTTCACATTTTCAAATGATGCTGAAAAAGAGGCCTTTATATTTTACTTAGACAAAGAGTCAGGAGATGCGTATATCCTGTCTTTTCCGGCTTTAACGACAAGCAGAGTAAACGTCAGCGATATAAAATCGTTTAAAGTGATGGAGAAACCTCCAAAGGCTGAAGGCGAAGGGCAAAATGGAGGCGCCCAGGAAGAGCAGGAGCAGCAGGAAGGCTCTTCAGAAGGCGGCCAGAACGGCGGTCAAGAAGGATCTGGCGGTCAGAACGGCGGAACGGAAGGCCAAAATGGCGGATCCGGAGGCGGACAAAACGGCGGTTCAGGCGGCCAAGGGGGAACTGGAGGAGGCCAGAACGGCGGAACAGGAGGCCAAAATGGCGGTTCCGGAGGCGGACAGAGCCCATTTGGCGAGATGCCTGGAATGGGTCAGAACGGTGGCTCACAAGGCGGTCAAGGTGGATCGCCTGGTCAGATGCCTGGAATGGGTCAGGGCGGAGGAGGCCAAGGAGGCCAACAGAGTCCGTTCGGCCAAATGCCTGGAATGGGTCAGGGCGGAGGCATGCAGGGAGGTCAAGGTGGATCGCCTGGTCAGATGCCTGGAATGGGTCAGGGCGGAGGCATGCAGGGAGGTCAGCAGAGTCCGTTCGGCCAAATGCCTGGAATGGGCCAGGGCGGAGGCATGCAGGGAGGCCAGGGAAGTCCGTTTGGCCAGATGCCCGGATCAGATCAGGGCATGATGCAGTTTGACGGCCAGCGTTATCAGCAGCCGCAGCCGTATTTTTATAACCCCTACAGCCAATACTGGCAGTGATTTATATAGAGAAAAATGAAGTGGTTGGTTGTTAAAAAGGAAGAGTTGGCAGTAATTCAGAAAGAGTTGGCAGTAAAGCGGGAAAAGTTGGTTGTAAAAAGGGCAATCTTGGAAGTGAAAAGAAGGATTAGCAGAAAAACGAACTTTCCAGGCAGCAGAATTGATCGTTTTTTCTGGATGAAATCAAAAAAATTAACGCAAATAAAAAAAGAATGCAGAGACATAAACAATTTCTCTGCATTCTTCATTGTTTCACTTATTTTTCAAACAAGCTTGTGCTGTGAAGCGGCTGCACTCTTGCTTTTGGATCCATATAGGCTTTTGCATTGTTGACGGCAGTTGGAGCTTCTCCAAATCCGCTTGCAATCAGCTTGACTTTTCCTTCGTATGTGCAGATATCTCCTGCAGCATAAATGCCTTCAACATTTGTCTCCATTTTGCTGTTTACGAGGATGGAGTTCTTTTCGATTTCAAGTCCCCAGTTTTTAATTGGTCCAAGAGAGGAAACAAATCCGAAGTTTACGATGACAGCATCAACGTCCAAGACTTCTTTGTGGTCGCCTTTTACTTCTTCTAAAACAACCTGTTCAATCTTGTCTGTTCCTGTCAGTTCAGTTGGAATGAAAGGAGTCAGGATTTGAACTTTCGAGTTGTTTAGATTTTCTACACTGTGCTCGTGGGCGCGGAATTTATCTCGTCTGTGGACAAGGGTCACTTTTTCTGCAATCGGTTCAAGCATCAGTGACCAGTCAACTGCTGAGTCTCCGCCTCCGCATACGAGTACGCGCTGTCCTGCAAACTGATTCAGGTCATCGATGAAATAGTGAAGGTTTGATTTTTCAAACGAAGCCGCTTCTTCAAGCTCGATTTTACGCGGCTGGAAAGCACCGTTTCCGGCAGTGATGATGATGGTTTTAGAATAATGAACTTCTTGATCGGTTGTCAGTTTGAAAACACCGTCTGCCTGTTTTTCAACATCGGCAACTGCCTGTTCAAGACAAATCGTTGGTTCAAATTGAGCCATTTGTTCTTTTAGATTGTTGACAAGTTCCTGAGCGCGGACTTTTGGGAATCCCGCTACATCATATATGTATTTTTCAGGATAAAGGGCAGAAAGCTGTCCTCCAAGCTGCGGTAAGCTCTCAATAATTTTAACTGATGCCTGGCGCATGCCGCCGTAGAATGCAGTGAACAATCCTACCGGTCCGCCTCCGATAATCGTGATGTCGTATACTTTTGTGTCTTCCTTCACAAAGATAACCCCCATTTGTAATTGATAATGATTCTTAATGTTAACATATTGTCACTCGTTCGTCATTTTAGCCTGCAGCCGGATGAGCGAAAGAGTCATTCACAGATTGATTATGATTATTATAGAGAATGTTTTTATTTTTGTAAAATTCTTAACGTTTTTAATCCTTTAATTTGGTCTTGAAAAAATCAGTACAGGTGCTATTATGGAATATAGGCATTATTTCTATCATATTTAATTATTTGCTTCTTTCTGAAAAGTTAAGTGAACATTTTCACAAACTTTTTTGCGGAAAACAAAATAAAAAGCTGTAAAGCGGAGGAAGATAAGGAATATAGACATTATTCTATCCTTCACAGCAAAAAAATCAAAAAAGGTGGATGTGATTCGGTTGAGAAAGCCCAAAATAGTAGTACTAGGTGCAGGTTACGGCGGATTAATGGCAGTTACGCGTCTTCAAAAAATGATCGGTGTGAATGAAGCAGATCTTACACTGGTGAACAAAAACGATTATCATTATGAAACAACATGGCTTCACGAGGCATCAGCTGGTACGCTGCATCATGACAAAGCAAGATACCAAGTAAAAGATGTCATCGATAACAGCCGCGTGAAATTTGTGAAAGATACAGTTGTATCAATCAACAAAGATGAGAAGAAAATTGTCCTTTCAAATGGTGAGCTTGAGTATGACTATCTTGTTATTTCTCTTGGTTCACACCCTGAAACATTTGGAATCAAAGGTCTTAAAGAATATGCATTCGGCATCACAAATATTAATGCTGCACGTCAATTGCGCGAGCACATCGAATATCAATTTGCTACTTACAACACAGAAGAAGTAAAACGCGACCAGCGTCTTGCGATTGTTGTCGGCGGAGCAGGCTTCACTGGCATCGAGTTCCTTGGAGAGCTTGCAAACCGTGTTCCTGAGCTTTGCCGCGAGTACGATGTTGATCATAAGAAAGTGCGCATCATCTGCGTAGAGGCTGCTCCAACAGCTCTTCCTGGATTTGATCCAGAGCTTGTCGAGTATGCTGTAAACCATCTTGAGCGCAAAGGTGTTGAATTTAAAATCGGCACTGCGATTAAAGAATGTGTTGAAGACGGCATTATCGTTGCAAAAGACGATGTAATGGAAGAAATCAAAGCTGACACAGTTGTTTGGGCAGCAGGCGTACGCGGAAACAGCATCGTAGAAGAAGCTGGATTTGAAAACATGCGCGGCCGCGTAAAAGTTGACTCTTACCTTAGAGCACCAGGCCATGATGATGTCTATATCATCGGGGACTGCTCTCTTGTGATCAACGAAGAAATCAACCGTCCATACCCTCCGACAGCTCAAATTGCTATGCAGCAAGGTATCACAGCGGCTAAGAACATTTCAGTTGCAGTCCGCGACCAGGGCGAGATGGAAGAATTCAAGCCTGATATCAAAGGTACAGTAGCTTCTCTTGGCGAAGACGATGCAGTAGGCATGGTATTCGGCAAAAAAGTAATGGGTACAAAAGCTTCATTCATGAAGAAAATGATTGATAATCGTGCTCTTCTAATGGTTGGCGGAGCAGGTCTTGTAGTGAAAAAAGGAAAATTTAAGTTTTTCTAAGAAATCGATTAAACTAAAGACAAGAGCTATATGCTTTTGTCTTTTTTTATGCGCGAAAATTGATTTTTACATAAAGAATTTTCAAAAGGAAGGGGAGTTTTTACATGTCAACCAAACGGGGAAATGTCTGGATTGCCGTTTCAGGCCTTGTTGAAAATGAGAATGGTGAATGGCTTGTCGTAAAAAAGCGTTATGGAGGTTTAAAGGGCAAATGGTCTTTTCCTGCCGGCTTTGTAAACGAGGGAGAAACAGTGGATGAAGCTGTTTCAAGGGAAATCCTAGAAGAGACAGGGATAGAAACGGCCGTTCTTGGCGTGATTGGGATCAGGTCTGGTGTCATCCATGATAAAATCAGCGACAACATGATTATTTTCAGACTGAAGGCCATTTCTTCTGACATCACCGTTCAGGAAAATGAACTGTATGAAGCAGCCTTTATGCACCCCGCTCTATTAAGGGAGCATATTGATTCTTCTTTGCTCCTTAAATCATTCGCAGATGAAACGTTTGATAAAATGCTGAACAAAGTGGACGGGGCGAATCCCGGAAATCAGTTTGGATACACAGCTTACCGTTTATTTTTATAATTTTCAAAATAATAAGAAAAATTAAGAAAACGAGAGAAAGAAGTTGATGTATTCGCTTACATCGGGAATCTCGTCAGATTTTCTTCCTTTATCCTTTACAAAGAACCTGATATAGTATCTTCAATATCTAAAAAGAGATTTTTACCGGGAGGGAAATATAGATGATCAATGGATCTGTTATCGAAAAGAAAGAGTGTCCTTATTGTTCGGGTAAAGGATATTTCCAGCTGCTTCTTGGAGGTTCCGAAACGTGTGACTGCTGCAACGGAACAGGGAAGAAATCAGCATAGATTTTAAGATTGACGGGTTATCCCTTGTTCAGTACACTAAAAGAGGTGTACTGGAGGGGATAACTTGTTTTTGCCTGTATTAATTATTTCAATGCTTTTATTTTTTGTTTTGTTTTTTGGAATCGGTTTCTTGCTGAACATGCTTCTCAGAATGTCATGGATCATGGCTATTATTTATCCGATTGTCTGCATCTTTATCGTAGATTCAGTTAAATTCACGGCCTACTTCACAGCTCCCGGTTCATCTATATCTTCGCTTGGACAGCGTTTTGCGTCATTGGCCCTTGCAGATATCCTGATATTAGCCAGCGGTCTTGCCGGAGCCATCGTGTCCGGAATCGTCATTAACATGCTCCGAAAAAGAGGATATCAAATGTTTTAGTCCTGATCTGTGCGATGCGTGCAGGTCTTTTTAGTATGTTTATTCGCTGATATATAGGAACTAGAAGAAATTGGATTCCTCTTCATTCTGAATATTTCGCTTCCTGATTGGAAACGATTATGAGAGTGAGAGGAGTGAAACACTAAATGAAAAAAGTGATAAGGCGCCTGCTGATGGCTATTATGCTGCTGCTTGCGCTTGGCACGACGTTCAAGGCTTTTTCAGGTGCAGAAGCGAAAGATATAACGGGCTGGACCGGATTAGCAGAAGGTAGATTAAAGGCTGAAAATCACCCCTATAAAAAATCAGGACTTACATTCAAGTCATTAAAAAGCAAAGAAACGGCACTAGCCATTTCAGCAGCCGTTGAAACATCAGAATCGCTTGAAGATCAAATGGTGCACTATCCCAAAAAAGAAGTCACAGCTACCGGATACACCGCAGGCTTCGAATCAACAGGCAAACATCCCGAACATCCGGAATACGGCATCACTTATTCCGGCGTAAAAGTGAAAAGAGATTTATATTCTACAATTGCAGCTGACCTTAACGTCTTTCCGATTGGCACCATTCTTTTTATACCAGACTACGGCTTCGGAGTCGTAGCGGACAAAGGCGGCGCCATCAAGGGAAATGAGCTTGACCTCTACTACGACACGGTAGATGAAGTCTATGAGCTCTGGGGCAAAAAAACATTAGACATATACATCGTCCAAAAAGGAAACGGACGGTTAACTGAAAAACAGCTGACGGAGCTTAATGAAAACAGATCCATGCAGGCGTTCCGTCAAAAATACATGAAGCCTAAAACAAAGAGTTAGAGACTTATGACCCTTCAGACAGTTTTTTTATGCTGAAGGGTTAAATCATGTGCTCTTACGACTCTTCACAGAGATTTTTTTATGCTGAAGGGTTAAATCCTGTGCTCTTATGACCCTTCACAAAGTTTCCCTCGCGCTAAAGGGTCATATCAAACGAACTAATGAACCTTAGCACAGTTTTCTTCTCACTAAAGGATCATATATGGTTGTGTAATGACCTTTCACACTAGTCCATCTTCAATTAAAGGTTCTTCCACAGATTGAAACTCAGCAACACTAAAAAACCCCTGGCCGCGGCCAGGGACTTAAAGTTATATGCGCAATTGCAAATCATCCAGTGCTGCCGGTTTTGGGTAAACACCAGGATGCAATATGTCGGCAAGCTTCGCAAGCCCTTGCAGCAGGCGGGGGGAAGGCCGGCAATAAAGCTGTTCTTCGAGCAGATGAATTCGATTCTCTCTTACAGCTTCAACGCTCTCTGCATGCTGTCTCTTTAAAACATGCGAGATTTTCATCCGGCTTTGTTTGACTCCGACCCAGGCAAGGCAGATATGATCCGGGTCTCTCTCCGCTACATCGCTCCAGTCCGTTTGGACGCTTGCTAAATCGACGTCTTTAAATAGGTTTGTACCGCCTGCAAGCTCACACATTTCTGTGAGCCAGTTGACTCTGCCCGGTGTGAAAATAGGATTCGGCCACCACTCAAAATAGACGGAGGGGCGGTCTTTTATTTTTTCTGAGATCTCCCGGTACTCATCCAGGAATTGATGATACCGGGAAACAATGTCTTCCGCTCTTTTTTCCGTTCCCGCTGCTCTTCCGACTGCAAGTAAATCATCGCCAATGTCTTTAAATGACTGCGGATTAAGAACAAGATGCGGGATGTTTCGCTTTTTTAGCTCTTCAATGTTTTTTTCCATGCCCGGCACACTCAGTGATGCAAGAACCAGATCTGGCTGATGCTGTTCAACAAGGTCCATATTTATGGACAGGTCAGGGCCAAGCTTTGGGAGTTCATTTACCCGTTCTGGCCAGTCTGAAAAGTCGTCTATGGCTACAAGGGAATCTGCAAGCCCCAGATAGGCAGCAAGTTCTGTGTTGCTTGGGCAGATTGAAATCAGGCGCACACGATCTCTCCTTTATAAGATAATCAGGTAATGAAGGAACAGAGTCAGAAGAATGCCTGTCAGTCCCCCGAAGAACACCTCGATCGGCTGATGACCGAGGAGCTCTTTTAATTTTTCCTGCTTTTTTTGTTCTTCTTGTTTTGGCCAGTTTTTGGCTTCGCCTACAAATGTATTAAAGTCGGTGACAAGCTTATTGAGGACGGTTGCCTGTTCACCGGCATGCCTTCGTACTCCAGTTGCATCAAACATCGTAATGATTGCAAATACGGCTGAAATAGCGAAAAGGGAGGAAGCAAGGCCGTTGTCAAGCGCTACCCCTGTTGCAAGGGCCGTTACTGCTGCAGAGTGAGAGCTCGGCATTCCGCCTGTGCTTGTGATAAGCGACCAGTCAATCTTGCGGGTGGCTATGTAGGTGATGGGCACTTTTACAAATTGTGCAAAAAAGATGGCTGCAAGAGAAGCCAGTAAAGGGAAGTTAAGAAATGTCTCCATGAAGTCTTACATCCTTTCGGTTTTCGTGATGGTATGCTGGTATCGCTCTAATTTATAGTTCCATGTATTCGTGCCCTTATCCTTTGTCATTTGTTCAAATAGTATAAAAACTTTTTGTGCTTTGATACAATGGGGACAGAGGGGAGTGTGCCTGCTTCATGACTCTTTATCCGATGGAATATTATCAGTTTTTTATCTCATTTAATGAAGGCGATTATTATACGTGCCATGATCTGCTTGAATGGATCTGGCTGACTGAAAAAGATAACCTTTTTTTAAAAGGGCTTCTTCAGATGACGGTCGCTATTTATCATTACGAATATGGCAATATTAAAGGAGCACGGCTGATGATGCAAGCAGGGCATTCCTACATACAGCCTTACCGTCCTTTTCACTGGGGCGTCGACCTTGAGGAAATAAATGAGTTTATGGAACGTTCGCTTGAGATCATTCCATCTGACGTGCAGTCGGTGCCTTTTGAAGAAGCGGGACGGCTCCCAAAACTGCCTGCTCTTTTTCTTTACCTGAAAGAGCAGGAATGAAAACATACTATATGATGGAGGTGTGCTTGGATGTTTCATATTAAATCACATGCATCCTGGGAAGAAGAAACAATCGTAATCGGTCTTTTCCATAAAAACGGTCCGTTTTCGGGCGTTCTTGACGAACTTGACCGGAAGCTTGACGGGCAGCTTTCAGAGCTCAGCAAAGAAGGAGATCTGTCTGCGAAAAAGAAAGCCATTACCAAAGTACATACACTTGGAAAACTTGCAGTAAAGCGAATCTACTTTGTCGGACTCGGCAAGGAAAAAGAATATGATTTTGATGCATCAAGAGAAGCTTTCGCCAAGGTTTTCAGAACGGTTCAGGAGGCTAAAATCCAGTCTGTCACTGTATGGCTTGATACGTTTACAAACGAAAACGTCGACGGGAATGAGGCCGCACATGCGCTTGCTGAGGTGCTGCCGCTGTCTACATATAAAGTTCAGGATTATAAACAGCGTTCAAACGAACCCGAGCGGAACATTCATCAGGTCACAGTCATTTCACAGGCAGATGAAGATGAAATACGCTCAAGTCTGACAGTAGGCTCCGCTTTTGGAGAAGGAACAAATGCTGCAAGAACGCTGGTCAACATGCCAGGGAACATCTTAACAGCAACAGAGCTTGCCAAGTATTCAGTAGATCTTGCGGGGAAATACGGATTCCAGTATGAAGTGCTTGAAAAGGAAGACATGGAGAAGCTTGGAATGGGAGCGCTGCTTGCCGTAAACAAAGGCTCTGAGGAACCGCCGAAGATGATCGTCCTGAAATATCAGGGAAAAGAAGAATGGAAAGATGTCATTGGCCTGGTCGGCAAGGGCATCACATTTGATACCGGAGGCTACTCGATTAAGCCGAAGGACGGCATTGTCGGCATGAAAACAGATATGGGCGGAGCGGCTGCCGTTCTTGGAGCGATGGAAATCATCGGGAAGCTGAAGCCGGAGCAAAATGTACTGGCCGTGATTCCATCAACAGACAACATGATCAGCGGCAATGCGTTTAAGCCTGACGATGTCATCGTATCACTAAGCGGAAAAACAATCGAGGTGCTGAATACAGATGCAGAGGGCAGGCTGGTACTTGCTGATGGCATTACGTATGCCAAGCACCACGGAGCAGACTATTTAGTGGACGTGGCGACTCTTACAGGAGGAGTGATCATCGCCCTTGGCACTCACACCACTGGAGCCATGACAAACGATGAGGCCCTGTTTGAGCAGGTTCTTGAGGCTTCGCATGAATGCGGCGAGCCAATCTGGAGACTGCCGATTACAAAGAAGGACATTGAAAAAGTGCGCGGAAGCAAAATGGCGGACTTGAACAATTCTCCAGGACGTGAAGGGCACGCGATTATGGCAGGCACATTCATTGGTGAATTTGCAGAAGGCACGCCTTGGGTTCACCTTGATATCGCAGGAACAGCCACATCATCCAAAGGGGATGAATTTGGTCCTGCGGGCGCCACAGGTGTTATGGCGCGTACCCTGGCAGCTTTAGTTGAACGGTTTGAAGCATAAAATTTCAAGTGTCCGGCAGTTATATACTGCCGGCTCTTTTTTTTCCAAAAATCCCTCCACACCTCTAAATCCTTTAGTCTGCTAATATAATAAAATTTTAACATTGACATGAAAAAAGAAAATGTGTTATTTTATCTCTATTGAATTTATTTCTCTAATACATTACCAAACTAAAGCGAAAGATTTCGGAGGTTTTATAGATGAATGCAGTGATTTTGGCTGTCGTTGTGATGCTGATTTTGAGCCTGCTGCGGGTGAATGTTGTTTTTGCCCTTGTGACTGGAGCTCTTGTCGGCGGATTGACAGGCGGTCTTGATTTGAAAGCAACAATTGAAACATTTACGGGCGGTCTTGGCAGCAATGCCACAGTTGCCCTGAGCTACGCATTGCTCGGTGCGTTTGCCGTAGCTCTTTCAAAAACAGGATTGCCTGATGCAATGGTAGACGCGGCGATTAAGCTGGTCGGCAAAGAAGGAGAAGAGAGAAAGAAATCTCTATCTAAAGTACTTATCCTTTTCGTGATCCTGACTATTTCAATCTTTTCACAAAACGTGGTTCCGGTTCATATCGCGTTTATCCCTGTTTTAATTCCGCCGCTTCTTAAGGTTCTTAATCAGCTTGAAGTAGACCGCCGCTTAATTGCAGTAGTCATTGCTTTTGGACTGATTACACCTTATATGCTGCTTCCAGTGGGATTCGGCGCCATTTTCCATGATATTCTTCAAAAGAATATGGCATCAGGCGGACTTGAGGTAAGTCTGAAAGATATCCCTCAGGCTATGCTGATTCCATCTGCAGGTATGGTCATTGGTTTAGCCGCTGCTTTTTTCACATACAGAAAAAAACGGATCTATCAAACGAAGAATGTTGCCGGACAGCAAACGGCCTTTTACACGAAAAAAAGCGTTGGATTTGCAGTGCTTGCAATTGCCGTTTCGTTATCCGTCCAATTGATCCTGTCTCAAAAACTTGAGGTAGAGGGAATGATCTTCGGCGCGCTTGCCGGAATCATCGTCCTTTATGCCACAGGCTCGATGAAGTGGAATGAAGCGGATGAACTGCTGACAACGGGCATGAGAATGATGGCATTTATCGGATTTGTCATGCTTTCTGCTGGAGGATTTGCAGCTGTTATGCAGGAAACGGGACATATTGAATCTCTTGTAAAAACGTCAGCTGATCTGATTAACGGAAACCAGGCACTTGCTGCATTGCTGATGCTTCTCGTCGGTTTGCTTGTAACTATGGGGATCGGATCTTCGTTCTCAACTGTTCCGATTATCGCTACCATTTTTGTCCCGCTATGTCTCGAACTTGGTTTCAGCCCGATGGCGACAATCGCCTTAGTTGGAACCGCCGGTGCATTAGGGGATGCAGGTTCTCCTGCATCTGACAGTACGCTTGGACCAACATCAGGTTTGAATGCTGACGGTGAGCATAACCATATTTGGGATACGGTCGTACCTACATTCCTTCACTATAATATCCCGCTGATCATCTTCGGCTGGATTGCCGCAATGGTTTTATAACATGAAAAAGCCTCCTGCTCTTGCAGGAGGCTTTTGGCTATTTTACAGGTAAGTTGTTTATCCGCTGAACAAGCTCTTCGTCATCCATTTCAAGAATGACTTCTTCGAGCTCAGGCTTTTCGGCAGCCAGTTTGTTTTCATATGTTTCGCGCTCAAGCTCGCTTAAAAAGTAGCGCTTCATTTGAATTACGGTCATGACGTTCACCTCTTTCATGAGATTTCATATTTAGGATTTTCCAAAACAGGAATCTTTTATACATGAAATCTATGATACTGTAAGATTTTATCGAATTTTGTCTAGTTGTGCAAGGATTGAATCTGAAGCAGGAGATAGAAGAAGAGAAATCGAACTAGACAAGAAAAAATGAGAGGGGTGCTGTCATGAAGTGGACGAAGCAGAAGCGGATTTTTGCGGGCGTTCTTTTCATTGTTCTTGTGTGCGGAGGAGCGGCGGCTTATGTTTTTACCGATATGAATCCAACACCTGTGCAGAGTGCTGAACAGGTAGACAGCAAGATCGATAAACATGCAGACAAGCTTGCAAAAGTGGACTTGAGCAGCAATCCGTTTCCGGTCGGCAGCGAAACGGTAACAGAAGATCAAATTCAGAAGTACCTGCACGGAATGTCCCACCAGAAGGTTGAGGCAAAAGATAAATGGATCCATTTTGAAATAACCGAAGAACGGATTCTCTATTTAATGAAGCAGATTGAAAGCAACAGATCTGCGTTCGGACATGCCGATCTGTATCTTGACATTTTAAGCAGATGGCTGGAAGGAGATTACTCAAAAGCGGACCGGGACCATAATGCAGTGTGGAATCTTCAGGGAGGGACAATCGGAAAAGCGACCGGTGTGCTGTCGGAGGCTGAAGAGGCTCAGTATTTGGAGGAGAATAAGGAAGATAAGAAATGAAAAGGCGCGGACACTAGAATACGAAAGAAAAAGAACGCCTTGGCGTTCTTTTTTCGTTCATATTGCAGCCATTGAGAGCAGAGATTTATACAATATCAAACCTGGAGATTAGTTCTCCAGGCTTATTACAATGACTTTTCATATATCACGCAGCACGGTGTCTCCCTGCTCTTGCGCCTCTATGAACAGCATGATAAATTCTTGGTGCAATGAGCGCTCCGATTGCCGTGAAAATGACGTCTTTGACCATGAACCATGTCATGACCGCCCATGCTCCTGCGTAGCTCATATCCACATTAAGCCAGTAGTTAAGAGCTGCATACATATAGGTTGTTCCGATTAGATAAATAAGTACGATGCCTGCAAACGATGATAAAAAGAATACACCCAATCCAGTTTTTTTGCTTGCTTCAACAATTTTCCCCGCTGCATATGCCGCCGCAATATAGGAGAGAATAAATCCGCCTGTGCTGCCGAAAATCACGCCGATGCCGCCGCTGAACTGGGCAAATACAGGTGCACCTGCAATGCCGATAAGCGCATAGACAATCATAGATAATGCGCCAAGCCTGCTGCCGAGGAGCAAACCTGCTAAAATACAGAAAAAGGGCTGCATCGATAATGGCACGGTTCCCACAGTCAAAAAGGAAGTAAGGTTTGCGCCGATTGCCATCAGCGCTGCAAACATCCCGACAAGCGCCAGATCATAAGCTTTTAATTTTGTTTTCATGTTCTCATCCCCCATAGATGCTATGTATGTTCCATTAAAGAGTAACTGAAAACGCATAAATATGTCAACTTCATTTTTAAAAGGTTAACAAAGGAGGTCTCCCGGTGTATTTTGGCAAGGCAAGATCGAAAGGCGACCCGGACAGAGTGCCGCCAAATCAGCATGTTACAACAACGTTTCCAGTCCTGCATGCGGGGAATGTACCGTATTACGAGGACATCAGCAAATGGGATCTTCAGATTTTCGGACTGGTCAAACAGCCAAAGCAGTTTACATATGAAGAGCTCATGAGCTTGCCTCAGTCAGAACAGGGAAACGATATTCACTGCGTAACGGGCTGGTCAAAGCTTGATAATGTCTGGAAAGGAATTCGGATGGGTGAACTTGTTAAAGCCTGTGGCCTGCTTGAGAACGCGAAATACTGTATCCTCCATGCCGAAGAAGGATGGACCACAAACCTTCCAATTGAAGACTTCCTGAAAGAAACGAGTCTGCTTGCCCACTCCCATAACGGAGAACCGCTTACACCTGAGCACGGCTATCCGTTCAGGGCCGTTTTTCCTCACCTGTATTTTTGGAAAAGCGCCAAGTGGCTGCGCGCTATTCAGTTTACAGAGCACAATCACCCTGGATTTTGGGAGAAGAACGGGTATCACATGTACGGAGATCCATGGAAAGAGGAAAGGTTTACATGGGACTGAAAAAGCACCTGCTGCAGGTGCTTTTTGTTTTCTTAAAATAAATTGAATGCGCGCACCGGCAGATTATCGTCTATAATGAGGATGCTTACACAATTAAACCGGAGTGAACGCCAGTATGTATTTCACAATTCTTGGACTCGTGTCCCTCATCCCGATGCTTCTTGGGATGATTATTTATATAAATGAAAAAACCATTCTCTCAAAGGCGATTGTATCCTTTTTAATGATGCTGTTTATCTGGCAGATAGATGTTGCGGTCCTGTACGGAACGGATTTGTTTTCAGCCGGAACAGCCGAATGGTTATTTAAAATAGGGCGCTTTGGCTCCATTTTTATCCTGCCGGTGGTTTTTTATTACATGTACCTGCTTTTAAAAGACGAGAACTTTGTTTCTGAAAAAAACTGGTTCAGGATCGTTAACATAAAAACGTTCCGTATTTTTATGCTTTGGAGCACCCTTGTTTTTACTGTTAATCTTACGTCTTATGGAATCTCAGGCATGAGAATGATTCAGGATGATTTTTTCCCTGACCACTACTATCCTGTGTTCGGAGGATTGAACTGGACGTATTACCTGAACATTGCGGCCGTTTTTTTCACCATTCTCCTGCTGATCAGAGTTTCGATGCAGCTTGCTGACAGAGACGTGCGTTTCTTCAGCATCTTTTTCTGCACGTCGATCTTGTTCGTTTTCATAAATGGGGTGCTTGCGGGCTATCATGTTCTTCCCTTATTTTTATCAAGTTTTGGTTCAGTTCTCTCGACGCTGATCATTTTTATGGCGTATTTTGTCATGCATTCTAGGCGGATTCAGAGGATGAACCGGAATCTGAACGATCAGAAAGACTTTCTAATAAAAGTGATGGATTTGAATCCAAGCTATATTTATGTGAAAAATCAGCAATTGAAGTTTGTTTTGGCAAATAAAGCGATGTCTGAGCTTTACGGCAGGGAAGTAAGTGATTTGATTGGAAAAGAAGATTCCGATTTAAATGACCAGCCGGATCAAATAAAAAAAATCCGGGATGAGGAGCTTCGCATCCTGTCATGGGAAACCGAAAAATGGGCAGAGCCTGAGCTTGCCATTGATTCGACCGGAGGCACAAGATGGATCGAAGTCACGAAAATACCGGTCAGGCTGGAAGGCGAAACGTACATACTCTGCATAGGGAACGATGTTACGCAAAAGAAGCGGGAAGCTGAACTGATTTTAAAGTCAGAAAAGATGAGTGTTGTAGGAGAACTTGCAGCAAGCATTGCCCATGAAATCCGCAATCCCCTGACTTCTATTAAAGGGTTCGTCCAGATTCTTCAGGAGGATGAGAGTCTTCGTGCGAGGCGGGATCACTTGAGGGTCATGTCAGAAGAGATCGACAGAATCAACGAAGTAGTCGGAGAGCTGCTGCTGATTGCAAAGCCGCAAATGCAGACGATGAGTTCTGTTGAAATGAAAACGGTGATTGAAGATGTCATGACGCTCATGACAGGCAGTGCGGAAACAAGGGATATCCGCTTTAAGCTTGCGGCTTCTGAACCTTTCTGGATACAAGGCTACAAAAATCATTTAAAACAAGTGTTTATTAATCTGATTAAAAATGCAATCGAATCCATGCCGGACGGAGGCACAGTCGCCGCATCTGTTAAAAGACTTCCTGACGGACGGATTCAAATTTCAATAGCAGACGATGGAACCGGTTTAAGCAGAGCACGGCTCGAAAAGCTTGGGGAACCTTTTTATACAACCAAGGAGAAGGGCACAGGGCTCGGGCTGACAGTCTGCTATAAGATTATCAGGGAAGAGCATCAGGGAGACATTCAGTTTGAAAGTGAGGAAGGGCAGGGAACCGTGGTTCATGTTACCCTTCCGGAAAAACAGGATTAAAGGCTGCGGCTTTTTGATCCTGTTTTTTTAGTGGCATTCGTGCCGATTACTCCTGCAATAATGAGAAAAGCGCCAATCCAATGGTAAAGATAAATCGTTTCGTTCAGCACAATTGCCCCGGCTGCAATGGAAATAACAGTAGACAGATTTGCAAATACACTCATTTGAGAAGCAGGCAGCTTTGAAAGAATATAGTTAGACAGAAAAGAGGTCAAAAGAGTAGCAAAAACCCCTAAAAAGCATGTATAGAGCAAGAACGGAACATTTGTCCATAGGGATGTATAAGTCATCAAATCACCCGCTGCGGCATGCTGAATAATGGCATAGGCATTAAAAAAGACAAAGCCGAACGTAACCATAATAAAGCTCAGCTGCAGGGGAGAATAAGAGACTGAAAGAAACCTTGCCAGCACCGTATAGCCTGCAATGGAAAGACAGGCTATAAAAAGCAGCAGATAGCCGAGATAGCTGCCCGTTTGAATGCTCGCGCCTTTCATATAAAAAATGGAGACAACCCCGGCAATGGACATGAAAATAAACAGCACCTGTACGAGGTTTGTTCGTTCTTTTAAAAATAAAGCAGCAAGAAGAGCAGTCAAAATTGGAGCAAACGCCATCAGAATACCGCCTTCAGCAGATGTGGTATAAAGAAGGCCAAAAGCCTGAAAACTAAAAAACATAGTTGGGTAAAACAGGGCAAGAAGCAGTAAATAGCCAAGGGCTTTTTTGCTTTTGATTGCCGGAAGCTTCACTTTAAAAATAATCTTGATCAGGATAAGAACAATAAAACCAAGGGTGAAACGGTAGGACAGCGTATCGGACGGGGAGGCATCCTCGAGCGCAAGCTTTGTAAACAGGAAGGTCAGACCCACAATGGAGGCATTCAGGATTGCCGCCAAATAAGGCAGGAGCATTTTTTTATTCATCTTTTGCACCCCTTTCATTCTTCACCATACCATGTTTTCGGGCAGTTTGGGTAAGATATCCAATGGGAGATTAAAGTCAATGCTTCAGTTCTGCTCTTTTATGATGATTATGCTACGATAGAACTATCTTTGAAATGAGGTGCTGTGATGAAAATTGAGATTTGGTCTGACTACGTCTGCCCATTCTGCTATATAGGGAAAAGAAGGCTGGAAGAGGCACTTGAGTCTTTTCCGCATAAAGAACACGTGGATGTCGAGTTTAAAGCATTCGAACTTGATCCGAATACTCCCCTGAAAACGGATCAGACGATTCATGAACAGCTTGCTGCCAAGTACGGCATGACGGTTGAACAGGCAAAAGAGGCAAGCGCCAATGTCGCCGGTCAGGCGAAAAGCGCAGGCCTTAATTTCCGGTTTGAGAATATGAAGCCGGCGAATACGTTCGATGCCCATCGCCTGGCAAAGTACGCTGCTTCAGAAGGCAAAGAGAAAATGATATCAGAGAAGCTGCTCCAAGCTTACTTCACGGACTCAAAAGACATTTCGGACCACGGAGTGCTCGCAGATCTCGCCGAAGCATCAGGAATGGAGCGGGAGAAAGCTCTTGAAATCCTGGGCGATAAAGAAGCTTTTAGCGGTGAAGTCCGCGGAGATGAAGCGGCTGCGCGCCAGTACGGCATCAGCGGGGTCCCGTATTTTATCATCAACAATAAGTATGCGATTTCAGGTGCTCAGCGAACAGAAACCTTCTCAGGCGCCCTTGCAAAGGTGTGGGCAGAAGAACAGGCTGCTTCAAAGCTGCAGGACCTTTCGGGCGGAGAAGGCGATGTATGCGGCGATGACGGCTGTGATATTGCAGGAGAAAAATAAGCGGTGGACGACTCGTGTTAGAAGCGGGTCGTTTTTTAATGCAAAAAAGAAAATGCATCCTTATAAAAACGGGATGCGGAAATATAGGGTATCAAAACTCGAAAATGCTACCCTATAAAAACGGGATGCGGAAACATGGGGTATCAAAAAGAGAGAATGCATCCTTATAAAAATGGGATGCGGAAATATGGGTACTAAAATGGAAGAATGAATCCTTGTAAAAATGGATGCTGGAAATATGGGGTATCAAAACCCGAAAATGCTGCCCTATAAAAACGGGATGCGGAAATATGGGGTATCAAAAAGAGAAGATGCATCCTTATAAAAATGGGATGCGGAAATATGGGGTACTAAAATGGGAGAATGAATCCCTATAAAAATGGATGCGAGAAATATGGGTTATCAAAACCCGAAAATGCTGCCCTATATAAAAGGGGTGCGGAAATATCGGGTATCAAAGAGAAAATGCATCCCTATAAAAACAGACACCAAAAATACAGGATACTAATGCATGGCCGAATTCATAGAACCCAAAAAAACCGGCCTAAAAGGCCGGTTTCATCTTTATCAATTAACCGCAATCTCTTTATCAAGAGCTACATCAACTGGTACATAAGTGTAGCCAAGGTCGCGTGCTACGGCTTCATACGTGATGTCGCCTTTTGCTGCGTTTACGCCGGCTTTCAAAGCTGCGTTTTCGGCAATCGCTTTGTTGACGCCTTTGTTTGCAATTTGCAGGGCGTAAGGCACGGTTACGTTTGTAAGAGCGAGCGTAGATGTTCTTGGAACAGCTCCTGGCATGTTGGCAACTGCATAGTGCACAACACCGTGTTTAACGTATGTTGGATTGTCATGAGTTGTAATGTGGTCAACAGTTTCTACGATACCGCCCTGGTCGATGGCAACGTCAACGATGACTGAGCCTGGTTTCATGGATTGAACCATCGCTTCAGATACTAGAGTAGGAGCTTTTGCACCCGGAATCAGCACCGCGCAGATTAATAGATCAGCTTCTGCAACTGCGTTTGCGATGTTCACAGGGTTTGACATCAAGGTTTTGATCTGGTTACCGAAGATGTCGTCAAGTTCACGCAGTCTGTCTGCGCTAAGGTCGATGATTGTTACGTCTGCTCCAAGGCCGATTGCCATTTTCGCAGCGTTTGTTCCTACAACACCGCCGCCGATGATTGTTACTTTTCCGCGGCTTACGCCAGGGACGCCCGCAAGCAGAATGCCTTTTCCGCCTTTAGGTTTTTCAAGGAACTGTGCACCGATTTGTGCAGCCATGCGGCCAGCCACTTCACTCATTGGTGTAAGCAGAGGCAATGTGCGTCCGGCAGACACCGTTTCGTACGCAATAGCAGTAACCCCTTTGTTTTTAAGCGCTTCTGCAAGAGCAGGCTCAGCAGCTAAATGCAAGTATGTGAAAAGAATTAGTCCTTCGCGGAAGAAGCCGTATTCAGATGGCAGAGGCTCTTTTACTTTCATCACCATTTCAGCAGCCCAGACGTCTTTCACGTCTTCTGCAATGACTGCACCGGCAGCAGCATAATCTTCATTAGTGAAACCGCTTCCAATTCCAGCGTCCTTTTGTACAATCACTTTATGTCCAGCAGCTGCAAATTGTGTAACCCCGCCAGGAGTTAACGCTACTCGGTTTTCGTTGTTTTTAATTTCTCCGGGAACTCCAATAATCATTGAAATCCTTCCTCCTTTTGAAGAAGCCTTAAACTGGCTTTTCTCTCAAATGTGTTGATTTCCTGACATCAGTATAAAGCGTTTTCTCACACATTTGTTTGTTTAAAAAAGAGAAAGGATTTCGGATCATTTGTGAAATTTCACAAATTCATTTTATCGAGCTTCAGGCTGAGATAAATCGTGATTTTCTGATTTGGATTCCGCAGATCAAGCTCTGCGATTTGAGAGATCCGCTTCATTCTGTAGCCAAGTGTATTGACATGAACATTCAAGGCTTTTGCAGCTTCATTCACATTGCTGTCTTTATCTAAATAAGTTTCAAGCGTCTCAACCAGATCCGTGTGATGAACCTGATCATATTCCTTCAGCCTTCTCAGTGAATAGTGAACAAACCCTTCTTTTTGCTGTTTTTCATGAAGCAGATCTAAATACTGATAGATGCCAAGCTCTGAAAAACTGTTCAAGCCGTCTGTTTCTTCAGTAAACCGCTTTTTTATGTTTTGGACAGAAAGAGCCTCTTTGTAGCTGAGTTCAATTTGATCAATTTCGCGGTAAATGCTTCCGATTGCTGCTTTCACACGGTCAATTTTAAACCGTTCTTTCAGCTGAAGAATGGTCCAGTCGACAAACTGCTTGATGTCATAGAGGGGCTGATCGCTTTTTGGCGAAAGCAAGACAATCAGCTCGTTCTGATCAAGAGTAGAAAGCAGCACGTGTACTTGCTGTGTCGTCTGCAGCAGATAGTTGATCTGTTTTTCAGTCGGCTCTTTGATCTCCTCGCTGAAGCGGAAAAGAACGACAGAATGCTGGGAAGGAGGCGTGACGCCAATTTCATAAAAGCCATTAAGGATCTCCTCTTTTTGCTGAATATGCCCAGTCAGCAGCTTCCAGAAAAATTCCTGGTTTCTTTCTTCTTTTTTGGATGTGCGGTTATGGAAATTCAGCAGCTTCCCTTTTACAACCTGGGCTGCCTTTTTTAAGAGTCCGAGTTCTTCGTCCGTAAGCTTTTTATCAATTTCAAGGGCCCAAATAAAGCCAAGCACTTCTTCGTTTTTCCAGATGGAAATGGCAATCCGGTTCCCGAGTCCTACTTCATCAATGTTTTTAACACGGATTGGGTCATCTGTCTGGAGGAGCATAGGGATCGTGCCGTCCTTCCAGAGGCTGTTGATGACCTTCTCCGGAACCCGTCTGCCGATAATGGTGGAAATCCGGGCCTGGTCTGTGCAGTCATCATGTGTACTGTAGGCTAAAAGCCTGTGGTTCACATCTTCTATAGTAATAGGACACTGCAGAACTTCACTGATGCGGTCTGCTACATCTTCAAGTCTGTCTGAATGGTGGTGAAAAGGATCTATTGAACGGTTCATCTGAAAATCACCTGCTTTTTACGTTTATAAATATTACAATGAAATATTATTCTATCTTATCTTTCTGAAGGGTTTATTTTAAGCGAAAAAAATTGGTACTTTTTTAATTTTGACAACGGGGACCCTTATGGATATTATGTAACTAGCCTTTGTAAAAATCAACAAAAAGGATGTACTTGTTTTATGGAATTCAACAATTACATAGTAGTATCTTAAAATTTATTATAGTGATATGATGTGAAAGCGTTAACAAAATGACACAGCACAGGGGTGACAGCACATGATGGATATACTTTCAAAGATTAACGGGATCCTTTGGGGAACTCCAAGTTTGATTCTATTATTTGGGACAGGCTTATTTCTAACATTTGTTTTAAAAGGTTTGCAGTTTAGAAGACTGATTTATGCGTTTCAGCTGGGCTTTTCAAAAAAACACCAGGAAGATGACAGTGCTGAAGGTGACGTGAGCAACTTTAAAGCACTCATGACGGCACTTGCTGCCACAATCGGAAACGGAAACATAGCGGGGGTTGCAACAGCGATTACGCTTGGAGGACCTGGTGCGATTTTCTGGATGTGGATTGTCGGACTGCTTGGCATGGCAACGAAATATTCAGAGGCCCTGCTGGCCATGAAATACCGGGTTAAAAATGAGAACGGAGAATATTCCGGCGGACCGATGTATTATGTAGAAAAAGGTCTGGGGAAAAAGTGGAAATTTCTTGCGCTTGCGTTTGCCCTTTTCGGAGCATTCGCTGCACTTGGTATCGGAAACAGCGTGCAATCCAATACGATTGCACAGGTCATGGATGACAGCTTTGGAATTGGCGGGCTGACAACAGGTATTGTTCTTGCCGTTCTGACAAGCCTGATTATTTTCGGCGGTATTCAAAGAATCAGTACAGTTGCTAGTTTCTTTGTTCCAATCATGGCTTTTCTGTACATTGGAGGAGCACTGATGATTCTTGCCGTGAATTACGATCAGATCCTTCCTGCTTTCGGAACCATTTTCCACTATGCGTTTAATCCTGTTGCCGCTGCCGGCGGATTTGTCGGGGTTGCAGTGGTTGAAGCGATTCGAAGCGGAGTTTCAAGAGGAATTTTCTCAAACGAAGCAGGTCTTGGGACTGCCGCATTGATTGCCGGAAATGCTAAAGCAGATCATCCGGTTAAACAGGCGCTTGTGGCAATGACCGGTACATTTATCGTAACAATCATTGTTTGTACAATGACTGGTCTGGTACTTGTCATTACAGGTTTCTGGGATCCTACAGGCGGTTTGATTTCAGGCGTGGAACACAATGCTGCGCTTGACGGGGGAGCGCTGACATCAGCGGCTTTTGCATCTGCTCTTGGGGCAATCGGTGAATATATCGTGGCATTCTCCGTTATATTCTTTGGATTCTCAACGATCGTTGGCTGGTATGTCTACGGTGAAAAATGCTTTGAGTACCTGGTGGGCACAAAGGGAATTCTTGGCTACAGGCTGATCTACATTTTTGCCTGCGGGTACGGTGCTGTCGCACAGCTTACTGTTGTATGGGCATTTGCTGACATGGCGAATGCGCTTATGATGATTCCAAACTTAATTGCCTTAATCTTACTATGGAAAGTAATCGTAAATGAAACAAATGATTATTTTGAAAATCACTATAAAATGGCAGAATACAAGAAAGCCAGTTAAGAAGAGAAACGCGGACCCTGATGTCCGCGTTTTTTTAGGTCAATTTGTTCATTCATTTGAAAAAAACAGGTAAAAATTATTTACATTGTGTAAATGAATTGTAGTTTTTTTGCAAATCATCTGTAAATTCCTTAATATTTGACAAAAAAGTGATATATTATAAGGGTGCTAAATTACATGATTCGACCGGAGGTGTGCGTGAAGGCAAAAATTCCAATGGGTTAACATTTAGTTGCTTATTAAACATGTCTATGTAAGTAAACGCTTACATTATTGTGGTTAAAATAAGCCGGCCGAGGTTACATACGCTTATTTCATTATTTTATTCATTTTGAGGGGGAACCAGTTTGAAGATCATGAAAAAACAGCTGATCGCTCTGACGACGATTTTTGCTTTGCTTGTTTCGCTGATGGTGCCGTTTGGCGCACCGGCGCAGGCAGAAGGCAATATGACTGTTGCAGAAGCCATCGCGAATAATTCCGGCAGCGGAACAGTCGAAGGATACATTGTAGGATATACAGTCAGCGGTACAAATGTTGATTTTGAAGCACCGTTTTCTGCTGATACAAACTTTGCGATTGCTGACAGTGCAAGCGAAACAGATCTATCGAAAATTCTTCCTGTCCAGCTTCCATCAACTTTCCGAAGCAAATTTGGATTAATGACAAACCCTGCAAATGCAGGAAAAAAAGTGATTGTCACAGGCACACTTGAAGCCTATTTTTCAAAACCAGGCCTCAAAAACCCTACAGCCATGGAATTTGACGGTGAAACTCCTGAAGAGCCAAAGCCATTTGAAGGCGTTGAAGGACTCCGCATTCATGATATTCAGGGCGCAGGCCATAAATCTCCTTATGACACTCAAAATGTAAAAGCAGTTGAAGGAATTGTCACTCACGTTCAGGATGCAAGCAACTTCTTCATGCAGGATGCATCTCCGGATGACAATGCCAATACATCAGAGGCAGTTCTTGTTTACAAGCCGTCCCACGGTGTTAAAGAAGGCGACCTGGTTTCTGTAGACGGCCAAGTGAAGGAATGGGTGCTTGACGGCTACGCCGAGAAACTCCAGACTGACCTTGCGATGACAGAAATCAATGCCCAAAACGGCAATGTAACAGTGAAATCAAACGGACAGGCTCTCCCTGCTGCAGTTGTGATCGGCAAAGATGCCATCCCTCCTACTGAAGTCATCGATAACGACCAGTTTGGTACATTTGATCCTCAAGAAGACGGAATCGATTTTTACGAAAGCCTTGAAGGCATGCGCGTTTCTCTTGAAAGCCCAACAGTGACAGGCCCTCAAAAATATGGTGAAGTTACAGTTGTCACAGGCAAAACAGAAGGAAAAGCATATACGAAAGAGGGAGCACCTCTTCTTACAAAAGAAAACCAAAACCCTGAAAGAATGTTTCTGCTTCTTGATAACCGCAATTATGTTGCAAAAGCGGGAGATAAGTTCGACGGCACGGTAACAGGCGTTGTCAGCTACGGGTTCAGCAACTTTAAAATCCTAGTAAAAGAAGCAAATCTTCCAGCTTTAAATGAGCGTGAATTTACACCTGAAGTAACAACAATTGAAAAGGCTGAAGACAAGTTGACGGTTGCAGGCTACAACATTGAAAACTTTGCAGCTTCAGATGCTGAAAAGCGTGACAAGCTTTCTAAATCAATTGTTGAAAACCTGAAATCTCCGGACATCATCGGGCTTGTAGAAGTACTTGATGAAAGCGGAACGGCAGATGACGGCACGGTTAAAGCAGATGCAAACTATAAAGCATTAAGCGATGCTGTAAAAGGCTTCGGCGGTCCTGCTTATGCATGGACGGAAATCGCTCCTGAAGATAAAAAAGACGGCGGAGTTCCTGGCGGAAACATCCGTGTAGGATTCCTTTACAACCCTGAGAGAGTAACACTGAAAGAAGGAACAAAAGGCACGGCAACAGAAGCAGCTGCATATGAAAACGGTTCTCTGACTCTTAACCCAGGCCGCATTGCCCCGCAGGATCCTGCGTTTGCAGACAGCCGCAAGCCGCTTGCTGCAGAATTTACTTTTAAAGGCGAAGATGTTGTTGTCATCAATAATCACTTCAACTCTAAAGGCGGAGACGAGCCGTTATTCGGCAAAAAGCAGCCACCGGTTCTTGGCAGTGAAGCACAGCGCATGGAAATTGCCAAAATTGTCAACGAGTTTGTAGCTGATATTCATGCTGAAAACGAAAAAGCAAATGTCATCGTAACAGGTGACTTGAACGACTTTGAATTCTCAGCTCCTCTTCATACATTAAAGGGTACTGAGCTTACAAACCTTGTAGAAACACTTCCTTTATCTGAGCGCTATACGTACTCTTATCAAGGAAATGCACAGGTTCTTGATCACATGCTCGTGTCAAACCGCTTAGCTTCAAAAGCTGAATTTGACATTGTGAACTTCAATTCTCCATATATGGAAGAGCACGGCCGTGCAAGCGACCATGATGCATATGTAGGACAATTTGATTTAAAAGCAGAAACGAAAGATGAATACAATCTTTCCATCATGCACACGAACGATACACATGCTCATGTAGAGAAATATCCTCAGCTGTTCACAGCTGTGAACAAGTTCCGCGGAGAAAAGGACAACAGCCTTCTTGTTGATGCGGGAGATGTTTTCTCAGGTACATTGTATTTCCGTCAATACCTTGGTTTAGCGGATCTTCACTTTATGAATCAGCTGAACTTTGATGCGATGACACTTGGAAACCATGAATTTGACAAAGACTCAAAAACGCTCGCAAACTTTATTAAAGAAATGGAATTCCCAATGGTTTCATCTAACGTCAACGTTAAAGATGATGCAGATCTTGGACCTCTTTTCAAAGATGAAGTGGCGTCACCTGGTGAAGGCGGAAACATCTATCCTGCCATCATCAAAGAAATCGGCGGAGAAAAAGTAGGGATTTACGGATTAACAACTCCGGATACAGCTTTCCTTGCAAGTCCTGGAGAAAATGTTGTATTTGAAGACGTTGTTCAAAAATCCAATGAAACAATCAGCAGACTGAAAGAAAAAGGCGTAAATAAAATTGTTGTTCTTTCTCACTTGGGATATGCACCAGACCTTAAACTTGCTGAGGAAGTGGACGGAATTGACGTAATTGTCGGCGGTCACTCCCACACGAAGCTTGAAGCTCCTGTTTTAATCGAAAAAGAAGAGCCGACAGTTATCGTACAGGCTGGTGAATACCTGAACTTCCTTGGAATGCTTGATGTAACCTTCAACAATGAAGGTGTAGTGACAGGTCATAACGGATATTTAGAAACACTTGCAAACTATGAAAAAGATGCACAAGCTGAGGCAAAAGTGCAGGAATACAAAGCACCTCTTGAAGAAATTAAGAATGAAGTGGTTGGAAATACATCAGTTGCCCTTAACGGACTTCGCGCTGATGTCCGCACGAAAGAAACAAACCTTGGAAACCTGATTGCTGACGGCATGGCTGCTAAAGCCAATGAATCTATTAAGACGCATATCGCCCTTCAAAACGGTGGCGGTGTCCGTGATTCAATCAATGAAGGTGAAATTACCCTTGGTGAAGTTCTTACGGTTCTTCCTTTCGGAAATAACCTTGTAACGCTTGATTTGACAGGACAGGAACTGCTTGATGCACTTGAGCACAGCGTCAGCGGAGTAGAAACAGGAGAAGGACGCTTCCTTCAAGTTTCAGGCCTGAACTTCAAGTACGACATAAACAAGCCAGTAGGAGACAGAGTCTGGTTTGCAGAAGCAAAAACAGATAATGGTTTTGAAGCAATTGATCCGGCCAAGACATACCGCGTGGCTACAAATGCATTTACAGCTGACGGCGGAGACGGCTACACAATGTTCAAAAAAGCAAAAGATGACGGCCGCATGACTGAGCTGTTTGTAGTGGATTATGAAGTATTCACTTCTTACCTTGCTAAGAACAATCCTGTATCTCCTAAAGTAGAAGGAAGAATTGTTCAGGCAGAAGAAGTAAAAGAAACTCCGGTAACGCGCATTGAAGGCAAAGACCGTTACAAAACGGCTGTTGAAATCTCGAAAAAGGGCTGGGAAACAGCGAAAACAGTTGTAATTGCACGCGGAGATTCTTTCCCTGATGCACTAGCTGGAGCACCGCTTGCCAAAAAGTTTGATGCACCAATTCTATTAACGCAAAAAGATGGACTGAATGCTGCAGCAAAAGCTGAAATTAAGCGTCTAGGAGCTGAAAAAGTCATCATTCTCGGCGGTAAAGAAGCAATCAGCAATTACGTTAAAAACCAGCTGCAAGGTATTGAAAACGTTGAAAAAGTACAGCGCATTGGCGGTAAAAACCGCTTTGACACAGCTGCCAACATTGCAGCGAATCTTGGCGGAGACCCAGAAAAAGCGGTAGTTGTTAACGGAAGAAACTTCCCAGATGCACTGGCTGTTTCGTCTTACGCAGCGAAAATGAAGTATCCAATTCTTTTGACAGATGCTGAAAATCTTCCAGCAGCATCTACTAAAGCATTAAAAGGAATCGACAGTGTCATTGTTGCCGGCGGAGAGAATGCAGTTTCTGAAAAAGTATTCAAGAAGCTGAAAAATGCTGAGCGTGTTGCAGGGAAAGACCGCTACGCGACAGCAGCTGAAATTGCCAAGAAACTGAACCCTTCAAACAAAGTGTTCATTGCAACCGGCACAACTTTTGCAGATGCTCTTACAGGCTCTGTACTTGCTTCAAAACATGAAGCTTCTATGCTGTTAGTGAAGAAAACAGCTGTTCCATCTGCAACCAAAAATGCAATTGAAGCATTGAAAGCAAATGACTTCACGATCCTTGGCGGAAAAGAAGCTGTAGGAGAAGAAGTTGTAAACGAACTGAAGAAATGAGACCCATGCTGCCGGGAGGTGTTCCCGGCAGTTTTTTGATAGAATGTAAGGAGAAAGAAAGGAGCGGTAAAATGAACACTACGATTATTACAGGAGCTTCAAGAGGACTCGGGGAAGCAATTGTCAAACAGCTTCTTGCACCGGGCCATCACATTATTTATCTTTCGCGTTCAGAGAACCATTCCCTGAGACAGCTTGCATTTGAAAAAGACGCTGTTCTTCAATTCGTTCCATGCGATCTGTCAAATGCTCATCAAACAGAAGCGGCGATCACGGAAGTATTTGAAAAAATCAATTGGAATGATGCCGAACAGCTGACGCTCATTAACAATGCGGGAACGGTTCATCCAATGAAGCCTGTAGGAAAAGCGGAAGCATCTGAAATTGAAGCCCACATTCAGCTTAATTTAACAGCTCCGATGGTTCTAAGCCATGCTTTCGCAGCGAAAACAAAAGATCTTCCCGTGAAAAAAACAGTTGTAAACATATCTTCCGGTGCAGCAAATTATTCATTGTTCGGATGGAATGCCTATTCCAGCTCAAAAGCGGGCCTTGACATGTTTACAAAATCATTCGGTCTTGAACAGAAGCAGGAGAAGCATCCTATTACCGTTCTTTCTTTCTCGCCGGGCATCATGGATACAGAGATGCAGGGGAATATTCGAAGCACAAAGCCTGAGGATTTTGCGGATGTGGCAAGGTTTCAGGAGTATCACGAAACAGGAAAGCTCAGGTCAGCGGATTTTGTTGCAGGCGTCCTCCTGAATCTTCTTTTAGAAGAGCCTGAAAACGGCAGGATTTATGATATTAAAGAATTTCTATAAGAAGCTTCAGCACTCATTCATTGAGTGCTTTTTTATATCGTCTTCTTGCAGGCCATCATATTTTCACATGATTTCACACAATTTATTTCTAATGGTTTTCCTTCTGCCGGACAAGATAAGACTAATCAGCAAAAAGGAGTGATAAACCATGGGAAAAAGAAAGTGGCTGTTAATCCTTTCGGCCGCCGGACTGCTCTTGTCAGCAGCGCCAAATGTTCAGGCAGAGAAAGCAGAGAGCCGTCATCACGAAAAGGAAGAGTGGATTGCGGAAAGAGAAAAAAGGGATCAGCAGCTGCTGAAGCTTGCGGATAAATACTCACCCGAAACAAAGAAAGAGTGGGAGGCTGTGCTCATCGAAAGAAAGCAATTAATCGATAGGATGAGGAAGCAGGGATTACACAAAAGACATCATCACTTCAAAGCTCAAAGGCAAAAAGAAATCGCTGAGATGAAAGAGAAAGTAAAGAACGGTGAAATGACAGAAGCGCAAATGAAGGAAAAAATAAATTCGTTCAAAGCGAAAAGAGAGCAATTCCAGCTGAAAAGAGCTCAAGCACGAAAACAATGGGAGGCTGCCGTCAGAAGCAATGATGGGGCAAAAATAAAAGAGCTGCTCGATGCCAGACTTCAGTACATGAAAAAGCATAATGAAGAAATGAAGCAGGTGCTGGACAGCGGGCCTGCCCGTTAAATGGAAAGAGGGCTGCTTTTTGGCAACCCTCTTTTTTTCTTCAAAAATAGTGATTATTTCTATGCCAAAATGTTTTCAGCCGCATATACTTAATAAAACGCTGGCCTTGTACTTATTGGCTTGTTTTCACGGGAGAATCTCCCGTCAATTCGGTCCATTTTTTGTCCAATTCATCTTTATCAAAAGAAGAAAACCAGCGGTAATCATCATGGTCAATGATTCTATAGTGAAAACTGATGACATTTTGCTGCAGTTTATACTTGCTGCTGCTTGCAATATCTCTCCACCATACTTTTCCTCCCATCGTCTTTTCTTTGCGGGAATGAATTTTCTGGTGGGCAACCAGCTGAACAACATCGAGAGGATCCCCGCCAATTGCGGAATGAAGTGCGGCATTGTCTCTGAAAAGGGTGCAGAGAACGACGATTGTCGCCCAGGATGCCTCCTGCCGTCCTTTTTCAATTTGCACAAGTGTTTTTTTAGATAGGCCGAGCACTTCAGCCATTTCTTCTTGTGTATAGCCGCTTTCTGTTCGGATGGAAAGAATTTTGCCTGATAGTGCGGAAATCAGTTCATGTTTTTTCATAGATCCTCCTCAGCTCATCTTTTAGTGTAATTCTACACGAAGAGTTTGCCTAAATCTATCAGGAACAGGAAGATTATGTTATGCAATGTAACAGGATTGTTGCGGCTGCATGAGTAATATGATAATGTATATAGAAATATTTTTAACGGTTCCGTTATTTTCATTATTTTTCAGGGAGGAGATTACATGCGAAATGTCACATTGACAGAGGTTTATTCCCATCCGATTGCTCAAAAATATCTGCAGCGTTCAGGCTTAGCGCATGCAATTGCAGTAACCTGTCATGCATATAAATTAGCGGTGAAATACGGGGTGAATCCTGATTTAGCGACGAAAGCAGCCCTTCTCCATGATATTGGACATTATGAATGGTATACCGACGGAGAATGGGATTATGAAAAGTATAAAGAAAACGATATTCATGCCATTAAAGGGGCAGAGCGCGCCCATAAATTGTTGATTCGCCTGGGAGAAAATCCCCAGTCTGCAAAAGAGATTGCCCTTGCGATCCTGCTGCATACAGACTCCTATCTTCCTGAAGGTTCATTGAACCAAAGCACCCTTCAGAAAGTTGTCAGATTAGCGGATGAAATGGATGAAGAGCCAGGCGGTGGGCATCACTACCGTAAAATAAATGAAATGACAGCTTTGAAGACCATTCAAAAGCTGGATGAAAAAATAGACCGGCTGCCGAATTCTTCATTAAAAGAATCCGTTTAATGTGTATTGATCCTGCTGTCTTCTGCAGCAGAAAAAAATCCACCAATGAAACTGGTGGATTTCAGCTGGTTACTGAACAAACCATTTCCCGTCAGCGTCAACATACACCGATTTAATAAAAGTCCGTTCAATGATTTCTCCTTTTTGTGTTTTCCCTCGAGCTTCTACTGTAATGTTATAGAGACCTTCCTGCGCTAAATGAATTCCTGCTGAAGTTTGCTGTTTTGTTTTCGTTAGTTTTTGTGAACGGATTTTCGTTTTATTTTTATATTGATCAATGGTAATAGTTGCTTCCGTTTCTTTTAGAGCCTTTGCCGAATTTATTTTAAAAGAAATTTTCTGGTTTTGCTTTGAGAGCGGCTGCATGGAAATGGCGTCATGATTATCTGAGCTGTAAGAGACGTGCAATAAATAGGCTTCTTTATCTTGATTCTGTGCAGTGAGCTGCCATTTTCCGCTTTCAGGCAGCGTCAGGACAGCCTGATGATGATACGCTCCACTGAAAATTCCATCAGCTGCCGCTGTTTTAAATGATGTGATGACCTTCTTCCCGTCAGGTGAGTGAAGAGAGAGCTTTGTTTGTTTTGAGCTGCTCAGCCAGTCAACGGTTACTTTCCTTACACCGTCTTCTGCATAGAATGACTCCTGCTTGACTCCAGAGAACTCGCCGCCTCTAATGTAGAAGGCAGAAGAGGCATTTGAAACAGATACATCTTCGCTATTGCTGGTTGCGAAGGATGCTGTTCCTGCCGTTCTTAAATACGGTTCAAATAGAAGAAACGTGGAGCTTCCTTTATTTACAGAATAGTGGTCCCAGCTGCCGGTTTTAATCTCCCTGCCGTATCCGAGGCGTGAAGACTGTACCGTCACAGCTCCATCATTGCTTCCATAGGAACTTAAATACAGTCCTCCCCAGTAAAGCGAAGATCCGAAGCTTCCCCATTTCGTTCCTCCGAATGTGTAAATCGGATTTTCCCTTGAGTTCGCATGTGCATCTGTCTGTGTTCTGAACTGACTCATATATCCTGTCTGAAGCGAATAGACAGCATCGTTTTTGCTGCCGAGTATGCCTGAGAGCCATCCCGCCCAGCTGCTGTAGGCAAGATCTGCGAGCTGTGAACCTGAGTGCGGGGTGGACAGAGTGATTAAATTGCTCACATATTGATGGGCGCCGTAATGAACCAGAGCTGATTGCGCATCAATTCCCCCTTTGCTGTGTGTGACAAGGACGAGCTTTTTACCCCCGAAATACTGGTAGATTTCGCTCAGCTTCTGTGAAAGAAGTGCGCCGTTGTCCCACATGTTCTTAGTGGGATATAAATCAACAAAGGCTGTCTGATAGCCATTTGCGAGCGCAGTGCTGTACATATCATTTCCGTTCCACCACGTGTTTGACGAGCTGTTTAGTCCGTGCACAAAAACGACCGGTGATTTAGAAGTGTTTTGTGATGACGGTGCATCGCCAACATACCATTGGCCAGGCGTGCCTGTATAATCGCCGCCAAAAGAGCCCGCATATGTACTTCCCGGCAAGATGAGCAGAAAAACAGCAAACAGCAAAATCCACTTTTTCAAGTTCCATCTCCTCCTTCTTTATGAAAACCTTTACAAATATATGGATGCTGTTTTCAAAAAAGAAGAAGGCCATTCAGCCTATTTTCATGCTAGTCCGGATTTTTACTCGCGGGCAGCTTTTTGTATTAAATAGGTAAATGCCTTCATATAGTGTCAGTGAACTTCAGAAGAGGATGTGACACGATGCAAAACCAATCACAAGTACCGCAAATGATTACAATAGTGGATCCTTATGTTTTCCAGACCCTTCAAAGCGTGATCGGAAAAACCCTTGTCATCCAAACGGTCAGAGACAGCACCCGCGGCGTGCTGAAAGATGTAAAGCCTGATCATATCGTGCTTCAGGCGGGAGATTCGACGTTCTTTATCCGCATCCAGCAAATCGTTACGATTATGCCTGATTAAGATTTGGTCCTTCTAGGGCCTTTTTTATTTTCCATAAATAACAAAAGCTGCAGGGGTCATCCGCAGCTTTTCTCTAGTCGTTTATTCTTTTCTTCATCCATATTCCGGCGAGGATCAGCAGAGCGCAAGTTACAAGAAAGAGCTGAACGCGCCATCCTGCATTCAAAACCTGATGCACAGCAAAGCCCTCTATCAGGATTGCCGGTATTTTTCCGAGAAAACTTGCTGCCAGAAACGTTCCTGCGCTGACGCTGCTGTAGGCAGCTGCGAGTGTGATTGCCCCTGAAGGAACAAAAGGAAAAATCCGCAGGGAAAGAATGACAAAAAAAGCGTCTTTCTCTGTTATGCCGGATAGCTTTTTTAATACAGAGCTGCTGTGAACAGACGTTTTCTTACTTAAGAAGCGGAAACCTTTCCTGTAGACATAAAAGCTTACCATGACACCAATGACCTCACCCGAGAAGGAAAGCATCAGTCCATTGATCAGCCCGAAGAAAGAAAGGTTTGCCGCCGTAACAAATACACTTGGAACAAATGCCAGGAGGCTGATTGCTGTATTGGCAAGAAGGCTGATAAGAAAAGCGAAAGGACCGCTTTCCTCAAGCCATGCGAGTAAAGTATCTTTCATGAGTTCACCGCTGTCTTTTGAGGTTATAAAGAATAAGTGTAATGGAAATGAGTGAATTTTTAAAGGGATTGCGGGTGATTACTCATTTCGCGGTGTCCAGCTCCGCCTTCCAGTCCTTCCGTCAGAACAAAATCCCCGAAAAAGTCAAACCCGGACTTTTCCGGTGATTTCTTTTCTGCCTGTCAGGGCTAAACGGGCGATTCCGCTTTTCGCGGTGTCCAGCTCCATCGCCCAACTCCTCTGTCAGAACGGAACCGCCGGCAAAGGCAAAAAGCGCCTTTACCGGCGTTTCCTCATCTGACTCCCGGAGCTAAACGGGAGATTCCGCTTTTCGGGTAAACCAGAACGTTTGACTGTACACTTAGATTAAAAGTATAATAGATGTAACTATTTAGATTGGGGTGATAAGATGGGGCATTGTATCGAATAGGCGAGGTAGCAAAGCTTGCAAATGTTTCTAAGAGAACGATAGATTACTACACTCAAATTGGACTGCTCCATGCGGACCGTACGTCTGGGTCTAATTATCGCCTCTATTCGGAACAGGCGCTGGATGATATTCACTTCATTGAAGAATGCAAGCTCTTCAATATGTGCCTTCAGGATATTAAAGATAGACTGGAGCTGAAACGAAGCCAGACAAATGAAGAAGATAAGCTTTTGAAACAAGCTGAAATTCTTGCTTCTCACATGAAGCAGCTGGACCATGAAATAAAAGAATTAAAGCCGATATTTGATAAATTAAACGGTGAAAACCAGGAGATGATCGCGAGCCGTATATCTCCGCAGAGAATGGCACTCATACAGTCTTTAATGGTTTTGCTTCATTAACATTTATAGAATTCGGCTGAACATGCATGAACTTACTATTTTAGGAGGTGACTCCTTATTCTCCACCGGGGGGATAAGGGTGTTTTGGACATAGTTAACTTGATATTCGTGGCGATTTTAATTGCTTTAACAGCTTTTTTCGTTGCATCAGAATTTGCGATTGTTAAAATTCGCAGTTCACGATTGGATCAATTGATTGCAGAAGGCAAAAAAGGGGCAGTTGCTGCCAAAAAGGTAACGACACATCTCGATGAGTACCTTTCAGCCTGTCAGCTTGGTATTACGGTTACTGCTTTAGGACTTGGGTGGCTTGGTGAACCTACGGTAGAACGTCTTTTGAGACCTGTTTTTGATAATTTCAGCATTAACGAGTCACTCTCGCACGTTCTGACATTTGGTATTGCTTTTGCTTCTGTTACGTTTCTTCACGTTGTAATCGGAGAACTTGCTCCTAAAACAGTAGCTATTCAGAAAGCTGAAGCTGTTACATTGCTGTTTGCAACTCCTTTAATCTGGTTTTACCGTATTATGTTCCCGTTTATCTGGGTATTGAACGGATCAGCGCGTGTCATTACGGGACTCTTTGGATTAAAGCCTGCTTCTGAGCATGAGCTTGCCCATACTGAGGAAGAACTGCGCATTATTCTTTCCGAAAGTTATGAGAGCGGGGAAATTAATCAATCTGAACTGAAGTATATGAATAAAATTTTCGAATTTGACGATCGTGTCGCAAAAGAAATTATGGTGCCGCGTACAGAAATTGTAGCTGCTTCAGTAGAAAAATCGTTCCAAGAAAACCTGGAGACGATGAGTATGGAAAAGTACACTCGTTATCCGGTCGTTAACGGAGACAAAGATCACGTCCTTGGCATGATTAACCTTAAGGAGATCTTTACCGATATTTTTTCACTTTCTGAAGAGGAACGGAAGAAAAGCACAATTGAGAAATATATCCGTCCTGTCATTCAGGTCATTGAGTCGATTCCGATTCATGATTTGCTTATAAAGATGCAGAAAGAACGTGTTCATATGGCAATCCTTGTCGATGAATACGGCGGAACGGCAGGCCTTGTAACAGTTGAGGACATCATTGAAGAAATCGTTGGTGAAATTCGTGATGAATTTGACCAGGATGAAGTGCCTGAAGTGCAGAAAAAAGGCGAGGGACATTACCTTCTTGACGGCAAAGTTCTCATTTATGAAGTTAATAATCTTCTAGGCCTTGAAATTGATGATGCAGATGTTGATACAATCGGCGGGTGGATGCTCACTGAGAATATCGATATTAAACAGGGTGAAAGCATCATCCTTGATGGCTATGAATTCTTCACAAAAGAAATGGATGGCCACTTGATCCGTGTTATTGAAATTTTTAAGCTTGAAGAAGCAGAAGAAGAAGAACTAATCGCAAAAGAGAGCTAATACAGCCATTGAAAATCCGAACTAAGATTCAATTAGTTCGGATTTTTCCTGTTTAAAGGGCTTTTGGGTGGCATTGTTATACCTTTTGGATGTGATGAACACTCAAAAGTGGCGACATTCGTGAGAGTGCCGCCACTTTTGCCATTGATGAATCCTCATTTGTGGCGTCATTCATGGTAGTGGCGCCACTTTTACCTGTGATGAACGCTCATTTGTGGCGTCATTCGCGATAGTGGCGACATTTTTGACTGTGATGAACGCTCATTTATGGCGTCATTCCCCAGCTGCTGTCAATCTTTCCAATCTTCCAGCTCCTAAACAAACACAGCCTATTTAATTAAACTAATTCTGACGCATAATCTTCATAAATCTTAATTTGACACCCAGTACATCACGTAGTACGTTTGAATCAAATAGGGTCTTTTTATGAGTAAAAGGAGGATGCAAACTGAACAGGTCAAAGGTTCATTTCTGGACCATCGAAATATTATTGCTGCTGCTGATCATTTATGTAAGTACAAAGGTTTCCTTTTTGTTTCAGCCGCTGATTATTTTTGCATCTACGCTGTTTTTCCCCATTTTGATTGCGGGCTTTCTCTTTTTTATTTTCAGTCCGGTTGTCAGGCTGCTTGAGAAAAACAAAGTGCCCCGGGGCCTTGCGATTCTGATCCTGTACCTCATGTTTATCGGGCTCATCATGCTGGTCATGTCGACTGCAGGACCGGTTGTCTCTCAGCAGATCACGGATTTATTTAAAAATTTCCCCTGGTATATGATTGAATTCCGGCAGTTTATCATGAATCTTTCTGAATCCAGGTGGTTCACGTGGATCATGACTCAGGAGTATGTCTCTATTGAAGAGACCATTTCTAAAGTAGAGAAATCGCTCGGCAATTTAACAACATCGCTCCCTGAGAGTATTACTTCATCCGTTTCGAAGGTGCTTGGGGTTGTCACAAATATCACACTTACTGTGATTACCGTCCCGTTTATTTTGTTTTATATGCTGAAGGACGGACATAAGTTTCCGGTGACTGCTGTTAAAGTCCTTCCGGCTGCATACAGACGCGAAGGAATGAAGATTTTTGAAGATCTCTATGACACGCTTGCTGCATACATACAAGGACAGGTGCTTGTTTCTCTGTTTGTCGGAACGGGATGTTTTATCGGCTATACGCTGATTGGACTTGACTATGCGCTCATTCTTGGAATCGTTGTAGCGATTGCCAACATTATTCCATATCTCGGGCCGTTTATTGGCGCTGCCCCTGCAGTGATCATTGCGCTGCTTGATTCTCCGACAAAAGCGCTGCTTGCTGCTGTCGTTGTGACAGTGGTTCAGCAAATCGACGGCAACGTTCTTTCTCCGCTGATCATTGGAAAGAGACTGAATACACATCCGCTTACGATCATTCTTCTGCTGATTGGCGCAGGAAGCTTTGGCGGCATACTGGGAATGATTCTTGCGGTTCCGACCTATGCTGTTTTGAAAGCCGTTCTCTTAAATGTCATCAGGCTGATCAAGCTTAGAAACCGGTACAAACGGGAGACGGCGAGCACCGTGCCTAAAGAGGATGAAACGAGACCTCCTGAATAACGAAAAGCGGAATCGCTCATTTAGCCCCCGGGTGTCAATACAAATTATCCCTGCATACATTGGCATAGGCAGATAAGAGTTATATACAGTAAAGGTGGAGATGTCATGCCGGCATTTGTGGGGCCGATTTTAATTCACGGGGTAAGAAGCAGCGGGGCTGTCAGCGTGGGAGATGTTTTTGCTTTATCGCCAAAGCACACGGACAAAGTCTTTTTCGGAGCGGGCGGTTTGAATACTGGAGACTTCAATGTGATTACGAGTGATAAAAATGCAACAAATCTTTTTGATTTTGATTTAATCGATCAGACAAAAGCATTTAACGGATAAGTAAGCACCCTCTTTCATGCAGAAAGAGGGTTTTCATATTTGATGGAATTGGGTATTAATCCGTATGAACAGTGGAAGAGGTGCTTACATGAATCGGTTAAATGAGATCGCAAAGCTTGCCGGCGTTTCCCGGCAGGAAGCAGAAGACGTGCTGCATGAGTATGAATCAAATGTATCTGAGATCAGCAGAACGAAAATTATGCAGGCTGCTGAATCTCTTCAGTATAGAGTTCCCAAGCTTTCCTCAAAACCTGCTGAAAAAGAGTACTCCATTGCCCTGGCTGTTTTAGATGATTCATCTGATGAACTTGAAAATCCTTTCTTTGCAGCGCTGCGAAAGTATGCGGAAGTTTATTGTCTAAAGCAAGGCATACATATTCGTGAGATTATCCGCAGAGAAAATATATCTGACAGTAAGAGAATGGCAGATGTAGACGGAGTTCTTGTGATTGGCAGGGTACAAGATGGCGACAGTGAGGCTATTGAGAAAGTGTCCCGCCAGTCAGTTGTTTTAACTGACTGGGACGGAGGGGCTGAAGGTGATGTTGTCAGCATTGACCTGCATCAAATGACTGAACTGGTTATTTCTCATCTGAAGGAGATGGGGCATGAAAAAATCGGCTACATCGGTGCGCCGAACTGGGGAGAGACCTTAAAGGATGAGCTTATGAAAGCAGGCCTGCTCTCTGAGGCGCATTTGTATTTGACAGATCCGCACGGAACAGAAGGTTACCGGATAATGAAAGAGGCATCTCAGAGCGGCAGTCTGGCAGATGCGTATATTGTTCAGAGCAGCGTCATGTCGCTTGCCGCCATCACGGCTCTGAGAGAAGAGGGAAAAAGGATACCGGATGAGGTGTCGATTGTCAGCTTTTATGATGTGCCGGAAGCCCATTATTTTGCCCCGTCCCTGACAACGCTTCATGTTTCTGCTGAGGAAATGGCGAAAGCTGCCTTGTCACTTCTCACGGATAAGATGACAAATCACAGGGATACCCCTTTAAAAATGCTTGTACCGGCAACGATGAAAATGAGAGAATCTACTGCTTCAAAATAAACATCAGGAAGGCCGCGGAGGAAAATCCCGGCCTTCTTTTTTCTTGATGTATATCCAAATCTATTTTATTCTTAATGCAATCATTTTCCAAAAAAGAGGTGTACGCATGCATCCCTATGTCGAAAAAAAGGATGGCGTTTTTCCAAGTGTGTGTTCCCTTGACTGCCCTGATCAGTGCGGTCTCCTGGTGCACAAAAAGAACGGCAAAATTACGAAAATAGACGGTGATCCAAATCACCCTGTCACCAAGGGCAGCATCTGCAATAAAGTACGGCACATGGCTGAACGAATTTATGATGTAAAACGTCTGGAGTATCCCCTTAAACGAACAGGAAAAAAAGGGGAAAACCAATTTGAGCGCATTTCATGGGAAGAAGCATTGAACACCATTTCATCTAAATGGAAAAGTCTGATCGAAAAGGATGGCCCTGAAAGCATCCTCCCATACAGCTTCTACGGCAATATGGGGAATTTAAGCGCTGAGGGGATGGACCGGCGCTTTTTTAACCGGCTGGGGGCGAGCAGGCTTGACCGCACGATCTGCCAGGCGGCGGGTTCTGAAGGGTATAAATACACCATGGGAGGAAGCTTCGGCATTGACCCGGAAGACACGATTCATACGAAGCTGTTTATTTTCTGGGGGATCAATGCGGTGAGCACGAACATGCACCAGATGACTATTGCTCAGAAAGCAAGGAAACAGGGCGCAAAAATTGTTGTCATCGATGTGCATAAAAACCAGACAGGAAGAATGGCAGACTGGTTTATTCCCATTTTGCCGGGAACAGACAGCGCGCTGGCACTGGGGATAATGCATATTCTCTTTAAAAAGGAACTGACAGATGAAGGCTTTTTGAAAGAGCATACTTCGGGCTTCAAGGAGCTTCGGGAGCATGTGAAGCAATACGATCCGCACACGGTATCTGAACTGACAGGCGTTCCTGCCGAGGATATCGTTAAGCTTGCAAAAATGTACGGGGAAACCTCCCCGTCCTGTATCCGCATCGGAAACGGCCTCCAGCATCACGATAATGGAGGGATGTGTATTCGGACCATCGCCTGTTTGCCGGCGCTGACCGGCCAGTGGATGCATAAGGGCGGGGGCGCCATAAAGGGCAATTCCGGCTTTCTGGCATTTAACACAAATGCCCTGCAAAGACCGGATCTTCTTAGAAATAAACAGACAAGAACCATTAATATGAACCTTATCGGAGAAGAGCTTTTGAGCGCAGATCCGCCCATTCATTCGATGTTTGTCTACGGAAGCAATCCTGCCGTTGTGGCGCCGGAATCGGGAAAAGTGAAAAAGGGATTGATGCGGGAGCACCTTTTCCTTGTCGTCCACGATCTTTTTCTCACAGAGACCGCTGCTTATGCAGACATTGTGCTGCCGGCTTCATCCGCTTTTGAAAATACGGATTTCTATACTTCCTACTGGCATCACTATATTCATTTGCAGGAACCGGTAATTGAGAAATTCGGAGAGTCAAAGTCAAATGCCGAAGTGTTCCGTCTTCTGGCTGAAAAGATGGGATTCACTGAACAGGCGTTTAAAGATACAGATGCAGAGATGATCAATCAGGCGCTGAATAATACTCATAATCCCTATTTGGACAACGTGACATTTGATGAACTGGCTGAGAAGAAATGGATAAAGGCCAGCGTAAAACCTTTATTTCCGGGGAAGCTGAATACGCCAAGCGGGAAAATCGAGCTCTATTCAGGCGCAATGGAAAAAGCCGGCTACCAGCCGCTTCCTGTGTATACTCCGCTTGTAAAAGAGAGTGAGCTTCCCTTTCTTTTTGTGCCGGGACCCAATCATAACTTTCTGAATTCCACATTCTCCAATAATCAAAAACACGTTTCGCTTGAGAAAACGCCACTTGTCCATATAAATAAAAAGGATGCAGAAGAGGCGGGGCTTTCTGATGGAGATACGGCCATTATCTGGAACGGGAGGGGAGAGTGCGAGCTGACGGTTGCTGCCGGAGAGAATGTCCTGCCTGGCGTTTTAGTCACACAAGGGCTGTGGGCAGAGGACCCGGCAAAAAAACAGCTTGTGAATGTACTGACGCCAGACAGGCTGTCCGATATGGGAAAAGGAGCTGTCTTCTTCTCGGGAAGAGTCGGCATAAAAAAGAAAGAACGTCCTTAGTCCTGAGGGCGTTCTTCCGCTTTTTCCAAAAAGTCTTTTACTCTGTCCATATACTGTTCTCTCGAATAGCTGCTGTAGATATTTTTAGCAAGCCTTATAGGATCTCCGAAGAAATACCGTTCATAATGGGTTTGCCGCGTTCCGAATGAACTCATCGTCAGCTCCCATGCGAGGCGGAACAGCTTTGTTTTCGTTTTTGCATCAACTGCTGCCCCCTGAAGGTACTGCTCAATATCCTTTCCGATAGGAGATGCAAAATCTTCTTCTGAAGGCAGCACCATCAGTCCGCCGGCGCCAATCTGCTGAAGGAGACTGATATAGTGCGGATAGAGCTTTGAGAAAAGAGTAACGGCAGCGTAGAGTGCATGAGAACTTGGCGTCATCGTTCCGAAAGCGTCCACTTTTGCTTCAGATTCAGAACGGAGAAGGAGTGCCTCCATGCTTTCAAGACCAAGAATCATTTCAGACATTTTAAGCTGAATATGTTCATAGGCAGTTACTTCAAGAGAATTGATCATCACCTGGGCAAGACCAATAAGAAACTGCAGCTTCACGATCTGTCTTGTGACGACTTGATGAAGAGCGTGCGGTGCAAAACCGCTCTGAGTGAAAAGTTTAAAAGCAATGTCCTGTCTATGATAGAAAAAGACCCGTTCCCACGGCACTAGAACGTCCTCAAACACAAGCAGGGTATCCATTTCATCAAACCGGGATGAAAGAGGATAATTAAAGGCGGATTCTCCTAAGTGAAATGGCTCGCGGCAAATAAACTTCAGTCCGGGTGTATTGGCAGGAATACTGAAGGCAAACGCATAATCATCGCTTAAATTGTTTCCGCCTGAAGGGAATATCAGCACCTCATCCGTCATTCCGCCTTCAGTTGCAAGCAGTCTTGCCCCTTTTATGACAAGGCCGTCAGCCGTTTTTTTGACGATTTTAGCTGCAATCGGCTGTCGTGTTTCTTCTGTATAATACAAAGAGCGGTTCACTTGCGGATTAATAAAGCTGTGGGTAAAAGATAAGTCCTGCTCAAGCGCCCTGCGGTACATGTTCCTTAAATTCTCAGCAAACTCCTCATCCTGGGAGCCGGCAATGGAAGCAGCAGCGGAAAGCGACATTAAGGCGGTATTCATATAGTCGGGACTTCTTCCCATCATGCCGCAGGTAGCTTTTGCCCAAGTCTCAATCATCCGCCGTCTTTTTTTTAAGTCTTCAGCCGTTTTCGGCTCCAGGTAGGACATCCCTGCCGGCTTTCCAGTAAACGGAGAAGGAAATGTCATAAAGCCGAGGTTTTCCTTCTGAACCTGCAAATCATATAGAGAAGCCTTTGTCTGCATGGCACCTTTATATACAGGGTGCATAAATAGAGGCTTCTCAATCGGCTGTCCTTTTAGCCATACATTTGGTTTTAATGCCGCCATACGCTGCAAATAATCTTTCCCTGATATCGCAGACATCCTATTCCTCCCAGCGGTTTGAAGTAGCGTGTGTGATTGTAAAATATACCCAAATAAATGAATCACTGATACAGATACTATATGCCGGCCTCATGCTGCGGGTGTTTTGGAAAAATGGAAAGAGGCTGCAGGCAGGGTGTGTGATGAAATGAAGAATTTGACCCAGAGGAAACGAAGAAAAAAAGAAGAATATTAATCTGAAAGCGTTTACTTTTATGCGGGCGTTTTAAAAAGGCAAGAGTAAGGAAAAGATGAATACCAGATTGAATTAAAGGGGGAACTACTCATGCAAGAAGCAGATTTTTTTAAAGGGATGATCTGGGCTGGTGTTTTGAGTGTACCGCTGTGGCTGTCTTTCTTCGGATGGATGAAAATTCTTCTGGCCTATTCATGGTAAACGGGTCGCATGATTTCACGTTTACACGCAACTCTGCTAAAGTAAAATGTATAACCCAGCATAAAAGGAGACCTTCATCATGTCAGACGAACAGATTGACCTCTACTTAAAGCAGGGGATCTACGGTACCCCTGAGACGAAACCGGAAGAAAGAAACAAATTTCTGGGCACTCTGAGAGAAAGAATTGAAATAGCTCTTACAAATGGCCAGGTTAGACAGAAAAAAGTATACAGCGAAGCCGCAGCCGCCATCAGGCTCGGAAAAGGGCATCAGCTGCTTTTAAATGGAACCATTGCTTATTCAGACCTTTCAAAATATATTAAGCTTGCAAATGAAGCAGAACAGCCATTTACCATTGTAAGTGATCAGAAGGAGACAAAAATAGGCCTGATTGTCGCTGCAGAACATGCCATCGACAAAGAATCCATTTTTGTTGAAGACTCTATTTACAAGAAATCTTTTTGATAAAGAATGAAAACCACTGGGATCCCCAGTGGTTTTTAAAATACTTTATAAAAAACATAAAAAACAAACAGCCATATAGGAATGGAAAGAATAATCCCGTAAAAACATCCTTTTGCAAAAGATTGATCATTCTTCATAAATTACTCCTTGATGATACGTCATACCCCTACTATATCTTTGGAAGGGAAAAAAATTCAACAAAAAATGTCTTATTTTGTCGATTAAACTCTTTAATCTCCTTTTCCAACTAAAGATTAGTTAAACTTCCAGATAAAAAATTCCATTATTATGAAAATCAGGAAAAGAATACTCCTTCCAACATAAAAGACAGACTATTCTCACATATTAAAACTTGTACTTATTAGTAAATTAAGATTATTGTGAAAATTGTTAACGTATTATATATTTAATTTACTTCGAAGTACAAAGTTATGAAAAACTAACATTTTGAGAGGGGAAATATGATGAAGTTTTCAAAAACGCTTGGAGCCGCTGCACTTAGTCTGTCTTTAAGTCTTTCATCTTTTGGAGCTGCCGCTTTTGCCGAGGCTCCAGTTAAGCAGGAGGCGCAGCAGGAGCAATTCCGTGTTGTCATTAAAGGAACAGATGCACAAAAAGTAAAGAAGAATCATAAAGTCCGCAGAGATTTCGGTGCTGCCGGCTATACTGCGACGGTCACTCAGGAGCAGCTTGAGAAACTTCAGAAAAACAGCAGGCTGAAGGTTGAAAAGGTTGCAACATTTAAAGTGGCTGCAGGCAAGCCTATTAAAACGATGGCAGTGCCGAGCACACGGACTCCGTGGGGAATTAAGGCCATTTACAACAACAGCTCGCTGACTCAGACTTCAGGCGGTGACGGCATTAAAATTGCTGTTTTGGACACTGGAGTACAGACAAGCCATATTGACCTGTCTCAAAACGCCGAGCAGTGCAAAGATTTCACTGTAGGCACAACGTATACGAACAACTCTTGTACAGACCGCAATGGACATGGAACTCACGTGGCAGGTTCAGCTCTTGCTAACGGCGGTTCAGACGGACAAGGCATTTACGGTGTAGCACCTCAGGCTGAGCTTTGGGCATACAAAGTGCTGACTGACAGCGGATCAGGCTACTCTGATGATATTGCAGCGGCGATCAGACATGCTGCTGATGAAGGAACAAGAACTGGATCAAAAGTTGTTATTTCAATGTCACTTGGTTCAAGCGGAAAAGACAGCCTTATCACAAGTGCAGTTGATTACGCATACAGCAAAGGCGCTTTAGTGATTGCTGCTGCAGGAAACTCAGGTTATGCAAATAACACAATCGGCTACCCGGGTGCTTTGACAAACGCAGTGGCGGTCGCAGCTCTTGAAAATGTACAGCAAAACGGGACATACCGTGTTGCAAACTTCTCATCCCGTGGAAATTCAGCGACTGACGGAGACTTTGTGATTCAGGAAAGAGATGTTGAGATCTCTGCTCCTGGTGCTGCTATCGAATCTACTTGGATTAACAGCGGCTACAACACAATCAGCGGAACTTCTATGGCTACTCCTCACGTTTCAGGTCTTGCTGCGAAAATCTGGTCTTCAAATAAAGGCCAAAGCAATGCACAAGTCCGTGCGGAACTTCAGCGACGTGCAAAACTGTATGACATCAAAGGCGGATACGGAGCGGCAACTGGTGACGACCATGCATCAGGCTTCGGATTTGCAAGAGTTCAATAATACTATAAAAAGAGCTTCCGGATTTTAGATCCGTGAAGCTCTTTTTATACAGAAAAAACCGCTGAAACAGGACGCTTGAAGGCCTATTTCAGCGGTTTTGCAGTTTCTATAAAGCTTTCTCTTATAAAGAATTTTCCAAAATTGATTGGTTCACGTTCTGAAAAATATGGTTTAATAGATAAATATAAAACAATCTGCTCAGCTGTATTTTTCAGACTTGATGATTCTCGGCCATTCTTCGTCAGCCGTATGGACTTTATTATCTACTGCAGAAAAGCCTGCTGTAAGGATGGCTGCACCAAGTGCAAGATACAATAAATATTTTTTCCCTTTTTTCATGTTATGACCTCCAATGATTTATTTATTTAACATTTTAAAAAAACTAACATTTTGTTATAATTAACTGACAATTCAAATATATACAACTATTCAATTTCTTGTCAAGACATAATCGACTTTTTTCAGGAGGGTATGAATGAATACCGTTGGCTTAAAACTCAGGCATTTGAGAAAGAAACAAAAACTGACCCAAAGTGAGCTTGCAGCAGGCATTGTGAACAGAAGCTATATCAGCCAGCTTGAAAAAGGCATGGTGCAGCCATCGTATAAACTGCTATTAAAGTTCAGTGAACGGCTTCAGTGTGATATTCATGATTTCTTTGAAGAGGAAAATAAAGCACTTCTTTCATTTGATATTAAAAAAGCGCTGTCAAATTTGGAGTTTGCTGTTATAAACGATGATTTTGCGGATGCTGAGGAGCATCTGAATGATATCGAAAAGAATCTGTCAGCTCTTAATCAGCGGGATCTTGCTCTTTATTATTTCTGTCAGGGGCGCATTCTGCAGAGTGTCAGGCAGGATACGGATGGAGCCGTCACGGCTTTTGAAAAAAGCTATGAGCTGTACTGTAATCTGCCGTATTGCGAGGAACGGCTGAGAACGAGCAATGAACTCTCCTCTATGCTTATTAATGAAGACCGCTTTTCAAAAGCATTTACCTATTTGAATGAAGCGTATGATGATTCCATTGCCTTCAAGGCATCGGGAGTAGAAAAAATATCCCTGCTGAACAACCTTGGCCTTGCCCATGCTAAAAAGGGGGAGTACTACTCCGCCATCCGCTTTATTAAGCAGGCTCTTTCAGTCAGCAGCAAAACAGCCATCTATTATCAGACAGGCATCGTCTACATGGTTCTTGGCTTATGCTACAGAAGGATGAGCCAGTATGAAGATGCAAAAGGCGCCTATTCAAAGGCACTTTTGTTTTTTGAGGGAACAGACGATCAGCTGAACCTGGCAGGAACATATACAAACCTGGGTATTTTAAGCAGATATACATCAGATGCAGAAAGTGCTGTCTCGTATCTAAAATCAGCTCATGACCTGTACAATCAGCTGGAAGACAGCAAAGGGATCTTAAATACATTATTTGAACTTGCTGTTACTTATCAGGAGTCCGGAAAAGAGGAGCACGTTCTCAGCCTGTACAAATCATTCAACGAAGCGTATTCAGAGCCTTTTACCGATTATAAATTTAAATTTCTTCATCTGCTTGGCGATATGCATCAATCACGCGGGGAACTGACGGATGCTTTAAGATGTTATCATGAAATCCTTGATGAATCGGAAGCTGTTAAGGACCGCTCAGTCATTAAGGATGCACTGAAAAAAGTGGCTGCGATTGCATGCGGCAGGCGCGATGAGAAAACGCTGTTTTACGTCACAGAAAAATACTTGGCACTTTAAAAAACTATCTACATAATTCGACAGCCCTGACTGCAGCTTTTGTGTACAATCGATATAGGTCAATTGTACTGATTGGTAAAAGGGCAAAGGGGTTGAACATATGAAGGTATTCGTAGCCAGGCAGCCGATTTTTGACAAAAAGGGTCAAAATGTTGCCTACGAATTACTTTACCGCAATGGAGATAAAAGTAACACATTCCCTAATATAGACGGGGACGAGGCAACAACAGATGTGATTGTAAACAGCTTTATAAATATCGGTCTTGAAGAACTGTCACAGGGGAAAAAATGTTTTATTAACTTTACAGAGAGCCTGCTTCAAATGAAGCTCCCAAGTTACTTCAATCCTAGTTCGATTGTAGTGGAGATCCTGGAAGATGTTCCCGTGACAGAAGAACTTGTCAGCATCTGCAGAGACTTGAAAAAGCAGGGGTATACAATTGCCCTGGATGATTTTAATGTTGTGCAGAATAACCTTCTGCTGAACAGACTGCTTGCGTATATCGACATCATTAAAGTTGACCTGCTGCAGACAAGTCCTGCAGCCAGGAAAGAAATTATAGAGAGATATAAGCCATTCGGCGTTTCCTTTCTGGCTGAAAAAGTGGAAACACATGATGAATATGAGCAGGCCGTACGCGACGGATATGACTATTTTCAAGGATACTTCTTCAGCAAGCCTGTTGTTTTGTCAAGCTATGATATTCCGATTTATATACAGGCCTATTTGCAGATTCTTCATGAGCTGTCAAAAACAGAGCCTGACATCGACACCATCACAGAACAAATTGAGCAGGATCTGTCTTTGTCATACAAAACTGCTCAAACTCATTAACTCTCCTGCATTCAGGCCAAGAAATAAAATAAAGTCCATAAAGCAGGCGATCGTTCTTCTCGGATTAAATGAAATAAAGAAATGGATTTACATTTTATCCATCAAAAACCTGAAAGGAAATCAAGATCCCATTCAGGAAGAAGTGATCCGTCTTTCTCTGCAGAGAGCAAAATTATGCGAAAAGCTTTCTGTTAAAATGGGCAAAACAGAACCATCTCTTTATATGCTCACGGGCATGTTTTCACTTGTAGACGCGCTCTTGCACCGCAGTCTTGATAAAGTGCTTGATGAACTTCCTTTATCAGACGACATACGGGATGCCATTCGGGGAAAACAGAATGAAATCCGGATTGTTTTGGACGCGGCTGTTAAAATTGAAACATTTAAATGGGAGGATTTGCCGCTGTCCCTTGATGAAATTGATGAATGCTACAGAGAGGCAATTGCCTGGTCAGCCCATCTGCTTGATGCAGACAAAGAAACGGCGAAAAGCGGCTGAAAGCCAATCGCTTTGAATTTATGTAAATGAGAGATACAATACGATAGAAAGGAGAATGATGATGCAGCGTATACAACTGACAGAAAACTTATCATTTTCAAGAATTGTTCATGGACTTTGGAGACTCTCTGACTGGAACATGTCAAATGAGGAAGTGCTTCAGCTGATCGAAGATTGTCTTGAAGCGGGAATTACAACATTCGACCATGCGGATATTTACGGGAATTACACATGTGAAAAGCTCTTTGGCGACGCGCTTGCTCTTAAACCGGAGCTGCGGGAAAAAATGGAGATTGTCACGAAGTGCGGAATTAAACTTGTTTCTGACAACCGCCCGGATCATGGGATTAAATCATACGACACAAGTAAAGAGCATATCCTGGCATCAGTGGACAAATCCCTGGAAAACTTCCGGACAGACTACATAGATGTACTGCTGATCCACCGTCCTGATCCATACATGAATCCTGCCGAAGTGGCAGAAGCGTTTAAACAATTGAAAGAAGAGGGCAAAGTCCGTCATTTTGGCGTGTCTAATTTTAAGCGCTCTCAGCTTAAGATGCTTCAATCCCATCTCGATTTTCCGCTTGTGACAAATCAGATCGAGCTTTCTGCTTATCAGCTTGAGAACTTCGAAGATGGAACTCTTGATCTTTGCCAGGAAGAGAGAATGGCGCCAATGGCGTGGTCGCCTCTTGCAGGCGGCAGCATTTTTTCTGCAGAAAATGAAAGAGCTGAAAACCTCCGCAGCACCCTTGAACGAATTGCCGGAGAAATTGGCGCAGACGGAATCGATGAAGTCCTTTATGCGTGGCTGATCAGCCATCCTGCAGGGATTATGCCGATTGTAGGCTCAGGTAAAATGAACAGAATTCAATCCGCAATCCGCGCTCTTGATCTCAAATTGACGCGCGAGCAATGGTTTGACATTCTTCAGGTGTCAATGGGACATGAAGTAGCGTAATTTAATCCGAAAACCTCTGCCTGACAGGCGGGGGTTTTTTTTATGAATGAATGATGTGACAGAATCTTCTGATATAATAAGGCCGTGAGGAGATGATCCATTTGAAAAAACTATTGCTGACAGGATTTGAACCATTCTTGGATTACCCGCTTAACCCGACAGCTGAAATTGCAAAGCAGCTTGACGGCGAGATCATAGGCAGCTGGAAAGTGGCAGGTGCTGTATTGCCTGTAGCATTTTCAAACACGTGGGAACAATGCCTCCTGCAGATCGAAAAGGAAAAGCCGGATGCCGTCATGCTGCTCGGTTTAGCTGCCGGAAGAGATAAAATTACGCCTGAAAGAGTGGCCATCAACTGTGCGGATGGAGATAAAGACAACGACGGAATTGTAAAGCAGGACGAATTGATAGAGAATGAGGGCCCTGCTGCGTTCTTCAGCACACTCCCAATCAGAAAATTTGTGAATGCACTTGAAAGAGACGGTATACCTGCAGGAATCTCCAATACAGCAGGAACATATCTATGCAACTACCTTATGTACCGCGTGTGCCATCACTTTGAATCGGCTGATCAAAAGGTTCCGGCAGGATTTATCCATATTCCTGCATCAGAAGAGCTTGCCCTGGAACTTGGTCATGTACCGGGGATGCCTCAGGAGAAATTAGCAGATGCAGTCAGAAAAATGATTCGCTGTTTGGACTGAGCGACTTTTTTGCAGAAAAATATGAGCTGCTTCCAGGAAAATAAAGGAATGACCAATTTGATGTCGAAATAAGGTAATGTTCATTCTATTTTTAAAGGAGGTTCAACTCTCTCATGCGTGTGCAGCCATCCGTATATGTGCTGGATGATAAAACGGTTGCGGTGTTTTCGGTGGTTATCGGTGACAGTAAGGTTAAAATGGAGTGTTTGCTCTCAGAACAGGGAATTCTTGATTACACCTTGGAATTTAGCGGACCAATCGAAAAGAGAGAAGAACTGACAAAAATGGCCCTTCAGGAAGCAGAGTCCTATCATCTGCAGTCAATTAATACTGTAAAATAAATCACCCCATTCACATGGGGCTTTTTTCTGCCTTTTTTTATAAATGAGATTGGACAGTGAACAAAAAAGACTACCAGCGCAAGTTGCGGTATCACGCACTGATTCTTTCGCATTATTTTCGGTGAAATTCCTTTTCACATCCTTTAAAATTTAAAGTAAGGAAAGATCAAAACACGTGTTTCGTTCACCATGCAGAATTTGATCTTTTACAGAGGAGTGTGGAAACGATGAAAAAGCACAACATTGAAGAGATTACTCAATTATTGAAACGTCTTGAAAAAGAAATTCAAGAAACGAAGCAGTCGCTGAGAATGATCAATAAAAGCATTGATAAGTATGATAAATACTCCTTTATAAACGTGTCATAAGACTTGGCTGAATGCAGCCGGGTCTTTTTTTTTACCCATATAATGGGATTAACTGTTAAATGTTTTATATTTATGTAAAAAGATTGTTTTTAAGCTACTCAATTTGTCGCGAATATTGTAATATAATTTCGAAGGGGTGATTACATTTGGACTATAAATCTCTGATTCACCGTTTAAACACTGCAGTAACATCTCATATTGAGAACGAAAAATTGCTGCACCTTCTTCTTTCGTTCATAGAAGCGAAAAAGACCTTCCCTTTTGCCCAATTGACAAACCTGCACTATACAGCTTTTGGAGGGAAAGAGGACGAAGTTGTTCACCTGTCGGGTGCAGTTGAGCTTTTAGCTCTTTCATTCGACATTCTGGATGATCTCGAAGACCTAGACAATTTTGAAGAGCCATGGATGAAGATTGACTCTTCGGTCGCCCTTAACGCTGCTACAGCCCTCTATACGGTCAGTCTGAAAATGGCTGATGAACTTCACAGCCCTTATAAAGGAATGATCATCAGCGTATTTCACCGTTTAGCCCTTCAGGCAATGGAAGGACAGCACGCCGATTTGGAGAATAGGATTGAAACCGAAGAAGAATGCACCTCCATGATCGAAAAAAAGTCAGGTTCCCTCGTAGCTCTCGCATCTGTAAGCGGAGCTATGCTCGCAACTGGAGAAGAGCAGGCAATTGTCGAAAAATATTCCTATCAAATAGGACTGGCTGCCCAAATTGAGAACGATTACCGTGACTTATTTCATCTGCATAAAAATGATTTGTCATCACAGAAAAAATCTTTGGCTCTCCTCTACATAAACAGGGAGTTTAATGAACATTCAAAAGAACTGAGCCGTTTTATCGCAGAAGGCAAGTCATATGAGGAGCAATACGGGGATGCAGCAGCATTCAAATCGAAATTGTTTCAATCTGGCGTCGTCCACTACCTCAATGTCATCAAACAAATTGCTCTTCAAAAAGCTTCAACTTTACTTGCCGAACTGCCCTTGCCGCAGCATCAAATTGAGCTTCTTAAGTCTCATTTGATCATAAATCAATCAGAAAATAAAAGGAGAGATTAATTCATGCAGGAAATCGTCAATTTTTTAGTAGAAAACCCTGAAATCGTTGAAAAAGTAGTAAACGGAGAAGCAAGCTTACTGGGTGTGAAAAATGTAGATGAAGTGTTAGGATTAGTTGAGGGGCTTTTAGGAACAGACAGAATTACTAACATGTACTGGTGGTAAAAAGCTCTATTTCAATAAATAGGTGAAAAAGATGAAATTGAACTTAAACCGAGCATACTTGCTAATTGTAATCTTTAGCTTCATTCTCACGATTTATTTTGCATACATTAATGTTAAATTTCCATACACAGGGGCTACTGTCCGCGATATTGACAATCAGCTCGTAGTAACAGCTGTAGAACCGAATACTTGGTCAAGTCAATCACATTTAATTCCGGGAGATATTGTAACTGAAGTGAATGGTTATGACGCTCTGGATCACTTCCCGGCCACCAATTATGGTGTACTGGAACAAGTGGATGAGATTACTATTGATCGTGATGGTGAAATAATTTCTTTCAAGGTATCAGATACTATCATTAATAGTCAAAGTCTATTTATGCTGATCATTCCTCTGACTTTATATGTACTTTGCCTTTTTTGCAGCTATTTTGTTTTCAAAAGTAATAAAGATTTAAATTTAAAATCTGCCTATTTATTGAATTTGTTTTTGCTTACTATTGCTATGGCTTACTTTAGTGCAAGTGGTTCATCAAGGGGAGATTTATTAAGCAGGTATATAAATCTTTCCCTTTTTCTACTGGTACCGGTTTTATATTTGAACTTTATTTATAAATATTTTCAAGAGCTTGGGAAAAAACTATTTTCAAGGAATTTTATTATTGCAGGCTACGTTGCCGTGTTTGTAAATATATTAATGGAATATATATTAGACACGCTGCTTTTTGCTTATCACATAACTAAAAGTTTAAACCTTATTACGTTCTTTGTACTAATAATCCTTACTTTTGTATTGAAACTTTATGGTTTAAGAAAAGTACGTTATTCAGATCAAAAATATCTAGTGAAAGTATTAATAATAACAAATATTATTGCTTTTTCACCTTTTGTATTTTTGTATATACTTCCTTTTATTTTCTTGAATAAGTATATATTTCCTCCCACCATCCTATCTTCTTTCTTATTATTAGTACCATTCTCGTTAGTTTATCAATTTATGGCTACTAAAATTTATGATATTGAGTTTATTTTGGGAAGGGTAAGGTATTATTCATTATTGGCCGTTCTGCCGACAATTGTATTAGTGGCAATTACGACGTTAATTAAAGAGGATAATCCTACTTTCTACCCCGTTAAACTCTCAATCTTCATCTATATAACAATGCTGGTTGTCTTCTACATCAAAGAAATTCTCGATTTCCGCTTCCGGTTTAAGCGTTTTTCGGAGAAGTACAACTATCAGGACAGTATCTTTAAATATACGCAGAGCATCCGTAAAGCGAGCAAGCTGGATCAGGTCATCAGCGAGCTGAAAGAGGTTATTACAGATGTCCTGCTTGTCAGCAGGGCAAGCTATGTGGAAGTAAATAAAGATGGGGCTATTGTTTCGGTTGATATTCAGATGAAAGGGTCTGATTATCTCCTGTATGAAAAAGAGATAAGGAAAGCATCGCATGAGATCGGGAAGATCGTTGAAGTGGACAGGGGTTTTGTGATTAATGTGGGGGAGACAGACGAGCGCAGTTTTGTGATGGTCTGCCTGTCCATGCTCAATACGCCAAAGCTCAACAGGGATGAGATTTCATGGCTGAAGACCCTTTCTTTCTATACGAATATTTCCCTTGAAAACTTCCTTAAGATTGAAGAACTGATGAGCCATCTCCAGAAGATCAAAAGCGAAGGCAGCAATCCGGCCTGGCTGACTAAGGTGCTCTTTTCCATCGAGGAAAAACAGCGCTCTAATCTCGCTAAGGATCTGCACGATTCTGTTCTTCAGGATTTGATTTCACTGAAGCGCCAGTGTGAGCTGGCACTGGCTGAGCTCCAGGCTGCCCCGGCTGTTTTTACGGACCAGCTTCAGGATATGAACAGTTCGATGACGAATATTATTAAAACGACCCGTGAAACCTGCCAGGAGCTTCGGCCGCAGCTGCTGTATGATCTGGGCCTCGTTAAGGCGCTTCAGAAGCTTGCTGCCCAGTACAATGAAACGGCACCGTTTGATGTCAGGCTCAATGCCGGCAACTTCACAAAATCGATTGATATTGACACCCAGCTGAACTTGTACCGCATTGTCCAGGAGCTTCTTACCAATGCCGGCAAGCATTCGAATGCCATGCATGTGCTGATTATGCTTGTCTGTATCAAGGATAAAATCGTTCTGCATTATGAGGACGATGGAATTGGCTTTGACCAGAACGAATTGTACACCAATCATCAGAGTATGGGGCTCTCTGGAATTGCTGAACGGGTTAAAGCGCTGAATGGGACCCACTCTATTGAGACGTCAAAGGGCAACGGGTTTAAAGTTGTCGTAGAGATTTAAGTTGCACCTTCAGACTTGGCACAGGCCAGGTCTTTTTTATAGAATAGTAAGCAGAGGCAGTGGACAGAGAGGTTGATACAATGTTGCATATTTTAGTTGTGGACGATCATCCGGCAGTGCGTGAAGGAACAAAGGCCATTCTTGAAACCGATTCACAAGTGAAGGTTTCGTACCTGAATCCCCCTTACTCCAAAGATGTGATTCAGCACCTGAATTTTCAGGAGTATGATGTGATTCTTATGGATATGAACCTGGGAGACATAAACGGCATGGAGCTTTCCACAGAGATTATTAAGCACTCAGAGGATTGCAAAATTATTTTATATACAGGCTATGATGTAGAGGATTATTTTGAAGAAGCCATCCGGCTTGGCATTCATGGAGCAATAAGCAAAACAGAAACGAAAGAAAAAATTCTTTCTTCCATCCGGCATGCTCTTTCAGGGGATATTGTTGTTCCTTATTCCTATTTGAAATCCCTCATTCTTCAGCAAAAAAATAAAAGCAGTTCTGCTCATTCAGAGACTGAGACGCTGAATGAAAGAGAAAAAGCCATTCTCCAGGAGGTTGAACGCGGTTTAACCAACCAGGAAATTGCCGATAAGCTGCACTTGAGCAAGCGCTCGATCGAATATAGCCTTACTTCCATCTTTAATAAATTAAATGTCGGGTCAAGAACAGAAGCCGTTCTGATTTCCAAATCCGAAGGCATTATTGATTAGTGTGCAGAGCAGATCTGCACACTTTTTTGCAGGTTTATAGATATTTAAATGCTTAAAGTGTGAAATTAGTAGTGAGTTATCATCGTCCAGCTCCAGCGCCTAGATCCTCTGTCAGAACAAATCCGACATAAAAGTCAAAACCGGACTTTTTTGTCGGATTCTTATCTGCCTATCGGATCTGTTCAAGGCGCTTGCGCTTTTGTGATTATACGTTTTTTTCTCTGCATACAGTTAAATAGAACGCTAGCATGCTGAGGGGAGAATGAATGTATGTATCCAATGTACGGACAGCCTTACAATCCTGCATACCGTCATGCCTTAAAGGCGGATGAACGAAAAGCAAAAGGCGGAAGCACCCTGTCTGTAAGAGGGATGGGGAAGGTGGAGGCTGCGCCTGATACAGCCGTGCTGCAGCTTGCCGTTGTCACAATGGATAAGGATGTAACGGCCGCACAAGAAGAAAACAAGCGGCGGGTCAATCAGCTTATCAGGACACTTCAGGACGAGGGAATTGATGAAAAACAAATTGAAACGATTTCCTATACCGTGTTCCCGCAATACGACTACACTGGAGGCTCTGAGCCGGTCCTGAAGGGCTATGAAGCGGTTAACACACTCTCTGTCAGAACACGGGACTTAGACACAATCGGCAGCATTTATGATGCAGCCTTCGCAAACGGAGCCAACCGGTCTGACTCGCTGCAGTTTTTTCTTTCTGATCAGCAGAAATGGATCAATCAGGCTCTTGATCTTGCGGCAAAGCAGGCACTAGAAAAGGCAGAAGCCATCGCACTGTCGTATCGGCTGAATTTAAACCGCACCCCGGTAAAAATAACAGAAGAATCAAGAGGGTTTTCACCTCTTTCCAAAGAATTAAGTCTTGGAGCGCAATCTTCCGGGCAGACACCCATTTTTGCAAGACAAATCGAGGTAACTGCTGAACTCGAGGTTGTTTTCTCCTATCAGTAGCAAGTTTACAAACTTTATACTTTTTCTCAATATTTCCATCACATCCATCCGCTATGATTGACCTTAATTAAGATTATGAGCGTAAGTAAGCGCTTTCTATTAGGGGGATGGCAGCATGGATGTGACGGCGGTTTTACCGATTCTTGGTTTAATGGCGATTTATTTTTGCTTTGCTTTGGCAGCTCTTCGCAAATAGCAGAAGGGTGACGCGTGAATGATTGTTTCTTTTCAGTTAAACTAGATGTAAATGGAAATCAGAGGTGATCGTTCTGAGGAAATGGGTTGCAGTTGGTGCACTGATTTTTCTTGCCGGATGTCAGTCGGGTCAGGAAAGTCCAGAATCAGAAGCTGTTGTTCAGCAAGAGGGTCAGGGGGCTGAAAGTGTCTTGAAAGAGATGGATGTTCCATGGTCAATTAATGAACACAGCGGAACTTTTTATCTGAGCGAACGAAAAGGAAAGATTGTCAAGTGGGACAGCACATCCGGCAAAAAAGACGTTCAGGATGTTTCCTTTGACAAAAAAGTTCACCTGGAAGGGGAAGGCGGATTTCTCGGGCTGCAGCTTGCCCTGGACTTTGACAAAAGCAGACAGGCCTATGCTTACCATACATATAAGGATGGCGGAAGCATTAAGAACAGGATTGTTGTCATTGAGGAGCGGAACGGTGGATGGAAAGAGGTGCGTGTGCTGCTCGAAGATATTCCCGGTGCCCGTTTTCACAATGGCGGCCGGCTGAAGATCGGCCCTGACGACAAGCTGTACGCGACAGCTGGAGATGCTTTAACCCCGGAGCTTGCACAGGACAGGGAATCACTTGCAGGGAAGATTTTGAGACTCGAACTTGACGGCGCACTGCCTGATGACAATCCGTTCCCGGAATCATATGTGTACTCATATGGACACAGAAATCCGCAGGGGCTCGCATGGAGTGATAACGGGGAGATGTACAGTACGGAGCACGGCCAGTCTGCTCACGATGAGATCAACCGTATTATGCCAGGCAGGAATTATGGGTGGCCTGTGATTGAAGGGGACGAGCAGCAGGAGGGGATGGAAACACCGTTTTTCCATACCGGCAGCGAGACATGGGCGCCATCCGGCATCGCCTATAAGGATGGCCGTCTGTACGTTGCTGCATTGTCCGGAAATGCTGTAAAAAGAGTGAATATAAATTCCCGCAAAGCAGCAAATGAAATGGATGGTTTCGGAAGGATGCGGGATGTGCTGGTAGCAGGCGGCGAAATCTATGCCATAACAAACAACCGCGACGGAAGAGGCAATCCGCGCCCTGGCGATGATCAGCTTCTGGTGAAAAAATAGAGGAGGAATCAGGATGGAATACAACGTTGAAAATACACTGCTTAACTCGCTTGGAATCGACATTAAAAGCATTACAAATGACGGAGTTGTGGCGACAATGCCGGTGGATGATCGGACAAGACAGCCATTTGGCATCCTGCATGGCGGGGCTTCTGTCGCGCTTGCAGAAACCGTTGCGAGCATTGGAGCATATCACTTGATCGATCAGGAAACGGAAATGTGTGTGGGACTTGAGATTAATGCAAACCACATCAGAGGCAAGCAGGACGGCACAGTGACTGCTCACGCTGTTCCTGTTCACAGAGGGAAAACAACGATGGTCTGGGAAATCAAAATAGTCGATGAAAGAGAAAGCCTGATCTGTATTTCAAGATGCACGATGGCTGTGTTAAAAAAGAAAGCATAAGCGGCAGGCAAAGGGGAAGAAGAGATGAAAACACCGGCAGACTTTCCGGTTTTGCACACGGACCGTTTTACATTAAGAAAACTTGAAGAACGGGATGCAGAAGCTGTATTTTCGTATTTTTCAAAGGACGAAGTCACAAGGTATTATGATTTGGAAAGCTTTACAGACCTAGATCAGGCGCTGGAAATCATCAGCCGCTGGGCTGAAAGATTCGGTAAAAATGAGGGGTATAGATGGGGCATTGCAGAAACAGCAACCGATAAAATTATAGGAAGCTGCGGCTATCACAATTGGGATAAAGAACATTATAAAGCTGAAATCGGTTTTGAGCTGCATCCGGACTACTGGAGAAAAGGCGTGATGAGTGAAGTGCTTAAACCTGTCATTGCCTTTGGATACAACGAAATGAATGTAAACCGCATTGAAGCATTTTATGATCCTTACAATTTCGCATCCAAATCCTGCCTTGAAAAAGCCGGCTTCATGTTTGAAGGAGTTTTGAGACAGGCCGCCTATGAAAAGGGCGTATTCTGTGATGCAGCAGTGTGCTCCATGCTGCGGGATGAATATATGAAAAAACAGAGCCTTTTATAGAAGGGCTCTGTTTTTTTGGGGGTGTTATGCTGCTGGATAATGATCATATTACTGAACATATTTCAGTCCTTCGCGCCTGCTGAGCGGGGCAAGAGGATGGTTCTCCGCAAACGCTTTGACGGATGCGGGAGCTGTTTTTGAATATTCTCTGAGCGCCCATCCGATTGCTTTTTGAATAAAAAATTCTTTCGAAGATGAGTTTTGTGAAATCACACGGTAGAGCCAGGCTTCGTCTGTATTTGCTTTATATTTCAGCTGATGCAGAATTGCGGTTCTGACCAGCCAGATGTTTTCCGATTCGGCCCATTCATCTAAGTATCTTTCACGTAAGGAAGGCTCTTTCTTTACAAGTGGACCAATGATGTTTGAGGCAATCAGGTCCACGGTATCCCACCATGATTCAGTCGTGATTGCCGTTTTAAGCCACACCATATCTTTTCCGCAGAGCTGCTTTTTATTGCGCTCCAGCATATCCACGGCTGCATATTGGAGTTCTCTCTCTTCAAATGCCCAAAGCTTTAAAATGGCACCTTCAAGAGAGGCTGGATTTCCGTGTTTTTTAAGAAATTGTTTTGTCAGTTCTTTTCTCTCGGGAGACCTGATTCCAAAGAATTGAAACTGGCCGCGCATATAAGCTGACATTAGGTGAGCCTTTTCCGCGTCGGCATGCTCCCGAAAGAGTTTTCGCAGGTCTTCAGCATAATCCATCGTGCAGTCCTGTAGAAAAAGGATGAGAGCGTCTCATCCTTTAACCCCTTCTTTTTTTCTGTCTGCTTCTAAATCATCCTGAACGCTTTTTTCCCAAAGCGGCACCTTCGTATTGTAGGCTGCCCGCATAATGAGGTGGCCAGCAACAGGAGCTGTCATAAAGACAAAGATAATCCCGAGAATGATCCGGGCATTCATATGGCCTTCAATCAGCCAGAAGTAGAAAAACACGCCGAGCAATATGCTGATTACTCCAAGTGTGGCGCTTTTTGATGCGGCATGATTGCGTGTATAGGCATCAGGCAGGCGCACAACACCGTATGCCGCTACCAGGCTTAAAAGAGCACCCTGAAGCACAAAATAGCCTGTAATGAACTTAGCGATGACGATTGCGGTCATTTTCGATGATCTCTCCCTTCTCAAGGAACTTGGCAAAAGCCACAGTGCCTATGAAGGTCAAAATGCCGAGCAGCAGAATGACTTCCAGGAAGGCATTTGTACGCAGCATGACAGAGATGATGGCCGTAATGCCGATCAAGTTGATGCCGATTGCATCAAGGGCAATGACCCTGTCAGGCACAGACGGCCCTTTAATCAGCCTGTACAAATACAGGATGGTTGAAACGGCAATGATGAGCAGGGATATTCTGAGCACCAAATCAAGCATCAGCGGCTCACCTCCTGTATCGCTTTTTCAAACGTATTTTTAATATCGTTTCTTGCTTCTTCCGCATCCCCAAGATCCATCGCATGGATATAAAGGAAGCGGTTATCCTCTGAAATCTCTACAACGAGTGTTCCGGGAGTCAGCGTAATTAAATTTGCAAGAATGGTAATTTCCCAGTCCTTTTTCAGCTCTGTTTCAAGCTTGAAAATGCCGGGACGGGCATTTATTTTCGGTGCAAGCACCACTTTTAAAACAGCAAGGTTGGACATAATCAGTTCACGGTTGAAAATGTAGATCAGCTTTAAAACGGCACCGACGTTCCATAAGTAGAAACGGCGGGCAAAAAAGCGCCGCAGCGCAAAAATCATAAGCAGACCGAAGAAATAGCCGTTGAAAAAGTCCTGTGCTGCATATTGCCCTTTTAAAAACATCCAGAGAAACGCAACGAAAAAATTCAGCAAAATTTGAAAGGCCATATCATCTACTCCTTCAGCACGGCTTGAATATAGATTGACGGATCAAGCAGCGTTTCTGCAGCTTGAGTGATATAAGGTGCAGCAGCTTCTGTACCGAGTCCGAATGCAGCGGACAGAGCGATCAGGATGGCAATTGGATAGAGCAGTCCTTTTGTGGAACCTTTCTCTTCTTCCTTGGAAAGCTTTACTTCGCCCCAGAATCCATGAATGAAAATCTTCATGATGGAGTAGAGAACAAGCAGACTGGACAAAAGAACAAATAAAGCGAAGACATATTCTCCGGCCTCAAATCCGCCCTGGACAATTTTCAGCTTTCCGATAAATCCGCTCAGCGGAGGAATGCCTGCCAGGGAAATAGCCCCGATGAAGAACAGCCATCCAAGGAGAGGGTGATGTTTCAGCAGTCCGCCCATTTGCCTCAGATCGCTCGTGCCGGTAATGACAATCATCACACCTGCAAGCATAAAGAGTGCGCCTTTGATAATCATGTCGTGAATAAGATAATAGATGGCCCCTTCGATTCCAGGAGAATTGAAGACGGCTACACCAAACAAGATAACGCCGACGGCAACGATAATATTGTAAATGACAATTTTATCTACGTCCCAATAGGCAATGGCTCCAATGACCCCAAACAGAATCGTAAGGACGGAAAGCCAGGCCAGGATTTGGTGCGTGTAGCCTGTATCGTGAATGAATATGAGTGTATAAACTCTTGTAATCGCATAAACCCCGACCTTCGTCAAAAGCGCTCCAAACAGCGCGGTAACGGCGGCTGGCGGTGCCTTGTAGGAACCAGGCATCCAGAAGTAGAGAGGGAAGATCGCGCCTTTCATTCCGAAAACGACTAAAAACAGAATCGCAATGACTGTCAGCAGCCCTGTCTGCCCGTTCTCTGCAATTTTCTGCCCGAGGTCCGCCATGTTAAGCGTTCCTGTTACCGCATAAAGGTAAGCCACCGTAATGACAAACAAAGCAGATGAAACAATGTTAACCAGAATATATTTAATGGATTCTCTAAGCTGCGGCTTTGTTCCTCCGAGCACAATCAGAACATAAGAACTCATCAGCATCACTTCAAAGAAAACGAACAGATTGAAAATGTCGCCAGTCAAAAAGGCGCCTGTAACTCCGGTTAAAAGAAATTGCACCGCTGAGTAAAAATAGAAGCGTTCTCTCTCAGGCCCAATTGTGCGGAAGGCGAACAGAATGGAAGTGAGTCCAATAATGCTTGTCGCAAGAACCAGGAGGCTTGCGAACATGTCCGCAACAAAAACAATTCCGTAAGGCGGAGCCCAGCTGCCGATTTCAACTGTCAGGATACCGTTCGTTCTGACTTCCTGGACAAGCATGGCAGACATGACTACTGCCAAAACGGAAGCAATCACGCTCAGCCATTTTTGTATAGTGATATATTTGTTGAAAAAAATTAAAAGTATGCCTGCCAATAAAGGAACAATAAGAGGCAGCATCACGATATTATTCATTATGATCATTTCCCCTTAACTGATCCATATTATCGCTTCCAAGCTCCTGATAGGCTCTGTATGCCATAACAAGGGAAAAGGAAGTAACACCGAAACTGATGACAATTGCAGTCAAAATCAATGCCTGCGGCAGCGGATCGACATAGGAGGATGCCTCTTCGCCAAGCAAAGGAGCTGCTCCTTTTTTCAGCCCGCCCATCGTCAGGATCAGAAGGTGGGCGCCGTGGCTTAACAGCCCTGTGCCGATAATAATCCGCAGCAGACTTTTTGAAAGCATTAAATACGTTGCAGCCATAAACAAAATACCAACGACGATCGACATTAAAATTTCCATTATTCCGTCTCTCCAATCGTCTGAATAATGGTCAGAGTCACCCCGATAACGACGAGGTACACCCCGAGGTCAAACAGAACGGCAGTGGCAAGCTCTGTATCACCGAGCAGCGGGAGGTGAACATGCCCGAACGTATGGGACAAAAACGGCACGCCGAAAAAGAAAGAGCCGACACCTGTGAGAACAGCGATCAAAAGTCCCGCCGCCGCCATGTGAATATAGTTTACAGGGAGTATGCCCACTACTGTTTTTACATCGTACGCAAGCAGAAGAAGGACAATGGCGGAAGACGTCATGAGTCCTCCGACGAAACCTCCTCCGGGCGTATAGTGACCTGCGAAAAAGAGGTAAATCGAAAAGATGACAATGATGAAAAACACGACTTTCGTTATGGTCTGAAGGATCACATCATTTGTCTTTATTTTTGAATTCATCCTTCCTCCCCCTTTGCCATGCGAAGTTTTACCATTCCATAGATTCCAAGTGCAGCAATGCAGAGAACAGCTATTTCAAACAGCGTATCAAATCCGCGGAAATCTACAAGAATTACGTTGACCATGTTTTTTCCGCCGGCAAGCTTGTAGCTGTTTTCAATAAAGTAGGAAGAAATCGTTTCTCCTGCTCTGCTGCTGTTTGCAGAGATAGCCACCAGTGTGACAGTAAGTCCCACACCCAGTGAAATAAGGAAATTAACCAGCCTGAAGCTGAGCTTTTTCTCCCGCTTTTTGAATTTCGGAAGGAAATAGAAACAAAGCAGGAAGAGTGCAACAGACACGGTTTCAATAACAAGCTGGGTCAGTGCGAGATCCGGTGCGCGGAACAGCACAAAGAATAACGCTAAACTGTATCCGACAGAACCGAGTGCAATAATCGCTGTAAGTCTTGATTTGGAAAATAGGATGGTCACGGTTCCGAGCACCATAGCAAGCGCTAGAACAACTTCATAGATCCCGATTTCAGCCGTACCGTCAAGAGTAAACGCAAATCCGCCTTTAACAGCCATCGTTCCGAGCGTAATCACAATCAGGAACACAAAGATGTAGGCAAGATAGTCGCGGATAAATCCGGTCATATAAAAGCGGGTAAAACTGTTTGAAAAACGTTCCATGCCGTTTATTGATGCGTCATACAATTTGTTGAGTGCAAGCTTCTTCGGGAACAGATCATACACTTTTCTCCATTTTCCAAGAGTTAAGTAGAGAAGGGTTCCAATCAAGATCACGCCGATTGTCATGAACAGCTCGGGCGTAGGACCGTGCCAGAAGTAAATATGCACTTTAAACTGTTTTCCTTCCGGGAGAAGCGAAGTCAGAATAGATTCCACTGCCGGCTCAATTAACGTGTAGGAAAGCAGGTTCGGGAAAAAACCGAATATAACAACGAGTGAAGCTAAAATAATCGGCGGGATCAGCATGCCGATTGGCGCTTCATGCGGTTTTCGCTCAAGTTTTTCAAGCTGGGCAGGGCCGGTAAACGTCTTGAAAACAAGCACCATGCTGTACAGGAATGTAAAGACGCTTGCAATCCAGGCAAGAACAGGGAAAAGAAGTCCCCACGTATCAGCGTTGAAAATATCCATCTTCGTGACATGAATCATGCCTGTAAAGAACATCTCTTTACTTAAGAAACCATTAAACGGCGGCAGGCCGGCCATCGAGAAGGCACCAATAACCGCAATGGTAAATGTAATCGGCATAAAGCTCATTAAGCCGCCGAGTTTCCGGATGTCACGCGTGCCTGTTTCATGGTCAACAATACCTGCGACCATGAACAAACTGCCTTTAAACGTGGCATGGTTGATTAAGTGGAAAATGGCCGCAACCGTTGCAATGGTAAAGTAATTATCATCAAGCGAATCATAATGCAGCGCTGCCGCACCGACTCCAAGCAGGGACATAATTAATCCGAGCTGACTGACCGTTGAAAACGCAAGAATGGCCTTTAAATCAGTCTGCTTGACCGCGTTCAGCGATCCCCAGAAAAGAGTCACGATTCCAAACAGGGAAACAAGCCAGAACCATTCTGGTGTAAGCGCAAAAACAGGACTGAACCTTGCGACAAGATAAATACCTGCTTTTACCATCGTGGCTGAGTGCAGGTAAGCGCTGACCGGAGTCGGCGCTTCCATCGCATCAGGAAGCCAGATGTAAAATGGAAATTGTGCCGATTTTGTAAATGCCCCGAGAAGCACAAGTACAAGTGCCAGAATGAAAAGCGGATTGTCCATCATTTGAGGAACAGCATCAATCATTCCGCGAATACTGAATGTGCCGGACATTAAATAAAGCAGCACAAAGCCTCCAAGCATGGCAAGACCGCCGAATACAGTAATCAGCATCGACTTCAGCGCGCCATACCTTGATTTTTCTCTGTGGTACCAATAGCCGATCAAAAGGAAAGAAGAAAGGCTCGTAAATTCCCAGAACGTATAAAGAACGATGACGTTGTCAGATAGAACCACACCGAGCATGGCCCCCATAAACATCAGCAAATATACGTAAAAATGATTTAATTTTTCTTTCTCTTTGGATAAATAATAAATGGAGTACAGGACAACGAGCGCTCCGATTCCTGTAATCAGCAAAGCAAAAAGCAATCCAAGTCCGTCCACATACGCCGTAAAATTAATTCCAAGAGAAGGAATCCATTTCACAGTGGATGTCACGGTCTCACCGATAAAGCTCAGAAAATAGCCAAATAAAACAACAGGCAGAATCAGGACGAACCAGCCTGTATGTATGTTTCTGAAATTTTTATAAAGGAAGGGTATCAGAATGGCCAGAAGAAATGGTGAGATGATAGCCGCATGCAATAACGTCATTTTTGAACCTCCTTACAATAAAATTTCACGGTCATAAGACCCTAAATGCAATTATAACGTAAAAATATCGATCGTGCATTTCTCACACATCTAGTATTAACCAGCTTTTCATGTTCTATTAAATAAGAAGAGAAAGCTAAAATCAGGCAAAAAATAACGGGATTTTTTTGTATAGCACAGGGAGAGAATGAGAAACCTATTGCTGAGGTGATCCATATGCTAAAAAAGAAGATCATCACGGCATCCGCATTGTTTTCCGTTCTTTTTGCCGCCGCATGGGCTGCAAACGAATCAGCAGAACAGCCTTTTTACAATCCCGGATACCAATCCGAGAGCGATTCTGAATGGTCTGAAAAACAGGAGCCGTTCTATTTATCCAACGAAGAAAAACGGATGCTTGAAAAATTCAAACCAAGAGAATATATCAGAATCGTCAATAAGTAAACGAAACCGTCTGGATCAGGCGGTTTCGTTTGCGTGTTCTATTCTGATTTGGTTTGAAATGAATCAATACATTAGCTCGGATCAGTAATTGCGGTTTAACTTCAAGCTATAATTGGACAGCCGGCAAAAACTGAAGCTTTACAACCAAGAATTGTGGTATTACAACCAACAATAGAAGTATTACTACCAACTATTTTGAGATTACAGCCAACAATCCTGGTTTTATAACCAACTTCATAATTTTACTGCCAGTAACCGAAATTCAACTGTCAGCCCCGTATTCTGCTGCTGACTAAGATAAGGGCATCAATCAGACAGCAAAACGCCGTCAGCTGTCATTTTTCCATTTCCTTCTTGTCACCCGGACCTCATTCGTTCATACTAAATGAGTATTCTGACGGATTAGGAGATTATGGAATGAAAAATACGTATTTCACCAGCTACTTCCCCCTGATCGCTATTCTTCTTTTCAGCACATCGCTTTCGATTTCGACTGTTTCTGAAATTGTAGGGCTGCTGAAGAGGCTTGGCGTATACGGCGGGATGCTGGAGTTCTTTTCAGAGAGCGGCATTAAGCTTGCTCTTTTCACGGTCTTTGCCCTTATCTATTTTATGGTTTTTTCTGCCCTTAAGCTGATCTCTGATACCGTGACAGAGCTGTCCCTTCTGTTTTTCTCAAAGGATGCTGAGGGGGAGAGCCTGAAAAAAATCAGGCTCGGTTCTGCCTTTTACCTGGCAGGAGGCGGAGTATCTCTGCTGCTTGTTCAATTTGGCGCAGCGATTATTGCGGTTTTCCTGCTTGCAACGGTCTGCTACTTCATTTTTGCCGTGTATCAGTTCAGTTTTTTCCTGACATCCTTTTCGCTGATTGGCCTTGTTCTGTTTCACGTATTGTTCTGGTCCGTTTTTTTGTTCGGTATTCTTTATATTTGCATGAAGCTGTATAACAGCCTTTTAGCGAGTCTGCCAATTTAAAGCCAAAGCCCCTCAGGTTTTGAGGGGCTTTCGTTTACTTCGGGCACGTTTTCACAGGAATCTTTTTCTGACATCTTTAGACGGCAATGTGCAGGCGTCTTTTTTTCCGAACCATTTGTATCTGTTTTTTGCGATCATCATGTAGACGGCATCTCTTATCGGTTTTGGAATGGCAATCAAAAGATAAAGCGCTCTGTATATTCCGCCGAGTTCCTTGAGAACGCGCAGAGCGGCAGTGGATTTTGTATGAACCTTCCCTTCATCGAGATAGACAAAGCTGTCGTAATCTTCAAGGGGAAGTCCGTGTTTCCTGAGCAGGCTCTGGCCGGCTTCCGATTGAAGGGAGGCAAAAGAGAAGACTTCTTTCTTGTCGTGTTTTAAAACGAATTGAACGGTTCCGTCACAGAAATTGCAGACACCGTCAAATAATAGAATTTTATTGTGTGTCATGTCACTCACCTGCTTTTGGCTGTTTCTTTTTCTGTTCCCCAATCTTAAAACGAAAAAACTAGCGGTTCTTAGTGATATCTCTCCAAATCAGCTGATGCGGTGCTGCTGATGAAAGGCTCTCAATGCTTTCTGCTTTATCTTTTCCAATCCAGACAGCGGCTGTATAGGCGTCTGTTAATCCGGCAAACCATAAATCATTGTAATCATTTGTTGTGCCGGTTTTGCCTCCTGTATAGGCAGCGGGATGATTTGCCTTCGTTCCAGTACCGCTTTCAGTCACTGAAGTCAAAAGCGCTCGCATTTTCGTATTTGTTGCGCTTTGCCATACTCGCACCGGCTCGTCCTTCCACTTATATAAGGGGTTCCCTTCAAGGTCCGTCACACTTTTAATAGCACGGCTTTTAGAAAAAACGCCGTCATTTCCAAAAGCAGAATAGGCCTGTGTGAGTTCGAGTGGGGAGAAGCCGTATGTGAAACCCCCGATTGATACAGGAAGTCTGTAATCCTCTTTGACAATCCGGCTGAATTTGAAAGGCTCTAAGTATGAAAAGGCCTTTTCAACCCCGACTTCATTCATCATTCTTACGGCCGGTGTATTATAGGAACGCTTAAAGGCTGTTTCCAGCGTTACCCTCCCGTACGTTTTTTCATCGTAATTCTTTGGACAATACTCTTTATCGCAAAATGGTTCTGCGCTGATCATGGAATTCGGTCCCGCCCCCGTGGTTTCGAGATACGGCACATAGTCAAGCAGAGGCTTTATTGCCGAGCCGGGCTGGCGGTATGCTTGATATGCGCGGTTGAAGTCGAACTTTTTATAGTCCTTTCCTCCGTACATCGCTTTAATTTCATGAGACCTATGGTCAATGACAACACTTGCACCCTGTACAGAGGGATCTGTCAGATGATTTTTAAAAGCATCCGAAACACGTGTCTGAAGGGTTGGATCGAGAGCAGTATGGATGCGCACTCCACTCTTCAGCACATCCTGCACGCGGATTTTAAGCTGCTCGTTCAAACGCTCTTTTTCTGCACTGTCCGCTTTTGAAAGCTTGATGGTGTACCCTTCTTCTTCAGCAATCAGCTGCTTCAATTCATCATGAACATACGTGATGTAATCCGGATAGCGGTCTGTTCTCGTCTGGGTGTTTATCCGGATTTTTTCAGCAGCAGCAGCGCGGTATTGTTCCCCGGTTATGTACTTTCCTTCAAGAAGCTCGTTAAGGAGCCGTTCCTGCCGCTTTTTCGTATTCTCAAAACGGGTAATAGGGTCATACAGGGCAGGATTGTTCGGGATCGCGCTGATAAAGGCTGTCTGGGCAAGAGTGAGTTTTCCTATCGGCTTGCTGAAATAGTACTGACTTGCCATCTCTACGCCGTAAACCCCGTTGTGAAAATAAACAGCATTCAAATACCCTTCAAGGATATCTTCTTTTGAAAAGGTCCGCTCAAGGTGGTACGAGTATAAGAGTTCACTCAGTTTACGGTTATATGATTTTTCATGAGTCAAAAAGACATTCCTGGCAAGCTGCTGTGTAATGGTGCTTCCGCCCTGGTCGGTCGACTGGTTTTTAGCATTCACAAGTACTGCCCTGGTCATGCCGGCCGGATCAAATCCGATATGGTCATAAAAACGCTGATCCTCTGAAACAATGAAAATCGTTTTTACTGCTTCCGGCATCTCTTCCAAAGGAACAAATCTTCTGTTTTCCCTTGAGTTGACAATTTCTGAAGCGATGCTTCCATTTTGGTCTAGAATGTAGCTGTTTTGAATCATGGGAATGTCTGTTAAAGGAATCTGTTCTTCCAAAACAGTCGAAACGGCTTTTACTTGTTTTACTTCTTCCCCCGATAGCATAAATAAGAAAATGAGGAGAGGGGACATTGCCAGAAGGCAAATCCAGCCTGTAATTGAACGCAATGATGTCACACGCCTTTAAAGTTTATTGGAATGATGAATAGTACGGCTCTTTCTGCTTGTCAGGGCTAAACGGTCGGCTCCGCTTTTCTTTTCATACTACCATTTTCCTTCATATATTAGAATATATTTCCTGCGCAAAAAAACACGCTGTCATGGTCAGCGTGCTGTCAGCTGGCTTCTGCCAGCTGCTTTTGCTCTGTGCGGACACTTTTCCATAAGAGGATCGCTCCGGATAAAAAGAGTCCTGCTGTTACGTAAAAAACGGCTGAAATGCCGAACCCGCCTGCAATGGTTCCTCCTAATACAGGACCAGCGACATTCCCGAGGAATTTGAAGCTTGTGTTGTAGCCGAGCACTTCTCCCTGCATTGAAACGGGCGCGGTCTGCCTGATAAAGGCTGTGATGCAGGGGATGATGCCGCCCATCACCAGGCCGAAAAGGAAGCGGAAAATCATCAGCTGCCATAGTGTAGTTACAAGGGCCTGGGGAATGAAGCAAAAAACAGATGCAATCATCAGGCCGATCAATACTTTTTCATGGCCGATGCGGTCACCGAGAGCGCCCCATTTTCGGGAAGCCAGCAAATTGCCTGCTCCTGTTGCGGAGAAAGCAAGGCCTGAGAAAAACGCAAGATTGACAGGGCCGTGAAGCTCGCTTACATAAAGAGCAAGAAGGGGCTGAATGCTGAAGTTTCCAATTTGGATCAGCAGCGTCAGAAACATAATGGTCAAAAGCAGCGGAGATTTGAAGATATGCTGCAGAACCTGTTTGCGCGAGTAGGATTTCTTTCCATCTTCTTTTGTTCTGAGCGGTTTTTCTTTGATGCCGAATGCTACAAGCAAAACAGATATGTAAATGACGGCGGATGTAATGAAGAATGTATAGGTAAAGCCAAATTGATCAGCAAGAAGGCCTCCGATCAGCGGTCCGAACAGTCCGCCTGACACGGTTCCCATCTGCAGAGTGCCTAGGGTGCGGCCGGCTTCTTCCTTTTTCGTTTGAGCGGAGATGAGTGCAAGAGATGTAGGAATAAATCCGGTCACTGCCCCCATCAGCAGGCGCAGAACAAACAGCTGATGCACGGATTGAACAAAGCCCATCAGAAAAATGCTTGTGGCAATTCCTGCTCCGGTCATGATCAGGATTTTTTTATAGCCGTATTTATCGCCGAATCTTCCCCACAGCGCAGAAACAAGGAAGGCCATTAAAAAGGAAATACCAAACACATATCCTGACCATCTGCGAACATAGTCATCTGAAAAATCACCGAATGTACTCAAAAACAAAGACAAAAATGGCATAATCATTGTCGCGCTTGCTGCAACAAAGAAATTAGCCGTCCACATGATGAGAAAATTGCGTTTCTGAATAGAAATAAAAACACCTTCTCTGGTAGAATACCCACTATTTATTTCGTGTCCCTTAATATTATAAATCAATCCTTTCGTTTTTTGAAATATTATGGGGGCATATTCATTATTTTTCGAAAAATGAAGCTATATTTTCGAGTAAGGTGATATAATAGTAATAAAAAGGAAATGATGAATTTTTGGAGAAAGGAGGGGGGAGAAATGGAAGCTCCTCAGCAATTAATTTTCGTTGATTTTGAGTTTACTATGCCTGAAGGAAAAGCCAACCCACGCGGATTTTATCCTGAAATTATCGAAGTAGGAATCGTTTCCGTCATCAATCAAACTGCTCACAGACAATTTTCCTCTTATGTAAGACCCGTACAGTTTCCCTTTTTAACAAACCGCTGCAAATCCTTTTTAAACATATCCCAGTCTCAAGTCAACTCAGGCATTTCGTTTCTGGACCTGATCGCCATTTTAAAAGATTTTGGAAATTATCCCAACACCACAGTCATTACATGGGGAAATATGGACATGAAGGTACTGCGCCAAAACTGCCTTAAGAACAATGTTGAATTCCCGTTTCATGCGAAGTTCAGAGATTTATCCATGGAATACAAAAAGTTTTTTGGTGACAGAAACCAGACAGGACTTTGGAAGGCTGTTGAAGAATACGGCAAGAAGGGAACAGGAAGACATCATTGCGCACTGGATGATGCTCTTACGACCTATAATATTTACAACCTGGTAGAAAACGACAAACGTTATTTGCAGAAACCTGCTCCGCCAACCATTGGAGACAGGATCGATTTTTCAAAAGTTATGAACAAGTTTGCAACTTAGAGCCAAATCACTAGCAAGTGATTTGGCTCATTTGATTTTAAAATAATCCGCTTTAAGAAGCTGTATTTTCTCAAGAGATTTGACTGCCCAAGGACGGGCATCTTCTTTTAGTTCGTTTTCGATTGCTGCTACTGCGGCAACAAGGGAATCCTTGTATGCAGGCAGGGGTTCTTCATATTTGCGCACCATATTTTTCGGGATATTCGTTTGTTCGTTTTCTGCAAGAGCTCTGCGTTCATGAAAAAGAGGAACGTCCGCTTCTTTAGGCATATGCAGATCGCCTTGAGCGGGGTGACGCAGAACGGCTTTTACTTTCACTAAGTAATGCTCAGGGCGCACGTTTGTAATGACGCCAATATATTTGCCTGTTTTATAGATGCCTGTCACGATTTCTCCGGTACTCAGTTCTTCTTTCAAGTTTATGCCTCCCATACAAAATGGTGCAAATCCCCATTTTTTCTTTTCTAACGTTCTTACGTCCATTATAGCAAAGTCCGGGAGAAAAATTTTTATCTAAAGTAGAGGAAGCAATGAATTCTTGCTATAGTAAAAGGGACAAGGAGTGATTAAATTGTTAAACGCTTTCATTATGGGGCTGTTTTTATATTTTCCGGAAGACAAGTCTGAGTACCTTCCCGCCGGCATCACAATGTTTATCTTTTTACTTCTGGCCATTGCAGCCTTTATGCTGATTAAAAAGGTATCCAGAAAAGAGGAACTGAAAGCAGAGGAGTTTGAAAGAAGCCTAAAAGCAGCTGATAAGAACAAATAATGTCAGAATCCAATTCCGCTGCTTCGGGATTGGATTTTTTATTAACAGGATGCGGCACATTTCCTGGAAATGAAAAAACGGCCGAGCTGGCCGTTTTTGGTCGTGCGTGCTAATTTACTTCCTCAATTTCATTGCAGTCCGCCTTCACTTTTGACAGGGGCAGTCCAAAAAAAGTGTAGAACTGAATGGTCGTTTCATAGCATTTCTGCCCGCTGTCTTTAACAGGCTTAATGCTCAGGACTTCCTCATTCAGCGTGAGCGCCCTCTGAAAAGAGTTGAAATGAATGGTCAAAACCGTATCAATTGCAAGGGAAGCTTCCTGCTGCATGGTTTCGTTTGGAATGGCGCTTGCGCCATTGCCCATCTGTTTTGGGATGGAAAAAGCTGCAGTCAACAGGCACAGGGTCAGCAGAAAAATCAGCATAAATCGGTTTTTCAGGAGTACCCCCTCCTTACGTTCATTTCGTCCATGTCCTATAAACAGTTTATTAACAAATAAGAGAAACATTCGATTTTATTCATTTGAGAGCGTCAATAGGGAGAGAGACGGTCACAGATGTTCCTCCGCCTAATGTACTCTGATAGCGGATCGTCCCGCCATGATGCTGAATGATCGAAAACGTCACCGTAAGTCCGAGACCTGTTCCTTTCTCTTTTAAAGTGAAATAGGGTTCACCAAGTCTCTGAAGCTGATCCGCACTCATTCCGCAGCCATTATCCGTCAGTTTGATTCTCACAAATTCATGGGATGAATAAGCTCTGATTTCCACTTGTCCCTCTAAATCAGGAACGGCTTCAATTGCATTTTTAAGCAGATTAATAAACACCTGTTTCAGTCTTGAGCGGTCTCCAACAATCATCAGCCCGTCCTCAATGCTGGTTTCAATCGCAACTGTTTTATAATTGGCATAGGAGCGCATCAGCTGATCCACTTCATAAAGCAGTGAAGTCAGGGACACATTCTCTTTTTCGATATAATGCTGTTTTGCAAGACTTAAATAATCGGTAATAATATCCTGAGCCCGGTCAAGCTCTGATAATACTAATTCGTGATAATCCTTGTTTTTTTGTTCATTGTCCCGTATTTCCTGCCCCATCAGCTGGATGAATCCCCTTACAACAGTCAGCGGATTTCTGACTTCGTGGGCAACACTCGCAGCAAGTTCGCTCAGTATGGACAGCTTTTCATTTCTGATAATCTGATATCTCATTATGGCATTTTCACGAATGTATTCAATGGCATAGTGTGTTAGAAACAAAGCGAAGTTCAAAAAGATCCAGCCGATAATTAAATACATCCGGCCTTCCCCCGAGAAAACATCCGGCACCCATCCAAAGGAATGAAAAAGATACAGGGAAGAATAGGTGATAGCTGTTTTGGCATTGCCGATAAAAAGAATAACCAACATTTTTCGCCGTTTATTAAAGGAAAACCAGGAACGCTGAAAGTAGAAGGATAAAAGGGTATAAAAAGGAATTGTCACGAGACTGAGAAGAAGCCAGTGTCCTCCGGCATAAAACCGGTAGGCGAGAACGGAGGCAATGACCGCAGCACCTGAGAAGGGTCCGCCATAAAGGATGCTGACAATAACAGGTATCGCATGCAGGTCAAAGCTTACACCTTCAATTGTGTGAAGCGGATAAGTCAGGCAGAGCAGGGCTGAAGGGATGCATAGAAGGGAAATAAGAAATTTGTTCCTGCTTGGAGGGGACTTGAACGGCCTGCTGAGCCAAACGGTCTGATAGAGAAAAACAGGAAACAAAAGAAAGGTTATATGAAGTATCAGTTCTTTTACAGACTCTATTGGAATGATCAACGGATTCTCACCTTTGCTATATTCTGAGTCCATTATACCATCTGAACATTCAAAAAACTCCTAAAATGACAATTTTTGTTTGTACGCAATAAAAAAATCCGAAGCTGTGAACCGCGGATTTTCAGGATTATGAAAACGCCTTTCTCAAACGTTCCAGTCCTTCATGGACAAGAGAGCGGGGGCATCCGATATTCATGCGGACAAAGCTCTCTCCGCCGGGGCCGTATTTGGTCCCATCCTCAAGCGCAAGCTTTCCTTTTTGAAGCAGCAATTCCTTTAGTTCAGTATCTGTTTTCTGCAGTTGCGTGCAGTCAATCCAGATTAAGTATGTCGAGTCAGGCCGGATCACGGTAAGCATGGGCAAATGCTCTTCAATATATGAAATCACTGTGTTCACGTTCTCTTCAAGGTAGCTGTTTAACTCATCAAGCCATTGTTCACCATGTGTGTAGGCTGAAGTCAAGCCGGCTATGCCAAAGGTATTAAGTGTAAAGAACCCCTGGCGCTTTTGAAATTCCTCGTATTTTGTCCGGATTTCTTTATTCGGAATGATAATGGCTGAAGACTGGAGCCCTGCAAGATTGAATGTCTTGCTCGGTGCCATGCATGTAATAGAGTTCCGGGCATGCTCTTTGGAAAGGGAAGCAAAAGGGACATGCTTATGGCCGAACAGCATCAAGTCCGAATGGATTTCGTCCGAAACAACAATGACATGATGCTTTGCGCATATTTCTCCGATCCTCTCGAGTTCTTCCTTTGTCCACACTCTGCCTCCCGGGTTCTGCGGGTTGCAAAGCAGCATGAGCTTCACATTTTGGTGTGCAGCTTTCTCTTCAAGATCTTCAAAATCAATTTGATAGGTGCCGTTTTCAAGTTTCAATTGATTGTTTACAAGGGTGCGGCCGTTTTTTTCTGTCATGTCAAAAAAAGGGTGATATACAGGAGACTGAATCAGCACTGCGTCTCCAGGGTCTGTGAGGGACTGAATGGCCATACTCAGGGCAGTAACCACTCCTGAGCTGAATACGATGGATTCCTGGGTTACATCCCAGCCGTGCCTCGCTTTCATCCATGACTGTACGGATTTTTTCGCTTCTGGACCTGCTGAAGTATAGCCGAAAATACCGTGCGATGCTCTTTCCTGCAGGGCGGAAATCACTTCATCAGGTGCACGGAAATCCATATCTGCCACCCACATGGGGAGGACATCTTTTACACCGAAAATCTCCTCGGAATAATCCCATTTTACTGAGTGAGTCCTGTATCTGTTGATTTCCTGATCAAACATGCTCATGATTATCACTCTCCAGTTTGATTTCTCCGGATGTTGCTCCTTTAAAACCTTATGATAAAATATGTATGGAACGTTATGCAAAAGAAAAAGGTTTGGGTGATGCGCAGTGGAAATGAGAGAAGCGAACGAGCAAATGCTCGCGCTGTTATCTAAATGGGACCCGCTGAAGTACGGCGCGGAAGCATATGAAACGGAAGTATTTGATGTCCTTCAGGCGGTGCACGTCTCTGAAACACCTGCACAGCTTTCCCGGAAAATACAGGCTGTTTATGAGTTCTCTTTTGAAGAGATTATTCCTTTGATGGAGTGTGAAAAAATGGCTGTACAGCTTCTGCTGATCAAAAACAATGCAGCTTGTGAACGATGATGCGCCGTTCTAAGCTGCATTTTTTTATGTTTCTTCACTTACACGCAAAATTCAAAAATGCGTTCTGATACAAAATCAGGGCGTTCTTCCGGAACTAAATGACCTGTGTTTTTTAATGAGAAGAAATGAGAATTTGGAAGATCCCTGTTCATTCTCTCTCCGATATGGACCGGTACAACGCGGTCTTCCTGTCCCCAAATAAGAAGGCTAGGTGTTTCGATTTTCCGCAGATCTTCTGCAGGCAGATCACCTTCTCTGTCCCTGATCATCCGTGAGAGCGCCATGAAGATGCGGTCGTCGTAAAATGGCTGAATATAGCCATCCATCATTTCCTGATCAATCATCGAGCGGTCATGTACGACGTTGCATAAGTTTTTCCAGACTCCCTGTCTGCTCATGATGTGCTTGATGCAGAGGTAAAAGTAAGGAAAATAAGAGCCGAATATAAGCGAAGGATGGGACCTTTTCATATAGCCTGAGCTGCATAGAAGCACGACTTTTTTAATCATCTCAGGCATTTCTTTCGATGCGTACAGGGAAATTTGCCCTCCCATTGAATGTCCAACCAGGATAGCTTGTTCCACTTGCAGGTTTTTCAAAAGCTCAATCACAACTTTAGCCATGTTCCGGTATGAGTAAACGAAAGCGATCGATTTTTCCGACTGGCCAAACGGCGGAAGATCAACAGCAATGAGATGATACTCATGCCTGAGAAATGGAATCAGCCGGCGGTAGCTGAACGTGGAAGAAAGAAAGCCGTGTATTAAAACCATCACAGGTTTGCCGGGATTTTCATATACCTCATAGTGAACCCCTATCCCCTGAACATGCATCTTAAACTCCTGCTTGTTATCCATTATCACCATAATCATTCACTCCAGCATTTATTCTTAAATCCTTGAAAAAGACATGATTTTCAAAAGCTGGCGGCAATGAAGTGCCGGCAGCGAAAGTTTTTACTATTTTAACCTGCCGGCCGAAAATAACTCTTGTAAAATCTACCCGGTTTTTCCCGAAAAAAAACGGAAGAATGCGTGTTTGTTTTCAGATGTTCATGCTATAATTATCAGAACATTCTTATCGGAAAGGGAGGAAAAGAAAATGAAGCTTACCCAAAAAGAAACAGAAATTCTTGAGCTCCTTGAAGAAAACAGCAGACTAACGCCGCAGGACATCTCAAAAATGGTTCAGCTGAGCGAAGAAGAAACACTCCAAACAATTAAACGCCTGGAAGAGCAGAAGGTCATTATCGACTACTCAACGACTGTCAACTGGCGGAAAGTAGATGGGCATGAGGGAGTCACGGCGATGATTGACGTAAAGGTCGCGCCAAAAAGAGGGACAGGATTTGATGCGATTGCAGAAAGAATCTACAGATTCAATGAGGTGAAATCGGTTTATCTCATGTCAGGGGCATACGATCTGTCCGTCGTAATAGAAGGACGATCAATGTCAGAGGTTGCACACTTTGTTTCGGACAAGCTGTCAACTCTTGACTCTGTCCTTTCAACAACGACGCACTTCATCTTAAAAAAATATAAACATGACGGGAAGATTTACGAACAGGATGATGAAGACAAACGGATTGTGGTGTCTCCATGACGCAATCGAAGTATTTATCACATACGGTTTCAGCCCTGAAGCCTTCCGGCATCCGCAAGTTCTTTGATCTTGCGGCAAGCATGGAAGGTGTTATTTCGCTTGGAGTCGGGGAACCGGATTTTGTTACATCCTGGAATGTAAGAGAAGCATGCATCCTGTCGCTGGAACAGGGGTTTACATCATACACCGCCAATGCCGGTCTTTTGGAATTGCGCCAGGAAATTTCCCGGTATCTTCACGAGAAATTTGATGTGTCTTACCGGCATGAAGATGAAATCATTGTAACGGTGGGGGCAAGCCAGGCGCTGGATATCGCATTAAGAGCCATTGTGAACCCGCTTGATGAGGTGCTCATTCCTGAGCCTTGCTTTGTTTCCTATGCGCCGCTTGTATCACTCGCGGGAGGAGTGCCGGTGCCTTTGCATACGCGGGCAGATGATCAGTTCAAACTTCGGCCCCAGTTAATTGAAGAAGCATTGACGGAGCGGACAAAAGCACTGCTGTTATGCTCGCCAAGCAATCCGACAGGCGCTGTCTTATCAAAGCATGAACTCCAGTTGATCGCAGAGCAGGCTGAATTGCACGACCTGGTGGTGCTGGCTGATGAGATTTATGCGGAACTTACATATGATGAAGCTTATACGAGTTTTCCGAGCTTGAGCGGAATGCGCGAACGCACCCTTTTGATTTCCGGCTTTTCAAAAGGGTTCGCCATGACAGGATGGAGGCTCGGCTTTATCGCTGCGCCGGCTGAGCTTTCAGGAGCCATGCTGAAAATTCATCAGTACGCTATGATGTGCGCACCGACGATGGCTCAGTACGGGGCCATTGAAGCCCTGAAAAACGGCATGCAGGATGTTGAGCAAATGAAAAAAAGCTATCGCCGCAGGCGAAACTTTTTTGTAGAGACGCTGAATGAAATCGGTTTGTCCTGCCATCTGCCTGGAGGGGCATTTTACGCCTTCCCTTCAATAAAAGAAACAGGGCTCAGTTCAGAAGAGTTTGCTGAAAAGCTGCTGATTGAGCAAAAAGTAGCTGTTGTTCCAGGGAACGTATTCGGTGAAAGCGGTGAGGGATTTGTACGCTGTTCGTATGCCTCATCCCTTGAGCAGCTTCAGGAAGCGCTTAGAAGAATGGCTGTATTTATGGAAAAGGGCAGAAAATAAAAAATGGACAAAACCTTAAAGGCCTTGTCCTAAAAACAAAAGGGGGGAATACTAGAAAGCTTATACGCTGATAGTATTCCCCCCTTAAATTTGAGTTAAACCTGTTTTTTTGAAAAAATTTGCATCTTGCGTCCATCAGCGTGAAACAAACTGCATGCATCTCCCGTTTCACAGGTGTAAGAAGGAGGGCAGATTATGAACGAAGATGAATTAGTGCGGCGGGCAAAGAAGGGAAATATGAGTGCATTCCGGGAACTGGTTGAAAAATATACGCCTACAGTTGAGCGGTTTGCGTATCAGCTTGGAAACCGGCGTGATGATATAGATGACATTACCCAGGAAGTATTTATCCGGGTATACCGGTTTTTGGACCAATTTTCAAAGGCGAAATTTTCTACATGGCTTTATAAAATTACTCTCAATGTGACAAGAGATGCGGCCAGAAAACGCATGTCAAACATGCAGAAAGTATTCAAAATTCAAAATGAACCTGCGATGGATTATCCTGAGGTTGAATCGAGTGTTATTCAAAATGAAGAAGACAGGGCCCTTCACATGTGCATTCAGAAACTGGATGAAAAATACCGGATTCCAATTGTTCTGTATTTTTTCCACGAAATGAAATATGAAGAAATTGCTGAAATTATGTCAATAACGCTTTCTACTGTTAAAACACGCATCCTCAGGGGGAAAACGATGCTGAAAAAACTAGTGGAGGAGCACGAAAAGAAAGAAGGTGAAACACATGGATGATCAGCTTTTTGAGAAACGTCTATCGAATTTAAAGCAATCCTATGAAAAGCTTCCAGTGCAAACATCGGCTGATCATATAATGGACCGCATCAAGCTTGAAAAACAGAAGAATAATCCTTTCTTCAAAGCAAAAACGCTATATGCGGCAAGCTTTGCGGGTGTCGTGCTGATTGCGGGGCTGCTTGGTGCACAGCTGCTTATGCAGAATAATGAGGGAAATGGCGGAACAGGTGAACAGCCTCCTGCTGTGCAGGTGCCGCCTTCTGCTGAAGAGATTGAAGCTAAACGAAGTGAACTGGACCTCCTGTTTAAGGAAAGACTTGCTGCTTTCAAGGAAGAGATTCAGATGCCTGACGCGGAACTTTATCCTTTTATCCAGGAAGCAGAAGATGCAGTCCGGGAATTTAAGAGCAGAAATTCCTTTCAGTCCATACAGGAACTAGACAACTATTTTAAGACAGTCAAGCTGACAGTTGAACAAAACGTCTCCTCTCCAGCGGCTCAGCTCGCTGCCTTAAGAGCAAAGGCAGAAGAAGGAGAAGAGGTAAGGGATGCAGAAATCATCAGCCTTCTTGAAAAACAGAGGATGATGGAGGAGTATTTCTTTGAAAAGTGGGTGACTGTTTCAATACATCTTCCATATACGGATGTCGTTGCATACGCTGAACAATTGAACCAGGAAGGTTCTGATCATCCTGAAGCAGGGCCGGTTATTGAAGAGATCAGAAACAGCGGCTATCGTTTTTATCACGAAGGGGAAGGCATGATCAATTTCCAGCCGGATTTAGAACTTCTTGAAAACGAGCTTGACCCAAGCCCGCAAATGAAGAAATATTTTGAAACGGAAAACCAGGCACAGGTTGCCATGGATGCAGCTCTCGCTGTCCCAATCAATGAACTGGCAGAGCGGACTGTTGCTCTTGAAGATTTCATTCTGCAGAACCCAAACTTTAAATACCGGGAAAAATTAAAAGAGCGCTATGAGTTCTGGCTCACCGTTTTGCTTAAAGGCCTCAATAATACTATGGCTGTTGATGAGCAGCTCAGACTGAAAGAGGAATGGAAATCCGCCTTCGAGCAGCTCATGAAAGACTATCCGAATCGCGAGACGACATCAGCTGTATCGGCATACTATGAGTTTTTGAAAGCACAGAATTTCACCTTCAAATCACAGGAGGAATACTGGCAGTATAAGGTGAACGTGCCCCAAAGCCTGAAGCCTGACGTATCTTTCTTCAGGGGAAGAGAGATCCAGCTCCTACCTGTATCAAGCAGCGTTCAAACTGCCTATCAGGCTTATACTGGCGGGGACAGCGCGGCATTGAACGAGCTGCAGCCGGCTGATGTGCTCCGCCTCTATCTGTACACAGTTGTTACCGGAGATGCAGATACGGCTTATGATCTTATTGCAAAGGACGAATCAGCTCCTTCAGAAGAAGAATTCAGAGCAGGTCTAAAAGAAAAAGCTGAACAGTACCGCGTTCTTTCTGCGAATACGGTTAAATTACATGAAACTTACAGCGATGATGGCAGTACAGCCGTATTTGAACTGATTCTCAAGGATGGTTCATCCATGGAGATGACGGTAAAGGTTAATGCTAGGGACTATACATCTAAAGTTGTATATAACTAATGAAAAACCGGGCGGCATTCTGCCCGGTTTTTTATGGGTTTTTGCCGTTCTCAAGAAAACGATGATTTTGTTAATATCATAAAAGCCAACAGCTTATTACTTGACAGTAACTAAATTGTTATTGTAAAAACAGACGGGATATGATATAGTTTTAAATTGCGTATATTAAACGAGAAAAATCAACTTATATAGGAGTGTTACCATGAGTACAAAATTCGAAACAGGTTCTGTTTACACAGGCAAAGTAACAGGAATCCAGCGCTACGGTGCGTTTGTTGCATTAGATGAGTCTACACAAGGACTAGTCCACATTTCTGAGATCGCACACGGTTTTGTTAAAGACATTAACGAACAGCTGAAAGTAGGAGACGAAGTACAAGTAAAAGTACTTTCTGTTGACGAAGCAGCAGGCAAAATCAGCCTTTCTATCCGTGCAACTCAAGAAGCTCCTGCACAAACAGAAGCTCCAAAGAAGCCTAAAAAGCGCCAGGCTACAGTGAAAGCTACTCCAGCTTACTCTAACGAAACTCCACAAGGTTTCAACACACTTAAAGAGAAGCTTGAAGAGTGGATCGAGCAATCAAAACAAACGAACAAATAAGTTCGTGAAAAGAATGCATCCGGATGGATGGATTCTTTTTTTTGCATAAAAAAAGCACCGGAGCGAATCCGGTGCTTTTTCTTTAACGTGCTTCAGGTTTTGGTTCCGTACGGCCGAGCTCAGCTGCCGGCTTGAAGAGAATGGCAAGGTTGATTAAACCTGCAATTCCGACAAGTCCATAAATAATTCTTGAAAGGGCAGCACCCTGGCCGCCGAAAATAGCAGCCACTAAATCAAATTGAAAGAAGCCGATTAGCCCCCAGTTGATTGCTCCAATAATTGTAAGTACAAGTGCAATACGCTGTAATGCGCTCATGCTGATAACCTCCTTGGATGTAAGAATTCACTAATAGAATGCGGAAATGTCATGAAAATTATTCACGGCACAAAAAAAAGTTCCACAAGCGCATTTCTTGCAAAAAACATTCGAAACAGGTCATACTTATTTTATAAAACGTAAGGAGGCGATTGATTGTGGAAAACTTTACATACCATAATCCTACGAAATTAATTTTTGGCAAAGACCAGCTTCAGCAGCTTCAGACAGAGGTGCCCAAGTACGGCAAAAATGTTCTCCTTGTTTACGGAGGGGGCAGCATTAAACGAAACGGCCTCTACGATAAAGTACTTGCTGAGCTTGAGAAAACCGGGTCAAACGTCTTTGAACTTTCCGGTGTAGAACCCAATCCAAGACTTTCAACCGTTCACCGCGGTGTAAATATCTGTAAAAGTGAAAACATTGACTTCCTGCTTGCTGTAGGCGGCGGAAGTGTCATTGACTGCACAAAAGCGGTCGCTGCAGGAGCTAAATATGACGGAGATGCATGGGACATCGTAACCAAAAAGCACACTCCGTCAGAAGCTCTCCCGTTTGGAACCGTGCTGACGCTTGCTGCGACAGGTTCAGAAATGAACGCAGGTTCGGTTATTACGAACTGGGAAACACAGGAGAAATACGGCTGGGGAAGTCCGCTGACATTCCCGAAATTCTCCATTCTTGATCCTGTCAACACGTACACAGTTCCTCAGGATCAAACCGTGTACGGCATGGTCGACATGATGTCGCACGTATTTGAGCAATATTTCCATCATACAAAAAACACGCCGCTTCAGGACCGGTTCTGTGAATCGACTCTGAAAACAGTTATGGAAACAGCGCCAAAACTGATGAAGGACCTTGAAAATTATGAGCTTCGCGAAACGATCCTTTATTCAGGAACAATTGCTCTGAACGGATCCCTTCAGATGGGCTACCGCGGAGACTGGGCGACTCACAATATCGAGCATGCTGTCTCAGCTGTATATGATATCCCTCATGCCGGCGGCCTGGCCATCCTGTTCCCTAACTGGATGAGACATACGCTTGATGAGAACCTTGACCGTTTCAAACAGCTTGCTGTCCGCGTATTTGAAGTGGATACAGAAGGCAAATCAGACCGTGATGTCGCGCTTGAAGGAATCGACAAGCTCAGCGCGTTCTGGAGCAGCCTTGGTGCACCAAGCCGCCTGGCTGACTATGACATTACAGATGAGAAGCTTGATCTGATTGCAGATAAAGCAATGGCAAACGGAGAGTTCGGCAACTTTAAAAAGCTGAACAAAGAAGATGTTCTTGCCATCTTGAGAGCTTCGCTTTAATGGCACCGGCACCCTGCATCTGCAGGGTGTTTTCATTTATTTTTAAATGATCGCGTTTTCATTTTTTGGTCCGCTTGATTTACAAACACAGTTTCGTTAAAGTGAAAGAGGATTAAAATTTTAGGAACGATGGAGGAACTGCAATGACACATGTTCGTTTTGATTACTCAAAAGCGCTGTCATTTTTTGGTGAGCATGAGCTTACATACCTGCGCGATTTCGTTAAAGTTGCGCATCACTCAATTCATGAGAAAACAGGAGCGGGAAGCGACTTCCTAGGTTGGGTTGACCTTCCTGAGGCATACGATAAAGAAGAATTTGCACGCATTCAAAAAAGTGCAGAAAAGATTAAATCTGATTCGGATGTTCTTTTAGTCGTTGGAATCGGCGGATCATATCTTGGCGCACGCGCTGCCCTTGAAATGCTGAACCATTCTTTCTACAATGCATTGTCTAAAGAACAGCGCAAAACGCCGCAAATTATCTTTGTCGGCAACAACATCAGCTCTACTTATATGAAAGATCTGATGGACCTGATTGAAGGACGCGACTTCTCAATCAACGTCATTTCAAAATCAGGCACAACAACTGAGCCTGCTCTTGCCTTCCGTATTTTCCGCAAGCTGCTTGAAGAAAAATACGGAAAAGAAGAAGCGAAAACACGCATCTATGCGACAACTGATAAAGCCCGCGGTGCTTTAAAGACACTTGCTTCAGAAGAAGGGTATGAGTCATTCATCATCCCTGATGATGTTGGCGGACGCTACTCTGTTCTTACTGCTGTCGGCTTGCTTCCAATTGCTGCTGCAGGAGCGGATATTGAAGAAATGATGAAAGGCGCAGCTGCTGCCATGAACGATTTCTCAACATCCGAGCTTGAAGAAAATGCTGCTTACCAGTATGCAGCCGTTCGCAACGCGCTTTATAACCGCGGAAAAACGATTGAAATGCTCATTAACTATGAGCCGGGCCTTCAATATTTCTCAGAGTGGTGGAAACAGCTGTTTGGCGAAAGTGAAGGAAAAGACCAAAAAGGAATTTTCCCTGCTTCAGCAAACTTCTCAACAGACCTGCATTCAATGGGCCAATACGTGCAGGAAGGACGCCGTGATCTGTTTGAAACCGTCCTTAACGTTGAAAAACCGCGTCACGAAATTACCATCGAATCAGAAGAAAACGACCTTGACGGCCTGAACTACCTTGCAGGCGAAACAGTTGACTTCGTCAACAAAAAAGCATTCCAGGGTACGATGCTTGCTCACACCGACGGAGGCGTTCCAAACCTGATCGTGAACCTTCCTGAAATGAACGAGTACACATTCGGATATCTTGTGTATTTCTTCGAAAAAGCCTGTGCGATGAGCGGATACCTCCTTGGTGTGAATCCATTCGACCAGCCGGGTGTTGAAGCTTACAAAGTAAACATGTTTGCTTTGCTTGGCAAACCAGGATTTGAAGAGGTTAAAGCTGAGCTTGAAAAGCGTTTGAAATAAGTAGGAAATGGCAGTCCGGTACAGTTGAACCGGGCTGCTTTTTTTGTGGGGAAATAGAAGCAGGGCCTGTGAAGCCTAAAATTGATTTCGGTGGGTAAGCAAAGGGAAGAATCGTACCCAGCAAGAGCGAAAAACGGCATGGGCAGGGTAAACAAAGCGTGGAATCATACCCAGCAAGAGTGAAAAACGGCATGGGCTGGGTAAGCAAAGGGATGAATCGTACCCAGCAAAAGTGAAAAACGGCATGGGCAGGGTAAACAAAGCGTGGAATCATACCCAGCAAGAGCGAAAAACGGCATGGACAGGGTAAGCAAAGAGATGAATCGTACCCAGCAAGAGCGAAAAATGGCATGGGCAGGGTAAGCAAAGAGATGAATCGTACCCAGCAAGAGTGAAAAACGGCATGGGCAGGGTAAGCAAAGGGATGAATCGTACCCAGCAAGAGCGAAAAATGGGATGGGCAGGGTAAGCAAACCATCCGAAATATGTCATTCCCTCCGATTCCCCTTCCTTTCTTCATAAAAAACAGTTATCAGGAGAACCTACCTTAAAAAGGAGGTCGAATCTCATGATTGAAATTCCATCGAAACTGGAAGGGAAATCGTTCAAGCTGTATCATCTTGAAACACAATTAAAGCCGCTTGGCTATGCCATCGGCGGGGGCTGGGACTATGATCACGGTTCGTTTGATTATAAGATTGATGATGAGGTGGGCTATCAGTTTTTGCGTGTTCCGTTTACGGCAGCTGACGGCCAGCTGGATTCGCAGAATACGACTGTCACGCTCTCGAATCCTTACTTGCTTTCGCACAAATACCAGATAGGTCTTGATGACAATGTTCATATTGGAAATGTAAAGGCATCTTTTGACCAGTTTCAGGAGCCGCAGGACAAAGATGCCGATTTTCCGGAGAAATACATTGATACAGGCAGGGATTTGGTAAAAGAACTTGAGGATCTGCTGCTTGATTAATGAGTAATCATAATTAGAAGATCCTCTTCATTAAGAATTTGGGAGATTGGCGGATTCAGTTGCGTCTGATCTCCTTTTTTGATGCCAATAAGCAAGTTTTCTTTTTCAATCAGACTGTGGCTGGCATCGTGAAAGGTTTTTCCGACTAACTCAGGGGGAATCGGAATAATTTTAAAGTAGTTTCCGTTTGCCGGATTCAGTTCTGAATAGACGCTCGAAAGCCCGTATTTCGCCAGGTAGCTGTTCATCATCAGGTGGCTTGAAAGCTGATAGGACTTGATAATTTCATCGGCTCCTGCTCTTTTGGCATTGTTTAGATGCAGGCCGGTGACAAGCTCAACTACGGTGTAAAGATCAGGGTTCATGCCTTTTAGGGCAAGCAGGATTAGAATTGACTGCATGTCAGCGTCTGTTTCGCTTTTATACTGATCGGCCGTGATGATGGCAGCATCTGCTTTTTCGATGTTTGCTTTGATCAGTGTCCGGTCAATTGTTGGATTGCCTTTGATGAAATGCAGATTTTCAATTAAAGGTGACTCTTCGAGAGTATCATCAATGAGCACGATGTTTTTATAGGGCTTGACCTTTTGGAAGGTTTCGATCAGCTCGTTGGATTTTTCATTCCACCCGACAATCACGACATGATTCCCATATTTGTAGGCCGTTTCTCCTTTTAGGTAAGAATGCTGCTTTTGAAAAGCTGCTGCGGACAATGTGGCAAAGTAGGTCGTGACAAATCCGGCACCAATAAGGATAAGGACAATGCCCACTGACCTTCCGGCAACTGTTTCAGGCACATAATCGCCAAATCCGACAGTGGAAACAGTGACAAGCGCCCACCAGATTCCGTCAAAAACGGTCGGGAACACCTCTGGTTCAATTAGCGATATCACTTGTCCAAAGAGAAGGACAATCAGCATCACGATTAAAATGATGCGGACATAGAGGGGCCATCTCAGCCAGTCTACAAGCAGTTTATTTGATCTCAACGTTCACACCCGCCTTATTTTTTGTTTGGTAAAAACGATAGAACCTCACGGATAATGGCATTTATTTTCTCCGAAACCGTTTCTGTTCCATAGGCTTCGATTGCTTTTTCAATAGCAGCAATCGTATCTTCTTTGAATTCGATCACCGGCTTTTCTTCTTCAGCATCGTTGTAGAATTGAATGAATACATCAAGCCCCTCATTCATTTTGTCAATTGCCTCGCTTAGCGCGGTCTTTTCCTCATCAGACAGTTTCATCTCATCACTTCCTTGATTTCAAACATGCTTTTATGTAGTATGTGCAAGTTTCTCCCAATTTTTCTACTTGTTTCGTTTATGTATGCATAGTCAGGGATTGCGGAAGATAAAAGAAAACTTGAATGAAAAGGTTGAGACATGGTGCTAAAGCGATACGTGAGCGTGAAAAAGAAATTTTGGATCAGCCAGACCGCGGCCTTTATATGGATGCTCTTCTCTGTCTTCCTTTCTCTTCCTTGGTTAAGGGAGCTTGCAGAGCTGACCTCGCTGCCGCTTGCCATTTTCATTATTGGAGGCATTGCCTACATACCGGGATTTTTGAATGCCTTTTTGATCACCAGCCTGCTGATTGACAGGCAGCCCCCATATAAAATCAGCAGTCCTGAATTTCCGGTCACTATTCTGATTGCAGCAAAGAATGAAGAAAAAAATATCGGGACGACCATCAGGTATCTGGCCGATCAGGATTACAAGGGCAGTCTTGAAGTGATTGTAGTAGATAACGGATCCGAGGACTCAACTCCGTCAGTTGCCCTTGAAGCAGGGACTGCCTATGGCATTCCTGTGCGTCTCCTCCATGAAGAAAATCCGGGGAAATATCATGCGCTCAACAAAGGCATAAATGAAACAATGACAGAATTCGTCCTTACTCTGGATGCAGATACGCTTCTGCACAAAAGTGCTGTCAGGCGCATTGTTTCAAGGATGATCAGTTCCCCGGTGGATGTCTGTGCTGTTGCAGGAACCATTCTCGTCAGAAACAGCAGGGAAAATCTTCTGACGAAAATGCAGGAGTGGGACTACTTTCTCGGCATTGCAGCGATCAAAAGGCTTCAGGGTTTATATCAGGGAACGCTCGTTGCACAGGGGGCATTCAGTTTGTACAAAACGTCTGCTGTAAGGGAAACCGGCGGATGGCCGGAAGCGATAGGGGAGGACATTGTTCTTACCTGGCGATTTCTCCATCACGGGTACAGAGTGTACTTTGAGCCTTTGTCTGTTGCGTTTACAGAAGTTCCGGTTTCCTTCCGGCACTTTGCCAGGCAGCGGTCGAGGTGGGCGCGGGGGATGATTGAGGCGCTGAAGGAAATGAAGCCGTGGCATCAGCCGGCCATTTTCGCGAAATTCCTGACGGGCATTAATTTCATCATGCCGTATCTTGATTTTACGTATACCGTTTTCTGGATTCCCGGCCTGATTCTCGCTTTTTTCGGTCATTACTGGATTGTCGGGCCGATGACCCTTTTTGTTCTGCCTCTTACGCTGATCAGCTATTTGAGCATCTATTCCTATCAGAAAAAAGTGTTCAGAGAACTTGATTTAAAAGTGAGAAAAAATATCTCAGGTTTCTTTTTCTTCGTTTTAAGCTATCAGCTGATCATGGCTCCTGTTTCCGTCTGGGGATACATTCAGGAGGTTTTCAGGCTGAAAAGAACCTGGAAATAAATAAAATGCTAAAGTAACGCGAAAAAGCAAAGAATAGAAGCAAATAAAACGGAATCCGGGTTTCACCTTATGAAAGGAGGTGACCCTTGTCCTTTGAAGGATGAGGGAACTCTTTGATTGCTACAAATCTAATTCTAGTCGCCCTTTTAATTGCAGCTACAGGTTTTTTTGTCGCTGCAGAGTTTGCCATTGTAAAGGTAAGAAGCTCAAGAATTGATCAGCTCGTAGGAGAGGGAAATAAAAAAGCGATTGCTGCCAAAAAAGTAACGGGAAGTCTTGATGAATATCTTTCAGCCTGCCAGCTTGGCATTACGATCACAGCTCTCGGTCTGGGGTGGCTCGGGGAGCCGACCATAGAACGCCTCCTTCATCCATTATTTGATTCATGGGGAGTCAATCCGTCGCTGTCAGGAATTCTATCGTTCGTCCTCGCTTTTGTGGCGATCACGTATCTTCACGTGGTCATTGGGGAGCTTGCTCCAAAGACCCTGGCCATTCAGAAAGCGGAATGGGTGACCATGAATCTTTCGAGGCCGCTTATTCTTTTTTATAAAATCATGTATCCCTTTATCAAAACGCTGAATGGATCTGCCCAGACGATTGTCAGAATGTTTGGCCTCCATCCGGCATCTGAACACGAGATGGCCCACACGGAGGAAGAGCTCCGCATCATCTTGTCAGAGAGCTTGAAAAGCGGGGAGATCAATCAGTCCGAGTATAAGTATGTGAACAAAATATTTGAATTTGATAACCGGATTGCAAAAGAAATCATGGTCCCGAGAACAGAAATGGTTACTGTTGCACTGGAAGATTCATTTGAGGAAAACCTTGAAATTATGAGAAGCGAAAGATACACCAGGTATCCGCTTGAACACGAAGATAAAGACAACATCATCGGTCTTGTGAACATTAAGGAAGTGCTTGATGCCCTTTACATGTCAAAAGACGGCGTGCTTCTTAAAAATTACATCCGGCCGGTGATCAAAGTGATTGAAACCATTCCTATTCAGGATCTGCTCCTGAGAATGCAAAAGGACCGGATCCATATGGCCATTCTTGTCGACGAATACGGCGGAACAGCCGGACTTGTGACAGTTGAGGATATTCTCGAAGAAATTGTAGGCGAGATCCGCGATGAATTCGACATAGATGAACTTCCAAACGTACAGAAGAAAAGCGAGACGCACTACATTTTTGACGGAAAAGCGCTCATTGAGGAAGTAAACGATCTCCTTCAGACAAACATTGATTCCGAAGATGTGGATACAATCGGGGGATGGGTGCTCACGGAAATGATTGATGTTCAAAAAGGAGATAAAATCACTGAAGACGGCTATGAATTTACTGTAACGGACATGGAAGGGCATCACATAATAACCCTTGAAGCCAAAAAGAAAATCGAAGAAGAAGCAGGCGATCCTGAGTGATTGCCTGTTTTTTGTGCCGCTTGAAAATTCCAGTAAACCATTCTTGAAAAAAGTCCATTCCTCTGATAGCATTAGTTGGTTCTTATTGATATGAAAGAGGGATTTTAAATGAAAGCTTACCGTTTTCCGCTTATTCTGCTTTCATCAGTTGTGATTGGCGGCATAATCGGACTGATGTTTGGAGAAAAAGCTGTGTTCTTAAAGCCGTTCGGCGATTTGTTTTTAAATGCCATGTTTACGGTTGTTGTACCGCTTGTGTTTTTCACGATTGCTTCATCCATTGCGAATATGGGAGGAACAAAGCGTTTAGGAAAGATTATGGGCAGCATGCTGGCTGTGTTCCTGTTTACAGGATTGATTGCAGCCATATATATGACGGCTGTCGTTAAAATCGTTCCTCCAGCACAGGGTGTGACGCTTCAGCTTGAAAAGCCTGAGGCGATGGAGGATGTAACACTTGCTGATCAGATCGTCAGCACGTTTACGGTTCCTGATTTTGTCGAACTGTTCTCAAGAAACAACATGCTTGCGATGATTGTTTTCTCCGTACTGGTCGGGCTGTCTGTTTCCATGATCGGGGAAAAAGGAAAGCCGTTTGCAAGCTTTCTCGCGTCCGGTTCTGAAGTGCTGATGAAACTTGTTTCCATCATTATGTACTATGCACCGATCGGGCTTGGCGCCTACTTTGCAACTCTTGTTGGTGAATACGGGCCAATGCTTCTCGGCACCTATTTCAGAGCAGGTGTGATGTATTATGCAGCAGCCTTTATTTACTTTATCATTGCGTTTACGGTTTACGCATTTATCGCCGGCAAGAAACAGGGAGTGAACGTTTTCTGGAAAAACATGCTGTCTCCGACGATTACTTCACTTGCAACATGCAGCAGTGCAGCATCCATCCCGGTTAACCTTGAGGCGACGAAAAAGATGGGTGTCAGTGCAGATATCAGGGAAACGACAGTGCCACTTGGTGCCGCTCTTCATAAAGATGGTTCCGTTCTTGGCGGCGTCCTGAAAATTGTGTTCTTATTCGGTATTTTTGACATGAGCTTTTCAGGATTCGGCACGATCACAAGCGTGATACTAGTAGCCATCCTTGTCGGAACGGTCATGGGAGCGATCCCGAGCGGGGGAATGATCGGCGAAATGCTTATTCTTACGCTTTACGGGTTCCCGCCTGAAGCGCTGCCGATTATTGCGGCGATCTCAACGATCATTGATCCTCCTGCAACCATGCTGAATGCGACAGGCGATAACGTCAGCAGCATAATGGTCTCCCGCATGGTCGAAGGCAAGAACTGGCTGAAGAAGAAAACAGCTGAAGTCAGCTCTAAAATTGCGTGACTAGAGGAGAAAGCTATCCGGAGCGGATAGCTTTTTTCTTTTTTATGCAAAATGTTGTGGCTATACAGGCAGTTTCTCCTCTGCACTCAGCGTTTTTTGAGGAATTCAAAGGAAATTGTTCAATCTTTAACACAATTAGAGTATAATACTTTTTAGAAATGAAAACTTAGCATAAATGTAAGCGAATACTTTTTACTTGAAACACTTACCCGTTCGTCTTACTGGACGTTAAGGTTGAAATAAAGGAGTGCTGTATATGAAAAAAATGTGGTGGAAAGAAGCGGTTGCCTACCAGATCTACCCAAGAAGCTTTATGGATTCGAATGGGGACGGTATCGGTGATATCCGCGGAATTATTTCTAAACTGGATTATTTGAAGGACTTTGGAATCGATGTCATCTGGATTTGTCCGATTTTCTCTTCTCCAAATGCAGATAACGGATATGATATCAGCGATTATCAGGACATCATGGCTGATTTCGGAACAATGGAAGACTTTGATGAGCTTTTAGCAGAGGTCCATAAAAGAGACATGAAGCTGATTTTGGATCTTGTTGTTAATCATACAAGTGATGAGCATCCATGGTTCATTGAATCACGCGAGTCAAAAGACAATGAAAAGCGCGACTGGTACATCTGGCGTGACGGTAAAAACGGCAAAGAGCCAAACAACTGGGAAAGTATTTTCAGCGGTTCTGCCTGGGAATATGATGAAAAAACAGATCAGTACTACATGCACGTTTTTGCAACAAAGCAGCCGGATTTAAACTGGAAAAACCAGGACATGAGACAAGCTGTTTATGAAATGATCAACTGGTGGCTTGATAAAGGAATCGACGGCTTCCGTGTAGATGCGATTTCCCACATCAACAAAAAAGAAGGGTTCCCGGATCTTCCAAATCCAAACGGTCTTGATTTTGTCTCATCATTTGATTACCACATGAATGTTGAGGGCATAATGGAGCATTTGAGCGAGCTCAAAGCGCAAACGTTTGCACGTTATGACATTATGACAGTCGGCGAAGCGAACGGCGTTAAGCTTGAACAGGCAGAGGACTGGGTCGGAGATACAAACGGAATCTTCAACATGATCTTTCAGTTTGAGCACCTTGGCCTTTGGGACAATGGACTTGAAGGATCAGTTGATCTTGTCAAACTGAAAGAAACTCTTACTAAATGGCAGAAGGGCCTTGATGGAAACGGCTGGAATGCTCTTTTCCTTGAAAATCATGATCAGCCGCGTTCTGTTTCAACATGGGGCGATGACAAAGAGTATCTTGTAGAAAGCGCAAAAGCACTTGGCGCTATGTACTTTATGATGCAGGGTACACCGTTCATTTACCAGGGACAGGAGCTCGGCATGAAAAATGTTCACCTTCCATCCATCGATGATTACGACGATGTAGCCATGAAAAACCTTTACCGCATTGAAACGGCAAAAGGACGCTCACACGAAGAAATCATGGAAATCATCTGGCATAAAGGCCGTGACAATTCACGTACGCCAATGCAATGGAATGATGAGAAAAACGGCGGCTTCTCAACAGGAACTCCTTGGTTCGGCGCCAATGAAAACTACAAGGAAACAAACGTTGAAAAGCAGCTGAAAGATGAAAACTCTGTCTACCATTTCTACAAAAAGATGATTGATCTGCGAAAAGAAAATGATGTCCTTGTTTATGGAACATATGACTTAATCCTTCCAAAGGATAAACAAATTTACGCTTATACCCGTACGTTTGAAGGTAAAACAGCGTTGATTATTTCGAACATCAGCAACAAAAACGCATTTTATCAGTACAGCGGTCTGCCGCTTTCAAGCGATAACCTAGTGCTTCAAAACTATGAAACAGATAAGCACAACCACACAACTTCATTTACATTAAAACCGTTTGAGACACGTGTATATATCTTTTAATGTTAAAAACTGCCTATAAGGATGATTCCTTTAGGCAGTTTTTTTTAGGATGAAAAACGAGGAATAAGGGCTTTTCGGGTGCTTACTGATCTGTTGTGCCTGCGCTTTTCTTAACGGGGACTTCTGGATGTTTCCAAATGTTTCTTGCAATAGTAAAATGATGAAGTTGAACTTATAAGTGTCAGGAGAGGTCTAATTGAAGAAGTACAAACAGCGCCTGCTGAAAAAAATAAGAGAGCAGATTGACAGATGGTATGGATACCAGCACGCAGTTGAACAGGATGAGGTCATACGTTTTCTGCACTCGCTTGCAGGAACAGCTCCGACGATTGGAATGGAGCAGGTGGGAAAGGCTGCAGCGGCACAGCTGCTTCTGGCGGAAAAACGGAAGAGAGACACATGGAGGCTGCCAGAACTGCAAAACCTTCTTTTTCCGCTGATATCAGCATGCTATGAAGCAGAAATGGACATTGAGGAAGAGACTGTGCCAAACAGGGAAAAACGCATTTCTTCAGGAGACGAACTTATTCTGCTCATAGATGATGACATTACCCTCTTAATGTATTTAAAGGAAGAACTGGAGCTGCATGGATTTACGGCGGCTATATTTACAGACTCAGACCGTGCCATGAAAGCCTATTACGATCTCGCGCCTGACTGTGTGGTGATTGACAGACATATGAAACAGGAAAATGGGTTTGAGGTTGTTGTGCAGCTGAAAGAACTGATGCAGAAAAAGTATGTACCTGCCATTATGATCAGCGCAGATGCATCAAGGGAAACGAGACTTGACAGCTATAGATACGGCGCTGACGATTTCATCCTGAAGCCGTTTGATATGGAAGAATTTTTGGTCAGGATCAGACGCCAGATCGAACGGAAAAAGCAGCTGGAAGAATTGATTGTCGTTGATGAACTGACAAAGGTGTATAACAGAAAATTTCTGAATCCAGCCTATACAAGGCTTGCAGCGCGCATGAAGCGGGAGGGGAGCTTCTTCACGCTTGCTATGCTTGATCTTGATTATTTTAAAAAAATCAATGATACATACGGTCACCTTGAAGGCGACGAAGTATTAAGAGAATTCTCCCAGTGCCTGAGAGACAACTTGAGAAACAGTGATACGGTCATCCGGTACGGCGGGGAGGAATTTATTATCCTGCTTCCCAATGCCGGTCAAAAAGAAGCAATGGAAGTCATCGGGAGAATTAAGGAATCGTTTTCAGCCCACGTTTTTAAGCGTCCGGATCATACCTCATATTCCTGCACGTTTTCGGCAGGATTAATGGCCGTCCCGTCTGAACAGGCTATGAGTGTCGAACATGCGATTGAATGTGCGGATGCCGCGCTCTATCAGGCAAAAGAAAATGGAAGAAACGCAATCGCGGTTTACCGGTCAACTGTGACAGAGCCAGTTGAAAAAGTGATGAATGTTGCTGTCGTCGATGATGATCCGATTATAAGAACCATTCTTGAAGATGTGTTCCGAAAGAGTCCGCTGCTGGATCAGTACTGTTTGAATATCGGGTTGTATCCAGACGGCATGGAATTTCTTGAAGCGCATCCTTTAAGTAAAAGGGAAAATCACTTTATTGTTCTGGATGGAATGATGCCCAAAATGGATGGAACAGAAGTGCTGCAGAAAATCAGAGCTCTGCCCAACCAGCATCTATTTACGGTCATGATGCTGACATCCCGCAAGAGCGGAAGAGACGCAGCGAGAGCCCTGCAGCTTGGCGCGGATGATTATATGACAAAACCGTTCAGACTTGAAGAGCTTGAAACTCGTCTTTATCATCTTGCAAAAAGGATGACGAAATAATGGATGTACTGACGCCCCGTCAGCTTTTTTTGCTTCTGGTCTGGTCGTTTCTTCTGCTGACAGTTCTGCTTGTCTATTTATCTGCAGCGAAAACCATCAGAAAAAGAAAACAAAAACGCCTGATTGAATCTAAAGAAGCGTGCAGACTTGCCCTTTTCAATTATCTAAGAGATGATTCAGCCGAATTTCAGTATCCGGGCAGGCATGCGCTGAGTGAACTGCTGCTTGAGTACAGCAATGTTCTTCAGGATGAAACCATGCAAATAAGAATGACAGCACTCGCAAAAAAACATTTGTCAGGATGGCTGAAAAAAGAATTGAAGTCTTTTAGCTGGAGCTCAAGAATGAATGCACTCTATATCATTGAAAATATAAGACTCTATCATTTGGTTGAAGAAGTAAAGCAGCTTGCCGTAAAACGTCATTTGACGACTGAGGAAGAAGCCGTGATTTCAAGAATTCTTGCCTCGTCCGGGGACGAGGGCTTTCTTGAACAAATGATAAACAGCAGCAGGCATTTATCGGATTTTACCATCGTGAGCATCCTGCAGAACTGCGGGCCTGATCATCTCCGCACCTTTTATCAAACATACGGGGACCTTCCTGAAGGCTTAAGGTACAATCTGATTACTCTAATAGGGGATATGCAGCTGTTTGAACAGAAAAGCCTGATTGAACAGCTGCTTATGAAAGGTGACGAGGAAGAAAAATTGAGGTCTTTAAAAGCAGCTGCTGATATGGTCCTTCCAGTAAAACCGGACATCATTGAACCTTTTATCTATTCGCCTGACTGGCTTGAAAGAATGATGGCGCTGAAAGTGATTGGCTCATTGAGAGCGGAAGTCTTTTTAGAAGCAGCGAAGGATCTTCTTTCTGACAAAGAATATATGGTAAGGCTGGAAGCAGCCAAAACCATCTTTACATTTAAAAACGGAAAACAGCTGCTTGAGGAAGTCATTCATCATTCGGATGATCTTTTTGCAAGAGACATGGCCCTTGAGTGGATTTCAAAAGGAGGCGGCAGAAATGAGTCTGTTCGATACAATTCTTGAGACGTCAGCCTGGGTTCTGCTCGGCTATATGTGCTTTGTCGTTGCTGTATATGGCGGAATGCTCATCGTCTCGCTTTTAACGGTGAGAAAACAGTTCAACCTGAATAAAACCGAACCATATGAGGAGCTTCTGCATTCCGTTTATACAAAGCCCGTTTCCATTCTTGTCCCTGCCTATAATGAGTCAGCGGGAATCTACGGAACGATCCGGTCTCTTATCAGTATTGAATATCCTGAATATGAAATGCTTGTCATTAACGACGGATCAACAGATGACACACTCGAGAAATTAATTGTGCGTTTTCAGTTAAAGAAAATAAGCCGGGTTGTGAGAAAACAGCTGAGTACAAAGGAAATCAAAGCAGTATATCAATCAGATCTTTATCCTAATCTGTATGTAATTGATAAGGAGAACGGCGGAAAAGCAGACGCTCTGAATGCAGGGATTAACTTTTCCCGTTTCCCTTACTTCTGTTCCCTTGATGGTGACTCCGTCATTGAAAGAAATGCATTTCTGAAGGTGTTAAAGCCGATAATTGAATCTGGGGATGACGTCATTGCGACAGGAGGAAGCATCCGGATTGCAAATGGATGTACGATCCGAAACGGTGAGCTGACTGCGGTCGGCCTGTCTGACAAACCTCTGGTTGTCATGCAGGTCATCGAATATTTACGGGCGTTTCTGGCTGGAAGAATCGGCTTAAGCAGGACAAATCTGCTGCTGATTGTATCCGGTGCTTTTGGCGTTTTTTCAAAACGGTGGGTCATTGAAGCCGGAGGATATTCCCATACTGTCGGAGAAGATATGGAGCTTGTCGTCAGGCTTCACAGAATGATCAAGGAAAGAAAGCTTAATAAAAAAATTGTCTATGTCCCTGATCCCGTTTGTTGGACAGAAGCGCCTGAATCGGCAAGATTTTTAAGAAGACAGCGAAAGCGGTGGCACAGAGGCCTGTTTGAAAGCATCTGGATACACAGGAAGCTTCTATTGAACCCAAAGTATAAATCAATTGGACTGATTTCGATGCCCTATTATTTTTTCGTTGAATTTTTAGGGCCGATTGTGGAACTGGCGGGTTATCTCCTCTTGATTGTTGCCTGGTTCAGAGGCGAAGTTTATGTGGACGTTGCTCTAATGTTCTTCCTCTTGTCTGTGATTTACGGTTCTCTCTTCTCTGTTGCGGCTGTTCTGCTGGAAGAATGGAGCATGGAAAAATACCCCCATGTCAGCCAGCTTTTCGTGCTGTTTGTCTACGCCATAACAGAATCTTTCTGGTACAGGCCGCTGACGGTGTTCTGGAGAATAGAAGGAATAATTGATGTCATAACCGGAAGAAAGGGCTGGGGAGACATGGTCAGAAAAGGAGTTTCAAGTGAATAAAAAAATCGGAGTACTTGTTTGTGCGTGTCTTGCTGCCGCTGTCCTGCTCTCGGCACCCCTCTGGCACTGGATTTTCCTGAAGGATACGGAAAAACTTCCAATGCTGATTCTCAACAAAACAGCGGAGGATGATACCCTCAGAGAGCATAAAGGAATTACCTGGCTGTTAAATCATATGAAAAAAACAAAGGAAGACGGAACAAGCTACAGCCTGGCGGATGATTATTCAGGCTATTTGCCTGCTTCAAAAAAGATCCGCGAACTGCCAGGTGACCTCAGCCATTATTCGCATCTTTACATTGCAGACTCATACGGGGTGCGTTCAAATAAGTCCGGAGAGCTGATCTATGGAGGGATGACCCTTGAGGAAGCAGACAGAATCCAGCAGTCGGTCAAAACAAACGCCCAGACCATTTTTGCGGAATTTAATACGTTTGCAGAGCCCACTGAGCCAGAAGCGAGAAGGAAACTTGAAGACTTATTTGGATTGGAGTGGACCGGGTGGACGGGGCGGTATTTTTTGGACCTTGGAAGCGATGAGGTGCCTGAATGGGTTAAAAGATCCTATGAAACGCAGCACAGCAAAACGTATCGCTTCAGCGGGCAGGGGCTGATACTCGTCAGTGAAAAAGAAGAGCTCATGATCGTTCCGGAGGAAGACTTTGGAGGAAAGCATCCTTTGAGCTTTTCTTTTACAAAGCAGGGGAAAAAGGAACTGGGGCTTGATGCTGAACTGAAGTACAACTACTGGTTTGACATCATGGAGCCTGCAGGAGCAAAAGTTCTGGCATCCTATCATCTTCATGTGAATGCTCAAACCGAGGCGAAGCTCTCGGAAAAAGGAGTTCCCCTCTCCATGCCGGCAGTGCTTCATCATTCAGACCATGGCTATCATGCTTATTATTTTGCAGGGGACTACGCAGATGCGAATGATATACCTGACTTTTATCAGGCATCGAAAATAACAGACTGGAAAAAACTAACCTCTTCCGATAAAAAGGGGAGAACGGACGGATTTTTCTGGAAAGCGTATGTACCTATGATGAAAACCATCCTGGAAAAATAGCGGACATACTTAACATTCGATAAAAAACTGACGATAAATTAGATGAACATTAAAAGCATTCTGAACCGGGATTAGGAGGCACAGACAATGGCCAGAATTCTTTTGGCAGAAGATGAGGAAGTTCTTCGCATGCTTATAACAGACACACTTGAAGACCTCGGTCACCAGATAGATGAAGCATCAGACGGGGAAGAAGCATACAGGCTTATTCAGCAGCATGAATATGAGCTGATCATCCTCGATTATATGATGCCGGTATACACGGGTATGGAGCTCATTAAGAAAATAAAGAAACATCCAAAACAGTCCGGAGCGAAAGTGATAATGCTGAGCGCCAAAAGCCAGGCTGCCGATCAGCAGAGCGTCCTCAAGGCAGGAGCGGATGAATTTGTTTCCAAACCATTCAGTCCACTCATGCTTATGGACAAAGTGGAGGAGATTTTAAGCAGTGATTAATAGATTGGTAAAGAAAAGTGTTACGAGGCAATTTGGACTGATGGCGGCAGCGGCAATTATTCTGTTTTCCATAGTAATTGGCGTTTATGTCTTCTGGCAAAATGCCATAACTGAAGAATTTAAAGAACGCAACCGTCAGCTTGATTTAAAAGAAAATGCAACGATTCTCCTGAACGATTCCTACAATAAGGCGATTTCCGAATTCAGGGCCTACTTCGCCTATGGTCAGAACGGCAAAAACAAACTATATTACAACAGGGGAATGGAACAAAAAGAGACCGTCCTGAAGGCATACGAAGATCTGGAAGCACTTGCTGAAAATGACTATGATCTTGCCTTTCTTCAGCAGGCAAGCACCTTTTATCAACTCTATTTTCTGGATCTTCTTCCGAAAACGGTAGCAGCATATGAACGGGGAAATACATCCGAAGTAACCAGAACAGCTGTTGAAGGAGGATCTGAAAGAGTAAGAGTTTTTCAGACAGGACTTGAAGATTACAGTGCCAAAATTGAGCGGGAAATCAATGAAAACAGGGAGCAGTTTACCGGCAGCCTGTTTACCAGTCAGATTTTGTTTCTTATCGTGCTTGTTTTCATGATTGGCACGCTGATTGCGATGATCAGAAGGTATTTGAGAAAAATGCAGGAGCCTCTTCAGATCCTTACAGCTGCAGCGGGTGAAATTGCAGCAGGCAAGGATGTCATTTTTGACAGCAGCTCAAACCGGCAGGATGAGCTGGGGCTTTTGCACGTTGCTTTTTCAAAAATGAGCAAAAGCATTGCTGAAAAAGAACAGGATTTAACAGCCCAGAATGAAGAACTGATTGCCCAGCAGGACGAACTTCAGGTTCAGCAGGATGAACTGCGTTCAGCTCTTGAAAAAATGTGGGAAAGAGAGTCGCAGCTCACACTCCGGAATGAACTAAGCAACAGCATAGCAAATACACTTGATAAGCAAAAGCTTTTGACAAGCATAATCACTGCCATGTGCCGTATTTCAAAAGCAGATAAGGGCATTGTCGTCATGGCTGATCAGCCTGAACACTATGCAGCGGTATCACTGTCAGAAACGGCGGTCAGAACCATTCTTGGCAATATGAATTCAGGGCTCATAGATGGAGTGAAAAAGACAAAGCAGGCAAAAGTCTATAAGCGTCTTGCAGATCCTGAGGAAACCGGATACCACGAATCACCGCAGTATTCCTATGATCTTTATCTGCCGGTTCTCTCATCCGGTGAACGTACGGAAGCGATCATGATCTTCACGAAGTTTAATGAGGAGTTCGGTGAAAAAGAGATAGCTGAATACACATCAATGACCAAAAACATTGCTCTTTCACTGGACAAGCTGAAGCTTTACGAGCAGGCTGAACAGGACAGGGAAATGGTCAGACACATTCTGAATACCATCCATGAGGGCATTCAGCTGGTTGATTTGAACGGAGTAAGTCTGCAAGTTAACACAACCATGAGCAGCATGCTTTTATGCAGAGGCGAGGATTTGGCTTTTGCCTCATTTGATAAATGGTTCAGCCATTTCTCTTCTGTCGTGTCAGATCCTGTGGAGCTTGGGAGATTTTTGGAAAGGGTCATTTTTTCGCGTGAACCTGTGCAGGACAGCTTTACCTATAGAATGAATAATGGGACTGTAGTAAACCTTTATGCAGAACCGTTATACAGGAATGGACGGCGCCTTGGAACGGTAATGGTCCACCGAGATATTACGAAGGAGTACGAAGTGGATCAAATGAAGTCTGAATTTGTCAGCACGGTCAGCCATGAGCTCAGGACCCCGCTTGCAAGCGTCCTTGGTTTTACGGAATTGCTGCTGTATAAAGACCTGAAACCGGAAAGAAGGAAAAAATACTTATCGACCATTTATCAGGAAGGTAAGCGCCTGACCAATCTGATTAACAATTTTCTTGATGTCCAGAGGCTGGAATCAGGGAAACAGACCTATGAAAAGAGGCTTGGCGATCTTTCCGTCATTCTCGGGGAAGTCGTTGAAGAACAGCAGATCCTGACATCTGATCACCGGTTTTATTTTCATACAAGCGCCAAAAACGCCATGGTTCTCGGAGACAGAGATATGTTAAAGCAGGCCTTTCAGAATCTTGCCGGAAACGCCGTAAAATATTCTCCGGACGGCGGAAATATCTCGGTTATTCTGTTTGAAGAGAATGGTTGGCTGAAAGTGGAGATGAAAGATGAAGGGCTTGGAATTCCTGAAGATGCAAAGGACAAACTGTTTACGAAATTTTACCGCGCAGACAATTCCGACCGCAGAAAAATTGGCGGAACAGGCCTTGGGCTTTCGATCGTGAAAGAAATCATAAAAGCACACAGCGGCGAGATTTCCGTTCATTCAAAGATTGGGGAAGGAAGCACCTTTACGGTTTCATTGCCATTGCATGATGACTCAGGTCATTCACCTGCCCCTGAAACTGATGGATTGTCATCTGCCAATATCCTGATAATTGAAAATGACGAAAACTTCGCAAGTCTGCTTAAAGCAGAATTTGAGGAAATGGGACTAAGCACAGCCGTGATGCTGAGGGGCGACCGGGCTCTGGCAGAGGCGGTTTCACTGAGGCCGGATGCTGTCGTTCTTGATATTTTGCTTTCTGATGATGATTTAAACGGTTGGGATGTTCTGGACCGATTAAAACAGGTCCCGCATCTTGCAGAAATCCCAGTTTTTATATCAACAGCTCTTAATGAAAAGGATAAAGCAGCAGACCTTGGCGCAGCAGGCTGTTTGATTAAACCGTATCAGCCCGGTGAACTAATAAAGCTTGTCATAAAAACGATTCTGGACCGAAAGAGCAGTCTTTCAGAGATGGAACCCTGAGTACAGGGTTCTTTTCTTGTATCATCCTTTGGAAATAAGCTATCCTTTAGAAAAGGAAGCCTTAAAAAGAAAGGGAGGATGAACGTGCTTAAATCATTTAAACTGGAAACGAAAAGCAGAGATCAAATGATTGATATCACTGTACAAGTTGAGAACTTGATCCAGGAATACGGCACCAAGGAAGGAACTGCTGTCATCTATTGTCCGCACACAACTGCAGGAATCACAATCAATGAAAATGCGGATCCTGATGTGAAAACAGACATGATCAGACGCTTTGACGAAGTCTATCCGTGGTTTGAAGAAAAGGACAGGCATGCGGAAGGGAACACCGCTGCTCATATGAAAGCGAGCACAGTCGGCTCCTCGCAGCATGTGATTATTACAGAAGGGCGCCTGCTGCTCGGAACTTGGCAGGGAGTCTACTTCTGTGAATTCGACGGGCCGAGAACCCGGACATTTTATGTAAAGGTGCAGGCGGATGGGGAAAAGATATCGTAACTTAGACGGAGTGGAAAATACGAAAAGCTTCTCCGATTTCAGAAAATGGATGAAAGAGCGAAAAGCGAAAAAGAAGGATTTGTCGGTCTCCATTGAAAGGCTGGATAATCCTCAGTCGGAAGAAGTGTCGGCTAACCGTTCAAAAAACAGTGTGACCTGGATTGGCCATTCTACGTTCTTGATTCAGACTGGCGGCATCAATATCCTTACTGACCCGGTCTGGGCAGAGCGGATGGGCATGCAGAGGAGATTGACGAAACCGGGCATGCCAATCCGGGTACTTCCGGAAATCGATGCTGTCCTGATCTCTCACGGACATTATGATCACCTGGATTTTGCATCAATCAGAAAGCTTAAGGGAGACCCGGTTTTTTACGTGCCCGAAGGCCTTGGTGCTTCCTTCAGAAGAAGAGGGTATAAGAATGTGAAAGAAGCTGCGTGGTGGGATGTGTTTGATAAAGAAGAAGTCAGATTTACATTCGTTCCTGCTCAGCACTGGACGCGCAGAACCTTGTGGGATACAAATACTTCCCACTGGGGAGGATGGGTCATTGAACGCAAGAGCCACTCCATTTATTTTGCCGGTGACTCCGGATACTTCCGCGGCTTTAAAGAAATCGGTGAAAAAATGTCTGTTGATGCCGTTCTGATGCCCATCGGAGCTTATGAGCCTGAGTGGTTTATGAAGGTATCGCACATTAATCCCGAGGATGCGGTCACAGCGTACCTTGATTTGAACGCGAAGGGGCCGTTTGTTCCCATGCATTACGGTGCATTCAGGCTGGCCGACGATACAGGACCTGAAGCTTTGGAGAGGCTGCTTGCAGAATGGGAGAAGCGTGCACTTGACCCGGATAAGCTAAACGTAATGAAAATCGGCGAAACATGGTGGGTATGAGCATTGATGAGAATCAGTGCTCTTTTTGTTGTGGAAAAATAAAACCATCAGCTGGGAAGGAGCCTGAGGTAGTTGGCACAAAACAGCAGGACAAGAACCATCAACCGGAAAGATTTCGAGTTTGATGGAACTAATAAGTCTGATAAGAACCATCAACAGGAGAAATCTTGTGCTTGATGGCACTCAACAGCGTGATAAGAATCATCAACCGGAGAAATCTTGTGCTTGATGGCACTCAACTGCGTGATAAGAACCATCAACAGAGAAGATCTAGTGCTTGATGGCGCTCAACAGCGTGATAGGAACCACCAACAGAAAAAATCTCGTGCTTGATGGTACTTAAGAGCTTGATAAGAACCATCAACAGAGAAGATCTTGTGCTTGATGGCACTCAACAGCCTGATAAGAACCACCAACAGAGAAGATCTTGTGCTTGATGGTACTTAAGAGCCTGATAAGAACCATCAACAAGAAAAATCTCGTGCTTGAAGGCACTAATAAGCGTGATAAGAACCATCAACAGAAAAAATCTCGTGCTTGATGTCACTCAACAGCCTGATAAGAACCACCAACAGAGAAGATTTTGTGCTTGATGGTACTTAAGAGCTTGATAAGAACCACCAACAGGAAAAACCCAGAGTTTGATAGAACTAAAACTGAGTAAGTGATTTAATAACATCCCCGCCAGCTCCTCCTCCACACAAAAAAACAGACCACCAAAGTGATCTGCTCCTCTCAGCCCCGAACTCTGTGTGCGGCGCGTTCTTCTTTTTTGGAAGGAATAAACTCTTTAAAGCTCTTTAGAGTTTCCGGTGTTTCTTTCGCAATTTCGATTGTTTCCTGAACGGTTTTCTTTTTGTACTCTACGTCAGACATGATTTTTTCCTGGGTGGCGGAGAGTCTGGTTGTTTCATTTTGAATGCTTTCGGTTTGTTTTTGGAGGCGGTTTGCCGTTTCCTGAAGGTCCTGCAGCACAGGCTGTGATTTTTTGAAGGTGCGGATGGATGAGACACCTAGATAGATAAGGGCAAGGACAACAAGCGCAATGCTTATGTATACAATGATCATCGGTAACACTCCTTTGTCAGCGGTCTTTCTCTTTTTTTACCCAAGTTCGGTCCATTTTAATCTTCGTCCGAGAGGGAAGGCCGCAAATTCTCTTTGCCCTTCAGCCAGGATCTGATGCCTTTTCCGGCATACGGTTCGTCTTTGAAGCGGGGGATGATATGAAGGTGAGTGTGAAAAATATGCTGCCCTCCGGCCTCGTTTGTATTCCAGCCGATTGTATAGCCATCAGGCTCGTGCTCTTGATCGAGCAGTTCCTTCACTTCCTGAAGCAGACTGTATGTAGCATTCCATTCATCCTGCGTTAAATCAAACATGGTAGGGCGGTGCTCTCTTGGTACGATCAGGCCTGATCCAATAAGGATGTTTTGGGGCATCTGAAGAAAGAGACAATGGTCGTTGGACAGGACAATTTTCTGATCTTCTATCATTTGAGGATTACAAAGGGGACACAGCTCATCCAACTTCAACAGCTCCTATCTTTGAGTGTCTATTTTTTACCATTTTAGCACAACCGGGTAAAAGGAGAACGGATTTTGCTCCGGATCATTCCTCCTGAATCCGGCAGGGAACGGCTGCATGCTTGTAGAAGAAGGTAGGCAGTTCACTTCTGGATGAGGAGGAGTATGCGTGGGATGGAATGAAACAGCTGTAAGCCGCAAGCTTTGCGTCACCTATCCGGTTATTCAGGCACCGATGGCGGGAGGAATTAGTTCACCCCAACTGGCGGCTGCTGTCAGCGGCTTCGGGGCGATGGGGTCTGTCGGAGCAGGTTATTTAACGGCGGAACAGCTTAAGGAGCATGTTGTGAAAATAAAGGGTTTGACGAGGAAACCGTTCAGCGTCAATCTTTTTGTGCCTGAAAAAGAGGTCTATGCCAGTGAGGCAGAGATAAAAAGGATGACGGATCGATTTAAGCAATGGGGACTTCCTGTGGAGTACCTTTCTTATTCAAATGAAGAAAACCGCCATAATTATGAACAGCAGCTTGAAGTCATTCTCCAGCAGGGGGTGCCTGTCTGTTCATTTACTTTCGGGCTGCCTTCAAAAGAAGCTGCAGCAGAATTGAAAAAAGCAGGCAGGACAGTAATGGGTACGGCGACATCCGTTGACGAGGCGCTTATGTTTGAAGAACTTGGAGCAGATTTGATTGTCATGCAGGGCAGCGAAGCAGGAGGTCACCGCGGAACCTTCCATCACTCTCAGGATGCAGGGGTCGGAACCATGTCACTTATTCCGCAGGCAGCAGATGCGCTTCGGGTGCCGGTGATTGCTGCCGGCGGCATAGCTGATGGAAGAGGAATGGCAGCGGCATTTATGCTCGGTGCAGAAGGAGTGCAGATGGGGAGCGCGTTTATTCCATGTACTGAAAGCGGTGCAGCGGAAGCTTATAAAGACAAAATAGTCTCAAGCACAGAAGATCAGACGGTACTGACGAAAGCATTCTCAGGAAAATATGCGCGGGGAATTACAAATGATTTTATCCGGAAAATGGAGCCGCATGAATCAGATGTCCTCCCTTATCCTCTGCAAAACAATCTGACAAAGCGGCTTAGGAGCGAGGCTGCTGAAGCGGGAAACACTGAAAATATGTCTGTCTGGGCTGGCCAGGGTTTAAGGATGATTCATGAAAAAGTGCCGGCAGACGTTTTTTTAAATCAGTTAATCAGTCAAACTGAAATCAGGATGAAGGAGGCTTCCCGCTATGGATCCAGATAAAGCGGCAGCACTTGATAAGCAGGATGAACTTGCCTGCTACAGACAGGAGTTTTATTTAAAAGAAGGCGTTATCTATATGGATGGCAATTCTCTTGGCCTCCCTTCAAAGCGGACTGAAGCTGCGTTGCTTGAAATGCTTGAGGCCTGGAAGGAGCACGGAATTGACGGCTGGACGAAAGGCGATAAACCTTGGTACTACCTGTCTGAAACACTTGGCGGGCAATCGGCTTTTTTAGTGGGGGCAAAGCCGCATGAGGTCATTGTGACAGGTTCTACTACGGTAAACCTCCATCAGCTTGCAGCCAGTTTTTTTAAGCCGGAAGGAAAAAGGACAAAGATTCTTGCCGATGAACTGAATTTTCCTTCTGACATATACGCTCTTCAAAGTCAGCTGTCTCTGAAAGGGTTTGATCCTGATACACAGTTAGTCAAGGTGAAAAGCAAAGACGGTCAGACTCTTGATGAAGACGATATTATTGCCTGCATGACAGAAGATGTGGCGATGGCTGTTCTGCCGACTGTTCTGTACAGAAGCGGCCAGCTGCTTGATATTGAAAGGCTTACGAAAGCCGCTCACGAACGGGGGATTATCATCGGCTTTGACGGCTGCCATTCAGTGGGGGCAATTCCACATGAGATGCACAAATGGGGGACTGATTTTGCTTACTGGTGCAACTATAAATATGTCAATGGAGGACCCGGTGCCGCAGCAGGACTGTTTGTCCATGAAAAGCATCTTGGCAAAAAGAGACCGGGGCTTGGCGGCTGGTTTGGCTCAAATAAAGAGCAGCAGTTTGATATGGAGCATACTTTTACGCCGGCAGACACTGCAGGCGCCTATCAGATTGGAACTCCGCATATTTTCAGTTCGGCGCCCTTATCTGCTTCTCTTGACATGTTCAGGGAAGCAACGATGGCTGCCATCCGCAGGAAATCGCTGAGTATGACCAGGGTGATGATGGATTTAATCGAAGAAGAGCTTTCAGGTTTTTCTTTTGAGATTGTCAACCCGAAAGAAGATGCACGGCGCGGAGGACATGTTGCTCTCATGCATCCTGAGGCTGCAAGAATCTGCAAAGCGCTGAAACAGGATGGAGTGATTCCAGACTACAGGTCTCCGAATATTATCAGGCTGGCCCCTGCACCTTTTTACACTTCTTATGGAGAGATTTGGAAGACTGTGCAGTTTCTAAAAACGATAATGAGGGAAAAACGATATGAGCAGTTTGAAAATATTCGGGAGGTGATTGCATGAAAATCATTGATATTTCAAGACCGCTGCAAAACAGCACGCCTGTCTGGCCGGGGGATACTCCATTTGATTTTGAACTTATGTGGACGAAAGAAGCGAGCGGGTCCGTTAATGTCGGAAAGGTGGAGATGAGCACCCATACAGGAACTCATGTAGATGCCCCCTATCATTTTGACTCGGAAGGGAAGAGGATCCATGAACTTGATCTCTCCATTTACTGCGGCACAGCAAAAGTCATTCACATTCGAGGCCAGGAGGTCATTACTGCTCATATTCTAAAGAAAATGGATCTTGCGGGAACAGAACGTCTGCTCATCCGGACTGATTCCTGGGAGGATTCAAACAGGTTTCCCGAAGAGTTCACTTATTTTCACCCCGATGCTGCAGAGTACCTTGGAAGTCTTGGCATTAAGCTGATCGGAGTGGATGTCCCATCGGTCGATTTTATGAAAAGCAAAGAATTGCCTGCCCATCACTCGTTTTTTCAGCAGTCCATCTTTATTCTAGAGGGGCTGGACCTGACTTCGGCTGAAGAAGGAAGCTATGAGCTGATTGCTTTGCCGCTGAAACTTACGGACGGTGACGGAAGTCCGGTCAGAGCGATCCTAAGAAGCGGGTCAGCCGATTAAAGCTTTCTTTTTCAAATCAGAACATGTATTCTTATAACAGGTGATGAAAATGAAGATTATTCATTATTCGTACAAGAAAAGGGGAAGAATTGAATTCTGGTTTGATCAATGGCCGAATTCCCCTGTTGTGTTCACCCCCATTAAAGACTATTACTTTATTAGAGTTGTAAAGTGGAATCAGCTCGATCCGCTCGTGACAAGAATTGACCTTGGCGAAATGGAGCTGATGGTAAATAAATATCTTGGGCGTGAACAGTACTACTTGCAGCGCAAATATTTTCATAATGATCAGCTGAAGCTGCCGAAATAATGGCGGCTTTTTTTTGGTGGTAAATTACGCTCTTAAATAGTATACGTCCCCAAGTCTCGTTGCCGTAATGGTTCCATCTGCAAGCGGATAGGCGCCTGTTTCTTCTCTGTCACTCCGTTTATACGGATACAAGTATCTATAATCGAGGCGCGTTACCTGGGAAAGAAGGTAGGCTGATCTCGTAGCTCCCTGTTTTCTGTATTTGTTGAGGGAGGTTATGATGCCCTCAGAATCTTTAATGCCGATGCCATGTCCGTAGTAAAGATCATAGCCGAGGTCGATTGTATTTTCCCCGCGCCACTGCGGCTTTTCAGGGTCAAAATCAGGATTTTTAAAGTACAGGCAATCACCTGGAAGATAGTCATTTCCTCTTCTCGTAAAAACTCCAAGATCGTCATCATAGTGCCAGTCGTATAGAATCATCCCGTCAAACAGGCGGTTGAAGTAGGGCTCTTCAATCATTTCCAGTACGGCTCTGTAAAAAACGGCTACCATGGCAGTCGCACATTCAAATGCATACATGGTCCCATTATTGTAGACGTCCATCAAGGCGGCTGAAGGAGGAACGCCGGGTTTGATGACTATGGCTCCCTGGCTCGTCAGGTCCCAAAAAGCCGGATTGCATTTGGAATACTCAAACGTCGTAAACTTGACCCCGCTCTGATAGAGGGCAGAGGATGCTTTTACAATTTCGGTCCGCAGATCCATTTCGAATTTAAACTGGCTGAAATGCTCATATGAATAAACCTCTTCATATTTTACCATCAGATCTAGAATCTCTTTCTGCTCGGCGGTTAATACACTCGTATTTAAGATATTGTCATTTTGATAGGCGTTTTTAATTTTTATCACGTCAGACACGCGCCTCCTTTTAAAGCTGCTCTCATAAATTATGAGATTGCGGGCTGAAGCGGAACCATTAAGGCATAATTCCTTAAAAGCGGACATAACCTTTGAGTGTTGGCCACCGGTAATTCCTACTTGACTGATTGGTTTAATTGCTTTATATTTTTCTAATACTTAAGGAAAAAGTTAGGGGGGAAATGCTATGTCAGCATTTTTGTTAATTGTGAATATTGCCGTTCTTCTTGGACTCATATTCTTGCTTTTTTATATGCAAAAGAAACACGTTTCGTTTTCTAAAAGGGTGTTTGCAGCTCTTGGTCTCGGGATTGTGCTGGGCTTTGCCCTTCAATTTATTTATGGGCCGGAAAACGAGGTTCTTCTTGAATCAATCGGCTGGTACAGCATCGTGGGGAGCGGTTATGTCAAGCTGCTTCAAATGATCGTGATGCCTCTTGTCTTCATCTCAATTCTCAGTGCGTTTACGAAACTGAAGCTTTCGGGAAATATCGGAAAAATCAGCATCCTGATTTTGGGGATTCTCGTTGGAACAACAGCCATTTCCGCCGCAATCGGCATTGGAACGTCACTTGGATTTAATTTAGAAGCGGTTCAAATTGAGCAGGGAGAAGCTGAAACAGCCAGAGGGGAAGCCCTTGACGCTACATATACGGAAATTCAGGATCAGACCTTCCCGCAGAAGGTTCTTGAACTTCTTCCGGGCAATCCGTTCCTTGATTTCACAGGTGCCCGTCCGACTTCAACCATTGCAGTTGTGATCTTTGCAGCTATTCTTGGACTTGCATTTCTTGGAGTAAAACGCAAAGAGCCTCAGCATGCAGAGCTGTTTGCTAAAATTGTGGATGCTTTTTATGCCGTCATTATGCGCGTCGTTACATTGATTCTGCGTCTGACTCCATATGGCGTGCTTGCTATTATGACGAAAACAGTTGCTTCAAGTGACCTTGATTCCATCTTGAAGCTTGGAAAATTTGTTATCGCTTCATATGTCGCACTTCTCGTTATGTTTATTATCCACTTGCTTCTGCTTACACTTGCAGGGTTAAACCCGGTTACGTATGTCAGAAAAGTATTTCCTGTCCTTACATTTGCGTTTACTTCACGTACAAGTGCAGGTACTCTGCCGCTTAATATCAGCACGCAGACGAAAAAGCTTGGTGTGCCTGAAGGTATTGCAAACTTTGCAGGTTCATTTGGTCTTACAATCGGGCAAAATGGATGTGCCGGCATTTATCCGGCCATGCTGGCGGTTATGATTGCGCCGACAGTGGGGATTGATCCGCTCAGCCCGTCATTTATTTTCACCCTGATTGCAGTTGTTGCCATCAGTTCATTCGGTGTTGCAGGCGTTGGGGGAGGGGCTACATTTGCGGCCATTCTCGTTCTTTCAACCATGAATATGCCGATTGCTTTAGCAGGGCTTTTAATTTCAGTTGAACCGTTGATTGACATGGGCCGTACAGCGCTGAATGTCAGCGGAAGCATGACAGCCGGGGTGCTTACCGGAAAAGCGACAAATGAACTTGATACGGATGTATATAACGGCGATTCTTCTCAAGTTGAACTTGAAGCCTGATGCAAAAGCCGTATTAACCAATTAGAACACACAGAAAGGCAGCCGGATTTATTGCGGCTGCCTGTTTTATTTTATATAGCCAATTCCCAGTGCATAGTGTTCCTTCAATATTTTTTCCACGCGTGAAAACACTTCCTCACGGCATTCAATAACCAGGACGACTTCGGTTTTTTTTGCGCTCCCGCCAATTTTAAGTTTTCTTTTTTTTATGACCGTATAGTAGAACAAATTGATGGCAAACCCCAACAGCAGCCCGCTGCCTGCCCCGATCAGTCCCCAGTAAACAGGTCCCCATTCAAGCTTAAACCCGATGCTGACGCCAATGACGGCAAATGCAGTAGCAAGGGCTGCACCTGTATCAAAAAGACTGATGCCATCCGAATGATGGATAGAATCCATCAATTTGACGGAATCGTCATTCGATTTTAAAGGCACAGCAAGGATTCTGTCTTTATGTATACCTTCTTGCTCGATTTTGGAAATCGCAAGCTCCAGATATGTGCAGTGATCAAACGCAGCAAATACTTGCAATGGAAATCACCCCTCAAACTCTGTCAGGAAAGCTGACCCGGTATTTCTGATAATTAGTCATCAAAAAATTTCTTTGTTCATCTATAAACAGCTTGTTGTTCTCGACTGTATTGATGTATGAGTCATAAACAGCGAATCCGTATACGGAGGGAACAAACATCAGCCATGATGGATTCAGAATGTTTGTTGCCTGCTCAATTTCTCCCAAAAACAGAAAATGAACAGCGAGAAGACACTTGGAATAATAAACGAAAACAACCGTCCAGATCAGGGCGAAAAATCCGGTAATAAGGCGGTGTATATACAGCTGCCCGGTCCCAGGCATGAGAAAGGACCAGACGACAGCCATTCGGGGATTGCGCTTGTCTAAATAGTTGATTTCCATGGCTCCGATTGTAAAGGTGTTAAAGGGTGCGTTTTCACGTTCGGCAAGCAGATAGACCCGGTTGGAATCGACTGTTGTGCGGTAGCTGTCCCAGATGGCAAATATGTAGACGGGAATATATAAGAGGGTCCACCGGTAATCAAGGGCTTCGCGCGCTTTATCAATTTCTCCGCAGAACGAATAAACCATCGCGATGTTCAAATGAGACTGCATATTAATAAAGACTTCCCATACGAAAAGGAGCAGCCCCCTGAAGTATTTGGACAGAAGGAGATGGCCGAATCCGGGAAAAGCCGCGGACCACCATGCAATAATGTATGGGTTTCTTAAGTGGAATTGAGTTGTCCCAAACATGCTCAAATGAGCTTTATACCGCCTGTGCTGATTGGATCCAGTGAAATTTTCCATCTTCTACGCTGCTTTCTTGGTTAGTTATACTTGAGTACTATCATCTCCTTATTTATGGAATACATGCAGGAAGGCAGAGGGCTTATATTTATTCTTTTCTGGAGATATCTGTATAATAGATGATGAGTATGCATGATGGGGGAAAAAACAATGAAAGAACAAGGATACGGAGACAGACTGCGGCTTTTTTATGAACTGATACGCGACACAAAACCGTCGAAAGCGAGAATGGCTGCTGCAGGCATTCTAAGTGTTATTTCCACGCTTGCCGGTCTTGTTATTCCGCTTTTTACAAAAAATCTGATTGACGATTTCAGTTTTGAGAGCATTGGAGCCTTCCATATTTTGCTCTTGTTATCAGCCTTTGTCGCACAGGCGATTACGAGCGGCATTTCCATATATCTTTTGAATTATGTCGGACAGCATGTGGTTGCAAAGCTTAGAGAACGTTTATGGAAGAAGCATATTCATCTTCCGGTTTCATTTTACGATCAGCATAAGACAGGTGAAATGATCAGCCGGATGACAAATGATACAGCCATTTTAAAAGGGCTGATTACAGATCACATCACCAATTTTTTTACAGGCATCATCGCCATAATCGGCTCGTTCGGCATTTTGCTTTACCTTGACTGGCAGATGACGCTGATTATGCTTGCCCTGATTCCTCTCTCAATCTTGATTCTGCTTCCGCTTGGAAGAAAAATGTACAAGGTTTCAAAAGGGCTTCAGGATGAAACAGCACGGTTTACTTCTCTGTTAAGTGAAGTGCTGTCCCATGTGCGCCTCGTGAAATCATCGAACGCTGAAACGAAAGAATATGAATCAGGTAAAGAGGGAGCTTTCCGCCTGTTTACCTTCGGCCTCTCAGAAGCAAAAATTCATGCACTGATCGGACCGCTGATTTCTTTTGTCATTATGTCGCTGTTAGTCATTATCCTTGGATACGGCGGACTCAGAGTGCAGTCCGGCGCCATCTCATCCGGAGATCTCGTCGCGTTTATTCTCTACTTGTTTCAGATTGTCATCCCGATGACTCAGTTTACGGCGTTTTTTACTCAGCTTCAAAAAGCAATGGGAGCTTCAGAGCGCATGATTGAGATCCTTGGGGAAGAAGAAGAAAGCTTGTCTGCGGGAAAAGAAGTAAAGAGCATTGCAAAACCGATCATCTTTCAGGAGGTTGATTTTGCCTATAAGAATGACGCGATCTTGACCAAAGTGTCGCTGGAAATTGAACCGGGAAAAACGACGGCTATTGTAGGTCCGAGCGGAAGCGGCAAAACAACGTTATTTTCATTGATGGAACGCTACTACAAGCCAACCGGCGGAGCAATCATCCTTGGAGAAAATCGAATTGAAGAGTTTTCCCTTCAGTCATGGAGAGAGCAAATCGGGTATGTTCCGCAGGAAAGTCCCATTACATCAGGGACGGTCAAAGAAAACATTTGCTACGGATTAACCCGTGAGCCGAAAGACGAGGAAATCATCCGGGCTGCTGAAATGGCGTATGCCCACCAGTTTATTGAAGAATTTCCCGAAGGTTATCATACACAGGTCGGAGAGAGAGGCGTCAAGCTCTCCGGCGGACAGCGGCAGCGGATCGGAATTGCAAGAGCACTGCTGCGCGATCCGAAGCTCCTGCTCCTTGACGAAGCAACATCAAGCCTTGACAGCCACTCAGAAATCATCGTTCAAAAAGCACTGGGCAATTTGATGATGGGCAGAACAACGCTTGTTATTGCCCACAGACTGTCAACGGTTATTGATGCTGATAAAATCATCTTTTTGGACAAAGGAAAAGTGACCGGTTCGGGAACACATGAACAATTGCTCGAATCGCATGCGATGTACAGAGAGTTTGCCGTTCAGCAGCTGAAGCTTCAGAATATAGGATTAAATGGAACTGTCTGAGAGATCGGACAGTTTTTTTGATTGGTTTTGACCGCATTTAAAAATATAATGAACATTTCTGGTTGTTTTTGAATGTTTTTGATTGATTTTTGAAAGGGCTTACGTTACTATTAGGTCATAAAGTTGAAACAGATGGAGGGGCGCTATGATTACACAAGAACGGCACCGCTTGATCCTGTCGGTTTTGCAGGAAAAGCAAGTAGCGACTATACAGGAGCTGGTAGATGCAACAGATTCTTCAGAATCAACCATCAGACGAGATTTAAGCCAGCTTCAGAAAGAAAAAAAGCTTAAGCGTGTTCATGGGGGAGCATCTCTTCTCCATCAAAAGGGCGAAGAACTCAGTGTAAGCGAAAAAGCCCTTAGACATTCGGAAGAAAAAGAGCGGATTGCCAAAGCAGCCGCGGCGATTGTGAAGAACGGCGACAGTATTTATATAGACGCGGGAACGACGACAATGCAGATGATTCCCTACTTGAAGGATAAAGAGATAACGGTTGTGACAAATGGCGTTTCCCATCTCGAACCGCTCCTTGAACAGGGCATTCCGACTTTCCTGACAGGAGGAATGGTTAAGCCTAAGACAAGGGCATTAATTGGCAGTGAAGCTCAGAAAGGGTTAAGTTCGTACCGTTTTGATAAGTGTTTCATGGGTGTGAACGGCATTCACCCCGAAGCGGGATTTACGACTCCAGACCCGGAAGAAGCTGCAATGAAGAGGCTTGCTGTTTCTCTGTCTCAGGAGGCATATGTACTTGCAGATGAGTCGAAGTTCAATGAATGGTCTTTTGCAAAAATTGCAGACCTCAGTGAGGCTGTTATTCTCACAAATGAACTTGAAGAAGATGCAGCTTATGAATATATGGAAAAAACAGTGATAAAGGTTGTGACACCATGATATATACATGTACGCTGAATCCCTCCATCGATTACGTGATAGGGGTCGATGATTTTAAGGAAGATCAAATTAACCGCACGAAAAACGAGAATATGTTTCCGGGCGGAAAAGGCATCAACGTATCAAGGATGCTAAAGCGCCAGGGTGCAGACAGCACGGCCATCGGTTTTACCGCAGGATTTACCGGCGATTTTATCGAGAACTTCCTGGCTGAAGAAAAAATCACAAGTGATTTTATCCGTGCAGATGGATATTCAAGAATAAATATTAAACTCAAATCCAGTGCTGAAACGGAAATAAACGGGCAGGGGCCGGAAATCGCAGAAACCCAAAAGCTGCAGCTGCTGAAGAAAATATCTGCCTTGCAGGAGGGCGATATTCTTGTCCTTGCAGGAAGCATACCAAAAAGTCTTGGAGAAGATTTTTACAGAGAGGCAGCCCGAATTGCCCGGGATGCCGGTGCAAAAACGGTGATAGATGCCTTTGGAAATGCATTAAAGAACACGTTCAGCATGAAACCGTTTCTGATCAAGCCGAATCATCATGAGCTTGGAGAATTGTTCGGGACTGACATACACAGTGCAGATGAGGCTGTAAAATACGGTCGCATGCTTCTTGATGAGGGTGTTCAGAATGTCATTGTTTCCATGGCGGGAGACGGTGCTGTATTTATCAATCAGGAATCGGCGTTCATTGCAAACGTTCCAGCTGGAGAGATCAAAAACTCTGTAGGAGCCGGAGATTCTGTGGTAGCTGGATTCCTTGCAGGATATACGATGCACGGCGATGTGAAAAAAGCATTCCGTCAGGGAGTTGCAGCCGGCAGTGCTACTGCCTTTTCAGAGGATCTGGCAGAAAGGGAACTTGTCCGGCAATTAATTGAAAAGATAACAGTCAGAGAGATATAAAGAGGGAAAGGGGAAGAAACAATGAAAATTACAGATTTATTGACACGGGATACAATCATTCTGGATTTGCGCGCCGGCACAAAATCGGCAGTGATAGATGAATTAATTGAGATTCTTCACAACTCTGGAAAGCTTAAAGATAAAGAAGGGTATAAAAAAGCAATTCTCGCCAGAGAGGAACAAAGTACAACAGGAATCGGCGAAGGAATTGCCATTCCTCACGCCAAGACGAATGCAGTGGCAGAACCGGCTATCGCCTTTGGCCGTTCCAGGCAGGGAGCAGACTATGAATCTCTCGACGGTCAGCCTGCCCATTTGTTCTTTATGATTGCTGCTTCTGAGGGCGCAAATAACGAGCATTTGCAAACGCTTTCCAGACTGTCCGGCTTTCTGATGGATCCTGCTTTTAAAAAGAAGCTTGAGGATGCAGGGACAGAAGATGAAATCTTGAGCGCAATCAATGAAAAAGAAAAGGAAATGGAAGAGGAGGAAGCTTCAGAACCGGCTGCTTCAGGAAAAATGATTCTTGCCGTAACTGCCTGCCCGACAGGAATTGCCCACACGTACATGGCAGCAGATGCTCTCAAAGCGAAAGCAAAAGAAATGAATGTTCCTATCAAAGTAGAAACAAACGGTTCAGGCGGAATAAAAAATGCTCTGACAGAGGAAGAAATCGCAGAAGCTGCCGCTATTATTGTCGCTGCCGACAAACAGGTGGAGATGGACCGGTTTGCAGGCAAGCATGTAATACAGGTTCCTGTCGCACAGGGTATCCGCAAGCCGCAGGAGCTCATTCAAAAAGCTCTTGACCAGGATGCTCCAATTTTCAAAGCAAGCGGAGAACCACAAAAAAAATCTGCAGAAGGCAAGTCCGGCAGATCCGGTTTTTACAAGCATTTGATGAGCGGTGTTTCCAACATGCTGCCGTTTGTAGTCGGAGGCGGGATTTTAATAGCCCTTTCGTTCGTTTTTGGCATCAATGCGGCTGACCCGAAAGATCCTTCCTATCATCCGATTGCAGAGGCGCTCAGCACGATTGGCGGAGGCAATGCCTTTTATCTCATGATTCCTGTTCTTGCAGGATTCATCGCGATGAGTATTGCCGACAGGCCGGGATTTGCACCTGGTATGGTCGGCGGCCTGATGGCGGCAACTGGCGGGGCAGGGTTCCTTGGAGGCCTCATTGCCGGATTTCTTGCAGGTTATCTTGTTGTCGGATTAAAAAAGGCGTTCAACGGCTTGCCTGCTTCACTTGAAGGAATAAAACCGGTCCTGCTGTATCCGCTGTTTGGCATCCTTTTGACCGGACTAATTATGATGTTTGTTGTTGTTGAGCCGGTCAAGGCCATTAATGACGGGCTGACTGTCTGGTTGAAAGGCATGGGAACAGGCAACCTCGTATTGCTTGGACTGATACTCGGCGGCATGATGGCAGTTGATATGGGAGGTCCGATCAACAAAGCGGCCTTCACCTTTGGAATCGCCATGATCGATGCCGGCAACTTTGCTCCCCATGCTGCTATAATGGCAGGTGGAATGGTGCCCCCGCTTGGTCTTGCCCTTTCTACGACTTTCTTTAAAAAGAAGTTTACAAAAGCTGAAAGAGAAGCCGGGAAAACAAATTATGTAATGGGAGCAACTTTTATTACAGAAGGAGCGATCCCGTTTGCAGCCTCAGATCCTGCCAGAGTCATTCCGGCAGCTGTCATTGGTTCGGCTGCTGCAGGAGCACTGACAATGATCTTCGGCATCGGACTTCGTGCCCCGCACGGAGGAGCATTTGTCATACCGATTGTAGACGGAAATCCATTGCTTTACATCGCAGCTATTTTAACAGGATCCGTCATCACGGCGGTTATGGTAGGGATCCTCAAGAAAGACGCAAAAGAATAATCCTGAAACGGACGCTGAACGAATCGGCGCCCGTTTTTTTACACACCGGCCCTTTTTCTGGTACAATGCATTCACCAACAATTCATGGAGGAATGCGATTATGTCTGACATTATCTATTACGATTTCTGGTATTTAAAATCAGAAGAAATCAATCTTGACGGCTCTGATACCGGGGCCATTGCTTATGAAGTGGGCATCAATGTATTTGCAGATGAAGACTTTACTCATCTTCTGGATGATGTCCGAATCTCCGGTCTCGGTAAAGAAGAGATGCTTGCTTTTGATCTTCAGAATGCTGAAAAGCTGTGTTCAAAACTTGAAGAAGAAGGCCTTCACAGCGTGGCAAGTGATATCAGATCTTCAGGTTTTTATTTTGTCATGGGCGAAAAAGTAACGGTGTAATTCAGAGAGGCTGGAATTGACTGAGTCTGGTCATTCGCGATATAATAAAGGCAACATCATATCTATTCCTTAAAGGGGAGTAGCTTTAACAGCAAAGTCGTCATTACGGGACCGTTTCCCCGGCTTTGCTGGCAGCATCCGCTGTTAGCGAGACCTTTGCCGATTTATTGGTGAAGTCTCTTTTAAAAAAAGACGCTCGGCCAATTTATCGGCCGCAGCGTCTTTTTTGCATTTACAGATGGATGGAATACCTGGTGTATAAAAGAAGGGAGCGGTTTAAATGAAATGGATGATGAAACTTATGGCTCTGTTAACCGTCGTATTACTAAGCGGATGTTCTTTTCTCCAGGAGGTTAATTCAACGCTTGAGTACGCCAATGAGGCAAAAGATTACATGAACGAGGCAGCAGCATTTGCTGAAGAGGCGCCTGCGCTTGCTGAAAAAGCCGCCGGAAACGCTCAGGCAAGAGAGGATTTGCAGCAAAGCCTGCTTGATATGAAAGAAGAAATTCAAACCTTTAAAGAGATTGAGGCACCTGGTGCAGCTCAGGATGCTCATAGTCAGCTCATAACGTACAGTGAATCACTCGAAAGCGGCATTGATTCAGCTCTGCAGCAGCTGGAGAACGGAGAATACAAACTTCAGATGCTGGAAGATTCAGAAATGATGAGGAATATTAATGAAATGAAGCAGATTCTGGATCAGATCGAGCAGCTTGGATCGTAATAGAATTGTATCCCGCAATGATCGCACTTTGTAAAAGACGTTTAAAACGATTGGAGGTTTTCCTATGACAGTCTGGAGCAAGCTCGCTGACAGCGTGAAAATCGGCGGCAGAGGAACGAGAGCAAGGCTTTTGGACCACGATCCGTCCCTGACGTTCATTGGAGCAGGCAGGAGTGCATTCGTCTTTAAGCTCAGCGGCGAAGAAAAAGCGTTAAAAGTGTTCTTTCCTGATTTTACTCATGTCGCACAGGAGGAAGCTGAAATTTACAAGACTCTTCAAGGAATAAAATACTATCCTTCTTTGTATGAAGCAGGTGAAAACTTTCTGGTCATCGACTACATTGAAGGGAGCACCCTGTTTGAATGTGTCAGCAGCGGAATTTCCATTACAGACGAACACATTGCAGAAGTGGACAGTGCCCTTTTATCTGCAAAAATGAGAGGATTAAATCCTTCCGATATTCACCTCCGCAACATTTTCATTACGTCAGACGGCAGCATCATGATGATTGATGTTGCCAGGTTTCGCCAAAAGAAAGACTGTACACAGTGGAATGACCTGAAAACCGCTTTTCACAAATATTACAGAAAAGCATATTTCCCTAAAAGAATTCCTGCAGCTTTAATGAATGTCATTGCTGCACTTTATAAAAAGAAGCTGATTCCATTAGCTCCATAAAAAAAGAGAGATCTCAGGAAATAGAGGCCTCTCTTGTTTTTTTGTTATTTTATTTGGAAATAATAAGAAATGCTCTCTTTTAAATCTGATAAAGCAGAATCCTGGCTGAAGTTTGCAAGCATCCCCTGAATAACGGCAGTTCTCGGTTCCGGTTCCTGTATTTCCGCCTCAAGAACTTCCAGTGTCACAAGCAAATCTCCTGAAACTTTTAGTTTGTAGTGGGAAATAGCCTGGAGCAGATCATCTTTGCTGATACCCGAGCATGGGGAAAAAAGAGTCAGTTCATCTCCCGAAAGAATAGGCTTTTCGTCTGAACGGATCAGTCCTGAAACCATATCATCGATCCGGTTTACAAGAAAAACAGAGAGTGCTTCAAAATCTAGCTCCGCTTTATCGAAAATAATGTACTTCAAATAGGAATGGATCATCCCCTGCAGGATTGCCGTCATATCCCAGATGAATGGATTTATGGAGTCTCCGTAAATAGAAGCCAGTCCATTTTTAACAAGGAGACTTGCTTCAGCATTCATTTTCTGAATAAATGCTGCGACAGACGGATTGTTCGGCACGGCATTTTCACGCATCTGCATAATGATGAAATCTTTATGTTTATTAATTTCACTGAACTGGCAGGATAATTGCTTAATCAAGAGTGCGCGGGGTTCAAGATTTTCTTCTCGGACAGACTGCATTTTTGAATGGATGAGCTCAAAATGATACTTGAACGTCTCAAGCAAAAGAGCGTCCTTGGATTTAAAGTAAAGGTAGAAAGCCCCTTTTGAAATACCGCATTCATTGACGATATCCTGAATGGAAGTTGAGGTTACACCCTTTTTGGCAAAAAGGCTCATCGCCGCTTCAATGATCCGTTTTTCTTTTTCCTTCATTCGCTGATTCTCCTTACACGTGCATTGGCCGTCTTCTGTTCTCACCATAATGTTCCTGAAGTACAGCTGATTTATGACTGAATGTTCACATTTACATAAAATTCATACTGGAACAAGCTTATTATAATTGACTGCAAACGACTGGTCATTTATATTATTAATTATTATGACCAGTCAGTCAATAAACTTTAAAAAAATCATCTCCGGAGGATCACATGAATTCCATCATTAATTTTGTCCTGAAGAACAAATTTGCTGTATGGCTGCTGACCATTATTGTGACAGTGGCAGGACTCTACTCAGGCATAAACATGAAGCTTGAGACAATCCCGAACATTACAACTCCCATTGTAACCGTGACAACGGTTTATCCTGGAGCTACTCCTGAAGAAGTTGCTGAAAAAGTAACAGAACCGATTGAACAGGCAGTCCAGAATCTTGGCGGAGTAAACGTAGTAAGCTCCACATCCTTCCAGAACGCCTCATCCATTCAAATTGAATATGAGTTTGAAAAGGATATGGATAAAGCTGAAGAAGAAGTGAAAAGCACTGTAGCAGACTTGTCTTTTCCTGAAGGAGTCAATGAATCGGATATTTCAAGACTCAGCATTAACGCATTTCCTATTCTTGCATTAAGCATTTCAGAGGACGGGGAGTCACTCAGCGAGTTAACCACACTCGTGGAGGATGACATCGTCCCTTCTTTGAAGGGTCTTGACGGCGTTTCTTCTGTTCAAGTATCCGGCCAGCAGGTAGAAGAAGTTCAGTTCACCTTTAAAGAAGATAAACTTGAAGAATACAATTTGGATCAGGAAACGGTCCAGAATATCATTAAAGGCGCAGATGTAAACTTCCCGCTTGGGCTTTATACGTTTGGCGAGAAAGAGCAGTCCGTTGTCGTTGATGGAAATATCGTAACAATAGATGATCTTAAAAACCTTGAAATTCCTGTCACGCCTAAAGGAGCAGATGCCGGCATGCAGCAGGCAGCACCTGGTGCAGGACAGAACCCTGGTGCAGGACAGAACCCTGGTGCACAGGCACCTGCTGAAGGAGCGCCTCCTGCAGGACAGACTCAGACAGCACCTGGAGCACAGGCTCCTCAGGCTGCCGAGCTGCCGACAGTAAAACTTTCAGAGATTGCAGACATTCAATCAGTCGGGAAGGCCGAATCGATTTCCCGCACAAACGGCAAAGAAGCAATCGGTATTCAGGTTGTTAAATCTGCTGACGCAAACACAGTTGATGTAGCAAATGCTGTTAAAAAAGAACTTAAAACATATGAAAAGGAATATAAAAACCTTGATGTGCAGACGACTCTTGACCAGGCAGAGCCGATCGAGGAATCCGTAAGCACGATGCTGAGCAAAGCGGCATTTGGAGCAATATTTGCCGTCATTATTATCCTTTTGTTCCTGAGGGATATAAAATCAACGCTAATCTCGGTTGTATCAATTCCTCTTTCGTTATTGATCGCCGTTCTCTTACTGAAACAAATGGACATAACGTTAAACATTATGACACTTGGAGCGATGACGGTTGCCATCGGGCGTGTAGTCGATGACTCGATCGTCGTTATTGAGAATATCTACCGCAGAATGTCTCTGCAGGGTGAAAAACTAAAAGGCATGGCCCTTGTAAGAGAAGCAACGAAAGAAATGTTTGTTCCGATTATGTCTTCAACAATCGTAACAATCGCGGTGTTCCTTCCGCTTGCACTTGTAAATGGAGTCATCGGAGAATTATTCCTTCCATTTGCACTAACGATTGTCTTTGCACTGCTTGCCTCTCTTGTTGTAGCAGTCACAATCGTGCCGATGCTTGCACACAGTTTCTTTAAGAAAGGACTGTACGGAGAGACTGCTAAAAAGCATGATGAACACAAGCCGGGCAAAATGACGGCTGTCTATAGAAGTATTTTGAACTGGACATTGAATCATAAGTGGATCACATCCATTCTTGCCGTCCTGCTGCTTGTCGGAAGTTTGTTCCTGGTGCCTGTCATCGGTGTCAGCTTCCTGCCATCTGAAGAACAGAAGCTTGTTTATGCGACGTATAAACCTGCACCTGGCGAAACAGAAGAACAGGTTGAAGAAGTGGTCACAAACGCAGAAAGCATGCTGCTTGACCGTAAAAACGTTTCGCTGGTCCAATACTCGCTTGGAAGCGAAAACCCGATGAATCCGGGTGACACGAACAGTGCGATATTCTTCATTGAATATGAAGACGACACAGAAAACTTCGAAAAAGAAAAAGAGAAAGTCATTGAAGATCTTCAGGCAGACGCAGAACAAGGCGAGTGGGCTGCACAGGATTTCACTCAAAGCGCCGGAAGCAATGAAGTTCAGTTCTTCGTGTATGGCAACGAACTGAAAGACATTGAACCGACTGTCGGAGAGATTGAAAAGATCATGAAGGACAATGGCAGCTTTAAAAACGTAAGTTCAAGTCTTGCTGAAACATACGATGAGTTCACTCTTGTCGCAAACCAGGAGGAACTCGGCAAGTTTGGGCTGACTGCCGGTCAAATCGGCATGGAACTAATGCCTCAGCGCGACCGTCCGGTTCTTACTCAGGTTGAAAAAGACGGGGAAGACATCAACGTCTATCTGCAGACAGAAAAAGAAACATTCGAAGATGTAGACGACATGACGGAAAAAACCATTATGTCCCCACTGGGTCAAGAAGTGAAAATTGGAGATGTTGTCTCAGTTGAAGAGGGGAAAACCTCTGATACAGTGACACGCCGCGACGGACGAATTTACGTTCAGGTTTCCGGAGAACTGACAACTGATGATGTGGCAAAAGCATCGGGTGAAGTACAGAAGGAAGTGGATAAACTCTCCTTGCCAACAGGCGCTGATATCGACACAGGCGGGGTAACAGAAGATATTCAGGAATCCTTTACTCAGCTTGGCCTGGCGATGCTTGCAGCTGTTGCCATCGTATATCTTGTGCTTGTCATTACGTTTGGGGGAGGACTTGCGCCGTTCGCGATCCTGTTCTCTCTTCCGTTTACAGTAATCGGAGCTCTAGTTGGACTTTGGATTGCAGGAGAAACGATCAGCATCAACTCCATGATCGGAGCTCTAATGCTGATAGGGATTGTTGTAACGAATGCAATCGTGCTGATTGACCGCGTTATTCACAAAGAACGTGAGGGACTTTCAACAAGAGAAGCACTGCTTGAAGCAGGAACAACACGTCTGCGCCCGATTCTGATGACCGCCATCGCTACGATCGGAGCGCTGATCCCTCTTGCCATCGGCATTGAAGGCGGAAGCGGCATTATTTCAAAAGGACTTGGAGTAACGGTTATCGGCGGACTGACAAGTTCAACGCTTCTTACTCTCATCATCGTACCGATCGTTTATGAAATCATGAGCAAATTCAAGCGTAAAAAACCAGCAATCGCTGAAGAAGATTAAGCGGTACGCAAGGCACCCTGCGATGCAGGGTGTCTTTTTGCTGTCTGTCATGAGAATATGCGGCCTTATTTGTAAAATCACATATATTCACATGCCTGCGAATGGTATAATGTTTCAAACATTAAATGAGTACACTATAAAAAAGAGAGAGGGGGAAAAGAGTTGGAGGATATCATCGTTCATCAGCATACCATTCTTAAATTGTTTTTATCTTTGCTTGTCGGAATTATCATCGGGCTTGAGCGTGAGATTAAGAAAAAGCCTCTCGGACTTAAAACGACCATTATTATCGCAGTAAGCTCGTGTCTGTTGACCGTTATTTCAATAGAGGCAGCCTATACCTTTTCAAGTGATTACAACCGGCCGATGGACCCGCTGAGACTTGCCGCTCAAATTGTATCAGGAGTAGGTTTTCTTGGTGCAGGTGCGATCCTCCGGAGAAGCAATGATGTCATCAGCGGCCTGACGACTGCAGCGATGATCTGGGGAGCTGCTGGGCTTGGCATTGCCATTGGTGCAGGTTTTTATCAGGAAGCCTTGATTGCGCTTGTTTTTATGATTGGTTCAATTGAAATCATTGCTCCGCTGGTGAAGAAGCTCGGCCCCCGCACACTGCGCCTTAAAGAACTGAAAGTAAAACTGACCGTGCCAGTGAACGTAAGTATATCTGACGTGCTGAAAATTCTCCGTGATTATGATATGAAAATCAAATATGTCAAAATCAAGGATGTTGTTGACCGCGAATTGAGAACCGTTGACTTGATCCTGCTGATAAAAAATGACCGCTATACGTCTGATGTGTATGAAGATATAAAAAGAGTTGAGGGCATTGAATCTGTAGAGGTGGAATTAATTTAAGCAGGCGTCAGCGGAGACGTTTGCCCATACATATGGTAAGGTATTACAGAAATCGATTTTTGGGAGGAACTAACGTTGATACGCTTTGGAATTATCGGAACCAACTGGATTACAGACCGCCTGCTTCAGGCCGCTATGCAGGTTGAAGATTTTTCGCTGACAGCCGTTTACTCACGGTCAAGTGAAAAAGCGGAAGAATTTGCGGCAAAATATAACGTGAAAACAACATTCACAGATTTAGAAAGTATGGCAAAAAGCGATGAAATCGATGCCGTTTACATAGCAAGTCCAAATTCGCTGCATGCAGAGCAGGCGATCTTATTTATGAACCATAAAAAGCATGTTCTCTGTGAAAAGCCGCTCGCTTCCAACACGGCAGAAGTGACAAAGATGATTGAGGCAGCAAAAGAAAACCGTGTCCTGCTCATGGAAGCCATGAAATCAACCTTCCTGCCAAACTTTAAAGCCATCCAGGAAAACCTTCATAAAATCGGGACGGTAAGAAGATACACGGCAAGCTACTGCCAGTATTCTTCAAGGTATGACGCATACCGCTCGGGAACAGTTCTGAATGCATTCAGACCCGAATTCTCGAATGGTTCTCTTATGGATATTGGTATTTATGCGCTGTATCCTTCCCTTGTGCTGTTCGGTGAACCGGAGACGATTAAAGCAAGCGGGATGATGCTCGAATCCGGCGTTGACGGAGAAGGAAGCATCCTTCTTCAATACAAGGACATGGACGCTGTCATGATGTACTCGAAAATATCTGATTCCGCCCTTCCTTCAGAAATACAGGGAGAGGACGGGACGATCGTCATTGACAGAATCAGCACAATCGGGAAAGTGGAGATCCACTACCGCGACGGCAGAATCGAAGACATTACGCGTCCGCAGAAAGAAGAAACGATGTATTATGAAATGAAGGAATTTATTGATTTGATTCAAAATGACCTTTATGAATCGACGATCAACACTTATAAACATTCAATTTCCGTAATGAACGTAATGGATGAAGCAAGAAAACAAATCGGCGTCGTTTATCCGGCTGATAAAAAATAAATGAATGCGGAGGCAGGATCAGGTGAAAGCAAAGCGGTACAACATTCCCGTAGAAGCTGCTCTTGAAGTGATTGGCGGTAAATGGAAATGTGTGATTCTCTGCCATTTAATGCGGGGAAAAAAGCGGACAGGCGAGCTGAAAAAGCTGATGTCCGGCATTACCCAGAAGATGCTGACACAGCAGCTCAGGGAGCTTGAAGAGGACGGGATCATAAACCGGATCATCTACAATCAGGTGCCGCCAAAAGTCGAATATGAGCTTACAGAATACGGCTGGTCAGTAACAGGCATTCTAGAATCGCTGTCTGCATGGGGTCTGCAGCATATTGAAAGAGTGTATGGTGACAAGTCGGCTGTGCTTGAAGAAAACATCCTGAACGAGCAGTAAAAAAGATCGGTGCCGATGCACCGATCTTTTTGTATCTACAGGCATTCGGCCTGTCTGTAAAAAGACTTTCGTCCAATTACCGCGCAGCCTCTTTTTTCTTAACAGGCTCAATGGTAACCGAAATCAAGCAGTGATGCTCTCCTTTTTCATTCACCGAGAGCTCTGATACTTCTGCCTTCATCCCCAAACCTTCACGAAGTGAGGCTTCTATTTGTCTGCTTTTTGCTGCGCCGATAAAGCCGATATAGCGGCCAGTTTCCGTATAGACAAGATACCGGTCTTTTCCTTCCTCTTTAAGCAGAGAAAGGATGTCTTTTGCGGAAAGAGAAGGAATATAAGTCTGAGGGCTCGTCCCGTCTGCCTGTTTTTGCTTGACGCCTGAGAGCGGGCACTTGACCGTCTTGTTCACAGGCGATGCAGAGGAAAGGGCAACCTTCAAATAGGATTTCCCCTCATAATTGGAACTCATGAGCAGCTGCTTCAGCTGCCTGACATCATCAAGGGCACGGTGAGTCTGCGAAGATGCAAGCTTATGGCTGTGCAGCAGGCTGATAAGCTTCGCGCTATAGTATCCGTATGTTTTCCAAGGGATGTTGCGGGCGGAGCAGTACCACTTTTTTGAAAATAGCTCAGGGTACATTTTGACCGTAAAGCTTTTGTCGAACGAAGCATTGTGGGCAATGATAAAATCTGCTTTTCTAATGGCCGCTTTTACCTTGTCATCATCAAATGACTTGCCTTTCACGTCTTCAAACGGAATGGAATGAATGCGGAAAGCGAATGGATAATTTTTTCTGGCAGAGGCAGAGAGCGGTTCTCTTAGATAAGTGCCTTCTTCCAGTGTATCTAAGTAAAGGTCCCGCTCATCATCATAAGTGAAAAGGACATAGCCAATCTCGATTATTTCATCATTAACAGGGGACAGGCCTGTCGTTTCAGTATCAAGGATCATTCCAGTAAGAATCATTCGGTTCTCCTCCTTTCCTATTAATCTATCACTTTTCGGGAGAAGGGAACAGCGTGAAGAATCTGCTTTCGCAGAAGGAGTTATGGGGCTGCAGTTTAGAAAGGGATCATTCCTTATATAAATACTTCAGTGCATGCTTAAGCTGTCCAAATGTAGCGAGATCTCCAAAATCAATTCCAAGCTGGATAGAAGTTTGAGCGATTTCGGGACGGATGCCCGTAATGGTTACCTGAATTCCTAGCAACTTCAGCATCTGCATCATTTTAAAAAGCTGCCCTGCAACCATCGTGTCAATGACCAAAACGCCGGAGAGGTCAATCACAATGCGGCTCAGGTTAAGCTGTTCTGCTTTTGAAATGGCACTTTCTGTAATCATTGCCGCGCGGTGCATATCAAGATCACCGACAATGGGCAAAACCCCGATTTCATCCGAGATTGGAATAACGGGCGTTGTCTGCTTGTAAATCATGGTTTTATGGGCTTCCATTCTTGCGTCTGATACTTGATGATAATAGCGGGTAAAGAGTTCAATGGCGTGATCAAACGCTGAGTGAACTTGTTTGCTGAAAGATAGAAGGTCATGGATGGAAAATTCGTCTTCATGGCTTAAGATATAGGCTTCGGCCGTTTCCAGAAAAATCAGCCTGAAGCGCCTGAATTGCTGAATGGTACGGTACAGAGGAGTTTCTGAAGCGGCGCGTTTTACAGCGATTTCCTGAGCCCAGCTGCTCATACGGTCAGCTGCGGGGTTCTCAAGGAGATTGATAAGGGTATGAATGAAATGCTGATTCTGTTCGCGAAGATCTGCTGTGACTTTATCAGGTACATTAATGGAATAAACAGATACTGGTTCAACGGTTCTTGCACTGAGCCATTTGTCTGACATAGATCCAGACTGCTCTCTTAAAAACTGGCACAAAGCCTTAGTCTTCATCAACTTCTCTCCCGTATCAAAAAGTAAAAGCCCTTTGTACCCTCACTTTATCATAAAAAATTCCAACATCCTATTTTATTCTCACATAATTGTCAAAAGATGAACCAATAGTAATAAAACAGAGGAAAACCAGGATCCTCCTCTAATGACAGATGGTTAAAGAGGAATGAACAAAAACAGAAATGGACAGGGCCGCTATGATACATGAGAGATGGATTATTGCCGGAGCCATTGTGCTCAGCATCCTATTAATAGGAAAGTTTGTACCGAAAGAGAGGGCAAGGGAAGCATGGGTTCCGTTTCTTTCCCTGGGCTCCATTACGTGGATTGCAGGCCTTTTTGTTGTCGAAATGGGCTGGATCCATTACCCGGTGCAGCTTTTAAGCATCGAAAACAAAGTGAACGAATCAAGCTTTACGTTTGAGTTTTTCTTATTTCCCGTGCTGGCCATTCTTTTCAGCATCCATTATCCATCACGGAAAAGCCTGATTGTAAAATGGGTTTACGCTATTGTCTTTTCCGGGGTATTCACCGTTGCAGAAGTCATATTGGAGGCCTATACAAACTTAGTCAAATATGACGAATGGAAATGGCACTGGACTTTTTTCTCCGTCTTGCTTGTGCTGATGATAAACCACCAGTACGTAAAATGGTTCAGAAAGGGAATGGTTTCGGGCGGTGATAGTCATGCGTGAAATCATTGTCCTTGCTGCTCTTTGGGGAGCTGCCATTCTGTATCTACTGCTGAAAGTTCCAAAAGGAAAACGAAGAGAAGCTCAAATGATCTTCCTGTTTTCACAGTCTGTGGGCTGGCTGTATGTGTACATCCAAACCCTGTCAGGCAGAATGGTTTTTCCATTCAGGGAGTTTCCGGATGCGACAAAGATGAGCTTGACCCTGTACTACTTATTTTATCCTGCCATTGCCGTTTGGTTTAACCTGAATTATCCGGAACAAAAAAGGCTGTCGCTGAAAGCAGCTTATTTCATTGGAAGTGCATTTGGCATCCAGCTTATTGCCTGGCTTCTTGCAGAGTATACAGATTTAATGGAGTACAGGAAGTATCATTGGTTTCTGACATTCTTCATTAACCTTTCCATCATCATCGTAATCCGCATATTCTATGTCTGGTTCCGGAAGGGTCTGATAAGGAAGTAGTGCTCTGCTCAGGCAGAGCCGGCATAGATGCGGCTTTTTCACTCAGTTTGCAACACTCCGTGAGCAATCGGAAAAATCTCCATACAAAAAAAGCCCTCTATTTGAGGGCTTCCGATTATGCATCTATATCGTCTTTATTGGTTATTTTTCTGAAAAGACTTCTAATCACCAAAACAACGATGATAAGCGCTATATAAACTAAAAATAGTGCGACAAAGCCCCACAGTCCGACAATGGCATCAATAAACTCCATGTTCCCGCGCCTTGTAAGAGCCTGCTGAATTTCAATGCCGAAAACAAGAACGAACATAAACGTCATTGTGTATAGAAAGGAAAGAGCTGTTATTCCAAAAGGAAGCTTTGACAGCCATTTCGAAAGAAGATAGACAAAGAGAAACACAGCCATTCCAATGAAGCCCATGATCCAGAAGTGAAGGTCTTTGTCCGTCACATTTAACCCAAAGGTCTGATAGGCCATTGAATTGATGAGGTCGTGTATATTATTCACAGCTTCTGCCATGAGAAGAATAAATTCTTTCAGAATCTGTCACCCATTTCTGTTTGTGATGAACCTATTATACCTGATTCTGTCAAATCTGTTCATAGCATTGGCCTATTAAATTTTTCCATAAAGGGCTGCCCTTAGAAAATATAGGAGTATAGTAAATAATCCATTTGACGCTTTAGTGGTTTAAAACGTTGTAGATTTAAGGCGCCATTCAAAGTAAAATAAATGAAATAGCACAATTATCAGAAGGGAATGGAGAACTGTGAGATATACGAAAAAAGAGTCTAATGAATTGATTGCGGCTGCTTTTCATCTGCTCAGGGCCAGGAAAGTGGCCACACCCAAACAAATTGCAGACGATCTGGAAGCGCAGACCGGAAAACGGGTATCGTCTCCATCCGCATTCATGGTAAAGGTAATTGAACGGTATCCTTCAGTCGTAAAACCGAGAAGAGGAGTATATATGGTAAGGGAAGGATAAAAAAAATTTTTGTTTTTCTTTTATTCTACAATAGAAAAATCAGAAAGACTTCTAGTTTGTGAGATTATATGACGAAGTTTTCAGCGTGAAAAAAATGCCCGTGAGACAAAGTCCCGCAGGCATTTTTTTAATCAAGCCAAAAACTCGTTCGGATTCAGTCCAAGCTCATAGCAGATATCTGCAACAGCTTTTTGTTCATTCTGATCGAAGTGCCCGTCCGCATAGCCGATGGCGATGCAGTAGCGGGCAACAAGCCTCGCAATTTCCGGTTTCGTGCGCACTCTTCCAAGTGCTTTAAAGGCTTCAGCACGCCCGATGATCGGATCTCTTTCCATTTTTTGAACATATACGTTAAATTGCTGAATGACTTTATTTGTGTCAAAAACACGGAGCTCTTCACTTTGATTCACAAACTCAATCATTTTTTGGCGTTCAGTCTGATCAAGGCGGCCATCTGCCGTGCCTACGAGTGCACAGGCGGCAACAACGGCTTCAAGCACGTCCTGACTCTTATATTTCTGGAAAAGCTCCATAGCCTTGTTCTTTTGCTGATTAGCCCACTCGGCGTAATCCGTCTGATTTGGAGACCAGGAATTACCGCAGCTGTTGCACGTGAACTTCAGCTTGTTTTTTCCGATAAATCCTCCAAGCAGTCCTACAGGACCAAGAATCAAACCGCCTACAGCAGCTTTTCCAAGACCGAAGCCCTTTTCGCCTGTGCGTACGTTCGTTGAACTGCAGCGGGTGCAGCTGATTGTTTCCCCGCCGTATGTCTGCGAACCTTGACCATATGTCTGCTGCGGCTGGCTGTAGCTTTGCTGAGAATAGGCCGGAGTAGACTGAGTGTACGATGGCGCGGACTGCTGAGAATAGGCTGGCTGCGGCGGCTGATACGTATTCTGCTGGGAATAGCTTGGCTGCTGCGGCTGAAATCCGCTTGAATGAATTCCCGCTGCCGGTGCCGGTTCGTCATCAACCGTTACCCCGAAGTTGCGGCACAAGGCTGCAAGGCCGCCCTGAAATCCGCTTGCGATTGCATTAAATTTCCATTCGCCGTTGTGGCGGTAGAGCTCAGCTGCAACAATCGCGGTTTCGACAGTAAAATCTCTGCCAAGATTAAACCTGATCAGCTCATCATTGTTTAGCGGATTGAAAATGCGGACATAGGCATTTTCAACCTGTCCGAAATTCTGCTGCTTTGCTTGTGCATCATGGATTGTAATTGTAAATGCAATGCGGTGAATGTGCTGAGGGACAGCGCTTAAATTAATCTGAATCTGCTCATCATCCTGATGCCCTGCACCTGTCCTGTTATCTCCCGTGTACAGAATCGAACCGTTTCCGCCTGAGGGATTGTTGTAAAAAACAAAATCCTGATCGCTGCCCACCTTGCCGGATTGACCGACCAGGAATGCTGATGCATCAAGATCGTAGGAAGCCCCGTGCCTGCTTACATCCCATCCAAGTCCGACAATTACGTTCTGAAGGCCGGGATTTGATTTTGTTAGATCCACTTTTTGACCTTTACTGAGCGTCACACCCATACGTCCATCCACTCCTTAAGTTAAATAGGTTTCTGTAAAGTTGCTTAAATTATGTAAAATTAGTAAAAAATCACTCTCTTTAAATACTAAGTCTTTTAAACTATTTTTTCAATGATAAGGTGCGATTCCAAGACCCCGTAATGACACCGGCAAAACAAAAGAGAACAGCAGCCCGCTGCTATTCTCCGTCCATCAGGCTTTTATGGATCCAGACCGCAGCCTGACATCCTTCTCCCATAGCAATGGTCACCTGCTCAGAATGCACGCCTGCATCGCCTGCAGCCCATACATATTTTACACTTGTTTCCTTCGTCCGGGGATTTGTCAGGACATGCTTATTTTCAAGCCGTTCAGCCCCGAGCATTGCTGCAAGCCCGGTGTGGACAGTGTTCCCTCCGAAAGCAAGAAAGCCGCGTTCACCCTCAAGCAGCGTCCCGTCTGCAAAACGAATTCCTTTAAACACAGATTCGTTTTCTGTCAAAACTTCATCAGCTTTCTTATCAACGGTCATAATTCCTTTGTGTGTAAGCTTCAAAATCAGGTCTTCAGGAATGGATTGCTGTTCATGATTGACATACACAATAGAATCGGTCCAATAAGAAAGGGTCAGCGCCATGTGTGCACCGGCAGCTCCCGCACCGAGCACAATGGTTTTTTTATCCCTGACCTCATAGCCGTCGCAATCTGGACACACATAAACACTGAGGCCAAGGCATGCTTTTAGACCGGGAAGCTCGGGCATTCTGTCAGATAGGCCAGTCGAAAGCAGAATTCTCTTTGCGTAATAGACGGCTCCTGACGCCGTTTTAGCCTCAAAAGCATTTCCACCTTTTTTCAGCCCGACTACGCGGCCTCTTAAAAAGTGCACACCTGTTTCTTCAGCTTGTGTTTTTCCAAGCGCTCTCAGTTCCTCTCCGCTGATTCCGTCAGGCCAGCCCAGAATATTGCGGTAGCTTCTGCAAAGGGAAGAACGTCCTTCACCGGAATCAATGACAAGTACATTTCTTTTGTAGCGTCCAAGCTGAATGGCTGCCTGAAGCCCGGCAATCCCTGCCCCAATAATCAAACACTCGTAAATCTCGTTCATCAGCAACACGCCTTCGGTTATGTATAGTCTATAGGATGCTTCAATCAAAAAACCTCATTCACACGTAAGACTTTTCTCTCAGCAGGAATAAAATTTGCGGAAGCAGGGAAGAAACTTTTACCAAAAAAGAGGGTCCTGCTATTCATTTTTTCAGAATTCATCTTTTACAGGGATATAAGCTCAGTCCCCGTCATATATGCTTTGCAAGGATTTACAAAATTCATGCAGGAAATGTCACGTTTTTCAATTTCATACATAAGTACTTATTTTGACATAAATCGACACTTGTTTGTTCATTCCATCTACACTAAACTTATACTTTAAGTACAAGGAGGTCAGGTTATGTCTGTTCAGTCATCTGGTGCCAATAAACAAAAAAACAGAAATTACCTATTTGAAATTTCATTCTTAAGAGCTTTTGCCTGTATGGCTGTAGTCGGCGTTCACGTCACGGCCACTCATTATTACGCAAATGCTCAAACATGGCATTGGTTTACGTATTTTATTAATCAGGTTGGAAGATTTGGAACAACCATTTTCGCTGTACTCAGCGGCTTTCTCCTTTTTTACCAAGTGAGAAAAAGGGGTTTTGATACAAAGAAATTCATTACTTCCCGCTTTTCAAAAATTTTGCTCCCGTTCCTTATCTGGAGCTTCGCTTACCGTTATATGGTTTTTCATTATGATGGTCTGGAATTTCAGGGATTAGGCGCAGAACTGCAGAGGCTGTTATTGGGAGAATCGTTTTACCATCTTTACTTTATAGCTATCGTGGTTCAGTTTTATTTTGTTTTTCCGCTTCTTCAAAAAATCGTGAGATCTAAAATTCTTATGATTGTTTTTGCTCTTATTTCATTAGTGATCAGCTACAAATTATTTGGTTTTAATCCAGGTGTAGAAGGTGCGCTTGGAGCATTTTTCGCAAGCAAGACCTTTATGCCGATCTGGCTATTCTACTTTGCGTTTGGCGGAGTCCTTGCTTATTTCTGGGAAGAAATTGTAGGCTTTGCGACTAAGCGTCCATGGCAGATGCTTGTTCTTGCACTGGTTGTTTCTGCCGGAGCCGTTGTGGAGTACCGTATTACTGGACAGGTTTCCAACAGAAGACTTACCAATCTGATTAACCTGCCGCTGCTTTGCATTGCGACGATTGGCATGTACCCGCTTCTTACAAAACTGACAGTCATTAAAAAGCCGCTGATGGTCATTGGCCAGTATTCAATGGGCATTTATCTCGTTCATCCGATGACGTTATATCTTATGGTTGAATACCTGCCAAACAGCGTTTGGACAGTCGGAAACATTCCGCTGCTATTCCTTGCTGTAATGGTCATTGGGGTAGTATTTATCAGGCTGCTGCAGTTTATTCCATTGAGCGGCTATGTCATTCCCGTACCGAAAATCAAAAAAGCAAGACCTGCTCAAGATGCATCTGCAGAAGGGCGGCTGCGCTCAGCATAAAAGTCCAGCCGTTTGGCTGGACTTTTTTTATAAACCTTCTGCTTTCTTAACATAACTTCCAACCAGCTGATCCAGCCGCTGCAATTGGAAGGCATATTCATAGACAGCGGATGCTACAACATTCAGCCTCTGATTTTCAATTTTTTCAGAGTCTCTTTCCATCATCTGAATGAGAAAAACTCTTGTTCCTCTTGTCACCCGGTCATCTTCAAACCGGTCATTGAGTTTGATTTTCCCTTCATATTTAAGCAGCAAATACTCATGCCATTTCGTCAGCTGTTCAATTTGATCATCAAACAACTGATCCTCAGCCATTGTGGTTCTGCTCTGAAAGTAATGCTCTTCAATAACTTTCAGCACATCGGCAGCCTGCTGAATGGTTTTGAGCATCTGTTTAAACACGACAATTTCTCTTACATTCAGCGGATTGATCTTTGCCATCTTTTCCCGTTCTTCATCAAAAAGTTCATATAAGTCTTCAAGCTGCTGAAGGTCAGTTCTGAACTCTTTCCTTTTTTCCTGATAATACGATTCGGTTAGTTCATCCGATACGGCAGTTCTCAGTAAAAGAGACATCGTTTCAAAAACGGTCTGCACCTTTGAAAAAAAGTTCTCTTTATATTTCGGCGGAAGAATCAGGAGATTGACAATAAACGCTGATGCAATTCCAATCATAATGACGGCAAACCGGTTCAGCACATATAGAAAATCCTCTTGTCCCGGTGCACTCATGATGGCCAGAACGGTTACAAGCGTCAATGAAATGGACGCTTCCATTTTCAGTTTCAGGCAAATCACGATGACAGAGATGACAACGACTCCAATAACGAGCGGACTGCTGCCGAAAAAGTAAAGAGCAAACAGGGCGAGCATCGCACCGAGTGTATTGGCCTGAATTTGTTCACGAACCTGTTTCCATGTCCTATAGATGGAAGGCTGGATGGTAAAGATGGCGGCTACCCCGGCAAATACAGAATACTCAAGATTTGCAAGGGAGCAGATAAAAAGCGCAAGTGTGACGGATATGCCTGTTTTCAAAACGCGGGGTCCAAAAATCAACTGATTCTTTCACTCCTCTATTCTCAGGATGAAGTAGCTTTAGTTTATCAGAAAGGCTGATTCCTAAAAATGAAAAAATCGGTTTGAAAAATTTTTCATATAATTCCTTGTAAACTCATAGGAATTATGTATAATAAAAATACAAATTAAAAATTTAAAAAAATCAGACTGATTGGAAAACCAAAGGTCCTTAACACATTGTTAGGGACCTTTTTGTATTCAGAAAGGGGAGATAACGTTGAGAAAGCTTATTATTTTTGCATTTATTGGTTTTTTGGCACAGTTAATTGATGGTTCACTGGGGATGGCATACGGGGTCACATCTACTACACTGCTTTTGACTTTCGGGATTGCCCCTGCCGTTGCCTCGGCATCTGTGCATTTGGCAGAAGTGGTCACTACAGCAGCATCCGGCGCTTCGCACATTAAGTTTGGAAACGTGGATAAGCAGGCCGTCTATAAACTGATCATCCCAGGCTCAATCGGAGCATTTGCGGGAGCGTGCTTTCTAAGTAATTTGCCCGGAGATCTGGCAAAACCGTTTATCGCTGTTTTCCTGCTTGCTTTAGGGTTGTATGTCCTTGTCCGTTTCTTATTTCATTTTGAAGAAAGGGAAAAAAATCAATCCCTTGCACTGACAAGAAAAAAATCAATTCCCCTTGGGCTGATTGCAGGGTTCGCTGATGCAACCGGCGGGGGCGGATGGGGGCCGATTGCAACACCAGTGCTGCTTTCACAAAAGGGAGCTTCAGCACGCAAGGTGGTAGGGACGGTCGATACGAGTGAATTTGCCATAGCCGTATCTGCAACACTTGGATTTTTGCTTTCTCTTGGATGGGAGCAGGTGAACTGGCTGTGGGTTGGAGCATTAATGATCGGAGGAATCTTCGCAGCCCCGATTGCGGCCTGGCTTGTAAGGAAGCTTCCCGGCCACCTCCTTGGCGTCCTTGTAGGAGGATTTATCGTGCTGACTAACGCAAGAACGCTCCTGACAACGTGGGACACGGACGCATCGATTACACCATTTGTTTATGGATTTATCATTATCGGCTGGGCTGCGGCGGTAGCATATGCCGTGAAACGCAACAGAGGAAGATCCGAGGAAGCGGCAGTGGTCTCATAAAAAGAAAAAACCCCTTTTGTTCAAGGGGTTTTTGACGTTTTTAAGCGATAAACTGCACGAATGAAGCTATCAGCAATGACCCTGCAATGCCAAACAGAAGGTCTTGTTTTGTCATATCCAGCTTTTTAAGTAATTTCCCCATTTTCATTTCCCCTTTGTTTTTTCTTCTTACATATAAGACGGATTTCCCTGGCGGTTTGTTTCAAAAAATAGAAGAAATTTTAGCAAGTATCCCTTATATAGGGCCATACCATATGTCCTGATAAAAAGAAATTTAGTATTTGAATATGGTGAAAAACGAACTAATTTCCCTTATTTTTTGAAGGAAACTAAGGAATATAGTGGGAATTTTCAGTTATTTGGTAAGGTAATTGTTATCGTGCTGTTACATTTGTAATGGATTTATTATCTCGCTGTTTTTTACAAGCCTCTTTTTTATGCTAAGATGGGAAACATCGATTGCTGAAGGAGGAGGAAAAATAATGAAAAAAACAATCTTTTCATTAGCAGCAGCAGCTGCACTAACAACGACAGCAGGATTTAGCGCACAGGCAGAAGAGGTCGTAGTGGAGAAGGGTGACACTCTTTACAGCCTATCCAAAGAACATAACGTTTCAGTAGAAGATATTAAAAGCTGGAACGGATTATCATCAGACATAATCATGGCAGACAATACATTAAAAGTATCAGATGAGGAAGTTTACACAGTCGTTGCCGGAGACACTTTATGGAGCATCGGAGAAAAATTCGGAGCAAGTGTTGAACATATTAAAGGTAAAAACGATCTTCAAAGCGACCTGATCCACCCTGGACAGGAATTGGTGGTTTACAGTGATGCAGATAATGGCAAGCCTGCCCCTGCCCCTGCAAAACCTAGCGAAAAGCCTAAGGACACAAATCCGTCTGTAAATGAGGCTTCTGCAAGCGCGGTTTCTGAAAATGATGTAAAAGAAGAGAGCGTTGCAAAAGAAATGACAGTTACAGCAACAGCTTATACCGCTTTTTGTGACGGCTGCTCAGGAACAACGGCTACAGGCGTTGATTTAAGAGCAAATCCTGACAAGAAAGTAATTGCAGTTGATCCAAATGTGATTCCGCTTGGCTCGAAAGTATATGTTGAGGGCTACGGCTATGCAACAGCAGAGGATACTGGCGGAGCGATTAAAGGCGACCGCATTGATGTGTTCATTCCTACACAAGATGCAGCAGTTGCATTTGGCAAGCGCGAAGTAAATGTGAAAGTTTTAAACTGATAGATTGATAGATACCGTGAATCTCCCAGGAGATTTACGGTATTTTTTTTGCGGTCATAAATCTAATTCCGTCTAATAAAGGGTATAATGAATATTTACGCGAAGCACACGTGATAAAACAAATGAAATTGAGGTTCAGGACAAATGAAAAACGGATTTTCAGATTACAAGTTAAGCTCTGATCTGCTTAAAGCTTTAGATAAATTAAGCTATACCCAGCCGACTGAAGTACAGAAACAAGTGATCCCTGCTGCCCTGCAGCAAAAAGATCTGGTGGTTAAATCCCAGACAGGCAGCGGAAAAACAGCAGCGTTCGGCATTCCTCTGTGCGAGCTTGTTGAATGGGAGGAGAATAAGCCGCAGGCGCTGGTTTTGACTCCGACAAGGGAACTTGCGGCACAGATAAAAGAAGATCTCACAAATATTGGGAGATTCAAACGAATTAAAGCAGCGGCTATTTATGGGAAACAGCCATTTGAACGTCAAAAAACAGAATTGAAGCAGAAGACGCACATCGTTGCGGGAACACCCGGAAGAGTTCTTGATCACATTGAAAAAGGCACTTTTCCTCTCGAGAAATTGCGCTTTTTAATTATAGATGAAGCTGATGAGATGCTGAATATGGGGTTTATCGATCAAGTGGCGGCCATTATGGAAGAACTGCCGAAAGAGCGGATATCAATGCTCTTTTCAGCTACGCTTCCTGATGATGTTGAAAAGCTGTGCGACAAATATATGAACGATCCGCTCCAAATTGAAATAAAGGCATCAGGATTAACGACGTCTGACATTGACCATTCGCTGATCACCGTTTCAGAGGATGATAAGTTTTCACTTGCAAAAGCAGTAACGGTGATCGAAAATCCTGACAGCTGCATTCTTTTTTGCAGAACGCAGGAGAGAGTGGATTTACTCGAGAGAAAGCTCAGCCGTGCTGGCTATCCATGCGGAAAAATTCATGGCGGACTCGTTCAGGAAGATCGTTTTTCTGTCATGGATGATTTCAAAAAAGGGGCCTTCCGCTACTTAATTGCAACAGATGTCGCTGCAAGGGGAATCGACGTTGACAACGTATCCCTTGTCATCAATTACGATCTTCCCCTTGAAAAAGAAAGCTATGTTCACAGAACAGGCAGGACCGGAAGAGCAGGGAAAAAAGGAAAGGCCATAACGTTTGCCGTGCCAAATGAAGAAAGAATGACAGCGGAGATTGAGGACTATATCGGATTCACCATCCGCAGAACAGATGCTCCAACTCATGAAGAAACGGCAGCTGCCAAGCCGGCGTTTGAAGAAAAACGAACGTCAAAGCCTGTAATGAAAAAAGATAAAAGTGCGCAGTTGAATAAAGGCATCATGAAACTTTATTTTAACGGCGGAAAGAAAAAGAAAATCAGAGCCGTTGATTTTGTCGGGACGATTTCAAACCTTCCCGGCATCACGGCGGATGACATTGGGATCATTTCCATACAGGAAAATGTTTCATACGTAGATATACTGAACGGAAAAGGGCCCGCCGTCTTAAAAGCCATGAAAACGACCACTGTTAAAGGAAAACTTCTGAAGGTACATGAAGCAAGAAATTGAATGATTTTGGATAATGGCATTAGAATCTGAGAAATAACCCTTCATGCGCATGTGTGAGAGCTGAAGGGTTATAAAGATCCGAGAAAGCTAATCCATTACAAAAAATCCGAACTATTTTCACAGTTCGGATTTTTTGGTTCTCTGCCCAGTCTCTTTATTCTTCCTTTTCGCTGACAGTATCGTCCACGATTGCAAAAAGCTGCCGGTCGAAAAGGTCGTCGCTGCAGAGAAGATGTTCTTCAGCCTGATTCACGATGTCTGTCAGTTCTCCCTGATCGCCTTTTGCATTAATGATTTCAACGATTTGATTTAATCCTTCGGACGTTTGAGCGTGTTTATCTTTCATTGAACAATCACTCTCCTTTTATCCGTAGGATTCTCCTGGAAAGTCATTTTTACGCACCGGAAGAATTGCTTTTCTTTTAGAATACAGCTATGGTTTTATAGATGCATATTTTTAACGCTAAAGGATGGGAAATGATTGCAGAATCAAAGCCGGAAACCGGCCTATATTTATACGTTTGCAAGCACACAAGAAGAGCTTGAACTATGCAAGCTGGAAATGCGGTCTTTTTTTGGTGTTCAGCCGGAAGGACACTGCCTGAAAAGCAGCACCTGCATTGATCCAAGCAGAAGCCCTTTTATGAAAGAGCGCATAGAGATTTTATTTGAAGGAAATGAAGTAGAAGATATCGTTCAGCAGGTTGGCGAGATTGATATTGGGCCGGATACGTTTAAGATTATTTTTCTTAAAATCAATGACCTCGATGACTCAGAACAAATCAGTTATGACGAACGGCGGAAGATTGAACGCAGAGTAGGCTGGCCGTTTAAAGCAGAAGCAGATGTCCGGAATCCTGATCAGGTTTTTGGGATTACAGTACACGAAGGACGCTGGTATTTTGGAAACTATACTAAAGCCGAACCTGTATATCTGCACCATGTGAAAAAGCCCAGGGAATATTCAACCGCTCTCAGTACAAGGGTTGCCAGAGCAGCGGCTAACATTGCGGTCCCGCATCCGGCAGGAGTAAAGGCAATCGATCCATGCTGTGGAATAGGGACAGTGCTCGTTGAAGCTCTTTCAATGGGAATTAATATTGCCGGCCGTGACATCAACCCTCTTGTCGTGGATGGCTCCAGAGAAAATATTGCCCATTTCGGCTATGAGTGTGATGTGAAAGTATCTCCGATTGCAGAGGTAAATGGAAAGTATGACGCGGCCATCATCGATATGCCTTACAATCTTTATACACATGCTACCCCTGAAGAGCAGCTTGATATCATCAGGCACGCAAGACGCATTGCAGATCGCGCAGTCATTGTCACGAGTGAAACGATGGATCACATGATTATCGAAGCAGGCTTTGCCATCATCGACAGATGCACTGTCCGAAAACAAATGTTCTCAAGACAGGTTCTTGTCTGTGAATAGATTGTCAGGGTCGTGAGGATACTATCTTCTTGAATGAAAATCAGGAGGTATCAGCGATGGACGATAACATGGAGAGCCCTTTTGAGCATAAGTTCATCCCGGTAACATCTGTCATGAGCGGACTTGAAATGGATGTGCTTCCCGGGATTTACTGCTATACAAACCAGGTGGTAAACGTAGTATTTATGAGAAGCGGGGACGACTGGTATGCCGTTGATGCAGGGATGCCCCACTCTGCAGACGCCATAAAAAAAGCGTTTGAAGCACATGGCGGAATTGATGCTGCTCCAAAAGCGATTCTGCTGACACACGGGCATTTTGACCATGTAGGTGGAATTGTGGAACTTGTTGAACAATGGCAGGTGCCGGTGTATGCTCATGAACTGGAAATACCTTTTTTAACAGGCCAGAAAGATTATCCAGAACCGGACCCAAGTGCAGAAGGCGGAATGGTCGCGAAACTGTCAAAAATGTTTCCAAACGAATCCATCAATCTTAAGGACCGGATCAAGCCGTTTGAACCAGACGGGATGATTCCTGGGCTTTCAGATTGGAAATGGATTCATACTCCAGGCCATACACCAGGACATGTCTCATTTTTCAGGGAATCCGACCGAACGCTGATCGCAGGGGATGCATTTGTAACCGTGAGGCAGGACTCCCTCTACAAAGTGTTTACACAAAAACAGGAAATCTCAGGGCCGCCAAGATACTTCACGACAGATTGGCAGGCGGCATGGGAATCTGTCAAAACATTGGAATCCTTAAAGCCTTCCACAGCAATAACAGGACATGGCGTGCCTGTTTCAGGAGAAGAACTGCGTGACGGCCTTGCCCTTTTGAGCAGGGACTTTGAAAAGCTGGCCATTCCAGGTCATGGAAAATATCTTCATTAAAGCCGGGAATCCGGCTTTTGTCGTAAATGAAAAGCAGAAATCCGCCTCAGGGATTTCTGCTTAATTTTCGTCTGTCTCACTTACCTTTTCAATCTTCTCTACAAACATCTGATAGACTCTTCGCTTTTCATCCAATTCTTTTATGTACAGTTTCAGTTCATTGAACTTTTCTTCAAATGGCTTCTGGTAAGTGGTTTTGATTGTACTGATGATCTCGTCATTGATCGTGGATTGAATCACTTGTTTCGTAATGCCGAACTTATAGGAATACAGCTGAAGCTCGCTTTTTACTTTCTCGTACTCAGCATCAATTTCATTTTTTTGCTGCAGCATGTCTTCTTTCCATTTTTGCAGAGAATCTTTTACGTAGGACTCCATCGTTTCCCTCCAAGCATCGTCTATTTCAATACACTATTGAAGGAAAAGGCGGATTTTCTGGGGGTGGCAGATGGATTATGCTTCCTTTTTCCCTCATGCCTTAAGGTTATAGTAGGTCCATTGTTTCAGTTCTTTTTCCATGCGGATGATCTATTATACTAGTAAAATATTTCCGATTATAGGATAATAGGCCAATTCCAAGTTTTTCATAGTATGGTATCTTTATACGTGTAGAAAAAAACAGAAAATTCTACATGTTCTTACAAATTGGGAGGGGACCGCACTTGAATAACTGGAGCAAGAAACTTGGAACGTCGATTCTGGCTGCAAGCTTGACGGCAGGCCTGTTTGCACCGGCAGCTTTCGCCAAGCAGCCCGTGCAGGAAAACACACAAACGGCTTTGTCTGCGCCGATTGATATGAATATTATTAATGAAGAGCGTCTGGCTGACGCTTTGAAGAAACAGGGAATCATCCCGAAAAAGGCAAGTGACAAAGAGACTGCCGCAGCTGTGAAAAACTATATTGAAAAAAAGCAAGGTGAAAAGCCTGCTGCTGATCTGCATTCAGAAGAAGACGGTCATTCACATGGAGAATATGACCTGGATGAAAAATCAAAAGACTTCTTAACGAAACAAAAAAAGCAGCTGACAAAGCAGCTTGCTAAAGGGCATGAAAAGCTGAAAAAAGGCAAAAAAGACGGCTTTGTTAATGTGAAACCTGCAAAACAAGCAGGTTATAACGGTGCAGTCAGAGAAGATAAAGTCTTGATTTTGCTTGTTGAATTTGAAGATTTTAAACACAACAATATCATTAAAGAAGAAGGCTACATGTATTCAAATGATTTCAGCAAGGAGCATTATGAAAACATGCTGTTTGGGGACAAGCCGTTTCAGCTTCTGGACGGAAAGAAAGTTCCTACCTTTAAGCAATTCTATGAAGAGCAATCCGGCGGCAGCTACACAGTAGACGGTACGGTTTCTGAGTGGCTGACGGTTCCGGGAAAAGCTGCTGACTACGGAGATGATAATCCGGCAGGGGGACACGATAACCTTGCCCCGCTTGGACCTCGTGATCTTGTAAAAGAATCTCTAAAAGCTGCAGCCTCATCAGGCATGAATCTCGCAGACTATGATGAATTTGATTTGTATGACCTTGACGGTGACGGCAATCAAAATGAGCCGGACGGTCTTGTCGACCACTTGATGATTGTCCATGCGGGAACAGGACAGGAAGCAGGCGGCGGAAAGCTTGAGAGCAACGCAATCTGGTCACACCGCTGGACATTAGACGGTGTATTCCCTGTACCTGGCACCGAGGCTGATGTGGATTACTGGGGCGGAAATATGGCTGCATTTGATTACACAATCCAGCCTGAAGACGGGGCAGTCGGCGTTTTTGCCCATGAATTCGGACACGATTTAGGCCTTCCAGATGAGTATGATACGCAGTATTCAGGCCAGGGTGAACCGGTTGCTTCATGGTCTATCATGAGCGGCGGAAGCTGGAACGGTGAGATTGCCGGAACAGAACCGACAAGTTTTTCTCCCCAGAATAAAGAATTCTTCCAGACTATGATGGGCGGAAACTGGGCCAACATTCACGAAATTAATTACAAGGACGTAACGGCTGAAGGAACGGCATCATTCATCGACCAAAGTGTAACGAAGTCAAACAATCCTGGTATTGTGAAAGTAAACCTTCCTGAAAAAGAAGTGAAAAGTACAATTCAGCCGCAGTTTGGGGAAAAGTACTATCACAGTACGAAAGGTGATAACGTACACACAGTAATGGAAACACCCCAATTTGATCTTACAGGCAAAACAAGTGCAGCATTCACTTTCAAAGCAAACTATGAAATTGAATATGGTTGTGCATGTGATGCTTTAACTGTAAAAGCAGAAACAGCTGACGGAAGCAAAGTTCTTGAAATCCTCGGCGGAGATGTAACAGACGGAGACGCTACTAAAGGAACAACTGCCGGCAAATGGATCGACAAGTCATACGACTTGAGCGAATTCGCAGGCAAAAAAGTGAAGCTTGTCTTTGATTACTCGACAGACGGAGGACTTGCGCCTGAAGGTTTTGCCCTTGACAACGCGGTCTTGACGGCTGATGGCGAACAGCTTTTCAGCGATGATGCAGAAGGAGCAGCGAAGTTTACATTAAACGGTTTCCAGGCATTTGACGGGACGTATCTTGCTAAACATCACTACTATCTTGAGTGGAGAAACTATGCAGGTTCTGATAAAGCTCTTGCGTTCTCACGCGGACCAAAATACAACACAGGCATGGTCGTGTGGTATGCAGATGACAGCTTCACAGACAACTGGGTCGGTGAACATCCAGGTGAAGGGTTCCTTGGAGTGGTAGATTCTCATCCGCTTCCTCTGTACGGCCAGCTTGACGGCAAACTGACAACTACTCAATCCACACGCTACCAGATTGCAGATGCAGCATTTTCATATGACAAATCGCCATCCTGGTACGTAGACAGCCCGACACGCGGCGAATACAGCTACAACGGACTAAAGGGAGTAACATTCTTTGATGATTCAAGATCCTACATCAATGATGTCATTCCGGATGCTGGGCGCAAAGTTCCAAACTACGGCCTGAAATTCCAGGTAGTAGGAGAAGCGAAAGACAACTCCGCCGGTGCGGTTTGGATTCGCAAATAAAACATTGAGGGGCAGCGTTCTTTGGGCGCTGCTTTTCTGTTTGTATAAAATTTTTTTTATGGGAAAAAAGAATGGAAGAAATTGAATGCAGTATGCGCAATTAGTATTGAATATTCTGAAATCTAACTCTATAATGAAAGAGGCTTTGCTAAAAATGTGAATATGGGGGGATAAAGAAAGAATGAAAAAAGGATCATTGCTTTTCGTTTTCATCTTGTTGCTGAGCAGTTTTGCAGCATCTATCGGCTTTGCGCAGGAAAGCGGGAAGGACAAGCTATTTGTCGCAGCTTTAGGAGATTCAATCACCTTTGGCTACAACCTTCAGGAAGATAAAACAAAGCCTTCAAGCCAGGCATTTCCTTACTTGATTAACGAAGGCAATGCAGAAGTCGCCAATATCAGCTTTCCGGGCTGGACATCATCACAGCTTCTTGGAGCACTCTCTAACCAGGAAACCCTACTCGCTCTGCAGCAGGCTGATGTCATTACATTGAATATTGGAAGCAACGATTACCTTCAGGCAATAGGCCTGCAGGAATTGATCGAAAACCAAACTCCTATCGAATTCACACCAGAACTTCAGCAGAAGATTGCTGCAGCATCTGCACAGCTATCTCAGAACCTTCAAAACATCCTGCAAACAATCAGACAGAACAATCAAACCGCACCTGTCGTTTTTTACAACATGTACAATCCCTTTGGAGCAAGTGAAGATCCCTTTTTACTTTCGCTGCATCAAGCAGGGGAGCAAATTACTCTAACTGTTAATCAGCAAGTATTAAATCCGATCGCAGCAGCATCAGGGTCATTGCTTGTGGATACATACAGCGCTTTTTCCGGTAATCAAGCTGCCTTTATCATTCCGGGTGACATCCACCCTAATGCAGCAGGACATCAGGTTCTTGGAGCACTTGCTGATCAAGCCCTGGCATCATTGGTTCCTGCAGCTCCAACTGTAGAAATAGTTTTCTCGACAACAGAAAAAACAGAGGGTCCTGTCAAGGTAACAGTAACGGCAGACCAGGACGTACTAGAGATGAAGTGGCTTCCAGGCGAGCAGACAGCTGATAAATTTTCAGCAGCAGGAAATGTAATTAACGGAAACACATTCGATGTACCTGAAAACGGCACTTATACAGTGTATGTTAAAACGACGGAGCAGCTTGAAGCTGTAAAAACGTTTAAGATCGAAAACATCGTTTCTAAAGAGGAAGAGGAGCCTCCGGCAGAAGAAGAACCGCCAGTTAAAGAGCCTCCGGCAGAAGAAGAACCGCCTAAAGAAGAAGAGCCGGCTGAGGAACTTCCTGTGACAGAAAAACCTCAGGAAGAAACGCCTGTTAACGAAACAGAAAAAGAAGAAAGAACTCCGGTAAAAGAAGAAAGTACGACTCCGGTTGTAACTGTTAAGAAAAATGAACTGCCTGATACAGCTACAGCCGCTTATAATTATACGGCTGCCGGAGCAGTCATGATTATGATTGGAGCAGGAACGATGCTGTCTCGCAGGAGAAGAGCCCGTGTAAATTGACTCCTATACCCCTGTTTGAATAGCAGAATACCTCTTGTGAAAGCCCTTCTCTTTGTGAGGAGGGCTTTTTCCCTTTGCATGGCATGGGCGAATTCTAACGGGTAAAAGTCCTTCCTCTACAATATTCCCCCGGAAAAGGCAGGTTTGTATTATACTGTAAAACAAACAGAAATTTTTGAAAAGTTATCGGGGGTCTCCATGTTTTATTCACTTAGAAACCGGCTGTTTATCATTTTTACGATTCTTCTGACCGTTCCGTTTCTTGTTTTGTCCATTCTTATCCCGGCATGGTTTACTTCTGTTATTGAAGATCAGACAAAGGATTCAACTGTTGAAATGATGGAGCAGTTCTCGATTTATATTAACTCCGTCACCTCACAGGCAGAAGATTTGGGGAAACAGGTACTTGTTAATCAGGCAACTCAGGACTGGCTGCATGCAGAAAGTGATTCTGCTGTTTCGTCCGATGAGAGGATGCTGATCAAAAACCAGCTGAAAATGCAGCTTTCTTCGATGATGATCAATAATACAAATGGCATGGACATTTCCGTTTTTCTAAACGATGGCACAGGGACATGGGGAGATAGCCCCAACCTTTCTGAAACGGATTGGTACAAGGCGTTTTCAAAAGATGAAAAGCGCTGGATAAGTCATCACCAGGACCCGTACCAGCTTCATCAGGCAATGAGAGAAATGGAGGTTAACAGCTATTTAATTCCTCTTTTTGATATGCAGATGCTTGATTTATCGGGAATCATTAAAGTCAGTTTTCCAGCTTCGCTTCTTGAAACTGCGCTTGGGAAAATTAAACTGGGGGATAACGGACGCGTTTATCTTCTGGATGAAGACGGAAAGAACGTGTTGTCCGGCAAGGTGGAAACCCCTGCTTCTGTCTTAAAGGACAGTCTTTTAAACATTGAACGGATGAATCAGTCAAATGGGCTGATTGAAACGGCATACAGGGGTAAAGATTATCTTGTTTTTTTTCAAAAATTAAAGATAGGCAATTGGACGCTTTTCAGTGAAATCACAACATCAGAGCTTTTCGCTGAAATTGACAGGCTGCAGAAAAAATTATTCTTTTTCAGCGGAGTGATCTTTCTGCTGACAATCCTTGCTTCGTATGTCCTTTCTTCCAATATTGTCCGTCCTCTCGGTAAGCTTACCAATGCCATGAAATTTGTAGAAAATGGAGATCTTGAAGGAGCCAGGTCGTTTATGCCGACCATTAAATCCTATAATCATGAGGTCGGATATGCCATTAAGGTGTTTGATCATACCGTGGAAAAGCTGAATGAACTAATCAAAACAGAATATGAGGCAAATCTCCGAAGAAAGGATGCTGAGTATAAAGCTCTGCTTCTGCAGATTAATCCGCATTTTTTAAACAATACGCTAGAAGTCATTGGGAGTCTTGCCCTGCAGAATAAACAGAAGGAAGTACTGGATGTAAGCATATTTCTCGGAAGAATGATGAGATATTCATTAAATACAAAAACGGATATTGTCAGATTAGGAGAAGAGCTTGCCTATATTCGTGACTTCATCGAAATTGTAAAGCTCAGATATGATGGGGCAGTCAGCTTTATCATAGAAGAAGATCCGGCAGCAGCTTCCTTTCCTATCTGCAAATTTATCATTCAGCCGCTTGTAGAAAATGCGGTTAAATATAGTTTAATACAAAAAACTGAGGCGGAAATTCTGATTAGGACCGAATGGAAAGATAATGAGTTAACGATATTGATAGAGGACGATGGTATAGGCATGTCAAAGGAGATGGCATCAAAGCTCTTAGCCGAAGAGAAAGAATACGAAACCGTTTTGGACAGTGGAGGAAGCAGCATTGGGCTGAGAAATGTCATTGGAAGGCTGAAGCTGTTCTGCGGGAGCCGGTTTTCAATCAGGATTCATTCAGAAGAAGGAGCAGGGACAAGCATTGCATTATGTATAAAGGGAAATGAGGGGGATATACATGATGAAGGTTATATTGGCGGACGATGAAATTCAAGTGCGCAGAGGGCTGAAAATGAAAGCAAACTGGGAAGAAGAAGGATTCCTGATTGCCGGAGAAGCATCAAATGGAAAAGAAGCACTTCAGCTTGTGAAAGAAATGAAGGCAGATGTCGTCATCACGGACGTCCGGATGCCTGTGATGGACGGAATTGAATTCGCTGGAAGATGTCACCGTGAGTTTCCCGGTGTAAAAGTGATTGTGTTATCGGGATATTCCGATTTTGACTATGTCAGGTCGTCCCTGGTTGAAGGAGTAAAGGATTATTTGCTCAAGCCTGTTGCTCCAGACGAGCTTGCAGGAGCTTTAAGAAGGGTGAAGGAAGAAATAGCTGCTGAAAAAAAGAAGCAGCTTGAAGCAGAAAAAATGACAAGGCTTGTTCACACACAGCTGGAAGAAATGAAGGAACAATACATCCTTCAGCTCGTAAAACAGGACTGGACTGAGTCAGCTGCCGAAAGACTGCATCATTTTGAGATGGACATTCTTGCCAATAAAGAAAATTCCGTTCAATTTTTCACCGTGGAACTCAGGTCAGCCAGATATTCAGTAAAAGAGCTATGGCTTCCTTTCAGAATGCTCTGCAAAGAAATAGCCGGAACGTATGATGGGGCGTGCGCTTTTTATGATGCCGGGTATGCAAGCATGATCCATTTTCTTCAGTGTTCATCAGACAGGAACGCTTTTGAAACATCCAGCATGATCAAAAAGGTTCAAACGTATGCAAAAAAATATCTTGGAGCTGAAACCGTCATCGGAATAGGCAAGCAGGTATCAGCATCAGAGTTAAAAACAGGCTACATTTCTGCCCTGCTTGCCTGGAGCCAGAGTGATCCGGATGAAAAATCACAAGTGATTGACGGAACACTTCATAAAGAGTTATACGAGTTCTCGCCTGATCTCGAGAAAAAAGCAGTCAATCTGATTGAAAATGGCCGAATGCGGGAGAGCAGCATGATGATCGCCGATCTTTTAAATGAAGCAAAGACCAAGTCAATGATGTCCTTTTCATTTGCAGCCGGCAGGTTCCTTTTGCTGCTTGAATCGCTTGCTGTGAAATATGATTTGGAAAGGGAACAGATGAACCAGACGATGTGGACATGCCAGCAGAGCATCGGAGAATTGACCTCCCATGAAAAAGTTATTGAGCAGCTATCAGATTTTGCTCACAGTATTATTCAGAGGGTAAACACGGTCCGCTCTTCGCCAAACGGCTTATCCGTTGTGGAAAACGTGCGCCGATACATCGACCTGAATTTTGCAAATGAAATTTCATTGGGCACGCTTGCTGATCAATTTCATATCAACAGTGCTTATTTGTCAGAACTGTTTAAGCTTCATGTCGGACATACGTTCAGTGATTATCTGGCAGAGGTACGGATGAAGCATGCATGCGGATTCTTAAAAGACAGACAGCTGAAAGTGATTGATATTGCATATTTAACAGGCTACTCTAATTCCAGTTACTTCAGTACCGTCTTTAAAAAACACATCGGCCAGACACCGGCAGAATACAGGAAAAATGCTTTCAACATGGCAGGAGGAGAAAGCAGATGAAAAAAGGTGCAGTTGTCATTATCCCCGTCCTTCTGCTGTTGCTTGCAGGCGGGTATTATGCCTTTTCATCCTTCACCCTGTTTCCAAATGATGAAAGGAACGATCAGGGATCGTCATCGGGGAAACCCGCAGCAATTGAACTGACATTCTGGCGGAATTATGGAACAAAGCTTGAAAATGAAGCTTATAAAGAGCTGATTTCAGTTTTTGAATCAGCTCATCCCGGTATAAAGATTAACATGAACGCCATTCCTTATGGAGATTATGAATTAAGGCTGAGGACGGAAATTGCCGCAGGAAGTCCCCCTGACATTATGTCGATCGACAGTCCCAATCTTGGGCTTTATGCAAATTCGGGTGCGCTGCTATCCATTGATAAAGAAATGAAAGCAGAGGGACAGATTGACGATATCCCCTTTTCAACACTTGAAGGAATGAAATTTAAAGATGAAATCTACTTGTCTCCTATCGCGGAATCCGGTGTGGCGTTATTTTATAACATTCACCTCTTTAAGAAAGCGGGACTGCCGCTTCCATCACAGGATCCTGCTGACCCAATGTCATGGGACGAAGCAGTCGAGCTTGCGAAGGAAATCAATGATCCCTCAAAAGGGGTTTATGGAATAGATCCTGCACAGGGATTCAGCAGCGGAGAATCCCCAGCCTACTTTAAAACAGCGCTGCTGTGGCAATTTGGCGCTGATGTTCTCAGTCCTGACGGGAAAACGGCATCCGGATATCTGAATTCAGACAACGCAATTAAAGCCCTGCAATTCTATCAGGATCTCTATCACCGCCATGGTGTCGCTTCTGTTGAAATGCCTCCCGATCCGTTTGTAACAGGCCATCTTGGCATGTCGGTCATGGGGTCATGGATGCTTGAAGAAATTGAACGGAATTTTCCTGATTTTAAGCTTGGAGAGGATTTTGGAGTGGCCCCATTGCCGAAAGGGACCCGCCAGGTGACGCCAAACGGAGGCTGGGCTCTTGGAATATCATCAAATTCAGAGCATCCGGAAGAAGCCTGGGAATTTATTCAATACATGACGGGCTTTGAAGGTTCCAAAAAATATGTGGAAATAACGGGTGACATGCCTGCCCGATTTTCAGTATCCAAGTCATTTCCGGAACTCTCATCTTATCCGAAAAATATATTTGTTCATCAGGCTTTAAACTACTCAAAAAACCGTCCTGTTTCACCGGCTTATCCAGTCATAAGCGATTCTTTGAAAGAATTATTCGAAGACATCGGCATAGGAAGAAAGGACGTAAAAGAATCCGCCGATAAAGCTGTCGCTAAAATAAACGGAAGTCTCGATGATATAGATAAGAAATAATGAGGAGATATGCTGGTTGTAGATAGCTGAAACATTTTTTATCATTATGCAGCCCAAATTAAACTTGCAAAATGCAGAGCCGATTCCGCTGAGGATCGGCTTCTTATGTTTTTCGAACAAGATTGTGCGTATCCTCTTCTATGATGAACCAAAAATATTAAACTTCTTCTTCCAAAGATATCAAACTTTTTTGAATGGGGCATTTGATAAAGTGAATGTACAGAGAACAGATAAAGGTCTCTGAAACATAATGAAAGCGCTTATATGTGTTTTCTGTAAAGGGGGGAGCTGTATGCAGGAGGCAGTGAAGGCAAAAGATGAGAGCGTTATCATCGTAAAGCCGGAGGCAAAACCCAAATACAAATGGGAGTATGTGAAAAAGAATTACTTTCTGTATTTGCTGATTGCGCCTGCTGTTATTCTCACAATTGTATTTAAGTATGTTCCGATGTACGGAGCAATCATTGCCTTTAAAGATTTCAGCACGATAAAGGGAATCTGGGGAAGCGAATGGGTTGGGCTTAAGCATTTTCAGGAGTTTTTGACCTCCCCAAATTTTGAAACCATCTTCATGAGCACGCTTAAGCTCAGCCTGTACGGGCTTTTGCTTGGATTTCCGATTCCGATTGTCCTTGCTCTGATGCTGAATCAGGTCAGAAGAGCAGCTATTAAGAAAAATATTCAGCTGTTCTTATATGCGCCAAATTTTATTTCGGTCGTTGTCATTGTAGGGATGCTGTTCATCTTTTTAGCTCCGACAGGCCCGGTGAATCACTTCATTACGTTTCTTACAGGAAAGCCGGTCATGTTTATGTCCGATCCGGAATACTTCAGATCGATTTATATTCTTTCAGGCATCTGGCAGGCTGCGGGCTGGTCGTCCATCGTCTATGTGGCGGCACTTGCGAATGTGGACCCGGAGCTGCATCAGGCCGCAACGATTGACGGGGCCAATATTCTGCAGCGGATGATTCATATTGATTTGCCAGCTTTAAAACCGCTTATGGCTATTATCTTTATTTTAGGTGCAGGTGGCATCATGGCAATCGGCTTTGAAAAAGCATTTCTGATGCAGACAGCCATGAATCTTCCAACGTCGGAAATCCTTCCGACCTACGTGTACAAAATCGGCCTTCAGGCTGGAGATTACGCCTATTCTACTGCAGTCGGCCTGTTTAACTCAGTCATCAACGTCATTTTGCTTGTGGTTGTGAATTTTGTGGTCAAAAAACTGAACGAGGGAGAAGGACTCTATTGATTCGAGAGGAGGATTTTCATGATTAAACATACACGCGTTGACCGGATCATCCTGTCTCTGAATGCCGTTTTTCTCTGCCTGGCAGTGCTTGTTGTTCTTGTGCCGCTGGTTTATGTCGTTATCGCTTCCTTCATGGATCCGACGGTTCTTCTAAATCAAGGACTTTCCTTTAACGTCTCTGACTGGAGCCTTGAAGGCTACAAACGGATTCTGTCGGATGATTCCATGGTGCGGGGATTTGTGAATGCGATGCTTTACTCCGCGGGGTTTGCCATAATAACTGTCGTCGTTTCCATATTTGCTGCGTTTCCTCTTGCGACAAGAGGGTTTGTCGGGAAGAACGCGTTTATGACGTTTTTCCTGATTACGATGTTTTTCAGCGGCGGTTTGATTCCGACCTATCTGGTTGTGAAGGAACTCGGCATGCTGAATACAGTCTGGGCGATTTTGCTGCCTTCCGCTGTGAATGTGTGGAACATCATCCTTGCAAGAACGTACTTTAAGGGAATTCCCCACGAACTGCACGAAGCGGCAAAAGTGGACGGGGCGTCAGATTTGCTGATTTTCTTCAAAATTGTCATACCGCTTTCAAAACCGATCATCTTTGTTCTTGCGCTGTATGCCTTTGTGGGACAGTGGAACTCATACTTTGACGCAATGATCTACCTGGAAGATCCGAACATGCATCCTTTGCAGCTTGTTTTAAGGTCTATTTTAATTCAGAACCAGGCTGAACCCGGCATGATAAGCGATCAGCTGGCAATGGCCGAGCTTGCCAAGGTTTCTGAGATGATCAAATATTCAGCGATTGTCATTTCAAGCCTTCCGCTGATTATTATGTATCCGTTCTTCCAGAAGTATTTTGAAAAAGGGGTTATGGTTGGTTCGTTAAAATAAAAAACACAGGGGGAAATGGTCATGAAACACGTTAAAAAAGCTGCAGGGGCAGCGGCAATTGCCGCTCTATTATTATCCGGGTGCACAAGCAAAAATGTCGCATCCTCTGAGGACTATGAATTAAAGGATATTTCTTTCCCGCTGAAGGAAGAGGTGAAGCTGAAGTTTATCACGCAAAGCTCTCCCCTTGCGCCGAAGGATCCAAATGAAAAACTGATTTATAAGCGTCTGGAAGAAAAAACGGGTGTTCAGATTCAGTGGAAGAACTATACGAACGATGTTTTTGCAGAAAAAAGAAACCTTGCCATGGCAAGCGGCGATTTGCCGGATGCGATCATGGATGCGGGCTACGGCGATTATGACCTGCTGAAGCTAGCCAAAGACGGGGCCATTATTCCTGTTGAAGAGTTAATTGAAAAGCATATGCCGAATCTGAAGAAAGTGCTTGATTCATCGCCTGAATACAAAGCGATGATGACCGCTCCTGACGGCCACATTTATGCATTTCCTTGGATTGAAGAGCTTGGCACCGGGAAAGAAAACATTCACTCGGTCGATGATTTCCCGTGGATCAATAAAGAATGGCTGAACAAGCTTGGACTGGAGATGCCGAAGACGACAGAAGAGCTGAAAAAGGTATTGATTGCCTTTAAAACGCAGGATCCAAACGGCAACGGCAAAGCGGATGAAATTCCTATGTCCTTTATCATCAATCACGGCGGGGAGGATCCGGCCTTCTTGTTCGGGGCATTCGGACTTGGAGACAACTGGGATCACACGGTTGTAAGCAACGAAGGTAAAGTGATACTGACAGCTGCAGAAGAAGGATATAAAGATGCCATTATGTATTTCAGTGACCTCTATAAAGAAGGGCTGATCGATGTTGAAGCGTTTGAGCATGACTGGAATACGTATCTAGCGAAAGGAAAAGATGAGCGCTACGGCATGTATTTTACATGGGATAAAGCAAATATCACAGGCATGAACGAGAAATATGATCTTATGCCTCCGGTGGCAGGACCTGATGGAAATGTGAACGTTGCGAGAACAAACGGGATGGGCTTTGACAGAGGAAGAATGGTCATCACAAGTTCAAATAAAAACCTTGAACTGACTGCGAAGTGGATCGACCAGCTCTACGACCCGCTGCAGTCTGTCCAGAACAACTGGGGAACATACGGGGATGATAAGCAGCAAAACATCTTTGAATATGACGAAGCTGCGAATATGCTGAAGCATCTGCCTCTTGAGGGAGCTGCTCCGGTTGAAGTCCGTCAGAAAACCAGCATTAACGGGCCGCTTGCCATTTTGGATGAATACTATGGCTCTGTGACAACGAAGCCGGATGATGCCGCATGGAGACTGGACTTAATGAAAGAGGTCATGGTCCCGCATATGAAAGCTGAAAACACGTATCCGAAGGTTTTCTTCTCGCTTGAAGAGCTTGATAAACTATCATCTATTGAAGCCGATCTGTTTGCTTATATCAATAGAAAACGAGCAGAATGGATGACAAATGGAAAAGCAGAGTCAGAATGGAAGGAATATCTGGCCGAGCTTGACCGTCTGGGACTGCAGGAGTGGCTTGAAATTAAGCAGACAGGCTATGACCGCAACCAGCAATAACCGGACTGCAGGGGCTGCTTAATCATCAGCAGCCTCTTATTCTATGAAAAGGGAGTTTTTTAAGTGAAGACGATTCTATCAGAAAAATACCGCCCGCAGTTTCACTTTTCACCGAAGGAGAAGTGGATGAATGATCCTAACGGAATGGTGTATTTTGAAGGCGAATATCATTTGTTTTATCAGTATCATCCTTACAGCACAGTTTGGGGTCCCATGCACTGGGGGCATGCCGTGAGCAGGGATCTGATTCAATGGGAGCATCTGCCCCTGGCCCTGTATCCTGATGAACACGGAGCTATCTTCTCTGGAAGCGCAGTTGTTGACTGGAAAAACTCAACCGGTTTTTTCGATGATGAACCGGGGCTTGTTGCCGTTTATACGAGCCATGACACCTATCCGGGCACAGACAGAGCCCGTCAGCGGCAATGCCTTGCATTCAGCAGCGATAAAGGGCGGACTTGGACAAAATACAGCGGCAATCCCGTTCTTACGGATGAATCGAAGACCGATTACCGGGATCCGAAGGTGTTCTGGCATATGGATACGCAGCGCTGGATTATGATTCTTGCCACAGGACAAAGTGCGACCATTTATAAGTCGGAAAACTTAATAGACTGGCAGTTTGCGAGTGAATTTGCAGAAGGATCACACGCGGGCTTTTGGGAGTGCCCTGACCTCTTTCCGCTTCCTTCAGGCGAAGGGAAGGAGAAATGGGTCATGCTCGTCAGTCTGGGTGATACAGGTGATTACACAGAGGGGTCGAGAACTCAGTATTTTACCGGTGACTTTGACGGAGAAACCTTTGTGAATGACCGGGAAAAAGATGAGGTGCTGTGGCTTGATCACGGCAGAGACAACTATGCAGGCGTAAGCTTCTCAGACCTTCCTGACCGCCGCATATATATGGGGTGGATGAGCAACTGGCGGTATGCCAATCAAGTGCCGACAGGAGAATGGCGCGGCGCTATGACGTTCCCGAGGGAGCTGTCACTATCAGCAGGTGCAGACGGCCTTCATCTTATCCAGAAACCGGTCCCGGAAATACAGGTCCTTAGAAAAGCGGGAGAAACCTGTCACGATCTTTTTGTGTCCGCAGAAAAACACGCAGTGATTCCATTGAAAGGTTCTTTAATGGAACTGAACCTGGAGGCTGAGTTTGAGGGGGATGCCGGGCTGGAGCTGATGATCCTTCATTCAGAAGCAGACAGAACGATCATCTATTATGACCCGCAGTCTGAAATCCTTTCAGCAGACAGAACGCACTCCGGAGAGTCTGACTTTTCAGCGTCTTTCCCTGCCGTTCAGGAGGCGCCGCTAAAGATGAAGAATCGTTCGATCCGCCTGCAGCTGCTGCTGGATTCATCCTCCATTGAGCTATTCGGCAATGACGGTGAATGCGCCATAACGGGCCTGATTTTTCCTCAGCCGGAGGAAAGTGTGCTGCGCTTGGCGTCGAGGGGCGGAAGGGTACATGTCAAATCACTCGAGCTGCATGAACTCTCTTCCATCTGGAAGCGGAAGGAGTGATGGATGTGGACAGGTCTGTCATTTGCATCGGAGAAGGGCTGATCGATTTTTACTGCACGGAACCGGACATCCATCTTGCAGAAGGAAGGAAGTTTGAAAAGCAGGCAGGAGGAGCACCAGCAAATGTCTGTGCCGCAATTGCCAAGCTTGGCGGCAGGGCTTCCTTTTGCGGCAAAGCCGGGAATGATCCGTTCGGACAGTTTCTGAAGAAAACGCTGGATGATGCAGGCGCAGATACATCCATGCTTGTTTTTGATCCTGATCATAAAACGACGCTTGCCTTTGTATCACTTCAAAAAAATGGTGAACGGGACTTTCTTTTCAATAGAGGCGCAGATGGTTTTTTAACGGAGCGCGATATAAATGAAGAAAAGTGGAATCAGGCGTCAATCCACCATTTTGGTTCGGCGACAGCCCTGCTGGAAGAACCGCTGCGTTCCATGTACTTGGATTTGATGGGAAAAGCAAAGGGCGGGGGGAAATTCATTTCGTTCGATCCAAACTACAGACAAGATTTGTGGAAAGGAAGAGAAACCCTGTTTATCAATCTTGTTCAAGAGGCCTTGAAACTCGCTGACTTTATCAAAATGAGCGGAGAGGAATTGGCGCTGATTTCAGGGGAAGAAAGTATTCAGGCAGGCCTCGATGCACTGCACAAGTCCTGCAGCGGGCTGATTGCCGTTACATTAGGAAGTGCAGGAACCGTAGTTTCGAACCGGAAAGAAAGAGCCGCTGTTTCAAGTATTAAAGTGAAGTCGGTCGATTCCACGGGTGCCGGAGACGCCTTTGTCGGAGCGTTTCTTTATCAGCTTGCAGACGGGGGGAATCCGAGGGAAGCGGCTTCTGACATGGCAGCAGTAAAAAGAATGACGGCCTTCAGCAATCTGGCTGGAGCCGCGGTCTGTACAAAGATTGGAGCCATTGCTGCAATGCCTTCAATTGAAACCGTCAAAAGATTATCAGCAGCTAACGGGATTAGATAATTACGTCCCGTTTTTTAAAGGAAGTAATGTAAGCGCTTAATAGTTGCAGAGAGGGGATGGATAAAATGAAAAAAAGAACACTTCTCAAACTGGCAGCAGCAGCTGCTTTGCTATTTTCTGCTTTTTCCTTACAGGAGTTCAAAGGGGCAGCGACCGAGAGGAATACAGCCATTTTCGGATACTCAGCTTTGTCAGGAAGCTGGACAAAGAATTCAGACGGATCGCTAAGTGGAAGTGCGGCAAAACAGCCGGCTCTCCTTTTATCAGATTCAGAAACGTCCGGTTATCTTGAGTATGAAGCAACAGTGAAGCTTGAGAAAAAAAGTGCAGCATCCCTTGTTCTGCGAGCAAATGAAACAGGGACAGAAGGGTATAAAGTGAGCCTTGATGCAAAAAAAGAAACCGTATCACTTGGAACGCTGAATCAAGGCCGCGCGTTAAGAACTGTTCCGCTAAAACTAAAACATTCAGCAGCTATTAACGTTAAAACAGTGGCAGATGGCCCGTGCATAACAGTTTCCGTAAACGGGAGAACCGTTCTGGAGGTTACTGACTACCGCTTTTCAAAGGGCTATGCAGGATTTCAGGCAGAGAACGGAAATATACTTTTCAGCAAAGTGAAGCTGCACGAAATACGGACAAACCTGACGGGCCTCTCAATGAAAAAAGGAAAGTGGCAGGCTGGACCCGACGGGCTGGAAGCATTACCGGGACAGGGAGAGGACCTCTCTTCCGTTTCATCGGTTTCTTCTAAAGATTTCACCTTTGAATCGGATTTGCTCATAAAGGATAAACATGCAGCCGCCTCCCTGCTTATCAGATCAGACAAAACCGGCACAAAAGCCTATCAGGTAAAGGCTGATGCCGAAAAAAATAGGCTGCAGCTTATAGACGTTCAGAAGAAAAAGATTCTTGAGGAAAAACAGGTAACGATTGACCATGGAACGCTTTATCACGTAAAGGTCAAAGCAGAGGGCTCTTCCCTGCAGGTATTTTGGCAAAACGCAGGAAAGCCGGTTATAGATGCTGAAGATGATTCATATTCAAATGGATTTTTGGGCTTTCATGCCGGCGGACATGCCGTCTTTCAAAATAGTCACCTGAGTGATCTTCAGTCCAACCTTGAGGGATGGCAGCCGGTCAATGGAGAATGGGCTCCTCATCTTGAAGGTGTTGGAGGAACGAGCCCGCCAGAAGAAAATGCCTTCCGTATCGCTGAAACAGAAGGGGATGATTTTGTTCTTGAAGCCGATTTGAAAATAGATTCCCAAACTCCATTCGGTACGGCTGGTCTTATTTTCAGAGGAAAACCGGATGCCAGTGAAGGCTATATGCTGACATTGGATCCCAATCTGAATCAAATTCGTCTGCTTGATTTGAAAGGAGACCGTACCCTTGGCATAGCGGACAGGGATTTAGAGCCTGGTAAACTCTATCATGTTGAGGTTCATGCAGCGGGAGATCATTTGAAGATTTATTTTGACGGATATGCTGATCCGACTATTTCCGTAACAGACTCAGCCTATTCAAGCGGAAAATATGGATTAAATGTATACAACGGCACAGCCTTTTTCCAGCATGTATACGGAGAACAGCATGACACGTATTATTCTGAGCTTTACCGACCGCAGTATCACTTTACACAGGCAAGGGGCTATGCAAGCGATCCAAATGGCCTTGTTTACTATGAGGGAGAGTATCATCTTTTTCATCAGGACGGCGGAAAGTGGGCACATGCGGTCAGCACGGACCTTGTTCACTGGAAAAGGCTCCCGATTGCTATTCCCTGGAATGAAATGGGGCACGCCTGGTCAGGGTCTGCTGTAGTTGATAAAACGAATGCCTCCGGATTATTTGATAAGGAAGGTTCCGGACTGATTGCCTTCTATACCTCTTTTAATCCTGAAAAACACAACGGAGATCAGAAAGTCGGCGTTGCCTACAGCCAAGATAAAGGCCGGACGTGGGAATTTTATGACGGAAATCCCATTATCCCGAATATAGGGGAATTCTATGGCGGAGAAGGCTGGGATTTCAGAGATCCGAAAGTTGTCTGGGACGGGGAGCATAATCAGTGGGTGATGGTCATATCCGGAGGAGATCATATCCGTTTCTTTACCTCTCAAAACCTTCTGGCCTGGGAGATGATTGAATTATTTGGCTATGGGGACTACGTCAGAGGGGGAGTGTGGGAATGTCCGGATTTCTTTCAGCTGCCGGTAGACGGAGATCCGTCCAAAAAGAAATGGGTGCTGTCCATCAGTACCGGTGCCAATCCGAAAACAGGCGGATCAGATTCGGAATATTTTACGGGGACCTTTGACGGAAATCGTTTCGAGAGCGATAATCCCGCTGGAAAAGTGCTGAAAAACGAGTTCGGCAAGGAGATGTATGCGGCGATGTCGTTTGCGGATATTCCGGAAGAGGACGGGCGCAGAATCTCACTCGGCTGGATGAGCAACTGGGATTATCCCTTCGCTTTTCCGACATCACCGTGGAGAGGGCAAATGTCGATTCCGCGTGAACTGACGCTCAAAACGGTGCCGGGAGAAGGTGTAAGATTGTTCCAGAAACCGGTTGAAGAGCTGGAGCAGTTAAGAGGCGCAGGTTTCTCTTGGAGCGATAAGACTGTAAAGCCTGGAGATGCAAATCTGCTGGCGGACATCAAAGCCACATCGTATGAAATCAAAGCAGAAATAGAACTGCCTGAGAACAGCAAGGCGGAATTCGGATTCGGGCTGAGAGAATCGGGCTCTCAAAATACTGTTGCAGGCTACAAAGCTTCAGAAGGCATCATGTTCTTTGACCGGTCTCAATCTGGAGATGTCAGTTTCTCTGACAAGTTCTCCACTTATCATGAAACCAGTGCTGAACCTGAGAACAAACGGGTGAAAGTAAACATTTTTGTGGATGAGTCTTCTGTTGAGGTGTTCGGAAACGACGGCGCGGCCGTTTTCTCCAATGTTATCTTTCCGGATGGAGCAAGTGATGGCATGAGTTTTTACACCAAAGGCGGGAGCGTGAAAATTGTTTCCCTTGATGTATACCCGTTAAAAGGGATTTGGAAGGAAGGCGAGGGTTCTGCCGAAGTCGTCATGGATCATCAAAAAATGACCCTTCCGGTTGGAGGTGTGCATAAGCTTTCTGCATCCGTAACAGGCAAGCATCAAAAACTAAAATGGCATTCAAGTAACCCTGATGCAGCAAAAATCGAAAAAACGGATGATGACAGCGCAGAAATCCGTATGACAGGCCACGGACGAAGCATCATTACTGCATCGGCTGCAAATGGGAAGATTGCCGGAAGAACCATTATCGAGAGCACCGCTTCCTTTAAAATCGCCGAGAAGACAAGCGGGAAATTCCTTGTACCGGAAGGAAAGGGAAATGGCTCTAAAACAAGACTCCAGCCGGGCGGGGAACATGTATGGAAAATAGAAAATGCCGCACCGGGGGCTTATAAAGTTCACGCAGGCGACAGCAAATTTGTGCTGGATGCTTCAGGAGTCACTGCCGGAGATGATGTGCAAATATGGGAGTATTTTGGCTACGGCAACCAGCAATGGAAAATTACAGACCAGTGGGATGGAACCTACCGCTTCAGTGCTGTCAACAGCGGTAAAGTAATGGGGGTTAAGAACAACCGGCCCGAGGATGGAACAATTGCAGAAATCCAGAATGCAGGGGGAGGGGAGTTTCAGGATTGGGAGCTTATTAACTTTGAAGGAAACGGCATAAAGTAAACTTACTGAAGCTTTACTTTAAAAATGCATCGTGCAGAGGAGTCGTGTTTTAACTCTTCTCTGCACGTTTTTTTATTAGATCTTATAAAGCCATAAGCAGATTCATTTGTTAGAAAATTTATTTAACAAGGAAATAATATCCTATTATGTTACAATATTCTAGTCTAAAAGAAGGGGGTGTAAAGTCTTGAGTACAGAAGCTTATGTAAGTCAGCCGGTGAATGCAGCATCACATAAAGAAGCCTCATATTTTGATGGCGGACTGTTTCAATACATCGGTTGGTCTTTGCTTGGTTTGCTAGTAACAGTGTGTACATTTGGTATTTGTTATCCTTGGTCTATTACTATGATTTTAAGCTGGAAGGCACGGCATACTGTTATTAACGGCAAGCGTCTAAGATTTCACGGAACTGCAATAGGATTATTCGGCAATTGGATAAAATGGTGGTTCCTATGCATTATTACTCTAGGAATCTATTCCTTTTGGCTGTTTATTGCGCTGGAAAAATGGAAAACAAAACATACGTCATTTGAGTAATATGAAAGTGCTCTTCTCTTTATGAGGAGGGCGTTTTTTTATTCTCTGCAACTCAGGTCTTAGAACGGTTCAATCCCGCGTCCGTTTCAGGAAGCTGTATTCCGCGATATCATAGGCTGTGCAAAGAGATAAGCACTACTATTTTATATGGAGGAATATTTCAAATGAATAAAAAGAACTCGTTCTTTTTGGCGGCACTCAGCATCACAGGATTAATCGTATGGTTCAGCCAGGGAGGATCAGACGTTATTTTTAAAGAAAAGCCGGTTGAAATACCGGAAACAAAAACTTACTCAGCTGAAGTTCTCTGGCCGAAAACGCCTGAAGAGAAAAGCGCAGCTGGTGAAGCAAGCGGTGTGGCGGTTAACTCTGAAGGAGATATTTACTATTTTCACAGAGCAAGCGGAGAGTACAGCGGAAAAGATGTTATTAAAGAACCAACGATTGTCGTTTTGGACGGAAAAACAAAAAAAGTTAAAAGAACTCTGGGAGAAGGCATGTTCAAATCTCCGCATGGTCTTGAAATCGACAGCGAGGATAACATCTGGGTGACAGACGTTTCTTTAAATAAGGTTTTTAAATTGAGTCCGGAAGGTAAGCTTATGCAATCATTCGGGAATGAGTACCGGACGGGTATGGAATGGAGTCTCCGCATTCGAAATCTCCTTCCAAACTTTCCTGTTTTCATGGATGAATACACATTTGCGCGCCCTACAGATGTAACAGTCATGGATGACGGCTCATTCGCTGTTTCGGACGGCTACAGAAACCGGAGAATAGCGAAATTTGATAAAGAAGGAAAACTGGAATGGCAGATTAATCAGCATGGAGACGAGCCGGGAGAATTCAACCTGCCGCACGGAATCAGCAGCGACAGCGAAGGCAGAATCTATGTCGCAGACCGAAGCAATGCACGCATACAGGTATTTGATAAAAATGGACAGTATCTTGACCGCTGGGACATGCCGGAGATCGGCAGGCCGTTTGGTGTAGAAGCTGCCAGTGACGGAAACATTTACGTTGTTGACGGCGGTGATTCCCTGAACGGCGCAGAAGAAAACTTTACAAGCCAGGTCATTGTCTTAGACAAACAAGGAACAATACTGGAGCGATTCGGCACATGGGGCAGCAAAGAAGGCCAGATGAAAATTCCGCATGATATTGCTGTTGATGAGAGCGGGAATTTGTATGTAGCTGAGCTTGGCAATAAAAGATTACAAGAGTTTTCGAGAAAGTCGTTTAACTAGAAACATCGGATTATTTCTTCTAACTGGGGACGGCACCTTATAGCCGTCCTCCCCTTTTGCTTTCAATTTTACCATCAGGTTCAAAACTGCCTTAACTAATTTCAGAATTTTTTATGCTTTTACACGCTGCCCGCTAAATAGAGGATTTTTACGTCCGATAATATAGGTATAAAGTAATGAATGGAATGCAGAGATTGATCGTTTATAATTGGGCGCTTTAACGATCGGGAGCAAGTAGCGCAACCGGCCAGCACAGACAGGACTGATGGACTGAAATAGAAAAAGCATTGAGTAAGGGTAAGCATGAAGGTAAAAGGGGGAAAAAATGAAGAGTATAAAATGGAAAATCTTAATGAGCTATGCGATTGTTTTGCTATTATTGGTCATCATTGCCGTGTTCAGTTATCTGACGATAAACCGGATCTCTGATGATGTAGAGGAAATCACCGCAAATGATTTGGCGTTTCTGGAATCTTCAAATTCGATGACATTCAGCGTGGCGTACAGGGCAAAAATTGCGCGTGATTATATTTTATTTGACAGGGAAGAGTTCAAAAAGCAATTTTTAGACGAAACGGAAAAAGCGATCGAAACCGAAAAAGTATTGCAAAAGGCTATTCAAAACGGAAAGATTTCAAAAGAAGTGGAATCTGCTCTCTCGGAAGCGGATGAAAAGACGATCAAATGGAGGACGCTAGTTACTGAAGAAATTATCCCTCTATATGACAGCGGAGAACGAGAGAAAGCTCTGCAGCTGATGGAGGAGAAATGTCTCCCGTACAGTCAGGAAGCGATTGATGCTTGGGCAGAAGTTGTAAAAATACAAAATAAAATTACAAGTGATCAGACATCGGAAACGATTGAGTCTTCAAACCAATCTAAAATAATCATTGTTATTGCTTCTGTGATCGCTTTTGCGGCAGCTCTCATTATTGGTCTTTTGAATGCCAATGGTATTTCAAAGGCTGCTGCCCTCATCGTGGACAGACTCGAAACCATCTCTAAAGGAGACCTTAAAGGCGATCTTATTCAGGCGCAGTCCCAGGATGAAATCGGCCGCCTCATTGTGGCTTCAAATACAATGTCTGTCAATTTAAAAGCGTTTATGCAGCGAGTCTCAGACACATCAGGACAGGTAGCGGCCGCCTCTCAGCAGCTCGATGCATCAGCAGAGCATTCGTCAGCTTCTGCTATGCAAGTAACGGCCACAATTCAGGGAATTGCCGAAGATGCCAACACATCTTCTGAAAGTGCCAATGAATCTGTGCGGTCGATGGAAGAAATGGCGAAAGGTGTTTACCAGATTGCCGAATCATCCGAAGATGTTTCCAGAGAGTCGCAGACCGCAGCGAAACAGGCTACTGACGGTAATATTCTTGTAGACAAAGCCGTTGAGCAAATGGGGGCCATCCAAACATCTGTTGCAACGACATCGCACCTTTTATCTAATTTAGGAAACCGTTCAAAAGAAATCGGGAAAATAGCCGAGATGATTACAGGGATTGCAGAGCAGACAAACCTGTTATCTTTGAACGCCGCGATTGAAGCTGCTCGTGCAGGAGAACACGGACGGGGCTTTGCCATTGTTGCAGATGAAGTAAGGAAGCTTGCCGAGCAGTCGAAAGAATCAGCCGATCAAATAGATGAATTAATCGGCCACATTCAAAACGATGCAAGTACAGCGATCTCATCAATGGCACAAGGTGAAGGCGAAGTGAAAAAAGGGACCGATGCGATGAATGAAGCGGGACATGCATTTAAAAATATCATCACTTCCATTCACCTGGTCTCAGAAAAAATCGAAGAAGTTTCAAGATCCGCAAAGAAAATGGCGGGTGACTCAAAGCACGTAAACGAAAGAATCCATTCGCTTGCAAACGCAGCAACAGATACATCCTCAAATTCGCAAAACGCTGCAGTGTCCTCAAAAGAACAATTGACAGCCATGCAGGAAGTTTCTGCTTCTGCTGCCTCCCTTAGTCATATTGCGGGAGAGCTTCAGGAAGAATTGAAGAAGTTTAAGTTTTAAGAGAAGAATCGAATAGAAAAAGCAGGGAGCGCATAGAGTGCTTCCTTTTCGGTGTTTGTGAAAAAGTGCATAAAAAAGAAACCCTTGCTGCACAAGGGTTTCCAGATATGGAGCATAACGGGATCGAACCGATGACCTCTACGCTGCCAGCGTAGCGCTCTCCCAGCTGAGCTAATGCCCCGTATAAAAATAGTGCCAGTTGTTCCTGGCGATATACTAAATTATACTCCGTGATTCACTATGTTGCAATAGAAAAAACAGTCAAAACGAAAAAAGTTTTGACTGTTTTTATTCGCTTTCTACGACTCCAAAGAAATCCTCGTGTACGTAACCATTTATTACAATATCTAAATCATGAAAATAACGATGAAGAGTCAGGACGGTGTCAGCGTTTCCTGCGATGACACTGTCGGCATGCATGGTGATTGCTTCAAGATCTGCTTTTAAAGCGGAATCTTCTATCAGGGGAATGAAATGGCCGGCATAGGCCTTGGCTGCTTCAGCCCGGGCAATTTGGTCTGGCATGTTCAGATCATTGATTCTTTCCCAGCCGGTTGTTTGATTATAAAACCCATGAAATTCTTTGATGAATGCACCTGCATCAGCGTATTCAGGATTTTCTGTGTCCCCATAATCCTGCACTTGCTGGGGCTCCTTGTTTGTTTCAGCAGCGAGTTGTTCGGGCGAGTGCTTATCCTCGTTGCCGGAATCTTTCAGGTAAACCATTGTCCAGACGCCGATTACCCCGGCCAAGAGCAGCACCATGACAGCTGCAGCTGCAATTTTAAGTCCTTTTTTCACAGTTCCAAGCTCCTTTTATGTAAGTACTACCTATTAAATAATACCATTAATGGTTGTGATTGGCGCTGTTATGAGTGAAAAGAATGAAAATTTACATAGTCTTATTAAACTATTTTGTTCTCTATTGAGAACTTATCGTGTAAACTACTAGTGTCAGGAAAACTTTGTAAAGGAGGTGAATACCCTGAAAAGATGGAAACATGCTGTTATCGCTTTTGTTATGATTTCTGCCCTTTTTGCTCCGACTTACGCTTCAGCAACAGGCTACAATTACTCACAGCCGCAGCAAAACTCGTTTGATTCGTTGCTGGATTCGGTTTTCTCTTATTTCTTCGGGGATAAGACGAAGAACTATGACTATGGAAACAGTCAGCAGAATCAGTACCAGCCGAATACCGTCAAATATGACGGCAAGTATTATTATTGCTGGACCAAGTTCTGGTGGGGATGGGGCTGGAAAAAGTATACGAAGAAAGAATGGGAAGACTGTTTCCCGCAAATTCCTAAAGAGTCATGGGAAATCTGGAAGAAGTGGTACTGCTGGTGAGGCTCCTGAATACATAATCAGGAACAAAAAAAGCGCAGACGGTGTCTGCGCTTTTGGTGCGTTTCTGTAGAAGTCTCTCTTTTAGGAAACTGCACTCCGCACTTCGAGCAGCTGAAGGAGATGTCTTTTTTCATGATAGCCGATGAATTCGATCCATTGCTTGAGGGAAAGGTCTCCGAGATGCGGATGCTTCATCACCTTTTCTTCAAGTTCCTGTTCAGGAGCTGTTTCTGCAAAGTTGATGAGTTCACGCCGCGAGCGGTCAAGCTTTGAGAATAGCTCTTCTTTTGAAAATGGGCCTTCTGCCGGCTTCAGGTTTTCAGGTGCCGGCACTTTACGTGAGCGGTCAATGACCAGTTGGAGCGGTTTTTCAGAGGCCTCTTTTTTCTCGCCGTTCATCAATACGTGCTTGAGGCCGCCTGTGATGACGGTTTCCATCAGATACAGATGGTCGAGAATCTGTCCAGGGCTCCAGACATCCTTTGAGGGTTTCATGTTCAGCTGTTCATCTGTCATTTGTTCTGTTTCTCTGATCAGTTCTTCTCTTACGTTCAATGTATAGTCGAGCATGGTGATCTCTCCCTTCTGCCGTTATTCTATCAAACTTGCCTGCAGGAAATCTCTTTTCAGCTTTTCTCAGACAGTTCCCTTGCCAATTCGTTTTTCACTTGCTCCCTGAGTTTGTATTTCTGGATTTTTCCTGAAGCGGTCATTGGATAGTCTTTGACAAAGGTGTAGTATTCAGGGATTTTATAATGGGAAAGCTGTCCTCTGCAGAAGGCTTTTACGTCATCAGCAGTAAGTGCTGCGCCTTCTTTTAAAACGATGCAGGCTGCCACTCTTTCTCCATATTTTTCATCAGGAACGCCAATCACCTGAACGTCCATAATGTCTTCGTGACGGTAAAGGAACTCTTCAATTTCACGAGGATAGACATTCTCGCCCCCGCGGATAATCATATCCTTTAGGCGTCCGGTGATGACAATATAGCCGTGCTCATCCATTGTTGCCAAATCGCCGGTATGAAGCCAGCCTTGTTTATCGATAGCTTCCTCAGTAGCCTCCGGCATTTTGTAATAGCCTTTCATGACAAGATACCCTCTTGTGCAAAGCTCGCCCTGCACGCCTCTTGGCGCCTCTTCTCCTGTAACGGGATCAATAATTTTCACTTCCACATGCGGATGTGCCTTGCCCACCGTTTCCACTTTGCGTTCAATGGAATCTGTTACAGTCGTCTGCGTGATAACGGGTGAGGCTTCTGTTTGTCCGTAGGCGATTGTGATTTCAGACATGCCCATGTCGTTCATTACTTTTTTCATCACTTCAATCGGACAGGTGGAGCCAGCCATAATGCCTGTTCTTAAAGTGGAGAGATCGTATTTTTTGAAATTTGGAGAGTTCAGCTCCGCGATAAACATCGTTGGCACGCCATGCAGCCCGGTGCATTTTTCTTTCTCGACCGTCTGAAGAACAAGGTCAGGATCGAATTCCACAATCGGAACCATAGCCGCCCCGACCGAAACGCAGGCAAGCACGCCGAGAACGCAGCCGAAGCAGTGGAAAAACGGGACAGGAATACACAGGCGGTCTTCATGGGTCAAATTCATCGAACTTGCCACCAAAAACCCGTTGTTGACGATATTATGGTGCGTCAGCATGACGCCTTTAGGAAAACCGGTTGTACCTGACGTATACTGCATATTTATAACGCCTTCAGGTGTGAGCAGGCTCTCGCGTTCTGCAAGTTCTTCATCGGTCACTTTCATGCCGCGGAGGAGAAGGTCGTTCCAGCTGAGCATTCCCTCCGGTGCTTCATTCTGTCCTATGTAAATGAGATTCTTCAAGTAAGGGAGTGCAGGCTGTGAGCTGTTTTCTGAAGAGGTTTCAGTCGTGATGGAGCGGACAAGGTCAACGTAAGATGTTCCTTTATAGCCGTCAATCAGAAAGAGAGCGGCAGAGTCTGACTGCTGCAGCAAATACTTGAGTTCACTGCTTTGATAGCTGGTGTTGACAGTGACAAGCACGGCCCCAATGCGGGCAGATGCAAACTGAAGGAGGAGCCATTCAGGAACATTCGTAGCCCATATGGCAATGTTTTCGCCTTTTTTTACGCCGAGTCCGATTAACGCTTTTGCGAGATTAGTTGTCTCGCGATAGAACTCATCATAGGTATAGCGGATGTTTTCCTTTGAATAGACGACTGCATCTCTATTTCCGTATGCAGAAACAGTGTCTTTCAATAATTGGCCGATGGTTTTGTTTTTAAGTGATTGCATAGGACCTCCCGGAACATTAAAATGGTTACGCTTTCATTATAACTATTTTTTGAAAGTTTTGAAAATATTATTCTGCAAATTGCCGGGTCCATCATGCAGTATAATGGAAATGAGTGAATGGTGAAGGAGAAAAAACATGAATAAAACCACTTTGTATCCATATATCGCACTTGCTGTGGGGGTTGCGGCTGTTTCAACATCCGCTATCTTTGTAAAACTGACATCTGCTCCTGCGCCGGTTATTGCCTTTTACAGGCTCTTTTTTTCCACGCTGCTTGTTCTGCCTCTTTTTCTGGCAAAATGTCTGCCGCAGCTAAAGACGATGTCACGGAAAGACTGGAGCTATTCCGCTCTGGCCGGGGTGCTGCTTGCCTTTCATTTTATCCTCTGGTTTGAATCCCTTAACTACACGTCTGTGGCAAGCTCGGTTGTTCTCGTGACGCTGCAGCCGCTGTTTGCTTTTATCGGAACGTATTTCTTTTTTAAAGAAAGAGTTTCAATCAGGGGAGTAATCAGTGCCCTGCTGGCGATTGCCGGCAGTGCTGTTATCAGCTGGGGAGATTTCCGAATCAGCGGTCTTGCTCTGTTCGGAGACTTTCTTGCTCTGGCAGCCTGTGCGATGGTCACGGCGTACCTTCTTTTTGGCCAGGGCGTGAGGAAAAGGCACTCTCTGACGCTTTATACGTTCATCGTCTATGCCGTAAGCTCCGTGACACTTCTAATCTACTGTCTGGCTCTGAAGTATCCGCTCGGCGGCTATCCGCAGCAGGACTGGATATATTTTCTTCTGCTTGCGGCAGTCCCGACCCTGCTTGGGCATTCGCTGTTTAACTGGTCGCTGAAGTGGATTTCGACAAATGTCATCTCTGTCGCCATTCTGTTTGAACCGGTGGGCTCGATTATCCTGGCCTATTTCTTTTTGGCTGAGACGGTTCTCCTTACGCAGGTGATTGGCGGCGGAATCATTGTTGCCGGTGTGCTTCTTTTTATGACTGAGAAAAAAACAGGAGCGGAAATTCCTGAACAACAAGCCTTGTAAAACGGAAAAGAGCACCCGGGCTGTTCCCTGGTGCTCTTTCCATTTTATTGCTCTCATAATTTTCTTTCTAACTCTTCATACGTATATCCGGTTTTATTTTTAAGGGCTTCTTCAAAGCTTCCGGCCGCTTTTGTTTCCTTCAGCAGCTGGAGGATGATCTCTTCTCCAAATTCATCGGCAAGCATCTTTACCGCATAATAGCTTTGAGTATAAATGTCAGCTTCCGTGCTTTTTTCAAGGGCATTTGCCCAGTCTCCCGGATTGATGAGATCGTAGAAAGAAACGGTAGTCTGCAGGGGGATGAGTACCTCTTTTCCGTTATACCCCGCATATTCAGCCAGTCCTTCATTAAACCAGATCGGGATTTTGTAAGGCTCAATGCTGAGCTTCTCCAGTGTCTTTTCTAAATAATAATGAGAATACTCGTGGTAAAACGTTTCAATCACAACAGGAGATGAGGCATTGTATTCATCCGGAATGACAACAGCCATCGTTTTTTTATTGTGGTCGTAGAAACCCATATAATCCAGATAATCAAGCTCGTGCAGAGAGTCAGGCGATTCGTCTAAGAGAAGAAGGTCTATTGGCTGATCCTCAATCTCGCCGAGCAGGCGCGTGCTTATTTCTCTTGCCTGTTTATATTCATTTTCTACTAGCTCAAGATCCTTTTTCTTCAGTGACGGGTAAAAGACAGTTAAATGTGAGATTGTTTTTGTCAGTGCCTTGTCTTTGTATTCTTGGTAAGGATCAACCGGCAGGAAGGCATTGACCTGGAATTCGAATTTTTCGCGCGGGCTGATGCTCTGGTAATTTACATGAGTGGTCATAATGTTCATCAGCACAACGAAAAACAGCGTAATGATCAGGCTGATGCTTGTTACCGAAAGGGCGATTGTTCCTGACAGCCCTCTGAAAAAAAGAAGATTCCGTTCTTTGCTGTGAATCATTTCGTAGACGGAATAGATAAAGAGGCCAAGGAGAAGCAGGCATATGATTGTGCCGGAAATAACAGACCCCGGGATATTTAAAAAGAGAAACAAAACGTAAAAGACGGCGGTAAAGTACACGATATAAAAAATGGACAGGGCGGCATGAAGTACGATTTTCACTGTAGGCCTCCAATTAATTTGGTCTAGTAAACTAATTCTCTGCAAAAAAAGAAACTCCTTTTGAAACAGGGTTTTTATTGAAAGATGTCGAATTTCCTCAGCAAGGAGTGTTGAAAATGAAGGTACTGATCAGAAAAGCTTCCAGAGAAGATGCAAAGCAAATTGCGATTGTACACGTCGACAGCTGGCGGACAACGTATAAGGGAATCGTAGCAGATTCATTTTTAAATAGTCTGACTTACGAAAGCAAAGAGAAAATCTGGCGGAATCTAAATCCGGATACTGTATTCGTTGCAGAAGATGAAGAGGGCAAAATTGTCGGGTTTGCGGGATTTGGTCCGGCCAGGTCTCAGGAATACGGCTATGACGGCGAATTATACGCCATCTATCTTCTGAAAGAAGCACAAGGCGCAGGTGTTGGTAAGAGCCTGGTTCGTGCGGCAGCAGAGGATCTGATGAACCTGAACTATCAATCAATGATGCTGTGGGTGATGAATGCCAACCCGTCGAAGGGGTTCTATGAACGGTACTCTCCCGAAAAAGTGGGAGAGGATACGTACGCGATTGAAGGCACCGATCATCCGGAGACAGCATTCGGCTGGAATCTGAAGGAATTGACAGCGCGGCTGAATACATAATGAGAGAGGGAAATACATTGAAAACCGTGTTAATACTTGGAGGCACACAGTTTTTTGGGAAGAGGCTTGTTCATAAACTGCTTGAAAACGGAGTGGTTGTGACGGTCGCGACAAGAGGCAGAACCCGGGATGATTTTGGAGACGGGGTCGAGCGTCTTGTCATTGACCGGGAAAAGAAAGAATCAATGACGAGAGCTTTTGAAGGAAGGCAATGGGACGCTGTCTATGATCAATCCTGTTTCTCGCCGCTCGAAGCCCAAACGGCTTATGAAGCGCTTGAGGGTAAAATAGGCCATTATATCTTTACATCAACAATGGCCGTCTATGAATTCGGCAAAGAACGAAAGGAAACGGATTTTAACCCGCTTTCGTTCGAACCGACGTTTAAAGACCGCAAAGAATATGGGGGAATGACCGGCTATCGGGAGGCAAAGCGCGGTGCCGAAGCTTATTTGTTCCAGAATGCAAAAGTGCCGGTGGCAGCTGTCAGGCCTGCTCTGGTCATCGGTACCGATGATTACACCGAGCGTTTCCTTTTTCATGTAGACAAAGTGAAAAGGGAAGAGTCCATTGGGGCGAAAAATGACAATGTTTCTTTCAGCTTCACTTCATCTGAAGACGCTGCAGGTTTTCTTTTACATATAGGAAAAGAAAAGCTGACAGGAGCGTATAATATAGCGTTTGAAGACAATCTCTCCCTGAGAGAACTGATCGGCAAGATTGAGAGTGCTGCAGACAAAACCGCAGTCATTACTGAGGAAGTGTCAAAAGAAAATGCTTCCCCGTACGGTCTTCCGGGTGACTGGACGCTGGATGTGACAAAAGCACAAATGACAGGATATTCTTTTGGGGACATGAACGAGTATGTTGAGAGTTTAATAGAAAAGCTGCTGTAAACTCTCGCGGGAGTCTCTGTGAAGGCAGAGACTCTTAATAAGCCTCTGTAGCTCTAGAAGGGAAGAGCGCCGGAAAACAGTAGAACCGGGTCGCAAGGCAAAGGTTTCAGAAGCACCGAAAAGCAACTATGCTGAGGCAGGTGAAATTCCTGCCGGTGAAAATCCGTAGGGAAGCGTGTTCCCCTTAGCCTATGCTTACGAAAGGAGTGCGGGTTCGAATCCCGCCAGAGGCATTAAAAAGACCCGGCAGACATCTGCCGGGTTCTGCTTTTTGTTAAAGGAATTATAAAAAATAAAAGGCTGTTGATAACATAACAAAGTTATCAACGGCAAGCTCCAGCGCCTAGATCCTCTGTCAGAACAAATCCCTCAAAAAAGGCGGGAACCGGACTTTTCCGCCGGATTCTTATCTGCCTATCGGAGCGGGCCTTGGCGCTTGCACTTTTGTTCAGATTTGCTGGTTAAAAACCGCTGCAAAATAAGCAAAAACAAATGCGAGCGGAAATGAAAAAACAACCGACCATCCTCTGACAGGGCCATCTTCGCCGCTGATCCGCAGCGCTTCAAAGTAGCCATACAGAAAATGAAAGATGGATAGAAAAAAGGCAAACAGCATGAGTGAGTATGTGAGATTCATTTCATGGCCTCCAATAGGAAATCTATTACTACTAATACATGCTGAAAAAGAAGAGATTATGATAAAAAGCACCGGATTTCCGGTGCTTTTCTCTATTTTCTATTTATGATCAGCGCTTTTGATGTCAGCAGCATCAGCACAAGAATGATCGTACAGATGATAAATGTCGGAATCATGTAGGATGCGTTGTACCCTGCTGAATAGAGGAGCACCGGCTGATCTCCTGCAAACTCAGCGAAAAAGACAGCGCCAGCGAGTGTGTGGGCTGCAAATCTCAGGAAGCTTCCAAGGAAAGCGGCAAGTGTGACATAAAGAATCAGGCGCCATTTGTTTAAAGAATGGAGAGAGTTCTGAATTTGCTTATAAAAAATACCTCCGGCACCAACCGCTGTAAAGGCGACAAAGTAATCCAGAAAACCCTGTACAGGATGGACAATGGTCGTATAGCCCATGACCGTCTGCAGCAGGCCGAGGAGAAAGCCTGTCAGCAGTCCGCCTTTTAGACCGTGGCGAAATCCCATGATCAGTACGGGCACCATTGCAAGTGAAATCGATCCTCCCTGCGGCATTTTGCCGATAAAGCTTGTCGCTAAATCTAAAAGAAAGGCAATTGCAGCAAGAATCGCTGCTTCCAATAAAAAAACCAGGCGCTTATTTGTTTGCATGATTTTACCCCTTTTCGGCATTCGACCGGGGCCTTTTCTCCATAGAAAAAAGCAATGCGGGGAATGTCGGATGGTTTCCACGCACTGCTTTGGTTGGGTTATCACTTGAATCCATCGCCACATCCCTACGTAAGCTTTAACTTAACAGGTTCAACGGGTCAGAACATAACGTTCACTCTCAGCCGGCGGCTCCCCAAGTGGTCAAATGCGATATATGATTTAGACACTACTATACAGGAAACTGCAAAATTCGACAAGCCTAAATTCTATTTTTTTTCAGAAAATAGCGGAAAGTATTTTTCCTTTCTTTACAAGTCTTGTAAAACTTGCTATAGTTTCCATGAATCTTATAGAAGCAGGGGAGCTGAGTGAACTCGGCTGAGAGGATACTGATTCTTGTATCGACCCTTTAACCTGATCTGGGTAATGCCAGCGGAGGGATACAGGAAAAGAGTCTATTTTCCATGAACTTTGCGAATGCTTAAGGCTGCCCTAACCGGCAGCCTTTTTTTGCATTTTCTAAGAGATTCACAGAAAGAAAGGGAGGAATTCATGATGTCCAGTGTAAACCTTGCGTTTCAAGTACTGCCGAAATCAGCACACGGAAATACATACGAGATTGTCGACAAAGCCATTGAAGTTGTGCAGCAGTCAGGTGTCAAATATGAAGTCGGCGCGATGGAGACCGTTATGGAGGGGGAACTCAATCATCTGCTTGAAATTGTCAAGCAGGCTCAGGATGCCTGTATCGGGGCAGGTGCAAGTGAAGTGATGACGCACATCAAAATTCATTACCGCCCTGCTGAAGGAGTAACGATGGATGAAAAACTCCAAAAATATCGCTGAATCTATATCAGGAATAGCGCTGCCTGCAGCCGTTCTTGCCGTTTTTCTTCTACTCTGGGAGATGGCAGTCGTGCTTTTTCGAATTGAGAAGTGGATCCTGCCAAAACCTACAGACATTTTCATCACCCTGTTTGAAATGAGAGGAACGCTCGGAGTGCACGTTCTGCAGACGCTTACTGAAGCTGTTCTCGGCCTCCTGATAGCAGCAGCTGCCGGAGTGGCCATTGCCATTTTAATTGACCTTTCCCTCTGGATCAGAAAAGCGGTTGAACCGCTCCTTGTCCTTTCACAGACCGTTCCAATTATTGCACTGGCACCTCTGCTGATTATCTGGTTTGGATTCGGGATCTTGCCGAAGGTCATCGTAACAGCACTTGTCTGCTTTTTTCCGATAGCCATTAATCTTGCAGACGGATTCAGTCAGGCAGACAGGGATATGATCAAACTGATGAAGACCATGGGAGCGAATAAACGTCAGCTCTTCTTGAAGGTGAAGATTCCTGCTTCCATGCCGTATTTTTTCTCAGGGCTCAAGATAGCCGGAACATACAGTGTAATGGGAGCGGTTATCGGAGAATGGCTGGGAGCGAGTCAAGGCCTTGGAATTATCCTTACTAGATCCTCTCAATCTTTTTTAACAGAAAAGGTATTTGCCATCATTATCGTCATTGTTGCTTTAAGTCTGGTTATTTTTGCAGTCATTGAATTGCTGGCAAGAGCGGCGATGCCCTGGAAGTACAAAGCGAATAAACACAACTGACATGGAGGAATACGATGAAAAAACTGCGGAGAATGCTCGTCATATTATTCAGCACATCCATCCTTTTAACAGGATGCGCTCCTGCTGAGAATGCCTCAAGTGAAGAAGCAAAAAAAGTGAAGGTCATGCTGGACTGGTTTCCGAATACAAATCATACGGGCATTTATGCAGCAATTGAAAAAGGGTTCTATAAAGAAGCGGGTCTTGAAGTTGAGATAGTAGAACCTGGCGAGGGAGTCAGCGCAGATCAAATTGTTGCATCGGGCGAGGTCGATTTTGCGGTCAGCCACCAGGAAAACATCACACATGCGCGGTCAGCAGGTGTGCCGATCGTTTCTATTGCGGCCATTATTCAGGAAAATACTTCTGCTTTCGCTTCATTAAAGGAAGAAGAGATTGTCTCGCCTGATGATTTTGAAGGGAAACGGTACGGCGGATGGGGATCGCCTACTGAAGAGGCTGTGATTCGTGCGGTTATGAACCAGGATGACGCAGATTTTGGCAAAGTCGATTATGTCACACTTGGTGCAACTGATTTCTTTAAATCAATCGGCCGGGATACGGATTTCCAATGGATCTTTGAGGGCTGGGACGGGATAGAAGCTAAAAGAAAGGGGATAGAACTGAATTACATCTATCTTAAAGACCTTGATCCAGCATTGAACTACTATACACCTGTACTCGCTGCAAGCGAGACAAAGATTAAGAAAGAAAAGGATACGGTACAGGCTTTTGTACAGGCAACCGCAAAAGGTTACGAGTTTGCCATCGATAAGCCGATTGAAGCGGCAGATATTCTGATTAAGCATGTGCCTGAAATAAATAAAGATCTTGCAAAGGAAAGCCAAAAGTGGCTCAGCAAGCAGTATCAGGGTGATGCAAAGCAATGGGGGATTCAAAAAGAAGAAGTTTGGGAACGGTACGCTGACTGGATGTATCAACAAAAGCTGATTGAAGAAAACATAGATCCGGCAGAGGCTTATACAAATGAATTCCTTCCGGAGGCTGAAAAGTAGCATGCTGACACTAAAAGGAGTCAGCAAGACTTACTCGAAAGATCAGCCAGTCCTGCTTCCATCTGATCTTATAGTAGAAAAAGGGGAATTTGTCAGCATCATTGGTCCGAGCGGGTGCGGCAAAAGCACTCTTCTTGATATCATTGCAGGGGTAAATAAGCCAAGCGGCGGAATTGTTCATTACAAGGGGAAAGACATAACGAATCAAACAGGCCACGCCGGGTATATGCCTCAAAGCGATGTGCTTTTTCCGTGGAGAACAATTCTTGATAATGTCATACTTCCGCTGGAGCTGCAGGGGACAGGGAAAGAAAAAGCGCGTTCCGAAGCTCTATCTTTCTTTTCTCAGTTTGGGCTTGAGGGATTTGAACAACACTATCCTTCCATGCTTTCTGGCGGGATGAGGCAGAGAGCGAACTTCCTCCGGGCTTATTTGAGCGGCAAAGAACTTCTATTATTGGACGAGCCTTTTGGAAAGCTTGATGCCATGACAAGACACAAGCTTCAGAAATGGTTTATCAGAATTTGCGAGGCATCCGGGAAAACGGTCCTGTTTATTACTCATGATATGGATGAGGCGATTTTTCTTTCTGACAGGATTGCCGTGTTTTCCCCGAGACCTGGCAGGATCATTGAACATATAGACATTCCTTTCGGCCGGCCGCGAACGGACCAACTCTTCGCTTCAGCTGAATTTGTATCAATTAAACAAAAACTCCTGGATTTGCTGCATTCAAAAAATCATCTGGAAACGCGCTGATTTCAGCGCGTTTTCATTTATAACATTTTTTTTGCAAAAAGATAAAAATGCTATTGCAATGGGGAAATCAGCGTGGTATATTATTATTCGTTGCCGCGAAAAACGCGTGAGAGCAACGGTGCCTGAGAAAAAGAAAAGTGAAAAAAACGCTTGACTTTGAAAAGGTGAAATGTTATTCTAATAAAGCTTCGCAGGAAGCGAAAATGATCTTTGAAAACTAAACAAAACCAAAAGCGTACCAAACGTTTTAAATTTTTAAGTCAGCAACATTTATGAGTCACAAATTTTCTTCGGAGAGTTTGATCCTGGCTCAGGACGAACGCTGGCGGCGTGCCTAATACATGCAAGTCGAGCGGACCTCTTCGGAGGTCAGCGGCGGACGGGTGAGTAACACGTGGGCAACCTGCCTGTAAGACTGGGATAACTCCGGGAAACCGGAGCTAATACCGGATACTATGTCAAACCGCATGGTTTGACATTCAAAGACGGTTTCGGCTGTCACTTACAGATGGGCCCGCGGCGCATTAGCTAGTTGGTGAGGTAATGGCTCACCAAGGCGACGATGCGTAGCCGACCTGAGAGGGTGATCGGCCACACTGGGACTGAGACACGGCCCAGACTCCTACGGGAGGCAGCAGTAGGGAATCTTCCGCAATGGACGAAAGTCTGACGGAGCAACGCCGCGTGAGTGATGAAGGTTTTCGGATCGTAAAACTCTGTTGTCAGGGAAGAACAAGTGCCGGAGTAACTGCCGGCACCTTGACGGTACCTGACCAGAAAGCCACGGCTAACTACGTGCCAGCAGCCGCGGTAATACGTAGGTGGCAAGCGTTGTCCGGAATTATTGGGCGTAAAGCGCGCGCAGGCGGTTTCTTAAGTCTGATGTGAAAGCCCCCGGCTCAACCGGGGAGGGTCATTGGAAACTGGGAAACTTGAGTGCAGAAGAGGAGAGTGGAATTCCACGTGTAGCGGTGAAATGCGTAGAGATGTGGAGGAACACCAGTGGCGAAGGCGACTCTCTGGTCTGTAACTGACGCTGAGGCGCGAAAGCGTGGGGAGCGAACAGGATTAGATACCCTGGTAGTCCACGCCGTAAACGATGAGTGCTAAGTGTTAGAGGGTTTCCGCCCTTTAGTGCTGCAGCTAACGCATTAAGCACTCCGCCTGGGGAGTACGGTCGCAAGACTGAAACTCAAAGGAATTGACGGGGGCCCGCACAAGCGGTGGAGCATGTGGTTTAATTCGAAGCAACGCGAAGAACCTTACCAGGTCTTGACATCCTTTGCCACTTCTAGAGATAGAAGGTTCCCCTTCGGGGGACAAAGTGACAGGTGGTGCATGGTTGTCGTCAGCTCGTGTCGTGAGATGTTGGGTTAAGTCCCGCAACGAGCGCAACCCTTGATCTTAGTTGCCAGCATTCAGTTGGGCACTCTAAGGTGACTGCCGGTGACAAACCGGAGGAAGGTGGGGATGACGTCAAATCATCATGCCCCTTATGACCTGGGCTACACACGTGCTACAATGGATGGTACAAAGGGCTGCGAGACCGCGAGGTTTAGCCAATCCCATAAAACCATTCTCAGTTCGGATTGCAGGCTGCAACTCGCCTGCATGAAGCTGGAATCGCTAGTAATCGCGGATCAGCATGCCGCGGTGAATACGTTCCCGGGCCTTGTACACACCGCCCGTCACACCACGAGAGTTTGCAACACCCGAAGTCGGTGGGGTAACCGCAAGGAGCCAGCCGCCTAAGGTGGGGTAGATGATTGGGGTGAAGTCGTAACAAGGTAGCCGTATCGGAAGGTGCGGCTGGATCACCTCCTTTCTAAGGATATGAGGTCGCTTTTGGTTTTTGTTTAGTTTTGAGAGATCATTCTCTCTATATGAAAGAAGGCGGTCATTCCTGATCTGCCGGTTGTTCTTTGAAAACTGGATAACGTAATTGATAACAAGTAATTCACTGAGATTTACGCTTACCATAGTGATTTTCTTAGACTTTACAGTCTAAACAAACGATTGACCAATTTTGGTTAAGTTATGAAGGGCGCACGGTGGATGCCTTGGCACTAGGAGCCGATGAAGGACGGGACTAACACCGATATGCTTTGGGGAGCTGTAAGTAAGCTTTGATCCAGAGATTTCCGAATGGGGAAACCCACTGTTCGTAATGGAACAGTATCTTTACCTGAATACATAGGGTACTGAAGGCAGACCCGGGGAACTGAAACATCTAAGTACCCGGAGGAAGAGAAAGCAAATGCGATTTCCCAAGTAGCGGCGAGCGAAACGGAATCAGCCCAAACCAAGAGGCTTGCCTCTTGGGGTTGTAGGACACTCTATACGGAGTTACAAAGGAACGGGGTAGATGAAGCGGCCTGGAAAGGCCTGTCATAGAAGGTAAAAACCCTGTAGTCGAAACTTCGTTCCCTCCAGAGTGGATCCTGAGTACGGCGGGACACGTGAAATCCCGTCGGAATCCGGGAGGACCATCTCCCAAGGCTAAATACTACCTAGTGACCGATAGTGAACCAGTACCGTGAGGGAAAGGTGAAAAGCACCCCGGAAGGGGAGTGAAAAGATCCTGAAACCGTGTGCTTACAAGTAGTCAGAGCCCGTTAACGGGTGATGGCGTGCCTTTTGTAGAATGAACCGGCGAGTTACGATCCCGTGCAAGGTTAAGTTGATGAGACGGAGCCGCAGCGAAAGCGAGTCTGAATAGGGCGAATTAGTACGTGGTCGTAGACCCGAAACCAGGTGATCTACCCATGTCCAGGGTGAAGTTCAGGTAACCCTGAATGGAGGGCCCGAACCCACGCACGTTGAAAAGTGCGGGGATGAGGTGTGGGTAGCGGAGAAATTCCAATCGAACTTGGAGATAGCTGGTTCTCTCCGAAATAGCTTTAGGGCTAGCCTCGAGTATGAGAGTCTTGGAGGTAGAGCACTGATTGGACTAGGGGCCCTCATCGGGTTACCGAATTCAGTCAAACTCCGAATGCCAAAGACTTGCTCCTCGGGAGTCAGACTGCGAGTGATAAGATCCGTAGTCAAGAGGGAAACAGCCCAGACCGCCAGCTAAGGTCCCAAAGTATACGTTAAGTGGAAAAGGATGTGGAGTTGCTTAGACAACCAGGATGTTGGCTTAGAAGCAGCCACCATTTAAAGAGTGCGTAATAGCTCACTGGTCGAGTGACTCTGCGCCGAAAATGTACCGGGGCTAAACGTATCACCGAAGCTGCGGACTGTTCTTACGAACAGTGGTAGGAGAGCGTTCTAAGGGCGTCGAAGCCAGACCGGAAGGACTGGTGGAGCGCTTAGAAGTGAGAATGCCGGTATGAGTAGCGAAAGAGGGGTGAGAATCCCCTCCACCGAATGCCTAAGGTTTCCTGAGGAAGGCTCGTCCGCTCAGGGTTAGTCGGGACCTAAGCCGAGGCCGAAAGGCGTAGGCGATGGACAACAGGTTGATATTCCTGTACCACCTCCTCACCATTTGAGCAATGGGGGGACGCAGGAGGATAGGGCAAGCGCGCTGTTGGATATGCGCGTCCAAGCAGTTAGGCCGGGAAGTAGGCAAATCCGCTTCCCATATAAGGCTGAGCTGTGATGGCGAGGGAAATTTAGTACCGAAGTTCCTGATTCCACACTGCCAAGAAAAGCCTCTAGCGAGGTGAGAGGTGCCCGTACCGCAAACCGACACAGGTAGGCGAGGAGAGAATCCTAAGGTGAGCGAGAGAACTCTCGTTAAGGAACTCGGCAAAATGACCCCGTAACTTCGGGAGAAGGGGTGCTTTTTAGGGTGAATAGCCCTGAAAAGCCGCAGTGAATAGGCCCAGGCGACTGTTTAGCAAAAACACAGGTCTCTGCGAAGCCGCAAGGCGAAGTATAGGGGCTGACGCCTGCCCGGTGCTGGAAGGTTAAGGGGAGAGGTTAGCGCAAGCGAAGCTTTGAACCGAAGCCCCAGTAAACGGCGGCCGTAACTATAACGGTCCTAAGGTAGCGAAATTCCTTGTCGGGTAAGTTCCGACCCGCACGAAAGGCGTAACGATCTGGGCACTGTCTCAACGAGAGACTCGGTGAAATTATAGTACCTGTGAAGATGCAGGTTACCCGCGACAGGACGGAAAGACCCCGTGGAGCTTTACTGCAGCCTGATATTGAATTTTGGTACAGCTTGTACAGGATAGGTAGGAGCCTTGGAAGCCGGAGCGCAAGCTTCGGTGGAGGCATTGGTGGGATACTACCCTTGCTGTATTGAAATTCTAACCCGCAGCCCTTACCGGGCTGGGAGACAGTGTCAGGCGGGCAGTTTGACTGGGGCGGTCGCCTCCTAAAATGTAACGGAGGCGCCCAAAGGTTCCCTCAGAATGGTTGGAAATCATTCGCAGAGTGTAAAGGCACAAGGGAGCTTGACTGCGAGACCTACAAGTCGAGCAGGGACGAAAGTCGGGCTTAGTGATCCGGTGGTTCCGCATGGAAGGGCCATCGCTCAACGGATAAAAGCTACCCCGGGGATAACAGGCTTATCTCCCCCAAGAGTCCACATCGACGGGGAGGTTTGGCACCTCGATGTCGGCTCATCGCATCCTGGGGCTGTAGTCGGTCCCAAGGGTTGGGCTGTTCGCCCATTAAAGCGGTACGCGAGCTGGGTTCAGAACGTCGTGAGACAGTTCGGTCCCTATCCGTCGTGGGCGCAGGAAATTTGAGAGGAGCTGTCCTTAGTACGAGAGGACCGGGATGGACGCACCGCTGGTGTACCAGTTGTCTTGCCAAAGGCATCGCTGGGTAGCTATGTGCGGAAGGGATAAGTGCTGAAAGCATCTAAGCATGAAGCCCCCCTCAAGATGAGATTTCCCATCACATTTGTGAGTAAGAACCCTGAAAGATGATCAGGTTGATAGGTCTGAGGTGGAAGCGCGGTGACGTGTGGAGCTGACAGATACTAATCGTTCGAGGACTTAACCACAGTCTAACTAAGCGTGAATTGCACGTGAATCTTGTTATCAAACGTTATTCAGTTTTGAAAGAATAACTTCTTTCAAAAAAAAGCTTGAAATCTTCGGATTTCATAGTATAATAATTTTTGTCACTATGTCTGGTGATGATGGCAAAGAGGTCACACCCGTTCCCATGCCGAACACGGAAGTTAAGCTCTTTAGCGCCGATGGTAGTTGGGGGTTTCCCCCTGTGAGAGTAGGACGTTGCCAGGCTGCTGACAAAAATTAAACCCGGAGGATTAGCTCAGCTGGGAGAGCATCTGCCTTACAAGCAGAGGGTCGGCGGTTCGAGCCCGTCATCCTCCACCATATGATTTTTTTGGACATGCCGGTGTAGCTCAATTGGTAGAGCAACTGACTTGTAATCAGTAGGTTGGGGGTTCAAGTCCTCTCGCCGGCACCACCAGATTTACTATATTTGTGCCATTAGCTCAGTCGGTAGAGCATCTGACTTTTAATCAGAGGGTCGAAGGTTCGAGTCCTTCATGGCACACCATTTTTCCTTAATATGCGGGTGTGGCGGAATTGGCAGACGCGCTAGACTTAGGATCTAGTGTCTTTGACGTGGGGGTTCGAGTCCCTTCACCCGCATGATATTGCGGAAGTAGTTCAGTGGTAGAACACCACCTTGCCAAGGTGGGGGTCGCGGGTTCGAATCCCGTCTTCCGCTCTTTGAATAAGCCGGGGTGGCGGAACTGGCAGACGCACAGGACTTAAAATCCTGCGGTAGGTGACTACCGTACCGGTTCGATTCCGGTCCTCGGCACCACACACATTTAATATGCGCCCGTAGCTCAATTGGATAGAGCGTTTGACTACGGATCAAAAGGTTATGGGTTCGACTCCTATCGGGCGCGCCATATTACGGGAAGTAGCTCAGCTTGGTAGAGCACTTGGTTTGGGACCAAGGGGTCGCAGGTTCGAATCCTGTCTTCCCGACCATTTTCATAGATTTAAGGGGCCTTAGCTCAGCTGGGAGAGCGCCTGCCTTGCACGCAGGAGGTCAGCGGTTCGATCCCGCTAGGCTCCACCATTTTAATAGAAGTAATTGACTTTGTTCCTGGGGCGGTGTAGCTCAGCTGGCTAGAGCGTACGGTTCATACCCGTGAGGTCGTGGGTTCGACTCCCTCCGCCGCTACCAAAAAAGGACCTTTAGCTCAGTTGGTTAGAGCAGACGGCTCATAACCGTCCGGTCGTAGGTTCGAGTCCTACAAGGTCCACCATTCTATTTTCCATACGGAGGTATACCCAAGTCCGGCTGAAGGGATCGGTCTTGAAAACCGACAGGGGGGTCAAACCCCGCGGGGGTTCGAATCCCTCTACCTCCTCCATTTCTTTTATCTTCAGCAAAACAAATCAGCACTAATTATTATTATCGCGGGGTGGAGCAGTCTGGTAGCTCGTCGGGCTCATAACCCGAAGGTCGCAGGTTCAAATCCTGTCCCCGCAACCAAATGGTCCCGTGGTGTAGCGGTTAACATGCCTGCCTGTCACGCAGGAGATCGCCGGTTCGATCCCGGTCGGGACCGCCATTCTTATAAAGGCTTGGTAGCTCAGTCGGTAGAGCAAAGGACTGAAAATCCTTGTGTCGGCGGTTCGATTCCGTCCCAAGCCACCATTTTCTTTTGCAAATATTTTAGCTTTAGACATTTTACAGATAGTGGCGGTTGTGGCGAAGTGGTTAACGCACCAGATTGTGGCTCTGGCATTCGTGGGTTCGATTCCCATCAGTCGCCCCATTTTATCTTTATTTACTGCGGGTGTAGTTTAATGGTAAAACCTCAGCCTTCCAAGCTGATGTCGTGGGTTCGATTCCCATCACCCGCTCCAATAATGGGCCTATAGCTCAGCTGGTTAGAGCGCACGCCTGATAAGCGTGAGGTCGATGGTTCGAGTCCATTTAGGCCCACCATTCCTATTATGGGAGCATATATGATTTTCCGCAGTAGCTCAGTGGTAGAGCTATCGGCTGTTAACCGATCGGTCGTAGGTTCGAGTCCTACCTGCGGAGCCATTTATTCTGGGGAAGTACTCAAGTGGCTGAAGAGGCGCCCCTGCTAAGGGTGTAGGTCGCGTAAGCGGCGCGAGGGTTCAAATCCCTCCTTCTCCGCCAGAAGGCATGCTCCGGCCCGTTGGTCAAGCGGTTAAGACACCGCCCTTTCACGGCGGTAACACGGGTTCGAATCCCGTACGGGTCATCATTAAGAAAAGTGTTGCACATTGTGCAGCGCTTTTTTTGTTGTTAGAAAAGATAGCCGTTATGAAAAACGCCGTAAAGCGTACCTATCCTCCACAATGATTCCGTCAACGGGATCTCGACTCCCATAAGGCAGCTCAGACCATCTCCAAGGAACGAATGAACCCTGTATCCCCGTTAAAATATGACTTCAAAAAATCCTTCTTTCCCTTAAAATATGTTTTCAACAAATAATATATATTTCTGTTACTCAAAAAGGTTTGAATGTTTTTCATTAGAGGTATAAGTAATGGTAATAAAGAAACCGTGATTAAAAGGTCGTGAAAATTTCGACAAATATAAGAGGATTTGTCGAATTAACTGTTTTTGTGATATAGCATACTGCATTTGCTGAGATTGTATTTTTTTGTTAATATGACCGGATTTTCTCATCGAATATGACTTATTTAGTAAATAAGACTGATGTTCATTTCACCAACATTCTATCCTTCCTTCCTTTCTTTATTCGACATCATTTTAAAAGTATAATGTTTTGAAAAATGAATGGCTGTTCATGACATTTCGTGTCAATAAGTAGAAGCGCTTACAAAAAAGGTAATCCTTCCTTCTGATTGAAATAAGAATTAAGATTACTTTATAGAAAGGGTGATGGGAATGAATCTTGCTACGCCAACTGATTTTGAGGTGCATCTTTTCCATGAAGGAAATTTGTTCAGAGCTCATGAATTGTTTGGTGCCCGCAGCAGCGTGCGAAACGGTGTGAGCGGAACAGTATTCACAGTTTGGGCTCCTCATGCGCTTGAGGTGCGGGTTGCAGGTGATTTTAATCACTGGGACGGCACTGGACACAAGCTTGAGAAGCTGAATGAACAGGGAATCTGGTCTGCTTTTATTGATGGCATCGAAGAGGGTGATCTCTATAAATATGAGATTATCACTCAAAAGCATGAAAAAATTCTGAAGGCTGATCCATTTGCCTTTTATTCTGAGCTGAAGCCAAATACAGCTTCTGTTGTTTACAATCTTGGAGGGTATAAATGGAATGATAAAAACTGGCAGAGAAAAAAACGCCAAAAGGAAATTTATCAGCGCCCTATGTACATTTATGAACTGAATATCTGCTCTTGGAAAAAGAAAGAAGACGGCAGCCTTTATACATATTTAGAGCTTGCGGATGTCTTGATTCCGTATGTTCTTGAGCATGGGTTTACACATATCGAGCTTTTGCCGATTATTGAGCACCCATATGACCGTTCATGGGGATATCAGGGCACGGGCTATTATTCGGCTACAAGCCGTTACGGCACCCCGCACGACTTGATGACATTCATAGATCTTTGCCATCAGAATAACCTGGGAGTCATTATGGACTGGGTACCAGGCCATTTCTGCAAAGATGCACACGGACTTTATTTCTTTGACGGGGAACCGGTTTTTGAATATGAGAAATTTGAAGACAGGGAGAACATCGTCTGGGGTACGGCGAACTTTGATCTTGGAAAACCGGAAGTGCAGAGTTTCCTGATTTCAAATGCTCTCTTCTGGCTTGAAATGTTCCATATCGACGGTTTCAGGGTTGATGCTGTTGCCAATATGATTTACTGGCAGAATACGGATGAACCTCACGAGAATGCGTTCGCAGTTCAGTTTTTAAGAAAACTGAATGAGAAAGTGTTTGAGTACGATCCTTCCGTACTGATGATTGCGGAAGATTCTACGGATTTTCCTCTTGTAACATCTCCTGTCTCTGATGGAGGACTGGGATTTAATTATAAATGGAATATGGGCTGGATGAACGATATCCTCAAATACATGGAAGCCCCTCCAGAACAGCGGAAAGATCTTCATCACAAAGTTTCTTTTTCCCTGATCTACGCTTTCACAGAGAATTTTATCCTTCCGCTTTCACATGATGAAGTGGTCCATGGAAAACGTTCGCTGCTGAATAAAATGCCGGGTGACTACTGGCAGAAATTTGCACAGTACAGACTTTTGCTTGGTTATATGCTTGCACATCCAGGCAAAAAGCTGCTGTTTATGGGCGGAGAATTTGCCCAGTTTGATGAGTGGAAAGACCTTGAGCAGCTTGACTGGGTGCTTGATGACTTTGACATGCATCAAAAATCAAGAGTTTATGTTAAAGAACTGCTTGCCCTGTATAAACGCCAGCGTCCGCTTTATGAGCTTGACCATTCGCAGGAAGGCTTTGAATGGATTGACGTCAATAATTCAGACCAGAGTATTTTTTCTTTTATCCGTAAAGGGATTAAGCCGAACGAACAGCTTGTTGTCGTTTGTAACTTCACTCCTGAAACGTACCATGACTATAAAGTCGGAGTGCCGATTGATACCAGATATGTTGAAACGCTGAACAGCGATGATGCAGTATTTGGAGGGTCGGGCCAGATCAACAAGAAAGAACTGAAAGCGCAGGAAGGCAAGATGCATAATCAGCCTTACCATATATCAATGACCATTCCGCCATATGGAATATCCATATTACGCGCAGTTAAAAAACGAGAGGAGACAATCAACCATGGTGAAAAAAAAGTGCGTCGCAATGTTATTGGCAGGAGGAAAGGGTAGCAGATTAAGTTCACTGACACAGAATCTGGCGAAACCGGCTGTTCCTTTTGGAGGAAAATACAGAATCATTGATTTTACACTGAGCAACTGCTGCAACTCCGGCATTGATACAGTTGGTGTGCTGACGCAGTATCAGCCGCTTGTCCTGAATTCCTACATCGGAATTGGAAGTGCATGGGATCTTGACCGGAAAAACGGGGGAGTAACGGTTCTTCCTCCATACGCTGAATCTTCAGAGGTGAAATGGTACAAAGGAACAGCAAGTGCCATCTATCAGAATTTGAATTATTTAAGACAGTATGATCCTGAATACGTGCTCATTTTGTCAGGCGATCATATTTACAAAATGGATTATTCCGAAATGCTTGACTATCATATCGAAAAGGACGCCGACGTTTCTATTTCGGTAAAAGAAGTTCCATGGGATGAAGCGAGCCGGTTCGGAATCTTAAATACTGACGCTAATCTTGAAGTTATAGAGTTTGATGAAAAACCTCAAAATCCTAAAAACAATCTTGCTTCCATGGGAATCTATATATTCAAATGGTCCATTCTTAAGGAGTTTTTGGAGATGGATGAGCGCAATCCATATTCAAGCCACGACTTTGGAAAAGATGTTCTGCCGCTGCTTCTTGATGAAAAGAAAAAGCTTGTTGCGTATCCATTCAAAGGCTACTGGAAGGATGTCGGCACAGTGAAAAGTCTGTGGGAAGCAAACATGGACCTTTTAAAAGCCGATCCTGAGCTTGATCTTTTCGACAATAACTGGAGAATTTATTCTGTAAACCCGAATCAGCCGCCGCAGTATCTGTCAGAAGGCGCAGAAGTGACGGAATCGTTAGTGAATGAAGGCTGTGTCGTATACGGCACCATTCATAAATCGGTCCTTTTCCAGGGTGTAACAGTAGGGCAGCACTCTTTCCTGAAAAATACGGTCGTCATGCCGGATGCTGTCATTGGCAATAATGTTTATATTGAGAATGCGATTGTTCCGTCGGGGCTTGTTGTGCCGGATGGCATGGTCATTCGTTCGGATAAAGATATTGATGAAGTAATTTTAGTAACGGAAGAATTAGTCGAGCAAACGGCAGGAGCGTAACCGCTAAGTACGATGTGCGTGTCAGCAGTGAAATCCTATTTATTTCCGATGAAAAAAAACGAATGCGAGAGGTGGAACAGCTATGAATCAAAGGATGCTGGGAATTATTGATGCAACAACGTATACAAATGCCATCGAAGACTTAACGGTAAATCGTTCAATGGCGGCGGTCCCGTTTGCAGGACGCTACAGATTAATAGATTTTATCTTATCGAATATGGTGAACTCGGATATTGACAGTGTAGCAATCTTCCCGAAATACCAGTACCGTTCTCTAATGGACCATCTTGGTTCAGGAAAGCAATGGGACTTAAACAGAAAGCGTGACGGACTGTTCTTTTTCCCGTCACCGCATTTAAATGATCAATACAGCGAGTTTGGATCGATCCGCCAGCTGTCAGATCATATTGATTATTTCCTCAGAAGCAAGCAGGAATATGCGGTTATTGCAAACAGCTATACCGTCTGCAATATCGATTTTAAAGATGTTCTTGCCAAGCACGTGAAAATGGGCTGCGACATAACAGAAATCCGCAAAGACGGCGAGTCCCTGCAGATGTATGTCATGTCAACAAAACTATTGCTGAATCTGATTCATGACAATAACCAGACAGGATATAAAACGATAGCCCAGGTAATCATGGATAATACCCACAAGCTCATGATCTGTGATTATGAATTTGACGGATATGTCGCCATTATTGATTCGACTGAAAGCTATTACCGCCACAGCCTTGAAATGCTGAAGCCGGAAGTCTGGCAGCAGCTGTTCCTGACAAATCGTCCTATCTTGACGAAGGTAAAGGATGAGCCGCCTGCACGCCATGGCCAGAACGCTATTGTGAAAAATTCCATGATTGCAAACGGCAGCGTCATAGAAGGGCATGTTGAAAACAGCATTATTTTCAGAGCCGTTCATATTGGAAAAGGAACCGTTGTGAAAAACGGCATCATCATGCAGAAATCACAGATCGGTGAAGACTGTGTTCTTGAAAATGTCGTGCTTGATAAAGATGTCAAAGTTGGAAGCGGCATTGAACTGAAAGGAACATCTGATCTTCCGGTTGTCCTCAGAAAAGGAACGGTACAAGGAGCGCTGATGAAATCGTGAAAGTATTATTTGTCGTATCGGAATGTGTTCCCTTCGTAAAGTCCGGAGGCCTGGCCGACGTTGCGGGAGCACTGCCGAAGGAGCTTAAGCGCCTCGGGACTGACATAAGAGTAGTCCTGCCTAAATACGGGCAAATCCCAGAGCGCTTCCGCTCCAAAATGAAGAAAGTGAAGGAGATTGTCGTTCCTGTCGGATGGAGACGGCAATATTGCGGTATCGAGCAGCTTGAATTTGAGGGTGTCACGTATTATTTCATCGATCATGAATATTATTTTAAGCGTGATTCTTTATATGGCCATTATGATGACGGGGAACGGTTCTCTTTTTTCTGCAGAGCCGTTCTTGATTCCATTAAGGCGGTTGACTTCCAGCCTGATGTGATCCACTGTCATGACTGGCATACAGGTATGGTTCCATTCCTTCTGAAAGAGGAATATGCCTCGCAGTCTTTTTATGAAAATATGAAAGCAGTCTTCACGATTCATAATCTGCAGTTTCAGGGGATTTTCCCGAGAGAAATTCTGTACGACCTGCTGGGCCTTGATGACCGTTATTTTAACAATGATCAGCTTGAGTTCCACGGCATGGTCAACTTCATGAAAGCTGCTCTTGTAGCATCTGATTTGATCACGACGGTAAGCCCGACATATAAAAATGAAATTCAGACCCCATATTTCGGAGAGCGTCTTGACGGTCTGCTGCGGGTTAAGGAAGCGTCTCTTGTCGGGATTCTGAACGGCATCGATGACACGATCTACAACCCCGGGGATGATCCGTACATAGCATTCCCTTATGACGAGCACAGAGCTCAGAATAAAGCGAAAAACAAAAAAGAGCTTCAAAAGATGTTTGGCCTGCCTGAAAAAGAGGATACGCCACTCATGACAATGGTTACGCGGCTTACTCAGCAAAAAGGACTTGATCTCGTTGAGCGCGTGCTGCATGAGATGCTGCAGTCTGATATGCAGATGATTATCCTTGGAACCGGAGAAAAGAAATTCGAGGATTTCTTCCGTCACATGGAATGGCTCTTTCCGGATAAATGCAAAGCATATATCGGCTTTGATGAGCCTCTTGCACACCGCATTTATGCGGGGTCGGACTTCTTTCTGATGCCGTCGCAGTTTGAACCGTGCGGACTTGGACAGCTGATTGCCCTCCGCTATGGATCCATTCCGATTGTAAGGGAAACAGGCGGACTGAATGACACTGTCACATCCTACCGGGATGATACAGGTGAAGGGAACGGGTTCACCTTCACAAATTTCAATGCGCATGATATGAAGCACACAGTCGACCGTGCATTTTCTGTTTATAAAAACAAAACCATTTGGAACAGCCTTGTCAAAACAGCTATGAAGGAAGATTACAGTTGGGCGCAGTCTGCGTTTAAATACAACCAGCTTTACGCTGATTTAATGACTAGGAGTGGGAGTCATGTTCTCTGACAAAAACGAGTTTAAGAACAGTTTTCTGAAGCGTCTGGAAATGATGTACGGAAAAACGTTTGCTGAGTCGACAAAACGCGACCAGTACCAAACGCTTGGAAACATGGTAAGAGAACATATCAGCAGCCATTGGATCCAGACAAATGAATGGAACCGCGCAAGCAATAACAAACAGGTCTATTACCTGTCAATCGAGTTTCTGCTTGGCAGGCTGCTTGGACAAAATCTGTTAAACCTGGGGATCCGGGAAGTTGTGCTTGAAGGGTTTGCTGAGCTTGGCATTGATCTTGAGGAGATCGAGGAAAGCGAAGCAGATGCAGGCCTCGGCAATGGCGGTTTAGGCCGCCTTGCTGCCTGTTTCCTTGATTCGCTGGCATCTCTCAACCTTCCGGGCCATGGCCTTGGAATACGCTATAAACACGGCCTATTTGACCAGAAAATCGTCGATGGCTATCAGGTGGAGCTGCCTGAGCAGTGGCTTAGACACGGCAACGTCTGGGAAGTGCGAAAGCCGGATCAGGCCATTGAAATTCCTTTCTGGGGAAAAATCGAACATGTCATGGAGGATGGGAAGCTTGAATTCCGTCACGTTCATGCAGAAAACATAATGGCTGTGCCTTATGATATGCCCGTCATCGGCTATGAAACAAGCACGGTCAATACTCTGAGACTGTGGAACGCTGAACCGTCTCCAAACCCGCCAAACCGCGACGTGCTTGCGTATAAACGAGAGACAGAAGCTGTTTCTGAATTTCTGTATCCGGACGATACACATGATGAAGGGAAAATTCTTCGTCTGAAACAGCAGTATTTTCTGGTCTCTGCAAGCCTTCAGTCCATCATTAGATCCTACCTGAAAAAGAATGACACACTGCATGAATTTCACAAGCATGTAGCCATTCATGTCAATGATACACATCCGGTTCTGGCCATTCCTGAACTGATGCGCATCCTTCTTGATGAAGAGCACATGGAATGGGAAGAAGCCTGGAACATCACCGTTGGCACGATCTCCTATACAAATCATACGACACTGTCTGAAGCACTTGAAAAATGGCCGTTGCATATCTTTAAACCGCTGCTGCCGCGAATTTATATGATTGTTGAAGAAATAAATGAAAGATTTTGCAGAGAATTGTGGAATCGTTTCCCGGGAGACTGGAAGCGGATTGAAAATATGGCGATTATTGCGCACGGTGTCGTCAAGATGGCTCACTTAGCCATAGCTGGCAGCCACAGCGTCAACGGAGTAGCCAAAATCCACTCTGATATCCTGAAAAACAGGGAAATGAAGCTGTTTCATCAAATCTATCCTCAAAAATTCAACAATAAAACGAACGGCATCACTCATCGCAGATGGCTGCTGAAAGCCAATCCGGAGCTGACAAGTCTGATAACGGATACGATCGGCACAGACTGGATTAAAAAGCCCCATCTGATGATTGAACTGAAGCGGCACATTTACGATCCGCTGCTGAAAGAACAGTTTGCAGCTGTAAAACGAAAGCGAAAGAAAATTTTAGCGGACATTATTGAAAAAAATACTGGCATCAAGGTAGATGAAAATTCCATTTTTGACGTTCAGGTTAAGCGCCTTCATGCCTATAAACGTCAGCTGCTGAACGTGCTGCACATTATGTACCTGTACAACAGGCTGAAAGAGGATTCTAATTTCTCGATTCATCCGAGAACCTTTATCTTTGGGGCAAAGGCATCACCAGGCTATTATTACGCCAAGAAAATCATTAAGCTGATTAATGCACTTGCCGACAAAGTAAACAATGACCCGAAAGTTTCAAAAATGATGAAAGTCATTTTTATGGAAAACTACAGAGTGTCATTGGCGGAGCATATTTTCCCTGCTGCAGACGTCAGTGAGCAAATCTCAACAGCCAGTAAGGAAGCATCGGGCACAGGGAATATGAAGTTCATGATGAACGGCGCCCTGACTATAGGAACTCTGGACGGTGCAAACATTGAGATTCTTGAAGAAGTCGGGAAGGAAAACATTTTCACATTCGGATTAAAGGCTGAGGAAGTCTTGAACTATTATGAAAATGGCGGATATCGCTCAAGCGAATATTATCACCATGATCTGAGGATCAGGCAGGTGGTAGACCAGCTCACAAATGGATTTTTCCCTGATACGGAAGATGAATTTGAGGCGATAAAAGACTCCTTGCTGTATGAAAACGATCAGTATTTCGTTCTTCGGGATTTCGCATCATATGTGGATGCACAGGATCAGCTTGAAAAAGCCTATCTAAATCAGGATAAGTGGCTTGAAAAAGCCCTGTTGAACATTGCGCATTCCGGTTATTTTTCCAGTGACCGCACCATTCATGAATATGCAGACGGCATTTGGGACATCCAGCCGATTCCTGTCTTACATTGAAATTGAAAAACCCGCTATTAGCGGGTTTTTTTCTGCGGCGGTAAAAACAAGCGCACAAAACGCTCTGTTTTACTCTGTATAAGGATCTTTTTCGTATGCAGGCAAATCACCGAACGGCGTCATCAGACCTTCTTCATCAAGTGTGTGTTCATATTGCCTGTGCTGAATGGTCGGATATACGATTACATTCTTTCCTTCAATATCTGTGGCAGCGAAGTTTTCGTAATCTTCGACATAGCCTGTCGGATCATCATTTTCCATGTAAACGTCATTATATGAGTCGACGGGATATTCAAGGTCTGAAGGTGTTTCGGAGTTTCCGTACCGCTCGACGTCCTGATACGTATCTTCTGCATCATAAGCTTCAGAATCGCTCTCATCGTACTCAAACTTACCAAAGGCAGGCTCCAGGACATCTTCTTCAATTGGGCGCTCATAGGAAACAGCCTGTTCAGGCGAGTGCTCCTTGCAGGTGACGGCTGTCGGGAGCACTTCAAGCCGTTCTTCGGGAATGTCCCGGCCGCAAACCTCGCATTTGCCGTAAGTGCCATTTTTGATGGCTGAAAGAGCCCGGTTCACATCACTTAATTCCTCTTCTGCATGCTCGTTAAGGGCAATATCCTTCTCGCGTTCATAAAGTTCCGTACCTTCATCTCCCGGATGATTATCATAGCTTGAAAGCTCTCCTGTTGAATCATGCCCGAAGCTCTGTTCAAGGCCGTAGTGGCTGTTTTCTTTAAGATGCCGTTCCAGCTCCGCTTTTATCTCTTCAAGAACAGAGCGATAGGAAGCCATTTGTTCACTGCTCAGCATATCCATCACATTCCTTTCCCTGTCTAGCAGCTTTTAAGTTAATCGCTTTTCTTAGTATGGTCAAAAGGCGTTTTTTCATGTTTGAAAATGAAAGTTTCCTGGTTCTGCATGTGAAAAAAGCCAAAATAAAAAGGCCCCGTAAGAGGACCTTTTAGATCGTGCTGATAAATAATCCGATCGCAAGCAAAAAGCCGAACTGGATGTTTGTTTGAGCGGTAGCTTTCATAGCAGGCATCATTTCAAGCGGAAGTGATTTTCCGATAAACTTTTTGACCGCACTGTATGCTTTAGGCGTGCTGATCAAAACAAGCAATGCCCATGCTGACAGATAGCCAAATGCAATCATGGCAAGAATGACAGCGTAAGAAGCGGCAAATGTGGCAGCAAGGAAGATGATGGCTTTTTTGCGGCCAATTAGAATGGCCAGTGTCTTCCGTCCATTTTCTTTGTCGCCGTCAAGGTCACGGATGTTGTTGGACAGCATGATGTTTCCGACTAAAAAGGCAATTGGTATGGAAATGATTACACTGATAGCAGAAATTGTACCTGTCTGGATATAATAAGCGAGCAGAATGATGACCATTCCCATAAAGAATCCCGCTACAAGCTCTCCAAAAGGAGTGTATGCAATCGGAACAGGGCCTCCTGTATAGAAGTATCCTGTCGCCATGCAGATCAGGCCGATGACAGCAATCCACCAAGTGGACTCCATACAAATGTAGATGCCAAGCAAGATGGCGATTCCGAAGAAGCCGAAAGCAAGGTTCAGTACTGTTTTTGGCTTTACGCCGTTTCGGACGATTGCTCCGCCGATTCCGACAGAGTTTTCATTGTCGAGACCGCGCTTAAAGTCGAAGTATTCATTAAACATGTTGGTTGCAGCCTGAATCAGAATGGATGCAATGAGCATGGCAAGAAACAGGGCTACATGTATACTGCCTTCGTTTAAGGCAAGAACTGTGCCGATCGTAACGGGTATAAAGGCTGCTGAAAGGGTATGCGGCCTGAGCAGCATCCACCATACTTTCCAGCTTTTATCCGGTTTGATGGAAGGCATGTTCTGAGTTGTGTGAGATTGTGTGTGCATCTTTTTCTTCCTCCCCTAGTTGAAGCTGACTAAAGCTGACAGCTTCCCAGAATTAAGTGTAGGAAATTTACAATATTGTGTCAATCCTTTTACAGATGTTTGAACATCGGGGTCTATTCCAGCACCTGAAAATTCTTCCTTGAGAGCTTTTCATTTTAAAGTGATGCGGGTAGTAATATAATAAGGATAATAGTCGTTCATTCTATTATACCATTTCTTTGGGAAAGTACTATTGACACCTCTTTCCTCTGGGGTGTATCTTAATATAAGCGATTTTTCGGTTTTGGAGGGATTTCCAATGATTACGGCGTTAGAACATACATTTACAGAGAAATTGAAGGGTGCTTTGGATGAAGCGGGACAGTTAGAAGAGCCGGTGATCCTGAGTCAGGTTAAAACATTGCATGAGATCAAGAATCCCCTCCAATTTTATGCGGCTGGCGAACAGCATTTTTCAGGAAGCCGGTTTTACTGGGCCACTCCGGGTGCACGGTTTACGATCTGTGGTCTGGGCAGCGAATGCACAGTGGAAAATGATGCTGTAAGCGACCGTTTTGGGCGCATTGAAACGGAATGGAAGCGCTTCAAAAAGATTGTTCACCATGAAGATAGTGAAAGTTTTCACATAGGTACAGGCGCCCTGCTTTTTGGCGGCTTTTCGTTTGATCCGCATAATCGGAGCAATGAGCAGTGGAGCCACTTTCCGGAATCTAAGTTTTTTCTGCCTTCTGTGATGCTTACGGTGAAGGAAAATGCATCCTATTTAACCATCAACCGGATAATCAGGCCGGATGACGAGCTTGAGGACTGCGCGCTGCACTTTACGGATCTTGCAAATAAAGTACTGACAGCACAGCAGCCGGTGAGCATGGAACCCGCCGGCAATTATTCGCTCGAAGAAGAAGACACACAAGAATGGATGTCCGCTGTCGAAAAAGCTACAGCTTCCATTAAAGGAGGCAAGCTTGATAAAGTGGTGCTTGCACGGGAGGTCAGTGTTTCTTATGAGCGTGATATAAATGTCTATGCAGCTTTAAATAAGCTTCAGACAGAACAGCCTGGAAGCTTTATTTTCTCGATTGAAATCGGCAGCAAGTCTTTCATCGGGGCTACACCTGAGCGGCTTATTAAAAAAGAAGGCAGCAGACTGCTTTCAACATGTCTTGCAGGGTCGATCAAAAGAGGGGATACAAAGCACGAGGATACAGAACTTGGCACTGCCCTCTTAAATGATGAAAAAAACCTGATTGAGCATGACATTGTCGTCAAAATGATCAAGGATTCTTTTGAAGAGTGCTGCAGTGAAATCAGGGTGCCGGACGGTCCGCAGCTTTTAAAAACAAAGAATATCCAGCATCTGTATACGCCGATAGAAGGCACAATGCACGGCGGCAGGTCGCTGCTCAGTTTAGTTGAAAAGCTGCATCCAACGCCTGCACTCGGAGGGTATCCAAAAGCAGGTGCACTTGAGATGATCAGAGACATTGAGCCGATGGACAGAGGATGGTATGCAGGTCCGGTTGGATGGCTGGATTCAGACAACAACGGGGAATTTGCAGTGGCCATCCGGTCAGGGCTGATTGACGGGGAACAGGCATCCCTTTTTGCAGGATGCGGAATTGTAGCAGAATCGGATCCGCAGTCGGAATATCAGGAAACACTCATTAAACTGAAGCCGATGCTTTCTGCTCTGGGAGGTATGCAGCATGAGCAAATCTAAATCACTTACCCTTTATGCAGCAAATTTTGCGGATGAGCTGGCAAAAGCGGGTGTTACAGAAGCCGTCATCAGTCCAGGATCAAGGTCAACACCGATGGCGATGCTGATGGCAGAACACCCTGATATCAACATTCATCTTATGATCGATGAAAGGTCCGCAGGCTTTTTTGCACTGGGGCTTTCCAAAATGCTGAATAAACCGGTAGCGCTGCTGTGCACATCCGGTACTGCAGCTGCAAATTATTACCCTGCTGTCGTGGAGGCATTCTATTCAAGAGTGCCTCTGCTTATTTTGACGGCTGACCGTCCTCACGAACTGCGGGATGTTGGAGCTCCCCAGGCGATTGATCAGATTCATTTTTTCGGACGGTATGCGAAGTGGTTTGCAGACATGGCAATTCCTGAACAAACGGAAGGAATGCTTGCCTACAGCAGAATGATGGCTGCCAGGGCGGCAGGCAAAGCATTGTCATCTCCAGCTGGTCCTGTGCACCTGAACCTTCCATTCAGAGAACCGCTGATTCCTGATTTTGACTTAGAGGACATTTGGAAGAATGGAAGCGGCAGAACACAGCATGTCACCATTAAACCGGGACAGGCAGTTCTTCATGACCCTGAAATAGAGAGGATTGCCGAGTTGCTTTCCGGAAAAGAAAAAGGACTGATTGTGTGCGGGGAAATACGTGATCCGCTCTTTACTGACGCTGTCCTTAAACTTTCAGCAACTTTAAAATATCCAATACTTGCAGATCCCCTTTCTAACTTAAGAACAGGATCTCATGATAAATCTGCAGTCATTGATGGATACGATGCTTTTATGAAAGATGATGAACTTCTAAATGAGCTGAAACCGGACGTCATAATCCGTTTTGGAGCGATGCCGGTTTCAAAGCCGCTGTTCCTGTTTCTGAAACGATCTCCTGAGATTCTGCAGCTGGTGGTCGATGGACAGGGAGGGTACCGGGAACCTACTCTCATGGCTTCTGAAATGATTGAATGCGATGAAAGCTGGTTCTGTGAAAGTCTGTCGGGCAGGGTTTCTCCTGCAGAAAATGAACAATGGCTAAAGACTTGGCAGGAGACAAACAGCACAGCACGTAAGATCCTTTCCTCTCCGGAAGACGGACCGGATGCCATGTTTGAAGGAAAAGTCTTTTCCGAGCTGCAAAAGGCCATGCCTGAAAAAAGCCATATGTTTGTCGGAAACAGCATGCCGATCCGTGATGCTGACAACTACTTTTTAAATTCAAATAAGCGTATTTCTGTACACGCCAACCGGGGGGCAAACGGGATAGACGGAATCGTCTCAACAGCCCTTGGAATGAGTGCGGCTGCAGAAGATCCGCTTTTCCTGGTCATTGGAGACCTTTCCTTTTACCATGACATGAATGGGCTGCTGGCTGCAAAAATGCACAAGTTTGACATGACGGTGATCCTATTGAACAACGACGGCGGAGGCATTTTTTCCTTCCTGCCCCAGTCAAAAGAAGAAAAGCATTTTGAAACGCTTTTCGGGACCCCGACCGGTCTGCATTTTCAGCATGCTGCTTCGCTCTATGATGCGGCATATACCCAGCCTGAGACCTGGGAGGCATTTAGAGATGACGTTGAAAACGCCGCTCGCCGCAAGGGGCTGAATATCATCGAAGTCCGTACGAACCGCCATTCCCGTGTCACGATTCATCGAAACTTGATGAATCGTGTTTCCCAGGAAATAAGAGAGATGATGCGGAAATGATGGTGAAGATAAGAGGGATTTCCTACTCGGTCGAAACGTATGGAGAGGGCCGGCCCCTTGTTCTTCTGCATGGTTTTACAGGATCGGCAGAAACATGGCATCCGTTTCTTGAAATGTTTCAATCCTGCCAGGTGATATTAATTGACCTGATTGGTCACGGAAGGACCGATTCTCCGGCAGATTACCGCCGGTATTCGATGGAAGAGACGGTGCTTGATCTTCATGCACTTTTCAAGGAGCTAGAGCTGGATAAACCTGTGATTGCAGGCTATTCAATGGGAGGCAGGGCAGCCTTGTCCTATGCTGTGCGCTATCCTGAAACAGTCAGCAAACTGATTCTTGAAAGCTGCACACCCGGGCTCCTCTCGAGAGAGGAAAGAAAAAAGAGACAGCAAAGTGACAAGGAACTTGCCGAAATGATTTCAGAAAAAGGAATTCCGCATTTCGTTAAGCATTGGGAGGAGATTCCGCTGTTTGCCTCCCAAAAAGAACTGCCTGAGGCTATTCAGAACAGAGAGCGCAGCAAGCGGCTTAAAAACAATGCAGCCGGCCTGTCAAACAGTCTTCTCGGGATGGGGACGGGCTCACAGACTCCTGTCTGGACCAGCCTTTCTTCCCTTCATATCCCTGTCCTTCTCATCTGCGGAGAGCGGGATGAGAAGTTCTGCAGGCTTGCAGAAGAGATGAAAGGTTTGCTCCCTCTTTCGACATATATTAAAATGAAAGATGCAGGTCACGCAGTTCATGTGGAACAACCGCAAATCTTTGGTAAAATAGTAAATGAGTTTATGAATAAGTAAACGTATTCAAAAGGAGGCTGTACGCGATGACAGTAGAATGGGTAGCTGAACGCAAGTACGAAGATATTTTATATGAAACGTATAATGGGATTGCCAAAATCTCGATAAACCGCCCGGAAGTACATAATGCATTCCGTCCAAAGACAGTGATGGAGCTGATTGACGCTTTTGCCTATGCAAGAGACGATGCAAATGTGGGAGTCATCATTTTAACAGGCACAGGCGAAAAGGCATTCTGTTCAGGAGGAGACCAGAAAGTCCGCGGACATGGCGGATATGTTGGAGAAGATCAGATTCCAAGGCTGAATGTTCTTGACCTTCAGCGCCTGATCCGTGTTATTCCGAAACCGGTTATCGCGATGGTTGCAGGATACGCAATCGGAGGCGGACATGTTCTTCACATCGTATGTGATCTGACAATTGCGGCTGACAATGCTGTATTCGGACAGACTGGACCAAAGGTTGGAAGCTTTGATGCAGGATACGGTTCAGGATACCTTGCCCGTATTGTGGGACATAAAAAAGCGAGAGAGATCTGGTTCCTATGCCGCCAGTACAATGCACAGGAAGCGCTGGACATGGGTCTTGTCAACACAGTAGTGCCTCTTGAAAAACTTGAAGAAGAAACCGTTCAGTGGTGTGAAGAGATTCTTGAGAAGAGTCCGACTGCCATCCGCTTCTTAAAAGCTGCATTTAATGCGGATACAGACGGACTTGCCGGCATCCAGCAATTTGCAGGTGACGCAACGCTTCTTTATTACACGACAGATGAAGCAAAAGAAGGAAGAGACGCTTTCAAAGAAAAGCGCAACCCTGACTTCAAACAGTTCCCAAGATTTCCTTAAGGACATGCAGCAGCTTGATGAGTTCATCAAGCTGTTTTCTTTTATGCAAATTTGCCGAAGCTACTAGCATATGAAAGTTGGTGAAAACATGACAATGATGCCAAACTGGCTGATGCAGAGGGCTTTTTTGACGCCCGAACGGATCGCGGTTGCAGCGGAGGAAGAAACGGTAACCTTCCATGAACTGCACATCCGAACACTCCGAAAAGCAGCCGCCATGCAAGGAGAAGGCATGGGAAAAGGGAGCCGCTGTGCGGTTCTTATGAAGAACAGTCTTGATATGGCCGTCACCATTCATGCTCTTGCCTATATTGGGGCACAGGCCATATTGCTGAATACACGCTTGACAGCAGCAGAGCTTGACTATCAGCTGCGTGATTCAGAAGCAGAGTATCTCCTGTACCATCATGCCCTGGAACATCATTGGGAGAAGCCAAGCTGGATTTCTATAGACAGCAGGAACCTTGAAAGTCTTACAGAAACTGAAATGTTTGAAAAAACATTTCATCTGGATGAGACGGCGACCATTATGTATACATCCGGAACGACAGGGAAACCGAAAGGCGTGATGCAGACCTTCGGGAACCATTACTGGAGCGCTTCCGGATCCTCTTTAAATCTTGGGCTTCATCATGATGACCGCTGGCTTTGTGCGGTTCCTCTTTTTCATATCAGCGGTCTTTCCATTTTAATGAGAGGAATTATTTATGGAATGACCGTTGTGCTTCATGAAACATTTCAGCCTGAAAAAGCAAATAAGGCGATCATGGAAGAAGGAGTAACCATTGCATCGGTTGTGCAGGCAATGCTGACACGGATGCTTGAAGACCTTGGTGATGCAAAGTTTCCAGACAGTTTGCGGGTCATGCTGCTTGGCGGAGGCCCGGCGCCCATGCCTCTTTTAAAAGAGTGTAAAGAAAAATCCATTCCGGTCTATCAGACTTACGGAATGACAGAGACTTCCTCTCAAATTGTCACCCTTTCTCCGGAATACAGCTTTTCAAAGCTTGGATCTGCCGGCAAGCCTTTGTTTCCGTGCCGGATTAAAATCATGAACAGCGGAGCAGAGTGTCCTCCTATGGCTGAGGGAGAGATTTACGTCCAGGGGCCAAATGTCACAAAGGGCTACTGGAAGCGGGAAAGCACGTTTCATGACGGCTTTCTTCCTACAGGGGATATCGGCTATCTTGACGAAGATGGGTTTTTATTTGTTTTAGACAGGCGTTCAGATCTAATTGTTTCAGGCGGTGAAAATGTATATCCGGCCGAAATAGAGGCGGTGCTACTGTCGCACCCGTCTGTACTTGAAGCGGGAGCAGCGGGAGCAGATGATTCAAAGTGGGGACAGGTGCCAGTAGCATATGTGGTTTTAAAGGAGCATGTGAGCGAAGCTGAACTGCTCTCGTATTGCAGGGAAAGGCTTGCAAAATATAAACTACCTTCCCGCATATATTTCAGAGACAGCCTTCCGAGAAACGCTTCGAGCAAGCTGATGCGGAGGATGCTTGCGGATGGAGGCAGGCATGATTGACGTCCGGAAAGTGACCCTTCACCATCTGGAGATGAATCTCGTCTCTCCCTTCAAAAACAGCAGAGAAACGGTTCACCGGCGGGAGAGTATTCTGGTTGAACTGGAAGATTCCTCAGGATCCACAGGCTGGGGAGAGGTTGTTGCCTTTTCATCCCCCTGGTATATTGAAGAAACCATCAAGACATGCCATCATATGCTGACATCTTTCCTGATTCCGGATCTTCTCGGTCAAACGTTCCAGCATCCGGAGGCCTATGCAAGTTCCCTTCAGTGGATCAGGCGGAACCAAATGGCAAAGGCATCAATTGAATCTGCTGTATGGGATTTGTATGCGAAGCTTCTTGGCAGGCCGCTTGCAGACGTACTTGGCGGGACCAGAAGTCAGATTGATTCCGGAGTTGTTGTGGGAATGGCGCCTGCAGCAATGATGCTTCAGAAGATAGAGCAGCATATCGATGAGGGATATAAAAGAATAAAAGTAAAAATCGAACCGGGGATGGATGTTGAACTGCTTGAAGAAATCAGAACCCGTTTTCCGGATATTCCTCTTATGGCAGACGCCAATTCAGCTTATACACTCAGTGATCTCGGACATTTGAAAAAGCTTGATTCCTATAATCTGATGATGATTGAGCAGCCGCTTGGCCATGATGATATCATCGAGCATGCGGTCCTGCAGGCTGAAATCAAAACGCCCATCTGCCTGGATGAGAGCATCATCACCTTCAATGATGCGAAAAATGCGATCCAGCTTGGAAGCTGCGGAATCATTAATATTAAACCAGGCCGAGTTGGAGGGCTTGCGGAGTCAAAGAAGATTCACGATCTCTGTGCGGAAAAAGGCATACCTGTCTGGGTAGGCGGCATGCTTGAGACTGGCGTTTCACGGGCACATAACATTGCTCTCGCCTCTCTATCCGGTTTTTCCATTCCAGGTGATATCTCTGCATCTTCACGGTATTGGGAGGAGGATATCATTACACCTGAAGTGAAAGTGGACAAAGGATTGATTGATGTTCCGGCAGCAGCGGGAATCGGGTTTGAAATCGACAGGACGAAATTAGAAAAGTACCGCACCTCCAAAGAGGAATTCACCCTGTAAAAAGGTATTTTACACTAGGGGAAAATGAAGTTTTTCAAATCAAAAACGTGATTTTCCCGCTTTGCTCAGTTTTGCGTTATATGATAAAAAGAGAGTGTAGAGTGATTCGGCATCATTCTAACAAATACCCTCTCTGCCCTTTTTAAGCCAGCTGTCTTCGGATAGCTGGTTTTTTTTGTCGAGAATCTATGATTGACAGACAGAGGGAAATGCTTTAAATTTTGCATAAGGGCAAAAAACTTATACTTGTCAACAAATTATGAAACAAGCTAACTTATTGGCACCCAACCTATCTTTCTTTCATATGATGCTTCAGCGAAAGGAAGACTTTTTTTACCTTAAAATTTGCATACGGGAAACATTTGTTGATTGATGAAAAGGAGGATTTATATGAAAAAACGATTTAGTATGCTGATCGCAGTTTTTATGTTTACGGCAATCATGTCTGCCTGCAGCAAGAGCACAGGCGGAGGGGAAAATGACAAGGTTCAGGTAACGACGGCAATTGCTCAGATTGCGGATGTTGCAGCGAATGTCGGAGGAAGCCATGTAGAAGTCACTTCTTTGATGGGACCGGGAATTGATCCCCATTTGTATCAGGCGTCACAGGGAGACATTCAGAAGCTGAATAAGGCTGATATTATTCTTTACAATGGTCTCCACCTGGAAGGCAAGATGGGCGAGATTTTTGAAAAGATGTCAAATGAAAAGCCGACTGTACCTGTAGCAGAGGCGATACCCAAAACAAAATTGATAAGTGATCCGGCCAATAAAAAAGCACATGATCCCCATGTCTGGTTTGATATTTCATTATGGATGTACACCGTTGATAAAGTGGAAGAGGAGCTGAGCAAGCTTTCTCCTGAAAACAAAGAGGAGTTTGCTGCCAATGCAGCTGCCTATAAAGAAAAGCTTGCAGAAATGGACCAATATGCAAAAGAGCAGGTTCAATCCATTCCTGAAGAGAGCAGAGTTCTAGTTACCGCCCACGATGCATTCGCATACTTTGGGAAGGCATACGGCTTTGAAGTAATGGGCCTTCAGGGACTGAGCACAGATTCTGAATATGGTTTGAAGGATGTTCAAAATTTGGTGGAAGTGCTGACAGAGAAAGAGATTAAGGCTGTTTTTGTTGAGAGCAGCATCTCAGAAAAATCCATTAAAGCGGTTGTCGAAGGTTCTAAGAAAAACGGTCATGACGTGAAGATCGGCGGACAGCTTTATTCAGATGCCATGGGCGAAGAAGGGTCTGAAGAAGGAACGTATCTTGGAATGTTCAAACACAATATCGATACAATCGTTTCATCATTGAAATAAGGCAGGTGCTGATCATGATACCAGTAGCAGTTAACAATTTGACGGTTGCCTATCACCGGAAACCTGTCCTTCAAGAGGTTGGTTTTGAGGTTCCGGAGGGGAAATTAATTGGAATTATCGGACCGAACGGGGCAGGAAAATCAACGCTGATTAAGGCGGTACTCGGGCTGATCCCTTCAGCCTCAGGAGAAGTTGAAATTTACGGGGATTCATATAAAAAGCAGCGTAAGCGGGTCGGCTATGTCCCTCAAAGAGGTTCAGTTGACTGGGACTTTCCGACAAATGCCCTTGATGTTGTGCTGATGGGGCGCTACGGACATGTGGGCTGGATGAAAAGGCCGGGCAAAAAGGATATTGCCTTTGCAAAAGAATGCCTGAACAAAGTGGGCATGCTGGATTTTGCCGACAGGCAAATCAGCCAGCTTTCCGGCGGCCAGCAGCAGCGTGTTTTTCTTGCAAGAGCCCTTGCACAGGATGCAGACGTATATTTTATGGATGAACCATTTGTCGGTGTGGATGCCGCAACGGAAAAAGCCATTATCTCGCTGCTTAACGAACTGAAAGCAAGAAAAAAGACGGTGCTGGTCGTGCACCATGATCTGCAGACTGTAGAAGAATACTTTGACTGGGTATTGCTTTTGAACCTTAGGAAAATCGCTTTTGGTCCGACGGGTGAGGTCTTTAACATGGAGAACCTTCAGAAAACCTACGGGGGCAGACTCACATTCTTGCAGGATCAACAGGTGCTAGTAGACGAAACCAAACAGGAGTGAAGAAATATGATGGAGGAATTAATCTATCAGCTGCAAAATCAAAATACGCAGTGGGTGCTTGTCGGAACAATGCTTCTAGGTCTTGCAAGCGGAGTCCTTGGCAGCTTCGCTCTTCTTAGAAAACAGAGCCTGATTGGAGATGCGATGGCCCATGCCGCTCTGCCTGGAGTTTGTATGGCCTATCTTCTCTACGGTTCTAAATCATTGCTGTGGTTTCTTGTGGGAGCTGCGGTTTCGGGAATGCTTGCTGCTTGGCTTATCGGGATCATTATCAAGCACTCCAGAATAAAAGAGGATTCAGCCCTTGGCCTTGTTCTGTCCGTTTTCTTCGGGTTTGGAATTGTGCTGCTGACTTATATTCAGCATAACCGGGGCGGAAATCAGAGCGGACTGAGTGATTTTATTTTTGGAAAAGCGGCATCGATGGTCGGTCAGGATGTTCAGATTATTACATGGATTGCAGCTGCCCTGCTCCTTCTTACCGCCATTTTCTTTAAAGAGTTTAAACTACTGACGTTTGATCCTCAATTTGCAAAAGGAATTGGCCTGCCGACAACATTTCTGAATGGCCTGCTGATGGTCCTGATTGTCTGTGCAGTTGTAATCGGCCTCCAGACGGTTGGTGTTATTTTAATGGCAGCCATGCTGATCACTCCGGCGATTGCTGCAAGATACTGGACGGATAAGCTTGGACATATGGTGCTTATTGCAGGGCTTATAGGCGGGATCTCAGGTGTTGCAGGGACTCTTCTCAGCACGACAACTGACGGAATGGCAACAGGGCCGCTTATTATTGTTGCAGCGACGACCCTGTTTTTGATATCCCTTGTATTTGCACCGAAAAGAGGCCTTGTGTCAAAAGCGGTGAAACAGTTGAAATTGAAAAGGAAAACGTCGGTTGAACAGCTTCTTCTCTCTTTTTACGATATAACGGAGAATGCCGGGGTGAGTGGGGCATTTTCCCTTCAAGATGTTCTCAGTAAGAGAAAGGTTTCCCAAAGTCTGATCAATAAATCGGTCAAGGAACTTGAAAAGAAGAACCTTGTCATGCAGGCCGGGAGCGATCAATGGAGATTGACAGAAACGGGTTTAATGCATGCCTACGAGCTGACCTTGAATCAGAGGCTGTATGAGATGTATTTGATGCATGAAATGGAGCTTGCCCAGCTTCAGCTTAAAAGCAGGGATGATGTTGATGTGGAGAAAATGCCGTTTGATATGAAGAAGAGGCTGATGAGTCTTCTGAAAGATCACAGCAGAGAGCCAAAACTTCTGCCGGGAACAGCAAATGGCTTAAACAGAAAGGAGTGGCAGGTTCAATGAGCTACGATGCATGGATTCTTTTGACCGGATCACTTGTCGGCATTACATGTGCGATCATTGGCTGTTTCCTGATTCTCAGGCGAATGGCGATGCTCGCTGATGCGATCAGCCACTCTGTTCTGCTCGGAATAGTCGGTGCCTATTTCGTGAGCAAGAGTCTTGACGGTGTTTCCATGTTTATAGGGGCAGCTGTAGTCGGCCTGCTGACAGCTTTTTTAGTTCAGGTGCTGAATGCAAAAGGGGTACAGTCCGATGCAGCAATTGGAGTCGTGTTCACATTCCTGTTTGCAGTCGGAGTTATTCTGCTGTCGCTTTTTGGAGGGAATATTCATCTTGATGTGGATCATGCATTAATGGGGGAGATCACCTTTATTCCGTGGAATACCCTTACACTTGCAGGAATGGATGTTGGGCCAAAAGCGGTCTGGATGCTTGGTTCGGTCCTTGTGATTAATCTCATTCTGATCGCGCTGTTCTATAAGGAGTTCAAAATAACGTCTTTTGATCCTCAAATGGCAGCCGCCATCGGCATCCCTGTCCTTGTTATGCATTATCTGCAAATGGGGATGCTCTCGATTACAACGGTTGCTTCCTTTGACAGTGTCGGGGCGATATTAGTGGTTGCGATGCTGATTGTTCCTGCTTCAGCCGCCTATCTGCTGACAGATAAACTGTCGCATATGCTCGTGATCAGCTCTGGTATTGGTGTTTTGTCCGCAGTCCTCGGCTATTGGTCGGCAACATGGCTGAATGTTTCCATAGCCGGTGCGATGGCTACAGCAGCAGGTGCACTCTTCTTTTTGGCCTTTCTGTTATCGCCAACACACGGTATGCTTTCAAAATGGCTTGCAAAAAGAAATTTTGCTTCCACTAGTGAATAAAAATGATTCTCATTATCAATAATAAAGAAAAGGACAGCCGCAAGCTGTCCTTTTTACTAGAACATTTTACAAATCATGAGGTTTAAATGTTTTACAGTCGGTCTCTTCACTGCGTGAAGCCGTGTCGCCTCTATGGCTCACAACATAAATGGCATCAGCCGTACACTGGTTGCCATTGCCCCAGTACTCACAGTTATTTACTTCGCACTTTACCTCTCTTGGCATAAAAATACCCTCCTTTTAATTAAGGTTCATCTGTTAGTTTTGCTTACTTTCCTGTCTTTCATACGTGAAAAGGGGTCAGTCCCGCTCTGCGTTAATCCGTTAACAAGGAGCGGGACTGACCCTCAGCTTTCCTTTTGATCCAAATAGCGTTTGTCTTTCATGAACAGCCTCCAGAAATAGAAGAAGCCAGGGAAAAGGATGAGAAATCCGACGATGTACGTGATAAAGACGGCATGAAATGTATTCGGGTGTGTAAAGCCGTCCTGTATGGTCACATCCGGATAGAGCATGTAAGGCAGATGTGCACGTCCGTATGCGTAGCTTGCAAGTAAATACTGAGCGACTACAGCTACTACAGCGAGCCTTGGGCGCCCGAGCTTTCTTTTATCCTTTTGGGAAGGAAGAAAGAGTGCTCCGCCGGCAATGAGAAACATGGCTACCGAGCCAATTAGAAATGGGAGATATTCCATCATGTTTGTGTAGATCCAATTAGCTTCATTCCTTAGCGTAAGCATGATCAGAAAGCCCATCACAAGCGAAAGCGGTCCGACAATCAGGGCATCCCGTCTGTAAACTTTATAAGCTTCAGGCTCATTCGCCACATTTGAATAATCCGACAGCAGGAGTGAAGAAAGAAATAGCGTGCTCGTAACGGCAAACCCGCTGAATGCATAGGCATTAGGACTTGTGAACAGTTTATCCAGCTGAAGTTGGTGCGCACCGTCGATAACCTCAATGAAGCCGCCGTGTGTTATCGGGAGCACGAGAAGGAGGATGGCCGGTATAATAAACCCTGAAATTCCGGAAACATACGTCAGCAGTTTGCCGTATCCTGATTTTGAATAGTGGGAAAAAACGAGAAAGCCGCTTCGGATTGCGAGCAGCAGCAGAATAATGCTGCCCGGAATTAAAAGCACAGTGCCCAGGATGAACGTTGCCCCCGGGAAAAAACTGAACAGAGCGACAACTATCGCAACGATAAAAACATTCGTTACTTCCCAGGTTGGCGATAAATAGCGATTGGCAATGTTCGTTGCATTCGTCCGTTCTTTATTGATGTAAACCATGGACCAGAATCCTGCTCCAAAGTCCATCGTTGCCATAACAGCATAGATAAAGACAAATCCCCAGACAACCGTAATGGCAAGCAGAGCATCTGTTGTCATCTTTGCAGCGCCTCCTTCGTAAACGTTTTAATAAACACTGACGCCATCTCCCGGCTTATCGAGTTCTTTTTCAACCGGATTGCGTTTAAAGTAATAGACAAGGACAAGAATCACGGCGAGTCCCAAAATGACATAGACAAGGGTGAACAATATAAAGAGTGTGCCAATCTGACCTGAAGCTGTCACGACATCTTCGGTTTTCAGCAAGCGGTAGATTACCCAAGGCTGTCTCCCTGTACAAGCGAAAATCCAGCCAAACTCAATCGCAAGCATGGACAGGATGCCTGATGGAACAAACAGTACAAGCAGCCATTTCGGAAAATGGGGCCGCTTCAGAATTTTGTACCAGAAAAACCCGATCATGGAAAGGAGGATCAGCAGGCTGCCGATACCTACCATGGCATTAAACAAGGTATGGACAAACAGCGGAGGCCAATATTCTTCCGGAAAATCATTTAAGCCGATAACCTCGGTTTTAAAGCTGTTATCTGCCAAAAAGCTGAGTGCCCACGGGATTTCAATTCCCCATTTCACTTCCTGTGTTTCTCTGTCTGTAAATCCGCCGACAGCAAGCGGAGCATAGCGCTGCGTTTCAAAAAGCCCCTCGGCTGCAGCGAGCTTTTCAGGCTGATATTCATGCAGCATCTGAGCAGATTCGTGTCCGTTCAAAGCGGTCAAAAATGAGAAAATGCCACCGACAATCAGCCCCATCATGAGCGCTTTGCGGTGAAACTTATAAAGCCTTTCATTTTTCATGTTTCTGAGCATTTTATACGCAGCAATTGAAGCAATGACAAATGCTCCCGTCATAAATGCAGAAACAACGACATGTCCAGCCGTTACGATGAAGCTTGGGTTAAAGAACGCAGCCCAAGGATCAACATCAACAATCTCTCCGTTTTCTATCCGGAAGCCCGCAGGAGTCCCTTCAAACGCATGGACATTTGTAATGAGAATCGCGGATGCTGCGGCTCCGATTAAAACAAGCGATACACTGACAATCCTCATTCTAGGGGAGATGCGGTCAGCAGCATACACATAAATGGACATAAACAGCGCTTCCACAAAAAAGGCATAAATTTCAATCTGAAAAGGAAGGGCCATAACCCGCCCGATGACTTCCATGAATCCCGGCCACAGCAAGGCAAGCTGCACACCTGCGATTGTTCCCGTAGGTATAGCAACCCCTAGCAGCACGGCCTGCCCTTTCGTCCAGCGTTTTGCCATCACGGCATAATCAGGATCCTTCGTTTTTTGAAAAAGCAGCTCTGCTATTAAAATCATTAAAGGGAGGCCTACACCAAGCGATGCAAAAATAATATGAAAGCCCATTGTCGTCCCGAACAAGGATCTGGCAAGTACGAGATCATCCATCTGTTTTCCGCCTTTCTTTCCCATGGTTGTAACAATCTTTCCTTATTGTCCGCATTTTTCCATAAAATATGCTTTCAATGTTTCTTTCTTTGCAGGCAGACCCGTTGACAAAAAGACGTAAAGAGGGTAACATATAAAACGTAATAATTACGATTAAAGGAGTGCTGTAAATGAAACAGGGTATCCATCCGGATTATCATAAAGTCGTATATATGGACACAAACAGCGGGTTTAAATTTTTGAGCGGTTCTACTCAAAAATCAAACGAAACAACAGAGTGGGAAGACGGCAATACGTATCCGCTGATCAAAATTGAAATCAGCTCTGATACACATCCTTTCTACACAGGGCGCCAGAAATTCGCAGACCGCGACGGACGCGCAGAGCGCTTCAAGAAAAAATACAACATGTAAAAAGGGAGCCCTGGAGCATCATGTTCCAGGGCATCTTTTTTGTATGATAATCTAGTGGCAGGGAGGTTTTTTACATGAAAAAAATACCCGTTTACACCATAAGCGGTTTTTTAGGAAGCGGCAAAACAACGCTTCTTGTAAAGATGGCGGATGAGCTGAAAAACAGAGGACAAAAAGTAGGCATTATTTTAAATGAACTTGGCGATGAGAACGTAGAGAAGCATTTATTTAAAGATCAGCATGTCCATGAGCTTTTAAATGGCTGTATTTGCTGCACCATTCAGGATGACCTTGTGACGACGCTCAAAGCGTTTAAAGCGGAGCAATCTGTTGACGTCCTTCTAATAGAAGGAACAGGAGTGGCGAATCCGCTTGAAATTAAAGACGTGCTTCTTTCTCCGGCACTGTTTGATGACTATGAGCTTCGTTCGATGATTGGAATTGTCGATGCCAGCCACTACCTCGACTACCAGAGCATGTTCTCAAGCTCGAAGGAAATCCGCTCTCTGCTGAAAGAACAAATTATTTCTTCTGATTTTCTGATTCTGAACAAAATAGACCTGGCAGGGGATAAAGAACTGGAAAAGGTAAAGAAGAAAATTCGGAAAACCGTTCAGGAAGATGTGGAGATCTTTGATGCAGCGTATGGAAACGTACCATTTGAAAAACTGATTGAACAGCGCCATTCTTCCCTTACACTCAGTGAAGGAGGAGGGCACCATCACCATCATCACACGATTGGCACAATTAAGATTGAGGATCCGCGGGTCATGGAACTTTCTGATCTTGAATCCATCCTGAGAGATATTGATGGCCTCATCCGTGCAAAAGGGCATCTCATAGTGGAAGGCACAATGAGGGAGATGCAGTATGCTGCAGGGAAAGCAGTAATATCAAAAGAAAAGGTTGAGAGCGACAAGCCTGTTTTGATCCTGATTGGGCAGAATCTTCCTGCAGAAAGAATAAAGAAACTATTTGTAAAAAGACATACATAAAAATCCCGGCCAAGCTGGCCGGGATTTTTATTGAAGAGCAGTCTTTAACGTTTCAAGATTGCGCTTCATGATGCTGAAATAATCTTCTTTATTTTTAGCATCTTCTTCTGAAATGGACTCAAGATTGGATAGTGTCAGGCTTTCTGCGCCAATTTCATTTTTCACAATGTCTGCGATTTTGCTGTTGACGTTATTTTCAAAAATCACATAATTGATCTTGTTTTCTTTAGCTGTTTCAACGATGGTCTGAAGCTGCTTTTGGGATGGCTCCTGTGTTGGAGAAAGTCCTAAAACGCTGATCTGTTCAATGCCGTAGCGACTTTCCCAGTAGCCGTACGCAGCATGAGAAACCAAGATTTTTTTCTTTTCAGCAGCGTCAATTGTTTCTTTGTAATCAGTATCCAGTTTTTCTAAGTCTGCTTTAAGTGAATTAAAATTCTTCTCGAATTCTTCTTTTGATTCCGGATGAAGCTCTGTCAGGCCGTTTTTGATGTTCTCAGCCATTTGGATGGCAAGAGCTGGATCAAGCCAGATATGAGGATCTTTGTCTCCATGGTCATGAGCGTGTTCTTCTTCAGCTGCATGCTCCTCTTCTTTAGCATGGTCGTCATGTCCCTCTTCAGAAGCATGTTCTTCCTCATGAGCATGGTCGTCATGTCCCTCTTCAGAAGCATGTTCTTTCTCATGAGCATGATCATCATGCGCTTCTTCGTTATGAGAGGAATCAGCAAGCTCAATTCCTTCACCGGCTTTAATGATTTTCACATCTTCTGACTGCAGGGTTTCAGTTGCTTTTTCAGCAAATCCCTCAAGTCCGACGCCTGAGTAGATAAAGGCATCCGCTTCAGCCATGGCAACCATATCTTTTGTAGAAGGTTCAAATGTATGGGCGTCTGCATTCGCAGGATAGACACTTTCAACCTCTACAGCGTCTCCTCCGATTTTTTCAGCAAAATCCTGAACAGGGAAGATCGTAGTATAAACCTTCAGCTTGTCCTTATCGTCTCCGGGTGTTTCATTTCCGCTGTCTGCACAGCCTGCAAGAGCTGTTCCAAGCAGCAGTGCCAGTGCCATTGATAATCCTTTTTTTTCTCATTGTAAGCTCCTTATATATAAATATTTCGTTGGTTTCATCATTTCCTATCACATTATATCGTAATACTTACGATTTGAGAACCGTAAATACTCTGATGGAAAAAGAAAAACCATTCTCACAATTATGAAAAAGCAGGAAGCGGGTCACGCATGGAGGACCAGTCTGATTTCATTTCTTCTTCTATCAGAAGACATTCGTCAAGTGAGGCTTCCACATCAGAACGATTAAGATCAATACCGATGAAAACAAGTTCTGTCATGCGGTCTCCAAATTCCGCGTCCCAGCGCTCAAGCAGCTCAGGCTCTTCCTGAAGGGTTTGAATCCGCTCTTCCTCCGTATAGGCGGCAACCCATTCTCCTGCGCCCTGAATCATGATGGATGTACCTGCCTGGGACAGAAGGCCGGATGTATCATTTCTTGATGCAAGCCAGAAAAAGCCTTTCGCTCTTACGACATCCTGCGGCCAATTCTCAAGCCATGCCATAAACCGCTCAGGATGAAACGGCTTCCGTCTTCTGTAAACAAAGGAAGAAATGCCGTATTCCTCTGTCTCCGGCACATGCTCTTCATTGAGTTCCTTGATCCAGCCGGCGGACTGGCTTGCTTTTTCAAAATCAAAGCTGTTTGTGTCCATAATTTCAGCCAGCGGTACATGGCTGAAGGCGGTTTTAATAATCTTTGCATCCGGATTTAATTTTCTCAGTACACCATATAGTTCATTTACATCCTCTTCTTCGAGTAAATCAGTTTTGTTCAGGAGTAGAACGTCAGCAAATTCGATCTGGTCAATCAGCAGGTCAATGACTTCTCTTGTATCGCTTTCATCTGTTCCCTGTTTCCGGTCCAGAAGATTTTCACCAGAAGAGAAATCCTCCCAGAAGCGGTTCCCGTCCACAACCGTTACCATTGTATCTAAGCGGCAGAAGGCAGAAAGATCAATGCCTACCTCTTCATCAATATAGGTAAATGTCTGGGCAACAGGCACCGGTTCGCTGATGCCGGATGATTCGATAACGATATAGTCGATGTTTCCTTCCTTCACCAGACGTTCGACTTCAATCATCAGATCCTCGCGCAGCGTACAGCATATGCAGCCGTTTTGCATTTCCACCAGTTTTTCTTCTGTACGGCTGACGCTATTTTTAATCAGGCTGCCGTCAATGTTGATTTCGCTCATATCATTGACAATCACGGCAATCCGCCTGTTTTCTTTGTTCTCAAGAATGTGCTTTAAAAGGGTCGTTTTTCCGGCTCCAAGGTATCCGCTTAAAACCGTAACGGGAATTTGTTTGCTCATCATAATCCTCCAGCTTTTTTAAATAGTAATTATTACGATTTACATCATATAGTAAAACGCGCCTAAAAAACAAGTGTTATGATATAGTAAATAAAAAGCTGCCTATTACATGCAGCCAAACTATACCACTTTATAAGGAGAATAGCAGATGAGATTGTTAGAAGAAATTATTGAACACAATTCCCAGTTTGTAGAGAAGAAAGACTACGAAAAATATCAGACGACAAAATTTCCTGACAAAAAAATGGTCATTTTAACTTGTATGGATACAAGACTTGTCGAGCTTCTTCCGCAGGCAATGAACGTCAAGAACGGTGATGTTAAAATTGTCAAAAGTGCCGGTGCCATTGTTGCCCATCCGTTTGGAAGCATAATGAGAAGTATTCTTGTAGCTGTTATGGAGCTTGGCGCAGACGAAGTATGCGTTGTCGGACACCATGACTGCGGCATGAGTGCCCTGAATCCGGAGTCATTTCTTGAAAAAGCAAAAAACCGGGGAATTACCCAGGATAAAATTGATACGCTCCGTTATTCAGGAATTCAGCTTGATGATTGGCTGAAAGGGTTTAATAAAGTCGAAGACAGTGTAAAACACAGTGTAGACGTTATCCGCAATCACCCATTGCTTCCGGGTGATGTTCCTGTACACGGTCTTGTGATAGATCCGTCTACAGGAAAGCTTGATTTAGTAGTGGACGGCTACGGAGTCTGATCCTTTTTTTCCGGAACCGGATCAAAGCCCCCGGGATGAAAAGGATGGCACTTAAGGATTCTCTTTACGGTCAGATAACCGCCTTTTAAAGCCCCAAACCGTTTGACGGATTCTAGCCCGTAATGGGAGCAGGTCGGATAGAAACGGCAGGACGGGGGTTTCAGCGGCGACAGGAATTTCTGATAAAAGCGGATCAGTGCGATAAACAGCTGTTTCATTTTTGATCACCTCTCTGTATGCCTTAAGTATACTGCAAGAGAGAAAAAGTTAAAATTGGAAACACTTATTCAGACAAAAGTGATGAATTTTATCGGAATTAATTGTATGATGAAAAGAGACGTAATAAAGGAGTGGTACTATGCCATCAGTTGAAAGCTTTGACCTTGATCATAATGCAGTGGTTGCACCGTATGTCAGACATTGCGGCGTTCATAAAGTAGGAACAGACGGACTTGTTAATAAATTTGATATCCGCTTCTGCCAGCCGAATAAGCAGGCGATGAAGCCGGATGTGATCCACACACTTGAGCATTTGCTTGCATTCAATATCCGCACGCATGCAGAAAAGTACGATCACTTTGATATTATCGACATCTCGCCAATGGGCTGTCAGACCGGCTACTACCTGGTAGTAAGCGGCGAGCCGAAGGTTGAAGAAATTATCGATCTTTTAGAAGATACATTAAAAGATGCCGTCGAAATTACTGAAATTCCTGCAGCCAACGAAAAGCAGTGCGGCCAGGCTAAACTTCATGATTTAGAAGGAGCCAAGCGCCTCATGCGTTTCTGGCTTGATCAGGATAAAGAAGACCTTGCTAAAGTTTTTGGATAAGAACAGAGAACAGTGCCTTGCGATGCGGGGCGCTGTTTTTTTGAGCCTTTTTACCTGATTGACGGTGGAAAGAAGGGAATGATACACTTCAAATCGTAATTATTACGTTTTGAGGAGAGGTAGTTTGGAAGACAAGTATACGTTTTTAGTGTCCATAAAAATGCTTTTGCACGAAATAGCAGAGCTATCGGCCTTTATTAAAAAAAGCAGCCCGTGCTGTGAAATGCTGACAGAAAAACTGGACGAACTTTCTGCATTTGTCATGGATGATAAAAACGAAAAACAATGGCGTTTATGGGAAAGTGATAAGGAGATCAGAAAATATGCCAGCCTTCTGAGAGAAACATCTTCCGCTGCGGTAGCTGCCCTGGAAAAACATCAATCTGTCTGCACGTCGAGGAGCAATGCCGATATGTCAGGCTATTTTTCAGCTCTTTCCTCTGCTGTAAAAGAGGATGCTGTCAAGTGCGGAATCTCAGGGACATCAGAGGTTTTCTTTATAGGGTCAGGTGCGTTTCCTCTTTCTGCGCTAACCATTGCCAAAGAAACAGGAGCTCGTCTGACATGCCTGGATATTGATGAAGAAGCTGTGGCAATGGGCAGGGATATCGCCTGTCTGTCTGGTCTAAAAGAGAATGTTCGGTTTACAAGCGAGCCGGTTTCAAAACTGCCTGCCATCAAAAGAGCCACGCATGTCGTAATTGCTTCCCTTGTGGAAGAGAAAAAGGCCATTATTGAGCAGCTTGCATCCCTTCTTCCGTGTGGAGCCAAAGTTGTTCTGCGGTATGGAAATGGCCTGAAATCTCTTTTTAACTATCCCTATTATGATTCGCCGGAGTCTGTTTGGAAAACTGAAACGGTTTACCAGGATAAACGTTTCTACAATACGCTGATTCTGACAAAAAAAGTGGAGGCATTGACAGGAAAGGAAGTCGAATATTCATGACCTTTAAATCGAATTCTTTTGGGAACACGCTGATTGCGGGGGCTGGACCGGCAGCCTTTGCCGCTGCGGTCCAAGCTGGAAAAGGAGGGTACTCAAATAAATTGGGCTTAGCCAACCGGGCCGGGGAACATTCTGAACAGCTTCAGGAATACTTTGAACGAAATGGATTTGAAGTGTCCTCCTTATTTGCTCCCCACTTAGATCAAAATTTGAATGGAAAAACCGCCATTCATTATTTTTACCCATCTTTAAGTGAAGTGAACGATTTGTGGGAGACGATTATCCTATGCACGCCAAGCCATACATACATTGAAGTTTTAAAAGAGTTAAACCTAAAGAATCTGAAAAGGGCAAAACGAGTGGTTCTTCTTTCTCCGGGAATCGGCTCTGCTTCAACAATCATCGAGCAGCTGGCATTAGATATAGAGGTTATCAGCCTGTCTGCATATTATGCAGCGACAAAGCTTCCAGCAGAAGACCCGTTCACAGCTTACACAAAAGCTGTGAAGAAAAAAGTCTATGTGGGGTCCCGATACAAAAACAGCAGCTTTGCTCATGTCCTGGCTGACTTTATAAGAAGTATCGGTCCTGAAGCGGAAATTCTTTCATCAGCAGTTGAAGCCGAGGCAAGAAGCATAACAACCTATGTTCATCCGCCATTATTCATGAACCCTGTTGCGTTGAGAGAGATTTTGAGAGAAGACAAGTCTGTTAAATCCATGTACAAGCTATATCCGGAAGGGCCAATTAGCCAGCACGCGATAAAGGCTATGAACGGTCTTTGGAAAGAGCTTTCCGAAGTTGCTTCCTGTTTGGGAGCAAAGCCTATTAACCTTTTGGAATTTTTAAATGATGATAACTATCCAGTACACAAATACACGCTCTCAAGAAATGATATCTGCCAGTTCCCGACGTTTAGTCCGGAGAAGCAGGAATATTTGCTGTACATCAGATACACGTCTATTTTAATTGACCCTTTTTCCGCTCCAGATGAGAATGGAACGTACTTTGATTTTTCAAAGGTGCCGTTTGCCCAGGTAAAGCGGGCGAGGTCAGGAAAATGGGTGCTTCCAAGAGTTCCGCTTGAAGATTACCATAAGCTGAAACTGGTGACTGAACTTGCTGTTAAGGCAGGCATTTCTATGCCTGTGGCTCATTCATTGCTAAGGGCGTTTGAAGAGGAAGCGGCACGGTTCAGCCAAACACATCACGCTTCGTTTGAAAATTATATTCCTGAAGCGAGGGAAGAAACATGCTGAAGAATGGGGTCTTGCTTGCGGTTTTATCCTCACTCGTTTTCAGTGTGATGAATGCCCTTGTTAAAGCGGTCAGCCTGAATATTCCTGCTTCAGAAATCATGTTTTTCAGAAGCTTGATCGGCACTGTCATCATTTTTGTGATGATGAGGCAAAGCAAAACCGCCTTTTCAAAAAAGGGCGTGCCCATGCTCTTTTTAAGAGGAATGCTCGGTGCATTGTATCTATATGCTTACTTTTTTACCATTTCAAAAATACCGCTTGCTGATGCAAGTATTCTTGCACACTTATCAACTATTTTCGTCTTTTTCCTCTCAGCGGTTTTTTTAAAGGAAAAGGTCTCAAAATCAACCTTTTATGTTCTTCCCCTTGTTTTTCTTGGAGGAATACTCTTGATTAAGCCGTTCCAATTCTCGTCTTTCTCGGTGTATGCTCTTGTCGGAGTATTAAGTGCCCTGTTTGCTGCAGGAGCAGCAACATCTATTCGGTATCTGAGCAAAACACATCCGTCTTATGAAATTGTTTTTTATTTTCTCGCAACAGGAACGTTTCTTTCCATTCCGCTCATGTGGAACGAATTTGTCGTGCCGTCACTGATTGAAGGCTTTTACTTGATTTGCATTGGTGTTGTGTCCCTTCTTGGCCAAATTTTCCTGACGAAAGCTTTCACCCATGAAAATATTGTTGTTGTGGAAATGACCAGGTATATAGGAATTGTCTTCAATGCATTGTGGGGCTTTTTATTCTGGTCAGAGATACCTGATGCACTCACCATTTCAGGCGGTATCTTGATTGTTGCTTCATGTGTTCTGCTGTCTATGATGAAAAGAAGAACGGCTGTGGTGCAGGGGCGCGCGTCTTCTGTTTTAAAAAATGTGCATTGACCGTTGTTCAAGAAGCTAGTAATATTTACTAATGTAAATCGTAATTATTACGAATTAAAATACTCAAGGGTGGTAGATGTGATGAAATCGTTTAGTGGTTCAAAAAGCTTGATTGCTATTTTAATAGGCTTATTTATTCTTGCAGCTGCAGGATGTTCTGCTGAAAATAGCCAAGCTGATCCTGAAAAAGAAGAAAAGGATAAGAAGGTATCAATGATCTTCAGCTTTAAGTCGCCGAACATGGATCCTCACACTGGATTTACCCCAATCCGTGCAGGAGTGACAGAGACGCTTCTAAAGCTTGACGAAAATTCTAAGATCGAAGGCTGGCTCGCTGAAAAATGGGAGACAGAAGATAATGTGAACTGGACATTCACAATCCGTGATGAGGTTAAATTTCAGGACGGAAAAAAACTTGATGCTGCGGCAGTCAAGGCTTCTCTGGAGAGAAGTGCTGCTGTTAACGAATCACTTGGAGATTCGCTGAAAATACAATCAATGGAAGCAGACGGACAAACGCTTTCTATTACAACCACAGAACCATATCCTGCTCTTCCTTCCGAGCTTGTTAACCCGTATACATCGATTGTAAACACAGAAGCTGAAAAAGAGATGGGCGAAGAAGAGTTTAACAATGCCCCAGTTGGTACAGGTCCGTTTAAAGTCAAAACATTCATTTCAAATCAAGAAGTACAGGTTGAAAAATTCAGCGGCTATTGGGCAGGAGAGCCTAAGGTCAGTGAAGCTGTCATTAAATTTAATGAAGATGCCAACGTAAGATCACTTGCTTTTCAATCTAAAGAAGCAGATGTCGTTTACAACATTCCGGCAGAAGGCATCGAGCCAATCGAAAAAGATAAAGAACTGAAGGTTGAATCTGTACCTGGCCTTAGAGCCCATTTTATTTTATACAATCAGCAAAGCCCTAAAGTGTCAGATGTTAAGGTAAGAGAAGCCCTTGACTTGCTCCTTGACCGCAAGAGCGCAGCAGAAGACATTATGCTTGGACACGGGATTCCTGCAAATGGCCCGTTCAACAGCACCCTTCCATTTGGTATAAAGGATGAAGTGAAAGCAGTGAATGTTGATAAAGCCAAAGAACTGCTTGCTGAAGCAGGCTACAAAGAGAATGGCCAGGGGAAAATGGAAAAAGACGGACAGCCCCTCAAGCTTGAACTCATTACGTATAAAGCACGTCCGGAACTTCCGCTTATCGCACAGCTTCTGCAGTCAGATGCAGCAAAAGCAGGAATTGATATCGAAATTAAAAATGTTGAAAATGCAGATACACACCTTGTTGAAAATAAAGACTGGGATCTTGCTACATACAGCAACAATACGTCTCCCCGGGGAGATGGGAGCTACTTCCTGAATACAGCCTTTACGAAAACAGGTGCTTTAAACGTAGGCAAAATTTCAATCCCGGAACTGAATGAACTGATCAAAGAACTGAATACAACCAACGATTTAGATAAAAGAACACAGCTGACAAGGGATGCAGCAGGAATCATCAACAAAGAATTCGCACACAGCTATGCCGTTTATCCAAACATTCTTGTAGGGGTGAACAAGCGGGTTCAAAACTTTAATCCTACAGCTGAGGAGTATTATATCCTAACTCATACAATGGATGTGAAGTAACATGCTTCCTCTTATAAAACAGCGTGTGATTCAGCTGGTTCTCGTCATCTTCATTTTGTCTGTTTTTACATTCGGACTGATGAAGCTTGCTTCTGGCGATCCGGTAATGCTGATATTAAACGCTGATGAAATGATGGTAACAGATGCTGACCAGGCTGAGCTAAGAAAAGAGCTCGGCTTTGATCAGCCTCTATATGTTCAGTACGGAAAGTGGATGTTTGGGCTGCTTCAGCTTGATCTTGGAAAATCCTACATGAGCGGTAATCCAGTCTGGGACGAACTGATGAAGCGCTTGCCAATCACGTTGGAGCTTGCAGGGGGAGCATTGCTCGTCATGGCTGCCATCGCTCTTCCGCTTGGTATTGCAGCAGGGAGGTTTCCGGGGAAATGGCCGGATCACCTCAGCAGAGTGCTTGCACTGATTGGAGCATCAATTCCAAGCTTCTGGCTGGGACTGATGCTTATTTACGTTTTCGCTTTTAAGCTTCAGCTGCTGCCTTCGAATGGATTTGGAGAGTGGTCTCAATCCATTTTGCCCTCATTTGCATTAGGGTTTTCACTGGCAGCTGTTTATGCAAGATTATTGCGCTCGGGTTTAATGGAAAGCTATTCCCAAGATTACGTCCGGGCAGCAAGAGCAAGAGGGGTGAAAGAATGGCGCATTCTGTGGATTCATGCTATCCGGGCTGCTCTTTTGCCTGTCATGACGGTGCTTGGCCTGAGTATGGGAAGTCTTCTTGGGGGAGCGGTCGTTATTGAGATTTTATTTTCCTGGCCAGGGCTTGGAAGTATGGCGGTCGACGCTATTTTTGCCCGTGATTACCCTGTCATACAGGGATATGTATTACTGACAGGCGTTTTTGTTGTAGCGATGAATCTGATGACAGATCTTTCGTATTTTCTCATTGATCCCCGAATCAGAAAAGGAAAGGAGGCATCGAAATGAATCCTTTTCCACAGGTGAAAAAGAACGTCCGCCATCTGAAGCGAACCATTTTTTCAGGCAGATTAATGATTGTAACAGGAGCAGCTTTGCTTGTCTTTATTGCCGTTCTTTCAATTGCGGGCCCGCTTCTTGTTTCAAATGATCCTTATACGGCAAATATGGGGGAACGGTTTGCTTCTCCAAGTCTGCAATACCCTCTTGGAACAGATAATCTTGGCAGGTGCATTTTTACAAGATTGATGGTAGGGGCAAAAGCAACTCTCGGCATCACAGCGCTTGTTGTGGCAAGTGTTCTCTGTATAGGTCTTCCTCTCGGTCTTCTGTCGGGGTATGCAGGGGGAAAGTTTGATGCTTTTCTCATGAGAACGGCAGACGGGCTTCTTGCTTTGCCGGAATTTATTCTGGCGATTGCCATTGCAGGTTTTATGGGTCCAAGTCTTACAAATTTAATGATTGCTGTTGTCGCAGTGAAATGGATCACCTACACCCGTTTAGTAAGAGGCATTGTGATTTCGGAAAAGGAAAAAGAGTACATTCTTGCCGCAAAGGTTGGAGGATGCTCTGACTTGAAGATTCTTAGAAGGCATATACTGCCTCACATTCTGTCGCCGGTTCTCATACTCGCAGCACTGGATATCGGGAAAGTGATTTTGATTATCTCATCCCTATCTTACATAGGTCTCGGTGCACAGCCCCCTAACCCTGAATGGGGAGCCATGCTGAATGACGGCAGGCCTTATTTTCAAACGTACCCGGAATTGATGATTTATCCCGGTTTTGCCATCTTTCTGGTTGTTTTATCATGCAACTTAATAGGGGAAGGCCTGAGAGACCGGCTCGATGTAAAAAGCAGGTAGGTCCGGAGGTGAAAAGAGCATTGAATGCAAAGAATGCAAAGAATGATAAGACAGTCTTAACCGTAAGCAACGTTTCCATTACACTAGCGAATAAACATGAGAGCAGAATCCTTGTAAAAAATCTTAATCTCAAGATCAAGGCAGGAGAAATGATTGGACTTGCAGGAGAAAGCGGCAGCGGGAAAAGTATGACAGCAGCAGCTATACTGGGTCTGCTGCCGCCGTCTGCCCGTATATCAAAAGGGAGCATCCTTTTTTCCGGAAATGAATTAACAGCCATGAAAGAAAAAGAAATGCAGAAGATAAGAGGAAAAGATGTAACGTACATTTTCCAAAACTATCAAGGAAGTTTTACGCCTTTCCTTAAAATTGGCAGGCAGCTTGTCGAAGCGATTAAATCTCACCGTCAAGTAAGGAAATCGAACGCTGAACAGGAGGTTCTTTACTGGCTGGAGCGGGTGAGGCTTCCTGCAGAAAGGACGTTTAATAGCTATCCGCATCAGCTCAGCGGAGGACAGCTGCAGAGAGCAGCGCTTGCAGCATCCCTGATGATGAAGCCTTCCCTGATCATTGCAGACGAGCCGACAACGGCTCTTGATGTTTTGACTGGTGAATCGATTCTTCAGCTGCTTGCTGATCTTCAAAGAGAAATAGACTGTGCCGTGCTCCTTATCTCGCATAATCTAAATCATTTGCTGAAACGGACAGACAAGATGATGATCATGTACGGCGGGAGAATTGTTGAGCATGGCCCAACAGAGATGATCGCTACAGATCCCGCGCACCCTTATACGAAACTTTTATTAAGCACACAGCCTAAACTTGAGGGAAGTGTACCCAGAAGATTGCCGAGTATTGATGGCGAGCCGGGTCTCTCGGCTGAAACCGGTTGTCCGTTTGCCCTTCGCTGCCCGCTCGTAATACCGGAGTGCAGGACATTTCCTGCATTTCAGGAAAAGAATGTTCATCATTGGTCCGCTTGCCATGCGGACATGAGAGGAGAGAAGACAGATGCTGACAGTCAGCCAAATCTCAAAGTCTTACAAAGATCATAACATTCTTTCAGACGTTTCCCTCACTGTAAAGGAAGGGGAGTGCCTCGGGCTGATTGGCGAAAGCGGGAGCGGCAAAAGTACGCTTGCAAAGCTGATAGTCGGACTTGATTCTGCTGATAGCGGAGAAATCACGATAAACGGAATTGTGCTGAGGGAACAAAAGGGAAAAGCTCTGAAGAAAATAAGGCGCCACATTGGGGTTGTGTTTCAGGATTCTCATGCTTCACTAAACCCCAAGCTGCCTATTTGGAAAACGGTCGCAGAGCCGCTTGAAAATTATCCGGAAGCTATTCCTGCTTATTTATTGGACGAAAAAGCGGACAGGAAAAAAATGGCGCTCCACCTTTTAAAAAAAGTTGGCTTAAGCGACAGGCACTTGGGTTGTTACCCTCATCAGCTCAGCGGTGGACAGAGACAGCGCGCGGCCATCGCCCGGGCAATCAGCATTGAACCGAAACTCCTCATTTTGGATGAGCCAACATCAAGCCTTGATGTATCTGTCCAGGCGCAAATATTGAACCTGCTCAAGGAGCTGAAGGAAGAGCTTGGCATGTCCTTTTTGTTCATATCACACGACATCGCTGCCGTCCGGTTTATGTGCGATCAAATCTGCGTGCTGAAGGATGGAAATCTGCTTGATGTCTTTTCTTCAGCAGAGCTCTTTGAGGACAAACGCCATCCATATACGAAGCAGCTTGCGGATGCTGGTTACTAGGCGTTGCTTAAAATCGGTCGATTCGTTATACTGTTCACATTGATTATACATATGTCCGTACAGAGAATACATGCGGGCCGAGGAGGATTCAGTGTGATAGGAAGATTATTGATTTCATGTGAGGACCGCCCGGGAATTGTTGCAGCAGTATCACGTTTTTTAGCTGATGAAGGAGCAAACATTATTCACTCAGATCAGCATTCTACCGATCCGGTCGGCGGTCTTTTTTTTATGAGAATCGAATTTCAGCTTCATGGCATTGAAGATATGATTCATGAACTCAGAAACCGGTTTGAGCAGACGGCAGCGGCGTTTCAAATGAAATGGCGGATGTCCTGCGCGAGTGATAAAAAGAAAATCGCCATCTTTGTTTCAAAAGAAGATCATTGTCTTCAGGATCTGCTGCAGCGGTACCGCCTCGGCGAACTTTCTGCAGAAATAGCCATGATCGTCAGCAACCATAATGAAATGCGGGAAATTGTTGAGCCGTTCGGCATTCCGTATCATCATGTGCAGGCAACGAAGGAAACAAGAGAAGCGGCGGCAAAAACACATCTTGAACTTTTGGAAGAAGCAGGTGTGGATACCATTGTTCTGGCGAGATACATGCAGATTATTCCCCCTGTTATGATTGAACGTTTTAAGAACCGGATTATTAACATTCATCATTCATTCCTGCCTGCCTTTGTTGGAGGCAAACCTTATAATCAAGCCTATGACCGCGGCGTGAAAATTATCGGGGCAACCGCCCATTATGTAACAGAAGAGCTTGACCAGGGTCCAATCATTGAGCAGGATGTTGAGCGGGTAAGCCACAGATATCAGATTAAGGATCTGAAACGGGTTGGAAGAGACGTTGAAAAGCTTGTGCTGTCACGCGCCGTCGGGTGGCATCTGGATGATAAGGTACTCGTTTATGAAAATAAAACGGTGGTATTTCCTTAAAAACCCAAAAAAAGATCAGTCGAATGCAGACTGGTCTCTTTTTTTTGCTGTTTTCGCATTGATTTATAGGTACCAGGTCCTGAGCAAAGTAATTGACCCCATTCTCCAAGAGGAGTATCGTTGTCTGCGTTAACTTCTATACAGCTTATATCTCTGTTTTGCAGAGCTATTAAAGAAAGAATGGTTAAAAAAATAGACCCATGAAGGAGAATGCGATATGGAAAACTATCAAGAACTTGCAGCAAAACAAAAGTCATTTTTCCGAAGCGGGAAAACGAAGGATGTTCAGTTCCGGATCCAGACGCTGACTAAACTGAAAGAGCTTATCATAAGCAATGAACAGGAGATTCTTGACGCCCTGAAAGCTGATTTGAATAAACCTGAAGTTGAAGCGAAGCGCGCAGAGATAAGCCTTGTTTTGAGTGAAATAGATTTTATGGCCGAGAATTTAATCTCTTGGTCTGCACCGAAGAAAACAGATACGCCGACTACACATGAAGGGGCAGAAAGCTTTATCTTATCAGAGCCGTATGGTTCAGCCCTTATCATTGCCCCTTGGAACTACCCGTTCCAGCTTGCCGTTAATCCGCTTGCTGGCGCGATAGCAGCCGGGAACTGTGCGGTGCTGAAACCTTCTGAGCTCACACCACGCACATCAGGGCTTTTGGCAAAGCTGATTAATGACAACTTCCCGGAGGAATATTTGCGTGTTGTTGAAGGGGAAGTCGAAACCAGTACAGCTCTGCTGAAAGAGAAATTTGACTATATTTTCTTTACCGGCAGTACACCAGTAGGGAAGATTGTCGCAAAAGCTGCTGCTGAGCATTTGACACCTGTTACGCTTGAACTGGGCGGGAAAAGTCCGGCGATTGTTCACGACGATGCTGATTTCGATCAGGCGGCTGCACGAATTGCCGGGGGGAAATTCATGAATGCCGGCCAAACGTGCGTGGCACCCGATTATATCTTGGTAAAGAGAGAAGTGAAAAATCAGCTGATAGCCAAGCTGAAAGAAGCCATTACAAAGACATACGGTGAAAATGTGGCGGGAGATGAGTACCCGCATGTGGTGAGTGAAAGACACTTTGACCGGCTGCATGCATTCCTGGAAAGCGGAAACGCAGTTGCAGGAGGAAAATCCGACAAATCACGTTTATTCATTGAACCGACAATCCTTGACAATGTTTCATGGGATGACCCTGTGATGCAGGATGAGATCTTTGGGCCAATCCTGCCTGTGCTAGAATACGATGACTTGCAGCAAGCCATCGATGTCATCACCGAACGTCCTAAGCCGCTTGCCTTGTACCTTTTCTCTGAGAACGAGAACATCCAAAACGAAGTGCTGCATAACCTGTCATTCGGCGGCGGTGCAATCAACGATACCATCAGCCACATGACGTCTCATTACCTCCCGTTCGGCGGTGTTGGAGACAGCGGCATGGGCGCTTACCACGGCAAAGCGAGCTTTGATACGTTTACACATTCTAAGAGTATTCTTAAACGCTCCTTTAAGTAAGGTTAATAGATGATGCCTCAAGCCTGCAGTGAGAAAACATTTTCCGCTGCAGGCTTTTCATTTAGGTACAGAAAATGTATAATGATTATAAATCGTATTTATTACGATTTGTATTAACTCTCATCGAAATCGGGGTGCTGAGATTGAATGAAAAAGGAATGAACGTCCTTGCAAAGGGAATCATTGCAGGTCTATCCGAGACGAAAAGATCAGTTTATCAATATATAGAGAGCAGAGAGGATGAACTTGCGTCTCAATGCGAAACAAAAGAACAATTTTTGACCATGCTCGTAAAAGTGTCGCCCTATCATGAAGCAGCCGGCAGGTTCAATATAAGTGCTGAAGAAATTTACCGGCTGATGAAGGAAACAGAAGCTGAAATCAACAAAAAGCTAGAACAAAAACTGAACACTTATAAATGGATCGACTGTACAGAGCGAATGGGCAATGGATCAGAAAACAACAAAAAGCATTTTCTCTTTCTAGCATAAATGTGCGGAAACAGTATGATTTTTAAATCGTAATCATTACGAAGAAAAAGAAAGGATGAACGTTCATGGCCAAAAAATCAAAAGTGGCAAAAGAAAAAAAGCGTCAGGAGCTTGTTGAAAAATACAGGGAATTACGTGCAGAATTAAAGGAAAGCGGCGACATTGAGGCACTGCGCAGGCTGCCGCGTGATTCTTCCCCTACACGCCTGAAAAACCGCTGCGAGGTAACAGGCAGACCTAGAGGGTATCTTCGTAAATTTAAGCTTTCAAGAATTGCATTCCGTGAGCTTGCTCACAAAGGCCAGCTTCCCGGTGTGAAAAAATCAAGCTGGTAAGACAAAAGAAGGAAAACATACTCTGCCAAGATGTGACTGAAGCATGCCATTTGCCCTGGTATGCTTTTTTTATGTCTATAAGTATCTATTTTCAATAAATGAACATCTTAAATGAATAAAATTTTATTGTAAAACAATAAATAGCATGGTACAGTTTAATTGAAAATATCTATGCGAGGTGCTTTTTATGAAACGGGGAACAACGCTCTTTTTAAAGACAGCGATCATCCTGATTGGTCTTCCTGTTATTGCTTTGTGCATATTTGTCATACCTGAAATCGGAAATTTTGCAGCAGAATTGTATCCTGAACAGACTTTTCTCAAATATCTCGTTTTCATCGACTTGTATGCGACGGCTATTCCGTTTTACTTTGCCCTTTATCAATCGTTTCATCTTTTAAATTTAATCGATAGAAACCAGGCTTTTTCGGATTATGCCGTCGAAGCTTTAAAGAAAATCAAATACTGCGCTTTTAGTTTCAGTGCCTTGTATGTGTTTGGTCTGCCGATCTTTTACCTCATGGCGGAAAGGGACGATGCACCGGGCATCATTCTAATCGGAATGGTCATGATCTTTACATCCTTTGTAGTTGCGGTCTTTGCTGCTGTCCTGCAGAAGCTGTTAAAAGAAGCGATTGATATCAAATCAGAAAATGATTTAACGGTCTGAGGTGAATAATATGGCGATAATTATAAATATTGATGTCATGCTGGCCAAAAGAAAAATGAGCGTAACTGAACTTTCAGAAAGAGTAGGCATTACAATGGCAAACCTTTCGATTTTAAAAAACGGCAAGGCAAAAGCTGTAAGGCTCTCCACTTTGGAGGGGATCTGCAAGGCGCTCGACTGTCAGCCGGGAGATATCCTGGAATACCGGAGTGATGAAGATGGCGAGTAAGCAGGAGGCAGTTCAACCGCGGGAAAATCCGCTTGGAGCCTTCATCTCAAGAGCAATCGTACAGCTCTTTCATTTTGGATGGCAGCAGGCTCTGTCCTGTTTGTTTCCTGTTGTCATCTTTGCTTCCCTTGCATTGACACAGGTTATCCCTCTTCCGTTTCTTCCAAGATACGACTGGCTGCTTTTGATTTGTCTTCTCATGCAGTGGCTGATGCTGAGGTCAGGGCTTGAAACAAAGGATGAACTGAAAGTCATTACCCTGTTTCATATCATCGGGCTTGCCCTTGAACTTTTCAAGGTGCATATGGGCTCCTGGTCATACCCTGAGGAAGGGTATTCCAAGGTTTTTGGCGTTCCGCTGTACAGCGGATTTATGTACGCAAGTGTAGCGAGCTACTTATGCCAGGCTTGGAGGCGCCTTGAAGTGGAGCTGATAAAATGGCCCTCGCTTTGGGCAGTCGTGCCGCTTGCAGCTGCCGTCTATTTGAATTTTTTCACTCACCACTTCTGGATTGACGTCAGGTGGTGGCTGTCCGGACTGGTCATTCTAGTTTTCTGGCAGTCCTGGGTTTCTTATGAGGTGAACGGATCCCGGTACCGCATGCCGCTTGCTCTATCCTTTGTGCTGATCGGCTTTTTCATTTGGATTGCCGAGAATATTGCCACCTATTTTGGGGCCTGGAAGTATCCCAATCAAACGGAAGCATGGAGCCTTGTTCATTTAGGAAAGGTCAGTTCATGGCTGCTGCTTGTGATCGTCAGCTTTCTGATTGTGGCCGTGCTGAAGCAGGTAAAAGGGAAAACGTACGAGAGTATGAGCAAAAAATAAACATATAACTGGTGTTTACTCCATTAGGGTAGACGCTTTTTTTTGCTGAAAAAGTAACATTTATTGCAATGTATTTTTTTATAATAATACCTTGCATTATTAGGTAATAAATTTTATATTATATGTAAGAGGTGTTTATAAATGGAAATTAATAAAGAGGTTTTAAAGGGCCATATTGATACGATACTTTTGTCATTACTTAAAAACCGGGATATGTACGGCTATGAGCTGGCAAAAATGGTGCGGGAAAAAAGCGATAATCAGTTTGAATTAAAGGAAGCTACCCTCTATTTATCCTTGAAGAGGCTGGAAAAAAACAAGTGGATTTCATCTTACTGGGGCGAAGAACAGGGTCCGGGAGGAAGGCGCAAATATTATAAGCTGACACAATTGGGGCTTGATGGTTTTGAAGATAAGCGAAAAGAGTGGGATTTTGTTAAAAAAATGATGGATTCATTTCTGGGAGGGCAGGATTCATATGAAGCAAATTGAAAAATATGTTACTTCAATTTATAAGGATGTTTCAGGCAACAGACAGGAGATTGAAGATCTGATGCAGGAAATGCGGTCGCACTTAATGGAAAGTGTGCAAGAGCTGAAAGCAGAAGGACATTCGGAAGATGCTGCTGTCCGTATAGCAATCGAAAATTTTGGAGGAAAGCAGCACATTGTGAAAGGATTATCGGAGTTTTTTCACGTTCAGAAAACATTTCTCCGCTATTTAAAAACAATTGCTGTACTTGCTTTTGTGCTTGGATGTATCTTTCTCGTATTTTCAATTATGGAACAAAATGAGTTTAATAACGAATTAAAGCAGATGGATTTCGTGGGAGAAGATAAAGAAAGAATGATGGAAGATGTGTATGAAGTTATACAAAATTCAAGTGAACTATCACCGGCAGATGAGGAAAAACTGACGGGAGTTTACGATAAGTATGAGAATAGACTGAATCTCATTGCTGTCTTTCCAGTTAAAGGATTAGAGGACTGGCTGCAGGAAAACATGCAGGCGCTGCAAGAGCCGGTCAATCATTTTCCAATTGACTATGAGCGGGCAGCGGCGGTAATAGGCAGTGAGGGCACAATCGAGGATAAGGCGGAAATTAAACCGAGCGATTATGATTACGGAACGGTAGTCAAAGCGAATGACAAATGGATTGTCCAATATGAATATAAAACTTCCTATGAATCTGTGATTGAAAAACAGCTGCAGATGGAGAATTATGGTCCATCACTGCTTGATTTTTATAAGTTTCCTCTCTTTTTCTTTACTATTGCAATCATCCTTTGGGCTCTCTGGGCATCTTTAGGGCGTCATACGAAACGATTGCAGGAAACTATAAGCTGATTGCGTGAACAGCACTTATCCTTAAAGGACAGGTGCTGTTTTCCTGTAAAAAAACGTCATTTCATAGATCCTTTCACCCGATTTGTGTCAGTATGATTAAAAAACGTTATTCGTTGCGTAAAGATCATTGATTGTTTAAATTTCCTTCTGTTAAAATGGAACAATTAAAATATGAAATAACTTCTTGCAGTGGAAAAGGGAGGATAGAAGTCAGATTCACAGAAGCGAACAATCAGAGAGCATCTGAATGAAAATAAAAGATACATAGAATAAGAAACAACTAGAGGTTTCAGCAGAATATTGGAGGAGTTAATCATGTTTCGCCAAACGGATAACCGCCGCTACATCCCTGCACTGGATGGACTTCGGGCAATTGCCGTCATGACGGTCATTGCCTATCATTTTCATCTTGGTTTTGCAAAGGGAGGATTTTTGGGGGTTGATGTTTTCTTTGTTTTATCAGGTTATTTAATTACATCTATGATCCTCCCGGAAAAAGGAGAGACGCTGCAGCTGAACTTTGCTGCATTTTGGACAGGAAGGTTAAGACGGCTGCTTCCTGCCGCTTTCGTTATGATTACGGCAACGTTTGTATGGGTGATGTTTTTTGACAGAGAGCTTATGGGCACGCTTCGCGGTGATGCCGTTTCGTCCCTGTTCTACGTCAGCAACTGGTGGTACATTTTTAATGATCTTTCTTACTTTGATCAATTTGGATCGCCGTCACCTTTTAAAAACCTGTGGTCGCTTGCCATAGAAGAACAGTTTTATATCATTTGGCCAATCTTGCTTGCAGCCGGTCTGTTTGTCTTTAAAAAGCGGCTGAAACTGGCGGCTGCCATAGCGGGTTTAGCTGTTTGCTCAGCGGTTCTGATGGCTGTTCTCTTTCAGGACGGAACAGATCCGAGCCGCGTCTATTATGGAACCGATACGAGGGCATTTGAGCTTCTTGCAGGCTGTGTCCTGGCTCTTGTATGGCCAATGAAGCGTTTGTCTTCAGGCAGGGTGCCAATTGGACATAAGGTGTCTCTGAATGTCATCAGTTTCGCCGCTTTTGGAATTCTCCTTGCCTGCTTTCATTTTGTCACTGAATATCAGCCGTTTTTGTACAGAGGCGGAATGTTTTTAATCTGTCTTAACGCAGCCGTTCTGATTGGAGCCGTCAGTCATCCTGTCAGCTATTTGGGGAAGATTCTCTCTTTTAAACCCCTGCGCTGGATCGGGACGCGGTCATACGGCATTTACCTGTGGCATTACCCTGTCATTGTGCTTGGCACGCCCGTCCATGAAATCGGAAATCCGGTTTACTGGAGAGTCGGGCTGCAGCTTCTGCTGATCCTGGTCATCGCAGAGCTTTCATACCGGCTGATAGAAGTACCTGTAAGAAGAGAGGGCTTCAGGGGATTTATCAAGCTGACCTGGACAGACTTTTCTCTATCAAGGAAAGCCGCGTCACTTGTCGTTTCTGTTCTATTTGTTTTCTTTGCCGCTGGAGCACTTGGGATTGTTGAAGGGGAGAAAAAAGAAATGCACTCTTCTCCTAAGCAGGTCAAAATCAGTGATAAGCAGGAGAAATCACAGAATGACGATTCTTCAGAAAAAGAGGAGCCGAAGGCAGAGGACCCATCTGATAAGGAAGTCCTCGCCATAGGTGATTCTGTTATGATTGATATAGCTTCAAATCTTCAAGAAGAGTATCCTGGCATTACGATAGATGCTGAGATTGGCAGGCAGATGCGCCAGGCGGTCAGCCTTGCTCCTGAATATGATGAATACAATGAGCAGAATAAAGCGGTTGTCATTCATCTCGGAACCAACGGATACTTCCCGGAGAACCAGCTGCAGGAACTGCTCGATTCATTCTCAGAAGCCGACGTCTATCTGGTGAACACCCGGGTGCCGAAAGAATGGGAAAGCAGTGTCAACCGTTTACTTGAGGAAAAAGCGGAGCAAAACGAAAATGTTACACTGATTGACTGGTATTCAGAATCCATTGATCATCCTGAATATTTTGGAGATGACGGAGTGCATCTCGGGAAAACAGGTGCGGAGGCTTTGACAGATCTGATCTCTGAATCAATCAATAAAGAAAAATAGAAGAGAAGGCTGTTCATTCGACTGCGGATGAACAGCCTTTTTTATGTGCATAAAAAAGAGATGCCCATTATCAGGCATCTCAAGCTGCATATTTATTTCCGGTACGACAATTCTGCAATGGCATCATGCAGATGAATGGATTCTTCGTTCCGGCATTCGACGCGGAATGCTGAAACAAAGTCAAACTCGTAAAGGTCTGCTGCAACGAGGCGGACCATGTCTTCCACGAAGCGGGGATTTTCATACGCTGTTTCTGTGACCATTTTTTCATCCGGACGTTTAAGGACCGGGTGGATCATGGCACTTGCGTTTGTTTCAGCTGCAGCGAGAAGCGCCTCTTTCCAGTCACGCTCTTCGTTATAGCCTTCTGCAAATTCTACTTCCATTGTGATAAATCCGCGCTGATTATGGGCGCTGTACTCACTGATTTCCTTCGAGCACGGGCAGAGTGTTGTCACTGCACATGTAAGCTTTGCACTGGCTGTGAAGCCTTTGCCTTCTTCATAGCGGATTTTCATGCCGGCAGTGGCATGGTTTAAGCCGGCAAGTTCCGAGCTTGGTCCTTTACGCTCGTAAAACCATGGGAAGGTCACGTCAATTTCAGCATCCTTTTGTTTCAATCGTTCAGCAAGCTCTTTCGTAAAGTCATAGAGTTCATTGATGGACATGGTGAAACCGCCGTTTAAGCGGTATTTCTCAAGCTGTTCTGTGAAACGGCTCATGTTGGTTCCTTTTGCTTCATATGAGATGGATGACGTCATTTTAAATGCAGCCACTGTTGTTTGCTGTTCAGGTGACAGCGAAGATTGGATCACAACGGGATATTTTACATTGCTGATGCCGACAGCATTTATATGAAATAAAAAGTCTTTTTTTGAATTTTGCAGATCCGGCATTTTGTCCTTTTCAACAGGTTTTGTTTTCAAGCCGGGTTCTACTGACCCAAATAGTCTGTGTCTCTCTTTTTTGGGCGGTAACTGTAATTCTCTTTTCATAGATGATCTCCTCTCGAGTGCCTCAATACTAGAGAGTATACTGTACAATGAAAGATTACGGCAATGAAAAATGCTCAATAGTGGTTAAAGGCCGGATAAAATCAGTTCTGCAGCCTGCCGGGCACCTGATATGTTACGTGCAATTGGACCTACCTGCAGTTCTGCGAGGGCACCTGTTACATACAGTCCCCGGTCCCACTGCAGATGCTCATTTACAATTGGATATCCGCAGTCGGCGCATGTTAATTTCTCACGTTCTATTAAGGGGTTTATCCACTCTTTTCCGGGTAATGAAGGCATAAATCCGGTTGCCAGAATGACTGATCCCGCCTGAATGAGACTGCCGTCTTTTCCGTTGAGGGTTAGAGTCTTCCCCTCTGCTTCCGCCTGTTCAACTTCAAAGTCCTTCCATTCCAGCATGCCGCGTTTTTTTAAATGATGGAGCTTTATTTGCAGATCCCTGGTAATGGAGCCGCGGTGCCTTGCTGACTTTATGTGATTGCGTCTGCTTGTGTAGTCAGCGTTCATTCTGAATGTACGCTGCTTTTTCGGTCCGAGCCATCCGGGATCACTATCGAAGAGTTTAACTCTGAATGGATGGCGCTTCAGCATCGTCACTTCTCCCGGGTAAAGCCCTGCAAGCTTATTAGATAAGTGGGCTGCCGTCATGCCGCCGCCGATGACTACAACAGGACCGGGCAGATTACCAAGATTCAGATTCTTATCGAAAACATGATAGATATGGTCAAAATTCTTCTTCGCTGCTTCAGCCCATTCAGGCCAATGGGGCTGTTCTCCAATTCCAATGGCCAGGACCACATTTTCAGAAATCAGCGTTTTCCCGTCTGCAAGGGTAACCTTCCAATGTTCACCTGTTTTATTAAGTGTTTTTGTACGGCCCTGAATCCAGCAGTTTTCAAGATTCAATTCCCGGTATATGTGATCGCAGTGTGTTTTAAATAATTCCAGCGAAGGTCTTTTAAACCTGCCGTAGAAACCGTGATGTCCCTGCTGTTTGGAAAAGCGCTCAAGTCCAAAGGGATTCATCTCAATATGGTGAACAGAAGGAGACCGCAAAAATGGCATAGATATCGCTTCAGTACAGTTTCTCCAGTTTTCAAGAGGCTTGGAGTGGGGATCAATCACCTTCAATTTTTCCGCCTCCGTTTTCTTGCTTTGCAGAAGAAAAGAAGCCATTGTCATTCCCTGGACTCCGCCTCCGATAATGATCCATTCGTACATAATTCCACTCCTAAAACGTAATTGTTACGATTTAATCAGTTTACCTAATTCCAACGAATTTTACAATAGGGGGGATTTGTCATGAAATTGCATAATTTATGGACTGGCCCCGTATGCTATAATGCTAGGAGAAATAATAGGATTGGAGATTAGAGATGAAAAAACCGGCGTTTTCTATTGTGAAGGAGTCTCTTGCTCTTGCATTAATAGGGTTGTTTATTTATCTTTTTATATTCATAGATTTCGGAAGCTTCCAGATTGATGCACCTAAATCGTTCTTAAACTTAAACACGATTTTCCTGAGCATAGTGCTTGAAGCCATTCCCTTTATCCTGCTTGGGGTTTTCGTTTCTGCTTTAATTCAGTCATTTGTATCGGAAGAGATGATTCAAAAATACCTTCCTAAAAATGCTGTCATTGCCCTGTTTCCTGCAGCACTGCTGGGCATTATTTTTCCTGTCTGCGAGTGTGCCATCGTTCCGATTGTGAGACGGTTAATAAAAAAAGGCATGCCGCTTCATATCGGAATTGTATTCCTGGTTTCTGCTCCGATACTAAATCCTGTCGTCTTCGCGTCTACATACTATGCCTTTCAGTCATCAAAAGAAATTGTGTACGGACGCATGGGACTTGCTTTTATCGTCGCCATCTTAGTCGGACTCGCGGTCTATTTGATTTTTAAAAACCGAGATCAGCTGAAATGGACGAGAGAGGAGCTTGTTGGAAGAACTGTATCTTCTGAACCAGTAAATGGGGTCAGCAAATGGAAAGAAACACTGTTCCATGCAAGCGATGAGTTTTTTGAAATGGGGAAATACCTCATTCTGGGTGCGTTCATCGCAAGTGTCTTCCAGACGTTCCTTGACCGCTCCCTGCTGACGGATCTTGGTTCAAGTGAATTCCTGTCTCCAGCAATTATGATGGCATTTGCCTACATTCTTTCGCTCTGTTCGGAAGCAGATGCGTTTGTGGCTGCCTCTTTCGGCGGAACATTTACTGCAGGCTCCCTGCTTGCATTTCTGGTTTATGGACCAATGATCGATTTGAAAAATACAATCATGCTGTTCGCTTTCTTCAGAGCAAAATTTGTTTTTGCCTTTATTGCCATTGTAACAGCAGCTGTTTATCTATCCGTGCTGGTTTACCAGCAGGTAATCCTGTAAGGAGGAAAACCAATGGAAAAGGAAAGAGATTACCGTTTTCACTTATATTTGCGCGGCATTATCCTGATGGGCTTTACGATGCTTCTTTTTAAACTCATCGTCACTGGTGACATCCGGAATTTCATTGCCCCCCGGATGCTTCCGTTTATCTATTTTGCTGTCATTACATTTTTGCTGCTTGGTGTTGTTCAGATCTGGCGCAGCGGCAGTAAAAAAGCGGAGGAACTTTACTGCAACTGCGGTTTTGATCATTCAGGAAAAAGTTCGCCGATTCAGTCGCTTGTTATCTATTCATTTTTTATTTTTCCGGTTGTAACAGGGTTTGTTTTTCCTGACACCGTTCTTGACAGCTCAATTGCTGCAAAGCGCGGCTTTAAAAACGGTCTGGCCCAGTCTCAGGAGCAGCAGGCCGGATCAGAAGAAGACGCTCAGATGGATAAAGACCTCGCTGATTTGTACTTGCAGGATCCGGATGAGTATATGAAGCAGCTAGAAGAACGCGTAGCGGAAAAATCACAGCCGCCTGAATCAAGTCCTGACGCACCACTTGAGCATCCGGACGGATTCCAGATTCAGGCACCGCCTGAAGGTTATTACGAAGAGCTGGAAGCCAAAATGCTGAAAATGGACAAAATCGTCCTGACAGAAAAAAACTATATCGCCATGACCAATATATTAGATAAAAACCCTCAGAAGTTTGAAGGCAAAGAAGTGGAAATGCTCGGATTTGTCTACAGAGAAGAGGGATTTGAAGAAGACCAGTTTGTTGTCGCGAGGTTTGGCCTATCCTGCTGTGTAGCGGATGCTTCTGTGTATGGAACGCTTGCATCCATTGAAGACGGAAAGACATATGAACAGGATGAATGGGTAAAAGTAAGCGGGAAAATAAAGAGTGTGAAGTTTAAAGACTGGACGCTGCCGAGTGTCGAGATTCAGTCAATCAAGAAGATTGAGCAGCCGAAAGAGCCTTATGTCTATGAAGAATATTAAAAAGAGCTGGGCAGCTGCCCAGCTCTTTTTGGTGCTTATTTTAAAGCGTTAACGGCATTGATTAAACCGTGTCCTGCCGCGCCGTCATATCCATTTTTGAACAAATCTTCAGAAGAAGATTGGACGATGTGTTTGACTTGGGAAGGAGATAGCTTGTCCTTTCCATGCTGCGCGATAATGACACCTGCAAGTGCTGCGGCTTTTGGAGCAGCCATGGATGTGCCTCCTTTGTATCCGTATCCTCCGCCAGGAATTGTAGCTAAGCACAGGTACGTATTGTCTCTTCCTGCGCCCGTAGCTGGATCATAATTCGGTCCTAAATCACCGCCGGGAGCGATCACATCAATTTTTCCAACGCCGTAATTCGAGTAAAAAGCAAGGTTTTTAAGCTGACCGCCTGCAGAAACGCGAATCATGCTCTGGCTGCTCGGACTTCTGTGTGTAGCGCCGTTATCATCGCCGGAAAGCTTTCCTGGGCTGCTGATGTCAAGAGCATTGTTTCCTGCAGATCCGACAACCGTTACACCCTTCTTGATGGCGTATTGAATCGCTCTGTTGAAAAGTCTAACGTCTGCTACAGTGTCTTTAGTTGCATATTCAGGGTTTTGGAACCAGTCGTAGCCTCCAAGCGACATGTTGACAACATCCACATTGTCATCTGCAGCCGTCATAAGCGCTTCTGCGATATGCGCTGTTTCAGCTCCGCCTGTTGGACCAAATACGCGGTAAGCCGCTACTTTCAAGTCAGGACCTACACCCATTGTGCGGCCTTTTGCTGCAATTGATCCTGCAACATGTGTACCGTGGCTGTTCTGGTCCATCGCATCTGGATAGCCTGGAACGAACGATTTCCCGTACGCATAATTGTCTTTTAAATCCGGGTGAGTGTAATCAATGCCTGTGTCGATGACCCCTACGACGATATCATTCCCATCGACGGATTTTCCTGTTCCGCCTGGAAGTGTCCATGATTCGCCATTGTTGGTTACTTGTTTAATATCCCATTGCAGAGAATTATATAAATCTGCACTTGCATCTGCTTCAGGCGTAAAGGCTGCTTCAACAACAGGTGATTCTGGGTAAAGCTTCTTTTGGACACCTGCATCCTGCACGCTGGAGGATTTTTTAATGGCTGTCAAAAAGTCCGGGTTAGCAGAAGAAACCTCCACTGCACCAACCTTTTCAAGCTTGTCGCTTACTTTCCCTCCAGCTTTTGCAATCAGCTCCTGATAGCCTGATGGAAGAGTGTTTTCATTTTTGAAAACGACCAGATAGCTTTTTTCCGGAGCCTGGGCAGATCCTGTTGCAGCGGCCCCTCCAAATACTGCAGAAGCACAAAGTGCAGTACTTAATACGCCTGCCATAAATCCTTTTTTCAATGTCATGTATGTATCCCCCTTCATTTTCTTAATTTTCATTATAATATAAAAATTAGATCCTTTTTCTTTATTGTTCGATCGTTTTCGACAGGTTTTATCAGGGTTATCTATCTTTCGATGGGAAAAATGAAAGGATTTTACAATAACTAAATAGAAAGAATGGATTTTTCTCTCCTGCAAAAGAGTGATAATAAATGACGATTGAAAAATGTGTCGAAAGTATAGTTCTAAATACACAAAAAGACGCCTTTATGTATCAGGCGTCTTTACCGTTAGTCATATGCTCTTTTTCTTGTGGTTTGTCCTCTTTTTGAAGAGGATCAATTGTGTGCTCATATTTATATGCCTTGGAAGTTGTGAGAACACTTAAAAGAAGAACAATTAGAATAATGAGAATGCATATCGCAAAGATTACATACATGCTGGTCCCCCCTGTATGTCCACATTGTATCAGATTTTCATGCCTATTTTGTTTTATTTTTTGTGATTCTGGGTAACGTAAGAGTAGATTTAAGGAGGAGATTCATATGTCTGAAAAACTAATTCAAACCGTTAACAAACAAGTGGCAAACTGGACTGTCCTTTATGAGAAATTACATAACTATCACTGGTATGTAAAGGGCCAGAACTTCTTCACCCTTCATGAAAAGTTTGAAGAGCTCTACAATGAAGCACACGTCCACATTGACGAACTTGCAGAGCGTCTGCTCGCACTTGAGGGAGCGCCGGTTGCAACGCTCAGAGAATGTCTGGAGCTGTCGACAATCAGCGAAGCAGAAGGCAAGGAGACCGCAGAGCAGATGGTACAGTCCACGTTCAATGATTTCACAAAAGTGGCGGAAGAGCTGAAAGAAGGCATGGAACTTGCCGATGAGGTAGGAGATGAAACGACAGGAGATATGCTCCTTGCAATTCATCAGAGTCTTGAAAAGCATAACTGGATGCTAAAATCATTCTTGGGAAAATAAGGCTGCCGGATGGCAGTCTTTTTTCGTGCAGTCCATTTTTCTTCTGATAGGGTATATGCTAGAACAAGTAGATGAAATAAGCATAAGATATAGGGATTTTATTTTCCATGAAAGGATGGCAAAAAAATGTCTCGTCCAGAAATGGGCCTGCTAATGCTGACTTCTGTCTACTTTTCGGTTTTGACTTTTATTATTGGAGAACTGCATGAAATTTTTCTGATCCTGCTTGCACTGATGGCCTTGGAACTGATTACCTTTCTGCTGGCCGGTGTCATAAACAGCAATGGGAACCTTCTGAAAAACGCAGCCTCCAGATTTGGAGCAAAAGTCATCATCATAGCAGTCGTTGCTGTCGCCAACCTCATTGATCTCATTCTTAACACAAGCTATCTTCTCCGGGACGGCACGATCTGTTTCTATATCGTGTTTGAAGCTCTCAGAATCCTTCGCAATGCCCATTACGTTAAGCTTCCTGTACCGCAGTTTCTTATACGGATTCTCGAGTTTATTGAACAGCTGCTTAAAAGGTAGCCCCGAATAAATTGTCCGCTGTTGGGAAAAAAATAAAAAATGGACAAGTAAAGGGGTGGCTTTAACAAATGCCTGATACAAAACAAACGTATTATGTAACGGTGGCAAACGGAGAAATATCAAGACTCAGCACGCAAGCTCCGTGGGACTATAAAATAGAAGCGACTGAAGAAGAAATTACGTCGCTCAGAGAATATTTTGACCAAGTGTATTCTTCTGACTGGCAGGGGTTTTTCAGGGCGCATGTGCCATACCTTGAATATCATTATGACAGGCAGAACGATGCAATTGACCAGACCAACATAAAGATTTTTGAAATGATTTATGAACTCGGAGACGAAGAGGCAAAGGATCATATCAAGTCTCAGGGGATATTAAAAAAGATTGAAGAACAACAATAGGTCTTATACAATTTCATTCATTGTGATAAGATTTTTATGGACACATAGAAATTGAGGGATTGGAAATGTTTCGATTTAAAGATTATTATCACAATGAAGTGCATTTATCGTTTGAAGAACATCCATTTTCAGAAAAACCGAAACACGTCTGGGTGATTTGCCGGTATGGAAACCGCTGGCTGCTAACGATCCACAGGGACCGCGGCTATGAATTTCCCGGAGGCAAAGTTGAAAAGGGCGAAAACCCCTCAGATGCCGCTCTAAGAGAGGTAAAAGAAGAAACGGGAGCAAGTGTCTCAAAGCTGCATTACGTCGGGCAATATAAAGTGCTTGGAAAAGAAAAGACAATCATTAAAAACATTTATTATGCAGAAATCGACGAAATCATCCCGCAAGCTGACTACCTTGAAACAGAAGGCCCTATTCTTTTTGAAACGCTGCCGACAGACATTGGAAGAAACCGCAGATTCAGTTTTATTATGAAAGACGACGTCCTGCTGAAAAGCATGGAACGAATATTAGAGCGCTTTATGTAACATCCCGGTTCAGAAGGAGCCGGGAATTTTTTTGAAAAAATACCTTTTGCTCTTGGAAAATATAGTAATATAAAGGGAGTGTGTCACGAAAGGAGAATGGATATGACCCACAGTGAACCAAGATACATATGGATTGCCATTGCTTTGCTGCTTGCCGTTTCAAGCTTTTTTGTGATATTAATCGTTCCCCAGACGGTGCATAATGTACTTTTTCATACCCCGAATACAGCCATTATCCAAACACCGAGACTTGTGCTTTATATGTATGGCATCTCAATCGCGGTGCTGGCCCTTGCCTGTTTTTTAATGTACCTGAACCAGAAGAAGCTCTGGAAAGCGGCGCTGCCTATTGCTGTACTCGGACTGAGCGGACTGGGTCTTGGAACGGATCATTATAAAGTCGTAACCTATGACGAGATCATATACAGCGATGCATGGACATTTGCAGAAACAAGCTACAAATGGTCGGACGTAAAGGAAATTATTACGGAAGATTCGGAAGATCAAGCTGTCAATTGGCAAGTGAAGCTGTTTTTTAAGGATGGAAATGAACTTGTGTTTTTAAGAGACAAACGGTTCAACAGCGATCATTCGAATTTTTATGCGGCTGCGAAAATGCATGGAGTGCCTTACAAAGGAATAAATGACAAATAAGGCTTCCCCATTAGAGGAAGCCTTGTTTTAGCTTTATACGCCGATTGCAAGATCTTCTTTTTTTAAGTAATCAGCAAGAAGGTCTGGTGCGCTCAGATATATGAGCCCGTTGCCTTCCAGGCTTTTTGGGAACCCAAGAGGGATGGTCCGTTTCATGAGCTGGGCATAAATTTCCGGCTCTGACATTTTTCGTTCAAACTCGCTTTCAGAGAGAGGCTTCAGCAGTGCCAAAGCTCCCGACACATGAGGTGCCGCCATGGATGTGCCGCTGAATATCGCATATTTGCCGCCGGGAACTGTCGAGACAATCTTTTCACCTGGTGCAACGGCATCTATTTCATTGTTGGAATTTGTAAAGTAGGATGACTTTCTCTGCAGGCTTACAGCTCCTACTGAGATGACTTCATTGTAGCAGCCGGGATAGGAGAATTCGGACGTTTTACTGTTGCCGTCTCCCTCATTGCCTGCTGCACATACAACTAAAATCTGATTTTGTACAGCTTTTTGAACCACTTCATGGAGCTCGGGCACATCAGATGGCCCTCCGAGAGACATGGAGATGATGTCAGCTTTTTCTGAAATGGCATATTCGATTGCGCTGATTATCCATTCATAAGCGCCTGACCCTTCCTCGCCGCCCAAAGCTTTCAGAATAAGCAATTTAGCCTCAGGTGCTACGCCGACAACGCCCGAATCAGGGTTAACCGCCGCAATTGTTCCGGCAACATGAGTTCCATGTCCGTTGTAGTCAGTGAAGTTTTCGGGATCGCCGTTGTCATCATCGGTAAAATTGCGTCCGCCGATCACTCTGCCCTCAAGATCGGGATGCTGGGCATCGCATCCGGTATCAATCACTGCAACGACTACGTCTTTTCCTTTAAACCCCTTGCTCCAAATCGACGGGGCCTGAATCAGATTTACGCCTTCCGGAATCTGCTGAATATCTACGAGCTGGTCTTCAACTTGGTACGGGATTAATCGAACAGATTTTTCCATAAGAACCCCTCCTAATTGTTTCTCGCAAACTAGTAACCGGCAAAAGAGCAGAGAGTAATCAGAACTTTCTGTTAAATTCTATCATTTTCCAATAACTCTTGCAAATGCCAAATAGACTAGAAGGAAAATAGGAGTCAGGATTGGGGCGGCGGGGGGTAAAGCGAGGATGATGCCCTGTAAATCATCTGGCGCAGAATAGAGGGTGTTAAAAAGGTAAAATAGTGCCCTATAAATCAGCCGGCGCAAAATAGAGGGCACCAAAAAGGTAAAATGGAACCCTATAAATCAGCCGGCGCAAAATAGAGGGCACCAAAAAGGTAAAATAGTGCCCTATAAATCAACCAGCACAAAATAGAGGGCACCAAAAAAATCAAACCCGGAAAAAAACACTATCTCACCAGCGCAAATACAAAAAATACAGCTGCCCGCGCAGCTGCATTTATTCTCTGTCTTTCACAAGCCTTCTCTCAAGCAGCTCTACCGCCTGATACATGATCGTGGCAAAGCACGCGATGATGATGAGAGAGAGGAGAACGAGGGTAAAGTTAAAGACCTGAAAGCCGTAAATGATCATGTAGCCGAGTCCTTTTGCGGATACGAGAAATTCTCCGACGATGACACCTACCCAGGATAAGCCGACGTTGACTTTTAACGTCGAGATAATGGTTGGGAAGGAAGAGGGAAGAACGGCTTCCTTGAACATCTGCCATTTTTTCGCGCCGAATGTCTGCAGGACCTTCAGGTAGTTGGCATCAATTTCCCTGAATGCGGTGTAGACAACGATGGTTGTAATAATGATGGAGATGATGGCCCCCATAGCAATGATGGAAAAGTAGCCGGGACCGAGTGCTACGATCAGGATGGGTCCAAGTGCAACTTTAGGCATTGCGTTTAAGATGACAAGGTAGGGATCAAGGATATTCGACAATCGTTTTGACCACCAGAGAATGGCGGCAAGTACGGTGCCCGCAAGTGTGCCGAGAATAAAGCCCAGCACGGTTTCAAACAAAGTGACGCTCAAGTTCGCAGCAAGCGAGCCATCTGCTGTTTTTTCTAAAAATAAGCTCCAGATTTTCGACGGGTAGCTGAAGAGAAGGGGATCAATCCATTCTTTTTTTCCCGCAAGCTCCCATAATGAAAAGAAAGAAACGAATATTAGAAGCTGGTAGAACCTTATCCAGTTCTTCTCTTTTTTTAGCCCTTTTAAATATGATAGATGCAGCTGCTGCAGTTCATCCTTTTTCATCGAGAAGGTCCAGCTCCTTCCATATGTGCTGAAAGAGATCATTGAAGGAAGGGTGCTGCCTTGCCTGAAATGGCTCCAGCTTCTTTAGTTCTTCGGGTATGTCAAACGTTTTGGCCACTCTCCCGGGCTTTGACGAGAGAAGAAAGATGCGGTCGCTCATGGCGATGGCTTCCCCGATATCATGGGTAACAAGCAGGGCAGTCTTCCCGTAATCTTTCAGTGTGCTCCATACAAGGTCTTCTAATTTAAGCTTTGTCTGATAATCAAGAGCCGAAAATGGTTCGTCAAGCATCAGAAGCTTAGGATCGGTTGTAAGCGTTCTGACAAGTGCAGCCCGCTGTCTCATCCCGCCTGAAAGCTGACGAGGGTAGCTTTTCTCCACATTTTCTAGTCCCATTTCTGCAAGGAGGGAAAGCCCTCTAATCCTTGCTTCAGGTGTCAGCTTTCCTCCAATTTTTAATCCGAGAAGAATATTCTCTTCAATGGTCTTCCAGGGAAAAAGATAATCCTGCTGAAGCATATAGCCGATGGATGAGGAGAACCGGTCAACAGGTTTTCCTTCCATCAGCACCTTTCCTTTTGTCGGAGAAATCAGTCCTGCTATGATGGACAGCAGCGTGGTTTTGCCGCAGCCGCTCGGGCCAAGGAAAGAAATGAATTCTCCTTCTTTAATTTCAAGGTCAATGTTCTCTAATGCAAGAGTTGCGGATTCTTTAGTGAAGTAGATGTGATGGATATGCTGGACCGTTAAGAAAGACATGCTGAAACCTCCTTACTTTGCGGCATCTTCAGCAAACTTTGTATTAACAAGCTCGGCGTGATCAATCCGCGCAGGGAGTTCGCCGGCTTCTTCCATGATGTCCTGAAGATTCGTCCACTCTGCTTCATCAAGGATCGGGTCTGCGGCAAATGATCCTTGAGCTTTATAGCGTTCAACCACGGTCGTGATCAGGTCGAGATCTGTGTCTTTAAATTGAGGGGCAATGGACTTTGCGATTGTTTCCGCATTATTTTCTTCCACCCATTGCTGCGCTTTATAAATCGCTTTTGTGAATTTTTCAGCCGCTTCTTTATCGTCTTTCAGGAAGCTTTGTTTTGCCATAAAGGTCGTATATGGAACTTTGCCGGATTCCTCGCCGAAGGATGCCACAATATGTCCGGTACCTTCTTTTTCAAAGATACTTGCTGTCGGTTCAAAGAGCTGGACGAAGTCGCCTGTGCCTGATGCAAATGCGCTTGGAATATTAGCAAAATCGATATTCTGAATCAGTTCCAGATCTGCCTTAGGATCAATTCCCTGCTGTTTCAGGACAAATTCACCAACCATCTGAGGCATGCCGCCTTTACGCTGGCCGAGGAATGTTGTGCCTTTCAGCTGATCCCAGCTGAAATTGTCTATTTTCTCGCGTGAAACAAGGAAGGTTCCGTCTGTCTGCGTGAGCTGTGCGAAGTTGATCACAGGATCCTTTGAGCCCTGTGCTGAAACATAAATGGATGTTTCAGAGCCGACAAGTGCGATATCAGCTCCATCTGAGAGCAGGGCCGTCATCGTCTTGTCACCGCCCCACGTAGTTGTCAGTTCTACATCAAGACCTTCTTCTTCAAAAAATCCTTCAGACATCGCTGCATAAAGAGGAGCATAGAAAATGGAATGGGTGACTTCAGCGAGTCTGATTTTTTCCGGCTTGCTTTGATTGCACGCGCTCATTGTAAAGACGAGCAGAGCAAGAAGACAAAAGCCAATCAGCTTTTTTTTCATACATAATCCTCCTTGGTGACAGACACCATTAAAAATAGGTAAAATAAGTTTTCAGTATTGTAACGCCTGAAATAGTGTATGAATTCAGCGAAAATGTGTGAATGCCTATTATCGTTTTGTGAGGTGAAGGGAAGATGGAAAACGGATCGATTGTTGAACGCCAGGTGATGCCGTCTCCAAGTCCCGCTGTCAGACTGGAAATCGTCACCTATCTGTCTGAAGGCCTGAAGGTGAAGGGACTGCTCGCAGAACCTGTGCAAGATGGAGTATATGATGGTTTTCTGTATTTGCGCGGCGGCATTAAGAATGTCGGCAAAGTCAGACCCGGGCGGATCGTGCAGTTTGCATCTGAAGGGTTTGTCGTCATGGCTCCTTTCTACAGGGGGAATCAGGGAGGAGAAGGGAATGAAGATTTCGCGGGAGAAGACAGATACGATGCCCTGCATGCTTTAACGCTGCTGAAAAATCATTCAAAAGTGATAAACGAACGGATTCACGTGTTCGGTTTTTCAAGAGGCGGCGTCATGGCGCTGTTTGCAGGACTGCTTGACCGGGATGTGAAATCGGTTGTGACATGGGGCGGGGTATCGGATATGACGCTGACCTACGAAGAAAGAGAAGACATGAGGAGAATGATGAAGCGGGTGATAGGAGGGACTCCGTCCAAATATCCGGAACGGTATCACTGGAGAACGCCTCTTTATGAACTTGAAGACTGGCATGCGCCAATCTTAATTATCCACGGGATGCATGATCAGAATGTGTCCGTGCAGCATGCTCATTTATTGGAGAATAGGCTTTTGGAACTCGGAATAAAAGCAGAAACGATGTACTTTGAGGAGTATACGCACTATTTTCCCCCGGCTGTAAACAGAAAAGTCGTGAAGGACCTTACAGCATGGATGAAAAAGCAGTAAAACCGGGAACGGTTATGATAAAATAAAGCTATATAAGAAGAGGAGTGATGAGGATGGGTATGCCTTTAGAGCTGAACACAATGATCGTGACCAAAGGAAGAGAGAGCAGGCTGGAAGAGAATCTTTTTTCGCTTGAAAAAGAGGGTTATCGCATTTATCCGCTTGAAATACCTGTTGAGGTCAGAAAAACAAAAGACGGCGATGTCAGCGGACAGGCTCTGATCAAAAAACTTGAACTTGCTGATTCAAAAACCATCCTGACGTATCAGCTGATCGCGCTGAAGTCGACGAATTAAAGCGTCTGAAATGACGTCTGCATACAAAAAAGCTGCTGAGCACATCAGCAGCTTTTATCATTCAGCTGAAAAATGGTTTTCGCCAAAAGAGCAAACTCTTCCGGCTGTATCGCTGTCTTTTCAGCACGGCCATTTATCGTACGGGTGAGTGAGGTATCGGTCAGTGTGACCGTGCCGCAGTCTGATATTTTTACGGCTAAAGGTTTTTTGTTAAAAGGGGAGAATTCAGAGTGACAGATAACATCCTGCATTTCATCTAATTCTGCCTCCTTCATTTCTCTTGAGTCAAATACATATCCTTTTTTCCAATCTGTATCTCTGCCTGAAAGCTTCATCTCAAGCAGATATTCTCCTGAAAACTCCGGAACCTCAGCCACGCGGAACTCTCCATTGCGGGAGCTGATGACCTCTCCGTTCAGAGGGACAGGTTTAAGCGGAAGATTTCCCCCAAATCCTGTGTCAATAAGATACTGCCTGCTGTCATGGTCAAGAAGGATGGCGGTATGTGTTCTTCCTGTCCGGCTGAAGCAGTTGTTATGGTGGTCATAGACCATCCCCCTGACCAATTTTACGTTCAAATGGTTTTCCAGAAGAAAATGATAGAGGAGGGGGTTTAGTTCATAACAGAGCCCGCCTTCATTCCCGGCCAGCATTTTTTCTGTCAGGTTTTCTTTAGTGACGTGCTTTGTCTGTCCGGTCAGCACACGAAAATTTTCAAAAGGAAAAACTGAGGCCGTCCGCTCAAGCAGGTCATCAAGCTGTTCAAATGAAATGGTGCTGCCGGCGGGTAAACCCAGTCTGTTTCTAAACGCCTGATTAAGCTCCATGGAATCTCTCCTTTATATGGTTTTCATCCAATCAAGAAAGTCATGCAGTTTGTCCACTGAAGTCAGATTCTCATTGCATGTTTTGGCATCTTTGCAAATATAGTTTCCCTTTTTAACGTACGTTCCCTGCTCTGATCCTTTCAGCTCTACTGTAAAAAGTCCTGTTTCGGAGAATTTGCTGCAGATTGTACAGATGCCTTTCTGGTAACTGCTGCTGAAGGTTCCGCTTAGTCCGGTCCATTTTTCTCCGGCTTCCGCTATCATAAAGTATTTTCCCGTACCTTTGTCATGCCAGCCGATATAGGATACTTCGTTTAATTCCAGCTCTTGTGCAAAAGAAGGAAGCTTTAATTTTTTTGCTTTTGGGAAAAGTTTTTTGACAGACTGCTCCGTTAATGGCCTGAACGGAATGGTGTATGGACGCAGCCTGGCCAGATATGCATCAATGTCCATCGTGTCTTGAACATCTGAAACAGGAGCAATAAGGTCTCTCTGCTCAGGAGAAAGTTCTTCGAAAACAGCTGTAGCCCTTTCTGCCGCAAGTGATTTTAGTGCATCTAAGACATGGCGGTCATTAGCCGTGCTATGCCCGTTCACAAGAATCTGTGCCTGTGCCTTTATATGGTTGTACTGGTCGCTTCGGATAAATGGTTCCATTTTTTGATTCACTCCGCTTCTAAACAGCCGGCTGAACCAGCTTTCTATTATTATATGCAAGATTCATCCGTTTTTTAAATGGATGAAACAAATAGAAGGAAACTCGGCATAAAAAGAGGGATGATCTTATTGATCATCCGCTGCCGGTTTTCGTTTATAGACAATTTTTTTTATCGTTTCTGTGGAAAGAAAATATTCATTGGCAAGTTCCTGAATGGTGCTGCCGCTGCGGAAGGATGTACGGATGCTGTCATTTCTTTCATCAATCCATTTTCTGCTTCCAGAACAGCTTCCCCATTTTTGGCGGCTGGATTCAGGCCTTGGTATATAGATAGACTCTCCCTGTATATACTGCTGAATTTCTGTAATCAGTCTGTCAGGAAGAACCTCATTTGCGTTAACATATTTCATTTCTGCCAGCTCCTTATTTTTAATAGAGAAATAAGGGCAAAGCCTGGCATTAATGGCGATGCAAAATGTTAGGCACGAATTGCCTTACTCGTGATTTGCCTCATGCAAAGGATCGCCTTTTTAATACTGGGCTTTGCATGAGTTGCTGCAGTATCCGGCAAATGGAATAAGTCTGCCAAAGTGATCACCTCCTTAACTGCCTTTTTTATACAATACTATCATACGTAACCTGCAGGGAAAAAGAAAAAACGTTTGGCTTCAAATGCGGCCAAACGTTTTTTCTTTTATACAGCTATTTTCGATTCATTTATTTTTTGTGACTTCTTTGTGCTGAACTTGTTTACAAGCATTGTAAGTGCGCCGTCACCAGTTACATTTGTTGCTGTTCCAAGACTGTCCTGAGCAAGATACAGAGCAATCATGAGGGATACCATCGTCGGATCAAAGCCGAGCATCGTCTTCAGAAGGCCGATCGCTGCCATGACCGCTCCGCCAGGTACACCCGGTGCTGCAACCATTGTGATGCCGAGCATAAGGATAAACGGAATCATCATTTCAGCAGTTGGGACTGTGCCGTTCATCATCATAACGCCCATCGCACAGCAGACAAGAGTAATCGTGCTGCCTGAAAGGTGAACTGTTGCAAGGAGCGGAACGCTGAAATCGGCTACTTTAGCCTGAACGCCTGTTTTCTTCACTTGACCAAGCGTGACAGGAATAGTCGCTGCAGATGACTGTGTTCCAAGCGCTGTGAAATAAGCTGGCGACATGATTTTTAAAAGTTTGAAAGGATTGTTTTTCGTCAGCAATCCGCTCGTGCTGTATTGCAGCAGAAGCATTGTGAGATGCAGGGCAATAATCAGGATAAAGACTTTTGCAAAAACAGACAAAATGGACTGAACCTGTCCGCCAAATGTCATGTTGGCAAAGATTCCGAAAATGTGAAACGGAAGAAGCGGAATGATGACTGTTTTAATTAATTTTTCCACGATCTTCTGGAAATCTTCAAATGCATGCTGCAGTGTGTTCCCTTTAATCGAGGCAAGGCCGATTCCGATGATAAACGCGAAAAGAAGGGCGCTCATGACTTCCATCACAGGCGGCATGCCGATTTCAAAAAATGGTTTCTGAAGGAATTCTTCAGGGTTATCTGTTTGGACGAGTTTATTTTCTGAAATAAATGAAGGCAGGATAAAGGATGCTGCCGCAAAAGCAAGGATACCTGCAAAAATGGTAGACAGATAGGCAAAGCCTGTTGTCATCCCGAGCAGTTTTCCTGCGCCTTTTCCGAGCTGTCCAATACCTGGAGCAATAAAGCCAATAATAATAAATGGAATGGCAAAATTAATAAAGTTGCCGAAAATCCCGTTAAAAGTAGCAAAGCCTTTTACCAGCCATTCGGGAGAAATGCTTCCGATCACGACACCTAATGCGATGGCCAGTACAATTTTCGGCAATAATCCGAGCTTGATTTTCATTGATGTGTCCTCCTGAAAGATACATTTGTACATGAGTTATAGAAACTACTTTAGCACAGGCGGACTGAAATTTGTATAAAAAAAGAGAATTTTATTTTATTAATATATGGAAATGAAGGAGAAGAAACAAAAAAATCTGTGCCGCAGTAATGGGCACAGATTTTTTATTGTTAACCAGGAAATTATAAAGAATAAAAGGCTGTGGATAACATAACAAAGTTATCATCGTCCAGCTCCAGCGCCTAGATCCTCTGTCAGAACAAATCCGTCAAAAAAGTCAAAACCGGACTTTTTTGACGGATTCTTATCTGCCTATCGGATCTGACCAAGGCGCTTGCGCTTTTGTTCTTAGACTGTAGGTCCGCCAAGCGTTTCAATATCAGCTGAAACGTTCTTGAACTTTTTGAAGTTTTGTTTGAATTGTCCAGCAAGCTCCTGCGCCTTAGCGTTATAGGCTTCCGTGCTGTCCCATGTCTTCACCGGCTGGAGCACTTCATCAGGCACGCCCGGTACATGAATTGGAATTTGCAGGCCGAAGTTTGCATCGGTTACTGTCTCAACGCTGTCAAGCTCTCCTTCAAGGGCAGACTGTACCATTGCACGCGTATATTTAAGCTTCATACGCTGCCCTGTACCGTACTCACCGCCGGTCCATCCCGTGTTTACAAGGAACACATTGGCACCGTGCTCATCGATTTTGCGTCCGAGCATTTCCGCATAAACGGTAGCCGGAAGCGGAAGGAATGGCGAGCCAAAGCATGTTGAGAACGTAGCCTGCGGTGATGTAATGCCGCGCTCTGTTCCGGCAAGCTTGCTTGTATAGCCGCTAAGGAAATGGTACATTGCCTGTTCTTTCGTCAGTTTGCTGATTGGCGGCAGAACTCCGAATGCATCAGCTGTCAAAAAGACGATTGTATGAGGATGTCCGGCAATGCTCGGCATCACAATATTGTCCATTGCTTCAAGCGGGTAAGCTGCTCTTGTATTTTCAGTGAAGAATGTATCATCATAATCGGCCGCTCTTGTATCGTCATCTAGGACCACATTTTCCAAAACAGATCCAAATCGGATCGCATCAAAGATTTGCGGTTCTTTTTCTCTTGTGAGGTTGATGCACTTGGCATAACAGCCTCCCTCGATATTAAAAACACCCGCATTTGACCAGCCGTGCTCGTCATCGCCGATCAGTTTTCGTTTCGGGTCAGCAGAAAGCGTTGTCTTTCCTGTTCCTGAAAGTCCGAAGAAAAGGGCGACATCTCCCTCCTGGCCAACGTTAGCCGAGCAGTGCATCGGCAGAATGCCGCTCTCAGGCAGAAGGTAGTTCATAACAGAAAAAATCGATTTCTTCATTTCGCCTGCATATTCCGTACCGCCAATTAAAATCGTTCTTTTTTCAAAAGAGACAATAATGAATGTTTCGGAATTTGTTCCGTCAACAGCAGGGTCTGCTTTGAAATTCGGTGCAGAAACGATTGTAAATGGATTTGTATGCTGAACAAGCTCATCTGGACTTCCTGGCTGGATAAAAAGCTGCTGGGCAAACAAGTTGTGCCATGCAAACTCGTTTACAACCTGAATCGGAAGCCGGTATTTCGTATCAGCGCCTGCAAATCCTTTAAAAACAAATAGTTCATTGCGGTCTTTTAAGTATGAGAGAACTTTTAAGTACAGCTTTTCAAATGCCGCTTCAGAAAATGGCTGGTTCACAGATCCCCATTCAATTTTGTCTTCTGTGGATTTTTCGTTTACAATGAATTTATCCTTAGGTGAACGGCCTGTATATGTGCCTGTAGTCGCACGTACGGCTCCCGTTGATGTTAAAACGCCTTCTTTTCGCTCCAGAACCTTCTCAACAAGAACTGGAACCGATAAGTTATGAAATGCATTTTCCCCATTAAGTAATACTTCAAGCTCGTTTGTGATTTCGATTGAATTCATCCCATACCCATCCTTTACCTATATTTCGGATTTTTATCTATAGTTTCATCCTGCTCTTGTTAATTAGTATAACACATTAAAATAAATAGTCTATACTATTTAACTTATTCTACGTGCAAAATTACAAAATGGAACAAATTAAGCTTTGTTTTCCATGAAAATGATACATATATAATAGAAGTGTTTCGTACGCATCTTTTGGTGGAAAAGAAGAAGAGAGAGTAAAAAAAAGGAACATAAAAACCTTGTCATTTTTTGTTGACACCTGCATGAAAAGTGCGCTATCATATGACCTTGAACGGATTCTCTTATCCCGAGCTGGTGGAGGGACAGGCCCTGTGAAACCCAGCAACCTGCTTTACCGGAAAAATTCATTTCAGATCAGAATGCCCTGAGTGAATTTGAAAAGCAAAGGTGCTAACCTGATGCAAGGCGAAAGCCCTTGATCGATAAGAGCGAAAGGCTGCGAATTCAGTAAATAACCTTTCCTCGCGGGAAAGGATTTTTTATTTTTAATGATATTTTGCCTGAATGTACTCGTGGATTCTCCTAAAACATGCCAACTGAAATATTTTGCCGAATGGTCAAAATATGAAAGGGAATGAGTTCCGTATCATCTACCTTTTGAGGAGGAAAACTTTAATGACTAAACAACGTCGTCTGTTTACTTCAGAGTCAGTAACTGAAGGTCATCCTGATAAAATCTGCGACCAGATCTCTGATTCGATTCTCGATGCAATTCTTGAAAAAGATGCAAATGCCCGTGTAGCCTGCGAAACATCTGTAACAACAGGTCTTGTGCTTGTTGCCGGTGAAATCACAACTTCTACTTATGTAGACATTCCTAAAATTGTCCGTGAAACAGTTAAGGAAATTGGCTACACTCGTGCAAAATACGGTTTCGATGCTGAAACTTGTGCAGTACTTACTTCCATCGACGAGCAATCAGCTGACATCGCCATGGGTGTTGACCAGGCGCTTGAAGCCCGCGAAGGAAAAATGACTGACGAGCAAATCGATGCAATTGGTGCAGGTGACCAGGGTCTTATGTTCGGATATGCGAACAATGAAACGAAAGAGCTTATGCCTCTTCCAATTTCACTGGCTCACAAGCTTTCCCGCCGCCTGACTGAAGTGCGTAAAGAAGACATTCTTCCTTACCTTCGTCCGGATGGAAAAACTCAGGTAACGGTTGAATACGATGAAAATGACAAGCCTGTGCGCATTGACACAATTGTCATTTCAACTCAGCATCATCCTGAGATCTCACTTGAGCAAATTCAGCGCAATGTAAAAGAGCATGTCATTAACCCGGTTGTTCCGAAGGAATTAATTGATGAAGATACAAAGTATTTCATCAATCCGACTGGACGCTTTGTTATCGGCGGACCTCAAGGCGATGCTGGTCTGACTGGCCGCAAAATCATCGTTGACACTTATGGAGGCTACGCTCGCCACGGAGGCGGCGCATTCTCAGGCAAGGATCCTACAAAAGTTGACCGCTCAGCAGCATATGCAGCGCGCTACGTTGCCAAAAACATTGTAGCTGCAGGCCTTGCTGACAAGTGTGAAGTTCAGCTTGCTTACGCCATCGGTGTTGCACAGCCGGTTTCTATTGCAATTGACACATTTGAAACAGGTAAAGTAAAAGAAGATGTGCTGGTAGACGTTGTCCGCGAGAACTTCGACCTTCGTCCAGCAGGCATCATCAACATGCTGAACCTTCGCCGTCCAATTTACAAACAAACGGCTGCTTACGGTCACTTCGGCCGCAACGATCTTGACCTTCCATGGGAAAGAACGGACAAAGCTGAAGTGCTTAAAGAGCAAGCGTTAAACCGATAAAATCGATAAAAGATGGAATCTGCCTTTTGGCCGGTTTCATCTTTTTTTGTTTTGTGGAAAGAAAGTGTCTTATTGATTTTTAAAAGGCGGGAAATTGTGCCCTTCAGTCGGTGAAGAAGAAGCAGAAGGTCACAAAAACGGATGGGTTGTGCCCTTCAGTCGGTGAAGAAGAAGCTGAAGGTCACAAAAGCGGATGGATTGTGCCCTTCAGTCGGTGAAGAAGAAGCAGAAGGTCACAAAAGCGGATGGATAGTGCCCTTCAGTCGGTGGAGAAGGTGCTGAAGGTCACAAAAGCGGATGGATAGTGCCCTTCAGTCGGTGGAGAAGGTGCTGAAGGTCACAAAAGCGGATGGATTGTGCCCTTCACCTAGTGAAGAAGGAGCTGAAAGTAACAAAAGCGGATGGATTGTGCCCTTCACATAGTGAAGAAGAAGCTGAAGGTCACAAAAGCGGATGGATCGTGCCCTTCAGTCGGTGAAGAAGAAGCTGAAGGTCACAAAAGCGGATGGATCGTGCCCTTCAGTCGGTGAAGAAGAAGCTGAAGGTCACAAAAGCGGATGGGTTGTGCCCTTCAGTCGGTGGAGAGGAAGCTGAAGGTCACAAAAACGGATGGGTTGTGCCCTTCAGTCGGAGGAGCAGCATTTGAAGGGCACTAAACGGAACAACTCGTGCCAGCCAGATGGTGAAGAAGCTCCTGAAGGCTTTCCGTCAATTAAAAAAGTCCGTCTTTTTGTAAAATTATGCAACTTTCCGGCAGATTCTGTCGTTTCACAGACAGACAAGAAGCTGGAGGGAAAAAAATGTGCGGTTTTGCAGGTGTTGTTGATTACAGTCAATCAAAGAAAACGGAGTACAGAGAGCTTATAAAAAATGCGGGCAGGATGATACGGCACAGGGGTCCGGATGACAGCGGAATGTTTGAGGATGAGCACGTGATTTTTGCATTCAGAAGGCTGAGCATCATTGATGCAAAGGGAGGTCATCAGCCCATGCCCTATCAAAACGGCCGCTACCACATTGTGTTTAATGGAGAGATCTATAATTACGTGGAGCTTAGAAAACACTTGCTTTCAAAAGGAGCTTCATTAAAAACGGAAACAGATACAGAAGTGATTGTCGCGCTGTATCACTTATACGGAGCGGAAGTCGTTGATTATTTGAGGGGGATGTTTTCCTTTTTAATTTGGGACAGGTTAAACATGCACCTTTTTGGAGCAAGAGATCATTTTGGAATTAAACCGCTCTATTATATTGAAGACGGACATACGGTCCTTTTTGCTTCAGAGATGAAAAGTATAAAAGAACACAGTTCAGACCCTGTAATTGACGGCCAATCACTGCAGCATTATCTTTCATTTCAGTATGTTCCAGATCCCCGCACCATACAGGAGCATATTCAAAAGGTGCCGCCCGGATCTGTCTTTTCAAAGACTATTGGACAGCCCCTTCAGATTGAACGCTACTGGAAGCCGATGCTTGAACCAAAACGGCAGGCTGATGAGAAAAAAATGATCAGGAACATTCAGGAGGCGCTCATCGACTCTGTGAACCTTCATATGAGAAGTGATGTTCCGGTTGGTTCTTTTTTGTCGGGAGGGGTGGATTCCAGTATTATTGCTTCCATCGCACGCAAGTATCATCCCGGGCTGAAAACATTTTCTGTCGGCTTCAGGCAGTCCGGCTACAGTGAAATCGACGTGGCAAAAGAAACGGCAGCTGCCATTGGCGTAGAGAACGTTTCCTATTATGTGGACCATGAGGAATTTATGAGAGAGCTTCCGAAAATTATCTGGCATATGGATGATCCGGTTGCAGATCCTGCTTCTATTCCGCTCTATTTTGTTGCAAGAGAAGCCAGAAAGCAGGTAACCGTTGTTCTCTCGGGTGAGGGGGCAGATGAACTCTTTGCCGGATATAACATTTACAAAGAACCTGGAGATTTATCTGTGTTTACCTATATGCCAGATTCCTTCAAGAAAGCGCTCAAACAGCTGTCAGCCATCTTCCCTGAAGGAATGAAGGGAAAGAGTTTTATCGAAAGAGGCACAACTCTCCTGGAGGAAAGGTACATAGGGAATGCAAACATTTTTTCAGCATCAGAGAAAAAGATGATGCTGACAAATATGGAACAGTATGAAAAGCCAACCGGAATTACGAAATGCCTGTTCGATGAAGTGCGCCAGCTTGACAGTGTATCAAGAATGCAGTACATCGATCTTATGACATGGCTGAAAGGGGACATTCTTGTAAAGGCCGATAAAATGACGATGGCACATTCTCTTGAATTGAGGGTTCCCTTTTTAGATAAAGAAGTTTTCAGATCTGCTGCGCAGATTCCGCATGAATGGAAAGTGAAAAATAGTGAAACCAAGTATCTGCTTCGGAAGGCTGTCCGTGATTTGGTTCCGCCGCATGTCCTGCACAGACGGAAACTTGGTTTTCCAGTCCCGATCAGGGATTGGCTGAAAGATGAAATGTATGAGTGGGCAAGGTCGCTCCTCATGGAAAGCGGGACGGATTACCTGCTGGATAAGACTCTTGCTCTTGGGATGCTTGAAAAGCACAGAAGGGGCGAAGGAGATTACAGCAGAAAAATTTGGACAGTATTGACGTTTATTCTCTGGCATCAGGTTTTCATCGAAAATGTTTACACTTTCAGGCCTCTTGAGCTTGTCCATTCCTGAATGATGCAGGAGAATGAAATAAGCAATAAAATGAAAATTACAGCACAGGAAAGGGAGAACGCATGATGGCGGTCTCCCTTTTATTAAGCGTACCGGATATAGGACTGCTGATGAAGCACTTCATTGTACTCATTGAGAAGTCCTTCAAAAATAGAATCCCACGTCTGTGTCAGCGCATATGCACGGGAGCTCATGCCCATCTGGTAACGCAGAGCATCATTAGTGAGAAGTGTTTCAATGGCTTCGGTAAAACTTGAAACGGAGCCGGTTTCGCAAAGATAGCCTGTTTTTCCATGCTGGATGATGTTCTTCACTCCGCCCGAGTTTGCTCCGATTACTGGAGTCCCAGCAGCAAGTGCTTCCAGCACAACGTTTCCGAATGTTTCGGTTGGTGAGGGGAAAACAAAAAGATCTGAGCCTGAGTAAATCTTAGCGAGCTTTTCGCCGCTTGCATAGCCTGCAAAGGTCATATTGCCAGGTGCCCCGTTCATCATTTCTTCTTTTGACGGCCCGTCACCGACGACAAGAAAGTGAACCTTGTTTTTTAATTGAGGCGGGAGCTGATGGGAGATTTTCATAAAAGTCTCCACATCTTTTTCAGGGGCGAGCCTTCCTACATAAGTCAAAATAAACTTTTCTTTTATCTGATATTCCTGAATGATTTCCCTCCGAAGGTAGTTAGGGTGAAAAAGCTGACAATCTACGCCTCGCGACCAGATGCGGACATTCTCAAATCCCTGATGCAGCACCTGAAGTTTCGTTTCTTCCGAGGGCACAAAAACTTTCTGGAGAGGGCGGTGAAACCAAAGCATATATTTCCATAATAGCTTCGAGAAAATCTGCAGATCGTAAAATTCTAAATACTGGTCAAAATCTGTATGGTATGAACCGACTAAGGGGATATTTAATTTTTTGGCATAATGCAGTCCGCATAGACCAATGTTAAAAGGAGTGGCTACATGGATGATGTCGGGTTTGAATTTCATGAGTTCTGATTTTACTTGCAGCATGTTGGGCCATGCAAGTCTGCATTCCGGATACAGAAAAAAGGATGAGCTCGCAAATCTGTGAATATGGCTGGAAAAAAGTGATTCCTTCGTGCTTTCCGGCGCAAAAACTTTGTATTCGTGGCCCTGTTCTTCTAAATAATCGGTAAGACGCTTTAACGTTCTCGCAACACCATTTACATCAGGTGCAAATGTGTCTGTGAATATCGCAATTTTCATCTTTACCCCTCCATGAGTCTGCTGCAGCAGCAATGTTCTCTTTCACGTTACAATGGAAGCTGGAAAAAGGATGCCCCTCCAAAGTATTTCTGAATGAAAAGAAAGCAGGTTATACCGGCAGTCGTGCCAAGAATGCATCCTGCCAGGACATCTGAGGGGTAGTGAAGTCCGAGATACATCCTCGAAATTCCTACACTGAACCCTAGAGGAAGCAGTATAACGGCAGCTTGAGGAAAGAGGAATAAAAAGGGTATGATGACGGAAAAGATGGCTGTTGTATGGCCGGATGGAAACGAATGATCCTCAAGCGGGTTCGCCGGCACCTTTGTCTCAAGCAGCGCCAGATAAGGACGTTTTCTCGGGTAGCGCTTTTTGACATAGGCAACGGGCAGGTGGCTGAGCAATAATGCCGCTGCACTTGCTGCCGCTGCAAGGCGCAGCTGGCCTGATGTGATGAAAAGGAGAAGAAGGCACAGCGAGATGGTAAAGGCTGCTCCGCCGGTATGGGTGATATTCCGGAAAAAGCAATTCATGAACTTCCGGTCAAAATGACGGTTTACACTGCGGAACAATCTGCATTCAAAATCGTACATGTTTGCAATAAATTTAGTCATCTATCCGATGCTCCTTTACAACACTGTTTACCTCCATTTTAATGGCGAAATATTTAGAGAATAATAATGGAATGTAAAGATTTCAAGTAAGAAATTTACATTCTTTTTATCCATAAAAAAACCGCGGAACAGCAGTCAAGAGCCATTCCGCGGTCATCAGCCCAGCCGAATAGACCCCTTTTTTGCAGGTGTTAACTAATATGTAAAAACGGCATGGGTTATTCCCGGTTTTCCTGCACCGCTTTATAAAGCTGTCCTTTTTCAGCGTACTCCCTGCGGATGCGCTCCATATCCAGGCGGTCCTCGTCTGTTAATTCTCTGACGACTTTAGCGGGCCTGCCGAATGCAAGGGTATTTGGCGGAATCTTCTTGCCCTGGGGAACGAGGCTTCCTGCACCGATAAAGGCGCCTTCTCCAATTTCAGCTCCGTCGAGGATAATGGATCCCATCCCGATTAACGCATGTTTACGGATGATGGAACTGTGCAGAATCACACAATGGCCAACGGTTACGCCATCTTCCAATACAAGCGGGGCGTTCGGGCTTTGATGGAGACAGCTGAGATCCTGAACATTTACTCGGTCACCGATTCTGACAGGAGACACATCTCCCCTGATGACTGTTCCAAACCAGATGCTTGACTCCCGGCCGATGACTACGTCACCTGAAACGGTTGCTGTATCTGCAATAAAAGCAGAATCTGCTATATCCGGATATGTGTCTTTATAGGGATAAATCATGCGGATCAAACTCCTTTTGTTATATAATTAGGCAAACATATTATACCAAAGAACGACCGGGTTAAAGCAGGCGTGAAAAACCTTTTAGAAAGGTGTGAAATGAGTTTATGTGGAAATGGGAATGTGAAGATGAGAATCCGAAAGGCGTCATTGTCATTGTTCATGGAGCTGCAGAGCATCATGGACGATACAGGTGGCTTGTCCAAATGTGGAAATGTGCAGGGTATCATGTGATTATGGGCGACTTGCCGGGGCAGGGGACTTCGACAAGAAACAGAGGGCATATAAAATCTTTTGACGAATACATTGCAGAGTTTAACATCTGGGTAAAAGAAGCGAGAAAGCTTGGCCTTCCGCTGTTTCTGCTTGGACACAGCATGGGAGGGCTTATCGTCATCAGGGCTTTGCAGGAAGAACATCAGCACATTAATGGTGTGATCCTTTCATCTCCATGCCTTGGACTTATTTTTAAGCCCAATAAAGCACTGGAACTTATTTCAAAACCTTTAAATATCCTGGCGCCTTCTTTAAAAGTGAATTCGGGTCTTTCCGTCAGTCTGGCCACGAGAAATAAGGAAGTCAGAGATGCGGATGAAAATGATACTCTTTATGTGACAAAAGTATCTATAAGGTGGTATCGTGAACTCATCAAGGCAATGGAACAGGCCCATGCGAAAGTGAAGCAATTCCCTGACCTGCCGCTTTTAGTTATGCAGGGCGGAGATGATAAGGTAGTGGATCACTCCTTGGTCAGAACCTGGTTTAACCGCGCCCCGCTCAGAGAAAAGGCATATAAGGAATGGGACGGCTTTTATCATGAAATATTTAACGAACCAGAGAGAGATCAAGTATTTAAGTACGCTGAGGCGTTTGTCAGCGCGCATTTAGAGCGAGGAACATAAAGAGGTGATTTTCTTGAAGGCAATTCCTGAGCACCCGCTTTTGCTTATGGCAAAAATTTATAAAGACATCTTTCCGTCTGTTCATTTCCATCTGAACACGTGGAAAGAAAAAGCGGAACAGATCCCGAATACTGAGCTTAGAACCCAGGCCCTTGCAAGCATCAGCACGAAGACCTTTCATTGTGAAGGAGGCGGCATCTACGGGCTCCTGTCAGGAGACTGCAGGCACGACTGCGTGGAGTTTATTGTCGCCTATCAGACAATCAGCGATTATCTCGATAACCTTTGCGACAGAAGCACGTCTCTTAATCCGGAAGACTTTGCGTTGCTTCATGAATCGATGACTGACGCTCTTACAGTCGGCGCCCCTCTTAAAAATTACTATGCATACAGGACCGACCAGGATGACGGCGGATATTTGCATGAGCTCGTGAAAACGTGCCAGCGAATTTTGTCAGGTTTAGATAACTATCCATTCATTGCGGATTATCTGATTGAACTTGCCCGCTACTATTGCGACCTGCAGGTACATAAGCACGTAACAGTGAACGAGCGCATACCAAGGCTTGAAACTTGGTTTGAAACATACAGGCAGGAGCTTCCTGACATGCAGTGGTATGAATTTTCTGCGTGTGCAGGCTCTACATTGGGCATCTTTTGCCTTGTCTCCTATGCCTTCAGAAAAGACTTCAGCAAGTCAGAAGCTGCCCGCATCAGAAACAGCTACTTCCCCTATGTTCAGGGACTGCATATCCTTCTCGATTACCTGATTGACCAGGAAGAAGACAGAATCGGCGGCGACCTGAATTTCTGCAATTATTACTCAGACGAACGGGAAATGATGGGCCGTCTCCAGCACTTCGTCGTTCAGGCAGAAACCAATTTGAACGGCATTCCCCACGAAAACTTTCATAAACTGATTCACCGGGGACTTCTTGGCGTGTATCTCTCAGATGAAAAAGTTACAGCCAGAAAAGATCTCGGCAGACTTGCCAGGCAGCTGATCAAGCTTGGCGGAAAAACATCATCGTTTTTCTACTGGAACGGAAGAGCTTACAGGGCATTTCAAAAGCTGTCAGCAAGAAGTTCGTAATGAAAAAACGGGCCTGAAACCCAACTGGTTTCAAGGCCCGTTTTCTGTTTTCAGCACGATTATGCCTTCATCTTCTCAATTGCCACAATAAAAGGAGCGTCGTTTTTCTGATTCATGAACTGATATTTAAGGACATGTGCCTCTTTTTGAGGAATCTTTTGCACAAAGTCCAAAACGGCATCTCTTTCTGCTTTTCCTTCTTCGTGGCCATGGTAAATGACAAGAATCATGATTCCGCCTTTTTTCAGGACGGAAAGCAGCTGCTCAACAGCCTTCAGTGTGGAATCCGGTCTAGTCACAATCGATTTGTCGCCACCTGGAAGATATCCGAGGTTGAATATGGCTCCGGCCGCTTTTCCATGCCATTTTTCAGGGATAAAATCAGCCAGGTTTTCGTGACTCTCTTTAAAAAGAGTCACCCTGTCAGCGTATCCTGCCTGTAAAATCCGTTCTGAAGTGGCGCGGACTGCTTCTTCCTGTATGTCAAAGCCGTACACGTGACCTGATTCTCCAACAAGCTCTGCGAGGAAAACTGTATCATGCCCATTGCCTATTGTAGCGTCAACGGCGATGTCGCCTTCTGCTGCGGCTTTGGATAAAAGTGTTTTTGCAAATGTGAGAACCCGTTCGAGTGTCATAATTGTCCTGCCTTTTCTGTCTTATAAAATTTCCCTTGGTAGCTCTCTCTTCTTTTTAATTCTGCATCGATTGAATTCAGCACATCCCATTTGTTTACACTCCACATCGGCCCGATCATCAGGTCAATCGGCCCGTCGCCTGTTATGCGGTGCACAATCATTTCCGGGGGAAGAATTTCAAGCTGGTCACATACTAATGACACATAATCCTCTTTTGTAAGGAATTCAAGTTTCCCTTTTTCATACTGCTTGACCATTGGCGTGCCTTTCAGCAAATGCAGAAGGTGGATCTTAATCCCCTGCACATCAAGGTTTGCTGCGGCACGGGCTGTTTCCATCATCATTTTATTCGTCTCAAGAGGCAAGCCGTTAATAATGTGTGTACAGACTCTGATGTTATGCTTGCGCAGCTTTTCAACACCTTCAGCGTAGCAGGCAAAATCATGCGCTCGGTTAATAAGCAGCGCCGTGCGTTCATGAACGGTCTGAAGTCCCAGCTCAACCCAAAGATACGTGCGCTGATTTAATTCTGCCAGATAATCAACCACATCATCAGGAAGACAGTCAGGGCGTGTAGCGATAGAGAGGCCGACAACACCGTCAAGAGCAAGAACAGATTCGAACTTTTCTCTCAAAACCTCAACAGGAGCATGCGTATTTGTAAAAGCCTGAAAATAAGCCATATACTTTCCGTCTTTCCACTTTTCGTGCATTTTATCTTTAATTTCATAAAATTGCGTGACAAGATCTTCTTTGCGGTTTCCGGCAAAATCGCCAGAACCTGCTGCGCTGCAGAACGTACACCCTCCAAAAGCTGCCGTCCCGTCTCTGTTCGGACAGTCAAATCCCCCGTCCAGAGCCACTTTAAACACCTTATGTCCAAAATGATTCCGCAAGTGGTAATTCCACGTATGATACCTTTTATCGTCTGCTGCATATAGAAAAGGGTTTTTCTCTTTCAGCGGAAAAACCTCCTTTTTGTAAAAAAATTTTCAACAAGCCATCAGAGCATTTTATCACGGGGCAGACTCTTATGACAAACATGCACAGCCGGATTTACCAATTGTTTTTCAGTAAAAGGAACAGGCTCTAGGCAAACAATATGAGTAATGGAGCACAATGCTTCATTTTACAATAGGAGGTCTGCAGCCATGGCAACAAGACAATCTGTTACTGAATGTCTCGATAATTGCTCAAATACGTATGATTTCGCCCAAAGCCAGTATACAGAAGGCAGAAAGCAGGAGCATTACAACGATACAGAATACTCTAAAGCGCAGCAAATGCTTGAAGATGCAGTAAATGAGTGCAATGCATTGTCTCTGAGCGCAAACGATCAGCAAAAAGAACAGCTGTACAGAATGCGCATCCAGCTTCAGCAGCTTCAAAATGAAATGATTCTGCTTGATCACTAGGAGGATGAAGTCTGTATGAAAAAACGCTCAAAACAGCAAAACCCCGAACAGAAAACAAGAAACGGCATCAACAATACCGACACCGAATTCGGCCAGGAATTTGATCCGGTAAAAGAGTCCAAGAAAAAATATGAAAAACAGGGACAGAAAGTGAAATCGAAACAGCGTCCTGAATAAGGAATGACCGCTTCCGGGTTTGGGAGCGGTTTTTTAGGTGTTTTTTAAAAGCTGCTGGAGGTTTGGTGCCATCAAAAAAGGAACTGTGCATCTTGATGGATCTGAACTCTGAGATAAGTGCCATCAAAAAAGGAAATCAGCGTGTTGGTGGTTCTGAACTCCGAGATAAGTGCCATCAAAAAAGGGATAGTGCGTGTTGGTGGTTCTGAACTCCGAGATAAGTGCCATCAAAAAAGGGATAGTGCGTGTTGATGGTTCTGAACTCCGAGATAAGTGCCATCAAAAGAGGGAATCTGCGTGTTGATGGATCTGAACTCCGAGATAAGTGCCATCAAAAGAGGTAATCTGCGTGTTGGTGGTTCAGAACTCCGAGATAAGTGCCATCAAAAAAGGAAATCTGCGTGTTGGTGGTTCAGAACTCCGAGATAAGTGCCATCAAAAAAGGAAATCTGCGTGTTGGTGGTTCTGAACTCCGAGATAAGTGCCATCAAAAGAGGAAATCTACGTGTTGATGGCACCGAACCCCGGTAATAGTTCCATCAAAAGCGTTTTGATACCCCAACCACAAAAACACTCCCAAAATCCCCCAAAAAACCATTGACAATAATTACAAAAATCATTATTGTATTATGTGTACTACTAAAACTAATACACGTAGTACAGAACCATTTCACGATAGGAAGAAGGGAGACCGATGATTCAAATTGACCCGCGCAGCTCAAAAGCGATTTATGAACAGATCATTCAGCAGATGAAAGAGCTCTGTCTGAAAGGAATTCTTAAGCCCGGTGAAAAGCTCCCGTCAGTGCGCGAGCTTTCAACGATGATTATTGCAAACCCTAATACCGTAAGCAAAGCATATAAAGAGCTTGAACGTGAAGGAATGATTGAAACGTTAAGGGGCAGGGGGACTTTTGTCTCCGAGAATGCCGGAGTAACGCTTGATGAAGGGAAGATGGAGATGATCAAAGAACAATTGAAGCCGCTGATTGTAGATGCCGTTTATGCGGGAATTGACATTGAAGTCATTCACAAATGGATTGAGGAAATCAGCAGAGAAATGAGAGGCGGAGACCATGCTTGAACTGAAAAATCTCTCAAAATCGCTCGATGGAGTGAGGGTGCTGGAGGACGTATCACTGACGATTGAAAAAGGCGATATCTTTGGGCTTCTGGGCAGAAACGGCTCGGGAAAAACGACGCTTCTGCGGATTATTCAGCAGATTGTGCTGCCGGATGAGGGAGAGGTTTTGTTTGAAAATGCCTCCATAAAGAAGCAGCCCCTGGCTAAAAGAAAGGTCATTTATGTACCTGTCCAAAACCCTTTTTATGATAGATATACATATAAAGAACTGTCAGGGATGCTGAAATCCCTGTATCCGGATTTTGATGTCACCTATGCGAACGAGCTGATGAACCGCTACGGAATACCGGAAACAAAAAAATACAGGGATTTATCAACGGGGCTGAAGAAACAGTTCGCTCTCATTATGGCCTTTGCTTCAAGACCTGCAGTCATTTTGCTTGATGAGCCGACTGACGGAATTGATGCTGTCACAAGAAGAGATCTCCTGCAGCTTATGGTGGATGAAGTGGGGGAAAGAGAAACCGCCATTCTGATTACCTCCCACAGGCTCGAGGATATTGAAAGGATCTGCAGCAAGATCGGCTTTCTGGATGGACATACTCTGTCCAATGTGATGGACCTTGAATCGCTCCGGGAGGATTTTGTGAAAATACAGGCTGTTTTTGAAAATGACCTGCACTTAAAGATTAGAGAAATGGGTGTTCCAATTCTTGACCACTCCGGTATTTTTTACACGATGCTTCTGGAAAAAAAGGATGAAGATAAGATGAAGCGGCTTCAATCCCTCGGTCCTAAAGTCTGGAATACGCTCCCGGTTAACTTAGAGGAAGTATTTATTGCAAAGTTTGGAGGGGACCGAAGATGGTAGTGCGTGCTTTATTTTTAAAAGAGTTTAGGCAGATCAGAGTCCTGCTTGTCTTATTTTTCATTCTTAATGCTTTTTTTCTTCCATATAGAATCTGGACCGAATACTCAGGCCATCAAAACATGCTGAAAGAGTATCCGGAAATGTCGTCTGATCCGTTTGTTTTCCTGTTGGGAGACGATTTGCTCCTGATTTTATCCTCTGCTTTCCTTTTTTTCATCGCAATCGCGCAAATGGGAACGGAGAGAGCCAGGGGGACAATGGATTATACACTCGGTCTGCCATTTAAACGTTCAGAAATTTATCTTGTGAAATCTGCTTCTGTTCTTATTGCAATCCTGCTTTCGTCACTGATTTCCCTGGTGCTGTCAGGAATCTACGCAGATACGGCAGGAGTGGTTTTGTCTGAACCGTTAATGGATTATTATTTGGAATTGGTTTTCTGCCTGGTGATGGTTTACAGCTTGACCTTTGCAGCGGGTTCGCTTACGGGAACGCCATTTGCGCAGGGGCTGACGGCTCTGAGCACCGGCTCGCTGCCGTTTCTGTTTACATTTGTTGTCTTTAACCATGTAGAAGGCCTTGGATTATACTCCTATGCAGAAATCGAGAATTTCATTAATGCGGGATGTCTTTTGACACCGTTTCTTCCAATGATGAGCTTGCCTTTTTTCAAGGAACTAACGGAGGGAATGCCCCTTTACTTTTTGATCCAGGCAGCAATGGGTGTATTATTCTTTGCGATTGGACTGTATTCATTCCTGCATCATCCGAATGAAAGGAACGGCAATTTCTTTTTATGGAAACAGCTTAATTTGCCTATTTTGATCTTGGTGCTGCTGCTTGGGGTGCTTGGATTCAGTTCAATGGGATACCGGATGTATGATCAAGGCATAACAGGATTTGTAACCGGAGGCGCTGCCGGGGCAGCCGTAAGTCTGCTGCTGGGCTACTTCCTCATATATAAAAAAACAAAGCATTCCTAGGAGAGGAAATCATGATAAAAGTTGATGGATTAAGTCACTCGTTTAAGGTTGGAAAAAAAGGAAATGAAAAAGAAATACCTGTTTTGAAAAATGTATCGCTTGCCATTCAAAAAGGGGAAATCGCTTCAATCGTCGGCAGGAGCGGTTCGGGGAAATCAACGCTTCTCAATTTAGTTTCAGGCTATATCGCCCCGACAGAGGGGAAAATTACTGTCGGCGGCACAGAGGTGACCGGGTTCAGTGAAAAAGAATGGGCAGCCTTCAGGCTTGATACGTTTGGCTTCATTTTTCAAAGTTTTCAGCTCATCCCGAGTCTGACGACGTTTGAAAACATTGAACTGCCATTAACGTTGAAGGGTGTTCCTTCTTCTGCAAGAAAAACGAAGGTAACCGAAATGCTTTACAGAATCGGTCTTGATAACCATTCGGGCCATTATCCAAACGAGCTGTCAGGGGGACAGCAGCAGCGCGTTGGAATTGGACGTGCCCTGATTACAAATCCTGAAATCATTCTGGCTGATGAACCGACAGGAAGCCTGGACAGTGAGACGGAAAAAGAAATTCTTGACCTCATCAAAGAGCTGAACACAGAAAAAGGCATCACGTTCTTCATTATTACCCACGATGAAGAAGTAGCGGCATTCAGCGACAGAAAATTTGTGCTGCAGGACGGCGTACTGAAGGAAGAGGGTGTTCCTGTTGAAATTTAGAGATCAGCTGGGCCTTGTCAGAAGAAATATGAAGAAAAACAGGATGAGGGTTTTCATGACCGTGCTTGCGACTACCATCGGCTGTGCGTTTCTGATTGTACTTGCATCTGTAGGTTTCGGGATGCAAAAAAGCATGCAGGAAGAGCTTTTAACTGCTCAAAAGCTGAATGAAATTCAAATCAGCGGGAAGGAAACGGACGCGGGCTTTGAGCAGGGGAATGATCAACAAATTAAAGAACTCGAGGATACAAAGAATGTGGCAGCAGTCGTCAGAAGGTCCTATGCTACCACCACAGGACAAACGGCTGCAAAGCTCGGAGACAGAACAGCCGATTTCGCACCTTTGCTGCTTACAAATATGGAAAATGAATTTAAGGCAAATTTGAAGCTTGACTCAGGTGAAGCACCGGAAAATGACCGGGAAGTCATTGTCGGCCATCATTTTGCTGCTTCGCTTCTGACGGATGCGGAGAGAAAGAAGCGCGATGAACAGGCTCAGAATTCAGAGACGGCTGCAGAAGAACCGGAAGGCTTTCAGGGTGAATTGATCGGTAAAGAGATTGTCCTGACACAGACCGAACAGATTGACGGCAAATCGGAAACGAAAAGCTGGACGTTTACAATCTCCGGTATTACAAAAGCTCCTGCAAAGGATTATTTACAGGATGCCACCGTCTACATCAGTGATGATTGGAAAGAAGACATGCAGGCCTTTGCCGCAAAAGCTGATGGTGCAGATGAAATTGAGCCGCAGGATTATAATGAAATCAAGGTTTATACGTCAAGTGTTGAAGATGTGAAAGGCGTGACAGATTCCTTAAAGGATAAAGGATACTTAGTGTACTCCATAACAGAAGAGCTTGAAAACATGAACTTATTCTTTAATGCCTTTAAAGCAGGACTGATTTTTGTAGGAACTGTAGCCGTTCTGATTGCATCGATCGGTATTTTTAATACGATGACGATGGCTGTAACAGAACGTACACAGGAAATCGGGATTATGAAGGCAATCGGGGCTCAGCCTGGCGTGATCCGCAGAATCTTTCTTCTTGAGAGTGCGTTTATCGGCCTGCTCGGAGCATTGCTCGGTGTGATTATTGCCTACGCCGTCAGCTTTGCGGCAAACTTTGCCATTCCGCTCGTGCTTGGAGCCGTTTCTGAGGGAAGCATGGAAGGTGTGGACTTTACGTTCTCCTACATTCCTCTCAGTCTTGTCCTGATTGCGGGCGGCATCAGTCTCGGAGTGGCCTTGATTTCAGGATTGCGTCCGGCCGTGAAGGCGACGAATATCAATGTTCTCTCCGCGCTCAGACGAGAGCTTTAAAGGCATTCAATGCCTGCTGTTTGCAAATTATGACCTGCGGAGGGATGGCATTTGAAAAGCTGGTTTGTCAATTTGATGATCGCATTGCTTTTGGTGATTTTATTTGTTCTGCCTGTTAGAGGCATGTTCAGCAGTGCAATCACCATTACGATTACAAATCAATCGGAACATCAGCTGGATGAAATGGAGATCAGCTATTCTTATAATGAGGAAAAAATTTTGATTCCGTCATTGGAACCGAAAGAAACCTATCAGCTGAAAATCACGCCGAGCGAAAAGTTCAGTGAAAGTTCTATTAACCTTTTATACAAAGACAAAAACGGAAAACAGCTTGAGGAAACGATTGTCGGCTATTTTGAAAAAGGGTATCAGGGTTCTGCAGATGTGACAGCAGTGAGCATGCAATCCAGTGGTGAAATTATATTTGAAACAGAAGAGGATCTGTCTTTGTATTAACAATGATCCAAGCATCCAGGCACGGCAAATCAGTCCGGTATTTCCCGGTTGCAATCTCCGGATAAAAGGACTACAATCTTCTATGGATTTAAAAAAACGCGAAGGCAGCTCTTGCCTTCGTGCTTTTTTGTGAGTTTTTTAAGGAGGTTTTCGCGATGCCGCGTTCTTTATGGCTGCTTGTAACAGGAATGCTGATTAACGTAACAGGTTCTTCGTTTCTGTGGCCTTTAAATACAATTTACATTCATGATCATCTTGGTAAATCGCTGACAGTTGCCGGGATTGTCCTGATGCTGAATTCTGCTGCAAGTGTAGCGGGCAACCTGATCGGCGGGGTTCTTTTTGACCGGTACGGGGGCTACCGTTCCATCTTGAGCGGGATTGTGCTTACGTTCACAGCCATTCTGGGACTTGTTTTCTTCAATGACTGGCCTTGGTATATTGTCTTTTTGACTCTTGTCGGGTTTGGCTCCGGAATTGTGTTTCCATCGATGTATGCACTTGCCGGAACGGTTTGGCCGGAAGGCGGGCGAAAAGCGTTTAACGCGATTTATGTTTCGCAAAATGCGGGAGTGGCGATTGGGGCTGCGCTTGGCGGACTGATTGCGGGGTATTCGTTTCAGCTGATCTTTATTGCGAATGCAGCACTGTATGCTGTTTTTTTCTTGCTGGCATGTTTCGGTTATCGAAAGATTTCATCTGTTCCATCTGCCCAATCGTCCCTTTTGCAGGAATCATCCAAGCTGCAGAACCGGGATAAATTTACTGCACTGATCATCCTTTGCTCCGGCTATTTGCTGTGCTGGGTCGCATATGTTCAGTGGCAGTCAACGATTGCCGCCCACACTCAGGAGCTGAACATCCCGCTTACCCAGTACAGCTTGATCTGGACGGTAAACGGAGCATTGATTGTTTTCGGCCAGCCGCTTGTGAATACTTTTGTAAAATATGCTGCAAAATCTATTAAAAAGCAGATGATGATCGGCTTTTGCATCTTTATTTTTTCTTTCGTCATGGTTTCCTTTGCAGGGGATTTCAAAGGATTTATGACAGCCATGATCATTTTGACCATCGGAGAAATGCTCGTATGGCCGGCGGTTCCGACCATTGCCAATGATCTTGCTCCAAAAGGCCGTGAAGGATTTTATCAGGGCTTCGTCAACAGCACAGCTACAGGCGGAAGGATGATCGGCCCGCTGCTTGGAGGCGTACTGGTTGATCTATATGGCATGAATATGCTGTTTGCTGTTCTGATTGGATTGCTGTTTATCGCCATGTTCACGACATCCGTTTACGATAAGAAAATCAAAGAGAAGCATCCTGCACCAGCAGTGAGTGCGTGATAACAGATGGCACACCTTTAAATGGTGTGCTTTTTTCGGTCAAATGGACAAGCATTTGGAAGAGTGAGGAAAATAAAGAGGCGTACTCTCCAGAAATGCATGGTACTAATCACTTAGGCGCCGGACCGAAAAAGTGTTCGGTCTAGTGAAATAGTACGAATGAAAGTTTACTGAAAATTCCTTCTATTTAATCAAGATTGTTCCAGTAATATTCACATATAATGGAAGTAAAACAAGCTTCTGGTTTTATTGAATTGTACAAGCAAAGAGAAGCAATATATCTTGTACCTGAAGTCGCGTGCCGAATTTATTACGGCTTTAGGAAGGTGATCTTATGCTGCAGACTGTAATTGTAGCGTCATTGATTGGGGGGTTAATGGGACTGCTTGGACATGTTAAAAAGAAGGGAAGGATGGAAAAGCCAAGAATGACCAAGCGTTTTATCTACCTCGGTTTCTGGGAGGATATCGCAATGGGCACGACCGCATCGATCCTGCTCGTTTTATCTACAGAACCTTCATCCTCATTTCAGCTTGTCGTGCTTTCTATTATCGCTGGTTACAGCGGGGAGGCCGTACTTCGGAGTTTTGACTTTGTCAGACAGCAGCAGGACAGCATTGAACAGCCTGTGAAAGACAATGAGCGCCAAGCGAAATAATCTCCAAACCATCTCACACCTTATCTCTCAACAACCTACACTTCTATTAAAAGCATGATTTTCCCGCATTCCTGCCCATTTCATAAGTTTTTACAGCGAACAGCTTGCAACCGTGGTTTAAATTCTATAAAATACATGTATAACTTTATGATTTTGAACGGTGATAAGGATTAGTAACAGACTGCGGATGCTCAGAGAATTGACGGACGGTGAGAGTCAATCATCCAATGCCTGCGAACTCGCCTTTGAGTTACGGATGCGAACTGCAGGGCAGCCTGCACGGTAATGTCTGTCGTGATCCACGTTACGGATATCAAGTGAGTGCCGTATGGCGCTAAATTGGGTGGTACCGCGGGAAATAAACCTCTCGTCCCTTTCAGGGACGGGAGGTTTTTTCTGTTTTTTCCGTTTAACAATCCAAAACCCGTTCAAACTGAATTAGTAGAAACAGCGCACCAATCAGAGGAGGATAATGATGAATTACAAGCACGAAAAAATCGAGAAGAAATGGCAGAACTACTGGCTTGAAAATAAGACGTTCAAAACAACGGAAGATGCCGGCAAGCCTAAATTTTACGCACTTGACATGTTTCCGTATCCATCAGGAGCGGGCCTGCATGTAGGACATCCGGAAGGTTTTACGGCAACTGATATTCTTTCCCGCGTAAAACGCATGCAGGGATATAACGTCCTTCATCCGATGGGATGGGATGCATTCGGTCTTCCTGCTGAGCAGTACGCGCTTGATACTGGGAATGACCCTGCAGAGTTTACAGCCAAAAACATTGATACGTTCCGCCGTCAGATTCAAAGCCTCGGATTTTCATATGACTGGGACCGTGAAATCAATACGACAGATCCTGAGTACTACAAATGGACACAATGGATTTTCCTTCAGTTATATAAAAAAGGTCTTGCTTATGTTGATGAGGTAGCGGTCAACTGGTGTCCTGCACTCGGAACCGTACTTGCAAATGAAGAAATTATCGACGGAAAGAGCGAGCGCGGAGGCCATCCTGTTGAACGCCGCCCGATGAAACAATGGATGCTGAAAATCACGGCATATGCAGACCGCTTGATTGAGGACCTTGAAGAAGTTGACTGGCCTGAGAGCATCAAGGAAATGCAGCGCAACTGGATCGGCCGTTCTGAAGGAGCGCACGTTCAGTTTACCGTTGACGGACATGAAGAATCCTTTACCGTTTTCACAACACGCCCGGATACGCTCTTTGGCGCGACGTATGCTGTCCTTGCTCCCGAGCATGCTTTAGTTGATAAAATTACAACAGAAGACCAAAAGGAAGCTGTAGCAGCTTATCTTGATAAAGTAAAAAGCAAGAGTGACCTTGAGCGCACAGATCTTGCGAAAGAAAAAACAGGAGTATTCACAGGTGCGTTTGCTGTTAACCCTGCAAACGGCGAAAAAATGCCGATCTGGATTGCAGACTACGTTCTTGTAAGCTACGGAACCGGCGCAATTATGGCTGTTCCTGCACACGACGAGCGAGACTATGAATTTGCCAAAACGTTCGACCTGCCGATCAAAGAGGTTGTTGAAGGCGGCAATGTTGAAAATGAAGCTTATACAGGCGACGGACAGCATGTGAACTCTGATTTCCTCAACGGCTTAAATAAAGAAGAAGCCATTGAAAACATGATTGCATGGCTTGAAACAAACAAAAAGGGCGAAAAGAAAACGACTTACCGTCTTCGTGACTGGCTGTTCTCCCGCCAGCGCTACTGGGGCGAGCCGATTCCGATTATTCATTGGGAAGACGGCACAATGTCAGCAGTACCTGAGGAAGAGCTTCCACTGACACTGCCGAAAACGACAGAAATCCGTCCTTCAGGCACAGGCGAATCTCCGCTTGCCGTTATTGAAGAGTGGGTAAACGTAACAGACCCTGCAACAGGCAAAAAAGGCAGACGCGAGACAAACACAATGCCGCAATGGGCCGGAAGCTGCTGGTACTACCTGCGCTATATTGATCCAAAGAACGCTGAGCACCTTGCAGATCCTGAAAAAATTAAGCAGTGGCTGCCTGTTGACACATACATCGGCGGTGCGGAACATGCGGTTCTTCATTTGCTGTATGCGCGCTTCTGGCATAAAGTGCTGTACGATCTTGGCATTGTTCCTACAAAAGAGCCGTTCCAGAAATTGTTTAACCAGGGAATGATTCTTGGGGAAAACAATGAAAAAATGAGTAAATCCAAAGGCAATGTTGTCAATCCGGATGATATCGTTGCAAGCCACGGTGCAGATACGCTTCGCCTTTACGAAATGTTCATGGGACCTCTTGAGGCTTCTATCGCCTGGTCTGAAAAAGGACTTGACGGAGCTCGCCGTTTCCTTGACCGTGTATGGCGTCTGTTCGTAGAAGATAACGGAGCTCTTAATGCAAAAGTGACTGACAGCCCATCTGACAGCTTAGAGCGTGTGTATCATCAAACCGTTAAAAAAGTAACAGAGGATTACGAAGGACTGCGTTTCAACACAGCAATCTCCCAGCTGATGGTTTTCATTAATGAGGCGTACAAAGCAACAGTTCTTCCAAAGTCATATATGGAAGGCTTCGTTAAATTGCTTTCACCGGTAGCTCCTCACCTTGCTGAGGAATTATGGGAAAAGCTTGGCCACGAAGGAACAGTCTCCTATGAAACATGGCCTGCATACGACGAAGGCAAATTAGTTGAGGACGAAGTGGAAATCGTTGTTCAGGTAAACGGGAAAGTAAAAGCGAAACTCCACGTTCCAAAAGACGCAACACGCGAAGAAATGCAGGAGCTTGCTCTTTCAGACGTTGACGTGAAAGAACAGGTTGACGGAAAAACAATACGCAAAATCATTGCCGTTCCTGGAAAACTTGTAAATATTGTAGCGAACTAAGAAAAAGCAGGCCACGGAGCCTGCTTTTTTCATTGCTTTGTCAAAGTGGTATGTCACACACATGCTTTGGTATAATAAACCCATCTGAAACAGAAAGGATGATTTCAATGAGAGAAATAACAACAGACGAATTACATAAAAAATTGAAAAGCGGAGAAACGCTGAACCTTGTAGATGTGCGCGAGGAGGATGAAGTGGAAGAAGGGATGATTCCTGAAGCAAAACATATCCGCATGGGAGAAATTCCTGAAAAGCTTGATCAATTTGATAAGGACAAAGAATACATCATCATCTGCCGGTCAGGCGGACGCAGCGGCAACGTCTGCTCCTTCATGGAGGACAAAGGCTATAAAGTGACGAACATGGCGGGCGGCATGCTTGACTGGAAAGGCGACACAAAACGCAAAAGTGAATTGGCATAATTCCATTTCCCTGCTTCGGCAGGGTTTTTTTGTTGAATGAACAGCTAAAATGAAAACGCTATCATAAACAACATCCCTTAAAAATACACTTCAACTAAGGAGGGATGTGATATGTCTGACTATCACAAGCTTGATGTAACGGATCGCGTTGTCGCAAAGCTGCACGGGGAATTTATGGAGCTGTACATCGGAAAGGAGTATATCGGGAAGCTTGTCATAACTTCCGGTGGACGGGAATATGAATTAGTAAATGGATTCAAGATGGAAGAGGACAGGTTTTACCGCATGTATGAACGGAACTGCGAGCTTCAGCAGCAATATGCGGAAGGCTGTGATATGGGATGGTGCTAAATGTACAAGGTGGCCGTTTTTGATAAAGAGCATGAAAAAGATTTGGAAAAGGCAATCAATCAATTCCTGAAGTCGATTTCAGATGAGCAGCTTGTTGACATTAAATACAATGTGTCGGCAGCCTGCGATCAGAACGGGGAACAGCTTTATTGTTTTTCAGCCCTCATTTTATACAGAACCTAAAAAGGAAGCCGCTATAAACTAGCTGCTTCCTTTGCATATTGTGCGGCATTTTTTCCGGCAAGCCTGCCGGTTACAAGAGCAGATGTAATGTTGTAGCCTCCTGTGTAGCCGTGGATATCAAGGATTTCTCCACAAAAATACAAACCGTTCATAAGTTTTGACGCCATTTCTTTTGGATGGATCTCCTTAACCGATACTCCGCCTCCGGTTACGAACGCCTTGTCGATAGACAGCGTCCCGTGGACGTTAAACTGAAATCCTTTGCAGTCCTGTATGAATGACCGCCATTTATCCATCTGAAGATTGGCAGCCGGCAGATTCGGGTCTATTCCGTTTTTCTCAAGGAGAAACAGAAGGTATCTTTCAGTCAGGAATCCTTTCAGCACGTTTTTAACGGCTTTCTTAGGTTCTGATTTGAAGAGCTTGACCGTCTCCTGAAAAAGCTCTTCCTGGTTCCGGTCCGGAAACGAGTCGATGCTCACGGGAATAGCCGTGGTTTTGAACTTTTTCATCGCTTTGACGACGTATTGGCTGCAGCGGAGAACAGCCGGTCCGGAAATCCCGAAGTGGGTAAAAATCATGTCCATCTGGTGTGTTTTGATGACCTTGCCTTTAGGATTCAGCACGCTCAGGGCAACATTCCGGAGAGAGAGGCCCTGTAGCGTTTTTTCCTGAATGAAATGTTCATTGGATGTTACCGGAACTTCTGTTGGAAAAAGCTCTGTAATGGTATGTCCTGCTTTTTCAGCCCAGGCATATCCGTCTCCTGTACTTCCGGTATGGGGAACGCTTTTGCCCCCGACAGCAACCACAACCGACTGTGTTTGAATATACTCGCCGTTTTTTAACCTCACGCCGACGGTCTTGCCGTTCTCGTACTCAATCGTTTCCACTGGCTCGTTTGTCCGGATTGTCACACGAAGCTTCTTAAGTTCATTAAGAAGAGCATCAACAACAGACTGAGCTTTGTCTGTGACCGGAAACATCCTGCCGTGGTCTTCTTCCTTCAGCTGTATGCCAAGCTTTTCAAAAAAGCGGATAATATCTTCATTGCTGAATTCAGAGAATGCGCTGTATAAAAATCGTCCGTTTCCGGGAATATGTTTAACAATCTCATCAACCGGGAGCCTGTTTGTGACATTGCATCTGCCGCCACCTGAAATCGCAAGCTTTCTGCCGAGTTTATTTCCTTTATCGAGCAGGAGGACGCGTGCTCCCTTTTCACCTGCCGCAATCGCTGCCATCAGGCCGGATGGACCGCCTCCGATAATCACTACATCAACCTTCATGCTTTCACAACCTTTTCTTTCTGAAAAAACCTTTTCTCTCCCTATTATAGCGGAATCACGTAAAATGCCAAATCCGCCTTTTATTGTTTTATGAAGAATATAAGGCTGTGGATAACCTTACAAAGTTATCAACGGCAAGCGGAAGCGCCTAGATCCTCTGTCAGAACAAATCCGGCAAAAAAGTCAAAGCCGGACTTTTCTGCCGGATTCTTATCTGCCTGCCGGATCTTACCAAGGCGCTTCCGCTTTTGTCATGCACAAACATTCTTGTTATAGGTCTCTAATGTGTTAAAATAGAAAAGTTGAATCTTCAGAGAGAAATTGGTGATTTCATTCATGTCGAATAAATTATTGCGGGGTACACTCGTATTAACGCTTGGCACCTACATATCAAGGATTCTTGGAATGATCTACATTATCCCGTTCTATGCGCTTGTCGGAAAAGACGGCGGGGCCTTGTACCAGATCGGATATGCACAGTATGCCGTTTTCCTCGGCATTGCGACCATGGGATTCCCCCAGGCGGTTTCAAAATTTGTATCTAAGTATAATTCCATCGGGGATTACGCAACAAGCAGAAAGATGTTCAGAGTGGGCATCTCGGTGATGTTCTTAACGGGAGTGCTTGCGTTTATTATTCTCTATTTTCTGGCGCCGGTTCTGGCGGAAAGCTCGCTTGGGCAAAGAGAGATCGGCAATACCACGGTTGACGATGCCGTGCTTGTCATCCGCATGGTCAGCCTCGCTTTAATTGTCGTGCCGATTATGAGCCTAATCAGGGGGTTTTTCCAGGGACATCAGTCTATGGGGCCAACTGCCGTTTCTCAGGTCATTGAACAGATAGTGAGAATTGCTTTCCTTCTTGCGTCAGCTTATCTTGTCCTGAAGGTATTTGACGGTTCGCTTGTAACGGCAGTCGGCTACTCCACCTTTGCTGCATTTGTTGGAGCCATCGGAGGCCTGCTTGTGCTGTTTGCTTACTGGCAGCGCCGCAAACACGGTCTTGAAGCTATGAGGGAGAATGTGGTTCCTTCTGAAAATATGCCCGCAGGACGCATGTTTAAAGAGCTTTTTTCATACGCAGGGCCGTTTGTTTTTGTTGGACTTGCTATTCCTTTATATACGTACATTGATACAAATACGTTCATTAAATCGATGGTTGAGGGAGGATTCAAAGAAACGGCAACAGGTATATTCTCAATTGTTGTCTTATATTTGCCAAAACTTGTGATGATACCCGTATCACTCGCGACAGCATTTGGACTGACGCTTGTACCGACGATTACAAGATCCTTCACCGATAAGAATATGAAGCTTGTGAATAAGCAGATTGATCAGGCCTTTCAGATTATCATATTCCTCACACTGCCTGCTATTGTCGGGCTGGTGATACTGTCAGAGCCTGCCTATATGCTGTTTTATGAAAACGATCCGGACGGGGCACTCTTGCTGAGATGGTTCGCGCCTGTAGCGATCCTGTTTTCTTTCTTTACCGTAACAGCAGCCGTTCTGCAGGGAATCAACAAGCAAAAGCTTGCTGTTATTTCCCTTTCACTTGGACTGATCATTAAACTTGCTGTGAATGCTCCGCTCATTGAGGCGTACCAGGGTGTCGGATCCATTCTCGCAACAGCGCTTGGGTTCGGTGCATCTATTCTGTACAGTTTTGCAATGATCCGCCGCCACGCAGGCTATTCATTCAAGCTGCTGTTCAAGCGCACCGTCTTTATCGGAATTCTGACTGCTTTTATGGGTCTGGTCGTGTCAGTCACCCAATCCGTTCTATCTATTTTTATTGAATACTCTGATGGGAAAATGCAGTCAGTCATCATACTGCTGATTGCGATCGGTTTAGGAGCAGCTGCATACCTGTACGCAGCGCACCGCTCTCACTTGCTCGAGAAGCTTCTCGGCAGCCGTTTTTCCTTTTTAAACCGCAAGAAGAAGGCTGCTGAATAAGCCTTTTTTTTCAAAGCTCTAGAAGAAAAAAAGAGGACTGCTTACAGCGTAATGTAAGCAAACCTAGTGGATTGCAGCGGAAGGAACGGCATACTTCCAGGATTCGAATATTCGCAATTTTAAACTTTACCGCAAAAGGCAGGTCGTAACATGAGAATCGATAAATTACTTTCAAACATAGGGTACGGAAGCAGAAAAGAAGTAAAGCAGCTTCTGAAGACAGGTGCTGTAAAGGCTGACGGCAAGATCATCAAGGATGCCAAAACACATGTTGACCCAGCGGTTCAGGCCGTGACAGTACACGGTGAAACAGTCGAATATAAAGAGCACATTTACCTGATGCTGAACAAACCGGCCGGCTTCCTGTCGGCCACAGAGGATTCTGTCCAGAAAACGGTTATTGATCTGCTTGAAATGAACGATGCCGTCTACAAGCCATTTCCTGTAGGACGTCTTGATAAAGACACAGAGGGGCTTTTGCTCCTGACAAACGACGGCCAGCTGTCACATCAACTGCTTTCTCCTAAAAAGCATGTGCCAAAAACGTATTATGCGAAAATCGAGGGACACGTCACAGAAGAAGATGCGTCTGCTTTCAAAGAAGGTGTAGAGCTTGATGACGGGTATGTCACAAAGCCTGCCCGCCTTGAGATCATCGAAGCAGGAGAACGGTCAGAGATTCATATCACAATCACTGAAGGGAAATTTCACCAAGTAAAACGGATGTTTGAGGCAGTCGGCAAAAAAGTAGCCTATCTGCAGCGCATCAGCATGGGCCCGCTTCATCTGGATGAGAGTCTTGAACTCGGAGAATACAGAGAGCTGACGGACGAAGAAGTGGAAGCTCTGAGGAATGCTGAGGCCATAGAACTGTAAATGCGAAGAAAAAAACCAGTCGCCAAAAGGGCAGACTGGTTTTCTTATGTATGCAATTTTAAAGTTTTTTCCGGAATAAGCGGCTTTCTAGGAAGACATTTTTCTAACCTTCTTCTGTGTAATTGTCCATTTGCCTCTGCTTGGGCTCCGAACGAGGTCATTATACGCTAACACATTTAAATCTCTTTGAATGGTTCTCGGTGTAATACCAAATTCGTCGACAAGCTGCTGAGTTGTAACAGTACCTCTTTCATGGATAAACATGTAGACAGATTTGATACGAGTTAGCATACGGTTTGTTGAAGGTTTCAAAAAACCACTCCTTATCATTTGATCGTATGGCATAGCCTACTGCAACCTACGATGTCCCCTACTGCAGATGTTACTGTACTAATTTAATTTATGAACGCTACAACAATATTTTACACGATTTCGACATCATCATACCAGCGAAAAGCTAGAATTAACAAAATTTTTACATAGTTTTAATCTTGTTACAAGCTGATTGGTTCTATATTTCTTATTTTACTATATGTAATTAATTCTGAATAGTATGACATTTTTATGTGTATAAAAAAGCACCCATATCTAGTATGGATGCTTTTGAAGTGTTTTATGAGCGGCTTTTAATGTCCGCCGAGGAACACGAGCTGAATGAAGAACAGAACGGCAAAGATATAAACGAACAGGTGAACATCTCTCCATTTTCCTTTTGCTATTTTCATAAGCGGGTAGGAGATGAAGCCGAGCGCTATGCCTGTTGCAATGCTTGATGTGAGCGGCATTGCGATAATGACAAGGAAGGCCGGGAAAGCTTCGTCGAGTTCGTTCCAGTTAATTTTCGCAATGTTGCCCATCATTAAGCTTCCTACGATAATCAGGGCAGGAGCTGTGATGGCTGCTATGCCTGAAACAGCTCCTACAAGCGGGCTGAAAAATGCGGTAAGCCCGAACAGGACGGCAACGGTCAATGTAGTGAGTCCTGTTCGTCCTCCGGCGGCAACGCCTGCAGAGGATTCAATGTAGGCAGTCGTCGGACTTGTGCCGAACATAGCGCCTACAGTCGTTGCAGCAGAGTCGGCAAGAAGGGCTTTGCGTGCATTCGGCAGTTCATTTCCCTTCATAAGACCGGCCTGCTGGGCAACGCCGATCATTGTTCCTGTTGTATCAAAGATTGTAACCAAAAGGAATGAGAAAACAACGGCGTAAAGGCCATTTGAAATCACCTGTCCAATGGCATCGGCCGGGTTCAGGACCATAAATCCTTCAGGCAGGCTCGGTACAGAGACAAAACCATTTTCAAATGAAAGTTCTCCGGTGAAATAGGCGATAATTCCAGTAATGATCATCCCAAAGAACAGGGCACCGTGAACATTCAGGCTCATAAGAAGCAGGGAAACAGCAAGCCCGATCAGAGCAAGGATGACAGGAGGTGAAGAGAGATCACCAAGCGTCACAAGATTTTCAGGATGGTCTGTTACAATGCCTGTCAGTCTGAGGCCGATGAAGGCGATAAACAGCCCGATTCCCGCTGTGATTCCGTATTTCAGGTTAGCCGGTATGGCTTCAATCAGTTTTTTGCGAAAAGGCGTCAGCGATAAAATCAGGAAAATGAGGCCCGCCACAAAAACAGAGGCAAAGGCAACTTGGTAGCTGACCTGATGGCCGCCGACAACCGAGTAGGCGAAGTAAGCGTTCAGACCCATTCCGGGTGCAATGGCAATCGGGTAATTTGCAGCAAGCGCCATCCACAGCGTTCCGACAATGGCCGCAATGATGGTGGCTGTAAACACCTGGTCGAATGGAACGCCTGCATCTGCAAGAATAATCGGGTTGACAACCACGATATAAACCATTGTCAGGAATGTTGTAATTCCTGCAAGTGCTTCTGTGCGCACGGTTGTTTGATGTTCTTTCAGTTTAAACATAAGTAAGCCTCCAATTTGTAATCTGTCGCGCAGCCTGGCTTCAGCTGCTGTCATGAGAAAGGTCCCTTGAATACAGGGACCGCTGTTGAATAATCGGCATCTGCCTTTTTATGCGCTGTCTATCGGCAGCAAAAGCAGAATGAGTGATAAGTGCACTTGATAAACGAACGTTTTTGCAAAACATTTATTATATTATTCGTTTTTAGGCAGATTTGCAAGAGTTTTTGTTTTTTGTTTAAGCTTAGTTTCTCCGTGCAGCGCTTTCTTATGTTTGCATCCTTTGGTATCTTAACTAAGTAGAGGTACGATGAAAATGATCATGAAAAGAGGTATGCAAATGGAATGGATGCAGGAAGTACTGAAGAGAAAAGACCAATTTACTGAAGATACTCAGGAATTTTTGCGGATTAAGAGTGTGCTTGATGAGAAATCAAAAACAGAAGGCGCCCCATTTGGAAAAGGCATACATAAAGCATTAACTCACATGCTCCAAAAGGGAGAAAAAGACGGGTTTACGGCCAAAAACCTCGACGGATACGCCGGACACCTTGAAATGGGACAGGGAGATGAAATTGTAGGCATACTCTGTCATGTCGATGTTGTACCTGAAGGGGACGGCTGGAGCAGCGATCCTTTCGGAGCAGAAATCCGTGACGGGAAAATTTACGCGCGCGGGGCTATTGATGATAAAGGCCCGACTATGGCAGCTTATTATGCCATGAAGATTGTGAAGGATCTTGGGCTTCCGCTGAACAAGCGGGTCCGGATGATTCTTGGAACAGATGAAGAAAGTGACTGGGGCTGTGTGGAGCACTACTTCAAACATGAAGAAATGCCTGCCCTCGGTTTTGCTCCAGATGCAGATTTCCCAATCATAAATGCCGAAAAGGGAATTATTGATGCAAAGCTTTCTTTCCATTTTGATAAAGCGAGCATCAGCAAAAATGGACCAAAGCTTCTTTCTTTCAAGTCAGGAAGACGTTTTAACATGGTGCCGGATTTTGCCGAAGCGATCGTTCAGACAGAGGATGCAGTAGCCCTTTCCGAAAAATACACCTGCTACCTGTCCCAATATGAGATCAAAGGCAGTGTTTCAGAGGAGAATGGCACCCTCAAATTAACTGCTGAAGGAATTTCCGCTCACGGAAGTCTTCCCCATACAGGCAAAAACGCAGGTCTTTTGCTTGGGCTTTTCCTTGCTGAAGCCGAGCTTGATCATAATGGAAAGGTTTTTGTCAGGCAGATGACCGCCTTTTTCAGCAATGATACGAGAGGCGAGAAAATCGGCATTCAATGTGAAGACGAAGTAAGCGGAGAATTGACAGTCAATCTCGGCATCATGTCATATGACATCAAAGATGGCGGAGAGCTTGGGGTAAATATCCGCTACCCTGTTACAGCAGATTCGGAAAGGATTGAAGAAGGACTCAAATCGATTACTGATTTTCACCTTACCTCCTTCAGCGACTCAAAGCCGCATTATGTAGAAGCAGAGCATGAACTCATTCAAAAGCTTAAAAAGGTTTATGAGGAGCAGACTGGCGAGAAGCCTGAACTGATTGCCATAGGGGGAGGAACGTATGCCAGGTCACTTAAAGCCGGTGTAGCTTTCGGCCCGATGTTTCCTGGAAGACCGGATGTTGCCCATCAAAAGGATGAATATGTCATCATCGATGATCTTCTGAAGGCAACGGCCATTTATGCCCAGGCCATTTATGAACTGGCAAAATAAGATTAACGAAACGCTTTTCATGTGGTAGGATGTTTGAAGAAGCTTTTAGCCGCTCCCTTTTCCGGGAGCGGTTTTTAGCAATCAAATGACAGGTGGGGAAAGAAGGCTGCTGGTTTGGATTATTCTCTTCAAAGAGAACACCGCATGACGCGGGTTTCGTTCTGTTCGTTTTATTTTCTCATGTTTTTTGCCATAGGTTCTCTGTTTCCTTTATTGCCAGTTTATTTAAAGGACAGTGTGGGACTTTCAGGAAGCCAGATTGGAATCATTATGAGCATCAGCCCGGTTGTTATGATTTTAGTTCAGCCGCTGTGGGGGGTATTAAGTGACATCACGCAGAAACCGACTGTTTTACTGACCGTCGCTTTGACGCTTGCCGGACTGTTTGGGATTGTATTCTCACTTCTTGACGGCTATTTCTGGCTGATTGTGATTGCTCTGCTGCTGGCGGTTGTTCAGAGTGCTCTGATTCCTTTATCCGACAGCATTTCAATGAATTATGTCCACAAGACCAAAACGGAATACGGTTCTATCAGGCTGTGGGGAGCTGTTGGTTTTGCAGTTGCTGTCATGGCTGTCGGCCAGCTGTCTGAACACTATTCTCTTCACGTGATTTTTTATTCTTTTGCACTCGTGCTGTTTCTGGCCATTTTCTTTGCAGCTCAGCTGCCGAATGAAAGCAGGACGATGCAGATCAGCATCCGTGACGGCATAAAAGAACTTGCGAATGTTCCAAGGTATTTTCTGTTTCTATTTATAGCATTTCTTGTTCTCGGCCCTATTCTTGCCAATAATATTTATTTCGGTATTTTTGTCGCTGATCTTGGCGGCGGGCTGACCGGTATCGGCATTGCATTTTTACTTGCGGCGGGCAGTGAAGCCCCGTTCATGAAGTTTGCAAGCAGCTGGATCAGGCGCCTCGGCATGATGAACATCCTGGTTATGGCAACATGCATTTCATGTCTCAGATGGTTCCTGTATTTCTTTGAACCGCCACTTGGGGTTGTGTATGCCACAACGATTGCACAAGGGTTTTCTGTTGGATTGTTCATTCCTGCTGCCCTACAGTATGTGAGAGAGCTTGCTCCTGTTTCTGTAGGGGCAACGGCGATTTCTCTGTATTCATCTGTCGGCAACGGGCTGGGAAACTGGTTTTGCACGTTTTTTGGGGGCCTTATCCTTGAAGGGTATTCGATTCTTCATGTGTATTTATTCTTTGGAACGATGTCCCTTATTGCGCTTGTCATCCTTTGTGTGATGAAGCTGAATCAAAAAAGAGCTGTTCCGGTTTAATCCGGAGCAGCTCTTTTTCTTAAGACCTATTCTTCTCTGAATACATCGCTTGATAAATACCGTTCACCTGTATCGCATGCGATACAGACAACAACATCATCCGGTGTCAGGCGTTTGGCAACTTCAAGGGCGGCAAAGCAGGCTGCCCCTGAGGAAGGACCGACAAGGATTCCTTCTTCCGCAGCAAGTCTGCGTGTGATGTCGTACGCTTCAGCGTCCTGTATTTTAAAAATTTCATCGTAAACATCCTGATTTAAAATGTCGGGAATAAATCCGGGGCTTGTGCCGACAAGCTTATGCTTGCCTGGCTTTCCTCCTGAAAGGACCGGGGACCCGGCCGGCTCTACAACATGCACGGTCAGATCCGGATAATGCTCTTTGAGTGTTTCGCCGGTGCCTGTAATGGTCCCGCCGGTGCCTGCCGTTGCAACGAATGCAGTAAGCTTTTTCCCGATCTCATCCATTGCGGCAATAATCTCGGGTGCCGTTGTTTTGCGGTGGGCATCAGCATTTGCTTCGTTTTCAAACTGCATGGGAACAAAGCTGTCAGGGATTTCCTCTGCTAGCTCGTTTGCCTTTTTTATAGCACCGGGCATTTTTTCGTCGCCGGGTGTAAGCACAACTTCTGCACCGTAAGCTTTAAGCAGATTGATGCGCTCCTGTGTCATCGTATCAGGCATAACAAGAATGGCTTTGTATCCTCTTGCTGCCGCATTCATGGCAAGTCCAATGCCTGTATTCCCTGACGTTGGCTCGATAATCGTTGAATGTTCGTTTAACAGGCCTTGCTTTTCGGCCTCGACAATCATATTAAAAGCAGCTCTGTCTTTTACACTGCCGCTTGGATTGAAGAACTCAAGCTTAAGGTAAACCGCAGCCCCGTCTTTTGGATTCAGGCGGTTTAATTTTAAAAGAGGTGTATGGCCAATTAAATCTGCCACATTTTCTACAACACGCATGATTATTTCAGCTCCTTTAGTTGATATAATAGCATATCCTCTGTTTGCCTTCCCAGCAATCGATTTTCATGAAACGAGGCGCTTTGGTTCTATTCTTCCCGCAGACTTTGATAAAATGAAAAAAGTGTCTGCGCAGTTTTTGCATGGAAGCATACGAGCAGAGCCATACTCTTAGCAAACAGACGGGAAAGGAACCGTTATGACAACACAAACCCATTATTTTATTGGAATACCTGTCCCTCAGAATGAAGCGGAAATGCTGACTGCAAAAACAGAAGGGATGAAGAAGCTGTTTAAGTCCTGGGTTCATCCTCTGGATTATCATTTGACGCTCGCTTTTTTGGGGCATCCTGATTCCGCTGATCAACTGCAGGCCGTCATGAAGGAACTGCACACAGCTTTTGGCGAGTTTCCTTCATTTCACCTGTCAATCAGTGGCTTCGGCACATTTGGGAGAAAGCAGGCTCCCCGGATTTTCTGGGCGGGTGCGGAAAAATCAGAGCCGCTAGAAAAGGTGAGGGAAACGGTATACTCCGTGTGCAGGAAACACGGTTTCGCACTTGATGAACGTCCATTTGCCCCTCATATCACGATCGCGAGGAAATGGGCGGCAGATGAAGACTTTCAGGAAGAGATGCTTCCGGGTCATCCGGTGTCAGCCTTTCAGGTTTCAAAAATCAATCTGTTTCAGACCAAGCTTGGGGAAGTCCCCAAGTACCATACAATTGACACTGTCTTATTGCGATGATGCCCAATAAGATAAATAAGACTCTTTTACGCTTAGCGGGGAAACTATGAAATTTATACGTATTGTTATTCAGCTTGCCGGATTATTTCTTTTTTATTTTGCCGGAACAGCCATTCAGCAATTTTTCAACTTGTCCATGCCGGGCAGCATTATCGGCATGTTTCTTTTATTTTTCTGCTTGTCCTTCAAACTCATAAAACTGCCGCTGTTAAAGGAAGGAAGCTCCTTTTTGCTTAAACATTTGGCCTTGCTTTTCGTTCCTGCAACGGTCGGGCTGATGGACCATTTTGACCTGTTTGCGGGAAGAGGCCTGATCAGTGCGCTGATTGCTCTTTTCAGCACAGCTCTCGTCATGCTTTCAGCCGCTTTTGTAAGCCAGTGGATGAGCACCAGAAAAACGGCAAATGAAGGAGAGGGGGAAAACCTATAATGGCTGTGATCTTCTATATTGTCCTTACGGTAATCGTAAATGCCCTTATGAGAGAGGTTTATAAAAAATACCCCTTTCCTCTATTAGTGCCGATCTCAACGAGCACTTTTCTCTTAATTGTGCTTTTCCTTCTCACAGATACCGAGTATGCTGAGTATATGACTGGCGGAAAGTGGATTGATGCTCTTTTAGGCCCTGCAGTAGTCGCACTTGCTTATCCGCTGTATGAAAACAGACATGTGATGAAGAGGTATGCGTGGACCGTCTTTACAAGCGTGCTTACGGGAAGCATTATCGGAATAGTAAGCGGGGCCGGCCTAGCAGCATTATTTCATGTAGACCGGGAGATGATCCTGTCGCTCGCTCCTAAATCGGTCACAAATCCCGTTGCAATGGATATTTCAGAAATACTGGGAGGAATCCCTGCACTTGCGGCCATATATGTGGTTATAGCAGGCATGTCGGGGGCTGTTTTCGGTCCGTCCCTTCTGAAAGCTTTTGGCATTAGCCATCCCGTTGCAAAAGGAATCGGACTTGGTGCGGCATCACACGGAACGGGTACGGCGAGGGCTCTTGAAATGGGAGAGCTTGAAGGAGCTGTCAGTTCCATTTCCATGACGCTGTGCGCCATTTTCACGGCTGTTCTGTGTCCGTTATTGGTTCCGTTTCTTTTACATGTTCTGTGAGTTTGAATGATTCGGAAGGAGTTTACATAAAGTGGCTCAATTAATAAAAGTTCACGCCTGCATATCCAGATATGAAATGGATCTGTACCGTTATCAGAGCCGTTTTCTGCGTGTGAAAAAACAGCAGTGGCTCATGCTGAAGGAAGCTTTTGAAAAGAATGAATTTCACCATTTTGTTAAAAAAGAGCAAATGGAAAGCATGGAAAAAGAGGGGGATTCGCTATCGAGGATACGGAGTTACAGGCTTAAAAAGGAAAGGTCCGGCACAACTGTCACCTATCCTGAAGCAAATATGGATTCACCTGAGCTGAGCTTTCATGACGTTCCCGGCTCGCTTCATGAGCTGAAGGAAATGTTTATGAAGCGTGTCTTCCATTTCCAGCTGAAATGGGCAACATCAACCATCAGGGACAGATCATTTGCAGATCCGTCTCTCTCGGATAATCACAACCTGCAGGAACTTCTTCAAAAGCTTCCGGATCAGCATCTGATCATGTACGCTCCTGTCCTCAGGGTGAAAAATACATCCATTGCCCTCGACACGATCTTAATAAGTCCGGGGGAAATCACGTGCATTCATTTTCTTGAAGGCGGCCGCCATGACGTATATATGGGATCAGCAGAAAGATTCTGGCGGAAAAACCCCGGAGAAAAAGATGAATCAAGTCTCCTCTCGCCGATGATCAGCCTCAGCCGGACAGCAGCCCTTGTAAAGCAGCTTTTAAAAGAAAAAGAGATTGGATTAAAAGTGAAAAAAGCACTTGTATGCAAAGAGGGTTTTGTTGAATACCCAGAGGCTCCATATGATCTGACAGTTGCGGATAAGAGGGCATACAGCCGGTGGATGTACCCTCACGTCCATCATTCAATGCCGATGAAGCATGATCAGCTGAAGGCAGCAGGTGTGCTCCTGGCTAATTGTGTGATCGAATCGTTCAGAAGAAATGACTAATGCGCCTTTTGGCGTATTTTTTTACCCAATTACACCCACTTCATCTAAGAAAAAAGCTATAATTTTACTAGACTCGGAATATCTCTTAAGGTATTCCTATTCCACTTGAAGATAATGGGGCTGACGATGGAAAACAGCATATACTTTATTATAAATCCCGTTGCGGGAAATGGACGGTCTTTGCGTGTCTGGAAGAAAATGAAAGCAGAAATGGAAAAGAAAAACATGGAGTACCGGTCTTTTATGACGGATTACGCCGGACATGCAGAAGTACTTGCCAGGCAAATTGCATCCATACATGATTACCGGCTGAAAACGGTGATAGGCATTGGCGGAGACGGAACGATTCACGAAATTGTAAACGGGCTCAGCGGATTCGATCATATACAAATCGGTTATGCGGCATCAGGGTCGGGCAATGATTTTAAGAAGGGATACGGCAGCTCAAAGGCGAAAGGCTCCATTCTCACAAGACTGAACAGACAGGCTAAAAGCTATGATTTGGGCTGCTGCAGGGCCGGGAAAGCAGACCGGCTGTTTGTGAACAGCATAGGTGCAGGCTTCGACGCCTACGTTGCGAAACTTTCCAATGAAATGAGTTGGAAAAAGTTTCTGAATAGAGCGGGTGCAGGCTCCTTTGTGTACACTCTTGCTCTTATGAAAGGTCTTTTCACCTACCAGCCCGGTCCGCTCTCTGTAACGATTGACGGCGAAGAAAAGGTTTTTGAGAAGGTCTGGCTTGCTGCAGTCAGCAACCATCCGTTTTACGGGGGAGGAATGAAAATCTCTCCTGATGCAAGGCCTGATGACGGATTGCTGAATGTCACCGTTGTCCACGGATTATCCAGGGGAAAACTGCTGCTTCTGTTTGGACTTGTTTTTGCAGGCAGACATAAAGGGCTGAAGGAAGTTTGCATGATGGAGGGCCATGAAATCACGATATCAGGCCCCGTTTCTGTCATGGTGCATGCAGACGGAGAATATTTAGGCGAAACACCTGTTACAGTCACATTAAGGCCGAAAAGCATAAAGTATTATATCTGAATAAATATCAAGACGTGTCCACATGGGTATACTGGTGTGATGAAGAAACAACTATTGCAGGCAGGTGAATCAACATGCTAACGGTACAACGTGCATATCATGCATACCTTGACGAAATGAACTTAATCACCATTTTAATTCCTGCAGAAATGCAGGGAGACGGAAAGAGGACGTTCTATCTGCTTGACGGGGAGACCCGGACAGAGCTCAAGTGTGAACGGATCGAGACGATTGAAAACAGAGTAAAGATTCAATGCAGGTTTGACCCGTCCGTTAAGCCATTCGGAAAACTGTACGAAATTTGTGATGACCTGAACCGTAAAACCGATCTGCAGATGGGGGCTGTCATCAGAACGGATTTATTTGATGACTATTTTTACTACGGAGAAAATGACCTGGGTGCAGTATGCGGGGAGGAATCCACAGTATTAAAGGTCTGGGCTCCTACTGCGACAGAGGTGAAAGTAAAGCTTCTTTTTCCGGATGTAAATAAAATCGAAACGATGCCTATGACGCTTGGAGAGAAAGGAATTTGGTCGATAGAGCTTCAGGGCAATTTTGACAGCGTTTTCTATACGTATCTTGTCTGCGTTAACCTGATCTGGAACGAAGCTGTCGATCCTTATGCAAAAGCGGTTTCCATTAACGGAGAGTACGGTGTCATAACAGATCTGAAAAAAACAGCCGTCTTGAGGAAAAAACCTCAACCTTTTGAAAAATTGACCGATGCCATTATATATGAGGCTCATATACGCGATTTCAGCATCCATCCGGACAGCGGCATAAAGCAAAAGGGAAAATACGCAGCCTTCAATGAAAAAGAGACGAAAACAGCAGGCGGATTATCGTCTGGTCTTTCTTATTTGCAGGAGCTTGGTGTGACCCATCTGGAGCTTTTGCCTTTTAACGATTTTGAAGGCGTGGACGAACAGGACACATCCGCGGAGTATAACTGGGGATACAATCCTCTGCACTTTAATGCGCCGGAGGGAAGCTATTCCGCGAAACCTGATGACCCTGCCGAACGAATAAGAGAATTAAAGAGCGCCATTCAGTCTATTCATGAAAGCGGAATCAGAGTGATTATGGATGTCGTGTACAACCACGTCTATATCCGGGAGACCTCTTCTTTTGAAAAAATTGTACAGGGGTATTATTTCCGTCACGATCACAACGGACTTCCGTCAGATGGAACAGGTGTCGGAAATGATATCGCATCAGAAAGGAAAATGGCCCGCAAATTTATTGTGGATTCTGTTTCCTATTGGCTGAGCGAATATGATGTTGATGGTTTCCGTTTTGATTTGATGGGTATTTTAGATGTTGAAACGATGAATGAAGTTCATGCATCATGTATGAGGATTAAGCCGGATCTTCTTATTTTGGGAGAAGGATGGGACTTAAACACCCCGCTTGCCTATGAAAAAAAAGCGATTATTGCAAACGCCGGGAAAATGCCGGGCATCTCTTTTTTCAATGACCAGTTCAGGGATGTCATCAAAGGGAGCACATTTAACCTTTACGACAAAGGATTTATTTTCGGGCATACATCAAACCCTGATTTGCTGGCAAGAGTCATGACAAGTTCGATTGCCCATTTCACGTCGCCGGCACAATCCATTAATTATGTGGAATCCCATGACAATCATACGCTTTGGGATAAAATGGAGGTTTCAAATCCTCATGAGGCGCATGAAGACAGACGGATGAGGCAAAAACTTGCTGCCGGAATGGTCATCCTTGCGCAGGGCATCCCGTTTTTCCACAGCGGCCAGGAATTTTACCGGACGAAAAAAGGCGTTGAAAACAGCTATAAATCACCTGATGACATCAATCAGCTCGACTGGAATGAACGGGAGAAATACGCTGAAGATGTCAAGTACGTCAAGCACCTTATTGCCTTAAGAAAATCCCACGGCGCCTTCCGGTTTGCAGCTTCTGATGAAATCAGCAGACATTACCGGGTACTCAAAAATGATGGCGGAGTATACGCATATGCATTAATGGACGTAAAAGATTATGGTCCATGGAGACACATTGCGGTCATCCACTGCAGCCATCGAAACGGTGCGGTCATTCCGCTCCCTGCAGGAGGAGAATGGGAAATCGCATCAAGTCCATCGATGCATAAAAATCACCATGATCAGAAGGCAGACTCACAGATCACAGCAAATGAAATCGGCACTTTGGTCTTGTTTCAAAAGTAGCTTTTCGGTTTTTCTTGACTAAATTCGCCTGGAAACGATAAAATTTAAAAGGATGGCTACTTGTATCTGTTTGATTCATCAAACTAGCTGTCTTTTTTAATTGACTGAAATGATGACGAATGACAGGAAAAGCGCATGCTTTCTTTTCCTATTCCAAACTTATAAATGAAATGTTGGGTTGAAATTGAAGGTGAACTGGTTGGAACAACTACTAGGCAGCGAGTGGGAGCTATCTCCTGCTGGCGGAGCAACAGGCGATGCCTATTTTGCACAGCGAGAAGGACAAAAATTGTTCTTAAAACGAAATAGTTCTCCATTCTTGGCCGTTCTGTCTGCAGAAGGAATTGTTCCTAAGCTTGTATGGACAAAGAGACTGGAAAATGGCGATGTGATTACAGCACAGCACTGGCTCAGCGGCCGTGAACTGAAGCCGAATGATATGAACGGGGAAAACGTAGCGGAACTGCTGCATAAGATCCATCATTCAAAAGAACTGCTTGATATGCTGAAACGTCTTGGAAAGCAGCCTCTTACTCCATCCTTGATATTAGAGGACTTAAAGCAAACGGTTGAGTTTGAAAATTTCTATCTCCCTGAAGTGCTGCAGGCCCTTCACTATCTTGAAGAAAACCTGCCATATGTGGATTGTGCCGAAAAAGTGGTCTGCCACTGCGATGTCAATCATAACAATTGGCTGCTCTCAAGCGAGAACCAGCTCTATCTGATTGACTGGGACGGCGCGCTGATAGCAGACCCGGCAATCGATATCGGCATGCTGCTTTACTGGTACATTGACGAAAAAGACTGGGACAGCTGGCTTTCTACTTACGGACTTCAGCTTAACGATCAGCTTCGGGCCAGAATGTTCTGGTATGTGCTTGCGCAAACGATTACCTACACCCTTTGGTACCGTGCCAAGCACAACGAAAAAGAAACCAACGAATGGCACAGCTATCTGCGCCAAATGATCACAAAAATCAGCGCAGATTAAGAAAAAGAATCAATGTCGCTGATCCATTGAGACAGCACATTTTGCTGAGACGTAATATATGAATTCAGTTCAGGGGAATTTTTTCCGTCCTGGCTGTACGAATAAATCGATTGCAGGACACCCTTTAAATCCTGATGCACATCAGCATGAACCATTAAAGATTTCACCACGCGCTCAAGCTGCTCGCATTCAGCAACCGTTCCGCAGCAGTCACTCTGGTGCTCTGACAGAATATCCTTTAACAACTCAACTTGATTCTCGTATTTAAGCGGCATAAAAAGCCTCCTTTGCAAATTCTTCTCTTAATTTGCGCAGGAGACGCTGTTTTCATTCCGCCCGTATGCAGCCGGTTCCGCGGGGAGCCGGCTGTTTTTTGGTTTTGTGGATTCGAAGGTGGCGCCGCGAAAGGCCGATGGGAATGTGAGAAGTGGTGTCACTGGGTGGAGAGGTGCAACAAAGAGTCTGTGGAGAAAGTGAAAATTGGCGTCACTAGGCGGAGAGGTGCCACAAAGAGTCTGTTGAGAAAGTGAAAAGTGTCGTCACTAAGCGGAGAGGTGCAACAAAGGGTCTGTTGAGAAAGTGAAAAGTGGCGTCACTGGGTGGAGAGGTGCCACAAAGAGTCTGTTGAGAAAGTGAAAAGTGGCGTCACTGGGTGGAGAGGTGCCACAAAGAGTCTGTTGAGAAAGTGAAAAGTGGCGGCACTAGGCGAAGTGGTGCAACATAACCCTGATGAACAATAAAGAAGTGGTGACATCTGGATCACTGCTGCCGCAGAAAAAATGGCGGTACAATTGCACGGACCTTTCTCACAAATTCTGTTAATCAATCCACCAGATTTTCTTGCACCCAGGACCGTTTCGTGATACCCTTTTATCCGACATTACATGGACAGAGGTGTGCTTGATGCGACAGCGAAACAAGCCTTGGGCAAATGACTACATTGCCGGGCATTCACATATTGCAATACAGAATCCTAAAGAACAAAGAGGAAAGTGGAGCAAGCTTTTTGGAAACGAAAATCCAATTCATATTGAAGTGGGGACAGGCAAAGGCCAGTTTGTAACAGGAATGGCAAAAGCAAACCCTGAAATCAATTATATCGGCATTGAATTATCTCAGAGCGTCATTGTCGCAGCCCTTCAAAAAGCGGTTGAATCAGAGTGTGAAAACCTTTTCCTGCTTAACGAAAACGCTGAAGACCTGACTGACCTTTTTGCAGAAGGAGAAGTGGACAGAGTCTACCTGAATTTTTCTGATCCTTGGCCAAAAACAAGGCATGAAAAACGGAGACTGACGTACAAAACTTTTTTGAAAAGATACCAGGATATTATGGTGGAAGAGGGCGAAATTCACTTTAAAACAGATAATCAGGGGCTGTTCGAATATTCGCTTAGAAGCTTTTCAGAATACGGCCTGCTTCTGACTTTTGTAAGCCTTGACCTGCACAGCAGTGAGTTTGAGGGCAACATTATGACTGAATACGAAGAAAAATTTTCAAATAAAGGCCAGCGGATCTACCGCTCGGAAGTGAAATTCAGAAAGTAGCTCAGGAGATCAATCCTGGGCTTTTTTAATGCCCGCTGTCTCCTGTTTTTGGTATGATGGAGGAGGAGGGGATGAAAATGGAGAGGTTAACAATTGGGGAAACAACTTTAACTTGGCTTGACGGGGGAGTGACTTACCTTGACGGAGGTGCGATGTTTGGCGTCGTTCCAAAACCGCTTTGGTCTAAAAAATATCCTGTCAACGAACTTAATCAAATCGAATTGCGGACAGATCCCATTCTGGTCCAGAAGAACGGAGTAAATCTTCTGATCGACAGCGGTATCGGGTCCGGCAGGCTAACAGATAAGCAGAAACGCAACTTTGGTGTAACAGCTGAATCCAATGTTGAGCATTCGCTCAATGAGCTTGGGCTAAAACCAGAAGATATTGATTTTGTTCTGATGACGCATCTTCATTTTGATCATGTTTCGGGTCTCACCAAACGTGAGGGTGAGGAACTGGCATCTGTTTTTCCAAAGGCGAAAATCATCACTTCTCTTACGGAATGGAATGAAATGAAAGAGCCGAATATTCGGTCTGCGAATACATACTGGAAAGATAACTGGACAGCCATTGAACAGCAGGTAGAAGCCTTTGAAGAGTCATCCGAGGTAGTGCCCGGCATCACGATGTTCCACACAGGAGGCCACAGCAACGGCCATAGCGTGATTAAGATCGAAGACGGCGGGGAAACGATCCTTCATATGGCAGACCTGATGCCTACACATGCGCACAGCAATCCGCTTTGGGTGCTCGCTTATGATGACTATCCGATGACGTCGATTGAACAGAAGCAAAAATGGCTCGGACTTGCTGCTGATCAAAATACGTGGATCTCTTTTTATCATGACGCGTTTTACCGCGCAATCAAGTGGAACAGTCAGCGGGAGATCACAGAAAAGGTCGAGCGGGTTCGTCCGCTGTAAATAAAAAGGCATGGGGTACGCACCCCATGCCTTTTGTGTTTTATGCAATTTGTTCAACATGCAGGATATTTCCGTTTGTTGCGTCTACAAATGCTTCGTACTGCTCAAGATCCGATCCTGCCATCCGTGTAACGCCGGCCTTGTAGATGCTGTAGGATTCCCCCTGATTAATAAAGGATTCACGAACCGTATAAATCCATGAACCATTAATAGGGCCTTTCTCTTTAAACGCGTTCTTCACAGCCGTCAGTGCTTTTTCAGAAGAAATATAAGCCGGCTTCAATTGATCTCTGAAAAGATATGCAGCGGCCAGGCCAATCCCGATTCCTATCAGTACTTTTCTGCCATTCATCACAATCTCCTCCATCCTGTACACGATGTTTTAAGTATACAGAAAATGCCTTCTGTTGTTAAGCAGGAGGGTGGAGAGAAATAATTAAGGATGGTTGCGGGGGAAGTGTTCATAACTGCAATTAGCAGCAGAAACTCTGGGTGGTTTGCGGGTGAAAGTGTTCTTAACTGGATGTAGCAGCAGAAACTCTGGTTGGTTTGCGGGTGAAAGTGTTCTTAACTGGATTTAGCAGCAGGAACTCTGGTTGGTTTGCAGGGTAAAGTGTTCTTAACTGGATTTAGCAGCAGAAACTTTGGTTGGTTTGCGGGTGTAAGTGTTCATAACTGGGGTTAGCAGCAGAAACTCTGGGAAGTTTGAGGGGGAAAGTGTTCATAACTGGATTTAGCAGCGCAAACTCTGGCTGATGCACAAGGGAAAGTGTTTTTAACCAGGCGATTCCGCTTTTCGCATTGTCTAGCTCCGACTCCCAGCCCTTCCGTCAGAACAAAATCCCCCAAAAAGTCAAAACCGGACTTTTCCGCCGATTTCTTATCTGACTCCCGGAGCTAAACGGGCGATTCCGCTTTTCTTTAGTAGCACGAACGATAAATCTTCTGTAAAATGGAAATATACATATGTAAAGGGGATATGATGGATGAATCAAGAGACGTTAGAGCTTTTTAAGACATTGACGGAGCTTCCGGGTGCGCCGGGGAATGAGCATGCTGTACGTAAGTTTATGCGTTCTGAGCTCACCAAGTATTCAGATGAGATCATTCAGGACCGTCTCGGCAGTATTTTCGGGGTGAAGCGGGGCAGTGAGGAAGGTCCGAGGATTATGGTTGCCGGCCACATGGATGAAGTGGGTTTCATGGTGACGGGTGTTACGAAAAACGGAATGCTGCGTTTTCAGACGCTTGGAGGCTGGTGGAGCCAGGTTCTGCTTGCTCAGCGTGTGGAGGTTATCACGGATGCGGGACCTGTTCCGGGAGTGATTGGTTCCATTCCGCCACACTTGCTCAGCGAAGACCAGCGTAATAAACCGATGCAAATCAAAAATATGCTGATTGATATTGGTGCTGATTCTGATGAAGATGCGAAAGCTCTGGGCATTAGACCTGGCCAGCAGATTCTTCCTGTTTGTCCATTTACGCCGATGGCCAATCCGAAAAAAATCATGGCAAAAGCGTGGGATAACCGTTACGGATGCGGTTTATCGATTGAACTTTTGAAAGAGCTGAAAGATGTTACCCTTCCGAATACGCTTTATTCCGGAGCGACTGTACAGGAAGAAGTTGGTTTAAGGGGAGCGCAGACAGCTGCGAACATGATTCGTCCAGATCTTTTCTTTGCACTTGATGCGAGTCCTGCAAACGACATGAGCGGAGCAAAGCATGAATTCGGCCAGCTTGGAAAAGGCGCGCTTCTTCGCATTCTTGACCGCACGATGGTCACTCACAGAGGAATGCGAGAATTTGTTCTTGATACGGCAGAATCAAACAATATTCCATATCAGTACTTTGTTTCTCAGGGCGGCACGGATGCAGGTCGTGTGCATACATCAAACGACGGTGTGCCATCTGCAGTCGTGGGCATTTGCTCACGCTACATTCACACGGCAGCGTCCATTGTGCACATTGATGATTACGCTGCGGCAAAGGAACTGATCGTGAAGCTTGTGAAAGCCTGTGACCAGTCGACTGTAACTACTATTAAACAAAACTCATAAAAAAGGCGTTTCCGCCAGATTACTTTGCGCATTTTGCTTCGGTTTCCCGGAGCCATGCGCTTTTTTAAAGGAGATCAATTATGAAAATTGCCATCGGGACACTGAATCAGGCAAAAGTAAATGCCGTAAAAGAATGCCTCGATCAGCTCGGCTCTTATACTTTAAGCAGTACGAGTGTTTCATCAGGTGTTGCTGACCAGCCATTTTCTGATGAGGAAACGATCCAGGGAGCTGTAAACAGGGCCCTGCGTGCAAGAGAAGAAGAGAATGCCGACATTGGAATTGGCCTTGAAGGCGGTATGATTGAGACAGATGAGGGTTTTTTCCTTTGTAATTGGGGAGCGCTGTCTTTTCAGGGAATGGATCCGATTATTGCAGGCGGCGCAAAGATTCCCCTGCCTGCGGAAATCGGCAGAAAAGTGAAATCAGGTATGGAGCTTAAGCTTGTGATGGATGAGTATGCCAATAAGGAGAACGTCAGCCATAAAGAAGGCGCCGTCGGCATTTTTACAGGCGGGCTTGTGACAAGGAAAGAGATGTTTAAGCATATTTGCCTGCTACTGTTTGGACAATATTTTTACCAAATAAAACAAAAATGAGCAGATTAAAAAAAGGGACCAATCGTTTATCGACTGGTCTCTTTCTATGCGTAATAGGCTTTCTATATCTGCAGCACTTACCCGATTATTTTTTCAATTTCAATTAAATGCTCCGGAGATAAATCAATTGTATCTGCTTTCGCATTTTCCCTGATCTGATCAGCCCGTTTGCCGCCGGGGATGACAGTGTCAACACCCTCTTGCGCAAGCAGCCACACCAAGGCCAGATTAGAGAGACTTGTTCCGTATTCGCCTGCGATTGCTTTTAATTTCTCTACTTTAGTTAAAGCGGCAGAAAATGTTTCCGGCTGAAATAAAGGTTCTTCTTTTCTCCAGTCACCGTCATTCAGTTTCAAATCACGGCTGTACTTGCCGCCAAGGATTCCAAAAGCAAGCGGTCCATATGGAATGAATGAGATGTTATGTTCCCGGCTGTACGGCAAGAGTTCTTTTTCTGCTGAGCGGTCAAGCATGTTATAAGGAGACTGAATGACATCAATATCGTTATGCTGATTTGCTTCTTTGAGCTGGCTTAAACTGACATTTGAAATACCAATAGAACCAATCTTTCCTTCCTCTTTTAAGCGGGACAGTTCACCTATTGCCTCCGCTAAAGGTGTTTCGTTGTCAGGATAATGCAAGTAGTATAAATCGATAAAGTCGGTCTGAAGCCTTTTTAGACTTTTTTCAAGCGCAGCACGTAAATATTCCGGTTTGTTGTTGATGCGTGTTGTGCTGTCGTCCAATTGTTCGACTGCCCCTTTAGTAGCGAGCTTGAGACCGGATCGAACTGGTCTAATGATTTCTCCAATAAGTTCTTCTGAACGGCCGAATCCGTAAACATCTGCAGTATCTATAAACGTTATGCCCAGGTTCAAGGCTTCTTTCACAAGTTCTTTCCCCTGGTTTTCATCTAAATTTGCAAATAAATTATGTCCTCCTACCGCATTCGTTCCCAAACCGATTTGAGTTACGTTCAAATCAGCTTTTTTCAGATGTGCTTTTTTCATTATATGATCCTCCAGTTAATTTAATGTTCTAGTGTTCTATAAATATCGAACACAATGGAATAATAACACGCCTGATGTTTGATGACAATAAAAAAAGCTCTGAAAAAATCAGAGCTTGTTAATAGCTTTCAGGGTCTGCGCTCAGGACCACGTCCATTAAGCCGGGAAAATTATGGTTTAAATCATCTGTCCTGATGGAATAAAAATGCTGGGATCCTTCAACGCGTACTCTGATAATGCCGGATTCTCTCAGCGTTTTTATATGATGGGAAACGGTTGATTTAGAGATGTTGAATTCGTAAGAGTAGTACGTGCATACTTCTTCGCCCCTGCTTGCTATGCTTTTCACGATTTTCAACCGGTTTGGGTCACTAAGCGCATGCAGCACTCTCGATAAACGTATACTTTCAATTGATGGATGGTTAGGTATTCTCATGAGTAAAATTATAACCCAAATAAAAAGACCGTGTCCAGAATGCGGAATGGGTACATCATTTCTTTTCATAAAATAAACCTGTCTTGTCAACGATAAAATGTAAGGGTTATTATAGATGGGGATTCTATTTTCCTAGTAATGAAGGAGGGCTTTTCCAGCATGAAAAAATATTTTACAGGACTATTATTCGTTTTCTTATTATTCCTTTTTGGCTGTACGATAAATGATGAAGAAATTCAGACTGCAACGATAGATCAGACGAAAGCATCTTTTGAAGCAAAACCGCCTGCAGCAGGTGATAAAAGCGGCTCTATCAGCTATTACTTGCCTGAAGGCTATAAAGCAGAAGCAGGGAAAACAAATAACGTCATTTTTACCAAGGGAGATCAGCAGTACATTCTCTTTGTGAATGAGAATGAAAAAGAGACGAGCTCTTTTTTCTATGATACTCTTCTTGAGCAATACAAAGATCCGCTGGTAAATGAAACGTTTGAGGACAAGGGCCGCTTTGGCTACATCCTGGTGGATAAACTGAAAGCGGACGACGAGTATGAAGTGTCGGCAGGCATCGGCGGAGTGAAAATGACGACGCAGACTAAAAGCCGGGAAGTCGCAGATACGGCAGAACAAATGATGAAAATAGTTTCTTCTGTTTCTTTTGAATGAAAAACAGGCCTCTTTCAGACAGGAAGAGGTCTTCTTATTTTCAGCCGTGCTTTTTCTGATAAGTCCCTACAGTGGCAACAGGGACCAGGGTTTGGTATGATTCGGGTGGATAGATATAGTTCATATTGGAGGTTTTATCATGGAAAAACTGCAATCGATGCAGCAATACAATGAAGTTATTCAGAAGGAGCGGGTCATTTTAATGTTTTCAGCTGACTGGTGCCCGGACTGCCGGTTTCTAGACCCGATTTTGCCCGAGCTGCAGGAAGAAAACAGCAGCTATACGTTTTACTATGTAGACCGCGACGACTTTATTGATTTGTGTGCAGATCTTGGCGTTTTTGGTATTCCAAGCTTTGTCGCTTTTCAAAAAGGTGCGGAAACAGGCCGTTATGTGAACAAAGACAGAAAAACGAAAGAACAGATTCAGGAATTCATTAATGGACTTTCCTGAGACAGAAGGGAAGATTCTGGGATGAAAATGACCTCAAGAAAAATGGCTGAAACGATTAAAGAGCGATTGAGCCATAAAGCATGGTCCACCCGGTTTGACAGGGAAAAGGATCAGCTCCGGGTTGAAGATGATGAGACGAAAAAAGGACTGACCATTTCGCTTCCGGGGATTATTGCCAAATGGGAAGAGAAAAAAGATACGGCTGTGGATGAGCTTGTGTACTATATCGAAGAAGCACTGACCGTTATGAATCATGAACAGGAATTGACCGGCAAAGAAAAAGGGATCTTTCCGGTTATCAGATCCACCTCTTTTCCTGAAGAGTCATCAGACGGAGTCAAGCTGATTTTTGAAGAGCATACGGCAGAAACAAGAATCTATTATGCCCTTGATTTAGGAAAATCATATCGTCTGATTGATGAAAAGATGATGGAGCGTGAGAACTGGACGTTCAGCAAGCTGAAAGAGATGGCCAGATTTAATCTCAGGTCGCTTGATACGAGTGTAAAAGAAGATCATGTCGCAGGAAATGTGTTTTATTTTCTTAATGCAAACGACGGTTATGATGCGAGCCGCCTGCTGAATGAATCGATCCTTGATTCGTTTCAGAAGAAAGCAGAGGGAACAATGGCCATCGCGGTTCCCCATCAGGATGTTCTGATCATAGCAGATGTACGCAACGATACAGGCTACGATATTCTCGGGCAAATGGCGATGAGCTTTTTCGCAAGCGGCAGAGTGCCGATTACGGCTTTGTCCTTCTTATATGAAAACCGCGAGCTTGAACCTGTTTTTATTCTTGCGAAGAACCGTGCAAAAAAAGAAGAACAGGACTAAATAGCTAAACTGGAAAATTTGTCCGCTGACTCCCATAAAAAAGCGGATAATATCGTACCATTTATAAAAATGTGAAACGTCACTGGAGATTTTTTCTAGTGGCTTTTTCCGTTTGCGGGAAACGAAATTTCCCTCTCTCTCTTGAAAATGAAATGGTCATTTATCTGAAAAAGATGCGATTACCTGATACAATAGAGGGGTATGAAAGAAGAAACATTTGAAAGAGTGGTATGCAATGAGTTGGTTTTCTAAAATGATCAATTATTTTACTGGTGAAACAGAAGAAGATAAGCAATTGGAAAAAAGATCAGCCGAAAGCAGGCAGCTGCCTGAACAGCTTCCGCCTGTACATAATGCACCGGCTCAAATGAAGCAGCCGGCTGCCAATACGAAAAATGCAGATGCAAAAATCGCCTATCAGTACCCGAAAGGGAATTTTAAATTTCCGGTCATTCCAGACCAGCAGAACAGCCGGACAGAACCAAGAAGACCTGCTGCAAAAACGGAAAGGAAAGCTCCTGCCGCGCCAAAAAAGCCTGCAGGGCAAGCTTTGAAAAAAACAGACAGCAAGCCTGTTAAAAAAACATTCAGTCCGACAGAAATTCCTTCTCCGATTTACGGATACAGATCAAGAGACAACCAGGGTCCGTTTAACAGCCGGGTCAGTCAGGACGGCGGACGTGAAACGGGAACTACGCTGTTTCAAAGCTATCAGCAGGAAGCAAAGGCTGCAGAATCTGTCATTTCAAGGCTTCATCAGCAGAATCATGAAATGCTGAAAAAAGAAGCAGACCGGCTAAAGGCACGTTCAGGGTCTATCCCTGATGAAGCAACATCACAGGATAAGCCGGGCCGACCTGAAGTGTCAGCTTTGCATAAACACCAAAATCATAAACCTGAAACGTTCTCATTCGGATACCGCAAGGAAGAGAAAAAACAGGATCTGCACACTTCTGATCTAGTGAGTGAACAGCCCCGAAGCTTCAAAGAATCAGCTTCTCTGACAATGGAAGAGGAAGAACATGAAACAAGGTCTGATGTCATTCGTCCTTCAGATCGAGTGGAAGAGCAGTCTTCAGCCTTTATAGAAACAGCTCCTGCTCTATCAATGGAAGAAGAAGTGCCCGAACTTCATGAGCCATCCCAGTCAGTGCAGCCTGAAGAGCCTGATGCGTATGAGACTGCAGCGTCACTTGAAACAACTCCTGCGCTAGAAACAGAACGGGCATCTGAACCAGAAGAAACAGCTGTACCAGAAGTAGAATCTGAACAAGAAGAAACAGTTCATCCAGAACTGGAATTTGAACAAGAAGTTATTGATGAACCACAATTGAAATCTGAATCTGAATTAGAATTTGAACAAGAAGTAAAATCTGAACCGGAAGCAGGAAACCGAGAGCGTCCTGCCTCTCTTTTCCAGGATGTGCGGAATCTGAACGTCCATGAGGAAAACAGATCTACTCAGAACACGCAGCAGGAGGCTGGATTAGAGCTTTCCGAAGAAACAATGCCTGAAGCAGGAAAAGTTCAGGAACAAGCAAGCAGCGGCAACAGGAGGTCAACGGTTCCATTCAATGTGATGATGTTCGGGCGCGATAAGCAAAAAGCGCAAAGAAATCAGAGCGCGCCTGGGGGCTCTGCTTATGTATTTCCGTCTCTCCAGCTTTTGAATATTCCGCCAAAGGAAATTGTCGATGACACGGAATGGCTGAGAGAGCAGACACAGCTGCTGAATATGACACTTGAGAATTTCAATGTCAAAGCAAAAGTTGTTCACGTGACACAGGGACCTGCTGTAACACGTCTTGAGGTGCAGCCGGAGCCGGGTGTGAAAGTCAACAAAATTACAAATCTGACAGATGACATAAAGCTTAGTCTTTCTGCCAAGGATATCCGCATCGAAGCGCCGATACCAGGGAAGAACCGGATAGGCATCGAGGTGCCGAACAGACACAGCAAAATGGTTTACCTGAGAGAAATTCTGAGAAGTCCCGACTTCATAAACAGCCAGTCGCCTCTTACAGCAGCTCTTGGACTGGATATATCCGGCCAGGCTGTCGTGACCGATTTGAAAAAAATGCCCCACGGACTGATTGCGGGTGCAACCGGCTCAGGAAAAAGCGTCTGCATCAATACGATCCTTGTGAGCCTGCTGTATAAAGCCTCGCCGCATGAAGTGAAGCTGATGCTGATTGACCCTAAAATGGTGGAGCTTGCTCCGTATCAGAATGTTCCCCATTTAGTCAGCCCGGTCATCACAGATGTGAAAGCTGCCACAGGTGCGTTGAAATGGGCAGTAGAAGAAATGGAACGCAGATATGAGCTGTTTGCCCATGCAGGAGCGAGGGATATTTCACGCTACAATGAGCTTGCAGCCAAGCACAATTCAGGTGAACATATGCCTTACTTGGTGATTGTGATTGATGAGCTGGCGGATTTAATGATGGCTGCGCCTGCCGATGTCGAAGAATCCATCTGCAGAATTGCCCAGAAAGCAAGAGCCTGCGGGATCCATCTAATTGTGGCTACTCAAAGACCATCCGTTGATGTTATTACGGGTCTGATCAAATCAAATATTCCGACAAGAATTGCGTTCTCGGTTTCCTCTCAAGTAGACTCACGCACGATTCTTGATGCAGCCGGGGCAGAAAAGCTGCTTGGCAAAGGGGATATGCTGTTCCTTGAAAACGGAACATCAAAGGCAGTCAGACTGCAGGGGAACTTTGTATCGGATGAAGAAATTGAGCGGGTAGTAGGCCATGTCAGAAATCAAATGAAGCCTGTCTTTTTGTTCGAACAGGAAGAATTAATGAGAAAATCAAGCATTGAGAACGACGAGGATGAGCTGCTTTTAGAAGCGTGTGAATACATCGTTGATCAGGGAGGAGCTTCAACCTCCAGCCTGCAGAGAAGATTCAGAATCGGCTATAACCGCGCTGCCAGATTAATGGATATGATGGAAAAGCAGGGCATTATTTCGGAGGCAAGGGGAAGCAAGCCCCGTGAAGTGCTGATTACAGAGCAGGATCTTGAAAGCATGCAGGAAAGAAGTGTTTACTGATTTGTTTGAAAAGAAGATAATATTTTCAGGGTGAGAAGGTATTATCTTCCTCAATTGGGAAAACTGTTTCTATACAGTTTCCCTCTTTTTCTGCTTTGAAAAACAAAATCCTGAAATCAGGGCAAATTCTTTCATAGAAAGCCATCATGGGGCAGGGCGGCTGAATGAGAGCGCGCCATTTTGATTAAGCACTTGCCAAGTTCAAGGATATCGTTTAAGATGCATTGGGCAGGAAAAAATACGATTTGTTTTCATCATTCTTAAAAGCCATGCAGAGAATCTGCAGAATGCAGAATGCTGCAGGCCTGCGATTAAAATACATAACCGCTATCTTATGCAGCCGCCGGTTGCACATTGGGTTAAGAATCATATAATGTCAAACAGATAGACGTTTGTTGGAGGTTCTATTTATGACTGTTTACCATTTTGTTGGAATAAAAGGGACTGGAATGAGCGCCCTGGCACAGATTCTTCATGACATGAACTATGAGGTTCAGGGATCTGACATTGAAAAACCGATTTTTACACAAAAAGCATTAGAACAGCGCGGAATTAACATTTTCCCATTTTCAAAAGAGAATATCCGTCAAGGACTGACGATTATAGCCGGAAATGCGTTTCCGGACACACACCCGGAAATCGAAGAAGCAAAGAATCTTGGTCTTGAGATCATCCGCTATCACATTTTCCTGGGTCAATTTATGGAGAAATTTACAAGTGTGGGTGTAACGGGAGCACACGGTAAAACGTCTACAACCGGTTTGCTCGCTCATGTAATGCAGGGTGCAAAGCCTACTTCCTTCCTCATCGGAGACGGAACAGGCAGAGGGATGGAAGGAAGCGAATACTTTGTTTTTGAAGCGTGCGAGTACCGCAGACATTTCCTTTCCTACTACCCGGATTACGCGATCATGACGAATATCGACTTTGATCATCCTGATTACTTCAGCAGCATCGATGACGTTTTTAAAGCGTTCCAGGAAATGGCCATGCAAGTGAAAAAAGGGATCATCGCCTGCGGTGATGATGAGCACCTTCAGCATATCCAGGCTAATGTTCCTGTCGTGTACTACGGATTCAGCGAAGAAAACGACTTTCAGGCACGCAATGTAGTCAAATCAACGGATGGAACAAGCTTTGATGTGTTTGTCCGAAATACATTCTATGCTTCATTTAAGATTCCTACGTTCGGAGACCACAGTGTGCTGAATGCTCTATCTGTCATTGCCATTTGCCACTATGAAGAAATTGATGCAGAGGTTATTCAGGCGCAGCTTCAAACGTTTGAAGGCGTAAAGCGCCGATTCAACGAGAAAAAAATCGGCAATCAGGTTCTGATTGATGACTATGCGCATCATCCGACTGAAATTACGGCAACGATTGATGCAGCCAGACAAAAATATCCGGACCGTGAAATCGTGGCAGTGTTCCAGCCGCATACGTTTACCCGCACACAGTCGTTTCTTGATGAATTTGCAGACAGCCTGAAGAAAGCAGATATGGTTTACCTCTGCGATATTTTCGGCTCTGCCAGGGAAAACATCGGAAAGCTCTCAATTCAGGATCTATTGAATAAAATTGATTCAGCAGCCCTGATTGACGAAGAAGAAACTGGCGTCCTTAAAAAGCACGAAGGCGGCGTTCTTGTGTTCATGGGAGCAGGAGACATTCAGAAATACCAGCGTGCCTACGAAAAAGAAATAGGTTAAAAAAGCATGAGCCGCGGCTCATGCTTTTTTGTGTTTTCAATGAAATTTTAATGAATAAAAGGCTGTGCACGAAATAACAAAGTTATCCTCGGCAAGCGTAAGCGCCTAGATCCTCTGTCAGAACAAGGCACTTCCGCTTTTGTTACTTATTTAAGACTTTCAGGATTCAGCCCTTTTAGCTCATCAATCACAAAGACGCCGTCTTTTCTGATTAAAACACCGTCAAAATACATTTCTCCGCCGCCGTATTCAGGGCGCTGGATGTTAACCATGTCCCAGTGGATATTGGAGTGGTTGCCGTTAAATGCATCATCATAGCATTGTCCCGGCGTAAAGTGGAAGCTGCCGTCAATTTTTTCATCAAACAGAATATCCTGCATCGGATGCTGGATGTACGGGTTAACGCCAATCGCGAACTCGCCGATATATCTTGCTCCTTCATCTGTGTCAAAAATACTGTTGATGCGGTCTGTGTCGTTTGATTCGGCTTCAATGATTTTGCCGTCTTTAAACGTGAGTTTTACATTTTCAAACGTGAAGCCGTTGTATGGTGAAGGCGTGTTATACGTAATGGTTCCATTGACAGAATCGCGGACCGGCGCCGTATAAACCTCTCCGTCAGGAATATTCATTTCTCCTGCACATTTAACGGCAGGTATGTCTTTAATGGAGAAAACGAGATCAGTTCCAGGACCTGTAATTCTCACTTCATCCGTTTTGTTCATCAGATTGACGAGCGAATCCATCGCCTCATCCATTTTGCCGTAGTCGAGATTGCAGACATCAAAGTAGAAGTCTTCAAATGCTTCCGTGCTCATTTTCGCAAGCTGGGCCATAGAAGCGTTTGGATAGCGGAGGACAACCCATCTTGTTTTAGGAACGCGGATATCACGGTGAACCTTTTTGCCGACAGTCCGGCTCTGCAGCTTCATCTGAGAATCTGGAACATCTGCATGCTCATTTATGTTGTCACCTGAACGAAGCCCGATATAAGCATCCATTTTGCTCATCACATTTGCTTCAAAATCTGCCATCATGCTGTACTGCTCTTCCTGTCCTCCCATGAGAAGGGCACGGTCCACCTGCTGATCCTTGAGGGATACGAATGGATATCCTCCTGCAGCGTAGGCTTCTTGAACAAGAGCCGTAACGAGCTCTCTTTGCAGACCGAAATTTTCAATAAGTACTTTCTCGCCTTTTTTTAATTTAACTGAATAATTGATCAGGTTTTTGGCGAGTGTTTGAATGCGGGGATCTTTCATTTTTCTTCCTCCTATGTAAACATATAACCGGCTCAGCCTTTATTGTAACCGATGTTTTAAAAAAGAGTTAAAATTTTTAGTGAAAATTGAAAAACTCGGTCATAATAGGAAAGGAATCCGGCGTGTTTTGTAGAATACTAGGGGTATGAAAAATTCATGTTTATGATTTGTTTCTTACGGGAAACAGTTACTATCGCTTATTTGGAGGTGCTGAAGTTGGAAATTATTTTATACTTAGCTGTTGCACTCATTGCAATTGCATTCACAGTTCTTGTCGTGTTCCTGTCGAAAACGCTGAAGGCGCTGTCGGCTACGCTGAACAATGTAGCAGGCACACTGGAAGGCCTTGAGAAGCAGGTGCAGGGTATCACCCTTGAAACGACTCAATTGCTGCATAAGACCAATGCTTTGGCAGAAGACATTCAGGAGAAATCCGAGAAACTGAACACAGTTGTATCCGCTGTTCAGGGTGTCGGTTCATCTTTACAGAACTTCAATGATTCTGTACAAAAGGTAGCCGCTTCTGTCGGCACAAACCTTGAGAAAAACCAGGATAAAATCAATCAGGTCGTCCAGTGGAGCAACGTGGCCATGGATGTCTGGAACAAATGGAAGATCAAAAAAGAAGTTCGAGAACAGCAGAAGTACCCGACTATATGAACTCGTTTCAAAAAATATAGAAGAATTACAATAGGGAGGAATTTATCATGAGCAAAGATGGAATCAACAGTAAAGATTTTATGATCGGAACACTTGTTGGAGGGATTGTGGGTGCAACAACAGCCCTTTTCCTTGCGCCGAAATCAGGTAAAGAACTTCGTGATAATATTGGGGAACAGGCTGTCATTGTAAAAGAAAAAACAGGTAAAATCACAAACGATGCCCTTGAAAAAGGCAATGAGTTTGCTGCGATTGCAAAAGAAAAATCAGCCACTCTTTCACAGGCTGTGACTGACCAGTCTTCACAGATCATGAGCAAAGTGCGTGATCTTAAATCATCTAAACAGCAAAACGACGAGCAGACAGAGGACGAAATCAGACTTGCTCCTGAAGCAGCCGATGAGCCTCAGCTGAATGCGGATGTACAATCGCCGGTAAGCCCAGCGGCGGCTCCAACTGCCGGTACAACGCCTCATTCAGAAGAGCTTAAAAAACAAGTGAACAAAGAGATCGAGGAAGCGAAAAAAGAAGAAATCAACAAGTAAGCTTCCTGAAATAGAAAAAACAATCGGCAGCTTAAAGCCGATTGTTTTTATTTTGTCATTTATTCGTATAAAATGTAGGTAAAACCAGTGGAGGCCAAAAATCATGCCAAAAGTAAAAATTGATACTGTAGAAGACTTCCAGAAAATCGCCGAGCAAGAAGCTGCATTCCTTTTCTTTAAAAACAGCTTAACGTGCCCGATTGCCCAGGCCGCCTTTTCTGAGTTCTCCGCGTTTACAGAAGGGAACGATTCCATTCCCGCCTATTACCTGAACGTGCAGGAAGCAAGACCGCTATCTAACCATATTGCCGAAACTTACGGCATCAGGCACGAATCGCCTCAGGCCCTTCTGTTTAAGGACAAGCAGGTTGTCTGGAATGAATCACACTGGAAAATCACAGCAGACTCTTTGAAGCAGGCTGCATCAAACGAATAAAAGAAAAGCGGAGCCGACAGAGGCTCCGCTTTTCTTAAATCCATTTTATACTCAGCCTATCCCCCGGAGAGAGCTCTTCGTGGAAGCTTGTTTCCTGTTCATTTTTCAGCAGGAGGAAGCGCTTGTTCGTCTGAGCGGGGAATGTGACGTCAACAGCTTTGAACACGTCCTGGAAGATGAAGGAGCCTGCCTGCTGTTTTTGAATCTTCAGGTCATCGCCGCTTCGGATCTCATCAGATAAGGAGAGCAATATGCCTCCTCTGTATACGTGAAGAAGCATTTTTTTGATGACAGTCGGTTCTTGATTGTAGAAAATGGTGATGGATTCATAGGCATCCATTTCAAGAGCAGAAAGCACCTGGCCGAGAGAAGGCCTTTTTTTGCGGACAGCCGTTATTTGATCCCGTTCTTTGAAAGAGGAATCCGGATGTGCTTTTTCATGGTTAATCGTGATTTTTCCTGAGAATGCGTCCAGATGGACTAACCGTCCGTCAATAGACAGGCAGAAGGGAGTGCATCTTGACGCGTCCTGGAAAAGGTCCATGACTTTGTCAGGGAATGTATAAGTAATCACATCTCTGTCAGCGACCGGGTCATTGGGGTCAGCCGGTGTTCCATTTTTTAAGAGCTTCGCCTGCACTGCAACCTGCTCGCCGTTTAAAATGATTTTCTTTTCCGGTACAACATCGATCAAATCTGAAATGACGACAGGGAGGGAGTGGCCGTCTTTCCCTTTTTGAATCGTTATTTCATCTCCGTTCTGAAGTTCTTCATCTACTGAACAGCGCCTTCCGTTTTTACTGATGACCGGTGCTTCGCCGTAGGTGCCGGGAACGGTCACAGAACGGCCGTTGATCGAAACAAAATAGGCAAGTCCGGGTTTGCCGTAATAGCCTGACAGCTGAATGCCGGATGACAGCAGGCTGTCAGAGACGGTCCGTTTTTTCATCTGAAGAAGTCTCACTTTCCGTCCGTTGACACTGACACTGACATAATGAATCGGATTGATGCTTGAGGTAATCGCGATGCCGATCGGTGTCACAAGCTCCGGTCCTTTCCCTAAGCTATCCGAGAGATGAAGCTGCTGAATCGCTTCGATTCCTCTAATGGCAATACGGTCTTCAGGCAGCGACAATTGTTCTGCAAGCAGGGCAGGCAGTCCGGGAGTTAAGCTGCCTCCCCCGATCAGCATGACAGCTTTTGGCGGCTTTCCGCTGTTGAGCGAGAGGATTTCTTCTTTGATTAATTTCGCAAGACGGGAAGCAGCAGGCTGTATGGAAACTGCGGCTGCTTCTTTTGAAACACTTTTCTCGTACCCAAGGATATCCTTAAAATGGATGATCTGTGATGTGTTCAGTTCTCTTTTTACCCGTTCTGCTTCATGAAAATCAAGCAAATATTCGTCTGAAACAGCTTCTGTAATGGCATCTCCTGCTGCGGGCACCATTCCGTATGCGGTAACCGTGCCTTCGCTTGTAATGGCAATGTCAGATGTGCCTGCCCCAATATCAACAAGAGCCACATTGAGCCTTCTCATAGATGCCGGTATCAGCACATTGATGGCTGCAATCGGTTCCAGCGTCATGCCAAGCATTTCTAAGTCTGCTCTTTTTAAAGCGGCCAGGAGAGACTCTGTTACGACTTTAGGCAGAAAGGTAGCAATAATCTCGACAGATGCGGTGTGCCCCTGCTGGTCGAGCAGACTGCCGATCTCCTGCTGATCAAGCTTATAGGAAATAACAGAGTAGCCCACGCAGTCATAGCCAGCCATGCCGGTTTCTTTCTTGGCGATTTCCTGCTGTGCAAGCTGAACGGCCATTAATTCGAGCTGGGAGACTGCCTCATCTTCAAGAATCGGTTTTCCTGTTATATCGATGGATGCTTCTGCACGAAGTGTTTTAAGCGCTCTTCCTGCTGCGGCAACGCTGACTTTTTTCAGAGGCCCATATTTTTTTTCAAGCTTTTCTTTTACGGATACAATGACTTTAGCCACAGCTTGAATATCGTGGATCTGACCGTCGAGCATTGAGCGCTCATTATGTTCTTCCATGACGGCATCAATGACTTCAAACACGCCGCTGCGCTCAGAGAGAAGCAGTCCCACGACTGAACGCGTGCCGATATCGAGTGCGAATGTATGGTCAGCTGCTTTCATGAACAGCACCTCTTTCATTTATTCTTATCTAGTTTATCGGCTGAATTCGAAAAAACATCAGCCGTGCCTCAAGCAGACTCCTGAAAAAGACTGCAAAAACAACCGCTCAAACGCTTTATTGCTTAAAAGCGTTTAAATGTTAAAGAAAAATGCGTGACAACAGGATTGTTTTTGTATATAATTATCACTAATTACAAAAGAAAATGATTACTATTTTCTTTTCAGTGCATAATGCATCTGCCGGGAATACGGTCAGATGCTTGAATAAGATGCATGTACAAGCCGGTTTGCCGGTTTCTATAAAAACGGGAAAGGATGAGTCAGATGAGTAACGCCGAGTTAGAAGCATTGCGAGAGAGAGCAGAAGAGATTAATCTGCAGATTTTACAGCTGATTAATGAGCGAGGAAAGTTAGTACAGGATATTGGTAAAGCCAAGGAAGCGCAGGGCGTTAATCGATATGATCCTGTCCGTGAACGAAGAATGCTTAATAAATTGAAAGAAAACAATGACGGGCCTTTCGAGGATTCCACCATTCAGCATATATTCAAAGAAATCTTTAAAGCGAGTCTTGAGCTTCAGGAAGACGACCACCGCAAGGCGCTTTTAGTTTCTCGTAAAAAGAAACCTGAAGATACGATTGTGGATGTAAAAGGAGTTAAAATCGGAGACGGCAGCCAGGTACTGATTGCCGGTCCATGCGCAGTTGAAAGCTATGAGCAGGTTGCTGCTGTTGCTGAAGAAGCCAAGAAACAGGGAGTGCGCCTGCTTCGCGGCGGTGCGTTCAAACCGCGCACAAGCCCTTACGATTTCCAGGGTCTTGGTGTAGAAGGCCTGAAAATACTAAAACGCGTTGCCGATGAGTACGATATGGCTGTCATCAGTGAAATCGTCAACCCGGCAGATATCGAAATCGCAATTCAATACATCGATGTCATTCAGATCGGTGCACGCAATATGCAGAACTTTGAGCTGCTGAAAGCTGCCGGTGCCGTTAATAAGCCTGTGCTCCTGAAGCGCGGTCTTGCGGCAACTCTCGATGAATTTGTGAATGCTGCCGAGTATATCATTTCACAGGGGAATGATCAGATCATCCTGTGTGAACGCGGCATCAGAACGTATGAAACAGCAACACGCAACACGCTTGATATTTCAGCGGTTCCTATTTTAAAACAGGAAACGCACTTGCCTGTACTTGTTGATGTGACGCATTCAACAGGACGCCGCGATTTGCTTATTCCATGTGCTAAAGCTGCACTTGCAATCGGAGCAGACGGCGTAATGGCAGAGGTTCATCCGGACCCGGCGGTTGCACTGTCAGATTCTGCCCAGCAGATGGATTTCGATCAGTTTGCTGATTTCATGAATGAAATTAAACCTTTAATTAAAGTTAAAGCATAAAAAACTTTTTCAGGGTGCCGCGGAGGAGAGAATTCTTGAATCCGCACGGCACCCTGATTTTGTTTTGCTTGCAACATGATGAGGTTTTATTTATGATAGAAAACAGTGCTGTTTATGAAAAACTTTGCTCATTTATGAACAAATACAGTTATATTGCGTAAAAACGCTGTAAATAGATTGCTTACGTTTTCATAGTATCGTATCATTATGTACATATAAATTCATAATGATGACATGTTACTTTCAATAATTGTAAATGCTAACTATACATATAGATGGATTTCGAAGGAGTGTAGGAAAATGAACAATATTACGATTTACGATGTAGCCCGTGAAGCAAATGTTTCCATGGCTACAGTATCAAGGGTTGTAAACGGCAACCCGAATGTAAAACCGACAACGCGCAAAAAGGTGTCTGAAGCCATTGATCGTCTCGGCTACCGCCCAAATGCTGTTGCAAGAGGACTTGCGAGCAAAAAAACAACAACTGTAGGGGTCATTATCCCTGATATCTCAAGTACATTTTATGCAGAACTTGCCCGTGGAATTGAAGATATTGCAACTATGTACAAATACAATATTATCTTGAGTAATTCAGATCAAAACCGCGACAAGGAACTTCACCTGCTGAACACGATGCTTGGAAAGCAAGTGGACGGAATTGTCTTCATGGGCGGAAACATTACAGACGAGCATGTGGAAGAGTTTAAACGCTCCCCTGTACCGATCGTTCTTGCTGCTTCTGTAGATGTAAATGAAGTGACGCCTTCCGTAAACATCAACTATGAGCAGGCATCCTTTGATGCTGTGTCCATGCTGATTGAAAAAGGCCATAAGCGCATCGGTTATGTAACAGGACCAATGGAAGAGCCGATCAATAAAGAAATGAAAATGAAAGGCTATCTGCGTGCCCTGTCAGAAGCCGGCATTGACGCTGATGAAGCGCTGATCACAGAGGGTGACTACACGTATGATTCAGGCCTTGAGGCTTTTGAGAAAATCAATGAGCTCTCTGATAAACCGACTGCGATCTTTGCAGGAACTGATGAAATGGCGCTTGGAGTTGTACATGCTGCTCAGGACATGGGCTATGTGATTCCGAATGACATTGAAATCATCGGATTTGACAACACGAAGCTTGCATCAATGGTCCGTCCTAAGCTGACGACCGTTGTACAGCCGACTTATGACATCGGAGCTGTAGCTATGCGCTTATTGACAAAGCTGATGAACAAAGAAGAAGTGGAAAATCATATCGTTGAGCTTCCGCACCGCATTGAAATAAGACAATCGACAAAATCATAAGTAAAAGGCATGAATCCCTGCGATTCATGCCTTTTTTCAGGTTTAAAGAGAGTGTCTGTCTTTCGCCTTGTTCTGACGGATCGGGAAAAGAGCTTTAGCGGTCGTCTGCGCATTTTTCTCTTCAATTTCAAGCTTTCTTGGGATGGCTTTATAGTCATCCTTTGAATCGTGCCAGAAGGAAGGAAGAGTGACAGGGGCTTTTGACTGCCAGTGTTCAATCCACTCAGGAGGAAGGTTTCCTTCTGCAGGAAGATTCTTCATCTGAAGCCAGATCATCGCCCATGCCCTTGGGACAACTCTCCAAATGTCATACCCGCCTCCGCCGACGGCAATCCATTTTCCTCCGCAGTACTCATCAGCGATTTCCTGAGCGAGCTTAGGAATTTCTTTGAAAATAGCGGTCGTTGTCGCGAAATGGGTAAGAGGATCATAAAAGTGAGCATCGGCGCCGTTTTGGGTAAGAATCACATCTGGCTTAAAGAAAGCGGCAACCTCCCGTATCGACTGCTTGTAGGCATCCATCCAGGATTCATCTTCAGTAAAGGCATCAAGCGGGATATTAAACGAATACCCGTAGCCCTGTCCTGCACCGCGCTCGGTCACATTGCCTGTCCCAGGAAATAAGTAGCGTCCGGTTTCATGAATGGAAAGGGTGCAGACAGAAGGATCATCGTAAAAAGTCCACTGCACGCCGTCTCCGTGATGGGCATCTGTATCTATATAGAGCACTTTCGCCTGATACTTTTTCTGAATATACTTGATTGCTACAGAGCTGTCGTTATATATGCAAAATCCGGAAGCCTTGCCGCGGAAGCCGTGATGAAGCCCGCCTCCAAGATTCAAGGCTCTTTTGGATTTTCCTTCCATAACATGCTCGACAGCTGCAAGCGTGCCTCCGACAAGAAGGGCTGCGGCGTCATGCATGCCGGGAAAAATAGGTGTATCTTCCGTTCCGATACCGTAATTCATTGCCTCTTTTTGATCCAGTTCTCCCGCTCCCGCTTTTTTAACAGCTTCTATGTACTTTTTGTCGTGAACGAGTGCAAGCTCTTCATCAGTGGCCATCCTCGGAGCTGCGAGCTCATCATCAGACAAAGCATTCATCTTTTTCAGCAGGTCATAGGTCAACTCTACTCTAAGCTGGTTGAATGGGTGGTCCTGGCTGAATTTGTACTGCTGAAAAAGAGGGGAGTAGATGAAAATATTTTCTTTCATGACGAAATCCCCGGTACATTGGGCCACAGAACGGTATAGCCTTCTTTATCAAGCTCCTCAATTAAAGGCATCGGATTCATTGTCTGAACTCTGAAGACGAGGATCTTAAACCGTTCGTCCTGATCAGGATAGACGAGCACGCTCGATATATTCACATTGTGCCTGCTGAAAACAGCAGCTGCTTCTGAAAGAACTCCTGATACATTCGGAACTTTTACTTCAATCTGAGAGCCGGGCTGGTCAGCGCCTGTCAGCTGAACGAATGTATGGAGAAGATCCGTTTCTGTCACAATCCCCACTAGCTTTCCGTGCTTGATGATCGGCAGACATCCAATTTTATGCTCATAGAAAATAGACGAGATTTCTTCGACAAAATCAAGCGGATGTCCGGTAATCGCATCTGTTTTCATGATGGATTTGAGCGGTTTATTCAGCGTTTCCCGGTCATTGGTCAGTTCGAATATGGAAGGACTCGCATCCTTTATGTCCCTATCTGAAACGATGCCTGCGAGCATGTCGTTTCCTGACACAATAAGAATATGGCGGATTCGGTGTTCAGCCATTCTTTCAATGGCTTCAGCAATGGTTGCATCCGGCTGAAGCGTAACGACGTTTTTATTCATGATTTGTTCAACGATCATTCTTATTACCCCTTTGTTTTAAAGCATGAACGAAACATATCAGTACATAAAGCGGTTTTTGAATCTCAATTGGTCAAACTGCTGAATGGAGTCCTGATCGACTCTTTTCCCTATTTTCGCCATCAGGCAGTTTGCAGGATGAGAGCTGATTTCAGGTTCATCTGTCGCATACCATTCAAGGCCGCCTGCATTCATCATCTTCTCCATGACTTTCCTGTATTCCCATACATTCAGCCCGGTTCCTTTTAAATCCCAGTGCCAGTAGTACTCGGTTGTAATGGTGATATAATCCTCCATGGCATCGTCCATCATCGAAACTCTCAGAAGATTTTTCCCCACAGAGAAGCCCCGGAATTCAGGTATGACTTCAATCGCACCGAGTTCAATCAAATTTTCCATCTTACCTTCTGACCATCTTTCAAGAGGATCAGGATACAAATATGTAACATACCCGACAATGGTATGGCGATTTCTTGCAATAATAATCCGGCCTTCCGGAAGTCCCGCTATTTCGACCAGTGCCTTATGCTGCTGCTCAGGCTGCCTGAAAGCGGTCAGATCCTTGTGAAATTCAAGTCCTGCCAGTTTTTCAGGCTTAATGGGTCCTTCAATAATAAGGGGGCCAAACGGAGTTTTTATCTCTTTTGCGTTGTACGTTTTCGGGTGTTCCATTCATTCACCGCCTTTTTAATCTGCTGAACTATCATCTATTATACTAGAAAAAATAGAAAATGAAGCGTTTACACGAAAAAACCGGGATTTTTTTAAAAATTGAGAAAAGATAGAAACTGTTCTATAATAGAGGATGTATACACTGAACAAGGGGGAATTAAGATGAAGTTGGAAGCGCTGCCAGCAGCAAAGGGGAACCACAATCTTGAAGACTACCAAAAAACCTATGACCATTTTGACTGGTCTGAGGCAGAAAAAAACCTCTCGTGGTCGGAAACAGGAAGAATCAATGCTGCATACGAAGCAATTGACAAACATGCAGAATCTTTCCGGAAGAACAAGGTTGCCTTGTACTACCGGGACCCTGAAAGAGAAGAGAAGTATACGTTTAAAGAAATGAAAGAACACTCAAATAAAGCAGGGAATATTCTCCGCCAATGTGCAGATGTTGAAAAAGGCGACAGAGTGTTTGTCTTCATGCCGAGAACGCCTGAGCTTTATTTTACCGTGCTTGGAGCCATCAAACTGGGCGCCATCGTTGGTCCGTTATTTGAGGCATTCATGGAGGGGGCAGTAAGCGACCGCCTGAAAGACAGCGAGGCTAAAGTCATCGTGACAACGCCTGAACTTCTTGAGCGTGTTCCGTTCAACGATCTGCCTGCTTTAAAGCATGTTGTATTAGTTGGAGAAAATGTAAATGAAGATGGTCCGTACATAGATTTCCTTACAAGAATGAAAACCGCTAGCACGAAGCTCGAAATAGAATGGGTAGAAAAGACGGACGGACTTCTTCTTCATTATACGTCCGGTTCAACAGGAAAACCTAAAGGTGTGCTTCATGTCCATCAGGCGATGGTCCAGCATTACCAGACAGGCAGCTGGGTGCTTGACCTGAAGGAAGATGACGTTTACTGGTGCACAGCAGATCCAGGCTGGGTAACGGGTACAGTATACGGCATTTTCGGACCATGGCTTCACGGTGCATCCAATGTCATCGTTGGAGGCAGGTTTAAGCCGGAGCATTGGTATGAAACGATCCAAAACTATGGCGTTACCGTATGGTACAGTGCGCCGACTGCCTTCCGCATGCTGATGGGAGCAGGAGACGAACTCGTTAAACAATATGATTTAAGCTCATTAAGACATGTTTTAAGTGTCGGAGAGCCTCTTAATCCTGAAGTTGTCAGATGGGGAGTAAAAGTGTTTGATAACCGGATCCACGATACGTGGTGGATGACGGAAACAGGCGCGCAGGTAATCTGCAACTACCCGTCTATGGAAATTAAACCGGGCTCTATGGGCAAGCCGATCCCGGGCGTTCAGGCTGCCATAGTGGATGACCAGGGAAATGAAGTTCCGCCGTACCGCATGGGCAACCTTGCGATTAAAAAAGGCTGGCCTTCCATGATGCATGCGATCTGGAACAACAAAGAAAAGTATGAATCCTATTTCATGCCGGGCGACTGGTATGTTTCAGGCGACTCTGCCTATAAAGATGAGGACGGTTACTACTGGTTCCAGGGAAGAATTGATGATGTCATCATGACATCCGGTGAGCGCGTAGGGCCGTTTGAAGTGGAAAGCAAGCTTGTCGAACACCCAGCCATTGCAGAAGCAGGCGTCATCGGCAAACCTGATCCTGTCCGCGGCGAAATCATCAAGGCATTTGTCGCCCTTCGCGACGGCTACGAGGCGACGGATGAACTTAAAGAGGAAATCCGCAACTTCGTCAAAAAAGGCCTTGCTGCACACGCGGCACCTCGCGAAATTGAATTCCGCGACAAGCTGCCTAAAACACGCAGCGGAAAAATCATGCGCCGTGTCCTGAAAGCATGGGAACTTGATCTGCCGACAGGAGATTTGTCGACGATGGAAGATTGAGGGAATACCTGTGAATAGAAGTACAATGGAAAATCCGGACTATGGTCATTAGTTCGGATTTTTTCTGTTGAGGAAGGGAATTGTATGTGCTGCTGCTTTCTCAGAGTGTGAACTAAGGTTTGTGGTGCAATTCGGTGGAGTGGCGCCACTTTCTCGATGTGGGGATTATCGTTTGTGGCCCAACCTCCAAAGCCTAAAAAAGGATGCCCGCAGCGGGCATCCTTCATCTTCATCCATTCGGCTTTTCAGGCGGTGTCTGGGGTTCGCCCGGCGGTTTTACAGGCTCTCCCGGTTTTGGTTTTTCAGGCGGAGCCGGCGGTTTCGGTTCAGCAGGCTTAGGCTCCGCAGGTTTTGGTTCTGCCGGCTTCGGTTCAGCAGGCTTAGGCACTGCAGGTTTTGCAGCGGCCGGTTTTTCTGCCTGGTAGCTGCCGCTTTTCACAATGGCTGAAGCAGGTGATTCTTTTCCGGCTACGTCAACTGCTGTAACGTAGTAGGCTGCCGGAGAGCCGCCAAGTGATGCCGACAGGCTTTTTGAAGCCGGAATGCTTGCGACTTTTTTAAAGTCTTTAGAGAAGTTGCCGGCTGCATATACGCGGTATCCGATGACATCAGAGTCTCCGCTTGTGTTCCAGGCAAGAGAGCTGCCGCTTATTCTAACACCTGACACTTGCCCTGGAACCGCTCCGTTGTCCCTGATCTCATTTCCGTCAGTGACGACAATTTTTCCCCAGTTTGTTTTGTTTGGCAGCAGTTCTTTTAAATCGCTGAAGCTGCTGAGGTTATGCATTTCAAGGATTTCCTTCTTCAGCATCGGACCCTGCTGGACAAATTCAGCCGGAGCAGAAGGAGGCACCTGATACGCACGGTCTTTTACAAACACATATTTTCCGGACGTTAAACTGTCGTCTGTTTTTTTCGGCACGAATTTAGCGTTGAAAAGATCTGTTGTGACCAGTCCTGCCTGCTGGCACATCGCTGATGGAAGGTCCCCTGAAAGGGCGCAATAGGATCTCTGGACAATTCCGCCCGGCATTTTAAATGTGGACTTTGGAGCAATTAGTCCCGGGTTTACTTCATAAGCAGCGTTCATCATTTTTGACCAGAGGAGGATGTTTCTATTGCCATAGTTCATCCCCTTATACCTTTTATCAACAGGTTTAGGTGTATCATACCCGAGCCAAGTTCCAAAAGACACATTTGGATTGGAGGCTACAAACCAGATGTCCCTGTACTCCTGGCTCGTTCCCGTTTTTCCTGCCCAGTCTGCATTGAACGACAGGTATTTTTTTGCGGAAGTCGCTGTCCCTTCACTGATGACATCTCTCATCATATCAAGTGTCAAATAAGCAGTCTGAGGTGAAAAAACATCTACTGGTGTTGATTTGTGCTGGTAAATGACTTCTCCTGTTTTTGTTTCAATTTTCTCAATCAGATAAGCATCAATAAATTTTCCGCCGTTTGCAAATGTTGTATAGGCATTAACGTTTTCTTCAACAGTTACCCCGGTAGTTATACCTCCTAGTGCCGTAGAAAGTCCACCGTCACTTTTATGAATAGTGGTCATGCCCATTTTTTTCAGGTAAGAAAGAGGATCTTTATTCTGTATTTTCATGTATGCTTTAACTGCAGGTATATTATATGATTTAGCGAGGGCGAATCTTGCGCTTGTAAAACCATGAAATCTTCCGTCAAAGTTACCTGGAGAGTATTTTCCTGGCAATGGGACATCCGCAAGAACAGAACCAGGCTGAAGTTCACCAAGCTCCATAGCTGGTGCATAAGCAACAAGCGGCTTCATTGTCGATCCATTCGACCGCGGTGCGTCTGTCGCGTGATTCGTCTGTGAAACATCGTGATCTCTTCCCCCGACAAAGCTGAGGATTTTTCCGGTTTTGTTTTCGATTAACACAGCCCCTACTTCAACCGGTTCCTGAACCTGAGTCTTTTTGCCTGTTTCTTTATTAATCTTGTATTCTGGTTTACTGTTGCCGTAATATTCATAGGATTTGGCAATGGCATTCATTTTATCGTACATATTTTTATTGACAGTAGTGTGAATCTTGTAGCCGTTTTGTCTTAGATTTCTGTCTGCCAGAGCTTTGTATTCGGCATAGAGCTCTTTATTTTGCTTCAGTTCATCCAGTTTGCGGCCGTCTTTTTCCGCAAGCTGGGCAAGAATGATATCTCTTGCGCGCTCTTCAATTTCGTATGTTAGCCAAGGATATTCATCAATGGAAGAAGGTTTTGCGGCTGTTAAGCTTTTTCTGAGGTCGAATTTGCTTGCTTCCTGATATTCCTGCTGGGTAATAAAGCCTTTGTCGTGCATGCGGCGCAGAACGGTTTTCATTCTGGACGTTCCCGCGTCAAGATCTCCTTTAATTTTACCTTCGTTTGTAAACGGAGTATAGCCAAACGGGCTTTGCGGAAGTCCCGCTATAAACGCAGCCTGAGGAAGGGACAGGTCTTTTGCATCGACTCCGAAAATACCTTGAGCAGCTGCCTGTACTCCCGCGACATTTCTGCCTGATGCATTTCTTCCAAGATCCGCTACATTCAAGTAAGCTTCAAGAATCTCTTCCTTTTCAAAAAAACGTTCAAGTCTGAGGGCGAGCAGGATTTCCTTTGCTTTTCTGTCAAAAGAAACTTCATCGGTCAGGATCTGATTTTTGATGAGCTGCTGAGTCAGAGTGCTTCCTCCCGAACGGGTAGCTGAGTTAGTTGCTTCCTGGAAAAGGGCGCGCATAATCGCTTTAGGAACAACGCCATCATGCTCATAGAAGAATTCATCTTCAGTGGCGATTACTGCATTTTTCACATGATCCGAAATATCCGCAAGCTTTACTTCCTGCCGTTCAATATCTGCCCGGAGCTTGCCGAGATAAACATTATCCGAAAAATAAACCTGCGAGGTTTCTTCATAGTTGTAGATGTCTTTTTTCATTGAATTGTATGTGCGGAGAGGTTCATCTTTTACGAGAGAAGCAAAATAGCCTGCTCCTACGCCCGCACCGAAAGAAGCCGTCAGTAAACCGATTACAATAAACACAAGCACCAGGTTCCAGATGACTCCATATGTAATGTTAAACCCTTTAATTGTTCTATGTTTGTAAGGCATCCATTTTCTGTACCACGTTCTAAGTTTATCCATGAGCGTATCATCCCCCTATACAATCACTTCATTATATCATATAAAAACAGTTCTTTTGTATGATCTTGTCAAATCGGGGCGGATCGTTTGACAAGTCATGCTGAGTTGTGGTAAAAAAGATTTATTATTATTTATCGCTTTGAATGGAAGAAGTAGTGAACATCTCCCTGTCCCAGAAAGCTGATGGTCGATGCAAATCAGCACAAAGATGGATCATGAATTACCTCCAGGAGCTTCTTTTGTGAACGGCAGATCTGCCAATTAGCAGAAGACGGTTAAAGGCCGTTATCTTTTCGAGACGGGAAGCATGCTTCCCAAAGCAGGGTGGTACCGCGTATTCCACGCCCCTTCATTTATTGAAGGGGCGTTTTTGTATTTTATGAAAAAGGAGAGAAGCAAAATGAGTGAATTGCTCAAAGATCTTCAGTTTAGAGGATTAATTCAACAAATGACAGACGAAGAAGGCCTGAAAAAGGTGCTTGAAGAGGAGTCTGTTAAATTATATACAGGATTTGACCCGACAGCAGACAGCCTGCACATCGGCCATCTGCTTCCAATCTTGACGCTTCGCCGTTTCCAGCAGGCAGGACACCGTCCGATTGCCCTCGTAGGGGGAGCAACAGGAATGATTGGAGACCCGTCCGGCAAAAAAGCAGAACGTACGCTGAATACATCTGATATCGTCAAAGAATGGTCAGATAAAATTAAAAACCAGCTGTCACGTTTCCTTGATTTTGATCCTTCAGGCAAAAATCCTGCCGTACTTGCAAACAACTTCGACTGGATCGGCTCTATGGATCTCATTACGTTCCTAAGAGACGTTGGCAAAAACTTCGGCATCAACTACATGCTTGCTAAAGATACGGTTGCATCAAGAATCGAATCCGGCATCTCATACACAGAATTCAGCTACATGATTCTGCAATCATACGACTTCCTGAACCTATACAGAGAAGAAGGCTGCAGACTTCAGGTTGGAGGAAGCGATCAGTGGGGCAACATTACAGCAGGTCTTGAGCTGATCCGCAAATCAGAAGAGAATGCAAAAGCATTCGGTCTAACTGTACCGCTTGTGACAAAATCAGACGGCACAAAATTCGGCAAAACAGAAGGCGGCGCGATCTGGCTTGATAAGGAAAAGACAACGCCTTACGAGTTCTACCAGTTCTGGATCAACACAGACGACCGCGACGTTATGAAATACATTAAGTTCTTTACGTTCATGTCACACGCGGAAATTGAAGCTCTTGAGCAGGAGCTTGTGAGCTCTCCGGAAAAACGTGCAGCTCAAAAAGCACTCGCTGAAGAAATGACAAAGCTTGTGCATGGAGAAAAATCTCTTGATCAGGCCATCAAGATTTCACAGGCGCTGTTCAGCGGCAACATCAAAGAACTGACGGGCGACGAAATTGAACAGGGCTTCAAAGACGTTCCTGCTTTTACAGTTGAAGAGGACGAAATCGGCTTGATTGACCTTTTAGTCAATGCCAAAATCTCTCCTTCAAAACGCCAGGCGAGAGAAGACGTATCAAACGGAGCGGTTTACATTAACGGCGAACGCGTTCAGGAAACAGACAAAGTTCTTGGAGCCGAAGACCGCATTGACGGCAAGTTTACCGTGATCCGCAGAGGGAAGAAGAAGTACACGCTGATTCAGTACAAATAATTTTGGAAAGCCTCTATTTATAGGGGCTTTTTTTCTTGCCAAAAATTACACTCCATACCTCCCAAAAAAAGTTGTAAGCGAACAGGTGTTTGCATATAATAAAGGGAGAGCAAAGGAGCTGAAAAAATGAACGGACTATTTGAGAGGTCGATTAATCAGAAGCTTCCGATTGAAATTATTTATCTTTCTGAAAAAGGAGCTTTGTCCCAGAGAACAATCGCTGTGAGGGAGATACGCGGCAGTTATGTGAAGGCATACTGTTATTCAAAACAGCAGGTGAGGATCTTTAAGGCTGACAACATTTTATCTGCCGGTTTGAAGGGGAAGATAGTGAATTATGCGTAGTTTTAGAAAAAACGGTTGGCGATTCAAAGAGACAAAGACTGCCTTTGTTCCATCCTATTAAAGATAAAATAAAGGCAGTTTTCAAGTCGTGCTTAGTCGTTTACTTTATGAATTTTCTCTGTTCCTGCGTCCATCGCAGTCTTGTAATACCAGCATTTATGATGAATGATTTCCATCGTCTTTTTCAATTCCTCAATTTGAGCCGCTACACTCGCCTTGCGTTCGATAAACATTCATACCTCTGTTGCAGCGTAGAATCTCCCTCAGAACACCAATCTATAAAAGCTTTAATTTCTTTTATGGGCATTCCAGTAGATTTCAGGCATTCAATAATTCTTAAAGCTTCAATATCTGATTCTTTAAACACTCTTGTCCCGGTGGATGTTCGTTCTATGAAAGGCATCAGGCCTTCTTTGTCATAGTAGCGCAAAGTATATACGGTAAGGTTTAATTCTTTAGCTGCTTCTCCAATGGAATATGTAGTCATACATCATCTCCCCCACTATCAATCACTGAAAGTTAATATGAGATTTATGAACTGAATCGTATCATGAGCTGTTATGAGTGTCAAAGCAGTCATTTGATTGGGGTAAGTCTATTGAATTCTTGTTTAAGCTTGACCTAGAGTTAACTATAAGGATTAACATACATGGAGCAGGGTAGAAATAAATTCAATTGGATGGACACGGAGGATTATAATGGACTTTCATGAGTTTCTGGCACACTTAAACAGGGGAGAAGCGGTCGAGAGACATTCAGAGATGAATCAGCTTATGCATCTATTTTCTCAAGACGCCATGAAGGTAACGGCTGAGTTAAACGGAGGTTACCGAACACCCCAAGAATGGTGGATCCTTCATTTGCATTGTTCCCGCCATTTTATACAGATTTTGGGAAAAAGCATACATGTGGGCAGGAACGTTTTTATCAACTCCGGCTGCCGCTTTCAGGACCAGGGAGGAATTATAATTGGCGATGGTGCGCTTATTGGGCACAATGTTGTCCTGGCTACTCTTAATCACGACATTGATCCCGGAAAGCGCAGCACTTTGCATCCTGCGCCAATTACCATAGGCATCAGCGTCTGGATAGGTGCAAATGCCACCATCCTTCCAGGTGTAACCATAGGCGATGGGGCAATTATTGCCGCTGGTGCAGTTGTAACAAAGGATGTGCCGCCGAATGTCATTGCAGGCAGTGTGCCTGCGAAAATGATAAAGAAAATAGAATCTGATCAGGATTAAAGCAAAACTGTGAAGTTATTTTATATGGGGAGCAGGAATAGTAGAATCGCAGTCCTCTGTTTGTTTCTCTGCAGCTTTGCCCTGACTGCCTGCACCGGCAGTGAAAGGGAGGTCAGCCTGGAAAACTCACTTCAGGAAACGGGGAAGAGTAGTATGACAGATCAGATGATAGATGTGACATTAACAATTGGGGAACAGGTATTTTCTGCAAAACTTTATGACCATCAAACGACCCGGGCATTCATTGAGAAACTGCCCCCTGAGTATTAATATGAACGATCATAATCGCAATGAAAAATTCTACAATTTTTCAGATGCCCTTCCTGAAGACTCCGAAAGGCCGGGAGAGATCCGGGCAGGAGATATTATGCTGTATGGAGATAACTGTCTAGTGCTTTTCTATGAAAGTTTCTCGAGTACTTATCGTTATACAAGAATGGGATACATTGAGGACGCAGCGCGTTTTGCTCAAGCTGCAGGAGCGGGAGATGTAACTGTTGCTTTTGATCTGGAAGAAAACAGGAAGTAACATGCAGAAGAAAAATAGTAGATTGTTACATGCAGGAAAAAAATTCACTGTATAGAATAATGTGGGCATACAGTATTGATCTAATCACTAAAGGAGAAGCAGATTAGGTATTTAAAAGTAACTATAAGGAGTGAAAAATAATGTTCATTAAAAAAGATGATAACCGTTTTGATGAAAAGCTGATCCAAACTTCTCAGCAGGGTAGCCTAATATCCATATGGGTTGACCGTCAAACAGGTGTTAACTATTTATACACATGGAGTGCGCAAGGCTGCGCTCTCACACCTTTGTTAGACGAGAATGGAAAGGTAATAGTGGACCAGATAGGAGCCAATTGAAAAGTAATCGTTTTAAGCAACCTCTCATTAAAAAGGATTGCCTTTTACTATCTCTAGAACTTTAGTGTGATTAGCTGCTGCTTGAAAAAAATACAAAGAAGTGTCATTTGCTGCGCGGTACAATCCGGATTTCGGGTGGATTAGTGCCTATAACAGCAGACTAAGACCCACTCCGCAATTGTAGAGTGGGTTTAATCATGTAACCATACTGAAGGAAGCCCTCAAAACCCAAAAATCAAGCATGGACTCCTTGTCTGCTGCTTTTTAGTTGTGAGGGTAAATGGCATGAGGTTTTTTATTGTCAAATGCTGTAATAGCTTCATTTATCTTTTTCACGCCTTGTATTATTTCCTTTTCATGCACCTGGGAAATACATAAACGAATGAGATTGTCTTTATTAAACTCCGGGAGAAACATTCTGTGTGTATCATCTAAAAGAACCTCCTGCTCAAAAAGGAATTTGGCGAGTCTTTTTGATGAAATGCTGTTCGGTAAATAGATAGAAAGATAAAATCCTGAATCCGGCTCCGTATATTGTGTTCCCTTGGGAAGATATTGGCTGCAAGAATGTTTCAACAGGTTCATCCTAAGAAAATATACTTCTTTTATTTTCTTTAAATGACTGCGGTACATTCCGCTTTTTAAGTAAATATCCAATGCGCCCTGGGAAAGAACTGGGCTGTTAAAGTCAGCACTGAACTTGTATCGCAAAAAAATTTCAACTAAATTGTCTGGCAGTATAACGCTTCCAATCCTCAGGCCTGGCAGAAAAATTTTAGAAAAACTTTGAATATAAATGACTCTTCCAGAAGGATCGAAAGCGAAAAACGGGTCCGCTTTTTTATTTCGTTCCAATTCACCCAGGAAATCATCCTCAACAATATAAACATCGTATTTATTTGCAAGCTCCACAATTTTTTTCTTCTCATCATTCGTATAAGAGTGTCCGAGGGGATTATGAAATCTCGGGATAACATAAAAAAACTTTATATCGTTGTTTTTAAAGTGATATTCAATTTGTTCTAAATCAATTTCAGTCATGGATAGTTCAATGCCAAAGGCTTTAGCCTGATTTACTTTGAGCGTTTCAATCATACCGAAATACGTTGGCTGTTCAATCAGAATATTTTTTTTGCCATTAGGAAATGGCAGGGCAGTCAGCAAATGTATGGCTTGCTGTGAACCTGAAACGATAACTACACGTTCAACAAATGTAAAAACCTGATTATATTGAAAGTTGTTTATAAGTTCTTTACGCAGCGCAAGCAGGCCTTGTTGATCTGAATATGTAAAAATCTCTTCCTTGTATGTTTCTATTGCCTGATTGATGCAATGCTGAAATTCCTTGTAGGGCAAAAGCTGTTTATCTGGGCCAGCGGATAAGAAATCTATTGTACCAGGTTGATTGTCTGGCAGTTTTGGTTCGTTTACTAGGTAATAGCCGCTTTGGGGGATTGCGTATATCAAGTGTTCTTTTTCTAGTTCATTGAATGCTTTTATGACCGTATTTTTACTGCAGTTATATTCCTCAGACAGTCTTCTGATAGAAGGAAGTTTACTGCCGGCAGGTAAATTTCTTTTTTTAAGTTCACCCTTAATATCTTCTGCGAGTTTAAGATATTTTAGATTCAATCTCGTTCCGCCCTCCTTAAAACAACTGTACCCTGACAGATGCGGCAAACAGCAATGGTATCCGTTATCTGTTTCTAATAGTATGTGATTATATCTGAATTGTCCTCATTTTTCTGGATAATTTAAGGAGGAGACAAAATGGAGCAAGAAAAAATGGGGTTACTGTTGGGGTTAACGGGTGTCATCTGCTTTAGTTTAACTCTGCCCGCTACAGGTATAGCAGTTGAATATTTCAGCACAACGATTGTGGGATTAGGAAGAACAATCATTGCATCCATATTGGCGGGAGTAATACTGCTCGTCCGAAAGGAAAAAGCACCTGACCTTAAGCAGCTGAAAGGTATTTTCATTGTTGCAGCAGGAGCTGTGTTAGGCTTTCCTTTACTGACTACATGGGTAATGAAGACCCTCCCGGTTTCGCACGGAGCAGTGGAATTGGCATTACTGCCATTGGCAACAGCGGGTTTCGCCCTGTTTAGAGCAGGAGAGAGTCCTTCTCTGAGGTTTTGGATTGCAAGTTTCATTGGTTCGGGAGCGGTCATTGCATATGCGATGTATTTGGGTCTGGGAAAACTTCAATTAGAGGATGCAGGACTCTTAGCAGCCATTCTTATTTTGGGACTGAGTTATGCTGAAGGAGGAAAGCTGTCAAAGGAAATGGGGAGCTGGCAAGTTATTGCCTGGGCTATTGTAATAGGTGCGCCTTTTTTCCTGATTCCTGTAGCGATGGAGATGTCTGTGGAAATGCTGCGTGTTCCATGGCAGGCTTGGGTCAGTTTGCTCTATTTGGGAGTTGTAAGCCAGTTTTTGGCCTATGTTGCCTGGTATGGCGGGATGGCAGCAGGGGGGATTGCACGAATCAGCCAGCTGCAATATTTACAGCCGTTTTTGATGATAGGGTTTGCTGCTCTCTTTTTGGGCGAATCTATCACAACGGTGACAGTATTAACAGCATTTATAGTAGTCATTTCTGTCTTCTTTGGAAGAAAGGCAGCTGTATCAAAAACGTCTGATCGTGCAAGCATGACTGAATTTGCAGAGAAGATAAAACAAAAAACCCCCTGACATGTTGTAAAAACAACATGATAAGGGGGTTCGAAACAGATTAACGAGAGTAGAACTCAACGATAAGAGCTTCGTTAATTTCAGCAGGCATTTCAGAGCGCTCTGGAAGACGAGTGAAAGTACCTTCTAATTTGTCAGCATCGAAAGTTAGGAAATCAGGAACGAAGTTGTTTACTTCGATTGATTCTTTAACGATGTCAAGGTTGCGAGATTTTTCGCGAAGTGTGATTGTTTGACCTGGCTTCACTTGGAATGATGGAATGTCTACGCGGCTTCCATCAACCATGATGTGGCCATGGTTAACAACTTGGCGTGCCTGGCGGCGAGTGCGAGCTAGGCCTAAACGATAAACAACGTTGTCAAGACGTGATTCAAGAAGAATCATGAAGTTTTCACCGTGTTTACCAGTCATTTTAGCAGCTTTGTCAAATGTGTTGCGGAATTGACGCTCGTTCACACCGAACATGTGGCGAAGCTTTTGTTTTTCTTGAAGCTGTAAGCCGTACTCAGAAAGTTTTTTACGCTGAGTCGGGCCGTGCTGACCTGGTGCGAATGGACGCTTTTCTAATTCTTTACCTGTTCCGCTTAATGAAATTCCCAGACGGCGGGAAAGTTTCCAACTTGGACCTGTATAACGAGACATAGATGTCTCCTCCTTACATGTTTTTATTTGGCATAAAATAAAAACAGACTGACCCTGACTGAGTGCACATTTTGTTTTCATATATCCTCGCTCCAGCAGCAGAGAGTTACACGATACACCTCGTCACAGAGGAACAAAATGAAATCACAGCAGTGGTATCAATAGGCTGCGAATATTTATTTTACACAACGACCATTATATAATTTTGATATTGGAAAGTCAACAATCTATCAGAAAAGACGATAATACAAATAGAGGAAAAAACACATTCGGTTAATAAATTGGAAAAAAATATATGTTACAATGAAGGCACGAAAGCTGATTCGGACATACGGGGGATTTTTGTGACAAGTCATTCTGAATACATACTACTATCCATTAAAAGTTCTTTTTTTGATTATATCAGCAGTCAGGCACGTCCGTACAGCAGACATGCAGCGGAATATGCTGTCAGCTGCCTCCAATCATATTTAAGTGCAGAGTATGTTTCTTTTTTTAAGCGCAAAGAGGATCAGTACCTGTTGATTGCTGCAAGTTCTCATTCCTACCACACGGTGCCCTTCAGACAGAAGCGCTCGTTTATCGAGCGGACAGAGTCAAGGGTCGACCTCATGCTTTCTGAGGGATTTCTGCTTTCCGTAACGGAGAAGGAACATGTCTTTGATGAAGATTTTTATAGACTTCTAACTAAAGAGTGCAGTCTTTTTCTTGCACACTTTCAGCGCCTTCAGAAGAAAACGGATATGGAAAAAAACTATCAGGAGCTCTATGCGCTTACTAAAAGGCTTCATGCGACTATGAATAAGGATGAAGTGTTAAATCAATTGATTTTATCTCTTCAGAAAATGTTTCCTGACTATCTTTTTTATTTATTTTTATCACACGACAGTGACAGCAGCCATCAGCTGCCCGTGAAAGAGTTTGATTACGAAGGGACAGGCAGCGAGAGCGCGATGGAAGCCTATTTGACCGGAGAGATTAAATGGGATGCCTCTGAGTCTTCAAACCAGGTTGTTTTGTATGCGCCGCTTAAAGGGAACCAGGGCATTTACGGTGTAGTCGAGGTTACTCAGCAGAACCGGTCTGAACTGGACGAGGATGAAACGGTGATGACCGCTTCACTTGCTGAAGCTGCCGGTCATGCTCTTGAAAATGCCAAGCTCTACGAACAGTCGAAAAAACTTGTTTCCGATTTGCAGCTCATCAATGAGACATCGCACAAACTCAACAAAAATTTAAGGCTCATTGATACGATGACCTTTATGTCTGACCGGATGATCCGTTCTTTTTCTGCTGATGAGACGGGCTTTTTCTATACAAGCAGCGAAGGGACGAGGATGCTTCCAGGCAGTACGTCGTTTTTTCATACGGCAGAAGCTTCTTTTTATCTGGAAATTGCAGAGCGCAGAGTAAGGCAGGAACTTGAAGGAGTATTCATTGGAGACTTAAAGGTGAAAGATGCCGCTTTTTCTTCCTTGATTGCCATTCCGATGGTTCAAAGGGATGAATTGAAGGGTTTCGCTGTTATTCTGCATAGGAATCCGTATGCTTTCACGTTTGAAATGTTTAAATTGATGCAGTCCCTTATTCACCATTCAACGCTTGCATTAATGAACTCCATGCTGAGAGAAGAACTTGAACTGCTGGTCATTACAGACCATCTTACAAAACTGTATTCCCGAAATTATCTGGATGATTCGGTTCAGCACTCTCTTAAAACGGACAGCCAGGGAGTATTTATCTTGATGGATATTGATGATTTTAAAACCGTTAATGATACGCACGGGCATCAGACAGGGGATGACATTTTGATTCAGGTGGCAGGCATCATTATGAACAGCATCACAGAAAGTGACGTTGGAGCCAGATGGGGCGGTGAGGAGCTTGCCGTTTACTTGCCGCAGGCTGACCCGCGTTACGGTATCGAACTTGCGAACCGCATAGTTGATTCTGTACAGAATGAGACTTTTCCATCTGTTACGATTTCGTGCGGCGTTGCCCACTGGACGGCAGAGGAGCCTGAATCTCTGAAAAGAATGATAAGAAGAGCAGATCAGGCGCTTTACAAAGCAAAAGAAAACGGAAAGAACTGCGCAGTCTTTTATGAAGAATCAGAGGTCATGCACGAGACCTCCTGACTCTTCTTTTTTTACGAAAATAAGAAAGCGCTTTCAAAATTAGTTGATTTGTCATATGATATGGAAGGCAGCAGCTTAAGGGGGAAAAGACATGGGGAAGGAATATCAATTTGAAACAAAGGTGATTCACAGTCAGGAAAAGATGAAAGATCCATATAACAGTCTGGCTCCGCCGCTTTATCAAACGGCCACTTTTGTCTTTGACAAGGCGGAAAGTGGAGAGCGGAGGTTTTCGGGAGAGGAAGAAGGACACATCTATTCAAGACTCGGCAATCCGACGGTTCAGCTGGCTGAACAAAAGATTGCATCTCTTGAAGGGGCAGAAGCAGCACTTGCTTTTGGATCAGGCATGGGGGCGGTCTCTGCCGTCATGATGTCAATGGTGAGAACAGGTTCTCACATTCTTTGCTCAAAAGGGATCTACGGCTGTACGTTTGGCCTTTTGAACATGCTAAAAGAAAAATTTGGCGTGACTTATTCGTTTTCTGAGCTTTCTTCTAAAGAAGAGATTGAAAAAGAGATCAGACCGGAAACTGCCTTTATTTATATTGAAACACCAATTAATCCAACGATGCAGATCATCAGTCTTCAAACCGTTGCAGAAGCTGCTAAAGCTCATGGGCTTCGCGTCGTGGTGGACAATACGTTCTGCTCGCCGTACCTTCAGCAGCCGCTTTCTCACGGCTGTGATATCGTTCTTCACAGCGCCACTAAATACATCAGCGGTCATGGAGATGTGATCGGCGGATTTGCTGCAGGGGATAAAGAGTACATTCAAAAGCTTGCCATGACTGAAAGGAAAGATATCGGGGCCATTATGTCTCCGTTTGATGCATGGCTTTTGCTTAGAGGGCTGAAGACTCTCCCAGTCAGAATGGACCGGCATTGTGAGAGTGCTGCTGAAATTGCCGGGAGACTGCTGATGCATCCTGCAGTCGGGCAGGTTGTGTATCCATTTATCGGTGACTCTGAGGAAACGCGCATTGCCAGGAAGCAAATGAAAAAAGGCGGCGGATTGATTTCGTTCACTTTAAAAGAAGAGAGCAAATTGGAGGTCCAGCGGTTTATGAACGCGCTGAATCTTATTAAAATCGCTGTAAGTCTGGGTGATGCGGAGAGTCTGATTCAGCACCCTGCCACTATGACCCATTCGGTTATACCGGAAGCGGAAAGACATGAGATGGGCATCAGCGACAATCTTGTGAGGCTGTCTGTCGGCCTTGAAAATGTGGAAGACATCTGGAATGATCTGAACCAGGCTTTGGATGCTTTATAAAGTTGAAATGCCCGAGAGGCTATGAAGCTCTCGGGCATTTTGTCGTCATTTAAGTTGAAAACTTACAGAAAATCAACAAGCGTTTCCGTGAACTTCTCCAGATACTTTTGGTCAAGCTCGCTGAATCTGTCTTTAATTGGACTGTCGATATCAAGGACGCCGATTAACTCCCCGTCCTTCACCATCGGGACGACGATTTCAGACTGAGATGCGGCATCACAGGCAATGTGTCCCGGAAAAGCGTGGACATCCGCCACTCTCTCTGTTTTGCGGTTTTGTGCAGCGGTCCCGCACACGCCTCTTCCAACAGGTATTCTTACACATGCCGGCAGTCCCTGAAACGGGCCGAGAACAAGCTCGCTGTCTTTGTAAAGGTAAAAACCGACCCAATTGATTTCCGTAAGAAACTGGTTTAAAAGAGCCGACGCATTGGCCAGATTGGCGATCGCATCTTTTTCTCCATCGAGCAAAGCCTTCAGCTGCTTTATGAGCATTTCGTAATTTTCTTCTTGTTTCCCGCTGTATTTTTCGACATGAAACACGATATTTCCCCACCTTTGTGTAATTTTCACGCGTATAAGAGCGCGCGGACAAACTTTGTCGATAAAAGAATAGAGGATATCTTCCTATTTTCTTGAATGTACAAAGTAATGATGAAAGGGGTGAGATTTATGCCAGTGCAGCCGAACGCCTCCAATCAAACGAAAGAAAAGATCATCGATGCAGCTGTAGCACTGTTCAACACACAGGGCTTTAACGGCACATCCGTAAGGGAAATTGCCAAAAAAGCGAATGTCAATGTTGCTCACATCTCCTATTACTTTAATGGAAAGGGCGGCCTTCTGGAATACTTGGTTTCAAAGTATTATGAAGGATACCTTTCAGTCATTGAAACAGGCTATCTCCGCCTGAGCCGAGAAACACCAAAAAACTGCCTGCTTCTCTTGATTGGAGATATTCTAAACTATCAGCATGAAAACCGTCAACTTGCACGATTTGTTCTGAGAGAAGTAACCCTCGATTCAATGTTGATCAGAGAAGTGATGACAACGTATCTCACAAAAGAAAAGTACTTTTTTAAAGCCATTCTTGAAGAGGGCATCCGCTCCGGACAGTTCCGGAAAGCACCGATGGCCCACATTCTTGTGCAGCTGAAGAGCCTTCTGAACATGCCGTACCTTCAGCCGCAATATATGAGCGAAGTGCTCTATATTCAAACCCATGAATCCTATTTTGTGAAACAGTATTTTCACGAAATTGAAATCTGGATTGACCATCTTTTATGCGATCCTTCAAAGAAGGAAGCAATCGTGTAAGGATTCCGGCCAATCAGACCAGGGCCTCCTCATAATGAAAATAGTGTGCTCCAACATCCTTTGCACTATGGGCATCAGACCCGTATATGAGAGGGATGTTTTGTTTTTTTGCCTCCTTGATCATCCATCCGTCAAGATAGATCCCGCCGCAAAGTTCTTTTCTGAGTCCTGCTGTATTAAAATCGAGCTCCATCTCGTTCTTTTTAACAGCAGAAAGAAGGGACAGCTGCATGTCTTTTAGGTCAAACTCAGCAGGAAATGCTTTCTGGAATTTTTTTATAAGCGTCAGATGTCCCAGCCTGCCCGGCTTATAAGGACCAAGCTCTGATTTAACTGCAGCAATCAGGGTCTCGTAGTAAAGTTCATGCAGCTTCTTTACGCCGCCGGCCGATTCGGCCATTTTTAAAAAGGTATCACTGTCAAAATCAAGGCATTGATATTCGCTGCCGGGCTTCAGAAAATGAACAGACAAAATCCCGTCATCCATGAACGGGCCATAGTCGTTTAGAAAACTTTCTGTCCCCTTTTCATACCCGCGGATGTAATCCACTTCAAAGCCGAGGTTGATTTTTATATGTCCGGAATAGGTCTTTTTTACAGAAGTGACCCGGGTAATGTAATCCTCCAATTCAGAATGGCTCATAGCACTGTCGCTCCCCGGAACAGGATCTGCAAACCCTTCCGGAAGAGGGGCATGCTCTGTAAAAGTCAGTTCCTCAAACCCTTCACTCAAAGCCCTTTCAACATACATTTCAAGGCTGTCATCAGAGCCGTGCGGGCAAAATGGCGTATGTACATGTCCGTCTTTTTTTCTCATGCAGAAAATCCCCTCTCAAGTACCGCGAAATATGGCGATAAATTGTGCAAAAAAATTTAAAATACCGGTCAAAAATTGTCGTTTACATGGTATCATAAATACAATGAAAAAACATTTAACCGTACAATGATCAGATTACATATGAAAATTCGACAATCGTTACTTACATTCATATAAATATATTATACCTTGTTATGACGATTTGCTGGAACACAACGAGGGGGCTCACTATGGAAGTCGTTATTGGACTTATTGTCATTTTGCTGGTTTTATTTGGAGTCGGCTACGCAATCAGAAGAAATATCTACAAAGAAGTAGACCGGCTGGAAGCCTTGAAAATCGAGATCATGAACCGGTCGATTGCAGATGAGCTTTCGAAGGTCAAAGATCTAAAGATGACAGGACAGGCGGAAGAATTATTTGAGCGGTGGAGAAAAGAGTGGGACGAAATCCTGACAGCCCAGCTTCCGGAAGTAGAGGAGCTCCTGTTTGATGCAGAGGATTACGCGGACAAGTACCGCTTTACTAAATCGAAAAAAGTGCTTGAACATATCGAGAAAACGCTTAAGCTTGTGGATGAATCAATTGAAATCATCATCTCTGAGATCAATGAACTGATTACGAGTGAAGAGAAAAACAGCACAGAAATCGAAGAGGTAAGAACACAAGTCAAAAAAGCGAAGAAGACGCTTCTGGCTCACAGCCATACCTTCGGAAAGTCGCATGCAGCGCTTGAGATCAAGCTTGCAGAGATCACTGAGGCGCTTAAGCAGTTTGAAGCGGAAACAGAAGAAGGGAATTACCTTGCAGCCCGTGAAATCCTTCTGGGGCAAAAGGACGAGATCCATATTCTGCTTGAGAAAATTGATGAAATTCCAAAGCTGCTCGCAGAATGTCAGACTGTCATTCCGAATCAGCTTTCAGAGCTGTCAGACGGCTATCAGGAAATGCTTGAGAACGGATTCCACCTGAAACATATCCAGCTTGAGACAGAGCTTGAAAAAATGAACAAACAGCTAGAGGCGTATATGGCCCTTCTTGCTCAAGGCGAGACACTGGAAGTAAAAGAAAATATAGAAGAGATGCAGGAAGCGATTGATACTTTTTACGACTTGCTTGAAAAAGAAGTACTCGCCCATCATTTCGTCCAGACGGCTGCTGTAAAAATAGATGAGCAGCTGGCAGATCTTCTTAAAAAGCGCCAGGAAACAGAAGAAGAAGCGGAACTTGTCAAAGAAAGCTACCAGATTTCAGAAGTTGACCTTGACCGCCGCCGAAAAATTGAAAAACAGATTTCAGCGCTGTGCAAACAGTTTTCTCTTATCCAGAACAAGCTTCAGTCCGAACAGCTGGCCCATTCCATTTTGAAGGAGGAGCTCGAGCAGCTCCAAAGTCAAATTGAAGAAGTGCGTGCAGAGCACCAGGAATTCAGTGAAATGCTCCTTGCATTAAGGAAAGAAGAAAGAGAAGCAAGGGCAGCTCTTGCTGAAGGAAGAAAACAGCTTTATGAAGCAAGCCGGAAGATTCAAAAAAGCAACGTACCGGGACTGCCGCCGAATCTTGCAGAACTTTTGAAAGAGGCGAAGCGTTCGCTTGGAGACGCTGGCCGAAAGCTTGAAGAAATCCCGCTTAACATGATTGAAGTGAATCGAATTCTTGAAGAAGCGACTGCCCATATTGAAATTTTTTCAAGACAGTCAGACGAGATGATCGAACAAGTCTACCTGACAGAGAAAGTCATTCAGTACGGCAACAAGTACCGGAGAAGAAATGGTACGCTCGCTGAACAGCTGAAAGAAGCGGAAGATCACTTCCGCAATTATGAATATACAAAATCGCTTGATAAAGCAGCTGCAGCCTTGGAACAGGTTGAGCCGGGCTCGCTCTCAAAGCTTCAAAGCATGCTGGAAGAGCAGACGTCCAAATAAAAAATCCCGCACCTTCAACGGTGCGGGATTTTTTATGTCTGTTCAACTATTTTCTCTGGCTGTCTGGTGAAGCAGATGCCGTTCTGAATGAGGAATAGATGTATCCCAGAAGGCCGCCGACAGCAGCAGGGACGATAAAGCCAATACCGTATTCAAACAGTGGAACATTTCCTTTCATCCAGGCGTCCAGTCCTGCAGGAAGAAGCCCTCCCGCTTTCAGACCGTCAGCAACGCTTATCACAAATGTAAACAGCAGGCTTCCAAGATAAACTTCGTTTGCTCCTTTGAAATAGGAGTGGAAGAAAGATAAAGCAATCAGCACAATGGCAAGAGGATATAACGCCACAAGAACAGGTACAGAAAACGAAATCAGCTTTGTTAATCCTGCATTTGCCACTGTCATACTGAACAGACAAATGATGAAGGTAATCGTTTTATAAGACAGACTTGGAAAAATTTTCGAAAAATAATTGCCGCAGGAAGATACGAGTCCGATACTTGTTGTCAGGCATGCAAACAGGATGGCCGTTCCAAGCACTGCATTTCCAAACGTGCCGAATAAGTAATGGACAGATTCAGATAAAATAGCTCCGCCGTTATCAAGATAACCAATCTTCGAGACGCTTGTAGCGCCGAGATAGGCCAATGATACATATACAAGCACGAGTCCGCCGGCAGCAATCAGGCCTGAATTTAAGCAGATTTTTGCTATTTGAGATCTGTCTGTAACTCCTTTATCTTTAACCGCATTGATGACGACAATTCCAAAGACCAGTGCCGCAAGTGTGTCCATCGTCAAGTAGCCTTCAAGAAACCCTTTGAAAAACGCGCCGTTCTCGTACTCTTTCGTTGGACTCTCAAACGTTCCAAGCGGAGTAACCAGCATTTTCACTGTGATCAGGGCAAGTACTATAAGCAGGACCGGCGTAAGCAGCTTGCCAATTGTATCAACAAGCTTTGTAGGGTTCAAAGACAGCCAGTACGTCACAGCGAAAAAGACCAGCGTGAAAAGGAACAGGATCCAGCCATCGCCGCTTGATGACTCCGGCAAATATGGAATCACCCCAATTTCAAATGTGACCGTTGCCGTTCTCGGAATCGCAAAAATCGGGCCGATCGCAAGATAGAGTACAAAAGGAAAGAAGAATCCAAACAGAGGATGGACTCTGCCTGCAAGGGACTGAATATCACTTCCGGACAGCCCGATGGCAATGACTCCAAGAAGCGGAAGTCCAACGCCTGTAATAAGGAAGCCGATAATCGCCGTCCACATGTGATCTCCTGAGAGCTGCCCCAGTGCCGGAGGGAAAATAAGGTTCCCTGCGCCAAAAAACAATGCAAACAGCATCAGTCCTATAACAAATGTTTCTTTTATGGTTAACGATTTATTCGACATCAAAAAATCCCCCTGAGATATACGTACTAACAATGTATCCGTTTACATCCTATCACATCCGCCAAAAAATTTGTCGAAAAATGTGACTAAATCAATTTTTATTATATTCTAAAAATTAAATCTGTCAAATGTTCTTTCTAAGATTTCTTATTTCATCAAACTGTGTTATTATGATTGTTTGTTTCGTGCAAACTATAAAGATTGAGGAAATCATCCTCGTTTGTACACAGGAGGAGCAGGAAATGATTTACCTGGACAATAGCGCTACAACAAAACCATACGATGAAGTATTGCACGCTTTCTCACAAGTTGCAACCCGGTTTTTTGCCAATCCTTCCTCCCTGCACAGCCTCGGAGCTGAAGCGGAAAAGGTTCTCACACAGGCAAGAAGGCAGACAGCGGCGCTTTTAGGTGCCGAAGTAAACGAAGTCGTTTTTACTTCCGGCGGCACGGAAGGGAACAATCTGGCAATCAAAGGGTCAGCTCTTGCGCGAAGACATCACGGAAAACATATCATCACAAGCAAGATCGAGCATCCCTCGGTCCTTGAAAGCATCAAGCAGCTAAAGGAACACTTTGACTTTGACGTTACATACCTGCAGCCGGATGAATACGGGATGATCACAATAGAAAAAGTAGAAGAAGCCATTAGACCTGACACGATCCTGGTGTCAATCATGCATATAAACAATGAGGTTGGGACCATCCAGCCTATAGAACAAATAGGGGAAATGCTTGCGTCATATCCAAAAATCGCATTTCATGTGGATGCTGTCCAGGGAGCAGGAAAAGTTCCATTGCCGCTTAAGCATATTGATTTGTGCACGATTTCAGGCCATAAATTCCATGGTTTGAAAGGATGCGGTGCCCTTTATATGAAAAAAGGGGTTAAACTGCTGCCGATGCTCTCTGGAGGCGAACAAGAAATGCAGGCACGCTCCGGAACGGAAAGTGCTGCTCTTGCGGCTTCGATGGCAAAAGCACTAAGAATGTCGACTGAACGGTACAAATCGAACCGGGAAAAGATGAACCGGCAAAAACACTTCTTATTAAACGGGCTGGCAAATATGGATACAGTTCAGATCAACACGCCTGCAGGGCAGTCGGCCGGCCATATCATCAACTTTTCCGTGCCGGGTACAGAGGCGGAAGTTCTATTGCGGATGCTTGAACAGGAAGAGATTTATGTCTCTACCACCTCTGCCTGCTCTTCAAAACGAAAGCGCAGCAGCACAGTGCTGCTTGCGATGGGAAAAAGCGGGTCAGTTGCTTCAAGCTCCATCAGGGTCAGCCTTTCGTACGACACAGAAGATAAGGACCTGGAGCGGTTTTTAGCCGTTTTAGAAGCATCTGTAAAAAAACTAGTGAAACTTGCGAGGTAGTTTTATGAAGTATGAACACATTATGGTAAGGTACGGGGAAATTACCACTAAAGGAAAAAACAGAAGATGGTTCGTAAACTGTCTGAAGCAAAACCTCAAATCGGTGCTGTCTGATTATCCTGCATTGGGGTACTGGGGCAACCGCGACCGGCTTTATATCAACTTGAACGGGGAGAATCACGAGGAGATTCTCGAGAAGCTCCCGCTCGTATTCGGCATTCACTCCTTCAGTCTTGTATTGAAGACGAAAAGAGAACTGGAAGAAATCAAAAATGGTGCTCTTGCTTTAATAGAACGTCAATATAAGTCAGGAGACAGCTTTAAAGTCTCCGCAAAAAGAGCGGATAAAACATTCCCTTTGCTGACAAATGAAATTAATTATGAAGTGGGCAGCCATATTTTGAAGAATACTGACGGACTGGCTGTAGATGTGCACAGTCCGGATATTGATGTAAGGGTTGAGGTTCGCGAAGAAGCGGCATATCTGTCTTCAAGAGATTACGAAGGCGTCGGGGGATTGCCGGCTGGTGCGAGCGGTAAAGCCGTTTTGATGCTTTCAGGAGGAATTGACAGTCCTGTAGCCGGCTATTTTGCGATGAAAAGAGGAATAGAGCTTGAAGCTGTCCACTTTTTCAGCCCGCCGTACACAAGTGAGCGGGCAAAGCAAAAGGTGATTGAACTTGCCCGCAGACTGACTGTTTTCGGGGGCAGGATCAGACTGCATATCGTTCCATTTACCGAGATACAGGAAGCGATTCAAAAGCAGGTTCCTGAAAGCTATGTCATGACATCCACGCGCAGGATGATGCTTCAAATAGCCGATAAGATACGTGAGAAGCATGACGCGCTTGCGATTGTGACAGGAGAGAGTCTCGGGCAGGTCGCAAGCCAGACGCTTGAAAGCATGTTTGCCATTAACGACGTGACGAGCACGCCTATCATCAGACCGCTGATTGCCTCTGACAAAAAAAGATATCATCTCTCTTGCAAAGCAGATCGGCACGCATGATACATCCATTTTGCCGTATGAGGACTGCTGCACCATTTTTACGCCTCCATCACCGGCAACGAAGCCAAAGCTTGAGAAAGCGCAGCGTTTTGAAAGCTTTCTTGATTTTGAGCCGATGATTTTAAAAGCTGTTGAACGAACTGAGTTAGTGGAATTGTCTGCTGCTTCTGAAGAGGAATTCGATGATCTCTTTTAAAAACTGTGAACAATTACCAAATTAAGTTTGTATGAAGCCATGTGTTTTTACACAATCTATACTCACAAGGAGGTGAAAACACATGGCAAACAACAGCTCAAACCAACTAGTAGTACCAGGCGCACAACAAGCGATCGACCAAATGAAATACGAAATCGCTTCTGAGTTCGGAGTGAACTTAGGACCTGAAACAACTGCTCGTGCTAACGGTTCTGTTGGCGGTGAGATCACTAAACGTCTAGTATCTTACGCTCAACAAAACATGGGTGGATTTTCAAAATAACCTGAACTAAATAGATATGGCTACGAAGGGTGGGGATCATACCCCGCTCTTTTCTTTGCCCTTTTTTGCTCAATGAGCAATTCATATAGAGGAGGCTGCTAATCATGACAAAAAACAACCGCACTGAGTTTTCTGAGGGACCGGAACAGGATCAAAAGCTTCAAAAGTCAAGAAAGCAAGGCAGAAAACGAAGAAACGAACCAAAAAATGCAGTAGAATCAAATGAACAGAGCTAAGACAGGACACGGATTCCATCCGTGTCTTTTTTCATTTGCTTAAGAACACAAAGTTATTTTGTAATAATATTCAAAAATGTTAAATTATTATGTATAATCGAATAGAAAGTACAAGGAGGGGTCACTTATGCTGAGAGATGAACTAATTGCGCCAGAAATCTACAATTTGGTAGAAGAAGTTGAAAAACACGCAAAAGATGCAAACCGGGTAGCCCTTAAATGGGAAAATGAGCAGGGAGAAAAACAGGAACTTACATATGGACAGCTTCTTGATAGAGCGAATAGAATTGGAAGCGCTTTACTTAGTAAGGGTCTTACACAGGGAGATAAAATCCTTGTCATTATTCCGAGGTTTCCGGAAGCATATGCGGTTTACTTGGGAGCCCTTAAAGCAGGCTTTGTTGTCATACCAAGCTCAGAAATGCTGCGTACCAAGGATCTTCAATACCGAGTGACCCACGGAGATGTGAAAGCCATCATTTCCTACATAGATTTTACTGCAGAATGCAGCGGGATTCAGGAATATGACGGCCTGCACAAGTTTGCAGCCGGCGGAAAAGCAGAAGGCTGGTACAGCCTTGAAGAAGAGGCTGCCGGGCAATCAGGCGATCTCAAGGTGGCAGAAACAAAGAGGGACAGCCACGCTTTCTTGTCCTACACATCGGGAACAACGGGCAATCCAAAAGGCGTCGTTCATACGCACGGCTGGGCATTTGCCCATCTTAAAACCGCTGCAAGCAACTGGCTGAGTATTGAAGAGAATGATGTTGTCTGGGCAACGGCGGGGCCTGGCTGGCAAAAATGGATCTGGAGCCCGTTCTTATCGGTTCTTGGATCGGGGGCAACGGGACTTGTGTACAACGGACGCTTTGAACCTAAGAAGTACCTTCAGCTGCTTCAGGATTATAAAGTAAACGTACTTTGCTGTACACCTACAGAGTACCGCCTGATGGCCAAAGTGGACAATCTGAAGGATTATTCACTTCCTGAGCTCCACAGCGCCGTTTCAGCAGGAGAACCGCTCAACCGGGAAGTGATTGATACGTTCAGAAACTACTTCGGCATAGAAGTCAGAGACGGATATGGCCAGACAGAAAACACACTTCTTGTCGGCGTCATGAAGGGAATGCAGCTGAAACCCGGCTCTATGGGCATGCCGACGCCAGGCAACAAAGTGGAAATCATCAATGAGGACGGAGACATCTGTGCGGCCGGAGAAGTCGGCGACATCGCCGTGCATGTCGATACTCCCGCTCTTTTCAAAGAATACTACAAAGATGCCGAGCGGACTGCCATGCAGTTTAGAGGGGACTACTATATTACAGGTGACCGCGCCAGAAAAGATGAAGACGGCTACTTCTGGTTTGAAGGCAGAAGAGACGATATCATCATCAGCTCCGGCTATACAATCGGACCGTTTGAAGTCGAAGATGCGCTCGTCAAGCATCCTTTCGTCAAGGAATGCGCGGTTGTCGCAAGTCCGGATGAGCTTCGCGGAAGCATCGTAAAAGCATTTGTCGTGCTTCAGGAGGAAGTGGATGCTTCCTCACCGGATCTGATTCCTGCTCTTCAGGATCACGTAAAAGAACTGACTGCACCTTATAAATATCCGAGGAAGATTGAATTTGTCGAGGAACTGCCAAAAACGACGTCAGGCAAAATCAGACGGATTGAGCTCAGACAGCGAGAGCTTGCAGAAGCTTAAAATTTATGAAAACCAGACAGGAGCTCTCTGTCTGGTTTTTCCATGCTCTGAATGATACCATAGATTCAAATGAAAGAGCTGGAGGAATGAGAACGTGGGCACGCTTTGGTTCGGCGGAAAAATTTATACTTTAATAGAAGAAAGAGATACAGTTGAAGCGGTCTATACCGAAAAAGGCTACATTAAAGATACGGGGGATCTGGAAAAACTCCGGTCTTTGTATCCCGGGGCCAAAGAAATGAATTTAGGCGGACATACGATGCTGCCGGGATTTACAGACAGTCATATGCATGTGATTGGCCATGGAGAAAAACTGATGCACCTTGATTTTTCAGAAATGGCTTCTTCAGAGGAAGTGCTCGAAAGCTTGCGTGAGCGTGCAAAGACGATCCAGCACGGTGAGTGGATTATCGGAGAAGGGTTTAATGAAAACCAATTTCCTGACCGCAAAATTCTTCACAGGAGAGAGCTTGATGACATTTCGAATGTTCACCCCATCTTAATTAAACGTATTTGCCATCATGCTGTTATTGTGAATACAAAAGCTATGGAGCTGGCAGGTATTTCTTCAGAAACTCCTGACCCGGAAGGCGGCTTGATTGTCCGGGATGAACATGGCGATCCGACAGGCTATATGCATGATGGGGCCCAGGAGCTTGTTTTTCAGGCACAGCCGCAGGTTTCAAAGGAGTATTTACATAAAGCATTGCTGAAATCGATTGAGGACTGCCATAAAAAAGGTCTTGTTGGAGGACATACCGAAGATCTGTCATATTACGGCAGCCTGGAAAATGTTCTTGGCGCATTTGACTCCGTGATTAATGGAGAAAAGAAAACGTTTAGAGCGCATCTTCTTGTTCATCATCATATAACAGATGAATTTCAGCAAAAAGAGCGGTATTTGGGGCCGTTTATCGAATTTGGCGCAATGAAGCTGTTCGCCGATGGTGCACTTGGGGGAAGAACGGCTCTCTTAAGCGTGCCTTATGAAGATGATCCCGGAACAAATGGCGTCAGCATCCATTCAGAAGAAGGGCTTAACAGCCTGATTCAAAAAGCCAGAGGGTATGGCATGGAGGCAGCCATCCACACGATTGGCGACCTTGCATTTAAAAAAACACTGGATGCAATTGAGGCGAATCCGCCTGTCCAAAAGCATCAGCACGACAGGCTGATTCACGCCCAGATTCTGAGCGGAGAACTGATTGAACGTGTAAAGAAACTCCCGGTTATTCTGGACATTCAGCCCAGATTTTCATCAAGTGATTTTCCTTGGGTGATGGACCGCATCGGACGGGATAAAATAAAGTACTGCTACGCCTGGAAAACACTAATAAATGAAGGCGTGAATTGTGCAGGCGGATCAGATGCGCCGATTGAACCGATTGATCCCCTCCTTGGCATCTACTCGGCTGTAAAAAGAGAGAGCATTTACGACGGGCAGGTCTATCTTCCAGAAGAGAGATTGTCGGTATATGAAGCGGTAGAGTTATACACAAAAGGGAGCGCATATGCCGTGCATCATGAACATGAATACGGCTGCATCGCAAAAGGATACACCGCAGACTTCACCGTCCTGAGCAGGGATATCTTTGAAGAAGATGCCCTGCTTGAGACCGAAGTTGTTATGACGGTTGTTGATGATAGGGTAGTGTATGAGAAGAAGTCAATGAACGATTGCAAGATCATATAACAAGAAAAACGCCTGGCTTCCCGGGCGTTTTTTCATTGATGCTTTGCAGTTCAATCGCTTTATTAATTGAAAAAGGTTGCTATTCTCTCTCCGTTTGAAAAGACACCTGATGAAAAAAAGAGAAAAGTGAGCAGTAAAAAAGGGGTCCATTTCCATTCAATCTTCTTCCGGCAATACATGTTTGTCAATATGACTGTTGGAAAGTAAACCAAACCTGCCGCAGCGGTAATGAATAGAAAAGGAACCAATAATCCTTTTTCTAATGTTGGATCTAATGGATAGCCCAGAGCTTCACTGATATACAGGAAAAGTATAACAAATAAAACAAACATGTATTGAAAGAAGTAACCGAAGAGGAAATTGGAAACAGCGTGCAAAATGAATTTTGAAATTCCGTTCACCTTCCTGTAGTGGTTTATTTGGAATGGCAGGAAGCCAAAATAGTGCCCTATAAATTAACAGGATCAAAATATAGGGATGCAAAAAACAGAAGTGCCGTCCTATAAATTAGCAGGAGTAAAATATAGGGCAGTAAAAAGCGAAAATGCAGCCTTATAATTCAGCAGTATCAGAATATAGGGAAGCAAAAAGCGGAAATGCTGCCCTATAAATTAGTAAGAGCAGATTATAGGACAGCAAAGAGCCAAAATGCTGTCACATAAATGAGCAGGAGCAGAATATAGGGCAGCGAAAAAACAAAATAATACCCCGTATTTCATCAATCACGAAATACAGGGTAATAAAAACATAAGGTCAATCTGTCAATCTTCAGGAGCAAAATACAGAGTATCAGCTGTAAGTGCTCCTCGGCCAGCATGAGGCGATTCCGCTTTTCGTGGTGTCCAGCTCCATCGCCCAACTCCTCTGTCAGAACGGAACCGTCAGCAAAGGCAAAAAGCGCCTTTACCGCCGTTTCCTTATCTGACTCCCGGAGCTAAACGGGCGATTCCGCTTTTCGTGGTGTCCAGCTCCGCCTCCCAGCCCTTCCGTCAGAACAAAATCCCCCAAAAAGTCAAACCCGGACTTTTCCGGTGATTTCTTTTCTGCCTGTCAGGGCTAAACGGTCGGCTCCGCTTTTCGTGGTGTCCAGCTCCATCAGCCAACTCCTCTGTCAGAACGGAACCGTCGGCAAAGGCAAAAAGCGCCTTTACCGCCGTTTCCTTATCTGACTCCCGGAGCTAAACGGGCGTTTCCGCTTTTCTTATAAAAACGTCCGCTTCACTTTTTCCCAGAAGGAATTGTCTTTGAGTTTAACGGTTTTAATCATGGATGGGCTTAAGGAAAGCTCGACGTTCTCGACGTGGCGGATGCTCAGGGCATCGTTGTCCATGCCGATGACAGGGTGGTCATTGCCGTCCTGGACGATTTTCAGCGTAAGCTTTCTGTCTCCGCTCAAGATAAACGGGGAACCGAGTGTTCTGTATTTATTGTTGTTCAAAGAGGCAAGCTCGCTTACTTGCAGACATGGCAGAAGCGGGTCAACCACTGCTCCCTGAACGGATTTGTTATAGGCTGTGCTGCCTGTAGGCGTAGAGATGATCATGCCGTCCCCTCTGAACGTTTCAAAGTGAAGGTCATCAATAAAGACGTCGATAACAAACGTTTTAATGATGCCGGAGCGGATGGAGCATTCGTTTAGGCACTGGAAGGATGTGTGTCCGTCAACGGTTACATTTAAGAGTGGATAACGTCTTACCTCCACTTGAGCTTCCCTCATGGCGTCAATCATCTTATCTGTTTCTTCGATTTTAAAGTCACAGTAAAGGCTTACAGTTCCTTTTACGGAAATTCCTGCATACAGGCAGTCCTCTCTGAATCCGGTTTTTCTGACAGCCTGAAGGAATGTGCCGTCCCCGCCGATGCTGACAATGATGTTAGCCTGTTTTGCATCCTGCACGACTGTAAATCCATTTTCGGAAGCGAGGGAAGTAAGCCCTTCCACTTTATGTACTAAATCATCCTGTTTTTTGTAGAAAAAGTAAACATTGCGCCGATTATCTGTCATGGTGATCCTCCTTAATGTTGGAAAAGTTACACAATCCTAGAAAATGGTGTTACAATACTTTATGGTGTTTAGTTTACCATTTTCGGCTTGAATATTAAAATAATTGCACGTGCCGGGCTAATGTTTTTCGGCCTGCAGAAACTGTTTTAGGAGGAATCAGCATGAATGGGAAACGATGGGGGGCACTTGTCACCGCAGCTGTTCTTTTCGGGGTATCCGTTGTGATCAGCTTGACAAGTATGGCTTTGGCCAACAGCAATGCCTTTACAGATGCACTTTCAGCAAACGAAGAATTTGCAGAAACGGTGCTTGAAGCAGGAAATGAATCAGACAAAATCGTCGTCCTTGAAGTGAACGGCGTGATTCAGGATACAGGTGAAAATGTGACGTCTTTTTTTGAGACGGCAGGCTACAATCATCAGCAGTTCCTGAAAATGATCGATGCTGCAGCAGAAGACAACAATGTCCGCGGCATTATGCTCAAAGTGAATTCTCCGGGCGGAGGAGTTGTGGAGAGTGCGGAAATACATAAACATTTAATGGATGCAAAAGAAAAGCATGACAAAAAGATCTATGTGTCAATGGGAACAACAGCCGCCTCAGGAGGCTATTATATCTCTGCCCCGGCAGACAAAATCTACGCAGCCCCTGATACTTTAACCGGTTCGCTTGGCGTCATCATGCAGGGAGTGAATTACAGCGGCCTTGCTGAGAAATATGGCGTGAAGTTCGAAACGATCAAGAGCGGGGAGTTTAAAGATATCATGTCTCCTTCCAGGGAAATGACATCCGAAGACCGCAAAATCCTTCAGGCAATGGTTGATAATGCGTACAGCGGATTTGTCGATGTTATTGCCGGCGGGCGCGGGATGTCGGATGCAGAAGTAAGAAAAATTGCAGACGGCCGTATTTATGACGGACGCCAGGCAAAAGAGCTGAACTTGATTGATGAACTCGGATACTCTGATGATGCGTTAAAAGGCATGAAAAAAGATTTGAAGATCGACGGTGCACAGGTAGTCGAGTATGAAACGAATGCCGGGCTTGATTCACTGCTTTCACTTGGCGCAACAAAAGTGTTCAGCGAGGAATTTGAGCTGATGGGCTTATACCGTTTCTTCTCGCAGTCGAATTCACCAAGAATGATGTATTTGTACTCAGAATAAAAGGAGGGTTTGCAGATGGATGCTACGTTTGAAGAAAACAGCCAAACCCGGGAGCAGCCTCTTTATCGCCAAGAAGAAATGGACGTCCACTATGCCGGCTTCTGGCTTAGATTCTGGGCTTATTTGATCGATATTATTGTCATTTGGAGCATCAACCGGATTGTCTTTCATCCGCTTTTTACATGGCTGGATATACCAGTATCGAAAACGTTCATTTTTTCTCCGATTGCGATTTGTTCCGCCGCTGTCTTTTACGCGTATTTTGTCCTGATGACGAAATTTCTCGGGCAAACTCTCGGTAAAATGGTGCTTGGGCTGAAAGTGATTTCCGTCAAACAGGAAGAACTGACATGGAGCACTGTTCTGTTTAGAGAGTTTATCGGGCGATTTATTTCAAAGTTTACGTGGATCGGCTACGCTGTCGCAGCATTCACTCCAAAGAAACAGGGAGTGCACGATTTGTTTGCAGATACAGCCGTTGTAACTGAATATTTGAGAAAAAGCGAAAGAATCCTTGCTCCGGCAGGGACAGAATAAGTTTTGACCAAGATAAACCTGCATCCGCCGCAGGTTTATTTTTTTTTGCCGAGGACGATACTGGAGGATTGAAAGGATGTGACAGGGGTGGCCTGGATCTGGATTTGCGCTATTGCACTTATTCTTTTATTTACGCTTATCTTATTTATGAAAATAACGATTATCGCTGATATCAGGCACGTAGGGCACGATGATGAAATAAGCCTGAAATTCAGGGCTTTTTTCGGACTGCTGAAATACACCTATAAAATTCCTTTAATTAAAGTAGATCCTGATGGGCCGAACCTGCTGCTGAAAAAAGAAAAAGCAGTTGGCGAAAACAAGAAGCCTAAGAACAGTGACGAAAAAGTTTCTCCTGATGATATGATGACGAGCATAAAGGATCTGAAGGAACTGACCGAGCATATTGTGCATCTGCATGCGATCGTGAAACGGTTTCTCGCCAATATTTCCATCACGAAGTTTGAGTGGCGGTCTGAGATAGGTACAGGTGACGCCGCTGAAACAGGTTTCCTTATTGGGCCCGGGTGGACGTTAAAAGGAGCGGCTCTCGGCATCATCAGCCACTATATGAAACTGAAGAATCGGCCCATTCTTTCAATTGAGCCGAATTTTTATCAAAAGAGCTCAAAAACGATGCTTTCATGTATGCTCCACTTTCGAACAGGGCATGCTATGTTGGCGGGACTGCGCCTGCTCAAATACTGGAGAGGCGGACGTCCAACTTTACGGGATCAGCAGTTTTCTTTTTTGTCCAAGAAAAAGAACACACCAGCTTAAAGGAGGAACCTTTTTATGAGTGATCATCCAATTCAGGGCCTGATGAAGACGGCTATGGAAAATCTTAAGCAGATGATTGATGTCAATACAATCATCGGCGACCCTGTCGAAACACCTGACGGAAGCGTCATTTTGACCGTCTCGAAGGTTGGTTTCGGTTTTGCAGCAGGGGGCAGTGAGTTTAATGGAACGGGTATTGAAGAAAAGAATACCGGCGGAACAGCAGGCGGTCAGCACGACCACCATAAACATCCATTTGGCGGCGGAAGCGGCGGCGGAGTTTCCATCACGCCGATTGCCTTTCTCATTGTCGGCCACAATGGAATCAAAATGCTTCATTTAGATGAAAGCACACACCTGTACGAACGCATTCTTGATACGGCTCCACAGGCAGTGGAAAAAATTCAGGGAATCTTCAAAAAGAACAAAAATGATCACAGCCACACTGGCCATCAGCAGCAAAAAGATGATTTTGATATTTAAGCCCGGACGCCCGTCATAGGATGACAGGCGTTTTTTTTGCTGTAATTTGGGAAAAGATGCCCTTTTCCGTTGCAAACAGCGCCTGATTCAGGCTATATTTACACTGTACATATTTTCGGAGGAGGAATAGTAAATGGCATCTATTACATTCAAGCAAAATCCGGTAACACTTATCGGAAACGAGGTAAAAGCCGGGGATACAGCTCCAAATTTCACAGTGCTTGCCAATGATCTATCAGAAGTTTCACTGTCCGATTCAAAAGGACAAGTACGCATTCTTTCTGTCGTTCCTTCTATCGACACAGGTGTTTGTGATGCACAGACACGCCGTTTTAATGAAGAAGCTTCAAAAATTGACAACCTGAAAGTACTGACTGTCAGCGTCGACCTTCCATTTGCGCAAAAGCGCTGGTGCGCAGCTAACGGCATTGAAAATGTCCAAACTGTATCAGACCACCGCGACCTTTCATTTGGCGAAGCATACGGCGTACACATCCAAGAGCTAAGACTTCTTGCGAGAGCAGTATTCGTTGTCGACAGCAATGACAAAGTAACGTATGTAGAATACGTGAGCGAAGCAACGAACCACCCTGACTATGATGCTGCAATCGAAGCGGCTAAAGCTGCCAACTGATTAGTGTTCTTGAGAACCTCTTGCCCTTTCGGCAGCGAGGTTCTTTTTTATGAAGCCCAGGCAATCCTGCTTGAATTATCACCTCCTGATGAGTAGAATGAGGGATACGAACCATGAAGGAGGAAACGACCATGCAAGCCGTTTCGAATGTTGAAAAGCTGTTCACGATGATGAATGAATCAGCCGAGATTATTTCAAAAGAATGCAACCTTACATATATTGAAGCCGTAGCGGAAACCGGCGAAAATCTTTTCCAGAATGAAGTCCTGCAAGATGAGATGAGCGAGGTCACGAAAAAGAACCTTGCAAAAAAATATGAACAGGCAAACATCTCTTCCTTCCAAAAGGAAGAGATCCGCAAAGCCTTTCAGCTTGTTATTTTAAAGGGCCTTAAAGATGGCGCCCATGCCAATCACCAGATGACTCCGGATACAGTCGGGCTGTTTACAGGCTATTTGGTAAACAAGTTTGCAGCCGGGGAAAAGAACATTTCGATTCTTGATCCTGCTGTGGGGACAGGCAACCTTCTCACAGCCGTTCTTAACCATATTGGCGGGGAGGATGTGCTGAGCTACGGTGTGGAAGTGGATGACCTCCTGATTAAGCTTGCCTATTTGAATGCCAATCTTGGAGAGCATACTGTTCAGTTTTATAACCAGGATTCTCTTGAGCCGCTCTATGTAGATCCGGTAAATTACGTCATCTGCGATTTGCCTGTAGGGTATTATCCAAATGATGTCGGTGCAGACAAATTCACATTAAAAGCAGACAGCGGGCATTCCTATTCCCATCACCTGTTTATTGAGCAGAGTCTGAACTATACAAAACCGGGCGGCTATCTTTTCTTTATTGTGCCGAATCATCTTTTTGAGTCTGCAGAAGCGCCGAAACTGAAAGCATACTTAAAGGATCACGCTATTGTTCAGGGGCTTTTGAAACTGCCGCAAACCCTCTTTAAAGACAAGCAGCATGAGAAAAGCCTGTTTATTCTTCAAAAGAAAGGCGAAGGTGTTTCTGCACCGAAGCACGCCATGCTTGCCGAGCTGCCGAGCTTCTCCGATAAAGCAGGCATGCAGTCCATTATGAAGCAGCTTGACGGCTGGTTTAAAGAAAATAAATAACATTCAGGAACCGCTCCAGCGCGGTTCTTTTTTATGTCTGACAACACGAAAAGTCAGAATTAAATGAATATGAACTGTAAACGATTGCAGGTGTGAATTGCACTTGAAATGTCTGACATGCAATGTTTAAATGAGAAAGGCAGATAATATTCGGGTTCATTTGTAAAGAATAAAGAAGAGTTGATTTTCTTTATTTTTTTAATACACAATCGTGTTTTTATATAAAAAGGAGCGGTAACCATTATGGCAAAAGTAATTGCAATTAATGCAGGGAGCTCTTCATTGAAGTTCCAGTTGTTTGAAATGCCTGCAGAGACAGTGCTGACAGCAGGTCTTGTAGAACGCATCGGGCTAGATAATGCTGTATTCACCATTTCTGTGAATGGAGAAAAGCAAACAGAAACAACGGAGATTCCAGATCACGCAGTGGCTGTTAAAATTCTTCTCTCTAAGCTGACAGACCTTGGCATCATTCAATCGCTAGATGAAATTGAAGGAATCGGACACCGTGTTGTTCACGGAGGCGAAAAGTTTGATGATTCTGTCCTGATTACACCGGAAACACTTGCACAAATTGAAGAGCTTTCAGAGCTTGCTCCTCTTCACAATCCGGCAAACGTTGTCGGAATCAAAGCATTTAAAGAAGTGCTTCCAAATGTGCCGGCTGTAGCCGTTTTTGACACTGCTTTTCATCAGACAATGCCTGACCAGTCTTTCCTTTACAGTCTTCCATACGAGTACTATGAAAAGTTCGGCATCCGCAAATACGGATTCCATGGCACGTCGCATAAATATGTATCAGAAAGAGCGGCTGAGCTTCTTGGCCGTCCGATTGAGCAGCTTCGCCTGATTTCATGCCACTTAGGAAACGGCGCAAGCATCGCTGCTATTGAGGGCGGAAAGTCTATTGATACTTCTATGGGCTTCACACCTCTTGCAGGTGTTGCGATGGGTACGCGTTCAGGGAACATTGACCCTGCCCTTATCCCGTTCATCATGGAAAAAACAGGACACTCAGCTATCGAAGTGCTTGATATCTTGAACAAAAAGAGCGGACTGCTAGGTATTTCCGGACTTTCTTCAGACCTTCGCGACATAACTAAGGCTGCTGAAGAAGGAAACGACCGTGCAAGAACGTCCCTAGAAGTGTTTGCAAGCAGAATTCATAAATACATCGGTTCTTATGCAGCGCGCATGTCCGGTGTAGATGCGATCATCTTTACGGCAGGAATCGGGGAAAACAGCATTGATATTCGTGAGCGCGTTCTTCGCGGCCTTGAATTCATGGGTGTTTACTGGGATCCTTCGCTGAACCAGGTGCGCGGTGAAGAGGCGTTTATCAGCTACCCTCACTCGCCGGTTAAAGTCATGATCATTCCTACAAATGAAGAAGTGATGATTGCACGCGACGTAGAGCGCATTGCAAAATAATGAAACGCAAAAGGCAGCCGGCATAAACGGCTGTCTTTTTTTGCGCAATTAATGGCCATTATAGGCAATACTAAGCAGAAATGTCATGCAAAAGGAGAGCGCCAATCATGGAGTATGCCTGGCTTTCACTTGTACCGTTTCTCATCGTTATTGCTTTTTCCATTTGGCTGAAGGAAATCCTGCCCGGACTTGTAGCGGGTCTTATCGTCGGCTCTTATCTTGTAAAGCCTGAACTGCTTGGAGGGCTTGAACAGGTCTTGAAGTATGTATTGAAAACACTTGAAGATGATACAAACATTCAGATTATCGGGTTTCTCTATTTGTTCGGGGGACTTGTCGGCATGATGAAAATCTCCGGAGGCATCAAAGGTTTTTCAGAATGGGTAGGCAAAAGGGTCAAATCAGAAAGAGGTCTTTTAAGCATGATCTGGCTGTCTTTGCCTTTTACGTTTATGATGCCGATGTTCAGGATCATGATGATCGGTCCTGTCATTAAATCGCTTATGGAAAAAAGCGAGCTTTCAAGACAAAAAGTTGGATTTACAATGGATGTTTCAACAGCCTCAACCATTGTTCTCCTGCCGGCGGGAACGGCCTTTACGGGATTCATGCTGTCACTCGTAGAAGGGGGAATTGAGCGGAATCAGCTCGATCTTCCGCCGTATCAAATCTATCTCCAGAGTATCCCGTTTAACTTTTTTGCCATCGCAATGCTGGTTCTTGGTCTTGTCAGCACATTTAAAAAACCGAAGAAGAAGCAGGATGAAAAGAAAGAAGCGGCGGAGGAACATCCCTATCATGGTGTCGGGCTTAAGAAAGAGCTTGAACAAGTAGAGGCTCAGCCTTGGCACTTGATTGTGCCTTTATTCTTCCTGCTGGGTCTGTCGATGTTTCTGCTGTGGCAGGACGGGACGGAAAAAGGGGCAAAGTCCCTTTTTCAGGCATTTGCAAAAGCGGATGCCACATTTGTCATGCTGCTTGCTGTGTTTTTAACACTCGTTCTGACATTTGTGTTTTACAGCATAAGACGCGTGCCGCTGAAAGAAACGCTCTATCACTTTTACGACGGAGGCAACCAGCTGATGCAGGCAATCATTCTTTTGATCCTTGTGTGGGCATTGTCTCTTTCTGCAGAAGATATCGGGTTTTCAGATTTTATCAGTTCAACGCTTGGAGATGTCCTGCCGGCTGCATTCGTCCCGGCCATCATTTTTTTGCTTGGTTCAGCAGTAGGATATTTCATCGGATCATCCTGGGGGACGTGGGGGTTGTTTATGCCTCTTGGAATGACTCTCGCAGCTGCTTCAGGAGCATCACTGCCTTTGACAGTCGGGGCGGTTTTTGCAAGCGGGGCGTTTGGGGCCATGACATCTCCGCTTGGTGATACCACGATTACTACGGCATCCATTTTGGAAATGCCGGTTGTATCCTACGCAAGGTATAAATTGAAATTTACCGCAGTCGGATGCGCTGCAGCTGCGGTCATGTATGCATGTGCGGGTTTCTTTCTTAAATAACAGATCCTCATGCACGGAGCGTTCCCTGTGATATAATAAGGAAAACAATGGAGATTTACAGGAGGCTGAACATGGCGCTAACTAAACGTGAAACCGCCTTGCTTTTAGAAATCAAAAGATGGGAAGATTCCATGCGGGAGGATCTTCGCTCAGATTTTGGACGGACATACGACAAGTGGCTGAACCGGAAACTGAATCAGCTGCCGGGGCCGCTGAAAGAGAAATTTTTCGGCAAACTGGATGATATTTTGTTTCATCTGCATGCGTTTATCCAAAATTCTCATGTGCAGCAGGATGCCCGCCAGCAGCTACTAATGACGGCAAAGACGTTTCATGAAGAAATCGATCAGATAGAGGATTTAAAGAAACTGTCTGTAGATCAGCTGCATTATTTATCCGAACTGCAGCTGTCAAAGCACAGGCTTTATTCGTTCGTTCAGGGAGGCCTCGCTGGTACTGGCGGACTTTTGCTGATGGGCATTGATCTCCCCGCCCAAATGCTGCTTAACCTGCGGGCCGTTCAAATGACGGCACTCAGCTATGGATATGAAGTGAACACCCCTTATGAAATGATGACTTCCTTAAAAGTTTATCATGCTGCCATTTTGCCTAAGCACCTGAGGTATGAGCAATGGACTTCCCTTAAGGAAGAATTGCAGGACAGCGAGAGCCATCCGTTCTTTTATGAAGGGGAAGACGTGTTTGCCAATCAGGCGACACTTGATCATCTTGTGAAGCAGCTTGTCAAAGTATCAGCGATATCGATGCTGAGAAAAAAAATGATCGGCGGCATCCCATTGATCGGAATGGCGATTGGGGCCGGAGTGAACTACCAGATGACACGCCAGATCACGGAGTTTGCCCATCAGTATTACAGATACAGGCTCCTGCTTGAAAAGAAGGATTCAGATCATGAGTTTGATTGAACATAAAAAGAAGGATTCCGCTCCAATCTCCTGTAAAGTGATCACGGTCAGCGATACGAGAACAACTGATACCGACAAGAGCGGACAGCTCATTCATTCTCTTTTACAGGAAGCGGGCCATCACATAGCGGAGTACGAAATTGTGCCTGATGAAGAAATGCTCATAAAGAGTGCAGCGGTCAGCGGCTGTAAAGCCCCGGGCATAGATGCGGTCTTAATCAGCGGCGGAACCGGCATCGCAAAGAGAGATGTCACAATCGAAGCTGTTTTAAGCATCATTCAAAAAGAACTTCCGGGATTCGGCGAGATCTTCCGCATGCTCAGCTATCAGGAAGACATCGGTTCAGCCGCCATCTTGAGCAGGGCGGCCGCAGGAACCGCCGACAATACAATTATTTTCTCCATGCCCGGCTCAACCGGCGCAGTCAAACTTGCAATGGAGAAGCTCATTTTGCCGGAGCTTGGGCATATTGTGAAAGAATTAAAGAAAGATCTTGGATAAAAAACCATCGCCTTTAAGGCAGATGGTTTTTTTGTATGTTTATTTAAAACTGTTTCTCAAGTATGCATCCTCTCAGACACGTGCTGATTCTGCCTGAACCACAGCCAGAGGTCATTGATGACAGATGCGTGCTCTGAGATTTCAGAATTCAGCCTGCAGGAAACAGTAAAGTCATCCTCTGAATCGAGTGCTGCCTGCTTCTGGTTTATGACCGTTTCAATTGCTGCAATCTGATCGGGTATATGGCCGCGGATATTTTCCCACTGCATAAGAATGGATTCCTGTTCCTGCTTCGTAAGCTTCTCCCACTCCACTTCAATCCTTGGGATATAGATTCCCAGACGGCTGCTGAATTCAAAGTGCTTCATCTTGATTCCCCCGTACGCATGATTTTCTTCCATTTTACATGAGGGCTGTATACAATTCACGAAAATATCATAAAAACTTTTAAGAAATGTATTGAAAAACAGCTGATAACTTGTTAAAGTGATAGTTATTAAAATGAATTAATATAAATCTAAATTAATATTTATACATCCGAGAGGGGAAATAAAAGATGGTTGAAAATAAAAAAGTAGTTCTTGCCTATTCAGGCGGATTAGATACGTCAGTTGCAGTTAAATGGCTTCAGGATCAAGGATATGAAGTTGTGGCCTGCTGCCTGGACGTTGGGGAAGGAAAAGATCTGGCGTTTGTTCAAAGCAAAGCCCTTCAGGTCGGCGCTTCAAAATCGTATGTGATTGATGCAAAAAAAGAATTTGCAGATGAATATGCACTAGCTGCCTTGCAGGCACATGCTCTGTACGAAGGGAAGTATCCGCTTGTATCCGCGCTGTCCCGTCCGCTCATTGCCAAAAAACTTGTAGAAGTTGCTGAACAGGAGGGGGCTGTAGCTGTAGCCCACGGCTGCACAGGAAAAGGAAACGACCAGGTGCGGTTTGAAGTATCCATCAAAGCACTGAATCCTGACCTTGAAGTGCTTGCGCCGGTTCGTGAGTGGAGCTGGTCGCGGGAAGAGGAAATCCAATATGCCATGGACAACAACATTCCGATCCCGGTCAATCTTGACAGCCCGTACTCAATTGACCAGAACTTATGGGGAAGAAGCAATGAATGCGGCGTTTTAGAGGATCCGTGGGCAGCTCCGCCGGAAGGAGCCTATGATCTGACAAACGCGCTGGAACATACACCTGACACGCCTGAAATCATTGAAATTGGATTTGAAAAAGGGGTTCCTGTTACGTTAAATGGCGTTTCCTACCCGCTTGCTGATCTGATTCTTCATTTAAACACAGTTGCCGGCAATCATGGAGTCGGACGGATTGACCATGTTGAAAACCGCCTTGTGGGCATCAAATCCCGTGAAGTGTATGAATGCCCTGCAGCCATGACGCTGATCAAAGCTCATAAAGAGCTTGAGGATCTGACGCTTGTTAAAGAAGTGGCCCACTTTAAACCGGTCATTGAAATGAAGCTGACAGAACTGATTTACAACGGTCTTTGGTTCTCGCCGCTTAAAGATGCGCTGATGGGCTTCCTGAAAGAAACGCAGGAATATGTGACAGGAACAGTCCGTGTCAAATTGTTTAAAGGGCATGCCATTGTAGAAGGAAGAAAGTCGGAGTATTCCCTTTATGATGAAAAGCTTGCAACTTACACAACCGAAGATTCCTTTGACCACGGGGCTGCAGTCGGATTTATTTCGCTGTATGGACTTCCGACAAAAGTAAGCAGCATGGTGCAGGGGAAAAAGAAGGTGAATGTATGAAAAAGCTGTGGGGAGGCCGTTTTCAAAAAACACCCGAGAAATGGGTAGATGAGTTTGGCGCATCTATTTCATTTGATCAAGAGCTTGTCTTTGAAGACATTCAGGGCAGCCTCGCACATGTTCATATGCTTGGCGAATGCGGGATCCTTTCCCTTGAAGAAGCAGAGCAGATTAAATCCGGTCTGCTTCTTCTGAAAGAAAAAGCTGAAAAAGGAGAGCTTTCTTTTTCAGTGGATTATGAAGATATCCATCTGAATCTTGAGAAACTGCTGATTGATGAGATTGGTCCAGTCGGAGGCAAGCTTCACACAGGGAGAAGCAGAAATGACCAAGTGGCGACGGACATGCACTTGTATCTGAAAAACCATGTGAACGAAATTGCCGGACTGATCTCTGCGTTTCAGGAAACGCTTCTCAAGCAGGCGAAAGAAAATGTTGAGACCATTCTTCCAGGGTATACACATCTTCAAAGAGCGCAGCCGATTTCATTTGCCCATCACCTTCTTGCCTATTTTTGGATGCTTGAGCGGGACAAACAGCGCTTCTCGGAATCCTTGAAGCGGATCAGTCTTTCTCCGCTTGGCTGCGGTGCTCTCGCAGGCACAACTTTTCCAATTGACCGCAAGCTGACTGCTGAGCTTCTGGAGTTTGACGGCATTTATGAAAATAGTCTTGACGGAGTAAGCGACCGGGATTTCATTGTTGAGTTTTTGAGCAACAGCTCAATCATGATGATGCATCTGTCCCGTCTTTGTGAAGAATTGATTCTCTGGTGCAGCCAGGAATTTCAGTTTGTCGAACTTGATGACACCTATGCAACCGGCAGTTCCATGATGCCTCAGAAGAAAAATCCGGATATGGCCGAACTGATCCGCGGAAAAACGGGACGGGTCTACGGCAATCTGTTCGCTTTGCTCACAACGTTAAAGGGTCTTCCGCTTGCATACAACAAAGATATGCAGGAAGACAAAGAGGGCATGTTTGATGCAGTACGCACGGTTGAAGGCAGTCTGCAGATCTTCACAGGAATGATCGGGACACTCAAGGTCAAAGCAGAAAAAATGAAGAAAGCGACAACGGAGGATTTTTCAAATGCGACCGAGCTTGCCGATTATCTTGCTAAAAAAGGCATGCCTTTCCGTGAAGCGCACGAAGTGGTCGGAAAGCTTGTGTATACGTGCATCCAAAAAGGCATCTACTTAAAAGATCTCCCGCTTGCCGAATACAAAGAAGCATCTGATTTATTTTCAGAAGATCTGTTTGAAGCAATTGATCCTTACACCGCCATTGCAAAGAGAATCAGTGATGGCGGCACCGGTTTTTCAAAAGTAAAGGAAGCGCTGCTTAAGGCCGAAGACGCTCTGTCATAAAGAAGATATTACCATCGTATTTCCTCCCCATTTCACAAACGATAACAGGGAACACAATCAGGTGACAGGGAGCTGAAAGAAGATGGGAAAAGAAAAGGATCCTAAAAACCATTCTGCCTACTTCGATTACGAAGGAGAAAATGAAACGTCTCAATTAATTACTGAAGCGTATTCAAGCGGAGTCGTAGAGCAGCAATATGAGCAAAACTTCCTGCAGGAAAATCTGCAGCCGAGAGAAGAATCAGAGTAAACAAAAAAAGTCATCTCAGGATGACTTTTTTTGTCCTTTCAGCAAAGCGGTGTAAAGCACCAGTGTAAAAATGAAAGAAACAAACCCGGGGGACAAAAATTCCGGAATGATCCAATAAAACGCAATGCCGCAGAGGATGGCCGCTGCTCCTTTCCCGTTAAGCTTTCGTACATGCAATTCCCTGCTCTTTAGCTGCACGTATGTAAATTCAGCAATAATAACAGCAGACAGCGGGACGATGGCAGAGCCCATCCATGAAATAAAGGAGGATGCTTCTGTCACTAAAGAGGGCATTGTGCTGCATGCGACAGCGGCTGTGCCGAACAGGACAGCACTCTTCAGTCTTCCAAGCGAAGGGAAAATATTCAGCAGACTGAAAGCCCCTGTATACGCATTGTTTAAATTGATGGAAAACATGGACAATATGGAACAGAGCAGAATGACAGATACAAGCGTCACCGAGTCTGTCAGTGCACTCGCTGAAATGAAGGGATTAAGCTCCCCGAAATGTGCCGCACTGTAAGCGCCGAAAAATGCGGTCAGGATAAATCCAAATAGATTGCCGGCATAGAGTCCAAAGAATCCCTGCTTTGGAGACTTTGCGTATCTTGCCATATCAGCAGAAGCACTGACACCTGAAATATACTGGACAAACACGAGGCTCGCATAAAAAGCCATTGCAGGCAGAGATGATGAAGAATATTCCGGCACACTCGGCGATGATAAGAGAGCAGGATCTGCAGTAAAATATAAATAAACCATAACGGCCTGCCCCGCAAGAAGGAATGGCAGGAAGTACTTTGTCATCCGCTTGACGGCATCAAACCCGGCTGCAGCGACAGCAGCCATGAAAATCCCAAGAAGCACGGCAGTAAGAGCAAAATGAGGGGAAAAAGAAAAATAGCGCTTGCAGATTTCTATGATCATAAACGTTCCGCCAATCGTTTGTACGCAAAACCAGTAAAGAGAGGTCAGTGTTCTGACCGGCGATGAAAAAAAACGCGCTCCGCTGACGCCGATATACGATCTCATTGCATATTGGGCAGGAATTCCGTGAACTGAGCCGGGCAGCGAAAGCAGAGACACAAATAAAAAGGCCAATGCAGCTCCAATGACTGTGGAGACTGCTGCCTGCATAACAGACAGGCCTCCTTCCATGACGGCCAGAGCAGGAAGAAGGAAATTCCCTGCATTCACCGAAAAAGATAATTGAATCAGAAAGTAATCAAACCATGATGTGCTGCGGAGCTCCTTTGGAACAGCTTCCAGACCGAAACGTTCCATTTTTGACCGTACTGCAGGTTGAGACATATGTATTCCGCCTTTTTTAAAAGTGAACGCACCGTGAAAAACATTCAGCGCAGATAAGATTATTGTAAGATTCCTTTCTGTTCAATACAATGGAAAAGAAGCAGCATTACATTTCCCGGACCACCGAGGAGGATTTTGCCATTGAGACACGCAATTATTACAGCCGGTTCCAAAGGACTGGGACGAAAAGTGACGGAAATCTTCCTTGAGAAAGGCTATTCCGTTACGGTCAATTACCGCAGCGATGAAGATGCTGTGCTGCAGCTAAAAGAAAAATATGCGCACATAAGTGAACGCATGCTTTTTTTGAAAGGCGATGTCACAAAAAAAGATGATCTCATAAAGCTTGCTGATGAAACTCTCAGCACATTCGGCCGGATTGACTGCTTAATCAATAATGCAGGGCCATACATATTTGAGCGCAAGAAGCTTGCAGACTATGAAGATGATGAGTGGTATGAAATGATTGAAGGCAACCTGAGCGCGGTCTTTCATCTTTTCAAAAAAGTGATACCGGTCATGAGACAGCAGCAGTACGGACGGATCATCACCTACGGATTTCAGGGAGCTGAATCATCATCCGGCTGGCTCCACCGTTCTGCTTTCAGCGCAGCGAAAACAGGACTTGCTTCTCTGACAAAGACAATTGCCATTGAAGAAGCGGAGAATGGCATTACTGCGAACATGATTTGCCCGGGCAATATTGTGGGAGAGATGAAGGAAGCTTCCATCCATGAGTCGAGAAAAACACCTGATTCAGAAACGCCTGTAGGCAGATCCGGCACCGGAGAAGATATCGGCAGGCTCATCTCCTTTTTGTGCGAGGAAGATTCTGACATGATCACTGGAGCCATCGTTGAAGCTTCAGGGGCAGTCAACGTGCTGAGCCGAAGACAATAAGAGAAACCCCGGAGATTCCGGGGTTTTTTGTATGTGTTTTTTATTGGGGGGCTGAGGGAACGGGAGTGACACTGAAGACTCCGCATGCCTGAAGAAGAGCACGTTCAGATGCGCACATTTAGCAGGAATGGATTTCCAAATTTCGTGTGTTTCCATATACTAAAGAAAGGAAATACTTATAGCAGAAACGGAATGTAATGGCACAGGAGGAAGATGTATGAAAATCGGCATCCCCAAGGAAGTTAAAAATAATGAAAACCGTGTTGCTATGACCCCGGCCGGCGTTGTTCACCTCGTTCAGGCAGGACATGAAGTCTATATTGAACAAAATGCAGGCGAAGGATCAGGTTTTCCCGATCACCAGTATACAGAAGCAGGGGCGAAAATTGTTTCTTCCCCTGAAGAAGCCTGGTCTATGGAAATGGTGATGAAGGTAAAAGAGCCGCTGCCTTCTGAATATCAGTATTTCCGCGAAGACCTCATCCTGTTTACCTATTTGCATCTTGCAGCAGAACCTGAGCTGACGCGCGCTTTGATCGATCGGAAGGTCACAGGTATTGCGTATGAAACGGTCCAGCTCCCAAACCGGTCCCTGCCGCTGCTGACGCCAATGAGTGAAGTGGCCGGCAGAATGGCTTCACAAATCGGTGCACAGTTTTTAGAAAAAACGAAAAGCGGAAAGGGAATCCTGCTTTCAGGAGTTCCTGGAGTCAAGCGCGGAAAAGTTGCCATCATCGGCGGAGGAGTAGCAGGCACAAATGCTGCGAAAATTGCGGTCGGACTCGGGGCAGATGTAACGATGCTTGATGTGAATCCGGAACGGCTCCGCCAGCTTGATGATATTTTCGGAAAAGAAATCTCCACGCTGATGTCGAATCCTTTCAATATCGCGTACGCTGCGGCCCAGTCAGATCTAGTGATCGGTGCGGTCCTCATCCCTGGGGCACGGGCCCCGAAGCTCGTGACAGAAGAGATGGTCCAGAGCATGACGCCCGGTTCTGTGATTGTTGATATCGCCATCGATCAGGGAGGCATCTTTGCAACAACCGACAGAATCACGACTCACGATCATCCTACGTATGAAAAGCACGGGGTCCTCCATTATGCGGTGGCAAATATGCCGGGAGCGGTGCCGCGGACCTCGACAATCGCGCTGACAAACGTGACCGTCCCATATGCGGTGCAGATTGCTAACAAAGGGTACAAAAAAGCATGCCTTGAAAATGAGCCGCTTTTAAAAGGCGTTAACACGCTGAAGGGATTTGTCACATACGAAGCAGTCGCAGAAGCGCATTCATTAACTTACTCGGATGCAAGAGCTCTTCTTGGTGAATAAATGGGATGCGGGCTTGAAAGGCCCGTATCTTTTTTTTGTGGTTCAGCAAGGTTTTGCAGGACGAGGGGAGTAGAGCCTTCAAGAGCTGTATGCAATCGTTTTGATGGCACTGAACAGCAGGAATAGAACCCTCAAGAGCAGCCGTAAGCATTTTGATGGCACTGAACAGCAGGAATAGAACCCTCAAGAAGCGGTCGTAAGCATTTTGATGGCACTGAACAGCAGGAATAGAACCCTCAAGAAGCGGTCGTAAGCATTTTGATGGCACTGAAAGCCAGGAATAGAACCCTCAAGAGCAGCCTGGAGCCTATTTGGTGGCACTGAACAGCAGGAATAGAACCCTCAAAATCAGCCGTAAGAGTTTTGATGGTACTGAACGCCAGGAATAGAACCCTCAAAATCAGCCGTAAGAGTTTTGGTGGTACTGAACAGCAGGAATAGAACCCTCAAAATCAGCCGTAAGCATTTTGATGGCACTGAACCGGAGGATAAGAACCCTCAAAATCAGGCGTAAGCGTTTTGATGGCACTGAACAGGAGGATAAGAACCCTCAAAATCAGGCGTAAGCGTTTTGATGGTACTGAAAGCCAGGATAAGAACCCTCAAAATCAGCCGTAAGCGTTTTGATGGCACTGAACAGCAGGATAAGAACCCTCAAGAGCAGCCGGAACCATTTTGATGGCACCAAACACCCTCCATCTCAAAAAAAGAAGTCTCTCAAACCTATTCGGCCGTACCCTCACATTCGACAGCCCCCTCTATTTTTAGTACGATAAAACTATCAATTAAATGGGAGTGAGAGACATGAACGTTTCATACCATGGCCATTCTGTTGTACAGATTAAAACGGATCAGCACACGATTATCATTGACCCATTCATTAACGGGAACGGTCAGACGGACCTGAAAACGGATGATTTGAAAGTGGATGTGATTTTGCTTACACACGGACACAATGATCATGTTGGCGACACCATCGAACTTGCAAAGAAAAATAATGCGCTTGTTGTGGCGCCGTTTGAACTTGCTACATATTTGGGATGGAAGGGTCTTAACGTTCATCCGATGCACATTGGAGGATCTTACACATTTGATTTTGGCACGGTCAAGCTGACTCAGGCTTTCCACGGCTCGAGCTATGAGGAAGAGGGAGAAAAAATCGTTTATACTGGTATGCCTGCGGGAATTCTCTTTAAACATGACGGGAAAACAGTCTATCACGCAGGAGACACAGGTCTTTTTTCTGATATGAAGCTTCTCGGGGAACTGGAAGAGATTGATCTTGCGTTTCTGCCGATCGGCGATAATTTTACAATGGGGCCGGAGGATGCAGCCATAGCAGCAAAATGGATCAAGGCAAAAACCGTCGTTCCAATGCACTACAATACATTTCCAGTAATTGAGCAGAATCCACAGGATTTTGTGGACAGCCTCCCTGGGAAAATGGGAAAAGTCATGAAAGCGGGAGACTCTATTAAACTATAATCACCATCAAAAATGCAGGCAATGCCTGCATTTTTTTCATGAATGCGCATAAAATGAACCAAGCTGTTTTAAAAGGAGCTGGTTAATATGCGTATTGTCTATTTGCTGCTGGCGGGGGCCATGCTGTTTTATGCACTGCCAAGACTGGATATCTCAAGTGCAAATCCTCTTGAAAGCCTGTTTTCTCTCATCTGGATTCTGTTTGCTCTCTTTGCTGCAGGCGGAAATTTAACGGGTCTGATGTATGCACCGAAAAAACACAAAGCAAAACAGGCGCAAGTGCGCAGGATGAAAGTAAGACAGCGTGCAGCGGCGCGTTGATATAAAGCGGTCTCACCCTTATAATAGAAAAAGAAAGAATGGCTGATAAAAAAGGGTGAAGAAGCTTGGCGACAAAGCATGAGCAAATACTGCAGCATATTGACGGCCTCCCGATCGGGGAAAAGATTTCTGTCAGGCAGGTCGCGAAAGATATGAACGTAAGTGAAGGCACTGCATACCGTGCGATTAAAGAAGCCGAAAACAAAGGCTATGTAAGCACGATTGAGCGTGTTGGAACCATTAGGATTGAAAAGAAAAAGAAAGAAAATATTGAAAAACTCACATACGCTGAAGTTGTAAATATCGTAGATGGACAAGTCCTGGGCGGACGTGCGGGACTTCATAAAACGCTTAACAAGTTTGTCATCGGCGCCATGAAGCTTGAGGCGATGATGCGCTATACGGGTGCCGGGAATCTGCTTATCGTAGGGAACCGGACAAATGCTCATCAGCTCGCCATTGAAGCGGGTGCAGCTGTGCTGATTACCGGGGGTTTTGACACTGACGAGCATGTAAAGAGAATTGCTGATGAAGCCGAGCTTCCGATTATTTCAACAAGCTATGATACGTTTACTGTGGCAACCATGATTAACAGAGCGATTTACGATCAGCTGATCAAAAAGGAAATTGTTCTGGTTGAAGATATTCTCACAACGCTTGATAAAACGATATGCCTGAAAACGACTGATACAGTAGATGAGTGGTATCAGCATAATGTGAATACAGGCCACGGCCGTTTTCCGGTCATTGATAACCAGCTGAGAGTACAGGGGATGGTCACCTCAAAAGACGTGATGGGGTATGACCGCAGTGTGATTGTTGAGAAAGTCATGACGAAAAATCCAATCACGGTCATTGGGAAAACATCCGTTGCCTCAGCGGCGCAAATGATGGTCTGGGAAGGCATTGAGGTTTTGCCTGTAGTAGATCAGAATAACCGGCTGGAAGGAATGATCAGCCGTCAGGACGTTCTTCAGGCGCTGCAAATGATTCAAAGGCAGCCTCAGATCGGCGAGAAGCTTGATGACATCGTGACCAATCAGTTTATTGTCACGGCTGAGGATGCAAAAAAAGCGAATGTCTACCGTTTTCAAGTATCCCCGCAAATGACAAATCATCTCGGCACGATTTCATATGGTGTATTTACAACCGTCGTGACAGAAGCGACAAACCGGTATCTTCGCACACAGAAAAAAGGCGAAATTGTCGTTGAAAACATCACGATTTACTTTATGAAGCCTGTTCAGATGGACAGCATGCTTGAAGTGCATCCAAAAATCCTTGAAGTCGGGCGCAAGTTCGGAAAGATTGATGTTGAGGTATTCAGCAGCGGAGTGGCAGTAGGCAAAGCCATGCTGATGGTGCAGCTGATTGAGAGAAGCTGAAAATAGGTAAAAAAGCAGGCAGGGAAAACGAGAGTTTCCCTGCCTGCTTTTTTAAACCAAGCGATTTCAGCCTTCCCTTGCTTCTTTTGCAGCGTGAGGAAGGTAGTGCTTATAGGCTTTGTAGCCGGCCAAGCTGCTGGCAAGTCCGACAACCATAAAAATAATCCCAACGACCAATGAAACCGTTGAATGAAATAAAAACAGCTGGTTCAGGCCGAACAAAAACACAAATACACCCAGTGCTATGCTCGATTTTGCAGAGAGCCACTGTTTTTCCATCGGCTTTCTGGTTCTGTAAAACTTCACTTTATAGAAAAGATAAAAAGAGAAGGCAAATACGATCAGAATGACAAGTACAGGCATTAAGAATAACCTCCATAGTAAACTTACATCCTCTATTTTAATCATTCTTGCGCAGGATTGCTATAACCAAAGACAAGATTCGCTTTCTGCCCGGACGGTTTTATGCTTTAATTAGTCTATAATCAGGTTCGAAAAGGAGACTACACATGAAACAGGAAATTCTGTCAGAGATTAAGCAGTATGAAACGATCATCATTCACCGGCACGTACGTCCTGACCCGGATGCATACGGATCACAATGCGGACTGGCCGAGATTATCAAGGCCTCTTTCCCGGAAAAGAACGTCCTTGCAGCGGGACTTGGTGAACCCTCACTCGAGTTTTTATATAAAATGGACAACGTGAAAGACCGTGACTACGAGGGAGCACTTGTGATTGTCTGCGACACCGCCAATCAGGAGCGTGTGTGTGATCAGCGCTATCATACAGGTGCAAAGCTTATAAAAATTGACCACCATCCAAATGAAGATCCATACGGAGACCTTCTGTGGGTGGATACGTCCGCAAGTTCAGTCAGTGAAATGATTTATGAATTTTATCTTGCGGGCAAAGAAGACGGGCTTGTTTTGCCTGACAAAGCAGCAGAGCTGATTTACGCGGGAATTGTCGGCGATACGGGCAGATTCCTTTTTCCGAGCACGACGAAAAAAACATTAAGATATGCCAGTGAGCTTGTTGAGTATGATTTTTCATTTACAGACATTTATGATGAGATGTATAAGACGAAATATAATGCGGCTAAGCTCAGCGGCTATGTTCTGCAGAATTTCAAGCTGTCGTCATCGGGTGCTGCTTCCATGATCCTGACGAAAGAGATCCTGGAGCAATTTGAAGTGAGTGCTTCTGAGGCTTCACAGCTGGTAGGCATGCTTGGCAATATTGAAGGTCTTCGGGCATGGGTCTTTTTTGTAGAAGAAGCAGATCAGATCAGAGTAAGGCTTAGATCCAAAGGTCCGGTTATTAATGAACTGGCAAAAAAATACCGCGGCGGCGGCCATCCGCTTGCTTCAGGCGCATCTGTCACAAGCTGGGAAGAAGCGGATCAGGTTCTTTCAGATCTTGAAAGCATTTGCCGGAGCTTTCAATAAGAAAAGCCAGATGAACTTATTTCACAGGGATAAACCAGTACCCGAATTCAGTTGAATCTTCGTGAAAGGTCAGTCCCTGTGCAAGAAGTTCTTTTTTAATCAGTGAAGCAAGCTCGTTTGACTCCGCATAAGCTGAATAGCCTTCTTTCAGGCGTGCCGCTTTTTCCCGGGCCATCTGTTTGTGGTTTAAGACATACATCCTCATTCCTCCTGATTTTGGGTTTGCTGCTATTACCATTCTACCCGAAAGGCAGGAAGGAGTGCGGTTAAATTAATTGAAATTTCTAAAAATAAACCATTTGGTTCCTGCGGAGAGGTTCATTGGTCCCGTTTTCTATTTTGCGAATGAGACTTTAAGCTCGATTGAGAGGGTGGTGTATATGAACATTTCCTCAATTTCTACCCGGTACTGCTTGTCATCGATTTTATATACTTTGTTTTCGACCGCTTTTTTCATCAGCTTTCTCGTTTTATAAACACTTTCCAGATCCTTTGCCAAAACATCAGACACATCTTCTTTCACCTGATCCTCAATCATAAAAGTCATCAGGGATGTAAACTGATAGCGTTCCCCGTTCATTAAGGTCACGCTGATCTTCTGCACCCGGAGTTTTTCCTGAGTGATTTTATTCAGATTCTGAATCTCCTCATAGTAGCTTTTATTTGTCTGACTCAAATCTTCAATGGTATACGTCTGTTCTTCAATTTTTGTCACCAGTTTCTCCTGCCACTCGCCGTATATATAAAGGAAGATGCACCAGCTGATGATGGCGCCGAGCACCATGCCTCCAAAAAGCCGCTGCCAGGATGGGCGCCTGTATAATGGAGGGATTCTCATTCCGGTGTCTCCTGCGTCAGCCATAAGATCAGGAGCCAGCCAGTCTGCGCGCCGCCCATGGCTGAAATGATCAGCAGGACCTGTTTAATCACATCACGTGTCTCTCCTTCAAAAAATCCTCTTTCAAAGCTTGAAAAAGCGTCAAAGGTACCCCCGATTGCAGCGACAAGGGCCCATATTTTCAGTCTGTTTGCAAGACTGTAAATCGTCGACAGCGGAGGCTCACCTGCTAAGTAAGCACCTATGCCGCCAACAATCGATCCGCCGAGAATTACGCCGAGTGCTATGAAATAACTGTTGATAAAGGCCGGAATAAACGCCTCTTTAACCTCCATGCGATTCACCCCTTTCTTCTATGTATATGGACAAACAATGGAAGTATGAGATGGGACAGCTTCAATTTGTGTCACTTTTCAATAGAGAATATAATAAAAAGAAGAGATTTAGAGAAAGGACGGGACATGCGATTGCCATTTGTTCACCTTCAAGTTCAAAGTGCCTACAGTCTGCTGAACAGTTCAGCGCGAATCGACCGGCTTGTTGAAAAAACAGCAGCCCATGGAGCAAAATCACTCGCGATTACTGACTTCCATACGATGTATGGAGCGGTAGCTTTTTATAAAACATGCATGAAACACGGCATCAAACCCATTATCGGGCTAATAGCGTCTGTTACGCTCGAAGAACAGGGCGCAAGCGGGGGATACCCCCTTGTTCTGCTTGCCAAAAACAATGAAGGATACAGAAATCTGATCAAAATCAGCAGTGTTCTTCAAACAAGATCTCCAGAAGGAATAAAATCCCGGTGGATGAAATCCTACAGCTCCGGAATTATCGGGTTAACCCCCGGTGACAAGGGCTTGGTGGAACAGGCGGTCCTGAGCGGGGATAAAGAGGAAGCGGAAAAAACGCTCTTGCTCTATAAATCACTGTTTCATGAAGGTGATTTCTATCTTTCGCTCCAAAACCACAGCCTGCATACAGATAAAGAACTGCAGAAAGGTATTTTAGAATTAAGCGGAAAAACAGGGGTGCCTGCCGCCGCTGCCAACAACGTTCACTATATCGAAAAAGAAGATGCGTTTGCCCACAACTGCCTTCTTGCCATAAAAAACGGTGCAAAGCTTGAAGACGACAGTGACTTCGCCCTTCCTTCCAATCAGTACTATTTAAAATCCCCTGCTGAAATGGCAGAGCTTTTCAGGGATTGTCCCGAAGCTCTTGAAAACACTCTGAAAATAGCAGACATGTGCCAGGTCACAATGGAACTTGGACAGACCCGTCTTCCGAAGTATCCTTCACCTGACGGCCAGCCGGCTGACGAATATTTGGAGCGCCTGTGCCTGTCTGGCCTCAAAGAGAGGTTCGGGGATCCGCCGGACAGCTATTACAAAAGGCTTGACTATGAGCTGAATGTGATCAGGGAGATGAAATTCAGCGACTATTTCCTGATTGTCTGGGATTTCATGAAATATGCCCATGATAATCGAATTCTTACGGGTCCGGGAAGGGGATCTGCAGCCGGCTCACTTGTTGCCTATGTCCTCAGAATCACAGATGTGGATCCCATTGAGCACCGCCTTTTATTTGAACGCTTCTTAAATCCAGAGCGGATAAATATGCCTGATATAGATATTGATTTTCCTGATTCTAAAAGGGATGAGATCATTTCGTATGTGGCAGAAAAGTACGGGGCGATGCACGCAGCTCAAATCGTGACGTTTGGAACACTCGCTGCGAAAGCTTCCCTCAGGGATGTCGGGAGAGTCATGGGGGCGTCTGCCAAGGAGGCGGATGTTCTTGCAAAGCTCATTCCTTCAAAGCCCGGGTCCACCTTGGAGCAGGTTTTCTCAGAATCCAAAGACCTTCAGCAGCTTCTGAATGAGTCGGATTTGTACAGGAGGATTTTTGAAACAGCCGTAAAGCTTGAAGGCCTTCCGAGGCACACCTCCACACATGCAGCGGGCATGGTGCTGAGCAGCCAGCCGCTTACAGATATCGTTCCGATCCAGGAGGGGCATAACGGCATTTATTTAACTCAGTTTTCAATGGATTATCTTGAGGATCTTGGGCTTTTGAAAATGGATTTTCTCGGCCTCAGAAATTTGACGCTGATTGAGCAGATCACAGGTTTAATCGAGCGCCATGAAAAGAAACGGATTGATTTTGCCCGCATTTCCTACGCGGATGATAAAACGTTCGACCTTCTTGGCAAAGGGGACACAACAGGGGTCTTTCAGCTTGAATCAGACGGGATGCGCAGCGTTCTGAAACGGCTCAAGCCGACAGATCTTGAAGATATAGTGGCTGTAAATGCCCTGTACCGTCCGGGTCCGATGGAAAATATTCCGCTTTACATCAGAAGAAAACATCTGGAAGAAAAAATCGAGTACCCGCATCCGGACCTGCTGCCCATCCTTCAAACGACGAACGGCGTTATCGTCTACCAGGAGCAGATCATGGAGATTGCGTCTAAAATGGCCGGTTTTTCTTTAGGCGAAGCGGATCTTCTAAGACGCGCTGTCGGAAAGAAACAAAAGGAAATACTTGACCGGGAGAGAGAGCACTTTGTCTCGGGCTGTCTGAATAACGGCTATGACCGGACGTCTGCAAACCATATTTACGACTTGATCGTCAAATTTGCAAATTACGGATTCAACCGCAGCCATGCTGTCGCCTACAGCATGATTTCTTTTCAGCTTGCCTATTTAAAAGCCCACTATCCTGTTTATTTTACGGCCGCTCTTTTAACCAGCGTGATCGGCAACGATGAAAAAACGGCCCAGTACATTCGCGAGGCAAAGCAGCATGGAGTCACAGTTCTTCCTCCTTCTATTAATAGAAGCGAATATCCTTTTCTTGTCGAAAACGGAAACATCCGCTTTAGTCTGAATGCGATTAAGAGTGTAGGCGTCAACGCTGTAAAAGAAATCTACGCAGCCAGAAAGAAAAAAGCGTTCTCAGATCTGTTTGATTTCTGCACAAGGGTATCCATGAAGACCGTGAACAGACGAGTTGTTGAGTCTCTTATCTTTTCGGGAGCCATGGATGAGTTTGGGATGGAGAGGTCCACTCTGCTTGCAAGCCTGGATCTTGCGATTGAACATGCTGCCCTCTTTTCAACGGATGATGAAAATCAATTTGATTTGTTTTTAGAAGAGGAAGAATTCAGCATCAAGCCGAAATATATAGAAGTTGAGCCGTTCAAAACGGAAGAAAAGCTGAAGTTTGAAAAAGAGTCGCTTGGTTTTTATTTTTCAAGCCATCCTGCTTCAGCCCATTTGCCGCTGTTTCAGCGTGCGGGAGTTCTTCCGCTGAGTGAAGCCGTTCTCGGCGGTCAGAAAAAAGTGAAGGTCGGCGTGTTTATTTCTGCCATGCGCACGATCCGGACAAAAAAAGGCGAGGTCATGGCGTTTCTTGCCTTGAGTGATGAAAGCGGAGATCTTGAAGCGGTGGCTTTTCCGAACGTTTATACGAAGGCCCGGAATTTGCTTGATCAGGGAAATGTAGTCATTCTTACAGGCAAAATGGAAAACCGCAGCGACCGCACGCAGCTGATTATTTCTGAAGCGGAAACAGTGGATGATCTGAAGAAAAGAGCAAAGACGCTCTTTTTAAAAATTGAGGAATTGCATCTCGCGGAAGGAAAGCTTCAAACCGTGCAGAATACTCTTAAAAAGCACCGCGGCACAACGCCTGTAATTCTCTATTATGAAAAAGAGAAAAAGAGCGTCAGACTGCCGGATGAATATAACACAGAAGCGAGTGCTGCATGTCTTTCAGAGCTTAGAAATTTACTCGGGGAGAAAAATGCAGCCGTCAAAGAATAAGCACAAAGGTCCGGTGCCGGACAAAAAGACAGGACTTTACAATACTTAAAATTATGTTATGATTTATTATTGGCTGGAGGTGGTCTGACCACCTCCAAATAGACCCTAAGGAGTGAGAACATGTCATTGCGCGAAGAAGCATTACATATGCATCTAGTTCATAAAGGAAAGCTTGAATCGAAATCAAAAGTACCAGTCAGAAATGCTAAAGACCTGAGCTTAGCATATTCTCCAGGGGTCGCTGAACCTTGCAAAGCGATTTATGAAGATAAAAATAAAGTGTACGACTATACAATGAAAGGCAACATGGTTGCCGTTGTTTCTGATGGAACGGCTGTCCTTGGGCTTGGAAATATCGGACCGGAGGCAGCACTTCCTGTTATGGAAGGGAAAGCTGTTCTTTTCAAAAGCTTCGCAGGTGTTGATGCGTTTCCAATCTGTTTAAACACAACGGATGTGGACAAGATTGTAGAAACGGTCAAACTTCTCGAACCTACTTTCGGCGGCGTGAATCTTGAGGATATTGCTGCACCGAATTGCTTTGTCATTGAAGAGCGCCTGAAAAAAGAAACGAATATTCCGATTTTCCATGATGACCAGCATGGCACAGCCATCGTTACAGTGGCAGGTCTTGTGAACGCATTGAAGCTTGCGGGCAAATCCATGTCAAGCATCAGGGTGGTTGCAAACGGAGCGGGTGCGGCAGGCATTGCCATCATTAAATTGCTTTACCGCTACGGTGTGCGCGATATTATCATGTGCGATTCCAAAGGGTCGATCTTTGAAGGCCGCTCTTATGGAATGAACAGTGTAAAAGAGGAAGTGGCCAAATATACAAACCGCGACCGCACAGAGGGAAGCCTGGCCGATGTCATTAAAGATGCGGACGTGTTTATCGGCGTTTCAGTAGAAGGGGCTTTGACGAAAGAAATGATTGCATCCATGAAAAAAGATCCGATCATCTTTGCAATGGCAAACCCTGTCCCTGAAATCATGCCTCATGAAGCGAAAGAAGCGGGCGCAATGGTCATCGGAACGGGCCGTTCAGATTTCCCGAATCAAGTAAACAACGTTCTTGCTTTCCCGGGCATTTTCCGCGGCGCGCTTGATGTGCGTGCTACACACATTAATGAACAAATGAAGATTGCGGCTGTAGAAGCGATTGCTGCCCTGATTTCAACTGAGGAGCTGACGGCGGATTATGTCATCCCGGCTCCATTTGATGCAAGAGTTGCTCCTGCGGTGGCTGCGGCTGTTGCGAGGGCAGCAATGGAAACCGGAGTGGCCAGAATAAAAGCCGATCCTGAGGAAATTGCAGAAAAAACGAAGCAGCTTGCGATTATTGAAACAAAGTGAGTGATGTACAATGAGTGCATCTAAACCTAAAGTATATATCGAAATTCTTCGCGAAATCAGGTCGATCATCAAAGAAGACGGGCTCGCTGCGGGCGATAAGATTCCATCTGAACGCGAGCTTGCCGAACGTCTGCAGGCAGGACGGTCCTCTGTCAGAGAAGCGCTTCGGGCGCTTGAGCTCCTGGGGATCATTGAAACAAGGCGCGGGGAAGGCACCTTTATTAAAGATTTTCGCGACAATGACCTTGTCGAAATTCTCGGCACCTTTATTCTTCAGGATAAAAATGCAATTTCTGATCTTACTGAGATGAATAAGCTTCTTGAATATAATGCCCTGCAGGTCCTGCTTGCAAAAGACCGCGAGACGGAACTGAAAGAACTGAGAGACAGGCTGAAGCAGGAGACGATGGCCCATGCAGCATTCATGACGGAGCTTATGAAACTGTCGGATAATTTTCTGCTGTACCGTATCTGGACGGTTGTCAGCGAGTATGTAAAGCTGATTCAGCCCAAACATGAGTCCGGACCTCAAGCCGTCTATGAAGAAATCATCGACGGACTGCTTTCCAAGGACGAAAATCGTGTATTCCAATCTTTTTACACTCTAGCTCATAAAGAAAGTGCCGATAAGGCATAACATCTTTTTTCGGAAAGGCTTCCCTGCTGCCGGTCTTATTATCAGCGGCGCAGATTCACAGCCTGCAAAAAAATGGATGATGGTCAGGCAATTGCCCGGTCATTTTCATAGAAAAGGAGGCAGCGATTTGTTAAAGGATTTATTTTCAAAGAAAAAGAAATATGCATCCATTCCTTCAGATCAGGCAAAGCACGATGTGCCTGAAGGAATTATGACAAAATGTCCAAGCTGTAAAAAGATTATGTATACGAAAGAATTAAATAAAAACCTGCGCGTGTGCATGAACTGCGGCCACCACCATACAATGAATGCCAAAGAGCGCATTAAGAGTTTATTTGATGAACATACATTTAAAGAGTTTGATAAAGAGATGGTTTCTGAAAACCCTCTTAATTTTCCGGGCTATCTTGAAAAAGTAGAAAAAGACCGGAAGAAAACAAAGATGAATGAAGCGGTTGTAACAGGCGAGGGAGCCATTAACGGCAATCAGACCGTTGTTGCAGTCATGGATGCCACTTTCCGGATGGGAAGCATGGGGTCAGTCGTTGGAGAAAAGATTACGAGAGCGATTGAGCGTGCGAATGAAAGAAAGCTTCCATTCATCATCTTTACAGCTTCAGGCGGCGCCAGAATGCAGGAAGGTGTTTTAAGCCTTATGCAGATGGCCAAAACGAGCTCTGCCCTGAAACTGTTCAGTGATAACGGCGGATTGATCATTTCTGTAATGACACACCCGACAACAGGCGGTGTTTCAGCAAGCTTTGCCTCTTTGGGAGACTACAATTTTGCTGAACCGAAAGCGCTAATCGGTTTTGCCGGCAGACGGATTATTGAACAGACGATCAGAGAAGATCTGCCGGAAGATTTCCAGACAGCAGAATTTCTATTAAAACACGGTCAGCTTGATGCGGTCATCCACCGTCTCGATATGAAGGATACTCTTTCGAATATCCTTGAGCTTCATTCCTCAGGAGGTGCATCTTCATGGTAGGGGAACTGGAATTTGAAAAGCCCGTCACAGAACTGAGGGCGAAAATCTCTGAACTGAAACAGTTTACGGAAAGTACAGATGTGGACTTGTCTGCTGAGATCTCTAAGCTTGAAGGGCGCCTTGAAAAGCTTGAGAGAGAAATTTACACAAATCTTCAGCCGTGGGACAGAGTTCAGATTGCAAGACATCCGAACCGTCCGACAACGCTTGATTATATTGAAAAGCTCTTCACAAACTTTTTCGAGCTTCATGGTGACCGGTATTATGGGGATGATGAAGCCATCGTAGGCGGAATTGCCAAGTTTAACGGGCTCCCTGTAACGGTCATTGGCCATCAGCGCGGAAAAGATACAAAAGAAAACATCCGCAGAAACTTCGGAATGCCTCATCCAGAAGGCTACCGCAAGGCACTCAGACTGATGCATCAGGCTGACAAGTTCGGCCGTCCGATCATTTGCCTGATTGATACAAAAGGAGCATACCCTGGAAAAGCAGCCGAAGAACGTGGCCAAAGTGAAGCCATTGCAAAGAACCTTTTTGAAATGGCAGGGTTATCCGTACCGGTCATCTGCATCGTTATCGGCGAGGGCGGAAGCGGCGGTGCGCTTGCTCTTGGAGTCGGCAACCACATCCATATGCTTGAGAATTCAACCTATTCGGTTATTTCCCCGGAAGGAGCTGCTGCCCTTTTGTGGAAAGATTCAGGACTTGCCAAAAAGGCAGCGGAAACGATGAAAATCACGGCCCCGGATCTGAAAGAACTGGGCGTTATTGATCAAATCATCAAAGAAGTAAAAGGCGGCGCCCACAGGGATGTTGCTGAACAGGCAAAAAATATGAATGGGGTCATTCATGATTCGCTGAAAGAGCTTTTAAAGCTCGATGGAGAGCAGCTGATTCAGCACCGCTATGAAAAGTTTAAAAGAATCGGCCAGGTTTCGTTTGCAGAGGAAATTATTGGGGTAAAATAGATTAACGTGTAGCCTTCGGAAGGAAGGCGGCACGTTTCTTTTTTTGAAAGGACTGTTTTTCAGACCTTGAATTCTTAAATGAAGAATGCCAAATCTGGTTATTCATAGAAAAACAGCCAGTTCATGTGAGTGAGATTATTCGACAATCCCAAAAGGAAGCGTTTACTTGACTTAATTTTCAAAGATTCGCTGAAAACCCTTCAGGACAGGCGGTTTTATTGTATAATGAGAAAGGTTTAAAGGTAACGTGAAATTTCGACATTTGTCGTTTCTTGTCTATTGTATTGCCCATTTCTTCATGTTATTTTAATATCACATACTACTTTGGGGTGAGAAAAATGAAAAAAATCGGCGTATTAACCAGTGGAGGAGATTCACCTGGCATGAACGCTGCCGTGCGTGCTGTCGTACGTAAAGCGATCTATCATGACGTAGAGGTGTTCGGCATTTATCATGGTTATTCAGGCTTAATTGCAGGCCATATAGAAAAACTTGAACTCGGTTCGGTAGGAGATATTATCCACCGCGGGGGTACAAAGCTCTACACAGCCCGCTGCCCGGAGTTTAAAACAGTTGAAGGCCAGCTCAAAGGCATCGAACAGCTGAAAAAGCACGGCATTGAAGGCCTTGTAATCATCGGCGGAGACGGTTCTTACATGGGAGCTAAAAAACTGACTGAACACGGTTTCCCGTGCGTAGGCGTTCCAGGCACCATTGACAATGACATTCCAGGCACAGATTTTACAATCGGATTTGACACGGCACTTAATACCGTGATTGATGCAATAGACAAAATTCGTGATACAGCAACTTCACATGAGCGTACATATGTAATTGAAGTAATGGGACGCCATGCAGGAGATCTTGCATTATGGTCCGGCCTTGCAGGCGGAGCAGAAACGATTCTGATTCCTGAAGTTGACTATGATATGGAAGATATACTTGCCCGTCTGAAGCACGGAACAGACCGCGGCAAAAAGCACAGTATCATCATTGTTGCTGAAGGCGTTGGAAGCGGAGTTGACTTCGGAAGAAGGATCGAAGAAGCTACAAACCTCGAAACACGTGTCTCCGTTCTTGGCCACATTCAGCGCGGAGGATCGCCAACAGCATTTGACAGAGTCCTTGCAAGCCGTCTGGGAGCTTACGCTGTAGAACTTCTTCTTGAAGGCAAAGGCGGACGTGCGGTCGGTATTCAAAGCAACAAGCTGACGAACAATGATATCCTCGAAATTCTAGACACACCGCATACGATTGATCAGAACATGTACCAGCTTTCCAAAGAATTATCCATCTGATTTCCAATCAGACTGGTATCGTTTTCATACCTATATACAGGAGGAATTTATCGAATGAGAAAAACGAAAATAGTTTGTACGATCGGCCCTGCAAGTGAAAGTGTAGAGAAGCTCACACAATTGATGGAAGCAGGCATGAACGTATCACGCCTGAACTTCTCCCACGGAGATTTTGAAGAGCACGGAGCACGCATCAAAAACATCCGTGAAGCAGCTGCAAAGCTTAATAAGAATGTTGCCATCCTTCTTGATACGAAAGGACCGGAAATCCGCACGCATTCTATGCAGGACGGAGCAATTGAACTCGTGGCAGGATCTGAAGTAACGGTTTCTATGACTGAAGTTCTTGGTACAGCAGACAAGTTCTCCATTTCTTACGAAGGTCTTATCGACGATGTTCATACAGGTTCAATCATTCTTCTTGATGACGGTCTGATCGGTCTTGAAGTAATTGAAATCAATAAACAGGCGAGTGAAATCAGAACAAAGATCCTTAACACAGGAACACTTAAAAATAAAAAAGGCGTCAACGTGCCGGGAGTAAGTGTAAAACTTCCTGGAATCACTGAAAAAGATGCAAATGACATCGTGTTCGGAATTGAGCAGGGAGTGGACTTTATCGCTGCATCATTCGTGCGCCGCGCAGCAGATGTTCTTGAGATCCGCGAATTGCTTGAAAAACATGGAGCATCTCAAATCCAGATCATCCCGAAAATTGAAAACCAGGAAGGCGTCGACAACATCGATGAAATTCTTGAAGTATCAGACGGCCTTATGGTAGCGCGCGGAGACCTTGGCGTTGAAATTCCTGCAGAAGAAGTGCCTCTTGTTCAAAAAGAATTGATCAAAAAGTGCAACGCAGCAGGCAAGCCTGTTATCACAGCTACTCAAATGCTTGACAGCATGCAGCGCAACCCGCGCCCTACACGCGCAGAAGCAAGTGACGTTGCAAACGCCATTTTCGACGGAACAGATGCAATCATGCTTTCTGGTGAAACAGCAGCCGGTTCATACCCTGTTGAAGCTGTTCAAACAATGAACAACATCGCTTCACGTGCAGAGCAGGCGCTGGATTACAAGCAGATCCTTGCAAAACGCAGCGAGCAGGCTGATATGACGATTACAGATGCAATCGGACAATCGGTTGCACATACAGGCTTGAACCTTCAGGCAGCTGCAATTGTAGCAACAACTGAAAGCGGCCATACTGCACGCATGATCTCAAAATACCGCCCTAAAGCTCCAATCGTTGCGGTTACATCATGTGAATCTGTTTCACGCAAGCTTGCTCTTGTATGGGGCGTACATTCACGCAACGGCGAACAGTCTTCATCAACAGATGAAATGCTTGATCAGGCTGTTCAGGAATCCCTTCTTTCAGGTGTAGTCAAGCATGGTGATCTGATTGTCATCACAGCTGGTGTGCCAATCGGGGAAACAGGTACAACAAACTTGATGAAAGTTCATGTTGTCGGCGACGTTATCGCTAAAGGCCAGGGCATTGGCCGCAAAACAGCATTCGGCAAAGTTGTAGTGGCAAGCTCAGCTGCTGATGCAGAAGCAAAAATGACACAGGGAGCCATTCTGGTTTCTCAAAGCACAGACCGCGACATGATGCCTGCGCTTGAAAAAGCAGCTGCTCTTATTACAGAAGAAGGCGGCTTGACAAGCCATGCTGCAGTTGTAGGCTTAAGCCTTGGAATTCCTGTTATTGTCGGCGTTGAAAACGCAACAGCCATCTTAAAAGACGGACAGGAAATCACAGTAGACGGATCACGCGGTGCCATCTATCAAGGACACGCTAGCGTCCTTTAAGTGAATACAGAAAAAGAGAAGGGCAGACCCCTTCTCTTTTTTGCATGTGTTTCATATACTTTTCCATTAGATGCACAAGCCTTTTTATCCATAACGCGAGGTGAATTTCAAATTGAGATATATCCTGCCTTTTCTAATCATCATCCCTGCGCTTGAGATTGGCATTTTGCTGTTCTCAGGCAAAACGCTCGGAATTATTCCGACCATTCTGCTGATCATTGCAACAGGAGTCGGAGGAGCCTTCCTGGCCAAAAAACAAGGCATAGAAACCATTCAAAAAGTCCAGAGAGAAATGAGCAGGGGCAACATTCCCGGAGACTCGATACTCGACGGACTCTGCATCCTTACAGGCGGCCTCCTTTTGCTCACACCGGGCTTTGTCACCGATATAACCGGTTTTATGCTGCTCATACCCGGCACAAGGAAAATGTTTAAACCGCTTCTTCAGAAGCAGATCAGCAAAATGATTGAACGAAACCGGTTCACCATTATCAGATAGAGCCGGGTGAAGCTTGCCGGCAAGAAAGATCCCCCGAAAAATTCGGGGGATTTCTTATCTGTATGCAGGAGAAAAACAGGCGATTGGCCTAATCGCGGCTCTTTCCTGTGATAAACTTCCATGCATCCTCAAAAACCCCGGCGTTCTGAAGGGCGTTAAAAATGACAAGAGCAACCGGCCCTGCAATCAGGCCTAAAAACCCAATCAGCTTAAAGCCGACAAACAGAGAAAGCAGGGTAGCAAGCGGATCAAGACCAATGGTAGAAGAGAGAATTTTCGGTTCTATCAGCTGCCTTTGCATTAAGATAATAAGATACAGCGCGCCAAGTCCAATAGCAAAGGGGAGTTCGCCGCTGAAAGCAGAGTAGATGATCCAGGGAACAAAGACAAGACCGGTGCCAAGGTACGGCAATAGATCGACCAGGCCAATCAGCAAAGCAATCGTGATTGCATAATCCACTCTCAATAAGAGCAACCCTATAAGGACGGTCACAGTGGTAATGCTGATCAAAATAATCTGGGCCTTTATAAAACCAAATAATGCTTTTTTTAAGTCATCTGCGACAGATCTTCCGCTTTTTCGTGCTTTGACGGGAAGATACTTTCTGAGTAATTTCTGGAACTTGTACCAGTCTTTGCTTATAAAAAAAGCGGCTAAAAGAGAAAAGACAGCGGCAGTTGCTGCATTGGGAAGCCAGCTGATCAGAAGCGGAATGTTTTCTAATATTTCTTTTAGAAATTCTGCCGCGTTTGAACCGATTTGCTCACCGGTGTGCTGGATGTTTGCAAGAATCGTTTTTTGCTGGGAGGCATCAAGAGTATTAAACAGCGCTGCAAAGTCCTCATAGACCGGCAGAATCCGGTCTAAAGTAAATGTTTCTATATAAACAACAAACGTTTTAAAATGCTCAGGTACAGACGAAGCTAAATAAGTCGTACCCGCTACAATCTCTGCAATCAGAAGTGTGACCATTCCTGCAAAGACAATGACTAAGCACGCAATAGACAAAAACACGGCAGCGCCGCGAACCATCCGCCTCTCAAGCAGATCGACAAAAGGATTTATAATAGAGGCTAATAAAAAACCTATAATAAATGGATAAGCGAGGGCGGATACATAATAGACGGACGCAGCTGCAGCTATGATAATTGCTGTGACTGCAAGGGCTCTGAAGGCCGCCTGTGCCAGTTGTGCATTCAATAAAATACCCTCCTGTTCTCTTTTGGGGAAAAATCCGGAAAGGAAGAATGAAATGAATCAACCTGTCCTATTTTTAATCATATTATTCATCGTTGGATTTCTTGCCAAAAATCAGTCATTAATGTTTGCAGTAGGTTTTCTTCTTGCTGTAAAACTGACCGGACTGGATGAAAAGCTGTTTCCGCACATTCAGTCAAAAGGAATAAATTGGGGGGTTACGGTTATTACGATTGCCGTTCTCGTCCCGATTGCCACAGGAGATATCGGATTTAAGCAGCTGACAGAAGCAATGAAATCCTCCTACGCATGGATTGCCCTGGGTGCAGGAATTGCTGTGGCGCTGATTGCTAAAAACGGTTTGACTCTGCTGCAGGATGATCCGCACATTACAACAGCGCTTGTATTTGGAACCATTCTCGCCGTTTCATTATTTGGGGGAGTGGCAGTCGGGCCGCTGATCGGGGCAGGCATTGCCTATCTGGCCATGCAAACGGTTAAATTTTTTGGTTAATATAATAAATTCTGATACAATATACGAGAAGGCGCCTTGAAAACCTATTATTCATCTTAAATATCATTTTTCTGACAAATTTTTTGCTTCTGGAAATTCTTTTCGTTCACAAAAATCAGATAATTGTTTATAATGGATATAGGCAGTATGATTACGCCTTCTTGTTCATCTTAAGTCACAATTGAAGATAACATTCGATGTGGCTCTTATAATGGCTGTAAATGTAAGCATTTTCTTTTTAAAAATGCTTGAGTATTGAGCAAGCGCTCGGTCGTTTAAATAATTGGAAGAATGGGCAAATAAGAAGAAAAATGGATTTGTCGAATGCTATCTTTTATTGCTGACGAGAAGAGCGGATCAATGGGGATATTTTTGCAAAGGAGAGATTTACATGACAACAACACGGGGTCTGGAGGGAGTAGTTGCTACTACTTCATCCGTAAGTTCAATTATTGATGATACTCTTACATATGCGGGGTATAACATCGATGATTTAGCAGAGAATGCTAGTTTCGAAGAGGTTGTATATTTATTGTGGCACAGAAAGCTTCCTGACCATGCAGAGCTTGCACAAATTAAAAAAGAGCTTGCAGAGAATGCGGAAATTCCGCAGGAGGTTGTCAGCCATTTTAAATCGTACGACCTTAAGTCAGTGCATCCGATGGCGGCGCTCCGCACAGCTGTTTCCCTTCTTGGGCTGTTTGACAGCGAAGCCGATGTCATGGATCCGGAAGCGAACTACCGCAAAGCGATCCGTCTGCAGGCTAAACTGCCTACAATTGTGGCTGCATTCGCACGTATCCGCAAGGGGCTTGAGCCTATAAAACCGAAGGCAGATGCCAGTTTAGCAGAAAACTTCCTGTATACACTGACAGGCGAAGAGCCAAGCAGTGTTGCGGTTGAGGCTTTCAACAAGGCACTCGTTCTTCATGCAGATCATGAATTAAATGCATCTACATTCACAGCGCGTGTCTGCGTGGCGACACTGTCAGACGTCTATTCCGGAATCACTGCAGCAATCGGAGCTCTAAAAGGGCCGCTTCACGGGGGAGCAAACGAAGCTGTTATGAAGATGCTGAAGGAAATCGGCGATGTGGATAACGTCGAAGCGTATCTTCACGAAAAGTTTGCCCGCAAAGAAAAAATCATGGGATTCGGACATCGCGTATACCGTCAGGGAGATCCGAGAGCCAAGCATCTCAGAGAAATGTCCGAGAAGCTCACCAACCTGACAGGCGAACCAAAATGGTTTGAAATGTCCACAAAAATCGAAGAGGTCGTAACCAGCGAAAAATCAATTCCGCCGAATGTTGATTTCTATTCAGCATCCATGTACCACAGTCTTGGAATTGACCATGACCTTTTCACGCCGATCTTTGCTGTCAGCCGTGTATCAGGATGGCTTGCACACATTCTTGAGCAGTACGAAAACAACCGCCTGATCCGCCCTCGCGCAGATTACACAGGCCCTGACATGCAAAAATACGTTCCAATCGAGCAGCGCGGCTGATTTAAGCGGACGAGGCAGTATCGGCATACGCTGATGCTGCCTGTCCCTGCGCATTTTTCCAAAAAACAAATTTCACTTACATAACAGGAGGTAACTACAATGACACAAGGACAAAAAATCACAGTTACAGACGGAGTACTTAACGTACCAAACGATCCGATTATTCCATTTATCGAAGGAGACGGCATTGGTCCTGATATCTGGGCTGCAGCTTCACGCGTTCTTGAAGCAGCTGTTGACAAAGCATACAATGGCGAAAAGAAAATCGTTTGGAAAGAAGTGCTTGCAGGAGAAAAAGCATTCAATCAGACTGGCGAGTGGCTTCCTGAAGAAACGCTTGATATGATCCGCGAGTATTTCATCGCAATCAAAGGACCTTTAACAACTCCTGTAGGCGGCGGAATCCGTTCACTGAACGTTGCTCTTCGCCAGGAGCTTGATCTTTTCACATGCCTGCGTCCAGTACGCTACTTCAACGGTGTTCCGTCTCCAATCAAACGCCCTGAAGATACAGACATGGTGATCTTCCGTGAAAATACAGAAGATATCTATGCCGGCATTGAGTATGCAAAAGGATCTGAAGAAGTTGAAAAGCTGATTGCTTTCCTTAAAAATGAAATGGGCGTAAACAAAATCCGTTTCCCTGAGACTTCAGGAATCGGCATCAAGCCTGTATCAGAAGAAGGCACACAGCGTCTTGTGCGTGCTGCCATCAACTATGCAATCAAAGAAGGCCGCAAGTCCGTAACACTTGTTCACAAAGGCAACATCATGAAATACACAGAAGGAGCCTTCAAAAACTGGGGCTACGAGCTTGCTGAAAAAGAATTCGGAGATCAAGTATTCACTTGGGCTGAATATGACCGCATCGTTGAGAAAGACGGCAAAGACGCTGCAAACAAGGCTCAGCAGGAAGCTGAAGATGCAGGCAAAATCATCGTTAAAGATTCCATTGCTGATATCTTCCTTCAGCAGATCCTTACACGTCCGCGCGAGTTTGACGTAGTTGCTACGATGAACCTGAACGGTGACTACATCTCAGATGCTCTTGCTGCGCAAGTCGGCGGAATCGGAATCGCTCCTGGAGCAAATATTAACTATGAAACTGGACATGCTATTTTCGAAGCGACTCATGGAACTGCTCCTAAATATGCAGGTCTTGATAAAGTAAATCCATCTTCTGTTATTCTCTCAGGTGTCCTTATGCTTGAGCACTTAGGCTGGAATGAGGCAGCTAAGCTTGTTGTAGAAGCAATGGAGAAATCCATCTCTGAGAAAGTTGTCACTTACGACTTTGCCCGTTTGATGGACGGCGCTAAAGAAGTGAAATGCTCTGAGTTCGGAGATGCTTTAATCAGCAAAATGTAAGATCTTCTTCATCAACAATACACAGAGCTGTTTTTCACTTTTGGAAAACAGCTCTGTTATGCTAAAGGGGATGTTTTTAATGGGCATGAAGCGTAAAAAAGTTTCCGTAATCGGCGCAGGTTTCACAGGAGCAACCACTGCATTTTTATTAGCTCAAAAAGAACTGTCTGATGTCGTGATTGTTGATATTCCGCAGCAGGAGAATCCGACTAAAGGAAAAGCTTTGGACATGCTTGAGGCAAGTCCTGTTCAGGGATTTGACGCTCAGATTACAGGGACCAGCGACTATGCTGATACAGCTGATTCTGATCTTGTCATCATTACAGCAGGCATTGCGAGAAAACCGGGAATGAGCCGCGACGACCTTGTTCAGACGAACCAGAAAATCATGAAAAGCGTGACAAAGGAGATTGTGAAGTATTCGCCGGATGCGGTCATTCTAGTTTTGACCAATCCTGTCGATGCCATGACCTACACGGTTTTCAAAGAGTCAGGTTTCCCAAAACACCGCGTCATCGGCCAGTCAGGTGTTCTCGACACTGCGCGCTTCCGCACATTTGCGGCACAGGAGCTGAATCTGTCGGTGAAAGATGTGACTGGATTTGTTCTTGGCGGACACGGTGATGACATGGTTCCTCTGGTGAGATATTCGTATGCCGGCGGAATTCCGCTTGAAACGCTGATCCCTAAAGACCGCCCGGAAGCAATTGTTGAGAGAACACGCAAAGGCGGCGGTGAGATTGTCAACCTTCTTGGAAACGGAAGTGCGTATTATGCACCGGCTGCTTCACTGGCAGAAATGGCAGAAGCTATCCTTAAAGATCAGCGCCGTGTGATTCCTGCTATCGTTTATTTAGAGGGAGAATACGGATTCGAAGGGATCTACCTTGGAGTACCTGTCATTCTTGGCGGAAACGGGCTTGAGCAGATTATCGAGCTCGACTTGAATGATGATGAAAAAGAAGCATTATCAAGGTCTGCTGACTCGGTCAAAAGTGTCATGAAGGTTCTTTCTTAATTGCTGCCGGGGCTGGAGAATACTCTCCAGTCCCTTTTATCAAGTGTTTTGTAAACGTTTTCAATAGATTGGAGGACGACGATAATGCTGCTTGGAAAAAAAGAAAACTTGGAAGACAGATAGATGAAATCACGGTGGGAGAGAAATTAACTCTGACCGAAAAAATTGAAGATAAAGACCTGCTGCTCTATCTTGGACTGACAAATGATTCTAATCCGCTCTATATTCAGCATGATTATGCATCACTCACGCCTTATGAAAAGCCGATTGTCCCAAGCATCATGCTGACGGGCATTATCACATCTGCGATATCCAAATATATGCCTGGACCGGGAAGCCACATCCTTAGTCAAAACCTTGATTTCGTCCGTGCGGTCTATCATTACAGCATGATTCAATTCCTGTTTGAGGTGACCCAGGTGAATGCGTCCGAAAATACTGTCCTTCTCAAGGTACATGCGCATAATGACAAAGACGAGACCGTCATTCAGGGGACAATAACAGTTGCGCCTCCTGCAGCAATTGCCTCTATGGATGGCAGTGCTCTTGAAAACTTTTAAGCCAATGCCGGCACCTGTACAGGGTGCCGGCATTTTACTGTCCGTCACTGGAATGCCTTTTCCTGTTTTGGCTATTCTAATAGAGAAAGACAGCGTGCTGAAAGGATCATTTGAAAGAAAACATTTGTTCATTTGAATCTATCCTCTATAATGGAAGTATAAAAGAGAGAAAACACGTTGGATTGCTAGGGGAATACTATTTGGTGGAGGCTTTATATGAGTAAGAAAATTCTGGTCGTAGATGATGAGCAATCAATCCTGACTCTGCTGCAGTACAATCTGGTTCAGGCAGGGTATGAGGTAATAACCGCTATAGATGGAGAAGACGGGCTTGAAAAGGGTTTGAATGAGTCCCCTGACCTAATGGTTCTTGATCTTATGCTGCCTAAAATGGACGGGATTGAAGTGTGCAAGCAGCTTAGACAGAAGAAAATCATGGTGCCGATTCTCATGCTGACGGCTAAAGATGATGAGTTTGATAAGGTGCTTGGCCTTGAGCTTGGCGCTGATGATTATATGACAAAGCCTTTCAGTCCAAGAGAAGTTGTGGCAAGGGTGAAAGCCATTTTAAGAAGAACGCAGACATCTTCTGAATCTGAAGAAAAAGAATTGGATACATCTGAGAGAATCCTGATAGGCGATTTGAGAATTCTCCCTGAACATTATGAAGCCTATTACGGCGATGAACGCCTTGAGCTTACACCTAAGGAATTTGAATTGCTTGTATACCTTGCCCGTCACAAAGGAAGAGTACTGACGCGCGACCAGCTTTTGAGTGCAGTATGGAACTACGATTTTGCAGGGGATACACGGATCGTGGATGTCCACATTAGCCACTTAAGGGAAAAAATAGAACGCAATACGAAAAAACCGCTTTATATTAAAACTATAAGGGGACTCGGCTACAAGCTTGAGGAGCCTAGGCTGGATGAATAGATTCCGGTCACGCCTTATTTTTGCCCTAATTACACTGATCATTGCCGTACTGATCGGCCTCGGGCTTTTGCTTGGGCAAATTTTCGGCAGCTATTATATGAGTTCTTTTCAGGAGCGCATGAAAGAGGAAGCAAAAATTACTGAGCTTCTGGTAAAGGAAAAGGGACTGTCATCTTCTGAGATGAACTCCTTCCTGAACCGCTACAGCAAAGCGATTAAGGCCCATATCACCATTTATGACAGAAACGGGAATGTTCTGCATGATGCCGGCCCTTTTAAACAGGATCACGATTCTATTTCAAAAGAGATTCTTCTAAAGCACCGGAATACAAATAAAGGCTTCAAACTAAATATACAAAATGACAAACTGTATTTTTACGGTCTTCCTTATTTGGAAAACAACGAAAAGCGGGGGTATATCGTCCTCAGCTCTACGGAATCGTCTTTAAAGAAAATCAACCAGCAGATCTGGGGATTGCTGATTGCGAGTCTTGGAATGGCCCTCCTTGTCATTCTGCTGCTTGCTGTCAGAATTACATCGCGCTACACAAGGCCGATTGAATCGGCGACAAATGTTGCGATGGAGCTTGCAAAAGGAAATTATAAAGCAAGAACCTATGAAGATCATCTGGATGAAACGGGCATGCTCAGCCAGTCTATTAATGTTCTTGCCAGAAATCTTCAGGATATGAACCGTGCACAGGAAATGCAGCAGGACAGGCTGCAGACGCTGATTGAAAATATGGGCAGCGGTCTGATCCTGATCGACGGAAGAGGCTACATTAACCTGGTAAACCGGGCATACAAAGAGCTCTTTCACATTAAATCAACGGACTTCCTGTACAAGCTTTATTATGAAGCGTTTGAACACCGGGAGATTGTTGATTTGGTCGAGCATATCTTCATGACTGAAATCAAAGCAAGAAAACAGCTGCATCTCCCTCTGAAAATTGAGCGCAGGCATTTTGAAGTGTACGGTGCCCCGATTATAGGCACAAACGATGAATGGAAAGGCATTGTGCTTGTTTTCCATGATATCACTGAGCTGAAAAAGCTCGAACAGATGAGAAAAGACTTTGTTGCGAACGTATCACATGAGCTCAAAACACCGATTACATCAATTAAAGGGTTTACGGAAACGCTGCTTGACGGAGCACTTGAAGACAGGGAGACGCTGGAGTACTTTCTCTCAATCATCTTGAAAGAAAGCGACCGTCTACAAACGCTTATTCAGGATCTGCTTGACCTTTCCAAAATAGAACAGCAGGGCTTTAAGCTGAACCTTCAGCACTGCAATGCGAAGGAAGTTCTCGAAGAGGTCATCATTATCCTGAGAAGCAAAGCAGAAGAAAAAGAAATCGGGCTGTCACTTGCTATGCCTGAAGAAGGACTTCACATTTACGGGGATGTATACCGCCTGAAGCAGATCTTCATTAACCTGATCAGCAATGCATTGAACTATACACCCAAGGGCGGCAAAGTAAATGTGATTCTTAAAGACGGCGGTGATCAGGCGGTATTTATCGTGAGTGATACGGGAATCGGCATTGAAAAAGAAGAAATTCCAAGGATTTTTGAACGTTTTTACAGAGTGGACAAAGCGAGAAGCCGGAATTCAGGCGGAACGGGGCTCGGGCTTGCCATTGTCAAGCATCTGGTGGAAGCGCACAAAGGACGGATTTATGTGAGCAGCACCGTTGGGGAAGGAACTGCGTTTACCGTTAAACTGAATAAAAACCAAATTGACGGCTAGTTTACAATATATTTACATCACATTTATTCCTGCTTAATAAAATGCTGATAATATACTAAGTGAAAACCCCTTCATCCAAGGAGCCAATCTTTTGGACGAGAACATCCCTGTTCTCGTCCCTTTTTTTGTCTTCAAAAAAAGATGAAACCTTTTCATGGAAAGAACGTAAATATTTGTGAAGAGAAAAAGGGGGCGGAGAAATGATCAGCATCAGGCGCATTTACACGATCATAGGAGCAGTGCTGCTGGCTGCAGTGCTTTTGATCGTTGCATTTACTACATGGTATACGGTCGATGAATCCGATCAGGCGGTTATCATCACATTTGGTGAAGTAGAAGAAGGCATCAGTGAGCCCGGTCTTCACTTCAAAATGCCATGGCCAATTCAGTCCGTTGAAAAGCTGTCCAAAGAAACGTTCAGTCTTAAGTTCGGATATTCAGAAGAAAACGGTGAAGTAAAATCCTTTCCAAAGGACACGAAAATGATTACAGGGGATGAAAATATCGTCCTCGCAGATATGGTTGTGCAGTGGAAAATTACCGATCCTGAAAAGTACTTATTTAACTCGGAAGATCCAGAGGAAATCCTGTATGACGCCACATCGGCTTCCCTGCGAAGCATTATCGGCAGCTCTGAAATTGACGATGCTCTCACATCCGGAAAAGTGGAAATTGAGGAAAATGTTCAGGAACTGCTGATTTCCCTGATGGAGAAGTATGATATCGGCATCTCGGTTCTGGCCGTGAAACTTCAGGATGTAGACCTTCCGAATGATGAGGTAAGAAAAGCCTTCACGGACGTAACAAGCGCGCGTGAAACGATGAATACAAAAATTAATGAAGCAAAAAAATACTCAAATCAGCGAACGCGGGAAGCTGAAGGGGAAGAGGATGCACTCATCTCAAAAGCCGAAGCTGACAAAACAGCAAGAATTGAAAAAGCCCGCGGAGAAGTAGCAAATTTCAACGCTGTTCTAAGCGAGTATGAAAAAGCCGAGGGCATAACAGAGAAGCGTCTCATTCTTGAAACGATCGATCAGGTGCTTCCAGGAGCCACGATCTATTTTATGAAAGATGACGGCAGCACAATGAAATATCTCCCTATTGGCGAACTGCAGAAGAAGAAGGAAGAGCCAAAACCTGAAACTGAGGAAGGAAGTGAAAAGAATGGCCAATGACAACTTGGTGGACATGAGTGAAAAGCGCGGAGATTCCGGAGGGTACAGCAAATATATAAAGACGGGACTCTGGCTTTTACTCACCCTTGCTGCAGCGATTGTTCTTTTCACAAACATGTTTGTTGTAAAAGAAAATGAATATAAAGTAGTCCGCCAGTTTGGCGAGGTTGTCAGAATCATAGAAAAGCCGGGGCTGCACTTGAAAGTTCCTTTTGTCCAGTCGGTCTCATCAATTCCGAAATACCAGATGACATATGATGTTGAAGAAGCGGAAATCAATACGAAAGACAAAAAAAGAATCCTGATTGATAATTTTGCTGTCTGGAAAGTAGACGACCCGAAGAAAATGATTGCCAACGCGAGAACGCTTGTGAACGCTGAAACAAAAATGGCTGAGTTCACTTTTTCCACAGTCCGTTCAGAGCTTGGCCGGCTCAACTATGATGAAATCATCAATGATGAAAAGTCATCAAGAGGCAGCATTAACGATAAAGTAACGGAAATTGTGAATGCGCTTTTGGAAAAGGACGGATACGGCATTACAGTCACAGATGTCAGAATTAAACGTACCGACCTGCCTGAGGACAATGAAGCTTCTGTTTATACCCGCATGATCTCTGAAAGACAGTCAACGGCCCAGGATTATTTGTCCCAGGGTGATGCTAAGAAAAACAGCGCCATCGCGGCAACCGACCGGACTGTAAAGGAAATGCTGGCTAAGGCAGCAGCCAACGCAGATGTTATCAGAAGTCAGGGAGAACAGGAAGCGGGGAGAATCTACAACAGCTCCTATTCTAAAAACCCGGAATTCTATGAATTGTACAGAACACTTGAATCCTACAAAAAGACCATCGACGAAGAAACGGTCATTATCATGCCGTTTGACTCTGACTATGCCAAAACATTGATGGGCGGAACTGACTAACAGCGTCCTGTCCCCTGATTTTCATTCTGTCTGCCTGTCATGGTAGAATAGAGAAAGAAAATCAGGGGATTTTTAATATCCTTTTACAGGGAGGTTTACCTATGCCGAAAAAACTCGTGCTGATCGACGGGAACAGCATTGCCTACCGGGCTTTTTTTGCCCTTCCGCTGCTGAACAATGACAAAGGTGTACATACAAACGCTATTTACGGATTTACCATGATCCTTATGAAAATACTTGAAGATGAAAAGCCGTCTCACATGCTGGTTGCTTTTGATGCGGGAAAAACGACCTTCAGGCATGAAACGTTCAAAGAATACAAGGGCGGCCGGCAGAAAACCCCGCCTGAGCTGTCGGAGCAATTTCCGTTTATCAGGGAACTGCTTGATGCCTACAGCATTTCACGGTATGAGCTACCGAATTATGAAGCGGATGATATTATTGGAACCCTGTCAAAACAAGCCGAAAAAGACGGCTTTGAAGTAAAAGTCATATCCGGGGATAAAGATTTGACGCAGCTTGTCTCAGAACACATCACCGTTGACATTACAAGAAAAGGAATAACAGATGTTGATTCCTATACGCCTCAATTTGTCATGGAGAAATACGGCCTGTCTCCTTCGCAGATAATCGATATGAAAGGTCTTATGGGAGACAGTTCAGACAATATTCCGGGTGTTCCGGGCGTCGGAGAAAAAACGGCCATCAAACTTCTGAAGGAACATGAAACCCTTGAAGGGCTCTATGAATCCTTAGAGAAGGTTACGGCCAAAAAATTAAAAGAAAAGCTTGAAGAAAATAAAGAACAGGCGATCATGAGCAAAGAGCTTGCAACCATCAACTGTGAGGCGCCGCTTGAAATTACCTTGTCTGAAGCCGAGTATAAGGGCTTTGAGGCGAAGAATGTAGCGGGTATTTACAAAGAGCTCGGCTTCAATTCTCTCCTGGACAAGCTTGGGGCTGACACAGAGGAAGATCTTGAGCCAATTGAAGATGTTCAATTTGAAATGCTCGACGAAATAGCGGAGGAGCACCTGGCTGATGAATCTGTCCTGATTGTAGAAGTGCTTGATGACAATTATCACAGCAGCAGTATAATCGGACTTGCGGTCATCAATGAAAATGGCAGCTTCTATGTGCCGGCAGAGCTTGCCGTAAAGTCTGAGGCATTCAAAAATTGGGCGGCAGACGGGACGAAGCGCAAGACGGTTTATGATGCCAAACAATCCATCGTTGCTCTTCACTGGCAAGGAATTGAGCTCAATGCGGTTGAATTTGACGTGTTGCTTGCTGCCTATATCCTGGACCCATCACAGTCGTTTGCGGATGCGGCAGGAGTGGCCCGCCACAGCGGCATTCACCTCGTTCAGTCCGACGAAACAGTTTACGGCAAGGGGGCAAAACGCGCCATTCCTGATACGGAAAAGCTTGCAGAACACCTTGTAAGAAAAGGTCTTGCCTTAAAGGCTGTCAAAGAAAAGCTTCAGCTCCAACTTGAGGAAAATGAACAGCTTGAGCTTTATCACCATCTTGAAATGCCGCTATCCATTATTCTTGCGGAAATGGAAGCAACAGGTGTGAGCGTGGATATCGAACGTCTCGAGGAGATGGGACGTCAGCTGACAGACCGTCTGATGACCCTCGAAGAAACCATTCACCGCCTTGCCGGCGAGGCGTTTAATATCAATTCGCCAAAGCAGCTTGGCTCCATTCTCTTTGACAAGCTTGGGCTGCCTGCTGCAAAGAAAACAAAGACTGGCTATTCCACGTCTGCAGACGTGCTTGAAAAGCTTGCAGGCAAGCATGAAATCGTGCAGGAAATCCTTCATTACCGCCAGCTTGGCAAACTTCAGTCCACTTATATTGAGGGACTTTTGAAAGTCGTCCACAAGGACACAAGAAAGGTGCATACAAGATATGTACAGACGCTAACCCAGACAGGCCGTCTGAGCTCGACAGACCCGAACCTGCAGAACATCCCGATCCGCCTTGAAGAAGGCCGCAAAATCCGCCAGGCCTTTGTCCCTTCTGAAAAAGACTGGGTCATGTTTGCAGCCGACTATTCGCAAATTGAACTTCGGGTTCTTGCCCACATTGCAGGTGACAGGAATCTGATTGAGGCCTTCCAAAATGACCTTGACATTCATACAAAAACAGCAATGGACGTTTTCGGCGTTGAAGCGGATGCCGTTACTTCGAATATGAGAAGGCAGGCAAAGGCCGTTAACTTTGGTATCGTATATGGCATCAGCGATTATGGCCTTTCTCAAAGTCTGAACATTACCCGAAAAGAGGCAGGAGAGTTTATTAAACGCTACCTCGAAAGTTTCGACGGGGTAAAAGAGTATATGGAAGAGATCGTACAGGAAGCCAAGCAGAACGGATATGTCAAAACGCTTCTTCACCGGAGGCGCTACATACCTGAGATTACGAGCAGGAATTTTAATGTGCGAAGCTTTGCAGAGAGAACGGCGATGAATACCCCGATCCAGGGAAGTGCGGCCGATATCATCAAAAAAGCCATGATTGATATGGCTGCAAAGCTGAAAGAGGAAAAACTTCAAACACGTCTATTGCTTCAGGTGCACGATGAATTGATCTTTGAGGCGCCGAAAGAAGAAATACCGGTACTTGAAAAGCTTGTTCCTCAAGTGATGGAACACGCGGTTGAACTGAAAGTGCCTCTTAAAGTGGACTATTCTTATGGTTCATCCTGGTACGACGCAAAATAAGGAAGTGAAAATATGCCTGAACTGCCGGAGGTTGAAACCGTCAGACGGACACTGATTGAATTAGTCAAAGGAAAAACAATAGAGGCCGTATATATCCACTGGCCCAAAATCATTAAAAAGCCGGTAGAAACGGTGCAGTTTCAGGATGCCGTTGCCGGCCAGACGATACAGGATGTCGGAAGACGGGGGAAATTCCTCAAATTCCACCTTGATGACTATGTCCTCGTATCTCATCTCAGGATGGAAGGGAAATACGGTCTGTTTCAGTCATCTGACCCCATCGACAAGCACACGCATGTTGTATTTAAAATGACGGATGGATCGGAGCTGAGGTATAAGGATGTCAGAAAGTTTGGCACTATGCACCTTTTCACGAAAGGTGAGGAAGAACTGCATATGCCCCTGTCCCATCTTGGACCGGAACCGTTCTCGGAAAGCTTTACCCCTGAATACCTGCAGGAAAAGCTGAAAAAGACGAACCGGAAAATCAAGGCTGTCCTCCTTGACCAGAAGGTGCTTGTAGGCCTTGGGAACATTTATGTAGATGAGGCGCTCTTCAGGTCCGGCATCCACCCTGAGCGTCCCGCAAACGGGCTCAGCGCAGAGGAAACAGCAAAGCTTCATCTGGAAATTGTGCGCACGCTGAGTGAAGCCGTTGAAAAAGGAGGAAGCACGGTCAGATCCTATGTGAATACACAAGGACAGATCGGCATGTTCCAGCTTCAGCTGTTTGTATACGGAAGAACGAATGAACCATGCAAGGTTTGCGGCGAAACCCTTATTAAGACAGTAGTTGGAGGAAGAGGAACCCATTACTGCAGCAGCTGCCAGAGTTAAGTGAACACCTCATAGGCCGATGTCATATACTACCGTAGCATTTGCGGAAGGGGCATGGTTTATGGTTGCAGCTGCATCACTTTTTTTATTGGCATTTGCAGTAAGTCTGGATAGCTTTTCAGTCGGTTTCACCTATGGATTAAGGAAAATGAGCATGCCGTTTAAGTCGGTCTTTATCATTGCCTGCTGTTCGGCAGTTACTTTGCTTCTTGCAATGGGGGCCGGTCACGCGCTTGCTTCAGTCCTTCCCCACAGTCTGACCGGAAAGCTCGGAGGCATTATCTTAATAGGAATTGGCGCATGGGTGCTTTATCAGTTTCTTCAGCCTGTCAGGGAAATGACAAAGGAAGAATCTGAAAAGACCCTGCTTAACCTTGAAATCAAGTCTTTTGGCATCGTCATTAACATTTTGAGCAGACCGGCTGCAGCAGATATAGATAAATCCGGCACAATTACAGGGGTTGAAGCCCTTCTGCTCGGATTTGCATTGTCGCTTGATGCGTTTGGAGCAGGAATAGGAGCGGCGCTGCTCGGCTATTCTCCTTTGGCGACAAGCGTGCTTGTGGCCGTTATGAGCTCTTTGTTTGTGATGTTCGGAATCAAATCCGGGCACCTCTTTTCAAGATTTGCCTGGATGGAAAAACTATCATTTCTTCCGGGAGTTCTGCTGATTATACTCGGAATCTGGAAGCTTTAGAAGCAGGGGGAATAAAAGTGACGCTCTCAATTGGTTTAACAGGCGGAATTGCAAGCGGAAAAAGCACCGTATCAAACATGTTCAAAGAAGCAAACATCCCGGTTATAGATGCAGATATCATCGCAAGACAGGTCGTAGAACAAGGCGCGCCGGCATACCGGCTGATTGCAGAAGCATTTGGGAGCGGCATCCTTCAGGAAGACGGATCGATTGACCGCGAGAAGCTGGGAAGCATTATTTTTCAAAACGCAAACGAGCGGGAAAAACTGAATAGCATCGTTCATCCGGCAGTCAGAAAAGAAATGCTGCGGCAAAAAGAAGAGGCGGAAGCAAGCGGGGAGGCTGCCGTCGTTCTGGATATCCCGCTCTTGTTTGAAAGCAAGCTGACACACTTGGCGGATGTGACGCTGGTCGTATACGTGAATCCAGATGTGCAGCTGAGCAGATTGATGAGACGCAACGGCTTATCAGAAGAAGATGCAAAATGGAGAATCGCATCACAGCTCCCCCTGAATGAAAAGAAGGATCAGGCGGATGAAGTGATCGATAACAACGGAACGATCGAAGAAACAAAAAAACAGTTTCATACATTGCTTGAGAAATGGAACCTCGCTTCTAAATGAAGCCTGGTTTCATTTTTTTTTTTGAAAAAAGAACATTTAATCATCCTATTTGGGCTTAAATGTGATATACTAATCGTGCGAATAAGCATATATTAGTATATCACATAATCCGAGAGGGGTAATGGTATGAAAGCGAAGATTGCCATTAACGGTTTTGGTCGAATTGGGAGAATGGTATTCAGAAAAGCAATCTTTGAAGAAAGCATGACGATTGTCGCCATCAACGCAAGCTATCCGGCTGAGACGCTGGCGCACATGATCAAATATGATACAAATCACGGGAAGTTCGAAGGGGAAGTGCTTCCTTTTGATGATTATTTGCTTGTTAACGGACAAAAGGTCCAATTACTTAACTTCAGAGATCCGAGGGATTTACCTTGGGGACTCATGGATATTGATATAGTTGTTGAAGCTACGGGTAAATTCAACGACGGTGAAAAAGCGATGTACCATGTACAGGCCGGTGCAAAAAAAGTCATCCTAACAGCACCGGGAAAAAATGAAGACATTACAGTTGTCATGGGCGTAAATGAAGAGGCTTACAACAATGAACAGCACGTCATCATTTCAAATGCATCATGCACAACAAACTGCCTGGCACCCGTTGTAAAAGTGCTCGATGAACAGTTTGGCATTGAAAATGGCCTCATGACAACCGTTCACGCATACACAAACGATCAGAAAAACATTGATAACCCGCACAAAGATCTGCGCAGAGCAAGAGCATGCGGCCAGTCGATAATCCCGACAACAACAGGAGCTGCAAAAGCGCTGTCACTCGTCCTGCCTCATCTTAAAGGCAAACTTCATGGCATGGCACTTAGAGTCCCGACTCCGAATGTCTCGCTCGTCGACCTCGTTGTCGATGTGAAAAGAGACGTGACAGTAGAAGAAGTGAGTGCTGCGTTCATGGATGCTGCAGACGGTGAGCTCCAGGGAATCCTGGATTTTACAACAGAGCCGCTAGTATCGATCGACTTTAACACCAATCCTCATTCCGCAATCATTGACGGCCTGTCCACCATCGTCATGGCAGACCGGAAAATCAAAGTGCTCGCATGGTATGACAACGAGTGGGGCTACTCATGCAGAGTCGTGGATCTCGTTCGATTTGTTGCTTCGAAAATGAAAAAGTTGTCGGCGGTATAAATAGATAAGTTGAAAAGGCAGCCTTTGGCTGTCTTTTCTTTGTGGTTCCAGCTGCTTTGGGTGGTGCAAACCTGCTAGAAATTTGATCTGGCGGATTTAATCAAGCAGAATAGCACCGGGATCTGGGTGAATAAACATAAGCACATATGAAATCTCCGTTAGAATTGGACCCTCAACCAAAGAAATATCTGGTTTGGTGGCACCATTCCATCCGATAAGAACCCTCAACCAAAGAAATATCTGGTTTGGTGGCACCATTCCATCCGATAAGAACCCTCAACCAAAGAAATATCTGGTTTGGTGGCACCATTCCATCCGATAAGAACCCTCAAGCAGAGAAGAATCCATTTTGATGGCACCGATTCGTCCGATAAGAACCCTCAAGCAGAGAAGAATCCATTTTGATGGCACCGATTCGTCCGATAAGAACCCTCAAGCAGAGAAGAATCCATTTTGATGGCACCAATCGGTCCGATAAGAACCCTCAAGCGGGGAAGAATCAGGTTTGATGGCACCAATCCGTCCGATAAGAACCCTCAAGCGGGGAAGAATTCATTTTGATGGCACCGATTCGTCCGATAAGAACCCTCAAGCGGAGAAGAATCAAGTTTGATGGCACCAATCCGCCCGATAAGAACCCTCAAGCAGAGAAGAATCCATTTTGATGGCACCGATTCGTCCGATAAGAATTCTCAAGCAGAGAAGAATCAGATTTGGTGGTCCTATTCCGTCCGATAAGAATCCTCAAGCAGAGAAGAATCAGATTTGGTGGTCCTATTCCGTCCGATCAGAACCCTCAAGCAGAGAAGAATCCATTTTGATGGCACCAATCCGTCCGATAAGAACCCTCAAGCAGAGAAGAATCCATTTTGATGGCACCATTCCGTGCGATAAGAACCCTCAAGCAGAGAAGAATCCATTTTGATGGCACCAATTCGTCCGATAAGAACCCTCAAGCGGAGAATAATCAGGTTTGATGGCACCAGTCGGTCCGATAAGAACCCTCAAGCAGAGAAGAATCAGATTTGGTGGTCCTATTCCGTCCGATCAGAACCCTCAACCAAAAAAGAATCTGCCTTAACGGCACAATTCTGCAAAAATCCTATCTGAGCACAAACAGTTAACTCAATTATTTACTCCCCCAAAAAACGAAATTTATCTCCGCTCAAAAAATAGTAAAACCCCCGGCAGCGTGGGCTATGAGCCCCTCTAAAGAAGAGATGCATCATTTTTTTAAAAAAAGTGTGTTGCAAAAACAAACTAAAGAAAGTATACTATTTTTCGTGAACTTCTTAATGAACGCGGCCTTGTGGCTACTTAAAGGGTTAGGACCTCTCTGGACTAACTTTCCCCCGTGGTAGTTCAACAATCCATTGCGAAGAACTTCATGTAAACTAAAATTCCTAAAGGGGGAACCATATAATGGAAACAATGGGACGTCACGTTATCTCTGAACTGTGGGGATGCGACTTTGATAAACTGAATGATATGGACTTTATTGAAAAAACGTTTGTAAATGCTGCACTGAAATCAGGTGCTGAAGTGCGCGAGGTAGCTTTTCATAAATTTGCTCCTCAAGGTGTGAGCGGAGTTGTTATCATCTCTGAGTCTCACTTAACGATTCACAGCTTCCCTGAACATGGATATGCAAGCATTGATGTATATACTTGCGGAGATTTAAACCCGAATGTTGCAGCAGACTATATTGCAGAGGCTCTTTGCGCACAAACACGCGAGAACATTGAGATCCCGCGCGGCATGGGTCCTGTACAAGTGAAACAGGCACAAGTAAAAGCTCTTTAATGATTACTCATTTTCATGTAAAATGAAAGAGGTGCAGCATGCACCTCTTTTTCTTATGCCATTACCTTTTACATACATACCTTTTATTCTAATTAGAAAAGGAGCCAAGCCTGACTATGAGCATTATGCATAAAATGAAAAGTTTCTTCTCTTCAGGACAGGAAACGTCTGAAAGTCACTACGATGAGGCATTGAGAAGCCACTATTATAAAACAACCGCCAAGAAGGCAATGGAAACCGTTCAGCAAACGCTCGGCAGAATGCCTGGAGCGAAAGTAACCTCCGTTTCCGAGGAGCACGGCGAAATCAGTCTTGCTTTTGAAAAACCTAAAAAAGCGCTGATGATTGTCACGGTCATATCTGTACGGCCTTACGAAACGGCCATCGATTTTAACGTTTCAACAGATTCAAAGCTCGGAACAGATTTCGGATTCAGCAAAAAGCTGATCAGTGAGGCATACGATAAGCTGAATAAGGATCTTCCGTTTATCGGCACTGGACTTTATCCAAAGTGATAACGGGTGCTTGCGAAGGAAAGTCCAGGCTTTTGGGAAAGATAGAAGAAAAGATTCGGCATCATGATCAGACTGTAACAAAAATCCCGATGCTTTTTGATTGGAGCTGGTTGTATGAAATGTCCTACATGTCATCATAATGGCACGAGAGTTCTGGACTCCCGTCCGGTTGATGAAGGAAAATCCATTCGGAGACGTCGTGAGTGCGAAGAGTGCCAGTACCGCTTCACTACGTTTGAAAAGGTAGAGGAGATTCCGCTCATCGTTGTCAAAAAAGAAGGGGTCCGGGAAGAATTCAGCAAAGATAAAATTCTTCGGGGTCTCATTAAAGCGTGTGAAAAGCGCCCTGTTCCTCTTCCTAAACTGGAGGAGATTGTGCAGGATATTGAAAAAGAACTCCGGAATCAGGGAATATCAGAAGTGAACAGCGACGACATTGGCGAAATGGTTATGGACGGACTTGCCGGTGTGGATGAAGTGGCTTACGTCCGGTTTGCGTCCGTTTACCGCCAGTTTAAAGATATAAACGTATTTATTCAAGAACTATCAGAGCTGATCAAAAAGGTGAAATAAGAGCGCGCAGAACATGGTTTTGGGCTCTTTTTTCCTTTTCGCAGGCGTGCTGCGAGTTTCGGCCGATGAAACCGAGGGAATGCTATGGACAATCATTGGAAACAGTTACTTCCAGTAGACAGATATCTCGTTAAAATGAACGGGCTGCTGCAGGATTTTGACAGAAAAGTTCTGACGCTGCTTTATCAGCCTCTGCTTGGGGCAAAAAGCTATGCCCTCTATATGACACTCTGGTCAGAGCTTGAACAGGACCGGATCTGGAGCAGAGAAACGACGCATCATGGCTTGATGTCTCTTATGCAAAACAACCTGAGGGAGATCTATGAAGAACGGATAAAGCTTGAGGGCATAGGACTGCTTAAAACCTATCTGAAAGAAGAAGGAGATTCCAGACTCTACATCTATGAGCTTATGCCGCCTATCATGCCGGATGAGTTTTTTCAAGACGGGGTATTGAACATCTATCTGTATAACCGGATCGGAAAGTCAAAATACAGTCAGCTGAAAACCTATTTTTCAGACAGCAGCCTTCCGGAAAACTTGACCCAAGTGACGAAGCCGTTTAATGAGGTGTTTCAGTCCCTGCAGCCAACAGAAATGCACTCTTTCGCTTCAGGAGAAATGCAGGAATCGATGGTGCCTGAAGAAGGCCGGGACTTTCTTGGTTCCAAGGAGGGCAGCTCTCCCCATATGACGGACACTGTTTTTGATTTTGATCTGTTTTTCGCCGGGCTTTCAGAAGCTGTTATTCCAAGGAAATCCATCACGCCGAAAGTAAAAGAAACGATCAAGAAACTTTCTTATCTTTACGGCATTGGAGCCATGGAGATGAAGAATGTTGTGATGAACGCCATTGATGCGAATGAAGCCATTCAAATAGACGAACTCAGAAAGGCTGCAAGAGACTGGTATCAGTTTGAGCATGGAGAAAAGCTTCCTGCGCTTACTGAAAAAGTACAGCCTTCCCATCTCAGGTCAAAGCCTGCGGTTCAAGCTGAACTGTCACAGGAAGAATCGCTGATCAAACAGCTTGAGAGCATCTCGCCGAAGCAGTTTTTAAAGGACCTGGCAGACGGCATAGAGCCATCTGCTGCAGACCTGCAGATCGTTGAAGAAGTCATGTTTAAACAAAAGCTTCATCCAGGCGTTGTGAATGTCCTGATTTACTATGTCATGCTCAAAACCGACATGAAGCTCTCAAAGACGTATGTTCAGCGAATCGCGAGCCACTGGGCCCGGAAACAGGTGTCAACTGTAAAGGATGCGATGGACCTTGCAAAGCAGGAGCACAGAAAGTACCAGGACTGGGCTTCAAAGAAAACATCTTCCGGCAGAAAAATCGTCCGGAAAGAAACCCTGCCCGAGTATTTACAGCAAAGCGAAGAACGTGCAGTTCCAGCCGCAGAACAGGATGACGAAGCAACAGAGCTCGAACGGAAACGGCTTGAAGAAAAGCTCAGACAGTACAGGGAACAAAATTAATCTCAGGCGGAGGTGAACAAAATGGAATCCATCAACAAATCTCTTGGGCGTCTTTCAGGCCGGGAGGATTTTCAGAAGAGGCTGGGTGCCATGAAGGCTCAGATCATGCAAAATCCGGATATCCAGGAGTTTCTGCATGAAAACAGTTCTGAAGTGAATGAAGAAATGATCAACAGAAGCCTGATCAAACTCTATGAATACATTGGACAAAGCAAGCGCTGCGCCGACTGCCCGAGTCTCCGAGAATGCAAAAATCTAGTAGAAGGCTATCATCCGAAGCTCATCCTTCAGGGAAAAACCATTGACCTGAAATATGAGGTCTGCCCGACGAAAGAAGCGGATGACGAACGGAAAAAACAGCAGTCGCTCATCAAGTCCATGTTTATTCCCCGGGACGTTCTGAATGCAACCCTTGAAGACATCGACCTCAAGGAAGCAAGCAGGCTGAAGGTTGTGGACATGGCCCTCAGCTTCAGCAGGGACTATCAGGAGGGCAAGTACCGCAAAGGGCTGTACTTATACGGACCGTTCGGGATCGGCAAAACCTATATTCTCGGAGCGATTGCAAACGAACTGGCAAAGAAAAAGATTCCTTCCATGCTAGTGTATGTGCCGGAATTTTTCAGAGAATTAAAAAGCTCCATGCATGATCATTCGCTGGAAGAGAAGGTTGAGGCGGTTAAAAAGGTAAAGGTGCTTATGCTTGATGACATTGGCGCCGAGGCGATGTCAAGCTGGGTGCGCGATGATATTCTCGGGTCAATTCTCCAATACCGCATGCTTGAAAACCTTCCAACGTTTTTCACCTCCAATTTCAGCATGAAAGATCTTCAGTCGCATTTAAGCGTTACACAGCGGGGCGAAGAAGAGCCTGTAAAATCAGCGAGAATTATGGAGAGAATCAAGTATCTGGCAGAACCGTTCGAACTGAAAGGCCGCAACTGGCGCGAAAGATAGAAAAAGCAGTATACCGCAAATTCTGCGGCGTGCTGCTTTTTTTAGGTTTGTGATTCTAATTGTTCTTCTCTGGCCATATACATGGAATCAGGTATTGGCTAAAAGGGGGGACAACCTTGATCAAAGTATTTTTTAATTCTCCGGATGAAGCAGAAAGATTTTATACAATGCTTGTCCTTAAGCAGAATCGGCGGAACGTTGAATTGTGCATAATTGACGGAAACGGAGTCGGGGTTTCGGCAAGTGATTTTGATGCGGCGGCAAGAACGCTTTTTATTCCGGCGCTTGCGTCTTATATTCTTAAATACAATGAATCACGTCTTATGCTTTCGATCATCAGGGACCGCTTTTATTTTCATGAGCCTGAAGAGCAACAGCAAATCATACATATTGCAGAGGCGATCATTGAAGGTGAACGGACGGAAATTCCCGGCGCAAAACAGCTCCCCGTGAGAGAAACGCCGATTTATGAAGCGTTGAATGACTTTATTAAGCCTGATCTAGCATTTGCTCTTTCATCTTTTATAAAATTCCGTCTCCACAGCTATGTGGAGCGTTTATATAAATATATTGAGCTTGCGATTGAAGAGTATAAGCTTGAACAGGAATATCAGACGTTTATTCATAGTTTAAGAGAGTATGCCATGAACAGGGAAACGAAGGCAGAGGTCATTCATATTGTTCATGAACAGGACCTGACCGTTTATAATGAACATTTTTCAGAAATCAGCAAAGAGGATTTAGCGGGGCATATTGACAGGACGTTCGTTCATCAGCACCCGATGTATATCGATGCTTCCCTTTTGGCTCCACTTGTCTCCATAGCCCCAGGGAGGATCCACCTGTATACAGATTCACCTGATTATGGAATGGTGCAGACGATCCAGAATATCTTTCTTGAACGAGTCAGCATTTATCCAAGAAAGATGGCAGGCGTTTAAAATTCAGCTTCCGAAAGGGAAAAAGCGGAATCGGCTTGATTTCCTCCCGGAATGCTTTTATAATACGTTATGAATAGAAGAAATGTTTTGATGAGGACACGGGTGAGTTATCACGGCTCAAAGAGAGGGAAGACACGGCTGAAAGCTTCCCAGTACGAATAACCTGCTTACCGCCTCTGAACTTCAGCTTTGAAAAGGACTCGGGTCCCCAGTAAGTGCTGACGGGAAATCCCGTTACAGATCTTTTTTGAGCCATTCACTGTGCGTATTGTGAATGGAAACAAGGGTGGAACCACGGCGAATAATCACTCGTCCCTTATTTTAAGGGACGAGTTTTTTATTTTTTAAGAAAACATGCAAGGAGTGACGACAGGATGTCAATTGTAAACATTACTTTTCCGGACGGAGCTGTAAAGGAATATCAGGCAGGCACCTCAACTGAAGATATTGCAACCTCCATCAGCCCGGGTCTTAGAAAAAAATCCATTGCCGGTAAACTGAACGGTGAACTGATTGATTTGAAAACACCGATCGAGCAGGACGGGAGCATTGAAATTGTCACACTCGACAGCCCGGATGCTCTGGGAATCATCCGCCACAGCTCTGCCCACGTACTGGCCCAGGCAATTAAGCGATTATATGGAGATGTAAAGCTTGGAATCGGTCCTGTTATTGAAAACGGGTTCTACTATGACATCGATATGGAAGAATCCATCTCAGCTGAGGATCTGCCGGCGATTGAAAAAGAAATGAAGAAGATCATCAATGAAAACATAGAGGTTGTGCGCAAAGAAGTAACACGCGAAGAAGCAAAGGCTCTGTATGAAGAAATCGGCGATCACTTAAAGCTTGAACTGCTTGATGCCATTCCTGAAGGGGAAAAAGTGACCATCTATGAACAGGGCGATTTCTTTGACCTCTGCCGCGGAGTGCATGTTCCTTCAACAGGAAAGCTGAAAGAATTTAAGCTCTTGAGTGTAGCCGGCGCATACTGGCGCGGGGACAGCAACAATAAAATGCTGCAGCGCATTTACGGTACGGCTTTCATTAAAAAAGCAGACCTTGATGAGCATCTGCGCCTGCTTGAAGAAGCGAAAGAGCGCGATCACCGCAAGCTTGGAAAAGAACTGAGCCTGTTTACAACGTCTCAAAAAGTAGGACAGGGTCTTCCGATCTGGCTTCCAAAAGGCGCGACAATCCGCCGCATCGTAGAACGCTACATTGTGGATAAAGAAGAACGTCTGGGCTACCAGCATGTGTATACACCTGTGCTTGGCAGTGTCGAGCTGTACAAAACATCCGGACACTGGGATCATTATCAGGATGACATGTTCCCTGCTATGTCCATGGACAATGAGGAACTTGTTCTTCGTCCGATGAACTGCCCGCATCACATGATGGTGTACAAGCACGATATTCACAGCTACCGCGAACTTCCGATTCGCGTGGCGGAGCTTGGAACGATGCACCGCTATGAGATGTCAGGAGCTCTTACAGGCCTGCAGCGTGTCCGCGCGATGACACTGAATGACGCCCATATCTTTGTCCGCCCTGACCAAATCAAGGATGAATTTATCCGGGTTGTAAAGCTTGTTGAAGAAGTTTATAAAGACTTTGGCATCAATGACTATTCCTTCCGTCTTTCCTACCGCGATCCGGAAGACAAAGAGAAATACTTTGACGATGATGCGATGTGGGAAAAAGCACAGAGTATGCTTAAATCTGCTATGGATGAGCTTGGCCATGACTATTTTGAAGCAGAAGGGGAAGCGGCGTTCTATGGTCCTAAGCTTGATGTTCAGGTCCGCACAGCACTTGGAAAAGACGAAACGCTTTCTACTGTGCAGCTTGACTTCTTATTGCCTGAACGCTTTGATCTGAATTATGTCGGCGAAGACGGCAAACAGCACCGTCCGGTTGTTATTCACCGCGGGGTTGTCTCAACGATGGAACGTTTTGTGGCCTTCCTGATTGAAGAGTACAAAGGGGCGTTCCCGACTTGGCTTGCTCCGACTCAGGTTCAGGTGATCCCGGTTTCGCCTTCTGTTCATCTTGATTACGCGAAAAGCGTTCAGGAGAAGCTGCAGGCTGAAGGACTCCGCGTCGAGCTTGATGCACGCGATGAGAAAATCGGATATAAAATCCGCGAGGCACAGATTCAGAAAACACCTTATATGCTTGTAGTGGGCGATAATGAAGCAGCCGAATCAGCTGTGAATGTCCGTAAATACGGCGAGCAGAAATCTGAAACAATCAGCCTGGATGCATTTATTGAGGGCATTGTGAAAGAAGTTAAAAGATAAATCTTGTAAAAAAGTATTGCACATGCGGAAGATGTTTGATACAATTCTTTTTGTTGCAATAAAAGCCAGCATGACTTGACACAGGAATTTTTTCCGTGATATAATTTGCATGGTAATTGAATAGAACGTTTGTCTAGCAAGCAGAAGCACCCGCTTCTCACCTGATTGACGCATTGCGCAGTCTGCAGGTTTACGACCATTTTATACTTAGTATACTAAATCGTAGTGTGGGTGTTTTATGCGCCCGCACTTTTTTATTTGAAAAAAGTGCGAGCAGAGTCTGTTCAGTTAAAAATCCTTGGAGGTGGCTAATTATTAGCAAAGACATGATGGTAAACGATGGAATCCGCGCTCGTGAGGTTCGTCTGATTGGTGCAAACGGCGACCAGCTTGGAATCAAAACACGCCAAGAGGCGCTTGAGATTGCTGCCAGAGCGAATCTTGACTTAGTGTTAGTTGCCGCAAACGCGAAGCCTCCTGTATGTCGCATTATGGACTACGGAAAATTCCGTTTTGAGCAGCAGAAGAAAGACAAAGAAGCACGTAAAAATCAAAAGATCATCAGCATGAAAGAGGTTCGCTTCAGCCCGACGATTGATGAGCATGATTTTAACACAAAACTTAAAAATGCACGCAAGTTCCTTGAAAAAGGAGATAAAGTGAAAGCTTCCATCCGCTTTAAAGGACGTGCAATCACTCATAAAGAAATTGGCCAGCGTGTTCTGGACCGTTTTTCTAAAGCTTGTGAAGATTTAAGTACAATTGAGTCTCATCCGAAAATGGATGGACGCAGTATGTTCCTGGTGCTTGCACCAAAAGCTGAAAAGTAAAGATACGAGGAGGAATACCTTATGCCAAAAATGAAAACTCATCGCGGCGCTGCAAAGCGTTTCAAAAAGACTGGATCAGGTAAATTAAAACGTTCACACGCTTACACTAGCCATTTATTTGCTAACAAATCAACGAAAGCAAAACGCAAGCTTCGCAAAGGCACGCTAGTAAGCAAAGGCGACTTCAAACGCATCCGTCATTTATTAGATAACATTAAATAATTCGTTTTCACATAGGAGGGAATTGACATGCCAAGAGTAAAAGGCGGTACTGTCTCACGTCAAAGACGTAAAAAAGTTCTTAAATTAGCTAAAGGTTATTTCGGTTCAAAACATACATTATACAAAGTTGCTAACCAGCAAGTAATGAAATCATTAATGTATGCTTACCGTGATCGCCGTCAGAAAAAGCGCGACTTCCGTCAGCTTTGGATCACTCGTATTAATGCTGCTGCACGCTTGAACGGTCTTTCTTACAGCCGTTTAATGCATGGCTTGAAGCTTGCAGGCATCGAAGTAAACCGCAAAATGCTTTCTGAGCTTGCAGTTACTGATGCAAAAGCTTTCGCTCAACTTGCAGACGCTGCTAAAGCTAAACTTAACAGCTAATACCACAAGACCATTCTCACCGTATGAGAATGGTCTTTTTATCATTTATTATGGAGTTGAATGATATGGCACTCGTGATTGCATACTACTTGATCTTGAATGTATACGGCTTTTACATAATGGGAGCGGATAAGAAAAAAGCGAAACGGGGCGAGTGGAGAATCAAGGAGAACACTCTTTGGCTTGTCGCCTTTATCGGGGGTGCAGCGGGACTTACTATAGGGATGAATACGTACCGCCACAAAACGAAGCACCGAACATTTGCGGCAGGCCTTCCGGCACTTATGGTTGTCCATCTCATATTGTTTGTCTATTTTCTTTATAAACTGTCATAAGACAGCCTCCCAGCCGATACACTTTAGGGAACGATTCTCACACAGCATCATCAGGGACTGCATGAAAGAGGTGGGAACAATCGATCTTGCTACTTCGGCTGTGGTCAATACCGTCCAGTCTGCGGGATTTCTGGCACCTGTGTTTTTTATCGGCATGCACATTTTGAGGCAGTTTTTGTTCATACCCGTTGTGGCCATTTGCATTGTCGGGGGCATTCTTTTCGGAACAGAATTCGGCACGTTTTATTCCATTATCGGGCTGACTGTTGCGAGCATCACCTTTTATACGCTGTCGAAACAGTTTCCTTCCTTCTTAGACCGTTTTTCAGGGCTTAAGAAAAAATGGATGGGAAATTATACGCGTCTTTCGGTTGGGCAGATTACCGTGCTTCGGATGATTCCGTTCGTGAATTTTTCGCTCTTATCCCTCTGCATTCTGGACAGATCAGGCTCGTTTAAAGAATATGCAAAGCTTTCCTTCTGGACTCATATTCCTGCGGCCTTCTGTTTTACTTCGTTTGGCACTTACTTTGGCAGACTGTCGCTCATTGCGACCGTTCTGATCCTCTGCACGCTTGTCGTATTTGTCTACTTGCTCAGAGAACGAAGAAGCATTATTAAATGGAACGAATTTTTTCTGAAATAGCAAAAAGCCGTGATCGACAAGGTCACGGCTTTTGTGCTTTTGAGAGAAATTCTCTGACCGGACTCTTCCAGTCAATGGCTGCATGCGGATAGTTTTCTTTTACTTTGTCTGTGATAAAGGTAAAGTCTGATAAAGAAAGTCCCTGAAGCTTGCTCGGTGTGTCGGTCCAGATGAAAATGGAGACAACTTCAAACGCCTGATCGGTCGTGCCGAGATATTTCTCGCCTTCAAAACGGACGCCTTTGTAGGTAAGCAGAAAATTCTTTCGGACATTGCCCGGGTCATCGAGCAGATAAAACTGATTCTGTTCTTGTGCAAGCTCAAGCTTGCGTTTAGGATTCAGCACGTATTTTGCTAAAGAATAAAGGATAAAAACAACGAGTGCGAGCAGGAGCAGCCGTAGAAAAATAACAATCATAGCAATGCCTCCAAGACATATTTTGTTACAATACGTATAAACACGCCTTAAGGTTTCATATTTCATGAAAAATTTTTGAAGCATGGTTCCTGCAGTGATAAAATGGGCTCGTAGAGGAGAGTGAAATCGTGAATTTAACAAAACTGTTTGAGATGCAGCATACCCTTGACATGAAAATAGAAAAACAGCACGGCCTTGAGAAGGAATCCCTTATTCACAAAAAGATTCTTGCCCTGTATGTGGAAGTGGGTGAACTGGCGAATGAGACGAGATGCTTTAAATTCTGGAGCCTGAAACCGCCGGCGGAAACAGATGTCATTCTTGAAGAGTACGTGGACGGCGTCCATTTTATTTTGTCCCTTGGAATCGAGATTGGAAAAACAAGCGGAATCGAGATGCAGCAGAATGCGGAAGAAAAGACACTGACTGCTCATTTTGCCGATGTTTTTAACGCAATTGCCGAGTTTGAAAAGAACCATGAGGATGAACAATTTATCCGGCTGTTCAGCAAGTATATGCACCTTGGACAGGTCCTTGGATTTTCGGGAGCCCAGATTGAAGATGCCTATATGAAAAAGAATGAAGTGAACCATGACCGCCAGAAACAGGGTTATTAACATTTTGTATTACTTTCCAGCGTTTAGTATAATAGTAGATAATAAACGAGAGGGGTAAAGGGATGACAAAATTAGACGAAACACTTCAGATGCTGAAGGATCTGACAGACGCAAAGGGAATTCCCGGAAATGAACGCGAACCGAGAGAGGTTATGAAAAACTACATATCAGCCTATGCCGATGAGGTAACAACAGACGGACTTGGAAGTCTGATTGCTAAAAAGACCGGCAAAGAAGGCGGACCGAAGATTATGGTAGCGGGCCACCTTGATGAAGTCGGCTTTATGATCACGCAAATTGACGATAAAGGGTTTCTCCGCTTCCAGACAGTAGGCGGATGGTGGTCACAGGTGATGCTTGCCCAGCGAGTAACCATCGTGACGAATAAAGGGGATGTAACAGGTGTAATCGGCTCTAAGCCGCCGCATATCCTGCCTCCGGAAGCTAGAAAAAAACCGGTGGATATTAAAGATATGTTTATTGATATAGGCGCTTCAAGCCGTGAGGAAGCAATGGAATTCGGCGTTCGTCCGGGAGACCAGGCTGTTCCTTATTTTGAATTTACCGTGATGAACAATGAGAAGATGCTTCTTGCCAAGGCATGGGATAACCGCATCGGCTGTGCCATTGCCATTGACGTCCTGAAAGGCCTGAAAGATGCTGATCATCCAAACGTTGTCTACGGTGTAGGAACGATTCAGGAAGAAGTAGGGCTCCGCGGAGCGCGCACTTCTGCTCATGCCATCCAGCCGGATATCGGATTTGGAGTGGATGTCGGGATTGCCGGCGATACTCCTGGAATCTCTGACAAAGAAGCTTCAAGCAAAATGGGAGAAGGGCCGCAGATTATTCTTTATGATGCATCAATGGTTTCCCATAAAGGACTTCGCGACTTCGTTACAGGCGTTGCTGATGAAATGAATATTCCATATCAGTTCGATGCAATTGCAGGCGGAGGAACAGACTCAGGTGCAATCCATATGACAGCAAACGGTGTGCCTGCACTTTCCATCACCATTGCAACAAGATACATCCATTCCCATGCAGCCATGCTTCACCGCGACGATTATGAAAATGCGGTTAAGCTGATTACAGAAGTTATTAAGCGTTTAGATGACGAAACTGTAAAAGCTATTACATTCGACTAAGAAAAGCGCAAGATCCCATAAAAAAATGCCGGGCAGCCGCCCGGCATTTATTTCTTTTTCAAGCCTTCTTCAAGAATCGTAAGCATTTCATTCTTTTCATCTTCACTTGAATTCTGCCAGATCACTTCAAACAGAACGCCAAGTCCCGGAAGCATCTTTTCTTCACCGTTTTGGATCGCATCGACAATCGTATCCTCAAGCTGCCCCTGGTCATTACCCGAAACATTTGAGATAATGGCATTTCGTAAATTTAAATCCATATGACTCACTCCATTTTTAAAATAGTTGATCTCTGTTTATCGTGCGTCACTTTGCTTATTTTATGTATCTTCCGTTAAAATAATAAAAAAGCTTTCAGCGAATATGGCCGTTTCATAAGATATGCCTAAACTCCAGTGGATTGCAGCGGAAGAAACTTGACTCCTGCGGGATGAAGAGGGAATGGGAGACCCCGCAGGCTGGCCGAGGAGGCTCCCATCCCTCCCCGCGGAAAGCAAGTTTCTGGAGCGGAAAGGAACGGGTATAAGTTCAGAACCAAATTCTTCTATAGCTTGTGATATTAACAAAAGAAAAAAGATGGGCAGGAAAACCCAACACTAAAAGGAGCAGGACAATTGAAGCGAATCGAATCCATACAAAATCAAAAAGTCAAACAATGGCGCAAACTTCACACAAAAAAAGAACGTGATGCATCAGGCACCTTTTTAATTGAAGGCATGCATCTTGTAGAAGAAGCCATTAAAAATAAATCAAATATAAAAGAGCTGATCCTCTCAGAAGACACAGTTATTCCAAAAGGCTGGGACGTCGATGATCTCTCCATCATCTACGTAACAAAAGAAATCATGAAAGCCATTTCCGAGACAGAAACCCCTCAAGGTGCTGCAGCCGTATGCATCCAGAAGGACAGCGGAAGCATAAGCACATGGAAAAAAGTCATACTGATTGATGCGCTTCAGGATCCGGGGAACCTTGGAACCATAATCCGGACAGCCGATGCAGCAGGTCTTGACGGCGTCATTCTCGGGGATGGGACAGTTGATCCATATAATTCAAAAGTCGTGCGTTCCTCACAGGGCTCCATTTTCCACATACCGGTTGTAAGGAAAAAAATGGATGAAGCCATTTCAGAACTGAAGCAGAATGAAGTGGCCATTTACGGAACCTCCCTGCAGAACGGATCCGATTACAGAAAAGCAGAAACCTCCGGACACTTTGCCTTGCTTATCGGCAATGAAGGCAGCGGGGTAAGGGAGGAATGGCTGTCCCTTACCGACCAGAATCTGTACATCCCGATCCTTGGGAAAGCTGAATCCTTAAACGCTGGAGTTGCTGCAGGAATCCTGATGTATCACCTTGTGAAATAGACAAAAGCGTGGTTGCATCGCCAACATGAATTCATTATAATAAAAGACAGTTACATACCATGAAAAAGCGTTGACAGAGAAGAGTAGTCTGCGAAAGCGTCAATCAGGGAGAAAATGCCGGTGACTGTGAGCATTTTTTTGACAGCAGCAGATGAATTCACCTCTTTAGCTGACACCAGGACCATCCGGAGAAATCCAGGGTGTAAAGGTGCTCCGGATCCTATCCGTTATTTATGAACGAAGTGAACAGCAGGTTCTTTTTGCTGTTAACAAGGGTGGTACCGCGACTGTCAACTCGTCCCTTTTTGGACGGGTTTTTTATTTTGTTCAAAAAAATCAGGAATCATCTGAAATAAAAGGAGGAATAAACGATGCAGGAGCAATTAAAACAGCTTCAGCTTGAAGCGCTTGAAAAAATTCAGGCAGCAAATGATTTAAAGAGCCTGAATGAGATCCGTGTATCATATCTAGGTAAAAAAGGGCCAATCACAGAAGTTCTTCGCGGAATGGGCAAACTTTCTGCAGAAGAGCGCCCGCTGATGGGAGCTTTGGCCAACGAGGTGCGCGAGAGCATTGCCACAAGCATTTCAGCTAAACAAGAAGGACTTGAGGAAGCGGCAGTTGAAGAGAAGCTGGCAGCTGAAACAATTGATGTGACACTTCCAGGGCGACCTGTGCGCACAGGGAATCATCATCCGATCACGTCTGTCATTGAGGAAATCGAAGACCTTTTCCTTAACATGGGCTATTCCGTTGAAGAAGGCCCTGAGGTAGAGACAGATTATTTCAACTTTGAAGCGCTGAATCTTCCAAAAGGACATCCGGCACGTGATATGCAGGATTCTTTCTACATAACGGAAGAAACGCTGCTTCGGACTCACACATCACCTGTCCAGGCAAGAACGATGCAGAAATTTAAAGGGCAGGGACCGGTCAAAATCATTTGTCCAGGCAAAGTATACCGCCGTGATAATGATGATGCGACACACTCACACCAGTTCACGCAAATTGAAGGACTTGTCATTGACGAGAACATCAGCATGAGCGATTTGAAAGGAACACTTGAAGTTTTTGCTAAAAAGATGTTCGGCGAAGAGCGCGAAATCCGTCTGCGCCCAAGCTTTTTCCCGTTTACTGAGCCTTCAGTTGAAGTCGATGTTTCATGCTTCGTTTGCGGCGGCAATGGCTGCAGTGTTTGCAAAAGAACGGGATGGATTGAAATTCTAGGTGCAGGAATGGTTCATCCGAATGTTCTTGAGATGGCCGGGTTTGATTCGAAGAAATACAGCGGGTTTGCTTTTGGCATGGGACCGGAGCGAATTGCCATGCTGAAATACGGCATTGATGACATCCGTCATTTTTACACGAACGACATGCGTTTCCTTAAACAATTTAAAAGAGCATAAAAGGAGGGTTCCAAATGTTTGTTTCCTATAAATGGCTGCAGGATTACGTGGATCTCAGCGGAATCCCGGCAGAAGAACTGGCAGAAAAAATCACCCGAAGCGGGATTGAAGTAGAGGGTGTAGAGGTTTTAAACGAAGGGATGAGCGGTGTAGTCGTCGGGCATGTGCTTGAAAAAGAGCAGCACCCGAATGCAGATAAGCTCAACAAATGTCTGGTCGATACAGGCGGCGAGAACCCTGTTCAAATTATTTGCGGTGCTGCAAATGTCGATAAAGGACAAAAAGTAGCTGTGGCAACAGTAGGCGCGGTGCTTCCTGGTAATTTTAAAATCAAAAAGGCAAAGCTTCGCGGCGAAGAGTCAAACGGAATGATCTGTTCTCTTCAGGAACTGGGCTTTGAATCAAAGACGGTGGCAAAAGAATACGCTGAAGGCATCTTTGTCTTTCCAAATAATGCTGAGCCTGGAAAAGATGCTCTTGCAGAACTTGGGCGTGATGACCAGATTCTTGAGCTTGGTCTTACCCCAAACCGCTCAGACTGCCTGAGCATGCTTGGAGTTGCGCATGAAGTAGCGGCTATTTTGGGCAGAAGCGTAACGTACCCTGACCTGACGCACGATGAAGGTTCAGAGAAGGCATCTGAGAGCATTTCTGTCGCTGTTGAAGCAAAAGAAGAAAATCCGCTGTATGTAGCGAAAGTGGTTCGGAATGTAAAGGTCGCTCCGTCTCCGCTATGGCTGCAGACAAGATTGATGGCTGCAGGTATCCGTCCGCACAACAATGTGGTGGATATTACGAACTACGTACTGCTCGAATACGGTCAGCCGCTTCATGCTTTTGACTATGACCGTTTAGGCTCAAAAGAAATCCTTGTCCGCATGGCAAAAAACGGCGAAGAAATCGTAACACTGGATGGACAAAAACGCACTCTTACTCCGGAGCACCTAGTCATTACAAACGGAACGGAGCCGATTGCACTCGCAGGTGTGATGGGCGGGGAGAATTCAGAAGTTCATTCTGATACAACGACTGTTCTTCTTGAGTCCGCGTATTTTAACGGCCAGACTGTAAGAAAATCGTCTAAAGATCACGGCCTAAGAAGTGAAGCAAGTGCGCGCTTTGAAAAAGGCGTCGATCCAAACCGAGTCCGTGCTGCGGCTGAACGCGCTGCCCAGCTGATGGCAGAGCTTGCGGGTGGAGAGGTGCTTTCAGGATCGGCTGAAGTGAATTATCTTGAAGCTGAACCTGCAGTCGTGACCGTTCACATCGATAAAATTAACCGTGTGCTCGGCATGAATATTTCAGGGAATGAAATGCAGTCCATCTTTACACGCCTTGGGTTTGAAGTGCAGGAGGATAACGGTGCCTTCACGGTTACAGTTCCTACAAGACGCGGAGATATTACAATAGAAGAAGATTTGATTGAAGAAGTTGCAAGACTGTACGGCTACGACAACATTCCGTCTACTTTCCCTGTCAGCGCATCAGCACCAGGCAAATTGACCGATTATCAGCAAAAACGCCGTATGGCCCGCCGCTTCTTAGAAGGAGCCGGCTTGCATCAGGCAATCACATACTCACTGACGAGTGAAGACAAAGCTTCTCAGTTTGCACTTCAGCCTTCTGATCTGACACGCCTGTCCATGCCGATGAGTGAAGAGCGCAGTGTTCTTCGCCTCAGCTTAATTCCTCACTTGCTTGAGACGCTGAAATACAATCTTGCCCGTCAAAATGACCAGGCTGCTCTTTATGAAATGAGCTCTGTGTTCATTTCAAACGGACCAGGTGAACAGCCTCTGGAAAAAGAACGATTAAGCGGTGCTGTAACTGGACTCTGGCACCTGAATCAGTGGCAGGCTGAGAAGAAACAGGTCGATTTCTATGTTGTAAAGGGAATTCTTGACGGCCTGTTCGATCGTTTAGGCTTAAAAGAACACATCACTTACCAGCAGACAAAACGCGACGGTCTTCATCCTGGACGTACAGCAGAAATTCTTTTGAACGGCGTTTCTGCAGGATTTATCGGACAGGTGCATCCGAAGCTTCAAAAGCAAATGGATCTGACTGAGACGTACGTGTTTGAACTTGCTCTTCAGGAGCTTCTTCAAACAGAAGCAGAACCATTAACATTCTCTGTTATTCCGCGCTTTCCGTCTATGACGAGAGACATTGCCCTCGTTGTTGATAAAGACGTTGTAGCGGGCGATCTGCAGAGCGCTATTTCAGAGGCTGGAGGAAAGCTGCTGAAGGACGTTTCCATTTTTGATTTATACGAAGGCGATAAGCTTGATGAAAATAAAAAATCACTGGCCTTCTCTCTTCGCTACTTTGATCCTGAGCGAACACTGACAGACGAAGAAGTAACAAAGGCGCATGAAAAAGTTCTCCGTACGGTCGAGGAAAAATTTGCCGCCGTGCTGAGAGGCTAATCGCAGCAAGAACAGGAAAAGAGCAGCTGACCATCAAGGTCCGGCTGCTCTTTTTTATCTTCTTCTTTTCTTTGCGGCGATTTTTTCAGCTTTTTCGGTGTTTGCAAAATGAAACTTCGTCAGTTCTTTCAGTGCCGGGCTGCCTTTTTTCAGGATGATGGCGGCGGCAGCCTCGTCTACTTTAGCTCCTGCTCCTTTTGGAAGTGTAACTCCTGCTTTTTCTGACAGGCGGTCCATTTCCTTTAAAAAGGCATAGCGCGCAAGAATCGAGGCGGCGGCAACAGCCAGGTGGATCCCTTCTGCTTTTGTGCTGAAAAATGTTTTTTCTCTTTTGAAGGATTTTCCAGATAAGTGCTTGAAATACAGAGAAGGCTCTGCAAATTGATCAATTAATATGCCTTCAGGTTCTTCTGGTGCAATCTTGTCATAGAGTTTGTTTATCGCCTGGTTATGCAAAATGGCTTTCATTTTCCCCTGGGACATTCCCGTGCTTTGGAGCTGGTTGTATTTTTCATTGTGCAGGATCAGCAGGGAGTATGGAATGACTTTAAGAAGGTCCTTCGCAATCGCAATGATCTGAGTGTCATTCAAGTGTTTTGAATCCTTTACTCCAAGCTCTTGAAGGAGCGGAATCTGCTCCTTTTTTACATAGGCGGCAACGACCGTAATAGGGCCGAAAAAGTCACCCGTGCCGACTTCATCTGATCCGATGATCGAAAGAGATGAAATGTTTGGCGGCGGACTGAAAATGGTCTTTTGCTGCGAAGGTTTCTTAGTAGCCTTTTTCTCGGGTTCGGACCATTTGGAAGCCTCTTCTGCTGCAAGATTTCCCTGGAAAAGAACTTTCCCTGATTTGTAGGCGGTGATGGAGCAGCCGTTTGCTTTTGCAGTAAAAACGGCACCCGGTGGAAGCTTTGATCCGAGTCCGGAAGAATAATAGGTTTTCATTTTCAGCATGGTCTGCTGATCAATTTTTATAACGGCATTGGACAAGAGAAGACACCTCTTCTATAGTATTATTGGGTAGGGGATTGATTGGCATTATCTTTCCATTATACTAAATATCATGTTATGATAAAGATTAGGATTCTCAAGAATGGAGGATTTTTCGTTGGATAACCACTCAAAAAAGAAAACGACAGTTGATATATATGGACAGCAATTTTCAATAGTAGGCACAGAAAGCACAAGTCATGTGCGTCTGGTGGCTTCTATTGTTGATGATAAAATGCGGGAAATCAGCAGTAAAAGTCCTAATCTTGATATAAATAAACTTGCCGTTCTGACGGCGGTCAATGTTGTTCATGACTACCTGAAATTAAGAGATGAATTTGAAAGACTAGAGAGACAAATTACAGAAAAGGATTGACGCAGTTAATGCTTGATATTGCCCTTTTAATTATTTTGATCATGGGTCTGCTCGTCGGACTGAAACGGGGATTCATCCTTCAGTTCATTCACCTTGCAGGATTCATTATCGCCTACATTGTAGCTTATAAATACTTCGGGGTTCTGGCGCCGAAGCTTGAGCTGTGGGTGCCATACCCGAGCTTTGGGGAAAGCAGCTCCAGCATTTCGTTCTTTACAGGCGGAAACCTTGAGAATGCTTACTACCGCGCTGTTGCATTTGTCATCTTGTTCATCGGAACAAAGATCGTGCTTCAGATTGTCGGATCTATGCTTGATTTTGTTACATACCTTCCTGTATTAAAGCAGCTGAATAAATGGGCCGGTGCCATTCTTGGTTTTCTAGAAGTCTATTTGATTTTATTCATTCTCCTTTTTATCGGAGGTCTTCTGCCCATCCCTGAAGTACAGTCGGCGATGGGGGATTCGGGAATTGCCAAAGTGATTGTCCACCATACACCGTATTTTTCAGATAAAGTTCAGGAACTGTGGATCCAATATGCACCAAAATAACTTCTCCTCCAATCAGGAGAAGTTTTTTTGGCGCAAGTAGACGATTGTACATTTGCTTCAATTATTTGTATCATTCTAACTAGATGATTTGATCACGTACATGAGGTGAAAAACGTTGACTATACATAAAAAAGATGTCATTAAACTGCTTGAGCTTATTGCCGTTCATATGGAGCTTAAAGGAGAAAATCCGTTTAAAACCGCAGCTTTCAGAAAAGCGGCAAACGCTCTGGAAACAGATGACCGCAGTCTTACTGCGATTGATGATTTTACAAAGATTGCAGGCATCGGAAAAGGGACGGCTGCTGTCATTAAAGAATATATGGAAGCCGGAGAATCAGAAACGCTGAAGCAGCTGCAGGAAGAGGTGCCTCAAGGGCTTATCCCGCTGTTAAAGCTGCCGGGACTCGGCGGAAAGAAAATAGCGAAGCTGTATAAGGAGCTCGGCGTTACGGATGCTGAATCTCTTAAACAGGCATGTGAAGAAGAAAAAGTGCAGGCGCTGGCAGGCTTCGGCAAGAAAACGGAAGAAAAAATCCTTGAGGCCATCAAGGAAATGGGCACACGCCCTGAAAGGCTTCCGCTTTCTTTTGTCCTGCCGATCGCAGATGAAATTGAGACATATCTTGAGTCGTGCGGGGAAATTCTGAAATACAGCAGGGCCGGAAGCTTAAGGCGCATGAGAGAAACAGTAAAAGATCTGGACTTTATCATCGCGACAGATCATCCGCAGTTTGTCAGAGAGCAGCTTCTTAAGATGCCGAACATTTCTTCCGTCATTGCAAGCGGAGATACGAAGGTATCTGTCGAGCTTTTATATGAATATGAAATTGGCGTCGATTTCCGTTTAGTTACATTAAAGGAATTTGCCTCAACGCTGCATCATTTCACGGGATCAAAAGATCACAATGTGAAAATGCGCCAGCTTGCAAAAGAGCGCGGAGAAAAGATCAGCGAGTACGGAGTTGAAAATACCGAAACAGGCGAAATCAAGACGTTTTCAACGGAAGAAGAGTTTTATGCACATTTTGATTTGCCTCACTTTCCGCCCGAGATCAGGGAGGACGGAACAGAGGTTGAAAAATACCGCAAAGATACAAAACTGATTTCACTCCAGGATATAAAAGGAGATCTCCATATGCACTCCACATGGAGCGATGGTGCGTTTACCATCAGTGAAATGGCGGAAGCGTGCAGGCTCCGGGGCTATCACTATATGGCCATTACGGATCATTCTCAGTATTTGAAGGTTGCAAACGGCCTGACTCCCGAACGGTTAAAAGCACAGCGGGAGGAAATTGATAAGCTGAATGAGCAGTACGATGATTTTAAGATTCTTGCAGGTGTAGAGATGGATATTCTGCCGGACGGAACGCTTGATTACAGCGACGATGTGCTGGATGGCATGGATTTTGTGATTGCTTCCATCCATTCAAGTTTTTCCCAGCCTCAGGATGTGATTATGAAACGGCTGAAAACGGCGCTGGACCACCACCGTGTCCATATGATTGCACACCCTACGGGGAGACTGATCGGCAGACGCAGCGGATATGAACCTGATGTTGAGATGCTGATTCAGCTTGCAAAAGAGACAGATACGGTTCTTGAGCTGAATGCCAACCCAAACAGGCTGGATCTGAGTGCAGAACACATCAGAAAAGCGCATGAGGCAGGAGTCAAGGTTGCCATCAATACGGACGCCCATAACCTGGACATGCTTGAAGATATGAAAACAGGCGTTTCAACGGCCATTAAAGGCTGGGTGAAAGCTGAAAATGTGATAAATACATGGGACCTGGACAAGCTGCAATCCTTTTTGAAAAAAGAAGACAGCAGATAAACGCGGTCTAATGGGTCTAAAAGACAGCAAGGAGGCTGTATAACGTGCAGCAGCGAGTGTTGAACGTATTGGAATTTCATAAAGTAAAAGAACAGCTTGTGAAGCATGCGTCGTCATCTTTGGCGAAAGAAAAAGCAGACAAGCTGGTTCCTTCAACAAATGTTGAAGAAGTGAAAACATGGCAGGAGCAAACCGATGAAGCAGCTAAAGTGCTGAGACTTAAAGGCAATGTTCCGCTTGGCGGGCTGACCGATATCCGCAGCAGCATCAAGCGCGCTCAAATCGGCGGCATGCTGAATCCCTATGAACTGACAGAGATTTCAGGGACCCTCTATGCCGGGAAACAGATGAAGCGGTTTATTGAGGATATGATTGAAGGCGGGATTGAACTGCCTCACCTTGACGGGTTTGCAGCCCAAATACAACCTCTGCAGGAACTTGAGCAGGAAATTTCGCACTGCATTGGAGATAACGGAGAGGTGCTTGACGGGGCAAGCGACACACTGCGGTCGATCCGAACGTCCCTTAGAACAACTGAATCACGGATAAGAGAGAAACTAGAATCGATGATCAGGTCGTCATCTGCCCAAAAGATGCTTTCTGATGCCATCATTACAATCCGGAACGAACGGTATGTCATTCCCGTTAAGCAGGAATACCGCTCCGCATACGGCGGCATTGTCCATGACCAGTCATCATCAGGAGCTACGCTTTTCATTGAGCCTCAGGTCATTGTTGATTTGAACAACACGCTTCAGCAGTCACGGATGAAAGAAAAAATAGAAATTGACCGGATTTTAACGGATTTGTCACTTAAAGTGGCCGAAGAGTCTGAAGCACTTCTGGTTAATGTTGAAGCTTTGAGCGAAATGGACTTTATGTTTACAAAAGCAGGCTACGCCAAAAAAATCAAAGCATCCAAGCCGGAAATGAACGGCAGCGGAAGAATCAAATTGTTCAAAGCGCGCCATCCTCTTTTAAATCCTGACGAAGTAGTCCCAAACGACATTGAGCTCGGGACAGATTTTTCCACGATTGTGATTACAGGACCTAACACAGGGGGAAAAACCGTCACGCTTAAAACCGTCGGCCTGTTCACGCTGATGGCCCAGTCAGGGCTTCAAATTCCTGCGCTTGACGGATCGGAGATGGCTGTTTTTGAAAATGTGTATGCCGATATCGGGGACGAGCAGTCGATTGAACAGAGCTTGAGTACGTTTTCTTCCCACATGGTCAACATTGTGGATATTCTGAAACGGGTTGATTCTGAAAGTCTCGTGCTGTTTGATGAGCTTGGTGCAGGAACAGATCCTCAGGAAGGCGCAGCGCTTGCGATATCCATCCTGGATGAAGTTCATCACAGGGGGGCAAGGGTCATCGCTACGACCCATTATCCTGAGCTGAAAGCTTATGGATACAACCGCGAAGGCGTCGTGAATGCAAGTGTCGAGTTTAATGTGGAAACACTGAGCCCGACATACAAGCTGCTGATTGGTGTGCCGGGACGAAGCAACGCATTTGAAATCTCAAAGCGCCTTGGTCTCATGAATTCAGTGATTGACCGTGCGAAATCTCATATGAGCGAAGACAGCAATGAAGTAGATTCTATGATTGCCTCGCTTGAAGAGAGCAAAAAACGTTCGGACTTTGAGCTTACAGAGGCAGAGCAGCTTAGAAAAGATGCAGAGGATCTTCATGCCGAACTGCAAAAACAAATACTCGAATTCAATGAAGAACGTGATAAACTATTTGAAAAAGCAGAAAAGAAAGCAGCTGAAAAAGTGGAAGCTGCACAAGCGGAAGCAGAATCGATTATCCGCGAGCTGAGAAGAATGCAGAAAGAACATCGTACAGGCATTAAAGAGCATGAGCTGATCGATGCAAAAAAACGCCTGGAAGAAGCTGTTCCGGAATTTGAAAAGAGCAAAAAACCTGTGAAAACCGCTCCTCAGAAACACCGGTTTGAAGAAGGAGACGAAGTCAAAGTCATCAGCTTTAATCAAAAAGGCCATCTTCTCTCCAAAGTAGGAGAGGGCGAATGGCAGGTTCAGATCGGCATCCTGAAAATGAAAGTGAACGAAAAGGACCTCCAGTACATCAGCAGGCCTAAACCGGTTGAAACAAAGCCGCTTGCTGTGGTGAAGGGTAAGGATTATCACGTATCACTTGAGCTTGACCTCAGGGGAGAACGCTACGAAAATGCCCTCATGAGGGTTGAGAAGTATATGGATGATGCTGTTCTTGCGGGCTACCCGAGGATTTCCATTATCCACGGAAAAGGTACCGGAGCCCTTCGCACAGGGGTGCAGGAATACCTGAAAAAACACAGGAACGTAAAAAGCACGCGCTACGGAGAAGCAGGAGAAGGCGGAACGGGTGTAACGATTGTTGAATTAAAATAGACATTAGGAGATCTTCAATGAATCAATTTTGGGAGAATGAATTCGTTCAAACAGCTGCGTATTTCAGCGTGGTCATCTTATGCATCGTTGTCTTTTTGGCGATATTTGAAATTGTGACAAAGTACAACAACTGGGATGAAATTCAAAAAGGGAATCTGGCCGTTGCGATGACAACAGGAGGCAAAATCTTCGGAATTGCCAACGTCTTCCGTTTTTCCATCGGGCAGCATGATTCACTGTTTGAAATGATCGGCTGGGGCATGTTTGGATTCGTCCTGCTGCTGCTGGGCTATTTTATCTATGAATTTTTAACGCCGAAATTCAGAATCGATGATGAAATCCAAAAGGACAACCGTGCTGTAGGGTTTATCTCAATGGTCATTTCCATCGGATTGTCCTACGTGATCGGCGCAGGGATATAAGGGGAGAAAACAGTGGAAACATTAGCAAAAGTACTGCTCGCCGTATGCGGCCTTTTCATTGCAGTGGGAATTATCTTTCTGGTCTTTTTTGCTTAAATTTAGTTCGAGAAATTGGCTTTAAACAAATATTAGCGGACTGCAGCGGAAGGGAGCGGCTTCAGACAAAACGCTCCCAAAAACCAGTCTCAGAAGAGAACCCGGATTTCATAACATGAATCCGGGTTTTTTTCATATAGTTAAATTAATAAAAAATATTCTATATTCTGAATATATCTTTGGTATACTTTCTATATAAGCCAAAAGTCATAATGGCAGCAAAGGGAGGAATGAAAATGGAAGTGCAAAAACCATGGCTTCATCTATATCCTGACGAAATACCCCACTACACAGAATTTGACAACCTGCCTCTACAAGCCTATCTTACAAAAGCAGCAGATGAGTTTCCGGCAAAAACCGCCATTCACTTCTTGGGAAAGGAGCTGACGTTCAGGGAAGTCCATGAACAATCTTTGAAACTTGCAGCCTACCTTCAGGAGCTGGGACTGAAAAAAGATGAGCGCGTATCGATCATGCTCCCGAACTGCCCTCAGGCAGTCATTGCCTACTACGGCGTCCTTTTTGCCGGAGGAATAGTCGTTCAGACAAATCCGCTGTATATGGAAAGAGAGCTCGAATATCAGCTGAATGACTCTGACGCCAAATACATCATTACGCTCGACCTTCTCTATCCAAGGGTCTCAAAAATGAAAGCGTTAACAGGGCTCCAACACATCATCGCAACAAGCATCAAAGATTATCTTCCATTCCCTAAAAATCTGCTCTATCCGTTCGTGCAGAAAAAACAGAACCAGATTGTCGTCAAAATCGAGCATGGCGGACATACACACCAGTTTAAAGAAATTATGAAAAGGGAGAGCACGGAAGTAGAAACATTTGAAGTGAATACAAAAGAGGACGTGGCTCTTCTTCAATATACAGGCGGCACAACAGGGTTTCCAAAAGGTGTTATGCTGACACATGAAAATCTTGTGGCAAATACGTCCATGTGCACATCGTGGATGTATCAGTGCAGGCGCGGCGAAGAATCTGTTCTCGGCATCCTGCCGTTCTTTCACGTATACGGAATGACTGCGGTCATGAACCTGTCCATCATGCAGGGATATAAGATGATTCTGCTGCCGAAGTTTGATGCGACAGATACGCTGAAAGCAATCGACAAGCTGAAGCCAACCCTGTTTCCTGGCGCTCCGACTATTTATATCGCCCTGTTGAATCATCCCGATCTTAAAAAATATGACCTTTCTTCCGTTGAGTCCTGCATAAGCGGATCTGCGCCGCTTCCAGTTGAGGTTCAGGAGCAATTTGAACGGGAAACCGGAGGAAAACTTGTGGAGGGATACGGTCTTTCTGAAGCATCTCCTGTTACACATTCCAACTTCCTCTGGTCACACAGAAAAAAAGGAAGCATCGGTGTGCCGTGGCCCAGCACAGATTCTGTGATCCTCTCATTTGAAACCGGAAAACCGGCCGCGTTTAACGAGCTCGGAGAAATTGCTGTCAGAGGTCCCCAGATCATGAAGGGATATTGGAAAAAGCCTGAAGAGACGGCTGCCGTCATTAAGGATGGCTGGCTGCTTACAGGTGATATCGGCTATATGGATGAGGAAGGCTATTTTTATATTGTCGACAGAAAGAAAGATATGATTATAGCGGGCGGATTCAATATCTATCCGCGCGAGATCGAAGAAGTGCTTTATGAGCATGAAAAAGTGCAGGAAGTGGTCGTCGCAGGCATACCTGACCCGTACAGAGGGGAAACGGTCAAAGCCTACATCGTCCTGAAAGACGGAGAAGAAGCAACCGAGCAGGAATTTGACGAATTTGCCCGCAAACATATGGCAGCTTACAAAATTCCAAGAATCTATGAATTCCGTCAGGAGCTTCCAAAGACAGCTGTCGGAAAGATTTTGAGGCGCTCTCTAGTTGAAGAGGAAAAAGAAAAGCTGAAAAATGCGAATTGAGTTATCATCAGCTCCGTATTATTTGTTTAGACTCCAGTGGACTGAAGCGGAAGGCACTTGACTCCTTGTCCAGCTGCAGCGCCCAACTCCTCTGTCAGAACAAAATCCCCCAAAAAGTCAAACCCGGACTTTTCGGGTGATTTCTTATCTGACTGCCGGAGCAAAACGGGCGCTTCCGCTTTTCTATGGGATGAAGAGGGCACTGAAGATCCCGCAAGCGCAGCGAGGAGGCTCCAGGCACTCCCTGCGGTAATCTTGTGACTGGAGCGAAAGGGAACGGGTACATTGCAACAGGCAAGAATAACTTGAAACGGCCCCCCGAGTTGCTGCGGGGGTCTTTTCACGCTATGATGAAGAGACACTTCTATTACCTTTTGCCGGGCTGCATCTTTTTCTTGACAGAAGAGCTTTGTCATTTTATGATGAAAATATGAATGATGATTCATTCATTATTTGAAAGGAAGAATGAACTTTGAAGCAAAAACGACCAAAATACCTCCAGATCATTGATGCAGCTGTCATCGTGATTGCCGAAAACGGCTACCATCACGCACAGGTATCAAAGATTGCCAAGCAGGCTGGAGTAGCTGATGGCACCATCTATCTGTATTTTAAGAACAAAGAAGATATCCTTATCTCCCTCTTTCAGGAAAAGATGGGCGTGTTCATCGAAAAAATTCAACAAGAAATAGCAGGAAAAGACACGGCTGCGGAGAAATTATATATGTTGATAGAAAAGCATTTTTCTCTATTGGCAGAAGACCATCACCTGGCTGTTGTGACCCAGCTTGAACTCAGGCAGTCCAATAAGGAACTTCGCCTGAGAATCAACGAGATACTCAAAGGGTACCTGAATATCCTTGACTCCATTATTCAGACTGGGAAAGATACCTCTGAATTCAGCGAGGATCTCGATGCAAGACTTGCAAGGCAAATGATTTTCGGAACGATTGACGAAACAGTCACAACTTGGGTTATGAACGACCTGAAGTTTGACCTGCCTGCACTTGCGGGAAATGTTCACAAACTTTTAATCAACGGCTGCGGCAGGGTGTAGCGTCACCCTCTGCGCCAACATGCACAAAAGGAGGCCTGAGCTGTGAGTTATTTAAAAGTCAAAGTAGAAGATTATGTTGCGGACGTAACCATACACCAACCTCCCGCAAACGCATTATCGTCCTATGTTTTGAAAGAGCTTTCATCACTGATGGATGAGTTTGAATCAAACAAAGAGGTAAGAGTTATTGTCATTCACGGAGAAGGACGTTTCTTCTCTGCAGGAGCTGACATTAAGGAATTTACGGCAGTGAAAAACGGCGAAGAATTTTCAGGACTTGCCGCAAACGGCCAGGAGCTTTTTGAACGAATCGAGACCTTTCCAAAGCCGGTCATCGCTTCAATCCATGGAGCTGCCCTTGGCGGCGGTCTTGAACTCGCAATGAGCTGCCACGTAAGGCTTGTCACTGAAAACGCAAAGCTTGGACTGCCTGAACTGCAGCTTGGCCTGATTCCGGGATTTGCAGGATCGCAGCGCCTCCCTAAATATGTAGGAGAAGCGAAAGCGCTTGAAATGCTGCTGACGAGCGAACCGATCTCAGGTACGGAAGCGGTGTCCTATGGACTTGCAAACCATGCTTTTCCTGAAGACTCTCTCGCTGAAGAGACAATGAAGCTTGCAAAGAAATTTGCAGCGAAAAGTCCGATAGCCGTTGCGGCAGCCATTGATCTGATCAACGCTTCTAAAACTCTTCCTTACCATGAAAGAGTAAAGAAGGAAGCCGGATATTTCGGCACCGTTTTTGAAAGTGCGGACGCCAAAGAAGGCATAAGTGCTTTCCTTGAGAAAAGACAGCCGCAGTTCAAAGGCGAATAAACGTCACTGATTAAACGTTACATACGTTTTTTCTATACAATTTGAATGCTTAACGTAAATAGGGGGATGGACATGAATATTTATGTAATCATGAAAAAAACGTTTGATACGGAAGAAAAAATAACGCTTCAAAACGGCAAAATCAACGAAGACGGCGCCGAGTTCATTATTAATCCTTACGATGAATATGCGATTGAAGAAGCGATTCAGATCCGCGATGCAAACAGCGGGGAAGTAACAGTTGTGACAATCGGCGGCGAAGAGGCTGAGAAGGAACTGCGCACAGCTCTTGCCATGGGGTGTGACAAGGCTGTTCTTATTAATACGGAAGACGATCTTGAAGACGGAGATCAGTTTACAACGTCAAAGATTCTTGCTGAATATTTTAAAGACAAGGATGCAGATTTGATTCTCGGCGGAAACGTTGCGATTGACGGCGGTTCAGGCCAGGTAGGCCCACGTCTTGCAGAACTTCTTGATATTCCTTATGTTACGACAATTACTAAGCTTGAAATCAATGGAAATCAGGCTACCGTTGTCCGTGATGTAGAAGGTGATTCAGAAGTAATCGAAACATCACTTCCTTTGCTTGTAACAGCACAGCAGGGACTGAACGAGCCGCGCTACCCATCTTTGCCTGGAATCATGAAAGCAAAGAAAAAGCCGCTTGAAGAGCTGGAACTGGATGATCTGGATCTAGAGGAAGATGACGTTGAACCGAAAACGAAAACAATCGAAATTTATATGCCGCCAAAGAAAGAAGCAGGAAAAGTGCTTCAGGGCGAGCTTGATGCCCAGGTAAAAGAACTGGTATCACTTCTTCGCAACGAAGCGAAAGTCATCTGACAATCTGGACCAGCACGGAATTACTTTCTATCAAACGTATAACAGGGGGACTCTATAATGGCACGAAAAGTACTGGTACTCGGAGAAGTACGTGATCAATCACTCCGCAATGTTTCTTTTGAAGCAATTGCTGCAGGCAAAACGATTTCAGAAGGCGGGGAAGTAACAGCTGTTCTTTTAGGGGAAAGCGTTGCTTCACTTGCACAGGAAATGATCCATTACGGTGCGGACCGTGTAATTACGGTGGAAGACGCAAAGCTGAAAACATATACGCCTGACGGTTATTCACAGGCTCTTCTGGCTGTAATTGAACAGGAAAAACCTGAAGGTCTGGTTTTTGGCCATACAGCTCTTGGAAAAGATTTATCGCCTAAAATCGCTGCGAAAATCGGTTCAGGCCTGATCTCAGATGCAACGGATTTAGAAGTGACAGGCGGAAATGCCGTGTTCACTCGACCAATCTACTCAGGAAAAGCGTTCGAAAAGAAAATTGTGACTGACGGAACAATTTTTGCTACAATTCGTCCAAATAACATTGCTCCTCTTGAAAAGGATGAATCAAGAAGCGGCGAAGTATCTTCAGTAACAGCTGATATCAAAGATCTTCGCACAGTTGTAAAAGAAGTGGTGCGCAAAGCAACTGAAGGCGTGGATCTCTCAGAAGCAAAAGTGATTGTCGCAGGCGGACGCGGAGTGAAAAGCACAGACGGCTTTAACCCTCTTAAAGAGCTTTCGGATGTTCTTGGCGGAGCGGTTGGCGCTTCCCGCGGTGCATGTGATGCGGATTACTGCGATTATTCCCTGCAGATCGGCCAGACAGGAAAAGTTGTCACTCCTGACTTGTACATTGCCTGCGGCATCTCCGGAGCCATTCAGCATTTAGCAGGTATGTCCAACTCGAAAATCATTGTTGCCATCAACAAAGATCCGGAAGCAAATATCTTTAAAGTGGCCGATTACGGTATTGTGGGTGACCTCTTTGAAGTCGTTCCGCTTCTGACGGAAGAATTCAAAAAGCTTAAAGTACATTCTTAAAAGACCATAAAAACACGACCTTGCCCGTCGTGTTTTTATTTTCTCCAGTCTGGATATGTTTTTCCTCATAAAGTTGGGGAAAAGTAAATGTGAGCAAAAAATTCGCAGACCCAATTCTTTAATGCTATACTTCAGTTATTACTCGATTTTAGGAGGAAATTACAATGGCAATTACAAATGCAACAGATCAAACATTCACAGCAGAAACTAGCGAAGGCGTAGTCCTCGTTGACTTTTGGGCTCCATGGTGCGGACCTTGTAAAATGATTGCTCCGGTTCTTGAAGAACTTGATCAGGAAATGGGCGACAAAGTGAAAGTTGTTAAGCTTGATGTTGATGAAAACCAGGAAACAGCAGGCAAATACGGAGTTATGAGCATTCCGACTCTGCTTGTATTCAAAAACGGCGAAGTTGTAGACAAAACGGTTGGATTCCAGCCTAAAGAAGCTTTAGCTGAACTACTTAACAAACACGCATAATTCGAAAACCTGCCTGAGATCATTCGGCTGGATCTTTCAAAATGAAAACCCAGGCTTACGAGCTTGGGTTTTTCGTTTCTCTTTCAAAAAGGAGAAAAAGCTCCTCTCCGATTCGAAAAATATGTCAATTATTGCTCAGGAAATGATTGCCCCGCTGCCTGTAAAACAGGCACGAATTCTCCTCTGACTGCGTCTGCAAATTAGCATGCATATCTCCGCACGACTCACAGACAGGAAAATGGTACAATATTGGAATAAACCTTATTAATGGAGTGTCCGCAATGGAGCAATTGATAAAAGAAAAGCTGGCCGTTTTGCCGGATCAGCCGGGCTGCTATTTGATGAAGGACCGTTTCGGCACCGTTATATATGTCGGAAAAGCAAAAGTGCTGAAGAATCGTGTCCGTTCTTATTTTACAGGCTCGCATGACGGGAAAACGCAGCGGCTTGTGAGTGAAATCAGGGATTTTGAATACATTGTAACCTCTTCAAATATAGAAGCGCTAATCTTAGAGCTGAATCTGATAAAAAAGCATGATCCAAAATACAATATCATGCTGAAGGATGACAAAATTTATCCGTTTATCAAAATCACCGGTGAAAGACATCCGCGGCTGATCGTTACCAGAAATGTAAAGAAGGATAAAGGAAAATACTTCGGTCCCTATCCAAACGTGCAGGCAGCAAGGGAAACGAAAAAGCTGCTTGACCGCCTCTATCCTCTAAGAAAATGCTCCACACTCCCTGATCGTGTATGCCTTTACTACCACATGGGACAATGCCTTGCACCCTGCGTCTACAATGTGACCCAGGAACAGAACAGGCAGATGGTGGACGAAATGACGCGCTTTCTTAAAGGCGGATTTAAGCAGATTAAAGAGGAACTCTCAAAGAAAATGCTGGCTGCATCTGAGAACCTTGACTTTGAACGTGCGAAGGAATTCCGGGACCAGATTGCCCATATTGACGCCACGATGGAAAAGCAAAAGATGACGATGAATGACTTTGTCGACCGCGATGTGTTCGGTTATTCGTACGACAAGGGGTGGATGTGCGTTCAGGTGTTTTTTGTAAGACAGGGCAAGCTGATTGAACGGGATATTGCCATGTTCCCGCTTTATCAGGAACCGGAAGAAGAGTTTTTAACCTTCCTCGGCCAGTTTTACTCAAAGAGCAATCACATTCTTCCTAAAGAAATACTGCTTCCGGACAGCGTTGACCGGGAGATGGCTGCTGAGCTTCTCGGAGTCACTGCGACGCAGCCTCAGCGGGGAAAGAAAAAGGATCTCGTTCTGCTTGCACATGAAAATGCGAAAATTGCCCTTAAAGAAAAATTCTCGCTGATTGAGCGCGATGAAGAACGAACGATAAAAGCGATCGACCAGCTGGGTGAAAAAATGGGTATTTATACGCCTGCAAGAATTGAAGCCTTTGATAATTCAAACATTCAGGGTACAGATCCGGTATCGGCCATGATCGTTTTCATTGACGGGAAGCCTGCTAAAAAGGAATACAGAAAGTATAAAATTAAAACCGTTAAAGGCCCTGATGATTATGAGTCGATGCGGGAAGTTGTCCGCAGACGATATACGCGCGTCCTGAAAGAAGAACTACCGCTTCCTGACTTGATTATTATTGACGGGGGAAAAGGCCACCTTGCAGCAGCTCAGGATGTGCTTGAAAATGAGCTTGGCTTGACCATACCTGTAGCAGGCCTTGTAAAGGACGACAAACATAGAACATCCAACCTCATGGTCGGCAGTCCGCCTGAAATTGTGGAGCTTGAACGAAACAGCCAGGAGTTCTATCTCCTCCAGCGCATTCAGGATGAGGTTCACCGGTTTGCGATTACTTTCCACAGGCAGACGCGCGGAAAGACCGCTTTTCAATCGATTCTGGATGACATACCCGGCGTTGGCGAAAAGCGCAGGAAGGTCCTGCTGAAACATTTCGGGTCTGTGAAAAAAATGAAAGAGGCAAGTATTGAGGACATTATCGCTGCAGGCATGCCTTCAAATACCGCAGAATTAATCTATGAAAAACTGCAGGAAAAAGAAGAAGCATAAAATGTTCTTGCTTTAAGCAGTAAGGTTTGCTAAAATTTTAACTAATTTCATAAATCAGATCGTTTAGTTCGTTAAATGACGGTAGAGGTGCGGACTTCAAGAGTAGCGCGTCAGAGGAAAATGGATTCCTTTGAAGACGCGTGAAAGGGGAGCGCCGCCGAAGCAAAGAAAGAGCCATTTCTTCTCTTTGCTGGTTTTGCGTTTAAGAGACGCAGGATTGTCAAGAAGATGTTTTTCTTGGAGCGCTATCTCATTGTATGAATGAAGTTCCATTATTCGTTTATGCAAGCAATGAGATAGAGAATCTCATTGCTTTTTTTGCGTTTTCCGGGATTCTCCCTTTTACTTGCTGACGATCAAATAAGACTTGAAAGGCGAGAGGCGATATGGGTTTAATTGTACAAAAATTTGGGGGCACATCAGTTGGTTCTCCGGAGAAAATCATGAATGCTGCCAACCGTGCAGCTGAAGAAAGCCAAAAGGGCAACAGTGTTGTTGTCGTTGTATCGGCAATGGGGAAAACAACGGATCATTTAGTATCACTTGCAGCTGAAATCACACAAAAACCAAGCAAGCGCGAAATGGACATGCTGCTTTCAACAGGAGAGCAAGTGACCATCTCTCTACTGACAATGGCTTTGCAGGCGAAAGGCTATGACGCTGTTTCCTATACAGGCTGGCAGGCCGGCATCAGCACAGAGCACGTCCATGGAAATGCGAGAATTTCCGGAATTGATACAGAGAAAATAGAAAAACGGCTTTCTGAAGGGAAAATCGTCGTTGTTGCCGGATTTCAGGGCTTTGCAGACGGCAGCGAGATTACGACTCTTGGACGCGGAGGATCCGATACAACAGCAGTTGCCTTAGCAGCGGCGCTGAAAGCGGACAAATGCGATATTTATACAGATGTGACGGGTGTTTACACAACCGATCCGCGCTTTGTAAAAGGGGCAAGAAAGCTTGAGGGAATTTCCTATGATGAAATGCTTGAGCTCGCTAACCTGGGAGCGGGTGTCCTGCATCCGCGTGCAGTTGAATTTGCCAAAAATTACGGAGTACCGCTTGAAGTCAGATCCAGCACAGAAGCCGAACGGGGCACGCTTATTGAGGAGGAAACAGATATGGAACAGAATTTAATTGTAAGAGGCATTGCATTTGAAGATCAGGTGTCAAAAGTGACGGTTTGCGGGCTGCAAAACGGATTGATGGCTCTTTCCACCATTTTCAAAACACTCGCAAGCCACGGAATCAATGTGGATATTATTATTCAAAGTACAGCAAACGCACAGATTGCTTCTCTTTCATTCTCTGTTAAAACAGGTGAGGTCGAAGAGACCGTGCACGTTCTTGAAACGTATAAGGAGGAACTCGGATTTGAACGGATCGAATTTGAAAACGGCCTGGCCAAAGTCTCGATCGTAGGATCCGGAATGGTCTCAAACCCGGGAGTTGCCGCGGAAATGTTCCATGTTCTTGCGAAGGAACAGATTGAGGTGAAAATGGTCAGCACGTCAGAAATAAAAGTTTCAACGGTAGTCGGCCATGCTGATATGGTGAAAGCGGTAGAAGCGCTGCACGACGCATTTGAACTTTCAGAGCAGCCGGCAGGCGTCCTTGGCGCCAACTGAGAGCTTTGATGAAAATAAAAAAAGGGCGGGTATCATGAGTACCCGTCCTTTATTCGTTTTCAAACTCCATGTCTTTGTAGTCCCATTTCACAGTAAAGTGAACTTTGTCCGCACGTTTTTTAACATGCTCATATGTTTCGGTGATCTGCTTGTTCATGCGCTGCACCTGCTGGGCGATGAAACCTGCTTCAAGCTGGAACGAAGGTTCTTTCATCGTTTTAAATCTTGCCTGGATCAGTTCGCTTTGCAGCTGAAATTCCATTTCGTCTTTTTTCTTATGTACAAGTGAAAGGTTTCCAAAGCCTGCGAGCGAAAAGAAAGCGATCAGCTCGTCGATGGATTCTGCCGGATACTTCCGCGCAAGGCTCTTGCCTGCCCAGTACATCATGGAAGCGGACTCGTTCCCCAAAATGTCAGGAATAAGCACTTCTCTAAGGAGTTCATATGCAAACGCAGGCACCTGCATATCTCTGAGCTGTGCCGTGTCAATTTGTTCTTTCGTTTTTTTCACATTCTTCCCCTCTTTCTGATTTTTATTATATATCAAGATGCGGCATGAGGCACATGCAATAAAAGTAAATTATCTGACCGATCAGCGCCAGATTAGTATTTTAAGAAAATAAAAATTGTTTGAAAAAGAGATTTGTCACAAAATTAAAATTTATGAACACGTTTTCTTGACGCTGTACCGCGTGAGGAGTACAATAAATTTGTCACATTTTATCATACAATGTTTATTTTTTTAAAAGATTGCCGGGGAATAGGAGAAACATTAAAAAAAAGATTTTAAGATTACTAGGGGGTTATGTTGAGATGGCTGGAAACAGAGAGTATTTGAACCGAAGACTTCATTCCTTGCTTGGAGTGATTCCGGTTGGCGTCTTCTTAATTCAGCATCTTGTTGTAAATAACTTTGCAACAAGAGGAGAAGAAGCATTTAACAATGCTGCACATTTTATGGAAAGCTTGCCGTTTAGAATTGTTCTGGAGACATTTATTATATTCCTCCCGCTTTTATACCATGCAATCTACGGAATTTACATTGCGTTTACAGCGAAAAACAACGTCAGCAAGTTCGGATACTTCCGCAACTGGATGTTCATGCTTCAGAGAATCTCAGGTGTTATTACACTGATTTTCGTTTCATGGCACGTGTGGGAAACAAGAATTGCAGCTGCCTTTGGAGCAGAAGTGAATTTTGATATGATGGCCTCTATTTTCAGCAATCCATTCATGATTGTTTTTTACGTAGTTGGTGTAGTATCAACAATCTTCCACTTTGCAAACGGCCTGTGGTCATTTGCTGTGAGCTGGGGAATTACAGTCACTCCTAGATCACAATTGATCTCCACTTACGTGACAATCGCACTTTTCCTTGCACTGTCCTACGTTGGAGTCAGCACTATTTTTGCATTTGTTTGATGAGTACTAGAATCAAAGGGAGTGGGCCAGATGAGTAAAGGTAGAATTATTGTCGTCGGAGGCGGTTTGGCAGGCCTGATGGCAACCATCAAAGCAGCAGAATCCGGCGTTCATGTAGATTTATTTTCGTTAGTACCAGTTAAGCGCTCTCATTCCGTTTGTGCACAAGGCGGAATCAACGGCGCTGTAAATACAAAAGGAGAAGGCGATTCTCCTTGGGAGCATTTTGATGATACAGTTTACGGCGGGGATTTCCTTGCCAACCAGCCTCCTGTAAAAGCGATGTGCGAGGCAGCTCCGTCAATCATTCACTTGCTTGACCGCATGGGTGTCATGTTCAACCGTACACCGGAAGGGCTTCTTGACTTCCGCCGTTTTGGAGGAACGCAGCATCACCGCACGGCATTTGCCGGTGCAACAACAGGTCAGCAGCTTCTGTATGCGCTTGATGAGCAGGTCCGCCGCTATGAAGTGGCAGGTCTTGTTACAAAGTACGAGGGCTGGGAATTCCTTGGAGCCGTTGTCGATGACGATGGTGTATGCAGAGGTATCACCGGTCAGGATTTAACAAGCATGGAAATCAAGTCATTCCGTTCCGACGCTGTCATCATGGCAACGGGCGGACCTGGAATCATCTTCGGAAAATCAACAAACTCTGTCATCAACACGGGATCAGCAGCTTCCATCGTCTATCAGCAGGGCGTTCACTATGCAAATGGCGAGTTCATTCAGATTCACCCGACAGCTATTCCGGGAGATGACAAGCTTCGCCTGATGAGTGAATCAGCCCGCGGAGAAGGCGGACGCGTCTGGACGTATAAAGACGGGAAGCCATGGTATTTCCTTGAGGAAAAATATCCGGCATACGGAAACCTTGTTCCGCGTGATATCGCAACACGCGAAATTTTCGACGTGTGCGTCTCTCAAAAGCTCGGCATCAATGGCGAGAACATGGTCTATCTTGATCTGTCTCATAAAGATCCGAAAGAGCTTGACATTAAGCTTGGAGGCATCATCGAAATTTATGAAAAATTCATGGGTGATGACCCGCGCAAGCTTCCAATGAAAATCTTCCCTGCTGTTCATTACTCAATGGGCGGTCTGTGGGTTGACTATAATCAGATGACGAATATTCCCGGCTTATTTGCTGCGGGAGAATGTGATTACTCCATGCACGGCGCAAACCGTCTTGGTGCGAACTCCCTTCTTTCAGCCATCTACGGCGGAATGGTGGCAGGTCCGAAAGCGGTTGACTATATCAGCGGCTTAGATGCTTCTGCTGAAGATCTTTCATCTGCTGTATATGACGCTCATGTGAAGCAGGAAGAAGAAAAATGGCAGAACATCATGAACCTTGACGGAACTGAAAATGCCTACGTGCTTCATAAAGAGCTTGGCGAATGGATGACTGACAATGTAACGGTTGTCCGCTACAACGACAAGCTTCTGAAAACCGATGAGAAAATCCAAGAGCTGATTGAACGCTATCAGAATATCAATATTAATGATACGGCGAAATGGAGCAACCAGGGTGCTACGTTTACCCGCCAGCTTCAGAACATGCTTCAAATGTCCCGCGTCGTGACATTGGGCGCCTATAACCGCAACGAAAGCCGCGGAGCGCATTACAAGCCTGAATTCCCTGAACGAAATGATGAAGACTTCCTTAAAACGACGATGGCTACGTTTGCCGGTCTGACTGCTGCTCCTAAGTTCCACTACGAAGAAGTGGACGTCAGCTTAATCGAACCGCGCAAACGCGACTACTCGAAGAAGAAAAAGGGGGAATAAGAAATGAACAGTGAAAAGAAAGTAGTTCGTTTTATTATTACTCGCCAAGATGAGCCCGGTGCCGCCCCTTATGATGAAACATTTGAAATTCCTTACCGTCCGAATATGAACGTGATCTCCGCGCTGATGGAGATCAGAAGGAATCCTGTGAATTCTGAGGGTAGAGAAACAACGCCGATCACTTGGGATATGAACTGTCTTGAAGAGGTATGCGGAGCCTGTTCTATGGTGATTAACGGCAAGCCGCGCCAGTCATGTACAGCACTTGTCGACCAGCTTGAACAGCCGATCCGCCTTCAGCCGATGAAGACATTCCCTGTTGTGCGCGACCTTCAGGTTGACCGCAGCAGAATGTTTGATTCCCTTAAGAAGGTAAAAGCGTGGATTCCGATTGACGGAACATACGACCTTGGACCTGGCCCCCGTATGCCTGAGAAAAAACGCCAATGGGCATATGAGCTTTCAAAATGCATGACGTGCGGAGTTTGCCTTGAGGCATGCCCGAACGTTAACAGTAATTCTGATTTCATCGGACCGGCTCCTCTTTCACAGGTTCGCTTGTTTAACGCTCATCCAACAGGTTCATTGAACAAAGCCGAGCGTCTTGAAGCGATTATGGGTGACGGAGGACTTGCAAACTGCGGAAACTCTCAAAACTGCGTGCAATCATGTCCTAAAGGAATTCCTTTAACGACTTCTATTGCTGCACTGAACAGAGATACAACGTTCCAGGCCTTCCGCAATTTCTTCGGAAGCGATCAAGTCTAAGCAGTAAGAAGAAAAACACCTCTTTAAATAAGAGGTGTTTTTTACATATCATCAAAGAAAAGAGGAACAGCCATGAACAAAATTCCATATATCACAATGCCTCTTCAGGAGTGGAAGGATACATTTGCTTTTCATCATCCTTTAAAGGTTCGCTTTTCCGAAACAGATATGTTCGGGCATATGAACAACACAGCTCCAATTGCATATTTTGAAGAAGCGAGGATCGAGTTTTTTAAACATGCAGGTCTGATGGAGAACTGGCTGAAGAAGGACGGGGAACTGATTCCTGTTGTCGCCGACATCCAGTGCGATTACATCAGGCAGGTGTTTTTTGATGAGGAACTATTGCTGTTTGTCAAAGCTGCATCTGTTGGAAATTCGTCTGCCGAGCTCCATTACTGCGCGGTAAATAAAAAAAGGGAAGTCTGCTTTACAGGACGAGGAACCGTTGTGCAGATATCGAAATACAATGGAAAAAGTGTACCATTTCTGAATGCGGAAAAGAAAATGCTCATAGGTTCTGAGGTCTTTGCCACATAAAAAAATAGACACCGAATTTCACGAATCAGCTAAAGTAACAGTCACCGCCAATACAGAGTGCACATACTATATGTTGACTAATCTTATACCCATTCGTTAGACCGGCTCGCACCTAGCAAGGAGGGTTACCATTCTTGAAAGAGAAAGAGTTTCAATCAAAGCCACTACTCACGAAAAGAGAGAGAGAAGTTTTCGAATTATTAGTACAGGATAAAACGACGAAAGAAATAGCGGGCGAGCTCTTCATTAGTGAAAAAACAGTTCGGAACCATATTTCCAATGCGATGCAAAAGCTTGGAGTAAAAGGAAGATCACAGGCAGTTGTTGAGCTTCTTCGTATGGGTGAACTTGAGCTCTAATACGTACCGGCTGACCTTATTCTAGGCTGGCCGGTTATTATTTCTGCCGGGATTTTTTCCTGAAATGACTGTCAGCTAAAATATCAAACTTGCATTTTTGTGTGAAAACATAGAAAATGGATATGATACGCACAATACTAGTGTACATTCTGCTCCGTGCGGTCAGATTAAATGAGTGAGGGTTGCTGATGACAGTTCATAATGATGTATTAAGTGATAAAATGGTGGCTGACCTGGAAAAATCCTTAAGGCATATTTCTGTGATGGTGAAGCAGAGAGGCCGGGAGATCCTGAGTCAATTCCCGATTACACCGCCTCAGTTTGTGGCGCTGCAATGGCTTTCTGAACACGGCGACATGACAGTCGGTGAATTATCCAACAAATTGTACCTAGCATGCAGCACTACGACTGATCTGGTTGACCGGATGGAGAAAAACAAACTTGTCGTGCGCGTGAAAGATCCAAATGACCGCAGAGTGGTAAGAGTGCACCTTCTGGCAGAAGGCCAGCGCATTATCGAAGAAGTCATTCATAAGCGGCAAGAATACTTAAAAAACGTAATCAGAAATTATGATATGCAGGAAATAATTCAGCTTGAAAGCTCATTGACGAAACTGCACCTAGAAATGAGAGAAGAATGAGGCGATTTTTTGAACAGAGCAATCGGCGTCATTGATTCCGGTGTCGGCGGCCTGACCGTTGCACGGGAAATTATGAGGCAGCTACCAAATGAAGACATCATCTATTTAGGTGATACAGCAAGATGTCCCTATGGTCCAAGACCGATTGAAGAGGTTCGGGCTTTTACATGGCAGATGACGAATTACCTCGTCTCTAACCATCATATTAAAATGCTTGTGATTGCGTGCAATACGGCAACAGCCATTGCCCTTCAGGAAATTCAGGATGAGCTTGATATTCCTGTTGTCGGCGTTGTGTTCCCGGGTGCCCGCACAGCCATTAAAGTGACAAGAAACAACCGCATCGGCGTCATTGGAACGGTAAACACGGTCTCAAGCGGCGCGTACGAAAAGGCTCTGAAGACCATCAAGAAGTCAGTGACGGTTGAAAGCCTTGCCTGTCCGGCATTTGTTCCGCTTGTTGAAAGCGGGGACTTTGATAATGACTATGCGGTCTCCATTGTAGAGGATTCCCTTTTTCCGCTGAAGGACCATCCGATCGATACACTGATTCTCGGCTGCACGCATTATCCGGTTCTTAAAGACCTGATCGAGAACTATATGGGACCAAAAGTAAAGATTATCAGTTCAGGAGACGAAACTGCCCGTGAGGTAAGTACGATCCTGTCATATAAGAAAGCATTGAATGAATCGCAGGAGGAAAACCACCACCTCTTCCTGACAACCGGATCTAAGGATCTCTTCCAGCGCATCGCTTCGCAGCTGTTTGAAGAGCCGGTGAAAAATGTTCAGTCTATTGCGCTTTAATTAAGGCAGAGGCTGTGACATAAATATGTTAGCCATCTAAAACCGAACTAGGGTATAACTAGTTCGGTTTTTTTTTATGGTGTTGGACCATACAACTGGAATTAGAAATAGATACTTAATTTTGCTGATACAGACGGAGTGCTGCCACTTTTATAAGAGGTAAGTCCACATTTGTGGCATCATTCGCCAGAGTGGTACCACTTTTATCGGAAGTGGATCCACATTAGTGGTGTCATTCGCCAGAGTGGTGCCACTTTATTCGGAAGTTGATCTACATTAGTGGCGTCATTCGCCAGAGTGGTGCCACTTTAATCGGAAGTTGATCCACATTTGTGGCGTTGTCTCAAGAAATGACATCAAAAAATGTTTTTTATTAATCTTCCGACTCTAACCTTACTAACATGTTTTTTCCCAGACTCTTTTTTTTACATTCATTTCATCAAGAACTTGTTTTACAGCAGTCAATTTCTTTCCTCTCACGCTCTATTAAAAATTTCTTCCTGATTTCGGTCTAATTCAATTAACAGCTCGTATACATAGTAGTACAAACTGCCTTAGGAGGGAAATGTATGTCTCAAAAGAGAAACGTGAAGATTGCTGCTACTGTAATGACTTCGGCGCTGTTATTGTCCGGCTGCGGATTGTTCGGCGGGGAGAAGGCCAAGGAAATCGATCCTCCACAAGACGTATCGTATGTGGATGAAGGAGATAAAGCTGCTGAAGAAACAGTAAAAGAGGAGAAAACAACAGCAGAAGGGAAAAAAGGGGAAGAGGCGGCACAAACATACTCCAGGCAGTTATATTTAATTGACAGCAATGGACTTGTCGTCGCCCAGACATTTGATCTGCCAAAGCAGGAAGGCGTAGCAAAGCAGGTGCTTGACTACCTTGTTGAAGGCGGGCCTGTGACAAATATGCTGCCTGACGGATTCAGAGCGGTTATTCCGCAGGATACACAGGTCAGCGTCAATGTGAAAGACGGCGTTGCCGTTGTTGATTTTTCAAAAGAATTTAAAAATTATCAAAAAGAAGATGAGCTGAAGATTCTTCAGTCAATCACATGGACGCTTACTCAGTTTGATTCTGTCAAAACCGTCAAAATCATGATTAACGGCCATGAGCAAAACGAAATGCCTGTAGGGGGCACGCCGATCAGCAGCGAGCTGAGCAGAGCTGACGGCATCAACCTGGATACTGCAGGCGTCATGGATATTACAGATACAAAACCGCTTACGGTTTATTATACAGCGCAGCACGACGACAAGACGTATTATGTGCCTGTTACAACACGCGTGAGCAATGATGAAGAAGATCCGATTGCCGCTGTTGTAAAAAAACTGACAGAAGGGCCGTCCGCAAATACTGCGCTCCTCAGTGATTTTTCACAAGATGTGAAGCTGCTGGAAGAGCCTAAGCTTGAAGACGGAACGGTCACGCTTAATTTTAACGAATCCATTTACGGAAGTGCGGATGAAGAGAAAAAGATGGTATCCTCCCACGTCGTAAATTCACTTGTTCTGTCTCTGACTGAGCAGGCGGGAATTGAAAACGTTGTGCTGACAGTGGACGGCAAGGCAGACCTTGTAAACGAGGACGGCAAAAAGATGACAGAACCTGTTGCGCGTCCAGTGAATGTCAACACAGGTAGTTTTTAATCGGTGATTTTTGATATACTATAAAGTGAAACGAAGAGGTAGTCTTTAGCACTGCCTCTTCTTTATTGCCTCCGGACCTTATATCTTTTTTGAATAAAGCCGGGACAAGCCCTATACATATAACGAAAAAGCAAATCAATCAGGATCAGGAATGATCGGAGGAATCATAATGAGACATGACGGACGAAAGCAAGATGAAATCAGACGAGTAGAAATAGTTACAGATTATGTGAAACACCCGGAAGGATCTGTTCTGATCTGTGTGGGAGATACAAAGGTCATCTGCAATGCCAGCATTGAAGACCGTGTGCCCCCGTTTATGCGTGGAGAAGGTAAAGGCTGGATTACAGCAGAATACTCGATGCTGCCCCGGGCAACTGAACAAAGAACGATCAGAGAATCTTCAAAAGGGAAAATTACCGGCAGAACAATGGAAATTCAGCGCCTGATTGGACGAGCTCTCCGCGCAGTGGTAGACCTGGACAAGCTTGGCGAGCGTACAATCTGGATCGACTGTGATGTGATTCAGGCGGACGGCGGTACAAGAACAGCATCCATTACAGGTGCATTTGTGGCCATGACGATTGCTCTTGGAAAGCTTCTGTCAGAAAAGAAAATCAGTTCGCTGCCAATCACAGATTTTCTTGCTGCAACGTCTGTCGGCATGGATTCAAAGCTTGGCGAGATTCTCGATCTAAACTATATTGAAGATTCATCTGCAGAAGTGGACATGAATGTCATCATGACAGGGTCAGGACGATTTGTAGAGCTGCAGGGAACAGGCGAAGAGGCAACGTTCTCTCGCGAAGAGCTGAATGAACTTTTAAACCTAGCAGAAAAAGGAATTCAGTCTTTGGTTACGATCCAAATGGAAGCGCTGGGTGATTTAGCCCTTAAAATTGCGGATCAAAAGAACGGAAAGGAATGAACCTGATGAAGGAAGTCATTATTGCCACAAAAAATGCAGGAAAGCTTCTTGAATTTCAGACGATTCTTTCTGCATACGATTTGACTTGCATCTCGCTGCTTGATTTTGATGATGCACCTGATGTAGAGGAAACGGGTTCGACTTTTGAAGAGAATGCCATTTTAAAAGCTGAGGCAATCTCGAGACTTTACGGAAAAATGGCGATTGCTGACGACTCAGGATTGTCGATTGACTACCTGAACGGAGAGCCGGGTATTTTTTCGGCAAGATATGCAGGTCCGGAAAAAGATGATGCTGCCAATATCCAAAAGGTGCTGGCTGAGCTCAAGGACGCAGATAAGGAAGAGCGCACCGCAAGATTCCGCTGTGCACTTGCACTTGCTGAGCCCGGACGGGAAACGGTGACGGTTGAAGGATCTGTCGAAGGGTATATAACAGAAGAGCCGGCTGGAGAAAATGGGTTCGGATATGACCCGATTTTCCTCGTCAAGGATAAAGCAAAAACAATGGCCGAGCTGACAAAAGAAGAGAAAAACAAAATCAGTCACAGGGCAGCGGCTCTAAAGAAGCTGTCAGAGCTGCTCCAAGCCTGATTACAGGGAGTTATGAGTGATGAAGGTTCTTATTATCAGCGACAGCCACGGGCTGACAGACGAGCTTCAGGAGATCAGAAAAAGGCATGAATCTGAAACAGAAGCGATGTTTCACTGCGGCGATTCAGAGCTGCCTGCCGATCACCCTTCTATGCAGGGCTTTGTTTCAGTCCGGGGAAACTGCGATTATGAACAGAAATATGCGGAGGAACTGATTGAAGAAGCAGGCGGGTTCCGTTTTTTCATTGCGCATGGCCATATGCATAATGTGAAGTCCACACTGATGAACTTGAAATATGCCGCAGAGGACCACGGTGCAAAGATTGTCTGTTTCGGGCATTCCCATGTTGCAGGCGCAGAATCTGCCGGCGGCATCCTCTTCATTAATCCTGGCAGCATCAGGCTGCCGAGGATGCGCATCGAAAAAACATATGTTATATTAGAAATACAAAACGGGTCGGCAGCTGTAACATTTTATCAGCAGGACGGAACGCCTGTAAAAGGCATGGCGCAGAGGTTTGAGCTGTCTTAAAAAGGAAAGGGGGAATTTCTTCCCTCTTTCAAAACTTTTTAGAAAAAGTTATTGACTTTATAGCTGATCGCACATATAATAAGAAATGTCGCTGATACATAATCGCGATTGTCACAAAAAACATGTCCCAGTAGCTCAGTGGATAGAGCAACGGCCTTCTAAGCCGTTGGTCGGGAGTTCGAATCTCTCCTGGGACGCCATACTTTATACATACAAACTTCTTTCTGAAAATGAAAGAAGTTTTTTTGTTTGATTTTGTTGTTTTCTGTATTTCGCTGACTTATGCGTAAAACAACAGTGGACTGAAGCGGAAGGCACTTGACTCCATGTCCAGCTGCAGCGCCCAACTCCTCTGTCAGAACAAAATCCCCCAAAAAGTCAAACCCGGACTTTTCGGGTGATTTCTTATCTGACTGCCGGAGCAAAACGGGCGCTTCCGCTTTTCTGGGGGATAAAGAGAGCACTGAAGATCCCGCAAGCGCAGCGAGGAAGCTCCCGGCCCTCCCCGCGGAAAGCAAGTTCCTGGAGCGAAAGGGAACGGGTAAATGTGCCATCTCCCATTTGTTCAAAAAATGTTCATAATTTTCCCTCAGCACCTTACGCGTTTTCATCAAGAATCCCTTTCCGGATTCACCCTCAAAAAGTTCCTTTTCCCCAGCTGAAATCACCCAAAACCCTGTCAGACAATCTCACAGAAAAAAACTTCAAAAAAATTTTTCAAAAACACAATTCCTATAATGACAGGCATGTAAGCGTATACAAATTATTAAACAAATCTAAATTATCTAACAATTCCAAAAAAGACGGTTGACACCGCTTTTTAATGGGCGTAAGATAGGCTCAAATATAAGTTACATGAACATGTGAGGTTCATTAAAAGAAAAACATAACAGGCCGTTTAGCTGCGGCAGCAAGATCACTTTATATCTTTTAAAAGAGTCCATAACTAACGTTATAAGGATTTTTTTTACACACTGGAATTCAGCTGATTAACGCGTTTAGACTTTAAAAGAAAGGTGTGCTCTTTATGGGTGACCAATGGATTTTTTTGAACAAGGAATTTGTAAGAAAAGAAGATGCGAAGATTTCGGTGTATGATCACGGATTCTTGTATGGAGACGGGATTTTCGAAGGAATCAGAGTCTACAGCGGCAACATCTTCCGTTTAAAAGAGCACATGAAAAGACTGTATGAATCAGCGAGATCCATTTTGCTCACGATGCCGTACACCCAGGAAGAGCTTACAGACCTGACAGTGAAAACGGTCGAGAAAAACGGACTGGATGATGCTTATATCAGACTGGTAGTCTCAAGAGGAGTAGGAGATCTTGGGCTTGATCCATATAAATGCAAAGAGGCAAATGTCGTCATTATAGTAGAGCCGCTCTCAATCTTTCCTAAACATCTTTATGAAACAGGAATTGATATTGTGACAGTCCCTACAAGACGGAACCGTCCGGATGTTCTCAGTCCGAAAGTAAAATCACTCAACTATTTAAATAACGTTCTTGTAAAAATTGAAGCTCATCTGGCAAATGTAAGCGAAGCGCTCATGCTGAATGATCAGGGCTATGTCGCAGAAGGATCTGCAGACAACGTCTTTATCTATAAAAATAACAAACTCCTGACTCCGCCGGGATATCTTGGCGCTCTTGAAGGAGTGACGCGAAACGTCATCATCGAAATCGCGGCAGAACTTGGCTATGATGTGCGGGAAGAACCATTTACCCGCCACGATGTGTATACAGCTGATGAGGTTTTCCTGACAGGAACAGCAGCAGAAGTCATTGCCGTTGTAAAGGTAGACGGCAGGGAAATCGGTGACGGCAAGCCGGGCGAGCACACAAACCGCCTGCTTGAGCAATTCAGGAAAAAAGTCATTGAAGACGGCGTGAAAGTTGAAACAGGCAATTCAAGCTTAAGTGTAAGTTAATAAGTGAAAACTTTGAAGAGGATAAGTAGCAATGGAAACAAGGATCCACAGAGAGCCGGCGGCTGCTGAAAGCCGGTGTTCCCTTCCAGCGTGAACTCGCCTCTGAGTGCTGATTTGAAATAGAGTAGGATCAGCCGGGTGCTATTTTTCACACCACCCGTTACCAAAAGAAAGCTTTAAGCTTTCATAAGGTGGCCTGATTTTAGGCCATGAACAAGGGTGGTACCGCGAAAAGTGTTTTCAAACCTTTTCGCCCCTTTGACTCACAACTAGTGGGCAATATTGGGGCGGGAAGGTTTTTTATGTGGATTTTAAGGCAAAAAGACCAGTCTTGCGCTGGATAAAGCTTCAATAGTAACTAGAGAAGCAGGGCTCTTTAGATGATAGCGGGAAAAAAGGAGGCAAAAATCGATGAATATGAAGGTACAATTGGACGCTGATTCTGCCAAGTGTACGGAAACGATGTCCGGTGCCATGATGATGATTGAAGCTCTTAGACGGGAAAACACAGAGGTGATTTTCGGCTACCCCGGAGGAGCTGTCCTTCCGATTTACGACAAGCTGTACAGTTCAGGCATGTTTCACGTTTTGACGAGACACGAACAGGGAGGCATTCATGCAGCAGAAGGCTATGCAAGGGTTTCAGGCAAACCCGGAGTCGTAATCGCCACCTCTGGACCGGGAGCTACAAACTTAATTACCGGACTCACAGACGCGATGATTGATTCCCTTCCGCTCGTTGTCTTTACCGGACAGGTTGCGACTTCTGTAATTGGAACCGATGCTTTTCAGGAAGCGGATATACTCGGAATTACAATGCCGATTACAAAGCACAACTATCAAGTAAGGGATGTCAACGACTTTCCGCGCATCATCAAAGAAGCATTCCATATTGCAACAACCGGCAGACCGGGACCAGTACTGATAGATGTGCCGAAGGATATCGCTGTAGCTGAAGGGATTTTCAACTATGACGAACCTGTACACCTTCCCGGATATCAGCCGAAGACAGAGCCGAATTACCTCCAGATCAGAAAGCTTGTAGAAGCTGTAAGCCGTGCTAAAAAACCAGTGATTCTCGCGGGTGCAGGTGTTATTCACGCTAAAGGAAGCGACAAGCTGAAAGAATATGCAGAACAGCAGCAAATTCCGGTTGCAAGCACCCTTCTCGGACTTGGCAGTTTCCCGGCAGATCATCCGCTGTTCCTCGGAATGGCAGGGATGCACGGTACGTATACCGCCAATATGGCGCTTTATGACTGCGATTTGCTGATCAGCGTGGGAGCGCGGTTTGACGACAGGGTGACAGGGAACTTAAATCACTTTGCTAAGAAGGCTGTCATTGCTCATATCGACATTGATCCAGCCGAAATCGGCAAGGTGGTCGAAACGCAGATTCCGGTTGTCGGGGATGCGAAGCTGGTTCTTGAACAGCTCATTCATCAAAACGGGAAAAGAAGCGAGCATGATGAGTGGTATGGAGCTCTTCAAACAAACAAAAAGACGCTGCCTCTCTGGTATAAGCCTTCAAATGAAGAGCTGAAGCCGCAGCACATGGTTGAATTGATTCATGAATGGACAGATGGAGAAGCGATCGTAACTACTGATGTCGGACAGCATCAAATGTGGGCGGCTCAGTATTACCGGATGCAGCGGCCGAACAGATGGGTCACATCCGGCGGGCTTGGAACAATGGGCTTTGGACTTCCGGCGGCGATTGGGGCGCAGCTTGCTGAAAAAGACGCGACTGTTGCGGCGATCCTTGGTGATGGCGGATTCCAAATGACCCTTCAGGAGCTTTCTGTTATTCACGAACTTAACCTTCCAGTAAAGGTCATTATTTTAAACAACGGCGTGCTTGGAATGGTAAGGCAGTGGCAGGAAATCTTCTATGAAGAAAGATATTCCCAGTCGGTCTTTCAATCACAGCCTGATTTCGTGAAACTTGCGGAAGCGTATGGCATGAAAGGACTGAATATTCAGACTGAAAGTGATTTCCCTGCCTTTAAAGAAGCGCTTAGATCCAGAGAGCCAGTCCTGATTTCCGTAAATGTAAGCCAGATGGAAAATGTGTATCCAATGATTGCGCCAGGAAAAGGACTGCATGAAATGGTGGGTGTTAAGGAATGAAGCGAATATTGACATTAACCGTAAACAACCGGTCCGGCGTACTCAACCGAATTACCGGACTTTTTACGAAAAGACACTATAACATTGAAAGCATCACAGTCGGGCATGCAGAAATTGAAGGCATATCCCGCATGACATTCGTCATCCATGTTGAGGACGAAAAAGAAGTAGAACAAATTACAAAACAGCTTAACAAGCAAATCGACGTGCTGAAGGTTCAGGACATTACCAATCAATCAATCGTTGCAAGAGAACTCGCGCTGATCAAAGTGATCGCTGCACCGGCAGTCAGAATGGAAGTGCAGGGCGTCATTGAACCATTCCGGGCTGCCATCATAGATGTCAGCCGGGACAGCCTGGTCGTTCAAGTAACGGGGGAATCAGACAAAATAGAAGCCATCATCGATCTCCTCAGACCCTATGGCATCAAAGAAATAGCCAGAACCGGCACAACAGCGTTCCCAAGAGGAACACAGCGGCCGTCAAGCTCGAAAACATATTCAATTGTATAAAGAAAAGACGGCAATGAATGTTAACAGCCTTCAGTGGAGCGAAAGGGAACGGATGGAACGTATACAATTACAAATCAAATAAAAAATGGAAAATAAAAGGAGAGAATGAACATGGTAAAAGTTTATTATAACGGTGATGTAAATGAGGAAGTACTATCAGGCAAAAAGATCGCAGTAATCGGCTACGGCTCACAGGGCCATGCACATGCACTGAACTTAAAAGAAAGCGGAGCAGATGTTGTAGTAGGTGTCCGCAAAGGAAAATCCTTCAATAAAGCAGCATCAGACGGAGTAGAGGTAACAACAGTTAAAGAAGCTGCAGCACAGGCTGATGTCGTGATGGTGCTTCTGCCGGATGAACAGCAGCAGAAAGTATACGAAGAAGAAATCAAAGATCAGCTTCAGCCGGGAAATGCGCTCGTTTTTGCACACGGATTTAATGTTCACTTTAACCAGATCGTTCCTCCGGAATTTGTTGACGTATTTCTTGTAGCTCCTAAAGGACCGGGTCACCTTGTAAGAAGAACCTTTGAAGACGGTGCCGGTGTTCCAGCATTGTTTGCGGTCTATCAGGATGTTACTGGCCAGGCGAAAGATCTTGCTCTTGCATACGCAAAGGCAATCGGAGGAGCGCGTGCGGGAGTTCTTGAAACTACATTTAAAGAAGAAACAGAAACAGATCTATTTGGAGAACAGGCTGTTCTGTGCGGTGGACTTACTTCTCTTGTGAAAGCAGGGTTTGAAACACTGGTGGAAGCGGGATATCAGCCGGAACTTGCCTACTTCGAATGTCTGCACGAACTGAAGCTCATCGTAGACCTTATGTATGAAGACGGCATGGCGGGCATGAGATACTCCATCTCTGATACAGCCCAGTGGGGAGACTTTGTGTCAGGACCTAGAGTAGTAGATGCAAGAGTAAAAGAATCCATGAAGGAAGTGCTCAATGACATTCAATCAGGGAAATTTGCTAAAGACTGGATCGTAGAAAATCAGGTGAACCGTCCTCAGTTCAACGCGATCAACAACAGAGAAAGTGAGCATCAGATTGAAACAGTCGGCAGAAAGCTGCGCGAAATGATGCCATTTGTAAAACCTAAACGGAAAGAAGTGGTCGCCAGTGCGAAAAATTAACCTTTTTGATACAACACTGAGAGACGGGGAACAATCAGCCGGAGTGAATTTGAATGCAAAGGAAAAACTGCAGATTGCCCTTCAGCTTGAACGTCTTGGCGTTGATATTATGGAGGCCGGTTTCCCGGCTTCCTCAAAGGGTGATTTTTCAGCCGTGCAGGAGATTGCACGAACCATTAAAAACTGCTCGGTCACAGGTCTTGCGCGTTCGGTCAAAACAGATATTGATGCCGCGTGGGAAGCTTTGAAAGACGGTGCAAATCCAAGGCTGCATGTGTTTTTGGCAACATCTCCGATTCACATGCAATACAAATTGAAACAGACTCCGGACCAGGTCATTGAGACAGCGGTCGAATCAGTCAAATACGCATCTAAATTCTTTCCGCTTATTCAGTGGTCTGCAGAGGATGCCTGCAGGAGCGAATTGCCGTTTCTGGCCAAGATTGTAGAGCGGGTCATAGCAGCTGGCGCAAATGTCATCAACATTCCCGACACAGTCGGCTATATTAACCCGAAGGAATACGGGGAGATCTTTCAGTACTTAAAATCAAATGTAAAAGGGATAGAAAATGTCATTCTTTCCGCCCATTGCCACGATGACCTTGGAATGGCAACAGCCAACTCGCTTGCTGCCATTGAAAACGGGGCGGGACAGATTGAGGGAACGATCAACGGAATCGGAGAGCGGGCAGGAAATGCTTCACTTGAAGAAATCGGCGTTGCGCTTCACATCCGTTCAGATTATTTTGGGGCCAAAACAAACATGAAGCTTGATGAAATCAAAAAAACGAGTGACCTGGTCAGCAAACTGACCGGCATGATGATTCCTCCAAACAAAGCGGTTGTAGGGAAAAATGCATTCGCGCACGAATCAGGCATTCACCAGGACGGCGTTTTGAAAGAAAAAACAACCTATGAAATTATTTCTCCAGAATTGGTCGGGGTCGGATCCAATGCGATGGTGCTCGGCAAACATTCAGGCCGCCATGCTTTCAAGAGCAAAGTGGCTGAGCTTGGCTTCAATGTAACAGAAGAAGAGACACATAAAATCTTTAAAACATTCAAAACCCTTTCTGAGAGAAAGAAAGAATTTACGGATGAGGATATTGCAGCACTTGTCATCGAGGAAAAAGTGGAAAAGAGCGAGGATATGTTTGAACTTGTATCGCTTCAAGTTCAGTACGGAACCTCACAAGTGCCGACTGCCACTGTAACTCTCAAAAACCAGGAGCAGGTCCTTGTACAGGAGGCTGCTACCGGAGGAGGAAGTGTAGAGGCGATCTACAATACGCTTGAGCGCTGTACCGGCTTTACTATTAAACTTCTTGACTACCGGATCCAGTCTAATTCAAGCGGCCGGGATGCTCTTGCACAGGTTTTTGTCAGAGTCACTGTTGGCGGGGTGGAATCAAGCGGAAGGGGTATGGCGCAGGATGTTCTTGAAGCATCAGCGAAAGCCTACCTGAACGCTGTCAACCGGATTCTCATTCTGAATGCACAGGCACAGGAACAATTAAAGGCGACTGTCTAATAGAAGAAAAACCAGATTAAAAATCATGAAGGAGGCAGAAAAAATGGAGAAGAAAATTGCATTATTGCCGGGAGACGGCATCGGATTAGAAGTGATGAACGGTGCTGTAGAGATTCTGAAGGCCATTGAAGAGCATTACTACCATCGTTTTCACTTTCAGTATGGACTGATCGGCGGGGCGGCAATTGATGAAACCAATTCTCCGCTTCCTGAACAAACGCTGAACATGTGCAAAGAGGCTGATGCCGTCCTGCTCGGATCTGTAGGAGGCCCGAAATGGGATCAGAATCCTTCGCATTTAAGGCCTGAAAGGGGGCTTCTGGCTCTCAGGAAGGAGCTTGATCTGTATGCAAATCTTCGTCCTGTGGAGACAGTGGAAAGTCTCCTTGATTCTTCCCCTTTGAAGCGGGAGTTTGTGGAAGGCGTCGACTTCATGATTGTAAGAGAGCTTACGGGTGGCCTTTACTTTGGAAAACCGAGTGAGCGCAAGGTTTACGGCGGTGAAGAGACGGTTGTCGATACCCTTTTTTATAAGCGTGATGAGATGGTGCGGATCATTGAACAGGCATTTGAGCTTGCCCAGGGCAGGCAGAAAAAGGTGACGTCAGTTGATAAGGCAAATGTTTTAGAATCGAGCCGAATGTGGAGGGAAGTCGCTGAAGAGGTAGCTGCAAGGTATCCGGATGTTGAACTGCAGCACATGCTTGTCGACCATGCAGCCATGGCCCTCATTCATAATCCAAAACAGTTTGATGTCATCGTAACAGAGAACATGTTCGGCGACATTTTAAGTGACGAAGCTTCAATGCTGACGGGCTCGCTCGGCATGCTGCCATCGGCAAGCCTGAGCTCAACCGGTCTCCATCTGTATGAACCGGTCCATGGTTCTGCACCTGACATTGCAGGAGAAGATAAAGCAAATCCAGTGGCGATGATTTTATCCGCCGCGATGATGCTCAGACATTCCTTTGGTATGAATGAAGAGGCAGAAGCTGTTGAAAATGCCGTAAAACATGTGCTTGATTCAGGGAAGCGCACAGCAGACCTTGCGAAAAAAGGAGAAGCTCCTCTTTCTACAACGGCTCTGGTTGAAGAAGTGAAAGCTGCTTTGGCTGACGACCACGCCATCTTTAACATTATGGAAGCTTACGCATAAAAAACCGGCGCTTTTCATTTCGATGAAAAGCGCCCCTCTTTTCCTTCTATATAAATACGTGCAGGGAGGTATCAGTCTTGAAAGCAAGAACAATCGTCGAAAAAATTTGGGATGATCATGTAGTATACAGAAAAGATCATCAGCCGGACCTATTATATATTGATTTGCACCTGATTCATGAAGTAACGTCTCCCCAGGCGTTTGAGGGCTTAAGACAAAATGGGAGAAAGGTGAGAAAGCCTGAAAACACTTTTGCCACAATGGATCATAACATTCCGACCGTCAACCGGTTTGATATTAAAGACGAAACAGCGCGGCTCCAGGTAAGCGCCCTTGAAACAAACTGCAGAGAATTCGGCATCAGGCTTGCTGACCTTAACAGCTCAGATCAGGGAATTGTTCACGTCATCGGACCGGAACTTGGCCTGACACAGCCGGGCAAAACCATCGTATGCGGAGACAGCCATACATCGACACACGGAGCATTCGGAGCTCTGGCATTCGGCATCGGAACAAGTGAAGTAGAGCATGTCCTCGCCACTCAAACGCTTTGGCAGCAGAAGCCGAAAACATTAAATGTTCACATAAAGGGATCCCTGAAAAAAGGCGTGACGGCTAAAGATGTCATTCTCTCCATTATCGGTTCCTTCGGAGTGAGGTTCGGCACAGGGTATGTAATCGAATTTACAGGTGAAGCCATTGAAAATATGTCGATGGATGAGAGAATGACGGTCTGCAACATGTCAATTGAAGCCGGCGCCAGAGCTGGACTGATTGCACCTGATGAAACAACGTTCAAGTACATTGAGGGAAGACCTTATGCTCCAAAGGGAGAGGGATTTGAAGAAGCTGTTGCATACTGGCGCACACTCCACAGCGACCCGGGTGCGGAATATGATGATCAGATTATCGTTTTGGCATCTGACATTGCCCCGATGGTCACATGGGGAACAAATCCCGGAATGGCTGTGTCAATAGATGAGAGAGTGCCGAACACAGGCATGTTCTCAAAACAGGAGGAAAAACAGGAGGCAGAGCGGGCTTATTTTTATATGGGCCTGGAGCCGGATACCGCGATAAAAGAGATAGAAATAGACTATGTCTTTATTGGCTCCTGCACAAACTCGAGACTCACAGACCTGCGTCAGGCGGCAGAAGTAATCAGAGGCCATAAAGTGAATCCTTCCGTAAGGGCAATCGTTGTTCCCGGTTCGCAAAATGTAAAGCTCCAGGCGGAAGCTGAAGGGCTTCACCATACGTTTAAAGAAGCGGGCTTTGAGTGGCGGGAATCAGGGTGCAGCATGTGCCTGAGCATGAATGATGATGTCGTGCCGGAAGGAAAGCGCTGTGCTTCTACCTCCAACCGGAACTTTGAAGGCCGTCAGGGAAAAGGAGCAAGAACGCACCTTGTCAGTCCTGCAATGGCTGCAGCAGCGGCGCTTAACGGGAAATTTGTTGATGTAAGAGAATGGATAGGAGGGGCTGCAAGTGGAAGCATTTCAAGTGCACAAGGGTAAAACAGCGGTACTGAACAGATCAAATGTGGACACCGATCAGATTATCCCCAAACAGTTTCTGAAACGAATAGAACGCACTGGATACGGACGCTTCGCTTTTTTTGACTGGCGTTATACAAGCGATCATACTGAAAATCCTGAGTTTGAACTGAACAAGCCTGAGGCAAAGGGGGCAAGCGTTCTGATTGCAGGGGAGAACTTCGGATGCGGATCTTCAAGAGAGCATGCACCGTGGGCGCTTTCAGATTTCGGATTCAGAGTGATTATTGCTCCTTCCTTCGCCGATATCTTCCATCAGAATTGTCTGAAGAACGGTCTTCTTCCTATTAAAGTAGAAGAAAAGATTCATCAGCAGCTGGTTGAAAAGGGAGCTTTCGAGTGTACGGTCGATCTGGAAAAGCAGGAAATCCGCGAAGGTGAAGATGTTCTTTACCATTTTGACATTGATCCATACTGGAAGGATATGCTTTTAAACGGCCATGATGAAATTTCCCTCACCTTTATGTATGAAGAGCAGATTTCAAATTACGAAAACACAAGAAAAGCCTGGTTAAGATAATCCAGGCTTTTCTTGTGTTCTTCAAACTCCATTGGTAAACTTGAAGGCAAATGCACAGCGGAGATGATTGAATGAGCGAGAAGAAACAGAGAAAAGTCATTCCATTCCCTAACTTAAGTGAGCGCTTGGTTGATAAAGGACTGGACGCTTTAAAAAATAAACGGTTCAAAGAGGCGCTGCCTCTCTTTTATGAAGTGCTTGAGCTTGGCGAGGACAGAGCGGAAATTCATCTTGGCATTGCGCTCTGTCTGATGGAGCTTGGCGATTTGAATGAAGCAAAGACGGTCTGCAAAAAAATGCTTCATGAAGATATCGGGGACTATTTTACGGTCCTGCAGGTCTACTTGACCATCTTAATTCAGCTGAGACAGTACGAGGAAGTGCAGCAGACAATCGAGGCTGTCCTTCAGGAGAATCATCTTCCCCACGATCAGGCGGAGCATTTTTACAAGCTTCTTGATTTCAGCAGGAAAATGAATGAAGATGAAGGGTCCATTTTTGAAGAGGATGATGATGAAAGCGAACCCGGTGAACCTAAACTGCTTCTGGATACGATTAATCAGCAGGTAGCTTATGTACAGTCGCTGAAGGACCGGAATGTTTCAAGGCACATGCAGAAGCTGCAGACGATTCTGAAGAATCCTGAAAGCCATCCTGTCGTACAGTCCATGATTCTGCATCTCCTCATGGAAAATGAGACGGCAAAAGAAGTGAAAGTTGCAAAATTCGGCCATATGATGGCGGTTGTTCCGTCAGAGCTCGAGGACTTATCCGAGATGCCTTTTACGAAAAAAGTGCTGAATGCCCTTGATGATATCCTCGGACAGGAAAACCCGTCGCTTTATGAAGCGGTGAAAGAAATCTGGATCAGGCACCTGTATGTGCTGTTTCCATTTTTGCCGGAACCGCCGGAAGCAAGGCTCTGGGCCGCAGCCCTTCATTATACGGGCTATGAGATGCACGGGATCTCGGCACCTGCAGAAGAGGTATGTGATTCATATGATATCGCGCAGGATGAGCTAGTGCAGGCTGTGAAAAAAATCTACGAAATAGAAGAAATTTCTTATTTGCAAATCTAACGTATATGTTGAAAGGAATTTTTTCTATGTTATAATGAAATGGTTGTAAATTGATGATCAGCCGTACAAGAGGGAACACATCCCTGTGCGTGCAGACATCAGCCATACACTGGACGATTTAGTAAGTCATCTACATAGGGGTATAGCAGAGAAGCTGTTTGTCAACAATGGACAGGTATCCTCTGTCAAAACCTAACCTAGATTATGTCACTATTTCAAATAGATTTTTTGGAGGGAAACTAATGTCTGCAAAATGGGAAAAGCTTGAGGGCAACCAAGGCGTTCTTACAGTAGAAGTTGAAGCTGAAAAGTTCGGCCAAGCCCTTGACGAAGCATTCAAAAAAGTATCAAAGCAAGTAAATATACCTGGATTCCGTAAAGGTAAAGTGCCTCGCGCAATGTTCGAACAGCGCTTTGGCATCGAATCACTATACCAGGATGCGCTTGATATCCTTCTTCCTGAGGTTTATCCTCAAGCGGTTGAAGAAGCGGGAATCGATCCGATCGACCGTCCGGAGATCGACGTTGAGCAAATCGAAAAAGGCAAAAACCTTATTTTCACTGCAAAAGTGGTTGTAAAGCCTGAAGTGAAACTTGGCGAATACAAAGGCCTTGAAGTTGAAAAAATGGACGCATCTGTATCTGATGAAGATGTTGATGCAGAACTTAAAACACTTCAGGAGCGTCACGCAGAGCTTGTTGTTAAAGAAGAAGGCACTGTTGAAAACGGCGACACAGTTGTTATTGATTTCGAAGGATTCGCTGACGGCGAAGCATTCGAAGGCGGCACTGCTGAAAACTACACGCTTGAAATCGGCTCAGGTTCATTCATCCCTGGCTTTGAAGATCAGCTTGTAGGTTTGGAAGCTGGCGGCGAAAAGGATGTTGAAGTAACATTCCCTGAAGAATATCACGCTGAAAACCTTGCAGGAAAGCCTGCAACATTCAAGGTGAAGCTTCACGAAATTAAAGCGAAAGAACTTCCAGCTCTTGACGATGAGTTCGCTAAAGATGTGGACGAAGAAGTTGAAAGCCTTGAAGCTCTTAAAGCTAAAACAAGAACTCGCTTAGAAGAAGCTAAAAAAGCAGAAGCTGAAAATACACTTCGCGACACACTTGTTGACAAAGCTTCTGACAATGCAGAAGTTGACATCCCACAAGTGCTTATCGACAATGAAGTAAACCGCATGATGCAGGAGTTTGAGCAGCGTCTTCAAGCTCAGGGCATGAACCTTGAACTTTACTTCCAGTTCTCAGGCCAGGACGAAGATGCACTTAAAGAGCAAATGAAAGAAGATGCATCTAAACGCGTGAAGTACAACCTGACTCTTGAAGCAATCGCAAAAGCTGAAAACATCGAAGCTACTGATGAAGAAGTGGAAGCTGAAATTGCTAAAATGGCAGAAATGTACAACATGCCGGTTGAAAACATCAAGCAGGCTCTTGGATCTCTTGAAGGACTGAAAGAAGATCTTAAAGTACGCAAAGCAATCGACTTCCTTGTTGAAAACAGCAAAGAAGCAGCTTAATAATGATAAAATGAAACAAGGCGCGAGTTCATTCGTGCCTTGTTTTGCAAAATAAAGAGCTATGAGGCGATTCGGCGCAAATCGATGTGCCCGTCCGGATTTATTTTTCCGCTCTTTGGGTACTATATAATTACTGCATGCTACATACATATAGAGGTAAGAAATGAACTCATTTTTTACCCCAGCAAGGATTTTGGCCGGGAAGAGCGAATACTATAATATACTCCTCTTTTAGGTAAAGCTGTTTTATTTCCAGTAGTCTACATACTTATGGTACAATGCAATACATACCAATTTTTTCAGACTTTTTCCGCTTCTTGCGGCAAGTCAGTTGCGCAATCGTCATCCCCATTTCCTTTCTGCCTGAGGATAAGCATGCATGATGCTGCTGTCCCGTCCGGTAAAGGTGTGGCCCGCTGATGATACAAAGAAATAAGGGGTGAAGACATGTTTAAATTTAACGACGAAAAAGGTCAGCTTAAGTGTTCGTTTTGCGGTAAAACACAAGACCAAGTCCGTAAATTAGTTGCTGGACCGGGTGTCTATATATGTGACGAGTGCATAGAGCTGTGCACAGAGATCGTTGAAGAGGAACTTGGAACAGAGGAAGAAGTAGAATTTAAGGATGTTCCAAAGCCGAAGGAGATTCGTGAAATTCTTGACGAATATGTCATCGGTCAGGAACAGGCAAAGAAAAGCCTGGCAGTTGCGGTTTATAATCACTATAAACGCATCAACTCCAACAGCAAAATTGATGAAGTTGAGCTTTCAAAAAGCAACATCGCCATGATCGGGCCTACGGGAAGCGGTAAAACCCTTCTTGCCCAGACGCTGGCGCGCATCCTGAATGTACCGTTTGCGATTGCCGTCGCAACATCGCTTACAGAAGCCGGATATGTCGGGGAAGATGTTGAAAACATCCTTCTAAAACTGATCCAGGCTGCTGATTACGATGTAGAAAAGGCTGAAAAAGGGATCATCTATATCGATGAAATCGATAAAGTGGCCCGCAAATCCGAAAACCCGTCCATCACTCGCGATGTGTCAGGTGAAGGTGTGCAGCAGGCCCTTCTTAAAATTCTTGAAGGAACCGTTGCAAGTGTTCCGCCGCAGGGCGGACGCAAGCATCCGCATCAGGAATTCATCCAGATCGATACAACAAACATTCTCTTTATCTGCGGCGGAGCGTTTGACGGCATCGAGCAAATCGTAAAACGCCGTCTTGGCCAGAAGGTCATCGGCTTTGGATCCGATAAGAAGGATGATGATCTGGACCAAAAAATGCTTCTGTCTAAAGTACTTCCGGAGGATCTTCTCCGCTTCGGGCTTATTCCGGAGTTCATTGGCCGTCTGCCGGTTATTGCAAGCCTTCAGCCGCTTGATGAAGAAGCCCTTGTTGAAATTCTGACAAAGCCTAAAAATGCGCTTGTTAAGCAGTATCAAAAAATGCTTGATCTTGACGGCGTAGAGCTTGAATTTGAAGACAATGCCCTTATGGAAATATCCAAAAAGGCGATTGAACGCAAAACAGGCGCACGCGGACTCCGTTCTATTATCGAGGGAATCATGCTTGAAGTAATGTTTGAGCTACCGTCCCGCGACGATATTACGAAGTGTGTCATTACGGCAGAAACGGTAACAGACAAAGTTCCTCCTAAGCTAGTGCTGACAGATGGAACGGTTATCGTCGAAGATACCAAAACATCTGCATAACCTGTATTTTACACCCCTGGAATTTGTATTCCAGGGGTTTTTGCTGTTATTTCCTTTCTCGTTTTCAATTGTTTTTATACATAAACGGCGCAATTATAGTTGGCATATTTACGTTTATTAAAATTACCCCTCGGAGATACTAGCTTGTACAGTGAAACTTTCATCAATAGATGACGAGTGGAACAGACCGGGCATGTGCGGACAGGAAAGCCGGCGGGTGATTACTGCACGTTTATGCGGGATAAAATGACATCGCAGTAGGAGGGACCACTATGAGCTGGACTGGCATTGCCTTGTTTGTACAACTTTTTTTCGGGGTCATCATTGGCTTGTACTTTTGGAACTTATTAAAAAATCAGCGTACGCAGAAAGTTTCAATTGACCGCGAATCACGAAAAGAAATGGAACAGCTGAAGAAAATGAGATCAATTAAGTTATCAGAGCCTTTATCTGAGAGAGTGCGTCCTAAAAGCTTTACAGATATCGTGGGGCAGGAGGACGGCATTAAGGCCCTTAAAGCCGCCCTGTGCGGACCCAACCCGCAGCACGTGATTATATATGGTCCGCCCGGAGTGGGGAAAACCGCGGCTGCGAGATTGGTTCTAGAAGAAGCAAGACGCAATGCCAAGTCCCCATTTAAGCCTTCGGCCGTATTTATTGAACTTGATGCCACAACGGCGAGATTTGATGAAAGGGGCATTGCAGATCCTTTAATCGGTTCTGTTCATGACCCTATTTATCAGGGAGCAGGAGCCATGGGACAAGCGGGGATTCCCCAGCCGAAGCAAGGAGCCGTCACGAATGCACATGGCGGTGTGCTGTTCATTGATGAAATCGGAGAGCTTCATCCTATACAGATGAACAAACTTCTAAAAGTGCTTGAAGACAGAAAAGTCTTTTTAGAGAGTGCTTATTACAGCGAAGAAAACACACAAATTCCAAACCATATTCATGACATTTTTCAAAATGGACTGCCTGCTGATTTCCGGCTGATCGGTGCGACAACAAGAACACCGAACGAAATTCCGCCGGCCATCCGCTCAAGATGTCTTGAGGTCTTTTTCAGGGATTTGGAGTCAGAGGAACTGGCCATTGTTGCTAAAAAAGCAGCAGTAAAAGTGAATATGAACGTCAGCGACAAGAGCATTGCCACATTGACCTCTTATGTGCGGAACGGCCGCGAAGTTGTCAATATGATGCAGATTGCAGCCGGGATGGCCATGACGGAAGACCGCAGCGAAATCACCATGCAGGATATTGAATGGGTTGTCAGTTCAAGCCAGCTGACGCCGCGGCATGATAAAAAAATCTATGAAGACGCCAGGGTCGGTCTTGTAAACGGACTTGCTGTGCACGGTCCAAATTCAGGCTCGCTGCTTGAGATCGAGGTAACCGTTATTTATGCAAAGGATAAAGGCACAATAAACATTACAGGCATTGTTGAAGAAGAAAGCATCGGCGACAGAGGGAAATCCGTCAGAAGAAAAAGTATGGCAAAAGGATCCATTGAAAATGTCATCACAGTCCTTCGCTCAATGGGCATCAACGCCAATGACTATGACATTCATGTCAATTTCCCAGGCGGCATTCCTGTTGACGGTCCATCAGCCGGCATAGCGATGGCTACGGGAATTTTCTCAGCCATTCATAAAATACCGGTCGATCACACAGTAGCCATGACAGGGGAAATCAGCATTCACGGAAGTGTAAAGCCGATTGGCGGAGTAGTGCCTAAGATTAAAGCAGCCAAGCTTGCGGGCGCAAAAACCGTGATTATTCCTGCTGAAAACATGCAGTCCATCTTAAAGACCATTGAAGGCATCAGCATCATACCGGTCGCTCACTTGCAGGAAGTCTTTGACCTTGCACTCGTCAACCCGCCAACTGAGCAGGAAAACCCGGTTACACTTATAAAACAGGACCTCGGGTAATATCTCGGGGTTTTTTTATGGGGAAAAGTATTTTGCTTGAAGTTAAGAAGTAATTTCTTTAGTCTTCTGGTTACGGAAAGGGTATACTACATAAGGTAAACCTATATGCTTTACAGATGACTCTGCCTGCAGAATAGGATTGTACAAGAACGAAGCTCTTATATTATAATGATTGATACTTAGTCATGGAGGTGCTTTTAAAGTTGGCGAAAAAAGAAGAGAAAATCGTCCCCCTCCTACCTCTTAGAGGATTGTTAGTGTACCCGACAATGGTACTTCACCTTGATGTAGGACGCGAAAAATCCGTACAGGCGCTTGAGAAAGCGATGATGGATGATCACATAATCTTTTTAACGACACAACGGGATATTTCAATTGATGAACCTGCTGAAGAGGATATTTTCAAAGTAGGCACGCTCACAAAAATAAAACAGATGCTGAAGCTTCCAAATGGAACAATCAGAGTTCTTGTCGAAGGCATGCAGCGCGGAGAAATGACCAAATACACAGATGAAGGCGACTATTTTTCGGTAACCGCTCTTCCTTTGGATGAAAGAGACAGCAAGGATGCTGAAGATGAAGCTCTGATGAGAACACTGCTTGATCATTTTGATCAGTACATAAAGCTGTCAAAAAAAATTTCCGGAGAAACGCTCTCAACTGTTTCAGACATTGATGAACCCGGCAGAATGGCTGACATCATTGCTTCTCACCTTCCGCTTAAGCTCAAAGAAAAGCAGGATGTGCTTGAAACCCTGGACATTAAAGAGCGGCTGAACAAGGTCATTGAGATTATTCACAATGAAAAAGAAGTTCTTCAGCTTGAAAAGAAAATCGGCCAGCGAGTCAAAAGGTCAATGGAACGGACGCAAAAGGAATACTATCTCCGCGAACAAATGAAGGCCATCCAAAAAGAGCTTGGCGATAAAGAAGGCAAAACCGGAGAAGTGGATATCCTGAGCAGCAGGATTGAGGAAGCGGGAATGCCTGACCATGTAAAGCTTACAGCGCTTAAAGAGCTTGAGCGGTACGAAAAAGTACCTTCAACTTCTGCTGAGAGCTCGGTTATCCGCAATTATCTCGACTGGCTCATTTCCCTGCCGTGGTCAAATGCGACAGAAGACCGTCTTGATCTAAAGCGCGCCGAGAAAATTCTTGATGAGGACCATTACGGCCTTGAAAAAGTAAAAGACCGCGTGCTTGAATACCTTGCCGTCCAAAAGCTGACCAATTCGCTAAAAGGCCCGATTCTTTGTCTGTCAGGACCTCCCGGAGTGGGGAAAACGTCCCTTGCGAAGTCAGTGGCAAAATCCCTTGACCGTCATTTTGTCCGCATTTCCCTTGGAGGAGTCAGGGATGAATCCGAAATTCGCGGCCACCGCAGAACCTACGTAGGGGCAATGCCGGGCCGCATTATCCAGGGAATGAAAAAAGCAGGAACGATCAATCCGGTCTTTTTGCTTGATGAAATCGATAAAATGTCCAATGATTTCAGGGGGGACCCTTCTTCAGCTCTGCTTGAAGTGCTTGACCCTGAACAAAATCATACGTTCAGCGATCATTACATTGAAGAGACGTATGATCTGTCAAAGGTTATGTTCATTGCAACGGCCAATAATCTGGCCACGATACCGGGCCCGCTTCGTGACAGGATGGAGATTATCACAATTGCCGGATACACAGAGCTTGAGAAAATTCACATTGCCAAAGATCATCTGCTGCCAAAGCAGCTGAAAGATCACGGGCTGAAAAAATCCCACCTTCAAATAAGAGAGTCTGCGATCCGAAACATTGTGCGCTACCACACGCGCGAGGCGGGAGTGCGCAGCCTTGAACGCCAGCTTGCATCGATCTGCAGAAAAGCGGCGAAGCAAATTGTATCTGAAGAGAAAAAGAAATTAATCATCACTGATAAAAATCTGTCCGATTATCTCGGCAAGAATAAATTCAGGTATGGCCAGGCAGAGCTTGAGGATCAGGTTGGAGTAGCGACTGGCCTTGCCTATACGACTGTCGGCGGAGATACCCTTTCGATCGAAGTGTCCCTTTCACCTGGAAAAGGAAAGCTGATTCTGACCGGAAAGCTTGGCGATGTGATGAAAGAGTCTGCACAGGCTGCCTTCAGCTTTATTCGTTCGCGCGCTAAAGAAATGAACATTGATGAGAATTTTCACGAGAAAAATGATATTCACATTCATGTGCCGGAGGGCGCTGTGCCGAAGGATGGGCCATCTGCAGGGATTACCATGGCAACTGCCTTAATTTCAGCTCTTACCGGACGGCCGGTCAGAAAAGAAGTAGGCATGACAGGGGAGATTACCCTTAGAGGCAGAGTGCTGCCGATCGGCGGATTAAAAGAAAAAACGCTAAGCGCTCACCGTGCAGGGCTGACGAAAATCATCCTGCCAAAAGACAATGAACGGGATATTGAAGATATTCCGGAAAGTGTACGGAGTGAATTAACTTTTGTGCCTGTATCACATCTTGATGAAGTGCTGCAGCATGCATTAACGGGAGAGAGTAAATGAAAGTCACAAGTTCCGAGATCGTCATCAGTGCAGTAAAGCCGGATCAGTACCCTGATCTTGATTTGCCTGAAATTGCACTGGCAGGACGCTCAAACGTAGGAAAATCATCGTTTATCAACAAATTGCTTAACAGGAAGAACCTTGCCAGAACGTCATCAAAACCCGGCAAAACCCAGACCCTGAACTTTTACATCATCAATGAAATCATGCATTTTGTGGATGTGCCCGGCTACGGGTATGCAAAGGTTTCAAAAACCGAGCGCGAAGCCTGGGGAAAAATGATCGAAACGTACTTTACGAAAAGAAGGCAGCTTCGTGCAGCCGTCCTTCTTGTCGACCTGCGCCATGCACCGTCAAAAGACGATGTCATGATGTACGAATTTTTAAAGCATTATGATATTCCTGTCATGGTCGTTGCCACAAAGGCAGATAAAATCCCTAAAGGCAAATGGCAAAAACACATGAAAGTCGTAAGAGAAACGCTGAATAAGGACCCTGAAGACCCGATGATCTGCTTCTCATCCGAAACAGGGCTCGGCAAAGAAGAATCCTGGGCTGTCATCAGACAGTACACTGGAGTCTAAACGCAAAAACCTGTGCAGAACAATCTGCACAGGTTTTTTTATTTTTCTGCCTCTTTCTCATCATCGGTGTCATCATTCTGCACCTCTTTCAGCGATTTCAGCCATTCTGGCTGAGGCTGATCGGGGCCCTCGCTGAAAACTTTAATTGTATCCCTTTCATCCTGATGCGAAAAGATATCGTGGATATCATTTCCGTTTCCAAGGATGTTGCCAAACCCCTGATTCAGCTTGCTGCTGTTTTTGAAATTGGAAGGAAAGTTATTGCCGAAGTTCACGGCTGAGGCACCTTCCACTGTGCCGATGTGTATATCTCCGATTCTAAAAGATGAGGACAGGGCCTGATCATGATCAGGCAGAGGCTGACTGCTTTTCTTTTCGTTTATTTCGTAAGGAATGTGTTTTCCATTAACGATAATGGAAATATCATTTTCCCGCTTTGGCTGCTGACGTGATTTTGAAAGAAAGGTATTTCCTATATTCATCGTTCCGTTCACTTGCTTTACATCTATATTTTCAAGCCTGTAAACAAGCTCATGAACATTCATAGTTTGTACCCGGTCTATGTGAAAGGTTTGGCGGCTGAGGTTTTGAGCGTTAACCGCTTCCTCTAATGCATGCAGCCTTTTTTCAATTTTGCGAAGAAGTGTCAGGAAAGACTCATCCTCAAGCGTCATACCGTTTCACCCCTTTAGCACGTTCGCCTGACTGGTGAATAAAATAGGAGGCAAACCGGAATTTTGATTGGAGGCAGATGCAATGAAAATCAGATCCTCTAAAATATCTTTTTCGGACCTTAACGTTCTTGAAATAGCTGACAACTCTGGTGTTTTTATAGGAAGAAACAGGCAGGTCAAGTGGAATACTGCGGCAGGCAGTTACTCCGGTTTCGGCAGAATCTCCGGCAATGAAAATGAAATCGCCCATACGATACATCTTGTCCTGCATGAGCATGTAAAAAAAGAAAAAGGGTCTCAGCAGACGGACAAAGGAAGCGGGGCGCCCTAATTCTGTTCGCCGTCTGTTTTCTTTTTCTGAACGTTTGCCAATGTGATTGTATGATGAATGGTATTGGAATTTCCGCGTACTCGTCCAAATCCCTCATGGGCGCCGGAGCGATTTGTCCATTTGTACTGAAAGTTCTCTCCATAAAACATGCCTGAGCTATGCTTTATCTGGTAGACATTTATTGAATGAAAATGGATGTTTGCCAATTCCGGGCCCCTCTCTCAAACTCTGCACACGATTTTCCCCTATTACATGTATATAGAATCTCCGGTGAAGTATGACCGCGGCATAAAGAAAACCACCGTTTGCGGTGGTTTTCAGTCAGCTCTGATAGACAGGCTGATCATTGGAACCCTGATTCTGGGTAAAATCCGAATCCATAAAATCATCATCATGAATAATATTCACTGTATCTACCGCCAGATTATTCGCACCCATGATTTTCCCGAATCCATAATTGCTCTTCATGCTCACTGTCCAGTCATATTGAGTATTCGTCCCTGTGAAAATTCCGGAGTTTCCGGAAAGGGAGGTCACATTTATATTGGTGAACTGTATAGATAAACTTTTCATCTAAATCTGTGAAACAGGCTGAGGGTTGATATTTTCAGGCTGGGCAATCGCCATATCGGCCAGATCCTGATCGTTGATAATATTTGTGCAGCCAATTGCACCCGAATTGATGAAGTTCCCGTTTCCTGAATTGAATTTCCCCTGGGCATTCCAGTCCGGCTGGCTGTTCTGCCCCGAAGAAATGATGGAATTTGCAGCCATGCTTACAACATTGATCATATTGAATACGACAGATACCGGCACAATCCAATCCTCCATTTCTCCTGCTGTAATACCTTAGTATATGTTCTGGATGCGTGCAGTGTGAACTTGTTTGGAAAACACACAAAAGGGAAAGGAGATGAAACTCCTTTCCCTTTTATGAGGATTTTCTTACATATTTACTTCTTTTTCAGAAACAATAAGTAAAAACCGCCAAGAATTAACAGAACAGGCCAGAATTTCTGGACGACCTGAACGCCTTGTTCGACCCACCCGAGACCGTTAATGATCGAGTCGAAAAAGTGGAGAAATGCGGCGAGCAGGAGTAGAATGATTCCTTGTATGGATCCTGTTTTTGTTTTGGCCGACCGGAGTATGATGCCGAGTCCGATGATAAAGGTGATGGCAGGCGCGTGTTCAGGCCAGTCGGGGAACTGCCCGAAGCAAAGAAAGTGCACGCCGAGTCCTCCAAGCAAAATGCCTGGAAGTATGGCATTTTCATCCTGATCAAAATGGCCTCCGATCAGAAAAGCGAGCCCAAAAAGAATGAGCAGTGTCTGCCATGACTGCTGCTGGTCAAAAAGCTTGATCTGAAAGGTTTCCAGAGCATAGTAAAAACCGATCGCAAGCAGGGCATAGGCAGAAAAGTTTGTCGATTTTTTCATTTCAGTCACCTCTGAATTAAGACGATTACCTTGATTGTAAGCACTTTTTTTGGTATTGTTCAAGGTGGACGAATTTGCTGCAGCTTTTGCTGTTTAAAATACAAATCAGCACGAATCCGCATTGTCATGCGGAATCATGCCGGCTGTTTAACTAGTATGATATCACAGTCCGGCAAGCTTTCAAGAACTGTTCACATTTGTAAAAAGAGAAAAAACAGACACATGGTATAATAGTAATAGAATTCTTGTATGTGGGGTGTATGACATTATGCATATCTTAGCTGTAGGCTTAAATTATAAAACTGCCCCTGTCGAAATCCGTGAAAAACTGACCTTTCAGCCGAATGAACTCGGAGATGCCATGAAAGCACTGAAAGAGCAGAAGAGCATTCTTGAAAACATCATTGTTTCGACATGTAACCGGACAGAGATTTATACGGTTGTGGACCAGCTTCATACTGGCCGTTATTATATTAAAGCATTTTTAGCCGAGTGGTTCGGCCTTGATAAGGATTCCTTTTCTCCTTTTTTAACTATGTATGAAAATGATGGTGCCATTGAGCATCTTTTCAGTGTTTCATGCGGACTGGATTCAATGGTCCTCGGAGAAACACAGATTCTCGGCCAGGTGCGTACAAGCTTCATGCTCGGACAAACAGAAGGTACGATCGGAACGGTATTTAACCATCTGTTTAAGCAGGCAGTGACTCTTGCCAAAAAAGCACACTCTGAGACTGATATCGGAGCTAACGCAGTTTCTGTCAGCTATGCGGCTGTTGAACTTGCGAAGAAAATATTCGGCGACCTGACGAACAAGCATGTGCTTATTCTCGGTGCCGGCAAAATGGGCGAGCTTGCTGCACAGAACCTTCATGGCAGCGGAGTGCGCAAAGTGACGGTTGTTAACCGCACGTTTGAAAAAGCAGAGGTTCTGGCAAGGAAATTCAGCGGCCATGCAAAAGGGATAAATGAGCTTCAGTGCGCGCTTGTTGAAGCTGATATTCTGATCAGCTCAACCGGTTCAAGCGATTTTGTCATCACAAAAGAGATGATGGCTCCTGCTGAAAAAATGAGAAAGGGCAAGCCGCTGTTTATGGTGGATATTGCGGTTCCCCGCGACCTTGACCCTGCTCTTGATGAACTTGAAAGTGTGTTTCTGTATGATATTGACGATCTTCAGGGAATTGTGGACGCAAACCTTCAGGAGCGCCAAAAAGCAGCTGAGGAAATCGGATTAATGCTAGAGGCGGAGATTGTCGCCTTCAAGCAATGGCTTGGCACACTCGGAGTTGTTCCTGTCATTTCGGCGCTTCGCGAAAAAGCTCTTGGCATTCAGGCGGAAACGATGCAAAGCCTCGAGCGCAAAATGCCTAATCTGACTGACCGTGAACTGAAGCTTCTGAACAAGCACACCAAAAGCATCATTAACCAAATGCTCCGCGATCCGATTCTTAAGGTGAAAGAGCTTGCTGCTGATTCGGACGCAGAACAGAATCTGGAGCTTTTCATGAAGATCTTTGATATTGAAGAAGCAGTTGAAGAGCAAAAACGCAGAGAAAACTCGGTTTCTTTAAGCAGCTCTCAGGCAGTGCCTGGGCAGGCAAGAGCTTCACTTCAAACGTAAGTGAGAGGAATTTGATGTATGCCAGAAATGAGTTTACCTAGAATTAATGAACTGATTATTATTCTTTATGCATTCAGTGTTCTCTTTTTTTTCATAGATTTTATTCATAACAACCGGAAGGCTAACAAAATTGCCTTCTGGTTGCTTTCTATTGTTTGGCTGCTGCAAACAATTTTTTTGTTTTATCAAATGTTTGAGACCGGCAGATTTCCAGTCCTGAACATATCAGAAGGGCTTTATTTTTATTCGTGGGTGCTTGTGACGCTGTCAGTCGTCTTAAACCGTTTTTTGAAAGCGGATTTTATCATCTTTTTTACAAATGTACTCGGATTTATCATGCTCAGCATCCACACATTCGCGCCATCACAATATGAATCGGCAGCGGTTTCCGGACAGCTGATTTCGGAGCTTTTGTTTATACACATCACAATGGCCATCCTGTCTTACGGGGCTTTTACCCTGTCTTTCGTTTTTTCCATTCTGTATTTGATTCAGTATAATTTGCTGAAGAAGAAAAAATGGGGCAAGCAGCTTATCCGGATTGACGACCTGGCCAAGCTTGATCACATGTCATATGTATTAAATGTGATCGGTGTACCGATGCTGTTACTGAGCTTAATACTCGGGATGATCTGGGCATATTTAAAAATCCCGAACTTCCACTGGTACGACGCGAAGGTAACTGGTTCGTTCATGATGCTCCTTGTGTACGGCTATTATTTATACAGCCGGATCGTGAAGGAATGGCACGGGAAACAGGTTGCGTATTATAACGCAGCAGCCTTTTTAATTTTATTAATTAATTTCTTTTTATTCGGAAGCCTTTCAAGGTTTCATATTTGGGACTCTTAATGCAAGATACATCCTAGTTGGAGGAACTCATTATGCGCAAAATCATTGTAGGATCCAGACGAAGCAAACTGGCTTTGACCCAGACGAATTGGGTGATTGACCAGCTTAAAAAAATCGGGCTGCCTTTTGACTTTGAAGTCCGGGAAATCGTGACAAAGGGCGATCAGATTCTTGATGTCACCCTCTCGAAAGTGGGAGGAAAAGGCCTTTTTGTAAAAGAGATTGAACAGGCCATGCTTGACGGCGAGATTGATATGGCTGTTCACAGCATGAAGGATATGCCTGCTGTTCTGCCGGAAGGGCTGACAATTGGCTGCATTCCGCACCGTGAAGATCCGCGGGATGCTTTTATTTCTAAAAATCACGTCAGTCTTGCTGATCTGCCTGCGGGTGCAGTGGTGGGAACAAGCAGTTTAAGAAGAAGCGCACAGCTCCTTGCCATGAGGCCTGATCTTGATATTAAGTGGATCAGAGGCAATATCGACACGCGCCTGGCAAAACTTCAGCACGAAGATTACGATGCGATCATCCTTGCTGCAGCGGGTCTTGCGAGAATGGGCTGGAGCCAGGACGTTGTGACAGAGTTTCTTGATGCGAAAGACTGCGTTCCGGCAGTCGGCCAGGGAGCACTTTCCATCGAATGCCGCGCAGACGATCACGAACTGCTTACTCTTTTGTCCCATTTTACGGATGAAGCGACACAGCTTGCCGTACAGGCGGAGCGCACCTTCCTTCACGTGATGGAGGGCGGATGCCAGGTGCCGATTGCAGGGTATGCAGAAGTCGCTTTTGACAAAGAAATTTCTCTTACCGCACTGATTGCCTCTCCTGACGGAAAAGAGATTTATAAAGAAAGAATCACAGGCAAAGATCCCGTAGCCATGGGAAAAGAAGTGTCTGAAAGACTGATTGCTCAGGGAGCAAAGCAGCTGATCGACAAGGTAAAAGAGGAGCTAGACCTTTAATGGCCGGCGGTCTCTCAGGAAAGACCATTCTGATTACGAGAGAAGAAACGCAGGCAACCACTTTTGCAGCGAAAATTAAAAAAGCCGGCGGAGTTCCTGTTGCTGCTCCGCTGATTTCCTTTGAAAAAGCGAAGGATATACATAAACTTAAAGAGGCAGTTCAAGGTATTAAGGCTGAAGACTGCCTCGTCTTTACGAGCATGAACGGGGTGCTTTTCTTTTTTGATTTTCTGAAAGAGCACGGCTTCCCTTCTGATTTCCTGTCGCACTGCACATTTGCCGCCGTGGGGCGGAAAACAAGGCAGCTGATTGAAGACAGGGGCTATACGGTCAGAATCATGCCGAAGGAGTATGTAGCTGAAAGGCTTGCTGAAGAAATCGCTGGGAGCATCAGGCCGTTCCAGCATATTTATCTCTTCAGGGGGAATCTTGCCAGGGAAATTCTCATGAAAGAATTGACTCTCAAGGGCTTCTCCGTGACAGACCTTACGCTATATGAAACAATACATAATACAGAGGATGGAGACAGAATTGAGCAGCTTCTTCAGGAGCAAAAACTCGATTACATTACCTTTACCTCCTCATCCACTGTTGATGCCTTTATGAAGGTCATGAAAAACAAAAATCTGGATACTCTGCTCAAGGGCGTTACGCTTGTGAGCATTGGACCGATCACACATAAAACGCTTAAGAAGTACGGCTATGACGGCATTGTGTCAGATCCGTACACCATCGATGCCATGATTGACCGTATCCAAACACACGCTGAAAGGCAGGAATAAGCTATGGACATTCAATTTAACAGACACCGCAGACTCCGGAGCACAGGCAGCATGAGGTCACTCGTCCGCGAAACACATCTGCACGCAGAAGACTTTATTTATCCGATCTTCGTTGTTGAAGGCGAGCAAAAACGCAATGAGGTAAAATCAATGCCCGGCGTTGAACAGATTTCGCTTGATTACCTGAATGCAGAAATGCAGGAAGTAAGCGATCTCGGCATCAAATCCGTTATCGTCTTTGGAGTGCCTGATCATAAGGATGAGCTTGGCACACAGGCTTACCATGACCACGGCATCGTTCAGCGTGCGATTGCACAGATCAAAGAAAATTTCCCTGAGCTTGTTGTGATTGCCGATACGTGTCTTTGTCAGTATACAGACCACGGCCACTGCGGAATTGTGAAAGAGGGAAAAGTCCTCAATGACCCGACGCTTGATCTGCTGGCGCGCACTGCGGTCAGCCAGGCAAGAGCGGGTGCCGATGTTATCGCGCCTTCAAACATGATGGACGGGTTTGTGGCTGCTATTCGCCATGGCCTGGATGAAGCGGGATTTGAAGATGTGCCGATTATGTCATACGGAATTAAATACTCAAGCGCCTTTTACGGTCCGTTCAGGGATGCTGCCCACAGCACTCCTCAGTTCGGAGACCGCAAAACGTATCAGATGGATCCTGCAAACCGCCTTGAAGCGCTCAGAGAAGCAGAATCGGACATGATGGAAGGGGCGGACTTCCTGATTGTGAAACCTGCCCTGTCTTACCTTGATATCATCCGCGATGTGAAAAATAACTTTAACGTGCCGATTGTTGCCTATAACGTAAGCGGCGAATATGCCATGATCAAGGCAGCCGCACAAAACGGATGGGTCGATGAAAAGGCAATCGTGATGGAAATGATGATCAGCATGAAACGCGCAGGCGTGGATATGATTTTGACGTATCATGCCAAGGATTGTGCACGCTGGCTGAAGGAACAACACTAATCGCAGGAGGAGAAGTCAAATGCGCAGTTATGAAAAATCAGGCAAGGCCTTCGCAGAAGCTCAAGGGCTGATGCCGGGCGGAGTGAACAGCCCTGTTCGCGCCTTTAAATCCGTCGATATGGATCCCATATTCATGGAGCGGGGAAAAGGCTCTAAAATTTACGATATTGACGGTAATGAATATATTGATTATGTGCTTTCATGGGGACCACTTATTTTAGGCCATACAAATGACGCGGTTGTTGAAGCCATTAAAAAGGTGACAGAATCCGGTACAAGCTTCGGGGCTCCGACGCTGATTGAAAATGAGCTGGCCAAGCTTGTGATTGACCGCGTGCCATCTATTGAAATCATCCGGATGGTGAGTTCGGGAACAGAAGCAACGATGAGTGCCCTGAGACTTGCACGCGGTTTTACCGGAAGAAATAAGATTTTGAAATTTGAAGGCTGCTATCACGGCCACGGGGATTCCCTGCTGATCAAAGCAGGTTCAGGTGTTGCAACACTTGGACTGCCTGACAGCCCGGGAGTTCCTGAAGGAGTAGCAAAGAACACGATCACTGTTCCATACAACGACATGGAAAGCGTGAAATATGCCTTTGAACAGTTCGGTGATGACATTGCCGGTGTGATTGTTGAGCCGGTGGCTGGTAACATGGGAGTTGTCCCTCCGCTTCCAGGCTTCCTCGAAAGCCTGCGCAGCATCACAGAGGAGTACGGCTCACTGCTTATCTTTGATGAAGTGATGACGGGCTTCCGCGTTGATTACGGCTGTGCTCAAGGGTACTTCGGCGTGACGCCTGACCTGACATGTCTCGGGAAAGTGATTGGCGGCGGACTTCCTGTCGGAGCATATGGCGGCCGTGCCGACATTATGAAACAGGTTGCCCCAAGCGGACCGATTTACCAGGCAGGCACCCTGTCCGGAAACCCTCTTGCGATGACAGCAGGCTATGCAACGCTCAGCCAGCTTACTCCGGATACCTACAAAGAGTTCGGCAGAAAAGCGGACATCCTTGAAGAAGGATTAACAGCGGCTGCTGAAAAACACGGCATTCCGATTACAGTGAATCGCGCGGGATCTATGATTGGCTTTTTCTTTACAGACGAGAACGTCATCAATTTCGAAAAAGCGAAAACATCCAATCTCGAGTACTTCTCAAAGTTCTATCGCGAAATGGCAAACGAAGGTGTGTTCCTTCCGCCGTCACAGTTCGAAGGTCTGTTCCTTTCCACTGCCCACAGTGATGAGGATCTTGAAAAAACGATTGCAGCGGCAGAGAAAGCATTCGCTGCCCTTAAATAAAGTGAAGACCCCCTGCGAGTCAATGTGCAGGGGGTTTTATTATTTGGGCGTATATCCTGATTTCCGGCTCAGCCATTTGCTGGCAAGGATAATGGTCAGTCCGATAATGGCGACGGCAATCATAAGCAAATCAGATACAATCGTGATCCATAACGGAATCTGAAGCAGAAAAATTGCGCCGATGATAACAAAGAATAGGGGTCTCATACTAATCTCCTGAATGTTTTTCTTTTAGTATAGCAAATGGGGCGGAAAAAAGAGAACCTGCAGACGGCAGGTTCTCTATGTACTCAATATTTAGCTGAACCTTCTTTTGCTTTTCCGGCGTCTTCCTGAAGGTTCCCTTTCAGTTTGTCTTTCTTTCCTTCACGCTGAAGCTCAGGATTGTTTGCTGCATTGCCCACCTGATCTTTCACTTCGCCTTTAGCCTGGTTTACCTTGCCTTTTACTTTGTCGCTCATGCCGTGATCTTTTGACATCATCAAACACTCCTTTCTTGTATCCTTCATGTTCCCTGCATTTCCTGAGCTTAAACCAGGCATTTGATCAAAAAAATCATAAACCTTCACCGTGCGGCATATTCCTTTAATGTCACAGGTATTTTCGTAAGGACACCTGAAAGGAGGAGTTCAAGTTGTCACAGGATCAACAATCATCATTGCGGTTCTCTGTTGAGGAATCCGTTTGGTTTCAAAAGGGACAGGAAGTGGGTGAGCTGTTATCCATCTCATTAGATCCAGACATCACCATCCAGGAGTTTGACCAGTACATCTCGATTCGGGGTGCGCTTAAGCTTACGGGTGAGTACAAAATAGATGAGGATTATAGCGAAGAGGAATTTGAATATGCCAATCTCCGGTTTATCAGCAGTGTAGAAACAAGAGAAGACGGCATATCGCAGCTTGTTCACGGTTTTCCTGTAGATATCACGATTCCGAGAAACCGCATTGGAAACTTGGAAGAAGTGTATGTAACGATTGAGTCTTTTGATTATGATCTGTCAGAAAGCAGAAACCTTAGGCTCGTAGCTGACCTTGAAATCAGTGGTATTGCAAGCGGGGATGCGGCTGCTGAGGCGGAAGAAGAACAGGAGCAGGAGCAGGAATATGTGTTTGAGCAGGAGCAGGAACCAGAGCTCCAGCCGCTGTTCCGCTCACCTCAGGCACTGTATGAAGAGGAAACGCAAGTAGAAGAATATGATGCTTTTGCGCATGCAGGCAGCCAAAATCATGACGATCTGTATGAACCGTTTCATGTAGAAGTGAAAAAAGAGGCTGCAGAGGAAGAAGCGGCTGCACCGGACATTTCTTATTTTGCAAGCAGGCCGCAGTATGAGGAACCGTATAAGGCGCCTCAAAAGCAAAGTCCGAAAGCAAGAAAAGAAGAACAGGCAAGAAAGCAGGAGGAACCAAAGCAGACGGAAAACTCCCTCTACTTGACGAAGCTTTTTGAACGGGATGAAGAAGAGGAGTTTACAAAGCTTAAGATCTGCCTTGTCCAGCAGGGTGACACTATTGACAGCATTTGCGACCGCTACGGGATTACGGTCCAGCAGCTGCACAGAGTCAATCAGCTGAATTCAAGCGCAGATGTGCACGAAGGCCAGACACTTTACATTCCTGTTTACGCAAATACTCATTAAGAAAAGAAAGCAGCTTGGGGAGGAGAGTTCCTCAGCTGTTTTTTTTGTAAGTCTCTTTAAATGAGACCCGGCTAAAAGGAAGTGGGACAAAAAATGATGAGAGAAAATATGGATAAACTTGCGGAGGTTTTAAAAGAGTATGAGCTGAAAGCGGAATATGCGGAGTCTGTTACAGATAAACTGACGAAGGTCTATGCCAGTTCAGGTGCCTCCTACGCCTTGAAAAAGATGTCATCGAACCGGAATGGCCAATTCATTGAAACGCTTCACGGTGCTCATCAGAAAGGCTATTCAGGGTATGTACCCATCTTCAGAAACAGGCACCGGCAGTTTTTCACCTCTGACGGAGAAAACTGGTACTACATTATGCCCTGGCTCACCAACGAAACAGAAGAAGAGCGGGATGAGCGGCATAAAAATATGTTCAGGGAGCTTGCAGCGCTTCACCAGAGAACGGCTGCTGAGGAAAAGCTGAATCAGAATGCCCTGAAAATTCACTACGATACCCTTGCCAAGCAATGGGACGACAACAAAGCCCAGTATGAAAAATACGTGGAGGAATGCGAGAAGAAGTGGTATCTCTCCCCGTTTGAACTGCAGGCCGTCACGTATTACTTTGAAACCGCCCGTGCGACAGAATTTGCCCGCAAAAAACTTGATGAGTGGTATGAGATGATGAAGGAAAAAGAGGATGTGCGGCAAGTCATGATCCACGGCAGAGCGTCCATTCATCACTACTTGTATGATGAACAGGGAACGGGGTATTTCACCAATTTTGAACATGCCAGGTATTCATCGCCCATTGATGATGCGCTTCTCTTTTACCACAGGACGTTCCATACGTACCCGTTTGCAGATGATAACTGTGCCGACTGGTTTTACACCTATCAGCAGACGTTTCCATACAGAGAAGAGGAAATGCAGCTGTTCATCTGCTATCTTGCCTATCCGGATTTTGTCTACAAACAAGTGAAAAAGCACATGAACCTGAATGACAGAAGCGCGTCGCAGCTTCAGAAAAATCAGGACCTGATCAAATCTTACTGGACCTTTAAAAACATCGAGTACTTCGTCATGAAGGTGACGCAGATCGAAGAAAACAAAAAACTGGCCGCAGAGCAGTCGACATAAACAAAACCCAATCAGTGATTGGGTTTTTTAAATCCATTCCATATAAAGCGCCACCCCAAGCAATATCAGCAGCGCCAGCAGGACAAGGTCGACGGGCGACGGGAAAATCAGGGTCCGGACGGTCTGAAAGATGGTAATCGGCACGATGAACTGTCCGGCAATGAGCTTAAACTGCTTTACATACGGCGACAGGTTATAATCGTTTATTTTTCTGCGCATCCTAAAACTCTCCTCACTGAATCCTTCTTGTATAAAGAATATGTGCATTTACCCAGTTTTGTGCCTTTTCGGGAATAAAGACTGTGAAAAATGGAGAAGATGATTGACGTGAAATGACTGGATTGTATACAATACAACATATATCATGTTTTCATAATCGAACACATACCGTGATAGGGAAGAGTAAAGCGGAAAGCTGTTTTCAGAGAGAGAAATCGCCTGCTGAGAGATTTCTTAAACAAGCGTGCTTGAAGGTCGCCCTGGAGTAATTCTCTTGAACCATGAAGTAGAGAGAATCGGCATGAACGCCGTTATCCCATTTGAGAGCACAGGTTCTTTTTTGCCTGTGAAAAAAGGTGGCACCGCGAAATCAACTCCTTTCGTCCTTTTACCGGACGAGGGGAGTTTTTTATTTTCCGAAAAGTGCGGAAATGAACTGATTTGAAGATTTTAAGGAGGAAGAAACATGGAGAACAAGGAGCAGACACTCTCTACAAAATATGATCCGCAGGCAATTGAGCGCGATCGCTACGACTACTGGCTGAAGGGAAAGTTTTTTGAAGCTTCAAACGACCAGGAAAAGCAGCCGTACACGGTTGTCATCCCCCCGCCGAACGTAACAGGAAAGCTACACCTTGGCCATGCCTGGGACACGACGCTTCAGGATATCGTGACGCGCATGAAACGCATGCAGGGCTATGACGTTCTCTGGCTGCCTGGAATGGACCATGCCGGAATCGCCACTCAGGCAAAAGTTGAAGGAAAGCTTCGCGAGGAAGGCAAGTCCCGCTATGACCTTGGTCGCGAAAAGTTTGTTGAGGAAACATGGAAATGGAAAGAAGAATACGCATCCCATATCCGCGCGCAGTGGTCTAAGCTTGGCCTTGGCCTAGATTATTCAAGAGAGCGGTTTACGCTTGATGAAGGCCTTTCAAAAGCGGTTAATGAGGTATTTGTCTCTCTTTATAAAAAAGGACTCATTTACCGCGGCGAATATATTATCAACTGGGATCCGCAGACAAAAACGGCTCTTTCTGATATAGAAGTTATCTATAAAGATGTTCAGGGCGCATTTTACCACATGCGCTACCCGCTGTCAGACGGTTCCGGTGCCATTGAAGTTGCCACGACACGTCCTGAAACGATGCTTGGCGATACAGCGGTTGCTGTTCACCCGGAAGATGAGCGCTACAAGCATTTGATCGGCAAAACCGTTGTTCTCCCTATCGTAGGACGCGAAATTCCGATTGTCGGAGATGACTATGTAGATATGGAATTCGGTTCCGGAGCGGTTAAGATTACTCCGGCGCACGATCCGAATGACTTTGAAATCGGAAACCGCCACAGCCTTGAACGTGTTCTTGTGATGAACGAGGACGGAACGATGAATGCGAAAGCGGGAATCTACAGCGGACTTGACCGTTTTGAGTGCAGAAAGCAGATCGTGAAGGATCTTCAGGAAATGGATGTTCTGTTCAAAATTGAAGAGCACATGCATTCAGTCGGGCACAGCGAACGGAGCGGAGCGGTTGTTGAGCCGTACCTTTCTACGCAGTGGTTCGTTAAGATGCAGCCACTTGCAGATGCAGCGATTGAGCTTCAGGACAAAGAAGACAAAGTGAACTTTGTTCCAAACCGTTTTGAGAATACCTATATGCGCTGGATGGAAAATATCCGCGACTGGTGTATTTCAAGACAGCTTTGGTGGGGACACCGCATACCTGCCTGGTATCATAAAGAAACAGGCGAAGTGCATGTTGATCACGCACCGCCTGCAGACCTTGAAAACTGGGAACAGGATACAGACGTGCTTGATACGTGGTTCAGTTCGGCACTGTGGCCGTTTTCTACAATGGGCTGGCCGGATGAGGATTCAGTTGACTATCAGCGCTACTATCCGACAGATGTGCTTGTAACAGGCTATGACATCATTTTCTTCTGGGTTTCCCGCATGATTTTCCAGGGTCTTGAATTTACCGGCAAGCGTCCATTCAAAGACGTGCTGATTCACGGACTTGTCCGCGATGAGCAGGGACGCAAAATGAGTAAATCACTTGGAAACGGCGTAGACCCGATGGATGTAATCGATAAGTACGGAGCGGATTCTCTTCGTTACTTCCTTTCAACAGGAAGCTCGCCTGGCCAGGATCTGCGTTTCAGCTACGAAAAAGTAGAAGCAACATGGAACTTTGCCAATAAGATCTGGAACGCTTCACGCTTTGCGCTGATGAACATGGACGGCCTGAAATATGATGAAATCGATTTGACCGGTGAAAAATCAGTGGCTGACAAGTGGATTCTTACACGCCTCAATGAAACAATCGAGCACGTGACAAAGCTTGCCGATAAATACGAATTTGGTGAAATCGGCCGTCATCTGTACAACTTTATCTGGGATGATTTCTGTGACTGGTACATTGAAATGGCGAAGCTTCCGCTTTATGGCGAAGACGAAGCGGCGAAAAAGACAACCCGTTCAATTCTTGCATATGTACTAGATAACACGATGAGACTTCTTCATCCGTTCATGCCGTTTATTACCGAGGAAATTTGGCAGAACCTCCCTCACGAAGGGGAATCCATTACAACCGCCAAATGGCCGGTTGCTGATCCTTCACTTACGGATGAAGCTGCGGCGGCAGATATGAAGCTTCTAGTTGAAGTGATCCGGTCGGTTCGAAATGTAAGAGCAGAAGTGAACACGCCGATGAGCAAGCAAATTCCAATGATGATCAAGGCAAAATCAGCAGACATCCAAAATCAGCTCGAGCAGAACCGCGCCTATATCGAGCGTTTCTGCAACACGTCAAGCCTTTCGATCGGCATAGATGCTGAAACAGGCGACAAAGCGATGACATCTGTTGTAACAGGAGCGGAATTGATCTTCCCTCTTGAAGGCTTGATCAACCTCGATGAAGAAATTGCACGCCTTGAGAAAGAGCTTGATAAATTAAATAAAGAAGTTGAACGTGTTCAGAAAAAGTTGAGCAATGAAGGCTTCGTTAAAAAAGCGCCTGAGAAGGTTATAGAAGAAGAACGCGCGAAAGAAAAAGATTATACAGAAAAAAGAGAAGCCGTTCTTTCAAGAATCGGAGAGCTGAAAGGCTGAATGACAAAGGCTCGGGTGTGATTGATGATCATGCCCGAGTTTTCATGTACATAAAAAGAAGGGGCAGATGATATGTTTCAAACGTACGAAGAAGCTGTCGGGTGGATACATTCCCGCCTCAGATTCGGCATCAAACCCGGCCTGAAGCGTATGGAATGGCTGATTGACAGACTCGGTAATCCGCATAAAAAAGTGAAAACCGTCCATGTGGCAGGCACAAACGGAAAAGGATCGACCATTGCCTACATGAGAAACGTGCTTACAGAAGCAGGTTATAAAACCGGCACCTTCACATCCCCGTTCCTTGAAACCTTCAACGAGCGGATCAGCATGAACGGAATTCCTATTCCGGATGCGGAGATGCTGTTTTTGGCAAATACGATAAAACCGCTGTCAGACGAGCTTGAGCAAACAGAGCTTGGAGGGCCGACCGAGTTTGAAATCATCACCGCCATGGCTTTCTATTATTTCGGAAACCATGAAAAAACAGATGTGCTGCTGCTTGAAACAGGGCTTGGAGGCACATTAGATTCAACGAATATTTCAGAGCCGGTCCTGACCATGATTACAAGCATCGGCTATGATCACATGCATATTCTGGGGAACACCATAGAGGAAATTGCCGGTGAAAAAGCGGGCATTATTAAACAGAGTGTACCGATGCTTACGGCAGTAACGGATGAGCGTGCTTTGAACGTTATAAAAAGAAGAGCGGCAGAAAAAAACGCTGATCTTTTCCACGATTCTTTTCCTGTTCTGAAACACGAACCGCTAAGAGGCGGGGAGAGGTTCGATATGAAAACACCATATCACTCATTCGAAGGGCTTGAGATCTCCATGAGGGGAGAGCATCAGGTGCAAAATGCCGCGCTTGCTGTTATGGCTCTGGATTATTTAAGGGTTCATGACTTGTTTGCTGCTGGGGATGAGCACATTCGAAAAGGCCTTCATCAGACAAATTGGAGCGGAAGGTTTGAACAGGTTTCCGAGTTTCCTGCCATCATTCTTGACGGTGCTCATAATAAAGAGGGAGCGGAAAGTCTTGCGGCAGTGATGAGAAGGCACTATGCCGGCAAGCGGATCCATGTTCTTTTCTCTGCCCTGAAGGACAAGGAATACAGCCCGATGATTTCAACTCTTTCCGCTATTGCAGATACCATGCATTTCACAACTTTTGATTTTCCGAGAGCTGCTTGCGCATCAGAGCTGTATGAAGCATGCACGCATCCGGTAAAATCGTTCCATGAAGACTGGAAAGGGGCGATTGATGAAATGATGACAGCAGGTGAGAGCGGGGACATCTATTTAGTCACAGGTTCTCTCTACTTCATTTCTGAGGTTAGGCCTTATTGTCGAAAAATATCACATGAAAATTAGGCTGATAGTCCCGAAATAAATGACAGAAATCTGAATTTTTGTTAAAATATAAAAAACAGCACGGCGGGAGAGGAGGACAATCCATGGAAACAAAGCTGAAGTCCATTTTATGGGCCGTCTGGGCTTTTGTATTTCCTTCAGCACTATTTGCAGCTTACACTCTCTGGCCGGTAAAGATTTCAGGAAATGAATGGACGATTGCCGCTTTTCTGGTTTTCATGTGCATTGTTTCGATTTTCCCGATCATTGTCAACGAAACCCCTGTCTTTTTCGCACAGGGTGTTTCCATATCCGTTTTTCTCCTTTTTGGGCCTTTTGTTGAAATGATTCTTATGCAGGCAGCGCTCACCGTGCTCCTGCTGAAGCTCAGAATCGGAAAACGGGAAATTTACCGGTATCCAACAAACTCGCTGATGTTTTTGATCGTATCAGCAGCAGGGGCAGCCGTCTATTATGCGATTGGCGGCACACATGATCATGAGGCTCTAACGCTGCCGTTCATCCTGAAGGTCATTGCCTATTCGTTTACCATCTGTCTTGTGAATCATTTCTTTCTGCAGCATGTCATCAGAGGAATCTTCTACAAAAAGAAAGAAAAGTTTTTTTCCAGGGATTTTCTGTGGGAGATCTTCACAACGCTCATGTTTTTGCCGGTCGGCATTCTGCTCTACCTGCTCTATCTTGACCTTGGACCGCAGGCTCTCTTCTTTGTAGGAATTCCTTTTGTGGGAATCTCGTTTATCCTCCTGCTTCTCTCACAGAGCCAGCGGCTGAATACCTATCTTCAGCAAGCGAGCGAAATCGGCCATCAGCTTACTGAAAGGCTTGAAGTGAAGGAAGTCGTTGAAGTGTATCTGGACAAACTGACGTCCATGATCAAAGCGGACTATGCTTATATCATTGATGTCATCAGCGACAATGAACTGAAGGTCATCCGAAAGCTCGACAACGGAAAGATTGTGAAACACGCAAAAGAGTCCATTTCCGTTCACCAGGGCGTAAGCGGCCTCGTCTATGCAACCAAAAAAAGCGTGCTCTACAAAAAGAGGGACCACTGGGCAAAGCTTGAGAGAACACTCCTGCCGGAAAGCATAGAAAGCGTGATTGCCGTTCCGATTGTCAGAAACCAGAAGGTCGTCGGGATTGTCATTCTGGCGTCTAACAAGAAACGGTTTTATGACCGGGCGCAGCTGATGATTACGGATCTATTGACCGCCTATCTTGGTGTGGCAATTGAAAATGCAAAGAGCTACGAAGAAACGAAAAAACAAAGTGAACGCTGTCCATTAACGGGCCTTTACAATTACCGCTATATGGAAAAGCTTCTTGAATATGAATACACTGAACTGGTTCAGCTCAAAGGGCAGAAGCTTTCGCTGATCCTGCTCGACATTGATCACTTTAAAAAGGTGAATGATACATACGGGCACCAGGCAGGGAATGAAATTTTGATCTCGCTTGCTGAGCGGCTTACGAGATTCATAGGTGACAGAGGTACGGTTGCAAGGTACGGCGGGGAAGAATTTGTGATCCTTCTTCCAAATATGGACAAGCCTGCGTGCTTTGCAACCGCTGAGGGCATCCGCCAAAGCATTGCAAACCGTCCCTTTATCGTCGAACAAAGCATCCAGCATCACGGAAAGAGGCAGCCTGTCTCCATCACAGCAAGCATCGGCTATGCAACAGCCCCTGAAGATGCAGAAGGACCGCTCGACCTCATCCGCCACGCAGACCGCGCCATGTACATCGGTGCAAAGCAGGCGGGACGGAACAGGGTTGCGGAATATGTGAAATAGGAAAAGCCGGCATAAAAAATGCCGGCTTTTTTTGTTATTTAACTTCGGTATCAATGGTCTCGACTTTCAGTTTTTCTACTGTCGGAATGCCTGTAGGGGGATTAAGGATCAGGTCCTCTTTGAATTCTATTTGCAGCCTTGAGGGCAATCCCGGCTTTTGCTGATTTTTTTCAAAATACAGTCCGCCGACGTTGTTATAAAGTTCAGGATCTAAATCATAGCGCCATTCATAATGATACCATTTAGGGCCAACCCAGACATATCGTCCACCTAGGCTATTTCTTGTTTCTCCCTTGGTGGCGTTCAAGATAATATTCGATCCATAAACGCCTCCTTTAATTTTAATGTTGGAACCTACTCCGTACATTTCAAGCGTTTCATTGGAATAAAGAAAAGCATCAATAATCTTCGGTGTACTGCTGTACTCATTATTGTTTGCGACAAGCATGCTGCCGTTGCTCAAGATAACCGCTGTTCCGCCGCTTACATTGTTGAGATTTTCGATTGATGTATTCTTTTCCACATAAACCGTTCCGTTCGTATTAAAATCTGATCGGATATCTGCTGCATCCGAGATATACATTTGTCCATCGAGATTCAGATTTGATATCGCAGCTTTTCCGTTAATATAGACATAGCTGTTCGGGTTTGTTAATTCGATGGTGCCTTTTAGATCCGCCTGTCCATTAATAAAGACATTGCCGCTTGTAATGAGCCTGCCTGCTTCCCCCATAGTGAAATTGCCTTCCATCAAAACATCGCCTGCTACGTTGAGAACACCGGTCAATTCAAGATTTTGAAGAAACTTTTTGCTGGTATTGTAAACGGTGGTGCCGGAAAGGAGGCTGTTGTTTAAACCGTTTGCTATTTGTCCTTTTCTTGCTGTGTAAGCTGCATGTTTTTCATTAATCCGGCCCAGAATGTTAATCTGGTTTGTTGAAACAATTGCATCTCTTATTCTTGGTGATGACACAAAATAACTCGACAGGCTGCCTGTATTCGTTATCGGCCGGAAATTTTGAGCGGTGGTGCTGGAAGAAGAACTGTTGTAAAAATAGGCAGATGAATAGGGCTGACCCGAAGCATCCAGCCCTTTTACTGTCATATCACCCTGTATCGACGGATAAACGGTTCCAGGATAATACGTTGTACCAGATTGAATGAACTTTCCTCTATTGCTTAAATAAAGCCTTTTCTGTACAAAGATGTTCCCCTTAATATCTACTGCACCGTTTAATGTTAAATCTCCATTCGTTACTACCCCGTAATTAAAGATATCTGCAATTGTAGACACCTTTAGAGTTCGCTTTAATTTTTTTCCGGCATGTTCAGGCCCGACCGGAGCAGTAATATCGACAGTCTGCACAAACAGATTGTTGGTTGCAGTGATCTGCTTAAGTGTTTTTGCGATTACCTCAATACCTGACCGCTGTTCAATTCTTGCCTCCAAACTGCCCAATTTAGTGAGCAGTGTTTGAGAATTCAGCACTTCATTGTTGATGCCTTCTAAAAGAACTTCATATTCTGCGGACGCTTCGTCAAGGCGTTTTTCTGCTTTCGTCATATCCTCAAGGTACGTTTTAGAATGCTTTACATATGCTTGAGAACTGATTGTTATGCTGAGGAGTGAGATTCCCAAAATGGTGACCAATGTAAAAACCATCAGCACGTTAAGCAGGGCATAGCCATTCTGATTTAACTTTTTCAAACCAATCACCTCAATCTGCCAGGTTATATACTTTCAGGATTTCATACGGTTTTGAATCTGTGTTTTTTTCTTTCAGGACAAGCTTGCAGATCAATTGCGAGGAATCCTCTGCAATAAAAAAATGGCTGCCTTCTAAAGAAATGTTTTCATTGTTGACGGGTTTTCCGTCAATGCTTAAATTTCCGCCTGAAAAAATGACCGGAATAGGCATTCTTGTTTCTTCCAATACATTTGAAGCATTGACCCTTTTAGTGATTTTAATGGGAGTAACTTTTGTAAGCTCTTGTCCTTTTATATCTCCAAGTCCAAACTCATCCGCGTTCTCAAGCGCCTTATTTAAAGAGTCAATAATCAGGACCGCCTCATTTCTGAGATTGGTTTTAGAAAGCGTAGATTCCCCTGCTTTCATCATAGATAGTAAAAATCCCGTGCTCATTGTGAGAATGATAGATGAGAGGACAAGCACCAAAAGCAGCTCGATCAGTGTTATTCCCTTTTGATTTAAATGAAGTTTCTTCATTTGCGCACATACCCCTCGAGTGTTGAAGAGGAGGATATCCCGTCACGGTTTGTCACTGTGACAGAAATCTCTACAAGCTTTCCTCGCAAATTTGCCTGAGACGGTTCTCTGAAGGAGACATTGGCAGAATATCCGTTCAGAGAAAAAGCATCTTCATGAAGCGCGAGTTTCTGCTTTATGACATCAGGGGCAAGATTCTCTCCTGTGTTTATTTTTCTTTTTGCTTCAATAAATCCTTCCGCCTGATAGGCCTCGAGAAGACTTTTGCTTAACTGCTGGGATGTAATGTTTTTGTCGAAAGAATTTGAGTAAGAAGCACTATTCACGAAAAAACTGCTTAATACAGAAAACATGATGGTCAAAATGACGATGGAGGCTAAAACTTCAATCAGTGTGAACCCCTGTTCCTTTTGTAAAGCCTTTTTCATAGGCATCCCCGTACTTTCTATTATAATTTATGGATTTGAAGGAAAATCTTTCTTTCCATCTGAATAGAGCTATTATACAATAAAACTAGTCGATTTTTGTCTAGTATTTGGAAAATAATAATTCGAATGACTTAGGTTTATTTAACTAGTAGAAAGCGTATTGTGACAAAAGGGGGGGCATGAAGTGGGTACATCATCAAAAGGAAAAGTGTTACTTGTTTTGTTCGGATGTGTTTTTATTCTCTTTGGATTTTCTTTTTTCGGTGTGAAAGCGTATGGGGCGCTTTTTAATGTAAAGACGGTTCCTGAAGGTGTGGAGGTCGGCGGAATTGTATTAGCGGGTTTAACGCTGGAAGAAGCGGAAGAGAAGCTGAATCAGGGAGTTGCCGTATGGAAAGAAAACAGCTTTTATTTTCTCCAGGCAGACCGGGAGCTTGGTCTTGATTCCAACTTTGTCACATTTGATGTGAAGAAAACGGCAGAGCTTGCCCTTGAAAATAAAACGGACAAGCTGATTGCCGCTGTTGATCCAGAAGCTCTCGGCGTTTTTCTGGAAAACGAGCTTGGTCCGGACGTATTGCCGGCTGTTGATCAGAAGACGCTGGCATCAGAAATTGAGCTTGCAGCGTCCGAATTAACGGAGGGGATCTTCACCCTGTCTATTGAAGACTACCTTGTGAAAGAAAAGCTGCCAAAAACGCTGCTTGCAGGTACGGTGATTCCTGCCGGCTCAGCTGTTTTAGAGCAGCCTGCTGTTATAGAAATTGCACCCTTCGGATCGTTCTCGTTAGAAGCTTATGTGGAAGAGGTTGCCCTTGAGATGGAGGATGACGCTCTGAGCCAGCTGGCCACCGGAATCTATCAGACCATTCTGCTGATCAACTTTGAAATTCTTGAGCGGCACATTAGTGCGGAGCTACCGTCTTATGCAGAACTCGGGAAAGAAGCGGCATTTGCGAAAGGAAAACGGGACCTTGTTTTCTACAATCCCAACGATGCTGCATACGAGCTGAAGCTTGCTCAGGACGGCGCTTCTTTAACCATCAGCATTGAAGGTGCCGCATTTGAAAACACGTACAGTTTGACGATGGAAAATGAGAAAAGCTACAAGCCGAAAAAAATCATCCAATACGACTCGGCTCTTAATGACAATACAACGAGAGTCATAGAAGAAGGCAGAAACGGTCAGTCAGCTGCGGTCTACAGAAATGAATTGAACCGTGAAGGAAAGCTTCTTTCAAGCACCCTGATCTCTGATGACTATTATGCACCTGTTCACAGAGTGGAAGTGAAGCCGCTCAAGAAAGAACAGCAGGAGTCCGTTCCGGCTGCTCCAGGTGAAGGAGTTCAGCCGGGCGTTGAATCCGGTCAAACTGAAGCTCCGGCCAATGCGGAGAACCCTGCACTAGAAAACCTTCCTGAGAACAGTCCTAAAACCGGCAGTGATCAGGAGCTGTGGGAAGAACCTGCAGTTGAAAAAGGAGATGAATAACACTTTGAAGCAGACGCGAAAAAGGCTTGGAGATCTTCTTGTGGAAACAGGCCTGATAACGGATGAACAGCTGAAGGTCACGTTAAAAGAGAAAAGTGAGCGGCAGAAGCTTGGGGATGCGCTCCTTCAGAGAGGCTATATAACGGAGCAGCAGCTGATTGAAGTGCTTGAATTTCAGCTGGGCATTCCGCATGTGAGCCTGTTCAGATATCCCTTTGATACGAAGCTTTTCACCTTGATTCCAAAGGAAACGGCTAAACGCAATTACATGATTCCCCTGAAAAAAGAGGGGGACAAGCTGTATGTCGCAATGGCGGATCCGATGGATTACTACGCAATTGAAGATCTCAGACTTTCCACAGGCTTTCAGGTAGAACCGGCGATTGCCACAAAGGACGATATATTAAGAACGATCACAAAGTATTTTGATATGGAAGAAGACATTGACCAGCTGATCGGGATGCCTCAGGAGACGGTGCAGGATGAGAAAGCAACTGAAGCGGACTCGCCGATTGTCAGGCTTGTCAATCAGCTGCTTCAAAATGCCGTCCAGCAGCGGGCAAGCGATATTCATATCGATCCGCAGGAAACAAAGATTGCTGTTCGCTACAGAATAGACGGCGTCCTGAAAACGGAGCGTGTTCTTCCGAAACACATGCAGAGCGTTCTTACCGCCCGGATCAAAATTATGTCCAACCTCGATATAACGGAGCAGCGGGTTCCCCAGGACGGAAGAATTAAACTGACGCTTGATTTTCATCCGATTGATCTGCGTGTCGCCACCTTGCCCACCATTTACGGGGAAAAAATTGTTCTCAGGGTGCTCGATCTCAGCAGTGCGTTAAATGACATGACGCAGCTCGGCTTCCATCCAAGAAATCTTGAGCGATTCTCGCAGCTGATTGAACGGCCGTCGGGAATTGTGCTGATTACCGGCCCGACCGGTTCAGGGAAATCTTCGACGCTGTATGCGGCTTTGAACAAATTGAACTCTGAGGATGTTAACATCATCACCATTGAGGATCCGGTCGAGTACCAGCTTGAAGGAATCAATCAGATCCAGGTCAACCAGACTGTCGGCATGACGTTTGCAAAAGGGCTAAGATCCATTTTGAGACAGGACCCGAACATCATCATGGTTGGTGAAATAAGAGATAAAGAAACCGCTGAAGTTGCCATACGTGCGTCTCTGACAGGTCATCTTGTACTCAGTACTCTCCATACAAATGATTCGGTCGGTACAATCACACGTCTCATTGATATGGGTGTCGAGCCGTTTCTCGTTGCTACTTCTCTTTCAGGAGTCGTCGCCCAGAGGCTTGTCAGAAAAGTATGCCGCGATTGCGCGGAAACTGTTCAGCCATCTGTCCGGGAAAAGGAGATTTTCGCCAAGCGGGGCATGACGGTTGAATCCATTGTACGGGGAAGAGGATGCGGAACATGCAATATGACAGGGTACAAAGGCCGCCTTGCCATTCATGAGCTGCTCGTTGTCACAGATGAAATGAAAAAAGTGATTATGAATGGTGAATCCTTCTCAGGAATACGTGAGCTTGCCATTAAAAACAAAACGCTTTTCCTGATAGACGACGGATTGCTGAAAGTAAAGCAGGGGCTGACGACGACGGAAGAAATACTGCGCGTCGCCCTATCGGAGTGATAATGATGAAAATGAAACTTGAAGGAATTATGAGAGAGGCCTTTGAACTAAAGGCATCAGATATTCACCTTACCGTAGGGATAGCGCCTATGCTGAGAATCAACGGTGAGTTGAGAAGCTACAGCGGTGTCGCTCTGCTACCGGAGGATACGGAAGAAATGGCGAAATCCATCCTTCCCCAGGCGATGTGGGAAAAGTTTCAGGAAAAAGGGGAGCTGGATTTCTCATACGGAATATCCGGCGTTTCAAGATTCAGAGTGAACGCCTATAAGCAGCGTTCTTGTACTGCGCTTGCCATCCGGATTATTCCAACGTCCATCCCGACACTTGAGGACCTGCATCTTCCGGAAGTCCTGAAAACACTGTCCCATAAACCTCAGGGGCTTATTTTAGTGACAGGCCCGACAGGAAGCGGCAAATCGACCACCCTTGCAGCAATGATTCATCATATGAACCAGTCAGCGAGAAAGCATATTATTACTCTTGAAGATCCGATTGAATATCTTCATAAGCATGGCTCGTGCATCATCGATCAGCGAGAAGTGGGATTTGATACATTGAACTTTGCCAATGGATTAAGGGCAGCGCTCAGGCAGGACCCGGATGTCATTCTTGTCGGTGAAATGAGGGATTTAGAGACTGTTCATACGGCTATTACTGCTGCTGAAACAGGGCATCTGGTCCTTGGGACGCTGCACACATCCAGCGCACCTTCAACGATTGACAGAATCATAGATGTTTTCCCTCCGAACCAGCAGGCGCAGGTAAGGATTCAGCTAGCATCCGTGCTGACCGGCATTCTGTCTCAGCGCCTTTTTCAGACGGCGGACTTCAGAGGAAGAAGAGCGGCCACGGAAATTTTAGTGAACAACCCTGCCATTGCGAATTTAATTCGAAATGAGAAAATCCACCAGATTCATAACATTTTGCAGACAAGCCGTGATCAGGGAATGATGACGCTAGAAGGATCAATAAGAGAACTTGTTCAATCGGGCGTAATTTTGAGGGAAATGGCAGAGCCCTTCTTGCAGGAGACAATACGGTAATGGCGCGGTTCAAATATGAAGGCCGGGGAAAAGCGGGCCAGACAAGCGGCGTGATCGCCGGCACTTCAAAACGGGATGCCATGGTGAAACTGCAGGAAAAAGGCCTTAGAATTACAAAGATTGAGGAGCTGCAGGAAACCCTGCTGACCAAAGAAATCAGCATAGGCAATCCTGTTAAGCTGCAGGATTTTGTCATTTATCTTCGGCAGTTTTCCACGCTTCTAAAAGCGGGAATTTCCGTGGTAGATGCGACGAACATTCTTGCCAGACAAACAGAAAGCAAAGCACTCGGAAAAGCGCTTTTTGACGTAGAAGAAGAGCTCAGGTCAGGAAATCCGCTGTCTGCCGCAGCGGCAAAGCATAAGAAAATCTTCTCCAATATGTTTACGAATATGGTCAAAGCCGGGGAAGCTGCAGGGAATATGGACGAAACGCTCGACAGGCTGGCGCTGCACTATGAAAAGCAGCATAAAACAAAGCAGAAAATCATTTCCGCACTTGCCTATCCTGCCGTTGTCGGGATTGTTGCCATAGCTGTCGTCATTTTCTTGTTAGTGGCCGTTGTGCCGACGTTTGTGGATATGTTCCAGGACTTCGGGGCAGAACTTCCTCTTATTACGAAGTTTGTTCTAGGGGCTAGTGAATGGATGCAGTCGTTCTGGTGGCTTGTGATTATCTTCATTCTCCTGTTCTTAGCGGGCCTTGCAGCCATGAAATCGCAGCCTTCAACAAAGTATTATCTGGATGCAGCGACTCTGAGAATGCCGATCTTCGGAAAAATGCTGCAGAAGGCGGCGCTTGCAAGAATGACGAGAACACTCAGTTCTCTGTTCTCAAGCTCTGTTCCGATCCTGCAGGCGATTTCAATTGTGGAAAGCATCGTAGAAAACGAAGTGATCAGCCGGGTGCTGAAAGAGTCGAGAAATGCACTTGAAAAAGGTCATTCTCTTACAGAGCCAATGAGAGATCACTGGGTGTTTCCGCCGCTCGTTACGCAGATGATTGCGATTGGGGAGGAGACGGGATCACTCGATGAAATGCTCTCGAAAGTTGCGGATTTTTACGAAGATGAAGTCGAGCAGGCGACAGACAGACTGAAGTCGCTGATCGAGCCGCTGATGATTGTCTTTCTTGCAGGAATTGTCGGTGTTGTCGTGACTTCCATCCTAGTACCTATGTTTGATATTTTCAACAAAATAAATTGATTTTCGAGAAAAAATTAGCAGTAAAATCCAATTTTGTATGCTATAATGACGATAGAATAAACACAAAGACCTATACTTCTAAATTACTAGATGAGGAGAAAGAGACATGTTTAAAAAAATGCTTAAGAACGAACGGGGATTAACGCTGATCGAATTGCTTGCTGTTGTTGTGATTTTGGGGATTATTGCGGCTATTGCTGTTCCAGCTATTGGGAATGTGATACAGAAATCTAAAGAAGATGCAGTTCATGCAGAGGCAATATCTGTCTTAGAAGCTGCGAAATTATATGATTCAACTAATGGTTCAACTAGCGGTGTTACTTATACAAACACCAACCAAGGAACTAACCCAAGTACAGCGTTAAACGATAATTTAAATGGAGTGGGCCAATACTCTATTACAATGGCTGTTACTAATGGGAAGTACACTTATACCAATATTAAAGTTACAAAAAATAATATTACTAAAACTTATGCCACTGAGGCTAAGTTGCGTGCTAACGACACTTCTCAATAATGGTAACTTTTTTATTTTTCATAGTTACTTACGGCCTCCTACTAGGCTCCTTCTACAACGTAGTCGGCCTCCGTGTTCCAATGAAACAATCCATAGTCGCACCACGTTCCGCGTGTCCGGGGTGCGGACATACATTAACAGCAGGCGAGCTTATTCCTGTTGTTTCTTATGTTTTACAGGGCGGTAAGTGCAAAAAATGCAAAGCCCGCATCTCTCCGCTGTATCCGTTTGTGGAAGGAATGACGGCGCTGCTTTTTGCAGCGGCGGCTTTGCTTTTGGGGTGGACAGGGGAACTGGCTGTTGCTCTGACGCTTATTTCGCTGTTTATGATTATCTTTGTGTCTGATGTGAAATATATGGTGATCCCAGATAAAGTGCTGCTGTTTTTCGGCGGACTATTGGTTTTTGAAAGAATTTTAATTCCGCTTTCGCCTTGGTGGGATCCGCTTGCAGGCGCTGCAGCCGGATTTTCGCTGCTTTATGCGATTGCTTTCGTGACGAGGGGCAAAGGAATGGGCGGCGGGGATATCAAGCTTTTTGCCGTTCTTGGCCTTGCTCTTGGATGGAAGCTTGTTCTGCTTGCCTTCTTTCTCTCGTGTCTCGCCGGCTCGCTTGCCGGAGGAATAGCGATGCTTCTTGGAAAAGCAAAGCGGAAGGAGCCGATGCCGTTCGGCCCTTCCATCATGGCAGGGACTCTTGCAGCCTACTTTTTTGGAGAACAATTAATAGACTGGTATATCCGTTTGATCGGTTACTAGGAAAGGAGGGAACATATTGAGGCTTTCGGGATTTCGTTTCAGCAAAAAGACAGGAAATTTTACGATTAAAGATGATGCCATACGCTATGCGGAATTGAAGCAGGCAGAACCATTGATGATGGGAATGTGCGAAGAGCGCCTGCTTCCTGAAGGACTTATCCGCGGAGGGGTCATCCAGGATTTTGACACCCTTTCCCTCATACTGGATGAGTGTGTGAGAGAATGGGGCATTAAGGGCAGGAAAATCCGGTTTACGGTTCCTGATTCTCATGTAGTGATCCGGAAGGTGAGTGTCCCCGGTGATTTAATCGACGATGAGATACGCGGACATCTCTATGTGGAAATCGGTTCGTCGATCCATCTGCCTTTTGATGAGGCTGTTTTTGATTACATAGTGACAGGCCGGACGGACAAAGAGCTTCATCTGCTGCTGTTTGCGTCAAGTGAAGAGCTTGTCAGGAGCTATTCCGACCTGTTTGACAATGCGGGCCTGAAACCGGATGCCGCCGATATCTCTCCCCTTTGTCAGTACCGTTTTTATTTGAATCAAAAACCAAAAGTGGATCATGCAGCCTCTGTCATGCTTATCCAGTATGATCTGTCAGGTGTAAATCTGAGCATCTTTCAGCAGGAGCAGCCTGTGTTTATGCGGAACATAGAGGTTGATAAAAACTACCTTGTTTTAGACAAAGGAGAGCAATACGTAAGGAAAAACGGAGAATTAGAATTCATAGATTCAGGTGAAAAGTACGTAAAAGTAAATATTTCACCAGAAGATTTCCGTCTCCAGGCAAACGAAATTATAAAGGAAATCGACCATGTCCTCAATTTCTACAGATTTTCACTGAATCAGGGGAATGATGAAGTTTCATCCTTCATCCTGACGGGAGATCACCCGCTGCTCCATGAAGCAGAGCGGCTTCTGGCTGAACGGTATGACTATCCTGTTGATTCATTAAAGAATGCGCAAGCTGAAACGTTGAATAAAACTCCGCTGCCTGCTTCGTTTTATCTGACTGCCGGTCTGGCATTAAAAGAGGTGCGTTAAATGCTGGCTGATATTAATTTGCTGCCGAAAAAAGATCCCAGGAATGTGGCCAATGCCACGCTTTATATTCTTCTTGCTTTTATCGCCGTTATTTTTGCGGGGCTTTTTATCATTCAGCTGACTTCTGCCAATGGAGAAAAAGCAGAGCTGAAGAGTCAGGCTGGGGCACTCCAATCAGAGTATGAGCGGCTCGCAGCTGAAAAAGGAACAAAAAGCAATACAAGCTCTTCGGTTTCCTCTCTTCAAAGCGCTGTTGAATACGCTGACGGCGTATCGCTCGATTCTGTTCCGGTTGTGAAAGAACTCGCAGGCAAGCTTCCTGAACGGGGGTTCTTTAAAACCTTCTCCTATAATGATGCTGGAGAGCTGACGCTTTCCGTTCAATTTGACACAAACCGAGAGGCAGCGTACTATCTTGCAAGATTAAAAGAATCTGCCTACTTCACCAAAGCCGATTTAATCAGCATCACCGCTGTCAAAGAAGAGGGGACAGAGGCTCCTGAGGGAGAAGAATCAGGCGGGCTCCCTCGGTCGGAAGCGCAGTATATTCTTACATTGAATCCGGATTATTTACAAGCAGAGAGCGGGGAACAAACTGATGACGATTCATCTTCATAAAAAACATTTTTTCCTCCTGCTTGCAGCAGCCTTCACTCTCGGTTTGCTCTATTTCGGTTCGTACCACCTCTTTATAAAGCCTGTTAAGGCAGAAATCAGCTCGCTTGAGAATTCAAGGGACATGTATTTGACCCAAATCGGAACGTTAGGTGAAAATCCTTCGACAGAAACAAAGGCGCCTGTTCATTCTGTAGAATTACAGCGAAAAGTCCCGGTTTCCCCGATGGTGGAACAGCTTGTGCTGGATCTTGAAAAGGCTGAAACGGTTTCAAACAGTAAAATAGAAAGCGTCACATTCGCTGAAAGCGAAGATGCATTCCTGCCGCCGGCCGAACCGGAAGCTGTCCCAAGTGAAGCTCCGGCTGACGGGGCTGAAAGCTCAGAGGCTCCTGCGGATCAATCTGGAACTGCAGAGGTGCCGTCAGAATCAGCGGACGCACCGCCTGCACAGCCTGTAAGTGCTCAGGAGAGCGCTGGGCTGCCTGCAGCACCTGAGGGACTAAAGCGAATCCTCATTTCCCTTGAAGTGACGTCCAGCCGCTATTTTGATATGGAGGCGTTTATCTCGGAGCTAGAAAATCAGCAGCGCGTCGCGAAAGTGGATCTGCTGACATTCAACGGGGTGAAAGAGCTGACTTCGCTTGATCAGGAAGCGGAGCCGCTTAAGTATTCGCTGCAGGTCTCTGCCTTTTATATGGATACCCTTCAGGACCTTAAGGATGAGACTCCAAAAGTGGCAGCCCCGGAGCCGGTGGGCAAGCTCAATCCTCTTAATCCTTCGCTTGTAAAGGAAGAAGATGGCGAATAGAGCGGGTATTTGACGAAAACCTTTCTGAACAAGACGACAAATGTCTTGTTCTTTTTTATTTTTGCTGTGCTAGCATGAATACCAAATACTTGAATCGTACAGATAGGCGGTGTAGAGGTGGACAAGCGTGCACATGCAATGAAGGTGAAGATCAACGGGGAGGAACGGAATTGGAAAGACAAGAACAGCCGGAAGAAAGGAAAGAAAGGGGAGGAGGCAGAAAAGCCTGACATTCCTGTAACGAGCTGGAATGAGAAAGCGATGGCTGAACAGGAGGCCGCCGCGTCCGATGCTGAAAAAGAGGATGAGTTCACATGGGTTCTCCCGGAGGATGACGGGGAGGTTTTCCAGGATGATCCCAAGGTTGTCGCCGTTAAAAAGGTATCCTCAAAATCAAAGCATTCTCCATATTTCAGTACAGGGAAGAAGGTTCATCTAAGTGCCTATCCTTTTAAGCAATATGCCATCACCATTGTGCTTGCGATTGTGCTGGGCGTAAGCTTCGGATTTCTTGCCCTGAATTTCATGTCAGATGAGGATCTGCCTGCCGCTCTTCAGACAGGCGCAGGACAGGCTGAGGACGTGGCAGCGGCTCCTGAGGCAGCAGGAGGGGACGCTGGCTCAGGAGCTGCAGAGCAAACGATGCAGCTTTACTTCGCCCAAATCGGAAAGTTCTCTTCTAAAGAGGGTGCCGAAGCAACGGCTGCCGACTTAAAAGCTAAAGGGTTTCCCGCTGCAGCAGTTGAGGAAGACGGCTCCTACTTCGTTTACGGGGGAGTCGGCAATGAAAAACAGGAGGCAGATGGGCTGAGCAATGTCTATAAATCCAGCTCCATTGATACATGGAGCGGAAAAACAGCTGACTTCTCTGTGAAATCAAATGAAGATGCGTCGGCATTCATCGGCCATTTCAAAACACTTGTTACCCTGTCATCTGCCGCAGTGGAAGGGAACAGCAAAGAGGTAACATCGAAATCTGAAGCTGTTCTCACAGAGCTTGGAAAGCTTAAACCGAAGGATGAAAGTCTTGTTTCGATGAAAAAAGAGTTAACGGATGTGTCGTCAATGCTTTCGAAAGGCGCGGATGAAAAGACAGGATGGGCCGCCCAGCAGAAGCTGATGGACCTGCTCGTTTCGCTAAATTAAATTTCCCGGGGCATCTCGATGAAAAGAGATGCTTTTTTTATTGCAGAAAAAGCTGCTGTTTTCCGTGCAAAATTCCATTTTGGCCGTTTGTGCATCCTGCCTGTGTTTGCTAAGATACGAGTGTATCTCCCTTTAAACCGAATGAAAGGATGTTGAAGAATGGAACATCATCTTATTTTAGCGTCAGGATCTCCGCGCAGAAAAGAGCTTCTTGAAAAAGTCAGCATCCCGTTTACAGTTGTTGTCAGTGATGTGGAAGAGAAAGTGGACCCGGCGCTTTCGCCCTCTGACATTGTCATGTCGCTCGCTGAGCAGAAGGCCGCTGCCGTTGCAGAGCGCTTCAGAGACTCCGTTGTTCTTGGATCGGATACAGTAGTCGTGTACGGTGGCGAAATTCTAGGGAAACCTGCAGATGAAGAGGATGCAAAAACAACGCTTGCCAAGCTTTCAGGCAGGACACATCAGGTGCTCACAGGTGTTGCCATTTTGCATCAAGAGAAGAAAATCGTTTTTTACGAGCAGACAGATGTGACATTCTGGCCGCTCACAGATGAAGACATTGAAGAGTATGTGCTGTCCGGAGAGCCGATGGACAAGGCAGGATCCTACGGCATACAGGGTCTTGGATCGCTGTTTGTAAAAGAAATCCGCGGCGATTATTTTTCTGTCGTAGGACTTCCTTTGTCGAGGACAGCGAGAGAGCTTAAAAAAGCGGGCTACATCCGTTAAGAGAAAGGCAGAGAGGGACTCAGGAGGAGAAACAGATTGGAAGTGCTGAAAATCCATGATTTCCCGCTGGAAGACAGGCCGCGTGAAAGGCTGATTCATGACGGTCCTGAAAGTCTTGCCAACCATGAGCTGCTGGCCATCCTGCTTCGGACAGGTTCAAAAAAAGAGTCTGTTCTGCAGCTTGCCAACCGTCTGCTCAACCACTTTGAAGGCTTGAGGTTTTTAAAAGAAGCATCAGTCGCCGAGCTGACGAGCATTTCCGGAATTGGAGAGGCAAAGGCCGTTCAGGTTCTGGCAGCGCTTGAGCTCGGCAGACGGATCAACCGTCTTGCCTATGAAGACAGATATGTCATTAAATCTCCTCAGGACGGCGCCAATTATGTAATGGAAGAAATGCGCTTTTTGTCACAGGAGCATTTTGTCTGTCTCTATTTAAATACGAAAAATCAGGTGCTTCATAAACAAACCGTTTTTATCGGAAGCCTGAATGCCTCCATTGTTCATCCCCGCGAAGTATTTAAAGAAGCGCTGAAACGTTCTGCCGCTTCAATTATCTGCATCCATAACCACCCATCAGGCGACCCTTCCCCGAGCAGAGAAGATATTGAAGTTACTAAAAGATTAACAGAGTGTGGTAAAATGTTAGGGATAGAGCTTTTGGACCATCTTATTATTGGCGAGCAAAAATATGTGAGTTTAAAAGAAAAAGGATATTTGTAACACTTTTATTTTTGTGTAATTACGCTATAATAATGTTTATGAGTTTTTTTCGCCGTCGCATTTGACTGCTTTTAAAATAAGTAATTCGGTTTTTAGAAAGGGAGATACATGTAATGTTTGGAATTGGGACAAGAGACCTTGGTATAGATTTGGGTACGGCCAATACACTGGTATTTGTTAAAGGAAAAGGAATTGTTGTGCGCGAGCCTTCTGTGGTTGCGATGCAGACGGACACGAAGTCGATCGTGGCAGTAGGAAACGACGCGAAAAATATGATCGGACGCACACCCGGCAATGTAGTGGCGCTCCGCCCGATGAAAGACGGGGTTATCGCCGACTATGAAACAACGGCAGCAATGATGAAGTATTACATAAAACAAGCAACAAAAGGAAAAGGCATTTTCTCAAGCAAGCCTTACGTTATGGTCTGTGTTCCTTCCGGCATTACAGCAGTAGAAGAACGTGCAGTGATCGATGCAACCAGACAGGCTGGTGCACGTGATGCTTATACGATAGAAGAGCCGTTTGCAGCTGCGATCGGTGCAAATCTTCCTGTCTGGGAACCGACTGGAAGCATGGTTGTTGATATTGGTGGCGGTACGACTGAAGTAGCCATCATCTCTCTTGGCGGGATTGTAACGTCGCAGTCAATCCGCGTAGCAGGCGATGAAATGGATGATGCGATCGTCAACTACATCCGCAAAACGTACAATTTAATGATCGGTGACCGTACGTCTGAATCCATCAAAATGGAAATCGGTTCAGCAGGATCTCCTGAGGGCGTTGAGAACATGGACATCCGCGGCCGCGATCTTCTGACAGGTCTACCGAAAACAATTGAAATTACGGCGAAAGAAATTGCGGAGGCTCTTCGCGATACGGTTAATTCAATTGTCGATTCTGTTAAAAATACACTTGAAAAGACTCCGCCTGAGCTTGCAGCGGACATTATGGACCGCGGCATCGTCCTTACTGGCGGCGGCGCTTTGCTTCGCAATATTGATAAAGTGATTAGTGAAGAAACGAACATGCCTGTCCTCATTGCCGAGAATCCTCTTGACTGTGTAGCAGTCGGCACCGGCAAAGCTCTTGAGCATATTCATCTTTTCAAAACAAAAGCAAAAGACAGCAGATAATACACGTGCCTTCTGAAGGTTCGTTTTAAAACAGCTGCATTTGCACGGACTGATTCCTGCGAACACAGCAAATAGTTAGAGGGTGTAAAGTCACATGCCGCAGTTTTTCTTGAATAAACGTCTTATCCTGCTCCTGGTCAGTATTATCTTTTTAGTGGCATTGATCGGCTATTCGCTAAAAGAAGACAGAGAGCTTACTTGGCCGGAGCAATTTGTCAAAGATTCAACAGGATTATTTCAAACAGTCTTTCATAAGCCCGCACAATATGTAGCGGGCTTCTTTGAGAATGTCGGCGATCTTAAAAATACGTATGAAGAAAACAAGCTCCTCAAAAGCAAGATTGATGAGCATATGAAAATCGAAACAGAGCTGCAGGCTCTCAGACGCGACAATGAAAAGCTGCGCGAAGAGCTGGGTGCACAGGAATCACTTAGAGAATACAATCCGATTCCGGCAGCGCTGATTGCGAGAAACCCGGACCCGGGCAGATGGTTTGATCTGATTACCATTGATAAGGGGTCACAGCACGGCGTTGAAAAGGATATGGCCGTTATTACAAATAAAGGCCTGATCGGGAAAGTGAAAAGCACCTCTAAATTCAATTCCACCGTTCAGCTTTTAAGTTCCCCGGACCGAAAAAACCGGATCGCGGCTGAAATTCAGGGCAAAGACGGACAGCCAAATATTTTCGGTCTAATCGAAGGATATGACGAGAAGAAAAAAGCTCTTCTGCTTAAGAAGATTGAATCGGACGTCAAAATCGAAAAAGGCCAGAAAGTTGTAACGTCCGGAAGCAGCGGGATCTTCCCTGAAGGTCTTGTCATCGGTGAAGTGCTTGAAGTAGAACCCGATTCATACGGCCTTTCGCAAATGGCCTACATTAAGCCGGAAGCAGATCTTTATGATATTGACCGGGTATTTGTAACAGACAGAGTTAAAGAAACGATCGATATTACCAATATGGATCCAGAGGAGGAGGAGGAATCATGAACCGTATCCTCCTTCCTCTTTTCATTTTGTTCGTTTTTATATCGGAAAGCACGTTTACCGATTTGATTGAGCTTCCGTTTACATCTGAAGATCAAGTGATTATCCCGAGGTTTGTGATGCTTTCCATCGTTTTTATTACGGCTTACTACAGCCAGAAGATGGGGATTATCTACGGGATGGTTTTCGGTCTGCTGCATGATATTGTGTATACCGAAATCCTCGGTATCTATTTGTTTGCCTATCCGCTGTTTGCCTACCTGATCTCAAAAGCGCTGAAGGCTCTTCAGGGGAACATGCTTGTTGTGCTTTTCCTGTCTCTGCTGGCAGTGACTCTTCTGGAATTTTATTCTTACGGCATTCAGATGCTGATCGGCTATTCGAATCTGCCATTCTATGATTTTACAAATCTGAGGCTTCTTCCGACGATTCTTGCAAACTCAGTTGGCGCCATCGTCCTGATCTATCCGATGAGCCGTTTTATTTCAAAAGTGAAAAGGGACTATATGGACGATTTGTAGACTGTAATCTGACAGCAGATTACGGCCTGTGCAAACAGATGGCCGGGTGAAATGAGTACTGCTTGTGATCCATTCTTCCTGAATCAGGAAACGGACAAAGTTTCAGAAATTGCGTTTTAAAAAGAGGAAGAAGGCATCGATCTGTCGAAATTGTATAGTCGTTGAGGTGAACGTCATGAAGGCTCAAAAACAGCATTATGTCACGATAAAAGGCACGAAAGACGGCCTAACCCTGCATCTTGATGATTCGTGTTCGTTTGAAGAACTGCTGAATGATCTTGAGCAGATGCTGTCTCTAAAACAGTATATACATGAAGATGGGCCAACGATCACCGTTAACGTTAAAGCGGGCAACCGTCTGCTTCACAGAAACCATCAGGAACAAATTGAGGCTGTGATCCAGAAAAAGCGGAATCTGGTTGTTGAAACATTTGAAAGCAATGTGGTTACAAGAGAACATGCCGCACGCATGAAAAAAGAAGCGGAAATCGTTTCTGCGGCAAAGGTCATCCGCTCAGGCCAGGTTCTGAAGGTTGACGGTGATCTTCTTTTGATAGGAGATGTGAATCCTGGCGGCACAGTGATTGCCGGGGGCAACATCTTCATTATGGGAACACTCAGAGGAATTGCTCATGCCGGATATAACGGGAAGAGCTCAGCTGTCATTGCCGCATCCGTGATGATGCCGTCGCAAATCCGGATTGGCTCGACAGTCGGCAGAGCGCCTGATTATGACCGGGAAGAAACGCATGAGATGGAATGTGCGTACATAGATGAAAGCGAGTCGATCGTCATTGACCGGCTGCAGCAGTTAACTCATTTACGACCTGAATTGACAAGGTTTGAGGGAGGAATTTAACCGTGGGTGAGGCAATCGTTATTACCTCTGGCAAAGGCGGAGTTGGAAAAACAACGACTTCTGCCAATCTAGGAACATCATTGGCGATTTTAGGAAAACGGGTATGTCTCATTGATACAGACATCGGTCTTCGCAACCTGGATGTTGTAATGGGACTTGAAAACCGGATCATTTATGATCTGGTGGATGTTGTCGAAGGGCGCTGCAAAATTCATCAGGCCCTGGTTAAAGATAAACGCTTTGAAGACAGGCTTTACCTGCTTCCTGCTGCTCAGACGAGCGACAAGTCGGCTGTGAATCCTGACCAGATGAAAAAGCTTGTTGATGAGCTGAAACAGGACTATGATTATATCGTCATTGACTGTCCGGCAGGCATTGAGCAGGGCTTTAAAAACGCAGTCGCAGGGGCGGACAAGGCAATTGTCGTAACAACTCCGGAAACGTCTGCTGTGCGGGATGCAGACCGCATTATCGGACTGCTTGAACGTGAAGAAGGCATTGAACCTCCAAAACTTGTGATTAACCGTATACGGAATCATCTTGTGAAAGACGGCGATATGCTTGATATAGATGATATTGTTGCTCATCTGTCGATTGACCTCATTGGGATTGTAGCGGATGATGATGATGTCATTAAAGCTTCCAATAAAGGCGAACCGATCGCAATGGACGCTTCAAACCGCGCATCTATTGCCTACCGGAACATCGCGCGCCGGATCCTTGGCGAAGCCGTTCCTCTTCAGTCGCTTGAGGATGCAAATCCGGGCATGTTTACAAAAATCAAACGCTTTTTCGGTGTAAGAGTATAAACGGACAGTCTCCTTATTCAGGGAGGCTGTTTTTTTAGTGCATTCAGGCAATTCCATTGAGGGCTTGTCATAAACCCGTCGGACAAGGCATATGATGCAGTAAATGTGCTATGAGGGGATGGGAGCTGCAATGGGAAATCGTGCGGATGATCTGCGGAAAAAAATGGCGAAGAGAAAACGGGAGCTCCGATTGGGAGATGCTTCTAAACGGGATCCCAAACCGTTTTCAGCTCTTCCTTACACGGATGATGAGGAAAAATACAGCGGCGCTGCGTATCATTCGTACGATCCCGGCAGTGACGGCGGGAGAGGACAGCATCCGCTGTTTAAGCCGGATGTGTTTATGTTCAAGCTGCTGATCGGCGCCTGTCTTGTGCTGGTATCAGCGATCGTGTTTAAAAATGATTCGCCTCCGTTTGAAAATGTGCAGCATGTTGTAACAGGCACGTTTGAAGAAGAGTTCCAGTTTGCGAGACTATCGAAATGGTACGGGGAACAGTTCGGAGACCCGCTGGCTCTGATCAAGCCTGCTGCTGACAAACAGCCTGCTTCAGACCAGTATACCGCTCCTGCGTCAGGCAAGGTGCTTGAAACGTTTGAAGATAACGGCCAGGGTGTCATGGTTGAAACAAGCAGCACGCTTGTTGAAGCGATGAATGAAGGGGTTGTCATTGAAATTGGAAAGAAGGAAGAGTCAGGTCTGACGGTTGTCGTCCAGCATGACGATTCAACAGAAAGCTGGTACGGAAACCTCGAAGAAGTGCAGGTCTCCCTATATGACTTCGTTGAAAACGGAAAGGAAATCGGTAAAATCAAAGCAGCAGAAGATCAGAAGGGAACGTATTATTTTGCTATTAAAAAGGGTGAGCAATTTATAGACCCAATACAGGTGATCTCCTTTGAATAAATATTTGTCTGTGTTTCTTCACATTCATATTCACCCCATTCTATGGCTGATCATGGGAATCTCAGTCATGACTGCCCACTTTCAGTCACTGCTGATTCTGCTTGTGATCATTCTTGTGCATGAGCTTGGGCACGCGATGGCTGCAAGACATTTTGACTGGAGGCTGAAATCAATTGTCCTCCTTCCATTTGGAGGGGTTGCAGAAGTTGAGGAGCATGGGAACAGGCCGCTGAAGGAAGAGCTTATTACGATTGCTGCGGGACCGTTTCAGCATCTTCCTCTGCAGGGAGCTGCCTTTCTTTTGTTTTCAGCAGGCTATATGAGCCCGGAAACATTTCAGCTTTTTACGTTTTACAACGGAATGATCTTTCTGTTTAATCTGCTGCCGATCTGGCCGCTGGATGGCGGAAAGCTGCTGTTTTTGTTTGTTTCCGTGAGGCGGTCCTATCAGGAGGCCCACAAATTGATGCTGCTTGTGTCAGCTGTCTTTCTTGCAGTGTATTTGCTGTTTTTTCTCCTGTTCTCTCCGCAGCAGCTGAATGTCTGGATCATTGCAGGATTTCTCATCTATTCCTTATATACTGAATACAAACACCGAAGCTTTGTAAGCATGCGTTTTTTGCTTGAGAGGTATTACGGCAATAAACAGGACCCGGGAATCCTTGAGCCGATTGTAGTAGATGAGGATGAGATGATCTATCAGACCCTCCTGAAGTTCAGGCGGGGATGCAAGCATCCAATTATTGTTGAACGTGACGGAAAAAAACTGTTTGAGCTTGATGAGAATGAGCTGCTGCATGCTTATTTTGCAGATAAGCGCGTGCAGTCGACAGTCGGTGAGCTGAACTACCTCTATTGACGCTGGCCTCATAAAATGAGTAAATAAGAGAAAGCACTTATAGAAATGAGGATGTTTCATTGCGTACGTTACTTTTCAATGCAAAGGGCAGCGAGAACCGCTGCGCGCTGCTTGAAGACAGCCAGATCCAGGAGATACACATTCATCACATACATGAAACGGCCGGCGCCATTTACGCGGGCCGTGTTTTAAATGTTCTGAAGGGAATGGCGGCTGCGTTTGTTGATACTGGGTCAGAGAAAAACGGCTATCTGTCTGTCCACGACCTTCCTTCCTCTATGGAAAAAAGAATAAGAGAAGGACAGCAGATCATTGTTCAGGTGGTAAAAGAGGCAACAGACCATAAGGGGCCAAAACTAACAGCAAAACTGGAGTTTGGCGGACAGTATCTTGTTTATATGCCTGATTCCGGATATACAGCCGTCTCAAAAAAAATTGAAGATCCCGCTGAAAGAGAGAGGCTGCTTGCCATCGGAGCCTCTCTTTGCAAAGAAGAAGAAGGCCTTGTATTCAGAACCGCGGCAAACGGTAGAGAGAAAGAGGAACTCACGCGTGAATTTGATTATTTGAAAGGGAAATACGAAGAAGCAAATAGTAAAAAACCGGATAAAGTGCCATGTCTGCTTGCAGAGGGCACGCCGTTTTTTGACCGGATGCTGAGGGAGTATGACCTTGGGGAAATTGACCGGATCGTCTGTGATGAGAGTGAGCTTGCTCTGGATCTTAAAGCGCGGTGCAGCGGGACGGAGGTTATCTTTCACCAGTCTAAGCAGCCGATTTTTGAAGCGTATGATGTTGAACAGGAAATAGAGAAAGCTCTCAAGAGGATTGTTTGGCTGTCTAATGGCTCGTACCTTGTGATTGACAAGACTGAAGCCATGACAGTCATTGATGTTAATACAGGGAAATTTTCCGGCAAGAGCTCTCTTCAGGATACAGTGCTGAAGACAAATCTTGCAGCTGCAAAGGAAGCCGCCCGCCAGATCAGGCTCCGCAATCTGAGCGGAATGATCATCATTGATTTTATTGATATGGACAGGCAGGAGGACAGGCAGGCTGTTCTCTCACAAATGCTGAAAGAGGCTAAGCGTGATAAGGTGCAGTCAAGGATTATCGGGTTTACCCAGATGAATATCTTTCAGATGACAAGAAAAAGAGTGCGGCCGGATCTTGCCTCCCTGCTGATGAGCCCCTGCCCGCACTGCAGCGGCACCGGTACGGTCGTTTCAGCGGAAACGACAGCGTTCAGGCTTGAGCGGGAGCTGTGGGAGCGTCAGTATATGGAGCATGAAGCTGTTTTAGTCGAGCTTCCGGCAGACGCGGCGCGGATTTTCAGGGGAGAACAGGACGAACATATTAAGCGCCTTGAGAGCGTTTTGCGCTTTCGCATCTTCCTGAATCCTTCATCTGAATCACGCACATACAGAATTATTCACCAGGGAGACGCGGAAGAAATTATCCGCCTGCTGAAAAAGAAAGAGAAAATGTGATTGACACAGATAGCCTGCTTTTGATAGTATTGTTATGTTATTGATTGTAGCACCCGTGCTACAACCGCTCAGATGCAGGTTTTAAGCCTTTCGGTTCATCCGGAACACCTGTCTGCTGGCGAGTCTGAGTCTAATTAGGAGGTGCATAGGAATGTACGCAATTATTGAAACTGGTGGCAAACAAATCAAGGTAGAAGCTGGTCAGGCGATCTACGTTGAAAAGCTTGCTGGTGAGCAAGGCGACACTGTTACTTTTGACCGAGTATTATTCATCGGCGGAGATGACGTGAAAGTTGGAAGCCCGATCGTTGCTGGTGCGACTGTTACAGCGAAAGTTGAAAAACAGGGCCGCGCTAAAAAGATCACTGTATTCAAATACAAGGCTAAGAAAAACTACCGCAAAAAGCAAGGTCATCGTCAGCCATACACGAAACTTGTTATTGATGCAATCAACGCATAAGGCTTTTTAAGATGATAAAAGCAGTCATTAACCGCTCCAGCAGCGGCTTAATTGAATCGTTTACATTATCTGGACATGCCGATTTCGATGTTCACGGCAAGGACATTGTCTGTGCTGGAGCATCTGCTGTCGTATTCGGCGCTGTTAATGCAGTACATAAATTAACAGGCATAACGCCGATTGTCGAGCAGGGCGGTGACGGAGGATATCTTTCGTTTCAGCTGCCGCAGGAACTTGAGCAGGAAGCAGCCGGCAAGGCACAGCTTCTGCTTGAGGGAATGCTTGTTTCTCTGCAGTCAATTGAACTTAGCTACGGGCATTTCATACACATTGTTATAAATAACAACCAGCAGGAGGTGGACTAGAATGTTTTTAACTTTAGATCTTCAGTTCTTCGCTTCTAAAAAAGGAGTAGGTTCTACTAAGAACGGACGTGATTCAATCTCTAAGCGTCTTGGCGCTAAGAGTGCAGATGGCGAATTCGTAAGCGGTGGTTCTATCCTTTTCCGTCAGCGCGGTACGAAAATTTATCCAGGTGAAAACGTTGGCCGCGGCGGCGACGACACTCTTTTCGCGAAAGTGGACGGAGTTGTGCGTTTCGAGCGTTTCGGACGTGACCGCAAAAAAGTTAGCGTATATCCTGTAGCACAAGAAGCATAATTTCTTTAGGAAAACTCTAGCCCCTGGTTAGAGTTTTTCTTTTGTTTATTAAATGCAAACGATGGCAGCCTCATTCAATACCCCCCATCTAGCTGATTCCTTCTGCTTTTTTCAAATTGCCCTTATTTTCCCCTGGATTGTTTGTTATAATTTAGTACGACATTCAGTTTCCAAGTTGAAACTCCTAGAGAAATGAATAGAGAAAGATAAGGGAGCAGGAGTGCCGACATGAAAAAACAAATGAAGAGTGGAATATTGTCGAGGTGCTGAGTCATTCCCGCCACGACTGGATGAATAAACTTCAGTTACTAAAAGGAAACATAACGCTGAATAAATATGACCGCGTACAGCAGATTATCGAAGAAATTGTGATTGAATCCCAGAATGAATCAAAGCTCTGCAATCTGAAGATGCTTTCGTTTGCGAGTATGCTGATGACGTTCAACTGGCACAGGCATCAGTATGCCCTCGAATACGAGGTGCTCGGCACTGCGTGTGATCTGTCTGAACTCGATCAGACAGCTACAGATTGGTGCGGACATTTCTTTCAGATTCTTGATGATGCTGCGGACCGCTGCGCTGAAAATCATATGAGCATTACAATAGAAACAGAAGCCAATCAAAGACAAGCCCGGTTCTTTTTTGACTTTAACGGCATAATAACAGATAAAGCACTGTTATTAAACTGGCTGAAAGCAAATGAGCAAAGCGGGGTTGAAGTGAAGCACTATGAGCTTTCCCCGAATGAATTGACCGTTGCGGTTGAACTTGCATAATTGGCTTGGACGGAGGATTACCATGTTTATAGATCAGGTGAAAATATATGTGAAAGGCGGAGACGGGGGCAATGGCCTTGTCGCGTTCCGCAGAGAAAAATACGTGCCGAAAGGCGGACCTGCAGGCGGAGACGGCGGTAAAGGCGCAGATGTCATTTTCCAGGTGGAAGAAGGACTGCGCACACTGATGGATTTCCGCTATCAGCGCCACTTTAAAGCAGACCGCGGACAGCACGGCATGTCCAAAAACCAGCACGGGCGAAATGCGGAGGCGATGATTGTCAAAGTTCCGCCTGGCACCGTTGTGATGGAAGAAGAAACAAGAACGGTTATTGCTGATTTAACAGAGCACGGCCAGCAGGCTGTTATTGCAAAAGGCGGACGCGGAGGACGCGGAAACAGCCGTTTTGCCACTCCTGCCAACCCGGCACCGGAGCTTTCTGAAAACGGTGAGCCTGGTCAGGAGCGCAACATCATCATGGAGCTTAAGCTTCTTGCAGATGTAGGTCTGGTCGGTTTTCCGAGCGTAGGAAAATCAACGCTTCTTTCTGTTGTTAGTTCGGCAAAGCCGAAAATTGCAGAATACCACTTTACAACGCTAGTTCCAAACCTTGGAGTGGTGGAAACGGGCGATGGCCGCAGCTTCGTTATGGCAGATCTTCCTGGTCTGATCGAAGGGGCGCATGAAGGTGTTGGACTTGGTCACCAGTTCCTCCGCCACATTGAGCGCACACGCGTCATTGTGCATGTGATTGACATGTCGAGCGGCGAAGGCCGTGATCCTTATGAGGATTATCTGACGATCAATGCGGAGCTGAAAGAATACAACCTGCGCCTGACTGAAAGACCGCAGATTATTGTCGCCAACAAAATGGACATGCCTGAGTCAGAAGAAAATCTGAAGATCTTCAAAGAGAAGCTCGAGGACGACCTTCCGATTTTCCCTGTTTCAGCCATTACCCGCGAAGGTGTTCGCGAACTGCTTTATGAAGTGATGAATACGATTGAGAAGACGCCTGAGTTCCCTCTTTATGAGGAAGAGGATCTGTCTGATCACCGTGTCCTTTATAAATTTGATAAAGAGGCAGCGGAGTTTGAAATTAATCGTGACAGCGACGGCACGTTTAATGTTACAGGGGAGAAAGTTGAATATCTCTTCAAAATGACAAACTTCCAGCGCGAGGAATCCATCCGCCGCTTTGCAAGACAGCTTCGCGGACTTGGTGTCGATGAAGCCCTGCGTCAGCGCGGAGCGAAAGACGGCGATATTGTGCGCCTGCTTGATTTTGAATTTGAATTTGTTGAATAGTCATGAAAGAAGAGCGATTGCCTGCTCTTCTTTTTTCAAAAGAAAAAAAGTGCAGTTTTCATAAAGGAGAAGGTCATGAAAGAAGAAACCTTTTTTTTAGTAAGAGAAGATGTTCTGCCGGAAGCCATGAGAAAAACACTAGAAGTGAAGCAGCTCATTGAGCGGAAAAAAGCGGAATCGGTTGCAGAAGCTGTTCAGCGTGTGGATATGAGCAGAAGCGCCTATTATAAATACCGTGATGCCGTTTTTCCGTTTCACACCATGGTGAATGAACGGATTATTACCCTTTTCTTCCATCTTGAGGACCGTTCCGGCACATTGTCCCAGCTGCTTGCAGTTGTCGCATCGGCAGGGTGCAATGTTCTGACGATTCACCAGACCATTCCTCTTCAGGGGAGGGCTAACGTCACGCTGTCCCTGAACACAAATGGAATGAGAGAAGATATAAACAGTGTCATGGCAAAGCTTAAACGGCTTGAATTTGTTGAGAAAGTAGAGATATTAGGATCTGGAGCTTAGAGGAGAGGATTAGGAGTATGTCTTTTAAGGTTGGCTATTTAGGGCCTGCAGCTACATTTACCCATCTTGCAGTGACGAAATATTTTGAAGATGAAGCAGAGCAGATTCCGTTTTTGAATATACCAAAATGCATAGATGCCGTTGCGGCTGGTGAAATCGATGTGGCGGTCGTTCCGCTTGAGAATGCTCTTGAAGGATCTGTTAATTTAACAGTGGATTACCTCGTGCACGAACAGCCGCTGCCGATTGTAGGGGAAATTGTTGCCCCGATCCAGCAGCATTTATTGGTGCATCCCCAAAGAGAACATTGCTGGGAAGAGACGGAGAAAGTATACTCCCACTCCCACGCCATTGCCCAGTGCCATAAATTTCTGCACCGGGAGCTTCCAGATGCAGCCTACGAAAATGCGACCTCTACAGGTGCTGCTGCAAAATACATACAGGAACATCCTGAAGAAAAAGTTGCGGCCATTGCAAATGAGCTGGCAGCAGAGGAATACGGACTGAAAATGGTCAGGAAGGATATACACGATTATCCTCATAACCATACGCGCTTTGCCGTGCTTCATCCCGACAAGGCAGCATCCTTCAGAACAAATTTAAGGAAAGTAACTGACCGAACAACCCTGATGATCACCCTTCCGTCCGATCAGTCAGGAGCCCTGCATCAGGTGCTCTCAGCCTTTTCATGGAGAAAGCTCAATCTCTCAAAGATTGAGTCACGGCCGATGAAAACGGGCCTCGGCAATTACTTTTTTATCGTGGACATTGATATGCAATTAGATGAAGTCCTTATCCCGGGTGCAACGGCAGAGCTTGAAGCCCTTGGCTGCGGAGTCAGGATTTTAGGGACATATTCGGCTTATGCCATTTAAAAAACCGGCCTGTGCTTCAGGCCGGTTTTTTACTTTTAATCGTCTTCATCCACTAAAAATCCTTCCACTTTCAGTGCAGCGCACGCTTCATCTATTTTTTCCTGCCTGTCTGCTGCCAGGGTGTGAAGGTGGAGGCCTTCTGTCAGCTGTGACAAGTAGGCGGCGTTGCGGTCTTCAATTTTTTTGATGAAATCTTTGACTTCCTTGCGGTTGCTGACCATGATCGAGGCCGTCAGTTCCCCGTAGACAGGATGTTCAATGATCACATCCCTGACTGTTACCCCGTGGTCCACAATCAGGTTCAGCTCATCTTCTGTTGCTTCAGGGCCGTGGCTGCTTGCGATGATCCGCTTGTATACAGGGAGCTCTTCTTTGTCCTGCATAACATACACATAGCCCTGACTTGTAGCAAGAATCGGTTCATTTTGAGCTTTCAGAAGGGAGATATCCTGCACAATGACCTGTCTGCTCACATTGGTCCGCTGCGCAATCTCACTCCCCTTCAGAGGTTCATCCGCTTCCTTCAGCCAGTTAAGGATCACATTTCTTCTTTCATTACCCGGAATTTTCATTCTTTCTTACGTCCTTTCTGCCTGTCTTTCGCTGAGCGTCCGGCCGATAATGCCGGCCATTTTTTTCAGATCATCAGCCGTGGTATATTTACCTGTTGAGATCCTGATGTACTGCAGGGCAGCCTGAGGCGGCAAGCCGGTGGAAAGAAGAGCTCTGGAAGGCTCCTGCATGCCGATTTGACAGGCCGTTCCTGTTGAAATGGCCACGCCTCTCCGGTTGCTCTCAAGCAGCATGTACTGCCCTTCGATTCCTTTTATGTGAAGGCCGATAATCGACGGCACCTGATCTGGGCTGTGCTCATTGATGATGTGCACATGATCTCTAAAGGGCTTCAGCATCTCGAAAAAAACGTCCCGCAATTCGCTGAGCCTTAAAGATTCAGATTCCATACCCGAACATGCCTGTTCAGCTGCAGCTGCAAAAGCTGCGATACCGGGAACGTTTACGGTGCCTGCCCTGAACCCATTTTCGTGTGTTCCCCCGTGAATGTACGGTTTTAAAACATGTTTCGGATTTAAATATAAACAGCCGACCCCTTTTGGCCCGTATATTTTATGGCTTGAAAGGGACACTGCATCAAGCCCCCATTCATCAGCCTTAAGAGAGACCTTCCCGAAAGACTGAACACAGTCACTGTGAAAATAAACCGGCTGTTTTAAAAGCCACTCACCAATCTCCTGCAGATTCTGAATACATCCTATTTCCGAATTTACGTGCTGAACGGTCACTAGGGCGGTGTTCTCGCGCAGTGCTTCTCTAATGCTGTCCACATGTAGTTTACCATGATTGTCCGGCATTAAAAATGTTACCTCATAGCCTTTCCCCTGTAAAAACATCAAATAGTTATAGATCGACGAATGCTCTAATGCGGATGCAATGATGTGATTTTTTCCCTCCGCATTCGCTAAAAGAGTGTCAACAGCAAGGACATTTGACTCGCTGCCGCCTGATGTAAAGCAAATTCCCTTAGCCGTACCGCCGATAAGTCCTGCGAGCTTGCTGCGGCATGCCTCAAGCAATGAACCGGCCAGATCTCCCTCATCATGAAGACTGTTGCTGTTGGCAAACGCCTTCCTGGACGCTTCAGAAAAAACATGAAGAGCCTCTTCGCTGAGCGGAGCTGCTGCTGCGTAATCAAGATAGATCATCCCATTCTCTCCTCCAAAAAAATCTCTTGTCATTAGTTTAGTTTTGTGTAAATATAGGTGTCAAGACACTTGTAAAGAATGGGGGTTATTTTTTTGCCTCAAACGGACGTATTAATCATTGGAAGCGGCATCGCAGCTATATCTGCAGCCTGTCAGCTGCAAAAAACGAAACATGTGACCATCCTGACCAAAGGGGCGAAAGTCAGCAGCAATTCAATGCTTGCTCAAGGCGGGATTGCTGCAGCCATTCGTGCGAATGACAGTTACAAGAGCCATTCCGAGGATACGCTTAATGCCGGCCATTTTCATAATGATGAAGAGGCAGTTGAGCTGCTTGTCAGGGAGGGAGCAAAAGACGTTCTTTCACTGGCGGAAAAAGGGCTTCCTTTTGACAGGGACAGCAGAGGCGAGCTCCTTCTCGGCATGGAAGGCGCTCACAGCTTCAGCCGAATTCTCCATGCAGGAGGAGATGCCACAGGAAGAGCGATGATGCGGTTTCTTTTGTCTTGCCTGAATGAAAACACGGTCATCCATGAAAATGAAATGGTGCTTGAATTGATTGTGGAAAACGGAGTATGTCTCGGTGCTGTTTCAAGATCTCAGAACGGACTTGTAAACAGGCACACCGCACAGCATACAATTCTTGCGACAGGCGGATGCGGAAAGCTGTATCTGCACTCGTCCAATGCGGACGGCATAACAGGAGACGGTTTAGCGCTTGGATATAGAGCAGGCGCGGTGCTTGCGGATATGGAATTTACCCAGTTTCACCCGACGATGCTGCTTGCAGGCGGAGGGTGTGCCGGACTGATCTCTGAAGCAGTAAGAGGTGAAGGGGCCTTTCTTCAAAATGATTTGGGCGAACGGATTATGGAAGGCATCCATCCTCTTAAAGACCTTGCGCCGAGAGACATCGTTGCACGCGTTATCTTTTCGCAGATCAAAAAAGGGCGCAGCGTTTATCTGAACATCCTGCCGGTTTTAAACTTTGAAGAACGGTTTCCGACCATTACGGCGATGTGCCGGAAATATAACATAGTAATGGAAAACGGACTGCTCCCGGTGGCGCCGGGCATGCATTTTTTAATGGGCGGCATCAAGACCGATCTGCATGGCCGGACATCTGTCAGCAGGCTTTATGCTGCAGGAGAAACGGCGTGCACGGGGGTTCATGGGGCAAACAGGCTGGCGAGCAACTCCCTGCTTGAAGGTCTGGTCTTCGGAAAGCGACTGGCAAACAAGATTCAGAGCATCCAGGAAACAGTTGATCTAAATATGGATACACAAGTATTCTCATATCCTGCAGACATCGAATTGCCGGAACGGGAAGACATTCAGCAGGTTATGACCGCATATGCGGGAATTGAACGGACGAAGGAAGAGCTTGCGAAAGCCTTGAACTGGTTTGAAAAATGGCTGAAGCCGTATTGGGCTATTAATGTGAAAGACCTCACAAATGATCATGCTGAACGTCTTAACATGATGACATCAGGCTGGCTGATTATATCTGCTGCTTTGCAGAGGACTGAAAGCAGAGGGGGTCACTGCAGATTGGATTTTCCAGATTCAAATGATGCATTCTGGCTGAAAAAACAAATTCTTCTTTCGAAAAATGGGTGCAGCTATCAACAACATTCAGAGGTGAAGATCATTGAATTTACTTAAATTAAAAAAGCAGCTGGAAGGTTTTTTTGCAGAAGACATCGGAGATTTTGATGCAACGAGCACGTTTATTTTTTCGGAAGGCCAGACAGGTTCTGCCGTTATCCGTGCGAAGGAAGATGGCATTTTCGCCGGTGCAGATGTGGTGAAAGCCGGATATGCCGTGTTAGACCCGCGGGTTACCGTCCAGGTTCTGAAGCGGGACGGAGAGGCCATTTCCAGGGGCGAAAAGGCGGCTGTCCTGACCGGACCGATTGCATCCATATTGACAGGAGAGCGAGTCGTGCTGAATCTCCTGCAGCGGATGAGCGGAATTGCGACGCTGACCAATCAGGCGGTAAAGCTGCTGAATTCAGATCATACGAAAATCTGCGATACAAGAAAAACGACCCCGGGCCTCAGAATGATTGAAAAATATGCAGTCAGGTGCGGAGGAGGGTACAACCACAGATTTGGACTGTATGACGGCATCATGCTGAAAGATAACCATATTGCAAGCGCGGGTTCAATAGCTGAAGCGGTTCAAAAAGCAAGAGGGCATGCCGGTCATATGATCAAAATTGAGGTTGAGATTGAAACGGAACAGCAGCTGCACGAGGCCATCTCGGCACGCGCAGATATCATTATGTTTGATAACCGGACCCCGGATGAAGCGGCAGCATTTGCAGCCATCACACCTGAATCCATCATTACAGAAGCATCAGGGGGCATAACGCTTGAAAATTTAGCAGATTACGGGCGCACAGGAGTGGATTATGTTTCACTCGGTATGCTGACTCATTCCGCAAAAGCGCTTGATTTGAGCATGAATGTAGAATAGAAGGGGGAACGTGACATGAACGTTTTGGATATGCTTCAATTTGAAACAAATGAAAAAATGCCGCCGCACTATAAAGAGCTAAGCGAAAACGAAATGATTGAACGAGTGAAAGCAATTAAAGAAAGGTACGGGAAAAAACTGCTGATTCCCGGCCATCATTATCAAAAAGATGAAGTGATTCAGTTTGCGGATATAACGGGTGATTCCCTGCAGCTTGCACAGGCGGCAGCTGCCAACAAAGAAGCAGAGTACATCGTCTTTTGCGGCGTGCATTTTATGGCTGAAACAGCCGATATGCTGACAACTGAACAGCAGAAGGTCTTTTTGCCGGATATGAGGGCCGGCTGCTCGATGGCCGATATGGCGGATATCAGCCAGACAGAGCAGGCATGGATCAAGCTTCAGGAATTGTTTGGCGACACCATCCTTCCGCTGACATATGTGAATTCAACGGCTGCCATTAAAGCGTTTGTCGGACGAAATGGCGGTGCAACGGTCACATCCTCAAATGCGGAAAAAATGCTTAGCTGGGCTTTCGGGCAGAAGGAAAGAATTCTCTTTTTGCCTGATCAGCATCTTGGAAGAAACACAGCTTATAACCTTGGCATTCCTCTTGAGAAAATGGCTGTCTGGAACCCTCATACAAATGAGCTTGAATGTGACGGCAATCCCGAAGATGTTATTGTGATTCTATGGAAGGGCCACTGCTCTGTCCATGAGAAATTCACCGTGCAGAACATTGAGCATATCAGAAGTACGAAGCCCGATATGAACATTATTGTTCACCCTGAATGCAGCAGGGAAGTTGTGGCGGCAAGCGATCTTGCAGGCTCTACCAAGTACATTATCGATGTCATCGAGGCATCAGAGCCTGGAAGCAAATGGGCAGTCGGAACAGAGATGAACCTTGTTAAGAGGATCATTGATCAGCATCCTGACAAAGAGATTGTTTCGCTGAATCCGTTCATGTGTCCTTGTTTGACAATGAACCGAATTGATCTGCCGCACCTGCTTTGGTCTCTTGAGGGAATTGATGAAGGGAAACCGGTCAATCAGATTCGCGTTGATGAACATACAGCAAAGGATGCTGTTCTTGCTCTAGAGAGGATGCTTGAACACGTCTAACCCATAACTGGCAGACATTTGGCCGAGTAAGCAGAGATGCTTGCGCAGGCCTTAGGTTTGTCAGTTTTTTCTTTTCCCCTGAACATATATTTGTCTTCACAAGCATAAGTTGTGATGAAGAAGAATGGCATCATTGCCTGCTAATCATATGCGATAAAGTTTCAAGCATAGGAGGGGGAAAGGTTGAAAATCCACATTGTTCAAAAAGGCGATACCCTTTGGAAGATTGCCAAAAAATATGGTGTAGACTTTGAAGAAGTGAAAAAAATGAATTCTCAGCTCAGCAATCCTGATTTAATTATGCCGGGAATGAAAATAAAGGTTCCAACCGGCGGCGTGCCTGTGAAAAACGAAACGAAGCTTAATTTTTCAGGCAAAAAAGAAATGCCGAAATCAGAGCATCCTTTTTCAAAGGAAAAACCGAAGCAAGTCATGGGTGAGGCGGATACGAAACCAAAAGAAGTTCCTAAAGAAAAACCATCTGTCCCTTATGTCCCGCCAGTACCGAATATGAAGCAGCCGGCTTATCCGGAGCTTGATATTAACAACTATTACATGCTGAATATGGCGATGATGCCTCAGGCGCCTCAGCCTCAGCTGCCGCCTAAGCCGTCAAATGTCATGCCGGAAATGATGAAGCCGGCTGAAAAACCGGCTGAGAAACCTGCCGAAAAAGAAAAACCGAAATATGTATCGCCGGCAAGCAAAGAGGAGGCTGATAAAGACATGGAAAACAAACCAAGCATGCCTCAGCAAGGGGTAATGGGTGCCTATCAGGGCGGTCCCGGCCAGCAAAGCCCTCAGGGATTCCCGGGTCAGGGTCAAGGATTTCCAGGCCAGCAGGGAGCGCCGTTCCAGAATCCAGGCATGGTTGCCGGAGCGATGCAGGGACCAGGAGGAGATGACTGTTATCCAGTATCACCGGTCATGCCTGGACCTGGATTTGGCGGACCAGGGTTTGGCGGTCCGGGATTCGGTGGCGGACCGGGATTCGGCGGACCTGGTTTCGGCGGCGGCCCTGGATTTGGAGGATACCCGCAAATGCAGCCTTATGGCGGAATGCAGGGAATGCCTCAGGGAATGCCGCAGCAAATGCCGTTTGATGACGATGACGATGATGATGTAATGGGTGCATACAGCCCGCAGCAGCCTGGATTTGGCGGACCTGGATTTGGCGGACCTGGATTCGGAGGACCAGGATTTGGGGGTCCAGGATTTGGAGGAGCCCCAGGGTATGGAGGCGGACCAGGATTTGGCGGACCTGGATTCGGCGGACCGGGCTATGGATATCCGCCTGGATGTGTACCAGTATCCCCAGTCATGCCTGGACCGGGTTTCGGATATCCTCAACAGGGAGGATATGGCGGCGGACCTATGCCTGGTCAGGTAATGGGGGCATACGGCGGAGCGCCAAACATGCCTGGTCAAATAATGGGTGCATATGGCGGAGCGCCAAACATGCCTGGTCAAGTAATGGGTGCATATGGCGGAGCGCCAAACATGCCAGGTCAAGTGATGGGGGCATACGGCGGAGCGCCGGATAACAACCAGCCGCCTCAAGTCAGTCCTGCAATGGATAAAGAGGATTGCGGATGCGGAGGACCTGGACCTGGGTTCGGAGGCCAGCCGGGGTACGGAATGGGCATGCCGGGTCAATTTGGCGGAATGCCAGGTCAGTTTGGTCAAGGACAATTTGGCGGAATGCCGGGCCAATTCGGAGGAATGCCGGGCGGTCAGGGGCAATTTGGCGGGATGCCTGGCCAGTTCGGGCAGAGTGATCAGTTTGCCATGCCAAGATTTGACGAAGAAGAAGAAGACTAATGTCGCCTGAAGAGACGGATCTGTTCGTCTCTTTTTTTTATGCTTTTTAACTGCGTTAATAAAATAAAATCAGCAGCTGGTACAAGTAAAAATTCCTCTCCATTATTTAAAGAACTTACCTTTAACTAACAGGTTAATCCCCTCCTGAACGAGCAACCTATACAAGAGCGGATTTGCTCGCATCAGAAAAATCAGGGGGGTTTTTATATTGAGGCATAAACTTACTGCTTTTGCTGCAATTGCTGTCGCTGCATCAGGTCTCGCTGCATGTAACAACAACAACGAAGGCGCGCTCGATACGCGCTACAATGATAATGCCAGACCGATCGGCTATTATTCAAATGAGCACCGAGGCAATAATGGCAATGCAGACAACGTAGATAATGATGGACCTCTGACTGAAATGATGGAAGGCGATATGAACGATAATTACTTTACAAAAGTAAACGATCGGGATACTGCTTTTCATAATGGAAGAATGGATAATCCCACTGCGCCGCTTTCAAATGAAGACGGCATGCTTGAGAGAGATAATCGTTTCAGCCGAAACGATGAAAATTATCATGGTCAGGTAAAGCAGATCAGCTATTACAATGACAATGAGAAAGCTATGGCTAAAAAGGTTTCTGAGCGGGCTGCAGATGTGAAAAACGTTGACGACGTCCGCACCCTTGTAAATGGAGACCAGGTCCTTGTTGCAGTTGACACGGACGACAAGAACGACAAAAACGTGAAAAATGCCGTAATGGATGCCGTCAAACCTGCAGCCAAAGGAAAAGACGTACAGGTTGTCACAGATGAAGGAACATTTTCCCGCATGAGAACAATCAACGACAATATCGAAAATGGGCAGGATAAAAAGTCCATCGATGCTGATATCCGCGATTTGTTTGATGATATTGGGAACATGATGAATAAACCCGTTCAGCAAGCCCGATAATGGCAGAAAAGAGGTGCCTCAGTGCGCCTCTTTTTAATTTGTCCGATTTTGATTCGGACTTTTCTATGGTGTCCAGCTCCAGCGCTCAGCTCCTCTGTCAGAACGGAACCATCGGCAAAGGCAAAAAGCGCCTTTTCCGCTGTTTCCTTATCTGACTCCCGGAGCTAAACGAGCGCTTCCGCTTTTCTATGGTGTCCAGCTCCATCAGCCAGCTCCTCCGCCAGAACGAAATCCCCGAAAAAGTCAAAACCGGACTTTTCCGGTGATTTCTTATCTGCCTATCGGAGCTAAACGGCTGATTCCGCTTTTCTATGGTTAAACCTGCTAATAATGGTCAAACTAGTAAGGAATCAATATTTCTTTACCAGAACGGTAAATGGATTGGGGGGGTAAGAGATGATGTCATCTCATCGTTTCCTGTTTACAGCTGCAGTTGCGTTCATTGGAATCTTTTTTCTTTCTTTTCCTGCTGTGCATGAACCGTACGATGCAGCCGGCAATGACGATCAGGCCTATGAAGTCAGCGGTCCCCTGACTGTGACAGTGGTTCTTGAAAGGATCTACCTTGACGGGGAGATCAGCGAAGAGGTTAAAACAGAAACCATCCTCGCGATGGAAGATTTCTGGGCTAAGTATGAAGGCTGGCAGCTTGTCGATCAGGATGATAATCAGATCATTTTTCAAAAAGAAGTTGATGATATCTCCCCATTGTTAAAAGCAAACGGGTATTTCGGCCTTTCATCAGAAGGGGTATTTTCTATTTTTAACGGCAAGCCTGATGATGCGTCAGAGATCATCCATTCCTTCTTCCAGATTGATGTAGGGAAGCTCGAGACCCGGAAACATGACGAGCTGAGACACGGCATTCGCATCCAGTCGAAAGACCATTACTTAAAAGTCATACAATCCTATAAAGCCTATTCGTCACCCGCAGAGGTGAACTGAAGCTGTCTTGTGTGCCCGATCTTTTGAACGGGTGCATTTTTTTGTTTTCTTTAGTCAAAATCCGCTGTTTAATACTACAGTCAGAGAAAAAAAGTATGTTACAATGAGGTACAGTTATAAAGAGGTGAAAAGTTTGATCGAATTTATAAAAGGAACCATTGATCTGGTGACTCCCGAGTATGTGGTGATTGACCGCGGGGGCATTGGCTATCAAGTTCACACTCCTAACCCATTCAGCTACCAGCGCAGCCGTTCCTCGGAAGTGACGATCTATACGTATCAGCATGTCAGAGAAGATATCCTCGCGCTGTACGGTTTTCATACAAGAGAAGAAAAAGCCTTATTTATGAAGCTTTTAAATGTGACAGGCATTGGTCCTAAAGGAGCTCTTGCGATACTTGCTTCCGGGAATCCGTCACAAGTAGTCGGAGCCATAGAGAATGAGGATGAAAAATTCCTTGTGAAATTTCCCGGCGTAGGCAAAAAAACGGCGAGACAAATCATTCTCGATCTTAAAGGAAAGCTTGGAGACATAGCAGGCGGGCTTGCTCCTGACTTATTTACCCACGAAGAGCATGCTGCAACAGAAACAGCCTCCAAATCACTGAGTGAAGCACTTGAAGCCCTGAAGGTTCTAGGTTATGCAGAACGGGAAATCAGCAAAGTTGTTCCTGCTCTGATGGAAGAGGAGCTTTCCACAGACCAGTATGTGAAAAAAGCGTTGCAAAAGCTATTAAAGTAAGGTGATCATTTATGGACGAACGTCTTGTTTCCGGCGAAGCGGAGCTTGATGAAGGAGCTCTTGAGCTCTCCCTGAGACCGAGGACTTTATCACAGTACATTGGGCAGGATAAAGTAAAGGATAATCTTAAGGTGTTTATTGAAGCAGCAAAGATGAGAAGCGAAACACTGGATCACGTGCTTCTTTACGGGCCTCCCGGGCTTGGCAAAACGACCCTTGCCACCATCATAGCAAATGAAATGGGCGTAAATATCAGAACGACTTCAGGACCGGCCATTGAAAGGCCGGGCGACCTTGCCGCCATTCTGACCGCCCTTGAACCCGGTGATGTTTTATTTATTGATGAAATTCACCGCCTTCAGCGTTCCATTGAAGAAGTGCTGTATCCTGCAATGGAAGATTTCTGTCTTGATATTGTCATTGGAAAAGGACCGCAAGCCCGGTCCGTGCGTCTTGATCTGCCCCCGTTTACGCTCATTGGAGCTACAACAAGAGTCGGCCTGCTGACTGCCCCCCTCAGGGACCGTTTCGGTGTATTGAGCCGTCTTGAGTACTACAATGAAGAGCAGCTCTCCCTGATTGCCGAACGGACAGGGGATATTCTTGGCATTGGCCTCGAAAAAGAAGCATCTCTTGAACTGGCGCGCCGGTCACGCGGGACTCCGAGGATAGCCAACAGGCTGCTCAGGAGGGTAAGAGACTTTGCACAGGTTCTCGGAAAACCGGCCATTACAGGCAGCCTCGCAAATGAAGCGCTTGAAAGGCTGCAGGTGGACAGACTTGGCCTTGATCATATCGATCACAAGCTGCTGATGGGCATTATTGAAAAATTTAAAGGCGGACCCGTGGGACTCGACACGATTTCTGCTACAATAGGCGAAGAATCGCACACGATTGAAGATGTATATGAACCATATCTTTTGCAGATTGGTTTTATACAGCGGACTCCTAGGGGAAGAATGGTAACAGATGCAGTTTATCATCACTTTCAAATGGAAGTTCCAAAACACTAGAGATTTGCATAACGGAAAAGGTGAGAAATAATGAAAGTAGATTTGTTTGATTTTGATTTGCCTGAAGAATTGATCGCGCAGGTTCCGCTGCTCGAGCGGGACGCGTCAAGACTGATGGTGCTTGATAAAGAATCCGGATCGGTGGAACATGGCAAGTTTAAGTCGATTATTGATTATTTTCATGAAGGCGACTGTCTTGTTTTAAACAATACACGTGTTCTGCCTGCAAGACTCATTGGCGAGAAAAAAGATACAGGCGCCAAAATTGAACTGCTCTTGTTAAAACAGGAACAGGGAGATTTATGGGAAGTTCTTGCGAAGCCTGCCAAACGCGTGAAAGTCGGAACTGAAATCGTATTTGGCGACGGCATTTTGCGTGCGGTCTGCACAGGAGAGGCTGATCACGGAGGCAGAATGCTTGAATTCAAGTACGAGGGTATTTTTTATGAGGCGCTTGACTCTCTCGGTAAAATGCCATTGCCGCCGTACATTAAAGAACAGCTTGATGATCAGGAACGTTATCAGACGGTATTCTCAAGAGAGGTCGGGTCTGCTGCAGCCCCGACAGCCGGTCTTCATTTTACCGAAGAGATTCTTGAAGCTCTGAAAGAAAAAGGAGTCCATCTTGCGTTTATTACGCTGCATGTCGGCCTCGGTACATTCCGTCCGGTTAGTGCTGACGTTGTGGAAGAGCACGAAATGCATGCCGAGTTCTATCAGATGAGCGCAGGCACTGCCCAGCTGCTAAATCAGGTCAGGGAAAAAGGCGGCCGGATCATCTCTGTCGGAACGACGTCGACCCGCACTCTTGAAACAATCGCGTCGGCAAATAACGGTACATTTAAGGAAGACAGCGGCTGGACCAGCATTTTCATTTATCCCGGCTATGAATTCAAGGCAATCGACGGCATGGTGACCAATTTCCACTTGCCGAAGTCATCCCTGATTATGCTCGTCAGTGCTCTTGCAACAAGAGAGCACGTCATGCATGCCTACGAAACGGCTGTTAAGGAAAAATACCGGTTCTTCAGCTTTGGCGATGCCATGCTGATCATCTAGAAATACTGCCTTGAAGGAGGAAAAAAGGTGTCATATCCACCAATTCGCTATGAATTAATTAAAACGTGCAAGCAGACAGGAGCTAGGCTCGGACGGGTCCATACACCGCACGGGTCATTTGAAACGCCTGTTTTTATGCCGGTGGGAACGCTTGCGACGGTTAAAACGATGTCTCCGGAAGAGCTTGTTCAAATGGGAGCAGGCATTATTTTAAGCAATACGTATCATTTATGGCTTCGTCCAGGAAATGAAATTGTCAAAGAAGCGGGCGGCCTTCATAAGTTTATGAACTGGGACCGCGCCATTTTGACGGATTCAGGCGGTTTCCAGGTCTTCAGTTTAAGTGAATTCCGAAAGATCGAAGAAGAGGGCGTCCACTTCAGAAACCATCTGAATGGAGACAAGCTTTTCCTGTCTCCTGAAAAAGCGATGCAGATCCAAAATGACCTGGGATCAGATATAATGATGGCATTTGATGAATGCCCTCCGTTCCCGGCTGAGTATGATTACATGAAAAAATCTGTTGAGCGGACAAGCAGATGGGCAGAGCGCTGTCTGACTGCACATGAACGTCCAAACGATCAGGGTCTTTTCGGGATCGTTCAGGGCGGAGAATATGAGGAGCTCAGGAAACAGAGCGCAAGAGATCTGATTTCGATGGATTTCCCTGGTTACGCAGTCGGAGGGCTGTCAGTCGGAGAGCCGAAAGATGTGATGAACCGCGTACTTGAGTTTACAACACCGCTATTGCCTTCTGATAAGCCGCGCTATTTGATGGGCGTAGGTTCGCCTGATTCACTGATTGACGGGGCGGTAAGAGGGATTGATATGTTTGACTGTGTGCTTCCTACACGCATTGCGCGCAATGGAACCCTTATGACAAGCAAAGGCCGCCTGGTCGTCAAAAACGCTGCATTTGCCCGTGACTACGGTCCGATTGACGAGAATTGCGATTGCTATACATGCCGCAATTACAGCCGCGCCTATATCCGCCATCTCATGAAATGTGATGAAACATTCGGCATCCGATTAACTTCTTACCATAACCTTCATTTTCTGTTAAACTTAATGGAGCAGGTGAGACAGGCAATCCGCGAAGACCGCCTCGGGGATTTCAGAGATGAATTCTTCGAGCAGTACGGGTTTAATAAACCAAACGCGAAAAACTTCTAGTTAGTTCGGCTGCCTGCTATGCAGGCGGCTTCATAGATACGGTGTCTGCACTGCAGATGAGAGACTTGAAAGGGGTGAAAAAAATGGAACTATTGACTACAGTTGGACCGCTGATTCTGATGTTTGCGATTTTTTACTTTTTGCTGATTCGTCCGCAGCAGAAGCAGCAGAAAAAAGTGCGTGAAATGCAGGACAGTCTGTCTAAAGGCGACAAAGTCGTTACAATCGGCGGAATGCATGGCATCGTTGATTCAATCGATGAAGAGAAAGTTGTCATCAAAGCAGGAGACGGATCCCGTCTGACATTTGACCGCCGCGCAGTCCGCGACGTTGTTGAACAAAAAGGCATCTCAATGGAAAAAGCCTAATACATACGGCAAAAAGAAAAGAAGAGCCCGCGGGCGCTTCTTTTTTTATGCCTATTTGGAGCCTGACAAGTTGACTCCCATCACGCCGCCAAGCATGGCGATCGCAAGAAATCCCCCGTGGTACATCGTCTGCTCCATTGTAAACGTCTTGCCGTAGCCCAAAAACTGAAAGAAAAAAATAATCAGCGTGTAAAGAAGCGCTGTTGTGCCTCCAACGAGCCATCCCCGTTCTTTCCCTTTTCCGCCCGCTATAAATCCTCCTATAAAGACAGCCAGAAATGAGAGGCCTAAAATAACCCACTTAATGGAATCCTCTGTTAATGAAGTGAATTTAAGCAGCAGAGAAAATAATAAGCTTACAGCAAGCGCTGCGATTAAAATACTTGATAAGCCATACATGATGGCTTTTCCCCATCTGCGTGTATTCATTTTAATCTCCCCCTCTGTTCCTTAGCTTGTTTTCGCTCGTCTTACTACCATCCTATTCACATGAAGCAAAAATAGAATCGAAATTGTTCTACATGAAAAAGGTTTATCCGTTCAAAATAAAGGTATCGATGCAGCAAGGAGGACTTTAAAAATGGAAGTGCATTTCATTATCATCGGACGCACCATTTTCCTGTACGTGCTTATCCTGATTATTTTCAGACTGATGGGCAAACGGGAGATCGGGGAACTCAGCATATTGGATCTTGTGGTCTTTCTGATGATTGCAGAAATGGCGGTCATGGCGATAGAAGACACGAATGATCCGCTGATACATACCATCATTCCAATGTTTCTTCTTCTCGGCATTCAAATCAGCCTTGCCTACTTTTCGCTGAAAAATCAAAAGGTGCGTGCATGGATCGACGGCAAACCGACCATCATCATTGACAGAGGGAAAATCAATGAGCATGCCATGAAAACCCAGCGCTATAATTTCGATGACCTCATGACCCAGCTTAGAGAAAAGGATGTGAATGATATAAGCGAGGTTGATTTTGCCATTCTTGAACCGTCCGGCAAGCTCTCTGTTATAAAAAAAGAGAATGGCAGCGAGCATCAGGAGCTTCAGCTGCCGCTTATTGTGGACGGACTGATTCAGGAGGAAAACCTGTACCGGATCGGAAAAACGAACTTATGGCTGAGACAGCAGCTGAGAAAGCTCGGGTACTTTGATGTAAAGAATATCTCACTTTGCACCCACAACAAACAGACTTTTTTTATAGATCTGATTGATGACAAGTAGGCATTACCGCGGCACAAATTTTGAAAGATGACCGCCGATAAACGGCAGTCTGCCGACATCGTCTTTCATTACAAGCCTGAAGGCAACAAGCAGGATGCAGTATACTGAAAAAGTGAAGCAAACCGATAAAATCAGGTTCATTCCCAAACCGAGCGGCAGAATCTTGAAAAAGAAATAGCCTGCAATGCCGGATAAGATCATCGTTAAAAAGCATCTGATATATTCACTCACTTTAATGGTCAGGGAAATCACTTTCATCACTGTTGCCAAATGCAGCAGCGTGACAAGCATGATGCCTGCCACAATGGCAAGCGCTGCTCCCATAATGCCAAGAGACGGCCTTGTCGCCAGCAGAAAGATCAGGGCGGTTTTCACCGCAGAGCCGACGAAGCTGTTGATCATGGCCGCCTTTGCCAGGTTAAGGGCCTGCAGGACTGCCTGGAGAGGACCCTGGAAATAGTAAAAGATAAAAAACGGGGCCATGACCTGAACAAAAATAGCGGCATGGCTGCTGCCGTACATAGCTTTCATGAGCGGTTCTGCATAGATGTACAGAATGACGACGGCAAATCCTCCGGTTACTAGAGAGAGCCTGAAGGCCTGCTGGAGCCTGTGCTGAACGACGTGCCGCTTTTTTTGGGCCATTGCTTCGCTTATCGCGGGAACTAAAGCCGTTGAGAGAGAATACGTAATAAATGACGGGAGCATCAAAAGGGGCAGGGCATATCCTGTCAGCTCTCCGTACTGCTTTGTTGCCATTGTGGCGGTAAATCCTGCAATGGCAAGGCTCTGCGCCACAACGATCGGCTCGAAAAACCAGGCGATCGAACCGATCATGCGGCTTCCTGTCGTCGGAAGGGCGATGCTCATTAAGTTCTGAAAGGTTGTTTTCCCTTCTTTCAGGGAAGTGAAAAACTTGCGGCGTACCCGGAACTTCTTTTTCATTTTAAACATGGAGAACATATACAAGAGGGAAATGAGCTCTCCTGCCACAGCAGATGCCATCGCCCCTGCAGCCGCATATTCAATTCCGTAAGGCAAAAAGGTTTTCGTGCAGACGGCGATTAAAGAAATCCGCACAACCTGCTCAAGCACTTGTGATATCGCAGCCGGCCGCATATTCTGCTTGCCCTGAAAATATCCCCTGAGGACAGAAGATACCGCAATGATCGGGACAACCGGTGCAATGGCAAGCAGCGGGTAGAGCGTTCTAGGATCGGTCAGCAGCGAATTTGATAAATACGGGGCCAGAAAAAGGATGGCCGGTGTAAATAAAAGGCTCAAAGTGCCTGTAACTGCAAGAGAAACAATCAGGATTTTTTTTATTTTCCTCTGATTTCCTTCCGCTTCTGCTTCTGCCACAAGCTTGGAAATGGCCACCGGCAGGCCAAACTGAGTAATGGTGATGATCAGCACAAGTGTCGGCATAGCCATCATATAAAGTCCGACGCCTTCTTCTCCTATAAATCGGGCGACTACAATCCGGTTCATAAATCCTAGAACACGCGTAATCAGGCCGGCGGCTATTAAAATGAGCGTCCCCTGTAAAAATGTTTGCTTTGACATCACGTTCCCCGCCTTCTCAAATAGCATCTAATCATATACAATTAACTATATGCGCTATGATTGGCCAAGCATGACAAGATGTTCGCGCATGGCCGCTGATAAAATCCCGATCACGCATACATAATGAATGGAGGAGCGTGCCATGACCCAAAAGGATGAAATTGAAAAATACCGCCACCACGTGAAACCGGCTCTTGTCAGCAAAGCAGAAGAGTTTAAGATTCTTGACTACGGCGATGTGACAGAATCAGAGATATGGAACTACCTGAGAAATAAAAAGTGGAAAAAGAAGACCGAGCTGATGGTTCACGAAATGGTAGCTGATATTATGGCTGTAAAACCAAGTGAATTCATGACGTTTGCAACGATCGAGTCGTTTAAATCGGGCAGCTGGTTTGACAGTGAAGAAGGCAGACAACTAGGCACGGCAAAAGAATAATACATATTGAACGGTTTTTTTCTAAGGAGGATGCAACATGGTTAAAAAGGGACGCATCATTGTTTTTTTCTTACTCGTCCTTTGCGTAGGAAGCTTAATTGGTGCTTTTGGAAACAAGGCAACAGGGAACATACTCCTTGGTCTTGATCTGCAGGGAGGCTTTGAAATCCTGTATGACGTAGAGCCTGCTAATGACGGGGATAAAATAGACCGGAGCGCGCTTGTCAGTACGGTCAATGCCCTCCAAAAAAGAGCGAATGTTCTGGGTGTAAGCGAGCCTAACATTCAAATTGAAGGCGAAAACCGGATCCGGGTGCAGCTTGCGGGTGTAAAGGATCAGAATCAGGCGAGGGAGATTCTGTCGACACAGGCTGAGCTGACGTTCCGTGACGTGAATGACAAGGTGATGATGAATGGATCTGACCTTGTAGAGGGAGCGTCTAAACAGACGTTTGACCCCGATACACAGGAGCCGATTGTAGCTGTAAAGCTGAAAGACGCTGATAAATTCAAGAAAGTCACAGAACAAATATCAGCGATGGCCCCTGAAAATCAGCTTGTTATCTGGCTTGATTATGCTGAAGGTGATTCCTATAAAGAGGAAGTATCAAAAGAGTCGCCGAAGTTCATTTCAAATCCAAACGTAAATGAAGTATTTGATACGACAGATGTAACGATTACGGGTCAATTCAGCGTAGAAGAGGCAAAAGATCTTGCCAACCTTCTTAATGCAGGATCACTGCCGGTTAAACTGGTTGAAACCTACTCGACTTCAGTAGGGGCACAGTTCGGAGAAGAAGCGCTTCAGACAACGGTGCTTGCAGGCATCATTGGAATCGGGTTTATTTTCCTGTTCATGATGTATTTCTACCGTTTGCCGGGGATTATCGCAGTAGTCACTCTTTCAACCTATCTGTTTTTTGTCCTGCAGGTATTTGACTGGATGAATGCTGTTCTAACACTGCCGGGTATTGCGGCTTTAATACTTGGGGTGGGTATGGCTGTTGATGCCAACATCATTACATACGAACGGATAAAAGAAGAAATCAAACTCGGAAAATCAATCCGGTCAGCCTACAGAGCGGGCAGCAGAAGGTCGTTTGCTACAATCTTCGATGCCAACATTACGACGATGCTTGCAGGCGGTGTGCTGTTCTTCTTTGGAACGAGTGCTGTCAAAGGATTCGCGACAAGTCTTATTCTCAGTATCTTAATGAGTTTCCTGACATCCGTATTCTTAAGCAGACTGCTGCTTGGATTACTGGTTGAAAGCAGATGGCTTGATAAAAAGCCGGGATATTTCGGCGTGAACAAGAAAGATATTATCGATCTGAGCAAATCAACAGAAGATGTGGATGCTCCGACTAAATTTGATAAAGTCGATTTTGTAAAGCACCGCAAAAAATTCTTTGCTGCTTCAGGCATCCTGCTTGCAGCGGGTCTTGTCCTGCTGATCATCTTCAGGCTGAACCTTGGCATCGATTTTTCAAGCGGTACCCGCATTGAAATCGGAGCCGATAAGACACTTACAGCCGAGGAAGTAGAGAAAGATCTTGAAACACTTGATCTGGAAGCAAAAGATATCGTGTTTGCAGGCAGTCAGAATCAGACAGCGGTTGCGAGGTTCATAGGCGTGCTTGATAAAGGGGAAATTGCTGAAGTTAAAGACTTCTTTAATGAAAAGTACGGCAAAGAACCGAGCATCAGCACGGTATCTCCTGAAGTAGGAAAAGAACTGGCGAGAAACGCGATGTACGGCGTGCTTATCGCCTCTTTGGGAATCATTATCTATGTATCCTTGAGATTCGAATACAAAATGGCCGTGGCTGCTGTTCTTGCCCTGCTGTATGATGCCTTCTTTATCATTGCAGTTTTCAGCATTACAAGGCTTGAAGTGGACATCACGTTTATCGCGGCTGTACTCACGATCGTGGGGTATTCCATTAACGATACCATCGTTACATTTGACCGGATCAGAGAGCTTTATAAGAAAACCAAGGTCAAAACATACGATGATCTGAAAAGTATTGTAAACCGAAGCCTTCAGCAGACGTTTACGCGATCTGTCAACACGGTCCTGACCGTTGTTTTCTGTGTCATCGCATTACTTGTTTTCGGAAGCGATTCAATCCGGAACTTCTCCATTGCTCTTCTGATCGGCTTGATTTCAGGAACCTATTCGTCCCTGTTCATCGCATCACAGCTGTGGATGATGTGGAAGTGGAGAGAAATTCAGAAGAAAAGCAAAGCGAAAAAAGTACAGGATCAGGAAGAACCGATTGTTTAACGGGAACCGCGGAAACTATTCCGCGGTTTTTGTTTTATGCGGCAGCTTCAGAAAAGGCCCCAAATAGCATCAAAGCGGCTCCTGCTCATACACTAATTATGGGGTGATATAAATGCCAAGGGTGAAATACACAAGTGCAGACGTTGATTTAGTGGCGAGAATGATGAGAGCAGAAGCAGAGGGGGAAGGGAAGCAGGGAATGCTGTATGTAGGCAATGTCATTGTCAACCGGGCGGTGGCAGATTGTCTGGATTTTAAAGATGTCAGAACGATCAGGCAGGTCATTTACCAGGTTCAGGGCGGTAATTATTCGTTTGAAGCGGTTCAAAAAGGCAATCTCTTTTACAACAGAGCAAGATCCTCCGAACAGAAGCTTGCCAGAAGAACTTTGGAATCCTGGAGAGATCATCCGGCGAAATATGCTCTGTGGTATTTCAATCCATATGCGCCATGCCCGCCGACGTGGTACGGCCAGCCTCATTCAGGGCAATTCAAAAAACATTGTTATTATGAACCTAAAGCAGGAACATGTGCGAGTGTTTACTAAAGCTTACAGCAGTTATTGATGCTGAAGCTGCAAGTTTCAGAAGGCTCCCCCTTACCCGATGAACACATTCATGCTTTCCATACAAAAGGACATCATAGTAGAATGGGAAAATGATTCTCTATGCCCCCATGTTTTGCGGTTTGGAAAATCCGGGTATAAAAGAGAATCGAAAGAAAGGGGGAGTACAGGATGAAGAGACAGTGGAGTTTTCTTTTTGCCATCCTATTTGCACTTATTGTAGCGGTTTTTGCAGTCATCAACGTGGATTCGGTTGAGGTGGATTATCTGTTCGGAGAAGCCAGATGGCCTCTGATTCTGATTATTTTAGGCTCTGTTCTGCTTGGCGGCCTGATGATTGCTTCTGCCGGACTGACCAGGATTTTTTCCCTGCAGCGGAGAGTGAAGGCTCTTGAAAAAGAGAATGCCGAGCTGCTGAGTGAAAATGAAAAGCTCAAAATGGAACACGTTCCAGATGAAACAAAAAGCAGTTCTCATGGCGCAAAACAAATTGGCCAGACATCTGATGAGATGTAGAGCTGTTCATAAATCTTAGGGAAAACGGCAGGCTTGTTCGCTATTATGGCGGATGAGCCTGTTTTTTTGTGCAGAACGCCGTAACAAATTAAGTGGTAAAATCATACCCGGCAAAGCAGGAAAACAGGAGTTGTAGGGTAAGCAAAAGAGCGAATCGTACCCAGCAGAGCCGAAAACCAGGTGGTGGAGGGTAAGTAAAAGAGCGAATCGTACCCAGCAAAGCCGAAAACCAGGTGGTGGAGGGTAAGCAAAGGAGCGAATCGTACCCAGCCAAGCCGAAAACCAGGTGGTGGAGGGTAAGTAAAAGAGCGAATCGTACCCAGCCAAGCCGAAAACCAGGTGGTGAAGGGTAAGCAAAGGAGCGAATCGTACCCAGCAAAGTCGAAAACCAGGTGGTGGAGGGTAAGCAAACCACTGAATCGTACCCAGCAAAGCCAAAAAACAGGAACCGGAGGGTAAGTAAATAAAAAAACTCTCTTCCTCTTTCACGGCAAAGCTGCATCCTTCATTAGAATCCAATCACGGCACCTGGCATTTATATTCGTTTGTCACCCCATGCCGCCTCTAGTATAATAGGGTGGTTGAGGGGTGATTTTTTTGCTGAAAGCAAAGAACAGATGGGATGTTCACGAACACCATCCCGAAAAAATGAACGAATTGATGAGTACATTGAATCTTACGCCTCTGGTAGCTTCACTTTTGCTTAACCGGGGAATTGAATCGGCTGATGCGGCCGATCAGTTTCTTCACATAGAAAAGCACGGCTTTCACGATCCATTTACACTGCTCGGCATGGATAAAGCTGTGCAGCGTATTCACAGCGCCATTGAGCATGGGGAAAAAATTCTGATTTTCGGAGATTATGACGCGGACGGCGTAAGCTCGACGGTCGTCATGCTTGAGACGCTTCATTCACTTGGAGCCAATGCCGATTTTTATATTCCAAACCGGTTCACCGAGGGCTACGGTCCGAATGAACCTGCTTTCCGCAAAGCCCGTGAAAATGGCTACGGGCTGATTATTACGGTTGATACAGGAATTTCTGCTGTTAACGAAGCGGCTTTTGCAAAAGAGCTTGGAGTCGATCTGATTATTACCGATCATCACGAACCAGGGCCGGTACTTCCGGATGCGTATGCCATCATCCATCCGAAGCAGCCTGGCTGCACGTATGCATTTAAGGAGCTTGCTGGTGTAGGGGTTGCTTTTAAGCTTGCCCATGCGCTTTCAGGAACTGTTCCGGAACACCTGCTTGAGATAGCAGCCATCGGTACAATTGCTGACCTTGTGCCCCTTCACGGGGAAAATCGTCTTATTGCAAGATTGGGTATCCAGCAGATGAATCGGACAGAACGGACAGGATTAAAGGCACTTCTAAAAGCAGCAGGGGCTGACGGGAAAGAAGTCAATGAGGAGACCATCGGTTTTGCGGTCGGACCCCGCATCAATGCAGTCGGACGCCTTGAAACAGCAGATCCCGCTGTCCGCCTCCTGATGTCTGCGGACAGTGAGGAAGCGGCAGAGCTTGCCGTTTACATCGACGGCTTAAACAAAGAGAGACAGAAAATTGTTTCGCAGATTACAGACGAAGCGATCGAACAGGTTGAGACCCTGTACCCAGCAGATCAGCATTCTGTGCTCGTCCTAGCGAAAGAAGACTGGAATCCGGGTGTCGTGGGAATTGTAGCGTCAAGGATAGTGGAAAAATACTACAGACCGACCATTATTCTGTGCATTGATCCTGAAAAAGGAACGGCAAAAGGTTCTGCCCGAAGCATCGCAGGGTTTGATCTGTTTGCCAATCTTTCAGAATGCCGTGATATTCTGCCGCACTTTGGCGGTCACCCAATGGCAGCAGGCATGACGCTTGAGCTCCAGCATGTCGACCAGCTGAGAGACAGATTAAATAATCTTGCCTCCGCTACGCTGAAAGAAGAGGATTTTATTCCGATAAAAACCATTGATGCCGCATGCAGTCTTGCTGACGTTTCTGTGGAGTCGATTGAGAAAATAGCGAAGCTCGCCCCGTTTGGCATGGGAAATCCAAAACCGCTGTTTTTGCTGGAGTCTGTACAAGTGGGGTCCATGAGAAAAATCGGTTCTGACCAGACCCACTTAAAGCTTGCGGTGGAGCAGGATCAAAAGCAGCTTGACTGCATCGGGTTCGGTTTCGGGCATTTGCATGATCACATGGCGCCGCTCGCAAAAGTGTCACTTGTCGGGGAATTGTCCATAAATGAATGGAACAATTTCAGAAAACCGCAGCTGATGATTCAGGATCTTGCTGTAAATGAGTGGCAGCTGTTTGATGCAAGAGGATCGCGTGATCTGAATAAAACGCTCGATAAGATGAAGGATAAGGAAAACGTTTATGTTGTTTTTCAAAAAGAGACACTGTCAATGCTGAAGGATTCGGAGCAGGATATCGTTTATCTCGAAGATGAGGGCTCTGCTGAAAAAATAAAAGGCAAGTACATCACCTTAGTTGATACCCCAACATCTATTGAACGTCTTGACGCACTTTTTGAAAATGTATTTCCTGAACGAATTTATGCAGTTTTTCATCAGCATACCGATCATTTTTTCGCCACCATTCCGACAAGAGACCACTTCAAATGGTACTATGGCTTTCTGAAGCAAAAAGAAACATTTGACTTAAAAAAGCACGCAGAAGCCCTTGCACGCCACAAAGGATGGTCAAGTGAAACAATCAATTTCATGTCACAGGTGTTTTTTGACTTAGAATTTGCTACAATAGACAATGGCATTATTTCTGTCAATCATCAGCCGCCAAAAAGAGACCTCTCCGAATCTTCTTCGTATTCTGCCAAACTCAGTCAGCTGGAGCTTGAGAATACGCTGCTGTATTCGTCGTACCAGGACTTGAAGAAGTGGTTTGATGATCGGATGAAACAATCGAAGGCGCTTGTCAATGCATGAGGAGGACAAACTTAATATGGATTTAAAGAAATACGTGACAGTCGTTCCGGATTACCCGAAGCCGGGAATCCAGTTTAAAGATATTACAACGTTGATGGACAATGGTGATGCATACCGCTATGCAACAGATCAAATTGTTGACTATGCACGCAAACAAAACGTTGATATAATTGTAGGACCGGAAGCACGCGGATTTATTATCGGATGTCCGGTTGCTTATTCTCTTGGAGTAGGTTTTGCACCAGTCCGCAAAGAAGGCAAGCTTCCGCGCGAAGTAGTCCGTGTTGAATACGGACTTGAGTACGGAAAAGACGTACTGACTATGCACAAGGATGCAATCAAGCCGGGTCAGCGCGTGCTCATCACAGATGATCTTCTTGCTACAGGCGGCACCATCGAAGCTACGATCCAATTGGTTGAGGAGCTTGGCGGAGTTGTTGCAGGGATTGCTTTCCTGATTGAGCTCAGCTATCTTGACGGACGCAGCAAGCTTGATAAATACGATATCTTAACTTTAATGACGTTTTAATCACATAGAAAAAAGCACTCGGGAATGGGTGCTTTTTCTCTTATTTAACTGCAGGCAAAGTACCGGCCAAAAGCTTGGCACAGAAAAGACGGTCTCCCTCTTTACATCTTCTGTGTTTTTATTGATAATAGGTACAATAAAGTTCTCATTGTAAAGGTGATTCCATGGCTAATGAACAAGTACTGACTGCCGAGCAGGTCATAGAAAAGGCGAAGCGCTATTTAACAGGAGAAGACCTCGTCTTTATCCAGAAAGCCTATGATTATGCAGAAGAGGCGCATCGTGAACAATACCGGAAATCGGGTGAACCATATATCATTCATCCAATACAGGTCGCAGGGATACTGGTTGACCTGGACATGGATCCGTCAACAATCGCGGGTGGATTTTTACATGATGTCGTAGAAGATACAGATGTAACACTTGATGACTTGAAACAAACATTTAATGATGAAGTCGCCATGCTCGTGGATGGAGTGACAAAGCTCGGAAAAATTAAATATAAATCACACGAAGAACAGCAGGCTGAAAATCATCGTAAAATGTTTGTCGCAATGGCACAGGACATTCGTGTGATTTTGATTAAACTCGCCGACCGCCTCCACAACATGCGCACACTGAAGCATCTGCCGCAGGAAAAGCAGCGCAGGATCTCAAATGAAACGCTGGAAATTTTTGCGCCGCTCGCTCATCGTCTGGGGATATCAAAAATTAAGTGGGAGCTTGAAGACACGGCTCTCCGCTATTTGAATCCGCAGCAGTACTACAGGATTGTCAATCTGATGAAGAAAAAGCGGGCAGAACGCGAGGCCTACTTGGACGAAGTCATTGATGAAGTGAAAAACCGCGTTGGGGAAGTCAACATTAAGGCGGATTTTTCGGGACGTCCGAAACACATTTACAGTATTTACCGCAAAATGGCCCTGCAGAACAAGCAGTTTAATGAAATTTATGACCTATTAGCCGTCAGAATCATCGTAAACAGCATTAAAGACTGCTATGCCGTTCTTGGAATTATCCATACGTGCTGGAAGCCGATGCCCGGCAGATTTAAGGATTACATTGCCATGCCGAAGGCAAATATGTATCAGTCCCTTCATACGACTGTCATGGGTCCAAAAGGCGATCCGCTTGAAGTGCAGATCCGCACAAAGGATATGCACACGATTGCAGAATACGGGATTGCTGCACACTGGGCGTATAAAGAAGGCAAAGAGACAGAGGAGCAATCTACACTTGAGCAGAAGCTGACCTGGTTCCGTGAAATTCTGGAGTTCCAGGATGATACGACAAATGCCGAGGAGTTTATGGAATCTCTTAAAATTGATCTGTTCTCTGATATGGTGTTCATTTTCACGCCAAAAGGTGATGTTATTGAAATGCCGTCAGGCTCAGTGCCGATCGATTTTGCCTATCGCATTCACTCAGAAATAGGCAATAAAACAATTGGGGCAAAAGTGAACGGAAAGATTGTAACCCTTGATTATAAACTCAAAACAGGCGATATTATCGAGATTATGACGTCCAAGCATTCATATGGCCCAAGCCAGGACTGGCTCAAGCTGGCTCAGACGTCACAGGCTAAAAATAAAATCCGCCAGTTTTTCAAAAAGCAGCGCCGCGAAGAGAACGTTGATAAGGGAAAAGAAATGGTTGAAAAAGAGATTAAAAATCTCGACTTTGAACTGAAGGACATCCTGACAACGGAGAATCTGAAGCGCGTTTCTGAGAAATTCAATTTCTCAAATGAGGAAGATATGTATGCTGCTGTTGGATACAACGGCATTACTGCAGCCCAGGTTGCGAACAGACTGACGGAAAAGCTCCGCAAAAAGCGGGATATGGAACAGGAAAAAGATATCTCAGAGGTTATTTCCGAGGTGCGTCCGTATCCGTCCAAAAAGCGGGACAGCGGGGTAAGAGTCAAAGGAATTGACAACCTTCTTATCCGTCTTTCCAAGTGCTGCAATCCGGTACCTGGTGACGAAATTGTCGGATTCATCACGAAGGGCCGGGGAGTTTCCGTTCACAGGGATGATTGTCCGAATGTACACACGGACGAGGCACAGGCCCGTTTGATTCCGGTTGAATGGGAAACACAGCTTGATGCACGGAAAGAGTATAACGTGGAAATTGAAATACTCGGCTACGACAGAAGAGGCCTGTTGAACGAGGTGCTCCAGGCTGTCAACGAAACGAAAACAAACATCTCATCTGTTGCAGGAAAGTCTGACCGCAACAAAGTGGCGACGATCAATATGGCGATTGCCATCTCCAATATCAGCCACCTTCATAAAGTGGTTGAGAGAATCAAGCAGATCTCAGATATCTATTCTGTAAGAAGAATCATGAACTAGAAAGGGTTCGTTCGGTTTGAAAATTGTTTTACAGTGTGCTAAAGATGCAGAAGTGAAAGTCAAAAATGAAACAGTGGGAAAAATTGAACAGGGGTTTATGCTTCTTGTCGGCGTCACACACGACGATGATGAGCAGGATGCAGATTACCTTGCAGAAAAAGTAGCCAATCTCAGAGTGTTTGAAGATGACGATGATAAAATGAATCTTTCTTTGCTTGACGTTGGCGGAGAGGTCCTGTCGATTTCGCAGTTTACGCTTTACGGTGACTGCAGAAAAGGGAGAAGGCCGAACTTTATGGCTGCAGCAAAACCCGATCACGCACAGCCGCTCTATGATTATTTCAACCAGAAGCTGCGCGAGAAGGGCATCAGCGTTCAAACCGGAGAGTTTGGCGCCATGATGGACGTGGCATTTACAAATGTCGGTCCGGTCACGCTAATATTAGAATCAAAAAGCTGAATGCCGGGGAGACCCGGCATTTTATTTGCTAATAAAAAAACACCACCCAGGACGCCTGGGTGGTGTTTTGCTGTTATTTGAAGTACTGGGCCAATCCGTAATAGATGCCCTGTGCAACCCGTTCCTGGTAGGAGCCTGAGCTGACTGTAAGTTCTTCAGCGCTGTTGCTCACATAGCCAAGTTCAAGCAGGACTGCCGGCTGTCTGTTTTCACGGATGACGTGATAGTCTCCGAATTTCGTGCCGCGGTCTTTAAGCCGGGCCTGCTTCAGCAGTTCATCATGAACGGGAGAGGCAAGAGGCTTGTCTTTTGATGAGCTGTAATAATAAGTTGTCATTCCGTGTACGCTCCGGTTTTCGATGCTGTCAAAATGAAGGCTGATGAATGCATCTGCATCCCGGTAGTGAGCGGTGCTGACCCGTGAGCTGAGACTGATGTAGCTGTCGCTGCTGCGTGTCAGATGAACATCGGCACCTGATGCTTTAAGTTTATCGTACACAAGTTTTGCTGTAGACATTGTTAAATCTTTCTCAAGGGTGCCCCTCGTTCCGATAGCTCCGCCATCACGTCCGCCGTGACCCGGGTCAAGAACGACTGTTTTGTTTTTTAAATAAGACGTTACATCTCCGCCGGGCCTTGATACAGAGCTGCCTGATGAAGACACAACCCAGCCCGCTACATATCCTGTTGTGCTGCCGGAAAGCTGGATTTTATACCAGTCGCCAACTTTACTGACAACAGAAAACTGCTCGCCTGCATTTGCCCGTCTTACAATTTTTTCATTTGTGGACGGTCCTTTGCGGATATTCGTACCGTTTTGCAGAATGCTGACTTTTGATGTGCCGCTTTTGTTCTCTTCCGTTTTTCCCTTTGACGAGAGGGAAACGTAGGAGCTTGAAACCCATCCTTTTTTGCTGCCTGAATATTGAATATGAAGCCAGCTGTTTGCTGATTCAAGAATGGTGACCTCTGTGTTTTTTGCAACAGACCCGATCACTTTTCCGTTCAGGCTGCCGCTGCTTCTGACATTCAGGGAGCTTGCCGTAACTTTTCCTGTCTGTCCTGTTTTTTCTGGCTGTTTTGCTGTTTCAGTTGAAATGAAATCGCTATGTACCCAACCTTTTTGTCCATTAAAACGGATTTCCAGCCACTCGCCATCGGTTCCCGTTATCGAAACAGATGCATGTTTCTTCAGGCTTCCAATAGTAGAAGCCGAGGTGGATGGTTTATTCCGCACGTTGAGTGAGGTGGCCTTTACCTTGCCTGATTTCGTTCCTGATGGAGACGGGGAAGCTGTTTGTGTTTTCTTGCTGATGGTGACAAACTGGCTTGAAACCCAGCCGCGCTTTCCATTAAAGGAAATTTCAACCCAATTGGCGTTTTGCTGAACGAATGATGCTTTTTTTCCTTTGTCGAAGGTGCCGGTCACTTGAAAGCTTGTTCCGGGACCGCTTCTGATTCTGAGATCCTCAGCATTCGATGTGACCGTGCCGTCTGAATTGCTTTCTTTTGAAGCTGCGGATTTATTCTGAAGGGTAACAAGCCATGAGGCAACCCATCCTTTGTTTCCGCCTGATAATTGCAGTTCATACCAGCCTTTGCTCTCGTCCGTAATGCTGTAGACAGCCCCTTTTTTTACACTTGCGATGACCGGATAGCTTAAACCCGGACCGCTCCTGATGTTTAGGCCGTCCGCTGCGATTACAGCTTTTTGCGGCTCAGCTGACGCAGTTCCCGGCATCATTGGCAGCTGGCTGAAAAGCAGCAGTGCACAAATGACGGGATATAGAATTTTTCGAAACAATGACCGGTCCTCCTTTTTTTGATTAACCTTATAAAGATTCTTTTATTATATCGGATATCCCTTGTGACATTTGATATATTTTTTCGCTAAACAGGAAAGACTAGAGAAAAGACAGTTGCTGTAAAGGAGAAAAAAATGAGGCACAGTGATAAAAGCGAAGGATCGCATTATAATAATCATGATATTTTCGGAGTGAACTCACGGGAACTGACGAAGGATCAGCATTCCAACCTGTATGAACTCGCGGGAGAGTACGGTATGAACGCAAAAGAAGCAAAGAAATTGAAAAAACGGGTAAATCGCTCTTGACACAAGTCACGGAACATTCGTATGATAGTATATAAATCTTAACTGGAATTACATAATCAGAACCGATGACGGAGAAGAGTAATCAGGATGACACATGACCAGAGAAGGAAAGCCTTGGCTGTAAGCTTTCCCATGATGACTTGATGAAGAGAACACTCTCTAGGTTTCCCTCTGAACGGACTTGCATCTAGTAGGAGGAGAACGTGACAGGCGTTAACTGTCTTTGAGCGGGAGCAGTCTTTTTGCTTCAACTAGGGTGGCACCACGGGATACAAACTCTCGTCCCTACATTTTTATGTAGGGGCGGGAGTTTTTTTATTTTTTGAAAAAATCGGAGGAATCTAACATGGCATTTCAAATACCGAGAGGCACGCAGGATATTCTGCCTGGAGAAGTTGAACGCTGGCAGTATATTGAAAATACAGCACGTGAAATATGCAAATTGTATCAATATAAGGAAATCCGCACACCAGTTTTTGAACACACTGAGCTGTTCCAAAGGGGAGTAGGCGAATCAACGGACATCGTTCAAAAGGAAATGTATACGTTCCAGGACCGCAAAGGAAGAAACATCACGCTTCGTCCTGAAGGAACGGCTTCAACAGTCCGGGCATTCGTTGAGAAAAAGCTGTATGCACAGCCTGCACAGCCGACAAAGCTCTATTACATTGGACCGATGTTCAGATACGAGCGTCCTCAGACCGGCCGTTTCCGCCAGTTTGTGCAATTCGGGGTGGAGGCTCTCGGCAGCAGCAATCCCGCAATGGATGCAGAAGTCATTTCCCTTGCAATGGAGCTTTACCGCTCTGTTGGACTGAAGAAACTGAAGCTCATCATCAACAGCCTTGGAGATGCAGACAGCAGAAAAGCTCATAAGGAAGCATTAATTGCCCACTTCGAGCCTAGAATCGGGGAGTTTTGCTCAGACTGCCAAAAAAGACTGACGCAAAATCCGCTTCGCATCCTTGACTGCAAAACAGACCGCGATCATGAACTGATGAAAACTGCTCCATCCATTATGGATTATCTGAACGATGAGTCACGCGCTTATTTTGAAAAGGTTCAGGCATACTTAACAGACCTTGGAATCGATTTTACAGTCGATCCGAATCTTGTCCGCGGTCTTGATTATTATAATCACACTGCGTTTGAAATCATGAGCGATGCAGAAGGGTTCGGCGCCATTACGACCCTTTGCGGCGGCGGACGATACAACGGCCTCGTCCAGGAAATCGGCGGGCCGGAAACGCCAGGGATCGGATTTGCTCTAAGTATTGAACGCCTGCTCGCCGCTCTTGATGCAGAAGGCGTAGAACTGCCTGTAGACCAGTCGATCGACTGCTTTGTCGTAACGCTTGGCGACAAGCCGAAAGACCGCTCTGTGTCTCTTGTATATGAACTGCGCAAAGCGGGACTGACAGCTGAAAAGGATTATGATGATAAAAAAATGAAGGCTCAATTTAAAGCGGCAGACCGTTTTAATGCAAGATACGTTGCCGTGCTTGGAGAAGATGAGCTTGAAAAGAACATGATTTCTGTTAAAAACATGGAATCAGGCGAACAGAAAGAAATTTCCCTGCAGGACCTTGCAGCGTATATAAAAGGATAGTCAAAAGGAGAGAGAAATGATGTTTGGACGAACATATTATTGCGGCGAAGTAACAGAAGCAGCAATCGGAGAAAAAGTAACACTTAAAGGATGGGTGCAAAAACGACGCGACCTTGGCGGCCTGATTTTTATTGATCTGAGAGACAGAACGGGCATCGTGCAGATTGTCGTAAATCCTGAAGTTTCAGAGGAAGCGCTGAAAATTGCAGAAAAAGCCCGCAGCGAATACGTCCTCGACATCGAAGGAACAGTCGCAGCGCGTTCTGAAGGAACGGTTAATCCAAACCTTGCTACAGGCAAAATTGAAATTATGGTTGAGAAAGCTGCCATCATCAATGCAGCAAAAAACCCGCCTTTCCTGATTGAAGATAAATCTGAAGAGGTTTCAGAGGATGTGCGCTTGAAATACCGCTATCTGGACCTTAGAAGACCTGCACTACTTGATACGTTTAAAATGCGCCACAATGTGTCCAAATCAATCCGCAATTTCCTGGACGAGAACGGATTCCTAGACGTTGAAACACCGATTCTGACAAAAAGCACGCCAGAAGGAGCACGTGACTATCTTGTTCCGAGCCGTGTACATGAAGGAGAGTTTTACGCTCTTCCACAGTCGCCGCAAATTTTCAAACAGCTGTTAATGGTTTCCGGCTTCGACCGTTATTACCAGATTGCCCGCTGCTTCCGCGATGAAGACCTGCGTGCAGACCGCCAGCCTGAATTCACTCAGGTGGACATTGAAATGTCCTTTATGAGCCAGGACGAAATCATGGCACTGATGGAAAAAATGATGTCCCGCATCATGAGAGAAACAAAAGGCGTGGAACTTGACCTGCCCCTTCCGCGCATGACGTATGACGAAGCGATGGGCCGCTATGGTTCGGATAAACCGGATACACGCTTCGGCCTTGAGCTCGTAAATGTTTCTGAGCTTGTAAAAGACAGCGGCTTTAAAGTGTTCAGCGGCGCTGTCGCAAACGGCGGAGAAGTGAAGGTCATCAATGTAAAAGGCGCGGCAGCTTCTTATTCCCGCAAAGACATTGATGCTTTAACAGAGTTCGTTTCCCAGTACGGAGCAAAAGGACTTGCATGGCTGAAAGCAGAAGAACAGGAGCTGAAAGGCCCGATTTCAAAATTCTTTGCTGAAGAAGAGCAGGCGGCACTAAGAACGGTAACTGAAGCTGAAGCAGGAGATCTGCTGCTGTTTGTTGCCGACAAGAAATCAGTTGTGGCAGATGCGCTTGGCGCCCTCCGCCTCAAACTTGGAAGAGAGCTTGGCCTGATTGATGAAAGCAAATTCAACTTCCTGTGGGTCATTGATTGGCCGCTGCTTGAGTACGACGAAGAAGCACAGCGCTATTTCGCAGCCCATCACCCGTTCACAATGCCAGCACGCGAGGACCTGGAGCTGTTTGAAACCAATCCGGCTGCAATGAAAGCACAGGCTTATGACCTTGTACTCAACGGCTATGAGCTTGGCGGAGGAAGCATCCGTATTTTTGAAAGAGATGTTCAGCAGAAAATGTTCAAAATGCTCGGCTTCTCAGAAGAGGAAGCGACGGAGCAATTCGGATTCCTGCTTGAAGCATTTGAATACGGAACGCCGCCGCATGGCGGAATCGCTCTCGGTCTTGACCGTCTCGTCATGCTGCTTGCAGGAAGAACGAACCTTCGCGACACGATTGCTTTCCCTAAAACAGCAAGCGCAAGCGACCTGCTCACACATGCGCCAAGTGAAGTCAGCACCGCCCAGCTGTCCGACCTTAACCTTGCCCTGAAGCTTAAAAAGGGTGAATAATGCCTACTTGGAATTGCTTGAAAAGACCGTTCCAATGTGGTAATCTTTTTACAAGATAAATAGAAGTCCTGATGTGTACGTCGTACACTTAGTTTTGATCCAACATTACTTGATCCGGGAGTTCAAGTTTCCATTGCGGTGTAAATGCCTCATCATTCGATCAGAGGACTTATCACCCGTGGAACAGGACACCCACCTGCTGTGAGCGGGTTCAAAACCAAGATAGCCGCGACGGCACAATTGGGACTTCTGCCGAATAAGAACGTACAGCCTTCATGAGCTTTTGCTTGTGGGGGCTTTTTATTTTTTCTGCGAAGGAGTTGAGGGCACTGTGGCACTTGAAAAACGAGATAAGTGCCACCAAGGATGGGGAAGGTCGATTTGGTGGAACTTATAGACGAGATAAATGCCACCAACGAAGGAGAAGACCGAATTGGTGGTACTGAAAAACGAGATAAGTGCCATCAAGGAAGGGGGAGAACGAATTGGTGGTACTGAAAAACGAGATAAGTGCCATCAAGGAAGGGGAAGACCGAATTGGTGGTACTGAAAAACGAGATAAGTGCCATCAAGGAAGGGGAAGACCGAATTGGTGGTACTGAAAAACGAGATAAGTGCCATCAAAGAAGGAAGAGAGCGACTTGGTGGAACTCAAAAACGAGATAAGTACCACCAAGGAAGGAAAAGATCGTATTGGTGGCACTGAAAAACATGATAGTGTCATCCAAATAGGAGATCGGTGCATTAATGACACCATTATCCATGTGCGAGCTGCTGCTGATCATTGCCCAATCAAGAATTCCCTCTTGTTTTTCACCGAAAGTATGATATATTCATTTTCAGGAAAAATACTGACATGGATTCTATAAATGGAGTTGAGAGGATTGCTGAATCAATTTTCACGCAATGAACTTGCGATTGGAAAAGAAGGTATTGAAATTTTAAAAAACAGCACAGTTGCTGTTCTTGGGATCGGCGGAGTCGGATCGTTTTCGGCAGAGGCTCTTGCGCGTTCGGGAGTGGGACGTATTGTGCTTGTTGATAAAGATGATGTGGATATCACGAATGTAAACCGCCAGATCCATGCGCTTGTGTCGACTGTAGGGAAGCCAAAAGCGGATCTGATGAGAGACAGAATTAAAGAAATCAATCCTGATTGTGACGTCATCGCACTGAAGATGTTTTATACGGAAGAAACGTATGAAGAGTTTTTCAGCCACGGACTGGATTATGTGATTGATGCTTCTGATACGATTTCGTACAAGATCCATCTAATGAAAGAGTGCCTGAGAAGAGAGATTCCGATTATCTCAAGCATGGGCGCTGCAAATAAGACCGATCCGACAAGGTTTAAAATTGAAGACATTTCAAAAACCCACACAGACCCGATTGCGAAGGTCATCCGCACCCGTCTCCGCAAAGAAGGCATCCGAAAAGGAATTAAAGTGGTGTTTTCTGATGAAAGTCCGATTGTGATCCGCGAAGATGTACGGGTAAAGGTAGGAAATGACGCTGCGGAGATCCGCAAGGCTAAAATGCCGCCTTCATCCAATGCATGGGTACCATCCGTAGCAGGATTGATCATGGGCGGTCATGTCATCATGGACCTTCTGAAAGATATTAAAATTTCTCGTGTAAACGATAAATAGACAAAAAGAAAGCAGGCAGGAAAACCATTGTTTTCCTGCCTGCTTTTTTAGTTCCTCATCAGCTTTTCGTATATCTGGGCAAGTGACAGTTCAAATTTCCCTGTCTGTTTTGGCTCGTAGTATTTTTTCTTTTTTAAGGAGTCGGGGAGGTACTGCTGTTTGACCCACCCGTTTTCATAGTCATGCGGATATTTGTAGTCGATGCCCCGGCCCAGCTTACCGGCACCTTTATAGTGGGCATCTTTTAAGTGGTCAGGCACTTCTCCGCTTTTGCCTGAACGGATATCGGCTAGGGCTGCATCAAGCGCTTTGTAGGCAGAGTTTGACTTTGGCGAAAGGCACAGCTCGATCACTGCGTTCGCAAGAGGTATTCTTGCTTCAGGCAGGCCTAGGCGCTCTGTTGCTTCAATGGCGGCAAGTGTCCTTGCTCCTGCCTGCGGGCTTGCAAGGCCGATATCTTCATAGGCGATGACGAGCAGTCTGCGGTTAATGCTGATCAGGTCGCCTGCTTCAATCTGTCTTCCGAGATAATGAAGGGCTGCATTCACATCAGACCCTCTGATCGATTTTTGAAAAGCAGAGAGCACGTCGTAGTGCGCATCTCCGTCCTTGTCGTGCACAAAGCTCTTTTTCTGAAGGCACTCCTCAGCAGTTTTCAGATCAATGCGGATGATGCCCTCATCATCCGGCTCAGATGAAATGACTGCCAGTTCAAGTGCATTTAATGCCGATCTTACATCGCCTGCACAGCTTGAGGCGAAATGATCGAGAGCGTCATCTGCCACTTCTGCCCTGTACTTGGCAAGTCCCTTTTTATCATCCTGAAGGGCCCGGTTCAGCGCTTTTTTAATATCGTCCGCTTCGAGCGGCTTCAGCTCAAAGATTTGGCATCTGCTTCTGATGGCAGGATTAATGGCGTGATAAGGGTTGCTCGTTGTTGCTCCTATTAGAATGATTTTTCCGTCCTCAAGATAGGGAAGGAGAAAATCCTGTTTGGCTTTGTCGAGGCGGTGGACCTCGTCAAGAATCAAAATGACTTTGCCTGACATTTTGGCTTCTTCTGCAACGATTTCCATGTCTTTTTTATTATTAACAACAGCATTCAGTTTTCTGAAAGCTGTATTTGTGCTTCCTGCTATGGCTGTGGCTATGGACGTTTTGCCGATTCCGGGCGGTCCGTACAAAATCATGGAGCTCAGGTGCCGTGCTTTAACCATCCGCTCAATCATTTTGCCTTTTCCGACCAGGTGCTCCTGTCCGATGATTTCATCAATTGATTCCGGCCTCATTCTGAATGCCAGTGGTTTCATTTCCATCACTCCCGGGTGGTTCAAGCTCTTTCATTCCAGTATACCAATTTGTCTTCCCAAATGCTTAATAAGTCAATTTGAATGCTCGGGTAATAGGAAATATGCTATAATGGCTTAGGTTCATTTTAATGAAAACGGTCTTGACTGAAAGGCGGCGTTTGAACGTATGCGTCCAGGGAAATCACTTGCTGAGCTGAGAATGAGATGGAGTATTTATTTCACGGGACTTCTCATCATGGCTTTCGGCATTGTGCTGACCATTAAAGCAGACCTCGGCACATCGCCGTGGGATGTTCTTCATATAGGATTGTATTATCAGCTTGGTTTAACGATCGGATCTTGGGCAATTATTGTAGGAGGGGGCATTCTTCTCCTTTCATCTATTTTTACAAAAAAGATGCCTCAGGCCGGTGCGTTTGTAAATATGATTACTGTTGGCCTTTTTATCGATTTATATATGATGATTCCCTTTTTGCAGACGCCTGCCGGCTATGCCGGGAAAATCGGAATGCTGCTTCTCGGCATTCTGGTCATGGGGTATGGCATCGGGTTATATATTTCAGCAGGCTGCGGGGCTGGACCTCGTGATACGCTGATGCTTGCCCTAGTTGAAAAAACGGGATGGAAGGTTTCAAGGATCAGAAGCAGCATCGAAGTGATTGTTTTGCTTATAGGCTGGTCACTTGGGGGCCCGGTCTTTTTCGGCACAATCGTCTGTACGCTGTCAATCGGCTATATTATCGGTTTTACTCTGCCGTATTGCCAGAAGGCAACCGATGCCCTGCTTTTGAGAACAGCAGAAAAAAGACAAAGGGTTCAACAAGTCAGTTAGATAAATAGGGGTGGAAGAATGAAGATTTCAACGAAAGGCCGCTACGGTCTTACTATTATGATTGAGCTTGCAAAAAAACACGGCGAAGGGCCGACATCATTAAAGAGCATTGCCCAGACGCATGACCTGTCTGAACACTATCTTGAGCAGCTGATTGCACCTCTGCGCAATGCGGGACTTGTTAAAAGCATCCGCGGAGCATACGGGGGATATGTGCTCGGCAATGAACCGGCAGCTATTACGTCCGGTGATATTATCCGCGTGCTTGAAGGGCCTATAAGCCCTGTTGAAGTTCTGGAAGATGAAGAACCTGCCAAGCGGCATTTATGGGTAAGGATACGAGATGCTGTAAAAGATGTACTGGACAGCACAACACTTGAAGATCTTGCAAATTATACGGATGATGAGCAGGAATCTTACATGTTTTATATTTAAAAGGTGGGTTTACTGTGGATAGAATTTATTTGGATCATGCTGCAACATCACCCATGCATCCCGCTGTGATTGAGCAGATGGTTCCGCATATGCAGAATGTATTTGGAAATCCTTCAAGCATCCACGGTTTCGGGCGTGAAAGCAGAAGGCTGCTTGATGAAGCAAGATTGGTTATTGCGGCAAGTCTTCATGCCAGACCGAAAGAAATCATTTTCACAAGCGGCGGCACGGAAGCAGATAATATGGCAATCCTCGGTGCTGCATCAGCTTACCGCCATAAAGGGAACCATATTATTACAACACAGGTTGAGCATCATGCCGTTTTAAATACATGCAAGAACCTTGAGAAGCAGGGGTTTGAGGTTACCTATCTGCCTGTTGACACAGACGGCAGCATATCTGTCGAAGCACTGAAAAAAGCACTGAAGCCTGAAACCATCCTAGTGACGATCATGTACGGAAACAATGAGACAGGATCGGTTCAGCCGGTTCAGGAGATTGGCATGGCTTTAAAAAACCATCCTGCTCTTTTCCACACAGATGCTGTTCAGGCTTACGGTCTTCTTGACCTCGATGTGAAAGAGTGCGGAATTGATATGCTCTCTGCTTCCGGCCACAAAATCAACGGCCCGAAAGGCACGGGATTTCTGTACCTGAGGGAAGGAATATCCCTTAAACAGCAGTCTTACGGCGGTGAGCAGGAACTGAAAAGACGCGCAGGAACAGAAAATGTTCCAGGCATTTACGGACTAAAGGCAGCAGCTGAACTTGCTCTGAAAACAAAAGAGGAAAAAGCTGCCCAATATAGAGAGTTTAAAATGAAATTAATGGAAGTACTGAAGGAAGAAGAGGTTTCGTTTGAAGTGAACGGAACACTTGAAGGCAGTCTTCCTCATGTGCTGAACCTTTATTTCCCGGGAACAAATGTAGAGGCAATGCTTGTAAATATGGATCTTGCGGGTATCGCCGTTTCCAGCGGCTCTGCCTGCACAGCAGGATCCATTGAACCCTCTCATGTGCTGACTGCGATGTACGGCGATCATGAGCGGACGAAAGCATCGATCAGGTTCAGCTTCGGTTACGGGAATACGCTTGATCAAATCGAAAAAACGGCCCGCGTTACAGCAGGAATTGTGAAGCGGCTTACAGCTTAGAAGGAACTATGGAGGTGAAAAAGATGCAAAAAGCACCTAAAGACACACGTGTCGTTGTCGGGATGTCAGGCGGAGTTGATTCCTCCGTTGCGGCATTGCTTTTAAAACAACAGGGATACGATGTGATCGGCATCTTTATGAAAAACTGGGATGATACGGATGAAAACGGCGTCTGCACGGCAACTGAAGACTATGATGATGTCATTCAGGTCTGCAATCAGATCGGTATTCCGTATTATGCCGTCAATTTTGAAAAGCAATATTGGGACAAAGTATTTACCTATTTCCTCGATGAATACAAAGCGGGAAGAACGCCAAATCCTGATGTCATGTGCAACAAGGAAATCAAATTCAAAGCGTTTCTTGAGCATGCGATCTCTCTTGGAGCGGATTATCTTGCGACAGGCCATTACGCCCAGGTTGAATTCCGGGACGGCGAATATAAAATGCTGAGAGGCGCGGATGCAAACAAAGATCAAACGTATTTCCTCAATCAGCTATCGCAGGATCAGCTTTCCAAAGTGATGTTCCCGATCGGAAATATTCCAAAATCCAAAGTCCGCGAGATTGCAAAAGAAGCGGGCCTTGCGACAGCGTCCAAAAAAGACAGCACAGGAATCTGCTTTATCGGCGAACGGAACTTCAAGGAATTCCTGAGCGGATACCTTCCTGCACAGCCAGGCCTGATGCAGACTCTTTCAGGAGAGGTAAAAGGCAAGCATGACGGGCTGATGTACTATACAATCGGCCAGCGCCACGGCCTTGGAATCGGCGGAAGCGGAGATCCGTGGTTTGTCATCGGCAAAGACCTCGAAAAAAATGTTCTTTACGTTGATCAGGGCTTTGACAATGATCTGCTTTATTCTGATTCTCTGACTGCCACAAGCATCAGCTGGGTGTCGGGAAAGATGCCTGAGGGCACGGTTACATGCACGGCGAAATTCAGATACCGTCAGGAAGATCATGCCGTTCAAGTTAAAATGACGGATGCTGAAACAGCACAGGTTATCTTTGATAAGCCGGTAAGAGCCATTACACCAGGACAGGCGGTCGTTTTTTATAACGGAGACGAGTGTCTTGGCGGCGGAACCATAGACGAAGTGTTTAAAAAAGATGATAAAATCTGGTATGTCGGATAATGCAGACTTATGAAAACCTCAACAGCAACGGTTGAGGTTTTTCTTTTAAAGAGAAAGGAAGTGCCAAGGATGAGCGATAAAAACAAAATGGGCATTGAAGCGATGCAGGAAGGCGACTTTGAGAAAGCGGCAGGATTTTTTTCTGAAGCTATCGAAGAAAATCCGAATGATGCTGTTTGTTATGTGAATTTTGGAAACCTGCTTGCAGCTGTGGGAGAACCTGAAAAAGCGATTTCGTTTTTTGAAAAAGCCATTGGGCTAGATGAAGAGGCAACTACGGCTTATTACGGAGCAGGAAGTGTTTATTACGATCAGGAACGCTATGAGCAGGCGAAAAACATGTTCGTAAAAGCGATACAAAAAGGAATGGACAATTCAGATGTCTACTTTATGCTGGGAATGAGCTATGTGGTGACGGAACAGCCGCTGCCGGCGCTTCCTTATTTGCAGAGAGCAGCAGAATTAAATGAAGAAGATACAGAAGCACGTTTTCAGTATGCTCTTTGTCTTGCCCAGCAGGATGCGCTCGATGAAGCAATCAAGCAATTTGGCATTGTCGCTGAGAAGGACCCAGAACATGCTGATGCTTTTTACAATCTTGGTGTCGGTTACGCTTTTAAGGAAAACCCTGAAAAAGCGCTCCAAATGCTTGAGCGCGCGCTTGAGATTCAGCCCGGTCACGCGATGGCTGCCAATCTGAAACAATTATTGCAAGAGATGTAGCGGGGAGGAGATCTTGTGCAGCAACAGGCGGATCTGTTTCAGGAACAGGAACGGTTTCTAAAAGGCAAAATCATCACGGTTATTTTTCAGAATGAGCAGAATCATTACACCGTCCTGAAGACGGAGGTTCTTGAAACGAGCGAAAACATTGATCAAAAAGAGATAACCGTGACAGGCTATTTTCCGCTTCTGCATGAAGATGAAACGTACACCTTCTTTGGGATGGTCACGCAGCATCCAAAATTCGGCCAGCAGTTTCAGGCAGAGCACTACAGAAAAGAGATACCTAAAACGAGAGACGGGGTCATCCAGTATCTCTCAAGTGATCTTTTCAAAGGTATTGGGAGAAAAACGGCCGAAGCCATTGTGGACGAGCTTGGAGAAGGAGCCATTTCAAAAATGATGGAGGATCCCTCCCTTCTTGATAAGGTCCCGAAACTTGGCAAAGACAAGGCGAAACTGCTGCTCGATCAGCTGAAGGAGCACCAGGGACTTGAACAGGCCATGATTATCCTGAACCAGCTCGGATTTGGCCCGCAGTTGTCCATGAAAATTTATCAGGCCTATCAGGACAGAACGGTACAGATCATCCAGGAGAACCCGTTTCAGCTCGTAAAGGATATTGAAGGCATCGGGTTTGTGCGGGCAGATGAACTGGGAAGCCGCATGGGGCTTGGGGGAAACCATCCAGAGCGAATCAAAGCAGCCTGCTTTTACACGATTGAGCACCTTTGCCTTCAGGAAGGCCATACATATGTTTCAACCGAACAGCTTATTGTAAAAGCAATGGATCTCCTGAATCAGTCCAATGACATGAGAGTGATTGAAACAGATATTTCAGCACAGATTATTAAGCTTGCCGAAGACAGAGGCATCATCATTGAAGAGGACAGAACGTACTTGCCTTCGCTCTATTTTGCGGAGCAGGGGCTTGTGAAAAGCATTCAACGGGTCCTTCTTCAAACGGAGTATGACAGTCTTTTTCCCGAGTCAGAGTTTCTCCTGTCACTTGGAAACCTGGAGGAACGGATGAACGTTCAGTATGCTTCCAGTCAGAAAGAGGCGATTCAGACAGCCTTGATGTCGCCGATGCTTCTTCTTACAGGAGGACCCGGAACAGGAAAAACGACCGTGATCAAGGGGATTGTCGAGCTTTATGCCGATCTGCACGGCTGTTCTCTTGACCCAAAGGATTATAAAAAAGAAGAGCCTTTTCCAATTTCATTGGTCGCGCCTACCGGTCGTGCTGCAAAGCGGATGACAGAAGCGACGGGACTTCCTGCCGTCACGATTCACAGGCTGCTTAAATGGAACGGGGCAGAGGGCTTTGACCACGGCGAGGACAACCCGATTGGGGCCAAGCTTCTGATTGTGGATGAAATGTCCATGGTGGATACCTGGATTGCCCATCAGCTTTTTAAAGCCCTGCCTGAACAGATTCAGGTGATTATGGTAGGGGATGAAGATCAGCTGCCTTCTGTTGGACCCGGCCAGGTTTTGCGGGATCTGCTTGAGTCAGAGGCCGTTCCAGTAGTGCGCCTGACGGATATTTACAGACAGGCAGAGGGATCATCCATTATTGAGCTTGCCCATGATATCAAAAAAGGGAGGCTTCCTGAAAACCTTTCCGCCCCGACGAAAGACCGGTCCTTTATCAGGTGCAGCGGCACTCAGGTAAAAGAAGTGGTGGAAAAGGTTATTGCGAATGCTATTAAGAAAGGGTATACCGCACGCGATGTGCAGGTACTTGCCCCCATGTACAGAGGTCCTGCAGGCATTGACCAGCTGAACGTGATGCTGCAGGAGCTGTTCAATCCCAAATCCCCCAGCAAACGGGAAATGAAATTCGGAGAAACGGTGTACCGTTCAGGAGATAAAGTGCTTCAGCTCGTCAATCAGCCTGAAAGCAATGTGTACAACGGGGATATCGGGGAGATTGTCTCCATCTTTTATGCGAAGGAAAACACAGAAAAAGAAGATATGATCGTCATTTCCTTTGACGGTAATGAAGTGACGTATACAAAATCAGATTTTACTCAGTTTACGCATGCGTTCTGCTGCTCCATCCATAAATCCCAGGGCAGCGAATTTCCTATTGTGGTTGTGCCGGTTGTGAAGAGCTACTACCGGATGCTAAGGCGGAACCTTATTTATACGGCCATCACCCGAAGTAAGCAGTTTCTGATTCTTTGCGGAGAGCAGGATGCGCTTCTCAGGGGTATCGAAAACCGCGATCATCTGAGCCGGCAGACGTCCCTTCGCATGAAGCTGTCGCAAAAGCAGGAAGAAAAACAGGAGCTCGAGTCAGAGCTTCCATTCGGCGCGGCAGATGCCATGATCGGAATGGAAGGCATTACCCCGTATGACTTTATGGAAGACAGCAGAATCTAAGAGTGTTCGGAAAGGGGGAGTTTCTCCTGCGGACATTCACAGAGCTCAGAGGCCTTCCTGTAGTCGATCTGGAAGACGGGTATATAGCAGGGTATGTATGTGATGCATGCCTTGATAAAAACGGCCGTTTCACCGGACTTTTGCTGCATGAAAAAGGCTTTTTTAAAAAAGGGCGCATCGTACCGAGTGAATCGATTTGCACCATCGGCAAGGACGGAATCATGATGAAAGGAAGAAGCACGCTGAAATCGCTGTCTGAATTCAGAGAAGCTTATTTCCTGACATCACGCCGCCGAATCCAATACAAAGAGGTTTTTTCTGCAGAGGGTGAGAAGCTTGGTCTTCTCGCAGATGTATATTTTTCTGAACATTTGGGCACCATTGTAGCATATGAACTGACGGACGGATTCTTTGCAGACATGATGGAGGGAAAGAAGAAACTTGATCCTCCAGGGACTTTAACGATCAGCAAAGATGCAATCGTCATGGATTTTATTCATTAGCGAGGTGCACCAAATTGTTGAAATGCCCGAATTGCAAAAGCAAAGATATAGGCAAAATCGGCGTAAACCAGTATTACTGCTGGGGATGCTTCATAGAGCTGTCTGTATCTAAAGGACAGATTTTCACCCACCAGGTGGAAGAGGACGGTTCGCTCAGTTCTCTTGATGATCTTTTCTCAGATGATGACCGAACAATCAGCATGTAAACGCAGCAAGGGGGAAATGAGTATGAACCGGCGAATGACCTCAATGCTTACAGATTTACTTGGACGTGTATCCGTTTCTAAGCGGGACATGAAAAAAATGAAAAAACGCATCAAGAAACTATTCTGATGCGCGCATGATGAAAAGCAGTCAGGGGACCTGGCTGCTTTTTAGTTTGGGTACAGTGGATGCACCACTTAATAATAAGCACTCATTCTTCTTTCCCCGCAAATGAATAATTCCCCCCTCCATCACCAAACTAAAGACGAGGAGGGGATGCAACTTGAGAGAACGATATGTCAAATGGCTGCTTAGAATCGCAATATTCCTTCTGATCCTGCTTTCTGTTTTTCTCTTTATGAAGCTGAGAGTACTGTGGGATCCTTTGTACATGATGATAAAGGCCATCCTGATCCCTTTTTTAATTGCAGGCTTTATTACATACTTGCTGCATCCGGTCATTGAAAAGCTCCACTCTACAGGTGTTCCGCGGACACTTTCCATCCTGATCATCTACACCCTGTTCTTTGGCGGTGTCGGCTACGGCCTCTATAAAGGCATTCCGGTGATGATTATTCAGCTGAAGGAATTGTCGGCCAGTTTTCCTGTGCTTGAGCAGAAATACCAGGGCTGGCTTGAGATGGTTCACACCCAGACGGACCGGTTCCCTGATGAAATACACACAAGGATTGAAGAGGGATTTCAGAATGTTGAAGCCTGGTTTTCATACTGGATTGATAAAATTCTGAGCAGTCTGGGCAAGGCTGTTGATTACGTCCTGGTTCTCGCGCTGATTCCATTTCTGGTTTTTTATATGCTGAAGGATTATGAGCAGCTGAAAAAAGCAGCCTGGTATTTGACTCCTAAAAGATGGAGAGCGGAGGCTTCCGTATTTGTCAGAGATGTGGATCAGTCGCTTGGAAGCTATATAAGAGGACAGCTGCTCGTCTGTGTGATTATTGGACTTCTTGCGTTTGTTTCTCTTTGGTTTTTTGATATTAAGTATCCGCTCGTTATCGGAATTCTGATTGGTGTTACGAATGTCATCCCGTATTTTGGGCCTGTCATCGGAGCCATTCCGGCTGTCATTATTGCTGCATCGATGTCTGTAAACACCGTCTTGATTGTTGCGGCCATTATTTTCACGCTGCAGTTTATTGAAGGGAACATTCTCGGTCCGCTGATCGTCGGGAGAAGCCTTCACATGCATCCGATTGTGATTATGCTTGCTTTGCTTGCCGGCGGTGAAATAGCCGGCATCGTCGGGCTGATTCTGGCTGTACCGGTGCTTGCGGTGCTGAAAGTCACACTCATGCATCTCATGCAGCTGAGAAGACAGCATTGACAATGGGTTGGCGTTAAACTATAATTCAGCGTATAAAGCGCAAATAGGAAAACGATGAAGGAACGAGTATGTTTCAGACCATCTGACAAGAGAGGGGCTTGTACGCTGAGAGAGCTCTGAGATGAAGGGAAACAGAAGGCTATTCCGGAGTGCAGGCAAACCCTGCCGGTGAAACCACGTTACGGTTTTAATGAAGTGATGGACTATTATGTCTATAATCAGGGTGGTACCGCGAGCAATCTCTCGTCCCTGTGAAAATCAAGCGTGATTTTCACAGAGGCGGGAGTTTTTTATTTGCAGACATTTAAAAGGAGGAACAAAGATGAAAACACTAACCTCAGCGCAAGTACGCCAAATGTTCTTGGACTTCTTTAAAGAAAAAGGGCATGCAGTGGAACCAAGTGCATCTCTCGTGCCGCATGAAGATCCGTCGCTTTTATGGATCAACAGCGGGGTTGCTACATTAAAAAAATACTTTGATGGCCGGGTGATTCCTGCAAATCCGAGAATTTGCAACGCCCAGAAATCAATCCGCACAAATGACATTGAAAACGTCGGAAAAACGGCTCGTCATCATACGTTTTTTGAAATGCTCGGCAACTTTTCCATCGGCGACTACTTCAAAGTAGAGGCGATTGAATGGGCTTGGGAATTTCTTACGGACAAGAACTGGATCGGTTTTGACCCTGAGAAGCTTTCGGTTACAATTCATCCGGAAGATGATGAAGCGTTCCTGATCTGGAAAGACAAAATCGGTGTTCCGGAAGAGCGTATTATCCGCTTGGAGGGCAACTTCTGGGATATCGGAGAAGGCCCGAGCGGACCGAATACAGAGATTTTCTACGATAGAGGAGAATCATACGGAAATGACCCGCAGGACCCTGAGCTTTATCCTGGCGGTGAAAATGAGCGCTATCTTGAAGTGTGGAACCTGGTGTTCTCTGAGTTCAACCATAATTCAGACGGAACGTATACTCCGCTGCCTAAGAAAAACATCGATACAGGCATGGGCCTTGAGCGGATGGTTTCGGTCATTCAGGATGTGCCGACTAACTTCGATACAGATCTGTTCATGCCGATCATTGGTGCAACAGAAAACGCATCTGGCGAAAAATACCGCGTGGATGCTGAGAAAGATGAAGCCTTCAAAGTGATTGCCGATCATATCCGGACAGTGACATTCGCAGTCGGTGACGGAGCGCTTCCTTCTAACGAAGGCCGCGGCTATGTACTTAGACGCCTTCTCCGCCGTGCTGTGAGGTATGCTAAAAAGCTCTCCATCAACCGCCCGTTCATGTATGAACTCGTTCCGGTTGTCGGAGAAATTATGGTTGATTTTTATCCGGAAGTGCAGGCGAAAACAGAATTTATCCAAAAGGTGATCAAAAACGAAGAAGAACGTTTCCATGAAACACTGAATGACGGCCTGGCAATTCTATCAGAAGTGGTCAAAGTCCAAAAAGCTAAAGGCAGCTCAGTCATTCCTGGTGCGGATGTATTCCGTCTCTACGATACGTACGGATTCCCTGTTGAATTAACAGAGGAATATGCACAGGAAGAGCAGATGGAAATCGACCATGAAGGCTTCAAAAGAGAGATGGAAGGCCAGCGCGAGCGGGCACGTGCTGCAAGGCAGGATGTTGATTCCATGCAGGTTCAGGGCGGAGTGCTCGGAGAAATTAAAGCAGACAGCACGTTTGTCGGCTACAGCAGCCTTACAGCAAAAGCTTCTGTTTCCGTTCTTTTGAAAAACGGCGAGATCATCAGTGAAGCGCATGAAGGAGAAGAAGTTCAGCTGATTCTGAATGAAACGCCGTTTTATGCAGAGAGCGGCGGACAGATTGCAGATGAGGGCACAATTGAAAGTGAAGCTGTTAAGCTTCAGGTCAAGCATGTCCAAAAAGCTCCAAACGGCCAGAACCTTCATACGGCCATTGTTGTTAGCGGGACAGTGAAAACAAATGACGAGGTAACAGCTTCTGTTGATGAAAAAACACGCAGTGCCGTTATTAAAAATCATACAGCGACACATCTTTTGCACCAGGCTCTTAAAGATGTCCTTGGAGGACATGTCAATCAGGCAGGCTCTCTTGTAACAGGAGAAAGACTCCGCTTTGACTTCTCTCATTTCGGTCAGGTGCAGCCTGAGGAACTTGAGCAAATTGAACAGATCGTCAATGAACAGATCTGGAAAAGCATCGGAGTGAATATTGAGCTTAAGCCGATTGCTGAAGCGAAAGAAATGGGTGCAATGGCTCTGTTCGGCGAGAAATACGGAGATATTGTCCGTGTCGTTCAAGTCGGCGATTACAGCCTTGAGCTTTGCGGAGGCTGCCATGTTGACAATACAGCGTCCATCGGCATGTTTAAACTTGTGGCTGAATCAGGAATTGGCGCCGGAACCCGAAGAATTGAAGCTGTAACAGGACAAGGCGCATACCAGCTTGTTAAAGATCAGCTTTCTATCCTTTCAGACGTTGCAGGTAAACTTAAATCAAGCCCGAAAGATGCTGCAAGCCGGGTTGACTCACTGCTATTAGAGGTCCGTGCTCTGCAAAGGGAGAATGAATCACTGACAGCAAAACTGGGCAACGTAGAAGCTGGAAGCTTGCTGAGCCAGGCTGCGGAAATTGACGGAGTCACTCTTCTTGCAAGCAAAGTAAGTGCAAAAGACATGAACAGCCTGCGTTCTATGGTGGATGAGCTGAAGCAGAAACTTGGATCAGCGGTTGTTATTCTAGGTGCAGCTCATGACGGGAAAGTCAGTCTTGCAGCTGGTGTAACAGGCGATCTAGTTAAGAAAGGCTATCATTCCGGCAAACTGATTAAAGAAGTAGCGGCTCGTTGCGGCGGAAGCGGCGGAGGACGTCCTGATATGGCTCAGGCAGGCGGAAAAGACCCTGAAAAACTGGAAAGTGCCCTGGAATATGCTTCAGAATGGGTGAAAAGCGTCTGATTTTTCTTCCTGTAAGGGAAATCCGTTTTATAATTTCCATACTTAGTGTAGAATGGTAATAAGAATGGACAAGCAGATTCAAACAGACGAATCTGGGAAAGAGGTGCGTGTGATGAGTTCCTTTGACAAAACAATGAAGTTTAATTTTTCTGAGGAAGCAGTGGAGACGAACGTAAATGAAGTGCTGTTCACTGTTTATGATGCCTTAAAGGAAAAAGGGTATAACCCGATCAATCAGATTGTCGGCTACCTTCTCTCCGGAGATCCCGCTTATATTCCGCGGCATCGCGATGCAAGAAACTTAATCCGCAAGCTTGAGCGCGATGAACTCATTGAGGAATTGGTCAAATCGTACTTACACCATCATAGAGAGGATTAATATGCGAATTATCGGGCTTGACTATGGCTCCAAAACAATCGGAGTCGCTGTCAGCGATGAACTTGGCTGGACAGCACAGGGAATCGAGACAATTAAAATTGATGAAACAGCAGGGAATTTTGGACTTCCCAGGCTGACTCAGATTGTAAATGAGCATCATGCAGAGAAATTTGTCCTCGGTTTTCCTAAGAACATGAATGGAACGGTCGGACCAAGGGGAGAAGCAAGCCAGAGGTTTGCTTCAAAGCTTGAAAAAACCTTCGGCATCCCGGTCATCCTCTGGGATGAACGATTATCCACGATGGCTGCAGAACGTGTTCTGCTCTCAGCGGATGTCAGCAGAAAAAAGAGAAAAAAGGTAATTGATAAAATGGCTGCCGTCATGATCCTTCAGGGCTATCTTGACAGCCTGAACTAACCGGCAGCAAACTATAGATGAGGTGACTTACATGGAACACGGAGAAAAACAAATTACAGTAGTAGACGAAAACGGCAACGAGCAGCTTTGCGAAATTCTTTTCACTTTCGCTTCTGAGGAGTTCGGAAAGTCTTACGTCCTTTACTATCCGCTTGGCGAACAAGATGACGAAGAAGAAATTGAAATTCATGCATCCAGCTTTGAGCCTACTGCAGACGGCGTGGACGGGGAACTTGCTCCGATCGAAACAGAAGAAGAGTGGGATCTTGTAGAAGAAATGCTGAATACATTCCTTGACAACGAAGAGGAAGAAAATTAAATCGTCAGATGAGAATAAGCCGTCACTTGACGGTTTATTTTTTTTGCTTTTAATACGGTATAAAGGAAACACTCTTCAAAGGAGAAAATTTTCCGTTTTTGCGGGATGGAACAGGCGCTCCCGTAAAAATGTGGTGGAATTTGGCGAAAAAATGGTCATTATGTAGTATAATCATGATGATGAAAGGGGGAGCTCGTCCATAATGTCAGAGGGAGATTCGAACAAACATACATTGCAGCACAAACTCCTGGAAAAACAGCAGGAAGCAAGAGTCATCCGGAAGATTGTCCTGATTGTTGTCGCTGTGCTGCTTATAGCTATGACAGGGCTGATCGGCGGAGGCTATTTATATATCAAATCCGCGCTGGAGCCGGCTGATGAAACAGATAAAAAAGCAGTGAATGTAACGATACCTATAGGTTCATCTGTCTCATCCATTGCGGCTATTCTGGAAGAAGAAAAGATTATTAAAGATAAACGGGTTTTCAAATACTATGTGAAATTTAAAAACGAATCAGGTTTTCAGGCGGGTGACTATAAACTTACCCCATCGATGGAACTTGAAGACATTATCGCAAGCCTCAAATCAGGCCGGGTTATAACAGACGTTGTATTTCAGATTCCCGTTCCTGAAGGCATTCAGCTCACACAGATTGCAGCACAGGTTGCCAAGCACTCCGGCTACCCTGAAAAAGAAGTGCTGAACAGAATGAACAGCAAAGAATTTATTTCGGCTATGCAGAAAAAATACCCGGAAACCGTGACAAAAGAAATCTACGGCCAGGATATTAAGTACCCGCTCGAAGGCTATTTCTATCCTGCAACTTATCCGTTTTATGAGGAAAAACCACCGCTTGATCTGATTTTAGAGGAAATGATCAAGAAAACAGATGAAGTGGTCAAGCCTTATGCAGACCAGCTGGAAGAAAAAAACATGCCGGTTCACAGATTTTTGACGATGGCATCTCTTATCGAAGAAGAAGCAACCCAGTCAGCTGACAGGCAAAAGATTTCAAGTGTTTTTTATAACCGCATCAGCAAAAAAATGCCGCTTCAGACCGATCCTACCGTGCTTTATGCACTTGGAGAGCACAAAGACCGCGTGTATTACAAAGATCTAGAAGTAGAATCAGCCTATAATACGTACAAAGTACAGGGCCTTCCGCCGGGACCGATTGCAAATCCGGGAAGCCAGTCGCTTAAGGCGGCAATTGAGCCTGCCAAGACGGACTATCTCTACTTCCTCGCAACGAAAAAAGGCGAAGTGATTTTCACAAAAACACTTGCAGAACATAACAAAGCAAAAGCTGAACACATCACGAATAAATAAGAAACAGGGGAAGGCGAAAAAATTCGCATTCCCTTTTCTATTGTGGTAAAATATATCGAGTTGCAAAGACAGAGATAAACAAAACGATAAATACAGCCAAGAGTTCTTCGGTAGAACTCTTATTTTCATGAGATAAGATAGACCTGAACGCCCGCCAGTGCGGCGTTTAAAGGAGAAGACAATGGAAAACGATACAATTTTAACATATATAGAAAGCCTTCTTCCCGAGCAGGATGAATCCATCAGAAAGATGGAGGAATATGCAGAACAAAACGTCGTTCCGATTATGGAAAAGACAGGGATCGAAGTTCTGATCAGTCTCCTTGTGCTGAAACAGCCAAGAAAAATACTGGAAATCGGCACAGCCATCGGCTACTCTGCCATCCGCATGTGCAGAGCGCTGCCGCAAGCGGAGATTGTGACGGCTGAGCGAAATGCAGAACGCTACAAACAGGCATCCCAGAATATCACGGAGAACGGACTCAGTGACAGAATAACCGCTCTCCACGGCGACGCCCTCCAGCTGAAAGAGCAGATTGAAGAAAAAGGACCGTATGACGTGATTTTCATTGATGCCGCTAAGGGGCAGTATATGAGATTTTTTGAAATGTATGAGCCGATGCTCTCTGAAGGCGGCTGCATCATAACGGACAACGTCCTGTTTAAAGGACTTGTTGCGAATGAAGAGGAGGACATGTCGTTTCACCGGAGACGGCGTGCGCTGCTCAGGAAAATCCGCAGCTATAATGAATGGCTGATGTCAAATCCTTCCTATCACACAGCGATTTTTCCTGTCGGAGACGGAATGGCCGTAAGTATAAAACGAGGTGAACAAGATGAATAAACCGGAATTAATTGTCACACCAACCAAGATGGAAGATATAATCCCCCTTGCAGATGCAGGAGCCACTGCTTTTGTTCTCGGAGAACAGCGCTTCGGGCTCAGACTTGCAGGTGAGTTCAACCGTGACCAAATGAGAGAGGCGACCGCCATTGCCCACTCGAAAAATGTAAAAGTGTACGCCGCTATGAATGCGATTTTTCATAACGAAAAGGTAGAAGAGCTTTATGACTATCTTCGTTTTCTGAAAGAAATCAACGTGGATGCTGTTTTATTTGGAGATCCAGCCGTTCTCATGGCGGCAAGAGAAGCTGCTCCTGAGCTTCCTCTTCACTGGAATACGGAAACGACGGCTACAAACTGGTATACATGCAATTATTGGGGAAGAAAAGGCGCAAAACGGGCAGTTCTTGCACGTGAGTTAAGCATGGAAACGATTATCGACACGAAAGAACAGGCAGAAGTGGAAATTGAAGTTCAGGTCCACGGAATGACATGCATGTTCCAGTCCAAGCGTTCACTCATCGGAAACTACTTCGAATACCAGGGAAAAGCAATGAAAATCGAAAACATCCAAAGCGAAAAAGCGATGTTCCTGCACGACAAAGAACGCAGCAACAAATATCCGATTTATGAGGATGAAAACGGCACGCACATCATGAGCCCGAACGATATGTGCATCATAGATGAGCTCTCTGACATGGTTGATGCCGGCATTGACTCATTCAAAATTGACGGTGTCCTTCAAACGTCTGAGTATTTGATTGAGGTAACCAAAAAATACCGCAAGGCAATCGATCTCTGCGTGGAAGACCGCGATGAGTATGAAAATGTAAAAGATGATCTTCTTTCAGAAATTGAAGACATTCAGCCTGAAAACCGACCGCTCGATACAGGATTTTTCTTTAAAGAAACCGTTTATTAATAGAAGCTTGCAAGAAACAAGGAGGAATAAATGATGGTGACTGCTGCAGATAACATTTCACAAATCATAGACGGCAAACGCGTCATTGTGAAAAAACCGGAATTGCTTGCACCGGCAGGCAATCTCGAAAAATTGAAAATTGCCGTTCACTACGGCGCAGACGCCGTTTTTATCGGCGGAAAAGAATTCGGCCTCCGTTCTAATGCAGATAATTTCTCATTGGAAGAAATGGCTGAAGGAGTGCAGTTTGCAAACAAATACGGTGCAAGAATTTATGTTACGACCAACATTTTTGCCCATAACGAAAACATGGACGGGCTTGAAGAGTACCTTATGGGCCTTCAGGAAGCAGGCGTTTCAGGCATTATCGTGGCTGATCCGATGATTATCGAAACATGCCGCAGAGTAGCTCCGAAACTTGAAGTGCATCTAAGCACACAGCAGTCTCTCTCAAACTGGAAAGCTGTTCAGTTCTGGAAAGAAGAGGGACTTGAGCGAGTTGTGCTTGCGCGTGAAACAAGCGCTGAAGAAATAAAAGAAATGAAAGAAAAAGTTGATATTGAGATTGAAACCTTTATCCACGGAGCGATGTGCATCGCGTATTCAGGACGCTGCGTACTGAGCAATCATATGACTGCGCGTGATTCAAACCGCGGGGGATGCTGTCAGTCATGCCGCTGGGACTACGATCTTTACAAGCTCTCAGGTAATGGTGAAGAAGCTTTGTTCGACCAGGATGACGCTGCGTTTGCCATGAGTCCGAAAGACTTAAATTTGATCCAGTCGATTCCGAAAATGATCGAGCTTGGAATTGACAGCCTGAAAATTGAAGGCCGCATGAAGTCCATTCACTATGTTGCAACGGTTGTCAGTGTTTACCGCAAGGTCATCGATGCCTATTGCGCTGATCCTGAAAACTTTGTTATCCAAAAAGAATGGCTTGATGAGCTTGATAAGTGTGCAAACCGCGACACAGCTCCTGCTTTCTTTGAAGGTGTTCCAGGAACAGAGGAGCAAATGTTCGGCATTCACGGCAAGAAAACAACGTTTGACTTCGTTGGGCTTGTTCTTGATTACAATGAAGAGACCGGAATGGTTACACTGCAGCAGCGCAACTATTTCAAGCCGGGAGACGAAGTTGAATTCTTTGGCCCTGAAATGGAAAACTTCACGCAAAAAATTGAGCAGCTGTGGGATGAAGACGGAAATGTTCTTGATGCAGCCCGCCACCCTCTGCAAATTGTGACGTTTAAAGCAGACCGAAAAGTCTTCCCAAATAACATGATGCGGAAGGGGAAGTGAACCGATGGGGAAAAAGCCCATTGTCATTGGGGTAGCCGGGGGCTCAGGCTCCGGAAAAACCAGTGTGACAAAGTCTATTTATGATTACTTTAAAGGCCATTCCATCTTAATGCTGGAGCAGGACTTTTATTATAAAGATCAAAGTCATCTTCCGTTTGAGGAGAGGCTGAATACAAACTATGATCACCCGCTTGCTTTTGACAACACGCTTTTGATTGAGCATATTAAACAGCTTTTAAATTACGAAGCCATCAACAAGCCTGTCTATGACTACAAGCTTCACACCCGCTCTGAAGATGTCCTGCTCGTTGAGCCTAAAGACGTTATTATTCTTGAAGGCATTCTCGTTCTTGAGGACGAGAGACTGCGAAATTTGATGGATATTAAGCTGTACGTTGATACAGATGCAGATATCAGGATTATCAGACGCATGCTTCGTGATATAAAAGAGCGCGGAAGAACGATTGACTCTGTCATCGAGCAGTATGTTTCCGTTGTCCGTCCAATGCATAACCAGTTCATTGAGCCGACAAAGCGCTATGCGGATATTATCATACCTGAAGGCGGCCAGAACCATGTGGCCATCGACCTTATGGTTACAAAGATTCAAACAATTCTTGAACTAAACGCAATTTTGTAATAACATAGCATAGATAAAGAGTACTGTGACCATATTATGTATAGGCTGTTAAAGTTTCTCACAGCTTTTATGAACCGGATTTAAAACTCTTATGTTCAGAAAGCTTCATCGGGAAAAGTACGATGTCTTAAAAGCAAGCCCAGGGCTTGCTTTTAAGCTACATAAAGCAAATAATATGCATAAACCGGGCGGGAGCAGATCTAGCTCCTCCGTTATCACAGTGCAGTCTTACATACCAATTGATTTTGGGGGCAGTTATACTAGAAGGAGTGAGATCATGGCACAAGAAAAAGTATTTCCTATGACACTTGAAGGTAAAGAAAAGCTCGAGCAGGAACTTGAATACTTAAAATCGGTCAAACGTAAAGAAGTAGTAGAAAGAATCAAGATTGCACGCAGCTTCGGAGACCTGTCTGAGAATTCGGAATATGATTCAGCCAAAGAAGAACAGGCTTTTGTTGAAGGACGCGTTACAACACTTGAGAATATGATCCGCAATGCTAAAATCATTGTGGATGATGCTAATTCAAATGTTGTCACTCTCGGCAAAACCATTTCATTTATTGAACTTCCAAACGGCGATGAAGAAACATATACAATCGTCGGAAGCGCTGAGGCAGATCCATTTGAAGGCAAAATCTCTAATGATTCCCCAATCGCAAAGAGCCTCATGGGCCGTCAGGTTGGAGATGAAGTAAACGTGCAGACTCCGGGCGGAGAAATGCAAGTAAGAATCACAAACGTTAAGTAAGAAGGTTTAATAAGAAAACACCTCGTCGACACTAGTCAAAGGCGAGGTGTTTTTTTGATGATAATGAAGAAGAGAATGAAATGGACGGGCGCTTTTATTTTTATATGCATGCTTGTGCTGATTGCAAGGCTTGCAGACATCCAGCTTATAAACACAGAGTCCTTTGGGGGAGAAAATGTCAATTTAATTGAAGAGAGTGTCGGACAGAGAACGCAGGAAGTCATGATTGACGACGGCCGCGGCCGGTTTGTGGACAGAAATCTCCTTCCTGTCGGAAATTTTCAGGAACCCAAACTCGTATTGTTCCCGTTTTTGAAAAACATTGAGTGGCCGAAAGAAAAACTGGCGCAGATAACCGGATACTCTGCTTTTGCCCTTAAAAACATGCTTGAGGATGCTGACAAACCGCTGATCATGGGTTCTGCAGAGGGCATAACCTTGACTGAGTCCCAAATGGATACGATCAATGACCTAGAGATCCCTGGGGTTTTCGCCATTTACCAGCAGGCAAAAAAGAAGGATGAAGCAGCAAACCATATCATCGGCATCACGGGAGAAAGTCCGGATGTACTGAGAGAACGCTACCCTGATAAGAAGGAGCTTTCCTCCAAAACGCAGGTCGGCTTTACCGGGCTTGAAAAAGCATTTGATGAATTTTTGCTTCCGGATGCAGAAACAAAGCTTTTATACCATGTGGACGGCGATGGAAATCCGCTCTTTGGCATAAACGTCAAGTATATTGCAAACGCAAATCCCTTTTATCCTGTAAGCGTCAAAACGACCATTGACAGCAGAATTCAGAAAATGGCGGATGCAATCGTCACGAGATACGGCATCAAAAAAGGAGGACTTGTGCTCCTGGACGCTGAAACGAGTGAAGTGCTGGCGATGGTAAGCAAACCGGCGCTTGAAAGGTCTGACTCCGGTTCACACACAAACCATATGCTGACTCCGCAAATTCCCGGTTCCGTTTTTAAAACGGTCATCGCCGCTGCTGCGATTGAAAGCGGGCTGAAGCTGAAAAATTCGTATAATTGCCAGCTGGATATGTATGGTGAACATGACGATGATTCTGATATGGGAATCCTCAACTTTGAACGCAGTTTTGCAAGAAGCTGCAACTACACGTTTACAACGACAGCTGATGAATTGATTAAAAAAGACAAAAAGACCATTGAGGAATTTGCAGGGAAATTAGGCCTGACTGAAAAAAATGGCTGGAGCGGAAATGTGTTTCATTATAACCAGTTCAGGCAGTTTCCTGAAGAGAAGTCTCCTTCCATTTGGGATGACCCGCGAGATAAAGGAGCGTTTCGTGCTGTGGCACAGACGGCAATCGGGCAGAAAAATGTCCGCGTAACCCCGCTTGCTGCAGCGAACATGATGGCGACAATTGCGCGCGGAGGAGAAAAAAAGCAGGTGAAGATTGCTGACAGCATTCTTTATAAAAACGGGACAACCATGTTTGAATTTCCGGATCAGGATATGGAAGGTGATGGGATCTCTCCTTACACAGCCTCCAAGCTGCAGCATTTGCTCAGGCTGGTTGTAACAGATAAGGACGGAACCGGCAGAAGATTTCAGTCGCTGCCATTTGAAGTTTCGGGAAAGTCAGGCACGGCTGAAACAGGACATAAAACTGTCCACAAATGGTTTGCAGGGTATTTTCCTTCAAACAATCCCAAATATGCCCTTGCGGTTGTTGAACTGGATACTCAAAGTGAAACATCCTCGGCCAACAGCATCTTTTATGATGTCGCAGCTGAATTATCCCGATTAGAAAATGCTTCTACTAGATAGAAACGCAATCTAATGATAGAATAAGACAGAATGTTAGAGGGATAAAGGAGTGTAATGCACTTGAGCAATCTAAGTAAAGGATCACGCTTTGAAAACCGTGATAAACGCCGGAAAGCAAATGTTGTCCTGAACATTTTAATTGGAATTGTAGCGCTATTAATTCTAGTCATTGGATCACAGCTGCTGCTTGGCGGGAATGACAGCGAAAAGGCGTCAGAAAAAGCAAACGAAGAGACGGCATCAGGTACCGTCAAGAATGATGAGAATAAAGGACAACAAGATAAAGAAAAAGCTGAAGCATCTGAAGAAAACACCGAAGAAAACAGCACAGAAGATGCAGATGAAGCAGAAAAAGACGAAACGGCCGAAGAAAACGGCGAAGAAAATGAAGAAGTCGGTGAACCTGTCGTAACAGAAGGCGATCCGAATTCAAACGTAGATCAGATTATTGAAAATCCAGGCTGGAAGCCGGTCGGAACTTCGCAATCTGAGCCCCACGTTGCCCAATATGACAAAAGCTCACAGGACTGGGCTGAAATGATCAAGGCTATGAGTTATGCTACAGGACTGAGCGAATCAGATATGACCATCTGGTTTATCGGAAACAACGGCAGTCCGAATGATGCAAAAGGAACCATTTCTTCAAAAGACAAAACACAAAATTACAAAGTAGAGATTACCTGGGTTGAAAACGAAGGCTGGAAGCCGGTCAGAGTCGAAAAACTGAAACAGCCTGAAAATTGATGAAAGGTGAGACAAAACGTCTCACCTTTTTATTTTGCCTTAAAATGCACCGCAGCGCTGTAAAACCGTCTTCCTTCTTCACTTACATGCATCTGGTGGGAAACCGAATGCACCTCAAGCAGAATCGCTTTATTGATCTCAATCTGCTCACTGATCTTCTTCTCAAGATCTGCAAGCTTCTCCGACTCGAAAAATTCCACTTTATCTTTGATGAACTCCAGTTTAAACATATTAGATGCCTCCAAATATATATTCTTCTGCTACTATTTAGTAACGCTATAAAAGTTTTAAACTTAGTGGACTTCAGCGGAAAGCACTCGACACCTTGTCCAGCTGCAGCGCTCAGGCTCTACTGTCAGAACAAAATCCCCCAAAAAGGCGGGACCCGGACTTCTCGGGTGATTTCTTATCTGACTGCCGGAGTAAAACGGGCGCTTCCGCTTTTCTATAGAATATCTCATAAAATACCCTTCTGGAAAGTCTTTTCATTGCCTGTTAAACAAACCGTGTGGTAAATTAAGAACAGTTCTATTTTTAAATCATAGTATACACATAGGAATTATTTAAATTATCATCAAAGGATTGGTGCATGATGGGAAGAGAGTTTGTAGAACTATTTGAAGATTGGGCTCACTCGTATGATTCGACTGTAGTCGGACATGATGAAGAATATAAAGATGTGTTCAGCGGCTACAGCGCCATTCTTGAAGCTGTAGCATCCAAATCTGGTAAATTCGTCCTTGAATTCGGAGTCGGAACCGGCAACCTGACAGCAGAACTGCTGAATAAAGGAAAGCAGGTCTACGGAATCGAACCATCGAAGACGATGAGAGAAAAAGCAGCTGAAAAGCTTGGAAACAAGGCTCAGATCAGCGACGGTGATTTTCTCACCTTCCCTGTTCCAAAAGGGGAAATAGACACGGTTGTTAGTACGTATGCGTTTCATCATTTAACAGATGAAGAAAAAGAGAAAGCTGTCGCAATTTATGCCCGTCTTCTCGGCAAAGGTGGTAAAATAGTGTTTGCTGACACAATGTTTGAAGATCAGGAGGCTTACGTGGCCATGATCAAAAAAGCAAAAAAACAGCACTACTTAAACTTGGCAGCCGACCTTGAAACAGAATATTACACGACACATTCAGTCATGCGCGGCATCCTTGAAAAACATTCATTCACTGCCGACTTCACGCAGCTCAACGAATTTGTGTGGCTGATAGAAGCCGTAAAAAAATAATACCGACCGCGTTTCAGGCTGATGCCGGCCAAAAACCCCTTTTGAAAGGAATGGAACAATAAATGAAAGCAGCCATCATTGGAGCAATGGAAGAAGAAGTTTCTATTTTAAGAGATCAGCTTGAACATGCAAAAACCGAAACTATCGCAGGAAGCGAATTTACAACTGGAACATACAGCGGGATGGACGTCATCCTGCTGAAATCAGGAATTGGGAAAGTGAATGCTTCAGTAAGCACCGCAATCCTGCTTGACCGCTTCAAACCTGATGTGGTCATTAACACAGGTTCAGCAGGAGGTTTTCATCATTCCCTGAATGTTGGAGACGTCGTCATTTCTACAGAGGTGAGACATCACGATGTAGATGTGACGGCATTTAACTACGAATACGGTCAAGTGCCAGGCATGCCGGCCGCTTTCCTTCCGGATGAAAAGCTCGTTGTAATTGCTGCCGAGCAGGCTCAGGCACAGGAAGGAATTCAGGTTGTGAAAGGTCTGATTGCCACCGGTGATTCGTTTATGAATGATCCTGAAAGAGTCGCATACATCCGAACAAAATTTGAAGACCTATACGCAGTTGAGATGGAGGCTGCGGCCATAGCTCAGACTGCCCATCAATTCGGCGTACCGTTTGTCATCATCCGCTCTTTGTCTGATATTGCAGGAAAAGAATCGGATGTATCATTCGAACAATACTTGGAAACAGCTGCAAAAAATTCCGCAGAGCTTGTTTTAAGCATTGTCCGTGCATTAAAAAGCTAAAAACAGAGGGGATCGCAATGATCCTCTTTTTTAAGGATAACAGGATAAGAGTGCAGACATTCTTATCACAGGAGTGGACAGAATGAAAGTCGTAAAAGGCATTGAAGAACTGATCGGCAGAACGCCTCTGATGGAATTGACCCAGTTTCCGCTTCCAAACGGCGTGCGCCTTTTTGCAAAACTGGAGTTTATGAATCCGGGCGGGAGCATTAAAGACCGTCTTGGCGCTGAACTGATAGATGAAGCATTACGAACAGGCAAGGTGAAAAAAGGCGGAACGATTATTGAACCGACTGCTGGCAATACGGGCATCGGGCTTGCGCTTGCCGCAATCAGCAGGAACGTAAAAGTGATTGTTTGCGTCCCCGAAAAGTTCAGCATGGAAAAACAGGATCTCATGAGGGCGCTCGGGGCAGAAGTTGTCAATACCCCGACAGCAGATGGAATGAAGGGCGCCATCAAGAAAGCTCAGGAGCTTAGTGAGCAAATACCCGGATCCTACTGCCCTCAGCAGTTTGGGAATCCTGCAAATCCGCTCACGTACTATAAAACGCTTGGACCTGAGCTGTGGGAGCAGCTCGATGGGAAAATTGATGTGTTTCTCGCAGGGGCAGGAACCGGCGGAACGTTTATGGGAACGGCGCAGTATTTAAAAGAGGTAAACCCCGGTGTGAAAACCGTCATAGTAGAACCTGAAGGATCAATTTTGAACGGCGGAGAATCCGGACCGCACAAAACAGAGGGAATCGGAATGGAATTCCTCCCGGGTTATATGGATGAAACGTATTTTGACAGTATTCATACAGTCATGGACACGGACGCGTTTAAAAGAGTGAAAGAGCTTGCCGTGAAAGAGGGTCTGTTAGTCGGAAGCTCAGCAGGTGCAGCAATGCATGCAGCCCTTCTTGAGGCAGAAAAAGCGGCCCCGGGCTCACACATAGTGACCATCTTTGCTGACAGCAGTGAACGGTATTTAAGCAAAAAGATTTACGAAGGAGGAATCTAGCATGAAACAGAAAACGAAAATGATTCACGGGGGCATTGTCGGAGACCCGCACACAGGAGCGGTATCAACACCTATTTATCAGGTAAGCACCTATAAACAGGACGGAGTCGGCAATCATAAAGGATTCGAGTATTCCCGCACAGGAAACCCTACCCGCCATGCTTTGGAAGAGCTGATCAAGGATCTTGAGGGAGGTCATGCAGGCTTTGCATTTGGTTCCGGCATGGCTGCCATAACAGGCGTCATGATGCTGTTCAACAGCGGAGATCATGTGATCCTGACTGATGATGTTTACGGCGGAACATACCGTGTGATGACAAAGGTTCTGAACCGTATGGGCATTGATTCTACTTTCGTTGACACAAGCGACCTCTCTACAATTGAAGCTGCGGTAAAAGAAAACACGAAAGCCCTGTTCATTGAAACACCGACAAATCCGCTTCTTAAAATTACGGACGTCGAAGCGGCAGCGGCACTTGCGAAAAAACACGGACTGCTGACGATCGTAGACAACACGTTCAGCACGCCCTACTGGCAAACCCCGCTTTCAATGGGAGCTGACATCGTCCTGCACAGCGCAACAAAGTACATTGGCGGACACAGTGACGTAGTCGGCGGCCTTGTAGTAGTCAGGTCTGAAAAACTGGCAGAAGAACTACACTTTGTTCAGAACTCTACAGGTGGAGTACTTGGTCCCCAGGATTCATGGCTTCTGATGCGCGGCATTAAAACACTCGCTCTCCGTATGGAAGCACATGAGAAGAATACGGCAGCCATCGTTGATTTTCTAGTGGAGCATCCGGCAGTTGAAAAAGTATTCTACCCGGGCCTTGCAAATCATCCTAATCATGAAATTGCGAAAAAGCAGTCAGGCGGATTCGGCGGAATGGTTTCGTTTGATGTCGGCAGCGAAGAAAAGGCGGAAGAAGTGCTTTCAAAAGTAAAATACTTTACTTTGGCAGAGAGTCTTGGCGCAGTTGAAAGCCTGATTTCAGTTCCGGCTAAAATGACGCATGCATCCATTCCGGCAGAGCGCCGAAGAGAGCTTGGCATCACAGATGGCCTGGTCCGGATTTCAGTGGGCATTGAAGATGCGGAGGACCTTGTTGAAGATCTGAAACATGCATTAAACTAATTCCTCTGCTGCCTGTATTTGCCTGCATCATTGCCTGCTCTGATATGTTAAGGTTTTTATAGACACATATTCAGGCAGGTGATTGGTTTGAATACAAAACAGATGAAGCATTTAATGACAGACTTTAAGAGATATGCTTTTGTCCTTCTTGCAGTCAGTGTATTTTTATATATCGGCATGCTCGTCCCTGCAAAGGGCGGGGAGCCTGGCGACATTCAGGAATACGCGATGATGGGCACAACTGGACTTTTTCTTATAGGGGCCTTTTACTGCTTTAAACGTTCTCTGGCATACAAGAAACGGCTGGATGAGCAGGATCAGGCATAGTCTTCTACTATAAACAAAGAACCCGTTCTTATCTGAACGGGTTCTTTTTATTGGTTAAGCACCTTGCTCTTTAAGATGGATTCATAGATCAGCTTTGCTCCATGCGGAGTCATATGATTTCCGGATGGGTCAATAATTCCTGCTTTAAGCAGCAGTTCATCAGAGTCGCCTCCGGCAGCCTGCACCATGGTCGTCCAGTTGTCAATTAAGGTGATGTCATTTTTAAACGCAATTTCGCGGGTAATGTCATTATAGGAATTATGCCAGTTCCGTGCCCCGTCTGTATGGGAATAGAGTTTTTTCGGATATCTCGTGTAGTAAAGCTTGTCATGGCCGTTTCCTTCAACTATAGGAAGGCATGTCATCAGAACGGGTTTTCCGCCGTTCTTTTTAATCTCATTTACATAGTAAAGCAGATTTTCCCTGAAGCGGCTGTGTGTGACTTTTGGCTGCCCGTTTGGCAGAATCACAGCATCATTCGTTCCAAACATGATGAAAACAAGATCGGGTTTTGTGTTCAGCACATCCCGTCTAAACCGTTTTCTTGCATCCTCAGTCGTTTCTCCTCCTACTCCTGCATTATGAATGAACGTCTGTCCATCGTTTACAGGGAGAGTGGATTTGACGAGGTTTACCCATTTATCTGTATCCTGATAATTTCGGATGGTCCAGTTTGCTCCGCGCGTGTTGCTGTCGCCAAAGGCAACAATGGTATATCTATCTGATCGGTTTCCGCAGCTGATCAGCAGCAGAAAAAACAAAAGAAAAGCAGCGAGAGACAAGTATTTTTTCAAAAAAAACAACCTCCAACATAAGATGGCCAAGGGCTTGACAGCACCAGCATTCATTATTGATGAAAAAGAAGGAAGAATCAATAGAGTTTTCAAAAATGTCATAATGTATGCGCTTCATTTTTGGTGAAAAACTGGAAGGACTTCCGCAATCTTTCGTAGTACAGACACTTTCACACCCTTCCGGACATAGACTTGATTATAGGCAGCTGCCTACAATCTGTTCGTGGAGGTGGGTCAATGTCAGGAGTTTTAGCTGCATTAGGATACTTATTAAAAGAGCTGGTCTTTTTAGTATCTTATGTCAAAAACAATGCCTTCCCTCAGCCATTGTCAGCAAGCGAAGAAAAAAAATACTTAAGGCTGATGGCAACAGGGGATGAGCATGCCCGTAATATGCTGATCGAGCACAATCTGCGGCTGGTGGCGCACATCGTCAAGAGTCTATAATCACGAAGGAAAGTCAAAGAATCCAGAATAAATATATATTGAAAAGTGCCTTTATATTAAGAAAATCAAAGGGCAAAATGCATCTCTATAAATTGGACGAGCCATAAAACGGACAACATAATATCTGTAACATATAAATGTTTTTTACAAAAGAAGCCCCTTTATTTAACTGGTATAATCTCGAAAATATTCTGTGCTGGCAATACAAATAAAATTTACTTTTTATTTGAAAAAAAGTATAAGTTTACCTTTAATAAAATAAATATTAAGTTTATTATATTAATTAAACAACGAATGGAAAAAATTATTAAATTTGGGTTAAAAGGTGGTGGGAAATTGAAAATTAAGGACTTTAGAGAAATGTCTACATTATTTGAAGACGTCTTAGATAGAAATCATCAAAAATTTAAAAATAATCAGGTTCAAGCAACCAACCAATTGAAGTCATATATTATCGAAAATCACATTAGTAAATCAAATGATAAAGAAAAATATATACATAAATTTTTTGCAAAATTGAATGCGAAAATACGTAAAGTTGATTTTCAATTAAAATCCACTGAAGAGAGTAATTTCTTTATAAATCATTCAGATTCAGATCAAGGAGATATTTATATTGATACCTCTAATGATAGATATTGGGTTTTACATTCTATTTCAAAAGCTGAATTCAGTGATTATTTTCATTCATCCATTCTTAAAATGAAAAATGTAGATCAAATGTGGTTGCCGATACCATTTTTGTTGGGATTGAAAAAATTCGGGAACACATATGGATTAGGTGTATCATTTACAGAATATCTAAAAAGAGAAGAAATTGATGATTTAATATTAGACAATCAGGATACTTTGAATATGAACATTAAGCGTCTATATGTAGAACCGTTAATAAGTCTTCTTATGAGAGACGAACAATTAAAGACTATCGTAGGAATAAATAAAATTAGCCTTTTGAGTCCTACTAATGAATCAGATAAATCATATATTGTAGATGATATAACATTTAACGGGAAAATAACTGCAAAAGGAAATTCATATTTTAAACACGAGCACATATTAAAAAGCGTTTTACAAACTTATGAGAATAAAGTTTTCGAAATAGAAAATAAATATTCATTAAATTTTAATACAAATAAAAATATGATTGACGGAAGACCAATAGAGATTAGTTTAAATAGAAAAGATATAGACCTAATAAAATTAATCGAAATCCTTTTTGCCGGTAAAAAACCATTTAATTTATGGGGAATACCTGATTGGGTAAATGAAAACTTTTGTAGAGTAAGTGCAGTGGATCTTCATATGGGTAATTTCGGTAAAACGTTAGAATTTGAAATATCAAAGGATAAAATTGTTGTTGTATTGCCTTTGGGCTCCTGTGGGAATTCGGTTGCTAGACTTTTAACAAATATACATCAATCAATTGATGCCACCTCTGTAATGAAAGGAGATAGTGGAAGTGAGTTCTTCGAAATTATATAGCGAACTTGATTTATTAAATATCTTGATAAGTCTATGTATGCAAGAAAATAATGCAACGAATAATATATTCTTTCAAGAAGGATATTCCATAAGTGCTATAGAGCAATCAATAAAATTAACAAAAGGCGATGTTAAGTTTGATTTGCTTCTTTGGAATAAAGAAAAGTGCATCTGTTTAGCATTTGAGTTAAAGGGATTAAATGCTTCCAACCTTTCTAACGATCAATTAGAAAGATACTGGAAAATTAACTGGGACGAATTTTTAAAACTGTCCAATATAGATAATGATCAAAACCTCACAAAGTGTCAGGCACTCATTGGTGTGAATTTAAAAAAAGCTCCTAGTGTGCAAGAGTTTATTAGCAAAAATAAGTACGGTTTTCCTATTTTGGGAGTTGGAGTTAAAGCAATAGAGGTTTTTCACAATGAGGTAATCGATGAACAAATAGCAGAAAAATTAAAAGATACAAATGTTAATATCGATGTTCCCTTTAAATACATCTATTATGATAAAGATTCAACACTGTATGACATTGCTTCAAGATTATTTGTAAGAATATACGCCTTAGGAAAACAAGATATAAATAACTTGAATTTAGATAAAATAATACAAGAATGTTATTGCAGCATTCCAAATTTACATAAAATAATTGGAGCAGATGTGAAGAAATCGGTGTTAACAAAAGTGAAGAAAATACTAAGATTGGCTTCTAATGAAGAATTAAAAGATTATTTATCTTGGCTTCCTGAGAAAAAAGTGTGGCAGTTAAGTAAGATTAAGTCAGGCTCTCATTATAGTACCGACAAAGCTTATAGAGACCTAAGTTTAAAGTTACTTGAAAGATTGAAAAAAGAACCTGCTGAGAAAAAAGAAAGTTATCAGCAAGTTACAATATTTGACATAATTTAGATTGGAGAAAAAATGGACAGAGACCTTGTTGTAACTCCCAATAATATAAAAGTTGGTACAAGTGATGAAATTTATTTACTTATAAAAAAAAGTATTCTTAATGTCAGAGAAGAAATGCAAGATAATCCATACATTGAAGAAGCCATTAGAGTTTTACCAGTGGGTGGTTATAGAAGTGCAATCGGAGCTTTTTGGAATGCAGTAGTTGATGATTTAAGAAATAAAATAATCTTTCGAAGTACTACTCTTTTTAATAAAGAAATTGAATTACAAAGGGAAATTAAGAGCTATGAGGATTTCCAAAATTACGTAAATGATGATCAACTTATTGAAGGAGCGTATAAGATTGGTGTTATTGGTTGGGAAGCTAGCAAAGTTTTGAGGCACGCAAAAGAGACGAGACATATTTTTAGTGGTCACCCCAAAAGTACAGATCCCTCAATTATTAAGGTACTTGCAATGATGGATGACTGTATAAAATATGTGCTAAATGAAGAATATCCTATGCAAATAATAGACTTAGAGGAGTATATGTCTATTATGGCTACCGAGCAATACGACCGTAATGCAATAGGAATAGAAAATGCACTAGGTGATTTACCTGAAAAATATAAAAATGAATTAGCAAATCGATTATTTACATCTTATACTCATCAAAATAGTAGTACTGTAATGCGTTCTAATATTGAATTTTGTGCACCAATTTTGTGGAAGGTTCTTTCTAGACAAGTAAAGATGCAAATTATTAGGAGAGTAGATCAACAAATAATCAGTGGTAACAGCACATCTATTCATTTGTCTTTTTCCTTTGTAGAAACTGTAGGTGGAAATATTTATCTTACGTTAAATGCTAAGAAATACATTATTGAGCCGGTCATTAACGAGCTATTTGATAATCTGGATGTGTTCAATGTTGAAGATAAATGTGTAAAAGAATTAGAGAGGTTTGCAGGGAGCGTTCCTATTGAATTGTTATATAAATATGTAAACGCATTAACCCAAACTTATATTGGGCACGTTGGTGGTTCTGCAAATTATTCTAGGACTGATTTTTATGCTAACGGAGCCAGTATTAGAATACCTGGGATGTTTGAAAAATTTGATGATGCAGCAGCTGACGCATTTATTGATGCTTTAAAAACCAATAAGAAAATAAAGAAAAGAATTAAAAATCCTGCTAAACTAAGAAGATTAAGATCCTTGGGTAACATTGTGTTAGAAAGAGTGTCTGAAAATTATCAAGACAAATCTATTCTTCTTAATCTTATCGATGAAACAAAAGAAAAAGAATTCTTTGAAAGCATAAAACAAATTTAAGGTTTAAAGTAACGGGTTCAGTTTAAAGGTGCAAACTGCTAAATAACAGGTTAAATAACATATCAATTAGCATACTAATTCGCATATGAATTGGTATGCTTTTTTGTTGATATATAAGGGATGACTTGTAATTCCTATTCATATTTAACCTATCAAATCTCATAGAAATCAGCAGGACTTTGTTTAGCAGCAAAGTCCTGCTGATTGAGGTGCTATTTATATTGCTATTTGTTAACCGGTATTACAGTACAGCAAAAAAAAGAACTCCAACTTTAAATTGGAGTCCCCTTTCTTATTCCATTAAAGCCCCCGATTGTTAAACAATAATTTAGAGAATTATCTAAGTAATGTCTTTAAAGTTTCTTCAATATCATTTTCAAGGTCATTCTTAGATAAGTCATATAAAGTTCCAGAACCTTTGAAGTAACCACCAAAGTAATACCATAACTCAATGGCAGCATAAAAATCATTATCAAATTCCAGACCGTCGTAATTTATTGCTATTTGAGACCGATACTCTTTTTCAAGACACTTCTCAGCAGTTATATCGTCAATTTCATCACCATCAATATCTCTACAAATCCATATTCTTAGATTCTTCTTTCCTTGATTTTCGAATATCCTTGAATATTTTCTTTCAAGAACCTTAGTTATATCTTCTGCTATCCTTTCTAATTCACCAATTTTTCTTTGCAACTCTTCGTTTATCTCATTTTCTAATACTGAAATATATTTTTCATCCATCTCATTCTGCCTCTGATTTATAAAAAATCTTCTAAGTTTTTCAAGCAAATTACTCCCTCCAGTTACGCAGTATCAGTCAATTCACTTAGTAAATCGTCAATTTACTAATGGAATAGCTACACATTTATGTCGATCAAATGGTTAGTTCAAGAAGTTACCCTTATTTATCTTTTCAAGTAGCCTTTTAGCAGGACCGTAAGTTGCATTTCTAATCAATAACTTTTCCAAAATTTCTTTAGCCAACCACACTTTCCCATCAAATACTAACTCTTCTGCATATTGCAGCGTCACTTTATCCTGCATTGGATTTTTTTTATAAGCTATTTCTATATTCTCTTTAGCTTCTTTATTTTTTCCTAACTTCTTTAAACATTCATAAATTCTCGCATAAGTACGTGAATGTTCATCTAATTTATTGGATTCAATAAAGGATTGTAGGGAATTTTCATAATCCTCATTTTCGAAATTTTCTAATCCTAAATAATATAAGTTACGTGCCTTTTCATATTTGTCCATATTCTTGTTTACCTACCCACACCTGTTTGAGATTCATAAATCATAATATTTTTTATTGAGCTACCCTGTCCAATCCACAATAAGAAAAGGCGATCCACTTTGCTGCAATCGCCCCCGATTGCTTAATAAAACTAACTAAAATGGAAGTGGTTCCTTATTAAAATTAAATAAACTTCTAAGTTGTAAGTTCCCTTTTAAAAATACCAGTCAATAAATGTGTTTTTTGTACATACGACAGCTTCGCAATTCATCAATTGAACTGTATGCTCAATATTTTCTTCATTCGTAATCAACAAGGTTGCAAAGGAGTCAAATAAACTCATAAAAGCGTTATCCATATTTTCATCAGTAACAATTAACTCATTACCAGATAGATTACAAATTTCAATGAGCGTAGTATCATATAAATTTAATGAACCACTATTACCGAATGTTGGCTCTGAAAAATACAATTTATGAGCACCTTTTGAGTAGAGCACAGTCAGTAAATTCTCTAACAAGAATATAGATGTACTATCCTCAGCTGGATAATACAGGTCTTGGTTTAGGGATGAATTTAACTTGCTAGCCAAATCAGCACGTTCATATTCTTTCTTGAGAGCACCGGTGGAAGTTAACAAGGCAACGGCTATTTCTTTGTAAGATTTTAATCCGCTAAGATTCATAATTTCCCGCCAAGAAATAGGCTTTCCAATATTAAAAATCTCTTCATTACTTGGATAGATGTGTTCGTAGGGGGTTTTTCTCACATTTCCCTCCCAACCTGAGGGCATTTGAACAAAAGGGTGAAGTAATAAGGCTGCGGATTTAAAGTTCTTAGGAAGCTGTTTTAAAATAGGTGACTTGTCATCAACCCAAATATAATCTAACAAATTTTTACCTCCCTTTAGACCTGACGCGGTTATCCTTTCTTGGATAATCGTCCAGGACTTCTGAAGATCCGTACAGATTTAATCTCGTTTCGGTCTATCGTTAAACTCTTTGTTTCTTAAAATGAAATTCAGATCGACATCTCCTTCTTCTTCGTCTGTTTCTGGATAGTATTGCGAAATGAATTCACTTTCGATCAGCTTCTTTGAGATCCGTAAATAACGAGAGTATACTTCAGTACCCGGCCCAAGTTCTTCTCCTAAAATAAAACAATCCAACGCCTCAATAAATTTCCAATTCACACGTTCATCGTAAGGATTGGTATATTCAATTTCTGCCTCTATAGCTTTTTCTTCAGCAATTGAATAAGCATCATTAAAAGATGTTGCTTTCACCAGGATGATACTTTCTTCGTAGGTTTTGTGAGTATTATTGTAGTTTTTGTCTATTGTTTCGGGGTCTGGTTTTCCGGTGATAATACACTCGAATAAGAGTTTTACCGAGAACCATTCACAACTTGTTTCCGTATTTTTTTCATTGTTGAGTGACGAAAGAGCGTGTAATGTTTCTTCCAAGATTTCTTGTTCTTGCGTTAAGGAATGTAGTTCTTGTTTTATCTTAGTCATACAATCTAACAAGACTTTATCATCAATATCATTTCTTATTGATTGAATTAACTGATAAGACTGTGCCTTAACTTCAAAATTCCCTGTAATTAAATGATAAACCAACGTATCTAAATGCATTGAGCAATCAAATGGTTCTAACGCATATAATAAAGTACCACGGTTCCCTAAAGTTTTGGGGTGATTTAAGACATCAATTATTGGTTGCAAAGCTGAGTCATCTCCGATATCACTTAATGCAACTGCTATAGAATTTCTTAACCTTGCACTTTTGGTGTTTTTCAAAAATTCGACTAGTAAAGGAACTGCTTTCAATTCCTTTTTAATTCCAATATCGTCCAAAAGGATTTCTGCTTTCTCGGTTTCTTCAGATTCTAATAGTCTTCTTAGTAAATCTAAATCCATTTCTAATCTCCCTTTTAGAACAAATTTCATAAATGTTATGATTCCATAAAACAGGCGTAAATCCCTTCTTGAGTCAACGCCCCTGATTATTGTGCTTATTCAAAAACCCTGCCTACTAACTCAATAAGAAAAGGCGATCCGCTTTGCTGCAATCGCCCCCAATCGTGGAATAAGATCCAGGTAATGTTAGTCGCCAGCAATATGAATTTTACCTATTTCAAACCTAGAAATTGTAGCGATAAATGCTTCGTACTCTGCAAGGTGATTTGCAGGAATAAACAGCTTGTAATTAATCAGGTCTGATATTAAATTAGATAACCTCTCACCTGAAAAGGTTTCGTCTGTAAGATAATAATCACTTAATTTCCTAAGTTCCATATAACTACGCCACGTCTTCTTTGAATTGAAAATCTCACTATGGAGTTCTTCTGATATTTCAAAAATGTCCTTTAGTTTACATCCATCACAATTGTATAAAACTACATCAAACCCCATTTTGTTACCACCTTGTATTTTTAGTTATACTGGCTATTATTCTTTACTTTCTTCGAAAAGAATTCAATAAAAGAAGCGATTATCCCTTCTTGGATAATCGCCCCCGATCGTTGAATAATGTGATTCAGCATACATATTCGATTTATGCAAATAATATCCTGAATACTTCAACAAAGAATATTAAAAAGGAAGTGGTTATTATTAGGATTGTCGTGCTAGTCTGCCTTTTATTTATTGTACCTATAATTAAGTCGGCAAATGCAAGCGATAGTGTTGATAGGACCTCGAGTGATTATTTTCAGATTGGTTACGGATACATCTATGAGGAACTTCAGATCAGTTGTGAGCACTTTAAAAAGAAAATTGTACTACCCAACAGGTTACCTCCAATAACATTTACCCATAGTTTTGGCCGATTCTCTGATTTAGATGGAAACCTTAATGACCAGTTTGAAGTTGTTTATGTAAATGAAGATAAACCTAAAAACACATACAGTTTATCGGTTAGGCCGGTTAGAAACGGTATTAAGTTTGAAAATAAACACCCAACACAAATCGTTAAATTAAAGGACGGCAGCACAGCTATATTTTCAAAAAGGGTAAGAGGTTTTAATCTAATGGTGGTTGAAAAGTTTGGCTTCCAATACATTTTGAGCATTTCTGATGAAGTAAATATAGACGCAAAAGAAGTATTAGCTGAAATCGCCAATTCAATATCTGACCAATAACATTATATGGGGGTGAAAATCTTCATTTATTGCCCCCGAGTAGTTAATTAGTTAAAATCAACTACCGGATATGTTTTTAAATGTTTAAAATTAATTAATTCTCCATCTGTATTTACTACAATTTCATCTTCTCCATACGTAATATGGGCTCGATAATATGGGTAAATTTTTAATGTTAGTTCATAACCTCCGCCCATACCATTCAATTGTTTGATTTTCAGAATCTGAGTGCTGTATGCATCCCAGGTAAGTGGCTCAGGTACATCACTATCATTTTTATAGATCTCACCAATCGCTTTGTTTATTTGGTTGCTATTGCTTAAAATCAGTGAATATTTTAGTGCATCGCATAACTCACTATCCGTTTCATTGATGGTTGCTGAAAAAACTGGATTATTAGTACCAATCAGTAAAAAAGATAAAAGAATTGTTGATGCAACCCTTTTCATAAAAATCACCTCAACCTTAGTTTCCCACACATTGAGTTGGTTATTAAGAGTTTTCAGCAATCGTCACCGTTAGCTCAACAAAATTTTTTAGTTCTTCCGTCTACATTGTTTAAGGCTTTCTTTTTCAGAAATACCTTTTTGAATTGTAACTTTGTTTATTTTAACACCATATTCAGGAGTATCAGTCAGAATAATATTGATCTTATCATACGGACCATTATGATGCCCGTCGTAGTTTAAAGCACTTGCATAAACGTTATGTCTACGTATGTCACCTTCTACCCTTTCGATTTTATCTATTTTTGGACACAAGATGAATTCTGAGTAAGTTTTGTCAAGGTATGAATAGTTCCGAGAATATAAAGCTTCTTCAAGCAACTCTTCTTTAGGAGCTCCATAGCTTTCATATTCCCAACCTACCAAGAGTAATCCAACAATGACTAATATGACTAATTTGTTCACGAATTATTACCACCTCTGGATGTAAGTGTTATAGGTATTTTTCCATCATATTAAGATTAAATACCTAAATAACAGCTACAAACGGGTTAGTTTACGATATAAAAAATACATCGTTTAATATCCCTATAGTTGAATTAAACTGTCCTTTAGTTTAAGTACATTTCTTCACAATCTCACACAGATTTTTAACATAATTATCCTTTTTTCTTGGAAGTATTATTCCATTAAACTGCCCTTTAATGGAATAACCGACATTTCCATTTTATCACAATTGCCCAACCTCCTGTTTAAATTTCACAAATAAAAAAACACACCATCTTAGCTGTTAAATGGTGTGTGAATTACTTTGTAATTTCCTGTTTTGCACCTCTGAACCGAACCCGTTAGGTTTAAAGGTACCTTTTAAGATTGTAGTTATTTATAAAAATAGTTTTTTATAGGGTGAAAAACTATAATTAATCTGTTAAATACCTCAAATTCAATGCGGAAAGATGAATTTTGAGGTTTTTTTTGATGGAAAATCCAATTTTAAAGATTTTACAATTCCTTCTCCTAAATTTATCTTTTAGATAACACAATTAAGGGGCTGGTAATGGTGAAATTTAATAAAGCTTATGTCTACGAATTAAATAACTTGAATAATAAAAAAATTCAAGATCTAAAACTACAGGTTCTGTATTATGATTCAATGACAGAAATAAAGATGAATGCATTTTTTATAAAGGTTAAAACTCCAAGAGAACTTAATTGGATGTTTGTAATTACTAATAGGGATTTTCATAAACGGCGAAATGAATACCTTATTGTTGCAGAAAATGCTTATTCTGCAATGTTCACGGAACTTAAAAAAAGGTATAACGTTAGCCCGCATAAAATATATGTAGACCATATTAGCAATTTAAAGTTTCCTATTAGTTATTTTAAATAACGCTAAGACCAATTGAAATAAGTAACAATTTTATGCATAAAATGATAAAATATTCCTACATAAATAGTGAATAAACTAAAGTGAGTTGGGGATAGTTTTTATGCAAATATCTGATTATTTGAATCAAATTGCTAAACGTTATGCTTCTGGAATTTCCAAAGAACACAGTTATAGAGGGGATCTAGAATCATTATTAAGAAATTTAACTACTGGTATAGAAATTACAAATGAACCAACCAATGTAACTGATTGTGGTAATCCGGATTATGTTTTAACCAAAGATAATATTCCTGTAGGTTACATTGAAGCAAAGGATATAGGGAAAGATCTCAATTCTAAACAATATAATGAACAATTCTTTAGATACAAGTCTGCATTAGACAACTTAATTATTACGGACTACTTATGGTTTAAGTTTTACAAACAAGGAGAATTAGTTTATGAAGTAAGGATTGGTACTATTGAGGGTTCCAAAATTACTCCACTAAATGAAAATTTCAATCACTTTAAGGATCTTATTCTTGAGTTTGTTGCCTACAGTGGTCAAACAATTAAATCTCCGAAAAAACTAGCTGAAATGATGGCTGGAAAAGCCAGGCTTCTACAAAGTATTTTAGCAAATGCAATTGTTTCAGATGAGAAGACCAGAGAAAATACATCTTTAAAAGACCAATATGAATCCTTTAGAAGAATTTTAATAAATGACCTGACACCTGAAGAATTTGCTGATATTTATGCTCAAACTTTGGCTTATGGAATGTTTGCAGCACGTCTACACGATACTTCTTTAGAAGGTTTTGATCGAAAGGAAGCAGCAGAATTAATACCTAAAACCAATCCGTTTCTAAGGAAGCTATTTCAATACGTAGCGGGTTACGATATCGATGAAAGGATAATAACCACAGTCGACAATTTAGCTGATGTCTTTAGAGCGACAGATGTTAAAGCAATACTTAACAATTTCGGTAAAAGTACACAGACTACAGATCCCATCATTCATTTTTATGAGACTTTCTTATCTTCTTTCGACCCGGATCTCAGGAAGGCTAGAGGTGTGTATTATACACCGGAACCTGTTGTTAAGTACATTGTAAAAGCTGTTGATTACATTTTAAAGAAAGATTTTTCATTAGGTCGAGGGCTTGCTGATACTGCTAAAACTAAAATTAAAAAAGAGATTGTTGGGTTAACAAAAGGCACTCGTAAAAGAAAAGCAGTTTATGAAGAACTAGAAGTTCACAAAGTGCAAATTTTAGATCCTGCAACTGGAACTGGCACATTTTTAGCTGAAACAATAAGGTATATATACACACATAACTTTCAATCAATTCAAGGTGCTTGGGGACAATATGTAGAAGATAATCTTATACCAAGAATTTATGGCTTTGAATTATTAATGGCTTCGTATTCTATGGCACATTTAAAATTAGATATGTTATTAATGGAAACAGGGTATGAAGCAAAAAAAAATCAGGACCAACGATTTAATGTGTATCTTACTAACACTCTAGAGGAGCATCATCCAGATACGGGTACATTATTTGCCAATTGGCTTAGTAGTGAAGCCAATGAAGCCAATTATGTTAAACGAGATTCACCAATAATGGTTGTTATGGGAAATCCACCGTATTCGGTTAGTTCAAGTAATAAAGGAGACTGGATACAAAAGCTTTTAACAACCTATAAAAAGGGCTTGGACGAAAAGAAAATAAATTTAGATGATGACTACATAAAATTCATTCGGTATGGCCATTACTTCATTGAAAAAAATGGTGAAGGTGTTTTAGCATACATATCGAGTAACAGTTTTTTAGGCGGAGTTACACACAGAAAAATGCGTGAACAGTTAATGGAAACATTCGATAAAATTTATATATTAGACTTACACGGAAATTCAAAGCAAAAAGAAACTGCACCTGATGGTTCTATAGATCAGAATGTCTTTGATATCGGACAAGGAGTTTCAATAAATATCTTCATAAAGAAAAAACAGAAAAATGCTAAAAAGCAGAAAGCTATTGTATATCATAAAGATCTTTATGGTTATAGAAATGACAAATATGATTTTCTTAATTCGCAAACCATTCACACAGTAGAGTGGAAGAAACTACAGCCTATAGAACCTTATTTCTTCTTTACAGATAATTCAATGCATAACAATACGAATTACGAGGATGGGTTTTCTGTAGAGGATCTCTTTATTGAAAAAAATACTGGAATTCAAACTAAAAATGATAAAATGACTATACATTTCACTCGAAATGAAATAGAAGAAATCTTACAGGACTTAAAATCTCTCGACGTGAATCAGTTAAGAACAAAATATGGAGTTAAAGATGGAACTTGGACAATTGAGAATGCAAAAAAGGACATATTAGCCGAAAATTATGCTGTAGTACCAATATTATTTAAGCCTTTTGATGTTAGATATACTGCTTTAACACAAAAATCCGGAGGTTTTTTGGGAAGACCTAGGTACAGAACAATGAAGCATATGTTGTTAGAACAAAATGTGGGACTGTTGGTAAGTAGGCAAAATAAATCAAATACTATCGATAGTTTTCTTGTAAGTAAATATGTTTCAGAAATGAAGTGTGCCGAACGAACCATACAATCATATCACTTACCTTTATATGTTAAAGATGAAGAAAGTTTATTTTCTGAGTCAAAACGCTTACCAAATCTTAATCTAGAGCTAATAAGGAAAATAAGCGAAATGCTTAATTTAGAATTTTCTCCGGAGAAAGAATTGGACCAAAAGACATTTGCTCCTATCGATCTGCTGGATTACATTTATGCAATATTGTATTCAAATAAATATCGGAAAAAGTACATTGAGTATATGAAGATTGATTTTCCACGGATACCGTATCCTAATGATAATGAAAAATTTTGGGAATTAGTAAAATTAGGATCCGAGCTAAGAGAAGTTCACTTAATGGATAAACTTTATGAGGGAGCAGTTCAGACCAAATACCCAATTGATGGTGATAACAAAATCACGAATAAAATTGTTAAAAAGAATTGGGAAATAACAAATGAAAGCTTGAGACTAGGTCGAATATGGATAAATGAACACCAATATTTCGATAATATTTCTGAGGAATTATGGGGATTTTACATAGGAGGTTATCAACCAGCACAAAAATGGCTAAAGGATCGAGTGGGCAAAAAATTAGATTATGAAGAAATCCTGCATTACCAATTATTAATTGAAGCATTAAAAGCAACAGGCGATATTATGAAACGAATTGATGATGTCATCATTTTAGATTGAACAAATTAGATTATAGGGATCTTGTGTGTGTTTTCCTTGGAGGTCACATACAAGATCCCTATAAAAATTCGCTTTAAAAAGCCACTTTATTCAACAGTGAATCCAAGTATAATTTTAGCTGCTCCTCAGGAATATCTGAGATGAGGATGTTTTTAACTGCATTTTCCCAGTCATCAAATGATACAATTTTTTTCCTGAGATAAAGATTCAATTCTTTAGATAGCTTGGTGTTGAGCTTTCTTTCAATCATTTCTGATACAAATACCAATAAATAATTTGGCACTTGAGCACTGCTGGAATTTTCAGTGTTATCTAAATTTACTTCTCTGTTTTTTGAAAACGGATCCTCTTCTTCAATGGCAATGTCTTCAGGAGCATCTGACTCTTTAATGATAAGTTGAATTGTGCTTGTATCGACCCATTTGGCGATATCTGACTCAACCCACTTCTTTGACATTCTCGTGAAAGAAGGTTTGTTAATTTTTAAATCTTTAAACAATTCATTATCAATTTTCACCCTCAGGTTTTCATCTGCGTATTCATACAGGAGTTCATCATATATCTGTTTAGAACGCTTTGTCATTAATACCCCTCCTTAAATCCTTAGATTCCAAAAGACTTTTTTGAATGTTTTTCATCTTCTCATCATTAGTACTAGTCACATAAATTTGTTTCATTCTTTCGTCTTTCCAGCCAAAGTTTTTCAAAAAAATTGAATTTTCTATCTTGAGTTCATCAAATTCATTAGCTAAGTTATTACGGAAAATATGAACTCCTTTAAAACTGACATTAGATACCGCCGATAGTTGCTTGATTATTCTGTAAATTTCAAATCGATCAGGAACCGCTTTTTTATCTGATGAAAAAACGTACGTGTTTTGATCGGGCTCTGAAAGATATATATAAAGCTGATCGAAAAGATTGGAAATCTCACAACATATAGGTATTTCCTGTAATTCACCTCCTTTTCTTTGTAAGGTAATGTACGAATTTTTTCTGAAAACATCTTTCCATCTTAATTTTGCTATTTCGGAGGCTCTGGGAGCAATGGTAACTAGTAAGATCATTACCAACAAGCATCTTTTATCCGTACTGTTTTTAGCCTGCTTAACTAATTCTTTAATTTCTCGGTTTTCATATGGAGCTCTATAACCACTATTCGGCTTCTTTCTGCAAATGGTATTCGTCTTCTTTAGAGTTATACTGACAAAGTCTTCATCCTTGAGCCACTTAATAAAACCAAGCAAAACTTGCCTGCCCAAATTAAATGTATTTGAGTTGTCATACTCTTCGTGCCATTTTTTTAGGCATTTATTTATGTGATCAATTGATATCTCTGATACAAAAGTTTCATTGCATTTTGGTAAAGTAGCTGTGAATTTGTTTAGCCAAAAAAGTTTCACTTTGAAGGTATTTTCAGTTGTTACTAAGCCGAGATAGGTCTCAATTGTTGATTTTACAGATACGCAATTAGGTTTTTTGCTCATTCAAAATCAGCTCTCTCCTTTGTATCTAATGATTTAATCGGGCATCACCCTTTTTTCCATATTAATGAGATACTTTTGCGGGGATTCAATATATTTTTGGACCTTTTTTATTTTTTTTTATTTTTTTTGTTTTTCTTAAATAAATAAGAGTAACAATCACCCTTTTGTTCATAATAAAAATATAGTGATCACATCCTTTTGTATTGTAGATAGCAAAAAAATCTCAATATTTACAAGGGGTATCGCTAAGTTTTCTGAGTTAGACAACTTTCTCTTGTCGGGGGGAGTTGTCTAATCATATTATTTTGCATAGCCATAATAATAAACATTCTAAAAATTACCACTTAAAAACTTAAGATTCTATGTATAAAATGGAATCTAGATAGCATAATACCATTGAAAGTAAAAAAAACCCTTTCAAATATAAAATAAGGAAAAAGGTGCACATAAGAGTTGTTATGTGCACCTTCTTCCTTATTTCTTGCTTCGAAATTGTCTAGGCTTAATTTTAGCTCTATAAAAAGCTCTCCCTGTTCGTTCAACTGAACCTTACTTATTACATCAAGGAGCATTCTACGCTGCACTTCTGGTTTAACTTCATAAATTTTGTAACCCCAATTTTTCAACTTCTCACTTACCTCTTCTAAAGTCCAAACCTTTTCTTTTAAATCGTTATAATATCTTTTTTGGTGTGAAAGTTCAGTTTGCAAATTTTTTAATTCATTTGTTCTTAGTTCCAACCTTTTTTCGTATTTCTTTACGATCTCTATTTGAGTTGATGCTTCAAGGTTTTCAAATATGACTTCAATTTTACGATTCATTTCTGAAACTCTTCGGCTAATTTCTTTAATCCTTATTTTTGTTTCACAGATTGCTTCTGTTTGCTTGATTTCAAGCTTATCTAATGTTCTGTCATAATTACTTGGCTCAAATAATTTACAACACTTGTCGATGGTAATTTTATGGAGTATATCTGCATTAATTCTTTTTACATTGCAAATACCTTTATGTTTTCCTTGAGCATATAAACCGCAGCTGTAGTATATATACTTCCTATATGATTTTTCTCCGGTTCTCTTAGAGATGTATGAGTACGAATTATCTACTCCAATCATTTTGTTACCACAGCTGCAATAGAGAATTTTACTTAGTAAAAAATTTGTTTTTATTTCTCTAGGCGTTACAGTATAATTTCGCCTATTCAACTTTATTTGCTCTGCCATATCAAAAATGGTAGGGGGGATGATGGGCGTGTCCATTTCTGTTGATTGAATTAACCCATTACTTCCATCATCTTTATTTAGTCTAATATATCCTTTATATATAGGGTTAGAAATAATTGACTTAATGTTTGAAGTGGACCATTGCTTTTCAATACCTTTGTTATTTCTAAAAGGAATATTTTCATTATTAAGCTTAATTGCAATGCTCCTATAACCTAATTTTTCATAAACGTAATAATGAAATATTTTTTTGATTACCTCGCTCTCATTTGGAATGGAGATTAGTGAGGAAGTTTCTTTGTCGTAATATAACCCATATGGTGGCTTGCCGGTTTTCCATAATCCTTTTTTTGATTTCTCTTCGAAATAAGACTTCACTCTAATTGAAGTTAATTTAGGCTCAATAGCAGCGATAGATGTTATTACCGATTCAAGTAAATTCCCATAGATATCATCTTGAATGTTAAGCTCGTTAGGATCGAGATAAACAATTTTCACTTTAGCTTTTATTAAAAGATATTTTATTATGTGGAAATCATTGGATCGATCTAATCTGTCTCGTTTAAAAACCAAGAGTGTTGAAAATAATCCTTTTCTTGCATCTTCGAGCATCCTATTTAATGCAGGTCTTTTTAAATAGTGTATCTTGCTAGCGGAAATACCCTGTTCACAATAATCAAGAAGGTGAATTTGTTTATCTTGCTTCATAACAAAATTTTCAGCTAAAGCATATTGAGTTTCTAAAGATTCACCGTTTTCAACCTGTCTATCCGAAGAAACTCGTCTGTAAACTGCATAGAAGTCTTCACGAGTATTATTATTTGTCATAAAATACCTCTTTTCAGTGCGGATTCATTTCTTAGATGTCTTTCCAGTATTGATAAAAGCCACTTAACCCTACAAAAGCTTGTTTTCATTTTTTGAAAAATGCTGATTTCTATTTGCAAAAGACGAATGAAAAATCCAGTTATTTATTTCTTCATACCACAGATCTCCCGAGTTTTCTTGTACTACGAAGGTTACCTCTTTTACAGATAGTCTTTTTTTCATACTTCATCACTCCATACATTTTTTAACTGATCAAAGGTAACGTGCGTATAGATGGCTGTAGTGGTAATTTCTTCGTGACCCAACCATTGCTGAATTAAACGAATGTCAACGCCATTTCTTAACAATTCAGAAGCAAAGCTATGCCGAATCTTGTGAGGCGTAATACTCTTATTAGATAGACCTGAGAAGACAAGGTATTTTTCTGTAATTTTTTTTAGACTTGAGTTGGAAAGTTTATTGTTTTTTTGTCCTTTAACAATGTAACCCTCCCAATTTGATTCTGATTGGAGGTTATATTTCTGAAGATACTTCATTAATTTCGGGTGAATTGGTACCAAACGTTCCTTATTACCCTTACCAGTAAATTTAATTGAACCATCGATGAAATTTATGTGTTTCCATTTTAGATTTAATAATTCATTTCTTCGGCAACCTGTGTATCTTAATATGCTAATGCAAATTAGATCTCTCATTCCTGATGTTTTGTTGGGGTGTCTTTCAGCTGTGAAAATTAACTTATCCAGTTCTTGAGTAGTCAGAAAAACCGGTATGTTCCTCCTTTTATTTGGTAATCTAACTTTTCTAAATGGGTTTTCAGAAATTATTTCCTCGTCCAGTAGAAAGTTATAGAAAGAATTTACTGCGTAAATTTTTCTTCTAACTGTATTGCCTTTGTAGTTTTTTATTGTGTATAAGTGATGAACGTAATCTTTGCAGATGCTTTTTTTTACGTCAATAATTTCTAAGTCCGTATTAACGTTCAAAAAATCAATGAAATCCAAAATATCCCTCCTGTACGCGGATAAAGTGTGAGAAGAGCTTTCTCTTTCGAATTTCAAATAAGTAATGAAATTGTCTAAAGCAGTTACATAATCCATAGCCAGGCTCCTATTCAAGGGAATTATTGGTTAAGCACATAACAACTCTTATGTATCAATGACTGAGCATCAAGGTAATTAAGGGAGCAATGTGTACGAGCATTCCCGCATAGATATAAGTTAGAGCTATAGGGGGGAGACCTATGAGAAAACCGATTAAAATAAAGCTTAGTGATAAGGATGAATTTTTAAAAACCAATGCGAAGTTGGATTCAAACCATCCATTATTCAATGCGAAGAAATCCATTTTTAATTTCTTATTAAGAAAAGCGTTTGATTTGAAAGACAAATAAATCAGTCAACAGGGTGAGTACATTGAAAACAGCTATCTATATACGTGTATCAACTGGTTCGCAAGCAATTGATGGATATAGTCTTGATTCTCAAAAGGAGTTATGTTTTAAAAAAGCTACAGAGCTTAATGTCAAATCAAGCGAAATTAGTCTGTATAGAGAAGAAGGAGTTTCAGGAGAAGACTTGGATAGGCCGGAATTGAACAACTTAAGAGAAGATGTTTCTAAAGGGTTAGTAAAGACAGTTATTTGCGTACACCCTGACCGATTAAGCAGGGATCTAACCGACAAACTCTTAATTTGTAGAGAGTTGCAAAGATTCGATGTAGAACTCATCTTTGTGGATACAGAATATAAGAATACTCCTGAAGGTCAACTCTTCTTTAATATGCAAAGTTCAATTGCTCAATATGAATTAGCTCTTATTAAAAAAAGAACTACGAGAGGGAGACTAGAGGCAGTAAGAAAAGAAAAGAAAGTTATGCCTATGAGAGTACCACCTTATGGGTATGATTTAACTAATTCACAACTTACAATAAATAGGGATGAAGAATTCTTTGTAAAAAAGATTTATGAATGGTATGTATATGACAAATTAACTCTTCGTGAAATTGGTAATAAGCTATATGAACTGGGAGCTGAACCAAAACGAAAAGAAAGTAAGAATTGGAATGCAAGTTCTATTAGACGTATTCTTACATCGCCAATTTATACTGGAAAGTATTATTACAATAGAAGAAAGTCTAGAAAAGTTAAAGGTGAAAGGACCGCATCTGGTAAACCTCGAAAAGAGTATACGGTTAGGGATCCTACAGATTGGATTATCATAGACGTTCCAGCTCTAATTGATGAAGACTTATTTAAACTTGCTCAGGAACAAAAAGTGAAAAACACAAAAAAGTCTGGTAATCAGAAATATGAGTACCTTTTAAAATCTATATTAAGATGCAGCTATTGTGGAAGAATGTACCAAGCAACGACCTACAATAGTAAAAAGAATAAAATCACAGGAGAAGTAAATAAATATCCCGTATATAGGTGCCCTAACCTATTTCCCAAAAAATATGGGCCTAGTGTTCAAAAATGTCAAAGTAGGTCCATTAGAGCGGACCTATTAGAAAGTTTTATTTGGAATACAGTAATAAAAATAATTAATTCACCTGAGGAGTTAATTGGCACTTTTAAAGAAAATCATCTAGGTTCTATAGATGATATTGAAATTACGCTCAAAAGGCTAGGAACACAATTGAACAAAAAACAGAAAGAAAGGGAGCGGGTTAAGCAGCTTTTCGTCAAAGGGTTTATAGAAGAAGAAGAAATGTCTGCTGAATTTCTTAAAATTTCTTCTGAAATAAAAACTTTGGATGAAGAGCAAAAGAAATATCAAAACTATCTTAATGACTACAATGCCTATATTAGTGATGAAAACTTAATCAAAGAAGTTATTTCAAATGTTTCAAGTATGCTTGAAAAAAATTCATTCTTACTGTCATTTAAAGAAAAAAGATACATTATTGAAAATTTGATTAATGAAATAGTCTTGAAATTTGAAGAAGATCTTGAAACAGTTAATGTAACAATCTTAGGAGCTATTAATGCACCGTCTCAGAAATCAGACCCTGAATTGAGTTTGCAAAATCAAGAAATTTGAAAATACCGGCGAGGACTCGGAGGACCTTATTTCAATCGGCACGATTGGTCTGATAAAAGCAATTGAAAGCTATTCAGAAGGCAAGGGCACAAAGCTCGCTACGTACGCGGCAAGATGTATTGAAAATGAAATCCTCATGCATCTGAGGGCATTAAAGAAAACCAAAAAGGACGTCTCCCTTCATGATCCGATCGGCCAGGATAAAGAGGGGAACGAAATCAGCCTGATTGACGTGCTGAAATCAGAGTCAGAAGACGTCATCGATACGATTCAGCTGAACATGGAACTAGAAAAAGTAAAAGAATTTATCGATATTCTGGATGAACGGGAGAAAGAAGTCATTGTAGGCAGATTCGGCCTTGACCTGCAAAAAGAGAAAACGCAGCGGGAAATCGCAAAGGAGCTGGGCATCTCAAGGAGTTACGTGTCGAGGATCGAAAAGAGGGCACTCATGAAAATGTTCCATGAATTTTACAGGGCGGAAAAGGAAAAAAAGGGCCAGCAGAAGGGCCGGCAAAAGGGGAAGGGATGAAAAAAGCGAAGATCTTTTAAAAAGATCTTCGCTTTTTTATGTTGGTATATGTCAGGTTTCGGCCGGCTCCGCTTTTCTAGCCGGTATCCTTCTCCACATTAAGGTGCATTCTGAGTTTCATTTGAATCATCATTTTCGCTCTCTCCTTTCGTTTTTTAAGTATGGTGGGGTGTTAGTTTCCGTTATACATTTGGAAGCATTTGTTCATCATGGCTTCATAAGATTTGTAGACTTGTTCTTCGTGGTGGATCTCTTCGATTGATTTTTTTCTGCGTTCGATTGTCAGGCTTACAAACAATAGGTTGATCGTCATATCGTTTCACCTCCTGTTTTTCTTTGTTGTTTTTTTTGTTCATTAGATGCCGTTATACATTTGGAAGCATTTATTCTGCATGGCTTCGTATGATTTGAAAACTTGTTCTTCGTGCTGCACTTGTTCAAGCGTCTGTTTTCTGCGGTTGATTGTAAGTGATACAAATAATAGGTTGATCGTCATTTTTTCTCACCTCCTTTAAATGATAATAATGAGTTCAGGTTTTTGGTAAACGATACCGTTCCTTTCCGCTTCAGTCCACTCTCGTAATATGCATCATCTAATGCCTGCAAATTTTGCGAAAAGAGCATTTAAAGACACAAAAACGCCACAGGGCATACCTGTGGCGTGTCGCGTTTTATAAAAATGGACATAAAAACGCCGCAGGAGAATGCTACTCAACCTGCGGCGGTAAGGACAATAGGATAATTACCGTTTACCAGTTCGGCCGAATAGACGTATATTCAATTGAGCTGCATTCCATTGTGCTGACACTGACATGATTGACATTTGATTCGACCTCCCTTTTCGTAGTTTTGATTACAATGGTAATTATATCCACGAAAGGATAAATTGTAAACCCTTTTTTTGAAAAATAGGCAATATTTATTAAATGAGCTGACAATCTATGGCTATAGCCTATACCAATTAGTTGAGTGTCACATAATTTAGAGGGAACAGTTTAAAAGGAGGTCTTACTCATGCGCTCTTGCACACCATTCTACGGACCGCCTGCACCATATCCTTATCCTTATCCCTAAGCACCTTACGCGGGCTTTGGCTATTGGTACGCTTTTATTGTCGTATTGCTGATCCTGCTGCTTGTTTTAGGAGGAGGCTATTACTACAATAACTATTGCTGCAAATAGCCAAAAAAAAACACCTCGGCTGAGGTGTTTTTTACATTTTGCGGATTCTGAAGGATGAGATCATACAAAAAGAAAGAATCATCAGAAGGAACATATAGGAATGCACCGGCATGAAGTCTTTCCATAAATAACTGAGGGTGGCGATGCATCCGGCTGCTGTTATTGGCAGTCCACTGAAAAATCCGCAGTTATCTGTAATGTTAAATCTGGCAAGTCTGAAAGCACCGCATCCTATAAATAAAACGGCGAAAAAAGCTCCCGGCGCCCCGAGCTCAAAAAGAATTCCTTTATAAATAAGTAGTGCCGGAGCAACACCAAATGATATAATATCACTCATTGAATCCAATTGTTTGCCGAGTTCGGACTCGATGTTGAATTTTCTGGCAACCATTCCGTCAAACCTGTCAGCAAGAGCAGCAAGAAAAATAAGCAGAAGACTCAGCTTCAGCACGTCGTTAAGAGTATAGATAATGGCGAAGCCGCCCAGTCCAAGATTCACAAGGGTCAGCATGTTGGCGGTATTTGCTTTTATTTTTTTTAATGTGGCATCGATATAGCCTGCTAAAAACATAATGGCACTTCCTTAAATAGCATAAATGACCTATTCAGGCCTACTTTTATTCTATGCATGATATTGACAGTAGTAAAGATATTTTTTTGGAGGATGAACATTTATAACAATAATTTTCCAATGATTTCTTTATAAATAAGCATGAAAAAAGAAGCATGAACATTTGATGATAACCCAAATCATGTGATTCGTCCAGGTTAATCATCAATCCATGTTAAGCCAGGCGCTGTTTATAAATACGATTGAATTGACTCATGCTAAGGAAAGGATGAAAAAGGAGAGGAGCTGGCTTATTTTTTGGACCGGCTGCTGTTCTCCTTTTTGAAAAGAATAAAGCGGCATTTGCAGAGTCTCGGGGAGAGGTTAAGGTTTTCGCGGGATTGGCTGATAAGCGCAAAAGAAGAGAGCTTCACGTTTTAAAAGTCAGCTCGAAGCTTTTAAAACGTGAGTCAATGACCGGCGTTTGATCTCTTTTTTGATCAGTTCTATAAAATCTTCGCTCAGCTGCATTTCTGTCGCTTTATAGTAGGATTCAATGAGCAGTTCATCGGAAAGTTTTCTCATAGGATCGCCGGCTTGCCGGCTTGCACCTCCATTATGGAAATAATGTTCTATAAAGTAAGCACCATGCATATACTTTTATGTTATTTTCTTCTAGTAAATCCAATCTAACACGAAATATAAAATAGAACAATCGTTCTGTTATCCACAGAAGAAAGTGGATAAGCTGTTAATATCTTGTTTATAATCCTATCAGCAGAGGAATCTATATGAGTGAACAATGTGAATAGACTTATCCACAGAACGGAAGGCCGAACATTTTGTCGAAAAATTTACCGGATTTCTTCTGAATTTCTGCAGAATGCCAAGTTTCTTTTGAAAGAAAGATTAAAATCAGATATGATGTAGTTTGGCTAAAAAATGTCCGATGAGGTGTTTATAGAATGTTGAAATTATTTCTGCCGGGAGAGTACGTGAAGAATATTTATGAAATCTCTCCACAGGCATTAAAAGACAGAGGAGTAAAAGGCATCATCACCGACCTTGACAACACCCTGGTAGAATGGGACCGTCCAAGTGCCACTCCGAAACTTATTGAATGGTTCAAAGATGTAAAAGAACATGGCATCAAGGTTACCATTGTTTCTAATAATGTAGAAAAACGGGTGCGCTCTTTCTCAGATCCCCTTCAAATTCCTTTCATCTATAAAGCAAGAAAACCGATGGGCAAAGCATTCCGCAGAGCTCTGAAAAACATGGAGCTTGATAAAAAGGATGTTGTTGTGATTGGCGATCAGCTGCTGACAGATGTCCTTGGCGGCAACCGCAACGGTTTTCATACGATTTTAGTCGTGCCTGTTGCATCTACTGACGGTTTTGTAACGAGACTTAACCGCAAAATTGAAAGAAGAATTCTTGCTGTTCTGAAAAGAAAAGGCTTGATTCAGTGGGAGGATTAAACGTGACAGAGGAACAATTTGTCTGCATCGGCTGCGGTGTGAAAATACAGACAGAACATCCGGACGAGCTTGGATATGCACCGGAGAGCGCTTTGCAAAAGGAACAGATCATTTGCCAAAGGTGCTTCCGCCTAAAAAACTATAATGAAATTCAGGATGTTTCACTGACAGATGATGACTTTCTGAAAATCCTTCACAGTATCGGCGACACGAACGCACTTGTGGTGAAAATCGTTGATATCTTCGACTTTAACGGCAGCTGGCTGAGCGGCCTTCAGCGTTTTGTCGGAGGCAACCCGATTCTGCTCGTCGGAAATAAAGCGGATATTCTTCCAAAGTCGGTCAAGAGACAAAAATTGACCAACTGGATGAAACGGGAAGCTAAGGAACTCGGCTTAAACGCTGTGGATGTATTTCTGATCAGCTCTGCAAGAGGCCAGGGCATTCCGGAAGTCACTGAAGCGATTGAAGAATACCGGAACGGACAGGATGTCTATGTCGTCGGTTGCACAAATGTCGGCAAGTCCACCTTCATCAACCGCATTATTAAAGAAGTGACGGGTGAAAAAGATGTGATTACCACATCGCATTTTCCTGGTACAACGCTCGATCTTATTGAAATTCCGCTTGATGACGGATCAGCTTTATATGATACTCCGGGTATTATTAACCACCATCAGATGGCCCATTTCGTCGATAAAAAAGACTTAAAACTGCTGTCTCCAAAAAAAGAGATCAAGCCAAAGGTTTTTCAGCTGAACGAGTCTCAGACTCTATTCTTTGGCGGTCTTGCCCGTCTTGACTACGTGAGCGGCGGAAGAACGTCTCTTACGTGCTATGTGCCTGCAGAAATTACGATTCACCGCACAAAGCTTGAAAATGCAGACGAGCTGTATGAACGCCATGCAGGAGACATGCTGACTCCGCCAAGAAAAGACCAGCTCGGAAGCTTCCCGGAACTGACAGCTCATGAATTTACAATTAAGGATGATAAGACTGACATTGTCTTTTCCGGACTTGGATGGGTAACTGTCAATGAAGGAAACAAAAAAGTAACGGCTTACGCGCCTAAAGGCGTAAATGTTACATTAAGATCATCCTTAATTTAACGGGGAGAGATTCTTTTGAACAAAGTATACGGTCTTATAGGATGTCCGGTCGGACACTCGATGTCGCCGCTTATTCACAATGATCAGCTTCAGCATAAGAAAATAAGTGCGGCCTATCATGCTTTTCATGTGGAAAAAGAACACCTCAAAGCTGCGGTTGAAGGTGCAAGAGCGCTTGGCATTGCCGGATTCAACGTGACCATTCCTCATAAAATTTCCATTATCCCTTTTTTGGATGAACTTGATCAAAGCGCAGAGCTGCTTGGCGCTGTTAATACCGTTTTGAATAAAGAGGGCAGATTGATCGGGTATAATACAGATGGACAGGGATATTTGGCATCACTGAAGCAGCTGATGGAAAAGCCACTGCATGAGCAGAGGTATTTGATTATCGGTGCTGGAGGGGCTGCCAGGGCCATTTTTTACACACTCGCATCAGAGGGCGCATCAGCCATTGATCTTGCCAACCGGACGCCTGAAAAAGCTCGCATGCTTATGGAGGAGTGTCCGCATAAGGTCGATGGAAACGTCTTTTCATTAAGCGAGGCGGAATCTCTTTTATCTGATTATGATGTCATCATCCAGACAACGGCCATCGGCATGCATCCAAATGAAACAGAAAAGCCCTTTGCGGCAAGCAATATCCGAAGAGGGACGATTGTAAGCGACATCGTGTACAATCCGGTAAAAACCGCTTTTCTGACAGAAGCGGAAAAAGCAGGTGCTAGAATCCTGAACGGGGTTGGCATGTTTGTTTATCAAGCGGCCCTTTCATTTGAAATATGGACCGGTGAAAAACCGGATACTGCAAGAATGAGTAAGCTCGTATTTGCACAATTAGGAGGAAATTCATGTTAACAGGAAAACAAAAACGCTTTTTGCGTTCAGAAGCTCACCATTTGAACCCGATTTTTCAAGTAGGAAAAGGCGGGGTCAATGACAATATGATTCAGCAAATCGCAGATGTGCTTGAAGCGAGAGAATTAATAAAAGTAAGTGTGCTGCAAAACTGCGAAGAAGACAGAGATACAGTTGCAGCAGCCCTTTCAAAAGGCGCAAGAGCTGAACTTGTGCAGGTAATCGGCAATACGATTGTTCTTTACAAAGAGTCCAGAGAGAACAAGCAGCTGAAGCTGCCCAGATAACAAGGAGGCTGAAGGATGAAGAAGATTGGGATATTTGGAGGGACATTCGATCCTCCTCATTTTGGACATTTAATTATGGCAAATGAAGTTCTAAGTGCTCTTCACCTTCACGAAATCTGGTTCATGCCGAACCAGAACCCTCCCCATAAAGACTCAGAAGAAATTTCAGACAGCCTTCACCGCATGCATATGCTCAGGCTGTGTACAGAAAAGAAGCCGGAATTTAAGGTTCAGAGTATTGAGTTTGAGCGGGTCGGGCCTTCTTATACGTATGACACGGTCGTTCTTTTGAAGGAACAATACCCTGACTGCTCGTTTTATTTTATCATTGGCGCGGATATGATCGAATATTTGCCGAAGTGGCATAATATAGACATGCTTACTGAACTTGTTCAATTTGTCGGGGTGAAACGGGAAGGTTATCAAACAGAGACAGACTATCCTGTCTGTGAAGTCACTGCTCCGATTATTGAGATTTCTTCCACAATGATCAGGGAACGGTTCAGGCAGCAGCAGTCAGCGGATTTTCTGCTGCCTCAAGAAGTGATAGGATATATAGAGGAGAATCATTTATATGAATCGTGATCAGGCACTTGCTATTGTAAAAGAACAATTGACAGAACACAGATACGTTCATACAATCGGCGTGATGGAAACGGCGATCGAGCTCGCTGACAGATACGGGGGAGACCTCAAAAAAGCAGAAACAGCTGCTATTTTTCACGATTATGCAAAGTTCCGCAGCAAGGAAGAAATGAAGCAGATCATCACGGAGCAGAAGATGGCCCCTGATCTGCTGATTCACAGTCCTGAGCTGTGGCATGCTCCTGTCGGGGCGTACCTTGTGAAAAAGGAAGCGGGGATAGAGGACGCAGAAATCCTTGATGCAATCCGTTACCATACCTCAGGCAGAGAAAACATGACCCTGCTTGATAAAATCATTTATGTGGCAGATTACATCGAGCCCGGAAGAATTTTTCCCGGTGCCGAGGAAGTGCGCAAAATCGCTGAAACCGATTTGAATCAGGCGCTGATGGCATCGATGAAAAATACGATCCTGTTTTTGCTGAAAAAAAATCAGCCCATTTATCCGCAGACTCTGCAATCATATAATTATTTGGTGTTTGAAGAAAAAGGAGGAACAAGCTATTGACTGGTAAAGAAACATTGGAAATCATGGCAAAAGCAGCAGATGACAAAAGAGGGGAAGATATTGTTGCCCTTAAAATGGAAGGAATCTCATTAATTGCGGATTACTTTCTGATTTGTCACGGGAATTCAGACAAACAGGTTCAGGCAATCGCAAGAGAGATGAAAGATCAGGCAGGCGAAAAAGGGATTAACGTGAAACGTCTGGAAGGCTTCGATGAAGCACGCTGGGTCCTGATTGATATGGGAGATGTTGTCGCTCATGTTTTCCATAAAGAAGAGCGGGGTTACTATAAGCTTGAAAAGCTATGGGGAGATGCTCCGCATGAGAATCTGGAGAATGTTCTCACTCCATGATTTATAAAGGGTTCGCAGAAATTTACGATGAGCTGATGAAAGACGTCCCGTATGGACAGTGGACGGATTTTCTTCATGAAAGAATGAAGAGATTTGGAAACGGAGGCAGCCGCATCCTTGATTTAGGCTGCGGTACAGGGGAAATATCCATCAGGCTGAAGCAAAAGGGATACGCTGTTACCGGCATGGACATCAGTGAAGAAATGCTTTCAGTCGCTTATCAGAAGACAGCCGAACTTGGTCTCAGCATCCAGTATCTTCAGCATGATATGCGGGAAAAAAGCGATCTTAATCAATCATTTGACGGTGTTTTTATTTGCTGTGATTCCCTGAATTATCTGCAGTCAAAAGAAGATGTCCAAAGTACCTTCAAAGCATCCTTTGACCAGCTGGCTGAAGGCGGTCTGCTTATTTTTGATGTGCACTCATTATATAAAATTCATGAAATCTTTAATGGCGCAACTTTTGCAGGAAATGATGAGGACGTAAGCTTTATTTGGAACAGCTTCCTGGGCGATGAGCCCGGCAGCATCGAGCACGATTTATCCTTTTTTGTGAAGCGTGATTCTTTTTATGAGCGTTTCGATGAATTCCATATGCAAAGAACCTACTCCATTGACTGCTATAAAGATATGATTGCGGCTGCAGGGCTGGAACTGCTTGAGATAAGTGCGGATTTTTCGGAGGATCAGCCTGACGAAGAATCCGAGAGAATCTTTTTTACAGCACGAAAGAACGGATTACTGGGTTAACACTAAAAAACCATCATTTTTTTTGATGGTTTTTTTTCGTATGGAGAAGGAATAGAAGGCTGCTTGAAGAATGATTAGTATAGTCACTCATATCTCCCGAACTGTTCTCCCACTTCTCTCAGATCCTGATCAAATTTTTTATGGGTCCTCTGAAACAGGTGTTCAAAGACATCGCCCAGTTCAGATTCCATCACACTGATTCCCTCTCCCGTAACACCGCCTTTTACACACACCTTCTCCTGAAGGGTTGGCAGTGTATACCTCTCGCTTTCAAGCAACTTCCCGAGACCGACGACCATTTCACTGGTAAGCTGGACCGCCTGATTTTTTGTGATGTCTGTTTCCCTGACAGCTGCATCAATGAACCTCTGAAGCAGATAACTGAAGAATGCCGGCCCGCAGCTTACAATATCCGAGGAGACACGTGTAATTTGATCTTCAATTGTAAAGGGGTGAGAGATGGTCTGGAAGAGCTCTTCAATTTTCTTTCGCATATCCCCGCTGCATCTTCCGAATGTCAGCAGTGAAACGCCTGACAATGCCCGGTTTGTAATACTCGGTATCACACGGGCAACCTGACAGCTGACAACCGACTGCAGCTGCTCGACACTGATTGGGCTAGTAATGGAAATAATGCATTGATCATGCCGGAGATAGGGTGACAATTTCAGCAGCAGGGGGTGAATATCAAGCGGCTTGACGCATATAAAAATAAGCTCAGCTTGCCGAGCAATTTCTTCGGGCGTTAAATACAGGTTCAGTTTAGGATGCTCTTTTCTCAGGTTTGCCGCTTTTTCAAAGGTCCGGTTTGTAATATGAATGTCTGAGGGCTTAAGTGCATGAGATTCAATAAACGCTTCAATCAGAATCTTCCCCATATTGCCTGTTCCAATAAAACCTGCGTTCAATGTGTCATCCCCTCCTTTTATCATACTTACTCCTACACTTTATGAAATCTGTTTCCCATTTATGAATACAACTAAGGAGCTGAAAATGAAATTACTTAAAAAATATAAAATCGCTGTTCTGATTGCCGCTGCAGCTGCTTTTCTGCTTATTTATCAATCTCAGGAGCAAGATTCAGGGGGCGGGAAGGCAGATTTGCTTGATGAAGAGGCTGTATTAATGGAATCCGAGCCTGCAGAAACCACGACCGATCAAAGTGCGGAAAGTCAGCCGGAGGAGCTCATTGTGGACGTGAAGGGTGAAGTGAAAGCGCCCGGCGTTTATGAGATGAAGCCTGGAGAAAGATACCATCATGTCATTGATGCTGCCGGGGGACTTACTGAACACGCGGATGCTGCACAGATTAACCTTGCAGCACTGCTTGAAGACGGTATGGTGGTCCAGGTTCCGAAGATTGGAGAAGTCCCGAATGAACTCACTCAGCAGCCTGCAGGGGCACATGCTTCTGGCGCGGGAGGAGATAAAGTGGTAAACCTGAATAAGGCGTCATCTGAGGAACTGCAGACCCTTACAGGGATAGGCCCGGCAAAAGCAGAGGCCATTATTGCCTACAGGGAGGAAGCAGGCGGTTTTAAAGCCGTTGAAGATCTTATGAATGTTTCAGGGATCGGAGAAAAGTCGTTTGAAAAAGTGAAAGACAGTATTTCAGTAAAATGAATTGACTGCGTTTTAGAACTATCAGTACACTAGAAGAAGATCATGCACTTTTACAAATGGGGGATAATATGAACAGAATTTCCTGGAATCAGTATTTTATGGCCCAGAGCCACTTGCTCGCATTAAGAAGCACGTGCACGCGGCTTGCAGTAGGAGCGACCATTGTAAGAGACAAGAGGATTATAGCAGGCGGCTACAACGGCTCCATTGCCGGAGGGGTGCACTGCATAGATGAAGGCTGCTACGTCATCGACAACCATTGTGTAAGAACTATCCACGCTGAAATGAATGCGCTGCTTCAATGTGCAAAATTCGGCGTTCCGGCGGCGGGAGCGGAAATATACGTGACCCACTTTCCCTGCCTGCAGTGCTGCAAAGCTCTCATTCAAAGCGGCATAAAGAAAGTCTATTATGCAAAAAGCTATAGGAATCATCCTTATGCGATCGAATTATTTGAACAGGCGGGAGTTGCAGTAGAGCAGGTGGAAGGCGAGACGGATTCACTTGAAGCGGAGCAAAGAGAGTTCGTAGAAGAACTTCTCAGGCATGTAAGTGCGGAAGATTCGGATGCGCGCGACATGCTCATAAAAAAAGCAGACAAGCTTTTTAAAAGGTGAATATCTTGCAGATTTCTAAAATAAGCTATCAGGGAAGGCTTATCTATTTTGCGGCAGCATCCGGTTTAGGTGTTGCTGCTGCAAAATCTCCTGATCATCCCCAAATGCTCATATTGGTGTTTTTCTTCTTTTCCTGCCTACTCTTTCGTAAAAAAAAGACCCTCTTCGTTCTTACACTTCTCACGTTTATCTTCTTTACCATTCATTTCACCCAAACCGACAATCGAAATGTTTCACAATTCACAGAAGGCAGAACAGTTCTCCGCGCATCCTTTTCAGAGCCGCCTGAGTTTGACGGAAATCAGATGAAAGGCGTAATTCATGCCCATGGGGAAAAGCTGTCTGCCGTTTATTTCGTTCAGTCTGAAGGGGAACTTATGAACCTGTCCAAACAGATTGAAGCAGGCACCTCCTGCACATTTAACGGCCATCTGACGCATCCATTAAAAGCGACTGTCCCTAATGCGTTTGACTATCATGATTACTTGAAAAACAGCAGAATCCATTGGGTTATGACCCCTGATTCGATCAAAGACTGCAGCGGCGGGGCTTCCTCTTTTTTCGAAAAGCTGGCTGAGTACAGAGCAAAGGGAATTCAGTTTGCTGCCGAGGAATTTTCTCCCCAGTCAAGAGGCATTGCTGCGGCTCTGCTTTTTGGATACAGGGAGTATATTCCAGATGAGATCAACAAAGCATACCGCGATTTGGGCATCATCCATTTGCTGGCGATTTCAGGACTGCATGTCAGCATTCTTGTTTCCTGCATTTACTTCATTCTCATACGCTCAGGTGTGACCCATGAATGGGCTGCCCGTATTCTTCTTTTGCTGCTTCCCGTATACAGCCTGCTTGCAGGCGGGGCTCCGTCTGTCCTGAGAGCTGCCGGCATGAGCATGATCTATCTCGCCGTTAAACAGCTGAGAATAAAGCTCACAGCTGCAGATGCGATTTCCATTACATGTATTGTGATGCTTGCCGCAGATCCCTATTATTTATTTAACATCGGTTTTCAGCTGTCCTTCGCAGTCAGTCTTGCCCTTCTTTTATCCGTTAAAATCATTTCCTCATTTTCAAGCCGTCTGCATCAGCTCACAGCTGTATCAGTGATTGCGCAGGCTTCCTCACTTCCAATCATCCTGCAAAGCTTTTATCAGGTGTCAGCAGTAAGTGTGCTTGTGAATCTGCTGTTTGTGCCATTTTATTCAGCGGTCGTTCTTCCTCTTTGCCTGGGCTCTTTTCTTTTAAAGGCAGCTGTTCCTTCTGCAGGAACCGTGCTGATTGGAGTGACTGATGCCGTCATTGCCATCAGCAATGATGCTGCGCTGCTTGCAGGCAGCAGATATTCTTTTATGCTTGTATTCGGGAAGCCATCATGGCTGGTGCTTTCTCTTTACACGGTCCTGTTTTGCTTTGCAGCTGTGGCATTTGAAAAGCACTTCCTTTTCAGCAGGCTGAAAGGGGCGGCGGCAGCCGTTTTTCTGCTTCTCTTCCTTCAGCATCAATCTGCACACTTCCAGGCAGAAGGAGAGGTTGTCATTCTGGATGTCGGTCAGGGTGATTCCATATACGTGTCTGCGCCTTATAATCAGGGAACCTATCTGATTGATACCGGAGGCATTCTCTCGTTCAGCAGGGAAGCCTGGCAGGAAAAACGGTCGTCCTACTCCATAGCCGAGGATACGCTGGTGCCGTTTTTAAAATCTAAAGGTAAAAAGACGCTTGATAAGCTGATTTTGACTCATGGGGATGCGGACCATGCAGGGGAAGCGCTGAAACTGCTGCGGGAAGTAGAGGTAAAGGAAATCGTCGTTCCAAAAGGATTTATAAGAGGGGACTTTGAAAAAGAAATTGTGGAGGAAGCTTTGGCAAAAGGCATAAAAATAACCGCTCTTGGAAGCGGAGATGTTATGGATGACAAATACTTCAAGTGGAAAGTATTATCACCTGCAGAGATTACAGACAGTGAAAACGATGATTCGCTTGTTCTGTACGCGGAAATAGGTGGTCTGAAGTGGATTTTTACCGGTGATCTTGAACATGACGGGGAGAAGCGGATCCTTGAAGCCTACAGGGGATTACGGGCGGATGTGCTGAAAATTGGCCATCACGGAAGTAAAGGCTCCACTTCTGTTCCTTTTCTTCAGCAGCTGCAGCCCAAGATCGCCCTGATTTCGGCCGGAAGGAAGAACAGATACAATCATCCCCATCCGGATGTGCTGAAACTCCTTGAGCAAAATGGGACCAAAACATACCGCACGGACCGGGATGGGTCAATTGCTTATAAATTTAAGGGGGACAATGGAACATTTTCTATCCACCCTCCATACGATAGCGTATCAGGAAAGGAAAAATGAAAAAGAGACTGCCCGGCAGCCTCTATGTAAGGGTTGTCATGAACCGATTAACTTAATAACAGTTGCCATGATGAAGATCGTGGCGAAAAAACCAAATGATACAACAAATCCCACTCCAGAGTCTACAGCGTCGTTGCGTTTACTTTGAACATTCTTTTCAAATTCATTCACAATTTACCCCTCCTATTATGCCTTATAGTATAAGTCAAATCCGCCAAAAAATCTATCATTTTCCAATCGGCCATTTGTCAACACTTTACACCTATAGAAAGATGGGGGCAAGAGGACACTATAAGAAATCAGATCGATCGCCAGCCAGTATGTGGAACCCGGGTCATATGCGGCGGCGTTTATATAAATCAGGGGACTTGTCATCAGGTTCCCTGTTCCATTTGGCTTTTCCTCTTGAAAAAAAAGCAAAGGACCTATACGATGAGAGAAGCATGATGGAAACTGGGTGATTACATGGTAGTAAATGTCTGGAAAGACCTGAAAAATAAAAAGCTTAAGCCTGTATATCTTCTGCTGGGCAAGGAATCCTATCTCCTTCAGGAAACCCTTCAGCTGATCATAGATGCTGCACTGGAACCGTCCGAAATGGATTTTAATCTTGCGCAGTACGATTTGTCGGAAACGCTGCTTGAAGCTGCAATAGAAGATGCTGAAACGCTTCCGTTTCTCGGTGAGCGGAGAGTGGTTATTTTAAAAAACCCGGCGTTTTTAACTAGTGAGAAAAAGAAGGAAAAGCTTGAGCACCGCATTGAAAAACTTGAGGAGTACGTAAACTCCCCTGCCCCTTATACCATTCTTGTGATTGCAGCTCCGTATGAAAAGCTTGATGAACGGAAAAAAATCACAAAATCCCTGAAAAAAACTGCTGAAACGGTGGAAATGAACGGATTTTCAGAAGGCGATACGAAAAAATGGATGAATGAACTGGCGGAAACGCATGGCATCACTCTGCAAAACGAGGCCCGGGACATGCTCTATATGCTGACTGCCGGAAATCTTATGGCCATCTCGCAGGAGCTTTCAAAACTGAGTACATATACAGGTGAAGGCGGAACCATTACAGCGGACACGGTATCGTCTTTAGTGGCAAGAACACTTGAGCAGAATATTTTTGAACTTATTGAAAAGGTCGTCCGCAAAGACCGGGCAAAAGCGATGCAGATCTTTTATGACCTGCTGAAAGCAAACGAAGAACCGATCAAAATTCTGTCCCTTCTAATCAATCAGTTCAGGCTCCTCCTGCAGGCGAAAGAGCTTGCTGCACTCGGGTACGGACAGCAGCAGATAGCAGGAAACCTCAAAGTGCATCCTTTCAGAGTCAAGCTTGCTCTGGGGCAGGCACAGCTGTTTCAAAGCAGCGAGCTTACAGCCATCATGAATGAGCTGGCAGAAGCTGATTATGTCATGAAAACGGGAAAGATGGATAAGAAACTGACCATTGAACTGTTTCTTCTGAAGCTATTTAACAGGAAAAATGCATAAAAAAAATCCTCTTCCCGTGAAGAGGATTTTTTTTGCATTATGCTGAAAGACCGTTTACAGATTTCGTTAAACGAGATTTGTAACGAGCAGCAGCGTTTTTGTGGATAAGTCCACTTTGAGCAGCTTTGTCAATTCTTTTAGCAGCTACAGATAGTGCAGCTTTAGCATTGTCAGCATCGTTGTTAACAATAAGAGCTTCTACTCTTTTGATAGCAGTACGCATAGCAGATTTGATTGTAGCGTTGTGTGCATTGCGCTCAGCGTTCGTTTTTGTGCGTTTGATCGCAGATTTGATGTTTGGCATTCGTTTCACCTCCTAAAAAGCATTCGAGATCTATTATACTCGATATTTTCATCAACAATAAGAACAAGTGATATTTTATCAAACGGGCATATAGAATGCAATATAATTGTAAAGGAAAATCTCGCAGCTGTTTTCCGCCTGGAATGAAACGGTCCAAAACCGGTAAAAATAAGGAATAAATCTAATTTGCCAGGAGGAAAACACGTGAAAGAATCATTGGATCTAAGCAAGTATTCAGTCCGGACAGATTTAGCCATTGAAGCGAAGGGGATGGCAGATGAGTCCAGAACTCCCGAACAGAAGGCGAAATCTCCCGAAATAGAAGGTGTCATAGTTAAAGAGAGGGATGAGAACGGCATCAAAATCACATCTCTTCAAATAACAGAACAGGGAGCAGAGCTGACCGGCAAAAAACCAGGCAATTATCTGACGCTTGAAGTTCAGGGCATACGCCAGAAAGACACAGCCCTCCAGGATCAGGTTGTTGATGTCTTTGCAAAAGAGTTCAGCCAGTTTATGGAGGGGCTGAACATATCCAAAGACGCAAGCTGTCTTGTTGTCGGGCTTGGAAACTGGAATGTGACGCCTGATTCGCTTGGACCGCAGGTTGTGGAAAATCTCCTGGTGACCCGGCATCTGTTTAAACTGCAGCCTGAAAATGTTCAGGAAGGGTTCAGGCCGGTCAGCGCCATATCCCCCGGAGTTATGGGGATTACAGGCATTGAAACTAGTGACATCATTACAGGCATCATTGATAAAAGCAAGCCTGATTTTGTCATTGCCATCGATGCTCTTGCGGCGCGCTCGATTGAACGTGTGAACACGACCATACAAATATCAGACACGGGCATCCATCCGGGTTCCGGTGTAGGAAACAAACGCAAGGAACTCAGCATGGATACTCTTGGCATACCGGTCATTGCCCTCGGCATTCCAACGGTCGTAGATGCCGTATCCATTACAAGCGATACCATCGATTTTATTTTAAAGCATTTCGGCAGAGAAATGAGAGAAGGGGACAAACCTTCAAAAGCATTGACACCTGCAGGAATGACGTTCGGCAAAAAGAAAGTTCTTACAGATGAAGATTTGCCGTCGGATGAACACAGACAGCAGTTTCTCGGAGTGATCGGCACGCTTGAAGATGAAGAGAAAAGAAGGCTTATCCATGAGGTGCTCTCTCCGCTCGGGCATAATCTGATGGTAACACCGAAAGAAGTTGATACCTTTATTGAAGACATGGCGACCGTCGTTGCCAACGGCTTGAACGAAGCACTTCACCAGCAAGTGGACAAAGGAAACGCAAGATCATATACCCATTGAAAAACAGTCTATTTTCTCCTTCTGCTGCATATAGTTTAGCAGGCAGGCTTTAAGGAGGAAAAAGAAAGATGAAGCACTTTCGTCAAACTCGCGGTATTGTCGTCACTCTAAACGGGACAAGCTTGAAAAAAGGATTCGCACTAGGCTTTACTTTGTTTATGCTCGTGTTTTTGCTCTCAGGCGCACTGACCTCGCTCAAGCCTGAATACAGGATTACTTCAAAATCAATTAACGAACTGACAAGCAATATTAACGGACAGGCATTCATTCACCTGCTTGGTTTTGAAAACCGTTATTTCATAAAGGATCTTCCTAAAGAAACGAAGCTTCCAAGCGTGTCCTCCCTGTTTTTTAAAGCAGCAACAAGCATCAATCCGGATGACCCCCGGAGTCTTCTCGGAAGAGAGCTGCCCGGTTTCACTCTTTTTGACAGTGAAATTTTAGTAGCCGGTGAAGGAACCGACTATACAACCATGCCGATTGAATCTCCTCCTCCAACAGAAGTGCTGCTTGAAGAGAGGGAGGCTTCAATAGCTGACTTGGAAGGAGCAGGTGAAGAACCTGACCAGGCAAAAACCCCTCCAGTCGAAACGACAGGTGACCGGAAAGTTGTCTATATTTATCACACCCATACAACAGAATCCTATCTGCCTATGCTGAAAAATGTGAAGGCGCCTAGCAGCGCCTATCATTCAGAAGCTAACGTAACCCTTGTAGGAGAACGGCTTGGAAAAGCACTTCAGAACAATGGAATCGGCACGAATGTTGATAAAACCAATTTTATGAAAAAGCTGAATGAAAAAGGATGGTCCTTCGGAAAAGCCTATACGATGTCCAGGCCGACGGTCGAAACCGCGATGGCTTCAAACAAGGAGATTCAATATGTCATTGATATTCACAGGGATTCAATGCGATATGATTTAACAACTACCACTATCGGAGGCAAAAAATATGCAAGAGTGGCCTTCATTATTGGGGGGAAAAATCCACTTTATGATAAAAATGCAAAGCTTGCAACAGACCTGCACAAGCTGATTGAAAGCAAGTATCCGGGACTCAGTCGCGGTGTACTTGTAAAAAAATCTCAGGGGTCAAACAGTCTCTATAATCAGGATCTTTCACAAAACGCCATGCTCATCGAATTTGGCGGAATCGATAATAACCTTGAAGAACTGAACAGAACAGCGGATGCGGTGGCAGACATTTTTGCAGATTATTACTGGCAGGCTGAAAAAGTAAATGCAGCGCCTGCCGCTGAGAAAAAATAAGCAAACAGATTAGAGGGACGTACGATGATAAAATTCATGCTGAAGTGCTTTGTCCTATGCTCGGTTCTTCTTTTTGGGGTCCTGTTCGGCATGCAGCAGGCAAACCACGGCCTCGTCAAAATGAAAGGCTATGAAGACCCGAAGTTAAGCAGCGCTTTTGAGGTGAAAAATGATGCATCAGGCGAACTCGAAGCTTCTGTCCTCGGAAACACACACAACCTTGAAGAAAAGCAGCAAAAGCTCGAAGACATGGAAGCATTCAACTTCTTTTCCCAGCTGGGAAAGACATTTGCCTCGTTTGCGAGTGCTGTCATTACAGGCCTGATCAGCTTTTTGGCAGGCATGGTTGAAAGCCTGTTTCAATAAGGGGGATACTGCATAAGATGGAGGGAAGCGGGCAGCTGCTTTCCTTTTTTTGTTTGGGGATTATGAAGGGCAGAAGTGAAAAGTGTATTGAGCCCTTAAGATGCTTGATGATCGCTGAAGGGCGAAAACCGGGGACGAATGTGCCCTTCAGGGAAAAGGAAGTAAGCTGAAGGTCGAAAACCAGGCAGGAATGTGCCCTTCAGGGAAAAGGAAGTAAGCTGAAGGTCGAAAACCAGGCAGGAATGTGCCCTTCAGAGAAGAGGAAGTAAGCTGAAGGTCGAAAACCAGGCAGGAATGTGCCCTTCAGAGAAGAGGAAGTGAACTGAAGGGAGAAGACAAGGCAAGAATGTGCCCTTCAGAGAAGAAGAAGTAAGTTGTAGGGCATAATCCAGATACAAATTGTTGCGATTCCGCTTTTCGGTGATGTCCAGCTCCGGTGCCCAGACCTTCTGTCAGAACAAAATCCCCGAAAAAGGCAAACCCGGCCTTTTCCGGTGATTTCTTATCTGCCTGCCAGGTCTAAACGGGCCCCTCCGCTTTTCGGTGTTGAATGTTCCCCCCCCTATTGTTATAATCAAAGTTAGTGCATTGGCCAGTTTAGTAGGAGTGATAGAACGATTATGATGAATAAAGACGATAAATTAAAGAGGCAGTCCAAGATCCGCAACTTCTCAATCATTGCTCATATTGACCATGGGAAGTCAACGCTAGCCGACCGGATTCTTGAGAAGACGTCTGCTTTGACTCAGAGAGAAATGAAAAATCAGCTTCTTGACTCAATGGACCTTGAGCGGGAACGCGGCATTACGATCAAACTTAATGCTGTTCAGCTGCGATATAAAGCAAAAGACGGGGAAGAGTACATCTTCCATTTGATCGATACCCCGGGACATGTTGACTTTACATACGAGGTATCCCGAAGCCTTGCTGCGTGCGAAGGTGCGGTTCTTGTTGTAGATGCAGCCCAGGGTATTGAAGCTCAGACGCTGGCAAACGTTTATTTGGCGCTTGACAATGATCTTGAGATTTTGCCGATTATCAATAAGATTGATCTGCCGAGCGCAGACCCTGAGCGTGTGCGTCAGGAGATTGAAGATGTGATTGGACTTGACGCCTCAGAGGCTGTTCTTGCTTCAGCTAAAGCTGGCATCGGTATTGAAGAAATTCTGGAGCAGGTTGTGGAGAAGGTTCCGGCACCAACAGGGGATCCTGAAGCTCCTCTTAAAGCGCTGATCTTTGACTCGCTTTATGATGCATACCGCGGAGTTGTAGCCTATATCCGTGTCGTTGAGGGAACCGTTAAAGTCGGCCAGAAGATTAAAATGATGGCAACAGGCAAAGAGTTTGAAGTGACGGAAGTTGGTGTGTTTACGCCAAAACCTGTACTCATGGATGAGCTTAATGTCGGAGACGTAGGGTTTTTAACTGCTGCGATTAAAAACGTGGGAGACACACGTGTCGGTGATACCATTACGGATGCAAAAAACAGTGCCACTGAGGCGCTTCCGGGCTACCGTAAGTTGAACCCGATGGTATACTGCGGACTTTACCCGATTGATACAGCAAAATACAATGACCTTCGCGAAGCACTTGAAAAGCTTGAGCTGAACGATTCTGCTCTGCAATTTGAGCCGGAAACGTCACAGGCACTTGGTTTCGGCTTCCGCTGTGGATTCCTTGGCCTTCTTCATATGGAGATTATCCAGGAGCGAATCGAACGCGAATTTAAAATTGACCTGATCACAACTGCACCGAGTGTTATTTATAATGTTTTTCTGACAGACGGATCTGATGTCCGTGTTGACAATCCGTCAAACCTGCCAGATCCGCAGAAGATTGACCGGATCGAGGAACCGTATGTAAAAGCAACCGTTATGGTGCCGAACGATTACGTTGGAGCGGTTATGGAGCTTTGCCAGATTAAGCGCGGCAATTTCATTGACATGCAGTATCTTGATGAGAACCGTGTCAGCATTATTTATGAGCTGCCGCTTTCAGAGATTGTCTATGACTTCTTTGACCAGCTTAAATCCAATACAAAAGGATATGCCTCTTTCGATTACGAGCTGATTGGATACAAAGCATCCAAACTTGTGAAAATGGATATTCTGCTGAATAACGAAAAAATTGATGCCCTGTCTTTCATTGTGCATAATGATTCGGCCTATGACCGCGGGAAGATCATTGTTGAAAAACTGAAAGAACTGATCCCCCGCCAGCAGTTTGAAGTTCCGATTCAGGCGGCAATTGGACAGAAGGTTGTGGCGCGCTCGACGATTAAAGCGATGCGTAAAAACGTTCTTGCCAAGTGCTACGGAGGGGATATCTCACGTAAGCGCAAGCTTCTTGAGAAGCAAAAAGAAGGTAAAAAGCGGATGAAAACGGTTGGTTCTGTTGAAGTTCCGCAGGAAGCCTTCATGGCGGTCCTCAAAATGGATGACAACTAATCAAATGATTTTGAGTCCCCGGAAATCTGTGATATTGTAAGAAAAAACTACTGCCGCAGTCGTGTACTGCGGCTTCTTTATTAGAAGGTGAGAAATATGGTTCAGGCAGCATATTTTCATATTCCATTCTGCGAACAAATCTGTCACTACTGCGATTTTAATAAAGTCTTTTTAAAAAATCAGCCTGTAGACGAGTATTTGGACAGCATGCACAAGGAAATGAAAAACACAGTAAAAAAAACACCGGCAGACCGACTTAAAACCATCTTTATAGGCGGCGGCACACCGACAGCCCTGAATGAGTTTCAGATGGAGAAGCTGCTTACGTCCATTGCTGAAGAATTTCCGGTTGGAGGTCTTCATGAATATGCTGCAGAAGCAAATCCCGGTGAAGTCTCCTTGGAAAAACTGAAAATCATGAAAGAACTTGGAGTAAACAGACTGAGCTTTGGCGTGCAGACGTTTAATGACAGGCTGCTTGAAAAAATAGGCCGCAGCCACAGGTCTGAAGATGTGATGAAAACAATTGGCCTTGCAGAAAAAGTGGGCTTTGACAATATCAGCATTGACTTAATGTATGGATTGCCCGGGCAGACGATGGATGATTTTAAAGAAACCCTTCACACGGCGTTCAGTCTTGATGTTCAGCACTATTCGTCCTATTCGCTGATCGTGGAGCCTAAAACCGTTTTCTATAATTTAATGTCCAAAGGAAAACTTCACCTTCCTCCTCAGGAAGAAGAGGCAGCCATGTATGAGTTGCTAATGGAAGAGATGGAAAAGCACGGTTTCACACAATATGAAATCAGCAATTTTGCAAAACCCGGTTATGAAAGCATGCATAATCTGACGTACTGGAACAATGAAGAGTATTTCGGAATCGGCGCAGGCGCCCATAGCTATGGAGGCGGAGTGCGCCGTGCCAATGCCGGCCCGCTGAAAAAATACATGACTTTAGTTGAAGACGAAGGACTTCCATATACGAGTGAGCACATCGTGTCTAAAGCGGAAGCAATGGAAGAAGAAATGTTTCTTGGGCTGAGAAAATCCGCTGGAGTGAGCCGTGCCAGGTTTTATGAAAAATTCGGCATGCGCATGGAGCAGGTTTTTGGACAGCAGGTAAAGGAACAGATGGCCAATGGGCTGATTGAAGAAAAGGGAGACTTCCTCTCGCTCACACACAAGGGCAAGCTTCTTGGAAACGAAGTATTCCAGGCGTTTTTAGGGGTTATTCCTGAAAAGGACGGACAGTAATCAGTCCTTTTCTTCCTCTTTGTATTTTTGCCTGATCTGGCATGAGAATTTCGTCTAAATAATTGACATTTCACGAGTGATTTGATACTTTTTATTATAGATTTAGCACTCACACATACAGAGTGCTAACAGAGGTGATGATAATGCTAACAGATCGTCAGCTTTTAATCCTTCAGGTCATTGTGGATGATTTTATTCAGTCTGCACAGCCTGTAGGCTCAAGGACCTTGTCCAAGAAGGATTCGATCACGTTCAGTTCGGCTACCATCCGCAATGAGATGGCCGATCTTGAGGATATGGGGTTTATTGAGAAAACACATAGTTCCTCTGGAAGAGTTCCTTCTGAAAAGGGGTACCGCTACTATGTCGACAACCTTCTTGCACCGCAGAAGCTATCGAATATGGATGTTGTCACAATTAAATCTGTGTTTGCAGAACGTATATTTGAACTTGAAAAAGTCGTTCAGAAATCTGCGCAGATCTTATCGGATCTGACAAACTATACATCGATTATTCTCGGTCCAAAGGTGAACGAAAACCGGCTCAAGCGCATTCAGATCGTTCCAATCAATGACGATACGGCTGTTGCCATTATCGTGACAAATACCGGACATGTAGAGAACAGAACGATTTCGTTTCCCAAAAGCATAGCTCCCCAGGATATTGAGAAGATGGTCAATATTTTAAATGAGAGGCTCTTTAATGTGCCGATTGTGGAGCTGCATGACAAAATCTATAAAGAAATCGTCAGTCTCCTGAAAAATCATATCCAGAATTATGACGCTGTCATGAAGGTGCTTACTGGAACGTTTACGCTGAACAGCAATGAAAAGATCTATTTCGGCGGAAAGACAAACATGCTCAGTCAGCCTGAATTCAATGACATCTCAAGGGTCAGAACGCTGCTTACGATGATTGAACAGGAACAGGAACTTTACAATATTTTAAATGCCAACGATTCAGGCATAACAATTAAAATCGGCAAAGAGAATGAAAATATCGCAATGGAAAACTGCAGCCTGATCACCGCAACCTACTCCGTTGACAACAGGCAGATCGGCCGCATTGCCGTGCTTGGCCCGACGAGAATGGAATATTCGCGGGTTATCAGCCTGCTGCAGAGAGTGACAAAAGACATGTCCAAGGCGCTGACAAATTTGTATCACTCGTAAAACAATTGTCCATATTGTAAGAGAGCGGAAAAACCGTTTTCCGCTCCTTTCCATGATGTTTATCCTTTAAGGGAGGTGAAAGAAATTGACTAACGAAGCAAAAGAAAGCTTAAAAGAAAATGGGGCAGCCGGGCAAGAAGAAACAGTGATCAGCCAGGAAGAAGAGGCAGCTGAAGCTCAGGCCGGCCAGGAGGAAGCTCAGGAGCAGGATTCAGGCGAGTTATCTGATGCGAAAGCTAAAATTGAGGAGCTTGAAGCAAAGCTCAGCGATACAGAAAACCGCATGTACCGTCTTCAGGCGGATTTAGATAACTTCAGAAGACGTGCCCGCCTTGATATGGAATCTGCTCAAAAGTATCGTTCTCAAAATCTCATTACCGACATTCTGCCAGCTCTTGATAACTTTGAAAGAGCGTTAAAAATAGATACAGATGACGAAAAAACACAGTCTCTGCTGCAAGGCATGGATATGGTATACCGCCAGCTGATCCAGGCACTTCAAAACGAAGGCGCTGAAGCCATTCAGGCAGAAGGCCAGCCGTTTGACCCGCATCTTCACCAGGCTGTCATGCAGGTGGAAGATGAGAATTTTGAAGCGGGAACGGTTATTGAAGAGTTCCAAAAAGGGTATAAGCTAAAAGACCGCATCATCAGACCAGCAATGGTGAAAGTGAATCAATAAACTACATATCAGGAGGTTTTCTACGATGGGGAAAATTATCGGCATCGATTTAGGTACTACAAACTCATGTGTCGCTGTATTAGAAGGCGGCGAACCTAAGGTTATTCCAAACGCAGAAGGCAACCGCACGACTCCTTCAGTCGTTGCATTCAAAAATGGCGAGCGTCAGGTTGGGGAAGTTGCGAAGCGTCAGTCGATCACAAACCCTAACACAATCATGTCCATTAAACGCCACATGGGTACAGACTACAAAGTAGAGGTTGAGGGCAAAGAAAATACGCCTCAGCAAATCTCTGCAATCATCCTTCAGCATCTGAAAGCTTATGCAGAAGACTATCTTGGCGAGCCTGTAACGAAAGCCGTTATTACTGTTCCTGCATACTTCAATGATGCAGAGCGCCAGGCTACTAAAGATGCAGGTAAAATCGCTGGTCTTGAAGTAGAGCGCATCATCAACGAACCAACTGCTGCAGCACTTGCATATGGTTTGGATAAAACAGATCAGGATCAGACGATTCTTGTATACGACCTTGGCGGCGGTACATTTGACGTTTCTGTTCTTGAACTTGGCGACGGAGTATTTGAAGTACGCTCAACTGCAGGTGATAACCGTCTTGGCGGAGATGACTTTGACCAAGTGATTATTGACTACCTTACAGCTGAATTCAAAAAAGAAAACGGCATTGATCTTTCTAAAGACAAAATGGCTCTTCAGCGTCTTAAAGATGCAGCTGAAAAAGCGAAAAAAGATCTTTCAGGCGTTTCATCTACACAAATCTCACTTCCATTCATTACAGCTGGAGAAGCTGGACCGCTTCACCTGGAAGTAACATTATCAAGAGCTAAATTTGAAGAGCTTTCTTCAAACCTTGTTGAAAGAACAATGGGACCGGTTCGCCAGTCTCTTAAAGATGCAGGTCTATCTAAATCAGAAATCGATAAAGTTATCCTTGTCGGCGGATCAACGCGTATTCCTGCCGTTGTGGAAGCAATCAAAAAAGAGCTTGGCCAGGAGCCGTCAAAAGGCGTTAACCCTGATGAAGTAGTGGCGCTTGGAGCAGCAATTCAGGGCGGCGTTATTACTGGAGACGTTAAAGATGTTGTTCTTCTTGACGTAACTCCGCTTTCACTAGGAATTGAAACAATGGGCGGCGTGTTCACGAAATTAATCGAGCGCAACACGACGATTCCAACAAGCAAATCCCAAGTGTTCTCAACAGCTGCAGACAGCCAGACAGCTGTAGACATTCACGTTCTTCAAGGTGAGCGTCCAATGTCAGCAGACAACAAAACGCTTGGCCGTTTCCAGCTTACTGACATTCCGCCGGCACCGCGCGGAGTACCTCAAATCGAAGTATCATTCGATATTGATAAAAACGGTATCGTAAACGTGCGTGCAAAAGATCTTGGAACAAATAAAGAGCAGGCGATCACAATCAAGTCTTCTACAGGCCTGAGCGATGACGAGATCGAACGCATGGTAAAAGAAGCAGAAGAAAATGCTGAAGCAGATAAATTGCGCAAAGAAGAAGTAGAACTTCGCAATGAAGCAGATCAGCTTGTCTTCGCAACAGAAAAGACACTGAAAGATCTTGAAGGCAAAGTGGACGAAGCGGAAGTTGCTAAAGCAAATGAAGCAAAAGACGCTTTAAAAGCAGCCATTGAGAAAAACGAACTTGAAGAAATCAAAGCGAAAAAAGACGAGCTTCAGGAAATCGTTCAGCAGCTGTCAATGAAACTGTACGAAGAAGCTGCAAAACAGCAGCAGGGTGCTGAAGGTGCACAAGGCGCTTCTAACCAGGACGACAATGTCGTTGATGCAGAATACGAAGAAGTAAATGACGACAAGAAATAAGTGTCGCCATCCCGAAAGTCAAAGTCAGGCTTGTCTTGACTTTGGCTTTTTTTGATGAAGAAAGAACATGCGATTGGAGATTTGCCAAAAGCAGGATAGTTTTTTAATCATGGATCTATTTGTAAATGGCTATGTTTTTTCATATGTCACCAAAACTCCAGCGGACTGAAGCGGAAGGCACTTGACTCCTGCGGGATGAAGAGGGCACTGGGGACCCCGCAAGCGCAGCGAGGAGGCTCCAGGCACCCCCCGCGGTAATCTTGTGACTGGAGCGAAAGGGACGGGTATGACTGCAGAGTGATCAATTTATGCTGAAACTGACAAATTACAAAGACACTTTCAGCCGTCAAGAATAATGTATAGGTACAGAAATGCCCATACAAACATTATCTTGCAATCATGCCAAATCGAGTGATACAATTTACTTTATGTGAGAATTCGGGAGTGAGCAATTATGAGCAAGCGTGATTACTATGAAGTGCTTGGAGTAAGTAAGAGCGCGTCTAAGGATGAGATGAAAAAAGCGTACCGCAAGCTGTCAAAAAAATATCATCCTGATATTAACAAAGAAGCAGACGCTTCAGATAAATTTAAAGAAATTACAGAAGCATACGAAGTCCTTTCTGACGACCAAAAACGGGCTCAATACGATCAATTCGGCCATGCTGATCCAAATCAGGGCTTTGGCAGTTCTGACTTTGGCGGAGGATTCGGCGGTTTTGACGATATCTTCAGCTCTATTTTCGGAGGCGGAAGAAGACGCGACCCTAATGCGCCGAGACAGGGTGCAGACCTGCAGTATACAATGACGATTGCCTTTGAAGAAGCTGTATTCGGCAAAGAAACAACCATCGAAATTCCGCGAGAAGAAACATGTGACACGTGTGACGGATCCGGAGCCAAGCCCGGAACAAAACCTGAAACCTGTTCGCACTGCAGCGGTTCAGGCCAGCTGAACGTTGAACAGAACACGCCATTTGGAAGAATTGTCAACCGCAGAGTATGTCATTACTGCAGCGGGACAGGCAAACAAATCAAACACAAATGTTCAACATGCGGCGGAGCCGGAAAAGTGCAGAAGCGCAAGAAAATCTCGGTTAAGATTCCTGCCGGTGTTGATGACGGCCAGCAGCTGAGAGTATCCGGACAGGGTGAGCCAGGCGTAAACGGCGGTCCAGCAGGAGACCTTTATGTTGTCTTTAATGTAAGGCCTCATGAGTTTTTCGAACGCAACGGCGATGACATCTACTGCGAAATGCCTCTGACATTTGCACAGGCTGCTCTTGGAGATGAAATTGAGGTTCCGACCCTTCACGGCAAAGTGAAGCTGAAGGTGCCTGCAGGTACACAAACGGGCACCAAATTCCGCATGAAGGGCAAAGGCGTCGCGAATGTGCGCGGCTATGGCCAGGGAGATCAGCACATTGTTATCCGGGTGCTTACACCTACTAATATTAATGAAAAACAAAAAGAACTGCTGCGCGAATTTGCTGAAATGAGCGGCGGCAGACCGGATGAGCATGAAGAAAGTTTTTTTGATAAAGTGAAACGTGCTTTCAAGGGTGAATAAACAGAAGTGGAGCTGGTAGAATGAAATGGTCTGAGTTAAGTATTCATACAACACAGGAAGCGGTTGAGCCGATTTCCAATATCCTGCATGAGGCGGGAGCTAGCGGAGTCGTAATTGAAGATCAGATGGATCTGTTAAAAGAGCGCGAAAGTGTGTATGGAGAAATCTACCACCTCAATTCTGATGATTATCCTGATGAAGGTGTTATTATTAAAGCATATCTTCCCGTAAACAGTTTTCTCGGGGAAACGGTGGAAGAAATTAAAGAAGCTGTGAACAATCTGCTTATTCATGATATTGATTTAGGGAAGAATGATATATCAATCAGTGAAGTGAATGAGGAAGAATGGGCTACAGCCTGGAAGAAGTACTACCACCCTGTCAAAATTTCAGAGCGGTTCACAATTGTTCCAACATGGGAAACCTATACTCCCGTCCATTCGGATGAGCTCATCATTGAGCTTGATCCTGGAATGGCATTTGGCACAGGAACACATCCGACGACCGTTTTATGCATTCAGGCGCTTGAGCGCTCTGTAAAAGAAAATGACACGGTTGTCGATGTCGGTACCGGTTCAGGCGTTCTAAGCATTGCATCCGCAATGCTTGGGGCAAAACATGTACAGGCAATGGATCTTGATCCGGTTGCAGTAGATGCGGCACGGCTTAATACAAAGCTCAACAAAGTGCATGAGACAGTCACGGTTACACAGAACAACCTCCTGAACGGTGTCGAAGGGCCGGTTGATGTTGTTGTTGCGAATATTTTGGCTGAAGTCATTCTGAGATTTGCAGGTGACGCCAATCAAATCCTGAAGCAGGACGGATTATTCATTACTTCAGGCATTATCCTAAACAAAAAGGCAGAAGTCAGAAATGGCCTGATCGAAGCCGGTTTTGAGATTGAAGAAACAGTGGTCATGGAAGACTGGGTGGCCTTTATCGCCAGAAAAAAATAAGAGGTGCTCATCGGTGCAGCGTTATTTTATCGAGGAAACAAAAGAAAATAGTCCATCCAGAATAACCATCACGGGAGACGATGTTCATCACATCTCCCGTGTCATGCGTATGAAGCCCGGCAATGAAATTGTCTGCTGTACAGCAGACGGTTTTTCTGCGCTGTGTGAAATCGCAGAGCTTCACGAAGATGCGGTTGTATGTTCTGTCCTGGAATGGCAGGATGCGGACAATGAACTGCCTGTGAAGGTCACGATTGCGAGCGGGCTGCCTAAAGGGGATAAGCTCGAGTGGATTTTCCAAAAGGGCACTGAGCTTGGTGCTTCTTCGTTTATCCCTTTTAATGCTGCCCGTTCCGTTGTCAAGCTTGATGAAAAAAAAGCAGGCAAGAAAGCGGACCGCTGGAGAAAGATCGTGAAAGAAGCTTCAGAGCAATCGTACAGGAATGTGATTCCCGATGTTTCTGAGCCTCAAAGTTTTAAAGAGCTTTTAAGACATTCAGAGTCTTATGATTATAAAATTGCCGCTTACGAGGAATCAGCCAAAACAGGCGAGATGTCGAACCTTGCAAAGGTGCTGCAGTCGTGCAGTCCGGGGCAGTCGGTTCTTGCTGTGTTTGGACCGGAAGGCGGCCTGACGAAAGAAGAAACAGAGCAGCTGACAGCCGCAGGATTCAACCTTTGCGGACTTGGGCCAAGAATTTTAAGGACGGAAACGGCTCCTCTATACCTTTTGTCTGCTGTTTCCTATCATTTTGAATTATCGAGGTGAATCCCATGCCAACAGTAGCTTTTCATACACTTGGCTGTAAAGTAAATCATTACGAAACAGAAGCGATCTGGCAGCTGTTCAAAGAATCAGGCTATGAGCGGTCTGAATTTGAAAGCAAAGCAGACGTATATGTTATTAATACATGCACCGTTACAAATACGGGCGATAAAAAAAGCCGCCAGGTCATCCGCCGCGCCATCAGAAAAAATCCGGACGGCGTCATCTGTGTAACCGGCTGTTATGCACAAACTTCTCCTGCTGAAATTATGGCTATTCCAGGAGTCGATATTGTAGTTGGAACATCCGACCGCATTAAAATGCTTGATTATATCGAGCAGTTCAAAAAAGAAAGACAGCCAATCAACGGCGTCAGCAACATCATGAAGGCGCGCGTCTATGAAGAACTGGACGTTCCTGCCTTCACAGACCGCACACGTGCTTCCCTGAAAATCCAGGAAGGGTGCAATAACTTCTGCACATTCTGCATTATTCCTTGGGCACGCGGACTCATGCGTTCACGTGACCCTGAGGAAGTCATCAATCAGGCTCAGCAGCTTGTTGATGCTGGATACAAAGAAATTGTTCTGACCGGCATTCACACAGGCGGATACGGCGAAGATATGAAAGATTACAACTTTGCGATGCTTCTCCGCGATCTTGATGCACGGGTAAAAGGACTGAAACGCATCCGGATTTCATCTATTGAAGCAAGCCAAATTACAGACGAAGTGATTGAAGTACTGGATCAGTCGGACAAAATTGTCCGTCATCTGCACATTCCAATTCAATCCGCTTCTAACACAGTGCTGAAAAGAATGAGACGCAAGTACACAATGGAATTTTTCGCAGAGCGTCTAACGCGCCTGAAACAAGCGCTGCCGGGCCTTGCTGTTACATCTGACGTCATTGTCGGCTTCCCTGGCGAAACAGAAGAAGAATTCATGGAAACCTACAACTTTATTAAAGAGCACAAATTTTCCGAGCTTCACGTATTCCCGTACTCGAAACGTACCGGAACACCTGCTGCAAGAATGGAAGATCAGGTGGACGAAGAGATTAAAAACGAACGCGTTCATCAGCTGATTGCACTGTCAGACCAGCTTGCAAAAGAATATGCTTCAGATTACGAAGGAGAAGTACTTGAGGTCATTCCTGAAGAAGAGTACAAAGAATCTCCCGAGAGCGGCCTTTATGTAGGATATACTGACAACTATCTGAAAGTCGTATTCCCGGCTTCTGAAGAAATGGTCGGCAAAATCGTAAAAGTAAAAATCACAAAAGCAGGCTATCCGTACTCAGAAGGACAATTCGTCCGTGTCATGGACGAAGACACCACAGCAGAAGCGGTCCGCCAGATTTCATAAACAGCAAAAGAAAAATCCGAACTGGGAATTACTTAGTTCGGATTTTTTTCTTTTGAAAGGCTCCTAAAAGTAAAGTTTTATTTTAGAGAGTACTTACGTTTCAGCGAGCGAAATTAAAACTCCAGTGGACTGCAGCGGAAGGCACTTGACTCCTTGTCCAGCTCCAGCGCCCAACTCCTCTGTCAGAACAAAATCCCCCAAAAAGTCAAAACCGGACTTTTCGGGTGATTTCTTTTCTGACTGCCGGAGCAAAACGGGCGCTTCCGCTTTTCTGGGGCATAAAGAGGGCACTGAAGATCCCGCAAGCGCAGCGAGGAAGCTTCAGGCACTCCCCGCGGAAAGCAAGTGACTGGAGCGAAAGGGAGCGGGTACAAATACAAACCCAATTGAAAAGAATTACCGAAAGCAGGTTTATAATTATTTTCCCGGTGTAAATTAAACTTGTACTCGTATTTCAATCAAAAAAATGATAAGATGTAAGAGGTCAGACGACTATAATAATGGAAAAGGGGTAGTACATATGTCAGTAAACATTGGCAGTATGATCGACCATACGGCTTTAAAGCCTGAAACATCTAAATCACAAATCGAAACATTATGCGCAGAAGCGAAAGAATATAAATTTGCATCTGTCTGTGTAAACCCGACTTGGGTTGAAACAGCAGCAGCCCTTCTAAATGGCACAGAAGTAAAAGTTTGCACAGTAATCGGTTTCCCGCTTGGAGCATCTACTCCTGAAACGAAAGCATTTGAAACAGGCGATGCAATTGCAAAAGGTGCAACTGAAGTAGACATGGTCATCAACATCGGTGCCCTAAAAGACAAAAACGATGAGCTTGTTGAGCGTGACATCCGCGCAGTTGTCGATGCAGCTAAAGGAAAAGCGCTTACGAAGGTAATCATTGAATCATGCCTTCTGACTGACGAAGAAAAAGTCAGAGCATGCGAGCTTTCTGTAAAAGCAGGAGCTGACTTTGTTAAAACATCTACTGGCTTCTCAACTGGAGGCGCAACTGTAGAAGACATCGCTCTTATGCGCAAAACAGTAGGCCCTGATATCGGCGTTAAAGCTTCAGGCGGAGTCCGTGACCGTGCAGGTGCACTGGCTATGGTTGAAGCAGGCGCTACGCGCATCGGTGCAAGTGCTGGAATTGCCATTGTAAATGGTGAAACGTCAACTTCAGATTATTAATAACAGCAAAAAGCTGACGGAGAAATCCGGCAGCTTTTTTTAATGCTTTCTATTAACAAACCTGGCCGAAGACTCCACAAATCTTCCGAATGGTTCAGCAAAAGGAAGGACGGCAATCGAACTGACGACATTGAACACGAGACTGAAATGGGCCAGCTGCAAATCAGGCTCGGCTGCAAAATGCTCTGCAATACCGCTGCAGAAAGCAATAAATGGATAAAAGGCAGCGACTCCAAGGACATTGAGCCAGACATGGGCATAGGCTGTCAGTTTGGCTTCATGCCCGGCTCCGGCTGATGCCATCAAACCGGTGATGCACGTTCCGATATTGGCTCCGAGAATGTAGGCTATGCCGGCGCTGAGAGTCAGTAGGTCTGCATTCATAAAGCTCATAATGATGCCTGCGGCTGCAGCGCTTGAGTGAATGATGGCAGTCAAAACTGTGCCGCCAAGCACTCCTGCAAACGCATGGGTGTTTGAATACAGCAGCAGTTCACTTACGGTCTCAAGGTGCGATAGAGGTTCTGCAAGCTTGCCAAACCCGGACATGGATAAAAACAGCAGGCCAAGCCCAGAAAGAATTCCGCTGATCCTGAGAAGGGACTGCCTTTTCATCATCGCACCCGCTAAAAAGAAAACAAATCCCCCGCCTATCATGGGTATAATCAGTGACCCAAGGTCCAGTGTGATCAGCTGAGTCGTAAAAGTCGACCCGATATTCGTTCCCAATATGATGCCGATGGTTTGTCTGAATGTAATGACACCCGCAGAGACCAGCCCGATCACAATGACCATAACAGCTGAACTGCTCTGCAGAATACCGGTAAAAACAATGCCTGCAAGAAACGCTTTGAACGGGTGATCTATACAGGCAAACACCCAGCTTCTCATAGTGCTTCCTGATAAAATGGAAAGACCGTTTTTAAGTATTTGCATACCTGTCAGAAAGAAAAGTAAATACAGCAAAAAGAACATTGCAGCCGCCATGTGCTCACCTCTTCTTCACACTATATGGACAAGCGCGCAGAATCATGACAGAAATACTATGGACAAACGATTGTTCTTTAGAAGTTTTTTTATATAAGTTGACCTCTGAGGCACGTTATATTATAATGGCAAAGTACATGTTTTCTTTAAACATGTTTATTAAACAGATGATGTCGATTGGTTGTATTCGGAGGGAGGGAATAAGAATGTCAAAAACGGTCGTTCGTAAAAACGAGTCGCTTGAGGACGCTCTTCGTCGCTTCAAACGTACAGTATCAAAAAGCGGTACTATACAAGAAGCTAGAAAGCGCGAATTCTATGAAAAACCTAGCGTAAAACGTAAGAAAAAGTCTGAAGCTGCTAGAAAACGCAAATTCTAAAGAGGGTGGATTTATGAGTCTTCTTGAGCGTTTGAATCAAGATATGAAACAAGCGATGAAGAACAAAGAGAAGGACAAACTGGCTGTTATCCGTATGGTGAAAGCCTCATTACAGAATGAAGCCATCAAACTGGGTAAACAGGAGTTGTCTGCTGAAGAGGAACTGACTGTGTTTTCTCGCGAATTAAAGCAACGTAAAGACTCCCTCCAGGAATTCAGTAAAGCTGATCGCTTAGATTTAGTTGAAAAGACACAGGCTGAACTTGATATCTTAACTGTATACATGCCTAAGCAGCTGACAGAGGAAGAACTTACAGCTATCGTTCAGGAAACGATTGCTGAAGTGAATGCTGTGTCAAAAGCAGACATGGGTAAAGTTATGGCTGCCATCATGCCTAAGGTTAAAGGTAAGGCTGACGGTGCGCTTGTCAATAAAACTGTAGCTGGACAGCTATCATAAAAACCGGAAAAACACCCTGTTCATTTGAACAGGGTGTTTTTCAGCAGAATTTTTAATAAAAATGAAACCTATACTTAAGTAGAAACGTATTACTGATAGACTGCAGATGAAAGGGGGCCAGCTGAACATTGAAGAGTCATCATAACCGTCTATTTCATATCTTTTTCGGCATTGTTCTTTTCCTTTCGCTTTTTGGAAGTGCATATATGCCTGCAGCTGACAATTCAGCAGATAAAGTTGCGGTTATCCCCATTGAAGAGACGGTTGAAAAAGGATTGTCGCAGTTTATCAAGAGATCGTTTAAGGAAGCTGCTGCTGCAAATGCAGACCATATCATTTTAGACATCAATACTCCAGGGGGAGCGGTTGATGCCGCTCTTGAAATTGCTGATACAATCAGAGGGTCGAACATCCCTGTAACCGCTTTTATTGACCGCAGGGCACTGTCTGCCGGAGCGTATATTGCCCTGAATGCAGATCAGATTTATATGGTTCCCGGTGCGAAAATGGGATCTGCCGCTATCATTGATCTTGAAGGCAATACAGCAGATAAAAAGGCAGAATCGCTCTGGCTTGCGGAAATGAAGGAATCAGCTGAGCAAAATAACCGGAATGCCAAATATGCCCTTGCCATGGCAGATCCTGATGTGGATGTGCCTGAGTACGGAGCCGGAAAAGGTGATCTTCTGACACTGAATTCGGAGCAGGCGCTTGAGGTCGGTTATTCTGAGGGAACGGCTGAAAATCTGGACAGTTTGCTCCAAAAGCTGAATCTTGCCTCAGCAGAAGTCATTGATATTGAAGTAAGCTTTGCCGAGAAGGTCGCGCGGTTTGTCACAAACCCGATTGTCATCCCTATTCTGCTCTCTATTGGAAGCCTCGGGCTGATTGTTGAGCTTTACAGTCCAGGTTTCGGACTGCCGGGAATTATGGGACTGTCTTCGCTCTTCCTATTCTTCTACGGACACTATATTGCAGGGCTTGCCGGGCTTGAGACCATCATTCTTTTTGCCGCCGGAATCATTCTTGTGGCAGCTGAGTTTTTCGTCCCGGGAGGCATAATAGGATTTATTGGTTTTGGAGCAATCCTGCTCAGTTTCTTCATCGCAACAGATGACATAGGCTATATGGCCTTTTCGCTTGGGATTGCGCTTTTAGTTGCCGTATCGGCAGCCATCATATTTGTAAAGGTGTTTGGAAAACGTATGAATATCTTTAAAAAACTCATATTGCGTGATTCAACCAATACGGAAAGCGGATATGTTTCGAACCGCAGCAGGCTCGAGCTGATCGGCAAGACGGGTGTGGCACTAACTTCAATGAGGCCTTCGGGCACAGCTCTGATCGAAGATGAGCGCATTGATGTGGTGACAGAAGGAACGTTTATTGCAAAAGATCAGAAAGTAAAGGTTATTAAGGTAGAGGGCTCCCGGGTCGTCGTAAGAGAAATCATTTAATTGAAGGAGGAACAAAATGGATCCATCATTGCTGCTCACGTTAGGCTTAATTGTTATAGGTGTCATTGTACTTGGTGTTTTATTTACCTTTGTGCCGATTACACTGTGGATTTCAGCACTTGCTGCAGGGGTAAGAATCAGTATTTTCACCCTGATCGGGATGAGGCTTCGCCGAGTAAGTCCGAACAGAATCATTAATCCGCTCATTAAAGCACATAAGGCTGGACTTGGAGTAACCATCAATCAGCTTGAAAGCCATTATCTTGCCGGAGGGAATGTAGACCGGGTTGTAAATGCTTTGATCGCAGCTGAGCGCGCCAACATCGAACTGACATTTGAGCGCTGTGCAGCCATTGACCTGGCTGGACGCGATGTTCTTGAAGCCGTACAGATGAGTGTTAATCCAAAAGTGATTGAAACGCCGTTTATTGCAGGGGTTGCTATGGACGGAATCGAAGTAAAAGCAAAAGCGCGCATCACAGTCCGTGCAAACATTGAAAGACTTGTCGGGGGTGCCGGCGAAGACACAATTATTGCACGGGTAGGAGAAGGAATCGTCAGTACGATCGGTTCTTCTGACAACCATAAAAAAGTTCTTGAAAACCCGGATAGGATTTCTCAGACGGTATTAAACAAAGGACTTGATTCAGGGACTGCTTTTGAAATTCTGTCGATCGATATCGCAGATGTGGATATCGGCAAAAACATCGGGGCGATTCTGCAGACTGATCAGGCTGAAGCAGATAAGAAAATTGCCCAGGCAAAAGCTGAAGAACGCCGTGCGATGGCGGTCGCTCTTGAACAGGAAATGAATGCCAGAACGCAGGAAATGAGAGCGAAGGTTGTGGAGGCAGAGGCTACAGTTCCTCTCGCGATGGCAGAAGCACTGCGCAATGGGAAAATCGGCGTGATGGACTATATGAATTTTGAAAATATACATGCTGATACAGGCATGAGAGATTCGATCGGAAAGCTTTCGAAAGATCAGCCTGATCATGAAGAGTAGGAATCAGCCCAAATCAGGAGGTGCTGATGGATGCAATGGATTGATTTTCTTTTAAACAACCCTCTTGTGATAGCAGGTCTTATCTTCGCCATTTCCTCCCTGTTCGGAAAAAAAGCGAGAGATAAAAAAGCAGAAGCGCAGCGTGATCGAAAAAGAAAACCTGCTACTGTACAAAATACTGCCGCGCCGAATATAGCGGAGGCTGAAAAGCCGGGCAGGGAATCGTTTGAAGAAGCAAAGGACCGAATGAAAGAAGCTGTTAAAACAATTGAAGCAAGATATAAGTCTGCTAAAAGCACCTTGCCGAATGCGGACGAAGATGCCGCTTCAAGGAATGTGACGGAATTAAAGGAGCAGGCGGATCTGTTTGTGCAGCAGACGGCTCAGAAGGCTCCTGCTGCACCTAAGAAAACACCTGCAGCTGCAAGAGATGATATTGTCCGGGGCATTATCTGGAGCGAAATCATCGGACCGCCGCGTTCTAAAAAGCCGCACAGGGCAGCAAGGCGGCAACTTTAAAAAAATGTGTTAGAACCCCCTTTAAACTCATACATATGAGATGAGAGGGGGTTCTTTTTTATGGCGAAAAAATGGCGGCAGAACGTTGCGAAATGGATCACGCGAACAATTGAAATACCCCAGGATGTCATGATGGATCTTCCCCGCATCACCATGATCGGCCAGATACATATTTATATAGAAAATCACAGAGGGCTGCTTACATTTACAGACAATGAGCTGAGGCTTCTGTTAAAACAGGGTCAGCTTCAAATAAAGGGAGAAGCTTTTGTCATAAAAACCATTCTGCCTGAAGAGATTCTTCTGCAGGGGAAAATTGATCAGGTCAATTACTTGGAACAATCTTAAAAATCGGGGGATGACGATGAAAAATCAATGGATGCATTTCTTTTACGGCGTGATAAAAGTAACAGCAGCGGGAAGAGGAACGGAACGGTTTGTAAATGACTGCATCAGACAGGGAATCCCTGTCTGGAATGTGAGAAAAGAAGAGAATGGACTCTCTTTTTTTATTCGCCTGAAAGATGTACATGCCTTGAGGCGGGCGGCAAGAAAAAGCGAATGCAAATGTTCGCTGCAAAAGGTGTCGGGACTGCCGTTTCTAATCCAGAAATCATTAAAAAACAGCGGCTTTGTTATCGGATTCACTCTGTTCTTTGCTGTCATCCTGCTCCTTTCCAATATGATTTGGGGAATCGATGTAAAAGGCGCAAAGCCGAGCACGGAGCATAAAATCATGAAAGAGCTGGATGCAATGGGGGTGAAAACAGGAAGGCTGCAGTTCATGACGCTTGATCCTGATTCCATCCAGAAAAAGCTGACAGACAATATCAGCGAATTGACATGGGTGGGTGTTGAACTCAGGGGAACGCATTTTCATTTTGAAGTGGTCGAAAAGAATGAACCCGAAAAAACAGCAGAAGCAGGGCCGCAGCATATTGTAGCGAAAAAGAAAGCGGTCATTACAAAGATGTATGTTGAAAAAGGACAGCCTTCCGTGACCATTCATGATCATGTTGAAAAAGGGCAGCTGCTCGTATCAGGCTTAATCGGAGGCGAAAAAAAGAAGCAGCTTGTTGCGGCTAAAGCGGAAATTCTGGGTGAAACATGGTATAGATCGGAAATAACTGTACCCAAAAAACAAACCTTTCAGCTTTTTTCAGGCAGCGAAGTCAGAAAAACGTACCTTTCAGTTGGGTCAGCCGATCTCCAGATTTGGGGATTTAATCAGGACCTGTATGCAAAATATGAAGAGGAAAATGATATCAGGCCGCTCCGGTTTTTAAAATGGACTCTCCCGCTTGGATTCGGCCAGAAGATCTACCGTGAAAAAGAAGTTTATGAAAAACAATATACAGAGGAAGAGGCGCGCACTGCCGCGATAGATCAGGGCAAAAAAGAACTGCTCGGACAATTAGGAGAAGATGCAGAGGTAAAGGGTCAAAAAGTTTTGCACCAGACGAACGAGAATGGTAAAGTAAAACTAACAGTGCTCTACCAAGTTATAGAAAATATCGTAAAAACAACACCAATTGTTCAGGGAGACTAAATCATGCCAGAAGAACTCATTACGATAAATCTGCAAGTCGAAAATCCAAACGAAGCAGCATCTCTTTTTGGAAACAATGATGTACACCTGAAGCGGATGGAAGATGAGCTGTCCGTTACAATTGTATCAAGAGGCGAAGCTGTCTATGTAAATGGAGAAGAAGAGAATGCAAATATAGCTGGTGATGTGCTTGCGTCGCTTCAGGTTCTTCTGAAAAGAGGAATAGCCATCAGCGAACGCGACGTCATCTATGGCATTGAAATGGCTAAAAAACACAAGCTTGATGAATTTGAAGCTCTTTATGTTGAGGAAGTAAGCAAAAATGCTCAGGGGAAATCCATCAGAGTCAAAACTCTCGGGCAAAGACATTATGTGTCTTCTATCCGAAACAAGGACCTGATATTCGGCATCGGCCCTGCAGGAACAGGCAAAACGTATCTCGCCGTTGTGATGGCGGTCAGCGCACTTAAGAATAATCAAGTAAAGCGGATCATTCTCACGCGGCCGGCTGTTGAAGCAGGAGAAAGTCTTGGCTTCCTGCCTGGAGACCTCAAAGAAAAAGTAGACCCTTACTTACGCCCTCTTTATGATGCGCTTAACGATGTTCTCGGAGCGGAACATACGCAGCGGCTGATTGAGAGAGGCACCATCGAAATTGCGCCTCTTGCCTATATGAGAGGAAGAACGCTTGATGATGCTTTTGTTATTTTGGATGAAGCCCAAAATACAACACCTGCACAGATGAAAATGTTTTTAACAAGACTCGGATTTGGTTCGAAAATGGTCATTACCGGCGATATTACACAGGTTGACCTGCCGAGAGGCGTCCAGTCGGGTCTTGCTGCAGCAAGGGATACACTGAATTCTGTAAGCGGTATAGCGTTTAATGAACTGCAGCAGTCAGACGTCGTGCGCCATCCGCTTGTAGCGAAAATCATTGAAGCATATGACAAGACAAAGTGACCCGGGCGCCCGTTTTCGGGTCACTTTTTTCAGGAATGCAAAGGGGAGCGGGGGGTGATGTTATGAAAACAAAGCGAAGTGCTAAGCTCAGTCAGCTCATTGAAACGTTAAAGCATTATAAGTTTATACATATTTCCATGTATTTTTTGCTTGCTGCTGTCATTTTTGTCTCCCTTTACAGCAATGTAAAGCCGGAAACGGTTGATGTTGAACTTTTTACTTACTCTGATCAGACAATCATAGCTCCGACTCAGGCGGAAGATACGTTTGAAACTGAGAGCAAACGGCAGGAAGCATACGATGCCGTTCAAGATGAATATGTCCTGAGAAAAGATTATGTTGTAAACCGCGTAGAAGTCATAACATCGATCTTTGACTTTGTAAAAGAAACAAACAAAGAGGCTGCAGATGAAATGAAGCTGCAGAATGAAAATGTGACAGAAGGCGAAGAAGCCTACACAGTATCAATTGAAGAAAAACTCATTCGGCTGAAGGACAAGCTTACAGAAGATATCCGAGAAAAAATTTCAGATGATACATTCACCGCTCTCCTTGAATCCTCGGAGAATGAGCTGAATATAGCCAAGGATGCAGCGGTCACGGCAGTCAACCGGGTGATGAGCGAGGAAATTCCGCTGCAGAAGCAGGATGAGGCAAAGGATTTGGTTGAAGAGGACCTTACATCCTCGAATTTAAGGGCGGACTTACTGAAAGCAGCGATTGAACTCGGAAGATATGCCGTTATTGCGAACTATGTCTTTGATCTTGATGCGACGGAAGAGAAAAAGCAGCAGGCATACGATGATGTCAATGAAGTACAGATTAAACAGGGACAGATTCTTGTTGAAGAAGGCGGTTACATCAGCAGGGATATCTACCGCAAACTTGATCTTGTAGGTCTTCTCGACAATAAGCTTGCTTTGAAGCCGTTTGCCGGTCTGCTGCTGATGATCCTTCTGATCCTTGCGGCGCTCATTTATTATTTTGAGGCTCCTGACAGACAGCCGCACAGAAAAAATCACTCTCTCATTCTGTATGTCCTGATATTCAGCATTACCATCCTGCTGATTAAAATTATCAGCTTCTTTCAGGAAATCAATTATAATAACGTAGGGTATCTCGTTCCTGTCGCTATGGGTGCCATGCTGATCAAGCTGCTTCTCCATGAGAGACTGGCCATTTTGACAAGCATTATCTTTGCTGTATGCGGCAGCATTATCTTTAATGAAGGCGTAACGGGGACGTTCAATTTCACGATCGGCATCTACTTCCTGTTCGGCAGTATAGCAGGCGTCCTCTTTTTGAACGAGCAGAATGTCAGGTCAAGAATTTTGCAGACGGGATTGTTTGTGGCGCTGATCAACATCATGATCATCACAGCGATCACCTTGATACAAAACGGAAGCTACTCAAATATTGAGTTGGGCTCTTATTTCATAATGGCTCTTGCTTCCGGACTCATATCGTCTGTTCTGACAATTGGATTCATGCCGTTTTTTGAAACGGGTTTCGGAATTCTCTCGACAATGAAACTGATTGAGCTGTCGAACCCGAATCATCCTCTGCTCAGAAAAATTCTGACTGAAACACCAGGGACGTATCATCACAGTGTCATGGTCGCAAATCTTTCAGAAGCAGCGTGCGAGGCAATCGGTGCGAATGGACTGCTTGCCCGCGTGGGAGCCTATTACCATGATATCGGAAAAACAAAACGGCCTCAGTACTTTATTGAGAATCAGATGAATATTGAAAATCCGCATGATAAACTGTCTCCCCAGCTAAGTAAAAATGTGATTATCGCACATGCTTCAGACGGTGCGGAAATGCTCAGGAAACACAAAATGCCCAAAGAGTTTGTGGATATTGCAGAACAGCATCACGGGACAACCCTGCTGAAGTTTTTCTATCATAAAGCGAAGCAGAACCACCCTGATATATACGAAGAAGAGTTCAGATATCCTGGACCGAAGCCGCAGACAAAAGAAATCGCGATTATTTCGATTGCAGACAGTGTAGAGGCTGCGGTAAGATCCATGTCGAGTCCGACACCGGATAAAATTGAAAAGCTGATACGCGGAATCATTGCGGACAGGCTTCAGGACCATCAGCTGAACGAGTGTGATCTGACTCTGAGGGAACTGGATATCATCGCGAAATCATTCAGCGAAACATTAAAGGGGATATTTCATTCAAGAATTGAATATCCGGAAATTACAAAACAGAAGGTGAAACAGGCATGAACAGAATGATAATCGATATGGAGGATGAAACAGAACAGCTCGCACAAGACCAGCTTTCTATGGTCGAAAGCCTGCTGCAGCACGCGGCTCAAACTGAGAACGTGCCTCAGGATGCAGAGCTTTCTGTTACGTTCACAGACAATCAGAGAATTCAGGAAGTAAATAGAGAGTACCGGAACAAAGATCAGGTAACGGACGTCATTTCTTTTGCGATGGAAGAGCTGGGCGAAGGCGAGGTTTCGATCGTCGGCGGGGAAGATATGCCCCGCATCCTCGGGGATATCATCATTTCAGTGCCCCGTGCAAAGGAACAGGCGGAAGAATACGGTCATTCTTTTACAAGAGAGCTAGGATTTCTGGCTGTTCACGGCCTTCTTCATTTGCTGGGATATGACCACATGACAGAAGAAGATGAAAAAAAGATGTTCGGCAAACAAAAGGATATTCTCGATGCGTATGGACTTAAAAGAGAAGTCTGAGCGTGAACGGTTTTTAAAAAGTTTTTATTATGCTTGGCAGGGGATAAAGATGACCCTGATTCATGAGCGGAACTTTCAGATTCATGCTTTTGTATGTCTGATCGTGACGGGGGCCGGGCTGTACTTTCACCTGTCTGCCGGCGAGTGGATCATCATTCTTTTCCTTATGGGCGGAATGCTCTCGCTTGAGCTCATGAATACGGCGGTAGAGCGTGTTGTTGACCTTGTAACCGCCGACTATCACCCGCTTGCAAAGGCAGCCAAAGACGCAGCAGCCGGCGCTGTTTTGATTTATGCCATTCTTGCGGTTATGATAGGGTTACTCATTTTCTTTCCAAAGATCCTTTAAGTTATGAGAAAATTCTTACAATTAAATTACATTTGCGGCAATCAGGTGAAATTTCATTCCGGCAGAGGTAAAATAGAAGAACACAGAGCCGCTTAAGAAAGGGAGAATAGCATTGAACTCAGAACAACTCATCAAAGAAGCAATAGCAGCTCGGGAAATGGCATATGTTCCTTATTCCAAATTCCAGGTTGGTGCTGCTCTATTAACAAAAGACGGAAAAGTGTACAGAGGCTGCAATATTGAAAATGCCTCATACGGCATGACGAACTGTGCAGAACGGACAGCGCTTTTTAAGGCTGTATCAGAAGGCGACAAGGAGTTTGCGGCCATTGCCATCGTAGCAGATACGGAGGGCCCTGTGTCCCCGTGCGGTGCGTGCAGGCAGGTCATCTCAGAATTGTGTCCGAGAGACATGAAAGTAATACTGACAAATTTAAAAGGCGACGTAAAAGAATGGACAGTTGCTGAATTATTGCCCGGGGCATTTTCATCGGAGGATTTGAATGAGTAAAAATGAATATAAGTCAGGTTTTGTTTCCATTATTGGCAGACCGAACGTTGGGAAATCAACATTTTTAAACCGCGTGATCGGACAGAAAATCGCGATTATGAGCGACAAACCACAGACAACACGTAATAAAATACAGGGCGTATATACAACAAACGAATCTCAGATTGTGTTCATAGACACACCTGGAATCCATAAACCAAAGCACAAACTGGGCGATTTTATGATGAAGGTAGCCCAGAATACGCTTAAGGAAGTCGATGTCGTCTTATTTATGATCAATGCAGAAGAAGGCTATGGCCGCGGAGATGAATTTATCATTGAAAAACTTCAGCATACAAAGACACCTGTTTTCCTGATCATTAATAAGATAGACCAGATCCATCCGGATCAGCTTCTTCCGCTGATTGACCAGTACCGCGCATTCTATCCCTTCAAGGAAATTATTCCGATTTCAGCTCTTCAGGGCAATAATGTGGACACTCTTCTTGAACAGATTGAATCTTATCTTCCAGCGGGACCGCAGTACTATCCTGCCGATCAGGTGACAGATCATCCTGAACGGTTCATTATTTCTGAGCTTATCAGGGAAAAAGTGCTGCATTTAACACGCGAAGAAATTCCCCACTCGGTTGCAGTGGTGATTGATGCGATTGAAAGACGCGACAACAATCAGTCCATTTACGTAAGTGCAACCGTTATTGTCGAACGTGATTCTCAAAAAGGAATTGTCATCGGCAAACAGGGAAAAATGCTCAAGGAAGTAGGCCAGCGGGCTAGGGCAGATATTGAAGCGCTGCTTGGGACGAAAGTATTTTTAGAGCTTTGGGTGAAAGTGCAGAAAGACTGGCGCAATAAAATGAATCAGCTCAGAGACTTCGGTTTCAGAGAAGATGAATATTAAAAGCTCCTTGAAATTAACAAATTTTATCTAACATGAAACGAAGGATGTTCGGTCAAGATAACGGTATAGAATTGGATAACAGCTTGCTTCTCTTAACAACAGAAAGGCGGGGTTAACATGCTTGATTTTACCTGGAAAGTGTTTATTCAGACAGGTAATATTGATACCTATCTTCTTTTTAAGGAAATGGAAAAAGATACTGGTGACGGACCCGATTTACATGATCATGAGCTGACAGAAGCGGACTTTCCAATTTCGTGATCTGACCGAATCCTTCTGGATGGTGAGAATGATTGCTTCAAAAATGCGAAGGCATTGTGATACGCACAAATGATTATGGTGAAACAAACAAGATTGTGACACTCTATACCCGTGAGCTTGGAAAAGTGGGCGTTATGGCGAGAGGCGCTAAAAAGCCGAACAGCCGCCTGACTGCTTCTACACAGTTATTCACTTACGGGTATTTTTTATTTCAAAAATCAACAGGTCTCGGCGGTCTTCAGCAGGGAGAAACAATAGCATCAATGAGAGGCATCAGGGAAGATATTTTCCTGACGGCATATGCATCCTATATGGCGGAGCTGCTTGATAAAAGCACGGAACAAAATGATCCTAATCCCTTTCTTTTTGAGCTTTTCAGCCAGTCTCTCAAGCTTTTGAATGAAGGAGTGGACCCGGATGTTCTGCTTCACATTTTCGAGATGAAAATGCTGAATGTTCTTGGTCTTTATCCTCAGCTTGACTCTTGCGTCAACTGCGGAAGCAGAGATGGAACGTTTCATTTTTCCATTCGGGAAAACGGCTTTTTGTGCCACCGCTGCTTTGAAATGGACCCTTACAGACTCAAGATCTCGCAGGGAACCGCCAAGCTGCTGAGGCTGTTTTATTATTTTGATCTGGAAAGGCTTGGGCAAGTGTCTTTAAAACCCGAAACGAAGGCGGAGCTGAAAATGGTCATCCATACATACTACAGCGAGTACTCAGGCCTTTTTCTTAAATCCAAGCGTTTCCTTGATCAGATGGACGCGCTGCGTGGCAAGCTTTCGGATTAACGGGCCTATTGACTTTGAGCTTGCATTCAGGTTATTATGCTAATAATTATATGGAGCTGCTATGAAGGAAAAAGAGTATTTGCTGCAGTTGTTCTAAAGCGAACCCGGGACGGTGGAAGCCGGGTGACAACAGGCAAAGAAAGGCGTTTCCCGAGCGGCGCTTACGGAAAGTGGCAGTGCACTAAGTGCACTTGCAATTAGGGTGGAACCGCGGGTTAACTCTCGTCCCTATGCTGAGATTAAGCAGCATAGAGACGGGAGTTTTTTTGTTGCTTATCTTGTGAATGACAATACATTTTGGAGGTGCATGTTATGAATATTCAAGACATGATATTGACATTGCAAAAACACTGGTCTGATCACGGCTGTGTATTAATGCAGGCATATGACACAGAAAAAGGGGCAGGTACAATGAGCCCGTACACGTTCCTGAAAGCTGTAGGTCCGGAGCCTTGGAAGGTAGCCTATGTTGAACCTTCCCGCCGCCCGGCAGATGGACGATACGGCGAAAATCCGAACAGACTGTATCAACATCATCAGTTTCAAGTCATTATTAAACCTTCTCCTGACAATATTCAGGAGTGGTATCTCGATTCTCTTAAAGCTCTTGGCATTGACCCGCTGAAGCATGATATCCGTTTTGTTGAGGATAACTGGGAAAACCCGTCTCTTGGATGCGCAGGACTCGGGTGGGAAGTATGGCTTGACGGCATGGAAATTACACAGTTCACTTACTTCCAGCAAGTAGGGGGACTCGAATGCAAACCTGTTTCTGTTGAAATTACTTACGGTATCGAACGTCTCGCATCCTACATTCAGGATAAAGAAAATGTGTTCGATCTGGAATGGACAGAAGGATACACTGTGCGTGACATCTTCCTGATGCCTGAATACGAACATTCTAAATATACGTTTGAAACATCAGATGCAGATATGCTCTTTAACCTGTTTTCCATTTATGAAAAAGAGGCCCACCGCCAGATGGACGAGGGACTTGTGCACCCTGCATATGATTATGTTTTAAAATGTTCCCATACGTTCAATCTGCTTGACGCAAGAGGGGCGATTTCCGTGACAGAAAGAACGGGATATATCGGCCGCGTCCGGAACCTTGCCAGAAAAGTAGCCAAAACATTTTATAATGAACGGGAGAAGCTTGGATTTCCAATGCTGAAACAAGAGGAGGCTGAAACAAATGAGTAAACAGGATCTGCTGCTTGAACTTGGACTTGAGGAGCTTCCGGCAAGATTTGTAACAGATGCGATGAATCAGCTTTCTATGAAAGTTGAAAACTGGCTGAAAGAGAAAAACATTTCATTTGGAGAAGTGCATGTTTACTCAACTCCGAGAAGGCTTGCCGTACGGATTGAGGATGTTGCGGAAAAGCAGAAGGATATTGAAGAAGAAGCGAAAGGACCGGCGAAGAAAATAGCGCTTGATTCAGAAGGAAACTGGTCAAAAGCGGCTGCCGGCTTTTCAAGAGGCCAGGGAGCGTCTCCTGAGGATATTTATTTTAAAGAAATCGGCGGCATTGAATATGCCCATGTTCATAAATTTATTAAGGGAAAAGAAACAAAACAGCTGCTGTCAGAGCTTAAAGACATCATCACAAGCCTGACATTCCCGAAGAATATGCGCTGGGGATCCCAGGACCTAAGGTTTGCACGTCCGATCAAATGGATGATTGCGCTCTTTGGCAGCGAAATCATTCCGTTTGAAATCACCGGTGTGAAAACAGGCAATGAAACAAGAGGACACCGCTTCCTGGGACAGGATCAGACGGTGCAATCAGGATCTCACTATGAAGAAACCCTTCTTTCACAATACGTTATCGCTTCCCCGGTAAAACGGAAAGAAGCGATTCTGACACAGCTTCATCATATCGAAGAAGAAAACGGATGGGAGATTCCGATCGATAAGGATCTGCTTGAAGAAGTAACGAATCTTGTAGAGTATCCGACGGCGCTCTTCGGCAAGTTTGAAGAAGAATATCTGTCTCTTCCTGAAGAAGTTCTGATTACAACGATGAAAGAACATCAGAGATATTTCCCTGTGAAAAACAAAGAAGGAAAGCTGCTTCCATTCTTTGTGACTGTCAGAAACGGTGATCACAACCATATTGAAAATGTAGCAAGAGGAAACGAAAAAGTGCTGCGTGCACGCCTTTCTGATGCTGCGTTCTTCTACAATGAGGATCAAAAGCTTGTGATCGCAAATAACGTAAAGAAACTTGATAAAATCATTTTCCACGAAGAACTTGGTTCTACAGGCGATAAAGTCAGAAGAGTAACGGCATTGTCTGAAAAACTGGCAGACCGCTTTGCGTCAGAGCAAGAGAAAAAACATGCGGTGCGCGCAGCTGAAATCTGCAAATTCGATCTGGTCACTCATATGGTCTATGAGTTCCCTGAACTGCAGGGAATCATCGGTGAAAAATATGCAAGAGCGTTCGGCGAAGCAGAAGAAGTGGCAGCGGCCATTAACGAGCACTACATGCCTCGTCACGCGGATGATGCAGCACCTTCAACCACCGCGGGTGCGATTGTTGCTCTTGCGGATAAACTGGATACGATTGCGGGATTCTTCTCAATCGGCGTCATTCCGACAGGATCGCAGGATCCATATGCACTCAGACGTCAGGCAAGCGGTATTGTTCACATTCTTCTTGCCAAGCAGTGGAAGGTGACGCTTGATGAATTGTTTGAAGCTGCCCTTGCTCCATTTGAAGGTTCGGATAAAGAAAAAGTAATGGCAGATTTGCGTTCATTCTTTAAAATGCGCATCAAGCATGTTCTTGATGAAAAGAAAATCAGATACGATATCGTCGATGCGGTTCTTGGGTCTGAACAGCTTGAACTTACGGCTGTCCTCTCCAAAGCGGAAGTTCTGGCCGCTGCTGCAGGTGAAGCAGGATTTAAAGAAGAAATGGAAGCTTTTGCCCGCGTTCAGAATATCTCCAAAAAAGGAACGGGTGACGCTGTAGATCCTTCCCTGTTTAAAAATCAGGAAGAAAAAGATCTCTACAGCAAGTACACAGAAGCAGCGGAAGCATATGCTGCGCACGGAGCCCGCGGCGAGTATAAAGAAGCGTTTAAAGCTCTTCGCTCCCTTCAGCCTGCCATTGAGAGCTATTTCAGCGAAACTATGGTTATGGCAGAAGACGAAGCACTGAAAACAAATCGCCTTGCCCAGATGAAAAAGCTTGCAGCACTCATTGAATCCTTTGCGGACATGAATGCTGTCATTGTAAAATAGAGAAACGAGGACGGTTGCCTTGAGGCAATCGTCCCGTTTGTTTACGTATTTCAAAAGCAGCCTGTGAAAAGGTTCTTTTCAATCTGCTCAAATAGTATATAATATTTTTATATGAGTATAACCTATTTGGATTGAGTGAAAGCAGAACTATAGATACATATGTATTGGAACCTTAAGGTGGTGAGTACAATCGAATTAAATAAAAGACAGGAACATATTCTGCAGATTGTAAAAGCAAGCGGGCCGATTACCGGCGAACACATTGCAGACCAGCTGAATTTAACGAGGGCCACTCTGCGGCCTGACCTTGCCATCCTGACGATGGCCGGATACCTGGAAGCGAGGCCTAGAGTCGGCTATTTTTACACAGGCAAGACCGGAGCCGGCATGCTGTCTGATAAATTGAAAAAACTTCAGGTAAAGGATTTTCAGTCCATACCTGTCGTTGTAAATGAAAATGTGTCTGTTTACGATGCCATTGTGACCATGTTTCTTGAAGATGTGGGGACGCTCTTTGTCGTCGACCAGGGGTCCATCCTTGTCGGTGTGCTGTCGAGGAAAGATCTGCTCAGGGCAAGCATCGGAAAGCAGGAGCTTGCATCGATTCCGGTCAATATCATTATGACAAGAATGCCGAACATCACGATGTGCAGCAGAGAGGACAACATCGTGGATGTAGCGAAATATTTAATTCATAAACAAATTGATGCCATTCCAGTTATTAAAGAAACAGATAAAGGGTTCGAAGTAACAGGCAGAATTACAAAAACAAATATGACAAAGATATTGGTCGGACTAGCGGAGAATGAAATCATCTAACTGGGGAGTGGGGAATGGTATGTACAATCGTCATGTCTATGTTGTTTCGGATTCTGTCGGTGAAACGGCTGAACTGGTTATCAAAGCTGCGATCAGCCAGTTCAACGGGTACGCTGCAGACACCAAAGTAAAGCGGATTCCATATGTAGAGGATCTTGGAACGATTAAAGAGATTATCGCCCATGCAAAGCTTGAACAGGCTATTGTCTGCTTTACCCTTGTTGTGCCTGACCTGAGGCAGGGACTGATTGAGGAGGCGGAAGCCCAGGGGGTCGTTTATTACGATATTATCGGACCGCTCATTGATAAAATGGAATCTGCGTACGGCATCTCAGCCAAATATGAGCCGGGAAGAGTAAGAAAACTTGATGAAGATTACTTCAAAAAGGTAGAAGCCATTGAATTTGCCGTAAAATACGATGATGGAAGAGATCCAAGGGGCATCATGAAAGCGGATATCATCCTTGTCGGTGTGTCTAGAACATCGAAAACGCCTTTGTCCCAGTATCTGGCGCACAAACGGTTTAAAGTGGCCAATGTTCCGCTCGTTCCGGAAGTTGAACCGCCTGAAGAGCTGTTTAAAGTGTCGCCGCAAAAATGCATCGGCCTTAAAATAAGCCCGGACAAGTTAAACGATATCAGAAAAGAACGGCTCATTTCACTGGGGCTTAACGACAAGGCGATCTACGCCAACATTGACAGAATCAAAGTGGAGCTTGAATACTTCGAAAAAATAATCGACAGAATCGGCTGCCAGGTGATTGATGTTTCAAATAAAGCGGTAGAAGAGACAGCCAACATGATCCAGAACATCATGAACAGATACAACTGAATCTAACGGATGTAAAGACTCAGAGTGGCCTGATACTCTGAGTTTTCTGCATGTATCCTGTTTACAGCTTTAATTGGCTAAAAAGAATGGAAAAATGAAAGACTTTGTATTATAATAAAAAATTGTGATAAAATTACTTATTTTAGGTTTAGACTTGACCTATTACGAATAAACTATTTATTGTGATCTGTCAAGCTAATCATTAAAAAATAATTCGACAAATTCAGTCTTGATTTCCTTTGGCATCTTTTCTGGATAGTTTAGAAGGAATCCTTCGGAGTGATGTAGAATAGTGAAAGACGGCGAAAAAAAGATGCAGATTATTGTCGACGCAGATGCGTGTCCGGTTAAACAGGAGATTGCTGATCTGGCTGCAGTGCACGGGGTACGGGTCCTGTTTGTTGCTTCCTACAATCATCAGTCATCAACTACATATGGATGCGACTGGGTATACGTGGACACAGGAAATGAAGCTGCTGATTTATACATTGTTAATCACACCTCGAGGCACGATACCGTTGTGACTCAGGACATCGGTCTTGCAGGGCTTCTCCTTAAAAAAGGGGTTACAGTTATCACACCCCGGGGTATAGAACTTACAGAAGATTCGATTGAAACAGCTCTTCAGTTCAGGTATCTTTCCGCAAAGGAACGGCGAAGCGGGAATCATACGAAAGGACCGAAGAAGTTTACCGGAGCAGACCGGGAACATTTTGTCCGCACCCTTCAAAAGATTTTGTCGAAAGATGCAGGAATTGGTGATTAAATCGCGAATATTAGTTTCACGGAGATGTTACTATGGCAAATCGTATTCCTGACGAACTTATTGATCAGATTCAGAAGTCTGCAGATATCGTGGATGTTGTAGGCGAATATGTTCAATTGAAAAAGCAGGGGCGAAATCATTTTGGTCTCTGTCCTTTTCATGGAGAAAAATCTCCGTCATTTTCTGTCTCGCATGATAAGCAGATCTACCACTGTTTTGGATGCGGCGCCGGAGGAAATGTTTTTTCCTTTCTGATGCAGATAGAAGGGCTCTCCTTTGTGGAGGCAGCCGGATCTTTAGCAGACAGGCTTAACATAGAATTGCCGGATTATCTTCATTCCGCCCAGCCAAAAGACGCAAACAGCGATGATGAAAAAATGATTGAAGCTCATGAACTGCTGAAAAAGTTTTATCATCACCTGCTCGTAAACACGAAAGAAGGCCAGGAAGCTCTTGATTATCTGACAGGCAGAGGCTTTGATAAGGAAACTATCGATCAGTTTGAAATCGGCTATTCGCTTGATTCGTGGGATTTCGCTGCGAAATTTCTGACCAAACGCGGATACAGTCCCGAAATGATGGAACGAGCAGGGCTTCTTGTTAAGAAGAACAATTCTGATTCCTATCTTGACCGCTTCAGAAACAGAGTTATGTTCCCGATCCTTGACCATACCGGGAGAACAATCGCGTTCTCAGGCAGAGTGCTCGGCAAGGAACAGCCGAAGTTTCTGAACAGTCCTGAAACCCCGATTTTCAATAAGAGCAAGGTCCTTTACAATTTTCATCAGGCAAGAGTACATATACGCAAAAATCAGCAAGCCGTTTTATTCGAAGGTTTTGCCGATGTGATATCTGCTGTCCGTTCAAATGTGCCGAATGCGATTGCCACAATGGGTACATCGCTTACAGATGCCCAGGCAAAAATCATCAAAAGAAATGCAGGAGATGTTATCATATGCTATGACTCAGATTCTGCAGGCCTGGAGGCAACGCTCAGGGCTTCAAGAACACTTGCTGCTGCAGGATGCAAAATGCGGGTAGCCGCCCTGCCTCATGGGACAGACCCTGATGACTACATCCGGACACACGGAGCCGAGAAGTTCAGGCAGGATGTAATAGGGGCAAGCATTACGCTGATGGCATTTAAGATGCAGATGTTCAGAAAAGGCAAAAATCTGCACGATGAAGGACAAAGACTGCAGTACATCGAAGATATAGTCAGAGAGCTGAGTCTTCTTGACAATCCTGTTGAAATTGAGCTTTATCTGAAACAGCTGTCTGAAGAGTTTTCACTCTCCATGGATGTTTTGAAAAGCCGTGTGCTTGATCAGAAAGGAAGCAGGCAGCGTGAGCCGAAAAAAGAGCAGGCAGCGCCGGCTCCTCCAAAAACGGAGACGAGAATACCGCAGCAAAAGCGCCTTCTGAAAGCTTTTCATAATGCAGAAAGGCTGCTCATCGCCCACATGCTGAGAAACAAAGAAATCGCCCAAAAAGTGCTGGACAGGGTGGGGCTTCAATTTAATATTGAGGAACACAGAGCCATTATTACTTATTTATATGCTTATTACGAAGAGGGCTTTGAAGCAAATGTAAGCTCCTTTCTGAGGAGACTGCCTGATCATAAGCTTCATCAAGTGGTTTCAGATATCGCGATGCTTTCCGTGAATGAAGAAATTTCGGAGCGGGAGCTGTCAGATTATATCAAACAGGTGTTGAATCACCAAAATTGGTTAATGATAAAAGAAAAAGAATCTGAAAAGCACGATGCAGAACGCAAAAAGGATTTTGTTAAAGCTGCCGGCATTGCCATGGAAATCATTAAGCTGAAACAAAGCCTTAAGTAGCACTGAAATGAGATTCACTGTTGCTGATTGTTTATTTCCAATCAGAACATTACTATAAAGCACTAATTGCAAGAGTTTGGAAGGAGGGGATCCAATGGCTGATAAACAAACCCATGATTCTGAATTGACATTGGAACAGGCTAAGGACCAATTAACTGAAATCGGAAAAAAACGTGGAGTTTTAACATACGAAGAGATTGCTGAACGCATGTCAGGCTTCGAAATTGAATCAGACCAAATGGATGAGTATTATGAGTTCCTGGGTGAACAGGGTGTTGAACTGGTGGGAGATAATGAATCAACAGAAGACCCGAACATTCAGCAGCTTGCCAAGGAAGAAGAGTTTGACCTGAATGATTTGAGTGTGCCGCCGGGCGTTAAAATAAATGACCCTGTCCGCATGTACCTTAAAGAAATCGGACGAGTAGACCTTTTGACTGCAGACGAAGAAATTAAGCTTGCAAACCGGATAGAAGAAGGAGACGAAGAAGCGAAAAGAAGACTCGCTGAAGCAAACCTCCGTCTTGTCGTCAGTATTGCAAAACGGTATGTAGGCCGCGGAATGCTGTTTCTCGATCTGATCCAGGAAGGCAACATGGGACTGATGAAGGCGGTAGAGAAATTTGATTACCGCAAAGGCTTTAAATTCAGTACCTATGCTACTTGGTGGATTCGCCAGGCCATAACACGCGCCATTGCCGACCAGGCAAGAACGATCCGTATTCCGGTTCATATGGTTGAAACGATTAACAAGCTGATCCGGGTTCAGCGCCAGCTGCTTCAGGATTTAGGCCGTGAGCCTTCACCTGAGGAAATTGCGGAAGACATGGATCTGACGCCTGATAAAGTCAGAGAAATCCTTAAGATTGCCCAGGAGCCTGTTTCTCTTGAGACTCCAATCGGGGAAGAGGATGACTCGCATCTTGGTGACTTTATAGAAGATCAGGATGCCACATCTCCATCTGAGCATGCTGCATACGAACTTCTGAAAGAACAGCTTGAAGATGTACTTGATACTCTTACTGACCGGGAAGAAAACGTGCTTCGTCTACGCTTCGGACTTGACGACGGCCGTACCCGCACTCTTGAAGAAGTCGGAAAAGTTTTCGGCGTAACAAGAGAGCGTATCCGTCAGATTGAAGCAAAAGCCCTTCGCAAGCTTCGCCATCCAAGCAGAAGCAAACGCCTTAAAGATTTTCTCGAATAGAAAGCAGAAAGCGGACATTACGTTCGCTTTTTTTTGTTGTCCAAATTCTTAAGAATCAGATGTGACAGCGCTAACACCCTTTTTCTTACATCTTCTTTTCATTATTTTACTTAATTGTTATTTAATTTGCAAACTGCCTTCATAAAAAAATTCTTCGGCAGCAATTGCTGAATAGACGGGGAAAACATGATTTTACCCTGATAACATGCGGGTTTCATTCCGGCTGCAGGATCATCTCCGGGCAACTGGGCACAAAACAAACACAAAAAAATATTTTTTCATAAAATAAAAAATTTAAAAAGTTGTGAAAATAGAGCTGTTCATCTTATAATTTGTAATGTAAGCGTATTCAAAACGGAGGGATAAAATGAATTTTGAACTATCACAAGAGCAGCGCATGATTCAAAAAACCATCAGGGAATTCGCAGAAGAAGTTGTGGAACCGGGAGCATATGAACGGGACAAAACGAAACAGTTTCCGGCCGAAATTTTCAAACAGCTGGGGGATATGGGCATTCTTGGCCTGCCATTCTCTGAGGAATACGGCGGAAGCGGAGCAGATACAACCAGTTTTGCAATCGTAACGGAAGAATTAAGCAAAGCTTGCGGTTCGACAGGCATTACATATTCCGCCCATATTTCTTTAGGCGGGGCGCCAATCAGCATGTTTGGAACAGAAGAGCAGAAGAGAACATATCTTTCAAAAATCTGCTCTGGAGAGTCTTTAGGGGCTTTTGGTCTTACTGAGCCTAACGCAGGCTCTGATGCAGGAGGAACTCTGACTGAAGCAGTTGAAAAGGACGGCAAGTTTACAATCAACGGCAACAAATGCTACATTACAAATGCTTCTTACGCCAAATTTCTTTCATTAACAGCCATTACCGGACGGAATGAAGGAAAAAAAGAAATCAGTGCGATTATTGTTCCTACAGATGCACCTGGCTTCAAGGTCATTGATAATTATGAAAAAATGGGGCTGAACGCATCCAATACGACAGAACTGATTTTAGAAGATGTCGAGGTTCCGTCTGAAAATCTCCTTGGCAAGAAGGGGAACGGCTTCAGGCAATTCCTGATGACTCTTGACGGTGGAAGAATCGGAATTGCTGCAATGGCTGTCGGGATTGCACAGGCGGCATTTGAAAAGGCGCTTGCTTACTCAAAGGAGCGAAAGCAATTCGGCAAAACGCTAAGCGAGTTTCAGGCGATACAGTTCAAGCTTGCTGACATGGCCATGAAAATTGACCTTGCGCGTACAGCGGTATACAAAGCGGCCTGGCTCAAGGATCAAGGAAAGCCATTCACTAAAGAAGCGTCCTACTGCAAGCTGTTCGCATCTGAAATGTGCACAGAGGTATCCAACCAGGCGATCCAAATTCATGGCGGATACGGCTATATGAAAGAATATCAGGTGGAGCGCTATCTTCGGGATGCAAAGCTTCTTGAGATTGGTGAAGGCACGAGTGAAGTTCAAAGAATGGTTATTGCCAGACAGATTGGGTGCTGAACGAACGTGATTTGAAGAACTTCATCTTAACAGATGAGGTTTTTTTGTCTAATTTTTGAAAAATACGCCATCTTTCTGCAATAACTCTTTTCCTTAACAGCGTTTTCAAGTAAAATAGAGATTGTTTAAACCTATCGTTTACCTGCATTTCAAGATTTTGACATAGGGGAGGTTACATAATGAATCGCAATCCGCTCATTCCATTTGCTCTAGTTGCCGTAATCGGAATCGGCCTTATGTTTTTCTTATCCATCAAGGGGCTCGGCGATATGAAGGAAATGGCTGGTGAAGGAAAAGAAGAAGATAAATCAGGCGAAGTTGCAAACGCTTCACCGGAGGAAATCTACAAGCAGAACTGTATTTCGTGCCATGGTGAGAATTACGAAGGCGGAGCAGGTCCGGCTCTTAAAGGAGTAGGGGACAAGCTCGGTGTTGACGGAATCAAAGACACGATTAAAAACGGCCGCGGAGCAATGCCTGCAGGACTTGTTCCTGATGAAAAGCTTGACGAAATGGCCAAATGGGTATCAGAAATCAAATAGCCTTGAACCGGGTCATATTATGACGCTTAAAGCATTACATAATGTGATAGAGAAAAGTCCTTTGCATCTGCGGAGGACTTTTCTTATTATATAGAGAGACTGATTTTAAAGTACATAAGAATGTGGTGATAGAAAATGAACGATGTAAACTTATCAAAACGGCTGAAAACAGTGGCTGATTATATACCTGAAGGTGCGGTGCTTGCTGATATCGGCTCAGACCATGCCTATCTGCCTTGCTATGCCCTCCTGAACGGGCTGGCCGCTTCTGCAGTGGCAGGAGAGGTTGTGGAAGGGCCTTACCAGTCTGCCAAAAAACAGGTGAAAAAAAGCGGACTCGAGGATGTCATCTCTGTGCGTCTCGGCAGCGGGCTGGAAGTGATAGAGCCGAATGAAGTAACCTGCATTACGATCGCCGGCATGGGCGGTGCTTTGATCGAAAAGATTCTGGATGCGGGAAAAGAAAAGCTCCAGGGTGTGCAGAGGCTGATTCTTCAGCCGAATATTCATGCTCATCACATTAGAGAATGGCTGCTTCAAAACGGCTGGGAACTGGTGAATGAAGAGATTTTGGAAGAGGACGGAAAGATCTATGAAATTCTTGTCGGGGAAAGAGGAGACGCAAAAGCTCCGTATCAAGATGTTTCTCTTGAAACCGGCCTTCTTGTAGGACCCCATTTAATGCGAAAACAATCAAGCACGTTTAAAAAGAAGTGGTCACAGGAAAAAGAACACTATAAACGTATTTTAGAAAATATAAGCAAAGCATCAGAAAGCGAAGAAAACAGCAGGAAAAAGCAGGAATTAACTCGCATGATTGCCATGCTTGAGGAGGCGGCGGGAGAATGAGCAAACAACCAAACGGCTTTGAAATCATTCAGCTCTTCGAATCTTTTTCAAAGAAAGAATATGCGGTGGAAGGAGACAAAATCGGTCTGCAGATCGGAACGCTGAATAAACCGATAACAGGCGTATTAGTAGCACTGGATGTACTTGATGAAGTGGTGGATGAAGCCATTGAAAAAAAGGCAAACCTGATCATTGCCCATCATCCTCCTATTTTCAGGCCGCTAAAACAGCTTGCAACCGACCAGCCAGGCGGAGCACTCATTGAAAAATGCATCAAGCATGATATCGCCGTGTATGCTGCCCATACAAACCTTGATGTCGCAGAAGGCGGAGTGAATGATCTGCTCGCAGACGCTCTCGGGCTCACAGACACAGAAGTCCTGGCAGACACCTATCAGGAGACATTGAAGAAACTGGTGGTCTATGTCCCGAAAGATCACGCCGGCCGGATACGGACCGTTCTGGGGGATACAGGTGCAGGCCACATCGGCATGTACAGCGATTGTTCTTTTTCCTCAGAAGGAACCGGGCGTTTTCTACCCCTTGAAGGAACGAATCCTTACATTGGAGAAAAAGGAAAGCTGGAATGTGCAGAAGAAGAGAGGATCGAAACGGTCATTCCAGCGAGCAGTCAGAAGAAAATTGTATCAGCTATGCTGAAAGCACATCCATATGAAGAGCCTGCGTTCGACATCTATCCGGTTGAAAACGGAGGAAAGTCACTTGGTCTTGGCAGAATCGGAAAACTGGAAAAAGAAATGACACTTGAAGAGTTTGCCGTTCATGTAAAGGCGGCGCTCGATGTGCCGTTTGTGAGACTTGTTGGAAATAAAGAAGACAAAGTCAAAAAAGTAGCGGTTCTTGGCGGCGACGGAAACAAATACATCCATCACGCCAAACGAAAGGGTGCTGATGTTTATGTGACAGGGGATATGTACTACCATACGGCTCACGACGCTATGATGCTTGGCCTGAACATCGTTGACCCGGGCCACAACGCTGAGAAAGTGATGAAAAAAGGGGTCTCAGACCTTCTGCTTTCAATGTGTGAAGAAAAGAAATTTGAAGTGGGCATCTACCCTTCAGCAATTAACACCGATCCATTTAGCCTTGTATAAAAAACAGCCGCCGGAAAAAAGGATTTCCGGCGGCTGTACTTTTTTATTTTGCTTTTACTTTCGGAAGAATCTTCTGCAGGGGAACATTGTGCTCAATATTCCACGTCAGAGTGTTCTCAGGGTCATACTTTTCAAGAAACTGAATGACCTCTTTGGTAATGGGGGTCGGAGTTGAAGCGCCTGCTGTGATGGCCACTTTCTTCACTCCTTCAAACCATTCGAGCTTCAGTTCGCTGATGTCTGAAATGCGGTAGGCCTTCGTGCCTGCAATCTCTTCAGAAACCTGGGCTAGACGGTTTGAGTTGTTGCTTTTCGGATCTCCGACAACAATCGTCAGGTCAGCATCTTTGGCCTGTTCGGCAACGGCTTCCTGGCGCACCTGTGTCGCAAGGCAGATCTCCTGGTGATATTCAACATGCGGGTATTTTTCTTTCACGCGTTCCATAATGTCATAAACGTCCCACTGGCTCATCGTTGTCTGGTTTGTGACGATGATTTTATCATTCTGGAATGTCAGAGCATCGACATCTTCTTCTGTTTCAACAAGATGGACGATATCAGGCGCTACACCGACAGCTCCTTCAGGTTCAGGATGGGACTTCTTTCCGATGTATATGACATGATAGCCTTCCGCTTTTTTTGCACGGATCAGATCATGTGTTTTTGTTACATCAGGGCAAGTCGCATCAAGGGTAACCAGCCCTTTTTCGGATGCTATCTTTCTTACTTCCGGAGAAACGCCGTGAGCGGTAAAAATGACGGTTCCGCTTTGGACTTTCTCAAGAATCTCAAGGCGGTTGCTTCCGTCGAGCGTGATGATGCCTTCATCTTCAAATGCGTCAGTTACATGTTTATTGTGAACAATCATGCCGAGGATATAAATCGGTCTCGGCAGAGTTTTATCGAGAGCGGCATTCTTGGCAATAACCATGGCATCTACTACGCCATAGCAATAGCCCCGCGGTGCAATCTTAATTACTTCCATTAAAAAGAGCCCCCTAAAGAGAAGTACTTTACAGAAAAGAGAAAAAAGCCAAAGAATCAGGCTCTTGGCTCTTGTAATCTCTTCATTATTATAGCTGAGACTGGGGAATAATTCAAAGAAGAATATCAGATATACAGCTTTGGAGCAGAAGCGCCTTTGACTGCAGGTGTTTTTTCTTTCACTGCAGCCTGTTTTACTTCAGCTGAAGTTTCCTGCTCTGATGTTTCGGTTGAAACGGCCTCAGTCTGGATTGCGGCAGGCTGAGTTTCAGCTGTTTCTGTGCTTTCGCCGTCGTCGCTTGAGCCTCCGCCTTTAAGTTCACTGTATATTTTAATCATAGCCGGAAGGTTTCGTACCAAAGGCCCGTACTGCTGAACCATTGGAGTGACCTGCTGTGCCATGCCCAGCACTTTTTGAACGTTTCCAAGCATGCCTGAAAGATTGGCTGGATTTGTAAGTCCCTGGAGGCCCTGCGCTGCATTCGCCGCACCTGTAAGTCCCTGGCCTCCGCCGCCCGGCAAAAATCTCGATAAAAGGCCTTTTAGCCCTCCGCTTTTTCCAATCGCCTGCTGTCCGAATTGCTGTGCGCCAAATCCTGCTCCTCCGAATCCCTGTCCCCCGAATCCCGGTCCGCCAAACCCGGCACCTCCAAAACCAGGACCTCCAAAACCCGGTCCGCCAAACTGCGGTCCAAATGATCCCATCTGCGGTCCGAAAGGCTGAAACCGGGATGAGCCTAATCCTCTTGCTTGCTGATATCCAATAGGCTGCCCCGAAAACCGCTGTGCGCCCATTTGCATTCTCTGGGGCTGCATACCTCTTGAAGGCATTTGGGGCATTGGTCTTTGCTGAAACATGATGACCCTCCTTTAAACTAACGTCTATCCTACCTACACAATATGCAGGGTACCTGCGGATGGTCAGCAGATTTATGAGAATAGGCCAAAAAGCAAATTGGTTTTTTTGCCGGATATCGTATATAATGTTTTGATGGACAGGCGTGTCTCCGGATGCGTGCAGTGTTTTTGTTTGAAAGAAGATCTCACCTTCGTATGGCTAAAACCGTCTTACTTTAATTTTTCATCAAGGAGATGATGAACATGGAACAGACAAAGTTCACTCAGTTTCCATTTAAGCCTTTTATTATAGATGCTGTTAAAGCGCTGGGTTTTTATGAACCAACTGAAATACAGGAACGCTTATTTCCTTCCCTTCTGAAAGGGGAAACGGCAATCGGGCAGTCACAGACAGGAACGGGAAAAACCCATGCGTATCTGCTGCCGCTTATTCAAAGAATCGATGCCGCAGACGAAAGTGTGCAGGTCGTCATTACCGCACCTACAAGAGAACTTGCAAATCAAATCTACCAGGATGCTCTTCACATTATTAAATTTGCTCCTGAAAACGAAACAATTACAGCGAAATGCTTTATCGGCGGAACCGATAAGCAAAGAATGATTGATAAACTGAAAACTCAGCCTCAAATCGTCATTGGCACGCCTGGGCGTATTAAAGACCTTGTTGCAGCAAACGCCTTGCATGTTCATCATGCAAAAGCGCTTGTTGTCGATGAAGCTGATCTTATGCTTGATATGGGCTTTATTGAAGATGTGGACAAAATCGGTGCAGCTATGCCTGCAAAGCTTCAAATGCTTGTATTCTCGGCAACGATTCCTGAGAAACTAAAGCCATTCTTAAAAAAATACATGGAAAACCCGAAATTCACCCATGTTGCACCTAAACAGGCAGCGGCGAAGAAAATCAAACATGTCCTTGTGCCCCTGCGTCACCGCAATAAAACAAATCTGCTCTATGAAATGCTGAAAAGCTATAATCCGTTTCTTGCCATCGTGTTTACAAACACGAAAAAGAAAGCGGATGAGGTTGCAGACGGACTGATTGCAAAAGGACTGAGAGTCGGCAGAATCCACGGGGATCTGACGCCGAGAGACCGCAAAAAAATGATGAAACAGATTAATGACCTGGAGTATCAGTACGTTGTTGCAACAGACCTTGCCTCACGCGGAATTGATATCGACGGAGTCAGCCACGTCATCAATTTTGAACTGCCAAGCGATCTTGATTTTTACATCCACCGCGTCGGCCGTACAGGACGAGCTGATTATTCAGGCATTGCGGCAACCATTTATGAGCCTGAAAATGAGCATGCTCTGAACTTGCTTGAAAAGCTTGGCATCCAGTTTGAAAACATGGACCTTGCAAACGGCGAGTGGAAAACGATTGACGACCGCAAACGCAGACAAAAACGGGCTAAGCCGTCAGACGGAACCGAACAGATGGCGAAAAGCATGGTGAGAAAGCCTAAGGGCGTCAAACCGGGCTACAAAAAGAAAATGTCCCGTGAAATGGATGAAATTAAAAAACGCCAAAGAAGATTGAACAAAAAGCGCAAGTAGGGGGATAAGGCATGCTTAAAATTGGATCACATGTATCAATGAGCGGAAAAAAAATGCTCCTTGCGGCAAGTGAGGAAGCGGCTTCTTACGGTGCAAATACGTTTATGATCTATACAGGAGCACCCCAGAATACAAGAAGAAAAAAGATAGAAGACCTGAACATTGCGGCCGGTCTTGCACACATGAAGGAGCACGGCATTTCGGATATTGTCGTGCATGCACCGTACATCATCAATATCGGCAACACGACAAATCCGGCAACGTTTGAGCTCGGTGTGCAGTTTCTGCGCTCGGAAATAGACCGTTCCCACGCACTCGGCGCAAAACAGATTGTGCTGCATCCGGGTGCGCACGTAGGTGCGGGAGCCGATATAGGCATTAAAAAGATTATTGAAGGCCTGAACGAAGTGCTTGTGAAAGAAGAAAATGTTCAGATCGCCCTTGAGACTATGGCCGGAAAAGGGTCTGAGTGCGGCAGGTCGTTTGATGAGCTTGCACAGATCATTGACGGAGTGACTCATAATGAACATTTATCCGTCTGTTTTGATACGTGCCATACTCATGATGCGGGCTACGATTTGATCAATGACTTTGACGGCGTCTTGAAGGAATTTGATTCCATTATCGGACTCGACAGACTGAAAGTTCTTCACATCAATGACAGCAAAAACCCGGCAGGAGCCAGAAAAGACCGCCATGAAAACATCGGCTTCGGTCACATCGGCTTTGAAGCACTGAACCGGATTGTTCATCATCCTGAACTCTCGGATGTTCCGAAAATCCTTGAAACGCCATATGTAGGAGAAGATAAAAAAGACAAGAAGCCTCCGTACCGCTTTGAAATTGAGATGCTCCGCAATCAGGAATATAACCCGGATTTGCTTGATTTAATACGCAATCAGGAATAAAACAAAAAAAAAGCTGCCGGGAAACCGGCAGCTTTTACCCAATAAACTGCTGCAGGAGCTGATTGACCTTCTGGGCTGTCGCAGGCGAAGTAATGGCAGCCACCCGTTTTAAAAGATCGATTCGTTCTGCATCGTTAAAAATATTGATGTTTTTCCCTCTGATGATTTTCACAATTTCCTGTGCCTGGGGTCTGCTGATGGAAAGGTTATTCTGCTTGGCAAGCTGAAGCAGGCCGTCTGTATCAAGGGTATTCAGTTTCTGGTTGACAATCTTTTGAAATAAAATCACGTACATAACCTCCTCTACAGTTCAATGTATGGCGGAGTTTTTTAAAAAGTGCCTATTCAGGAAAGAAGAAAGGCAAATTTTTTACACATATTCGGAACAGGAATTCTTTAAGAAAGGAGTTTTATTGTGGCAAAAAAACAGCATAAAAAAGAAAGTGCGGGACGGTTTGCCAGAAGGATGATCCTGATTGTGATCGGAGCTGCCCTTGCAGCAGCCTCGATTGAACTGTTTTTAATTCCCAATCAGATCATTGACGGAGGAATTATCGGAATTTCGCTGATCTTGGACTACATAACCCCTGACAGCCTCCCGTTTATTAATTTCGGGACACTTGTGGTCGTTCTGAATCTGCCGTTTATGTACTACGGCTACAAACAAATAGGCAAAACATTTATGATCTCGTCTATATTCGGCATTGTGTTTCTCGCGGTCATTGAAAGTATGCTGCATCATGTAGAACCTTTTACAAACCAGCCGGTGCTTGCAACAGTGTTTGGCGGATTGATGCTTGGAGCGGGTGTCGGGCTCGTCATCCGAAATGGCGGTTCGATGGACGGAACGGAGATCCTCGGGATTCTTCTGACTAAGAAGCTTCCGTTTTCTGTAGGCGAATTCGTTATGTTTATCAACATTTTCATTTTTACATGGGCGGCGTTCGTCTTCGGGCCGGAACAGGCGATGTATTCAGTCATGGCCTACTATATTGCGTTTAAAACAATCGACACAGTCATTCAGGGACTAGATGAAACTAAAGCGGTCATCATCATATCCGATTATTATGAAGATGTTTCTGATGCCATCCTTCAGCGCCTTGGAAGGGGTACAACAAAGCTGAAAGGAAAAGGCGGCTATACTGATGATGAAAAAGAAGTCATTTATGTGGTTGTGACAAGGCTAGAGGTGACTAAGCTTAAATCCATCGTGCATGAGATTGACACAAACGCCTTTATCACCATCATGAACACCCAGGAAACAAAGGGTACCAATTTTAAATCTGCGATTCACTAAGCAGAAATTCTTGCTCTTTTACGGGTAATCTTGTATAATCTCTATGTTAAAGATCAGACATGGCTTCTGATCTTTTTTTACGAAAATAAATCGGAACCATTCTGAAACTTGGAAGTGAATGTAATGAATCAGCCTATTATTGATGTTCAAAGTCTGACTTTCACATATGAACGCACCGCGGTGCTCGAGGATATTCATTTTACCGTGAGAGAGGGAGACTTTCTCGGTCTTGTCGGCCCAAACGGATCCGGAAAAACAACGCTGCTAAAATGCATGCTTGGGCTATTAAAGCCGGATCACGGGAATATAAAGCTTTTCGGCCAGGACATCCGCAAATTTAAAGATTGGCATCGGATCGGTTTTGTTTCCCAGAAAGCCAGCAGCTTTAATACCGGGTTTCCGGCTTCTGTCTATGAAGTGGTTGCGAGCGGGCTGACATCAAAGCTTGGGTTATTTAAGAAACTGAACCATGCCCATCATCAAAAAGTAAAAGAAGCGATTGGCGCAGTCGGGCTTGAAGAACTGACAAACCGGAACATAGGAGAGCTTTCAGGCGGGCAGCAGCAGCGGACTTTTATTGCCAGAGCGCTTGTGAGTGATCCGGATTTGCTCATTTTGGATGAGCCGACAGTCGGAGTTGATGCTCAAACCGTTCAGAGCTTCTATGAAATGCTGCAGCGTTTAAACAAAGGCATGGGTATTACCCTCATTCTCGTTACACATGATGTCGGAACGATCACAGATAAGGTAACACATGTCGCATGCTTAAATAAACATATGCATTTCCACGGAAATACACAGGAATTTGAAAGCCTGAAGAGCTCTGATATGTCTGACTATTACGGTCATTCAGTTCATGTGTTGACTCACGATCATCACGATCATGGGGGAAGGTAAAAATGATTAACAGTATATTTACGTACGAATTCCTGCAGAATGCGTTTCTTGCAGGCATATTAATTGGTTTCATAGCTCCGCTTCTGGGAGTATTTGTTGTCGTCAGGAGACTGTCGCTGATTGCAGATGCTTTAAGTCATGTGACACTCGCCGGCATCGCCGCGAGTCTTCTTCTTGAAAAGAAAGTCCTCGGCATGTCAGGACTCAATCCAATTTATCTCGGAATGGGCTTTTCGGTTGCGGGTTCATTGTTTATTGAAAAGCTCAGAGGCGTTTATAAACATTTTCAGGAGCTCGCTATTCCGATCATCCTGTCGGCAGGAGTAGGCCTCAGTGTTATCTTCATTTCACTTGCGGACGGATTTAACACAGATTTGTTCAACTATTTATTTGGAAGTGTAAGTGCTGTAACGCGCACGGATTTATGGGTGATCATCTCCATTGCTGCCTTTGTTCTGATCGTTGTTTTTGCTCTTTATAAAGAACTGTTCCTTTTGTCATTTGACGAGGAGCATGCAGCAGCATCGGGCATCCATTCAAAATGGATCCATTTTATCTTTATTTTAACCGTTGCGCTTGTCATTGCAGCGTCTATGCGGATTGTCGGCATTCTGCTTGTTTCATCGCTTATGACGCTTCCTGTGGCAGCAAGCATCCGGATTGCAAAAGGGTTTAAGCAGGCCATTTTCTTTTCTGTACTCTTCGGAGAAATATCTGTTATCATTGGTTTAGTGTTAGCCTATCAGCTCGATTTAGCTCCGGGCGGGACGATTGTTATGCTTTCCGTTCTCATTCTCGTTCTTACAATTGGATGGACTAAATTAAAAAGGGGCCAGTAAAATGAATGTACAGGAAGCTCTTCTTTTAATGAAGGAAAAAGGATATAAATATACGAGCAAGAGGGAAGAGATGCTTGAACTTTTTTCGCAGTCCAACAAATACTTGACTGCGAGGGATGTGCTTGAAGAAATGAAGCCGGAATATCCGGGTCTGAGTTTTGATACGATTTACCGCAACCTTTCACTTTTTGCAGAAATGGGCATTCTAGAAACGACAGAACTCTCAGGCGAAAAGCATTTCCGCTTTTCATGCTCAACGAAACACCATCATCACCACTTTATTTGTCTGACGTGCGGAAAGACTAAAGAAATTTCTTCTTGTCCTATGGGGAATTTGAAGGAAAACTTATCCGGATATGAAATCAGCGGCCACAAGTTCGAAATTTACGGAACGTGCCCTGAATGCCATGAAGTAACCACATAAAAAAACGCCTGCGGCTTGTTATTCGCAGGCGTTTTTTTATTTTGTTAAGGAGTAACGGTTTTCTGCATAAGAATTGACCCAGTCTCTTGCCTCAAGCCAATTATCTGCCCTGATGACGTTTTTTGGAACAGGTTCCTGATTATATGGGGTATTAAATAAAATGACAGGAATATTAAATACCTCACTGATGGTGCATGCGTTGTCATGCTTGTCCTCAAAAAAGACATCAATTTTATTTTTCTTCACTGCTTGGAGCTTATCGTGTGTGCCGATTAAGTCGATTTGATGGTACGTAAGACCGTTTCGATTAAACCACTCATACGTCACTTCTTCCAAGTGGCTTCTTCTTGCACTGATGAAAAGAAGCTTATGTTTATTCTTCCATTCATCAAGAACGAGTTTCGCATCCAGTGCCATTGGTGCTTCTTTGTAAATGAGCGGTTCCTTTTCATCCATCCATTTCCAGAATTCAGCTTCTGAGATCTTTAAAAGCTTCGTCAGATCGTACTCCTTCATATCTTCAAAAGTAATGGATTCATTAAATGATTTTTGCAAATACGGCACAAAGGTTTCAGGTGATGTAACTGTGCCATCTATATCAATTCCTAAACGCAGCATCATGTCTTCTCTCCCTTGCTGTCAAACATTCCCATAAAGGTTTATCTCATAACTGATTAATGATGAACTATACTCTTTAGTGTATCATAATCAGCCATTACAATCACAGTAAACTTTAACAGTTATACTGACGTGCCGATCAACTCATACTATAAATGTTCCTTACAATATGAATGGAGGGATCACGCATGGCAGATGAGAAACATTATGATTATCACGGTAACATCAAGGAATATGACCTCCGTGATGATGAAGTTGGCTACAGCAGAGATTTCCGCGATGACTATAGAGAAGAAACGGCTGCCGAAATTGCAGCTCCGGCCACTCTGAGAAGAGAGGCAGACTACGACCGCCGCGACGAAGAAGAAGGAGTCAGAACGGACGGACGAAGAATGGGGTATTTGGCCATTGTTCTGTCAGTCATCTCATTGTTCGTTTTCCCTGTCATCCTCGGGGCAGCGGGCATCATTGTAGGCTTTGTTGCACGCCGCAGAGGGGCAGAAGCTCTTGGCGGATGGGCAATCGGCATCGGTATCGTATTACTCATCCTCGGAATTTTTATCCTGCCGTTCTTTTAGGATTAGGATAAATAAAAACAAGCCCGGCCATTTGGCCAGGCTTGTTTTACATTTCAGCGGCAGCTTTTTCAGCTTCCTGCTTTGCATAATGCTCTTCGGCAATTTTGTCGATTTCTTTTTTCAATTCCTCAACCATTGTCTCCTCAGGCACTTTGCGGACAATTTGTCCTTTGCGGAAAAGAAGTCCTTCACCGCGTGCTCCAGCAATGCCGATATCAGCTTCACGTGCTTCTCCAGGTCCGTTTACGGCACAGCCCAGAACGGCAACTTTGATTGGGGCTTTGATGGTTGAAATATATTCTTCCACTTCATTTGCGATACTGATCAGGTCAATTTCAATGCGTCCGCATGTCGGGCATGAAATTAATGTCGCGGCGTTTGATGCAAGGCCGAAAGATTTAAGAAGCTCGCGTGCAACCTTCACTTCCTCAACCGGATCTGCGCTAAGGGAAATGCGAAGCGTGTTTCCAATTCCTTTGTTTAAAATAGCACCAAGTCCGGCAGCGCTTTTAACTGTACCGGCAAACAGCGTTCCTGATTCCGTAATTCCAAGATGAAGGGGATAGTCAAAAGCCTTTGCGGCTTTCTCGTAAGCCTCGATGGCAAGATTGACATCAGATGCTTTCATGGACACAATAATATCGTGGAAATCCAGATCTTCAAGAATTTTAATATGGTGCAGGGCACTCTCGACCATTCCGTCTGCTGTCGGATAGCCGTATTTCTCAATGATGCGTTTCTCAAGAGAACCTGCATTAACCCCGATGCGTATCGGGATTCCTTTTTCTTTCGCTGCTTTTACAACAGCCTCGACTTTTTCTCTGCGGCCGATGTTTCCCGGATTGATGCGGATCTTATCTGCACCGCCCTCAATAGCTTTTAGAGCCAGTTTATAATCGAAATGAATATCTACAACAAGCGGAATGTTGATGCGTTTTTTTATTTCAGCAATAGCATCGGCTGCACGCTCATCCGGGCAGGCAACACGCACTACTTGGCATCCTGCTTCTTCTAAACGCAGGATTTCAGCGACCGTAGCTTCCACATCGTGTGTTTTCGTTGTTGTCATACTCTGAATGACTAGTTCATTATTTCCGCCAATGGTCAGATTGCCGACTTTAACAGGACGGGTTTTGGTACGATGTATGATTTCACTCACGTGTAAATCGCTCCTTAATTCATAATCATGGTCCTATGGTTTCATAGTACCTATTTGATCATCATTCAATGCGGGGAAATTGTGCTTTCCCTCACAATATTGTAACAGTGAGTGCGCGATATTGACAAGAATTAAGAAGCAACTTCTTTTTCATAAAGTGGAAATTTATATGCTTTTCCTACTTGGATCGCATCTGCTTTTTCATTTGGATTCAGCTTTTCAAAGTCTTTCCTGACTTGTTCTATGGAAACGGGCAGTCCGCTGTGGAGCTGTTCAACGATGGTTAAGACGGTTTCACCCTGCTTAATTTCTTTTACTGTATAAGGAGAGGGCGACGTCTGAACTGCCGCTGCAGGTTCATTATCCTTGGCAGGGGGCGAAAAGGCAATCGTTCCTGTACTGATGTCATAGTACATAATATAGAGAAGAAAGAGTGTTAAAAGAAAGACCATCAGCCGCTTCATATGTATCATCTCCCAATCCGTCACGATGATTATTTATATGGCTTGTCCACTAAAAATATGACATGCCTTTCTTTATTCCTTTCTAAGAAAGATGAAGTGGTGGAGAAACCTTCTTAATACCTATAAATACGACAAAATTCTCCATAAATTAATGAGGGGTTTACACTCTCTTAACATTAATCTGGGATAATTTTCATGAGTTAAGAGGAAGGGTGTAGGCGCATTGAAGGGACTTATCGGGAAAGTAAGCAAAAAGAATGGGTCTTTATCTTACATATACATGAAGATACGATCTGTAAAAATATCAGAAGTGAGCCTCCAGGCAAGGCTCCTGTTCCTTGTATTAACCATTATGGCAGCATCTATAAGTGCTGTAGGTTTTATTTCTTATTCAAAATCCAAAGAAGCAACGATGTCATTGATTGAGGACAGGCTTGCAAGGGAGGTTAACACGACAAACGAAATTGCAGGGAATCTTATGATTGCCTACGTAGGCGAAGAGGATTCATTCCTTGAAAGGTTTAATAAAGTGGTCCTCTCCAACCAGGCCTCCGCATTAATACAGGACGGGCTGAAGGCTGATTTTTTCCTTGTAGCCGAAGGGAAGGCCAATCCTTTTTCTGTGAGTTCAAACAGCAGGCTGCAATTTAAAGAGGATCAGCTGAAAGAAATCACCGAAAAGAAAAATGGCGTGATCCACCAGACGATAGGCGGGACCGACTACACATTGTCTTTTAAGAAAGTTCAGGAGCTCAAGGGTCAATTCCTTATTGCGGTAGAGACAGAAAGTTATATGGAAACCTCTAAGACCCTCGCTTCATTTACCATTTGGATGATTGGAATCAGTGTCCTGCTTACAGCAGCGGTGCTGATTATTGTGATCAGAAGCTTAACGAATCCTCTTGCCGTCCTCAGAAAAGCGATGAAAGATGTGAGGGACGGCGATTTAACAAGGAATGTCCATGTGAAAACGAAGGTTCCTGAAATAAATTCAGTCATGAAAAGCTTTAATTCCATGATGGATCATATGCGCAGCATTATTGGTGATATCAATCATGCTGCAGATGAGCTGTCGGCTAAAGGAGATCAGCTCAGGGAAGCGACAGATGAAGGGGTTATGCAAAATGGCCAGCTTGTAGAGGCCATTAAAATTGTGAAATTGGGTGCAGAGCAGACAGCCGCGGGTTCAGCGGAAAGCGCAGAGGCGTTCAGCAGGGTGAAGGATGAATTAAAAGAAGTTTTCCGCAACATGGAATTTTTGTTCAGCCGTGCATCAGATATGAACTCTTCAGCAGCACGCGGAGAAGAGCAGGGATCAAAGATGATCCGTACGATGAATGTATTTGAGCGCGAAACAGAGAAAATGACGGCTGTGATCAGAAGCGTGAAAGAGCATTCCATGTCGATTGCGGATGTTGCCGCCATTATTCATACGATTGCTGAACAGACGAAACTCCTTGCACTCAATGCCGCAATTGAAGCAGCCAGAGCGGGTGAGGCGGGAAAAGGGTTTGCCGTTGTTGCAGATGAGGTGAAAAAACTCGCTGAACAATCATCAAATGCCACTCATAAAATCAGGAATTCCATCTCGAACATGGAGAATATCGCCGTTCAGGCATCAAAAGAATTTGATGAAATGCTCTCAGCGATTCACTCCCATCTTCATGCGGCTTCCGAATCACGTGTTCTGTTTGATGAACTTTCAATTGAAATTAAAACAGTGACTGACAGGCTGTCTGGAATGAAGAGGCAAATGAATAAGCTGCATGACTATCTGCCTGTGATGGAAAAATCTTCGGCCAGCTTTGAATCTGTTTCTCAGGAAACGCTTGCGAGCGCAGAGCAGATGCTGTTTTCTTCAGAAGAACAAATGTCTCAGGTAAGCAGAACGCATGAAATCGGGTTAAGGGTTTCAGAACTTTCAAAGAGCCTCGCGCAATCCGCCAAAGAATACAAAGTGTAAAACACTTGTACATATAAAATGAGCCCCAAAGCTGAAGATGCTTTGGGGCTCATTTTGTCAGTCAGTCGAGCGTTTTCTTGCGTGCACCGGGAATTTCTTTAAGTGCCAGATACATGACAACCAGATTCACAAACCAGTTGATGAAAATTCCGCTAGGGACCGAAATTTGCAGGAACTCCATAATCATGAAGAAAATAGATGCGAGTGTAATTGAATATGCAGCCATTACCCACAGCTGTTTAAAATTCACTTTTTTCTGCAGACTATTCTTAAAGAGAATACTCACAAACGCAAGAAACGTAATTTCGATAAACTTTGATGCAGCGGTAAAAAGGTAAAAGACGAGCAGGACAGTTCCGATGACAATTGGCAGAACACTTTCGAACTGGGACGAGTACGTTAGCAGATCCTCTTTTGACAATGTGTTCAGCATAGAGTAATCATAGCTTTGCGACTGTCCGGCAAAAGCATAGACAAATTCATTTTTCAGGAGGCCGATCGCATTTTCTTTGCTTTCAATTTCCTGAACTGTAAAAGAACCAGTGGGATCGAAGACGATAAAGAGATCATCTTTTGTGAGCTCTATCGGCTCTTTCGCATCTGAAACCAATGCTCCATCTTCTATTGTAAACTCCGGCAAGTCCTCTCTAAATGTTGAGTCAAGGCCTTTCAGCAGTGCTGATATGCCGGAGGACATGTAAATCCCCATTGGCAGGGTGATAAGTATTGTCAGCATAAAGACATAAAGAATGGTTTTGCCGATTCCCTGAAATCTGAACATGGAGATCGATTTGGGGGAATAAGTACTTTTTGCGAGCTGTTTAAAAATGTTCAATTATACGCACATCCTTCTATAATCATCCAGTTTTCATTTTAACCATGCAGACCGCAAGAAACAAGGAATAATCGAATAGAAACTGCTAATGTTAAGATATTGTAAATTTTTTATGAAAAAGGGATAAACACCTTTACAATCAATCCACAATTCGTTAATAATTGGGGAGGTTGTAGAAAGATGTCGATAAAAAGATGTTAGGGGTTGAATGAAGTTGGATCTCGATTTACAGAAGATGATCTTTGAATTTCTCGGAGGCCTTGGGATTTTCCTCTTCGGAATTAAATTCATGGGCGACGGACTGCAAAAATCAGCAGGTGACAGACTGCGTGACATACTGGATAAGTTTACGACAAATCCTGTTATGGGTGTTCTGGCAGGTATATTTGTTACAATACTCATCCAGTCAAGCAGCGGTACGACTGTACTCGTCGTAGGACTTGTCAGCGCAGGGTTTATGAATTTGCGCCAGGCAATTGGTGTTATTATGGGTGCAAATATTGGAACCACTGTCACAGCCTTTATCATAGGTATTAAAATTTCAGACTATGCACTGCCGATTCTGTTTGCCGGTGCTGTACTGCTTTTCTTCTTTAAAAACAAAAAAATTCATAACTTCGGCCAGATTGTCTTCGGATTTGGTGCTTTGTTCTTTGGACTTGAATTAATGGGCGACGGCATGAAGCCGCTTCGTTCGCTTCAGGCTTTTCAGGAACTCACTGTCAGCATGAGTGACAATCCGCTGCTTGGCGTTGTGATTGGCACTGTCTTTACTGTCATCGTCCAAAGCTCGAGTGCGACAATCGGTATCCTGCAGGAGCTTCATGGACTTGGCCTGATTGATATTAAAGCTTCCCTGCCGGTTCTTTTCGGAGATAACATTGGTACTACGATTACGGCCGTTTTGGCTTCAATTGGTGCTTCTGTTGCTGCAAGAAGAGCGGCATTGACGCATGTTATCTTCAACTTGATAGGGACAGCCATTTTCCTGCTGATTCTGCCGCTGTTCACAGCCTTTGTCGCCATGCTGAAGGCGAACCTTGGATTGAATCCCGAGATGACGATTGCCTTTGCTCATGGAACATTTAACTTATCAAATACGTTAATTCAGCTTCCGTTTATCGGGGTGCTTGCTTACATTGTAACAAAGTTAATTCCTGGAGAAGATTCTCTGGTAGAATACAAAGCAAAACATTTGGATCCGCTGTTTATTGAGCAATCCTCTTCCATTGCGCTTGGCCAGGCGAAAGAGGAAATCCTTCGCATGGGTCAGTTTGCATCACTTGGCCTTGAAGAGGCAAATCAATATCTGAAAACAAACCAGAGTAAACATGCCGATACAGCTTACCAGATCGAAGATGCCATCAATAATCTTGACCGGAAAATCACAGACTATCTCGTATTAATTTCACGGGCAGAAATGTCTGCAGCAGAGTCTGAAGAACATTCAACTCTGATGGATACGGTAAGAGACATCGAACGCGTCGGCGATCACTTTGAAAACATTGTGGAGCTTGTCGATTATCAGCTTACAAACAAAGTAAAGCTCACTGAATCCGCACTGAAAGATTTAGATGAAATGTTCACTTTGACAATCAGCACGCTGAAAGATGCCATTACTGCATTAGATGATAAAAATACAGATCTTGCAGCAAAAGTCATGAAATCAGAAGAACAGATTGACAAAATGGAGCGCACACTGCGCAAAAAGCATATTCTCCGCATAAATGAGGGAAGCTGCACGGGTCAGGCAGGCATTGTGTTTGTCGACATCATCAGCAACCTTGAGCGAATCGGCGACCATTCTGTCAACATCGCTGAAGCTGTGCTTGGCTACCGCAAATAATGGTTTAAAAAAGACTGGATAAGCTATAATGAAAGCAAGGGCTAAAGCTCTTGCTTTTTTTCAGCAATAACGAAGAAAGAGTGGTGTTTTCCGATTTGGAAGCTTTATATTGGACACTGATTATCATTATGTTTGTGATTGGATTTGCAGGACTGATTTATCCGATTATCCCAAGCGTTCTCTTCATTGTCGGCGGATTTCTTCTATTTGGCGCTTTCTTTGGCTTTGAGGAATTCGGCTATCAGTTCTGGCTGATTGAGGGAGTGTTTGTCGCTGTCTTATTTGCCGCTGACTATGTGGCAAATTTAATGGGGGTCAAAAGAGTCGGAGGAAGCAAGGCTGCCATTTGGGGAAGCACGATTGGACTTTTGATCGGTCCATTTATCATTCCTATAGCGGGAATCATCATTGGACCGTTTATCGGTGCAGTGCTTGCAGAACTTCTCGTTCACAAAAAAGATTTTAATGAATCTGTAAAAGTCGGCCTTGGATCTCTTATTGGATTTATATCAGGGGTTTTTGCCAAAACAATCATTCAGCTCGTTATGATCGGTTATTTCCTGTATACCGTTCTCTGACGTGAAGAACATTCGAAAAACATGCATATAAATTGAAACAATCGGTCAATTTTGGTAATCTTAATGTGACAAGCTTAGGCTTAGCAACTACATACCATTCAAGGAGGAGATTTAAATGGCTTACGAACTACCGCAACTGCCTTACGCATATGATGCACTTGAACCGCATATCGATAAGGAAACAATGAACATTCACCACACGAAACACCATAACACATACATCACGAACGTGAATGCTGCTCTAGAAGGTCATGACGATCTTCTCAGCAAAAGTGTTGAAGAACTTGTTTCAAATCTTGACGCAGTTCCTGAATCTGCACGCACAGCTGTTCGCAACAACGGCGGCGGCCATGCGAACCACAGCCTGTTCTGGACAATCCTTTCACCAAACGGCGGAGGAGCTCCATCTGGAGAACTTGCTGACAAAATCAACAGCAAATTCGGAAGCTTTGAAACATTCAAAGAAGAATTCGCTAAAGCCGGCGCTACACGCTTTGGATCTGGCTGGGCATGGCTTGTTGTTAACAATGGCGAGCTTGAAGTAACAAGCACTCCAAACCAGGACTCTCCTTTAATGGAAGGCAAAACGCCGATCCTTGGTCTTGATGTCTGGGAGCATGCTTACTACCTGAACTACCAAAACCGCCGTCCTGACTACATCGGAGCTTTCTGGAACGTTGTAAACTGGGAAGAAGTAAACAGACGCTACGAAGAAGCTAAATAATAGACGTAAAAAAACAGGAAATCTTGGATTTCCTGTTTTTTTATTTGCCTTCTTCAGCTGAAGGCGTATGTCAGGCAGGCATACACCATTCAAAATCGGTTTTGAGCTGAAAATAAAAAACAGCAGGCATCTTACGGAAAAAAGAATGCGGGCAAAAGATAGCGTAAGAAAGAGTTGGAATCGTACGGTATAACAAGAGTGCAAGATAGCATAAGAAAGGGATGGAATCGTACGGTATAACAAGAGTGCGTAAGAAAGAGTTGGAATCGTACGGTATAAAATGAGTGTGAGCGAAAGATAGCGTAGGAAACGGAGCTACCAGCTGATTCCGCTTCGTGTGATTTCTTTTCTGGCTCCCGGAGCTAAACGGCTGATTCCGCTTTTCGCATTGTCCAGCTCCGCCTCCCAGCCCTTCCGTCAGAACAAAATCCCCCAAAAAGTCAAACCCGGACTTTTCGGGTGATTTCTTTTCTGCCTGTCAGGGCTAAACGGAAGGCTCCGCTTTTCGTATTGTCCAGCTCCATCGCCCAACTCCTCGGCCAGAACGGCTCCGCCGCAAAAAGCAAACCCGGCTTTTTCCGTCGGATCCTTTTCTGTCCTTCGGAGCTAACCGGGCGATTCCGCTTTTCGTGGTGTCCAGCTCCATCAGCCAACTCCTCTGTCAGAACAAAATCCCCCAAAAAGTCAAAAGCGGACTTTTCGGGTGATTTCTTATCTGCCTATCGGAGCTAAACGGCTGATTCCGCTTTTCTTTGTATATCTCCCCCCCCTTTACACAGACTAATTAGTAGCTGATGAAGGGGAGTTTTAGGTATGTCTAAGCTGCAGAAAGTCTTTGGTAATGTGGAAGTGAACCGCGATTTGCTTCTGCTTCTGACGATTGGGGGCATGTATTCTTTAGGGATTGCCCTCTCGAATGCTTTTGTTAATGTGTATTTGTGGAAGCAGTCCGGCAGTTTTTTGGATTTAGGGATCTATAATCTGACGATTGTGATCATGCAGCCCATTACATTTATTATTGCCGGGAGATGGGCGAAAAAAATTGACCGGGTGATTGTGTTTCGTCTTGGTGTTGCCTTTCTGGCTGTATTTTATCTGTCCGTTCTCTTAATTGGGGACAGGGCAGCAGATAATTTGATTTTGCTTGGAGGTCTTCTTGGGATAGGCTCAGGTTTTTACTGGCTTTCCTTTAATGTACTGACATTTGAAATTACAGAACCTGAGACAAGGGACTTTTTTAACGGATTTTTAGGGGTCATGACTTCCTCTGCTGGAATGATCGGCCCGATTGTCGCCGGTTTTGTCATCTCAAGGCTTGCAGGAGACACGGGATACAAAACAATCTTTTCCCTGTCGCTTGCCCTGTTTTTTTGTGCAGTGATTCTAAGTCTCTTCTTGAAAAGAAGGCATGCGAACGGGCGTTTTCTGCTTATGGATGTTTTAAAAGAAAGAAAGCGGAATGTGAACTGGCGTATGATTACGAACGCTCATTTCTTTCAGGGGCTCAGGGAAGGGACGTTTATTTTTGTCATTGGAGTCCTTGTTTTTATTACGACCGGCAGCGAACTTGCTCTTGGGAAATATGGGCTGATTAACTCTGCCGTTGCTTTCGTGTTTTATTATCTGGCCACAAGGTTGATTACGAAGAAAATGAGAAAAAAGTTTATACTGGCAGGGGGAATACTGCTTTATGCTTCCATTTTCCTGCTTCTTTTTGATCTGACCTACACAAAGCTCATCATCTATGCGATTTCTATTGCGGTCGCCTATCCGCTTCTGCTCGTTCCCTACATTTCATTGACTTACGATGTGATTGGGCGGTCATGGAATGCAGGAGAAGCAAGGATCGAATACATTGTCGTCAGAGAACTGTTTTTAAACATGGGGAGAATTACGTCAATCCTGCTGTTTATTCTTTCTGTCACGCTGTTTGATGAAAAACAGAGCATTCCTTTTCTGCTTGCTATCATAGGGGCAGGACACAGCTGTATTTATTTTTTCATAAGGAAGGTTTCACTGCCTGAAACAAATGAACCCATCGATAAAAAAGAGGTTAACGGACAGAAAAAAATGCCTGAGCCGAACCTTGTAGATGGAGAAAGCAGCTGACACGGCATATGACAATCGTGTTACAACTGTCGAAAATAATAGAAATAAGTCGATTTTTTTCATAAAATAGAGGGTAGACACCATGTTATGGTGTCTATTTTCATTTTTAAAACCTGATTTCGACAATAAGGCGGTGCAGCATGACAAAGAAAAAGAAACGGACAGTCCCGCTTCGCTTGAATATCCTGTTTTTCCTTATCTTTTTGTTATTTTCAGGAATGATACTAAGGCTTGGCATTGTCCAGATTGTATATGGAGAAGATTACCGCAAGGAAGTTGAAAGGACGGAAGAAGTAACAATAAGCACGTCTGTCCCCCGGGGGAAAATCTTTGACAGAAACTACAATACAATTGTAGACAACAAGCCGATCAAGGCGATTACATATACAAGATCGGCTTCTTCTGATCAAGAGGAACGACTTGAAACAGCAGCCAAACTTGCCAAGATTTTTGACCAGGACACAACGGACTCAAAAGAGGACCAGGAGGCTCTGGAAGAAGACTTAAAGAAAATCACGGTAAGAGATAAAAAAGATTACTGGATTTTGACGCGTCCTGAAAAAGCAGAAAAGAAAATCACGAAAGCGGACCGTCAGAAGGTGCTTGACGGAGTAATGAGCGAAGATGACCTGTACGATCTGCAGCTTGAAAGAATAACGGAAAATGAGCTGAAGGAAATTACTCAGGAAGAGCTTAAAGTTCTTGCGATCAAACGGGAAATGGACAGCGGCTATGCCCTGACGCCCCAGATTATTAAAAAAGACAACATTTCTGAAAAGGAATTTGCTTTTATAAGCGAAAACCTTGATGAGCTGCCCGGTATCGATATTACAACCGACTGGGAGCGCAACTATGTGTTTGATAAAACACTCCGAACGCTTATAGGCAGCATCTCTTCTTCTGAAGAGGGAGTGCCCCAGGACAGACTGGACTATTTCACTTCCCGTGAGTACAGCCGGAATGACAGAGTGGGGAAAAGTTATCTCGAGTATCAATATGAAGACATTCTGCAGGGGCAAAAAGCAAAAGCCCGCAATATTACCGATAAGTCGGGAAACATCATTGATACAGAAATCATCACCGAAGGAAAGAGCGGCAAAGACCTGATCATGACAGTCGATGTAGAGCTTCAGCAGGAAGTTGAAAAGATCATCGAAGAAGAATTGAAAGCGGCCAAAAAGAAATCCGGAACGGCCCTCCTTGACCGGGCCTTTGTCGTCATGATGGACCCGAGAAACGGTGAAGTGCTTTCTATGGCGGGTAAACAGATCAAAAAAGATGAAAATGGAAAAACCGTCATTGATGATTATGCTCTCGGGACGATGACAAGTTCATACACAATGGGGTCAGCTGTAAAAGGGGCCACTGTTCTTTCAGGTTTCCAATCAGGTGTGATTAAGCCCGGAAGCATACAGCTGGACGAACCTCTTTACATCAAAGGCTCCCCGCCTAAAAAGTCCTATCAGACAATGGGAAACATCAATGATCTTGAAGCGCTTCAGCGGTCTTCCAATGTATATATGTTTAAAACTGCCATCGCTATGGCGGATGGCGAGTATAGACGAAACAAATCACTGCCCCTAGATACATCAGCCTTTTCTGTGCTGAGAAACTACTACAGCCAGTTTGGTCTTGGCGTCAAAACGGGCATAGACCTCCCTAACGAAGCAACAGGCTTTAAAGGAAGGGATGTAACGCCCGGCCTGCTGCTTGATTTATCAATCGGACAATATGACACGTATACGCCGCTTCAGCTTGCGCAATATGTTTCTGTCATTGCAAACGGCGGCTACCGCATGAAGCCGCAGCTTGTAAAGGAAATAAGAGAACCGTCTCCGAAAGACAATCTTGGATCTGTGATTGAATCCATTAATCCTGAAGTGTTAAATAAGGTTGAAATGAAGCCCCAGTATGTTGAACGTGTTCAGGAAGGATTCAGAAGGGTCATGCAGGAAAAAAGAGGGACTGCCTATGGTTATTTCATGGGAGCGGATTACCTCCCTGCAGGCAAAACAGGGACAGCCCAGGCATTTTACGACGGGCCGAACAAAGACCAGTTCCTTTCGCCTACTTATAATCTGACTCTTGTGGGGTATGCGCCTCACAACAACCCTGAAATCGCCTTTTCAGTAGTTGTACCATGGGCGTATGATAAAGCCAGCAATTCTCATCCAATCAATAACCTGATAGGACGGAGAATTATGGATAAGTATTTTGAACTGAAAAGCGAACAGAGCAAAGAAGGCATTGAAGAAGGTGTCGGCCAGCCTGAAAATGCAAGAGAGCTGGAAGAAGCTGAATAAAAGCAAGCGATAAAGAGGACAATAAAAGCACTCAAATGAGAGTGCTTTTTTTGTTGGGTTTGAAAAGAGTCTGCTGGAACAAGCATTAAGCCGGCACCCTTTCACTATTCGACAAAAAGGGATATGCATTTACAAAACCTTAACATTTGATTAAAACCATGTTAACACTTAGGCGTTATTGTATTACTTGTAGGACAAAAACACCACTTTGTAGGGGGAATTAAGAAATATGAAAAGCTTCAAATTTTTAGCCATGACTATTATGATTTCGTCTTTGCTTGCATTCGCAGCAGCATGCGGAAATGGTGAAAGCACAGAAGGAAACGGTTCTGAAGACAAAACTTCTGAAGAAGCAGCTCAATTAGAAGGTGAAGTTGGAATCGACGGATCATCAACTGTTGCTCCTATCGGTGAAGCAGTTTCTGAAGAATTCGCAATGGAAAATCAAGATGTTAAAGCTCCTATCGGCGTATCAGGAACTGGCGGCGGATTTGAGAAGTTCGTAGCAGGCGAAACGGATATTTCTCAAGCGTCACGTCCAATTAAAGATGAAGAAGCACAAGCAGCTAAAGACGCTGGAATTGAATATACTGAACTTCAAGTCGCTTTTGACGGACTTTCTGTAGTAGTAAATAAAGAAAATGATTTCATCAAAGAATTAACGGTTGAAGACCTTAAAAAGATTTGGGTTGAAGACGGTAAAGAAAAGAAATGGTCTGATATCAACCCTGACTGGCCAAACGAGCCAATCAAGCTTTTCTCTCCAGGAACTGATTCAGGAACGTATGACTACTTCGATGAAGTAATTCTTGACGAAGAGCCTGTTGCTAAAGCTGCTACTCTTTCTGAAGATGACAACGTTCTTGTTAAAGGTGTGCAAGGAGACAAAAACGCAATGGCATTCTTCGGATATGCTTACTACCTTGAAAACAAAGATACACTTAAAGTTGTTCCAATCGTAAATGAAGAAGGCAAAGCAGTTGAGCCGACAAATGAATCAGTTGAGTCTGGCGAATACAATCCGCTTTCACGTCCGCTTTACATCTATGTGAACAACGCTTCAATGAAAGAAAAGCCACAAGTTGCTGAATACGTGAAGTTCTACATGGAAAACGCCGGCGCACTTGCTGAAGAAGTCGGATACGTAAGCCTTCCTGAAGAAAAGTACAAAGAGCAGCTTGAAACAATCGAAGGTTTAAAATAATTTAAAATCTAATAGATGAGAAGCATAAAACTGCTTCTCATCTTCCCATGTTTTGGAAAGGGGTTTTCGCATTATGGCAACAGAATCAAGCCGCTCTGTCAGTGAACTGATCAGAGAAAAAAAAGAGAAAAGATCCTGGATGAGATCTACAGAAAAACTGGTCCCGGCATTTTTATTGCTGACAGCTGTCATTTCCGTTCTTACGACAGTAGGAATTGTGTTAACTCTTATTGTTGAAACGGTAACGTTTTTCAGCAAAGTGCCTCTGCTTGACTTTATAACCCAGCGGGAATGGTATCCGTTTTTTGAAAGTGATCCAGCCTACGGAATTATAACACTTATTTCTGGAACACTTCTTGTAGCAGTAATTGCAATGGTTGTAGCTTTGCCGATTGGTTTGGCATCTGCTATTTATTTGAGTGAGTATGCATCAGACCGGGTAAGAAGGATCATAAAGCCGATCCTTGAAGTACTTGCCGGGATACCGACTATTGTGTACGGATTCTTCGCCCTGACATTTGTTACACCGCTGCTTCGTTCGATTATGCCTGACCTTGGATTCTTCAATGCTCTGAGCCCGGGTATTGTGGTGGGGATTATGATCATTCCAATGATTGCTTCACTATCTGAGGATGCCATGACATCTGTTCCAAGAGCTATGAGAGAAGGCGCACTGGCACTTGGATCAACGAAATTTGAAGTTGCCATTAAGGTAGTGCTTCCGGCAGCTATATCCGGTGTCATTGCTTCATTTGTACTGGCTATTTCACGTGCAATCGGCGAAACGATGATTGTTACACTAGCAGGCGGTGCTACACCTAAGCTTACGTTTGATCCGACGGAATCCATTCAGACGATGACAGCTTACATTGTTCAGGTAAGTTCAGGTGATGCAGGTTATGGAACAACAATCTACTACAGCATTTATGCTGTCGGTATGACGCTATTCCTGTTCACATTGCTCATGAACCTGCTTGCACAGTTTATTTCCCGCCGCTTCAGGGAGGAATACTAAGATGAACTACATTAATAAAGATAAAGTCGCAAAGAAGATGGGCAGCAGGCTTGCGGTAAACGGCATTTACAAAGGTATTTTTATGATTGCCACAAGTTTTGCTCTCGTTGTTCTCGGAATTCTTTTATATCGGATATTCACTCAAGGATTTAGCTTTTTAACACCGGAATTTTTTCAGAATTTCGCATCAAGAAGACCGTCAGCATCAGGTATTAAAGCAGCACTGGTCGGTTCCCTCTGGGTTATGGCTGTAGTCATACCGACTGGATTGATTCTTGGTGTCGGCACGGCTTTATATATGGAAGAATACGCTAAGAAAAATAAATTCACGAACTTCCTGCAAGTGAATATTGCAAACCTTGCCGGAGTTCCATCGATCGTTTTTGGACTCTTGGGTCTTACTGTATTTGTCCGTTACTTTGACCTTGGAAGAAGCATTTTAGCCGGGGGATTTACAATGGCGCTTCTTGTTCTTCCGGTTATTGTCGTTGCGTCTCAGGAAGCCATCAGAGCTGTTCCTAAAGAGCTACGTGAAGCATCTTTCGGTATGGGGGCTACTAAGTGGCAGACGATCCGCAGAGTTGTTTTGCCAGCCGCAATTCCAGGTATTTTAACAGGAAGCATCCTTGCTTTCTCAAGAGCGATAGGTGAAACAGCACCTCTGCTTGTTGTAGGAGCCTTTGCATTTGTTAATTATTTGCCTGAAAATGTAATGAGCACATTTACCGTTATGCCAATTCAGATCTTTAACTGGGCTTCAAGACCGCAGGCTGATTTCCAGGATGTGGCTGCCGCCGGCATTATCGTTCTGTTTATCTTCCTGATTGTCATGAACTCAGTGGCAGTATTGATTCGAAATAAATTCCAGAAAAATTATTAAACACGCTTTGAAATGGATGAAGGAGGTTTCACACGATGGAAATGACAAAAGTTGTGAAAGAGCGGAAGGAAAATGAGGATATGGCGGCGAATGCTCAAAAAGAAAAAAGCATCGTCTATAAAACAGATAACCTGAATCTTTGGTACGGAAATGATCAGGCATTGAAAAATATTGACCTTGATATCTATGAAAATGAAGTAACGGCGATTATCGGACCATCTGGATGCGGTAAATCAACCTACATCAAAACACTGAACCGCATGGTTGAACTTATTCCTACAGTCCGCACTTCAGGCAAAATTATCTACCGCGGAAAAAACATCTTTGATAAAGGCTACGGAGTGGAAGACCTGCGCACAAGAGTTGGGATGGTGTTCCAAAAGCCAAATCCGTTCCCTAAATCTATTTATGAAAATGTTGCATACGGACCAAGAATTCATGGAATCCGCGACAAAAAGACGCTTGACGCCATCGTTGAAAAAAGCTTAAAAGGCGCAGCCATCTGGGATGAAGTAAAGGACCGCTTAAAAGAAAATGCATACGGCCTTTCCGGCGGACAGCAGCAGCGTCTGTGCATCGCGCGCTGTCTTGCGATTGAACCCGATGTGATCCTGATGGATGAGCCGACGTCTGCACTTGACCCGATCTCGACGTTAAAAGTGGAAGAGCTTGTTCAGGAATTGAAAAAGCAGTACAGCATCGTGATTGTTACTCACAACATGCAGCAGGCTGCACGTATTTCCGACCGCACAGCATTTTTCCTAAACGGCGAAGTTGTGGAATACGCACATACTGATAAGCTGTTCTCTAACCCGTCTGATAAACGTACAGAAGATTACATCACAGGACGTTTCGGTTAAATAAAGGTAAGTCGTGCAAAACAATCAGTTTGCACGGCTTATTCCTGTATGATTTACTGGGAAAAACACATCAGCTTGATACTATTGGAGGGAAGCGACATGGTAGTAAGAGAGAAGTTTGAATATGACCTTAAAATTCTTCAGGATAAATTAAATGAAATTGCAAGCCTTTCCGTAAAATCGCTGTCTGAGGCAATCGGTGCACTTGAAACAAGAAATGTAGAAGCAGCGCTTGAAATTATCGAAAATGATGAAAGAATTGATGATCTGGATGAGGAAATCAATGATCTTGCCATCCTTCTTATTGCCAAGCAGCAGCCCGTTGCCATTGACCTGAGAAGAATTATCGTTGCCATTAAAATCTCTAATGACATTGAAAGAATGGCGGACTTTGCTGTTAATATTGCAAAATCAACAATCAGAATCGGGGACGAGCCGTTATTCAAACCGATTGAAACCATTAAAAAAATGCATGCGATTGCTGTTGAAATGTTATCCCTTTCTGTTAAAGCATATAACGAAGAAGATGTGGTCCTTGCCAAGCAAGTAGCGGAGATGGATGATCAGGTGGATGATTTATACGGCCAGACAATTCGTGAACTGCTTGAAATTATGCCTGAGCGCAAAGAGCTGATGCAGCAGCTTACTCAGCTTATGTTCGTGTGCAGATACATTGAACGCACAGCTGACCATGCGACAAATATCTCAGAAAGCGTCCTCTACCTCGTAAAAGGCAGAAGATACGACCTTAATGCTTAAACCATCAAAAAAGCTTGCCGTAAACGCGGCAAGCTTTTTTTTGTCAGGAATTCCCGAATAGAAAAATGAACGCCTCGATTTCTCTGGCGTTCACTCCTTTTTATTTTACGAGAACATTTACAATCTCGCTGAAGCTCATTCCTTTTTTAAGCTGGAATGTTCCCATGCGTACTTTTGTATGGTAATTTCCGTTAATGACAAAATCATTAAATTCGCTTGCGGATTCGATGACGCCTTCCTGTTCGAGAATACGCGAAACATCAGAAGTCGCCATGCCGTCTACAATTTTAAGGGTATAGTTTTCCTGCTGTGGCTTTTCTTCTGCAGGTTTTTCAGCCTGTTTTTGCTTTTCAATTAAAGCCTTTTCTTTAAAGGCGATTAATTCGTCATATTCTTTCGTATCAACAGCCGTCTGGCCGTTTTTGATTAAGTATTCTTTGATGTCATTTTCAGTTACTTCTCTATTGACAGTCACAGTCGCTTTGTCGTTGTTTTCTCCGAAAAAGTGAGTGGCAGCGAGTACAGATGTGGAAAGAATCATTCCTGCTGCGAACGATTGAAATCCTTTTCTGCTCATGTGAGGACCCTCTCATTCTTTTTAAGAATGTCTCTGATTTCGTCCTCGCTTAAGTATTCAGAACGTGCAATGGCTTCAGTGGATAATCCTTGATTATGCTTTAAAACAATGCGCTGAAGCGTTTGAGGATCGATTGAATCATAATCTGAAAGCTGAAGGCCGTTTTGCAGAATTTCTTCTTCTAAAACTCTGACTTTTTTCTTCAGCTTGTAGATCTCCTGCATAGATGATACCGACAGGTGCTCTACTTCCTGTTCAATGTCTTTAACGGAATCTCTCTGAAAATATGAGACGCCAATTAAAAGGATGCTTACGGCAAACAGGGCAATAATCATAATCTCCATTTTATTCACCTTCTAATATTTTTTCCCTTTTTCTTTATACCATAAAAAGCTTATGGACTAAAGGAAATTCGTAGATATTGTCGAAAATTGTCCTTATTGGATCAGCTTTTTTCAAATACAGGATTTATGACATAATAAGGAGAGAAATAGATGTACGGGAAATGACAATGAAGCAAGTGAAGCGAGGGGAATAACAGTGGATATCATTCATGAAAAGGGGACAGGGATCAGTCTCGCCAAAAAGCAGTCAGGTTTGTATGCTAGCTGGCATATTGATGAGCCGGATAAAGGAATTGCGTCCACTCTATTCGGCAAAGCGTTTTCCCTGCTTGGAAAAAAGATCCGCGTTTTCAGGCAGGCAAAAGGGTTTCTTGCTTATAAGGATATAGAGGTGCAAAAGGAAAGGCATGTATTTATTCCATACAGCGGGACGGAAGCCATCTACTTTGCCGACCTCGTCTTATATGATCAAAGCAGAGAACTTACACTTGCAAAATCTGACTCCGTTCATGGAGAAACAGGCAGCGGCAGCAGTTCAGATTGGCGATCGGCCTATTCCAGAACGAACTGGAAGCGCTGCTTTTCCGGATACACCTCATATGGGGATGTTCCAGATGAAAAAGAACCGGTAATATTACAGGACTTAAACACGAATATGCAGAATGTGGAGGAGGTCAAAAGCTCGCTTCACAAACTTCACGCTTCTGTCCTTATGATTTCAACAGAATATCCGCCAAATCTTATTGGCGGACTAGGCCGTCATGTGCATGTCCTTGTTCAAGCCCTCGCTGAAAAAAAGAAAACAGTCATTCTCTTAACCGCTGCAGCGGACCCCGCTCTGCAAGGCTATGAGAACCCGGCGCCTTTTCTGCACATTTTCAGGCTACAACCCCTGTATAAGACGAGCACTAGCCTTGAAGAGTGGGTGCTGAACATGAACTTTGCCTTCGTTCAGTTTTTGAAAAGAAATAGAGGCCTCTCCTTTGATCTTGTTCACGTACATGACTGGCTGACTGCCGGGGCCGGACGGGCTGTAAGGGAAGGTTGGGGAGTTCCGCTTGCAGCGACCATACATGCGACAGAAATTGGGCGAAACGGGTCCGCATGTACCCCGCTGCAGAAACACATTACTATGGAAGAAAAAAGGCTTGTTAAAGAGTCTGACAGGGTCATCGTATGCAGCCAATATATGCAGAAACAAGCTGAAGATCAATTAGAAATGGCCCCCGGCAAGTCTGCGGTCATCTATAATGGAATAAATCCGCTAAAAAGTAATATGAATGATAAAAATTCTAAAAACAAAAAACCTCTTTTTTTATCTGGAGAGCCATATATTTTTGCAGCGGGACGGCTGGTCCCCGAAAAAGGATTCGGCGTGCTGCTTGCAGCCATGCCGGAAATTTTAAAGCGTTTTCCTGAAATTAGGCTTATAATTGCAGGAGATGGGCCATACCGCAGCGAATATGAAAAACTAGCGAAAGAATTGAACGTTCAAAATCATGTCATATTTCTTGGTTTTTTAGACGATGCACCTCTTCATATATGTTTTAAGAACTGTGAGATGACCGTTGTGCCAAGTTTGTATGAACCCTTTGGAATGATCTCCCTTGAGAGCATGGCAGCATGTAAGCTTACAATTGCATCTGATACCGGCGGGCTTAAAGAAATCATCCGGCATAGGGAAAACGGTCTTTTATTTGAGCGGGGGAATTCGGAAGCTTTAACATCAGCTATCTTAGAGGCACTAACAAATAAAATATGGGCAGATCGCCTTGCGAAGGAAGGATTGTCTGACGTTTCGCGGCGTTTTTCCTATGATCTGTTTGCAGAGCAAGTGATAGAAGAATATGAAGTGCTGAATTCCATAAAGACAAGGAGCTGAAGTAAAGTGAAAGCTGTTATCCTCGCAGGCGGAGAAGGCTGCCGGCTCAGACCGCTTACAAATCATTGTCCAAAGCCGCTTGTGCCCATACTGAATAAGCCCGTACTGGAATATAGCCTTGAGCTTCTCAAAAGGCATGGTATAGATGATGTTATTATGACCGTACATTACTTGTCGTCAGCCATCAGGTCCTATTTTGGAGACGGTTCGAAGTGGGGCATCAGAATCACATACAGTGAAGAGGAAATGCCTCTTGGCACAGCAGGGAGCGTCAAGCTTGCAGAAGAGCTTCTGACAGAACCTTTTCTTGTCATCAGCGGGGACATTCTGACCGATTTTGATTTAACCGCAGGCATTGATCATCATTTGTCACACGGTGCGGCTGCGACAATCTTCACAAAGCCGCTTGATCTCCCAATTGAATACGGAGTGCTGCTTTCAAAAGAAACCCATATCAGCAGGATGTTTGAAAAACCGAAGTGGAATGACCTTTCAGATCACTCCATCAATACGGGGATCTATATTTTCAATCCAAGCATCTTCTCTTACCTGGAAGAGTTTGCATCCAGTGATTTCAGCAATGATCTGTTCCCTGAAATGATCCGAAATAAAGAGACTATCTCCCTTTTCAGAGCGGAGGGGTACTGGTCGGATATTGGAACTCTCTCAAATTACCGCGAAGCACAATTTGATATGCTTGAACATCGAGTGAATCTCGCCCCTAAGGGAAAAGAGATTGCCAAGGGCATCTGGATGGAGGACGGTGTCACGATCCATGATGATGTGACTTTGAAGGGGCCAATCTATATCAGCAGCAATACGATCATACATGAAGGGGCGACTGTGGGTCCTCACACTGTATTGTCTGAATCAGCCATCATCCACGAAAAATCTTCTGTTACACATTCCATTCTGTGGGAAAACAGTTATGTAGGAAAATCGTGCAGTCTTGGCGGGATGATCGGGCAGTGCCAGATTCAGGATCACTCAGCTCTCGCTGATATGAATGAAGAGACGGCAAACGCCTGGCAAGAGTACACGAAAAAAAATTCCTAACATCTGTATGAAATAAAAGTTGAAAATAATGTGGCATTTATTTTTTAAAAATGCTATTATAGTTAAGTCTGATTTAGTATAAGTTTTTTCAGTTTGGAGGGAAATCAATATGCGCGTTAATCTTACATTAGCTTGCACAGAATGCGGCGAACGTAATTACATTTCTAAAAAGAATAAACGTAATAACCCAGATCGTATGGAGCTTAAAAAATACTGCTCTAGAGAGAAAAAGGTTACATTGCACCGCGAAACGAAGTAAGCAGCAGGAATTTTTTCCTTGCTGTTTTTTTTTACGCGAATTTTAGCAAAGGGAGAATGGCTGATGCTGAAAAAAACATTGAGAAAACAAATGCTGGACGAATTATCTGAGATGAACCCTGATACATACAGAAGCCTTTGCGGGCGTATACATAAACAACTCTTTGAGTCTTCCTGCTGGAAAGACAGCAAGACGATTGGCATTACAATCTCACGAGGCATGGAAGTTGACACAAATCGTATCATTGAAAAAGCGCTGCAGATGAACAAGCGTGTAGCTATTCCGAGATGCCTGCCGAAAACCAGGGAAATGGAATTTCGCACGTATACATCAGAAGATCAGCTGGAGGTTGTTTATTACGGCTTAAAGGAACCTGCTGTGTCAAAAACATCCTTAGTGACGCCTGATGAAATGGATCTTCTATTTGTTCCCGGGGTTTGTTTTAGCAAATTGGGGTACCGGATCGGCTACGGGGGAGGCTATTATGATCGGTATCTTCCTTCATTTGGAGGGATGACGGTCTCACTTGCCTTTTCTGAACAAATTCTGCCGGACCTTCCTGCAGAACATCATGATATTCCTGTCAGGAAGATCATAACTGAAGATGAGGTGATCTTGACAAGTGGCTGATCTTTTAATTGCCATTCTGTTTATTCTGGGCATTTCTGCTGCAGGATTTAAGCTGAAATCTTTAACGCTTGGCGGTGCAGCGGCAGCGGTTTTTACCGGCATCTCCATTTATGCAGGCTTTGGTTATCCGGGACTGATCTTGCTTGGCGTGTTTTTTGGAAGCTCAAGCTTATGGAGCAAGTACAAGCGGAATCAAAAAGCGAGTGTTGAAGAGATGCTTGTTAAAGGAGATCAGAGGGATGCCGTTCAGGTGTTTGCAAATGGAGGGGCTGCCTCACTTTTAAGCATTCTTTATGCATTTTTTCCATTTGAGGGGGGATTTGCTGTCTACAGTGCTGCCATTGCTGCAGCAAATGCTGACACCTGGGCTTCAGAAATTGGAACATTGAGCAGGAAGAAGCCGAGAATGATTTTTTCCTTGAAACAAGTGGAGAAAGGAACATCAGGAGCAGTCAGCGTTCTCGGCACAGCAGCCGCAGCGGCAGGGTCCGGGCTGATAGCCCTTTGTGCATATGCTGTCTTTGATCTTGAGCCGATGGAGTTCTATCTGATCTTTCTTATAGGCTTCGCCGGAAATCTGATTGATACGTTTCTCGGTGCGGCCGTTCAGGTGCAGTTTCAATGCCCTGCATGCGGAAAAACAACAGAAAAAAAGATGCACTGCGATACTGAAGGAGAGAAAATTGGCGGCTTTCTTGATAATGATGCCGTTAATTTCACCGCGATCCTTGGTGCAGCATTGCTAGTCTTTCTTTTTTATTAACCGAAAGTGAATGATGCATGGATAAAACCGTGATCTCCCGCAGAGAGTAATAGCAGGAGGGATGATCATGCGAAAAGTGAATTCTGTACTTTTGACTATACTCGGAGCTCTTGTCTTTTATCAGTACCGCTACAGGCTGATGAATGCTGTTCTGAGCAGCCCGGCCATCCGGCACCAATTTATACAGCTGTCGATGAGGATACCGTTTATCCGCAATAAGTTTATGTTTCGTGTTTTCCGCTGAAAGCGCCTCCTGCAGGTGCTTTTTTATCTTTTTGCAGACATATACATAATCAGCAGCATAAAAAGGATATTGAAACGCAATCAATGCATATTTGCCGGCTTTTCATAAAATTCAGGAACAGGCGCTTTTCTTAACAGGGATGCATGGAGTTGATATACTATACTTAAAAAGGTCGGAGTGAAGCATATGGGAATAAGGCAGGAACAAATATTCTGGAAATATGTTCACGATGCTGTCACGCGGCATAATGATCAGATCATCCGTCTTTCGGACGATGACCGCGAAATTCTGCTTGCTCCAAATAAAAATAAAGAGTTTCAGCTTATACGTATTCTGCAGATTGACCTGGACTGGGGCAGCCAGCTTCAGCAGGATATCGAGAGAACCGCATTCAGAATAGATAGGCTCCGCGCGCAAACATTCAAGCACCCTGTCCAGCTTCTGAATATTTATCTTTCCCCCTATCCGCCGGTTGATGATTGGGAACACCGGACCGAAAGACCTCATCAGGAAGGAAAAACAACCATTAAATCGGTTGTCATCCATAAAGACAATGAGCAGAAGATGATTGACTATCTTGAAGCGCTGCTTGGGAAAAGGCTTCCGTTTTTGGTAGATGCAGAAGAAGCAGACATAGTCTTGTTGAAGAAGGAGGCCATCTTTCATTCAAATAAGAAAGCGAATGAAGAAAGACAGCTTTTCCGTTATGGAAAACCTCTTTTCACCTATTTGTTTATCGGTTTGCAGGTCGGCATGTTTATGCTTCTTGAAGCTTCAGGAGGCAGCCAGAACCCCCAGACGCTTGTTGACTATGGGGCGAAATATAACCCGCTGCTTGCTGACGGGGAATGGTGGCGTTTGTTCACTCCCATTATTCTTCACATCGGAATCCTACATCTGCTGATGAATACACTGGCGCTTCTTTATATAGGGGGGGCGGTTGAGAGGATGTACGGATCTGTAAGGTTTCTGCTTATATATTTGTTTGCGGGAGCATCAGGAACGCTAGCGAGCTTTGCATTCAGCCCTTCCATATCCGCGGGGGCATCAGGCGCCATTTTTGGATGTTTCGGAGCCCTGCTCTATATGGGCATTGCTAAGCCAAAGCTGTTTTTCAGGACAATTGGAACAAATGTCATCTTTATCATCGTTTTGAATCTGCTGTTTGGTTTTGCATTTCCAGGAGTGGATAACGCTGGTCATCTCGGAGGTCTTGCAGGAGGATTTCTTGCAGCTTTGATGGTGCAGCTGCCCAAACAGAAGAAATGGGGCTTGCGGCTGACAGGAGCAGTTCTTGCTCTGTTTTTTACAGGGGGACTGTATCTTTACGGTTCGCTTCTGATAAATGGATTGTAGCGAAGAGCGGGGCCCGCTCTTTTTTTGTTCCCTGAAAAAATACACTCTAGTTTTGAATTTTAAAATATCCTCTTGACGGAAAGTGACATTCCTTTATACTTTTATGTAGGTTCATGCAGAATATCTATGAAATGAGCAGGTGTAGCGATGAAAACGATTTACGATATTCAGCAGTTTCTGAAAAAAATGGGAACGATCATATATATTGGAGACAGAGCAGCTGATCTTGAACTGATGGAAATGGAAATCAGGCAAATATATGAATCAAACCTAATGGACGTAAAGGACTACCAAATGGCGATCCTGCTTCTTAGGCAGGAAAGGCAGCGGGTTCTTGAAAAGAAATAGCTCCTGCTGTTTTAAATGATTGTGCAAACGGTTTCTCTAAGACTACAACAAAAAAGGATGACATATTATGACAGATAAATGGCTGGTTGGAATAGATCTTGGCGGTACAACAATTAAAATGGCATTTATCAGCCATTACGGCGAAATGATTGAAAAATGGGAGATCCCTACAGATAAAAGCGGAAAAACCATTACGACAGATATTGCAAAGGCAATTGACGCCAAACTTGCAGAGCTTGGCCAGACAAAAGCGAAGCTTGCCGGCATTGGCATGGGTGCACCGGGCCCTGTGAATTTAGAAACAGGACTTGTGTATGAAACAGTGAACCTCGGCTGGAAAAATTACCCGTTAAAGCATCACCTTGAAATTGAGACAGGCCTCAGAGCCGTTATTGACAATGATGCAAACATCGCAGCGATCGGCGAAATGTGGAAGGGAGCCGGAGACGGAGCGACGGATGTTATTTGTGTAACGCTTGGCACAGGAGTCGGCGGCGGCATCATTTCAAACGGAACGGTTGTGCATGGTGTAAACGGTGCAGGGGGAGAAATAGGACACATTACCTCTGTGACTGAAGGCGGAGCACCTTGCAACTGCGGCAAAGAAGGCTGCTTAGAGACAATTGCATCTGCAACGGGCATTGTAAGACTTGCCGTTGAAAAATTGAGCGAAAGTGATGCGCAGAGCAGCCTCAGAACCCTTTATGCCGAAAATGGCAGCATTTCGTCGAGAGATGTCTTTGAAGCTTCTGAACAGGGAGATGCTCTTGCATCGGAAGTTGTTGAGTATATTACGAAACAGCTTGGACTTGCACTTGCAAACCTTTCAAACGGTCTGAATCCGGAGAAGATTGTAATCGGCGGAGGAGTTTCAAGAGCCGGAGAGCACTTAAGAAAAAACACAGAAAAGTATTTCAAGCGTTATGCATTCCCGCGTGTGGCTGAAGGCGCGTCCATATCCATTGCAACTCTTGGCAATGATGCGGGCGTTATTGGCGGAGCGTGGCTTGTAAAAACAAAACTTTCCGCGGTTTAATCGCATATAAAAGCCCGGGCAAGCAATACTAAAAGGAGCCTTATCAAAGCAGATAAGGCTCCTTTCTTATTTTAAAGAATATTCAGAAGATATTTACTTTGGCATTTTTGAAACCTTTTTGGGTTTTATACGTCTAACTATAGGGTAAAACGAATAAGCTGAACAACATTACAATTCTATCATCCTATTGTAAGCTAAGTGTTAAAAACGATTGATTTTTTGTTAAAGAAGTATTAAGATATGGTTTAGTTGTTCAATCTGCCTAATTTATGGAAATTAAAGAGAATTTAAAAAAATAAAAAAACGAGATCTTGACTGCGCAGGTTCTAACGAATGAGGAGGTTATGAAATGCGTATCCAATCATTTTCAAAAATTTCATTTTTGCTTATCGCGACACTGTTCATGTGGATCAAAACATACATTGTCTACAAAACTAGCTTTGATATCAAAATTGAAAATTTCACCCAAGAGTTTATCCTGTTTATTAACCCCCTGAGCTTTCTTTTGTTTATCTTCGGCTTTGGCCTGTTCATGAAAGAGAAAAACCGCAACCGATATATCCTTGCTGCGAGCATGATCGTAACGTTTGTCTTGCTTGCAAACATTGTTTTTTACCGGTTTTTCAATGACTTCCTGACAATTCCGGTTCTTTTTCAGACAAGCAATATGGGTGACCTCGGAAGCAGTATTTCTTCCCTGTTTGAACCGCTTGATCTGCTATTGCTTGTTGACATTGTCATTCTTGCCTGGCTTATGAAGCGTCCGCGCTTTCAGGCAGGTGCCGCCGTCACAAGAAAAGAAAAATCAGCTTTCTATCTGCTTGTTGCCGGTATCTTTTTCTTCAACCTGGGACTGGCTGAGACTGAACGTCCGCAGTTGCTTACACGTTCATTTGACCGTGAAATGCTTGTGAAAAACATCAGCGTCTATAATTTCCACATTTATGACGGCGTGCTGCAGTCTAAAACATCTGCACAGCGCGCTCTTGCAGACAGCAACAGCCTGACTGAAATTGAGAACTATGTAAAAGCGAATAAGAAGGAACCGGACAAAGACATGTTCGGCATTGCAAAAGACAGAAACGTAATCCTGGTTTCATTGGAATCGACTCAGAGCTTTGTCATTAACGAAACCATTAACGGCAAAGAAATCACGCCATTTTTAAATGATTTTATCGGTGAAAGCTACAACTTTGACAACTTTTATCATCAGACAGGACAGGGGAAAACGTCCGATTCTGAATTTATCGTAGAGAATTCCCTGTATCCGCTAGGCCGGGGAGCCGTTTTCTTTACAAACAGCAACAACGAATATGTAGCTGCTCCTGAGCTTCTTAAAGAGCAAGGGTACTATTCGGCTGTTTTCCATGCCAATAATAAAAGCTTCTGGAACCGTGACATCATGTATCAGGCACTTGGATATGACAGGTTCTTTGATGTAAATGACTATGAAGTAAACGAAGAAAATTCTGTCGGATGGGGATTAAAAGACAAAGAGTTTTTTGAACAGTCTGTTGACCATATGAAAGAACTTCCCCAGCCGTTTTACAGCAAGCATATCACGCTTACCAACCATTTCCCGTTTGAACTGAACGAAGAAGACAAAATGGTGGATGAGTTTAACTCAAACAGCAAAACGCTGAATAACTATTTCCCGACTGTGCGTTACCAGGATGAAGCCTTAAAGCACTTCATTCAGAAGCTAAAAGATGAAGGGCTTTACGAGAATTCCATTATCGTCCTTTACGGTGACCACTACGGTATTTCTGAAAACCACAATGCTGCGATGGGCGAGTTCCTCGGCAAAGAAGTGACGCCGTACGATGAAATTCAGCTTCAGAGAGTGCCTTTTGTCATTCACATCCCTGGAGTGACGGATAAAAATCCTAAAACCATTTCTGACGTTTCAGGACAGATCGATATTCGTCCTACACTAATGCATTTGCTTGGCGTAGAGACGAAAGATGAGATTGAATTCGGCAAGGATCTCTTCTCAAAAGATAAACTTCCTTTTACGGTTCTACGTGATGGAAGCTTCATCACAGACAAATTTGTCTACACAAGCGGCACATGCTACGACAAATCAACAGAGCAGCCTGCTGAAGACAAGGATGCGTGTGAACCATATATGGATAAAGCGAAACAGGAGCTTAACTACTCCGATAAAATCATCTATGGTGACCTCCTTCGTTTCTATGATGAAATGAAAAAGGAAAATGAAAAAAAAGAGTAAACCTGCAAAAGCTTTGGCCCTGTGCCAAAGCTTTTTTTATTCTCTTTGATTCCCTTCTTTAATAAATGCTTTAACAAGAAAGCCCGCATGTAATCATATGCTGAATATAAGCACATTTTTTGGGGGGATTGTAATGATTGTCAGAGTGAAAAGGGATACACATTTAAAAGAACTGTCCCATCTGCTGAATATACATGAACAGCTCCTATTTGAGGCAAATCCGGCATGTTCCGCAGCCTGCATCCTTTCAGGAGAAACGCTCCGCATACCTTTTACCGAGAATGTAAAATGTCACATATCGTCCACTTTCAATGCACCGCATATTAGGAATATAATAGACTTTTATGAGGGGCAGCTTCCACTGCCGCCATCACCTGAGTTTATCCAGAAGAAGAGAGCATATGATTACATTGTTCTGCTTGAAGATCTGGAAAAAATCCTTCATGCCTATCCTTTTGTAGAAAAACGGACAATTGGACACAGTGTTTTGGGGCTGCCAGTATATGAGCTTAAAATTGGAAACGGACCCAAAAAAGTTCATATGAACGGCTCCTTTCATGCAAATGAATGGATTACAACATCTGTCCTGATGAACTGGCTCCATGAATATTTAGAAGCGGTTGTTGACGGAGGGTCATTTGAAGGTCATTCCGCAATGGATTTATATCAGCAAGTATCCCTTTCTTTTGTCCCGATGGTCAATCCTGACGGTGTACAGCTTGTACTGAACGGACTGCCGTCTGATCATCCGCACTATCATTCGACGCTTCACATGAACAATAACAGCCTTGATTTTGAACAGTGGAAGGCGAATATTAATGGAGTGGATCTGAACAATCAATATCCTGCGAACTGGGAGATTGAAAAGGAGAGAAAAATTCCTAAAGCTCCGTCTTCAAGGGATTACCCGGGTGACGCGCCGCTGACTGAACCGGAATCCATTATGATGGCAAAGCTTGTGGAGACAGAAAACTTTGATATGGTTGTCGCTGTTCATACCCAGGGCGAAGAAATCTACTGGGGATACATGAACTGTGAGCCGGAACAAGCGGGCATCATCGTGAAAGAATTCAGCAGGCAGAGCGGCTATAAAGCGATCAGAACCATTGACAGTCATGCGGGATTCAGGGACTGGTTTGTTTTGGTGAAGAAGAAATGCGGGTATACTATAGAGCTTGGGACGGGAGTGAATCCTCTTCCTCTCAGTCAGTTCGATGACATTTACAAAAAAAGCAGAGGCATTTTCTGGGCTTCATTATATATGCTGAAATCCTGAAACTTTTCAGCAAGTCTGAACGTATTACAAGATAAGAAGAGGGGAGACGAGATGATGAGAGCCAGACGATTTACCGCTTTACTATTTATTGTCATAATTGCTGCCGGCTGCTCGCAGGAGCCTCATCAATCTCGGGATGTCCCGGACGAAAAGGCAGTTAAATCAGAGCAAACGAATGAGAAAGACATGTCTGCAGACAAGGCAGCAGAAAAAGATCTTGTCCCGCTTTCGGACTCAGAATTCTTTTCGGCTGAAGACTGGACAGATGAGAGCAGCATTTATTATTTAAGCGAAAATGCCGGCGGGTCCGTCGTCTACCAATATAATTTGTTCACAGGAGAAAGAAAGCCGTTCTTTGAAACAGAGGCATCCATCGTTCAATTGTCAATCAACCGGGAATCGGGCTTGCTCGCCGTCCACTCCAGCCCCACTAGCTATGAGGCAAGCATCACGGTCCTTGATCAATCAGGAAATATCAGGACAGAGCGGTCATTCCCGTCAACTGAACTGAATTTTTCATGGAGTCCTTCAGGAGAAAAGCTTTTCATCACAGCTTTTGATGAAAACTGGTCTTTTGAAACCTTTCTCCTTTCAATGAGTGATTATTCGCTTGAGAAAAACCCGGTCGAGCTTCCATTTATTCAGTGGCTCACTGATGATGAAATCACTTATCTAAAATGGAATGAAGCAGAACCGCAGCTCACAGCTCCGCTTGCAGCTTATTCTCTGCAGACAAAGGAAGAACGGATTCTTGAAGAACACATTATCTCACATGCGCATTTTGGAGAATACACATTCTCAATAAAAGTAGAGAATGAAGAGGAATCAACCGGCACGTATTTGTTTTTCAAAAACGGGGAACTTCTCTATTCATTTGACGTTCCATTAACTCCTTTATACTCCGAGTGGCTTATTCCTGAATATGACACGGCAGAAGGTGTTTTCTATACTTTTATTCCGGGAGATACGGAAGGGAAGTTCGATTTGACTGCTGTTGACCCGGAAAAAGAAACAATGAGTACAATCATTGAGAATGTCGACAACAGCCCGATCAGTCTTTCACCTGATGGGGAATATGCCCTGTACGGGTCATACCGGGAAAAGCTCATTCACTTGAAAGATGGTGAAATTAAGAGTATCGTTAAATGAAAAAAAGAAGGCAGGAACGAATATGGCCATAGCAGATGTAACCGTCATACCAATAGGCACCGAAACGGCAAGTGTAAGCCAGTATGTAGCAGCAGTTCAAAAAATCCTCAAAGGATATGAAGCGGAAGGCAAGATTAAATTTCAGCTTACCCCGATGAATACGCTTATCGAAGGAGAGCTGCCGGATTTATTTGAAGTCATTCAGGCGATTCACGAGTCTCCTTTTGAGAAAGGGATTCAAAGAGTGGCCACCAATATCCGAATCGATGACCGGAGAGACAAAAAGTCTACAATGGAAAGCAAGCTTAAAAGTGTAAATGCCCATCAGTAGTAAAAAACAAAAACGGCCACACAGAGTGCATGTGCACTCCGTATGGCCGTTTTTTGCTGCCTGTTAGTGAGCAGTCGGAAATCCATGGTGAAGAATGGTCATTACCGTAAACCATCCGAAAACAGCAAGTGTTCCGCCGGCGAAAACAATGCCCATTACATTTTTGTCTTTAAACGAGCGCAGCAATCCTAGCACAGACAGCAATGTAACTAGAGCAAAAATAATAACTAACCCCATATTTGTAGCCCCCTGACGTATGTAAGTCGTTTCATAAAATCATGAAGAAAAGCAAAATATTCCTTTTAATAGTTTAAACGTTTTCATTCTGTTTGTCGAGGCCCGAATTCTATACAGACCCCATATGAATCAGCCATTTTTTTCATGAGCTCGAAATTGTCTGCATCAGTGAATAAAACGCTGTCATTCTCTGCAATCAAATGCTCCTCTGTCTGAAGTCTGCACATTTGTTTCTGGAGAGGATCGCCGCTTGTGAGTCTGAACGAAAGGATCATCTCTGAAAGGAAATAATGGCGGCCGGCTTCACTTGTAAAGCCATAGTCAGTAAATGTACCGTACAGCACACTCAGATCTGTCTGCAGCAGCTCATGCACATCTTCTATCAGAGTATGCTTTTCTTCTTTCAGCTTTGAGACAAGACGGCTGCAGTTTGTTACCGTGATCATATCCGCTCTGTCTATCCAGTCATATTCCTGAATAGCTTCAGCAGAGGCACCACTGGTCCATTCGATTCCCCATAATCTTTTCACCCTTTTTCAGCCCTCTTTCTTTTAGTTGTTTCCCTTTTTAGTGTAGAATAGAAAGAAAATGCATGCAACGGGGTGTTTATATGAACTGGGAGCAGCTTCCTCTAGGTCCTCTCCAAACAAATTGCTACATCATCTCTAACCGCGAAAAAGAATGCCTGGTCATTGATCCGGGGAGCGAAGGAAATAAATTGATTCAGCACCTGCAAAAACGCGGCCTGAAGCCAATGGCAGTGCTTCTGACACACGCCCATTTTGATCATATCGGCGCTGTTGACGACGTGCGCAATGAATACAAAATTCCTGTCTACATACACAGACTTGAAAAAAAGTGGCTTGGAAATCCCGCTAAGAACGGGTCAAACGCTTTTCTTGGACAGTCCATTGCAGCTGAAGATGCCGACTATCTAATTGATGAGGAAACCATTCTGAATGCAGGGTCTTTTTCCTGCAAAGTGCTGGAAACGCCGGGCCACTCACCGGGAAGCATTTCCTTTTTCTTTGAGGAAAGCGGATTTGTCGTCTCCGGAGATGCTCTGTTTGCGGGCAGCATTGGCCGGACGGATCTTCCTGAAGGCAATCATCGCCAGCTGATCAAAAGCATCCATGACAAACTGCTGAACCTTCCTGAAGACACGGTCGTGCTGCCTGGGCATGGACAGGATACAACGATAGGAGCCGAAATGGACAGCAATCCATTTTTAAACGGTTTTTAGGAACTGCCATGAAACAGCTTGTCTTCGATCTGATTGACCGGCAGGGGGGCTCTATTTCCTATGCGGAGTATATGAACCTTGTCCTCTATCATCCTGAGCACGGCTATTATTCAAGTACCCGGCAAAAGATAGGAAAAGGCGGAGACTTTTACACCTCGAGCAATGTTTCGGATGTTTATGCGAAAGTGTTTGCAGCCTTTTTTTCCAGGATGGTTGAAAAAGACCTCGCTGAACCGGCGTTTTGTGAAATCGGCGGGGGCACAGGCAGATTTCTGGAAGCACTTCTTTTGGAATGGAAAAATTGTTCACCTCGTACTTATGAGGCTTTAACGGTTATTTCTGTTGAAGGAAGCGGATTTCACAGAAACCTTCAAATGGAAAGATGCGCAGATCTTGCCGTTTCTGTTCAGGAGCAGCTTCCGGAAAATTTCAGAGGGATCATCTTCTCAAATGAACTGTTTGATGCCTTCCCTGTACATGTAGTTGCCAAAATAGATTCACAGCTGTTTGAAGTGAAAGTAGCATATAAAAATGGCGCGCTAGTTGAAGAATTCGAGCCTCTCAAGAATGAAGAGATTGCTTCCTTCCTGCTGTGGCAGAATATTGAGCTCTCAGAAGGCCAGCGCTTTGAAGTGCCGCTGGCTATGCTCAGCTATATGCGGATGCTGGATCATGCTTGTGAGGCTGCTGTCATCGCAATGGTGGACTATGGCTACACAAACGCAGAGTGGCACACTCCTGCAAGAAAGCAGGGGAGCATGAGGGGATATTTCAGACATCAAATGATGCCGCCGCTTCTGCACCCGTTTGAAATGGATATAACAACACATATCCATTTTGATGCGTATGAGAAAAAAGCGGAAGAGCTTGGGTGGAACCTGCTCGTGAAAGAAAGGCAGGATCAGTTTCTGATGAATGCGGGAATTCTTTCATTTCTCCATGAGCATTCTCACAGGGATCTTTTCAGCCCGTCTGCCAAACAAAACAGAGCTGTAAGAGACCTGATCATGCCAGGCGGCATCAGTTCTGCGTTTCATGTGTTTCTGCATGGCAAAGGTATTGAGCGCCTGACTGATGACATTTATAAAAAATGGTGACCTGCATTTTGCAGGTCACCATTTTTGTTTTGATAAGTTTGTTGGGGTTTGATCTTAGTGACCGCCTTGCCCAGGAACCATCATAAATGTAGTCCAATATGTAAAGCCCACGAAGAAAATCGTTAAATATGCGCCGAACACGTAAATGTACATGCGCTCAGAAAGTTTAAGATAAAATAAAAACACGAAAAATCCCGTCTGACCGAAGAATAATAATGAAGTCGTTTTCATATCTCCCAGGTAAAACATGACAGCGAAGATGCCAGTCCAGAAGCCTAATACTCGGAACATGCGATCCATATGTCAATCCCTCCTTTGTTTAAGTCCCTAAGTCCATCACTTTTTTTATTATAAAGTACGTCCAACGTCCTTGTAAATAGCGTTTACATTCTAGAAGTACCAATTATGTCACAAAGTGTAAACAAACCTAAAAAAAAGTTTGTTGAACTCGAGGCTTATTGCTGTACAAAAGTTAAACAATTGCTGTACAATTGGTTTATACAAGTTGAACAGCTGCCGTCTAAACAAAATTGATCATAAAAAAACAATATAAAATGGGAGATGAAGACAATGAACGAATTGGTTTTTTATAGTTATCCGAGCTGTACATCATGCAGAAAGACAAAGCATTGGCTTAAGGCACATAACGTTGATTTCAATGAAAAACATTTGTTTCGCGAAACTCCTACTTATTCAGAACTTCAAAAAATCCTTCAGCTTACAACAGACGGTATGGATGAGATTCTGGCGACCCGCAGCCAGACATACAAGGAACTGAACCTGGATATAGATGAACTGCCGCTTTCAGATGTGATAAAACTGATCATCGACGAGCCCAAACTACTTAGAAGGCCTATTATCACAGACGGAAAAAAACTGGTCGTCGGCTATAATCCTCAAGCCCTGACAAAGCTTTCTAAAAAGAAAGAAGTACAAAAATCCGTTTCATAAAAAGCTCTCCCGTTCTTTATAGGGAACAAAATAATAAGAATTCATGAGAATTATGCAGAAATACCTAGTAATGATGGGATAACTTAAAAATTTGCCCGAATTTGAAGATTTTCATTTCAGCCTTTTCTTTGTATAGTGAATACAGATGGTTCATTATAAAGAACGAAAAGGGTGGAATGATGATGACAGAAATTCAATTTTTCTTAGAAGGCATTGGCAACCGGAATGTAGCAACAGACTACTCCAGCCCGAATTTTATTACAGATGAGTCAAGCATTGAAAAAGCTTCCAAAGAGTTTGCTAAAAAGAACAAGCTGAAATATATAGAATATGAAATCCTGAACAGCGGGTACAGGGTTTACTATCTAAAACCGTCATTGCTCAAATCTAAGAGGAAGCCATATATTTATTATGCGAAAAGAAACGCTTAAAAAACCTGCGGATAAGTTTATCCGCAGGTTTTTTTGTGTTAAGGGGCCTGTGCAAAGGTTGAACAGCCGTTTCGGCGTTTCCTTATCTGACTCCCGGAGCTAACCGGGCGATTCCGCTTTTCGTGGTGTCCAGCTCCGCCTCCTAGCCCTTCCGTCAGAACAAAATCACCGAAAAAGTCAAACCGGACTTTTCCGCCGGATTCTTATCTGGCTTCCGGAGCTAAACGAGCGATTCCGCTTTTCGTGGTGTCCAGCTGCGCCTTCCAACTTCTCTGCCAGAACAAAATCACCCAAAAAGGCAAAACCGGCCTTTTTGGGTGATTTCTTATCTGACTCCCGGAGCTAAACGGAAGGCTCCGCTTTTCGTACTGGGCTAGCTGGATTCGAACCAGCGCATGACGGAGTCAAAGTCCGTTGCCTTACCGCTTGGCTATAGCCCATTAAAGACTTTATACAGTATGGGCAGAACTGGTAAAATTATTCATTGCCGCTCTATTTTTTGTTTTTCTTCAAGGGGAAAATGAGGTTTTCGCCCTTATAGAACTCTTGATTTGTCCCAAAAATTTACTTTTCGGTATGTGCGCTTTCTCTCTAAATGAGGTAGTCTTTCAGTAGCCGCACAGAAAGGAGGAAATCATGAATTCCATCGAATTGCTCAGTGAAAGAATTGTTGAAGAAGCTTGTGAGCTTAACGCTTCTGATATTCATTTTGTTCCCAGGGAAACAGACGCGGTTATTCAATACAGAATTGATGATGATCTCATTGAAAAAAGGATTATCCGCAAAGAAGTCTGTGGCAGGATTATCGCCCATTTTAAATTTCTTGCTTCTATGGATATTGGCGAGAGGAGGAGGCCGCAGAACGGTTCACTTGCTCTGTCAAATGAGGCAATCAATGTTCAGCTTCGCATGTCCACTCTTCCTACCGTATTTGAAGAAAGTCTAGTGATCAGAATTCTCCCGAATGATTGCATCCCTTCCGTCACCAAGCTGTCGCTTTTTCCGCAGTCCGCACAAAAACTTCTCTCTTTTCTAAACCATTCCCACGGTTTAATGGTTTTTACGGGTCCAACCGGTTCCGGAAAAACAACGACTCTCTATTCTCTCATTCATTATGCCAAAAAACATTTTAACCGCAGCATTATAACGCTTGAGGATCCGGTTGAAACGAAAAGCTCCGAGGTTCTGCAGGTACAGGTTAATGAAAAAGCGGGGATCACGTATGCGGTCGGGCTGAAGGCCATACTCAGGCACGACCCGGATATCATAATGGTCGGTGAGATCAGAGACCGGGAAACTGCACAAATTGCAATCAGGGCAGCGCTCACAGGACATTTGGTTCTGTCGACGATGCATACAAGAGATGCCAAAGGCGCGATTTACAGAATGCTTGAATTTGATGTAAGCCTGTCTGAAATTGAGCAGACCTTTCTAGCTGTCGTTGCTCAGAGGCTTGTCGGTGTCAAATGTCCATTTTGCGAGGGCGAATGCTCACCGCAGTGTAAAAAAATGAGAAACGTCAGGAGACTTGGAATCTTTGAAATGCTGTACGGGAAAAACCTTACACTTGCCATAAAAGAAGCACGCGGGGAAAAGGTCGAATGTGATTATGCCACCTTAAAGGATGCGATAAAGAAGGGGATTGCCCTGGGGTACTTGCCGTCTTATGCTCTTCATAAGTGGATGTATGCCTATGAAGACTAAAAAAAGATGGAGCCTTAAGGATCAATCGCAATTTCTGAAGAGGATGAGCAATCTTTTAGAAAAGGGCTATACACTAAATGAAGCGTTAAAATTTACTTCTATTGATCTTCGCGCAGATAAAAGCGGGGATGTGGCTCATTGTCTGAGAAGGCTCTCTGCAGGTCAGTCGATCCGTTCGGCTTTTGAAGAATTATCCTTTCACCGTGAAGTTCTAAGCTATTTGTATTTTGCCGAGAAGCACGGGGATCTGGATGCCGCCTTCAAAGAAGCTGGAGATATGCTCAGCAGAAAAGTCGTGCAGCGCGAAAAATGGCAGAAGGTTATGCAATATCCTCTTTTTCTCTTCTTCACAATTGGCATTCTCTTTTACCTCTCACAATCTGTCATTGCCCCTCAGTTTCAGCAGATCTACCATTCCATGAACCTTGAACCCAGTTTTTTGACACATTTTCTGTTTTTCCTGTTTGAAGCAGTAAAATCAGCGGTGATTGGAAGCCTCGTCCTGCTGATGCTTGGCGGTGTTTATTACATGGTCCGGCTGAGAGCCTTTAAACCTCAGAGAAAAATGAGATTTATGCTGAAAATTCCGGTATGGAAAAAAATCATTGTCCTCATTAACAGCTACTATTTTGCCCTGCAGCTGAGCAACCTCCTGAAAAGCGGTTTATCGATTTATGAATCTCTCAAGGTTTTTGAACATCAGCATTTTCTTCCGTTTTACAGAGATGAGGCCAAATGGTTTATTGAACATTTAAAAAAGGGGGAGAGATTTGAAACCCTCATAAGCCATAACTGTTTTTACGAAAAGGAAATGAGTCAGGTCGTCGGCCATGGACAAGCAAATGGAAGGCTTGCAAGAGAGCTGTATACATACAGCCAGTTTGTTATTGAAAGGCTTGAAGACAAAACAATGAAATGGCTGCTGATGATTCAGCCTGCAGCCTATATAACCGTGGGAATTACAGTGCTGATCATGTACCTGTCAATGATTATGCCCATGTATCACATGATGGAAGCTTTATAACGGGAAAGGAGTCTGATTATGGTTAAAAATGAAAAGGGATTTACACTGATTGAAATGCTTATTGTCCTTCTTGTCATATCCGTCCTGCTTTTGATCACCATTCCCAATATTACAAAGCATCACGCAAACATCCAGAGCAAAGGGTGTGAAGGGCTGAAAAATACGGTTCAGGCCCAAGCCTCCGCCTATCAGATTGAAACGAAAAAGACTGCGACGATCGAAGCCCTTGTGACGGCAGGGTACCTTGAAGAAGCACCTTCATGTCCTAATGGCACGGCGCTTACTATTGATTCGGAGGGAAAAGTCGGTGAGGCGCCTGCAGCCGAATAAAGGGTTCACGCTTATGGAAACAGTGATCGTAATCAGCATCGTTACTGTGATGACGGGGACGGCTGTTTTCATCCTTCAGCCATTTCAAAGTCAAAAGCCAGCTCAGCTTTTCTTCAAGACTCTTGAACAGGATCTTTTATATGCCCAGCAGTACGCCATTTCAAATAAAAAAACGATCGTCCTGTTATTTGACCCTGCTAACCACAGGTATATAGGTACAGAAGGGGGGATATCCCCGAAGAGACTCTATACCGTTTCGTATGATTCGGATATCCTGCTAACGCCTTCCACGATGGAAGCGAGAGTTCAGTTTACTCCTGACGGGAGGCTCTCTGACAGCGGCACGATTGTCATGCAATACCGCAAAAAACGATATAACATGATTTTTTACATGGGGATGGGGAGGATGGGCGTTGAGGAACGATAGCGGCACTACATTGGCTGAGACGGTTATGGCTTTTAGCATCTGGTCTATGATTTCGCTGATTTTGATCCCTGCCTCTATGTATATCAGTCAGGAACGGGAAAAAACGCGCCTTAAACATGAAGCAGTCACTGAATTGCAGTCAATCATTGAAAAGCGCGCGTATAAGGAAGGAGAACACAATGAAGAAGGAAAGGATTTCAGCTGGAGTGCTTCGGGAGAGCTCGAAAAAGCATGCATTGAGTGGAGCTACAAAGGCAAGCTCGAAACGGAATGCCTCTATTCTTTCAGACCATAGCGGTTTTACGTTCTTGAATATGCTGTTTTCTTTCAGTATATTCGCTGTGATTACAGCATCGTCAGCTCTGCTTATTCCCCATCTATACAGAGTGTCGGAAGATAAACGGGACATAAATCCGCTGGAATGGGAGATCTTTCAGCAGCAGGCAGCCATTGAATTCAGAGAAGGCACCGGCTTCAAAGTCCAGGACCAAATGCTTTCATTTACCTCGAAAACGGGAAGAAGCATTGAATTTGAAAAGTATGGAACGATGATTCGTAGACAGGTGAATAACACCGGCCACATTATTTGCTTGAGACATGTGAAGGATATGCAATTCACCCAAATCGAAGGGGGAGCCCTGCTCACAGTTGTCAGTACTTCAGGCAAAACCTACAGGTGCACATTCAGAAGCTTTTTAGGATTGAAGCGGTCTGGATGAGAAATGAAAAAGGATTTATCCTGCCGTCTGTTTCAATGATCGCATTCTTTATCTTGCTGATCCTCCTTCACCAGACAGCAGTATTCACAGCAGAAAAAAAGTTTTACAGCGAGAGAGAACGTTCAATGATTCTTGAGAATCTGCTCCTTTGCGGTGTTCAGCATTCGATGCAGTCCATTGCTGATCAAGAAGGGGTAAACCACTATGAAATAAAGACGGACGATGGTTCCATCACTTATACGGCTGCTGAAAAAGGTGAAGGCGAACTGCTGGTATCACTTGCTGCAAAACTTAATACAGGCCATTTTTCATCAGCAAAATATACGTACAATCTGAATTCCGGAGAAATGACTGATTGGACGGTCTACTGATTTACCTGCAGAGCAGTTCCCTGCATCCTGATTCTGTGGTAAGGTAGTTGAAAAACAAGCGGAGTGAACAGCAGTGAAGCCAATTTTTATCACGGGATTTATGGGGACCGGAAAAACGACTGTAGGCAAGGTTCTTGCCGAAAAACTCGGATGCCCTGTATTAGATACTGATCAAATGATTGAACACGCAGCAGGAAAGCAGATCAAAGACATCTTTAAAGAAGACGGGGAAGAGGTGTTCCGTTCACTAGAAACACAGATGATTGAGGGTGCGCCTTCCGAAAATGCTGTGATAACGACAGGCGGCGGACTGCCTGTGCGCAAAGTGAACAGGGAAAAAATGAAAGAGAGCGGCATTGTGATTTTCCTTCAAACCGATCTTGATGTCATTTTTGAACGTGTGCAGCAGGATGAAAACCGGCCGCTAGCTTCAAAAGCTTCAAAAGAAGAGCTTTCATCGCTCTATGAGTCACGCGTAAATGCATATGAGGACTGTACGATAAAAATCAAAACAGAGGGAAAAACCATAGAACAGCTGGCAGATGAACTGATTGAACGTATAAAAGAGCTGGAAACGCGGCATACTAGCTAAAAAGTGCGTATGAGGTGTGTTTGCAGTGTCTACGAATGATTATGTGAAATATATGACTCAGCAGCTGGTCAGATATATGGATACTCCAAAAGAAGAGCGGAAGGCAATAAAAACAATGCGAAAAACCGAGAAGTCGCCGTTTGCAAGCAGGTGGTTCGGTATCCTTCCCTTTGCATTTATGTTTTTCTTAAAAAGAAGAAAATAGCTTCAATGAAAGAAGGTACCCTGGAGAGAGGTACCTTCTTTCGTGTTCTGCACCGGTTTAATCCGCTTCTTCCAGAACCTGTATCTTTTTGATTTTTTCTGTTTTTGCATCGTAAGAGATGGTGACAAACACCCCGATGTCTTTCATTCCCTCGCGCAATGTCACCTTGTATTGTTTGACCGTCTGATTTTTCTTGGTGTTGTCCCAAATTTTTTGGGTAAACAATACTTGTGAGAGCGGATATCTTTTTTTCGTTTCTTTCACCGCTACGTTTTTCCAGTCTGTATGCTTTTCCGCATAAACATTTGCTGATTGTGAAACCAAAGCCGGCTGCAGACCGTATATAAGGAGAAGCAGCAAAAGCAAAATGGTTTTCCTCATGATATTCACCGTCCTTGTTAGTTATTTTTTCCAAAAAACATGCTGCTATTCAAAGGGGGATTTAAAATGGGATTTTTCTTAATGGTTGTATTTGTCGGAATTTTGGCAGTAATGGGGATCGCTGGTGATAACAAAAAAAGGAGCAGGCACAGGGACTCCTCTGGTTATACGTATACGAGTTCAGACAATGGCAGAGACTGCCATTCTGATTCTGGATTCTTCGGCGGCGGGGATTCAGGCGGGGGAGACTGCGGCGGCGGTGGCGGCGGAGGAGATTGAGAAAGAGGGGGCCTGCAAAGACAGGCTTTTTTGTTTTTAATGAAGAATGCGGCATGCTAGTGATTGTTCTTTATAATGTTTAAATTTAGTAAGATTATTAAAGAAAATTGGAGGAAATCGGCGGTAAACGTTCTTTAAAAAGAAAAATAGCGGAATTTGAACCTGTTTTTATTCGCTGAAGAGGTATATACTTTTAGTAGACGGATTAAGTTTGCTCTTTTTGTTCTTTATTAAGAATAAAGGCGGAAATGTGTTGAAGGCACTCTTTTTGATGTTAGCAGCTTTAAATGGTATGGACGCAGCATTGACCCTTGCCGGTCTGCATTATGAGCTGATTACAGAAGCCAATCCTGTTATGAGGATTCTGTATGAGATACATCCTGCGGTATTTACATGTAGTAAGCTGTCATTTTCATTATTTCTGCTTTTGTTTGTTTTCACGGGGCGTGTGCCGTCATCACCGATAATTAAAGTCCTTTCAATTGCCGCTGCATTTCTGTATTCTGCTGTTCTTTTGGCTCATTTGCACTGGATCCGGCTGCTGATTGGATGAAAAGGGGAAAAGCGATGTATAAAAAACTTTGCAGTCAGTGCTATCAGCCATCTTTCAGCAGCAGCAAATCATATCAGTGGATTTGTCCTGTCTGTTCAAAGGATCTTACCTCCCATAAAGCGATACAGGCTGTTCACGCTGTAAAGAAAATACCGCTGTCAGCCTATCAGCAAAATATGGGAACAGGATACGAATTTGACAGAAAAGGATAGCGTACGTAAAAACAGCACCATACAAAAGGGGTAAGAAGACCTTTTGCATGGTGCTGTTATTTTTCCTGGTTCATTTTCCAGCGGTTAAATTCAAGAAACTCTCTGAACTGATCCTTTGTAACACCTGAATCCATTGCCTCTTTGACCAGATTTGCCCAATCATGATCAAGGTTTGCCTGTTTCGTGTTAGTTGACTGGTCTTCAAGAATAAGTGTATTCATTGAGACCCCAAGGACGGAAGAGACTTTTTCAAGAAATTGAACAGAAGGATTTGACTGCAGGTTCCGTTCGATTGAGCTTAAATATGATTTGGCAACTCCGGCCCGATCGGCAAGCTCTGATAGTGACAGTCCACGTTCTTTGCGGTATTTTCGTATGCGTTCACCAATCATATAATCACCTTCCCAGTCGTATTATAGCATATAGCGAAGGGATTGTTATATATACAGAACGAATTTACGAAAAAAAAATACAGACTGCAGCTGTTTGTCAACTTTAAACTGTTTGCGTTTTCAAAAACTCTCTGATTTCCTCTTTGCTGATACCCATCTCCAAAGCCGACAGAATCAACTCTTTCCATTCCTGATCAAGCTTTTGAAACTCCTCCATTAACACTTCCATTGTAACTCCTCCTAAAATACGCAATAGTATTTCAGGCAGTCCAGCCATCATAGCTCCGTAGAACGTTAGATCTGTGACTTTGCGTCCCGGCTTTTCAGCAGGTTTGCCTTTGTCTGATTATGTGTAACTCTGACACTGCATCAAAAACAAAGTATTTCTTTTGTCACTTCGTGTTGTCTATCTAATTTACTACTAGTATAAAATTTCATTTTCATTTATTGTGCTGAAATATGTCGAGAGAAAAAAATATTTTCATTTTTTTCAAAAAATTACTAGTAATTAGAATTATATTCCTTTTATATGGGCATTTTGGCTTGATTTTACTGTTTTCTTCGACAGCCATTCTTCAGCAAAAATAAAAAGGCAAAAAATGATTTTATGACACCAAAATCATTTTTTGCGCAAATTTTGACATTAAGCGAGGGCAGTCCTCGATAAATAGAATAACCCGCCGTTTGTAATCGAGACATGAATGTGAGGATCATACAGCTCTTTCAAGGCTTCTTTTTCAAGATGGTACGATTCTGGTTTTTCTTCAAGATCTTCATAAAAATGGCTTAGCAGCATCATATCTGAATTCCAGCGCTGTCTTGCATCATCAGCCCAGGTGTGGTCATCCTGTTCAAATTTAGCTTGTATATAATTTTGAATTCGCAAGAGGCCGCTTTGAACTTTAATCATTGGCGAAGTTGTAAAACACAAATCAGGAATTCTGGGAGTGAGGGCCATGTTTTCCAAATGATCCTGAAAATCTTCTATGATGGCTCCGCTGATCAGGTGAAGTCCAATGGAATAGAGATGATCTTTTTTCTTGTCGCTCTGATAGGATACCATGACATTTACACCCAGCCATGGATGCAGGGACTGAGAGCTTCCCGTGTTCGGCGGGTTTTCATAGAGGCGGATATGGCCTCCGAATTTTTTGGCAGTCCGGAAAATCTGGTGCAGTCTTGGTGCTCCGAAGTGCATGATTTCCCCTTTCAAATCAGCTGGTGCCCGTTTGGCATCTGTTATTAAAGTCAGCTGCATCGGACTCGGCACACCGCCTGTTTTCTCAAGATATGTCCAGTAAAACGGCCTGTTCATCAATTCTTTATCCATGTCCACTGTCAGCTGGATCGTCATATAGCCAGGCTGTTTTTCTGTAATGTCACATGAATTGGCCGTGAAAAAGGTTTCAAGGAACTCGCTGATCTGCTGCTGCTGCATCGGTTATCCCTCCATTCTCTGTTTTGTGTGTTCCTGTTCTGCAGAATGCAGGATGGATGTCAGGTTTTCCATCTTAATTTTCATTTCTCCATCGCTTTTTGATTTAAACAGGATGTCCTGCAGGTGATCTTCGAAATTGGATATCTCAAGTTTTGTCAGTATTTCATCAAGCTCGCCGATGACTTTTTCAAACAGGTTGATTTTTTCATAGAGAAGTTTCAGAATGTGCTCTTCAACGGTGTTTTTTGTTGCCATATTATAAATGTGGACATCTTTTTCCTGCCCGAGACGGTGAATCCGTCCAATCCGCTGTTCAAGCCGCATCGGATTCCAGGGAAGATCATAGTTGATAATGTGATTGCAGAACTGCAGGTTGATTCCTTCCCCGCCAGCTTCTGTAGCAATCAGTACTTGAACGCGGTTTTTGAAAAGGTCTTTCATCCAGTCTTTTTTGCCCCTCTTGAATCCTCCCCTGAAAGGAACAGATGAAATGCCGTGCTGCTGAAGAAACCACTGAAGATAAAACTGGGTGGCCCTGTATTCTGTAAAAATGATGACTTTGTCATTGATTTGCTGAATCAGTTCAACGGTCCGCTGTGCTTTGGAATTTCCGTCAACGTCATTAATGCAGTTCATCAGCTCTTCAATGACTGAGTCTGGAAGGGGAGATGCTTCGCCTTCGGGACGCTCGGCCATTTTTTTCAGCGTCATGTAGACAGCTTCCCTGCTTGAGCATGCCTCTCTTTGCAGCGTCATGATTGAAAACGTGCTGGCGGAAGAGGCGCCGAATGTTTTGAGACGTGATATAGCCGTATACAACTGGCGCTCACTCTCACTCAGCTCGATCGGAACGGTCTCAACATGCCGTTTAGGCCATTCAATGCCCGTATCTCCTCTGCGGTTTCGGATCATGACTTTGTTCACGAGTTCCTGAAGGTGCTCATGGTGTTCCAAAGAGCGGTTTTTGGCAGAAAATACTTCTGAAAAGTAAGCCTCGTTGCCTAAATGACCGGGCTTCAGCAGAGATACAAGATTAAAAATCTCTTCTACGCGGTTTTGAATGGGCGTTGCAGTAAGAAGCAGGCAGTATTTCTTTTTCAGGCTCTGAACAAATTCATAGTTTTTCGTTTTGCTGTTTTTCAGTTTATGAGCTTCATCGATGATCACCAGGTCGTACTGCTGGTTAAGAACAATTTCCCGGTGGGGGCTTCTTTTTGCCGTATCAATGGAAGAGACCACTACATCGCAGGCTTCCCATACGTAGCTTTTCTTTTGCTCAACGGCTGGAATATAGAATTTTTCATGAAGCTCTCTTGCCCACTGGGAAACAAGAGAGGCCGGAACGAGGATCAGGATTTTCTTGGCGAGTCCCCGAATCATATATTCCTTGACGATGAGGCCTGCTTCAATTGTTTTTCCAAGTCCCACCTCATCTGCAAGGATGGCCTTTCCGTTCATGTTTTCCACCACCTGCCTTGCAACCTCCAACTGATGGGGAAGAGGAGTGAAGTCTGTCAGGTGATTTGGAGCTTGAAGCCCTTCAAAGGAAGGAACAATCAGGTGCTTTTGCACGGCGCATGCCAGTTTGTAATTCTCCCAGCTGGCCCACGGACCGTCGTCATCAAGCTTTTTAAGAAATATATCTTGCCACGCGGAGTCAAATTTCAGTTTAACGTTCATGATTGACAGCCCTTTCAAAAAAAGAGTAGATCTTTCTCTATTGTTCACGTTAAGTGGTAAAATAGCAGGTTATCACAATGGATTAGATGAAAAGACAGTAAAACACGAACATTCCAATGTGTTTTAAACAAAACATTTGTGAAAAAAGTGATTGATGAATAAAGACCTTAATGGTAGGATGTTAATAAGTAAGAAAGTTGCTAACTTACTCAGTTTTCAGTCAGCAGGCTTCTTATGTCAAAAATGTCATAATGTCTAAAATGTCTACTTATCAGTATCACCAATTAATGAAAAAATATGAGCGGATGAGAGCAAGGGGAGAGACTGCAGCATACGCATGCAGCGCCGAAGGAGCAAACTGATGTGAATCTCTCAGGCAAAAGAACTCTTGCTTGACGCAACTCTGGAGAGAGTTTGTGAAAGCGGCAAACCACCAAAGGGGAAAGCTCGGCCATTTTTTCAGGCCGGGTAAACTTTCAGGTGCAGGGACAGAGACTTCCATTAAAGGGAGTTCTCTGTCCTTTTTTTGATGAAAAAAAGAGGATCATACCGGGAGGCGATGAAATGGCGGATTTAAAGCGGACACCGCTTTTTGACTTATACAAAGAGCAGGGTGCAAAAACGATTGATTTCGGCGGCTGGGACTTGCCGGTGCAGTTTTCTTCTATTAAAGAAGAACATGAAGCTGTTCGCGAAAGAGCAGGCTTGTTCGATGTATCCCACATGGGGGAAATTGAAGTGAGGGGCACTGGCAGCCTTGCATTTCTTCAAAAAACAATGACAAACGATGTTGCTCTTTTAAAAGACGGAGGAGCGCAGTATACCGCTATGTGCTATGAAGACGGCGGAACGGTGGATGACTTATTAATCTATAAAAAATCAGATGCGCATTATCTCCTTGTAGTGAATGCATCCAACATTGAAAAGGATTTTGATTGGCTGAACTCCCAGCTGTTCGGGGACACAGAGCTGCACAATGTATCTTCAGATGTCGCCCAGCTCGCTATCCAGGGACCGCTTGCTGAGTCAATCCTTCAAAAACTCACGGATACAAATTTAAGTGAAATCAAGTTTTTTAAATTCAAAGATGACGTAAACATTGCAGGAGCCTCTGCTCTTGTATCAAGAACAGGCTATACAGGTGAAGATGGTTTTGAGATTTACTGCGCCGCGTCAAAAGCTCCTGAGCTTTGGAAAGCGATTTTGGAAGCCGGAAAAGAAGATGGTCTGCTGCCATGCGGACTTGGCGCCCGTGATACGCTTCGCTTTGAAGCGAACCTGCCGCTCTACGGACAGGAACTTTCCAAAGTTATTACCCCGATAGAAGCAGGCATCGGATTTGCCGTGAAACCGAACAAGGAAAGTGATTTCAACGGCAAAGCTGTGTTAAAGGATCAAAAAGAAAACGGACCGGACCGAAAGCTTGCCGGAATTGAAATGATCGATAAAGGCATACCGCGATACGGCTATGAGGTGTTTGCAGGAGAAGAGCAGATCGGGGAAATTACAACCGGCACACAATCTCCTACACTTAAAAAGAATATCGGTTGGGCACTGCTTAAGAAAGAATTTGCCGAGCCCGGCACTGAAGTGGTTGTTCAAGTACGTAAAAAACGCTTGAAAGCAGTTGTCGTGCAGACGCCTTTTTATAAGCGACCAAAAAAATAAACCGGGTTGAAAGGGGAATACATCCATGAAACATCGTTACTTGCCGATGACAGAGCAAGATCAGCAGGAGATGCTTCAAGCTGTCGGAGTAGCATCAATTGATGAGCTTTTTCAAGACATTCCTGAAAGTGTTCGATTTAAGGGCGAATACAGCATCAAGAAGGCTAAATCGGAAACAGAGCTAATGAAAGAGATGAGCGCGCTTGCTGCTAAAAATAAAGACCTAAGAAGCAATGCCTCTTTCCTTGGAGCGGGAGTCTATGACCACTACATGCCGATCATTGTGGATCATGTGATTTCAAGATCGGAATTCTATACGGCCTACACGCCGTATCAGCCTGAGATTTCACAGGGCGAACTGCAGGCTATCTTCGAATTTCAGACGATGATCGCAGAGCTTACCGGCATGGATGCAGCCAACTCTTCTATGTATGACGGCGGAACGTCACTTGCTGAAGCGGCTATGCTTGCCTGCGGACAGACGAAAAAGAAAAAGGTCATTGTGTCAGGAGCAGTTCATCCTGAAAGCAGAGATGTGCTGAAAACGTATGCAAAAGGACAGTACATTGAAGTGGTGGAAGTGCCTGTCAAAAACGGCGTCACAGATCTCGAGGCATTAAAGCAGGAAATGTCTGATGATGTAGCAGCGGTTGTCGTTCAATATCCTAACTTCTTCGGCCAGATTGAACCTCTTAAGGACATTGAGCCGATTGCCCATACAGGCAAAAGCATGTTTATCGTCTCTTCCAACCCGCTCGCCCTTGGAGCTTTAACGCCTCCTGGAGCATTTGGCGCGGACATTGTTGCCGGAGACGCTCAGCCGTTTGGTATCCCAACAGCATTCGGCGGCCCGCACTGCGGCTATTTTGCTGTCACTCAGAAACTGATCCGCAAAGTGCCCGGCCGTCTTGTCGGACAGACAAAGGATGACCAGGGACGCAGAGGATTTGTTCTCACGCTTCAGGCACGCGAACAGCATATCAGACGTGATAAAGCGACATCAAACATCTGTTCAAATCAGGCTTTGAATGCACTTGCAGCGTCTGTTGCCATGACAGCGCTCGGAAGAAAAGGAGTCAAAGAAATGGCTCTGCAGAATATCCAGAAAGCAAACTACGCTAAAAAGGCATTTAAAGAAAAAGGCTTTGACGTGCCATTTGACGGACCGATCTTCAATGAGTTTGCCGTTAAATTAAATAAACCGGTGAAAGAAGTGAATGCCCGCCTGATTGAAAAGGGCATCATCGGAGGCTTCGATCTTGGCAGCGTATATCCTGAGCTTGAAAATCACATGCTCGTAGCTGTGACAGAACTTCGCACGAAAGAAGAAATCGATCAACTTGTTTTGGAATTGGGGGATGGACATGAATAACGAGAATCAGCCATTGATTTTTGAACTGACAAAGCCTGGAAGAACAGGCTACAGCCTGCCTGATATGGATATTCCCGAACAATCAGCAGATGAACTCATTCCCGCTGACTATCTCCGCACAGAGGAAGCTGAACTGCCGGAGGTATCAGAGCTTGATATTATGAGGCACTATACAGCTCTTTCAAAGCGCAATCATGGAGTGGACTCAGGCTTTTATCCGCTTGGCTCATGCACGATGAAGTACAACCCGAAAATAAACGAAAATGTTGCCCGCATGGCAGGGCTTGCCCATATCCATCCGCTTCAGGATGAAAGTACCGTACAGGGAGCTCTTGAGCTGATGTATGACCTTCAGGAGCACCTTGTAGAAATTACAGGAATGGATGAAGTCACGCTTCAGCCGGCAGCGGGTGCCCACGGAGAGTGGACCGGACTTATGATGATCCGTGCGTATCACGAAGCAAACGGCGACACTGGACGCACAAAGGTCATCGTACCTGATTCTGCACACGGAACCAATCCTGCATCTGCTACAGTGGCAGGTTTTGAAACGGTCACTGTTAAATCAAATGAACATGGACTCGTCGATCTTGAAGATCTGAAGCGTGTAGTAGGAGATGATACCGCTGCGATGATGCTCACAAATCCGAATACGCTGGGTCTGTTTGAGGAAAATATTCTGGACATGGCAAAGATCGTGCATGATGCAGGCGGCAAGCTGTACTATGACGGAGCCAACCTCAACGCCGTACTAAGCAAGGCTCGTCCCGGAGATATGGGATTTGACGTGGTTCACTTAAATCTCCACAAAACGTTTACCGGGCCGCATGGCGGCGGAGGACCGGGTTCAGGTCCTGTCGGTGTAAAAGCAGATCTGATTCCGTATCTTCCTAAGCCTGTTCTTGTGAAACGTGATGACAAATATGCATTTGACTATGACAGACCTCAGTCCATCGGAAGAGTCAAGCCGTTTTACGGCAACTTCGGAATCAATGTGCGTGCATATACGTATATCCGCACAATGGGGCCAGACGGCTTAAAAGCAGTGACAGAGTATGCGGTTCTGAATGCAAACTACATGATGAGAAGACTTTCAGAAGCCTATGATCTGCCGTTTGACAGACACTGTAAGCATGAGTTTGTTTTATCAGGCAAACGCCAGAAAAAACTCGGAGTGCGCACACTTGATATCGCAAAGCGCCTTCTTGACTTCGGCTACCATCCGCCGACGATCTACTTCCCGCTTAATGTCGAGGAGTGCATCATGATTGAGCCGACGGAAACAGAGTCAAAAGAAACACTTGATTCATTCATTGATGCTATGCTTCAAATTGCGAAAGAAGCAGAGGAAAACCCTGAAATGGTTCAGGAAGCTCCTCATACAACCGTTGTTGGACGTCTTGATGAGACAACGGCAGCACGCAAGCCGATTCTCCGCTATCAGAAGCAATAAGAAAAAGGATTCGCCGCTGGCGAATCCTTTTTTGTTATTTACTTCTTCGTCTTAATTCTTCCGCTCCAGCCCTTAAAGCCGCCTTTTAATGTGTAAAGATCTGAATAGCCCTTTTTCTTAAGCATCTGCGCTGTGCGTCCGCTTCTTACTGTGTTTTGGCAATAAAGATAAACAGGCTGGTCTTTGCGGATTTCTTTATGGCGCTGTCTCATTTGTGACATTGGGATGTTTCTTGCGCCAAGAATATGGCCGCCTTCAAATTCGTTCGGCTCGCGGACATCAATGAGCTGAGCCTTTCTGTATCCTGCACGGAATTCCTCTTCCGTTAATGTTTTCATAATTTTACGCTGGTAAAAATAAGAGAAGATTGTGTAGGCTGCAATTGCGCCGACTAAAATTAATAAGAAAATCCATGTTGTCAAGCTGACCCGACTCCTTTTTTATACCCTTTATGCGGGCTGGTTCATGTAAACTTCTGTTTATTGGACAAGTATAATTATATAAGAGCAGGGTCAAATTGTCATCCATGAATCAGAGTTATTTATTTTCATCCTGGAATTCTTTTTGATAGACTATGATAGCGGAATGTATTTAACAAACAGCCTAAGCATGAAAAATGGGGTATGAACATGGAGAAAGAAATTTGGAGATTTATTGATTCGGGCAACTGCTCTCCTGCTTACAATATGGCGCTTGATGAGGTGCTGCTTGAGTGGAACAGCGAAGGGAACTTTCCGCCTGTTATCCGTTTTTACGGATGGAACCCTGCGACACTTTCTGTCGGTTATTTTCAGAAAGCGGAAAAAGAAATTGACCTTGAAGCTGTTAAACGAAATGGGCTAGGCTTTGTGCGCAGGCCAACTGGGGGCAGAGGAGTTCTGCATGATAAAGAACTTACATACAGTGTCATTGTTTCAGAAGACCATCCGGAGATGCCGAAGACCGTTACAGAAGCATACCGGGTGATCTCAGAAGGAATTCTTCAGGGATTCAGAGAGCTTGGCCTTGATGCTTATTTCGCGGTGCCGAGAACGGAGGAAGAGAAGCAGGGGCTTAAAAATCCGCGTTCAGCGGTTTGCTTTGATGCACCCTCCTGGTATGAGCTTGTCGTTGAAGGCAGGAAAGTTGCAGGCAGTGCACAGACACGTCAAAAAGGCGTGATTCTCCAGCACGGATCGATTCTGCTTGATCTTGATGAAGATCTTTTGTTCAGCCTGTTTAAGTACCCGAGTGACAGGGTAAAAGAACGAATGCAGAAGAACTTTAAAAATAAGGCAGTAGCAGTGAATGCTCTCAGAGAGACGAAAGTAACGATTGAAGAGGCGAAAGAGGCGTTTAGAAGAGGGTTTGAAAAAGGGCTGAATATTAAGCTCGAATCGTATAAACTGACTGACGAAGAACACGCTGCAGTTATGAAACTGGCAGCTGAAAAATATGAATCGGATGAGTGGAATTATAAACGATAAGCGGCTGAAATAAGTCGCTTTCGTTTATTTTTATTTTCTAGTTATTTCTATGTGTTCCTTATTTTTCTAGCTTTCTGTTCGATTCGAAATTTGCAAGCGACAAATTACTTCAAAAAAAGTGATTTTCAATCTCCTATCTTCTTTATTCTCTTTTTTTCACACTCAATTACGAAGTTTGTAATTTGACAAAATAGCAGCAGACTGACTTTTTATCCATATATAGTATTGTCGAACGAAAAAGAAACACTATATATTGATAAACGGATGGCTGTGTGATAAATTAAATCAAGTACAAAGATAATAGGGGAGTTGTTTGAATGACCGTTGCACTGAATGAAAATCTGAAACTTGATGTGGACAAGCTTAACCACGATATTTCACTTTTTCCCCAAGTTCATCCGATTACAGAAGATATGAAGCTTACACACAAAGGTGTATCGCGTTTAGTCATGCTTGACAGGTACACATTTAAAGACACTGAAAAGCTGACGCTGTCCAAAGGCGATTTTGTCGTTCTGACAATTAAGGAAGATCCGAAATTCCCGGCAAGAGGCCTCGGGTACATCTTAGATATAGACTGGCAGGCAAAAATGGCGCACGTTCAGGTGGAAGAAGAGTACCGCCTTTCACTTGAAAAGCCTGAAGAAGTAGAATCAGGAGTCATTCACCGCTCTCTTGACGTTATAGAAAAACCGCTTGAAGTATATTACGAGCAAATAGCCAAGCGGAATGCGACAGGTCTTGCATCTGTTGAGAAAACAGAAGAAAAACGCAAGGAATGGTTTGAGAAGTTCTATCAGGAACTCGTCGGCCTGAACTTTGTTCCAGCCGGACGCGTGTTATACGGAGCGGGAGCAGGAACAGATGTGACGTATTTCAACTGCTACGTGATGCCGTTTGTGCAGGATTCACGCGAAGGCATTTCCGAACACCGCAAGCAGGTCATGGAGATCATGAGCCGCGGCGGAGGCGTTGGAACAAACGGTTCAACGCTGCGTCCGAGAAACACCCTTGCAAGAGGAGTCAACGGCAAATCATCCGGGTCGGTATCCTGGCTTGATGACATTGCGAAACTGACTCATCTGGTTGAGCAGGGCGGGTCGCGCAGGGGCGCGCAAATGATCATGCTTGCCGACTGGCATCCTGACATTATTGAATTCATTATTTCCAAAATGCAGAATCCCCGTATCCTGCGTTATCTGATTGAAAATACAAACGATGAAACCATAAAGAAATACGCCCAGGAAAAGCTGAAGTTCAAGCCGCTTACACAGGACGAGGAAGCTATGTATCAAAGCATCGTCAATTACAAGCAGATTCCGGGCTACGGCGGATTTAACGAGAAAATCATTAAAGACGCAGAAGTGAAGCTTGCAGTCGGCGGAACCTATACCGTTCATAATTCAGAATTCCTTACAGGAGCAAACATCTCAGTCACGCTGACAAAGGATTTCATGGATGCCGTTGAAAAGGATGCCGATTACGAGCTGCGCTTCCCTGATGTTGAAAGCTACAATGCAGAGGAAATGAAAGCTTACAATGAAGACTGGCATAACCATGGTGACGTTCGCGAGTGGGAAAAACTCGGCTACAAAGTGCGCACGTACCGTACGATCAAGGCGAAAGAACTTTGGAACCTCATCAACATCTGCGCAACATACTCTGCAGAGCCGGGCATTTTCTTCATTGATAACGCCAATGACATGACAAACGCTAAAGCGTATGGACAGAAGGTAGTTGCAACGAATCCGTGTGGTAGAGCAGCTTGATTTGCCTCACGTTAAAAATTGCGGAATGAAGCGGGAACCCTGAGATGGGAATCCGAACCGAAGGCTAAGCCTAAACGTTTAGTCAGGGGCAACGCATAGGAGATGAACCTGAGAGATCAGAATATAATTCTCCCACGAGGCCGCAACATTACATCAATCAGTATTTTTGTAATGAAAAGATATGCTGAACTTACACGAAGGAGAAGTGTAAGAAGTACGGATAAAAAGCCGTGCGATAACAATATTGGAACAGCCTCTCGCACCATATTCTGTCTGCAACCTTGCTGCAGTGAACCTTGCTGAAATGGCAGACAAAGAAACAAAAACCGTCAATTTCGAAAAACTGAAAAGAACGGTTGAAGTCGGTGTCCGCATGCAGGATAACGTAATCGATGCAACACCGTACTTCCTTGATGAAAATAAAAAACAGGCACTAGGCGAACGCCGTGTAGGTCTTGGTGTTATGGGACTTCACGATCTTCTGATCTACTGTGAAACCCAGTACGGTTCTGAAGAAGGCAACGAGCTCATTGACAAGGTCTTTGAAACGATCGCTGTCACTGCGTATAAAGCATCTGTAGAGCTTGCAAAAGAAAAAGGCAGCTTCCCATTCTTGACCGGCGAAACGGCTGAAGAAACGAACAGACTGCGCCAGGCCTTTACTGAGACCGGTTTTATGAGCAAAATGCCGTCTGATATCCTGGAAGATATTAAAGAATACGGTATCCGCAATTCACACTTGCTGACTGTTGCTCCCACGGGATCCACTGGGACGATGGTCGGGGTTTCCACTGGACTAGAACCATACTTCTCCTTCTCTTACTACAGAAGCGGAAGACTTGGCAAGTTCATTGAAGTAAAAGCAGATATCGTACAGGAGTATCTGGATAAAAATCCTGATGCAGATCCGGAGAATCTTCCTGAATGGTTTATCTCAGCTATGGAACTGAGTGCAGAAGCGCATGCAGATGCACAATGCGTCATCCAGCGCTGGATCGACAGTTCAATCAGCAAAACGGTCAACGCTCCTAGAGGATATACGGTGGACCAGGTCCAAAAAGTATATGAGCGTCTGTATAAAGGCGGAGCAAAAGGCGGAACAGTCTATGTTGACGGAAGCCGGGACACTCAGGTCCTTACATTAAAAGCGGAGGAGAATACCTTCTCTGAAACAGAAGAAGCACCGAAAGAAAAAGGCAAAGTTGTTCTTGTGGATACAATCCAGGCTTTGCGCTCCACAAATGTAACAATCGGAAACGAAGTGGGCAATACTTGCCCTGTATGCCGTGAAGGAACAGTTGAGGACATTGGCGGATGCAACACTTGCACAAGCTGCGGTGCACAGCTGAAGTGCGGATTATAAGAAATGGAAGAGCCGGGACATCCGGCTCTTTTCTTGTGCTTCTCCTGCAAGCTTTCTTGTCATGACCTGCAAACTAGTGTACACTTGTAATGATTTCCTATGTTTTGAACGTTTTTTTGGAGGGGACCTCATGCCAACACCAAGTATGGAAGATTATATTGAACAAATCTACATTTTAATAGAAGAAAAAGGATATGCCCGTGTCTCAGACATCGCGGAAGCATTATCCGTTCATCCCTCCTCAGTGACAAAGATGGTCCAAAAACTAGACAAAGATGAATATCTCATATACGAAAAATACCGTGGACTTATTTTGACGCCTAAGGGCAAGAAGATCGGAAAGCGCCTTGTCTACCGTCATGAGCTGCTCGAGCAGTTTATGCGTTTGATCGGCGTGGATGAAGAAAAGATTTACAACGATGTTGAGGGCATTGAGCATCACCTCAGCTGGAACGCCATAGACCGCATCGGAGATCTCGTGCAGTTTTTCGAAAGCGATGAAGCGCGTGTAGATACCCTGCGTGCGATACAAAAACAAAATGAACAGGATAACGAGTCCTGAAAAAGACAAAAGCAGCTGCTTTCGTCTTTTTTCTTGCGCCAAAACTGGAAAAGGTCTATTTCTCCGGCCTTCATCTTACACTATAAGGATAGGAGAAGAGGGGAGGAACTTCTGTGTACATTGATGGTGTCTTCTCTGGCGGCGGCATAAAAGGGTTTGCGCTGATTGGAGCCTATCAGGCAATTGAACAGCGAGGGCTGCAGTTTGTAAGAGTGGCAGGCACAAGCGCGGGTTCAATTGTGGCATCCTTTATCGCAGCAGGATACAGAAGTGATGAAATTATCCGAATGATGGACGATATGGAGCTTGGAAAGTTTCTTGAGAAAAACCCTTCCATTCTTCCATTTAAATTGATGAAATGGCTTAACCTCTATTGGCGCCTCGGTCTGTACAAAGGCGGGAAGCTTGAGGAATGGATCGCAGCCAGGCTGAAGGAAAGGGGAGTTTCCACCTTTGGTGATTTGAGGCCAGGTTCATTAAAGATTGTCGCATCAGATCTTACTAACGGCAGGATCATTGTGCTGCCCGATGATCTCCCCAGTTACGGACTTGTTCCCGAGAGGTTTTCAGTTGCACGAGCTGTTCTGATGAGCTGCAGTCTTCCGTATTTCTTTGAACCTGTTAAGCTGACGAGTGCTGAAGGGACGAATATAGTGGTAGACGGGGGAGTTTTAAGCAACTTTCCGATCTGGCTCTTTAAGGAAAAGGCGAGACCTGTTATTGGAATCAAGCTAAGCCCGAGAGATGAAGAAAGGCCGAGGAATCAGATTAAAAATGCGATTGAAATGTACGGTGCGCTGTTTGAAACGATGAAAGATGCGCATGATGCCAGGCATGTATCAAGCAGACATGAGAGAAATATCATTTTTTTGCCGGTAGAAAGCATTCTCACGACAGAATTTGATCTCTCAGAACAAAAAAAACTAGCTCTGATTGAGCTAGGAAGAAGTCGGACGGAACAATTTCTTAAACGCTGGACATATTAATTCAAAAAGAAAAGCAGGTCAGAAAAAAGCCCTGCTTTTCTTTTTGCCTTTTCTGCCTTCAATCACGGTCAGGTGTGAAGCCTGCTTCTTTTTAAGAGCGCTTGTTTTGCTGCTCTTTTTAGGGGCTGACACACTTTTCAAATGGGAGCTGCTCTGATTGCGGTCGCTGAAACGCCTTTTGGACTGTTTAGCAGCTTTGGAATAAGAGGAAGAGTCTTTTCCCATTCTTTGTTTTGTAAAGTAACGGACAACAAAATAGATGATGGCTAGAACAGCAGCAAACACGAGCATTTCTCTGAAGAGGAAGCCGGGCCTGCTGATGAGAGTCACTAAAAACCCGATTCCTCCCAGAGCTAACACAATCATCACAAATGGATTCATTCTATTTTTCATGAGTCCACCTCCCAAGATGAAAATGAGTTAATGAAGTTTTAGCTTATACAATTTGTTCTGTTTTTATACCTTCTTCTGTTTCTTTTTCCAGGCGGAGCATTTCATTGAAGCTTGCAATTGCGACTTCTGTCTGTTCGTTGTCTGGCTCTTTTGTGGTCAGAAGCTGAAGGCATAAGCCAGGGTATCCAAGCCATTTCAGGACAGGCACGTCTCTGAGCTTATTTGTAAACTGCAGCACCTCAAAAGAAATGCCGATCACAACGGGAATAAGCGCCAGTCTGTTCAAAACGCGCACATAAAGCGGTTCAGTCGGAACGAGCATGTAGACGAAAACTCCGACAATCACGGTGAAAAGAAGGAAGCTGCTTCCGCATCTGTAATGAAGGCGGCTGTTGCTCTGAACGTTCTCAACTGTGAGCGGCATACCGTTTTCATAACAGTTAATGACTTTATGCTCTGCACCGTGATACTGGAATACGCGCTTGATCAGCGGTGTAAAGGAAATCGCGTAAATATAGGCAAGCAGGAGAATCAGTTTGAAAAGACCTTCAATCAGGATCTGTGACAAATCCGATGAAAAAACAGGTCTTGTAAGCTCTGCAAGAAAAAGCGGGACAAGCGTAAAGATGAATTTTCCGAATAAAAAGGACAAAACCCCGATTGCTGCAACGCCGAGTATCATCGTCAGCTTTGATTCTTTTTTCGGCTCGTTCAGCTTCTCGTCATCTTCAGGATCAAGGTCGTACCTGTCAGTTGAAAAGTTGAGATGTTTCGTACCATTTGCGCTTGCTTCTATGATTGCTGCGATTCCGCGGATAAATGGTATTTTTTTAAGGGCTGTCAGTGAGCTGCTTGATTTTCTGGGCAGCCGGAAGTAATCAATTTCCTTGTTCTTCCGTCTGATGGCTGTAACATAATGATGCTTGCCGCCAAACATGACGCCCTCTACTACTGCTTGCCCTCCATATGCGGGCTTGTTCTGCTTTGACATTTTTCACCAACCTACCTATCTATTCTCTTTTTGAGCGGATTTTAAACAAAACGGAAGAGAATGTTATGTTTATATTCTACATAAAAACAGCATAAACCTCTAGGCAGTTATATTTTATTCTTCAATTTATGGGCGCAGGTAAGGTTCTGCAGGTAAGTACGTCTGTAGTATATCCTAATACTTGCCAGTTAGACATTTTCTGCATCGATTTTCGGATTGGATGTACATACTAGAAGTAGGAGGTGTACATATGACAGATGATTATCAGTCTAATTCTGCAGGAATAGAAGATGGACAGGATGATAAGCAGGGCGAGGGTCTCCCGTTTATCGCAAGAGCTATGATTACCGGATTTGCAGGAGGTATTTTCTGGAGTTTAATCGGCTATTTGGCTTATGTGCTGAACATGACAGAGATCAGTCCGAACATGCTGCTGCAGCCGTTTCTTCTTAGTGACTGGAAAAACGGCACGATCGGAAATTTTGCGGGAGTACTGGTTATCGGATTCCTTTCTATAGGAACGGCACTCGTCTATTATTTAGTTTTAAAAAGGTTTTCGTCTATTTTCGTCGGCATGATCTATGGAGCCGCTTTATGGGCGCTTGTCTTTTTCCTCTTGAATCCGATCTTTCCAAACGTTAAGACAGTCTTTGAACTCGAGCGCCTGACAACGGTTACGATGATATGTTTATACATTTTATATGGGGTCTTTATCGGGTATTCCATTTCCTTTGAACAAAATGAGCTGGAGTCGAAAAAAAAGGGCAGCGCTTCCACGTAACAATAGAGGTAACGCACAATGAAGTATGGTAGAATGTTCTAAAATGAACATTCTATTTTTTGTCGGCTTTTTATTCATGCGGCTATTGTTTAAGGCAGCGTTTTGACGAAAACATCTGTCACATGAAGGAGAGTCCTCATAGTGCTTGGAGGTCGAAAGATGAGACACTACATAGTAATTAACGGCCCAAACCTGAATCGCCTTGGATTGCGTGAACCTGATATTTATGGAAGCAAAACGCTGACAGATCTTGAGCGGGAGCTGATGGTTTTTGCTGAAAAGCAGGGGTTTCAGGTCACGTGCTTTCAGTCCAATCATGAAGGAGACCTGATAGATGCCATTCATGGATCAGATGGCCACTACGACGGCATTGTGCTGAATCCGGGTGCGTTTACCCACTACAGCTATGCGTTAAGAGATGCAATCGCAAGTGTGCCTCTACCTGTGATCGAGGTGCATATCTCCAATGTTCACAGCCGCGAGCCGTTCAGGCACCAGTCTGTCACTGCGCCGGTCACTGCCGGACAGATAGTCGGACTCGGATTTCAGGGATACCAGTTTGCCCTGCAGGCAATACATACAAAGATAGGGGAGAAACAGCATGCTGAAGATTGAGAAATTAAGAAACAGGCTCAAGGAGCTTGATGTTGACGGACTTCTTATTGCAAGCGATTATAACAGACGGTACATGACCGGTTTTACAGGCTCATCGGGCGTCGCGCTCGTTTCTCTGTCAGGAGCCGTTTTTATTACAGACTTCAGATATACAGAGCAGGCAGCAAAGCAAGTTGAAGGCTATGAAATTGTTCAGCACAAGGGGCCGATTCTTGACGAAGTCGCTGCACAGGCAGAAAAGCTTTCAATCAAGCGTCTTGGCTTTGAACAGGATCATTTATCCTTTGCAGCTTATTCCTCATATGCTTCCAAACTGAAGGGAATTGAGTTTGTTCCGGTGTCTGAGGCGGTGGAAAAGTTACGCTTGATTAAGTCTGCAGCAGAGATTAAGATATTAAAGGAAGCTGCGGAGATCGCCGATGCTGCATTTAAGCACATTCTTACAGTCGTACAGCCCGGCATGAAGGAAATTGAAGTTTCAAACGAACTTGAATTTTTTATGCGAAAGCAGGGAGCTGTTTCTTCATCATTCGATATCATTGTCGCATCCGGCCACAGGTCAGCTCTTCCGCACGGCGTGGCAAGTGAAAAAGAAATTGAAAAGGGCGATTTTGTAACCTTTGATTTTGGAGCATACTACAAGGGATATTGTTCAGATATTACACGCACGATTGCAGTCGGCAATCCAAGTGATGAGCTGAAGAAGATTTATTCCATTGTTCTTGAAGCCCAGCTTCGCGGCATGAGTGGAATTAAAGCAGGCATGACCGGAAAAGAAGCTGATGCTTTGACAAGGGACTATATTTCAGAGAACGGCTATGGCGAGTATTTTGGCCATTCAACCGGACACGGCCTTGGAATGGAAGTTCACGAAAGTCCGTCATTATCCGCAAAATCAGAAACGGTTCTTGAGCCGGGCATGATTGTTACAGTAGAGCCGGGAATTTATGTTCCTAAGCTTGGAGGAGTCCGGATCGAGGACGATACAGTGGTTAGGGAAGACGGCAATGAATCTCTGACACAATCCCCTAAAGAGCTTATTATCTTATAAAAAGCTTCCGGAAGGTTAAAAAGTGTTATTTACATAGGAGGAACAAATATGATTTCAGTTAATGATTTTCGTACGGGCTTAACAATCGAGGTAGATAACGGCATTTGGCGCGTTATGGATTTCCAGCATGTAAAACCGGGAAAGGGCGCTGCATTCGTACGCTCAAAACTGCGTAACCTTCGTACTGGAGCTGTCCAGGAAAAAACGTTCCGTGCTGGAGAAAAAGTAGCGAAAGCTCAAATTGAAAACCGCAAAATGCAGTATCTGTATGCAAATGGCGACCAGCATGTGTTCATGGACAATGAGTCTTATGATCAAGTGGAACTGCCTGAAGCTTCAATCGAGTATGAACTTAAATTCCTTAAGGAAAACATGGAAGTATCGATCATGATGTTCGGCAGCGAAACACTTGGTGTTGAGCTTCCAAACACAGTAGAACTTGAAGTTATTGAAACAGAGCCAGGCATTAAAGGTGATACAGCTTCCGGTGGAACAAAGCCTGCTAAAGTGCAGACTGGGCTGATCGTCAACGTCCCGTTCTTCGTGAACGAAGGAGACGTGCTGATCATCAACACAACAGACAGCTCATACGTGTCACGCGCGTAAAACCGCATAAAAAAACTCCATCTGATCAGATGGAGTTTTTTGTTTCTTCAATAATTGTCTGCGCCCGGAAAGTACGCGGCTCCTGCTCTCTCTTTTTCCCCGCTTTGAAAAGAAGTGCGGCCGGCAATACTATGTATACGGCAATCCCAATGGCCCACTGCAAATAGTGATAGACCTCATAAGCTTCTATTCCAAATCCCATGACACATCCCCCTTTGTACCTATTATTATAAAATCTGAAAATTCTGTCAAGAATTCTTTTTGTCTAAACGGCCTTTTTCTCTCATAGACTGGACTATCACTCCGGTTGCGGGCTCCGTTTTCGTTCTTTAGGGAATGGACAAGCGAAACTCCGCAGCTTTGTGATTAGAAGAGTAGGGGAGGAAGAAGATGAAGCATTTTCTAGCCGGTCTGGATCCTGCTGTCAGATCCATGGCCCTTTTGAGGCTGCTGTCTGCAAGCATTGAAATGACAGCTGCTGTTTTGATGCTTGTCTTTAATGATGTGCGGAAGGCAGTACTGATCAACTCAATGTTAGCCATTGTCGGGCCGGTCATTTTTATTTTGACAATGACGATCGGCATTTTCCAAATTGCTGAACAGCTGTCTTATGCAAAACTGATTTTCATCTCAATCGGCGTAGCCTTTATCTTAATTGGGGTTTATAAATGAGGTCACAGTCATAATGTGTCCAAGCCTGCATAAACATAGGAGTATTAAGAGACTATGCAAGGAGGAAGCCATGTGAATGAGATTACAGCTATGCTTCCTGAGCCGATCAGACAGCATATACTGGACCTTCCGCCGCATGTGCTGCAGCAAATGGAAGAGATTCGCATCAGAATATCAAAGCGGGTTGAAGTGACAGCGGCGGGAAAACCTGTTTTCCTGTCATGCATCGCTACACATCAGGACGGAATTTCTCTGCTGAGCGAACTGAGCCAATACAGCATCTACGCACTTGAAGAAGAGCTCAAACGCGGCTTTATCACCATTCAGGGCGGCCATCGTGTAGGGCTATCGGGGAGGGTCATAACAGAAAACGGCCGTGTAAAAGCCATCCGCAATGTCACGTCTTTCAACATTCGGGTAGCGCGCCAAAAACGCGGAATTGCTGACCGGTTCATCCCTTGCTGCTACAGCGGAGAGTGGCTGAATACCATGATTATCGGCCCGCCTCAGACTGGTAAAACGACGATGCTCCGCGACTTTGCACGAATTATGAGTACAGGCCATGGACAGATCCCATCAAGAAAAGTAGGGATTGTAGATGAGCGCTCAGAGATTGCAGGATGCATAAACGGCATACCCCAGCATGAGTTCGGCGAAAGAGTGGACGTGCTTGATGCATGCCCGAAAGCAGAAGGCATGATGATGATCCGCTCTATGAGCCCCGATGTTCTCGTTGTGGATGAGGCGGGAAGAATGGAAGATACAGAAGCGATACTTGAGGCCGTTCATGCGGGTGTCGGACTGTTTATATCCGTTCACGGATGCTCTCTTGAGGATATTAAAATGAGGCCGACTATTGCTCCTCTATTAAATCATCATGTTTTTAAGAGATTCATAGAGCTATCAAGAGTAAGCGGTCCCGGAACGGTCCAGAGAGTCATTGATGAAGAAGGACGGATTGTCAGAACGGAAGAAGGTGTCCCGCTATGCTGAAGCTGCTTGGAGCTGTATTCATCCTGCTTGCTACAACATGGGCCGGTTTTGAAACGGCAAAACACATCAGTGAACGCCCGCGCCAGCTGAGACAGCTGAAGGTTGCCCTGCAGGCGCTCGAAGCAGAAATCATGTATGCTCATACCCCGTTAAAAGAAGCAGCCGCCACCCTTTCAAAGCAAATGCCAAAGCCGCTTTCCTGGTTTTTTGAGGTATTTTCAAAGCGTCTGTCTGCAGGGCATACAAGCGTCAGGGCAGCCTGGGAAAACAGTTTGCAGGAAGTATGGAGGATGACTGCCTTTAAGCAGGGAGAGTACGAGATCATGAAGCAGTTTGGCGAAACACTCGGCCAGCACGACCTGATCTCTCAGCAGAAACATATCCGCCTCGCACTTGCCCATCTTGAAAGAGAGGAAGCGGATGCACTCGACAGACAGAGCCGCTATGAAAAAATGCTGAAAAGCCTTGGATTCTTATCGGGTTTATTGCTGGTTATTTTATTGATGTAGCAGTCAGGAGGATTACATGCAATGGGAGTAGATGTTAATATCATTTTTCAAATAGCGGGCATCGGAATTGTCGTCGCGTTTCTTCACACAATCCTTGATCAGATGGGCAAAAAAGAGTATGCGCAATGGGTCACGCTCCTGGGTTTTATTTATATTCTGTTTATGGTGGCTTCCATTGTAGAAGATTTGTTTCAGAAAATTAAATCAGTCTTCCTTTTTCAGGGATAGGGGGGCTCAGCCATTGAAATTATACAGATTGTCGGACTTGGTTTAGTTGCTACTTTTCTCGCATTGATTGTAAAGGAACAAAAGCCGACATATGCATTCATGCTCGTGGTTTTTGTCGGCTGCGTCATTTTTCTGTTTTTAGTCGACGGCGTTTCCCAGATTATCACCATGATTGAAAAAATTGCGCTGAATGCAAACATTAACATGATGTATGTGGAGACGATCCTGAAAATTATCGGAATTGCCTATATTGCCGAATTCGGCGCACAGATTACAAAGGATGCAGGTCAGGGAGCCATTGCTTCAAAGATTGAGCTTGGCGGCAAAATCATTATTCTTGCAATGGCGGTTCCGATCCTGACTGTCATAATTGAAACCATCATCGGCCTGATACCGGCGTGATGGATAAGGGGTGAGAGTTATTAAAAAGGGAATCGCCGCTGTCTTTTTTCTTTTCTTTTTTTCATTTCCGGCACTTGTACAAGCTTCTCCCCCTCCACCGCAGCAGGAATTGGTTGATCAGCAGATAGACAAGCTTGGGATCCAGGAAATTAAAACGTTCTGGGACGACATTATGACAGAATACGGAGGGTATCTTCCTGAAAGTCAGAAAGGAAGTCTGCTTCAATTTTTAAATGGCGAGAAAGAATTATCCTTTAAAGAATGGTCAAAAGCTTTCCTGAGCTACATTTTCCATGAAATCATCGCAAACGGAAAACTTCTCGGGACATTGATAATGCTGACAATTTTCAGCATGCTGCTGCAGCTCCTTCAGGACGCGTTCAGCCAGAGCACAGTCAGCAAAGTCGCTTATGCTCTCGTTTACATGGTTTTAATGATCATCGCTCTGAACAGCTTTCATATTGCCATTGAATATACGGTTGAAGCGATCCGGACGATGTCAAGCTTCATACTCGCACTCATTCCGCTTCTTCTTGCTCTGATGGCGGCATCCGGCGGGCTGATATCAGCAGCATTTTTTCACCCGGTCATCCTTTTCCTCATGAATACAAGCGGAGTGCTGATTGAAAAAATTGTTCTGCCGCTTCTGTTTCTCTCCGCTTTGCTGAGCATTGTCAGCACGCTCACGGATCAGTATAAAGTAACGCAGCTGGCCCAGCTTCTAAGAAACATAGGGATCGGGCTGCTTGGTACGTTTTTAACGGTATTTCTCGGAGTCATTTCTGTTCAGGGGGCATCAGCTGCCGTTTCTGACGGGATGGCCATCCGCACGGCCAAGTTTGTGACAGGAAACTTTATACCTGTCCTCGGGCGGATGTTTACCGATGCAACCGATACGGTCATCAGCGCTTCTGTTCTTCTAAAGAACACAGTGGGCATTCTCGGTGTGGCGATTCTCCTGTTTATCGCTGCTTTCCCGGCGATAAAAGTGCTGACTCTGGCCTTTATTTATAAATTTACAGCTGCACTGCTTCAGCCCCTTGGCGGCGGTCCGATCATCAAATGCCTGGATATCATCAGCAAAAGTGTCATCTATATTTTTGCTGCGCTTGCCATCGTGTCACTGATGTTTTTCCTGAGTCTTACAGTCATTATTGCGGCTGGCAATATAACCATGATGGTTCGATAGGAGGGAGTCGGCATGTCATTTCTGACAGAGTGGATTGCAAACATTATTCTTTTCATCATGCTGGCTGTCATACTGGACCTGCTTTTGCCGAACTCGGCCATGCAAAAGTACGCCAAAATGGTGATCAGCCTTCTGCTAATCGTGATTATCCTGTCGCCGATCTTTAAGCTTTTGTCAGCCGATATACCGGCAATGGTCCAGGAAGCCGGGATCGGCAGCTATTCTTCTGCTAAAGAAGCAGAAATAAAAAAATCCATAGATTCACAAAAAAAAGAAATACAAGCCTCAAATGATGCATATATTTTAGAAAACATGGCTGTCCAATTAAAAACGCAGGCAAAAGAGGAGCTGGTGAAAAGCTATGATCTAGCGATAAAAGATATCGATCTATCTGCAGAAGCACCATTTGAAAAAATAGAAACCAGTCTGCAGAGCATTGAAGTAACGCTTCAGCCAGGCGCAAAAGAAACAGGCGCCGTTGAAGCTGTACAGCCGGTAGACATCAGCGGTACTAATGGTGGAGAGGAAGATTCCCTTTCTTCTGAACCTGAAATTAAAGCTTATCTAGCAAGTATCTGGGGAGTCGACCCTGAGAAGATTTCCTTGAAAATGGAAGGGGGGGAGGGCAGCACAGATGAATAGTCCTAAACAAATGCTGGAAAAATTGAAAACACTGCTAAACTCTGAAAACGGCAAAAAACCGAACAAGTACCACTACCTCCTGATCGCGCTTGCGCTTGGCATCGGATTTATGCTCGTAAGCAATCTGTTGTCCGGTCAGACAGCCATGCCTGACGTATCTCAAGTCTCCGGAATGTCTTCTTCATCTGATAAAGACGAAGAAGTGTTTAAACCGGCTGATGAAGGCGGGGGCTCAGGTTCAATCGAGAAATATGAGCAGGAATACGAAAATCAATTAAAAGAAGCGCTTGATTCCATGTCCGGAATAAACAATGCCATGGTCGTTGTCAACGTAGAAGCAACTTCCGAGCAAATTCTTGAGAGAAACAGCGTCAGCCAGAACCAGACAACAGAAGAAACAGATCCTCAGGGCGGCAAGCGGACAGTGGAAGATGGTTCAACAGAAGAATCCGTTGTTATTATCCGAAAGGGAGATCAGGAGACACCCATCATCCTGCAGACGAAAAAACCGGAAATCAGGGGTGTGCTTGTGGTAGCTGAGGGTGCTGACAACATTCAAATAAAAAAATCAATCGTTGAGGCTGTAACGAGAGTGCTTGGAGTCCCAAGCCACCGCGTAGCAGTTGCAGCGAAAAAAGGGAAATAGAGGAGGATTCTTGAATGATGCTGAAAAAACAAACGGTTTGGTTATTAACAATGTTAAGCTTGGTGGTTGTGCTTTCAGTGTACTACATCACGACACCTGAAGAAATCAAAAATGATGTCGCTATGACAGGTGCTGAAAAAGCAGAAAAAGCGGAAGCTGCGAAAGAAGCAAAGAAAGATGGAGAGGCAGAAGTGACAGTTGAAGAAGCAGAGGACGGAACGGTTGTTTCTGTTTCAAACGATGAACTCTTTGCAACGATCCGCATGCAGCTTGAAGATTCCCGAAACGCCAAGAAAGAAAGTCTTGAAGATATTGTAGCAAGCAAAGAGGCGAGTGCTGCAGAAAAAAGCGCTGCCCGTGATGAGATGAATGCGATTGATGAAGCAGTTGCCAACGAGGAAATCCTCGAAACGTTCATTAAATCAAACGGCTACGATGATGCCCTTGTAAGAATCGAAGGCGAAAAAGTCAAAGTAACAGTAAAAGCGAAAGAAAGCTCAGCTTCAGAAGCGAACAAAATCATCCAGCTTGTCAGCAGCGAGATGAAAGGCATGGAAGATGTAGCTGTTACACTTGAACCTTCAAATCAATAATCGTAAAACCCCGCGTCCATGGCGCGGGGTTTTCTCTTTTACCTGCCTGTCATTTCAAAATTTTCAATTATCCCTTATAATTAAAAAGAACAGATTATTTTAAGATCACCACGGGCGGGCAAGAATACATATTGAATTTAAGGACTCAAATGTCGTAAGATAGACATAGGACTTCGTTTTAGTACTAGGCTATAAGAAAAGCGGAATCAGCCGTTCAGCTCCGGCAGTCAGATAAGAAATCACCGGAAAAGTCCGGTTTTGACTTTTTCGGGGATTTTGTTCTGACAGAGGAGTTGGCTGATGTAGCTGGACAATAAGAAAAGCGGAAGCACCCGTTTAGCTCCGACAGGCAGAAAAGAAATCAACCGAAGAGTACGGGTCATGCTTTTTTGGCGTTTTTTCTTTCATAGTCCATAATCCTTAAATGAAGCTTTGCCTTGCTTAGACACGGAATCACAATCATCAAGAATTTGAATAGGGGTGCCAGCAGATGTTGAAAATACAAGAAATCAGAGAACTGATCAAGCTTGTTGACCAGTCTTCAATCGACGAATTTACGTATGAACATGAAGGATCTAAAATTAAGTTAAAGAAACGCATGGAAGAGCTTGAGAAAGCAGCTGTGCAGACAGCTCCTGTACAAGCAGCTCCTCAAATGCCAGCAGCACAGCCGGCTGCGGCTCCTGCAGCCCTTCAGGAAGTAAAAGAAGTGCCAAAGGAAGAAGCGAAGGCTCCTGCACAGGATGAAAATCTACATAAAATCACTTCGCCGATGGTCGGCACGTTCTATGCAGCGTCTTCACCTGACACAGACAACTATGTGAGCGTTGGTTCAAAGGTAACTAATGATTCGGTTGTCTGCATCGTAGAAGCGATGAAGCTGTTTAATGAAATTGAAGCAGAAGTAAAAGGCGAAATCGTTGAAATCCTGGCTGAAAATGGCCAGCTAGTAGAATACGGACAGCCTTTATTCCTTGTCAGACCAGAGTAAGGAGAGAAACTATGATTAAGAAATTGCTTATAGCAAACAGAGGAGAAATTGCGGTACGGATCATTCGGGCCTGCAAAGAACTGGGAATTGAGACAGTTGCGGTCTTTTCAGAAGCAGACAGAGATTCTCTGCACGTTCAGCTCGCTGATGAAGCGTATTGTGTCGGACCGACAGCTTCAAAAGACAGCTATCTGAATTTCACAAATATCATCAGCGTGGCAAAACTTACAGGCAGTGAAGCCATTCATCCGGGTTACGGATTCCTGGCTGAAAATGCAGATTTTGCGGAGCTGTGCGAAGAGTGCAACATCATCTTTGTCGGACCAAGCGCAGATGCGATCTCTAAAATGGGAACAAAGGACGTTGCAAGAGAAACGATGAGAAAAGCCGGTGTTCCGATTGTTCCGGGATCTCAAGGCATTATCAAGGATACGGGCGATGCTGTTTCACTTGCAAATGACATCGGATACCCTGTCATTATCAAAGCAACTGCAGGCGGAGGCGGAAAAGGAATCCGTGTTGCAAAAACAGAACAGGACCTGATCAAAGGCATCCAAATCACCCAGCAGGAAGCTGCTACTGCATTTGGAAACCCGGGTGTCTACATCGAGAAGTATATTGAGGATTTCAGACACGTGGAGATTCAGGTCATGGCAGACTCTCTCGGCAATGTCATCCATTTAGGAGAAAGAGACTGCTCCATTCAGCGCAGACTTCAAAAACTCGTTGAAGAAACCCCGTCTCCTGCTCTTTCAGCTGAAATGCGCGAGACGATGGGAAGAGCTGCTGTTAAAGCTGCTGAAGCCGTCAATTATACTGGAGCAGGAACAGTCGAATTTATTTTTGATCACATCGAAGATAAATTTTACTTCATGGAGATGAACACGCGAATTCAGGTTGAGCATCCTGTAACGGAAATGGTCACAGGCATTGACCTGATCAAGGAACAAATCATGGTTGCTTCAGGCAAAGAGCTTTCTGTGAGGCAGGAAGATGTTGTCTTTAACGGCTGGGCAATCGAATGCCGCATCAATGCAGAGAATCCGGAGAAGAATTTTATGCCCTCTCCTGGTAAAATAGAAATGTACTTGCCGCCCGGAGGCCTTGGTGTTAGAGTAGACTCAGCAGCATACCCTGGTTATTCCATTCCTCCATATTACGACTCCATGATCGCCAAATTGATCACATATGGAGCAACCCGCGAGGAAGCGATTGCCAGAATGAAACGCGCGCTTAGTGAATTTGTTATAGAGGGGATCCACACAACGATTCCTTTCCATCAAAAACTGCTTGAACACGAAACGTTTGTTTCCGGAGACTTTAATACGAAGTTCTTAGAAATCCATAAAGTTATGGAATCTTAAAAATACACGGAGGTGCTGACTCTTGAAAGAAAACAGGCTGCTTGAAATGACTCATGAAGAAAATGGTCTCGGCAAAGTTGAAATTGCCCCGGAAGTCATTGAAGTGATTGCCGGAATCGCTGCTTCTGAAGTAGAAGGCGTTGCACAAATGCGCGGAAACTTCGCGTCAGGCGTTGTAGAACGCCTCGGCAAGAAAAATCACGGCAAAGGCGTGAAAGTCGACCTTTCTGAAGACGGAATCACAATCGATGTCTACTGCGTCATGATGTTCGGCGTTTCCATCCCGACCGTCGCCCAGCGCATCCAGGACAACACTCGCCAGGCGTTGTACAACATGACAGCTCTTGAAATCAACGAGATTAATATCCATGTAGTCGGAATTCAATTCGAAACAAAATCACAGGAAATTGAAATCGACCAGGAAATGTAAAGCCAGAGGAGTTCTTCCTTTGGTTTTTTTTCTGAGTTCAGCCCGGAAAAAGGTATTTTTAAAAGCGTAAAATGTGAAAAATGTAAACACCAGTGAACTGCAGCGGAAGGCACTTGACTCCTTGTCCAGCTGCAGCGCCCAACTCCTCTGTCAGAACAAAATCCCCCAAAAAGTCAAAAGCGGACTTTTCGGGTGATTTCTTATCTGACTGCCGGAGCAAAACGGGCGCTTCCGCTTTTCTAGGGATGAAGAGGGCACTGGAGACCCCGCAAGCGAAGCGAGGAGGCTCCAGGCGCTCCCCGCGGAAAGCAAGTGACTGGAGCGAAAGGGAACGGGTACAAGCTCCCATCCCTCCCCGCGGAAAGCAGATTCCTGCAGCGGAAAGAAACGATTACCATTTTACTGACTGTAACCTACACAAAATCATCCATTTTACACATGCTTTATTCCAGACTGAATTGAGCGAAGATTCCACTAAGTACGAATATTTTAGAGGCAGGACTGTTTTTTATTCGTTATTTGGCCGAAAAACAACAACTGCAGTGTGCTTCTGTCCGTAAAATATGGTATGATCGTTCTATGACATTTCGACATTTTTGTACATAAAGGAGCAAGTAAGAATGAAACGAAGATTAGCAAGAGAAAAAGCACTTCAGGCACTCTTTCAGATAGACGTAAGCGAGATTGATCCAAAAGAAGCAATGAATCATGCCCTGGACGGAGAACAGATGGATGAATTCATGACGGCTCTCGTTTTGGGAACTGTGGAACATACAGAAGAGATTGATGAGCAAATTAAGCCTCACCTCGTAAACTGGAAGCTTGAACGGCTTGCAAACGTAGACCGCTCTGTTCTTCGTTTAGCCGTTTATGAAATGATGTTTATGGAGGAAATTCCTCTTAACGTTACCCTTGACGAAGCCATCGAACTCGCTAAAACGTTCGGGGATGACCAGTCGCCGAAATTTATCAACGGAGTCCTCTCAAACATTAAATCAGCACTCGACAGATAACTCTGTCAAACACCACCTGAGGAGGAACAAAACAATGACAGCTTCAATCATCAGCGGAAAAGAATTGGCACAGGAAAAACGCAGACAGCTTGCCGAGGAAGTAAAAGGATTAAAAGAACAGGGAATTACTCCCGGATTAACGATTATTCTTGTCGGTGACAACCCCGCATCTCTTTCCTATATTAAAGGGAAACAGAAAGCGTCCGAAGAAATCGGGGTTGCTTTTAAACTTGAACATTTTTCAGAAAAGATGACGGAAGAAGAACTGCTTAATGTGATTGAAACCTATAATGAGGACGACAGCTGCCATGGCATTCTTGTACAGCTGCCTCTGCCTGAACACATCAGCGAAAAAGCAGTCATTGAAAAAATTTCTCCTGAAAAGGACGTTGACGGATTCCATCCTCTAAATGTCGGACAAATGATGGTCGGACAGGATACCTTCCTTCCATGCACCCCTGCAGGAATTGTGGCAATGATTAAATCTGCCGGGATTGAAATTTCAGGGAAGCACGTGGTTGTTGTCGGAAGAAGCAACATTGTCGGAAAACCTGCCGGCATTCTGCTGCTTAATGAGCATGCGACAGTGACTTACTGCCATTCAAGAACGCCAAACTTAAAAGAAATGACCCGTCAGGCAGATATTCTGATTGCTGCTGTCGGCAAAGCGAACTTCATTACAGGAGACCATCTTAAAGAAGGTGCAGCAGTCATTGATGTCGGAGTCAACAGACTGGACACAGGAAAGCTGTGCGGAGATGTTGTCTTTGAGGATGCAATGAACAAAGCAAGCCATATTACTCCTGTTCCAGGCGGCGTCGGTCCGATGACCATCACCATGCTAGCCCATAACGTTGTAAAATCAGCCAAAAAATCTGCTGTTAATCAGCCTTCCAAGTAAGATAAAGGAGTTCAGGCGGATGAGTGAAATCAAACATGTAACGGTAACCGCCCTCACAAAATACATCAAGCGGAAGTTTGATGCCGATCCGCATTTAAAGGATATTTGGGTCAAAGGCGAGCTTTCCAACTTTAAAATGCACAGCCGCGGCCATATGTATTTCACATTGAAGGATGAGGGAGCGCGTATTGCAGCTGTTATGTTCGCAGGTCAGAACGCTTCCTTAAAATTCATGCCGGAAAACGGGATGAAGGTGCTGCTGCGCTGTGAAATCTCCGTGTACGAACCAAGCGGAAATTATCAGATCTATGTAAAAGAAATGCAGCCTGACGGAATTGGAAGTCTGTATCTTGCTTATGAAGAGCTGAAAAAGAAGCTTGAAAAGGAAGGGCTTTTTGACGAAAGGCACAAGCAGCAGGTACCGAAATATCCTTCTGAAATCGGTGTGATTACATCCCCTACGGGCGCTGCTGTGCGTGATATTTTAACAACAATCAAGCGCAGGTACCCATCTGCAAAGGTGATCATTATCCCTGCACTTGTACAGGGAATAAACGCAGGCCCGTCTGTTGTGAAAGCCATCCGGCAGGCAAACAGCCTCGGGACACTTGATGTGATCATCGCAGGCAGGGGCGGAGGCTCAATTGAAGAACTTTGGGCATTTAACGAAGAAATTGTGGCACGTGAAATATTCAGCTCGAAAGTGCCGATTATCTCGGCTGTCGGGCATGAAACGGATTATACAATAGCTGACTTTGTCGCAGATTTGCGCGCTCCAACGCCAACAGGTGCTGCGGAACTTGCTGTTCCCCATTTTGCCGATCTTCTTGAGAGAACGGCAAACAAGAAGACCAGGCTTTTGAGAGCCATGCAGGAGAAGCTTACGGCGAAAAAAGAACAGCTTGCCTATTACCAGAAATCCTATGCTTTTAAATACCCGAAGCAGCTGTATCAGCAAAAAGAGCAGCAGCTTGATGTTCTCGTTGAATCCCTGCAAAAAGAGAGCATCCGCAACATCCAGATGAAAAAAGAGCGGTTTGCAGCATTAAGCAGCCGCTTGCTTAGAGTGCATCCGAACGAAAAAATCAGCCGCGAAAAAGAACGGCACCAGCAGCTTGTCAAAAAATTGACGAGGGATATGTCTGTGCATCTGAAACAAAAACAGGCTGCGTTCGGGGCAATGGCAGCAAATCTTAATGCACTCAGCCCCCTTAAAATCATGGACCGGGGCTACAGTATTGCTTATCAGGATGACAACCTTGTAAAAAGCATTACACAGGTGAAAAAAGGCGACGGTCTGCACATTCATCTGCAGGACGGACAAGTCATCTGCCAAGTTACAGGAGTGGAGGAGCGAAAGTCACATGAGTGAAAAAAAAGAGGTTACGTTTGAACAGGCAATGGAAGAGCTTGAGGGAATTGTGGAAAAGCTTGAAGAAGGCGATGTTCCACTTGAAAAAGCGATTGCCTACTTTCAGGACGGCATGAAGCTGTCAAAACTTTGCCACGATAAGCTTCAATCGGTTGAAAAGCAAATGGACCTGATTCTCCGCGAAGACGGTGAGCTTGCGCCGTTTGACCTTCAGGAGGAAGAATGATGAACCTCAGCCAGTTTCTTTCTTCGAGAAAAGAATTGATTGAAGCAAGGCTGCCTGAGTATATCAGCAGACTTCAGGCTCCGGCTGTTATTAAAGAGGCAATGTCCTATTCCCTGACAGCAGGAGGCAAGCGCCTGCGTCCCGCGCTGGTCCTGGCGGTTCTCAGAGCGTTCGGCAAAGAAGAAGAAACAGGCATTCCTGCTGCATGCGCAGTTGAAATGATCCATACTTATTCTCTCATTCATGATGATCTTCCGGCGATGGACAATGATGACTTGCGGAGAGGCAAACCGACAAACCATAAAGTGTTTGGCGAAGCAATGGCGATTCTTGCAGGTGACGGTCTACTAACACACAGCTTCGGCATCCTAACCGACCAGCAGGACATCTCTGCAGAAATGCGTCTGTCTTTAATCAGTGAACTTGTGCGCGCATCGGGTGCAGAAGGCATGGTTGGAGGGCAGGTTGCTGATATGCAGGGTGAGGGGAAAACTCTTTCCCTTACCGAGCTAGAATACATACATGAGCATAAAACAGCAAAGCTTCTTGGCTTTTCCATCATGGCAGGAGCAATCCTCGCTGAAGCAGAAGCACATGAAAAAGAAATGCTCAGAACGTTTTCCTATCATGTAGGAATCGCTTTTCAAATCCAGGATGATATTCTGGATATTGAAGGGCAGCAGGCCAAGATCGGCAAGCCTGTCGGTTCAGATGAAGGAAATCAAAAAACAACCTATCCTGCACTTCTCACTCTCGAGGGAGCAAAAGAAAAGCTTGCAGGCCATATTGCACAAGCAAAAGGGATTCTTTTAGAAATGAAGATAGATTCGTCTCTTTTAGAGGAGCTTTGCGATCTGATTGCTTCAAGAGATCATTAAAAACGCGACATCAGGTCGCGTTTTTTTGTTGGGCAGGGTATCATAAATAACATAAAAACACCGATAACATTACTAAGCTGCCCCATGGCAAAAAAGTCAAAAGCGGACTTTTCTGCGGAATTCTAATCTGCCGAATCTGATCAAGGCGCCTCTCCTTTTTCTGTAAAACACCGTCAAATTGAGGTTTTTCATACGGTATGGTATACTATCACCATATTTTATACATATCTTAAGCAGACAGCGCGGTAAAGACTGCAAATAAAGCGATAATTAAACAATGGCGCCGTTATCACTTGCTGTGTTAGCGGCTCTTTTTTAGCAAAAGACCTTGAAAATGAACTGAAAGCGAGTGATCCATTTGGATCTATTATCCATTAAAGACCCGTCCTTCCTTAAGAAGCTTTCAAACCCTGAATTAGAACAGCTGGGTGCGGAAATCCGCAAATTTCTGATTGAAAAGCTTTCTGTAACAGGAGGGCACATCGGACCGAATTTAGGTGTGGTTGAATTGACAATCGCCCTTCATAAAATCTTCGACAGTCCGAATGATAAATTTCTGTGGGACGTAGGCCATCAGTCTTATGTACATAAAATCCTGACAGGCCGCGCGTGCGAATTCGATACAATCAGGCAGTACCAGGGATTGTGCGGATTCCCGAAACGTAATGAAAGCGAACATGACGTCTGGGAAACCGGTCACAGCTCGACTTCTCTTTCTGCTGCTATGGGAATGGCCATTGCAAGAGACTTAAAAGGCACGAAAGATCACATTGTGCCGATTATCGGAGACGGGGCGCTGACAGGCGGAATGGCACTTGAGGCCCTTAATCATATCGGTCATGAGCAAAAGGACATGATCATCATCTTAAATGACAACGAAATGTCCATCGCACCAAACGTCGGTGCTCTGCACAACGTTCTTGGAAAGCTCCGGACAGCAGGAAAATATCAATGGGTGAAAGATGAACTCGAATATATCCTGAAAAAAATCCCTGCTGTAGGCGGCAAGCTTGCTTCGACTGCAGAACGCGTGAAAGACAGTCTAAAATATATGCTTGTATCAGGCATCTTTTTCGAGGAGCTCGGTATTACTTACCTAGGTCCTGTAGACGGACACAACTATGATGACCTTTTTGAAAATCTGCAGTATGCGAAGAAGACGAAAGGTCCGGTGCTGCTGCACGTCATTACAAAAAAAGGGAAGGGCTACCAGCCTGCTGAAACCGATAAGATCGGTACATGGCACGGAACAGGGCCGTATAAAATTGAAACGGGCGATTTTGTGAAAGGGGAGGCAGCCGGTCCGGCATGGAGCGCTTTAGTCAGTGAGACAGTGCGTAAACTTGCGCGTGAAGACAAACGGATTGTTGCCGTTACTCCTGCCATGCCTGTCGGCTCTAAGCTTGAGAAGTTCGCAGCGGAATTTCCGGACCGCATGTTTGATGTGGGTATCGCTGAACAGCATGCAACGACAATGGCCGCAGGACTTGCAGCCCAGGATATGAAGCCGTTTCTTGCCATTTACTCAACGTTCCTGCAAAGAGCGTACGATCAGGTCGTGCATGATATTTGCCGGCAGAATTTGAACGTTTTTATCGGAATCGACCGCTCAGGCCTAGTTGGTGCAGACGGTGAGACGCATCAGGGTGTTTTTGATATTGCCTTCCTGAGACACTTGCCGAACATTGTGCTGATGATGCCGAAAGATGAGAATGAAGGCCAGCACATGGTTAATACGGCCATCAAATACAATGACGGTCCGATAGCCCTGAGATATCCGCGCGGAAACGGCATCGGAGTCAAGATGGATGCCGAGCTTAAGGAAATTCCTATAGGTACATGGGAAGTGATCAGACCTGGAACTGACGCTGTGATCCTTACATTTGGAACGACCATTGAAATGGCGCTTGAAGCTGCTGAAAGCCTGGCTAAAAAAGACCTGTCTGTAAGAGTGGTCAATGCAAGGTTCATCAAGCCTCTTGATGAGAGCATGCTGGCAGAGATTTTTGAAGAAAAGCTTCCTGTTCTGACAATAGAAGAAGCTGTCCTTCAAGGAGGATTCGGCAGTGCCGTTCTGGAATTTGCCCAGGAAAACGGCTATTCAGATGCTGTGATTGACAGAATGGGAATACCGGATCGATTTATCGAACACGGAAGTGTGGGCAAGCTGCTTGATGAGATCGGGATGACAGCTGCGCATGCAGAAGACCGGATTATCAGCATTTCAAAAGAGAAAGAGAAAAGGGTTTAATGAATGAGTTCAAAAAAAGAAAGAATTGATATCCTCCTTGTTGAAAGAGGGTTAATTGAAACAAGAGAAAAAGCGAAGCGGGCTATTATGGCAGGGCTTGTGTATGCAAATGAAGAGAGAGTGGAAAAACCGGGTGAAAAGGTCGACAGCTCTCTAACGCTTACTGTAAAAGGAAATGTCATGCCGTATGTCAGCCGCGGAGGCTTAAAGCTTGAAAAAGCACTGAAAGAATTTGACTTAACGGTAGAAGGTAAAATTCTTTTGGATATCGGATCATCAACAGGCGGTTTTACAGACTGTGCCCTCCAAAACGGGGCAAAAAGCTCCTATGCGCTTGATGTCGGGTATAACCAGCTTGCCTGGAAGCTCCGGCAGGATGAACGGGTGACGGTGATGGAACGGACGAATTTCCGTTATTCAGTGCCTGCTGATTTTACAGCGGGGCTCCCTGAAGTTGCATCCATTGATGTGTCGTTTATTTCTTTGAGGCTGATCCTTCCTGCACTTAAGAAAATATTAGTCGCAGGAGGAGACTGCATCGCGCTCGTCAAACCTCAGTTTGAAGCAGGCAAAGAGCTTGTAGGCAAAAAGGGTATCGTCAGAGAACCGAAAACACACAGACTGGTGCTTGAAGATATTACCCAATTTGCTCTGAAAGAGGGCTATGACTGTGTCAATCTTTCCTACTCCCCCATCACAGGCGGAGACGGAAACATTGAATTTCTGCTGCATCTGAAGAATGCCATCGGCCAGCCTGGTGAAAACCTGCTGCCTGAGAGCATTGATGCAGTAGTCGAACAAGCACACAGTGAACTGAAAACTAAGAAACAGGAACAGGAATAACGCTGCTGCCGTTATTCCTGTTTGTTCTGCCGGCAGAAATGCAAATGCTTCTTGCATTTCTGAGTATACTACCAGTAAATCAATGAACCGCCTGAACATGCAGGCTGACAAAAACATGTACATTTTTAGCGATTTCATATAACATATTCAGTATAATCATACAGTTAACAAGGGGTGCCCAATGAATAAAGGTCAACGACACATTAAAATCCGCGAGCTGATCACACATAATGAAGTGGAAACGCAGGATGAACTGGTGGACATGCTTAAGGAAGCTGCCTTTAATGTTACTCAGGCTACAGTCTCAAGAGACATTAAAGAGCTGCACCTTGTAAAGGTCCCAATGCTTGATGGGCGGTATAAATACAGCCTCCCTGCAGATCAGCGCTTTAACCCGCTTCAGAAGCTGAAACGGGCGCTAATGGATGCCTTTGTAAAAATTGATTCAGCAGGCCATAACATTATTATGAAAACACTTCCCGGCAATGCAAATGCCATAGGAGCACTTATCGACAACCTGGATTGGAATGAAATATTAGGGACAATCTGCGGAGATGATACGATCTTAATTATCTGCAGAACACCAGATGATACCGAAACCATCTCCAAGCGATTCCTGGATATGCTTTAAAGAATGAAATGGAAGGGGGATTCGGCCCTGTGTTAGCAGAACTTTCCATAAAGAACTTTGCCATAATCGAAGCACTGACTGTCTCTTTTGAAAAAGGGCTTACGGTCCTTACCGGAGAAACAGGAGCTGGAAAATCCATTATTATAGATGCCGTTCATTTGCTGGTAGGAGGAAGAGGGTCATCTGAATTTGTCCGCTACGGAGAAAAAAGGGCTGAACTGGAAGGTCTTTTTTTGCTGGATGATGACGCTCATCCGGTCCTTGAAAGATGCCAGGAGTTCGGAATTGATACAAGTGACGGGATGATTGTCCTGAGACGCGACATTTCAGCAGCAGGCAAGAGTATTTGCCGTGTGAACGGAAAGCTTGTGACCATCGGAATTCTCAGGGAAATCGGCCAGCTCATGATTGATATTCACGGCCAGCATGATAATCAGGAGCTGATGAATGAAGAAAATCACTGGAAGCTGCTCGATCAGTACGGTTCGTCAAAAATAAACCATGCCCTTTCGTCATACAGAGAGATTTACACTACATATGCTTCGCTGCAAAAGAAAATCAAACAGCTTTCTGAAAACGAACAGGAAATGGCCCACAGGCTTGATCTTATTCAGTTTCAGCTCGAAGAAATTGAAAAAGCTGATTTGAAATTAAAAGAAGACGAACAGCTCATGGAAGAAAAAAATGAAATCTCCAACTTTGAAAAGGTCTATGAATCCCTGCAGAACAGCTATAATTCCCTTCACGGCGAACAGAGGGGACTCGACTATATCGGCCATTCCATGAGTCACCTTGAAGAAGTGTCTTCGATTAATGACTCATTGAAAGAAATGTCAGAAACCGTCTCCAACTGCTACTACATGCTTGAAGATCTGTCGTTTCAGATCCGCAGTGAACTTGACAGGCTTGAGTTTGACCCGGAGCGGCTAAATGAAATTGAAGCAAGACTTGCGGAGATCACGCATCTGAAGAGAAAGTACGGTCAGAGTGTAGAGGAAATCCTTGAATATGCAGCAGGAATTGAAGAAGAGATTGATACCATTCAAAACCGCGACAGCCACCTTTATAAACTGAAAAACGAACTTGATTCGGTTACGAAGGATCTGGTGATTGAAGCTTCAAACCTGACGGCTGTGCGAAGAAAAAGTGCTGCTGAGCTGATAAAAAACATCCAGCAGGAGCTTAAAGAACTCTATATGGAAAAAACAAAGTTTGAAGTTGTGTTCGGCGTCCGCAAGGGACATCCAGACAGTGTCCAAATAGACAGTGTTCCTGCAAAATTCACCGAAAACGGAGTAGATGAAACGGAATTTTACCTATCTACAAATCCGGGTGAACCCCTTAAACCGCTTTCCAAAATTGCATCCGGGGGAGAGCTTTCAAGAATCATGCTTGCGATGAAAAGCATCTTCTCCAAGCATCAGGGTGTGACGTCGATCATCTTTGATGAGGTTGATACTGGAGTGAGCGGGAGAGTGGCCCAGGCCATCGCAGAGAAGATCTATAAGGTCTCTGTCGGGTCCCAGGTGCTCTGCATCACTCACCTGCCTCAGGTAGCTGCAATGGCAGACACGCATCTTTTCATCTCCAAAGAAACGGTTAAAGGACGCACGAAAACAAGTGTTAAGCCTCTTCTCGAGGAAGAAAAGATAAAAGAAGTCGGCCGGATGATTGCCGGAGTTGAAGTAACGGATTTGACGAAACAGCATGCCAAAGAATTGCTTGCTCTTGCAGAAGCTGCAAAGAGCTTCTAAATACTGCCTTCGCCGGCAGTATTTTTTTTGTCTGCAAAAAACACCTCATGTGCCGTCCTGCGGCATTATACGCCAAAACATCAACATTTTCTTTTTATATCAGTTATAAATGCTCCTCCAAAAGGCAAAATTAATGAATGTAGCCGATGTATTGGTGTGGTAGGAGCGAGGAGAGTGTGTATAGTTGGGCTCAGATAAAATAAGAAAAATAATTGGTTGTATTCTCCTTGTTTCTTTAATGAGTTTAGGATTTGTAAAACCTGTTAAAGAATACGTTCTATTGCCAAATTCTTTAACTGTATTCGAAAATCAGCAATTATCAATGCAGACATCCCTGCAGGCTGATGCAGCCGCGGCGGATTCAGAGCAGGTATTTTCCATTAAAACAGGGAGTGAATCCCTTCAAATTGAAGGCAGGCAAAGCGGAGTAGGAGAAATCGTATTTGACCTTGCCGGAATTCCGATAAAAAAAGTGGACGTTAAAGTCCTTGAAGATTTCCGGGTTATTCCGGGCGGCCAGTCAATAGGCGTTAAACTTAATTCACTTGGCGTCCTTGTTGTCGGACATCATCAAATTAAAACATCCGGAGGAAAAAAATCCCCCGGAGAAATAGCCGGAGTGCAAGTCGGTGATATCATTACGAAAATTAACGGCACCACAGTTGAAAGCATGAGTGATGTGACGCCGTTTATTCAGGGTTCAGGAAAGACCGGCAAGCCTCTTGATTTAGTGATCTCAAGGGATAACAAAGAGCTTAAGACAAAGCTTGTTCCGGTAAAAGATGAAAATGAAGGCGCATACCGGATCGGACTCTATATCAGAGATTCAGCAGCGGGAATCGGGACGATGACCTTTTATGATCCTAAATCGAAGAAATACGGCGCTTTAGGCCACGTTATTTCAGATATGGATACAAAAAAACCAATCGTCGTACAGGACGGACAGGTTGTCAGATCGACTGTCACATCCATTGAAAAGGGAAGCAACGGGAATCCTGGAGAAAAGCTTGCCAGATTTTCAAGCGACAGACAGATTATCGGGGACATTACACGCAACAGTCCATTCGGTATTTTTGGCAGACTGAACGGAGACATGACAAATGGTCTTTATGATCAGCCTATGCCAATCGCCCTTTCAAACGAGGTAAAGGAAGGTCCTGCGCATATACTGACGGTTGTAGACGGTGACAGAGTAGAGGAATTTGATGTACAGGTTGTCAGTTCCACTCCTCAAAAGTTCCCTGCAATAAAAGGAATGGTCATAAAAATTACAGATCCAAAATTGCTTGAGAAATCAGGCGGGATTGTTCAGGGGATGAGCGGAAGCCCGATTATCCAAAATGGCAAAGTGATTGGAGCCGTTACACATGTGTTTGTAAACGATCCGACTTCAGGGTATGGTGTTCATATCGAGTGGATGCTGAGTGAAGCGGGAATTGATATTTATACGCAAGGTGCAAAGAAAGCAAGCTAAAAGGGCAGCTGTTGAGAGGTGATTCTTGACAGCTCTTTTTTATGCCTTTCTTTATTCCCGTTTTTTCGGTAGAATAGAGGGAAGAAGATTATTCGACAAAACTGTTTAACTTTGGAAACGATTGGTTGCAGGAATCGTCGAAAATGTGAGGAAACTGGAGAAAAACTTAGATATTTCATTTTTTTGGTATTTTTTAAAATAATTAGAGGAATTTAAGTTGCATTGTCGAAATTCTCATTTAGAATAAACAATAGAGATGCTAACCGGTTAAGGCGGAGAAATGAAGACTGAGGAGGAACTTTAGTGAAGAAGATAAAAGTATGTGTCGTTGATGATAATCGTGAGTTGGTCGGCCTTTTAGATGAGTTTATATCAAGCCAGGATGACATGGAAGTACTGGGAATTGCCTATAACGGTCAGGAATGCCTGAACATGCTGAAGGACAAAGATCCGGATGTATTGGTACTGGATATTATTATGCCGCATCTTGACGGTCTTGCTGTCCTTGAAAAGGTCAGGGAGATGGAAAAATCCAAACAGCCGAATGTCATTATGCTGACAGCGTTCGGACAGGAAGATGTCACGAAAAAAGCTGTCGACCTTGGTGCATCCTATTTCATCTTAAAACCGTTCGACATGGAAAACCTTGTCAGCCACATTCGCCAGGTAAGCGGAAAATCCGCTCCTATTCTTTCAAGATCCAGTTCCTCACTCAGATCCCAGCCTGAAAACAAAGGCAAGAACCTCGATGCGAACATTACCAGCATCATTCATGAAATCGGTGTCCCTGCTCATATTAAAGGGTACCTGTACTTAAGGGAAGCCATTTCTATGGTGTATAACGATATTGAACTTCTTGGTTCGATTACAAAAGTTCTCTATCCTGACATCGCTAAAAAATACAACACAACAGCAAGCCGTGTCGAGCGTGCAATCCGCCATGCGATTGAAGTGGCATGGAGCCGCGGAAACATCGAGTCCATCTCATCCCTTTTCGGCTATACGGTGAGCATGTCAAAAGCAAAACCGACAAATTCAGAATTTATCGCAATGGTTGCCGATAAACTTCGACTTGAGCATAAGGCTTCCTGAGAGGGATAGACATTAAATAGAAAAAGAACCCGCTTTCGATTGAAAGGGGGTTCTTTTCAGTTAAAGATCAATTCTCTTTTTTCTCAAGTTCAGCAAGCTTTGCAAGCAGAATGTGCTGGGGCATATGCATCAGCTGTTCAACCGGTACATTCAGTGCTTCGCTCAATTTTACAGCCGTATCAGCTGAAATTGGCAGTGGTCTCATGGGAAATCCTCCTTTATTCTTTTTAAGCGGGTGAAAAAGCAATGACGATTATATTTGGCCACCGGGGTGCAGCCGGCACGTATCCTGAAAATACGATGCCGTCTTTTCAGGCGGCAATTGACCTTGGTGCTGACGGAATTGAACTGGATGTGCATCTTTCTAAAGACGGCATTCCCGTTGTCATCCATGATGAAACAGTTGACCGAACCACAAACGGCACCGGCTATGTTAAAGATTTGACGTATGCAGAGCTTCAGCAGCTTGATGCGTGCTATTTGTTTCCTGAGTGGAGCGGAAAAGCATCCGTGCCATCTCTTGAACAAGTGGCAGAGTGGATTAGACCGCTAAATGTTAAGCTGAATATTGAATTGAAAAATGACCGAATCCATTACGGGCAGATCGAAGAAAAAGTAATCAGCATCATTGGAAAATATACCTTAGAGAGCCGAGTTATCCTCTCTTCGTTTAACCATGACAGCTTAGTAACATGTTATCACATTTCACCTCATATTGAGCGCGGGGCTCTGATTCATGAAAGGCTGTATCAGCCTTGGGAATATGCAAAAACCATCCCTGCTGCTTCCGTGCACCCTTACTTTTTATCGGCTGATCAATCAATGATTGCAGAAAGTCAGGCGCACGGGGTCATGGTCAGGCCTTATACGGTCAACGACGAACAAATGATGAAGGACCTAATGAAAGCCGGCTGTGCAGGATTTTTCACAGATTATCCTGAAATGGCTGTGCGAATTAGAAAATCACTAAAAAATGGCTGATTGACGAAGCGCCCGGGCTGACTTGGCGCTTTTGCTTTACTACCTCTGGAATCGCTTTTGAACCTTTTTCCTCTTTGAGTCTCTGCGGAAGATGAATCCTGCGACAAAGCTTAATCCCCCTATAAACAAAAGCAGTCCTCCTATGAACTGCATCCATAATGCCGGAAATGGCGGCTGGAGAATGCCAAACAGCATATCGCGCATAAGCTTGATGCCATAGCCTGCCAAAACGCCAGGTATGACCATTATAATCAGAGCAACTATCCTCATATTTCCCCTTGTCCTTTCCCTGTTCTTTCTAAATTGTCAAGTGAATGGGCCTTTTTGTCAAGTGAGCAAAAGCAGATGATGAGATCGTGCAATTTTTTGCATAAAAGGAGCTGTTCGAGTACACTAATGAGGGAATGGGAAAGGCTTTTTTTACGGAGTATTTTCCGATTTTATAAAAAACAAGGGGATAGATTCATGCAAAAAGTGCTGCTTGTTGGTGCGGGCAAAGGCGGGACTGCACTCCTTAAAATGCTGCTTGAGATCAAAGCGATGGAAATTATGGCTGTTGTTGATATTGATTCAAATGCACCGGGTATCGAATATGCCAAAAAAATCGGAATTCTGACCAGCTCAGACTGGAAGCCGCTTCTGTCTGATCAGATTAACATTGTCATAGAAGCAACGGGGAGTTCTGAAGTGTTTGAAGAACTGCTTCAGCAAAGAAGCAGGAGCACAGTCATCATACCGGGCAGCGTGGCTCATATCATAACAAATCTGATTAATCAGAAAGAAGATCTGATTACAGCTCTTCAAGAAATTACATATAAGCATGAAACCATTTTTGACGCAACGAATGACGGCATGATTGTCATCGACGACAAGGAGAGGCTCATTCTTTTTAATAAAATGGCCGAAGAAATGACAGGCTTAAAAAAGGAGGATGTCATCGGCAGGCTTGTCAGGGAAGTCATGCCATCAAGCAAACTGCCGAGAATCCTCCAGACGAAAGAAGTTGAAATGAACCAGGAGCAGGTTCTTGAGAACGGCCTGAAAATCATTACAACCCGAATTCCGATTTTTGACCACTCGGGCATTCTTATTGGGGCGCTTTCGCTTTTTAAAGATATAACGGAAATTGTGAATCTTGCTGAAGAGATGACGAACCTAAAAGAAATTCAGACCATGCTTCAGGCGATTATTCAGTCATCGGATGAAGCGATTTCTGTGGTGGACGAAGAAGGGAGAGGCATCATGATTAATCCTGCCTACTCCCGCATGACCGGCCTGACTGAGGGCGAGGTCCTCGGAATGCCTGCTACAGCGGACATCTCAGAGGGGGAAAGCATGCATATGAAAGTGCTTGAAACAAGAAGGCCCGTCCGCGGAGTGAGAATGAAAGTCGGCCCTTCTAAAAAAGACGTCATCGTCAATGTAGCCCCGATTATTGTCGACGGCAAGCTAAAGGGAAGCGTGGGCGTCATTCACGATATGTCTGAGATCCAAACGCTGACAACAGAATTGAACCGGGCAAGGCAAATTATCAGAACCCTCGAAGCGAAATATTCCTTTGAAGACATTGTCGGTGAAAGTGAAGAAATCAAGCTTGCGATCGAACAGGCAAAGCTTGGGGCGAAAACACCTGCGACCGTACTCCTGAGAGGAGAATCGGGGACGGGAAAAGAGTTATTTGCACACGCTATACATAATGCTAGCGACAGAAAATACAACAAGTTTATTAAAGTAAACTGTGCAGCCATTTCAGAAACCCTGCTTGAAAGTGAATTGTTCGGCTACGAAGAAGGAGCGTTTTCAGGCGCGAAACGCGGAGGCAAGCGTGGGTTTTTTGAAGAGGCGAATAACGGAAGCATCTTCCTTGATGAAATTGGTGAACTGTCAGCCAGTGTACAGGCCAAGCTGCTGCGCGTTCTTCAGGAAAAAGAAATTGTCAGAGTAGGGTCGGCGAAATCCATTTCCATCAATGTAAGGGTAATTGCCGCAACGAACATCAATATCGAAAAAGCCTTGTCTGACGGCACGTTCAGGGAGGATCTGTATTACAGATTAAACAGGTACCCAATATCCATTCCTCCGCTGCGGAACAGGAAAAGTGACATTCCCATGCTTGCCGAACATCTGATCAGAAAGCTGAATCAGGATTATGGACGCAGTATTGAAGGAATTGATGAATCAGCAGCAGCGGCACTGATGGGATACAGCTGGCCGGGTAATGTGAGAGAGCTTGAAAATGTGATCGGAAGAGCGATGATCTTTATGCACTATCATGAACTGAGAATCACAGCCCGCCATCTGCCTGAACTCATTCAGAGTTCTGAAAAAGAAAGACATACCGGGAGTGTCCTTATAGAAGATACCGGGAATATTACGCTTGCCGAAGCTGTGGAAGAAGTCGAAAAAAACCTGATACAGAACGCACTGATTAAACATGGCTATAACCGGACAAAAACCGCTTCTTCATTAGGTGTTTCATTAAGAAACCTGTATTATAAGATGGAGAAATACGGAATTGAAAAATAATGCATGCAAAATATTGCGTGATATGCAATATTTTGCACGAAAAATAAATAGCAGATGAAGCGGTTTCACGTTTTTTCATTTGGCACGCTTCTTGCATTATACATAATCGGGTGCTGTGATTACATCAAGAAAGGGTTGAACACTACATGACATTAGACGACCTGCTGGAAAAAGCGGCACAGCTGGAAAATAAGACGGTTGCTGTTGCAGCGGCAGAAGACGAGGAAGTTCTTGAAGCTGTTAAGCTTGCTTTAGAACGGGAACTGGCTGATTTTATGCTGTTTGGCAACAAAGAAGTCATTGAAACGATGCTTCTTGAAAAACAAATTGATCCCAGAAGAGTCACAATCCATCACGCAAGATCAACCGAACAGGCTTCAGAAGCAGCTGTAAAAGCCGTTTTTCAAAATGAAGCGGATGTTCTTATGAAAGGGAATGTTCCGACTGCTGTGATTTTAAAAGCTGTACTGAACAAGGAGTTCGGTCTTCGCACGGGAAACATCCTTTCACACGTGGCCGTTTTTGGTGTGCCAGGCTACGACCGGTACACCATTGTGACAGATGCTGCCATGAACGTTGCGCCGGATCTTCAGCAAAAAAAGCAGATTCTTGAAAACTCCGTTACGGTCGCAAGGAAAATCGGCATTGAGATGCCGAAAGTTGCACCGCTTGCAGCGGTTGAAGTCATTAACCCGGCCATGCAGGCCACACTTGATGCTGCTGCACTAACGCAAATGAATGCCCGCGGGCAAATCAAACATTGTCTTGTAGACGGGCCGCTGGCTCTTGATAACGCCGTTTCCATGGAAGCTGCGGAGCATAAGGGCATAAAGAGCGGAGCTGCGGGACAGGCAGATATTTTATTGGTACCAACCATTGAAGTTGGCAATGTTTTATATAAATCACTTATTTATTTCGCAAGGGCAAAGGTTGGAGCTGTTATTGCAGGAGCTAAAGCGCCAATTGTACTGACAAGCCGTGCAGATTCAGCTGAAAGCAAGCTTTATTCACTGGCACTTGCCATTTGCACAAGCTGAAAACAGAAAAAGCAAAAATGATACCACTAGGAGGATTTACAGATGGAAATTTTCAAATATATGGAACAATACGACTATGAGCAATTGGTTTTCTGCCAGGATAAACAATCAGGACTAAAAGCGATCATTGCTATTCACGATACAACGCTTGGACCGGCTCTTGGCGGAACGCGCATGTGGACATATGCTTCTGAAGCAGATGCCATTGAAGATGCCCTTCGTCTTGCACGTGGCATGACTTACAAAAATGCTGCAGCGGGACTTAACCTCGGAGGCGGCAAAACGGTCATCATCGGAGACCCTAGAAAAGATAAGAATGAAGAAATGTTCCGCGCATTCGGCCGCTATATTCAAGGGCTGAACGGCCGTTATATTACAGCAGAAGATGTAGGGACTACAGTAGAAGATATGGACCTGATTCATGAGGAAACAGATTATGTAACAGGTATTTCTCCTGCATTCGGCTCTTCAGGCAACCCGTCTCCTGTCACTGCATTCGGTGTATACCGCGGAATGAAAGCAGCGGCTAAAGCAGCCTTTGGAACAGATTCACTTGAAGGGAAAACGGTAGCTGTACAAGGTGTAGGAAATGTTGCCTTTAACCTTTGCAGACATCTTCATGAAGAAGGTGCGCAGCTGATCGTAACAGACATTCATAAAGAAGCGGTTCAAAGAGCGGTGGAAGCATTTGGAGCAAAAGCTGTCGATCCTGATGAGATTTATTCAGTTGACTGCGACATTTATGCACCATGTGCACTTGGAGCAACCATTAACGACGATACTATTCCTCAAATTAAAGCAAAAGTCATTGCGGGGGCTGCAAACAATCAGCTGAAAGAAACACGCCACGGCGATACAATTCATGAAATGGGAATCGCTTATGCACCGGACTACGTCATTAATGCCGGCGGAGTTATCAATGTAGCCGACGAACTTCTTGGCTATAACAGCGAAAGAGCCATGAAAAAAGTAGAAGGCATCTACCAGAACATTGAGCGTGTATTTGAAATTGCAAAGCGTGACGGCATTCCTACTTATATGGCTGCTGACCGTCTGGCAGAAGAGCGGATTGAAAGAATGAGAAACTCCCGCAGCCAGTTCCTTCAAAACGGCCATCATATTTTAAGCCGCCGCTAATTTGGAAATACATGGAGCAGGGTCTGTTTGGTCAGATCCTTCTCTTACCTGGAGGTTATGAAAGTTGCAAGAAAAAGAATATCGGATACTCGTCATCAACCCTGGTTCAACTTCTACGAAAATTGGTGTATTTGATAATGAACGTTCTATTTTTGAAAAAACAATTCGACATGATGCGGAAAAGATTCAGTCTTTCACCCAAATCATTGATCAATACGAATTCAGAAAGCAAACGATTCTTGAGACGCTTGATGAAGAAGGCATCAACATTTCAAAATTAAGCGCTGTCTGCGGAAGAGGCGGATTGCTTCGTCCGATTGAAGGCGGAACATATCATGTCAATGAGCAGATGCTTCATGATCTCCGGATAGGCTATGCAGGCCAGCATGCCTCTAACCTTGGAGGAATCATTGCATACGAGATAGCTGGAGGCCTTAATATCCCTGCATTCATCGTAGATCCTGTCGTTGTCGATGAAATGGAACCGATTGCAAAAGTATCAGGCGTTGCTTCAATTGAAAGGAAAAGTATTTTTCACGCACTGAACCAAAAATCAGTCGCAAGAAAAGTGGCCAGGCAGTACGGCAAATCGTATGGGGAAATGAACCTGATTGTCGCTCACATGGGCGGTGGGATTACAGTAGGTGTCCATAAGCAGGGAAAAGTGATCGATGTGAACAACGGTCTCCATGGTGATGGACCGTTCAGCCCTGAAAGAGCTGGGACGGTTCCTGCAGGAGATCTTGTCAGCCTGTGTTTCTCAGGGGATTACTACCGCGAGGAAATTATGAAAATGCTTGTCGGCCGCGGAGGCCTTGTGGGCTACCTTGGAACAAATGACGGACAAAAGGTTGAACGCATGATTGCAGCAGGTGACGAGCGGGCAAAGCTGGTTTTTGATGCGATGGCTTATCAAATCGGAAAAGAAATCGGTGCTGCAAGTGCAGTCCTTAAAGGCAAAGTAGATGCGATAATCCTTACCGGAGGCCTCGCATACGGGAAGAAGTTTGTAAAAGAAATCTCGTCTTATATTGACTGGATAGCAGACATTACGGTATTCCCGGGTGAGAATGAGCTGCAGGCTCTAACAGAAGGTGCACTTCGTGTCCTTCGGGGAGAAGAAGAGCCGAAAGAATATCCCAACCTCGTCATCGCAAAACCGCTCAGCAGAAACTGAGCGCCAAAATAGATCTTCTTACCGGTTAAAGAAAGGAGCATGATCCCATGGCAACTGAATATGATCTCGTGATTGTCGGCGGAGGCACAGGCGGCTATGTAGCAGCCATTCGTGCAAGCCAGCTCGGTTTAAAAACAGCTATTGTTGAAAAAGGGAAGCTTGGCGGCACATGTCTGCATGCAGGCTGCATACCAAGCAAAGCTTTGCTTAGAAGTGCGGAGGTTTTTGCAACAGCAAAACGAAGCGAAGAATTCGGTGTCATCACTTCCGGAGTCGAGCTTGATTTTGCCAAAGTGCAGGAACGGAAGCAGTCCATTATCGATACGCTCCATAAAGGAGTGCAGCATTTAATGAAACAGGGAAAAATTGATGTATTTGAAGGAACAGGCAGAATCCTTGGACCGTCGATTTTTTCTCCAATGCCTGGAACCATCTCCGTTGAAATGAACAACGGGGAGGAAAATGAAATGCTCATACCGAAGAATGTGATTGTCTCAACAGGATCAAGACCGCGCAGCCTTCCTGGACTTGAAATTGATGGAGAAGCAGTCCTCACTTCAGATGAAGCATTAAACCTTCAGTCCCTGCCGAAGTCCATCATCATTGTCGGCGGAGGCGTGATCGGAATTGAATGGGCATCCATGCTTTCAGATTTCGGTCTTGACGTGACAGTTCTTGAATATGCAGACAGAATTCTCCCTACAGAAGATGCAGATATTTCAAAAGAAATGCAGCGCCTGCTGAAGAAAAAGGGCGTCGCGGTTGTGACAGGTGCAAAGGTGCTTTCTGAAACACTTGAAAAAGGAGAAGGAGTCTCCATATCTGCTGAGCATAAAGGCGAAGTGAAAACCTTCTCAGCAGAAAAAATTCTTGTTTCCGTCGGCCGTCAGGCGAATGTTGAAGGCATCGGCCTTGAGAACACCGACATCCAGATTGAAAACGGATTTATCAAAACAAACGCATTTATGCAGACAAAAGAGTCACATATCTATGCAATCGGTGATGTGATCGGCGGCATGCAGCTTGCTCATGTAGCTTCACACGAAGGTATTACCTCCGTTGAACACATTGCCGGGAAAAATCCTTCTGCCATTACGTACAGAAACGTATCAAGATGTGTCTACAGCACACCTGAAATCGCAAGTGTAGGCTACACGGAAGCAGAAGCAAAAGATGCCGGTTTTGACGTGAAGACAGGGAAGTTTTCTTTTCGTGCAATCGGCAAAGCGCTTGTTTTCGGAGAGTCGGACGGGTTTGTCAAACTGGTGGCAGATGCGAAAACAAATGACCTTCTTGGCGTTCATATGATTGGTCCGCACGTGACAGATATGATTTCAGAGGCCGGTCTTGCCATGGTGCTGGATGCAACCCCTTGGGAAATCGGGCACACGATCCATCCGCATCCTACGCTTTCTGAAGCAATCGGCGAAGCTGCACTTGCAGTGGACGGCAGCGCAATACATTCTTAAGGGGAACGACTTCCCTTACATACTGATTTTTAGGAGGCAGCAAAATGGCTGAAAATCGTCATCAAACTCTTGGTCTGACAGATCAGGATGTTCTTGAAATGTATGAAACTATGGTTATGGCCCGTAAAATTGATGAGCGCATGTGGCTGTTGAACCGTTCAGGGAAAATTCCGTTTGTCATCTCTTGTCAGGGACAGGAAGCGGCACAGGTAGGAGCTGCTTTTGCCCTTGACCGGAAAAAAGATTACGCGCTTCCTTACTACAGAGATATGGGCGTTGTTCTTGCTTTTGGCATGACAGCCAAGCAGTTAATGCTCTCGGGATTTGCAAAAGCGGAAGATCCGAACTCAGGCGGACGCCAGATGCCCGGTCACTTTGGGCAAAAAGTAAACCGCATCGTAACAGGTTCTTCTCCTGTAACCACGCAGGTGCCGCATGCTGTCGGCATAGCTCTTGCAGGAAGAATGGAGAAAAAGGACATCGTGACGTTCGTAACATTCGGAGAAGGTTCATCCAATCAGGGTGACTTCCATGAAGGCGCAAACTTTGCAAGTGTTCATAAACTTCCGGTTATTTTCATGTGCGAAAACAACAAGTACGCCATCAGTGTGCCGTATGAGAAGCAAGTTGCATGCGAAAAAATCTCCGACCGTGCTGTTGGATACGGCATTCCTGGCGTGACAGTGGACGGAAACGATCCGCTTGAAGTTTATGCAGCAGTGAAAGAAGCTGCAGACAGAGGACGCCGCGGTGAGGGGCCGACTCTAGTTGAAGCAGTTTCATACCGTCTGACGCCTCATTCAAGTGATGATGATGACCGTTCATACCGCGGACAGGACGAGGTATCTGAAGCGAAGAAAAAGGATCCGATTTTAACATTTGCCTCTTATCTGAAGGAGACAGGCATCCTGACAGAAGAGAAGGAAAAAGAGATTCTTGATCAGATTATGAAGGTTGTCAATGAAGCGACGGATTACGCTGAAAATGCGCCGTATGCAGAAGCGGAATCAGCACTCAAATACGTATACGCAGAGTAAGGGGGAAGTACAATGCCAGTCATTTCTTATATAGATGCAGTAACAATGGCCATTCGCGAAGAAATGGAACGCGACCCGAAGGTGTTTGTCCTTGGCGAAGATGTCGGCAGAAAAGGCGGAGTCTTTAAAGCTACAGCAGGACTCTACGATAAATTTGGAGAAGAACGCGTCATTGATACGCCGCTTGCAGAATCTGCGATTGCCGGAGTAGGAATCGGAGCGGCCATGTATGGCATGAGACCGATTGCCGAAATGCAATTTGCTGATTTTATCATGCCGGCTGTCAACCAGATCGTATCAGAAGCGGCGAAAATCAGATACCGTTCCAATAATGACTGGAACTGTCCGATTACCATTCGTGCCCCTTACGGCGGCGGAGTGCACGGCGCTCTGTATCATTCCCAGTCAGTTGAAGCTCTTTTTGCCAATACACCGGGTCTGAAAATTGTGATGCCGTCAACTCCTTATGATGTAAAAGGATTGCTGAAGGCTGCCATCAGAGACGAAGATCCTGTTCTTTTCTTTGAACATAAGCGGGCGTACCGTCTGATTAAAGGGGAAGTCCCTGATGATGATTATGTTCTGCCGATCGGGAAAGCGGATGTAAAACGGGAAGGCGAAGATATCACAATCATCACGTATGGCCTTTGCGTTCATTTTGCCCTTCAGGCTGCGGAAAAACTTGCCCAGGACGGCATTTCAGCTCATATTCTTGATTTGCGCACAGTCTATCCGCTCGATAAAGAAGCGATTATTGAAGCGGCATCAAAAACAGGCAAAGTCCTGCTTGTCACAGAAGACAACAAAGAAGGAAGCATCATGAGTGAAGTTTCAGCGATCATCGCTGAAAACTGCCTGTTCGACATGGATGCTCCAATCATGCGTCTTGCAGGTCCTGATGTTCCTGCGATGCCTTATGCCCCGACAATGGAAAAACATTTTATGATCAACCCTGATAAAGTCGAAGCAGCGATGCGGAAGCTTGCGGAGTTTTAAGAAACGTTCTAGTTGAGGAGGGAACTTTCATGGCAGTTGAACAGATGACCATGCCCCAGCTTGGGGAGAGTGTAACAGAAGGCACCATCAGCAAATGGCTCGTATCCGTCGGAGATACCGTTAATAAGTACGACCCGATTGCAGAGGTTATGACAGACAAAGTAAATGCAGAGGTCCCGTCCTCTTTTTCAGGCGTCATCAAGGAACTGACAGCTGAAGAGGGAGACACGCTTGCTGTAGGAGAAATTATCTGCAAAGTAGAAGTCGGAGGCAGTGCAGAAACAGAAGCACCTGCTCAAGCTGAAACGCCTGCAGCTGAAAAAACAGCTCAGGAGCCTGTACAAGAACAGGATCAGTCTAATAAAAAGAGATACTCACCAGCTGTCCTTCGCCTTGCCCAGGAGAATGACATTGATCTTACCCAAGTGAACGGTACAGGGGCAGGCGGGAGAATCACAAGAAAAGATCTTCAGCAGCTGATCGAAAACGGAAATATCCCTAAAGCTGCAGAAGCAGGCAAGCAGGCTCCAGCTGCCGCGGAGAAACAAGCACCTTCAGCACTGAAGGAAACCCTTGCAGCTCCGGCTTCGGCCAAACCGGCAACGACGCAGGAAGCAGCTGTCACCGCGCAGCCGGGAGACGTGGAAATACCGGTTACCGGCATCCGCAAAGCCATTGCAGCCAACATGCTTCGCAGCAAACATGAAGCTCCGCACGCCTGGACGATGATGGAAGTGGATGCAACGAATCTCGTGGAATACCGCAACAGTCTCAAGAACGAGTTCAAACAAAAAGAAGGCTTTAACCTGACGTTCTTTGCCTTCTTCGTCAAAGCAGTTGCCCAGGCACTGAAAGAATTCCCGCAAATCAACTCCATGTGGGCAGGCGACAGCATCATCCAGAAAAAAGACATCAACATCTCGATTGCAGTCGCAACAGATGATGCCCTTTTCGTCCCTGTCATCAAACATGCGGACGAAAAAACCATCAAAGGCATTGCCCGCGAAATCTCAGAACTTGCAGGAAAAGTCCGTGCCGGCAAACTGTCTGCAGACAATATGAAAGGCGGCACCTTCACGGTCAACAACACAGGATCATTCGGCTCTGTCCAGTCCATGGGTATTATCAATTACCCGCAGGCTGCCATCCTTCAGGTCGAATCCATCGTGAAGCGCCCGGTTGTCATGAACAACGGCATGATCGCTGTACGAGACATGGTCAACCTCTGCATGTCCCTCGATCACCGTGTACTCGACGGCTTGATCTGCGGAAGATTCTTGGCACGGGTGAAAGAAATCATCGAACAAACATCAAAAGAAACAACATCGATCTATTAAAAACATTAAGCAGGCAGGAAAACTTCGGTTTTCTATGCCTGTTTTTTTTGTTTTGAGAAGGGGGAGGCTAGCAGGGTTCTTTTGCAGCACTTTGCAGTGGCTAGAAAGCCTGGAAAGTGTTCTAACCTGGCTTTAACAACATTTTGCAGATGTTAGAAAGTCCTGAAAGTGTTCTAAATGTGTTTTAACAACATTTTGCAGTGACCAGAGAGCCCGGAAAGTGTTCTAACCTGGCTTTAGCAACATTTTGTAGAGGCCAGAAAGCCCAGAAAGTGTTCTAATCTGGCTTTAACAACATTTTGCAGTGACCAGAGAGCCCGGAAAGTGTTCTAACCTGGCTTTAGCAACATTTTGTAGAGGCCAGAAAGCCCAGAAAGTGTTCTAACCTGGCTTTAGCAACATTTTGCAGAGGCCAGAAAGCCCAGAAAGTGTTCTAATCTGGCTTTAACAACACTTTGCAGATGCCAAAAAGCCAGCAAAGTGTTCGGACCCTCCAACCCCCCCACAAAAAAAAGTGCCCCAACAGCAATAGCTGCAGAACACTTTTTAAATAACCACTTTTGGAACCAGCATCTGAAAATGCTGGTGCAGAATACGGATGGATTCGGGAGTGGAGGAGTAGACTTCTCCGTCGGTGTCGCAGTTCATTTCGTCTTCCGTTTCAATTTTCATGATGCTTGTCCGGTAATGCTGGAGCTGTGAATCGAGATGGTCCCAGTCGATGGTGTCTTTCATGGTGAAGATTTCTTTTAATACCGTGAAGCTTGCTTCTTTTATAATAAAGATATCCGCAAGACCGTCATCTATTTGTATGTCAGGGTAGGGAAGCTCGTTTGTTCCGATCATCCGTCCGTTTGCAAGCAGGACCATGATGGCTTCATCTTCTATGACTCTGTCATCCAGCTCCAGTTTAAAGGTAAATGGCTTCATGCTTTTGATTGTTCGGAGTGCGCTGAGAAAGTAGCTGACTCTGCCAAGCAGTGCTTTTTCGGTGTCGTTGATATTTTCAGATGTTTCGGCGATCAGGCCGATGCCCCAGAAATTGAGGAAATAACCGCTAGTTGATTCAGCTGCATCTACTCCGCGGACTTCACCCTCAAATATGCATTCTGCAGCTTTTCTCAGGTTTTGCGGGATGCCCAGTGTTCTGGAGAAGTCATTGCAGGTGCCTCCCGGAAGTATGGCAATGACCGGTCTGTTTTCAAGTCCGCCAAGACCGTTAATGCACTCATGAACCGTTCCGTCACCCCCAAGAATGATGACGATATCACTTCCTTCACCATGCTCCCGGCAGAACTCCAGGGCGTCCAGAGGTTTTTTTGTCTGGAGCAAAAGAAGCTGCTCCACATGCTGCGAGATAATGGGAACGCAAACGCCAAGCGTTTTTTCCGCATCTTTTTGACCGGCATTGCCATTGTAGATAAGAATGCCCTTTTTATATTCAGCCATAAAAAAACCCCTTACGAGCAAAAGTCGTTTAAAAGTTGAAAAGGTCTCCGAATGCCTTTAAAACAGCACGGAGCAAATAATAGATGATGCGGAAAGGAAGAAGAATCAGGAATTCGGCCAGTTCAAGGAGATCGAACAGGAAATCAAGCCATTTGCTGCTTCTCTTTTTCCGCTTCTTTTTTAATCCGAAAGGTCTCTTCTTCATTAAATTATCCTCTCTTCCATTAAATGAAACATCTTTCTTCCTATACGTTTCAAAACTTGCTCTGGTTTCAATTATGAATTACATTTGCTGACTTCTGCAAGGTGTACTAAAATAAAAGAAACTAAGTTTTTATTATTTTCAAAAATGTAAACGCATTCTTTTGCGTCAAGGGGGTGTGCTTCCTTCAGGGAAGCGGGAGAATGAAGCAAAGAATCAGCAGGGAAAGATATGATTTTGAAAAAGCAACCGAACAAATGTGGGTGGAAGAAGCAGAAAGAGCGCTGAAAGGAAAAAGCATTGAGACGCTCTCTAGAAAAACATATGAGGGCATTACACTGCGTCCTGTTTATACAGAGCAAAACAGCCGGGCTGCTCATCAGATTCCAGGGCATCAGGAGAAGCAAAACGGCTGGGAAGTGAGCCAAAAACTTCAGAATTCAAAAACGCCTGAAGAACTGAAAGCGGAATTTCATGAGGCGCTGAAAAACGGACAGGATACGATTCATCTTGAGGATGTCTCTTTTCTCAATACATATGAAGATATTCAAATTGCGTTTGAAAATACGGATTTAAGTGCAACCCCGTTTCACATTTCGATAAAAGAAAACATCGGATTTTTTCCGATTTTCACAGCCTTCCTGAAAAATCGGAATGGAAGCGGCCGGTTTGCTTTTGATCCGTTTGGGGAGTGGATTGAGAGCGGGGGAAGCCGTTTGCCGCTTTCAGATAAACTGGATGCTGCAGCGGATATGATGAAGGCGCTGGAAGAAGCAAACCTGCCGGACGTCAAAACCATCCTTTTGGAGGGGCACATTTACCGGAATGCCGGAGCTTCTGCAAAAGAGGAGCTTGCCTATACATTCGCCAATGCCATTGAACTGTTCAATGCCTTAAAAGACCGGGGTGTGCCTGTTGATGTGATTGCCGGCAGAACGGCATTTTCCTTTTCGGCAGCGGCGCCGTTCTTTATGGAAATTGCCAAGTTCAGAGCAGCTAAGAAACTGTGGGCTGCTGTTTTAAGCGGATTTGGTGCAGATCCTCTGAAGTTCCCGATTGATCTGCATGCGGCCACATCATTGATCACGAAAACGAAACACGATATTCACGTCAATATGCTGAGGGCAGCGACAGAAGCGTTTTCTGCTGCGGCCGGGGGAGTCAGCAGCCTGTCTATTACTCCATTTGATGAAGTGCTTGGCAAGCCGGGCAAAACCGGAGAACGGGTGGCGAGAAATACGCACTACGTACTGAAAGAAGAAAGCCATCTTTCAAAGGTGCAAGACCCTGCAGCGGGATCATGGTACATTGAAGAGCTGACAAGTGAACTTGCCGAGCAATCGTGGAAGGAAATCCAGGCAATTGAAACGCTTGGAGGCTTTGCAGAGGCCGCGAAGAACGAGTATATCCAGAACCATTTGAGCAGTCTGCTTGAGAAGCGCCTGGAGGATATCAGCAAACGGAGCGTGCAGCTGATTGGAACGAACGTTTATGCCAATCTTCAGGAATCAGCTTACGAGGCGAAGGCAGAAGAAAAAGTGAAGCCAGACAAAAGTACGGCTCACTCTGCACCAGACATTGCGAAATGGATCCAGAACGCTTATACCGTCAAAGCAACTGAACTCAACAGCCTGATGTACCGGGATGACCTTCAGGACGGGGTGAAACCGCTGCTGCAAAAGAGGCTTTCCGAGCCGTTTGAAGAGCTCAGGGCCGCTTCGTCAAGATTTAAAGAAGAAACAGGAAGCTTTCCTTTCATCCAAGTGGTCGTGTTTGGTGAACCGATTGATTATAAAGCAAGACTTGATTTTACGGCAGGACTGCTTGCGGCAGGAGGCGTGGAAGCAAAAATTACGGCGATGGACGAGGCAGAGGCAGACAAGCCTGTCATCTTATGCGGAACAGACGAAGAATATGGATTGCTGGACCTTAAAAACCTGTCTGAAAAACATCCGCTCTTCCTTGCAGGACGTTTTAAGACCGAATATGCTGCTTCCCTTTACCAGGGGATGAATGTGCACGAATTTTTAAAGAATCTTCATAGTCACTTGGGGGTGAAGTAAATGAGCCGGATCAGTTTTGCGAATGTTGAATGGACGGAAAAAAAGAGTCCAGAAAGACAGACAGGCTCCACAGAAGCTTTTCTGTCAAACGAAGGGATTCCGCTTAAACCGGCCTATACAGAGGAAGACAGAAAAGAGATGCCGTTTTTGGACAGCTATCCGGGCATTGCTCCGTTTTTAAGAGGCCCGTATTCCACGATGTATGTGAACCGGCCGTGGACAATCAGGCAGTATGCCGGCTTTTCAACCGCTGAAGACAGCAACGCGTTTTACCGGCGGAATCTTGCAATGGGGCAAAAAGGTCTTTCAGTCGCCTTTGATCTGGCCACGCACAGAGGCTATGACTCCGACCATCCAAGAGTGGAAGGAGATGTCGGAAAAGCGGGAGTTGCCATTGACTCGATTCTGGATATGAAAATTCTCTTTCAGGACATTCCGCTTGATCAGATGTCTGTGTCAATGACAATGAACGGCGCTGTTCTACCGATTATGGCTTTTTATATCGTGACAGCGGAAGAACAGGGTGTCTCTAAAGAGAAGCTTGCCGGTACGATTCAGAATGATATTTTAAAAGAGTACATGGTGAGAAATACGTATATTTACCCTCCTGATACATCTATGAGAATCATAGGGGATATTTTTGAGTACACCGCCAAGCATATGCCGAAGTTCAACAGCATCAGCATTTCAGGCTATCATATGCAGGAAGCGGGGGCTACTGCGGATATTGAACTCGCTTATACGCTTGCTGACGGCCTGGAATATATCCGGACGGGTTTAAAAGCGGGTCTTACAATCGATCAGTTTGCGCCGAGGCTGTCATTTTTCTGGGCAATCGGCATGAATTATTTTATGGAAGTGGCCAAAATGAGAGCGGCGAGATTAATGTGGGCGCAGATTGTAAAACAGTTTGAGCCGAAAAATCCGAAATCGCTCGCACTACGGACACACTCACAGACATCCGGCTGGAGCCTGACTGCACAGGATCCATTTAATAATGTCATCCGGACATGCCTTGAAGCACATGCCGCTGCTATGGGCCATACCCAGTCTCTGCATACAAATGCACTTGACGAAGCGATTGCCCTGCCTACTGATTTTTCTGCGCGGATTGCAAGGAATACCCAGCTTTATCTTCAGGCAGAAACAGGCATCTGCGATGTGATTGACCCGTGGGGAGGATCCCATTATGTGGAGTCACTGACCAAGCAGCTGATGGATAAGGCATGGGAACACATTGAAGAGGTTGAAAATCTCGGGGGAATGGCAAAAGCGATCGAGACCGGTCTTCCTAAAATGAAAATAGAAGAAGCTGCCGCAAAACGCCAGGCGAAAATTGACTCCGGATCAGAAACGATTATCGGCGTGAATAAGTATCAAGTCGAGGAAGAGGATCCAATTGAAATTCTTTCTATTGATAATACCGAGGTGAGACGCAAGCAGATTGAGAGACTTCAAGTGCTGAGGGCATCACGTGATCAGAAGCAGGTGGATCAAGCGCTTCAGGCTCTCACAGAAGCCGTGAAGACGGGAGAGGGGAACCTGCTTGAGCTTTCTGTGGAAGCGGCGCGGGCCAGAGCCACTCTCGGGGAAATTTCAGACGCAATAGAAAAAGCGTCTAAACGCCATCAGGCAGTAATCCGCTCTATAAGCGGTGTTTACAGTTCAGAGTTTTCAAATGAAGAAGAAATCGAAAGCGTCAGAAGGATGACAGATGAATTTTCACAGCTGGAAGGAAGAAGGCCCCGTATTCTGATTGCAAAAATGGGTCAGGACGGACATGACCGCGGAGCGAAGGTAGTTGCCACCGCTTATGCAGATTTAGGCTTTGACGTTGACATCGGCCCTTTATTTCAGACTCCTGCAGAAACGGCGGCGCAGGCCGTTGAAAATGATGTGCACATCGTCGGAATGAGCTCGCTTGCAGCCGGGCACAAAACTCTTCTGCCGCAGCTTGTTCAGGAGCTGAAGGCTTTGGGAAGAGAAGATATCATGGTCATCGTCGGCGGCGTGATCCCGTATCAGGATTACGAATTTCTTCTCAGCAACGGAGCTTCTGCTATTTTCGGTCCCGGAACGGTGATTCCGAATGCTGCAAAAATCATGCTCGAAAAAGTATATGAACGTCTTGGCTATGAGGCAGCAGAAGAATGACCGATGCTCCTAAACGAAGAAAAAAGGCAGGAGAAGCGGGAAAGAGTGCAAACGAGTATGCAGACGGTGTGATTAGCGGTTACAAAACAGCGGTTGCACAAGCCATTACGCTTGTCGAAAGCAATGCTGAAAAGCATTTCGAAACGGCTCAGGAGATGATTGAAGCGCTGCAGCAGCGGACAACAAGCAAGTCCGTCCGGATCGGGATTACAGGCGTACCCGGTGCCGGGAAGAGCACGTTCATAGATGCGTTCGGAACGTATTTGTGCGCAAAGGGCCACAAGGTAGCTGTACTTGCTGTCGACCCCAGCAGCAAGGTGTCCAAAGGCAGCATTCTCGGGGATAAAACAAGAATGGAGCGCCTGTCCAGAAATCCGGATGCCTTTATCCGCCCATCTCCGTCTGGCGGAACTTTGGGCGGAGTGACCAGAAAAACGAGAGAATCCATCATTGTCTGCGAAGCGGCGGGCTATGACGTCATCCTGGTCGAAACTGTGGGAGTAGGCCAGGGGGAATTTGCAATCAGAGGCATGGTCGATTTTTTCCTTCTCCTCGTTCTTACCGGTGCAGGTGACGAGCTTCAGACGATGAAAAAGGGAATCATGGAGCTGCCGGACCTTGTTGTCGTCAACAAAGCCGATGGAGATAACGTAAAGAATGCAGAGAGAGCAAGGCATGAGTATAATCAAATTCTTCACTTTCTGACATCCTACACAAGAGGATGGGAAACAAAGGCTGTCACGGTTTCTGCCATTCAGGAAAAAGGAATCGAAGAAATCTGGGACACTGTTACGGCTTTTCTGGACATAACCATGAAAAGCGGCGTGTTTGAAAAAAGAAGACAGCTTCAGCAAAAAGAGTGGTTATATGAAATGATTCATGAACAGCTGAAGCATCACTTTTTTCAGCATCCATCGATTAAAGGAACGATGCCTGTCCTTGAGCAAGAGGTCATCAGCGGAAAACGCCCGGTTTCTGGAAGTGTCAAAGAGCTGATTGCAGCCTTTTTAGAAGGGTGAGTCCAAGAGAGTCATGCAAGACAGTAGTTTTTTTCAAAATCTGCTGGTAGAATAGATGTATAGTGTGTATAAAGGAGATGCAACCAATGAATATTGATTTTAATATGTTTATGAACGATGTCGTTGCTCAGGCAAGAAAAGAGATTACAGCAGCAGGCTATACAGAGCTGAAAACACCTGAAGATGTTGAAGAAACGTTTAAAAAAGAAGGAACAACGCTTGTCATGATCAACTCCGTCTGCGGATGTGCAGGTGGAATTGCCAGACCGGCAGCTGCGCATTCCGTGCATTATGATAAACGCCCGGACCGACTTGTAACGGTTTTTGCCGGACAGGACAAAGAAGCGACTGCATACGCCCGAGACTTTTTTACGGGTTATCCGCCATCATCTCCGTCTTTTGCCCTGCTAAAAGATGGAAAACTCATGACTATGGTCGAGCGCCACGAAATTGAAGGACATGACCCGATGAGTGTTGTAGCAAAGCTTCAGGAAGCATTTGACCAATATTGCGAAGAAATCTAAACTGCCGCTTATGCGGCAGTTTTTTTTGCGTAATTATATTTTTCCATAGTTTAACATTCTTTTTTACTATAATATTCTTGCATAAAAATAAATTATTAAAAGATATATTGCATATTTATAAGTCTGTGTTAAAATACATTTATTCGGATATTTATTCGCGAAAAAAGTCTTGTAAATTATTATTCTATAGAACATAATATTATTAAATTTAGAATTTTAAGAAAATAACGAGGGGGAAGTAAAAATGAAGAAGTTTGCACTGTTTTTGATTTCGATTTTGGTGATTGGAGTTCTTGCTGCCTGCGGTTCTTCAGAAACATCCGGCAAAGAAGAGAAAAAAGTCCTGAAAATGGCAACATCAGCCGATTATCCGCCATTTGAGTACATTGACACAGCAAAAGGAAGCGAAATTATCGGTTTTGACATCGATCTTGCAAAAGCAATCGGCAAAGAGCTTGGCTATGAAATTGAAGTTCAGGACATGGATTTCACAGGATTGATCCCAGCGCTTCAAGCCAACAAAGCTGACCTGGTCCTTGCAGGAATGACGCCTACTGAAGAACGTAAAAAGAGCGTTGATTTCTCAGATGTTTATTACACTGCAAAGCACATGATCGTGACTAAAAAGGGCAGCGGCATCAAGTCCGTTGAAGATCTTGAAGGCAAAACAGTCGGTGTTCAGCTTGCATCTATTCAAGAAGGCAAAGCAGAAGAAATCGCTGAAACAGTGAATATCAAAGTAGAAAACCGCAACAGAATCCCTGAACTGATTCAGGAAATGAAAGCTGGCCGCTTTGATGCAGCAATTATTGAAGACACAGTAGCAAAAGGCTACTTCAAAAATGACAAAGAGCTTGAAGGCACAGTCATTGAAGACGGTGAAACAGAAGAAGCTGGTTCAGCAATCGCATTCCCGAAAGACAGCAAATATGCTGAGGAATTCAACAAAGTGCTGAACGAAATGAAAGAAAACGGCGAACTTGAAAAGCTTGTCTTGAAATGGTTCGGCGGAGAAGAATAAGCAGTTCATTCAGGAAAACGTTCAACACACGAATGTTGAACGTTTTTTTGTTTAACATGAGAAAGGAGTGTCGAAATCAATGAATCTGGATTTTCCGGCGATAGCGCCCTCGATACCGTTTATCCTGCAGGGGATTCCGGTAACACTTAAGATTGTCGGCCTTTCTGCACTGCTCGGTTTTACATTGGCTGTCATTCTTGCTCTCTTTAAAATCAGCAGAATCAAGCCGCTGATGTGGTTTGCGGATGCATACACATCCATTTTCCGCGGAACACCGCTTATCCTGCAATTATTGATTATTTACTACGGTGCGCCTCAGATACTGGGCTTTGAAATTGATCCATATCCGGCTGCAGTCGCAACATTCGCTCTTAACTCAGGAGCATACATCTCTGAAGTCATTAGAGCAGGCATCATGGCCATTGATAAAGGGCAGCGTGAAGCGGCAATGGCTCTTGGCGTTCCTTATTCAAAAATGATGAAAGACATTATTTTCCCGCAGGCGATCAAAAACATTCTGCCTGCTTTAATGAACGAATTTATCACCCTCACAAAAGAATCAGCCATCGTGACGATTATCGGAGTACAGGATATTATGAGAAGCTCCTACATAGTCGGAGGCCAGACGTATCGCTATTTTGAGCCGATCTTAATTGCCGGCCTCATCTATTATGTCATGGTCATTATTTTAACGGTTCTTGGCAAACTTGTTGAAAGGAGAATGGCGCGCAGTGATTAAAGTGGACAACCTTCATAAATCATTCGGAAAATTAGAAGTGCTGAAAGGCATCTCAACACACATCGCAGAAAAAGAAGTTGTGGCCATCATCGGCCCGTCCGGTTCAGGAAAATCCACCTTTTTACGGTGCATGAACAGGCTTGAGGATCCGACGAGCGGCCATATCTACATTAAAGATCAGGATATTACCAATCCGAAAACAGACATCAACAAAGTCCGCCAGAATGTCGGAATGGTGTTTCAGCACTTTCACTTGTTCCCTCATAAAACAGTTCTTGAGAATTTAACGTATGCACCTCTTACCGTTAAAGGAACTTCAAAAAAAGAAGCAGAGGAACAGGGGCATGAACTTCTTAAGAAAGTCGGACTCGCAGAAAAAGCGCATGAATACCCAAACCGTCTGTCGGGTGGACAGAAACAGCGTGTTGCGATTGCAAGAGCACTCGCGATGAACCCGGAAGTGATGCTGTTCGATGAACCGACATCCGCACTTGACCCTGAAATGGTCAAGGAAGTTCTTGAGGTCATGAAGAATCTTGCTTTCTCAGGCATGACGATGGCCATCGTTACGCATGAGATGGGCTTTGCAAGAGAAGTGGCTGACAGGGTTCTCTTCCTTGATGAAGGAAGACTTGTAGAAGACGCTGCTCCGAAAGACTTCTTCTCAAATCCGAAAACACAGCGTGCTCAACTATTCCTTGAAAAAATGCTATAATGGCTACTTAGAAAAAGGTGATCATCATGATCATCTTTTTTCGTTTTTATCTTTAAGCCTGCAATTGGGCAACGTATGAAAAAGGATATGGAAAATCGCCTATCACATGAAACGCAAGGGGAAGACGCATGTTTAAAATTGGTTACCGCACACTCAAAACAGCACTTGGTGCAGCCATCGCCATCAGTCTTGCCGAGCTTTTCGGACTGCAGAATTTTGCATCTGCCGGCATACTGACGATTCTATGCATCCAGGTGACGAAGAAAAAATCGCTTCAGACCTCATGGGCCCGCTTTTTTGCCTGTCTGATCGCCATCTTATTTTCCTTTGTCTTTTTCGAAGGAATAGGCTATCATCCATTTGTCATCGGCCTTCTGCTCTTATTTTTTATTCCAGTCACCGTTCGTTTAAAAGCCAAAGAAGGAATTGTGACAAGTTCTGTCATCATCCTACATCTCTACACAGCCTCGCACATTACATTTGATCTGATACTGAATGAAATCGCGCTGATTGCAACGGGTATTGGGGTAGCGCTGATCATGAACCTTTACATGCCGAGTGTTGATAAAAAGCTGAAAGAATATCAGCTGGAAGTGGAAGACCGCCTCTCGAAAATCTTCATTGAAATAGAGGAATACCTGCTCTCGCATGACAGTTCGTGGGACGGAAGGGAAATCACAGAAACGGCCGCAATTATCAACGAAGCAAAAACGCTGGCGTTCAGAGATGTAGAGAACCATTTTATGAGACATGAAAATCTCTACTATCATTATTTTAAGATGAGGGAAAAGCAGTTCGAAATCATTGAGAGGGTCCTCCCGATCATTGCCTCGATCAAAGTAACGGTCGATCAGGCGGAGATTGTGGCGGACTTTATCCGCGAAGTTAGAGAAGCGATACATCCCGGCAACACCGCTCACAAATTTCTTGTAAAGCTTGCTGAGATGAGAGAAATGTTCGAAGAAATGCCGCTTCCCGAAACCCGTGAAGAATTCGAGGCGCGTGCTGCGCTCTTGCATTTTGTTCGTGAGATGGAACAATATCTTGTGATAAAAAGTCAATTTAAAGGCATGTCCCGCAAGAATGAAATGAAGGCTGCAGGAGCATCCTAATTCAAAAAAGGGTGATAGTCTTTGAAAATGCTGTTCCTGCTCATGATGTTCCTGTCTCCGCTTTGGCCGCTCGGGCAAAATCCTTCTGTGGGCGATCCGTACGTTATCATTAATAAGCAGACGAACGAGCTTGCTTACATTGATAACGGACAGATTATTAAAACATTTGATGTCGCAACCGGGAAAAATGAGAATCTGACGCCTGAGGGAGAATTTACGATCACAGTCAAGGCGGCAGAGCCCTATTACCGGAAAAAAGACATCCCCGGCGGAGATCCGAAAAATCCGCTCGGCACAAGGTGGATCGGCTTTGACGCCGAAAACACGGATGGACGTATATACGGCATTCACGGCACAAACAACGAGGATTCCATCGGATCCTTCGTCACCCAGGGCTGCGTCCGCATGTACAACGAAGAAGTCGAAATCCTCTTTGAACACATTCCGGTTGGGACCAAAGTGTTTATCACAAAAAACGGCAAGTCCTTTGAAGAGATTGCAGCTGAAAAAGGGGCAATTAAAAAAGGTGATTCCTGAGGAGAATCACCTTTTTTGGCGTGTTTTTTATCTGCCTGTCATTGCTAAACGGTCGGCTCCGCTTTTCTTATTAGAACCACATGCTCATCCCGGCAAGAAGAGTAGTTGCCAGCATGACGAAGAGCATGAGATAGATAATGGCTTTTTGAAATCGTTTAGACATTTCGTTCACTCCATTTCAGAGGGTTTGTCCTTCTATTCTAACGCGGATAGGAGGTACGGACAAGGGAGGAGATATGAACAAAGATGGACATTTTTGCCCGAAAAAGAAGGAATTTCGTCGATTGGCAAAGAAGTATGTCATGTTCACGATGTTAAGCGTTTTCATCATGAGGAGGGGAAGAAATGGTCAAAAAGGTCGATCACATTGGGGTAGCCGTCCATTCAATTGAAGAGGTGCTTCCTTTTTATCAGGAAACACTGGGGTTAAAGCTTGAAGGAATGGAAATGGTAGAAGAACAGGGAGTCAAAGTGGCTTTTCTGAAGGCAGGAGAAACAAAAATTGAGCTGCTTGAGCCGGTTTCAAAAGAAAGTGCTGTAGCCAGGTTCATTGAAAAGCGCGGAGAAGGCATACATCATTTGGCTTTGGCGGTAGATGATATAAAAATGAGGATTCAAGAATTGAAAGAACACGGAATCAAAATGATAGATGAGACTCCAAGAAACGGTGCAGGCGGTGCCTCCATTGCTTTCCTGCATCCAAAGGCCGCAAATGGAGTGCTGGTTGAACTATGTGAAAAGAAGGGAGGAACGGTCTCATGAACATTGATATCTTTGAGAAGATTAACGAGCTGTATGACAAGAGACGGGAAGTTGAGATGGGCGGCGGAGATGAACGCATTGATAAGCAGCACGAAAAAGGCAAGCTGACTGCACGGGAGAGAATAGACCTTCTGGTGGATGAAGGAACGTTTGTTGAAATGAATCCCTTCATTGAGCATCGCTGCAACGATTTCGGGCTGAGCGGGAAAAAAGGGCCGGGGGACGGGGTTGTGACCGGCTACGGAAAAGTAAACGGCCGTCCGATTTATTTGTTCTCGCAGGACTTCACGGTCTTTGGCGGAGCCCTGGGCGAAATGCACGCCAAAAAGATTGCTGCAGTCATGGACCTTGCCGCAAAAAGCGGAACGCCGTTCGTCGGCCTGAATGACTCCGGAGGTGCGAGGATTCAGGAAGGTGTGGTATCATTAGATGGCTACGGGCAGATTTTTTACCGGAATACCATCTATTCAGGTGTCATTCCGCAGATATCTGTCATACTCGGCCCATGTGCAGGCGGAGCCGTATATTCTCCGGCCATCACCGATTTTGTTTTCATGGTTGAAAAAACAAGCCAGATGTTCATAACAGGACCTAAGGTTATTGAGACCGTGACAGGAGAAAAAATCAGCTCAGAGGATCTGGGCGGGGCCAAAGTACATAATACAATCAGCGGGAATGCCCATTTCTCCGGACAGACGGAGGAAGAAGTGCTTTCCCAGGTGCGAAAATTACTTACATATTTGCCGCAGAACAACCAGGAAAAAACGCCGGTTCTGCCGCATGAAGAAGAGTCTGACTACAGGCCGAACCTGACGGACTGCATTCCTTTTGATGCCCTTAGACCCTATGACGTCAGAGTGGTCATTGAGGAAGTCGCGGATGCAGGATCTTTTTACGAGGTTCAAAAAGACTTTGCCAAAAACATTGTTGTCGGGTTTGCGCGCATTAAGGGTGAAGTTGTGGGCCTTGTCTGCAATCAGCCGAAATATATGGCGGGCGGGCTTGATATCGATTCATCTGACAAAGCATCCAGATTCATCCGCTTCTGCGATTCATTCCAGATTCCGCTGATTACATTTGAAGATGTGACCGGCTTTTTCCCGGGAATTAAACAGGAGCACGGTGGAATTATCCGCCACGGGGCAAAAATCTTATATGCCTACTCAGAGGCAACGGTGCCAAAGCTTACGGTCATTCTCCGCAAAGCATACGGCGGAGCGTATGTGGCGCTGAACAGCAAGTCGATCGGAGCGGATCTGGTTTTTGCATGGCCGAATGCCGAGATTGCTGTTATGGGTCCTCAGGGTGCTGCGAATATTATTTTTGCCAGAGAAATTGAAAACAGCGAGAACCCGGAAGAAACGAGGGCAGCCAAAATCGAGGAGTACCGCGAAAAATTCGCCAATCCTTATGTGGCAGCAAGCCAGGGGATGGTCGATGACGTAATTGACCCCCGCGATACAAGAATAAAGCTTATTCAGGCGCTCGAGATGCTGCGCACAAAGCAGGAGCAGCGTCCTGCCAAAAAACATGGAAACATTCCGCTTTAAGCCTAGGAGGAAACAAAGATGATTAATCAAGAACGTTTAGTGAATGAGTTTTTAGAGCTTGTTCAAATTGATTCCGAAACAAAATTCGAAACAGAAATCGCCAAAGTCCTTACTGATAAGTTTGAAGCACTTGGCGTCCGCGTTGAAGAAGATGATACAACAAGTATTACTGGACACGGTGCAGGCAACCTGATCTGCACGCTGGATGCTGTACAGGACGGCATTGATCCGATTTATTTTACATCTCATATGGACACGGTCGTTCCGGGAAAAGGAATTAAACCTTCTATTAAAGACGGATACATTGTAACAGACGGTACAACGATTCTTGGGGCAGATGACAAAACAGGATTATCGGCTATGCTTGAGGCTGTTCGTGTGCTGAAAGAAAACAACATCGCCCACGGTAAGATTGAATTCATCATCACAGTTGGAGAAGAATCCGGTCTTGTAGGCGCAAAAGCATTGGACGGATCTAAAGTGACGGCTAAATTCGGATATGCCCTCGACAGTGACGGAAAAGTAGGAACCATTATCGTGGCTGCTCCGACACAGGCAAAAGTGAGAGCTTCTATTTTCGGCAAAACCGCTCACGCAGGTGTTGCACCTGAAAAGGGCATTTCTGCGATTACGATTGCTTCAAAAGCCATTGCGAAAATGCCGCTAGGAAGAATCGACCATGAAACAACAGCAAACATCGGCCGATTTGAAGGAGGCACGCAAACAAACATTGTGTGCGACCAAGTGAATATCCTGGCTGAAGCGAGATCACTCGTTCCTGAAAAAATGGAAGCCCAAACAGCTAAAATGAAAGAAGCATTCGAAAGTGCGGCAGCTGAAATGGGAGGCCGTGCAGAAGTTGAAATTGAAGTGATGTATCCTGGCTTTAAGTTTGGCGAAGGAGATCACGTTGTAGAAGTGGCAAAGCGCGCTGCAGCAAACATCGGCCGTACAAGCGAGCTTCAGACAAGCGGCGGCGGAAGCGATGCCAACGTGATTGCCGGCTTTGATATTCCGACTGTCAATCTTGCTGTCGGTTATGAAGACATCCACACGACAAATGAGAAGATGCCGATCGAAGAACTTGTCAAAACAGCTGAACTTGTGGTATCAATAATCAAAGAAGTAGCTAAAAGCGAATAAGAGAAAAGATGGCAGGCACATGGATTGTGTCTGCTGTTTTACATCATAGAAAGAGGTGCATATCATGGGAAGAAGAGAAAAGGCAACATTTGCAGGCGGCTGTTTTTGGTGCATGGTGAAGCCGTTCGACGAACAGCCGGGCATCATTGAAGTCGTTTCAGGCTACACAGGCGGAACACTCGAAAATCCGTCATATGAACAAATCAAAACAGGTGAAACAGGACACAGGGAAGCGGTCGAAATCACCTTTGATCCGGATGTTTTTTCCTATGACACCCTGCTTGAGCTCTATTGGCCGCAGATTGATCCGACAGATGACGGGGGCCAGTTCTTTGACCGCGGCAGCCAGTACCGCACAGCCATTTTCTATCACACAGAAGAGCAAAAGCTGAAGGCTGAAAAAACGAAGCAGGAAATTGACGCAAGCGGACGCTTTCAAAAGCCTGTCGTGACAGAGATCCTGCCTGCTGCTCCATTTTATCCGGCAGAAGAATACCATCAGAAATTCTACGCAAAAAACCCTGAAAAATACAAACAGGAACGCGAAGAATCCGGAAGAGAAGAATTTATCCGGAATAACTGGAAGAAATAAAGCAAGCAAGCCCTCTGTTCATTTGGACGGAAGGCTTTTTCGATGTTCGGCTCTGTGTTTGTATTGGACCTGCAATGGGTATTTTCCATATTAAGGAGAGTGATTACAATGAATACATTTAATGAAAGTGCCATTGCCTCATACGTGAAAACAAGAGCCGAAGAAAACTGCAAACTCCTCCAGGAGAACATGGAAGAGCTCGAAAGAGGAAAAATCCTCGGCAGAATGGAAGCCTACAATGAATTTCTGGAGCGGTTTGGATTTGATAAAGTAGAGTGCAAGTAATCAGGGTCAAGCGGAGCACATCATTCTTGTAAGGGATGGTGTGTTTTTGTATTCGTGGAAGGAAGCTTGCGGCTAGCAGCATTAGAGAGTCATTTAAAGAGTGAATCGTACCCTCGGAAACTGAGAAACGATGTGAGAGGGTAAGCAAAGCGGCGAATCGTACCCTCGGATACCGAAAAACAATGGGTGGAGGGTAAGCAAAGCTGTGAATCGTACCCTCGGATACCGAAAAACGATGGGTGGAGGGTAAGCAAAGTGGTGAATCGTACCCTCGGATACCGAAAAACGATGGGTGGAGGGTAAGCAAAGTGGTGAATCGTACCCTCGGATACCGAAAAACAATGGGTGGAGGGTAAGCAAAGCTGTGAATCGTACCCTCGGAAACCGAGAAACGATGTGGGAGGGTAAGCAAAGCAGTGAATCGTACCCCCGCAAACCGAGAAACGATGTGGGAGGGTAAGCAAATGTACGAATCGTACCCTCGCAAACCGAGGAACGATATGCGAGGGTAAGGAAAAACTCAATCTGTAGGGAACATGAATAAAATCATGAGGAGCATAACATGAAACATTTTTTTCTGGGGTTTTTAATTTCAGGGTTTGGATCATTTATCCTTATTGTACTGGGGCTGGCACTCTTTGCAGAACTTTATCCTAACGAGGACCCGTCCGTAGGTGCCGGAGTCGGATTTGCAATAGCATTCGGATTTGTGTTTTCTGCACCGGTTGCTGCCATGATCGGGATTGTTGGAGGAGTGCTTACATACGTATTCAAGAAGTATAAGAAGAACTAAAAAACCCCCGGACCATTTTCCGGGGGCTCTTCCTGTTTATGCACTTGCTTTCATGACTTCATTCGCTTTAATCCGGTTGTACTGGCCTTCGGATTTTGACATCACGATGGCAGCGAGGGTATTGCCGACAAGGTTAACGACCGTGCGGGCCATATCCATGATGCGGTCCACTCCTGCAATGAAGGCAAGTCCTTCCGCCGGAATACCGATTGTTCCGAGAGTGGCAAGCAGAACAACGAAGGATGTTCCAGGAACGGCAGCCATCCCTTTAGACGTAACCATCAAGACTAAAATCAGTGTCAATTGCTGAACGATTGTCAGTTCGATGCCGTAAACCTGTGCAAGGAACAAGGCAGCAATCGCTTGATAGAGTACGGATCCGTCAAGGTTAAACGTGTATCCGATAGGAACGACAAAGGACACAATTCCCTTAGGGCATCCCATCTTTTCAAGCTTTTCCATGATTCGGGGCAGGACCGTTTCTGAGCTTGATGTACTGAACGCAAGCAGCAGCTCGTCCTTAATGTAGCGAAGCAGAGAAAAGATATTGACGCCTGCCCATTTGGCAACTGCTCCCAATACTACAATCAGGAAGAAAATCAGGGCAGCGTATACTAATACAACCAATTTTCCAAGAGAAAGCAATGAATCAATTCCAAATTTTGAAACGGTTACTCCGATCAGGGCGAATACGCCGAGAGGAGCCACTTTCATTACAAGGTTGACGACGTGGAACATCGCGTGAGAAACACCGTCAAAGAACTGAAGGACCGGCTTTCCACGTTCTCCGATGGCTGCTACGCCGAGTCCGAAGAGGACGGAGAAAAAGATGATGGCAAGCATATCGCCTTCTACGACAGATTTAAAGAAGTTCGTCGGAACAATATGAAGAAACGTTTCGGCAACCGATTTTTCACTTTGCTCTTCAGATGTATCGACATACTGCTGGATATCTGTTTTTTGGGCAGATTCAAGGTCAACTCCTTGCCCCGGCTGAAAGACGTTTGCAAGCAATACGCCGAGGACAATCGCAACAGTTGTAATGATTTCAAAATAAAGAATGGTTTTTCCGCCGAGTCTTCCAACGTGTTTTCCATTCCCAGCACCTGCAACTCCAACGATCAGGCTAGAGATAACAATCGGAATGACAATCATTTTGATCAAACGCAAAAACAAATCTCCAAGCGGCTGCAAAACTGCGGCAACTCGGGGGTCATTAAACCAGACAACACCTACTAAAATACCTAAAGTCAAACCAATAAAAATTTGGGAAGCCAGTCCCAAACGAATTTTTTTCATAGAAGAACCTCCTCTGAGATGTAAGAATTCTGAAAAAACAAAAAAAGACCAATCTAAAGTAAGAAAGGTCTTTAATACACAATTAAAGTCTTTCTCCCAATAAAGCATACGAGGTTAACTGTCGGATTCGGGATTGAGAGTTCCCTTCCATTTACGGATTCACCCCAAGGTAAGAGCCTTACCAAATGCATGATTCCCCCGCTCTGAAAAGATTAAGCTTGTTATGAAATTTGACGGACAATAAAAACACACAAGATATAATTTACTTGTGATAAGGGGAGTCTGTCAATTGTTTTATAAAAAGTAAGAAAGGATCAAATTTTTGCGCTTTTCTAATTCCGTCCCCATCATTAGCGGTTCATCTGCTGACTGTGATAAAATTGAGGCACTATAACAGTTTGGAAAGAAGTTGAACGGCATGAAGCAGCAGAGCGGTCCAAGGGTCATTCTCCATGTGGATATGAACAGTTTTTACGCATCTGTTGAGATGGCGTTTGAGCCTGACCTGAGGGGAAAGCCGCTCGCCATCGCCGGCAATGTGGAAGAGCGGAAGGGTATTGTTGTGACGTGCAGCTATGAGGCCAGGGCCAGAGGCGTGAAAACAACGATGCCGTTGTGGCAGGCGAAGCGCCATTGTCCTGAACTGATTGTCAGGAAACCGAATTTTGACCGGTACCGGAAGGCATCAAGAGCGATGTTTGACCTGTTAAGAGAATTTACGGATCTTGTTGAGCCTGTCTCTATTGATGAGGGATATATGGACTTGACGGAATATCTGAAGGAAGGCAATCCCCTTCAAGTGGCAAAAACGATTCAGCAGCGCTTGCTTGAAGAGCTCCTTCTGCCTTCAAGTATAGGAATTGCCCCAAATAAATTCCTTGCCAAAATGGCTTCCAATATGAAAAAGCCCCTTGGCATCACCGTCCTAAGAAAAAGGGAGCTTCATGAGACACTGTGGCCGCTTCCAGCAGGCGAGATGCACGGAGTGGGGGAAAAAACGGCAGAAAAACTTCTCACCATCGGCGTCAAAACAATCAAAGATCTGGCTGAAGCCGATCCGATTTCATTGAAACAGCTCCTGGGCATAAACGGTGAACGGCTGAAAAAACGGGCAAAAGGCATAGACAGCAGAGAAGTCAATCCGGACAGCATCAATGATTTTAAGAGCATAGGGAATTCTACCACTCTCTCCAAAGATTCAAGCGATGTGCGCGTCCTTTATGATACTTTGAACCGCCTCTCTCAGTCAGTCAGCATGCGGATGAAGCGGAAAGAGGTGCTCGGAACAAAAATCTTTATTACGATCCGCTACTCAGACCGGAGCACATTTACCCGCAGCCGGACAGTCAATAACCCGCTTGGTGAAAAAGAAGAGCTGTACACTCACGCCAAAGAGATTTTTGACAGGCACTGGACAGGAGAGCCGGTACGGTTGCTCGGGGTGACGTGCCAGGACCTTGTCCCAAAAGGAGATGCCTATAAACAGCTGGATCTGTTTTCTTTTCAGGAGGATGCAAAAAAAGAGCCGCTTTTTAAAACGATTGAAGACATCCAGAAAAAATTTGGCGAAAGTATCATTAAACGCGGGATGAAAGCGGTCCGCCTGGAGGATGATAAAACAAGCGGGACAAGTTTCAATAAAGATTTTTTAAGGGAATGAGACAAGGCGCTTTCCTTGATAAAAGCAAGGACACTGTGTTATTTTACAGAAGGAATGCATATTCATGCGCACAACGATATTTGGGACAGAAAGGGAGTAAAAACATGTCTAAACAGCAAATTGGCGTTATCGGTTTGGCCGTCATGGGCAAAAACCTCGCTCTTAATATAGAAAGCCGCGGCTATTCGGTGGCCGTTTATAACCGCTCTTCAGATAAAACAGAAGAAATGCTGAAAGAACACAGCGGCAAGAACCTGACAGGTACATACAGCATTGAAGAGTTTGTTCAGTCTCTTGAAACACCGCGCAAAATTCTTCTTATGGTAAAAGCCGGTTTTGCAACAGATGCAACGATCGAACAGCTTCTTCCTCATCTTGATAAAGGCGATATTCTGATCGACGGAGGAAATACGCTTTACACAGATACACAGCGCAGAAACAAAGAGCTTGCCGAAAGCGGCATTCACTTTATCGGCACAGGCGTTTCAGGCGGAGAAGAAGGAGCCCTAAAAGGACCTTCCATCATGCCTGGAGGACAAAAGGAAGCATTTGAACTTGTGAAGCCGATTTTCGAAGCGATTTCTGCAAAAGTGGACGGAGATCCATGTACAACTTACATCGGTCCGGACGGTGCGGGCCACTATGTGAAAATGGTTCACAACGGCATAGAGTACGGCGATATGCAGCTGATTTCAGAAGCGTATTTCATTCTGAAAAATGTTCTTGGTCTATCTGCACAGGAACTCCACGAAGTATTTGCCGAGTGGAATAAAGGTGAGCTTGACAGCTATCTGATTGAAATCACGGCTGACATTTTCACAAAAACAGATGATGAAACAGGCAAGCCGCTTGTTGATATGATTCTGGATACAGCAGGACAAAAAGGAACTGGAAAATGGACAAGCAAAAGTGCCCTTGATTTAGGTGTTCCGCTTCCGATTATTACGGAATCCGTGTTTGCCCGCTTCATCTCTGCCATGAAAGATGAGCGTGTAAAAGCGAGCGGCATTCTCTCAGGCCCTTCTGTGACACCATATGAAGGCGATAAAAAAGAACTGATCGAAGTTGTACGAAAAGCGCTTTACATGAGCAAAATTTGTTCTTATGCACAAGGTTTTGCCCAAATGAGAGCAGCTTCTGAGGAATACAACTGGGATCTTCAGTACGGCGACATCGCGATGATTTTCAGAGGCGGATGCATCATCCGTGCAGCCTTCCTTCAAAAAATCAAAGATGCGTATGACCGTGACGGCGAGCTTGCAAATCTTCTGCTTGATCCATACTTCAAAGAGATTGCAGAAAGCTACCAGGGAGCTCTTCGCAAAGTGCTGACAGTTGCCATAGAGCAAGGGGTTCCGGTACCAAGCTTCTCAGCTGCCCTATCTTATTACGACAGCTACCGCACGGCTACATTGCCTGCAAACCTGATTCAGGCGCAGCGCGACTATTTCGGAGCGCACACTTATCAGCGTACAGATAAAGAAGGCATTTTCCATACAGAATGGATGTCTAAGTAAAAGCAGAACACGGAGCCTTGTGCTCCGTGTTTTTTGCCGTTTCTAAACCGCAGAATCGGGGTAAAATGTAACGGATAAGAAAAGAACGGGGTGATGTGATGCTTTATTTACTGGCGATTATACTGCCGCCTGTTGCCGTGCTGTTTGTCGGCAGACCGTTTCAGGCGCTGCTTAACCTGATTTTGACGCTCATTTTTTATCTTCCGGGAGCCATTCACGCCGTGCTTGTGGTGAAGGATGCAAAAGATGAGAAGCGTATGAAGAAGTACGGAGTGAGGTAACTTAAAAAAGATGCTGACTCTGAAGGAAATTAGCCCGCCTCTAGAGAAATAGAGGGACGGGCTTTATTTATTGTATTTTTTATAAGGGTGTAGCAAAAGGCAGCTGAACATGGTATGATAATACAGAACAAATGTTCTTATTAAATTTATGACGATGAGGTGTAACATGATCACATCAGTAAATCCTTACATTGTAACAAATGGAAATGGTCAAGAGGCAGTGAAGTTTTATGTAGATGCATTAAATGCTGAACTTGTTTCGATTCAAACATTCGGGGAAATGCCGGAGGATCCGAATCATCCTATTCCCGCTGATGCAAAGGACCGTGTGATGAATGCACAGTTTAAAACAGGCGATACCCTCATGATGCTGTCAGATACATTTCCCGGAATGCCTTATACTCTCGGTTCGCAGCTTTCTATTGCGATTCATATTGATTCAGCAGACGCAGCGAAAAATGTATTTGAAAAACTCTCTGCAGGCGGAAATGTCACAATGCCTCTTCAGGAAACATTCTGGAGTCCTGCATACGGTCAGGTTAAAGACAAATATGGTGTTGAATGGCAAGTATCTGCTGTTAAAGAAAACGAATAATAAGCTTAAAAGAGACCTCTTCTTGTTAAGAAGGGGTTTTCGTCTTTTTAAAGGGCAGGTCGAAGCAAATCGGTTGACTATACAGGCTGTAAGAGTATATATTTCTTTAGGTATACGAAATAAAAGCTGAGGGCGGGATAGAATGTCAACGATAATAGAAGAAAGACCGCCAGCAGTTCCTGGCTTAAAATACGAAAACAGAATTGTATGGCTGTGGAGTTTAACCGTATGGCTCGTTGTGATGAACACGACGATGTTTAATGTCGCTTTGCCGAGCGTGCTTCGCGATTTGAGCCTTTCATCCGGCACTGCATCCTGGATTGTGTCAGGATACTCAATCGCTTTTGCCATCTCTACTCTCACGTACAGCCGTTTATCAGATTTCATTCCGATCTCAAGGCTGCTTGCAGTCGGGCTTGCCATGCTTGGTGCAGCATCCATTATCGGTTTTATTTCTCATAACTTTTATCTGCTTTTATTCGCGAGAGTTCTTCAGGCAGCGGGAGCAGGGGCTGTGCCTGGTCTTGCCATGGTTTTGGCGGGTAAATATATTCCCATTTCCAGAAGAGGAAAGGCGATGTCGCTGATTTCGTCTGCCGCATCGCTTGGGTTTGGACTTGGACCCGTTATTGGAGGAGCCATTACAACCTATCTTGGATGGAATTATTTATTTGTCATCACCGCATTTGTTGTCCTGCTTCTTCCCCTGTTTAAAAAGCTGCTTCCTAAAGAGGAAGTCCATAAGGTACACTTCGATTCTGCCGGAGGATTGCTGACAGGACTCGGAGTTACGGGGCTGCTGCTCTTTTTATCCACCATGTCAGTGCCTCTTCTCATTGGCTCGCTGGCCATCCTGTATTTCTTATGGAGGCATATACACAAAGTCAGCCTGCCGTTTGTGCAGCCTTCACTGTTTAAAAACAGACAGTATGTGAAGCTTGCTTTATCAGCGTTTTCAGGATTTATTCTTCATTTTTCAGCGCTCTTTATGATGCCGATCATCCTGACAGAGCTGTTTGAAAAAGATCCGGCTGCCATCGGCCTGATTATTTTTCCGGGTGCCATCCTTTCAGCGGTTGCCGCACAGTTCATTGGGCGGCTTATCGACAAATTCGGAAATATACCGTTAATTTCCTTTGGCCATGTGATGCTCATGATTTCACTGCTGATTCTGGCTTTGTTTTCAGGAGAAAATCCATATGCGATTTTGGTTGCCTACATGTTTATGAGCACAGGTTTTTCAAGCCTGACCTCAAGCATTGCAAACGAAGCATCCCGCATCCTGCCGGAGGATGAAATTGGTTCGGGCATGGGCCTGATGCAGCTGATTCAATTTTTCGGCGGAGCATTTGGTGTCGCACTGTCAGGTCTCTTGATTGAATGGCAGCATGGTGTTTCTGGCGCAGCTGTTTATACAAACATTTTCTGGGGAATGACGCTGCTGATTGGAGCTTCAGGCATGATTTTCTTTTCGTATGTTCAAAGAAATGCAAAGCTGCTTCAAGCCAAATAGCATAGAAATTAGCATGAAAAACCGCAACTCAATTAGTTGCGGTTTTTTCTTTGGTATACATGAATTCTGGTGAATATTCGCCATTTTATTACCTCAATTTTCACCCCAATTCGCATACGTTTTTGTTATATGACAATGCCTATTGTCACGCTGGAATATGGTATGCTAATTCACTTATTAAAAGACTTACCCATTTTAGAGAAAAAGGATTAAAAGAGAGTTAAATCGAATATATAAAAGGATTAAAAATATGCCCAACTTATTCAACAAACGTGCAGTATTGCTGAGTAAGAAATGGAGGTGCCAGTTATGAATGGAATAACTTTTGCAATCTCGCAAATCACAATTGCCTATAATCAAGAGAATGAGATGGTTGATTTTTATAATCAACTTTTAAACGCTGACTTGAGTCCTTTCAAGGTGGGGAAGTTCAGATTTTATAAAGGGAAGATTGGGGGAATTGGTATATTATTTTGCCCCAATGAAATGCTGGGTATAAAATCCGAAAAAAATAATATCCAATTTACTGTACAAGTATCAAACTTGGAAGAAGTACTTTCTAAAGTTTCTCAGTGTGGTGGTAAACAAATTCAGAGAATTAATAGACAGGAAAGTCAATCCTCAGTAGGAATTTCAGACCCAGATGGTAATTCAATCGAATTGTTGGAGATTAAGACTATTTCCTCTTCCGTCCTTAAAGGGTAACAATGATTAAAAAAGATGATTTCATCATGAAATCATCTTTTTTGGTCTTTTTATGCAAGCAATCCGTCAGCCTCAAGCTGCTCGTTCTGATCAATCAGTGTCGTCTTTAGACTTCTGTATGTCATGCCAAGTTCATCTATGCTTTTTCTATTATCAAAGTGGGCATTAACTCCAACGTTTTTGCTGACATACTTCCGTGTCAGGCCGACTTTCGGTGCAATCAGCCAGATGAGCGGCTTCGGCACTTCGCGTTTTGGAAGAGGATAGTGATTTGGGCGGTTCTCTTCAAATATTCGGGCCATATCAAGCAGGGAAGCTTCCTCATTTGAAATCAAGTATCTGCCCTGTGCAGATTCTGTGAAGGCTGCAAGCACATGGGCTTTTGCAACATCGCGCACATCAACGGTTCCGTTGATTAAGTTTGGCACACCGCTTTTAAATCCGCCCTTCAGAAGATCGAGAATCGTGCTGATGCTCGTTGAATCTGAGCGTTTTGAAAGAGACGGACCAAGAACAAAGGTTGGGTTAATGGTGACTAAATCAAAGTGCTCCTTGTCCGCCATTTCCCAGGCAGCCTTTTCAGCAAGTGTTTTTGAGTAGCTGTATGGCTGATGTGAAACACTGCTTGTTGTGTTCCAGTCCTGTTCATTAAAAGAGGACTTGCCCTCCATATCCGCATTATCTCCAAAAATGGCCACTGCACTGCTCGTAAGGACAACACGTTTCACTTCAGGTGAGCGTCTGACAGACTCCAGAACGTTTTTCGTGCCTTCCAAAGCCGGTTCAATCAATTCCTTTTGAGCATCTTTAAATCCGCTGATGAAAAAAGGAGAAGCAGTATGAAAAACATACTCAGAGCCTTTTACAGCTTCATCAAAGCTCCCTTTTTTCAGTAAATCCGCTTCATAGACTGTCAGATTTCCTGGAGATTGTTTCTCCACATCCAGGAGATGCTGGTATTTTACTGTCTTCGATGCATCGCGGACAGTCATTCTTACATCATGGCCGCCATCAAGAAGTTCCTTAACGACCCAGGCTGCAACATAGCCGGTTCCGCCTGTGACAAGTACGGTTTTCTTCATTACAAAAATCATCCTTCCAACAACTATATGTTTAAGTGTTTAAACATATAGTAATATTAGTTGGTGGTTCTGTCAATGAATATGATGTGGTATCAAGCATTCTTTGTAGGATTGATTGAAGCTTCACGAGTATTTCTGTGTCTGAAAGAGGATAAAAAGCTCAGTTGTTGAAGTAAGTGATAGTAGAAACTAAAGCAGCTATATCGATCTTGGTAACAATTTGGAAAAAGAGTCTATTTACGTGAGGTGAATCCATTTGTGAAGAAAACAGAGGTTATGCTTGATGAGGAAATAGATGAACAGGATTTTATTAGTCAAGTAGCTTCTTTTTATAAGAACGGATGGTACATCTATGCCATTATTCCAGACTATGAAAAAGAACTGTTCAAAACACTCTCTGCAAATTTCAAATCCATTAAGACCATTTCATTGTCTCGTTTTTTCAGTTGGGATACAGGTGAGGTTGGGTACGTTAAGGATGTTAACAAACAATTTATCTATGAATTTTATTTGCGGTCAACAACAATGGATTACATTGTTTTTTCCGAAAAAGATGTAACTGAGCACTTACATAAGATTAACAGAAAAAACATGGATCTTTATTATCTATTTGAATACAATCAGATTCCTCATATCACAATAGGTCCCGATGGCCAGTGGTTAATCGTTATGGAGTATGAATAGGGTCTGCAAGGAAGAAACTTCAAATCAATTAATGGAGGACTAACAAGTATGAATAAGACAGCCGTTTTGCTGTACCCTCAGTTCAGTGAATATGAACTCAGTGTAGCATTATCTATTTTGATGCAAGGGAATAAACCAATTGTTACAGTTGGTGAAAGCAAGCATCCGATACGGGGCGAGTCTGGTTTATCAGTAATAGCAGATACTACCTTTGATCACGTAAATGTGAATGAGATTGACAGTTTGCTGTTAACAGGATGTATGAATATTTTTTCATTGAAAAATGAGGATGAAATCATTCACTTTATCAATGAAACCGCTAAAGAGGAAATAATGATTGCAAGTATTTCAAGTTCTCCATATTTATTAGCAAAGGCAGGGGTTTTAAAAGGGAAGAAATATACAGTTGGTTTGACACTTGAAGCTAGAAAGGGTTCAGGCGTATTCGAAGCAGAAAATTATTCGGAGGAATTGATTGTTCAAGACGGAAACATTATTACAGCCAGAGGAAGAGGATTTATTGATTTTGGTACTTCTTTTGGCAGGGCTTTAAATCTCGAGTTTGATGAAAAGTGGTATCAGGGGTAGCAATCAACAAATCCTGTGAAACTTCAACTCGTACAGGTCTTTTAACGATCTTTTATGATGGAGTTATATAGATAAAGAGGTGATTGGGAATTGATTTTATATCACCTTTCCTCAGTATTCCAACTTTTTTCAGATTGTTTATTATTCTTACCCTTTGTCCGGAGCTGATAAATTGAAAAGAGTGCTCATTTATTTCCTTGTTCTTGTTCTGTTAATTGGTACAACAAAAGTATTTTTTGATTACCAGGAAACAAGAGTTTTGATTTGGAAAGAAAACTTGATTGAAGCTTTTGCTTTAGCGATAATCATTTCTTTTATAAATTGGTTAATCTCTCCAAGAAGCAAACAAAGAGAGAAGCCTATGAAACAGGAGAATGAACAATGAAACTGCCAAATCCCTTTACAATAAAGATTGAGAACCAAGGTTGGCTTTGCAATGATGACCAAGACTTATGTTCTCATGGTGAAATTTTCTTGAGTGTTCATGATACGATTATTACACAGTCGTCCGTTAACGAAGAATGGGGAATCAGTGAGTCCGCTCTGTCAATGCTGAGAACCCTTGAAAATGATTATTGCTGCGACCCTGAACATGAGGAAGGCCTGATCCTCCACGGATGCGGGGCCATCCTGATGATGGGCTGCCCCATTTCTATCCATTGGAGCGTCAAACACCTGGACGATCACGTGATCCTATCGGATTTTGTGAAGATTACTACAACCAATCCAGATACGGGGAGTATCTTTTATCCAGGGTTAAAAGTGAAAATAAGCAACATCGAGTATAAAAACCAGATTGGCTCTTTTGCCCTTCAGGCGAAAGAATTGTTTGATCATTCAAAAGAAAAAAGGATTACTGATGACTACGATAAAGAATTGTACGAAGAATTCTGGACTGAATACAACCTGCTTTTAAACCGGAATATGAATTTGTGACGTTTTTAAGCTTTTATGCAATAAAAAAACACCGCTAAAAGCGGTGCTTAAAACACAGAATTAATCAACCATATCCGTAATCGGCCACCAGTGGAAGCCGTCTTTTTCAAGCAGTTCGTCAGCGGCTTTTGGACCCATTGTGCCGGCTGCGTAGTTAGGGAATTCTGCTTTGTGCGTTTCCCATGCTTTTGAGATGGTGTCCACATAGCTCCATGAGAGGGATACTTCATCCCAGTGAGTGAAGTTGGTGGCATCTCCGCGCAAGCCGTCGTAGATGAGCTTTTCATAGGCTTCAGGCGTGTTGAACTGATCAACACAGTTGCTGCAGTAGTCAAGCTTGATTGGCTTGACGTAAGAGCCGCCGCCTGCTTCTTTGGCATTCAGGTGAAGCGTGATGCCTTCATCCGGCTGAATGTGAATAACAAGCAGGTTCGGATGCTTGCTGTCAACGTCGTTTGAGTAAAGGTTCATAGGCAGGTCTTTGAACTGCACAACAATCTTCGTTGATTTTGCTGTCATGCGCTTTCCTGTGCGGATATAGAAAGGCACGCCAGCCCATCTGAAGTTGTCGATCATCAGCTTGCCGGCCACATATGTTTCTGTGTTGGACTCCGGATCTACATTGCTTTCTTCGCGGTATCCGGGAACAGATACGTCTTCTGATTCGCCTTTGCCGTACTGTCCGCGGACGAAGTAATCAGGCACGTCCTTCTCTGTAAGAGGGCGGAGTGCACGCATTACTTTTACTTTTTCAGAACGGATCTCGTCTGTTTCTAGCTTGATCGGCGGCTCCATCGCAAGCAGGGCGACCATTTGCATTAAGTGATTTTGAACCATATCACGAAGCGCACCTGAATTTTCGTAGTAGCGTCCGCGGTCTTCAACCCCAAGAACTTCACTTGAAGTAACTTGAATGTTGGAGATATAGCGGTTGTTCCATACCGACTCAAACAATGCGTTTGAGAAGCGGATCACTTCGATATTCTGCACCATCTGTTTTCCTAGATAGTGGTCAATGCGGTAAATTTGATCTTCCGAGAAAGCTTCGCGGATTTCATCATTCAGCTCCTGTGCTGAAGGCAGATCATGTCCGAACGGCTTTTCAATGACAAGACGGCTCCAGCCTTCTGTCGCTGTTAGCCCCTCGCTTTTTAAATTCCGGGCAATCGTTCCGAAAAATTCCGGCGCCATCGCCATGTAGAACATTCTGTTTCCAGGTATGCCATATTTGCCGTCAAGGTCTGAAAGCATTCCTTTCAGCTCAAGGTAGGAAGATGGATTTGTCACATCAAATGGATGATAGTAAAAATGCGATGCAAATTCATCGAGTTCAGATGACTGCTTGATCGATGACTGAATCGAGTCGCTGACATTTGAGCGGAATTCTTCATTCGTCCACGGTCTTCTGCCCACACCTACAACAGCGAAGTCACTGTCGATTTTTTTGCTGCGGTGCAGACGGTAGATGGAGGGGAAAAGCTTGCGCTTGGCAAGATCTCCTGTTGCTCCGAAAATTACAATTACTGCTTTTGGTTTATGTTCCGTATTCATGTATTGAACCTCACTTTGTATCAGCGGATTTATTAATAATGATATGTAACCTGTTCAAGTACTTAATTTTAATGCTAACCATGAAGTAAATCAAACATTTAAGATCAATTTCCTACATAAGTAGTATGAACCATTTCTATTGTATCCATAAAACGGAAATGAAAATGATTACAAGAAAAAGAAGAGATCGTCAAGAAGGAAGATTTTTAGTACGATACAGAGGAATATACTAGAAATAACCGGGGGTGTCTGTATGAGTTTCAGTTTTGAGAATGTCAGAAAAATATACCGTACAGGTGAAGTAGAGGTGCCTGCATTAAATGACGTCAGCATTGCCTGCGGAAAAGGTGAAATCATTGTCATTCTAGGACCATCCGGCTCCGGGAAATCCACCTTTCTTAACGTGGCCGGCGGAATTGACAGAGCAGACGGGGGACAGGTCACCGTCCAGGGAGAAAATCTTCATGAAATGAACGACAGGCAGCTCACGCTTTTCAGAAGAAAGCATGCAGGCTTTATCTTTCAGTCCTATAACCTTATTTCTGCGCTGACTGTCAGGGAAAACGTTGAAACCGGCGCCGACATCAGCGACCATCCTCTTTCTCCTGATGAGATCCTGGATAAAGTCGGAATGAGTGAACACCAGCACAAATTTCCCCATCAATTAAGCGGAGGGGAGCAGCAAAGAACAGCCATTGCACGGGCAATCGCAAAAAACCCAAGTATCCTGTTCTGTGATGAACCGACAGGAGCTCTTGATGAAGAGACAGGGAAGAAAATCCTCTCGCTTATTCAGGAAATTAACCGCATGTACGGTACAACGATTCTAATGATCACCCATAATCCAGGCATTGCCGATATGGCCCATACCGTTATGAAAATGAAAAGCGGTAAAATCATTGAAACCGTTAAAAATGAGGCTCCAATACCTGCAGAGCAGGTGAAATGGGTATGAAAATCAAGGCCATGGCTCTGCGCACCATCAGGCAAAAGCCGCTGCAGTTTGGAGGCTCTGCTCTCCTTCTTGCGGTTGCCGTCATGCTTTTTGTCACGCTCTCAAGCACAATGGCACTGATGGATTCGAGCAATCAGCTGTTTAGAGAAGAGTATAAGCAGGAGGATTTTCAATTTACTGCGGGAGAGCGGCTGTCTGAGGATCAGCTTGCATCATTTAAAAAGGAATTTGGCGTGAATCTGCAGGCCCGCCAATGGCTGGATATCGAATGGAAGGAGGGAGTCATTGCCCGGATTCTTTCTATTCAGCAAGGAATCAACGAACCGTATGTGGTAAAAGGCAGTTTGCCTGATGAAAAGAATGAAGCAGCCATAACCGCTTCTTTTGCAGATGCACACGGCCTGAAAGTGGGAGACAGCTGGGACGCCGGAGGGGAAACATATAAAATCACAGCCCATGTGTATCTTCCGGACTATATTTACGGCGTACAAAACGAGAATGACCTGATGGCTGATCCGAAGACCTTTGGTGTCGTGCTGATGGACAAAGAGGATTTTCCTGGGGGAAATCAGCCGCCTGTTTATTACTCCGGGCGATTTTCTGAAAACAGCGGTTCCTTAAGCAGTCTGAAAAAGGCTGTTTCAGAAACGGTTCCTGTCCTGAAATGGACCGATGCAAAAGACAATGTCAGGATTTCGTACATTGACGCAGAAATTGAGTCCAATCAGTCATTCGGAAGTGTTCTTCCCGTCTTTATCGGACTGCTTGCCCTGTTTATAGTCGTTTTAATGCTGAAAAGACAAATAGACGTGCAGTCCAATCAAATTGGAACCCTTCTTGCGCTTGGGTACACCAGAAAAGAAGTCACGCTCTCCTTTATGATGTATCCATTGATCATTTCCATAGCAGGCACGTTACTCGGGATAGCGGCGGGATTGCTTGCAGCGGGGCCGCTGACAGAGCTCTACACCGCTTTTTACAATCTGCCCATTTTAAACCGGCTTGCCTTTGATCCGGTCACTCTTATCGCTGGATTTGCCGTGCCGATTTCCGTTCTCTGTCTGGCCGGTTTCCTGACAATAAGTAAAAAAGTCAGCAAACCGCCGCTCCAGCTGCTGCACTCAAGACCGTCTTTTTCGAAAAAAGGAGCAATAAAGCTCCCATCGAAATGGAGCTTTAAGAGAAGGTTCCGTCTGAAGATGCTGCTCAGCAGTCCATCCAAGAGCCTTGTGCTGTTTACAGGAATTCTCTTTTCTTCCTTATTAGTCACCTTTGGGTTCATTTCCATGAATTCAATGAACGTGCTCATGAAAAAAACGTATGAAGATGCTTATCGCTATAACTATGCGGTCTACTATCAGGATGTAAAAACAGAGCCTGCTTCGGCAGAGGAAAGTCCGTTTTCTGCAGCAGAAGCTATTATAAAAGGGAAAAACGGCAGAAAAGACGTTAAAACGCAGCTTATTGGCATGGATCCCTCAACGTCAATGCTTAAACTGATTGACAGCAGCGGGACAGAACTGAACGGCACTCTAAAGGATGGGGCAGTCGTAACGCAGGCTTTGGCTGCTGCCGAAGGTCTTAAAACCGGAGATTCCATCACGATTCAAAATCCCTGGACCGACCAGGAGCAATCCGTCACCGTCACTGGAGTGGCAGATATTTTCATAGGGCATGCCATCTATATGGAGCGCGGGGACGTGAACCGCTTTCTGAGCCTTGAAGAGGATGCATACATCGGAAAATGGACGCTTGAAAAGCCAGAAAAGGAATCTGGTGAAGCAATCGCTGCGATTGAAGACAAAAATGCCATGAAAAAAGGCATGGAACAGCTCCTTGAGCCGACCAACTATTCGGCGGCGGTCATCGGGGTTTTCGCATTCTTGATCGGCCTCCTCATCATTTACCTGATCACCAGCATGATGATGGATGAGCACACCGTGAACATTTCCCTGCTGAAAGTCATGGGCTATGACCGGAAAGAAATTTCATCTCTGCTTCTGAATGTCTATACTCCAGTTGTCATAGCAGGATACGTACTCGGCGTTCCCCTCGCATTTATCAGCTATAAAGGACTGATGGCATCTGTTTCAGAATCAACCGGATTTTCACTGCCGATCGAACCTGACTATCTGATGATCGCTGCTGGTTTTATCATCATCTACGCATCATATATAACCTCCCTGCAGCTTTCAAAACGAAAAATCAGCCGCATCCCGCTGCAGGAAGTGCTGAAGCGCCAGGAGTAGATAGAATTGATATTGCCCTGGAAATTTAAGAGAGACAATTGCATTCCATGTGATTGTCTTTTTTTTATAAAAATCATGCAGGTAAAAAAATACAGCTATAAATTCCGTCAAAAGGAAAAAATAAACTAGAATTTTCATGTGGACATGAAACCAAAAGGTGTTATATACTTAAAAACGAAACCAAATGGTTCTGTATTTTTCAAGTAACAAGGAGTGTTCTTATTGGAGACATTACAAGATATTAAACAAACAATTATATTTGAAGCTTCTATTCAAAAGGTATGGGCTAAAGTAAGCAATTCGGAAGGTATTGCAGCATGGTTTATGCCCAATGACTTCGAAGCCAGGGTCGGTCATGAGTTCCACATTCAATCCCCTTTTGGTCCATCTCCCTGTAAAGTATTAGAAGTGGATGAACCAACTAAAATTTCTTTTTCCTGGGATACAGATGGATGGGTCGTTACTTTTCTCCTGAAAGACTTGGGCGGAAAGACAGAATTCACTCTGATTCATGGCGGCTGGAAATCTGCAGATGAAGTTCTTCCAAAAGCAAACGAAAAAAGTTCTGTTGTTCGCGAGAGAATGGAGTATGGCTGGATTAATATTGTTAATGAACGACTCCTGAAGGTTGTTGAAGGATAAATGTCAGCATTAAAGCATGATGTATTTCAAGCTATAGCTGATCCAACAAGAAGAGAAGTCCTTCGATTACTTGCGGGCAAAGAATTGGCCATTACGGAAATTACCTCTCATTTTCCTATTAGCCGGACGGCCATAGCTAAACATCTTCATATTCTTTCGGAAGCTAATTTAGTCAGCGGTAAAAAGGTAGGCAGAGAAAAAATCTATCAGCTGCATCCAGAGCCGCTGACAGAAGTTAAACAATGGCTGTCCTATTATGAACAGTTTTGGAATAACAAATTGTCGATCCTTAAACATATTGTTGAGAATGATGATGAATCACTCTAGTGTTTCATACAAATGATTACTCAGTTCATTCATGAACTGAGTTTTTTCTTGCTGACTTGCGACCTTGTGACATTTAGCAAACGTGAGTTATTAGAAAAATGAAACTTTTTCAGCCTGTTAACGTAATTTAACTATTCAACTTTTTATCGTTTAATGAGGGGGTCCTGGCTTGAAAAAAAGTGCTTATGCAATTATCGCTTTGGTCATATTTTTAGCAATGATGATTATCAATAATCTAAACATGGGAAATGAGGCAGAGAAATTAAAGCAGGAAAGAGAAGATCTGACTGAGCAGGTTGCCGCTTTAAAAGAAGACAGTGCAAAAAAATCTTCAGTATTAGAAGATACATTGAAAGAAAATGAACGATTGATTAATGATTTTACCAGCCTTAAAAATGAAATTGATGAATTAAGAACACCAGTTGAGTATCAAGATTTCCTGGATGCGGTTCAGACAGTCGAATCTTATAAAGTGAAAGGATCATTCAGTGAGGCGAAAGAGTTGGTTGCAGCTACCACAGGCTTCTCCTCTTTAGACAGAGCGGGAACTTGTCCTTGCGGTTTTTCATATGAAAACGGAAGAGGCATTGATTGGAAGCCAAATTCTGTGCAGGATCTTAAGAAGTTGGGGATAGAAGGAGAAAGAATTATTCTTACCTATCAAACAGGAGAAATGATAAAGGACGATTATCAATTTGTCTTGAAGAACACTGAAGGAGTTAATGACAAGACTCTTAAGTGGAGGATTGAAGAAATTATACCAACCAAGAGGTAGCGTGTTTGTATCCATTTACAGCAGGCTGAACCGCTGATAAGGGAGAATTAGATGAGGAACCTATTTATTGCAGTCCTATTTTTAGGAGTATTATCAGGATGCACGAATCAATTCATAACTTTTTCAGGAGAAAGCAAAAGCTGGACCGGAAAATACACAGCAACGATTGATGGAAATGAAGAGCATGGCAGCTACGAATTTCATTTTAAAGACGGAAATGAGAGCACTCAATTTAAGTTACTTGAAATCAATGTAAATAATGGAAGAACAACAAAATCAGAAGAAAACCTTAAAGGCGCTACAATTACTCTCTCTTCCAACTGCAGAGGATGTTCTGTAACTGGAAAAGGGGAAAAGCAGAAGGTGACCATTAAATGGGACGATAAGAAGGAGGAAACCTTCTATTTGCAGGAGAAGTGAGTTTGACGAGCGAATTGATAGGAAAGTTTACTTTGGAGGACCGGATATTGAATAGAATTAGAAGAGGTATAAGAAAAGACTCGTTTAGAGATCAATGCAGGGAATTTGGATTTGAAATTCTGTTTGAAGTGGTTTGGAAGATCATCACGTTTATCCCAAGGCTGCTGTTTCGTCTTGTGAAAAGCATTTTTGATCATACTTAACATTTATCGTACGGCGGCGATTGGATCTATATATATAAGATGAGGAGGCCTGTATGAAGATAAGAAATTCAACTATTAACGGTGAACAAATATTCTTGCGGGAAATGAGACAAGAAGATTGGTCAGGTGTTCACCAATACGCTTCTCAAGAAAGGGCCTGCACTTTTCAGCCATGGGGACCCAATTCAGAAGAAGAGACGAAGGCATTTGTGCGACAGGTCATTGAGGACTCCGTGAAGGATAAAAGAACAAGGTACGTTTTTGCAATCGTAAGCATAGATGACAAAAAAATGATTGGCGCAGCTGAACTAAACATAAGTGACTGGGAAAATAGGGCGGGTGAAATTTCATACATAGTGAATCCGGATTACTGGGGCAGGGGAGTTGCAACCGAAGCGGCCAATTTACTAATCAAACTAGGTTTTAAAGAGTTCATCCTCCATCGGATATATGCTACCTGTGATCCTGCAAATACAGGGTCGTTTTGTGTTTTGGAGAAGGCTGGAATGAAAAAAGAAGGCAAAATCCGTGATCATCTTAAGTTAAAAGATGGATGGAGAGATTCATTGCTTTACAGTGTTTTAGAGCATGAATGGGCAGAATGAGGATTGCCTTTATTGGGTGCAATAAGATGTTTCATTATGACGAACTAATTGATTTTACTAGAATTAAGAAATAAACAGCCCTTTATTCTCTAAAAGGCTGTTTTTGTCATGCGTTAGTTATTTTTTTATCTCCTGGTAATATACCTCAAGCAGCTTTTCGACTGGAATGTCGTCAATTGTCATACCTGTGATGTCACTGTCTACGATTTGCAGGTTTCTCAGGCTGCTGTTCTTAATGGTCGTTCCTTGTAAATCACATCTTTCAAAAGAGATTGGTTCTTTATCATCTCCGAGGTTTGTATCCATAAAGCGGACCCCTGCAAGAGTTACTAATCTCATTTTGCTGTAAGAAAGGTTTAAATCCGCAAAAAATGAATGTCTGAAATTAATATTCTGAAACTTTGAGTGACTAAGGTTGCAGTTACTGATGTGAGTGTTCATTAAATTGCTGTTGCTAAAGGAACTGTCTTCTGCGTTTACTTGATAGAACTCTGTGTGACTCATATTGCAGTTTTCATATTGAGCATTCCCAAGATCTTGGTTCTTTGTAAGACCTCCTATAGCTGTTGAACTTTCTTTTCTCTTTATATAACAATATTCATCTGTTGTTTTGAAAGTGGTTCGGTACCCCATCTTCTCGTAAAAATGGTGGTTATTTACTTGTCTGCTGGAAGTCTCAAGGTCCCATGTTCTTACTGCAGGAAATTCCTCTTCTATTAACTCAATGACCCTTGAACCGATTTTTTTCCCCTGAAAATCGGGGGCCAGAAAAATCCGGTCTATTCTGCCGAAAGACTTACCCGTTATACTCACGATGATTGCGCCAACAATATCACTGTCATAGATGATTTTAAAGTAAATCAATTCTTCAATCATATATTTTGTCATTTCAACTGAAGAATATCCAGGAGGCTGGATATTGTAATCCGGAATTTCCTGATTCGGAAGCCATCTTCTTGCTTCTTCATCAAATGCAGCTTTCATTATTTCTGTTAGTTTTTCGGCATCCGAGATGACTGCTTTTTCGATTTTTATCACTGTTTTATTCTCCCTTGTAACCAAATAGAAATAAATTCTGTTCAACATTCAACCTTTAAGTTTCAAGACTGATAGTAATAGAATACCATTAATAGTAAGATATACCATATGCTTAAAGTTAAGCGGAATTTTTGAAATTAGACGATGCAAATAAGTCAGTACACCGGAGGAATGAACGTTGCTTCTTAATACCAAGCCAAATTCGAATTTTGACCCATTATTAAAACACGTTACTCATACATTTAACCAAGTAATCTGTTCAGGAGCTGCAGTTTTTGTTATTCAGAACGATTCTGTTGTTTTAGAAGAATATATTGGAGAACAATCAAACAAGCCTGATGCGAGAGATATGCAGCCGGATACTCAATTTCATGTAGCCTCCGTGAGAAAAAGCTATATCGGTTTTGCTGTGGCATATGCTGTACATATCGGCTGCATTAACAGCATAGATGACTTGGCAATAAGCTATCTGCCCGAGCTTAATGAAAATGTTTGGAAAGACACAACCATCAAGCATTTATTGACACATACCCACGGCTTATCGGAAAAAGAGGGCGCAGTCTACCGGGAGTATGAGGCTGGTGAGAAATGGACCTACAGGCAGGTCGGCGTAAGCGCCCTGACACAAATTGTCAAGCGGACAACTGGACAAACCATTTCCAAAATTGTTCATGGACAAGTGTTCACGCCGCTGGGTTTTTCAGAATCGGATTGGTATGCCGAAAAAAATGAAAAACTTGTTGATGTCATTCTGAGATCTGAACACGATAGCAGTTGGAGAACGAGCAAAAGTACAGAAGGCGACAAGATGAATATGTATGTTTCTGCTCGAGAACTGGCTTTATGGGAATATCTGCATCTTAAAGAAGGAAGAGTAAACGGGGAACAAATCATTCCAAAAGAAGTCATCCAACTGGCTACATCCCTGCAGAGCCCGGCAGCTTTAGATCTTGACTCTCCTCAGAATGGTTTCCTGTGGTTTGTGAAAGATTTGCCGGCCAAGGAAACAGAAATCGGAGAAAGAGTTCCCAGAGGTTCCTATCAGATATTGGGCTATACAGGCGTTACATTATTGGTCATCCCAGAAGAAAACATCGTTGCTGTCCGCATGTTTAATAGCTTTGGGTCACCTGAGGGATATGATTACTTACAGGACATCAGGTCATTCGGCGATACGGTGATGAGGTGTTTGGGAAAAGTGAGAAACTAAGTTTAGAAGACAGGAGAGGAACTTCATTTGAAACTAAGGTTTGCTGAAGAAAAGGATATTGACCAATTAATAAAAATGAGATGGGATGTCACGATTGAACATGATGAGAGCAAGGCAAACTCATCTTTTCCAGACTTCGAAAAAGAATGCCGAATCTTTTTGGAGTACGCTATTAAGGGTGACCGGTGGATGATCTGGGTTGCTGAAGAAAATGAAAAACTAGTATCACACATATACATAGAACTAATTGAAAAAGTACCCCGGCCTGGAAGAATAACCTATCCCTTTGCGTTCATGACAAACGTGTACACCATTCCGGAATATAGAAACAAAGGGATTGGAAGCAGGATGCTAAGCTCGATTAATCAGTGGATTAAAGAAAACAAGTGTGAATTTGTCATTGTTTGGCCAAGTGATGATTCGATTGGGTATTATAAGAAAAATGGGTATGCACATTGCGTGGAGGCGATGGAATATTTTCCTTCCTAGTTTAAAAGATTCGGTGTTTAAAGTCTGTTTTAGTTCCAACGGCAGCTACATTTAGAAGCAATAGAGGTGTTTCCAATAGAAAAAGTGCCAAATAAAACGCTATTAAAAATCGAAGAGGATATTAAGAAAAACGATTTAGGGAAAGCCAGGGACAGACTGCATGGATTGATTGCAACGTATCCTGATGAAATAGAGCTCCGCAGAAAATTAGGGGATATTTACTATGCATTAAAGTACCCGTCGATGGCGGGCAGATACTGGTATTTGGAACAGAATAAGACACCTGAGATGGAGCATGCCTGTATCGAATTCGAAAAATCGATGGGGAATAATCCTTTTCAGATTGTAAGAGCTTTAAAGTTTAAAGGCGATAAAGAAATATTAAATGATCTGAAATTCAGTGAAAATTTCTCACCTGTACAAAGAAAAGTAACTGAAAAGCTGCTCGAGGATCCTGAGGATTCAGTGTTTGATAAACTGCTTGTTGTCGGCTGTCTTACAGTCTTAGTAGGGACTATTCTCTTTGCTGTTTTAGGAATGTATTCTTTTGTGGAATGGCTAATGTAGCTGTGTAATGGGTTTAGTATTATAAGATCAATTAGATATTTAATTAGAGTATTATATTTTCACAAAGGAGTAGATAAAACTTGACAAAAGATGTTCAACTGATGGAAATATAGGCAAATGTATTATTTAAGTACGACAGTTCAGGGAGAATGACAGAACTAAATGAACCGCTTAATATTGATGCACCACTATTTTTCCTTGGTCACACTAGTGAAGGAAATGTCGTAAGATTTCATAAAAATTTCCCGAATTTAAAAATGAATAAAGTGATAGAAGTAATTAATAGCGGAGATAATGTTGACCTTAGAAAATTAATTGAAATTATGAATGAAATAAAATTAATAAGTAGTATTTGGATGGGTCCTGCATATGTCTTTCCAGAAAATTTTAATAAGAAGTCAAACGCTGTAAAAATAACGATAAAAAACAAGGACTTACTTTAAAAAAAGTTCCCAAATATATTTGAGGAATTAGAATGGAGACAACCCTGCTTTGCTATTATAGAAGACGGCAATGCTGTTTCAATATGCTGTTGTGCAAGAAAAAGTACAATAGCAGCAGAGGCAAGTGTGGAAACTTTATATGGCTATAAAGGGAAAGGCTATGGAACAGAAAATGTTATAGCTTGGGCGATTGAAGTTAAGAAAGAAAAGTTAAAACCACTTTATAGTACAGCGTGGGATATTTTCTCATCACAATCAATAGCCGAGAAATTAGGGCTTCAAAAGTATGGTGTGGATCTCCATTTGAGTTAAGCTAATTTGTATTGTTGTCCAAGAATTGGGTGCATTTCTCCAAAAGAAGAAATGCTTTTTTTATATTGAAGAAAGTGAGCATGAAGAAAAAAGTTGACCTAAAATAGGTAACATATTACAATTTGGTTGGTTGACCAAAAAAATTGGAGGATTATATGGTAAAGCAGGATAAACGAAAACTAATAATAAATGCAGCTTATCGAGTATTTGCTCAGAAAGGATATGAAAACGCTTCAATAAAAGACATTGCATCTGAAGCAAGCATCACGCCAGGGTTAATCCACTATTATTTTAAAAATAAAGAGGAACTTCTCCTGTCCGTACAACACAACTTACAAGAAGAGTACCATAGACAGTATGCTGAAAAAACAAAACAAGACATCCACTTTCATGATGTATTACAAGAAATAAAATGCAGAGCTGAGAAAGACCCGGATTGGTATCGCTTTCGATATGAGATTTACTCCATTGGACTTCAGAATAAAGAGATTCAAATAGAAGCAGCCCAGCTATTGAAAAATGGAAGACAGAGTTTATCAGAACCTTTAAATATGATGTTTGGAGAAGAAGCAGAGGAAATGGCCAGTCTGCTTCTAGCTTGTTTCGACGGATTAGCCCTTCAAAAAATTATGGACAGAGAATTTGATATAGACCGATCGTATGAGTTGTTGGAGACAATTATTGTTAAGTATCTCAAGAATAATTAGGGAAGTGAAACGATGAAAAGGTTGAGGATATTCCTAGTGCTCACTATGATGTTCATATTATTTCCATCTGAAATAATAGCTCAAGAAAACGACCAAAGAAAACAAATCCAGCAATTTATGGATGAGTCATTAAAAGAGTATCAAATTCCAGGTGCTTCGTTAGCAATCATTCAGGAAGGTAATGTTATCTTTCATGAGAATTGGGGAGTACAGAGTGATGGAAAGAGTATTAAGAATGACACGCTCTTTACGATTGGCTCAATAAGCAAACCCCTGACTAGTTTAGCAATTATGAAGCTTGTTCAAGAAAGGAAGATAAATTTAGATGCTTCCATTTATACATATCTATCTTCATTTAAATACGATAAGGAGAACTTTAAGAATGAGATAACTGTAAGACAATTATTGTCACATACAAGCGGCATTTCCTCTTATGATGGATTGAAAGTTGCTGACCTAAAGTTAAGAGGAAAAGATTCAATAACAAAAGCAACAGAGATGCTGAGTGGAGTAAAACTTAATAGTGAACCGGGGAAGATTCATCAGTATAGTGCAGCAAACTACATCTTATTAGGCAGGATAATTGAAGAAGTAAGTGAAATTTCTTTTGCGCAGTATATGGAAAATGAGATTTTTACTGAGATAGGGATGGATAATACAGTGTCTGATTATAAAAGGGCACACAAATTAGGATACAAACCAGGATACCAAGCATGGTTCGGAACACCTGTAAAAAGTGATAACAACTTCGATGATAGTGGTGCACCATATGGCTATATAGCCTCAACTTCTTCTGACATGATTAAATTCATAGAGTTCATTCTTGGTAAACAGAAAGTCATAGATCAGGAGTATTTTATGGAATACACCTCCCCTCAAGTCCATAGAAAAGCAGATTTATATTATGGGTTAGGCTGGAGAATCTCTACAGAAGAAAATGATTCGTATCTTTTTCATGGCGGGGAAACACCGGACTCACGAGCAGAACTGTTTATTCATCCAAGTAAACAGTATGGTTTCATCTTATTAACCAATAAGAATAATGTTTCAGAAGTGATGCACACGACTTATATAAAAGAAGGGATTAGAAACATCATTGAAGAAAATATAGCTCCTGAGACCATCTCAGTAGATTATAAATTGCAATGGTTAACATTAATATCCATTTTTGTTGTTCTATTTCTCTCATTATTGTTTGTGTTCCACTTGAAAAAACAAAAGATAATTTCCTTAAGAAACAAAATAATAGGTACCTTATACTTTGTAGTTGGTATATCTATTATACCTACACTTGTATTTGTTTTTGATTCTCCGTGGAGAACAATTTACTTATATGGATCTGACATAGCCATGTTGACTTATTGTTTGATTGCTATATGCATTGTGGTTTCTTTCATTCCTTTTATTCAAAACTATAAAGTTAGGATTATAAACAAAAAACGGAAAACTGCATAATTTTGAATTTAGTTGTATCTTTTTATTCAACGGGTGCATTTCAGCAAGAAGGAGATTTGCTCTTTTTATTAGATAGAATGCAGGTTTTTATGAAAAATAGATTGTTAAGTTTAACGTCATTTGAAATAATTGGTACTGGATATTTCGTCTTAATAGTTGCATCAAGCCTTGTACCAAGGAGGTATATATAACAATTGCTCATTCACGAACATCATTATTGGGCAGTAAATAAGGAATTAATTAATTGCATCTAATAGGTGTTCAAGTAACATTAGATGATTGGAGCGGGGTATTTTGTCAAAAGGATTCATTCACCACATTGAGATATATGTATCTGATCTAAAAAGATCCATTGAATTCTGGGGGTGGTTTCTTGAAGAGCTGGGTTACAGCAAGTATCAAGAATGGGATCAGGGACAGAGCTGGAAGATTGAAGATACATATCTTGTCTTCGTTCAAACACAGGAACGATATATGGATGTCTCTTATAATCGATGTCGAGTTGGCCTGAACCATCTGGCCTTTCATTCGAATTCACGAGAGCACGTAGATGAAATGACAAATAAATTAAAGTCCAGAGGCATTCATATCCTTTATCCGGATAAACATCCATTTGCAGGTGGAAATGAACATTATGCCGTGTATTTTGAGGATCCGGATCGAATAAAAGTGGAGCTTGTAGCGCCTTAACCAGAGAAGGGTGAAAAAGTTGAAAAAGGTTTTATCAATACAGGGTGGCATGGCTGGAGGAAAAACAACTCTAGCGAAAAAACTAGAGACAATCATGAGTGATGTATTTTTCTCATATGAAAATCCATACCCAAACCTTGTAAAAAGAAAGAATATGAATCTCGACATTAGTGCGAGAGAAGGCTTCGTTGAAAACCAGCGGATATTTATCGCTTCAGAAATTGAGCGTTTTCATCATTTGCCTGATGGAAAGGTGATATTTGATAGGGGTCCAGAAGATATCGAATTTTATACATTACATTTCCCTCTGGCAAATGGATATGACTGGGATGTAGAAAACGACCTTCAACATGAACTTCATGAACTACGCAGATGCCGATCTGACTATATTTTATATTTAGATGCAAATGAAGAAACGCTGCGCAGACGAAAACAGAGCGACAAAACAAGAGGAAGAAGCTCGTTTGAGCAGAACATGAAAATAATTAGCTTTGAAAAAGAGTGGTTTAAGCAATTTAATACCAAAGTGGTAGATGTAAACAATTTAACTCCGCATCAGATAGAAAAAATCACGATAAAATTCTTAGAGGAAGTTGATTTTTAAATTCCTTAATCTTTATCAATTGGAGGCGTCCGGCAACAAAGGGTTTCCCCTTCTTATTTATAGATCAAGAGGAGCACCTATGAGAATTAATAATATATCGTAAAATAAAAAGGGGTAATAACGATGAAAATACGTCAAGTGGAAGGCAGAGACTACTATGCAATTTCTCCGCTTATTGATGAATGGTGGGGCGGCAGGCATATGTCTGATATGCTGCCAAAACTATTCTTTGACCATTTCACAAGGACAAGTTTCGTTGCTGAAAGAGAAGGGGAGATTATAGGATTCCTAATAGGTTTTCTTTCTCAAACTCATTCTAATGAGGCATATATTCACTTTGCAGGAGTTCATCCTGATTATAGAAAGGATAGCATCGGAAAAAAATTATACAATGAATTTTTTATTGAAGCCAGAAAGAATGGCCGCACAATTGTCCGTTGTGTAACTTCCCCTGTCAACAAGGTTTCTGTTGCCTATCATACCAAGATGGGTTTTCAAATTGAAAAGGGAGATAAAACACTTAATGGCCTTTCCATTAATACTAACTATGATGGACAAAATCAAGATAGAGTGCTATTTGTGAAAGAGTTAATTTAATTGTAGAATTTTTTGTCTCGGAGGAATGGATTTTGGAACCAGCTTTTTCTCGTGTAATTATTAAAGATACAAGAAATGATATATTAGTTGTTCAGGACAGAGCGGATGACTGGAACTTCCCAGGGGGAAAACAAGAAGCAGGTGAAACGCCTTTGGAATGTGCGAGGCGAGAAGTAAAAGAAGAGATTGGAATAGATGTTGGTGATCTCATTGAGATTTATAATGGATCCTTTTATTTTGGAGATATCAAATGGCAGGGCTACTTTTATTTCGCAAATGCCGCTAGTGGAATTCCCATTATTAATGAAGTAGATAAGATTAAAGGGATTCAATTTATTAGTGATTTAAAATCAGTAAAATTCCATTCAGAATTATCACGGATAATTGAACAACTGTCTGGAAGTAAGCAGCTTCAAACAAGTACAACCACTTGGAAGTAGAATATTCATCAATAGAGGGCGTCAATTCAGGAAAGGATTGACGTTTCTTTTATTGAAAATAATTGTTGAAGGAAGCAGGTACGGGTACTGGACAATTTTGTTGAAATGAAAATATAAGTTATTCCGTTACGTAAGATAAAACTTTAAATAAAAAGATAAAAGCGGATTAACCAAAGGGGAGAATCATTATGTTAAAAGTAAGACCTTTAGACGATAAAGACTATGAACTGATTAAACAAGCAGAAGAAGTAATAGAAAAGAATTATAGATATGGACGACATCATATTGGTGCAGCAGTCAGAACAATAAAAGGCAATGTTTTTTCTGCGGTTCACGTAGAAGCGAATGTGGGGAGAATAACAGTATGCGGAGAAGCGATGGCCATTGGTAAGTCTATCTCTGAAGGAGACCACGAATTTGAAACAATTGTAGCAGTAGCTCACCCTCATCCACATGAAGATATAGAAAAATGTTGGGTAGTTGCTCCCTGTGGTATGTGCCGGGAATTAATAAGCGATTATGGAAAAAACACAGATGTCATTATTTCTTATAATGATAAATTAGTGAAGTGCAATGTAATGGAATTACTCCCAGAAAAATATACAAGTGAAATGGAATAGGAACTTCAACGTCCGGGGGCTTCAAATGAGGAAATATGCATTTATTAAAGAAAAGGAATCCGAAATTAAGAAGATTATGGTTTTTGCATCAACTGAGGGCATTTCAGTTTTTCTGTATAATACAGTAAATAATGTTTCTTGCTTTGCTGACACTCATTTTGAAGAATTAGAAGCAGCAAAGGAGTATTTTGATGAAATGGGTATTGCTGAAGAGGATTGGATAATAATTAATGACCCAATAGAAGGTTATCCGGAGGACCTTATCTATTAGTGATTAGAATCGATCAACAATTGGAGGAGATTGAGGTGGAGCATACCCAACTTATCATTGGAATTCCTGGAAACTGGAAGAGTCGAACTGAAATAATTCAAGCCATTGCTTCCAAAAGTGATGGGTTTTTAATGGCTGGGGATATGATTCTTAATTCTCAAACAAGTACGGGATATCAGGTTGAAGTTTATGAGTATGATCATAACCTTTGTAATGCGTTTAATAATGCTAGCAGAGAATCTCTATCAAAAGATTTATTAGCCAAGATCAATAACCACACCCACACTCTATATGTAATAACGGATGTAAGGGATATTGAGGATGTTATAAATGTAATTGATGTAGGTGCTGGGTTACTCAAAGCAGGAGGAATTGCTGTTAAGATCGAAAATTCAGGAGTGGCTCTTTCAAAAGAGATTTGGTTAGAACTACAAAATAATCATGAATTTTCTCTTATATATTCTCATTTTGTAAATCTAGTTGGAGATAATGATTTATTTTATTCTTGTGGGATGCAATTTTTTGGTCTTCCTGACGTAATTATTACTTCTAATTTGGCATCTCGAGATGCAGCTAATCTTATTAATCATTTTAATTTATATAATTTGGTTGAAAGACCTACTATTAAAAACGGAGAAACATTCAGTATTGGACAAAACACACCAATAACGAAAATACAATTATCTGATGATTCGAGATATGATAAAGATGATTTATTCTATAACAAGTTTGGATTAATTGAGTTAAGAGAAAAGAAAGATAAAGGTAATTTTTGGAAAATATTCAAATAGGATAAAATGTGCTATTCCTAGAAACAACATAGTGATCGTCCATTTTATTAAGTAATGGGCAGGATGTTGAAAATTAATATATAAGTAATTTAGAAGAGTGCGAACTAATTAGAAGGGAAATTGTAATTGGATATGACCAAAGTAAAGGTTTGTTTTAGCTTGTTTGGAGATGAGTTTCCTATAGCTTACGTGACTGAATCATTGGGGGTTGTACCAACCGAATCCTATAAAAAGGGTGATGTCATTGAAAGGTCTTTTAAACAAAAAGGTATTTCAATGAAAACCATTTTTCGAAAAGAAACAGCCTGGGAATTGGGTACGGACTATCAAGAATCATATGATGTAAAGGAACAAATGGATCAGATTTTAGAACCATTAAAAAATAAAACCTCTATAATTAACCAGTTAGAAGCGAAGTATAAGCTGGAATGTAAAATATTTATCGTAATTGTTATGGAAAATGGGGACACACCTGGTTTATATCTTGATATTGAACAAATTGAATTCGCAAATCGTATAAAAGCTGAATTTGATTTTGATTTGTATGCAAATCCTTATATAGACAGTATTGACGTTTAAAATAAACTCTTTATTAAATAATTGCAGCAAAATAATACGCTTTTTCTTACTAGGAATAGAGCAGTTTAACGTAAGAACACAGCTAAATGGCAAGGAGCTAATTAATGAGAAAAGAACTAATCAATAAACTAAAAATTCTTTTCGATACGGAACTAAGAAATGAGTTCCCTGATGATATAGGAGAAATTGAAGAAGATTTCAAGGAACAGCTTTCTGAAGAATGTTTTACTGGGGATTTTAATGAATTTATTATGGTAATAGCAGGCAGTTTTTCTTATGTATTAGACAATAAGAAAATTCCTGAATTTCAAAGGGGTTTTCTTGATAAAGATTTCTTCTCTTTATACCCTCAATACTCCTTTTTAGAGGAATCGGTCAGCAAATATCCAGATTTTCATAAAGAACTTATGAGTTTTGAAAAAGCAAGATTACTATTGCTGGAAATGGTAGGATAATTGTTAAAGCAGTATGACTAAACAGGATTAATTTCTGATTAGTTATCTCATATAAAAGTGTTAAGCAGTTGCAGAAGACTGATCCGGGGAATCCAATGATAAAGGTTTGCTGCACGAAATCATTGCGATTCTTTAAGAACCCAAGGTATTTCTATATCAAAATCGATCTGAAGAGTGGGACTTGCAAATCCATTAGGAACAAAATGTAGATCGTTTGAAAGAACAAAAGTGAAATGACCTATTTTAGATACATTGATATCATTCCAACTGTTGGTGTTCACAGGTATTCCCTCGATGATTCTGCCGACGATATGGTAGCACCCGCTGTATAAGTGAAGACCCTTTTCATTAGGCCCAAACTCAGATAAGTGAACACACTTAGAAGGAGTAATACCTAGACTATTTAGAAATTTCAACTCTAAATTAGATGATGATTTCATAACTTCATAAAAGTTTAAACAATCTAAGCATTGGCATAATATCCAATTATTATTGTATTGCTTTTTAGTTGCGTCAACATCCACTTCTATAATCCAATTATGGACTTCAACTTTTTGAAACAATTTCAACACTCCTTGACCTTATTCAAAATGACAACGATATTATTAATAATGTTTATTTCAAAAGTTTTTTAAATTAATACTTTAAGCGATTTTGAGTTCTTCCCTTGATGTTTGTATCCCAAATAATAATCTTTTTAACCATTCGGGGCAATCATTGAATACGAATAATTTAGAGGGAAATAAAAAAAGAAAGAGCAGTCTACTCTTTCAGTCGTTATCCAATTTATCCGAAATCTTTCTTAAAATCTGATTTTTTTCTTGTTGTATTTTTAGAAATTTTAAGAGAAACCAAATAACAAATACAAAGGGAGCTATATAAAACAAAATAGTTATGATCGGAAAAAGAGCAAATATTATATCACTGTTCATCTTTAACCTCCTCCATTTGGATTAACTCCCATTAGGAATTATCCACCTTCCAATTTCTTTTTTACAAAATCCCTAAAATCTAGGAACAAATATATTAATCCTATTAGAATGAAAAAGAATGTAATCCAGCTTAAGTCGTCTGGTACACCTATAATGTAAAATAAAATTCCAAACGATATGTAAACTGCCCCAGTTAATTGCCGCATATAGTTTTCCCCCAATCAATGTATATATATATTCAATAAATTTCTTCATTAGACATTAGACCAGTAAATTATCCTTGTTTATCTAGATTAAGAAACAAGCAGATTTTATTTTACAAGCTCAAGTATTTGCAGCAAACATGGTTTACCTTTTCTTTTAACGCAATAAGGCATTGTCAATTGAAAAATTATCTGAATAGTGAAACTTAAAGATTGAACTACCGTATATACATTAATGGTGCATCTTTAAAGGGGGTATGCTTGTGTTGCGTGTGATTACAAAAGTAATGACTGCACTGATGATTTTCTTATTAGCTGCCTGTTCTCCAAATACGACTGTTTTCACTGGGGAATCAGACAACTGGGAAGCTGAATTAAAGATAATTCATAATGATAACAATATTGTAGATCAATATGTAAACCTCCTATTCAAGGGCAATGATCTAGATTCTGCAGGTAATATCTCCTATGAGGTCGACACTAATGCCGGAGGATTTGGTGGCAGCGGAATAGAATTAGATGAAAAAGGACATTTAAAGGGCAGCGATTTAAATAATATAAATGTCATAAAAACAACTTCAGCAATCATTTTTGTGGAATGGAACGGTGAAAAGGAAGAAATTTTTCTGAGAAAATAATCGTCACAATACTCGTAAGAGGTAGATTGCTTATAGGGGGATTTTAGAATGAAAAAAGATGATAAAGAAAAAAGCAAAATTAACACATTTGATGGCTGGAACCGTACGGTTTACGGCAGCCCTACTGTTGGTGGATTTATAGTCTTTGGATTAATTGCCATTTATATTGGATACCAGTGGATATTTGGTTAAGAAGGTTCGAATGCAGTAACTTGCAGCAACATTCAAGGCGTTTGTCCTAAAACGCTGTCCCATTATAATTAAACGATGAAAACTTCTGCATAGGACAGGAGAGGTACTATGTCAAAGTATATTAGTATTTTCTTTTTAACGATCATGGTAGTTTTTGCACTTTACATGATATTTGGTTCAATATTTATGGCCGGCGTAATTCTGCGGAAGAGGCAGTCTATACAGTAGGTCTTATAATAATCATTTTAATTTCTTTTTTGATCTCACAAACATACTATTTGATCGACTTAATAAGAAAGAAAAAATAATTTATTATTATCGGAAGCGATTTTTTCCAACAAGGGATAATCGCTTCTTTTATTGAATTCTTTATGAAGAAAACAAAGATTTAACAGGATTAACCAAGAAAACAAGGTGATAATGTATGGGATTTGATGTGGTTCTATATAATCGTGACGGATGTAGACTAAAGACTATATTTGAAGTCTCAGAAGAGCTCCATAGTGAGATTTTTCATTCTAAAAAAACCTGGCGCAGTTACTTGGAACTTAGGAAATTAAGTGATTATTACCTTACAGATGAAAACTTTTCAGGAGAGAGATTATCCAATCTCATATCAGACCTGATTAATTACAAGGTTTTTATTCCTGTATTTTACCTCGCAGAATACGAAGCTTTTATTGATGTTATTTCTAAAAGTGAAATAAGTGAAATTCACATTGGTGGCGACTAACATTTTGTTGAACTCACCGGTGAATTTTTTTTGTTTATAGGGTAAATCAGGTACCTTTTCTTTCATTCCTTTAAATTATGTGAGTACAAAAGCGACAGAAACCATTACACTTAAAGTATCTGATGTTTTTAGTTAGACTCAAGAAGGAGGGGTTAAACTGAAAAAAGAATATTTTGTGCAATATTCACATCAAAGTATAGTAAATAGTTATGATTTTCCCAAAAATACATTTGTATCAGTAACAATTGGAGTTACTGAAATGTCGGATGATTTTATCATAACCCTAGTACAAAAAATGTTCAGTTTCCCAATTTTCTTTGTTTTCGAATCAATAATTTTTGGATATGAAAAAGAGACTTTAATTGAGAATAATATTCCTTTTTTTGAGTTTTCTGCAGATGGGGCTATTATCAAAGTTGAATCTCAAAATAAAGTGGAACTTTTAGGTGAATTAGCATCAGAATTAGTCAGTAATGGACTTAGTGTCTTTATTTTTCATGGCACAAGTTTAGTAGAGCAGGAATTAATACCCTCAAGAAAATGGAATAAACAACCCAGGGTTTTCTTTAGTAATGTTGATATAAATAAAGTTGAGACATTTGTCGATGTGGAAGAGGTCGGAATTACGGTATTTACTAAAAGTAATCGATTTAATTCGCCTGGAAAAATCTCAAACTACATATCGGGTGATTACTCACTTGATACGAATAGCAGCGATATTTAACGTACCCGACGATCCATTATTAATCAATCCTGTTCATTTGCTGCACAGAGTAATTGCAAAAGAGGAGATACTATGGAACATCCTTATAAAGAATATGAGAATACAGAACTATGGAATGTAATTTCAAAGGGAATAGATAATTTATCTGAGAATCAGGATCTCAAAGAACTAACAAGAAGAGAATACATAGTTGGTTATCTGTGTAAACTCATCAAGCAAAACAGTTAAATCATATAGAACTATGGAAGTTGTCAGCTAAACAATGTTCTAGTTCTTTCATCTTGAGGAATTGGATATGAGAAAATTAAAAATAGATAAAACACTTCATTTTTGGGAGCTGGCTTTTGATGTTGAAAAATGTTTGTAAATGCAAATTGACGAATTCATATAAACTTGAAGCGGACAATGTGGCTGATCCAATTTGGTGCACCACATGTGGATGGAATCTTGATATTGATGAATTTTCATTGCAGGATGATCTTAAGAATGACTTATTTGAGTGGATTGATCAATATAAAAAAATACCAGCTAATAAACATAATGCAATCGGGCAAAACCTTACTGAAAAGGTAAAAGAAAATTTGGGTTCAAAATGTAGGGTGATATTTATTCCTCAAAATTACTAAAGGACAGATGTTATTCTTCTAAAGGTGTTCATTACAGTAAAGTATATTTGTGCTATATATAGAACAAGGAGAGTATGAATGCGTACAGCAATAGAAATGGAACTAGGAAAAACAATAGGTTTGAAATTACAGTATGCAGGAAGGGCCTCCAACCTATTTTGGCTGGGGTTTGGTGAAATGGTTCAAATTATGAGGAGAGGTCAGATAGAAGAAACAGCAGAATATGCATTACATGTACAATGTTCATGGCGGATTACATTCGATAACAAAATTGTTATAGCTGCTCGCGATTTCTATTCTCCAAACTCGAAGTGGGACGGCCTTATCGAAGATTTCGATTGGGACATTCAAGGGAACAATCGCTTTGATGAACGGATAAAATCTTTTATCAATGATAATGAACAAATAATCGTAGAAGAAATTGCAGTAGATGATTTCGGGGGATTTACAGTTATTTTATCAAATGGTTATAAGTTAGAAGTATTTCCAGATAGTTCAGAAGACGATGAGGATAGTGAGCATTGGAGGTTTTTTAGTTCAAAAGAGAAAAGCCCTCACTTTGTTGTTTCCGGAGAAGGGATTGAAAGAGTTTAATCTTCAACAATCGGGGGCAGTTCAGGAGGGTCCAACCAGAGTGGTTCCTCCAAAAGGATTCTTACTAAGAGACGTATTTCACTTTTACAGGATGGAGGGATTATCATTTTTAATGAAATGTTAGGAATTCAGGAGATTGATGATAAAAAAGTTAGGATAAACAACAGAGAAGCGGTCAGGGCTGTAATTATTCAAAACAATAAGATCCTTATGGTTCATTCAAATCTTGGAGACTATAAATTTCCAGGTGGTGGAGTAGATAAGAATGAAAGTCATGCAGAAGCTCTAATGCGTGAGGTCGCAGAAGAGACAGGCTATCTCAACGGTTTAGTTGGAGACAAAATGGGCATTGTCATTGAAAGACTTTTAGATGACTATGATAATGATGCTATCTTTCAAATGACTTCACATTATTATCTTTGTGAATTAACAGACGAGAAGGTCGTTGTACAACAGTTAGATGATTACGAGTCTGAACAAGAATATACGCCTAAATGGGTAAAGCTTGAAGATGCGATGGAACAAAACCAAATGATTTTAAAACAATGTGAGCAGAACGTATGGATACACCGTGAAAATTTTGTTTTGACGGAATTAAAAAAATTAATGAGTTAGTATAAGGTATGTTGTATCTTCTGCAGTTTGGCCGTTTTTTATGCAAAACGTCCAAAATATGAATAAGAATACTTAATCCCAACCCTTCAAACAAATGTGCGAATATCTTTTTTCAAGCACTCTCAACCCTTCGTCTGTTAGAAAAAACACGATTGAGCACTGAACAGAGTAGTACGTAAGATCTTCACTGATAAAGTAAAACAAAAACCCTCCTAACAAATGTAGGATTCCCGAAGTAAAAGCGCGTACAAAATTATAAGATATCTTCTTAGTAATAAGCTCTGCAAGGACGGAAATTGGAAGCCCATAGGCTGTACAGCCAATTATGCAGATGGAAAAGAAAATGATACTTGAAAACAAAATAGATGGATTCAATTCAACATTTGTAAAACCTTCTGTATAAGCATAGAAAGTATACATCATAGCAGAAATGACTACGACTATACACTTTTTATAAAAGAAGACTAACCGCTCCACTAGTAACACTCCTTTTCAGCTTCAATGTATGATAGTTATTTCTAATAGTACCATGTATTTACAACAATAATTGATGGAACTTTAATTAATCTTGTTTGTTACTTTCAGAAATTGAAAAATTTTTATCCAATTATAAGTATGTAAATGTTATTACTACATTAGAGAGGTTAATCCTATAAATGCTACTATATTAAAAAAGGTAAACTTTGGAGCTACATCCTGTAATAAGTTTTTTAATGACTTTAAGTTCTTGATCGATCACGTAAAGGACATATTATGAAACATTGCTTTAATAAAGGAGTTGTATATAATGAATGAAAAAAAAGATACAGAATTAAAACGCTCATCAAAAGCAGAAAACATTCTCTCTCAAATCAATACTAAAACTAAGCTAGGCGACTTGCGAAAAATCGCGAAGGACATTAAAAAAGATCACGAACTAGCTATGGAACTTTGGGCAACCGGAGAGTTTTTGCCCAGACTATTGGCAATCTTACTTATGGACAAAAAACTTCTTTCGCAAGATGTGTTAAATAAGCTTGATAAGGATATGCAGATTCACACCTTTGATGAGAGAAATAACTTAATGGATTGGTTAATGGCCAATCAGCTCACTAAAGACAAGAAGAACATTGCATTGATGGAGTCATGGGTAAATAGTCCTTCTGCTCTTCAAAGGCGAGCTTTCTGGTATTATCAAGCGCGATTGAGATGGACTGGACAGACACCGCCTGATAACACTGCAGAGTTACTATCTGCAATAGAAGCTGCTATTGCGCAGGAAGAGCCGGAAGTTCAATGGGCTATGAATTTCACCGCAGGCTGGATAGGCATTTATGATGAAAAGTATCGAGCACGTTGTATTAAACTTGGTGAGAAAACGGGTCTTTACAAAGATGAAATGGTATCTAAGGGATGTACTCCCAATTATTTGCCGGAGTTCATTACGATTGAAGTTAACAAACGAATGAATAATTAGGTAGAACTAACTGATAAATACATAAGGTTTTGATTTGAAAACAAAGGAATTCAAAGCTTAAATATGGACAGGATCTGAAAGTAAGCTTCCAGATCCTTTTTGCTTTGCTTGGAGCAGCACGAATGCTGGACGCTCTAAAGCCTGGATTGTTTTTGGCTGGTCACAAGGTATTCCTGAAATTCAGCAGCAGGTGAAAATAGAATCGAAATATTTCTTTGGAACTGTAGTAGAAGGTGAACCATCATTGCATTTTATCATTTATGCATTTAAGAATTATTTAATAACTACATAAGAAATCATTTCGAATTGTTCCTTACAATGAGTTCTAGTCAGCCGATAAGGCGACGAAAACTATTGATTGAAAAGGAGTTTTTCGCATGGCAAAAAAATCAGGTTATTACTCGGTTTTATCTCACCTTTGGATTCAGTGGATCATGTTGGGGGGCATCTTGCTTAATACGTTTATGGTCTATCCGAATATTTTTCATAACGTACCGGAAACATTGGAATCAACGATGGATTGGATGGAAGTCGCTAGTCCCCATACTTATTTTCCTCCATTGGGGTTTGCGAGTATTCTGACTGGTGTTCTGGCAGGGATTTTTGTGTGGAGAGTGAAACCGGCAAGAAAGTGGGTACTCTTCAGCCTGCTGGCAATCCTATTAGAAGGGGCAGCTTCCATTCTTTTTGAGTGGCCGCGGAATGAGATTATGTTTATTGAAGGTGCTGACGTTCATTCTGCAGAATTTCTAAAGCAAACGGTGAAGGAATTTAAGATTGTGCATTGGTTCAGGGTTATGTGCAATATATTTGGATCACTGTTCATTTTCGTAGGATTTATTAAGTTTGATCGTTTTATGACAGCAAAAGGAAATAACTAAATCATATAAACGGTGCCGGACAGTCCAATTTTGTGAAAGTGGAGCAGCGTCCGGCTTTACCGATACTTACACTGAAAATATGAGTGTGAAAGAGGAGGTGACGTGGAGGTGTCCATAAAGAAAAGACTGATATTATCTAATATCGGTATGGTTGTCATCCCGATTCTTGCTTTAATCATTGTCGAACTCGCTGCCGGGTATTTGTTTTTTTATGTGCTCGGAAGAAAGCCGGAAGGGGAGGACATGCAAGTCTTTCAAACCTTTCGTTTCGCAGCAATGATTGTGATACTGGCCATCACCAGTGGCATTCTGACCTATTCTATTTCCAGGAGTATCCTTAATCCAATTGAGAGATTATCCGAGACGGCTAAAAAGATCAGTGAAGGCGATCTTGATCACAGCTGTGCTTCAGATCGGAAGCATGAATTGGGGCAGCTGTCCAATACCTTTGAAGACATGCGGTTGAAACTAAAGAAAGCGGCAGCGGTTCAACAACAGTACGAGCTGAGCAGACAGGAGCTCATAGCCAGCATTTCGCATGATCTAAAGACTCCCTTAACCTCGATAAAGGGTTATGTGAGCGGTATTCAGGATGGAGTGGCGGGCACTCCAGAGAAACTGAACCGCTATCTTTCCAAAATTGAAAAAAACGCTCATGAGATGGATGTTCTCATTGATGAACTGTTTCTCTATTCCAAGCTGGACCTTGAAGAAATTCCATTTGCGTTTGAAAACGTTAAACTGGACGATTATTTTCATGATTTCATTGAGGAACTTTCGTTAACTCTTGAACAGGAACAGGGGAAAGCGGTTCTGATCTATGATCCTCTTCAATCTTATATCGTGGAAGCGGACAGGGAAAAATTAAACAGGGTCGTCATGAATATCAGTCAAAACAGTCTGAAGTATATGGATAAATCTGTGAAAAACATTCAGATCATCCTGATTGGAAAGGACAAGGAAGTTCAGGTCGAAATCAAAGATAATGGGAGCGGTATCCGGAAAAAGGATATTGACCATATTTTTGACAGCTTCTACCGGACAGATGAATCGAGAAATTCTTCTACTGGGGGCACCGGTCTGGGACTGTCTATAGCAAAGAAAATCATTGAAAAACACGGAGGGGAAATTTGGGCAGAGAGTGAACCGGGAGTGGGAACGAGTATTTATTTTACACTGAAAAAGGTGAATCAGCGTGAAGAAAATATTGATAATTGAAGACGAGACGGATATTGCTGAACTGGAAAGGGATTATTTAGAAGTGAATGGATTTGACAGCGATATCGCTTTGAACGGGGAGGAAGGGCTGCGTATGGCAAGGACTCATTCGTACAATCTCATATTGCTTGATTTAATGCTGCCGGGGATGGATGGGCTCGAGTTATGCAAAAAACTTCGGGACCTTCTGGATATTCCGATTCTCATGGTGACCGCCAGAAAAGAAGACATTGATAAAATCAGGGGCTTCGACCGCGGGGCAGATGATTATATTGTAAAGCCCTTCACACCAAGTGAACTGGTTGCTCGAGTAAAAGCGCATACTTCAAGATATGACCGGTTAATCAAGCGGGATTCCCTGAAAAATGAAATTGAGATTAAAAACTTGAGGGTGGATCTCGATTCCCGGAGAGTATACGTCGATCATGAAGAAAAAACATTTACCGCAAAAGAGTTCGATTTATTGGTGTTCATGGCGACTCATCCTGAAAGGGTCTTCACGAAGGAACACCTATTCGAGAGGATCTGGGGATATGACTCTCTTGGAGACATTACGACGGTCACTGTGCACATCAGGAAAATCCGGGAGAAGATTGAGCAGGATCCATCTGTGCCTAAATTGATTGAAACCATTTGGGGCGTAGGCTATAGATTTAAAAAGGAATAGTAAGGAAACATCGCGAGATTTCTTTAATAATGGGAGGCGGCTCATTTCTGATCGGTGAAGGATTCATGAGCATCTTTCTCGAATTAATAATTAGTAGTGTATTATCTGGCAAATAGCATTTAACTTAACTAAATGGAGTGAAGAAAATGATGAAAAGTCTGGGTCAAGTGATGGTATATGTTAAAGATCAAGATCAAGCGAAGAATTTTTGGGTGGAAAAAATAGGTTTTACCGTCATTGCAGAAGAAGATAACAAACAAGGCATGAGATGGATTGAAGTAGCTCCTAAAGCGGGAGGAACAAGTATCGTGCTACATAATAAAGACTTCATTGCTCAAATGGAACCTGAATTGAATCTCGGTACTCCTTCTCTCATGTTCTTTACAGACAACGTGGACCGTTTGTATGATGACTTAAAGAATAAAGGTGTGAAGGTCGGTGAGATTGTAGACTTACCGTCCGGAAAACTGTTCAACTTTGCCGATGATGAAGATCATTATTTTGCCGTACAGGAAAGGAAGTAATGAAAGAAGCATACTTCGAAAACGCCAAATTTTGGCATGGAAGCAAGGTAAGTACTATTTCAAATTAGGGAGCGGCTGCAGCAAATGGATCGCCTTTTCATAGTGGGAAATTAGGCGAGGGGGATAGAGTTAGTGGACAATGGTAATGAGCATAACAACATTCCAGTGTGGGCATTTGAAAGAATTGAGATAGTTAAGCCAGACCCTGATTGGAAGGAAAAAGGTATTCGGGAAAGAGAAGAGCTTCATAATGTACTTTCAGCTTTTAATGTAAAACAAGTAGAGCATATTGGCAGTACTGCAATTTCTAATTTGCCCGCCAAACCAATTATCGACTTAATGGCCTCTGTTCCATCATTGGAACTTATCAGAGAAATAGCGGAAACCCTAGCTTTACACCATTGGCATTATGTACCTCCTAAATTAGACAAAAAGCCGTGGAGAAGGTTTTTCGTAAAAGTGAAAAACGACAAACGAGTAGCACATTTACAGTTGATGCAAAAAGGCGAAGAACGCTGGGAAAAACTACTTGCATTTAGAGATAAATTAAGAACTGACGCACATCTGGCAAATGAATACGCTGTAATGAAAAGTCAGTTAGCGCAAGAATTTAATGATGACCGTGAGAGATATACAGAAGCTAAAACGGAATTTGTTAATAAGGTGTTATTTAGTTAAGGAACTTATTGGGAATTCCGAAGCGAGAGAACTCCATTTTGATCTGGAGTTTTTTTTGTTGTTTCTGGGCGTTAATGTTTAGCGGTTTACACCTTTCAATTAAATCTTTTGCCAAATGGAATAGGCTTCTTATTTTGTCGAGCACGTCCCAAAGTACATCAAAAGTAGTATAATCATTCCTCCAAACAACTGAAGCATTTCCTTCTTAAAACAAGTAAGCTTATGATACCAGCCGAAATAAGGAGAAATTTCTCATTTGGTGAATTGTTATTGTAAGGAGAGATTGAAATGAATTATGTACAAGTTCGTGTAGCTAGACCAACAAACAAATTAAAGGAAATCGTTCGGTTTTATGGAGAAGGGTTAGGGTTGAAACAAATCGGGCAATTTCAAAATCATGAAGGCTATGACGGGGTGATGTTTGGTATTCCTGATGCATCGTACCATTTGGAATTTACGCAGCATATAGATGGAAGTCCGTGTCCTGCTCCAACAAAAGATAATTTACTTGTTTTCTATATTCCTAATAAAGATGAGATTCAGCGTTTACACAGCCATTTGAAAACGATGGGCTACAAAACGGTCGAACCTGAAAATCCTTACTGGAAAGAATCTGGTGTTACGATTGAAGATCCAGATGGCTGGCGTATCGTTTTTATGTGTACTAAAGGAATTTAGTTGAAGTTTTTTATTAAAAAACAAAGGAACTTCTAAGTTGGAAGTTCCTTACATAAAACAACTTCACAATTCTAGCCAATCATGCCCACACCTAATTAACGAATTCTAGCCTTGCGAAATCCATTGAACACATTGAATGCCGCAGAAAATAGAAAGATGATTATGACGCTTCCAACAAGCCATGCTTGAAATTGCAAATCTGTAGTGTTAAATAAACGGCTCATATACGCAATAAATTCTTGGTTCATTACCTTTGGATTACTTACTATGACAAGGAATACAACTGTTCCGATAAGTTCAAGAGCAGCAGTAAAGAGAGCCATTCTTTTTGTCCATTGTCCTATGATTAGTTTGTATAGAGATAACGCTATTTCGAGGGCAATGATGACGAGAACGATTGGCCAATACTGAAGCAATACTTCTTGATTCAAGGCTGGAATTAGGAATTTGAGTCCCTCATTGCCGCCTTCATAGATACCCAGAAGTTCATTGGCATGAAAGTAAAGGGCTGCCCAAATCGCCGTCCACATCAAATATCCAAATATTTCGGGTTTTGTAATGGCTTTTTTCTTGGGGATATAAGGAATGTTCCTCAGATCATCAGGTGTCCATTTTTTCAAACTTGCGGATAATGGCTGCTGGTCTTTTCCTTTATCTGTTCTTTCAATAATCACGAAAACAAGAGTAAGCCAGAAAAAGGTGTGGATACTTACTTCGATCATTTTCCCAATTCCAAAGCCAGTTATAGTTAAAACCGCATCAATGATTGTTTCTCCGCGGGGAAACCCTATAAAATTTTCTGCGATAACAGAAATCAGGGATATAGCAGCAGCAATAGGCAAGATCATTTTCAATAAAGAGACATATACATCAAAATAGCGCGGTCCAATTAGGTGCATTGGCTGATCCCGGTATCCGCTGGCAAGTGCTGCAGGATTCCCTAATTTTTCAAGAACCGAATAGGCATCTTCTTCAGTGTGATCAGCAGGCAGCATATCCTCAATCGTTGACCGCAGCTCAAGGGCAATATCCTGGCGGTTTTTTTCAGGCAGCCTGCGAGTGACTTCATATATATAAACCTCAATCACATTCATCTTCGTTCTCTCCTTTTACCAAGCGATAAAGTTCTTTCGTATTTTTTAGCCATTCTTGTTTCAGAGTCAAAAAGATTTCCAGTCCGTAATCGCTTAATACGTAATATTTGCGGGGCCTGCTCTCGGTTGTGTCCCAGCTGCTCGTGACTAATTCCTGTTTTTCTAAACGGCGGAGCAATGGATATAAGGTGCTTTGATCGATGGTAATGCCTGAATCCTCCAATAACTGAACAAGTGAATATCCATACTGGGGTGTCCGCAATTGACTTAAAACGGCCAATGTCAGCGTTCCTCTCCTAAGCTCTGTAGATAAAGAATTCAATAAAGTGCTCATTCACCCACCTCGTTTTTACATACTGTATGACTTACACTATTTGTCTTATGCTATGTGTCATCCACTATTGTGGTGACAGTAATAATGGAAAATAGGTAATTGATTTAAGTGAAAAAACATCTTAAACCTTCGGATGCTGCATGAAATGCAAAAAAGCGCTGATCCTTGTTATAGGAAAGCGCTTGGTGATGAAAAGTATACGGAGGCTAGTGCATTCTAAATGCATTATCCTTGGATGTCTTTAATACTTCTTCCACCCAAGAAAGCATGTCCTGTTTTCAGTTTAGCAACAGTCTTAAACCCATATTTCTGATACACTTTTTCAATTTTTTCGTTAATCGGAAATACCCAGCTTTTCCAGGCCCTGTCTGGCGACCTCTCTTTGTATGTAATGAATCAGTTCGCCGATTAAACCTCTGCCCCTGTATTCTTTCAGAGTGGCTACGCTTTCCATCCTTGCCTGCTGACCACTGATGAAAAGACAGGCTGTTGCACAGGCTTCCCCATTATAGCGGAGAATATAGTGTACAAAGCTTGGATGGTTATATTCTTCTTCAAAAGCCTTTTCCCTTACTGCTTTGCCTCCAAATTCGGTAATGCTGCACTCTATGTCCAATGCTTCGGAATAATTGTCCTTAGTGACCACTTCAATCGAAACTGCCTGATCCATTTCTTTTTCCGGAATGATTTGATCCCACAATTGAACAGGGCTGATTAATTCTTCAAATCCAAAATGATTCATCCTCAGGAGGTTGACCAAATCCTGTTGAGCTTCCAGGTTGTAGATATAAAACCTCGGAATGATTTTCTTTGATTGGTAGAAATCTAAGACCTCATCTATCACTAGTTGAGGCTGCTCACAAACCTGATCGATATGAGCATGATTTGCATCGTAATAGGAAGGCTGATTTTCGTTGCAGAATATGGCTCCCCAATTGGTGTCTGTCCGGGTAGTGAAGGTTTCCAGATAGGCGAAATCCAGTTTGAAAATATCTTGTATGCTTGTCATAGTAGTTACCCCTGTATGTTAATATAGTTGGTGAATAACCAAATTATAGCATACTGCTTTTTTATGGGTTTATCGCGGAAGCAGCAAAATATAATTTAGAAGCATAGTTGATTGAACTAATGATGTATGGGAGGATAAATATTGAAAAAATATACGTATGAAAAAAACTGTCCGACACTCGAAGAATACAAATACCTGTGCGAATCGGCGGGCTGGACCGAGCATATGAATTTTGAAGTCGCGGAAACATCTTTAAAGAATTCTATTTTCGGGGTTACCGTAAAAGATCAAGACCGAATAATAGGTATGGGCAGAATTGTTGGAGATGGCGCAATCTATTTCTATATTCAAGATCTGGTGGTTCATCCTGACTATCAAAAAAGCGGTATTGGTAAAGAAATGATGAACATGCTGACAGAATACTTGAATCAGAATGCTCCGGATAAGGCGTTTGTGGGTTTGTTTGCTTCGCAGGGGAAAGGACCGTTCTATGAAAAATATGACTTTAAAGATTATTCACCGAACATGACGGGGATGTTTACTGTCATTTCAAAAAATAATAGAATGCATGAGTGAAAAGATCGGTCCGCATGGTTATGGACCGATCTTATTGTTTTTTTCTATACTTCCCGAACTGCTGTCCCCGAAAAGCAATCATGCGGCAGGACGGCTCCTTCTTCGGCTTCGAACGTTTTCCGGCTTTTTATGTAATCAAGTGTACTCAATGTATCCCTGTAGGCCATGCGCTTGATAATTTGCCCGGAAGCCGGTTGTGAACCATCCTCATTTTCAAGGACAAGCCCCATTTTCTTGTAGCCGACGGTTTGACCGCTTTTGCGCAGCTGTGCGTACTCAAGTGTCCACATGACGATAGTCGGTGTGATCAGCGTATGTACGGCTTCGCTTTTTACTTTTTTGCGCAGGAAATACTCAACTCCAGCTGTCACAGCGCTTGAGATGGCCAAGTCTATCAGAATCGCTTTTGTCCGTTTTTTTGTTAGGGCTTTCACCGATGTTCCTCCTCCGTTTTTGTTTGCCAGTAATTATACGAATAAAGAACAGGTAAGTTTCAAAAAAATGGTGTAGCACTGATGTCTTTCCCCATCTAATCTCTTTCCAATCTTCAACTTTTCCCCGTTTTCATGTATTCTAGAGGTACTAGAATGCGGATGAGGTGAAGCTTCATGGATTTGCTGTTTTTGGGGACAGGTGCCGGTATGCCGGCAAAAGCGAGAAATGTTACGTCGGTTGCGCTGCGGCTGCTTGAGGAGCGGCAGGCGGTGTGGCTGTTTGACTGCGGGGAGGCCACGCAGCATCAGATTTTACATACGAGCATTAAACCGAGAAAAATAGAGAAGATTTTCATCACCCATATGCACGGAGATCATATATACGGACTTCCGGGTCTGCTAGGAAGCCGCTCGTTTCAGGGAGGGGAAGAACCACTTGTCATTTATGGTCCACCCGGCATAAAAGACTTTGTGGAAGTCTCTTTGAAATTGAGTTATACGCATTTGAAGTATCCGCTTGAAATTGTGGAATTTGAAGACGGGACTGTTTTTGAAGACAGTCAGTTTAAAGTAGAGGCCAAAAGGCTTTCCCATGGCGTTCCATCCTACGGCTACCGGATCACGGAAAAGGATCTGCCCGGCATGCTCATGGTCGATAAGCTGAAAGAAGCGGGTGTTCAGCCCGGACCTCTCTACAAGAAACTGAAAGAGGGGGGATCGGTCACGCTTGAGGACGGACGAACCCTGCACGGACAGGATTTTCTCGGCGCACCTAAAAAAGGAAGAGTCGTTACGATCCTTGGTGATACAAGAACATGCCCTCAAGTAGAGGAGCTCGCAGTAAATGCCGACCTCCTTGTTCATGAATCCACCTTCGGCAAGGATGATGAACAGCTCGCGTATGAGTATTTTCATTCTTCAACGACTCAGGCCGCCAGAGCTGCTTTGAATGCAGGAGTGAAAAAATTGATTCTGACACATATCAGCGCCCGGTATCAGAATGAGGATCAGCATACTCTTCTAAGCGAAGCATCCGCTATTTTCCCGAATACTTCTGTTGCTGAAGATTTTTCTTGTTTTGAGGTGGAGAGACATGACAGCTAAGCACCTCTATTTGGTCCGCCACTGCCAGGCTCACGGTCAGGAGGTTTCGGCCTCTCTGACCGAAGCGGGGTTTCAGCATGCTGAAAAGCTTGTTTCTTTTTTCGAAGGGAAGAAAATAGACCGGATTCTCTCCAGTCCGTTTCGCCGTGCCCTTCAAACCGCTGAGCCCCTAGCTACTGCGCGAGGACTTGAGATTGAACGGGACGACAGACTGTCAGAACGGGTTATGAGCGGAACAGATATGGCAGACTGGAAAGGAAAATTGAAGGAAACGTTTGCTGATTTTACCCTTTCTTTCGATGGAGGTGAATCAAATGAGTCAGGCATGAAGCGGGTAAGCTCGCTGCTTGGCGATCTGCTTTCAGCTGAAGAGGGGCACATCGTTTTAGTCAGTCATGGAAATCTTTCTGCGCTTTTGCTTAGATACTTTGAAGAAAGCTATGGATATGACCACATGATGAAGATGAGCAATCCGGATGTTTTCCACATTGAATTAAATGATGGAGAAACAAAGATTTGCCGGATATGGAGTTGACAACTTAGGGCAGAGAAGATAGAATGTTCTTATCAAATCGTAACTATTACGTTTTAATTTTTAGGAGGAACAATCATGAGAGTCAACGTTACACTTCAATGCACAGAGTCAGGGGACCGCAATTACATTACAACTAAGAACAAGCGCAACAATCCTGACCGTCTGGAGCTGAAAAAATATTCTCCGCGCCTTAAAAAAGTAACGGTGCACCGCGAAACAAAGTAAGAATTCACAGGGAACTCATCGGAATTTGATGAAGTTCCTTTTTTCTTGCCTGGAATTAGCGAAATCCCTCATATGATTTCTTCTTGACTCAAAAGGAATACAGCACAAAGACCTAGAATATAAAAAGGTAAGAAGACAGAAAGAGAAGGGGGAATAGGATGAATAAATACCGCATTTATTTAGGCTTGTTCATTTGTTTTGGCCTGGCATTTGTGATCTGGTCCATGACAGAAATATCTCACTCCTACGACGAACCCCTTGAAGCTCTCAAACAGACGAAGCAGGATATGGAAGTCATCATTCCAGCCTACAATATCAACGACGAAGCCCTCTATTTCTTCATTGATGAAAACGATCAGCTCGGTACGGCATTTATGAAACAAGGTATTTACGGGTGGAAGACTGGCGCAATATCAGCAAGCCCCCAGCAGGAAATGAAGGCTGATCAAAAACTCATCGATTACCATGTGTATGATAATTCCATGATTTACGGCCTTATATCCGATGCCGAAGGGTCACTTGAAGTTAATATAAACGGAGCACCGGCACGCACCCTTGAAATCGGTGTCATGCTTGAACAGGAAGTAGCGCAAAAACATAATCTCCAGGATAAAATCCTCTGGTATTACCAGCAGAAAGATCTGATGCCTGAAGGCGTGAAAACGCTGAAAAACAGTGTCATTGTTCTGAATAAAAAAGGATTTTAATGCTGAAGCTCTGAAGGCTTCTTTTTTTTGCCTGCATATTGACTGGTTTTGAAGGCCGCTGCATGAGGGTACACTTCATGACAAAAGATATTTTACAAAGAAGAAAGGAGTGCTGCTGAATGCCAGAGGGACCGGAAATCCGGCGTGCAGCCGACCAGATTGAAAAAGCTCTTCTTCCGCTTCCGGTAGGAGAGGTGTCCTTTGCATTTGACCATCTAAAAGATTATGAACCTCAGTTTGAAGGAGCACGTGTAGAAAAAGTCGAGACAAAGGGCAAAGCCATGCTGATCCGCTTCAACAACGGCTACACCATCTATTCCCACAATCAGCTGTACGGAAAATGGGTCGTCCGCAATGCCTATACATATCCCAAAACCAACCGGATCCTCAGACTCGCCATCCATAACGAGAAAAAGTCGGCTCTTTTGTACAGTGCCTCTGACATTGAGGTTCTCAGGGACAGTGAAGTGCCGGCGCATCCGTTCATCTGCAAGGCAGGTCCTGATGTCCTGAACGACGACATTACTCCGGAGGATCTTTTTTACCGTTTCATGGACAAGCGCTTTTTCCGGAGAAGATGGTCAGCCCTTCTTTTAGATCAGGGATTTGTCGCCGGAATCGGAAACTACCTGCGAAGCGAAATCCTGTATACGGCAGAAATCCACCCGGACATGCGTCCCGTCGACTGTACAGAGGAACAGCTCCGCGCAGCTGCTGAAGCCATCATCAGCATCACAGTCCAGTCCTACAGGCACAAAGGAATCACAAACGACCTGGAGCTTGCCGAAAAACTAAAAAAACAGGGTGAAAAGAGATCCCAGTACCGTCACTGGGTATTCAACCGGGAGGGGAGGCCCTGCCGCAAAGACGGAACGGAAATTCTGAAAATCATCGCTTCGTCCAGGCGGCTGTATTACTGCCCGGAGTGTCAGAAAAGATGAGAATGACTGGAGAAAACGGGTGTTTTCTGTAGCATAATAAACTGGTTCACAGGATGCTTGTTTCGCATCCTGTTTTTATATTGTGTTTTGTCCAGCTGTGATAAAATGGAAATGCAGCATCGCTCAAATCTAAAGCTAAGCGGGTGAGTGAGATGAAAGTTCACCAAAAGGATTTTTCAGAAGCTTTATTATCTACTATCATAACGACTGAAACGGCAATGAAGAGACTGATAGAAAGGTTGCTGGTCAAAAATAAGCCTGTTTTTGCAGAAAAGAAACTTGATCTGCATGGCGAGTTCTATAAAGAAGGAAACGACCCTTTTACACCTGACTACAGTTCTTCTGTATCGATTGGCGTTTCTGAAGAAAACGGAGAACTTATTGATTTACATACAATTATAATATGGGAGTGCCATCGGTCTTTTTTAGGAATCTCTACCTCAAAGAAGATTCCTGGGAGTACTATAAGTGGTGAGTTGATTGATGAATCGGTTGAAGATGTTGAGAGTGAGTTAGTAGAGTATATGAGTGATTTTTTAGAAGATTATCCACCATCCTTATAGAAAAAAGGTGAAATATGAGTGACATAATCAGCTATTACAATACCTTTGACGAATGGGGCCGGCTTGAACGGGAGCCGGTCGAATTCCAAGTGAACTGGCATTATATAAAAAAATACCTGCCGAGTACCGGACACATTCTTGACAATGGCGCGGGACCAGGAAAATATTCTATGGCGCTGGCTGCAGATGGATATAGCGTGACGCTGACCGATTTAACTCCGAGGCTGGTAAAGATAGCTGAGGATAAAGCTGAAGAACTCCATTTAGCCGGGCAGTTTGAAGGTTTCCACGCGGCAGATGCTAGAGATTTGAACATGTTAGGAGATGAGCAGTTTGACTCAGCCTTAATGCTTGGCCCCATGTATCATCTGCAGGAAGAAAACGACCGGCTCAAAGCCGTAAGGGAGTTATACCGCGTAACAAAGCAGGCTGGCTTAGTGTTTGTAGCTTTTATGCCTAGAATCAGGCACATCCTCACGTCCCTCTTGTTTCCCGACAACTGGAGACCGAACGATAACATGGGCAGCATCACTCAGTTCTCGCAAACCGGCTGCTTTGATCACACTGATAAGGGCCGGTTCACAGGTGCTTATTATTTTGAGATTGCCGACATTAAACCCTTTATGGAGACCCATGGGTTTGAAACGCTTGAATTAATCGGGTCTAATGCGGGTGCTATTTTATCAAAAGAAAACTGGAATTACTGGCATGAAAAAGGGGAGGAAGAAGTTCAGAAAATAATCGAGTTAATCAAAGAAAAAGCGTCGGATCCTTCTATTTTGGGGATATCTTCGCATTTGCTTTATATTGGGAGGAGGAAGTAGGTTTTTTGTTGGGAAATTCGGGTGGAAAAAGAGATTCAAGGGAGGTGTCTTCCAATGAATATGAAAAATTTTGTCCTCCACGGAAATATATTATTACTTGAAGTCAGATTGAATGAAGAGGATTATGTCATGAATGTAAAATGGAATTCCCCAGTAGAACAGTTCTGTGACACCTGGTCTCTTGTGTCCTACTGTAAAAAGACGACTGGTGAAAAAGATTTATCGCCGAATGAGATAAATGATTTTTTAAAAACTATTAACGCAAACTGGAAGTGGGAACCTGTTTTTCATCATAAATTTTGATTGGAAGATTTTCTATGGACGATCTTAATGAGAGTAAAAAGCTGATTTCATGATCATAAAAATGAAGCAATCTTTTTTTGGGGCGTGAATTTTTACAGCAGGAAAACTGGAGCTGAAAAAATGAAGAACTTTAGTGTGGTGAGGGGACACTATCATTCTTTTACTGAATTTATTGAAGCAGTTCGTGAAAATTCTGGCAAGCAGCAAACTTTTCTTATTGGAATCGACGGATGCGGAGGATCAGGGAAAAGCACACTGGCAGATGAAATGAAGAGATGCTTGGACGATGTAACGATTGTGCATATGGATGATTTCTATTTTCCAAGCTCGCTGATAGATAAAAACCATCCTGCAGACAAGCCTGTGGGAGTTGATTTCGACTGGACCCGCCTTTTGCATCAAGTACTTGAACCGATTAGTCAGGGGAAAGACGGGATGTACCAAAGGTATGATTGGGTATTAGACACATTGGCTGATTATCTTCTTGTACCTGCGCAAGGTATTGTGATTGTTGAAGGTGTTTATTCAATACGAAATGAGCTCGCTGATAAATATGATTATAGAATATGGGTGGATTGTCCAAAAGAAATGAGGCTTTCCCGGGGAATTGAAAGAAATGGGGAAGATGCTCGTGAAATGTGGGAAAAGAATTGGATGATTTCTGAAGATAAATATATGGAAGTGCAAGAACCTCATAAAAGAGCCGATCTGGTGTTCAATGGAGCCAAATAATCAGCCGCCAAATATAGGGAGTTGTTTAGAATATGTCCAATCTTTCAAACGAAGAATTGCTCACTGGAGGCAACGTGTCCAGTGTATACCGCTCAGGACAGACAGTAAGACGGGAATGCAAGCCAAATAGCAGAAAGATTCATTCACTACTAAAACATCTGGAAGACAAAGAGTTTAAGTATGCTCCCAAATATCTTGGCATGGATGAAAAAGGAAGAGAGATTCTAACCTTTATTGAAGGCGAAGCCGGTCATTATCCGCTGAAAAAGTACATGTGGTCAGATGCGGTGTTGCAAGAAACAGCTGAAATGCTCAGGCTCTATCATGATGCTGTCAGTGATTTTCCATTCGACAACAGCTGGAAACCGCTTGATAACACTCCTCAGCCGTATGAAGTACTCTGTCATAATGATTTTGCGGTATATAACATCATTTTTAATAACCAGCGTCCAATCGGAATCATTGATTTTGATGTCGCCGGACCTGGTCCGCGAATTTGGGACATTGCGTACACTCTTTATACATGCGTTCCGCTAAGCAGATTTTATCTTTCTGAAACAGGTGAGAAGGTTTATTATCAAGCATCGGAGCATGCCAGCAGGATTAAGCGGAGAATAAACTTGTTCTTTGATTCATACGGAAAGACGTTTGAAGAAGATGTTCTGGATATCGTTCTGCTGCGTATCGAAGGCTTGTGCAAAACGATTGAAAGAGAAGCAGGTGAAGGTCATCTTGCTTTTCAGAAAATGATCGAAGAAGGCCATCTTGAACATTATCAAAAAGACCTTTCATTTATATCAAATCATAGGAATGATTGGGAATAATTCATTGTGCTCCTTACATCGGGAGAATGGTTTCGGTTGGATACAGAAGAGCTGGAAGAAGCCCGGAAGCAGGGAGATATTGATCAGGAGCTTTATGAACTGGCCTGGTATGAAGCTCATCGAATAACAAAGAGAATACAAAACAATGAATTTTCTCTATTAAATTTAGTGAATGAACATAAATTTTTGCTCGAACAAAAACTCAAATAGAATCGTTTAAAGATATGAAAGGACGTGCAAAAACAATGGATGCCAAAACGGTTATGCAGGAGCTTGAAGCGCTCGGCAAGGAACGGACCAAGAAAATCTACCTGTCAAACGGTGCTCACGGACCTCTTTTTGGTGTGGCAACTGGAGCGATGAAACCAATTGCCAAGCAAATTAAAATCAATCAGGTACTCGCAGAAGAGCTGTATGCCACAGGGAATTATGATGCGATGTATTTTGCCGGGATTATTGCAGATCCAAAAGCCATGACAGAAGAGGATTTTGACCGCTGGATCGATGCAGCATATTTTTATATGATTTCGGACTATGTTGTGGCAGTGACATTATCAGAATCAGATATTGCGCAGGATGTGGCAGATAAGTGGATTGCTAGCGGGGAAGAGTTAAAAATGTCTGCAGGCTGGAGCTGCTACTGCTGGCTGCTTGGAAACCGCAAGGACCATGAATTTTCCGAGAGCAAGATTGCTGAGATGCTTGATGAGGTTAAAAACACCATTCATGATTCGCCGGAACGAGCGAAATATGCCATGAATCAATTTGTTTATACTGTCGGTATTTCATATGTGCCGCTGAGTGAAAAAGCAGTTGAGACTGCTAAGGCGATAGGAACAGTTGAAATTAGGCGGGACACGAAAAAAAGCACTGCTCTGAACGCTTTCGAAACGATTCAAAAAGAACTGGGTAAAGGACGGCTTGGTTTTAAGCGGAAGTATGTGAGGTGTTAGGATTTTTTACGATTGAACGATAAAAAGCAGCCATTGGCTGCTTTTTTCGTGCAATTAGACTGCGTGACACTACAAATTCGGAATTTTACCAGAAGATTTCCATCTGCCAATTTGCTCGCCCATTTTGACAGGTCCTGTCTTTCCGGTAAATTCAAGATGTCCTTTCGGCACACAAATCACAACAGTTGAGCCGAATGAAAAGTAGCCAAATGGGTCGCCGCGGCGCACATCGTGCTGATGATTTGTTCTTTCAATGGAATTTACATTTAGAGCACCGACCATTACCTGTGCAAATGGTACTCCGGCTGCGTTGAATTTCGTCACCAGGCGGTAATTTCTCGTCAGCGGGCGGAGTCCGTATTTTAATCCGATTGTATTAACGGGAGCCGCTTCTTTCCCCAATGTATATACGTCTTCAACTTTTGCATCCATTGGGACATGAACCCGGTGGTAGTCAGTGGGGCTTAAATAAAAGATCAGCACTTGTCCGCCTGAATATACCGCAGCCTCGCTTTTAGACCCAAGCAGCTCTTCCACTGTATATTCCTGTCCCTTCACAACAAACCTGCTTTCAGGAGTCAGGTGATCAACCACCGACAACACACTGTCACTCGGGCTGACGAACGCATCCTGTTCTCCTGCAATCGGGCGGACGCCCGGTTTTAATTCACGGGTGAAAAGATCGTGAAGAGACTGATAGTCTTGAAGATTTTTGCTTGCTTCCTGCAAATTCAATTTATACAGTCTTGAAAATGAACCTGTGAAAGGTTTACTGGCTTTAGATTGCGCAAACCTTTTAAGTAATCTTGCAGCGGCCGGATGACCGTTTAATTCAAACACTTTACGATAAAAACGGGTTAACATTGTTAGTCAGCACTTCCTTTGATAGTCTTGGGCTCTGGTAAAAGCATTTGAATCAGAGTAACCTTCTCGTTCTGCGAGGAAGGTTTATTGGTTATAAAACGGCTCAGGAGCTCATTCATGCTTTTAGATAAATCCTCAACTTCCTCTTTTGTGAGGTAGAGATCGATTTGGCTGTATCCAAATGAATCATTGGACAGATCGGGATTCGCAAGCAAATAACTTTTGGCCTGTCCGGTCACGTTAGATAAAAAGGTCATAAACATATTCAGATGTTCTTCACCGGACATACTTTTCAGCTCTTCCAAAGACACCACAGGATTCTGCTTTTCAATCGCATACGTCCTCTCAACGGCACCTCTTATTTTCCGTTCTTCTTTTACAAAAATAATCTTATTTTCCTTAAGAATATTTAAATGGCGGTAAAGAGTTGCCTGTGGAATATCGGAAATCCATTCTTTCAGCTGGCTCACAGTCGCATCATTCCTGGAGAGCTGCTGGATAATTTGCATTCGGACAGGATGCAGGATTAAATCCATCTTGGCCTTGGTCACTGTTCTCACCCTTAATTATTATTGTTATCAGTAATGATAATAGTTGATAGAAGGGAGATTGTCAAACATCATTTAGATTGATGGATAACATTGAAAAGAAGTACTGTTATAAATTTGGATAATTATGCTAAAGTGGAGTCAGAACTTTTTTAAATGGTGACTTTCCTAAAGAGGATTATTTAATCAGCATTTTCTCGTTAGGTTAATGGTTTTCAAGAATTACCTGAATTCAATTTTATTAAATGGAAGGTGTGAGTCATGAAGAATTTTATAGACCATTTCGCTGGATCAATCTCTGATTTTCTCAAGGGTATCTTCAAAAGTATTTGTTACTTTTTAGCGGGAATGCTGATCGTCGGCATACCTCTTTATGGAATTGTACTTTTCATTCGCTTTTTTTATTAGTTTATATACATTACCGAAGGGTTGAAGACATGAATCAATTAACAGAGAACATCATAAAGTGGACTGGCAGTAAAAAGAAAAGAATCATAATTGGCATTTCAGGCCACGGGGCTGCAGGGAAGACCACCTTTGCAGCTAAACTCCTGGACGCATTGAATAAAGAGGATGCCAATTATTTAAATACAGATCCTTACATAATAAGTTCAGATGTTCGAAGACATGCCAAAATAGACTACAGCTACGGAAACGAAAATCATTGCTTTAAAATGACGGCCTGCCACCCAGCTGCTCATCATCTGCCTGCATTGGAAAGAGATGTGCAGATGATCAGGCAGGGTTTAGATTTTCTTACAATCGATGCACCTTACTCTAAAAGTATGTTGATTGATTCAAAGAAAAGGATATCAATTGTCGAGGGAATGGCTGTTACTTTCACGAACCCGGAACTCTATGATTTGAACATTTATTTTTATACGGATGACGAAACAGAACTGGCCAGAAGAATGAACCGGGATGTTCTTGAACGTGGAACGGATAAAGAGTATTTGCGCTTTTCCCACAATCAGCGCCGGATACAGTACAAGTTATTTATGCATCCGTACAGCGAGCGGTTTGATATAATAATTAAATCTTCAGACCGAGGGGAACACATAGAGAAAAATTGTTTTGCGTTTGAGAAATGAATAAACAGGAAGTGCTAAATATGCTCAATCATTTAAAATCTGACTGTCAAAATTGCTTTGGATTATGCTGTGTCGCATTGCCTTATGGAAAATCAGCCGATTTCCCTTTTAATAAAGACGCCGGAGATCCATGCGGGAATCTATGTTCCACTAATTTGTGCGCCATTCACAGTCAATTGAGGGAAAAAGGCTTTCGCGGGTGTGTATCCTATGAGTGTTTCGGCGCCGGCCAGCATGTTTCTCAGACGATCTATAACGGCCGGGACTGGCGGGATAATAAAGAGCATGCGGAAGAGATGTTTGCAGTTTTTCCAATCGTGCAGCAGCTTCACGAAATGCTGTTCTACCTTAAGCAGGCCCTGCATCTAAAAGAAACACAGTCCATTCGAGCAAGTCTTCAAAACAGTTATGAGGAAACGGTCGAGCTGACCTTAAGAAAGCCGGAAGCTATTTTACAAATAGATGTGTCAGCACATAGAAGCAAGGTGAATGCTCTGTTAATAGAAACAAGCAAATTGTACAGAAGCAGAATGAATGATAACAGTCAAAAGAAAAAGAGCAGAAAGGCTGCGGATTTCATAGGTGCAAATTTAAAAGGGCTGAACTTGCAGGGGGAAGATTTTCGCGGGAAATTGATGATAGCAGCAAACTTAAGCAACAGTGATTTAAGAAGGTCTAATTTCATTGGTGCTGATCTTAGGGATGCGGATTTAAGGGGTGCTGACCTGAGGGAAGCTCTTTTTCTGACACAGTCCCAAATTAATTCCGCTATTGGTGATGCTCAAACTAAGATTCCGGTGGATTTGGATAGGCCGGGGCATTGGTGGTGTTAATGAAAGCAGTTGAATATCAAATTCATTTAAATAGAAAGAGGACGCAACATGCTCGGATTACCCAGAGGTGAAGTTTTCTTAGTACCATGGACGAACGAATGGAAAAAAGAGTTTGAAATAGAAAAGCAGCACATCCAAGATTTAATTGGTCCTTACATCCATCGTGTTCACCACATTGGAAGTACAGCCATTGAAGGTCTTAGTGCAAAGCCAATCATTGATATTGCTATAGAAATACATGCTTTTTCAGACGGAGAAAAGTGTGCACCCGCCCTGGAGAAAATAGGTTACGCTTACAGAGGCACGAACGTTTTACCGGAAAGGCATTACTTCAATAAAGGAGAACCGAGAACACACCAGATTCATATGTACGAAACGGATAATAAATTCTTAGCAGAACAGCTGAGATTCAGAGATTACCTGAGCAGGAACGAGCAGAAGAGAAAGGAATATGAACAACTGAAGCTTGCATTAGCAAGCTCAAATTCGAATGATAAACATAAATATGCAGAAGAAAAAACGGAATTTGTTAAGGCGGTTTTAGAAGAAATGTAGAATGGGACATCCTGAGTTACTTTTTAAAATGGAGACATTTCGCGGTAAGGAATGATTAAAATTAAAATAAATAATGCAGAAATTAACGCAGTTAATAAGCTTCCAGAAAATGTAAGATATGAGTATTTTATAAAAAAAGTCACTGACTATGAAGAAGTCTGGGGTTTGTTCAACGACGGCTGGGCAACTTCCAGGGATGAAGATGGGAACTTATTCATTCCGTTTTTTCCTAAAAAAGAATTTGCAGAAATCAGTGCTGTAAAAGAGTGGGCATCATATGAAGCAAGGTCAATCACCTTAGATGATTTTATTGAAAATTGGCTTACAGGCATGAAAAAGGCTGGCATTAACCCATCTATTTTTCCTTTAGGAAACGAAACGGCAGCGGTAAGTATAGATAATCTACTTAAGGATCTCGAAACGGAACTGGAAAACTATTAAATGAAGGCAGGTTACCTAGAGAAAATGTATGTAAAAGAAGCGGAAGCATTTTTAAACAAGGCATCAGAATACTGTCATCTGATAGAAAATTTCTCAGTATTCTCTGAGTCAGACAAAGTAATCAACCTTCTTAAAACGATTTCATCATTGTATGCAGCAGCTTTGACTCTTCCAGAATCTAACCTTGCTGAAGAGGAGATTACTGCATTGGATTTTGCTTTACCAGATATCAACCTTGGAGTTATGGCCAATTATTGGGCCTTGTTTGATCCATACACGTATGAAGAACCTGTCGCATGCAGTTTAAATGATGATCTTCATGATATTTATCGAGATGTAAAGGAAGGGATCCTGCTGTTTCAAAACTATAGAAGGTCGGAAGCAACATGGCATTGGAAATTCACCTTTGAATCTCATTGGGGTCAGCATGCATTGCAGGCTATGCGTGTGCTGCATGGGGCATTAAAGGCAGAAGGATAAGTGGTTAAGAAGTGGGAACATAATTGGGGGTAAATAAGGAGCTTAGTATGACTAGTGAAAAAGAGATTCTATTGTTTAACAGCGAAACGTATTTTAGTTCATTGCTTGAAAAAATTGAGTCTGTTCCTGTCAGAAAAAGAACGATTTCTATTGATACTCAAGAGAGGGACAAAAATTTTCGCGATGTATTGATGCATCTTTATGAATGGCATGCCATGCTTGAGAGATGGTACCGGGAAGGCATGGATGGGGATCAGCCTTTTATGCCAGCACCCGGTTATAAGTGGAGCAGCATCAAACTGCTCAACATGAAAATCTGGGAAGGGTATCAGGATGTAACTCTTAATCAAGCCGTTAAAAAAGTAAGGTTAAGCCATGGAAGAGTAATGCACTTAATCAACTTACATACAAATGAAGAAATCATGATGAAAAAATACTATAAGTGGACAAAAACAAGTAATCTTTACAGCTATTTCGAAGCAAACACGTCCAGTCATTACATTTGGGCAATAAAAAAATGCGAAGTTATTGCAGATTGTATTCAGGAAATAGAAATGGATAAGTCTGTAAAGTAGTATTAAGAGTTGCTAATTTTAAAGGAGCGAAAACATGAACAGAGTGCTTGCTGCAGATATCGCAGACTTAAATAGGTTAGTAGAAATAGACAGTGAGGTAATTGATAATTCAAGCAGACGGGAAATCATAAAACGTGCTATCGAGAATGGACAGTGTCTCATTGCTAAGGAAGAAGAGGAGATTGCAGGGTTTCTTATTCATTATACCAGCTTCTTTGAGTGTGCGTTTATCTCTCTCATTATTGTGTCTCCATCCAAGAGGCGCAGGGGAATTGCAAGTTTGCTCATTGATTATATGGTGAGTTCATCTGCAACAGAGAAAATTTTTTCTTCAACGAATCGATCTAATACAGGTATGCAAAAAGTCTTTCATTCTAATGGATTCGTTGAAAGCGGCATGGTGGAAAATTTGGATGAAGGGGATCCGGAAGTGATTTATTTTAAAAAGCGGACAATGGTAAGTTAATCAATTTACAAACTTTGCAGGCGTTGTATGACGAAATAAAAAATTGTGAAGATTAAAAGTTCAATCTATAAGCCCATGCAGAAGAAAGAGGGGAAGATAGTTGAAAACAATGTTTGCATTATTTCTAATGCTTATCGGAGTGCTTTTGGCCAGTATTAATTTTGATGATCTGGGTTTTACAGAAAATATGCTGATAAATTTTGTTGGGTTTACAATATTTATATTTAGTGTGAACACGATGATAAAAAAGAGTCCAATCAAAATAAAATGGATTGTTTATCATTTATTGCTTCTCATTGTCTATCTGCCCCTTCAACTCATTTCAAATGATTTTTTTCGCATGCAAAAAAACACCGCCAAAAGCGGTGCTGAATTGCGTGCTTATATATTTCTAGCTCATTACACTAAGGCTTACCACCCGCGCGCATACTGCTTAGGCGCTTCAATCTCAACGCCAAGTTCAGCTGCTGCAGTTCGCGGCCAGTATGGGTCACGGAGCAGGGCGCGTGCAAGGAAGATAAGATCTGCGCGGCCGTTTCCGAGGATTTCTTCAGCCTGTGTTCCGGTTGTGATCAGGCCGACAGCTCCAGTATCGATGCCGGCTCCTTCGCGGATGCGCTCGGCAAATTTCACCTGGTAGCCAGGGAAGACTTTGATGTCTGCAGGAACAAGGGCACCTGAGCTGACATCGATCAGATCGACTCCCTGTTCTTTCATCCATGAGCAGTAATCCATGTAATCTTCTACGTTCAGTCCTTCAGGGGTGTAATCTGTTGCAGATACCCTTACGAACAGCGGTCCGTCCCAGACTTCATTAACAGCATCGATGATTTCTTTCAGGAAGCGGTAGCGGTTTTCTTTGCTGCCGCCGTATTCGTCTGTCCGCTTATTGGAAAGCGGTGAGAGGAACTGGTTGATTAAGTATCCGTGTGCGCCGTGAAGCTCGATGATATCAAATCCAGCTTTTTTCGCACGGATTGCTCCGTCTTTAAAAGCTTGAATGGTTTCTTTAATTTTTTCTGTTGTCATCTCGACAGGTGTTTTGCTTTTTTCATTAAATGCAATGGCGGATGGTGAGACAATCTCGCCTTCGAGCACGGCTTTTCTTCCGGCATGTGCAAGCTGGATCGCCGTTTTGGCGCCATTTTCTTTCATGCCGTCAACTAATTTTTTCAAACCTTCGATATCGTCATCGCTCCAGATGCCAAGATCCTGCGGAGAGATTCTGCCCTGAGGCGTAACAGATGTCGCTTCAATCATGATCAGCCCCGTACCGCCAATGGCGCGGCTAATGTAATGGGTCATATGAAAATCCTCGACCATTCCGCCTTCGCGGTGTGAAGAGTACATGCACATCGGAGACATCACGATCCGGTTTTTAAGTGTGACGTTTTTTACGGTGTATGGTGTAAATAAGTGATTCTTCATGTTAATTGCCTCCCTGAGTGAAATTCATAAAAAAAGTATATCAGCTTTGCGGTAAGACTTCATGTAAGTTGCCTGACGATGGAGCATTGAGTGAATGCATCCTTATAATTAGGGGTGCCGGAGATACAGGGTAGCAAAAAGTGAAAATGCTGCACCATAATCGCAAACACCGAAAATATGGGGTAACAAAAAGTGAAAATGCTATCCCATAATCTCAAGCACCGAAAATATGGCGTAGCAAAAAGGGAAAATGCTGCCCTATAATCACGAGCACCGAAAATATAGGGTATCAAAAAGGGAAAATGCTATCCCATAATCTCGAGCATCGAAAATATAGGGTAGTAAAAAGGGAAAATGCTATCCCATAATCGCAAGCACCGAAAATAAAGGGTACCAAAAAGATAAAATGCATCCCTATAATCAGAAGTACCGAAAATACAGGGTAGCAAAACTGCAAATTCACTCCTCCAAATCCACTCCACATATTCAAAATGACCCTCTTTTAAAAATTGTGAAAATTCTTTAAAATAGAAGCAGCATCTATTTTAGGAGGTCTCATCATGACAGCAAAATGGCAATCGAAACAGCAGCTGACAGAGCTTTTAACAGGACTAGTGAATCTTGCGAGCATCACGGGATCAAAGGATGAGATTGCCCTTGCCCAGCATCTTTATTATGTGCTGAATGATTTTCCTTATTTCAAAGAACATCCGGATCATGTGAAACTGCATCCCCTTGAAGACGGCCGCTATTTTTTGACGGCTTTTGTTAAAAGCAAAAAAGAAACGGAAGATACGGTTATCCTGATGAGCCATTTCGATGTGGTGGATGTGAAGGATTACGGTCATCTTGAGCATCTTGCTTTCCGGCCGCACGAGCTGACAAAGGAACTTGCGAACTCGGCGAATCTTCTTCCGCAGCCGGTGAAAGAGGATCTTGAAACAGGCGACTGGCTGTTTGGCCGCGGAACGATGGATATGAAGGCGGGACTGACGGTTCAGCTCGGCATGCTTGAGCAGGCGATGAACGGTGAGTTTGACGGAAATTTGCTCCTGCTGACGGTTCCTGATGAAGAAGTAAATTCAGCAGGGATGCTCGGGGCTGTGCCTGTTCTTCAAAAGCTGAAACAAAAATACGGTCTTTCCTACACGGCATGCGTCAATTCAGAGCCGATGTTTTCGAGGTATCCGAATGATGAGAATTTCTATGTGTACAGCGGGTCGATTGGAAAAGTGCTGGCCGGGTTTTACTGCAGCGGGGTGGAAACGCATGTAGGCGAGCCTTTTTCTGGACTGAACGCGAATTTAATCATTTCCGAGCTGAACAGGCTGCTTGAGCTGAATGAAAAATATTCAGAGATAGCAGGCGGAGAAGTGACGCCGCCGCCGATGAACCTTATGCAGAAAGATTTGAAAGAGGAGTATTCGGTGCAGATTCCGCATGAGGCCGTTTCGCTGTTCAACATTTTGACGATGAAGCGCAGCATGCTTGAGCTGCACGGGATGCTGATGAATACAGCTTCAGCGGCTGCACGCCGGGTGGAGAAGTTTTACGACGAGAAGGCAAAGCATTACAGCCGGTCTGTCGGTTACACCCCTGCATCCTATCGGGTCACGGTCATGTCCTATGACGAACTGCTTGCCTACGCCGTTCAAAAAGTCGGCGAAGAGGAAGTCAACAGGCATATAGGTTACTTGAAAGCCAACCGCGGTGATCTTGATGACCGCCATTTTACAAACAAAATCGTTTCAGGTCTGTCGGGGTTGTGCAAGGAGCTTGCTCCCTTAATCGTCGTGTTTTACAGTCCGCCGTTTTATCCGTCTGTATCGTCAAAAGAGGACGCGTTTATCCAGGATGTACTGTCTGATGTGCAGAGCTATGCCGGCAGCAAATTCGGAATCTCTCTTGTGAATCAGGAGTACTTTGCGGGCCTTTCGGATTTGAGCTTTCTTCAGTTGCGTGACAGTGAGGAGTCAATCCGCGAGCTGACGGCCAACATGCCAATCTACGGGGATCACTATAAGCTGCCGCTTGATGAAATAAAAGAGCTGAATATTCCTGTTTTAAACGTCGGCCCTTACGGAAAAGACCCGCATAAGTGGACAGAGCGTCTTCATCTGCCGTACTCCTTTGAAACGTGTCCGGAGCTCTTGAACTATACTTTGAAACAAATCTTTAAAAAAGCAGACAGTGATGAACTGCGTCAGGATTGAGCTGAAAAATTCAAGAGGACTGGCTCTGATCGGTCATTTATATGAAGCCGATTCCCGCAGACTTGTCATCATGTGCCACGGGTTTACGTCTGACAAGTCATCGCGTGGCCGGTTCGACCGGTTTGCCGCTGTCTTCCAGTCGCTCGGATGGAACGTGCTTGCCTTTGATTTCAGCGGCTGCGGCGAGAGTGATGACGATACGCTGACGATGGCAAAAGAAAAGGATGATCTTCAGTCGGTCATTGAATACGCGAAACAATGCGGCTTTCAATCGATTGTCCTTTACGGTCACAGCCTCGGAAGCAGAATCTGCCTGATGTGTTATACAAAAGAAGTGAGCACGATGATTTTGACAGGTGCGTCAACAGGTCCGCATACGTACAACTGGAATGATCACTTCACAGCTGAGCAAATGAGAGAGCTGCAAGAAACAGGAGTGATCACAGAGCATCTTTCCTCAGGTCCCCGGAAACAAATCATCATCGATCAGCAGATGCTGCATGATTTTGAACAGGGGAACCAGATGGAGCTGCTGTCGGCCGTTGCCTGTCCAGTTCTGATCATACACGGGAATGCGGACGAAGAAGAAAGAATGCTTTTAGAGACGTCCAAAAGGGGAATGAAGTTGCTGCCCCAAGGTTCAAAACTTGAGGTGATTGATGGAGCTTCACACAGTTTTATGGAGCATCTTGATGAAGTGGAAAAGCTTGCAGTTGAGTGGCTTTGTAAGCATTTAGACGAATGAAGGGACGGGGAAACAGCATGTTCATCGTAAACGCAGAAGGGGCTGTTTTTAAAGAAGACAAATGGCTCATCATTGAACGCAGCATGAGGGAAGAGCACGCCGCAGGGCTGCTTTCCCTGCCCGGCGGAAAAACCGAAAAAGAAGGCGCTGTAATGGATATTCTGGAAAATACGGTCAAGCGGGAAGTGGAAGAGGAGACAGATGTTGTGGTTAAGGATGAAGTCCGTTATGTTCACAGTGCATCGTTTGAGTCAGATGACGGCTTTCATGTCGTGAACATCGTGTTTTTATGTGAATATAAAAGCGGGACGGCTCATCCGAAAAGCGAAGAGGAAGTTTCGGAGGCTGTTTGGATGACAGCGGAGGAAATTTTTGCTCATCCCAATGCACCTGTCTGGCTAAAAACCAGTATCCGTCTTGCAGAGCGCAAAAAAGCGGCGGACGTCATCCTTTAACAGGATGTCGTCCGGCCGCTTTTTTTAAGATCGGGTCAGACTTTTATCTGCACGTACCGGAGCAGCTGAAACGCTGCTGCTGATTTTGATTTGATTGTGTCTCTTCAGCCAGTTGTCCACCGATTTCAGGTCGTACATGATTTCTGTGTTTCCAGAGCTGTATGGACTGATATCATACTGGCTGACAATTCGTCCGCCGAGCAGGATGACCGGGTGATTTGGAAGAGAAGAGAGAGCATCAATGTACTTTTTGACTTTCGGAAGATGGTACACGATAGATACTGAAAGACAAATCACTTCGGGTTTCCAGAGCTCGGCTTTTTTTATGGCGTATTCAAGCGGAAGATTTGGCCCAAGGTAATGAGTTTCCCACCCCTGCTGATCAAACAGGCTGTTGACCATCTTCAGCCCGAGATAGTGCTGCTCGCCTTCTACACAAAGCAGCATAGCTTTTTTTCTGTTTTCTGACTCCGGATGCTGTTCCAGCGGATAGAGGGTCGAAAGGATAAAATCGCACACAACGCTTGCAAGGTGTTCATCTGCAACCGTAATCTCATTATTTTCCCATAAGTCCCCGACATGCTGCATGGCGGGGGTAAACAACTCTTCAAACAGTTGGATCCGTGACAGGTGACTGTGGTCCTTAACCAGCTGAACAGCGGCTGTTTCATTGCCGTCTAACAGCAGGTTTGCAAACTCAAAAGCTGCTGAACTCTTCATACAGAGCACCTCATTTCTCTTTATTTCTCTTTCTCTTTCATTAGTGCATCTGTGCCGGCTTTAAGGTAAGCCAGGTAGGCAGACACTCTCTCCTGATCCTGAATCTCCATTTCAATGAGCACTTCTTCCAGGTAATCAAAGTTATCAATCAAATGCTGCGTTTTCATGCCGTGTTTGACAAGAATGCCGTTCAGCCAGATGGCGTAGTCTGTAAATACCTGTGCATTCTGCAGATCAAAAGCGGTTTGAAGGTGCTTAAGATGATGATGGTTGTCTTCTCTGCATTTTTCTTTGCCTTTTTCTCCGAATCTCTCAAGAAGGAAAGGCTCATTTTGATAGATTTTCTCGGTTGCTTCATAGACAATCTGATCCGCAGGGAAAAAGCTCATCGGGCGACCACCTTGTATTGCTTGACCTTGGGAATGACGGCAGCAAGCTCCTGATCAGGATACTTCTTTTCAAGGTCATGGATTTTCTTGAATTCCTCGCTTTTGACCCAGTTCATGTAGTCTTCTTTTCTTTCAAAAAGCAGCTGGACCGTCAATTCTCCCGCTCGCTTATCGTTTTGCAGAAGCAGAAAATCAACGAATCCTTTTGCTTCATCTACCATTCTTGAACGGTTCTGATATATGGAAATGACTTCTTCGGCCTTTTCATCCGGCACATCGAAGGTCGAAAAAACTGTATACATGCTACCACCTGTCTGTAAATGTGACATTTCGTTTTCTTTTTATTTCAACAAGGCTGCTTTTTTTCCTGCACCTTTATCTTATCAAGTATGCTCTTTTTGAGCGTTTTTTGCAAACAATTCACCCATTTCGGCAGAGCGTTCGGTCGCCGTTTTCACACATTCTCTTAATGCTTTTTTAACGGCATAGTGCTCAAGCCTTGCAATGCCGGCCTCTGTTGTGCCCCCCGGACTTGTTACTTCTTTTCTGAGAACTTCCGGCTGTTTTCCTGAGTGCAGGAGCATTTCGGCCGCTCCGAGGAAAGTTTGGGCGATGAGTGCTTTTGCTGTGTGTGCTTCAATGCCATTATCGGCCGCCGCTGCTTCCAGTGCCTCTGCTAAGTAATAGATGTAGGCAGGTCCGCTTCCTGAAAGGCCTGTTACGGCATCAAGCTGATCTTCTGAAACGTGCACGACCGTACCGATTGCACGGAACAGTTCTGATGCTGCGTCCATTTCCGCCTGGCTGACTTCTGATGTGCAGGCAAGGGCGGTCGCCGATTTCCGGATGGCTGCAGATGTATTTGGCATGGCTCTGATGACGGACAATTTTTTTCCGAACAGATCCTGGATCGTTTCAGTGGAAATTCCCGCAAGGACAGAAATAATTAATTGGCTGTCCTTCACATGCTCCCGTATGCTTTCAATTCCTGATCTGACATCCTTCGGCTTCATGGCAAGAATGATGATACCGGCATGTTTGACAGCTTCGCGCTTGTCTCTGGTGACTGAGACCCCGTAGGACTCTTTTAAAAATGAAAGGCGTTCATCATTTGAATGGTTCGTGACAATTAGTTGGCCAGGAAGGCAGACACCGTCGCTGATTAACCCGTTGATGATGGCTTCGGCTATAGCTCCTGCACCTGTAAATGCGATGTTTTTCATCTTTTTCCTCCTGAAATTTTTTTCAAAATAAAAACCGCCTCATCCAGTAAAAAAAGGACGAAACGGTTTCCGCGGTACCACCTTCATTGAGCGACGTGAATCACTCCAGCTTATGCTCCCGTATCGAGGGGCAGCGTCAGGTTTGCCTGAAAGCTCACAGGGCAGGTTCAAGCGGCAAGAGGATGATGAAACCTTTCAGCCGGCGGGTTTCACTCTCTGTTCATCATTGCGGATTTACTATTCCTGTTCACAGCTCATTACGTTATTTATTTTGCAGCATTCGCGCGTTAAAGCATATTAGTTGTTCATCATTATGCGAGGTTGGACAGGCGTTTGTCAAGGAGTATTTTTTCAATAATAACCGGTGAATTATTTGAAAATAATGACACGTTTGCAGGGAACGTGTAAAATAGGCTTAATAATAGGTGAATAAGCATTCATTTTACATGTATTGAATATAGTAGTCATATATAAAAATAACAAAATGAGGACGATGGTATGAAATTAAAATCAGATTACATAATCCCTATCACCCTCCCGACGCCTTTTCCGGTGGGGGATGTGAACGTTTATCTTGTAAAAGGAGACCGCCTGACGCTGATTGATGCCGGTCCGAAAACACCGGAGGCATTTGCCGCTCTTACAGCCCAGATGAAGGATGCCGGATACCGTCCGGAAGACATTGAGCAGGTAATTCTGACCCACCACCATCCGGATCATGTCGGGCTGCTCGATTATCTGCCCGAGTCGGCTGAAGTGATTGGTCACCGCTACAATGCTCCGTGGATCAGCCAGGATCAGGTATTTATGGAAGAGCAAAAGACCTTTTTTCTGAAGCTGTTTGCCGAGTTGGGCGTAGAAGAGAAGCAGCTTCCGTACCTCGCAAGATTTGTATCAAATCTAAAATATTCATGCAAACGGGAGCTCTCATCAGATCTCAGAGAAGGGGACCCTGTGCCGGGAATGAACGGGTGGCACGTCATTGAGACACCTGGGCATGCTCAGACGCATATCGCGCTGTACAGGGCTGAGTATGGCATGATGTTTGGGGGAGACCATATCCTGAAGCATATATCTGCAAATCCATTATTGGAACCGTCTATGGAAGGCGGGGTGCGGCCGAAACCGCAGCTGCAGTTTAATGAATCCTTTGAGGCTCTTTTGAAAATACCGCTCTCAAGTGTGCATTCCGGGCATGGTGAAACTGTCGCAAATCCGCACGAACTGATACAATATCGGTTGAAAAGACAAAAAGAACGCGCCTATGAAGTGCTGTCGTTTTTAAAAGAAAAACCGATGACAGCGTTTGAAGTATCCGAAAGGCTGTTCCCGCGTCTTTATCAGAAGCAGATGATGCTCACGATGTCAGAAACGGTGGGACAGCTGGATTATCTGGAAGCGATGGGGGAAATTAAGGGTCAAATGGAAGGGGTACACATCCTTTACTCTTGCTGAGGTGAACGAATTGAATCAAAAACTGAAAGACCGCTATGTCGTCATTACAGGCGCTTCAGGCGGAATTGGCGAAAAAATGGCCGCACTCGCAGCTGCAAGCGGCGCACACCCGATCCTGATTGCCAGACGGGCTGACCTGCTTGCCGCAGCAGCAAAACGAATCTCTGATCAATATGGCGTTACCTGCACGTATTATCCGCTCGACGTAAGCGACCTGGATGCTGTCGCGCAGACGTTCGCCCGGATTTTGGACAGTGTCCCTCAAATTGATGTGCTCGTCAACAACGCCGGCTTCGGCATCTTTAACACAGTGGAAGAGGCTACACTGGATGAAATGACCTCCATGTTTGAGGTGAACGTATTCGGACTGATTGCCTGCACCAAAATGGTCCTGCCGGGGATGAGAGCACGGAACGACGGCCACATCATCAACATCGCCTCGCAGGCCGGAAAGCTCGCAACACCAAAATCAAGCCTTTACTCAGCCACAAAGCATGCGGTTCTCGGCTTCACGAACAGCCTTCGGATGGAGCTTGTCGACACCGGCATTCACGTAACATCCGTCAATCCGGGACCAATCCAGACGAATTTTTTCAACATCGCCGATCAAAGCGGAACGTACGTAAAAAATGTTCAGCGCTTTATGCTTGATCCCGATAAAGTATCTGAAAAAATCGTCAGCGCCATGATGACCGAAAAGCGCGAAATCAACCTGCCCGGCTGGATGAATGCCGGCAGCAGCTTTTATCAGCTCATGCCGCGCGTGTTTGAAAAACTCGCGGGAAAAGCACTTTCAAGAAAATGAAAACCAAAAAAACAGCCCTGCTCAAGAGAGCAGGGCTGTTTTTTTGAGGGGAAAGCTCATACTTTACCAGTGTTTGCCTCATACTACATGTAATAATCTTCCATAAGGAGGTGGAGGCCTGACATGAGTGAACAAACCAATGAATCAAAAAAGCTTCAGCAAATTCAGAAGGAACAGGGCGAGCTCGAGCAATTTGCAGGTGAGGAAATCATGGAAAATGCCTGTGAAAACATGGAGCGCTTATCTGCCATATTCGGGAAAAGCGCTGATTTGAAAACATTGGTTTATGAACAGGAGGTCTTCACATTCGGCATCGCCTATCTCGATGGAATCATTAATAAACATCAGCTTGAGGAAACGGTCATTGAACCGCTCATTGTCCATCAGCAATCATTGAAAGCCGGGGGTGCAGACAGAGAGACCCTGATTGAGAATCTTATTTCTCCTGCTGCGGTGCTTTCAGCAGCCTTTCATTACAAGCAGCTGCTCGAATCACTGTTAAACGGCAGCGTTCTTCTATTTATTGACGGGCTGAAGGTAGCATATACCATTCCTTTGGAATACTGGCCTTACAGGTCGATTGAAGAGCCTCAGACGCAGACGATGGTAAAAGGGCCGAGAGAGGGCTTTATTGAATCCCTTCAAATCAACATGACACTCCTGAGAAGAAGAATTTCCACGCCGTCCCTGCATTTTCTTCCGCGCACAATCGGGAATGTGACAAGAACGAAACTTCTTGTCTGTTATATGGAAAAGCTTGTAGACCGTGATGTTCTCAATAAACTGCTTGTGAAAATAGACAAAGTTAAAACCGACAAAGTCTTTGATACGGGCATGCTTGAGGAGTTGTTGGAGGAGAGGCGGTTTACCCCGTTTCCGGCCTTTCAGTCGACGGAAAGGCCGGATGTTGCAGCAGCAGCCATTGCCGAGGGCAAGGTGATCATAATGATGGAGGGAACACCTTTTGCCATTATCGCACCGGCCACCTTCTGGTCTTTTTTTCAGGCTGCAGAGGACTATTATAATCACTTTGACCTGGCGACCTTTATCCGCTTCATCCGGCTGATTTCATACATCATAGCCCTTGCACTGCCGGCGTCTTATATTGCGGTAACCACCTTTCACCAGGAACTGATTCCCCCGAATCTGCTGGTCAGTCTCGCCGCCCAGAGAGAGGGAGTTCCTTTTCCCGCCTTTCTTGAAGCCCTGCTCATGGAGCTGATTTTTGAGATTTTAAGAGAAGCTGGAATTCGGATGCCAAGGCCGATCGGTTCTGCCGTGTCCATTGTCGGCGCAATTGTCATTGGAGAATCCGCCGTCTCTGCAGGGCTTGTTTCGCCTGCAATTGTTATTGTCGTCTCGCTGACTGCGATTGCGAGTTTTGTCTCTCCTTACTATTCTTTCAGCGGAACAGGAAGGCTGCTACGGTTTTTTCTGATGCTTCTTGCCTCAACACTTGGAATTTACGGGATGATTATGTTTATGATTGCCCTTGCTATTCATCTGAGTTCGCTGCAGACGTTCGGTGTACCGTACTTTGAACCTTTCGCTCCTTTTAAAGCTGAGAAACAAAAAGACAGCTTTCTGCGATTCCCTCTCTGGTGGACGCAGACAGCGTTCTATTCTAAGTACAAAAGGAAACTTGAAAGCGGGAAGGCAAAATGAAAGCAATTTATGTATTCTCCGTCCTGATGCTAATGATTGCCGGCTGCGGCCGGACAGAGCTGAATGATCTGATCGTTGTATCCGGAATCGGAATTGATAGGAGCGGGGAGGGAATGCTGATGCACTTTCAGGTCATCAATCCAAGCGGCACGGCTGCCTCGCAGAGCGGCGCGCCAAGCGGCGGATCGGGAGGCCCAGTTTATACCTATTCTTTTGAGGGGGAAAATGCGAGCGAGATCCTTCAAAAGGCTAAAAACACCATTTCGCGGAAACTCTATTTCTCTCATGTATCAACCATCGTCGTGAGTGAGCGTTTTGCAGCGGAAGAGGGTCTTCTGCCGGTACTTGAATTTACAGAACGATTTTATCAGATGAGAAGGAACGTCAATTTTCTAATTGCCAAAGATTCTGATTCCTCCTCCATTCTGAAGATGTATACGCCCATCCAGAAGATGCCGGCATTATCGCTTGAATCGCGGATTCCAAACACAAAAAGCTCAATGGGTTTCAGAGCAGGCATCACATTAAAATACATTTTAAAATGGTTTGCCAATCCTCATCAGGAGCCCTTCATTTTCGGAGTGGAAAAACAGCAAAATCAAAAGGCAGCCAGCAAGACGGAAGATTTGTCCAGTATCGATGGAAATCCGAACAGCTTTACAATTACCGGCCTTGCATTATTTAAAAAAGACAAGCTGGTTGACTGGCTTACATATGATGAATCACGTTCGCTCGGACTAATGAAGGGACTTGTTTCAGGGCCATCTGTCTACACAATTGATTGTCCGAATGCGAAATCCGGTTCCATCATTCTTGTTGCGCAGCATATGAAAGGCTCCCTATCATATGTAAAAGCAGATGTCCCGTCTTTTCAGACCCGCATCCGCATCAAGGGCTTCGTCCAGGAAGCATCCTGCAGCAAGTCCCTCGACAATTCGGGGCAGATTAAACAAATTGAGAAACTGGCAGAAAAGAAAATCAGCGGGGAACTTCAGGCTGTATTTGAAAAGGTAAAAGACAACAGCACCGACTCGTTCGGCCTGAGACGGATTATTTTTGAAGCCGACCCTTCGCTGTTTAAGAAGTGGGAGCCAAGATGGGAAGAACTGTACCAGGAGGCCAGGCTGAGTACAGATGTTACATTTACGATTGAAAATACCGGGTTAAGGATGAAGAGCATGTATGAAGACAACTAATCGCCGTTTTGTACTTGTCCTTTCGATTTTTTGGCTTTTTACTCTGGCTTATACAGCGGATTATATCATGAAGCTTGGCCTGTTTCAGTTTGCCGACTGGACCCGGACCGTCTTCAGCCCGGTTATCCGGTTCATCCTTGGAGGTATGCAATGAATCACAAACTTACTGAGGCGCAGCTCTTTCTGCTTAATATCAGCTTTGTGACAGGCAGTTCAATCCTCATGGCACCGGGGCTGACGGCAGCCTATGCCAGAAATGACGCCTGGCTTTCCATGCTTTTCGCTTTGGGTGCAGGGCTGCTGCTGAACGTCATTTTTCTGATCTGTCTGAAGCAGTTTCATTACGCCTCCATATTTTCTGTCATGGAGCAGGCAGCAGGCCGTTATGCGGGGACGGCGATAAACATCGTCATCATTTTTTATTCCCTTCACTTAGCAGCTTATGTCGTCAGGAACCTGAGCAACTTCATGACTACCTCTATCAGCCCCGAGGCAAGCAGTTTCACATTTCAGGCTGCCATTATTTTGATTTCACTCTATTCCGTCTATTACGGACCCAATAATCTGGCGAGGGTGAATCAGTTTTACACGCCGATTGTCATGGTGCTCCTCTTTGTTTCCTTTATTCTGGTCATCAATCAGTTTGATTTCTCTAATCTTAAACCTGTTCTTTACCGCGGAATAAAACCTGTTTGGAGCGGAGCCTATACGACAATCGGCTTTCCCTTTCTTGAAATGCTGCTCCTATTTTCTCTTACCGGCTATATGAGCAAGAAAAAAAACATTCCCGCGGCCTATCTTTTTTCCCTGTTTACAGGAGGGATCATTCTTGTGCTCATCGTTCTGTTCAGCATTGGCATTCAAGGCTATGATCTCGTTCAGAGACAAACCTATTCAACCTTTGAACTGATGCGGGATATTGACATCATCGATTTGCTTGAACGGGTGGAAGTGCTGATCGGGATCGCCTGGATCTTTGGGATTTTTGTAAAAATCACCATTTGCTTTCTATGCGCCATGCTAGGCTTTCAGTCCATCTCCAGGCACTCGACATACCGCCCTTTTTTATTGCCGGCCGGAGTTTTCGTTTTTGTGCTCTCAAATGGCATCCATGAGAATATTATCAGCTTTTCGGATTTCGTCTCAACCTATTGGACGATTTGGTGGTTCGCCCTTTATCTCCTGATAACCCTCACGATGATTGTCGGAATTCTTTTTAAGCGCCATACAAAAACGCTGAATTAAATGGACCCGGCGCGCCATTTAATTCAGCTCCTGATTTGTGACATAGCCGTACACGGCATCTTCCACAGCTTCAAACCATTCGGATCCTTCCGTTTCCCTCTGTTCCCTCACTTTTGCAACAAGCGCAGCAGCTTCCTCCTCACTGAGCCGGCCATCCATCTCATACTGCTCAAAAGATTGCTGAATCATCTTCCAAATCCATTTCTCGTTCATAGTTCACCTCGTTTGTATCCTGATTATATGAGGGTTTACGGAGAATGCCAAGCTGAGATTTTTTGTCCCGTTTACAGGGGTTGGGGGAAGTTTCAGGTTTTTTAGTTCCTTCAATTTTTGGATTTGGGCTTTTTAGTGCCCTCAATATTGGGTTTTTAAGTTTTGAGGGTACGGTACGGATGAATTCTTTTCTGTCCTTCGGAGCTAACCGAGGTGATTCCGCTTTTCGTGTTGTCCAGCTCCATCGCCTAACTCCTCGGCCAGAACGGCTCCGCCGTAAAAAGCAAGCCCGGCTTTTTCCGTCGGATCCTTTTCTGTCCTTCGGAGCTAAACAAGGCGATTCCGCTTTTCGTATTGTCTAGCTCCGCCTCCTAGTCCTTCTGTCAGAACAGTCGGCTCCGCTTTTCGTGTTGTCTAGCTCCATCGCTCAACTCCTCTGTCAGAACGGAATCGCCGGTAAAGGCAAAAGGCGCCTTTTCCGTCGATTCCTTATCTGACTCCCGGAGCTAAACGAGCGATTCCGCATTTCGCGTTGTCCAGCTGCACCGGCCAACTCCTCAGTCGGAACAAAATCCCCCGAAAAGGCAAGTTCGGCCTTTCCGTGTGATTTCTTATCCGCCAATCGGAGCTAAACGGCCGATTCCGCATTTCGCATTGTCCAGCTCCGCCTCCTAGTCCTTCTGTCAGAACAAAATCCCCGAAAAAGTCAAAACCGGACTTTTCTGGTGATTTCTTATCTGACTGCCAGGCCTGAACAGTCGGCTCCGCTTTTCGTAGCAAAAACTACCATTGAAATCGAACGTATATTCGCTTACTATTAGCATATACTGAATGGGAACATATATTCTGTTGTGAGGAGTAAGAACGATGATTGAGGATTACAGCCAATTTCCAAAACGAAAGATTCTGTGCATTGATATGAAGAGCTTTTATGCCAGCTGTGCCGCGGTTCTGGAAGGTCTTGACCCGCTTACGTGCCATTTGGCGGTGGTTGGTGACACAGAAAGGCAGGGGAGTATTGTCCTGGCAGCTTCGCCCTGTCTGAAAAAAGATTTTGGCATCAAGACCGGATCCCGTCTGTTCGAAATTCCGAAAGATTCCCGCATTCGGATTGTGAACGCAAAAATGGCTTCTTTTGTCCGTATTTCGACTGAACTGACGCGCCTGTTTCACCGGTATGTCCCGAAGGATGCCATCCACACGTACAGTGTCGACGAAAGCTTCATCCAAGTTGACGGAGTGGAGGGGATTTGGGGAGATGCGTGGGAGGTTGCTGCAAAAATCAGAGATGATATGGACCGTGAATTTTCGCTGCCGTGTGCAATCGGCATCGGACCCAATATGCTGCTTTCAAAAATCTGCCTTGATCTTGAGGCGAAGAAAAAGGGCATTGCGGAATGGACGTACGACGATGTAAAAGAAAAGCTGTGGAAAGTGCAGCCGCTCCGGGAAATGTGGGGCATTGGCAGCAGAGTTGAAAAAACGCTGAACCGGATGGGGATTTTCACCGTAGGGCAGCTTGCCGCTCATCCGCTTGAAGTGCTTGAGAAAAAGTTCGGAATTATGGGCAACCAGCTTTATTACCATGCCTGGGGCGTTGATCTCTCTGAAATTGGTGCGCCGATTCTGCAGGGGCAGATCAGCTTCGGGAAGAGCCAGATTCTCATGCGGGATTATCCAGATCCGGAAGAAGTAAAACACGTGATTCTTGAAATGTGCGAAGAAGTTGCAAGAAGGGCGCGCACGCACAGGAAAGCAGGCAGAACGATCAGTCTCGGCATCGGCTACAGCCATGATGAGCTTGGAGGCGGATTTCACCGCTCACGGACGATGGAACGGCCGACCAACATCACAATGGAGCTCTACGAAACATGCCTCGCCTTATTTGAACAATTTTACGCACATAAAACTGTCCGGAAAATTTCGATTGCCCTCTCCAACATTGAAGATGATTCCGAAATGCAGCTCGATTTATTCCAGCCAAACCGCGAAAAAGAACAGATCCTTGGCTATGTCATGGACTCCATCCGCGGGAAATACGGACCCAATGCCCTGCTGCGGGCCGTTTCCTATACAAACGCAGGCACAGCAAGGCACCGCGCCAAGCTTGTCGGCGGACACAAAGCGTAAAAGGAGGGATACTCATGATTCGGGATCGGGGCAATATCAAGTGGACATCCATGATGCTGCCTGAGCACGTAAAAATCTTAAGAGAACTTGAAGTTGAACAGGGCTATAAAACGAAGCCCGCAGTAGACGAACAGCAGCTCGAGCATTTTAACGAAATCATTGGCCTCGCCATGGAGGAAAACCGCGAGCTTGCGTTCACCTACTACGAACATCACGATTTTCACGTGCTCGAAGGCCGCGTACACTACGTAGATCCGATCCGCGGATGCCTGCGGATCATCGGCGAAGACCACACGCGCGTCGATCTGCCAATCGAAAAAATAACGGATATAGGGGAGAAGGAGTGAGATGAAGGCGGGCAGGGGTGCCTGCCTTTGTTATATATATTGGCATACCTTTTGTAATGGTGTATCCCGCTGTATAATAAAGAAGGCGAGTAAGGCTGTCAGCAAAATAAGAGGAGAGGTGTTTACCTTGGATCAGTTAGCAGCAAAAGCTGAAGAAAAACTGCGCAGGTTAAGTGCCGACGAAGAAATAATAAGAATGTATCAGCTTAGAGAAAAATATATATCTGATCAAAAAACTCAAATGGATGGCGCAAAAATTGCCGGTAAAAATGAGAAAGCGATTGAGGTAGCACTGAGCCTGCTGAAAATTCGAGGAATGTCTGTGAGTGAAATTGCAGCTCATACAGGAGTGTCTTTGGAAAAGGTTAAAGAACTTGAAGAAGAGGTGCGGTAAAAAGGGAGCGGTTATATTGTAACGGGCTCTCTTTTGGAGTGCAAAAAGTAAAAAAATAGCTAATCCACATAGTAATTCGCAATACAAATGGCATATTAATTAGCACAAAACGCTCGGGATCCCGAGCGTTTTTAAAGTTGACTGTTTTCTTTTCACGATACTTTATTGTATGAAACAAGAGTCGTTCTTTCGTTCAAAGGTTTAGTTTCGCCTGTTTTTACATAACCCATTTTTTCGTATAAATAACAATTTCGTTCTTCCTCCAGAATCGTACGCAGTTCCCAAGTGGTTGCGTGAGGGTACATCTCTTCTACCAACTTAATGGTCTTTTGTGCAATCCCTTTTCCTTGATATGCAGGAAGGATAAACATAGGGCTTATGCTGAAACGTGTAGTTCCATCTTTCCAAAGAACTCTGATAGCACCAATTAGCTTATCATCGTACAAGATTTTATAGAATCCTCCATTTTGATGATTGATTCGACTTATTACCCTTTTGATGTCCTCGTTTGCTGGATTTGTGTCAAAGTCTTGATATTTTTCCAGTAGAGGCATAAATGCTTTTACTTGAATATTATATAATTCTTCTGCGTCAGATAAAGTGGCTTTCTTTAGTTCAATCTTCATTTTCATCACCTCTAAAATAAGTTATTTAATTATACATTATTTTACAGAGTCGCAAATCCTTTTTATCACATTTACTTCCTTTTTCGACAACCAATTAGCGTTTCTTTTAGTAACATAATTATCAAAGTGACAACAGGCATTTTGCTAAAACGGGTGTTAATTGGGGTGCTAATTAGAGTATGAACTCCCAATAATCATTGACATTACAACAAAAATAAGCCATTTAATTCATATGTATATTAAGTGGCTATTTGAACTAGTTTTGTACTCCATAAGAGAACCCGTTAGTCATATTAATTGCATCTTTTTTGTTGTTTGATTTGTGATAAAATGGAAAAAATGACCTGCGGAAGTGATGGTTTGAAAGATAGAGGTTCAGTCGTCCTGATCGTGAAAAGTAAGGTTTGTCTAATTAAAAGGACAAGAAAAGGTTCGGTGTACTATGTTTTTCCCGGCGGCGGGATAGAAAAGGGAGAGACTCCTGAAGAAGGTGCCAAAAGAGAAGCGCTGGAGGAGTTGGGAGTAGAAGTTAAGATTGGCAGTTGTCTGGCGGAAGTTGCATATAAAGGCACTCAATACTTTTTTAAAGCGGATATAATCGGAGGAACTTTCGGTACGGGACAAGGTGCAGAGTACACAGACAAAGACAGGGACAGAGGTACATATTTGCCAATCTGGCTGAACAAAGAAGAACTGTTAGCCTGTGATGTTAGACCAAAAGAAGTCGTTTCAAGAATAGAATCCTTATTAAGATGAAGAAGGCTATTGTGTCCCAGCGTCACATATTGAAATGACAGAAGGAGGGTTTGCGGTGTCTTGCATTTTTTGCGATATCATCGAAAAAAAAGCTCATGCCTTCATCCTATACGAAAACGAGACGGTGTGCTGCTTTCTGGATAAATTCCCAATAAACAAAGGCCACGTTTTGGTTGTTCCGAAAAAGCATTATCAGGAGTTTAGTGAAGTGGATGAGGAGAGTTTAAAACAAGTTATATTAACAGCTCAAAAAGTGGCACGATCTCTGGAAACTCTCCTCTACACTGATGGAATAACCATTATGCAAAATAACGGGGTTTTTAAAGATGTGGAACATTATCATATGCATATCATACCAAGGTTTAAAGATGACGGCTTTTCTTGGAACGAACCTGAGATTACGATAAATGAGGATGATTTTGCAGAAATGAAAGCAAGGTTACAAACATGTTTCGGTGAAAAGTAAAGCAAAAAGGAACTCCTAAAATTAGGAGTTCCTTACTAGGCTCCCGGAGCTAACCGGATGATTCAGCTTTTCCCATTGTCCAGCTCCATCGCCCAACTCCTCGGCCAGAACGGCTCCGCCAGAAAAAGCAAACCCGGCTTTTTCCGTCGTATCCTTTTCTGTCCTTCGGAGCTAACCGGGCGATTCCGCTTTTCTAATTTGCCCTAACCACCGACTGAAACACTCCCTTATGCGAACCGTCGCAAAACGGCATTTTTTTGGAGAGGCCGCAGCGGCAGAGGGAGAAGCTCTGTTTGGTCTGGAAGACGTTTCCTTCTGCGTCGATCAGTTCGACGTCTCCGGTAATGCGCAGGGAGCCGTTGTCATTTACTTTGATGACGGGTTTTGTCATGGTATCACTCCTTCTATACCTAGACGTATTCAGCTGGACCCCGGGGTATGACAGGCAAGCCGCGGTGCGCATCTGACTGAGTTGTGATAAAATGTCCCTAAGCAACCTGAAATGAGGAGACATGACGTATGGAAATTAAATGGACAGACCGTGCCATGAAAAAAATAGAAGGCAGTGTTCAGGCTCATTCCGATAAACAAGTGAAGCTCAAGTATGATACCGACGGCTGCGGATGCGTGGTCAGCGGGGTGACCGCACTCTGGCTTGTTGATGAAAAAGACGGAGATGATGTTCAGATTGAAACGAACGCATATCCGGTTCTGGTTGAAAAATCAAAGATGGTGTTTCTGGATGAAAAGATGACAATTGATTTTAACGAGACGGCAAACAGCTACATGCTGACATGTCCTTCGCAAATCTTGAATCCGCGCATGAGTCTGACTGTAAAGTGAGGTGGAGAGAAAGATGAAGGACCGCTTAACAACTCTTAAGAATATTGCATTAAATAAAACATGGGTTTCGTTTTTGAACAGCAACCATCCTTATACCCTGCTGCATTGGTCGATTGGCGGAGTATTTGAGGAAAAAAAGGATGTCTGGCTGCTTCAGGATGAAATGACATTTGAAGCACAGGAATTTGCAACAATTGATGAAGCGATTGCCTGGCTTGATGAACATATGAATGATATTACAGATGTGCTTGGATAAACGCGAGAAAGCCCTGATTTCAGCTGGAATCAGGGCTTTTTTACGTTTTATACAGTTGCTTCCTGTTCTTTCATCTCTTCGTAAAATTCATCAATAATCCGCTCATATTCCTCACGGTTTTCTGTGTAGGACATGGCGTGGGCGCCTTTTTCGGCAAAATACAGCTTTTTCATGCCGGATTTTTTCTCGAACAGCTGCTGGGTCATCGCTGCCGGTATGTAATCGTCGTCCTTGCTGTGGATAAACAGAACAGGATGTTGAATTCTGTCCATCACCGCAATCGGGGAAACGTCCTGGATGGTGTACCCGTCGCGCAGTTTCAGAAACCGCCTTGCAATCGGCATCACAAGGTAGCCGGGGAGCTTGAAGTCAGATTTTAGACGGTAAAGCAGCTGCTCCTGAAGATCTGAAAACGGACAGTCGGCAATATAGTAATCAGCTCCGTCTTCTACGAGTCCTGCATAAAGCAGAGTCGTGACAGCACCCATGGATTCACCGTGGATGCCGAGATGCAGGTCATCGCCGACACGGTCCTTCAGCCAATGCACGACAGACTGAAGGTCGTATTTTTCGTAGTGCCCGAAGCTTGTTGTTTTACCGCCGCTTTCTCCATGCCTTCTGTGGTCATAGATCAGCACGTTGATGCCCCTTTTTAAAAACAGCTTCATGTACTTGACCGAGTTGATCCGGTTCATGGTGACCCCGTGGCAGATAATGACGTAGGAGGAGGTGCTGTGGGGGGCAATCAGATGGCCCTTGATGTCATAACCGAACTGGGACGGGATGGATACTTCAATTTTGTTGTAGGCTTCATATTCGCTTTCATCGTAATGGCCGTCTTTTGTTTCGCGGTCGATAATTTCTTTGTCTGATTTCTTTCGCATGTACATCATCTGGTTGGTGAAAAAAAATCCTACTACGAAGATGTAGGAGAGGATGATGCCAGCTCCGATCAGCCACTTTTTCATCTGCATTCTTCCTTCCGCTGTATAATACATCCATTTTATCACGAAGAAGGAAAAGGAGAAAAACAAAAGCAGCAAGCACATGGGGCTTGCTGCCGCGTTATTGTTCCGAGTTTTGGCGTTTTGTCGGGTGTACAGCCTTTTCCATTTCTTCAAATGCCATAGTCTGCTTTGGGGTATCTGCATTCGGCTTGCCTTTTTGGCTTTTTGATGCCTTTTCGTTTGTCATGATATCCGCTCCTTTCTGTCATCTAAGATGTGAAGAAAGAGGGAGAAATATACATGGAAATGAACCAATTCTAGGGCCTTTCATTTTAAAGGATGGATAATGAACACTTCATTCAATTCTGCCAAGGGCAGTAGTGCCGCTGCAGCTTTAATCAGTAAGAAGCGTTTTTGACCGTTTGCTGAGCTGATATTGTTTGCTTTGAACAGCGCCGGAAAGATGTGGCTCAATGATTTCCACTGCTTTCAGAAGCTGGTTCATGTTAATGCCTGTTTCAATGTTAAGAGCCTGCAGCATATGCAGCACGTCCTCTGTTGCAGCATTTCCTGTAGCACCGGGTGCGAAAGGACATCCGCCGAGTCCGCCTGCAGACGTGTCAAACCTGTCGATGCCTGCCTGCAGCGCTGCGTAAATGTTGGCGAGCGCCATGCCTCTTGTATCATGGAAATGGGCCGTGATCAGCACGTCCGGCAGTGCTTTTTTCAGGCGTGAAAAAAGCTCATGCACTTCAAGCGGATTCGCCATGCCGATGGTGTCGGCAACACTTAAGTCATCAACACCCGCATCTGCAAACTGCCTGCAAAGCTCAACAACGGCATCCGCTTCTATTTTTCCTTCATACGGGCAGTAAAAAGAAGTCGAAATACACGCCCTCACAAAAAAATCTTCTTCCTTGAGCGAGCGGATCAGCGGCAGGAGCTTTTGCATGCTTTCTTCTGTTGTCGCGTTGATATTCTTTTGATTGAAGGTGCTGCTGACTCCCACAAAAAAAGCCACCTCTTTGCAATTTGCCTCTTTTGCACGCGCAATCCCTTTTTCATTAGGAGTCAGAACCAGGTTTCTGTTCTCATCGGAACAATAGGTGATGATGTCTCCTGCATCTTTCAGCTGGGGAACCCACTTTGGCGAGACAAAAGAGGTCAATTCCATTTCTTTGAACCCTGCTTTTTTAAGCTCCTTGATAAACTGAATTTTAACGTCTGTCGGAATTTCATTTTTTTCATTTTGCAGCCCGTCACGGGGACCGACCTCAATCAGCGTTGCATGTTTTGGAAGATTCACAGGAAGCACCAGCCTTTCGGATTTTTGAGTACCTTATATTTCGGGATTTCAGGATTTGAGGGTACGATTGGGGATTTTGCGTACCCTCAATTTCAGATTTTTAGGTTTTGAGGGTACGAAACGGCAATTTGCGTACCCTCAAATTTTGATTTTTGGGTATTGAGGGTACGAATCGGGATTTTGCGTACCCACAAATTTTGATTTTTAGGTTTTGAGGGTACTTATCGGCAATTTGTGTACCCTCAATTTCAGGTTTTCAGGTTTTGAGGGTACGATTCCACTTTTCACATTGTCCAGCTCCGCCTCCTAGTCCTTCTGTCAGAACAAAATCACCGAAAAAGTCAAAACCGGACTTTTCCGGTGATTTCTTATCTGACTGCCAGGCCTGAACAGTCGGCTCCGCTTTTCGTATTGTCCAGCTCCATCGCCTAACTCCTCGGCCAGAACGGCTCCGCCGCAAAAAGCAAGCCCGGCTTTTTCCGGCGGATCCTTTTCTGTCCTTCGGAGCTGACCAAGGCGATTACGCTTTTCGGGTTGTCCAGCTCCATCGCCCAGCTCCTCCGCCAGAACAAAATCCCCCAAAAAGTCAAACCCGGACTTTTCGGGTGATTTCTTTTCTGTCTGTCGGAGCTAAACGGGCGATTCCGCTTTTCGTATTGTCCAGCTCCGCCTCCTAGTCCTTCTGTCAGAACAAAATCCCCGAAAAAGTCAAAACCGGACTTTTCCGGTGATTTCTTATCTGACTGCCAGGCCTGAACAGTCGGCTCCGCTTTTCTGATGTAAGGGTTTACATATCCCCATATTAATAGTTTACTAAGAGTGTATGCAACTGAAAGCTGAATTTTGAAAAGATTGCAGGAATTTATCAGGATTTAGCGAAACCAATGGTTAAAGCCATGACAAAGGGGATGAGTGTAGTATGAGCAGCAATGAAGTAGTCATCGTGAGTGCTGTCCGCACGGCAATCGGGAGTTTCGGAGGAGCGCTGAAGGGTGTGTCCGCGCCGGAGCTTGGGGCGATTGTGATCAAGGATGCTCTTGAGAAAGCGGGTTTAAAGGGCGAGCAGGTGGATGAAGTCATTATGGGGAATGTGCTGCAGGCGGGACTTGGGCAAAATCCGGCGCGCCAGGCGGCTATGAAAGCGGGTCTTCCTGAGAATGTGCCGTCCATGACGATCAACAAAGTGTGCGGATCCGGTTTGAAAACGGTCCATCTTGCGGCACAGGCGATTTTATCAGGGGATGCAGAGATTGTGGTTGCAGGCGGTATGGAAAATATGAGCCAGGCGCCTTACATATTGAAAAATGCTCGGGACGGATTTAAGATGGGCGATCAGAAGCTGATTGATACGATGGTTTCTGACGGTCTGACGTGTGCGTTCAATAACTATCATATGGGTGTGACAGCAGAGAACTTGTGCGATAAATACGAGATTACGAGAGAAGAGCAGGATGAGTTTGCAGCGTGGAGCCAGCAAAAAGCGGTGAAGGCGATTGAGTCCGGTACGTTCAAATCGGAGATTACGCCTGTCGTCATTCCTCAGCGAAAAGGGGATGCTGTTACGTTTGACACGGATGAGTTCCCGCGCGCAGGCACAACGGCAGAGAAGCTCGGCGGTCTTCGTGCTGCATTTAAGAAGGAAGGTTCTGTAACGGCGGGAAATGCGTCCGGCATTAATGACGGTGCTGCAGCTGTCGTTGTTATGAGCAGAAAAAAAGCAGAAGAGCTGGGCATTCAGCCGCTTGTTAAAATTACTGCAAATGGGAATGCCGGTGTAGATCCAAGCATTATGGGGATTGGACCTGTTGCAGCCGTTCAAAAAGCGTTCCAAAAAAGCGGGCTGACAATGAATGACATGGACCTTGTGGAAGCGAACGAAGCGTTTGCGGCACAGTCGATTGCCGTTGACCGCGAACTTCATTTTGACAAAGAAAAACTCAATGTAAACGGCGGCGCCATTGCCCTTGGACATCCAATCGGTGCAAGCGGCACGCGCATTCTTGTGACGCTGATTCACGAAATGAAGCGCAGAAACGCTAAGCGCGGCCTTGCCACTCTTTGCATCGGCGGCGGCCAGGGTGTTGCGACAATCGTTGAAAATCTGGAGGGATAAATGATGAAGAAGATCTATACATCTTTTACAGAAGCAGTAAGCGAGATCAAAGATGGTTCCACTCTGATGGTCGGCGGTTTCGGGCTGTGCGGCATTCCTGAAAACCTCATCCTTGCCCTTGTTGAAACAGGCGTGAAGGATCTGACGATTATTTCAAACAACTGCGGTGTAGACGACTGGGGCCTCGGGCTTCTTTTGAAAAATAAGCAAATCAAAAAGATGATCAGCTCTTATGTCGGCGAAAACAAAGAATTTGAACGCCAGGTGCTCTCAGGCGAGATTGAAGTCGAGCTAGTTCCTCAAGGGACGCTTGCTGAAAAAATCCGCGCAGGCGGAGCCGGCATTCCTGCGTTTTATACGCCTGCAGGAGTGGGAACGCCAATTGCTGAAGGAAAAGAAACGCGGAACTTCAACGGGAAAGAATACTTGCTTGAAGAAGCGCTGACGGCAGACTTCAGCCTTGTACGCGCGAGCAAAGCGGATAAAATGGGCAACCTGCTCTACAACAAGACGGCGCAGAATTTTAACCCGATGATTGCAGCGGCGGGAAAAGTCACGATTGCAGAAGTGGAAGAGATGGTTGAAACAGGGAGCATTCAGCCGGACGGAATTCATACTCCGGGCATTTACGTCCAGGCACTCATTCTCGGAGAGCAGCAGAAGCGCATTGAGCGTCTGACTGTACAAAAGACAGGATGACAGGAGGCAGAGCCATGATACAAAACAAAGCAGAAGTCCGCGAGAAAATTGCCAAACGGGCTGAACAGGAAATTGAAAACGGTTTCTATGTGAATCTCGGAATTGGCATGCCGACACTGGTCGCCAATTATATCAGTGAAAACAAAGAAGTTGTGCTGCAGTCAGAAAATGGACTTCTCGGGATTGGGCCTTATCCTAAAGAGGGGGATGTCGATCCTGATTTAATCAATGCGGGGAAGGAAACCGTCACAGCGATTCCCGGATCCGCTTATTTCGACAGTTCCGAATCATTCGCGATGATCCGGGGAGGGCACGTAAATGTGGCTATTCTAGGCGGCATGGAAGTGTCAGAAAGCGGCGATCTTGCAAACTGGATGATCCCGGGAAAAATGATCAAAGGAATGGGCGGGGCGATGGATCTCGTTCATGGAGCACAGAGGATCATTGTCATTATGGAGCATGTAAATAAAAGCGGCGAACCGAAGATTCTGAACACGTGCACCCTGCCGCTGACAGGCAAGGGTGTTGTGAACCGGATTATAACGGATCAGGCTGTCATTGATGTCACTGAACTCGGCCTCAAACTTAGGGAAGTCGCAAAAGGCTATACAGTGGAAGATATCAAGCGCTCAACTGAGCCTGAGCTGATTGTCGGCGACGATGTCATCCTGGACGCCTATTAATCAATCATATCCCTTTCTAACATCGCCTTTTCTTGTATATAATGTATGTATATAGGAGTGATCATCATGGCGAAAAAACAGAAGAAACACCAAAAAGCACAGCCGAAAAAAACAGACGATGCGTCCCTGAACCTGAAGGACCGCCTCGATTCCGGCCTGTTTGAACAGCTCTCCGGAATGAAAAAAGGACTGCTTGAAGAACAGGAGCAAAAGCAGGAGCAGGAACGCCTGCAGAAGCTGAAGGAAAAGAAAGAAAGAGAGAAAAATAAAAGTTTTGAAGAACTGCTTAATGACAGTTCTTTGAAGTGGTCGGATTATAAATGAGAAAGAGCCTCCGCTGAAGTTTGAATTGTAGGGGTAGAACTTAAAATACGATAGTAGCAGGTTAATTCGCATGCGAACTTAGCCTGCTATTTTTGTTTGAAGTAATGTTTATGTTTATTTTTTTATGCACTTAGTCCGACTCATCATACCTAGAGCAGAGAACATGATGTCTATATTTAAACTGCCATCTGCGTTTGGTGGTTAGGAATCTAAAAGGGTTCTTCTTCCATCTTGTAGATGGTTTTCCATTCTCTCCACCACTTCTTCTGTGTTACCTTCCTCAAGCTCCTCCAAAATGGATATGTGCTCCTCATATGTTTGCCATAAACGATCTATATTTTTCTTCAATACTTCATTTCCGAAAAATTTAAGTTTATCTCTAATACTTTTATACATCTCCAACATCTGATCATTTTCAATAAATTCCATTATTTTAAGATGGAAGATTAGATCATACTTAAGAGAAAGGTCAAATTCTTCGTTTTTTACGTGTTCAAACTGGGTTTTTAAGATGCCATGCAACACTTCAAGTTGGTTTTGCTCAATCGTTTTAGATAGCTTACGCAGTGCAAATGTTTCGAGGGCAATCCGTATCTCATATACTTCGTTTATTTGTTTTACAGATATATCGCTGATATAGATGCCCTGTTTCGGATGAATACGCAAGATTCCATCATGCTCCAAACGTTGGAGAGCAGAGCGAACAGGAGTGCGGCTCATCTCTAACTGTTCGCTTAGAAAAGCCTCAGATATAAAATCCCCAGGTGCTAAATCTCCATTAACAATGAGTTCTTTAATTTTTTCATATGCCTGATCTTTTAGAAATGATTTTTTAGGTTTATTTATAGTCATTTTATCTATCCTTTTATATTTAGTAATCTTACAGAACAGTATATACGAAATTATCAAAACAATAAATTAATCATGTATGTTAACGTGCTTTTATTTATAAAAATTCAGAATATATTGACTAATCGTTCGTTTTTGTTGTATACATATAGTATGCAAGATGAATACAAGTGAAACAAGGGAGTATGTGTTGAAAAATATTTCATTGATGATCCGCTTGAAATTCTAAATATAATCGTATAAAGGGGGATGAGTATATGAAAGCTCTGATTAATAAAACCGTGACTGAAATTCAAGTTCCTGGAATAAGAAAGTTTTCCAATCTGGTCTTAAATTATCCTGATGCTATTAATCTCACACTTGGCCAACCCGATTTTCCGACACCTCACCATATTAAAGAAGCAGCAATTTCTGCTATAAATAACAATCAGACCTCTTATACGCACAATGCAGGATTGCATAGCCTCAGGGAAGCTGCTGCGGAGTATGTTTCAAAAAAATATGGTCTTACATATGACGCTGACAATGAAATTATTGTGACTAACGGAGCGACTGAAGCGATCGACATAGCGTTCCGAAGTATTTTACAAGAGGGAAGTGAGGTGATTTTGCCTGCTCCTATCTATCCTGGATACGAGCCGCTTATATTGTTATGCGGAGGAATTCCCGTATATGTTGACACAACACAAAATGACTTCCAGTTAACCGCAGACATGATCGAGGATAAACTCTCATACAAAACGCGTTGCATCGTTCTTTGCTCACCATCAAATCCTACAGGAAGTATGTTAAGCAAAGAAGAGATCCTGAAAATCTCTAAACTAATAAAAGAGAAAAACATTTTTGTTATTTCAGATGAGATTTATAGTGAACTGACATATGAAAATCAGCATTATTCAATAGCTGCTGTTCCTGAAATGCGTGATAAAACGATAGTTGTAAACGGTCTGGCAAAATCACATTCTATGACTGGATGGAGAATTGGTTTTACCTTTGCTCCGGCATATTTATCCAGTGAGATGCTGAAAGTTCACCTTTACAATTCGGTTTGTGCTGGTACAGTGAGCCAGTATGCGGCCATTGAAGCTTTGACAAAAGGAATGCATGACCCTGTTAGTATGGTAATGGAGTACAGGAGCAGAAGAGATTACGTTTGTGAGAGGCTTACGAAAATGGGATTGGATGTGGTTAAGCCTGAAGGAGCCTTTTATGTTTTTCCTTCCATCAAACATACGAGGATGTCTTCCTTTGACTTTGCACTTAGACTGCTTCGAGAGACAAGTGTAGCAGTTGTTCCGGGGGATTCTTTCTCAATATGGGGAGAAGGGTACATAAGAATTTCTTTTGCAGCTTCAATTGAAATGCTGGAAGAAGGGTTGAACAGAATGGAACAGTTCATCTATTTATTAGCTAAAAAGCCGATTATACTCGAGCAATAAAAGAAAAATTCGCGGAGGGTCAAGCTATGTATAGAGAGATTTATAACTTGGGAGAAGCAGAAAAGATTGAAGAGTTAACCAGGCGTCTGGTTAGTATCAACAGTATTAACGGGACTGTTGGTGAAGTGGAAGTTGCAGACTTTATAAAAGAAACCCTTTTAAGTTTTCCTTATTTCTTACAACACCCTTTTCAAGTATGGGAGCAGCAAATTCCAAACGACCCTTTGGGCCGAAAAAACATATTTGCATTTGTACGAGGAAAGGATGAGTCGAAAGAGACAATTATCTATCATTCACACTTAGATACAGTAGGGATAGAGGATTATTGCAGCATGAAAGAAAATGCTTTTCATCCAGATGCATTAGTAGAGTTTTTCAAAACCTTTGAGTATGACAAAGAGGTTCAGAGAGACGCACAATCGGGGGATTGGCTTTTTGGAAGAGGGGCTCTTGATATGCAGAGCGGAATTGCAGTGCACCTGGCTAATGTACTCCATTTTTCAGAAAATCCTGATGAACTGACCGGCAATATTCTTTTTATGGTAAATCCTGATGAGGAAAGTCAGCACAAAGGCATCATAACCGCCATCTCGGAGTTAAATCGATTAAAAGAGGAGCATGGATTGTCATTTAAAGCTGCTATCAATGACGATTTTATTACCCCTCTGTATGATAATGACCCGCACCGATACATATACACTGGTTCAGCTGGAAAACTATTGCCGTGTTTCTATATTTATGGACGGGAGGCACATGTTGGTGACACATTGACTGGAATTGATCCGAACTTTATTGCAAGTGAGATTACTACACGGGTTCATAATAACCTGGAACTTGCCGAAAATATTGAAGGCGAACTGGTTCTCCCTCCAACTTGCCTGTATCAGCGGGATACAAAGGAAATTTACAATGTTCAAACTGCCGCAAGCAGTCACCTCTATTTTAACTACTTTATCTATAAAGCTACTACAAAAGAAATCATGGACAAACTGCTGAATGTGGCAACAGAAGCTTGCATAAAAACAGAGCAAGTTTTATTTAAACATTACCTAGACTTCCTTAAAAGAACAGGCTTGCCGCAAAGAACGTTGTCTTGGAATATTGAAGTCACTAGCTTGGGTGATTTCATTGATGAATTAGAAAGTCTGGGAGTGAATACAGCAGAAGTATCAAAAAATGTCACTGTTGAAAACGGGCAATTGGATCCAAGAATGCTCTGCTTTAAAATCGTTGAAGCTCTGCAAAAGCTCGATCCAAATAAAAAGCCGCGGGTGATTATCTTCTTTGCTCCGCCATACCTTCCGCACAATTACTTGAACCCAGAAAATGAAGGGGACGCTAAACTAGAAGAGATGCTAAGAGAAGTACTGGATGATTTTGCAGTAGAGACGAATGAAAAATTTGCACTAAAGAAATTTTTCCCATATCTTTCTGATGGCAGCTTTTTATCACTGCATGAAACGGATGAAGAAATTCTGTCGCTAGTAAAAAACTTTCCGGAGTGGGACTCTGTTTATCCATTGCCTGTTAAGGAAATTCGCAGCCTAAATATACCTTCTATTAATATAGGTGTATACGGAAAAGATGGCCATAAGTGGACAGAACGAATCTATAAACCGTACACATTCGGTATTTTGCCAAAACTTATTAGGAAAGTAACTCATAATCTGTTGAAAAAAAGTGAAGAGATTTTAGTCTGAATAAATAATTTGGAGACAGGTTGAGAGAATATTGTTACATTTAATTATCGGAATTATCAGTCATTGTAAAAATACCTATTACTTAACTGCTGGGAGGAAAAGATGGAGCTTAGATGTGAAGGGGAAACAATTCACTTTCAGCCCGAACATTTAGTTGTTATGGGGTTTACTTCTAGAGACACAAGGGTGCTGAAGAAACTATTTAATGCTATGGAGAAAATAGGGGGTCAAATTCCTGAGACAACACCAGTGGTTTTCCCACTGTCAGCGGACCTTTTGACAACTAAAGAAGAAATTTCTGTTGTAGGAAGTGATACCAATGGAGAAGTGGAATATTTAATTATTCTTTCAAAAGGCGAGATATATATAGGGGTTGGAAGCGATCATGCTGACAAACAGATAGAATCTCAAAATATTCATAAGTCTAAACAGTTGTGCGCCAAGCATATGTCTGAGGAGGTGTGGAAATGGAGTGCAGTCAAAGATCATTGGGATGAAATTGTATTAGAATCACGTTACATCGTTAATGGCAAAGAAGAACTTTATCAAAGAAACATCGCAGAAGTCATGCTTCGGCCGGAAGACATTATTCAATCTGTGGAGAGCGATTACGACCATTCACTATTGAATTTGGAATGCGTGATATTTTCAGGCAGCGTTCCAACCATTGACGGATTTAAGTATGGAGAGCATTTCAAATATTCTTTGCATGATCCGGTGAATAAAGAAAAAATCAGTTCAGAGTACTCAGTTAAAATCCTATAAAGATAAGCATGAAAATGGAGAATTTAACTCTAAGGCCATTAAGCTTTTAATCGGGCATAAACAAGGAGTGGAGAGATGGAAACGACAACGAATTTGTCAGTCAACCAAAACACAGCAAAGAAAAAATGGTACGACAGAATTCCAAGTACAGTAGTGTTCTTATTCTATACCTTGATTATAGGAGCCGTCGCAACCTATCTTATTCCAGCCGGAGAATTTGTAAGAGTTGAGGATAAGGAAACGGGAATTACTAAAATTGATCCGAACTCTTTTCATTATGTAGACTCTTCACCTGTAGGCATCCTGGATGTTTTCAAAAGTATCTATACAGGCCTAGTAGAAGGCGGAGGTATTATTTTTTTGGTCTTCCTCGGTTATTTCTGGGTCTATACAATGCTTCAAACGGGTGCTTTTAATGCAGTTATAGGAAAGATTATCAACAACAGCAAACTTCGCCGCTTATATATCCCGATATTTATAATTATTTTCGCTTTAGCAGGATCCACCTACGGGGAATTGACTGCGACATATGGACTTTTGCCCCTCTTCATAGGCTTGGCCATCATGATGAGACATGACGCTATTATTGGAGTGTGTATATGCGGCATGGCATGTGCAATTGGATCAGCTGTCGGAACGTCCAATCCGTATACCACAGCATTGGCCCAAAACGTTGCACAACTTCCCCTTTATTCTGGGCAAGGATTAAAGTGGCTTTCAATAATCGCTTTTTTAATTCCAACTATTTGGTATACCTTGAGATATGCAAAGAAAATTAAAAATGATCCATCAAAAAGTATTGTATGTGATTTAGATTTTAAAAGTTTTGCGTTTGATGAAGACAAAATCAATAATTTGAATGAATCCAAAATGACTGGCAGGCAAAAAATTGCCTTAGCAATCTTTTTACTTTCTATAGTGGCAATTGTAGCAGGGTCTATTCTATATAAATTCGGTTTGGCAGAGGTTGCGATGGTTTATTTAATAGGTGCATTATTAATGTCCTTTGTAGCCAGGTATTCTGCTGATCAAATAGCAGCTAACTTTTGCAAAGCTTGTTCTGAAATTATGATGGTCGTTATTTTGATTGGATTAGCTAGAAGTGTTTTAATCATATTAACCAATGCAGATATCATTGATACCATTGTATACGGGCTTTATCAGCCTATAAAAGACCTGCCTCCATGGGCAAGTGCTCAAGGGATGCTGGTTATGCAGACATTATTAAACTTCGTCATACCTTCTGGAACGGGACAAGCCGTTACCGTAATGCCTATAATGGTGCCATTAGCTGATTTGTCAGATGTCACGAGACAAACGGCAGTCATGGCATTTACTTTTGGAGATGGTTTTTCCAACTTGTTGTATCCTACAGCTCATATCGGTATCATGCTTGGAATCGCCAAGATTCCTTTTGGCAGATGGTTTAAATTCTTTATGCCGCTGTTTGGAATCCTGTTTATCATACAAATGATTTTCATATTTATTGCTGTAGCAACAAATTATGGTCCGTTCTAATATAGGACATTCGCTCCTGCGCATATAAACTACCATCTATTTGAAAAATCTTTTCTTTTGAATACGCAGTACGGTAATTGGAAAAAACGGCAGAAAGAGAGCTTACTCTTTCTGCCGTTTTTATGTGGGTTATACCCATTAAAGGTCTGTTGCAAAAAAGAGCCTCTCCGTCAGGAAAGGCTCTAAAGAGAAGAATAAGGGATAGTTATGAAAGAAAACCTACACACCCCTCACCGATGCCCCTCATACTTATCAAACTTCGTCAAAGCCTGCAGCGCTACAAATTCTTCACCTGAAAGCGGGCGTGCCTCTGCGGCGCGGCAGTTTGCCTGAACCTGTTCGATTTTGCTTGCGCCGGGTACGATGGTTCCGACTGTCTGCTGTTTCAGGCAATATTGGATGGCCGTTTCGGTCATGGTAAGTCCGCTTTCTGCTGCGACTTGCGGAAGAAGTCTGCGCAGTTCTTCTTCGCTGTATGAGAGGTAGCCTTTTTCATTCAGCTTTGTTTCCCAGTTGTCTGTAAGGAGACCCTTTGCCATCGGGCCGCGGCCGATGACGCTGACACCGTGGTCGTTCAAAAGGGAAAACCATTCTTCGGGACGGCGGTCAAGGAGGCTGTACTGCATCATAACAGAGACGATGGAGGATTTCTCCAAGTACTGTTTAATGACATTCGGACGGATGGAGGAGATGCCGTAGTAGCGGATCAATCCCTCTTTTTTCAAGTCCTCGAAAGCCTCGATGGTTTCATCGATATTGTCTTCGATTGTGCCCCCGTGGAGCTGGTAAAGGTCGATGTAATCTGTTTTCAGGCGTTTCAGGCTGTGTTTAACCGCTTCTTTTATATAGGCTTTGGAAGCGTCCCATGTCCAGCCGTCTTTTGCTTCGTTCCAGCGGTTGCCCGCTTTTGTGGCGAGGATGATTTCTTTTCGTTTCTTTTTCAGGGCAGCTCCGACAAATTCTTCGTTCAGTCCGAAATCATATAGATCGGCCGTGTCAAAATAGTTGATGCCATCATGAAGCGCTGCATCAATGATGGATTCTGCCTGCTCCTTGTCAGTGCCAAGGGACATACAGCCGAGTCCGACTTCACTTACCATTAAATCAGATGTGCCAAGCTGTCTTTTTTTCATTTGTCTCACTCCTGCCTGTTCGTCTTTCTACTGACATTAGTACAAGCAGGAGGAAAAAGCAATTGTGACGCTTACTTGTCCTTTGTCCACTGTTCAATGGTTTCATATTTTCTGCTGTATTCTTTCAGCTTCTCCCGGACTTCCCAGGCTTTGCCGACAAGGACGATGCCTTTTTCAAGAAGGTAGATCTTCATGCTTATTCGCCTCGCTTCCCGTGTAGTGGATATCAGTATGTCCATTAAAGCGGTGTTTCAGGCGGTGCCTCTGATGCTTCTTAAGAATGTGGTAGAATATATGTAATCATGAGAATTTGTAGAACGCGGAGGAACGGAAATGAACCACTTAAAGGAAACCACTAAAACATCAGAAAAATTGTTTTCAGGACGCATTATTGATTTTTATCTGGAAGAGGTGGAGCTGCCTAACGGAAAAACAAGCACGCGCGAAATTATCAAGCATCCCGGTGCTGTAGCTGTCCTGGCACTGACGAAAGACAATAAGCTTGTGATGGTTCAGCAATACCGAAAAGCCATGGAGAGGGTGCTTGTGGAGATTCCTGCAGGCAAGCTTGAAAAAGGGGAGCTTCCGGAAGTGACGGCAAAGCGTGAGCTTGAAGAGGAAACAGGCTATACAACACAATCGCTGCAGCATCTGATTTCTTTTTATACATCTCCGGGATTTGCCGATGAACTTGTTCATGTTTACTACACGGATGACTTGCACGTTCTTGAAGAAAAGGCAGAGCTTGATGAGGATGAGTTCGTTGATGTGCTGGAGGTGACGCTTGAAGAGGCGCAGCAGCTGATTGATGAGCAGCGGATTTTCGATGCAAAAACCGCCTATGCTGTTCAATATCTGCAATTAAAGCAGGCTCTTCAGAAATAGCATGAACGATTATTATGCGGACTTACATATTCATATAGGCCGGACTTCTTCCGGAAAGCCTGTGAAAATAACGGCCTCAAAGCAGCTTACGCTTGAAAATATTTTAATAGAAGCAAGCGGGCATAAAGGGATGGATATCATAGGAGTCATAGACTGTCACGTTCCTGAAGTTCTGCTTACGCTTGAAAACAGCATCGGGGAAGGGAAATGGCGCGAACTCCAGCATGGCGGCATCAGGTTTGAAAAAACGACCCTTCTGCTTGGCTGTGAAATAGAAGTGTATGATTCTCTCTGCAAAGGGCCGCTGCACGTCCTGGTGTTCATGCCGACGATTGAGAGGATGAAGGATTTTTCCTTTTGGCTCGGCAGCAGGGTGAAAAACCTGACCCTGAGTACGCAGAGAATGTACGGGGAAGCAAAAACACTGCAGAAGAAAGTAAGGGAGCTTAACGGGCTGTTTATTCCCGCCCATATCTTCACTCCGCATAAGAGTCTTTATGGAAGCGGAGTCCGTGCTTCTCTTGAAGAGGTAATGGATCCTGAATGGATTGACGCCGTTGAGCTTGGCCTGAGTTCAGACACAGAGATGGCATCGAAGGTCACCGAGCTTGACAAGTATCCGTTTCTGACCAATTCGGATGCTCATTCGACGGCCAAAATCGGGAGAGAATATCAGAAGCTCAAGCTTGCCGAACCGTCATTTGAAGAGGTCCGGATGGCGCTGAAAGGGGAAGGGGGCCGCCGGATTGCCTCCAACCACGGGCTGAATCCGCTGCTTGGAAAGTATTACAGAACCGTCTGTGAAACATGCGGTGCTGCAAAAGAAGAACATGAACAGGCATGCAAAAACTGCGGCAGTTCCCGGTTTACAAAAGGGGTCAGCACCCGGCTGTCTGAACTGGCGGACAGATGGGCTGAAAGCGGCAGGGAGCGACCGTCTTATGTCCACCAGGTTCCGCTGCAGTTTATACCCGGCATTGGACCGAAAACACTGGAAAAACTGAAGACTGCGTTCGGAACGGAAATGACGATCCTGCATGAGGTTTCAAAGGAACGTCTTGAGGAAGTACTTCCTGCTAAAACAGCAGCATATATACTTGCGGCAAGGGAAGGAAGGCTTGGCGCCGAACCAGGCGGAGGCGGGATTTACGGCAGGGTTTCTAAAACATGAAAAGGCACTTTTCGTCAAAGTGCCTTCTTGCGTTAAAAGATTTTAGCAAACACACACGTATCTCTCAGGGAACGTCCGTCTGCAGAAACATCGTCCTGTCTGAGGATGCCTTCCAGCTGAAAACCGAGTTTTTCAGGAATGCGCCGGCTTTTAACATTTTCCGGATCACATCTGATTTCTACCCGCCTGGCGCCGAATTCTCTGGCGGCAAAGGCAGTCAGGGCTTCAACAGCCTCGATCATGTATCCTTTTCCGGAGTGCTTTGTTGAAATCCAGTAGCCGATTTCCACTTTCGGAACATCCCAGTCCATGCGGTGGAAGCCGGTGCTTCCGATAAATTCGCCGGTGATCCGGTCAAACATGAGAAGACGCAGATCCTCCCGCAGCATGAATTTAGCGCAGGATTCGCGGATATTTGCTTCTGTGTCTTCAATGGACTGGCTTTTTTGCGCAAACGGCATCCAAGGCTTTAATTCTTCAAGTGATTCGTTTACGGCGGCGTTCACTGCCTTGCCGTCACCTGGACGGGGAGCGCGGATCAGGAGTCTGTCTGTTGTCAGTTCATTCGGAAAATCAAGTAAGATTGGTCGTTTCATGGGAACACCGCCTTGTCAGTTTTTAAGAATTATAACCTTTTGGGAAAATAATGCAATAGGGGCTTGTCATAGTTTCTTCCTTTTTTTCATACAATCTAGTAAGTGAAAAACCGGGAGGAAGAAAAGATGCGCAAACATCCATTAAAAGCAATGATGATCCAGCATATGAAAGAACGCTCGTCGCTCTACCTGTTTGTCTTTGTATTGTTTTTGATGGGGGTTATTTTCGGGGCGGTCATCGTCAACAGCATGAACTTTACTCAAAAGGAAGATTTATATTTTTATTTAAGCCGCTTTTTCGGACAAGTTTCTGAAGGCAAGGTGGCAAGTTCGGTGGAAATGCTGCAGCAGAGTTTTTTTCATAATCTGAAATATCTGGGCCTGATGTGGGTGCTCGGCATTTCAATCATAGGTTTGCCGGTGATTCTGATTATGTTATTCTTAAAGGGAATTGTCGTTGGCTTTACTGTCGGTTTTCTTGTCAATCAAATGGGCTGGCAGGGCTTTTTGCTTTCATTTGTTTCGGTTATGCCGCAGAATATGATTTTAATACCGGCATTTATTATTATGGGTACGACAGCCATCTCTTTTTCTCTTAAAATTGTAAAGCAGCTCTTGAATAAAAAATCAAATCTGGCAGAGTCGCCGTTTTCGATGTTCGCGCGGTATGCGGCATTCTTTGTTGCTATTGCTGTGCTGACCGCTGCTGCATCAGGGCTTGAGGCATATGCGTCGCCTGTTTTGATGAAAAATGTTATTGAGATTGTATCTAAATAGAATGATTTTTATCTAATAATCATTTTATTTATTAGATTGGAATGATTTTCGTTGGACACATCCCTTTCTTTTGATATAATGGATGAGGAACGCGGCGAGGGAGGAATGTGTGTATGGAAAGCAGAATTGAGCGGATAAAAAAGCAGTTGCATTCATCCAGCTACAAGCTGACTCCTCAGCGCGAAGCTACTGTCAGAGTACTGCTGGAGCGTGAAGAAGATCACTTGAGTGCTGAAGATGTTTACCTCCTCGTTAAGGAAAAAGCGCCAGAGATTGGTTTAGCAACTGTTTATCGTACGTTGGAGCTACTTACAGAACTTAAAATTGTCGATAAAATAAACTTTGGAGACGGCGTATCGCGCTATGATCTGAGAAAAGAAGGCGCAGCGCACTTTCATCATCATCTTGTCTGCATTGAATGCGGCGCGGTCGCTGAAATAGAAGAAGATCTTCTTGAGGATGTAGAACAGATTGTTGAACGGGACTTTCAATTTAAAATTAAAGATCACCGTCTGACCTTTCACGGCATTTGCCGCCGGTGTCAGGAGAAAGAACAGCCGGACGAAGAGCAGGAGTAAACCTTTCCTAATTATTGGAGAGGTTTTTTTGCGTTTATTCGTATAAAGTTTGTCCTTTTTGGCATATGTTTAGGTAAGATGCCGGGTTCTTGAGGAGGCAAAGCGAGTGAGAGCAGCACGGACCATGTTTGATATGATCAAAGTGTTTATTTTGTTTACCGGATTTACGATTCTTTTCTATTATGCTATCATTTGGGTTAACTTAGAGTATGAAGAAATGCACCGCTATGACCAGCCCGAGGGTGCAGCGCTTAAGGTCACCAAGATGGTGGCCGATGAAGAGGAGCACTGGCTGAACAGGCTGCTTTTCTTTTACTTAAACGGGGAGTAGAGGAAATTGAAAGATCAAATTCAGGATTTCATGCATTACCTGGTGGTGGAGCGGGGGCTTTCCCACAATACCATTGTTTCGTATGAACGTGATTTAAAAAGCTACCATCACTATTTGACTGAAAAAGAAGAGCTTTCGTCTTTTCAGGACGTGACGCGACTTTCAATTATCCATTTCTTAAAATCTTTAAAGGAAGCGGGAAAATCAAGCAAGACGATCGCCCGGCACACTGCTTCCATCCGCAGCTTTCATCAGTTTCTTTTAAGAGAAAAGGCCGCAGACCACGATCCTACTGTACATATTGAATCTCCCCAGGTCGAACGGACCCTTCCAAAAGTGCTTTCACTGACAGAAGTTGAAAAACTGCTTGATACCCCAAAACTCACATCGCCGTTTGGCTACAGAGATAAAGCCATGCTTGAACTGCTTTATGCGACTGGCATACGGGTGAGTGAGATGATTAATCTTGATATAACCGACGTGCATTTGACGATGGGCTTTGTCCGCTGCATCGGAAAAGGCAATAAAGAGCGGATCGTTCCGATTGGAAGAACCGCAGCAGAAGCGCTTGAGACGTACATTGAAAGGGGAAGAACAAAGCTTGCATCGAAGAAAAACCAGACAGATGCCCTGTTTTTAAACCATCACGGCAACAGGATGACTCGCCAGGGCTACTGGAAGAATCTGAAAAAGCTTGCCCTTGAGGCAGGCATCAGCAAAGAGCTTACGCCGCATACTCTCCGCCATTCGTTTGCAACGCATCTTCTTGAAAATGGAGCAGATCTGCGGGCGGTACAGGAAATGCTCGGCCACGCGGATATTTCCACCACTCAAATTTACACGCATGTTTCAAAGACTAGACTGAAAGACGTCTACAGACAATATCATCCAAGAGCATAAGCCATCCTGAGGGGTGGCTTTTTATCTTTTTTTGACAAACAGGTTTTCGAACAAATAAAACAAGGAAAAAGAAAGATAATGATTGTCAGAATCCGTGAAAACGGTTTATACTTTAGATGTCAGACTTCTGACCAATGAAAACGCGTAAATCAATCTTCATCGATTGGGAAATGGTAGTAAAGAGCAACTTTAAGTCATAAGGAGGATCTACATGTCTGATTATACATATAAAAGAGTGTTTCTGATCGTCATGGATTCAGTCGGCATCGGGGAAGCGCCGGATGCAGCTGATTTCGGCGACAAAGGCTCACACACACTCGGCCACATTGCAGAGCATATGAAAGGCCTTAACATGCCGAACATGGCAAAGCTTGGACTGAGCAACATAGAAGAAATTGAAGGAATTCCTGTTCAGGAAAAACCGCAGGCATTCTATACAAAAATGAAGGAAGCTTCAAACGGAAAGGATACGATGACAGGTCACTGGGAAATCATGGGCCTTCATATTGATACACCGTTTAAAGTGTTTCCGGACGGTTTTCCTGATGAACTGATTTCTGCTATTGAAGAAAAAACAGGCAGAAAAGTAATTGGAAACAAACCTGCATCAGGAACGGAGATTCTGGATGAGCTTGGCGAAGAGCATATGAAAACCGGAGCGCTGATCGTTTATACATCTGCGGATTCGGTTCTTCAGATTGCGGCTCATGAGGACATCATTCCGATTGAAGAGCAGCTTAAGATCTGTGAAATGGCACGCGAGATGACCCTTGATGAAAAGTACATGGTCGGACGCGTCATTGCCCGTCCTTTTGTCGGGAATCCGGGGAACTTCAAGCGTACGGCAAACCGCCACGACTATGCACTGAAACCATTTGAGCGCACAGTCATGAATGAGCTTCAGGACGGCGGGCTCGACGTTATTGCCATCGGCAAAATTTCGGATATTTATGACGGAGAAGGCATTACAGACGCGCTGCGCACGAAATCGAATATGGACGGAATGGACAAGATTGCTGAGACAGCCGACCGTGATTTTACAGGCCTAAGCTTTGTAAACCTGGTTGATTTTGATGCGCTGTTCGGGCACAGAAGAGATCCTGAAGGATACGGCCTCGCGCTTGAAGAGTACGATGCACGTCTGCCTGAATTAATGTCCAAATTAAATGAAGATGACCTGCTTATCATTACGGCTGATCACGGAAATGACCCTGTTCATCACGGGACAGACCATACACGTGAGTATGTTCCGCTTCTGGCGTACAGCCCGCGCATGAAGCAGGGCACGGAACTGCCTGTCCGCGAAACATTTGCTGATATCGGCGCAACGATTGCCGACAACTTTAAAGTGACGATGCCAAAGCACGGCAAAAGCTTTTTGAGCGAATTGAAAAACTAAAGGGGGAACGAGACATGCTGCAAGAAATCAAACAGTCTGCAGAGTTCATGAAGGAAAAAGTAACAAACCTGCCTGAAATCGGTCTGATCCTTGGATCTGGTCTTGGTGTACTGGCGGATGAAATTGAGAATCCGGTTAAAATTCCATATGAGGACATTCCAAATTTCCCGGTATCCACTGTTGAGGGCCATGCCGGACAGCTTGTATTCGGAACGCTTAAAGGAGCAAACGTTGCTGCCATGCAGGGCCGTTTCCACTTTTACGAAGGCTACGACATGAAAAAAGTGACGTTCCCTGTCCGTGTACTTAAGGAAATGGGCGTAAAAACGATTATCGTCACGAATGCAGCAGGCGGAGTGAATGAATCGTTTGAACCGGGTGATTTAATGATCATTTCTGACCATATTAATAATATGGGAACAAGCCCGTTAATTGGACCAAATGATTCAGACCTCGGCGTGCGTTTTCCTGACATGTCCCAGGCATACAGCCGCGACCTAAGAACTCTTGCAAAGAATGCGGCTTCAGAGCTTGGCATTAACGTGCAGGAAGGCGTGTATGTCGGAAATACGGGACCTGCATATGAAACACCGGCAGAGGTTCGCCTGGCACGTGTCCTTGGCGGAGACGCAGTCGGCATGTCAACTGTGCCTGAAGTCATTGTAGCCAATCATGCAGGCATGAACGTGCTTGGCATTTCCTGTATTTCAAACATGGCTGCCGGTATTCTGGACCAGCCGCTTTCACATGATGAAGTAATGGAAACAACAGAAAAGGTAAAAACGAACTTCCTGAATCTAGTGAAGAAAATCGTTGAAGATATTCACAGCGGGGTGGAGAAAAAATGAGAATCGTTGACTTAATTGAAAAAAAACGTGACGGAAAAGAACTGACAAAAGAAGAAATCAGCTTTATCATTAAAGGCTATACAAACGGAGACATTCCTGATTATCAAATCAGTGCTCTTACAATGGCCATCTTTTTTAAAGGCATGACAAAAGAAGAGCGCGCAAACCTGACAATGGAAATGGTTCATTCAGGCGACACGATCGACCTAAGCAAGATTGAAGGCATCAAGGTTGATAAGCACAGCACAGGCGGAGTCGGCGATACAACGACACTTGTTCTTGGACCCCTTGTAGCTGCAGTCGGAGTTCCTGTTGCGAAAATGTCAGGACGCGGCCTTGGCCACACAGGCGGAACGATCGATAAACTTGAAGCCGTACCTGGCTTCCATGTTGAGATTGAAAATGAAGAGTTCATTAAGCTTGTAAACCAAAACAAAATCGCGGTTATCGGCCAGAGCGGCAACTTAACTCCTGCTGATAAAAAGCTTTATGCTCTTCGTGACGTAACAGCAACAGTTGACAGCATTCCGCTGATTGCAAGCTCTATTATGAGCAAAAAAATTGCAGCAGGTGCAGATGCCATTGTTCTTGATGTAAAAACTGGCGCTGGCGCATTTATGAAAGACCTTGATGATGCAAGAGAACTTGCACAGGCAATGGTTGAGATCGGAAATGCAGTCGGACGCAAAACGATGGCCGTTATTTCTGATATGAGCCAGCCGCTTGGCTACGCGATCGGAAACGCACTTGAAATCAAAGAGGCGATTGATACATTAAAAGGCGAAGGTCCGGAAGATCTTCACGAGCTGTGCTTAACGCTTGGAAGCTACATGGTGTTCCTTGCAGAAAAAGCATCATCCCTTGAAGAGGCGCGCAGTATGCTTGAAGAAGTGATTCAAAACGGAAAAGCTCTTGAAACGCTGAAAGTATTCCTTGAAGCACAGGGCGGAGACGGTTCAGTGGTTGATGACCCAAGCAAATTGCCGCAGGCAAAATACAAAGTTGAACTTCCGGCAAAAGAAGACGGCTATGTGTCTGAAATCGTAGCAGATTCTGTAGGAGTTGCAGCGATGTGGCTTGGAGCGGGACGCGCTACGAAAGAATCTGAAATTGACCTTGCAGTCGGTCTGATGCTGAACAAAAAAATTGGAGAGGCCGTCAAAAAAGGCGATTCTCTAGTGACTATTTACAGCAACCAGGAAGATGTGGAGCAAGTAAAAGCAAAGCTTTATGAGAGCATCAAAGTGTCACAGCAGGCAGTGGAAGCACCGCCGCTTGTGCATGATACAGTAAAAGAATAAGAACAGCCAGAGCCGGGATGAACTCCCGGCTTTTTGCATGCAAAAATTTTGGTGTCCATAAGTATATTTTTTCATCACATGGAAAAAATGGGAAGTATATGAATGGAGGGCTTGGAGATGAAACGTCTACTATCAACCGCAGTGCTCAGCACCATGATATTGACCATTGCAACACCTGCTTTTGCAGAAGAAGGCTCAGTCCAGCTTGCGGATAAAGCAAAATCGGCTGTACTGATCGAACGCGACACCGGCAACATTCTCTATGATAAAAACAGTGATGAAAAGCTTCCTCCAGCGAGCATGACAAAAATTATGACCATGCTGCTGATTATGGAAGAGATTGATAAAGGACAGCTTAAAATGGACGAAAAAGTCCGTACAAGCGAATATGCGGCTTCCATGGGCGGATCTCAAATCTTCCTTGAACCGGGAGAAGAGATGACCGTTCATGAAATGCTTAAAGGCATCGCCATCGCATCAGGAAATGATGCATCGGTTGCCATGGCCGAGCGCATTGCAGGCTCTGAAGATGCTTTTGTTAAAAAAATGAACAAACGTGTTAAAGCACTGGGACTTAAAAATACGGCTTTTCAAAACCCGACAGGTCTGCCTGAAAAAGGCCATTACAGCACAGCTCATGATATGGCCGTTATGGCGAAAGAACTGCTGAAATTTGAAAAAATTACCCAATACACAGGGTCTTACGAAGATTATCTTCGCGAGGATACCGATAAAAAATTCTGGCTCGTTAACACAAACCGTCTTGTAAAGTTCTATAAAGGCGTCGACGGCGTGAAAACAGGCTTTACGAATGAAGCAAAATACTGCCTGACGGCCACTGCCAAAAAAGACAACATGCGTGTCATTGCCGTTGTCATGGGAGCGCCGACTCCAAAAGACAGAAATGCACAAGTGACAAAAATGCTTGATTACGCATTCAGCCAATATGAAACGCACCCTCTGTTCAAACGGAACGAAGTCGTTGCAAAAATGAAGATCAGCAAAGGCGACAGTAAAACCTTAAATCTTGTCACATCTGAACCGATTTCAGTACTGACGAAAAAAGGCGGAAGTGTAAAAGATGTCACTCAGGAAGTTGTCATGAAGCAAAATCTTCAGGCGCCGCTTAAAAAAGGCGATGAGCTTGGAAAATTGATTCTTAAAAAAGACAGCAAAACCGTTGTTGAAAGCCCGCTTGTAGCAGAAGGCGATATTCAGCAGGCCGGCTGGTGGACACTCTTTAAACGCGTACTCTCAGACTTTACGAAATCAGGCTGAAAACAGAAACTGGCTAATGTTGGCGAATAGGCACTAGTTTTGTCACAGGGCAGGAAAAAAGCGTCAAAACCTCGAAACTGACTATATCCGGAATTTAGGGAGGAATAGGGATGAGTCTAGCAGTAGAGCTTGATGTCAAACAATCTGTCCTGTGCATTCGTCTGATCGGTGAACTCGATCATCATACTGCGGAGGAACTGCGCCAGAAGGTGACAGACATTCTTGCATCTGAAAACGTTCAGCATATCGTACTGAACCTTGAGCACCTGTCATTTATGGACAGTTCAGGGCTTGGCGTCATTTTAGGAAGATACAAACAAGTGAAGCAAATCGGCGGGGAAATGGTCGTCTGTGCCATATCGCCTGCAGTCAAACGCCTGTTTGATATGTCAGGCCTGTTTAAAATCATCCGCCTGGAGTCGTCTGAAGAAAGAGCGCTCGTTACATTGGGGGTGGCATCATGAGAAATGAGATGAACCTTCAATTTTCCGCGCTCAGCCAGAACGAATCCTTTGCCCGGGTGACAGTTGCGGCATTTATTGCCCAGCTCGATCCGACACTTGATGAACTGACTGAAATCAAAACGGTCGTATCCGAGGCGGTGACAAACGCCATCATTCACGGCTATGACAACGATCCAAGCGGAATTGTCTATATTTCTGTCACACTCGAAGACAGCATAGTCACACTGTCCATCCGCGATGAGGGAATGGGAATCAGCGATGTAGAAGAAGCAAGACAGCCTCTTTATACAACTAAGCCGGAACTTGAACGGTCAGGAATGGGCTTTACCATCATGGAGAACTTCATGGATGAAGTGGAAATTGAATCGTCAAAATCCCGCGGAACATCGGTAAAGCTTACAAAACACTTATCGAAAAGCAAAGCTTTAGTAAACTAAGGAGACTTGCTATGGATGTGGAGGTCAAGAACGATATCTCAAAAACTCAGCTTAAGGACCATGAAGTGAAGGAACTGATCAAACGCAGCCAGGATGGCGACCAGACGGCAAGAGACACGATTGTCGAAAAAAACATGCGCTTAGTGTGGTCTGTCGTTCAAAGATTCCTGAACAGGGGCTATGAAGCAGATGACCTGTTTCAGATCGGCTGCATCGGCCTTTTAAAATCGGTTGACAAATTTGACCTGTCCTACGACGTTAAATTTTCAACCTATGCGGTTCCGATGATTATCGGCGAAATTCAGCGCTTTATCCGGGATGACGGCACAGTAAAGGTGAGCCGCTCTCTAAAAGAACTGGGCAACAAAATCAGAAGAGCAAAAGATGATTTATCAAAATCGCTCGGCAAAATGCCTACTGTATCTGAGATCGCAGACTACCTTGAGATCACACCCGAAGAAGTCGTTCTTGCACAGGAAGCCGTACGCGCGCCATCCTCCATCCACGAAACCGTCTACGAAAACGATGGCGACCCAATCACCCTGCTCGATCAAATCGCTGACTCGGGCGAGACGAAGTGGTTTGACAAAATCGTCCTGAAAGATGCCATAAAAGAACTTGATGAGAGGGAAAAGCTGATCGTGTATCTCAGATACTACAAAGACCAGACTCAATCAGAAGTCGCCGAACGCCTCGGCATCTCGCAGGTGCAGGTATCAAGGCTCGAAAAAAAGATCCTCCAGCAAATGAAAGACCGGATGGATCAATAATTGTTCAAAAAGACATATCATGCGATGTGTCTTTTTTGAGTTTGCGGAAAATACTAAGCGGGATGGATTGAGGTTTGGTTTGCAGCAGGCTGTGAACGATAGCCGGATTTTGAGGGTTGGTAGTAAAGCTGGAAAAGTTGGTTGTAATTTTACGAAAGTTGGTAGTTGCAGCAGAGAAGTTGGCAGTAAATCCGGAAAAGCTGGTAGTAAAAGCAAAAGTTTGATTGCTGTCAGACTGCCAGAAGCACAGGATCGGGCAATTGATCGCTTATTTGAAGCTGTATTTCAAATCTAAATCGATTTTCCTTTAAATCGCATCACGAATTCCCCGTGAGCGACATTCTCCCGCAAATCCCCGAGTATCCCCTTAATAAAAACTCCTTTGGTAATTAATGGCCCGCTGCAAGTTGCATGATATAAATTCTTCCAATGCATACTACAGGTACAATCCTATTTTCAGGAAGTGAATGTGATGGAAAAAACGGTATACATCCGGCTGCGTCACAGAGTGCAGGTCCGCCCTGACGATTGTATTACCGTCTCAAAAATTGCTCAGATTGTGGCTGAAGAGGAGCTCCGGACCCGGATTTCTGAACTTGTTGTTCACAGGGTGCAGCCGAGTGATAAGAATATCGTCGTGATCGATGTCATGCGGGTGCTTGCAGAGGTACATAAGACAGATCCGGATATTGATGTTCAAGCTGTGGGGCCTGCGCAGACAATTGTGGAGATTGTGTTTCAGAAAAAATCGTATTCGCCTGTTTTGTTCGCGCTTGTCTGGATTCTGCTCTTTGTCGGAGCAGCGCTTGCGATTATGAATTTTCATGAAGATGTCAGCATGCAGCTTGTGCATAAACGGCTGTATACGATTATTACCGGAAAAACGTCTGAGCATCCGCTTCTTCTGCAAATCCCATATTCAATCGGACTCGGTCTTGGGATGATTCTGTTTTTCAATCATCTCTTTAAAAAGAGAATTAATGAAGAGCCAAGTCCGCTTGAGGTCGAGATGTTCAATTATCAGCTCGACATGGATATGTATGTATCCATGAAAGAAAACAAAGAAAGCATGAAAAAAATCGATGATCATTAACCTTCTGATCACGATGCTGATCGGGCTCGCAGGGGGGCTTGCTGTAGGATCGGGGTTCGTAGCATTTTTAGCGGTGCTCGGAATCATCCCCCGGCTCACGCAGCTGACGAAAACCGTCGATATGATTCAGGCATATGAGTGGGCCATTGTAGCAGGGGCTATTACAGGGGGATGGGTCAGCTTAAGGGATTCAAAACTGTTCTTGCCCGAATTTTTCCTTTTACCCGTTGGCTTAATCAATGGAATTTTCATCGGCATGCTTGCCGCAGCGCTTACTGAAGTGCTGAATGTCTTTCCGATTCTCGCTAAAAGAATCGGGATTGCCGACAAGATTGTCATTCTCTTAATGGCGATTGTGTTTGGAAAAGTTGCAGGGTCTCTGTTTCACTGGCTCTATTTCGTCTATCAATAATTCCGGGAGGAGAAAACATGGCAAATTTAAAGGACGATTATAAAAATAAGGTAAAGACGTATCAGCCGAAGCCGCCATATTTCAAAAACTGTCTCAAGGCTTTCATTGTGGGAGGGCTGATATGCGCGTTTGGCCAGGCCATCTCAAACATGTATATAAACTTCTTTCATTTTACGGAAAAAACCGCCGGAAACCCTACGGTCGCAACACTTATATTAATTTCAGCTCTCCTTACGGGTTTTGGCATCTACGACAGAATCGGCCAGTTTGCAGGGGCAGGTTCAGCCGTACCTGTTACCGGCTTTGCTAATTCTATGACAAGTGCAGCTCTTGAGCACAGAAGTGAAGGGATTGTGCTCGGAGTTGCGACAAACATGTTTAAGCTTGCAGGTTCGGTCATTGTATTCGGTGTAGTGGCAGCATACGTGGTAGGGATTATCAGATATGTTTACGGACTGGCATTTTAAAAAGAAGGAGGGGCTATAAAAAATGAGATTAACCGGGAAGCAGACGTGGGTTTTTGAAAATCCTGTTTATGTTCAGTCAAGCGGAACAGCTGTCGGGCCAAAAGAAGCAGATGGTCCGCTCGGCAGCGGATTTGATAAAACATATGATAATCTCCACTGCGATGAGGATAACTGGGAGCTTGCAGAACGGCGGCTGATGGAGGATGCGATCGATTTTGCCCTGAAGAAAGGAAATTTCACAAAGGAAGATATTGATTTTTTCCTTGCAGGAGATCTCCTGAATCAGAACGTGACAGCAAACTATACAGCAAGGCATAACAAGATTCCTTTTCTCTGCATGTTTGGAGCATGCTCAACCTCCATGGAAACGCTGGCTGTGAGTTCGGCCCTAGTTGACGGGGGATTTGCAAACAGGGTGTTGGCTGCTACGAGCAGCCACAACGCTACAGCAGAACGGCAATTCAGGTATCCTACCGAATATGGCGGTCAAAAGCCGAAAACAGCTCAGTCCACAATATCCGGTTCAGGAGCTGTCATTGTCAGCCGCGACGAGAGTGACATCAGAATTACGTCAGCGACCATCGGCAGTGTGGCGGACCTTGGAATAACGGATCCTTTTGATATGGGTTCTGCTATGGCGCCTGCAGCTGCGGATACCATTGCACAGCATTTTAAGGATTTGCAGATATCTCCGGACGAGTATGACTTGATTGCAACAGGCGACCTGGCTTCTGTCGGAAGCCCGATTGTGAAAGATCTTTTAAAAGAAGAAGGATTTGACGTCTATGCCAATCATAACGACTGCGGCATTATGATATACCGGCCTGACCAGAACGTGTTTGCAGGGGGCAGCGGCTGCGGATGTTCGGCTGTTGTCACGTACAGCCATCTTTTTGACGAAATGAGAAACGGCAATTTGAAAAAAGTGATGGTGGTTGCAACGGGTGCTCTTTTAAGCCCGACGATGATTCAGCAAAAAGAATCCATTCCGACAATTGCTCATGCAGTTGTTTTCGAGAGAGTGGACAGGGGTGGGAACAATACATGGAATACTTAATTGCGTTTGCAGTTGGCGGGGCTATATGTGTCATCGGCCAGATTTTGCTTGATTTTGCAAAGCTTACACCGGCACATGTTATGAGTACGTTCGTTGTGTCAGGTGCCATTCTTGACGGCTTTGGCATTTATGATAATTTTATAAAATTTGCAGGGGCAGGCGCCACCGTTCCGATTACAAGCTTCGGTCATTCTCTATTGCACGGGGCAATGAAGCAGGCAGAGGAACACGGCATTATCGGGATTGGAATCGGTATTTTCGAACTGACATCTGCCGGGATCTCCGCTGCTATCGTGTTTGCATTTTTCGTGGCACTTATTTTTAAGCCGAAAGGATAAGATCATCCTATGACAGAGACAAGAAGGGTCATTATCGTGACAGATGGAGATGTATATGCGGCCAAAACGATTGCTTATGCGGCAAAGAAAGTCGGCGGCAGATGCATTTCCCAGTCCAAAGGGAATCCCACTTTTTTGACAGGTCCTGAAATTGTGAAGCTAATCTTAAAAACCCCATATGACCCTGTCTTTGTCATGTTTGATGATTGCGGTCTTTTAGAAGAAGGTCCGGGTGAAAGAGCGCTTATGCATGTAGCGGAGCATCCTCAAATTGAAGTGCTTGGGGTCATCGCCGTTGCAGCCAAGACGCACGGGTCCGAATGGACGAATATTGATGTATCCATCGACCGGGACGGACAGATTTCCGAATATGGGGTCGATAAAAGCGGCATAAGAGAATTTGAAGTTGGAAAAATGACGGGAGACACCGTCTATTGTCTGGACAGACTGAATGTGCCGATTATTGTGGGGATCGGAGACATCGGGAAAATGTCCCGCAAAGACAGCGTTGACCGGGGCTCTCCAATAACCATGAAAGCAGTTGAATTAATCCTGGAAAGGAGCGGAATGGCAGATGAGCGAAAAAAAATCAGAACAGAAGACCAAAATTTCATCTAAACTATCCGTCAATGAAAACTATTTTAAAAACCATGTTGGGCTAAATCAAAGCTTTGACCTTGGAGTCCGGAAAATTTATGTCCTGGGCGTAGAGGTCAATATGTACTACGTGACAGGCCTTTGTGATACTTCTTTTCTGATTCCGATTTTAAAAGAACTCGTTGAAATCAATGACTTTGAGTTTGAACGGATGAAAGTCAATGAAATCATTGAAAACAGGCTTGCCCATCAGCAGGTGCAAAAGCTTAAAACCATGGATGAAGCAGTAGATCAGGTCCTTTCAGGATTAGTTGTCTTCATGATTGAAGGCTTTGATTACGGAATCGTCGTTGATGTGCGGAGCTATCCCGGCAGAAACCCTGAAGAACCGGATACAGAAAAAGTGGTCCGGGGTTCAAGAGACGGTTTTGTTGAAAATATCATTGTGAACACTGCTTTGATGCGCAGAAGAATCCGGGATGAAGGCTTGCGGTTTTCAATGATGAAAATCGGTGAACGCTCAAAAACCGATGTGTGCCTGTGCTACATAGAAGATGTTGCAGACCCCGATATGGTTGAAGTGGTAAAAAAAGAGCTTGAGACCATTAAGATAGACGGACTTACGATGTCAGACAAAACGGTGGAAGAATTCCTGGTGAAACAGGGATATAATCCGTTTCCGCTTGTCAGGTACACAGAGCGGGCTGATGTTGCGGCCAATCATTTGCTTGAAGGACATGTATTAATTATTGTTGATACATCTCCAAGTGTGATCATTACGCCAACCACGTACTTTCACCATGTTCAGCACGCGGAGGAATACCGCCAGGCCCCTGCTGTCGGGACATTTTTAAGATGGGTGAGGTTTCTCGGCATCATAGGATCGATATTTATCGTCCCGCTGTGGTTTGCATACGTATTGGAGCCGTCACTTTTGCCTGAAGCGATAGACTATATCGGACCAAATGAAAAGAAGAACATTCCAATTGTCGTACAGCTGTTTCTCGCTGATCTCGGCATCGAATTCTTAAGAATGGCGGCCATTCATACGCCGACAGCATTGTCCGTCGCCATGGGCTTGATTGCGGCAGCTCTGATCGGACAGATTGCCATTGATGTCGGACTTTTTGTTCCTGAAGTCATTCTATATGTAGCGATTGCTGCCATCGGAACGTTCGCAACACCAAGTTATGAGCTGAGCATTGCCAACAAAATGGTCAGGCTGGTGCTCCTTGTGGCAGTTGCACTCTTTCACGCAGAAGGACTTGTCGTCGGGACTACCTTGATTTTCTTATACTTGGCGAGCATCAGATCGTTGAACACGCCATATTTGTGGCCGTTCCTCCCATTTAATGCAAAAGCTCTGTGGCAGGTTTTTATCCGGACATCGGTGCCCGGGGCAAAGGTCAGACCAAGCATCGTACACCCCCAGAATATCAGGAAACAGCCGCGCTAAAAGGATTGAAAGTGCATGGATTTTGTGATATTGTAAGCTTAATTTACCTGAAGGACCAGAAGTGCGGAACAGCTGTTCACCCAAAAGGTAGCAGCTGTTCTTTTGTCCTTTTACGGAATGAAAGAGGGATGCTAAATTGTTCTTACATGGAAGCAGCAAAGTCAACGAGCAGAATCACCTTGAAATTGGGGGAGTAGATGCAGCAGAGCTCGCATCAAAATACGGTACACCTCTTTATATTTACGATGTCGCGCTTATTCGCGAACGTGCGAGAAGCTTTAAACATACATTTGAAAAGCTTGGCGTAAAGGCGCAGGTTGCCTATGCAAGCAAAGCGTTCTCCTCCGTTGCCATGTTTCAGCTTGTGGAAGAAGAAGGCCTTTCCCTTGACGTGGTATCAGGCGGAGAGCTTTACACAGCTGTAACAGCAGGCTTTCCTGCAGACAGAATTCATTTCCACGGCAATAATAAAAGCAGAGCAGAGCTTGAAATGGCGATTAAGCTGAATATAGGCTGCGTCGTTGTTGACAATTTCAGAGAAATCGAGCTTATCAAAGAGATTGCCGCCCAGGAAAAAACGACAGTGCCCGTTCTATTGAGGGTTACTCCAGGCGTTGAAGCGCATACACATGACTATATTACGACCGGCCAGGAAGATTCAAAATTTGGCTTTGACCTTCAAAACGGCCAGGTAGAACGCGCGATGGAAAGTGTTCTTTCATCAGATGCATTCGACCTTCTCGGCTATCACTGCCACATTGGTTCACAGATCTTCGATGCAACGGGCTTCGTTCTCGCTGCTGAAAAAATCTTCACTAAAGTGACGTACTGGAAAGAAACGTTCCAGTACGAACCGAAAGTGGTCAATCTCGGCGGCGGATTCGGAATCCGCTACACTGAAGAAGATGAGCCGATGCCTGCCACATATTATGTTGAAAAAATCGTTGAAAGCATCAAACAGCAGGTGAAGGAAAGCGGCATTGCCATGCCTGAGATCTGGATTGAACCGGGCCGTTCACTTGTAGGTGACGCAGGCACAACGATTTATTCCATCGGCTCAGAAAAAGTGGTGCCGAATGTCCGCAAATATGTCTCAGTCGACGGCGGCATGAGCGACAACATCCGTCCCGCTCTTTACCAGGCAAAATACGAAGCAGCCCTTGCGAACCGGATGAATGACCCTAAAGATGACTCGGTTTCCATCGCCGGAAAATGCTGTGAGAGCGGAGATATGCTCATTTGGGATCTTCCACTGCCGCAAGCAAATCCAGATGATCTGCTTGCAGTCTTCTGCACAGGCGCATACGGATACTCCATGGCAAACAACTACAACCGCATCCCGCGTCCACCGGTTGTTTTCGCAGAAAATGGAGAAGCACAGCTTGTCATTAAAAGAGAAACGTATCAGGATCTGGTCGCACTGGATCTGCCATTAAAATCAAAAGTGTCTCAATGCTGATAGATAGAAAAAACCGCTTCCGGTTGGGAGCGGTTTTTTTGATTTTGGGAGAAGGGGTGAAAAAGGCTGGTTATTACAGGGGATGCGTACCTATAAAAAGGAGCGGGTGAATTATGGGGTAGCAAAAGAAGAAAATGCATCCTTATAAAACGGAGCAGATGAAATATGGGGTAGCAAAAAGAGAAAATGCTTCTTTATAAAACGGAGCAGATGAAATATGGGTAGCAAAAAGAGAAAATGTAACCCTATAAATCGTAGCGGGTGAAATATAGGGCAGCAAAAGAAGAAAATGCATTCTTATAAAACGGAGCAGATGAAATATGGGGTAGCAAAAAGATAAAATGTAACCCTATAAAACAGAGCGGGTGAAATATGGGGGAGTAAAAGAAGAAAATGCATTCTTATAAAATGGAGAGGGTGAAATATAGGGTAGCAAAGGAAGAAAATGTAATCCTATAAATCGTAGCGGGTGAAATATAGGGTAGCAAAAGGAGAAAATGCATTCTTATAAAATGGTGCGGGTGAAATATGGGGTAGCAAAAGAGAGAAATGCATCCTTATAAATCGGAGCAGGTAAATAATGCTTAATAAAAGCCCATTCCGCATATCCGGAATATTCCGCTATACCGGAATGGAATGAGTTCTATTTCCGAGATTGCGGAAAAACCCAGCTTTTTAAAATTGAATTTTCTGTTTTTTGAAATCAGGCAAACCAAGCCCTCACTGAATTTAAGTCGATTTTCCGAACTTTTTATTTGGAAAAGCCATGTTGGCACGTAACTTGCAAGTAATTACTGTGAGGCGGTCATTTAGATGGAAGGCGAAAGCGGGAAGGGGTACCCGAATTGTAAGCGCTTACCATTAAATGAGCTGCTTATGCAGGAGAACACTTAGGTTAAGGGGGATGTTTGTGGAAATCATTATTATTTTATTGTCACTGAGTTTATTGATGTTTGTGGCTTATCGGGGATTTTCGGTTATTTTGTTTGCTCCGATCTGTGCACTGTTTGCCGTGCTGCTGACAGATCCGAGTTATGTCCTTCCGTTTTTCTCCAATGTGTTTATGGAAAAAATGGTCGGATTCATTAAACTTTACTTTCCTGTCTTCCTGCTTGGGGCAATATTCGGGAAAGTGGTTGAAATGTCAGGCCTTGCTGAATCGATTGCCAAGACGATTGTCAAACTTGTCGGTGCGAAGAGAGCGATTCTTGCAATCGTTCTGATGGGTGCGATTTTAACGTACAGCGGCGTCAGTCTGTTTGTTGTTGTGTTTGCCGTCTATCCATTTGCGAAAAACCTTTTCATCCAGGCGGACATTCCAAAACGCCTGATTCCGGGAACGATTGCTCTCGGTGCCTTTACTTTTACAATGGATGCCCTTCCGGGTACTCCGCAGATTCAAAACGTAATTCCGACTACTTTCTTCAAAACAGATATCTATGCAGCACCTGTTCTTGGGATCATTGGTGCGATCTTCGTCCTCTCACTTGGGATGTGGTATCTGGAATCAAGACGCAAAAAAGCGGAAAAAGCCGGAGAAGGATATGCAGGATTTCATTCTGAGACGGCTGCAGGACTTGATCCTGAAATCGCCCGCGAAAAAGAAGAAGCTATCTTATCAGCTGGAACTGACCCGAGTGTTGCCCGCCAGGTTTTAGCATTTGTGCCGCTGATTCTGGTTGGTGTGATGAATAAATTTTTCACAGTTTCATTTCCGAAATGGTATCCGAACGGATTTGATTTTTCAGCCATCGGCCTTGAAGCGTTCGGCAAGATCGAACTGCCGTCCGTTGTTGCTATCTGGTCTGTTGAGCTGGCGCTGCTAATTGGTATCGTCGCGACAATTGCTTTTGACTGGAAAGCTGTAACCGCTAACATTAAAGAGGGCCTGAATGCCGGTATCGGCGGTGCTCTGCTTGCAGCTATGAATACAGGCGCTGAGTACGGATTCGGGGGCGTTATCGCTGCATTGCCTGGATTTAAAGCAGTAAGCAACGGAATTTCTTCTACTTTCACAGATCCGCTCGTAAACGGTGCGGTTACGACGACGACACTTGCAGGTATTACAGGTTCTGCATCCGGCGGTATGGGAATTGCGCTCAGTGCGATGTCTGATAAATACCTTGAGGCGATTGAAAAATTTAATATTCCTCCTGAAGTGATGCACAGGGTCATTTCAATGGCCTCCGGCGGTATGGATACGCTTCCTCACAATGGAGCGGTTATCACGCTTCTTGCTGTTACCGGATTGACTCACAGACAATCCTATCGTGATATTTTTGCCATTACGATCATTAAAACAGTTGCCGTGTTTGTCATCATCGGTATTTACAGTCTATTCGGTCTAGTATAAGAAAACATCCGGGAAAGAGAGGGAACAGTGATGGGGAAAGGAAAAGTGCTCGATTCATTCCAACAGGCAATTGAAAAAATAGAAGACGGTGCAACATTGGTCGTTGGAGGCTTCGGCCTCTGCGGCATTCCGGAAAAATCAATTCTCGCATTAAGAGATAAAGGGGTCAAAGACCTGACAGTTGTCAGCAATAACTGCGGAGTGGATGACTGGGGTCTCGGGCTTCTTCTCGCAAACAAACAAATTAAGAAAATGATGTCCTCTTATGTGGGAGAAAACAAAATTTTCGAACGCCAGTATTTAAGCGGCGAATTGGAAGTGGAACTGATTCCGCAGGGTACGCTCGCCGAAAGAATGAGAGCGGGCGGTGCCGGCATCCCGGGCTTTTATACAGCAACCGGAGTGGGAACGAAGGTCGCGGAAGGAAAAGAACATAAGGACTTTGACGGCCGGACCTATATTCTTGAAAGAGGGATTGTAGGTGATTTTGCCCTCGTGAAAGCATGGAAAGCTGATACACTTGGCAATTTGGTCTTCCGGAAAACATCCAGGAATTTTAACCCGGTCGCTGCAATGGCAGGGAAAATAACGATTGCAGAAGTGGAAGAAATTGTTGAAGCAGGCGAACTAGATCCGGACGAAATTCATACACCGGGCATCTACGTCCAGCACGTATTGCTTGGAACAAACTATGAAAAGCGCATTGAACGCCTGACTGTGCGACAGGCATAAGAAGGAGGCAAAACCATGAATGAGAGCAGAAGGAAAATGGTGCAGCGAGCAGTGAAAGAAATTCAGGATGGAATGAACGTGAATCTTGGAATTGGAATGCCGACGCTTGTGGCTAATGAAATTCCGGATGATTACAATGTTCTTTTGCAATCAGAGAACGGCCTCCTCGGAATCGGACCTTACCCGGTTTCTGGAACAGAAGATCCAGACCTGATCAACGCAGGAAAAGAGACGGTAACAAGTGTGCCCGGAGCTTCCTACTTCGACAGTGCCGAATCCTTCGCCATGATCCGCGGAGGGCATATTGACCTCGCCATTCTCGGTGGAATGGAGGTTTCTGAACAGGGTGACCTTGCCAACTGGATGATCCCTGGGAAAATGGTAAAAGGAATGGGCGGCGCCATGGACCTTGTAAACGGCGCCAAAAGAATCATTGTGATTATGGAGCATGTGAACAAATACGGCGAATCCAAGGTGAAAAAGGAATGCAGCCTTCCGCTGACAGGGAAGCATGTAGTCAACCGCCTCATTACAGATCTTGCCGTCTTTGATTTTGCGGGTGGTGCGATGGAGCTTGTCGAACTGCAGGACGGAGTGACCATTGAAGAGGTAAAAGAGAAAACAGAGGCCGCCTTTACGGTCAACCAATCATTGATGACCGCCCACTAAGGCGAGCTACAGATAGAAAGGAGTATGGCGATGAACCAATTACTCAGCGGAAAAACAGCGCTGATCACAGGCGCTGCAGGCGGGATCGGCTTTGAAATAGCAAAAGAGTATGCTAGAGAAGGTGCTGCGGTCGTTATTTCAGATATTAATAGAGAAGCAGCAGAAGCAGCTGCATCAAAGCTGAAGGATGAAGGATTTGAATCTATTGCGGCGGCGTGCGATGTAACAAAGGAAGACGAGATGATTGGAGCGATTGAAACCGTCCAAAAACAATACGGACGCCTGGATATTCTGGTCAACAATGCAGGACTGCAGCATGTCTCGCCAATTGAGGAATTTCCGACTGACCGGTTTGAATTTCTGATTAAAGTCATGCTGACAGCGCCGTTTGTCGCCACAAAGCATGCTTTCCCGATCATGAAAAAACAAAAATTCGGGAGAATCATTAACATGGCATCCATAAACGGGGTCATCGGATTCGCCGGAAAAGCAGCATATAACAGTGCAAAGCATGGTGTCATCGGATTAACAAAAGTAGCGGCGCTCGAAGGGGCAGAACATGGCATTACCGTTAATGCCCTCTGCCCCGGCTACGTGGATACTCCGCTTGTGCGCAATCAGCTCGCAGATCTTGCAAAAACAAGAAATGTAGAGCTAGAACGCGTGCTCGAGCAGGTGATCTATCCGCTCGTTCCGCAAAAGAGACTTCTCGCTGTTCAGGAAATTGCGGATTATGCCGTTTTCCTTGCAAGCGACAAAGCGAAAGGAATAACTGGTCAGGCAGCGATTCTTGACGGCGGATATACAGTTCAATAAGAGGGGAAAAAGACAGCGGGACATGCTGTCTTTTTTATATGCTTTATTTTTCCAGTATAAATGCCGGTGCTGAATCTCCTAATCTATTGATTTTTATCAATCCGTCCGTGTAAGATGAACATAAATGTAAACGGTTAAAAGAAAGGGAAGAGGTGAAGAGGATGAAAGGGCTCATGGAAAAGCTTCCTGCAGACTGGATTGAAGAGGTCATCAACTTGGCAGCTGAATGCATGGTGGTAGTGGACCATGAGGGGACGGTTCTTTATCTCAATTCTGCCTATTGCGAGTTTTTAAATGTCAATGCCGAAGAATCAATCGGAAAGCCTGTTCAGGATGTGATTGAAAACACAAGAATGCAGATTGTCGCCAAAACCGGACAGGCTGAAGTCGCATCCATCCATCCTATTAAGGGGAGCGAAATGATTGCAAACCGCTATCCCCTCTATGTTAAAGGAGAGCTCGTTGGCGCTGTCGGGACGGTTATGTTCCGCAATGCACAGGAATGGATTGATTACTCGAAGAAAATCCAGCCGATCATGGAAGAGTTGAACTATTATAAAAGGAAATTCGAAAAGGAGCTCTTCAGCAAATACCATTTCGGGGATCTTGTAGGAAGCAGCCCGAAATTTACGGAAGCCAAAACGCTCGCAGAAAGAGTTTCAGACAGTCAGTCGGCCGTGCTCCTTCTTGGAGCGTCCGGAACTGGTAAAGAACTGTTTGCCCACGCCATTCATCAGACAAGCGGGAGAAAATTCGCCCCTTTTATGAGAGTAAACTGCGCATCCATCCCTGAGCACCTATTTGAATCGGAAATCTTCGGATATGAAGAAGGTTCGTTTACCGGTGCTAAAAGAGGAGGGAAAAAGGGGAAGTTTGAGCTTGCGCACGGGGGCACTATTTTTCTCGACGAGATAGGCGATCTTCCCCTTCAGATGCAAAGCAAGCTGCTTCGCGTGCTGCAGGAAAAAGAAATCGAACGCATCGGCGGCAGGGGCCTTGTTCAAATTGATGTAAGGGTCATTGCCGCAACACACAGGAATCTGGAGAAGATGGTGTTGGACGGTGAATTCAGAGAGGACCTCTACTACAGGCTCAATGTGATAAAAATTGAGATTCCCTCACTTTTGGACCGAAAGGAAGATATAGTTCCGATCTCAAGAGTTCTTTTGAAAAAACTAGAGACAAAGTTTCACAGATATGGTCTGGATCTATCAGAAGAAGCGATGCATGATCTTGAACGGCATAAGTGGCCCGGAAACATCCGGGAACTTGAAAACGTGCTCGAACGGGCTGTAAATGTGCTCGACGGACAAATCATCTATCCGGAACATCTGCCGCTTTATCTACAGAAAGAAGAACAGAGCCAAAGCATGCCATACAATGCGGGCCCGCCGCTGAAGCCTGTAAACGGGAATACATTCGAGGGTCCTGTGAAACCGCTTAAGAGCATTGTAGCCGAAGCTGAAAAGAGAGCCATACTCCATGCGTTATCAGAAGCGAAAGGAAACAAATTGGAGGCGGCAAAGCTTCTTGGAATTGGGAAAACAAGCTTTTATGAAAAATGCAGGGACTATGAAATCAGATAAAAAACTGCCCGCAGAAATCGTTTCTGCAGGCTGTTTGCATTAGGCGTTATCTTTATTGCTGAAAATAGCTATAATAGCATCCCAAAGAGCAATAAAAAACTCTTTCAGCTGATCAAGGAAGTTCTGGCCTTCCTCTGAATCAATGAATTTTGAAATCTTGTCTTTTGCCTGATCAAGCTGCTGTCCTACTTGATTCCAGTCGATGTTGACGTCTTTCATTTTATTGAACAGGGCTACAAGGCTGTTGATTTCTTCTTCAGACAGTGTAATGCCCAGGTCGTTTGCTGATGTTTCAATCAGCTCGCGGAACTCGGCATCTGTCTCAGGAACTCCGTTTTTCGCTATGTCTTCTTTAATTTTAGCCATGAGCGCACTTGCGTTTTCCTGTCCGACTTTGTCGCCGAGTTCAGCTGTTTTAACAAGTTCTTCGTTCGCCACCTGTTTCACATCTTCTGGAATGGCCTCGTCTGAACTTACTTCATAAGCTTTCAGCAAACCTGTCAAAGCTGCTGTGCCGGATACCTCAAATGGGGCTGAAACCTGGATGGAAGCATCTTTTACGCCTGCTGTCATCAAGGCGTTCAAATACATTTCATCCGTTACCCAATTGACATTTTTCGTATTTACTTCAAGGCCTGCGCCGCTCTCTTCAATCGTAATGGCTGAAGAGGAAATCGCTCTCGTGCCAATTTGCGCCTTCGGAATATAGTTTCCAAGATATTTATGTTCTTCTTCGTTTGTCACTTCTATGACTTGAGCACTGTCATCCGCTCCCATTTCAGACAGCATGGAATCCTTCTGTGCTTCTGTTAAGTTCTTTCCAAGTGTAATAATTTTGTCTCCGGGTGCTGCATCGGCGAGTCCCATTGACGGAAAAGCAAGCAGTGCCAGTGAGAATGCGGTAATCATTATCTTTTTCAAAAAAAAGACCTCCTTCTTTATGACAGCAATCTTCATTATAATGTCTTTATCGGTTTGGCGACAGGTTTTTTCAGGAAAACAGCGAACTGTTTGGCTTTATGAAACGTTATATAGTAGAATGAATAACGTTCAGTCTATTAGACGAAAAAAAGATGCAGGAGGTTTCATACATATGAAAAAAGGTCAAATTACAATGGAAAACGGCGATCAAATGGTGATCGAATTTTATCCTGAAGCAGCACCTAAAACAGTAGAAAACTTCGAAAAGCTTGCAAACGAAGGCTTCTACAACGGCGTAACATTCCACCGCGTTATCCCTGGCTTCGTTGCACAAGGCGGAGACCCGACTGGAACTGGCGCAGGCGGCCCTGGCTACTCAATCAAATGCGAAACAGCAGGAAACCCTCACAAGCACGTTGCGGGAGCTCTTTCAATGGCGCATGCCGGAAAAGACACTGGCGGCAGCCAATTCTTCATCGTTCACGAGCCACAGCCTCATTTGAACGGCGTCCACACTGTTTTCGGACAAGTTGTTGAAGGACTGGACAACGTCTACAAAATCAAACAGGGCGATGCAATGAAAGAAGTTAAAGTCTGGGAAGAATAAGATGAATGGAAAGCTGTCCTTAATTGGATAGCTTTTTTTTGTGCGAAAATTTGATTTTCGGGATTTGATGGAATTTTCTTCTTGCTATACGATGGGGGAAAGGAGGAATGCATTTGAAAGATCTGCGAGAATCAAAAGAACTGCTGATGTACAGAAAGCTGAATGCCCGAAAGAATTTGAATGCAGAAGAAGCAGCCCACCATCTTAACCTTGAAAAAGGGTTTGAAGGGGAAAAACAGTTTGAGGCGTGGCTGAAACTTCACCAAGGGAACGGAATCATCTTGAGCGATCTCCTGCTCGAAACCAATCAAACAACCTATCAAATCGATTCTCTGTACCTTTCGCCGCAAAAAATCTACTTGTTTGAAGTGAAGAACTTCGAAGGAGACTATCACCTGGACAAAGATAAGTGGCTCTCTCCGGTTAAAAAAGAAGTCAAAAACCCCTTGCTGCAGCTAAGCAGAAACGAAACCCTCTTTCGAATCCTGCTGCAGGAACACCACTTTCAGCTTCCGATTGAAGCCATCCTGGTTTTTATCAATCCCCGCTTTCACCTCTATCAAGCATCGTCCTCACACCCCATTATTTTTCATTCCCAGCTGGACCGTTTTGCCAAAACACTAAAAAAGAATAGTGCCGCCCCGCTTAAAGCCATTCACTCGAAGCTTGCGGAGAAGCTTTTGGCACTCCATCAGGAGGAATCCCGTTTTGAGCGGCTGCCTGAGTATGAGTATGATGAGCTTGAGAAGGGGGTGGGGTGCAGGTTTTGCGGTAACATTTATACTTCATTTGCAAATCCATATTTTCGTTGCTCAAATTGTAAAACTACGGAAGCCTATATTCCTGCAATCCTGCGGGCTATTGAAGAATATCAGTTTCTTTTTCCACAAAGAAAGATGACTGTTGAACAAATTTGGGAATGGTGCCATTTAGTAAAATCGAAAAAGACCATCAGGAAAATCTTAAACAGTCATTTTTTACAAACCGGGACTGGCAAAGCTACACATTATGTGCCACGTAAGTAATTGTAGACACAGTTGAATCGTACCCTCGCAAACCGTAAAACGATCTGGGAGGGTAAGCAAGCGCGGGAATCGTACCCTCGCAAACCGAGAAACGATTTGAGAGGGTAAGCAAAGTTCTGAATCGTACCCTCGCAAACCGTAAAACGATGTGGGAGGGTAAGCAAGCGCGGGAATCGTACCCTCGCAAACCGAGAAACGATTTGAGAGGGTAAGCAAAGTTCTGAACCGTACCCTCGGAAACCGTAAAACGATCTGGGAGGGTAAGCAAGCGCGGGAATCGTACCCTCGCAAACCGAGAAACGATTTGAGAGGGTAAGCAAAGTTCTGAATCGTACCCTCGCAAACCGTAAAACGATGTGGGAGGGTAAGCAAGCGCGGGAATTGTACCCTCGCGAACCGAGAAACGATTTGGGAGGGTAAGCAAACGTCCGTATCTCACCTTAAAAAAACCAGCAACCCTTTCTAAGAAGAAAAATCAATCTCCAATAAGAAAACCCCGGAATTAAATCGTTGCAATCTTCCGCATATCCGGATAAGATGATAGAAAGGAACAATTTCATACTCATTGTTTTCCTTCGGGGCAGGGTGAAATTCCCAACCGGCGGTGATAAAGCAGATGCTTTTCAGTCCGTGACCCGGCTGCACAGTGTGCAGGCGGTGGATCCAGTGAAATTCTGGAGCCGACAGTATAGTCTGGATGGGAGAAGGAACACAGTGTTGACGTGCGGGTATTATTTTTCTGAAAAAACAGAGGGATAGTACTCTTGTTTGGCATGCGAATGTGACCAATAATCCCTGACAAGCCCCCAGGTATCAACCTGCGGGCTTTTTTGCATTCTAAAAGAAAGGGGATATGGTTTTGGAGGATCGCGAGTATATGATGACCGCTCTGCGCTTGGCAGAGCAGGGAATCGGGCAGACGTCGCCCAATCCGCATGTTGGTGCGGCTGTGGTGAAGGACGGCAGGATTGTCGGTCTTGGTGCACATCTTAAAGCGGGAGAGCCGCACGCAGAAGTTCATGCGATCAGGATGGCGGGTGCTGAGGCTGAAGGGTCGACTGTTTATGTGACGCTTGAGCCATGCAGCCATCACGGGAAGACTCCGCCTTGTGCGGATCTGCTTATTCAGTCCAAAGTGAAAAGAGTGGTTGTGGCTGTGGAAGACCCGAATCCCGCAGTTGCCGGCAGAGGAATAAGGAAACTCCGTGATGCCGGGATTGAAGTGGAGCTTGGCGTCTTAAAAGAAGAAGCTGCAGAGCTGAACAAAATCTTTTTCCATTATATTCAAAAGAAACGTTCGTTTGTTACGCTGAAGTGGGCTGGGAGTCTTGACGGCAAAACAGCCACTGTCACTGGAGAGAGCAAATGGATCACCGGGGAAGAGGCAAGGAAGGATGTCCACTCCTACAGAGAGAGGCACGATGCCATACTTACCGGTATTGAAACAGTTATAAAAGATAATCCGTCTTTAACATGCAGGACGGAGCATGCTAAAAAGCAGCCTGTCCGAATTGTGCTTGATACGCATTTGAGAATTCCGGAAACAGCCGCCGTGCTGAATGACGGTCTTGCGGAAACGTGGCTGATCGCCGGAAGCGGAGCACCTGCTGAAAAAGTAAACCGGCTTGAAAAGAAAGCCAACGTGATAAAAATGAACACGCCCTCCATAAAAATGGAGGAATTGCTGCAGACCCTCGGTGAAATGGGTGTGACGTCATTGTTTGTAGAAGGCGGCGCAACGGTACATGGAAGTTTTATTGAAAGCGGCATGTTTAATGAAGTCATCAGCTATACGGCTCCCGTTCTGATTGGAGGGGAAGGTGCCCCGTCTCTTGCAGGAGGAACAGGGATTAAGGAAATAAACAAAGCCGTCCGGCTGAAAATTAAGTCAGCCGAGCTGATTGGAGAAGATCTGAAGCTTGTCTGCGTGAAGAAGGAGGGGTAGTGCAGGATGTTTACAGGAATTATTGAAGAAATCGGCACGATCGGCAGCATGAGCGGAAGCGATAAAGCCATTGAAATGACCATTCATGCGTCAAACGTTTTGGAAGATGTGAAGCTTGGCGACAGTATATCCGTGAACGGTGTGTGCCTGACGGTGACAAAGTTCACATCATCCTCGTTTACAGTGGATGTGATGCCTGAAACCGTGAAGGCTACCTCGCTGAACGCCTTAAAACAGGGATCAAACGTAAATCTTGAACGGGCGATGGCTGCAGGAGGCAGGTTCGGGGGGCATTTTGTCACCGGACATGTGGATGGAACAGGTACGATTATCCGCAAGCGGCCGTCTGCAAATGCGGTTTATTACGATATAAAAGCGAGCAGGGACCTGACTTCATCACTTGTGATGAAAGGCTCAATCGCCATTGATGGAATCAGCCTCACAATTTTCGGCCTAGAGAATGAATTAGTTACGGTGTCCATCATCCCGCATACTCTTTCTGAAACCGTTCTTGGCGGAAAAGAGGCAGGGGACATTGTTAACATCGAATGTGACATGCTTGGCAAGTATGTGAAAAAATTCATCGACCAGTCACAGGGCTCTTCATCGATTACACCTGATTTTTTAAAAGAAAACGGATTTTACTAGAATGGAGGACACATCATGGCATTTCATTCCATAAGTGAGGCAATTGAGGATTTGAAAAACGGCAAGGTTGTCATTGTCGTAGATGATGAAGACCGTGAAAATGAAGGAGATTTTGTAGCACTCGCCGACCATGCGACTCCTGAAGTGATCAATTTTATGATTAAGCACGGCAGAGGACTTGTGTGTGTACCGCTGTCAGCGGAATACGCGGAAAAATTCCAGTTTCATCCGATGGTCAGCGACAATACGGACCCGCATGGAACGGCGTTTACTGTCAGCATTGACTATAAAACCACCAAAACAGGGATAAGCGCTTCTGAACGATCAGATACGATCATGGCGATTCTAAATGAAGATGCCGTTCCTTCAGACTTTAAACGTCCGGGTCATATTTTTCCGCTTGTCGCAAAGCAGGGCGGCGTGCTGAGACGGGCAGGGCATACAGAAGCTGCTGTTGATCTTGCGAGGCTCTCTGGTGCAAGCCCGGCAGGCGTCATCTGTGAAATTATTAAAGAAGACGGAGAAATGGCGCGGGTTCCGGATTTAGTGGAAATTGCAGAGCACCATGGCCTGAAAATGATCACCATTAAAGATCTGATTCATTACCGCAATGTGTCTGATGCTCTTGTAAAAAGAGAAGCGGATATTAAACTTCCAACAGAGTTCGGCGTGTTCAGAGCCGTCGGATATTCAAATGTTCTTGACGGCAAGGAGCATATTGCCCTTGTGAAAGGAGACATTTCTCCTGATCAGCCAACTCTTGTACGCGTCCATTCAGAATGTCTGACAGGCGATGTGTTCGGGTCAAACCGCTGCGACTGCGGACCTCAGCTCCATGCAGCTCTTGCTCAGATTGAAGAAGCCGGCAGCGGAATTCTTCTATATATGAGACAGGAAGGCAGAGGAATCGGCCTTTTAAATAAGATGAAAGCTTATGCCCTCCAGGAAGAAGGCTATGATACGGTTGAAGCCAATCATAAGCTTGGATTTGCCGATGATCTGAGGGATTACGGAATCGGTGCCCAGATATTAAAAGATCTTGGCGTGGCAGAGATGAAGCTTCTGACAAACAATCCGAGAAAAATTGCAGGGCTTGAAGGGTACGGACTGACAGTAGTGGACCGCGTACCGATTCAAATGCCTTCTAAAGAAGAAAATGAAGGCTACATGAAAACGAAAAAAGGAAAGCTTGGACATTTACTCAACCTATAATATTGGAGGAAACAGTCATGAAAACATATGAAGGTAATTTAGTCGGATCAGGATTAAAAGTAGCGGTTATCGTAGGTAGATTCAATGAATTCATTACAAGCAAGCTTTTGAGCGGGGCAACAGACGCACTGAAGCGTCACGGCGTAGAGGAAGAGAACGTGGAAATTGCATGGGTGCCCGGCGCATTTGAAATACCGCTGGTTGCCAAAAAAATGGCCGCATCAAACAAATATGATGCAGTGATCACACTAGGAACGGTCATCAGAGGATCTACGACTCATTATGATTATGTCTGCAATGAGGCCGCTAAAGGAGTTTCACAGGCTTCAATGTCAACAGGCGTTCCGGTGATTTTCGGTGTCCTGACGACGGAATCCATTGAACAGGCGATTGAGCGTGCGGGCACGAAAGCTGGGAATAAAGGCTATGAAGCAGCTGTAGCAGCCATCGAAATGGCGAATTTAATGCGCACATTGGATTAATTTCGCTTAAAAGTGTTTAAAAAGCCCGGAAAACTGTTTATAATGTTCTGAGAGTGATTCTTGCCTGATCCGGGATCTGCTTAGGTGAACGGAAGAAACATGGACCGAACATCAGTCTGATGACAGGCTCTAATTTTTTGTTTTTGCTTTCTCTAATCGGAAGGTTATTTCGTTAATGAGGGGTTCATATGTTAATTCGCTATAAGAAAAGCTTTGAAAAAATTGCCATGGGTCTTTTGTCTTTTATGCCAAATGAAAAAGATTTAAAGCATTTGCAGCAGACAATGAAACAGTATGAAGCAGATGAGTTCTGGCAGCTGTTTCTATGGAAAGAAGACGATGATATCATCGGCACAATCGGAGTCGTGTTCGAGGACGATGACCGCGTGAAGATTCAGCATGTAAGTGTGAACCCTTCTCACCGTCATCAGGGAATCGGCAGAAAAATGGTGGCGGCATTAAAAGAACAGTACAAAACAAAAACAGTGGTTCCGGATGAACGGACAAAAGCTTTTTTCGAAAAGTGCACGGAACCGGACTGCTAGCTGCAGACTTTCAGAACGCCTGAGCACGGATTAAAGAAATCCGTGATTTCAAAAAAACAGATGAAGCATATGCTTCATCTGTTTTTTTTCTTTTGCAGAAGACTTCTGTTCCGTTCTGCAATAACATCCGACCGGTCCCTCGCGGAATGTCTGTGAACAAGTGAGGCATCCGCAAGATTGCTTGGGTTTCCCCACGTCATGCCGTTTTCTATACAGTGTGATTTCGCCTGCTTCAGCAGCTCTTCATCAGCAACAGGGAGACTTATGCTCTCATATGGCCGCTTTTGTTCGATCGCAAGAGCTGTTTTTCTCATCAGCTCAAGAAGCGATTCGGGGTGCAGGCCGAGTGATGCGAGCACATCTTTTTCCTGCGAACAAATGGAAATGGCATTTTTAATCATCCGCTCTGCCCCGTTCCAGTTTTCCCTTCGGTAATGATAAAGACCGACCGAAAGCTGAATGAGCCCGACCCAGTATGCCTTGCGCTTTCCGGGAGGATCTTCCTTCCAGTGTTCTTCAAGCACTTCATGGCATTCAAAATAGTCGCGGTCTCCGTGGAAGTGAACTAAATAATCTAAATAGGCTTTAGGATACAGAAAACATCACCCTCACATCAGAAAATATGTATCTTCAGTTTAGCATAAAGGGGCATCTCCCATGAAGAAATGAAACACAAAAGGTGCTCATCAGCCTGAGCACCAGAATATTGCTGTCTTTAATAGGCGCTGATTAGTACAGCCAAGCAGCTCCAACGATAATTAACAAAATGAACAATACAACAATCAGCGCAAATCCAGAACCGTAGCCAAAACCTTTATCTCCCATTACTAATTCCTCCTTAAGAACTTTCGAATTTACATTGGTATCTTATGCAGGGCGCTTTGATGTGTATGGGCGAATATCCCGGTTCTGGACTTTTTTCTCATTGTTCTCTGAATCACTCAAAATAGTAATGGAGATTGATCACATTATGTTCTATACTAAAGGGTAGTCTGCTTAAGCGGTACAGAATGAAGTGGTGGGATGAACGTGCAGTACAAAGTGAAAATCGATGCATTTGAGGGGCCGCTGGATCTTCTCCTGCATTTAATCAATACACTTGAGATTGATATTTATGATATACCGGTTGCTGAAATAACCGAGCAGTATATGCTCTATATACATACAATGAAAGAACTACAGCTTGATGTGGCGTCTGAGTATCTGGTAATGGCAGCAACGCTCTTGTCCATTAAAAGCGGCATGCTTCTTCCAAAACATGAAGAAGAGCTTGAAGAGGATGACTTTGGGTTTGAGCCTGAGGAAGATCCGCGCGATGAGCTGATGAGAAGGCTGATTGAATACCGCAAGTACAAAGAAGCTGCAGATGATTTAAGACACATGGAAGAAGAACGGTCGAAGGTTTTTACAAAGCCGCCGAGTGATCTCAGCGCATATGCCGCAGAGCCTGCTTCAGGATCAGATTCTGTGAATGTCACCATTTACGATATGCTTGGGGCATTCCAGAAGATGATGCGCAGAAAAAAACTGCAGAAGCCGCTGCAGACGAAAATTGCCAGACAGGAAATACCGATTGAGAAGCGGATGGATGAAATACTTGATGAATTCAGGCGAAATCCCCGCAGACGCAAATTCACCGAGCTGTTTCCCTCAGACCAGAAGGATCATCTAGTGGTAACCTTTCTTGCCATCTTGGAATTGATGAAAAACAACAGCATCATGATTGAACAGGAAGAAAATTTTTCAGATATTTATATTCTGGGGAGGGTTTAAAGCCTTGGAGAAATGGAAATCCATTATGGAAGCCCTGCTTTTTGCTGCAGGTGATGAGGGGCTTTCAAAAAAACAGCTCACAGCCGTGCTTGAGATTGAAGAAGAGGTTGTAGCAGAAGCAATAGAAGAACTTCAAAAAGAGTATAAGAAAAAGCAGCGGGGCATTGAATTGATCGAAGTCGCAGGTGTTTATCAGCTGACAACGAAAAAAAAGCATGCCGCTTATTTAAAGAAACTGGTTGAAACACCTAACCACAGCTCCCTGTCGCAGGCAGCCCTTGAAATTCTTGCGATAGTAGCCTACAGACAGCCGATTACTAGAGCGGAAATTGAAGAGATAAGAGGGGTCAAATCCGAGCGCCCCCTTCAGACACTCACAGCCAAGGTTCTCGTGAAAGAAGTCGGACGGGCGGAAGGAACAGGACGGGCCATTCTCTATGGAACGACCAAGGAATTTCTCGAGCATTTCGGACTGAAGAACATTAAAGAGCTTCCTCCTCTTCCCGAAAAAGAAGACGACGAGGCGTTCGGAGAAGAAGCCGATCTCTTTTTTGAAAATTTCAATCAGACATTTGAAGAAATCAAATAATTTACACAATTGAAGCAAAACCTGTGGTAAAATAGGGTACAACGGAACAAAGGACACTCTTTGTTCCTTTTTTTGAATCTAAATCAGGAGGGCAATCAGGTGTACATAACCATGTGCAGAGGCTATGAGTTAGAAAAAGAGATGCCGAATACATCCGAGGATTTTTTTAACCGCTCTGAAATCACGATTGTCACAGGTAAAACCGAAAAAACGTTTCACGTCCTGTATGTCAGGTACTTTGAAGAGGTGTTTGCCGGCCAAAACCCTGGCCTTTTCAAAGATGCGGCAATAAAGGATGTACTGGCGTTAATTTGCATTATTCAAAATGAATCGCTCTTAAAGCGGAAACGATTTTATGTAAATGAACAGGATGTTTTTCTCAAGTACTTGGATGGAATCAATCTCCAGCAGGCCCTGGAGATTCCGGCTCACATTAAAGAGCATGGCAGGATCAGTATGAAAGATGCTGCTGAAAAAATGAAAATGACTGTACATAAAGAAATCTAAACAAACGGAAGGGAAGTGTCTCAAGTGGGAAATGCCATTGTAAAAGCACAAACAGAACAAGTAGAACGTTTTTTGGGGAATGTCGTCAATGAGTTGAATACGTTTTTAAACCATGCGACAATCTCATCCTTTTTAAACGAGGAAGCGGGAGGAGAAGAGGAGTATTACGAAGATCTTTTCCGCAATCTGAGAAGGCTGTCCGTCTACTGTGAGGAAGGGCTTGAAGCTTGCAAAATCGTGCTTCAGAACGAGCCCTTCAGAAAGCCTGCTGCCGAAAAGGCGCTCTATAAAATTTATCATCAGTGCATTGAAGAGTTTTATAATCCGAAAAATGATGTGTGGTATGAAGACAGCAGGTCAGCCTATACAGGCAAAAATGCCATCAAATACCGCCATGCTGTACCGGCAACTCTTCAAACGATGATTGCTTCGCTCGAAAGCGGCTTTCAGGAGATCCGTGAAGAGCTTGAGTACTACGAAACCGATTACCGCACAAAAATGATTCAATCTAAATAAAGATGTGAGCAGCTGTCCAGTGGGCAGCTGTTTTTTTGTTTTGCGGAATTGTGACGAAGTGAGTGCCTGAATTTGATTTTGGGGTAAGCAACCGGACGAATCGTACCCTCGTAAACTGTTAATCGATCTGGGAGGGTAAGCAAAGGTTCGAATCGTACCCTCGTAAACCGAGAAACGATCTGGGAGGGTAAGCAAGCGAGCGAATCGTACCCTCGGAAACCGAGAAACGATCTGGGAGGGTAAGCAAACCCATGAATCGTACCCTCGTAAACTGTAAATCGATCTAGGAGGGTAAGCAAAGGCTCGAATCGTACCCTCGTAAACCGAGAAACGATCTGGGAGGGTAAGCAAACCCATGAATCGTACCCTCGTAAACTAAAAAACGATCTGGGAGGGTAAGCAAGCGTGTGAATCGTACCCTCGGAAACCGAAAAACGATCTGGGAGGGTAAGCAAACTCATGAATCGCACCCTCGGAAACCGAGAAACGATTTGCGAGGGTAAGCAAAGTCACAAATCGTACCCTCGCAAACTGTAAAACGATCTGCGAGGGTAAGCAACCACTCTACCGAAATGACACTTTCTTTCCAAAAGCAAAAATTATTCCTTCATAACCTTTGTCCATCCGCATAAACTTGTACAAAACGATCAAAGGACGTGGGGGCTGTGCGGCAATGGAAACAGATCGCAGTGACCGCACTTGTTTGCCTTTTGCTTATTTCGGGTCTGCCGCATAAGGCTGATGCGATGGGCGTCAGTGCAAGAAGTGCTGTACTGCTTGAACAGGAATCAGGAAGAATCCTTTTTGAAAAAGACGCCCATACAAAACGGAGAATCGCGAGCATTACTAAAATTATGACGGCCATTCTTGCGATTGAATCCGGAAAGATGGATGAAAAGGCAACGGTCAGCAATCGCGCGATACATACTGAAGGGTCGGCGGTGTACCTTCAGGAGGGGGAGAAGATCAAGCTTGAGGACCTTGTGTACGGCCTGATGCTCCGTTCCGGAAATGATGCGGCTGTCGCAATAGCAGAACATGTCGGAGGAAGTGTTGAAGGGTTTGTCCATATGATGAACCAGAAGGCGGCGGAAATCGGCATGATGAACACGGAGTTTGCGAATCCGCACGGTCTGGATGATCATGAAAACCATTATTCAACTGCCTATGATATGGCGATTCTGACAAGGCATGCCATGCAAAACCCGATGTATCAGAAAATATCAGGCACTAAGGTGCACCGTGCTCCCAATCCGAATGAGCAGTGGGACCGTGTTTGGAGAAACAAAAATAAACTGCTGACAAGTCTTTATGAGTACAGCACAGGCGGGAAAACGGGGTATACGAAACGGGCGAAGCGGACGCTTGTGTCAACTGCTTCTAAAGAGGGCATGAACCTTGTGGCTGTGACGATTGATGCTTCTGATGACTGGAATGATCATATTGCCATGTTCAATATGGCATACAGAGATTATGAGCTTTTTAAAGTGAAAGAGTCGGGAACGCTGAAAGATATTCAGGAGAAGATCTATAAGAACCGTCTTTTCATCAAAAGAGATGTGTACTATCCGCTGAATGATGAAGAGGAGGATGAAATCAGAATCGACATCACGCTCATCAAACCGGATAAAAAATGGGATAAGCCGGAAGATGTTCCGAATGTCGTCGGGAAAATGTCCGTTATTGTAGAAGATGAACGTGTCGATGAAGTGCCCATTTACTATGATAATGGCCTGACAAACAAACCGAATGCCCCTCTTTGGGAAAAATTCCGGAAGCTATTTTTTATCGGAGCGGGCTACAGCGGACATGATTAACATCATATGGGTGGGGCTGACCGTCATCGGAATTGTATTTGCCATGGTGAACGGCACGATGGAAGAAGTGAATGCTGCGGTTTTTAAAGGGGCTAAAGATGCTGTTACGATCAGCATCGGCTTGATCAGTGTGCTTGTGTTCTGGCTTGGTCTGATGAAGGTGGCGGAAAAAGCAGGACTTCTTGAAAAATTGAGCAATTTGTTTAAGCCGCTTGTTAAAAGACTCTTTCCGGAGATCCCTCCTGAACACCCTGCAATGGGCTACATTCTGTCGAACATGATGGCGAACCTTTTCGGACTTGGCAATGCAGCCACCCCTCTTGGCATTAAAGCGATGGAACAGATGAAAAAGCTGAATGGGAATAAAACGGATGCAAGCAGGTCGATGATTACGTTTCTCGCACTGAACACATCAAGTATTACGCTGATTCCAACAACAGTCATTGCGGTGAGGATGACGTACGGGTCAAAGTCACCAACTGATATTGTTGGACCTACCCTGCTTGCAACCATCATTTCCGCCATTGGCGCCATTCTGATAGACCGCTATTTCTACCATAGAAGAATGCGGAAGGAGAGGAGATAGGGATGGGGCTTGTCAGTATCATATCTCTATGGATGATTCCCCTGATGATCGGGTTCATTCTTCTTTACGGCACGTTTAAGAAAGTGCCGACCTATGAAACGTTTGTTGAAGGCGGCAAGGAAGGAATTGAGATTGCCTTTTCAATTATTCCTTATTTAGTAGGAATGCTTGTAGCCATCACCATTTTTCGCGCATCTGGTGCGCTTGAGTTTTTCGTCGGGATGATGAAACCTGCACTGAATGCAATTGGTGTGCCGAGTGAAATTGTTCCCCTTGCGTTTATCCGGCCGATATCAGGTACTGCCGCTCTTGGCATGACGACAGATTTGATTGCCGCCTACGGACCGGATTCTTTTATCGGAAGGCTGGCTGCAGTCATGCAGGGCAGCACGGATACAACGCTCTACATCCTGACGGTATATTTCGGTGCAGTCGGTGTGAAAAGAATGGGGGATGCGCTGAAAGTGGGGCTTCTCGCAGACTTGCTTGGAATCGCGGCCGCTATTTTTATTGTGATGCTTGCTTTTTAATGGCAGAGAATACAAGTCTTCCTCACCTGGAAGGCTTTTTTATATGCCTGAATGGGCGGTTATGAAGATTTTTGAGCAGGCGCATCATTTTTGTGAGATAATAAGGCTTCGTGCATGCCACGTAAACTTGTCTAATCAAATTTTTAGCAGTAAGATGTTAACGAGGTGAAAAGAATGGAACGTTTGCAAAAAGTGATAGCTCACGCAGGCCTTGCATCAAGAAGGAAAGCGGAAGAGCTTATATTAGAAGGAAAAGTGACAGTGAATGGAAAAACAGTCCGGGAGCTTGGGATAAAAGTATCCGGAAATGACCGTGTTGAAGTTGCCGGAATTCCTGTTGAAAAAGAAGAACCTGTGTATTTTATTCTTTACAAACCGCGCGGAGTGGTCTCGACTGCTTCTGACGATAAAGGAAGAAAAACGGTGACAGATTTCTTCCAGCATATTAAAGAGCGCATCTATCCGGTGGGAAGGCTTGATTATGATACGTCCGGCCTTGTCATCATGACAAATGACGGCGAATTTGCCAACTTGATGATGCATCCAAAGAGCGAGGTTGAAAAAACCTATGTGGCAAAAATCAAAGGCATTCCTCCGCGTGAAACGCTGAGATCGCTTGAAAAAGGGGTTATGCTTGAAGACGGAAAAACGGCTCCTGCAAAGGTGAAGTTTGTATCTCTTGATAAAAAGAAGCAGACAAGCATTGTGGAACTGACGATTCATGAAGGCAGAAACAGACAGGTGCGCCGCATGTTTGAAGCGATTGGTCACCCGGTTCTTAAGCTGAAGCGCGAAACATACGGCTTCCTTGACCTGAAGGGACTGAAAACAGGCGATGCCCGCGAGCTTTCCCCGCATGAGGTAAAACAGCTCAGATCCCTTGCCAAATTCGGAAAGTAAGCGCCTTAATTTTCACATAAACTTCAAATTATCAGGAAAATGTTCCAAAAAAACAGTGATATAATGAGTTGAAATGTATGAGGATATGGGAGAGTTTTCAATGAAGAAAAAAAGACGTCTGATCATGAGATCCATTATCCTCGCCCTGCTTGCCGGGGCGCTGGGATATACGTTATACACAAATTTTTTCTCAAGCAAAGAAAAGGTGAAGGTTGGCAGCGAGGCGCCTGATTTCGTATTAACAGACCTGAAAGGGGAAAAGCACCAGCTTTCTGATTACAAAGGAAAAGGTGTTTTTCTGAATTTCTGGGGAACATGGTGTGAGCCGTGCAAACGCGAGATGCCCTATATGCAGAGCCAGTATGATTATTATTCAGACCAGGGCGTTGAAATTCTTGCCGTGAACATCGCAGAGTCAAACGTTGCCGTGCAGAGCTTTATGGAAACATATGATTTATCTTTTCCCGTGGTTCTTGATAAAGACTCGCAGGTGCTGGAGGCATATGGAGTTGTCCCGCTTCCGACTACATTTCTCATTGACAAAAATGGAGTAGTGAAAGAAATTATCACTGGCCAGATGAATGAGCGGATGGTCAGGGATTATATGGAATCAATCAAGCCGTAAACGGGGAGTTTTCATCATGAATGAAGTGAAATGCTTATGCGGCCACAGCAATCCGCATGGAACGGTTCTCTGCGAATCCTGCGGCCGTCCTATTCAGGAAAAGGAGAACGGAAGCAAGCTGCTTGATATGAAGTATGACGGCAGTGCAAGACGGTCCCAGACCTATAAAAGAACCCCGGTCGACAAGATCTGGAATTTCTTTTCTTCCGTAAAAGTCGGGATTTGGATTATCGTTCTGATTTTAATAGCGTCAGCGATCGGCACCATTCTTCCTCAAGTGATGTACATACCGCCGAATGTGACGCCTAAAGATTTCTACCGGGAAGAATACGGCGTAATCGGCCAGCTTTATTATCAGCTTGGATTTCATGAACTTTTCAGCTCGTGGTGGTATATCGTCCTGATTGGGGCGCTGGCGGCTTCGCTTGTCATTGCAAGCCTTGACCGGTTTGTACCGCTTTACAGGGCGCTGAAAAAGCAGGGAATCACGCGCCATGAAAGTTTTATGAGAAGACAGCGCCTGTTCAGCGAGACACCGTCTGTCACTGACGCAGATGCGCAGCTGAAAATGGTGAAAGAAAAGCTTGAGAGAAAACGCTATCATGTCAGAGAAGAGAACGGCAGCCTGTTGGCTGAAAAAAACCGTTTTTCCAGATGGGGACCTTATGTCAACCACATCGGTCTGATCATCTTTTTGTTTGGAGCGATGCTCAGGTTTGTGCCGGGCATGTATGTGGATGATGTCTTGTGGATCCGCGAAGGAGAAACAAAGGTCATCCCCGGAACAGACGGCAAGTATTTTCTGAAAAGCGATCAGTTCATTATGGAAACCTACCAGAAAGAAAGCGAAGATGAAGTATTTGAAAACGCGATTACTAGAGTAGGAGACGGCAGTGTAGCCAAAAACTATCAGACAAACGTCACCTTATTTGAACGAATAGGGGAAGCGCTAATTGGCGCAGATCCTGAGCTTGAGAAAATAAAGGATGAGCAGATTAAAGTGAATCAGCCGTTAAAGCATGATTCGTATGCTCTTTATCAAGTTGATTTCAAACTGAACGAATTAAACAAGATGAAATTCAGTCTGATAGACAAAGAGACGGAAGAGAGCTTTGGTGAACTTGCCATAGATCTGCTTGATCCGAAAAAACAGTATGACCTTGGCAATGGCTATAAAGTGGAAGTTGCAAGCTACCTTCCTGATTTTTATTTCAACAGCGAGGGAGAGCCGGCAACGAAAACAAGAATACCGGATAACCCGGCATTTGTTTTTAAAATGATTTCTCCTGATAAACCTGAGGGCGAGACGAGTTTTGTTGCGATTCAGCAGACGATTGAGCCGAGTGAAGATAATCAGATGAAGATGAAGTTTGAAGGAGTCGAAACGAAAAACCTTTCTGCTCTTACGGTTAGAAAAGACAATACCCTCTGGTTCCTTGGACTTGGCGGAGCCATTTTCATGATCGGTGTCACTCAGGGCATGTACTGGAATCACCGCCGCATTTGGATCAGGCGGAACGGGGATGCCATTCTCCTTGCAGGCCATACCAATAAAAACTGGTACGGCATTAAAAAGGAAATGGAAGCTGTGCTTGAAGGAACAGTGATTGAAAAGCCGGCTGACCAGTCAGATGAGAAATAAAGCGATGAGGAGGAAAAGGTGTGGCGGCTTTAAGCAGTAATTTGCTATTTGCAGCATTCTTTCTATACCTGGCTGCAACCTTTCTTTTTGCAGGAGCAATCCGCGACAAGAGAAAAGAATATAAAAAGCCTACGAAATGGGCGTCTGCAGGCATTGCGGTAACAATCGCCGGGTTTGCAGCACAGACCGGCTATTTTATTACAAGATGGATGGCTTCCGGTCATGCTCCTGTCAGCAATCTTTTTGAGTTTACAACGTTTTTCGGCATGATGCTTGTTCTGGCATTTATTGTCCTCTATTTTATTTATAAAGTATCGGTTCTTGGATTGTTTACACTTCCTGTTGCCTTGCTTCTGATTGCCTATGCAAGCATGTTTCCAACAGACATATCTCCGCTGATTCCGGCTTTGCAGAGCAGCTGGCTTCACATTCATGTGACCACTGCGGCTCTTGGACAGGCAATCCTCTCCATCAGCTTCATTGCCGGCGTTATTTATCTGCTTCGCACGGTTGATCAGTCTGTTAAATCCAAAAAGACGTTCTGGCTTGAAACGGTGATGTACGCCCTGGTTGCAACCATTGCGTTTATTGCGATAACAAGCACATTCAGAATCATGGATTATGAAGCTGTCTATCAATGGACAGATAAAAATGAACAGCAAGCGGAAATGGTCTATAACCTTCCTGCTCTTGTAGGTCCCCATAAAGGTGAGCTCCTTACAGAAGGGAAAATGGAAGCTGCTGTTGAAGTTCCGGCCCTGATTTCAGCACGAAAACTGAATACCGTGCTCTGGTCGCTTGGAACAGGATTGCTGCTTTACGGCGCGCTTCGCCTGATTTTAAGAAAGCGGATCTCCGCCTTTTTGCAGCCGCTCGTGAAAAACGTCAACCTGGACCTTGTTGATGAAATTGGATACCGTTCGGTAACAATCGGATTTCCGGTCTTCACATTAGGCGCGCTGATCTTTGCCATGATCTGGGCGCAGATTGCATGGACTCGTTTCTGGGGCTGGGATCCGAAGGAAGTCTGGGCACTGATTACCTGGCTGTTTTATGCAGCATACCTCCATCTGCGGCTGTCAAAAGGCTGGCAGGGAGAAAAGTCCGCCTGGCTTGCTGTGATCGGTTTTGCTATCATCATGTTCAACTTGATTTTTGTGAACCTTGTCATCGCCGGTCTGCATTCTTACGCTTAAAATACGTTTTAAAAGAGCCTTCACTCCTATAAAGTGAAGGTTTTTTGGTAAAATAGGAAGTAATCATTCTTATGGCCGCTTACGCTTTTCAGTGTCTAGCTTCAGCGGCCAGCTCCTCTGCCAGAACAAAATCCCCTAAAAAGTCTAAAACCGGACTTTTCAGGTGATTTCTTATCTGGCTCCCGGAGCTAAACGTCCGCTTACACTTTTCTGTGTCCAGCTTCAGCGGCCAGCTCCTCTGCCAGAACAAAATCCCCTAAAAAGTCTAAACCCGGACTTTTCAGGTGATTTCTTATCTGGCTCCCGGAGCTGAACGTCCGCTTACACTTTTCTAATTCAGGAGGAACCTCTATGGAAACCAATCCAAACTATAAAATACTTGTTGTAGATGATGAAGACAGAATCAGAAGACTGTTGAAGATGTACCTTGAACGGGAAAACTATCAGATTGAAGAAGCCGACAACGGAAGCGATGCGCTTGAAATGGCTCTTGCAGAAGAGTATGATCTGATTCTGCTTGATTTGATGATGCCGGGCATTGACGGCATTGAGGTGTGCAGACAGCTTCGCCTGAAAAAAGCAACGCCGATCATTATGCTTACGGCAAAAGGGGAAGAAGTGAACAGGGTACAGGGATTTGAGGTCGGCACAGATGACTATATCGTTAAGCCTTTCAGCCCGAGAGAAGTTGTTTTGAGAGTGAAAGCCCTGCTGAGACGCTCTTCGACGACTTCATTCCTTAAAACAGAGACAAAGGCCAAGAACGTGATTGTCTTCCCGCATCTTTCCATTGACCATGATGCCCACCGCGTTCTTGCTGATGGAAAAGAAGTCAGCTTAACGCCGAAAGAATATGAGCTTCTTTACTTTTTGGCGAAAACGCCTGATAAAGTGTATGACCGTGAGAAGCTTTTGAAAGAAGTATGGCAGTATGAGTTTTTCGGCGACTTGAGAACGGTTGATACACATGTTAAGCGTCTTAGAGAAAAGCTCAGCAAAGTTTCACCCGATGCTGCTTCTATGATTGTGACGGTCTGGGGTGTCGGCTACAAGTTTGAGGCAGGCAGTGAATGATGTTTTGGAAAAGCGTAGTCGGTAAACTCTGGTTTACCATCCTGCTTCTTGTATCATTCGTCTTATTTGTTCTGACCGTTCTGCTGCTTCAATTTATTGAAAGTTTTCATGTTGATGAAGCCGAAAACGAACTGACTCAGCTGGCCAACAAAGTGTCTGTTATTTTGGAAAACCATGAAGACCAGGAGCTTGCAAGGTCCATCACCTGGGAGCTTGCGGATGAACTGACAAGCATTGTGATAGCCGAAAACGAAAATGAATACTGGTTTTCACCAAAGAAGTATGAAAACACGCCAACCTTCAGCATGGAGGACATCCGCGCTGACAGAGAGCTGTCAAAGGTGTTTCAGGATCAGAAAAATGTAAGCAAGCTCACCCGGCTGCCTGAAGAACAGCAAAAAAACTCCGGAAACAAGGAGGAAGTGCTTGTAGTCGGTGTTCCCTATAAAACAAGCGACGGCAAGGACGGAGCCGTTTTTATGTCACAGTCCCTGCAGGCCGTCCAAAAGACGACCGAGCACACGACAAAATACATTCTTCTTGCAGCAGGTATAGCCATCATTCTGACAACGGTTTTTGCCTTTTTCCTGTCTACTAGAATTACCTATCCATTGAGAAAAATGAGAGAGGCGACACAAGAGCTGACACGCGGCAATTTTGATACAAAAGTTCCTATTTTGAGCCACGATGAAATCGGGGAGCTTGCCATTGCGTTCAATCAGATGGGCAGACAGCTGAAGTTTAACATCAACGCTCTCAATCAGGAGAAAGAGCACTTAACGAGCATTTTAAGCAGTATGGCAGACGGGGTTATCACGCTTAATATTGATGGAACAATTCTCGTAACCAATCCTCCTGCAGAACGCTTCCTGCAGTCATGGTACTATGAACAGAAAATGCAGATTAATGAAGGGGAAGAAATTCCGCCGGAAGCAAAGGAATTGTTCCAGCGGGTTGTCAACACAGAAAGAGAGCATATCGTTGAAGTAACCCTTCAGGGAAGAAGCTGGGTGCTTGTCATGAGCCCGCTTTACAATCAGTCGTACGTCCGGGGGGCTGTTGCCGTGCTTCGGGACATGACAGAAGAGCGCAGGCTTGATAAATTGCGCAAAGACTTTATCGCAAACGTCAGCCATGAACTGAGAACGCCGATTGCCATGCTCCAGGGGTATTCTGAAGCAATCGTGGATGATATTGCAAGCTCGGATGAAGAGAAAAAGGAGATTGCACAGGTTATTTACGATGAATCGCTCAGAATGGGAAGGCTTGTCAATGACCTGCTCGATCTTGCCCGGATGGAAGCGGGTCATATTACCCTTAATCTCGAGAGCATTTCCATTCATGAATTTATTGAAAAAATAAACCGGAAGTTCCAGGGACTTGCAAGAGAAAAAGACATTACGCTCACCTCCAGCATTACACTTGACGAACCTGAATTTGTTCTCGATCCTGATAAAATTGAACAGGTTCTGACGAATCTCGTGGATAACGCTATCAGGCATACACTTGAGGGCGGTACAGTCGAAATGGCTGTGCAGTCTGCTGCCGGCGGTATTAAAGTTGATGTGAAGGATACGGGCACAGGAATTGTCGAAGAAGACCTTCCGTTTGTTTTTGAGCGTTTTTACAAAGCAGATAAGGCGAGGACGAGAGGCCGCTCCGGAACTGGCCTTGGTCTTGCGATTGCCAAGAACATTGTCGATGCTCATTCAGGATCGATTAATGTGCACAGCAAAGTAAATGAAGGAACAACATTCAGTTTCTTTCTGCCTCGAAAAACCGTTTATCCTGAAAGAATCTGACGAATATTCTTGTTTCATACGAAACACCTGTTGATGCCGCATGTCGTTTTAGGTACAATAAAAGCTGGATATAAAAGTGAATACGAAAAGAAACTGGTGCAAACTTTGCTTAATAGGGAATCAGGTGAGATGCCTGGACTGTCCCCGCAACTGTAAGTGCAGACAATACCTGCTTTTAGACCACTGTCAGAATTCAGACGGGAAGGTGCAGGCTTGAGGATGAAGCACGAGTCAGTAGACCTGCCGGGATCTTTCGAACGTTACTATTCTTCGGGGATTTGAGCATAGAAACGGCACAGGTATGGCATGAGTGCCTGCAGTTTCTTCTATGCCGTTTTTAAAAGCCCATCTTCTATAAGATGGGCTTTTTGCTTTTCCAATACATACACAACAACAAGAGGAGAGATGGACCATGAACAAATTTTACAGTTTTCTCGCAATCATTCTTCTGACACTGATGAGTGCCTGCGGAAATGCGGCAGAGCAGCCTAAAACGGAAGAAACAAAACCTGCTGCTGAGAGCAAAGAGCAGGCTGAAGAGCTGAAAGCATCTGTCACGCTGACAAAAAATGAAATGGCAGAAAAAGTAGACGCTAAAGAAATCGCTTTTGAAGAAGGAAAAAACTTGATGGATGCCATGAAGGAGAACTTTGAAATTGAAGAGTCCGGAGGTTTTATCAACGGAATTGAAGGCATCCAGGCGAGCGAAGCGGACAAAACATACTGGCATTTAATCGTTAACGGGGAAGATGCCATGACAGGAGCAAATGACATTAAGCTGAAAGACGGCGATAAAATTGAATTTGATCTGCGGAATTATGAGTAAGCGAGAGAAACAATGACAACAAGAAGAATCAGTCTTCTGTCTCTGCTTATAGCCTTGTCCGTTGTCGGCAGACTTTCCTTTCAATTTGTTCCGAACATACAGCCGATGACAGCCATCATTCTCATCACGGCGATTCTGCTCGGACCGGTTAATGGAATGATTGTCGCAGTGCTAGGCTGTTTCCTGAGCAACCTGCTGCTTGGCATGGGAACGTGGACAATCTGGCAGATGCTTGCATGGGGGATTCTGGCTCTAGTATTCGGCCTGCTTGGAAAAGCTGTCAAAAGAAACAGGCTGCTCATTTTTACCCCGACAGCTGTTCTTGCGGGATATCTATTTGGATTCATCGTTTCTCTGAATATGTTTGTCCTGACAGATAACGGACTCGCCTACTATCTTGCAGGAATCCCGTTTGATACGATGCATGCAGCAGGAAACGGCATTTTCTTTCTTGTGCTGTACCCGGTTATGCAAAAAACGTTTCAGTATTATCTGTGTAAAAACGATTATGGCGTTACACTTCAATAAAATAATGGCAGAATAAGAGAGAGACTTTCTTTTTAGCTTAGGCAAGACAGTCTGAGAACAAAGGACAGGAGCTGCTGAATATGAATTTGTATACTAGAACCGGCGATAAAGGGAAAACAAGCATTATCGGGGGCCGGGTCGATAAGGATGACCTGAGGGTAGAAGCCTACGGAACAATCGATGAGGTAAACTCTTTTACCGGTCTTGCCATGACATGGATGAACGATGAAAGCCTGAAAGACATGAAGCAGGAATTTGAAAAAATCCAGCATGAACTTTTTGACTGCGGAAGCGATCTTGCTGTCATCCACGGCAAGCAAAAGCATCCCTATAAAACAACACCTGACATGATTGAGTTTCTTGAAACGCGAATTGATGCGTACACAGCAGAAGCCCCTCCGCTCGAGCGATTCATTCTTCCTGGAGGGACAGAGGCGGCTGCTGCCATCCATGTGGCAAGGACCGTGGCAAGAAGAGCGGAGCGATGTATTGTTTCGCTCAAAAAAGAAACGGAAATCAATGAGCATGTTTTAACGTATATGAACAGACTTTCCGATTATTTCTTTGCGGCTGCGAGAGCGGCAAATGCCAGACTCGGTTCAAAAGATGTGGAGTATGAAAGAAGTGCCATCGTATTTACGAAAAAGAAAGAGTCATAATTTCTTTGAAAAGGAAGGCGGAAACTGCCTTCCTTTTTCTATGCAATCCCGATATAGTAAAAGATGTGTAACTTTTTATTCTTCATTCCGACTAATGTATTGATTGGAGGTTCGTTCATGGAAGAGGCCTTTCAAAGGATTTATGAAAAATATCACAGCGATCTTTTCCAGTTCTTGTTTTATATGGTGAAGAATCGTGAACAGGCCGAGGACCTCGTTCAGGAAGTGTATATACGAATATTAAAATCACACAGCAGTTTTGAAGGACGGAGCAGTGAGAAAACCTGGATCCTCTCCATTGCAAGACATGTTGCGATTGATTTTTTCCGCAAACAGAAAACACTTAAACAGCGAATCTTTGAAGCGTTTGACTGGGACCGTGAGCAAATACGGGATCAGCAGCCGCTGCCGGAGGAAATTGCTGCTTTAAATGAAGAGATGCAGATGGTTTACCGGATGCTTGATACATGCACGGTCGATCAGAAGGCCGTCGTTATCTTAAGGTATATTCAGGGAATGTCCATTGCCGATACAGCAGCAGCCCTCGGATTTACGGAAAGTAAAGTGAAAACGACCCAGCACAGAGCGCTGAAAGCTCTGAAAAATAAGTTATCTGAACACTCGATCAGGAAGGAGGGAATAGCAAAGGGATGAATCAATCAAAATGGAACGATGAGCAGATTACCGATAAACTTCAAGCCATGCCGGATATCAAAGACCGGAGGACGCAGCAGCAAATCTACACCAGTTTGCAGCAGCGTATGCACAAAAAGAAAGTTCAATGGAAAGCACCGGCTCTTGCAAGCTTTGCCGCCCTTTTTATTCTTTTAATCCTTTCACCCTTTTTCCTTCAGAACTTCCAGATGAGTGATAGCAGGTCTGAATACAGTGCGGATAAAGCAGCTGAAAGCGGCCAGGTGTCTGAAGAAAACGCAGACATGAAATTAGAAGCAAAATCTGCACCAGAGCCTGAGAAAAAGTCATTTGTAGCAAGGACAAAGGACAATCAAACGATTGTAACGGTTGCCTATCCCGATCTTCAGGTTCAAAATACGATACCGCTCAGCTTTCAGTTCGATTCCTCTGACTCGTACATGACTCTTTTTGAGTCGGCGCTGACTTCATTTGACCCGATGAGCGCCGGACTGAGTCCTTCTGCGCTCTCAGGAACAAAGCTCTCGTATGAGACAGGAGAAGAACGGATGTCTGTTGACATAAAAGGCAATGCATATGCGACTTCAAGCTCAGAAACAGAAAACAGGCTCTTTACAGAAGGTCTTGAAGAGTCTTTCCGCTGGCAGGATGCCTCTCAGGCTGACTATTATACCGGCGGCGAAAAGGGAGCGGAAATCGGAGCGTATGGCTATCAGGATAAACTGACTTTCAAAAAGTTCAAGAAGAAAGCCTATTTCCTGTATCAGGAGAGCCTGGACTCACCTAAATTCCTGGCGCCTTCCCTTCTATCCTTCAACAAGCTGACAGATGCCCTGACGGCTATGAAAGAAAAAGGGACACTCGGATTAAAACCGGTGATCGAAGAAACAGTTATCATCGATGAAATAAAAGAAACAGAAAATGGAGTAACCATTGAATTCACAGACGCCTCAACAATTGATGATAACGAAACAGATACACTGATGCTCGAAGCGATTTTGATGACTGCCAAAGATTTCGGCTACGAAAGTGTAAAATTCGAAGGAATCGAAGCCGGCAGAATTGGTGAAATGGACGTAACACAAGCCGTGCCCGTCCCGTTCTCGCCGAACCCTGTCGATCTTGAGGAATAGCAGTAAAAACCCGCAGCCTGACGCTTGCGGGTTTTTTGCCGTTATTAAAAGAAACAAGAGGGTGCTGCAACTATATTTATGGCTATCAGATGGGATATTTGTCATATTATTGTAAATATTGGTTGTAGAGTTCAAGGGCAGTTAGTTGAATAACTTAAGAGACTAAAGTGGAGGATGTGATATTAGAAGGCGTAATTCATTAGTACGCCTTCTAATTTTAGCTTAATCTCCATCCACCATCTTTAGTTGGGGAGAGTAAAGCCTAAATAACTTAATGTATAACAGTACACCGATAAAGGAAAAGGCCACAATTAAACTAAAGATGCCCACAGGTGGAATAAAGCTGGCCAGAAAAACGGTCAACGGTGCCATTGCTTTTCCTAAAGTATTTTGTAAACTGTCCGCTGCAAGATATTGGCCTCTTGCATGTTCAGGTGCATAGTGGCTGACAAAACTTTGAGTTACAGGTGTCCGCACAATCTCACCGAAAGTGAAGATAACCGTAACAAACAATAAGTACCAGATGTTATTATTCATTCCTACTAGAAATGTGCCGATCCCTGCTAACAGTGATGAAAGAATGAATATATTCCGTTCCTGCCAATTCTTAAACCAGTTCGTTACAGGAAGGATAAATAGGACAAATAAGAGACCATTGAAACCAACAAGCCATCCGAAAATTTCATTGCTGGATAAGATGAGTGAATCACCATTCCATGTAAAGAGCGGCTGAGCTGGTACATTATTTATGATGTATACCGGCAAATAGAGGTCAAGCTGCATAATTGGGAATAGAGAGAAAATTCCTGCCCCCACATAAACCATGAAAATTTTATCTCTAAAGATAATGGTGTATCCATTCCACCTTTGTTTAAAAGAATGTTTAAGAGGACTTGTCAAATCAAGTTCCTTTTTAGATTTAGGCAATGTTTCATAAGTAATATAGTAAATCGCCATTAAATATAGGAATAAAACGAATGCACAGGTCCAAAGAAGTTCTTGACGATATTGGAAAAAGAAAATGGCTCCGATTACCGGACCGAGCACAGCACCAATATTATTGACTGTCATGAACGTCGCAAATACCTGACGAAGATTCTTCTCAGGCACCAAGTCTGCAACCATTGCAGAACTTGCAGGCCGGTAGAGAGAAAAACCTATCCCAATACCAATAAAGGCAATATAATCTATCCAGGGTGATGTAGAAAAGGCAAACATGACGAACATCAGCATTTGAATTAATGTGCCAAAAAGCATTACGGGTCGCCGCCCAAGAGAATCAGCAACATTTCCTCCAAGCAAGCTTCCAATTATACTAAGAATTGGTGGCATAGACATTAACAAACCAGCAATCTTAAAACCAAGTATTTCGCCAAAATAAACGGTGATAAAAGGGAAGTACATCCAAAAAAGCAGGTTGAATAGACCTTCTCCAACAAGCCGGACCTTTAAATTCTTATCCCAAATAAATTTTTCCACAGCAATCTTCCTTTCCGCTTATGTGATGCCCAGGCCTGGGTATGTATAATATAGGCAATATTTCAAGAAAGATATAGACTTATATTCAGCTATAAATTATAATAATATTATGAAAAACAAGCATAGCAGGTCTTATTTGAAATGTCCCAAAAAAAGAACACATGTTCCTTCAGTTGGATAATTAATGATAATTAAGCTAAAGATCACATCTGATCTTTAGCTTTTTGCATTTTTCAAAAGCGGTGCGAAAGGTGCTAATTCTTATACGATTCCCGGAGCCAGATACCATTTGATTTTAGGTTTTCCTCCAAAACGGAACCCCTAAGTATAATGCTTTCGGTTTTTTTGCCGTGGGGTAAAGATACAGGAAGGGGACTGAGCCTGACTATATCTAAGGAATTGGACTTATCAGCGCAGCATATGGGATATTTGTGATATTATTGTAAATATTGGTTATTCCGTTAAAAGATTAAATTCAATAAGCTAATGTTATTAACAAAGGAACAAAAAAGTGAGGATTTTATCAATATGTCTAAAGAGATGTATATAAAAGTATGTGATTTTTTAATGTTTGCTAATTTGCTAGGAGAAAAAAAGGGGAAGCCAACCGTTGTTATGGATGCTGGGTATGGGGATTATTCAAAAGGGTGGAATGCCATCATTTACGAAGTTTCTCTGCTCACAGAAGTTATTGTGTTTGATAGAGCAGGTTTAGGCAGAAGCGAGCCTAGCTCTAATCCCAGAAATAGCAGAGAGATGGTAAAGGAACTGAAAGAACTTTTAGATAAATTGAATATAATTCCTCCATATATACTGGTAGGACATTCTTTTGGGGGTGTAAATGCACGCTTATTTGCGAGCTATTACCCTGAAAATGTTTGTGGGCTGCTTCTAGTAGACTCTACTCCCGAGGATTACCGAGAAAGATTTCTTCCGACGATGTCTGAAGAGTTTCAAGAAGCCTACAATAAGCAATTTGTTCACGAAGGTAATTATGAAGAATTTATGCAAAGTTTACATCAAATAAAAGAAGATCAAAAGAAATTAAACATACCCTTAATAGTTCTTTCTGCAGGCAAAAAAAATCACTACTCATCCAAGTCACAAGATTTATGGAATACAATGCAAGAAGAACTTCTTCAAATATCTTCTATCAGTGAATTTATAATTGCTGAAGACAGTACACATTACATGCAAAATGATGAACCGGCATTAGTTGTAGATGCTATTAGAAGGCTAATTGAAAATTGTTAGGCAGGAGTGATGAAGTAAATGTAATTTGATTTGGGTAAAGGAGAAAAAAGATGTTTTTAAAACAGAAAAATATGACTTCTGAAGATGAGGTTCCTGGTGGCAAATATGATTTTAGACAACAATAGATTGCGGCACATAGGTACATATCTCTTTTACGAAAGATTTTATTTAAGCAATAAAAAGGATTTGGTTATAGATGACAAAGATGTTTTCAAAAGATGGGTTCTCTTATTTCGAAATTATATTAAAAGAAGTGGAATATCGTTTGCCGAGCATATGTGTAGACTTAGAATTTCATAATCGGGGATTTACAGCAGCTTTACCGAATGTCTGGATTGAATTATCAAGCATTGAAAAATTTTTGGGTGAAAGCAAAGATATTTCTTTTATAGATACTTTTCAGCATGCTTTTACAAGTATGAGCCCTGAAGAAGTGATTATTAATGCGAATAAGGTAAGTCCTTCGACTTGCCAAATCAGATATACATTAAATAAAACGTATTATTCAAGTGATCTTAATCCTGTTCTTGAATCCGTACAACAAAAAGGCTCATTTGAACTGGAAGTATATAAAATAGAAGAATCAAGAAAAGCCCTCCTAGAAATTAGAGACCTATTTCATTAAATTCATTTTTTGATATTTAACAATCGGAGGCGATTTCTGCACAAAGTGATCACCTCCTCATAGTAAGGGGGTTTAGGAATATGAAGAAATTCATTTTGATTATAGCTCTAAGCATAATAATAGTACTTGCTGGACTTTATTCTTTTCTCAAAATCAATTCTCCATTGGTCAGTGGTACAGTTGGTTCAACACAAGATAATAAAGCAGTTGTTGTTGCAATAGGGAATAAGGGGTTTGGAAACTTGAAGATTAATGAAGTTCTAGTAAATAATTATAATGAACCTATGAAGCTGAAAATTCAGGTCACAAATCCCCTTAAAGGTTTCGTTATATCCAAAACGTTTGACGAAAAGGAATTTGGCATTAGTAATATTGATACTATTGACATTGAGTCCGACACATCACCAATAACACAGTTAGAAAGGATGAATGATGGAACGGCAACTATAAATGATAAAAGTTATGGAATAAGTGTTGTACATAACGAACCCATAGAAAGATTGCATATAACATATAGTCACTTTGGATTGAAATTTGAAGAAACGGTATCGGTTAATAATCCTTAAATGGCCGGATGGTTACCTCAATCCGCCCTTTACAAAAGTTGATTTAATAGCAAGTATGTTATCTCTCTCTATTTTTGTTGTTTTTTTTACTCGGTTGGGAAAATTGTATAAACGGTTTTATACCATTTCATTAAGGAAAAAGATTTTACTGTCTATCCCAACTTTTCTTATGGCTGGATTAATTACAGGCATAATTATGTCTCACGTTTTTGGTCTAGAGTAACTTTGCTTCTTCAGCAATCGGGGCTCCTGGATCTTAAGCTTTTTCCTCTTGGATTCCTGTAAACTTCACAACTTATTTATGAAGGTTCTTAACTATATATTCCGGCTGCATTTCAATCACCACTCACCAGTGGACTGAAGCGGAAGGCACTTGACTCCTTGTCCAGCTGCAGCGCCCAACTCCTCTGTCAGAACAAAATCCCCCAAAAAGTCAAACCCGGACTTTTCGGGTGATTTCTTATCTGACTGCCGGAGCAAAACGGGCGCTTCCGCATTTCTAAGGGATGAAGAGGGCACGGGAGACCCCGCAGGCTGGCCGAGGAGGCTCCCGGCACTCCCCGCGGAAAGCAAGTGACTGGAGCGCAAGGGAACGGGTACACCTTAAAACCAACAATCCGCACAAAGTCAGCCTCACATTTAAGATAAGAGAAGAATAATTAGTTCTTATCTAACAGAATGCTGTCCCCCGTCTTCACACAACTTTAACGTATGAATTGGCAAAGACTGCATAATACTAGTATTGGTCATTTTTTGACAAATGAACAAACTAGGGGGAACTCATGTTAGATTTGCTAAGAAGGTTATCCATCGCTCTGATTGTCGGAATATGCGTCATGCTGCTCTTTGTCGGAGGAACACTGGCAAAAGCAGAAAGTCCAGCTGAAGACAAAAGCTGGATTCATCCCGTCAAGGGCACGATAACAGACACATTCGGAACAAGAAGCGGAAAACATAAAGGAATTGACATCGCAGCACCTGAAGGAACAGCCATTTCGGCCGTACAGTCAGGAACCGTTACAAAATCCTATCTTTCAAGTACATACGGCCACGTCGTCTTTATTTCTCACCCTGAAGGATATGAAACGGTCTATGCCCATCTGAGCAAAAGGACCGTTTCAGAAGGGGAACAAGTAGCAAGGGGCCAAAAAATCGGCGTGATCGGCAATACCGGTGTTTCAAGAGGAACTCACCTGCATTTTGAAGTACATAAAGGAAAATGGACATACGATAAAAAACAGGCTGTTGATCCATTTATCATGGTGGCAGCCCACTCTATAGAAGTCGTTCCCGCGACGGCACAGCCTGCTGCTGAAGATGGATCTGTCACTGTCCAAAAAGGGGACACGCTGTGGGGAATTGCCAACAAAAATGGACTGAGCGTAGAAGGTCTGAAGAAGATAAACGGCCTTGTATCTGACCATTTATACGCAGGCCAGAAGCTGATGATTGAGCAAAGAACGGCTTCCGTCAGCCAGTACACCGTCAAAAAAGGAGATACCCTGTTTTCAATAGCAGAACAGCTTCAAACCTCTGTACAGCAGCTGAAACAAGAAAATGACCTGTCATCTGAGGCTATTTTTCCTGACCAAATGCTGAAAATTACTCATTCTTCAGCTTCTTCTAAATAAACTGAAAATACATTGTCACACTTTCCAAAAAGCGATATAATAGGACAAAACTTCGCGGGGGGAGCAGACAATGCGCACCGACTATCACAATCATCTTGAAAGAGGCACTTTGACGCTTGATTATTTAAAGGAATTTACAGATGAAGCTGCCGCAAAAGGCATCCAGCATTTCGGAATTTCCGAGCATGCCTATCATTTTTATCAGACAAAAAACATCCTTAGCAATCCTTGGGTAGACGAGAGACGCTACTATGATATGAAGGATTACGTGTCACTTTTTCACCAGGCATGGAATCAGGGAATCGATGTGAAAATGTCGATTGAAATGGACTATACGCCTGGCAGACATGCTGAAATGAAGTCGTTTATTGATACATATGATTTTGATTATGTGATCGGTTCCATACACTGGGTGGATGACTTTGGAATTGACCTGAAGGAATATTTGCATGAATGGGACAAGCGTAATGTAAATGAAGTGTATGAACATTATTTCGACCAGGTCGTCACCCTGGCCCAGTCGAATCTGTTTGATATCGTCGGCCACCTGGATCTTGTCAAAATTTTTAAATACGTCCCGGATGATGAAGAGTTTCTGATGAAGCAGTATGACCGGGCGACAGATGCTCTTGCTCAGTCCAAGACATGCGTTGAGATCAGCACTGCAGGGCTAAGAAAGCCAGTCGGTGAACTGTATCCTGATGAAAGGCTCTTAAAGCTGTGCCATCAAAAGCAAATTCCGATTGTCCTATCTTCGGATGCGCATGTCCCGGGTGATGTTGGCGCAGATTATGACCAGGCTGTGGCTCTTGCTAAGAGAGTGGGCTACACTTCTCTGATGACATTTTCAAAAGGCGAGCGCAAAGAAGTTCCATTAGATTGAAGAAGGAGACTGCAGGCTGATGCCCGCGGTCTTTTTTACATGAAAAAACATTTCTGCTGTAAAAATTTCAGCCAATGCCTATCCCTTTTCCCGGATTTAGTAGTAAAATGGAAGTCTACATCTTAATTTCGGGAGACATACATGTCAAAAATGAAAAAGGTTTTATATTTCTATGTTTTACTAAGCATCGTGTGGGTATTTGGCACAGACCACTTGATTGCACTGCTTGATTATGACATATACACATTTATTGTGATTTCAAAAATAAAAGCTGTCTTGTTTATTGCAGCCACTTTTATCTTCATCAAATACCTGATCAGCAAAAATGAACAGTTTCAAGAGCTTGAGCGGGAAAAAGAAAAACTGTTGTCGCTGATTAATTCTATGGTGGACTTTGTGAATTTTAAAGACGGAGAAGGCCGCTGGATTGAGGTAAATACGTTCGGACTGAATTTGTTTAACCTGCAGGGAGTGGATTACAAGGGAAAGCGGGACAGGGATCTTGCTGAATACACGGAATTCTACAGAGACGCGCTGCTTTATTGCGAGGAATCGGACGAGCAGACCTGGATGAGCGGATCTGTCAGCAGAAGTGAAGAACAGATTCCGCAGCCGGACGGAAGCTTTAAAACGTTCGATACGATTAAGGTTCCGCTGTTCAATGATGACGGTTCGAGGAAGGCCCTTGTCGTCATCGGACGGGACATCACCCAGATGAAAGAGGCGGAGGACCGCCTTCAAAAAGCTGAAAAGCTGAGTGTTGTCGGTGGCCTTGCCGCAAGTGTTGCACACGAGATAAGAAATCCGCTTACCTCTTTAAAAGGGTTTGTTCAGCTGATGAACAAAAACGACAGTGTAAATAAACTGTATTATGAGATCATGGAAAATGAGCTTGACCGGATCAATGAGATTGTCGGCGAGCTGCTTGTACTGGCAAAGCCTCAAAACATCCGCTTTACGAAAACAAATGTAAGCAAGCTGATGTGCAATGTCATTTCGCTCCTGGAATCACAGGCGAATATGTACGGCGTGAACATTGTGTTTCAATCAGACGCAGGGATGAATGAGATTGACTGCGAACCGAATCAGCTGAAGCAGGTTTTTATCAATATCATCAAAAATTCTATTGAAGCAGGATCAAAAACGATTTCCATTTCTCTTTTTGAAGAAGGCGGATCAGCACGCATCATGATTGAAGACGACGGGGAAGGCATGGAAGAGGAGAGGCTGAAACGCCTTGGAGAGCCGTTTTATTCCGTTAAAGAAAAAGGAACAGGGCTCGGCCTTACTGTCAGCTACAGAATCATCCAGTCGCATGGTGGCACCATCACGTATTCAAGCAAGGTGGGAGAGGGCACTAAAGTTGTCATTGACCTGCCAGTAAAAAGAACATAAAACGAGCAAGCAGATGATTCTGCTTGCTCGTTTTTAATTGATCCCTTATAGCTCAATAGGTTTTATGGACACAATATCATCGATGTCAGATAGGGTTTTAATAAGAGAATCATCAAGCTTGCGGTCAAAAGACAGCATCATGATGGCTTCTCCGCCTGCATTTTTCCGTCCTACCTGCATCGTTGCGATGTTGACTTCATGATCTCCGAGAATTCTTCCGACACGTCCGATGACTCCCGGCTTATCTGTATGCTGAATATATATAAGGTGACCTGCGGGATAGAAATCAATGTTAAAGGAATTGATGCCGACTATGCGTTCGCCGTAATGCGGAATATGTGTTCCTTTTATTTCAAACGTAGTCTGGTCTCCGTGAATGGACACCGTAATACAGTTTTCGTATCCTGACTGATTCGAAGTGATTTTTTCGCTGAAGCTGATGCCGCGCTCTTTGGCGATCATCCCTGCGTTTACTTCGTTGACATTTGATGCAACGCGCGGAGTCAGGAATCCTGCAATCAGGCTTTTTGTCACAAAAGACGTTTCAAGTTCTGCAACAGAACCTTCGTATTTAATGGAAATATCATGTACAGGCTCTTTCATGCACTGTGAAACGATATTGCCCATATTCTTTGCGAGCCTGTAAAATGGCTGGATTTTTTCGAATACTTCCTTTGTCAGAGCAGGCAGGTTTACAGAAGTTGTGACAATCTTTCCATCTAGGAAGTCGAGAACATCCTGTGCAACCTGAGCGGCTACATTCAGCTGGGCTTCTTTTGTTGATGCCCCTAAATGCGGTGTGGCAATCACATTGTCAAATTTCAGAAGCGGATGATTTTCCGGCGGCTCTGTTTCAAATACATCAAGGGCAACACCGGCAATATGACCGTTTTCAAGATAAGGGATGATGGCTTGCTCGTCTATAATTCCTCCACGTGCACAATTGAGCAAATAAACGCCTTTTTTTGTTTTCGGCAGTGATTCAGCACCGATAAGGCCTCTTGTCTCTTTCGTAAGCGGTGTATGTACGGTGATAATGTCCGCATGTGTCAGAACTTCATCCAACGTGGCGCTTTTAACAGATATTTTGGCTGCGCGGTCGCGGGTTAAAAACGGATCAAATACGATCACATTTACCCCGAAGGCCTGTGCCCGCTTGGCAATTTCAGTTCCGATTCTGCCGAGTCCCACGATACCGAGCGTTTTGCCGAAAAGCTCCGTGCCGACAAATGCATTCCGGTTCCATTCATTGGATTTAACAGATACAGTTGCCTGCGGGATATGGCGAAGGAGAGATGTCATCATGGCAAATGTATGTTCAGCTGTTGAGATGGTATTTCCGTCAGGTGCATTGATGACGACGACGCCGTGCTTTGTAGCAGCATCAAGATCAATGTTATCGATTCCAACCCCTGCCCTGGCAATAATCTTAAGAGAGGTCATTTTTCCAATCAGTTCGTCTGTGACTTTTGTGGCACTGCGCACCAGTAAAGCATGAAATGTATGTAGCTCATCTTCTGCTTCGGCAGCTTTTTTCTGGACAACTTCGACGTGTTCTGCTTCGAGTAAAGGCTGCAGACCGTCTGCACTCATTGAATCTGAAACAAGAATTCGGTACATGTTTATCCCCCTAAGTACATCTAGTAAATATCAGATAATTTATCATATTAAGATTATTGTGTCAATAACATTAACGCGGTACAACGATAAAGACATTTGCTGGAAAGATGTTTCGCAAGCAAATGTATTCACAAATTGAAACAGATGCAGTATACTTATCTCGAAAACAAAATAACATGATCTATCTTCGGGGCAGGGTGAAATTCCCGACCGGCGGTAAGGAAAGATATTTTTTCCAAAGCCCGCGAGCCGTCCTTGTGATGGCAGGATCTGGTGAGATTCCAGAGCCGACAGTAAAGTCTGGATGGGAGAAGATGGAGGTTCTGGCGTTTAAAATGAAGATTTTAACCGTTTATTTGACCTTGATTAAATTCTCCCCACAGTGATTTTTCACTTGGGTTTTTTATTTTTTCAGGGAAAAAAACAGGACGTTTCCTTTCTTTCCGGATGGATCGAAAAAGGAGAGAAGCAGCAATGCAGCAAAGTAAAGTCAAAAAGCAGGTATCGATTGCGATGCTTGCGAGTGTAGGGTTTGTATTGATGATTTTTAATTTCCCGATTGGTTTTTCAAGCTTTCTGGAGCTTGATTTTGGGGACGTGCCGGCCATTATTGCAGCCATTCTTTACGGACCTGGCGCAGGGATTATGGTAGAGGCACTTAAGAATGTTCTTCAATATATTATTATGGGCAATGCAGCTGGAGTACCTGTCGGACAGCTGGCTAACTTCACCGCTGGAGTTCTTTATATTCTGCCGGCATCCTATCTGTACAGAAGAATGAACAGCATGAAAGGGCTGGCAATCGGCCTTTCAGCAGGAACTGTCCTCATGGCAGGTGCTATGAGCGTCCTGAACTATTACTTGTTTATTCCTGCCTACACGTGGTTCCTGAATGCACCTGCAATGGCAGCGCCTGAGCTTAAAGCGCTGATTGTTAGTGGTATTCTGCCGTTTAACTTAATCAAAGGTATTGTGATGGGCTTTGTGTTTATGGCGATCTTCGCCAAGCTGAAAACATGGGTTCATGCTCAAAATGACTATAAACGGGCTGCATAAGCCCAATAAAAAACCCTCCGCAAATGCGGAGGGTTTTCGAATGCTATTCGAATTTCAATGCGTCGCCGTCAAATGACTCGTCAGCAATTTTGATGGAATCAGTCGGGCAGCCCTCATATGCATCCATCATGTCTTCTTCAAGGATCTCAGGAACTTCAACAATTCCCTGGTTATCATCAAGGGTTACAAATGCAATACCCTCATCATCATAATCATAAATGTCCGGTGCAGCAGCTCCGCAAGCACCGCAAGCAATGCACGTATCTTTGTCAACAATTGTATACTTTGCCATCAAAAAAACCTCCTCTGATTTGGTTACACTCTATGATATGGTACTTTCATTCATTTGTCAGAGCACGAGTAAAACGTAAGTCTGAACGAGTGCGTACCTCTTTATATTTATACATTGTAAATCTGTTTTTAAAACTTTTCAATAGTAAAGTACATTGAGAATACTTATCATATAAGGGTTTCTAGTATTTAAGGTACCCTTTGAACGCAACTTTAAACGCCTTTTTTTATACAGAATCTGTTACAATAAAGGATATATCGAATCGTGTCAAAAAGTGCAGGGTGATGACCATGACTTTAACTTATATGGATTGTATTTACCTGGAATGTCTGGAGAAATTCAGAGGCGAACGGACGGCATCTGCTGTCTTTCATCTGCTGAAAGGAAAAAAGTCTTCCCAGACCATCCAGGACAGCAAACTTTTCAGTCTGTCCCGCCTCTTTGGAATGTTTCCCGATCTTTCAAGAAAAGAATTTGATGCAGCCATTGGGGGACTTGTAAAGAGCGGGTGGCTGCTTCCCGTTGAAGGCGATGTATGCCGGCCGAATCCTGATGCCGTCATTCATAAAGAAAATAGGATAAAGGAAAGGCCGCTTCCTAAAGATTTGGACGGAACTCTATATTCGCAGGCAGGTGTGCATTTCTGGAAGCGGACCGTCCTTCTCGCGCAGGTGCTTTCACATGCAGCAGCCGGGAGCGCGCGCTATCTGCCTGTCATAAGAGATGAAAAAGTGCAGCGATGGGTGAAATCCTATCTTAAAGGAATGCCATTCTCAAAAGAAGAGCTTGCCTTCAGCATGTATCAGGAGATGCAGGCATTTCTGAAGCGGGCCGACCATACAGCGGCCTCTGTGTGGGTGTATCAATTAAGTTCCAAAAGCAGAATCGGGTTCACCTACCAGCAGCTTGCCGAGAAATTTAATGAGGATGAAGTATACATCAGGCTCTTGTTCTGGGGGCTTGTTCACCGTTTTTTAAAGGAATCAGCGCAAAATATACACACATATCCGATACTGCATGCCGTTTCAAAAGATTTGACAAAAAGCGATTCCCTGACTGAGTCTGCTTCCAAAACACTTCATTTGATCCGCTCAGGAAAGTCGGTTGATGCGATTTCTGACATAAGGCGTTTGAAAAGAAGCACGATAGAAGACCACATTGTCGAGATCTCTTTAAATGACCCCGGTTTTGATATCTCAATGTTTCTTGAAGAAGAGGGGCTTGCACTGATTACACGCAAGATTCAAGAACTGAATACCCATCAGCTGCGAATCGTAAAAGAGGCTTTAAATGACCGGTTCAGCTACTTTCAGATCAGGCTTGCCTACACAAGGACCTAGGAGGATGCTATGAACGTTCAGCAGGCATTGTCCCGCTATTTTGGATATGAACACTTTCGGGAAGGGCAGGAAAATATCGTTCGGGATGTGCTGTCAGGCCGGGATGTCCTTGCCATGCTGCCGACTGGCGGAGGAAAGTCGCTGTGCTATCAGCTTCCAGGCTATCTCCTTGAGGGGACCGTTCTGATTATTTCTCCCCTGCTCTCGCTTATGGAAGACCAGGTGCAGCAAATCCGCCTGCGGGGTGAAAAAAGGGTGATTGGATTAAACGGCTCTCTTCCATATCTTGAAAGGCAGAGGGCTCTTTCTCATTTGAATCAGTACAGGTTTATCTTTGCGTCACCGGAAATCCTTCAGTCTGAAGCGGTTCTTTCCGCACTCTCTGCCGTCCGAATATCCCTGTTTGCTGTTGATGAAGCACACTGCATCTCTCAGTGGGGCCATGATTTCAGACCGGACTACTCAAAATTGGGCGAACTTAGAGAACGCCTCGGCAATCCTCCTTGTCTTGCCCTGACGGCGACGGCGACAAAAGAGGTTTTAGCAGACATTGAACAATCACTGAATATGAAAAAACCGATCAGGCACGTCTATTCCGTGAACAGAAGCAACATCAGCATCAAAATTGAGGGATACTCCTCTTTGGAAGATAAACTTCAGCGGGTTCTTGAGCTGGTGCGGACACTTGAGGGACCCGGAATCATTTATTGTGCAAGCAGAAAGTGGACAGAAAGCATTTCACTGTATTTACAGGCTGAAGGCATTAAGAACACAGCTTTCTATCACGGAGGCATGGAACCGGAACAGCGGACGCTGATTCAGCATCAGTTCCTATACGGACAGCTGGATGCCGTATGCTGTACGAACGCATTCGGGATGGGAGTAAACAAAGCGAATGTGCGCTATGTGATCCATTTTCATTTTCCGGCTCAAATGGAATCCTATGTTCAGGAAATCGGAAGGGCAGGAAGAGACGGGCTGCCAAGTGCTGCCGTCGCTCTGATTGGAAAAGGGGACCGTGATCTCCCGCTTTCCATGATCGATTCTGAGTTCTGCACCTACAGTCAGCTCCATGAATGCATGTATGCCATGTCATCCGGAATGACCCCTGAAGATGCGTTTAACATGGCGGGGATAAGTGAGATTCAGGGCAGATTTATCCTGCATCATTTGACATCTTTTGAAAATGGGATTTATGGTGCTGAACAACAGGCAATCGACTGGATTTTTTCCCGCATTGAAAACCGGCGCCGATTGAAGCTGGAAAAGCTTGACGGCGTCTTGCACTGGCTGGCTTCACCTGAGTGCAGAAGAAAAGGGATTTTGGCATACTTCGGGGAAGAAACGTTTCAAAAACAGGAACTCTGCTGTGACAGATGCGGGGTGAGCCTGTCTTTTCTGAAACAGGATCAGTCCAAGCGAAGGGCAGATGACCAGATGCCTGACTGGGAAACAGAATTAAAGGCTGTATTTGGCCAGAACGAGTGATAGCATGGTAAAGCGTCAAAATGAACTTGTTAAGAGCATGAGTGACAGTCAGCTGCTGAAGCAGCTTTACTTTACTCAAATTTTACTACTTACAATTTCCGCTGTTTTGAGTATGATATTATTTAACGGTGTGTCAGAATTTGCGGGCTTGTGGAAGCCTGACACCGGCCAGATCCTCCTTATTGGAGGACTGACAGCAGGAGCTGTTCTTATATTTGACTGGATCATCATGAAGACGATGCCTGAAGATATGTATGATGACGACGGAATCAATGAAAAAATGTTCAGGAACCGCTCTGTTCCCCACATCATTTTTCTGTGCCTGCTGATTTCTTTTACAGAAGAAGTGCTCTTCAGAGGAATACTGCAGACGCATTTCGGTTTTTGGGCAGCGAGCCTCATTTTTGCGGTGCTCCATTTCAGATATTTGTCAAAATGGCTGCTTTTTTGCATGGTGGTGCTGATCAGCCTGCTGCTGGGATTCGTGTATGAGCAAACTGGGAATTTATTTGTAACGGTATTTGCCCATTTTTTAATAGATTTAGTGTTTGCCATTCAAATTCGCTTGAATCACATAAGACGGAGGTGACAAGATGAGCAGAATGGAAAGAGCGGCTTTAGCCAAAAAAGCTAAAATTGAAGACGTGAAATCCCGGACCGGGAGCTACCCTTCACGAAGCGAGATTCACAAAAAGAAAGAGAAAAAAAAGTCTCCCTATAAATATCCGGCAGTCACTTTGCTTGCCATTTTCTTTTTTCTGCTTCCCATCGGCTTTTACTACACCATTTCGTATTTTGATGAACGCAGCAAAACCGTTGATGGCGAAAATATTTCCGATTATGAAGACGTGCTGATAAAATACGGGGATGATGAAGAGCAGGAAACAGACGATCAATCAAGTCAGGCTCCGGGTGAAAGCAATTCTGCTGTGGATCTAGAAGGTCAAACGGAACAAACAGAGACAATGACAGCCTCAGCAGACCTTTCTGCCGGCACACAAGGGCAGGGGGAAGCCTCTGAAACAAAGCCCGAACCTCAGCCCCAAAAAGAGCCAAAGCCGGAACCGGAAGCCGCAGCTGAGCCAAAAGAGAATTACAGGATTGTTGAACATACCGTTGGACCTGAGGATAACCTGTACCGCATATCCGTTAAATATTATGGCGGACGATCAGGAGAAGATCTGATTAAACAATTGAATCAATTAAGCGGAGACAGTGTTTATGAAGGACAAGTCCTGAAAATACCGCTTAAACAGTAAAACGCATGCTGAAGAACGCATGTGTTTTTTTGTACATGCATTTCATAAGAAGGCGGACAACATCATATAGTTGAATAGACAATTCGTTCGATCGGGAGATGTGATGCATGTGGAAAAGCAAATACTGGAGCTTGGCGGATCGACAGATCAGGCAACAAGGGAAATGCTGCAGAGCGTGCTGAATAAAAAAAGAAAGTACGACCGGTATAAGAAAAACTGTTTTAAATGGCAGATGTTCACACTCTTTGGCGGTTTAGTTTATTTTCTTTATTTCTATCAGTTTATTGTCGTTCCAAATGGAAGCAATATCGGGTATATGCTTGGAGAGCTGGTCGGCAGCGTTCTGCATTTTTTCATCGTGCTCCTGCTTGGATCAGGCTACGCAACAGCCCGTTATTATAAGAAAAAAGAAGAAAAATATGAAAAGGAATATCATGGCCTCCGCACAGAAATCATCCGCAAAAGCTCAGAGCTATGGCCGCAGCCGTATCATTGGAAAAAAAGAGGAGAGGTTTATGACATGATGAAGAAGCATTATGACATTAATCTTTATTTCGAAAGCAAATAATTGCATGAAACGCAGAGGATTTTGACAGATAAAAGCGAATGTATGCTAAAACGTTAATGGGGTGATGCGATGTTTGTCAAAAGTACAATGATACCGAAAAACCGGACGGTACATGCAGAAGCAGGCGATTCATTAAAAACAGTCCTTGAAAAACTGGAACATCACAAGATTGACGGTGTTCCTGTCCTGAAAGGGGCAGCATACATAGGCATTGTGACGAGATTTCATCTTTATGAAGAGTTTTTCCAGTCAGAGTTAAAAAAAGAAGCTTTTCTTTCTGAGAAAAAGGCTGAGGACATTGCTGTACACACTGACGTATATCTCGAAGGCGAAGAAATTTTTGAAAATACGCTCCTGCAGCTGAAGGATTATCCCCTGATTGCTGTAGTCGGCGTGGAAAAAGAATTCCTCGGAATCGTTACGCGGTATGATGTGCTTGAACAATTTCAAAGTGCTTTTGGAATGAACAAAAAGGGTGTAAGGATTGCTTTTACTTCTGTTGAAACAGAAGGAAGAATTGCGAGATTGACAGAGCTTGCAAAGCAATTCCACGAAGACATTATCTCTCTTGTTACGTTTGATGAAACAGAGAGCATGGTCAGAAGAATCGTCATGAAGATAGAGAAGAAGGACAACATTAACAGGTTTATTGAACGAATTGAAAAATCCGGCTTCCGGATACTTGACATTCACGAAGATGAATAAAGCTCCTCTCCCTGCATATAAAGATGTGGGGGAGGGGTTTTTTTGTTCAGTCTGCTTTTGCGCCTTATCGCCGGCTTTGCTGCCGGCAGTGTGTCCTGCTTCTTTCTGCCGGTCAGGCTGCCTTTTCATTTTCCAGAATTCATTATGGGGCTTGCCCTGTTTCCGGGCAGATCCTTTTTGGGCATGTTTTTTTTACAGTCTCCTTTCTTATGCACGCATCCTTGCTTAAAGAAGCTGTTATGAATGCTTGGAAGCTTTTAAAAAAGGAAGGAAATATCGTCCATTCAATCGTTTCCTTTTGTGTTATTATGAATTTCTCCCTATTAGCTCAAATCGGCATCTGGCAAACAGCCGGATTAGCCTGTTTCAGCGCCGTCTACGGTCTCACGTCCTATTTCCTGCACAGACAACAGCTGAAAAGAGCGCATTGAAAGAAACATGCCTCGAAATTTCAGAAAATACTAGAGATCAGACTATTCAACTGTTATACAAAGTTTACACAAGGTGTTTAATCCTATATACTTTGATTACAGTGATTTTTGTAATTGGAGGATTTGATATGTCCAGTCAAGAAGGCAAATACAACATAAAGGCAGTCTCCAAAATGCTTGGAATCCAGCCGGGAACCCTCAGAGCCTGGGAAAGACGCTATAACATGATCGCACCGGTCAGAAATGATTCCGGCCACCGCTTATATACAGAAGAACACATAAAAATTTTAAAATGGCTGATCACGAAGGTGAATAAAGGGTTTACGATCAGTCAGGCTGTCAATCTTCTTGAACACAGCGAACTGCCTTCAGAAGACCCTGTCAGCGTTTCAGCAGCACCGGATGCCTCCGACCGGTCAATGGATTTAACAGAGGAGCTTATGACTGCGCTTCTCTCATTTGATGAGAACACCGCCCACGAGCTGCTTAACAGAGCCTTCAGTCTTTACTCGATTGATAAAGTGCTTATCGATATCCTCGGAACGCTGCTTGTTAAAATAGGAGACCTGTGGGAAAACGGAAAAATTACATCTGCCCATGAGCATTTTGCGTCATCTTTTCTCAGATCAAGAATCGGCATCATCCTTCATACTCTTCCGGTAAACGGACTGCTTCCCAAAGTGGTCTCTGTGTGCGGACCGGGCGAATGGCATGAACTCGGCCTGTTGATCTTCACCCTCTACCTCCGGAGAAAAGGGTTTGAGGTCATTTATTTGGGGACAAGCATTGCTGACGGAGATATCGATATTGTTCTGGGTGAAGTGAACCCGAAATTCCTTTTCTACTCCTGTACTCTGCAGGAAAATGTAGAAAAGACAATCGCATCTGCAGGTGAACTCAGAGGAAAGCATGAACACCTGATAATAGGACTCGGTGGAAACGGCTTTAATAAGGTTTCAAGAGATGATCTGAAGCCATATGAATCCATGTTTGTCGGCAATACAAAAGAAGAGTGGGACACCTGGCTGAAAGAACGTCTGTCTGTCTGAACCATTTTGCTTCTCTAAACCTGTCCGATTGGTGTAAACTTGCTGGAAAATCAGGCGAACCATCCCGCCTGCAATTCATATGATAAAGAAAAAAGTACGTTCTGACGGCAGGAGGGTAAGGGATGCGGCTAGAGCGATTGAACTATAACAAGATCAAAATCTTCTTAACCATAGATGATTTAATGGACAGAGGACTGACAAAGGAAGACTTATGGAAAGATTCTCTGAAAGTGCATCAGCTTTTCAGGGAAATGATGGACGAAGCAAGTGAGGAGCTTGGATTTGAAGCGAGCGGCCCGATTGCTGTAGAGGTTTATTCTCTTCAGGCGCAAGGCATGGTGATCATCGTCACCAAAAACCATGAAGAAGAAGAATCCGATGAAGATTATGCGGATGACTATATTGAAATGCAGGTGAAGCTTGATCAGAATTGCGACATTGTCTATGAATTTCATGAATTTGAAGACATTATCCAGCTGACAAATGCTCTTTATTCTCAGGGTCTGAAGGAAGGAACGGTCTATTCATACCAAAACCGTTTTTTTCTTATACTCGACGAACACCAGCCAATACATGTTGATACGCTTGTATCCATTATCGCAGAATACGGGAATCCATCGATGATATCCATCCATTACTTACATGAGTATGGCAAGTGCCTGCTTGAAGACTTCGCTGTAGAAAAGCTGTATTCCTATTACTGGAAGAAAAACCCGCAGTCTTAAAGACTTCGGGTTTTTCTTTCAATGAAGATGTCTTACTATTCTAAGCTTTCGAACTATACTTATGTGTTTGAATCCTGTTTTATCCATATCCTCCACTTCATTGAAATCGCTTACAAAAATACGTTTTCTTTTCGCTATTTCTACTTTGCAGAAAAGGGCCAAAGGTGTATACTATGTCATGAAAGGTGGACATTCCACCCATCCTGAAGAGACAGTAGGAGGTTTACTCGATGGTAGCCGAAAAGAGCACCAATCATAAACGAGAAAAGCATGATGTGCTGAAATCAACACAAACGGTGATACATAAAGCCCTGGAGAAGCTGGGTTATCCTGAAGAAGTGTATGAATTACTAAAAGAGCCGATGAGAATGATGACGGTAAAAATACCTGTTCGAATGGATGATGGTTCAGTTAAAATTTTTACTGGCTATCGCGCGCAGCATAATGATGCAGTAGGGCCTACAAAGGGCGGAATCCGTTTCCATCCTGGAGTAACCGAAACTGAAGTTAAAGCGCTGTCAATCTGGATGAGCCTGAAGTGCGGAATTGTTGACTTGCCATACGGCGGAGGAAAAGGCGGAATCGTCTGCGATCCCCGTGATATGTCATTCCGTGAGCTCGAGCGGCTCAGCCGCGGCTATGTAAGAGCAATCAGCCAGATTGTCGGACCGACAAAAGATATTCCGGCACCGGATGTTTTTACTAATTCACAGATTATGGCCTGGATGATGGATGAATACAGCCGCATCGATGAATTTAACTCTCCTGGATTTATTACAGGGAAGCCTCTTGTTCTTGGAGGTTCGCACGGACGTGAATCAGCTACTGCTAAAGGTGTAACAATTTGTATTCATGAAGCCGCGAAGAAAAAGGGCATTGAGCTGAAAGGCGCGAGGGTTGTCGTGCAGGGCTTCGGAAATGCGGGAAGCTACCTTGCGAAATTCATGCATGATGCAGGAGCCAAAGTCATTGGAATCTCTGATGCATACGGCGGTCTTCACGATCCTGATGGTCTTGATATCGACTACCTTCTTGACCGCAGAGACAGTTTTGGTACTGTGACAAAGTTATTTAATGATACGATTACAAATAAAGAGCTGCTTGAGCTTGATTGCGACATTCTTGTACCGGCAGCGATTGAAAACCAGATTACTGAAGAAAACGCCCATCTCATCCGCGCAAGCATCGTTGTTGAAGCGGCGAACGGGCCAACAACGATTGAAGGGACTCAAATTCTGACTGACCGCGGCATTCTGCTCGTTCCTGATGTGCTTGCAAGTGCCGGCGGTGTTACGGTTTCATACTTTGAGTGGGTTCAGAATAATCAGGGCTACTACTGGACGGAAGAAGAAGTTGAGGAAAAGCTCGAAAAGGTTATGGTCAAATCCTTCAATAATATCTACGATGCGTCACAGACAAGACGAGTCGATATGCGCCTTGCTGCCTACATGGTTGGTGTCCGCAAAATGGCGGAAGCATCAAGGTTTAGAGGCTGGATTTAAGTTAATTGTTTGCAACTGTTCAAGAAATCTCCTATCATTACCGGTAGGAGATTTTTTTGCATGTAGCAAAAACTAGAAATTCAGGAGTGAACATGGTGAAAAAAGAAGAGGTCATCATTATCGGAGGAGGTCCATGCGGACTTGCGGCGGCACTTGCTTTAAAAGAAAAAGGGATCGATGCCCTTATTATAGAAAAAGGAAATATTGTTAATTCTATTTATCATTATCCTACACACCAGACTTTTTTCAGTACAGCCGAGAAGCTGGAAATTGGAGGCATTCCGTTTATTACTGAAAACAGGAAGCCTTACAGAATTCAGGCGCTTGCCTATTACCGTGATGTCGTAAGGCGCAGCAGTCTGAGAATTCACGCCTTTGAAAAAGTGACAGGCGTAACAAAGGAAGGCAAGTCCTTTAATGTTTCAACATCAAAGGATACATACAATGCAGATTACATCATTGTCGCAACCGGGTATTATGATCATCCTAACTATATGAACATTGAGGGTGAGGACCTTCCAAAGGTGTTTCACTACTTTAAAGAGGGTCATCCATTTTTTGATAAAGATGTCGTCGTTGTGGGCGGAAAAAACTCAAGCGTCGATGCGGCGCTTGAACTGGTGCACTCAGGGGCCAGAGTCACGGTTATTTACAGGGGCGGTTCGTATTCGCCAAGCGTTAAGCCTTGGATTCTCCCTGAATTTGAAGCGCTTGTCAGAAACGGAACCATTAAAATGGAATTTAATTCACTCTTAAAGCGGATAACAGAGGATACAGTTGTCTATGAAAAAGACTGCAAAGAAGAAGTGACGATCCAAAATGATTTTGTCTTTGCGATGACAGGCTATCATCCGGATCATTCTTTCCTGACAAAAATGGGTGTGGACATTGATCCCGCTACGGGACGTCCTGCTTTTTCAGAAGAAACGATGGAAACAAACGAAGCGGGCATTTATATTGCGGGCGTCATTGCAGCCGGGAATAACGCAAATGAAATCTTTATTGAAAACGGACGGTTCCATGGCGGACTGATTGCAGAAAACATCGCAGCAAAAAAAGACATCACTCCATAAGGTGATGTCTTTTTTTTGTCTGGTTCTTTAAAAGGAAAAAATCTTCTGAAGTTCGCCTGCATCCTGTGTTGTCTCAAGAGCAATCATCAGTTTCAGGCGGGCTTTTTGCCCGTTCAGGCCGTTGCTGAAGATAATGCCGGCTTCTTTCAGTGTTTTTCCTCCGCCTTCATAAGAATAAATATCCTGAACAATGCCGTTAAAGCATCTCGAAACAATGACAATTTTGACGCCTGCATTCATAAGCTTAGCAAGTGCAGGCATTAAGGTTGGCGGAAGGTTGCCCTGTCCAAGCGCTTCAATGACAAGACCGTCAGGCTTCACTTCGGCGATTGCCTTTAAAATTGTGTCGTCCATCCCTGCATAAGCTTTAAGAAGCATGACCTGTTTCGTCAGATGATCGGCTTTAAGATGAGTGCGGTTTACAGGTTTGTGATGAAAAGCCACTCCGCGCTTGTTGACAATTCCAATGGGTCCGTACTGAGGACTCTGGAAGGTAGCAACGTTGCTGGTGTGGGTCTTGGTAGCGTTTTTTGCCGAGTGCACCTCATCATTCATTACGACAAGCACGCCCATATCTGCAGCTTCAGTGCTCGCAGCCACCTGAATAGAGGAAACAAGGTTATACAGCCCGTCCGACCCGAGCTCATTGCTTGAGCGCATGGCGCCTGTTATGACGACAGGAATCCGTACATTAAGAGTTAAATCAAGAAAGTAGGCTGTTTCCTCCAATGTGTCCGTTCCGTGTGTAATCACAATTCCATCTATTTGATCTTTTTGACATGCTTTTTCAATCGTTTCTTTAAGTTCGAGCATTTCTTTTGGTGTGATGTGCGGTGAAGGCAGATAAAAAAGTTCTTTTGAAGTAATCACAATATCGTTAAACGTAAGCAAATGCTTAAGCAGCGGATTGGATTCTCCCTGCTTGACCTCGCCGGTTGTTTCATCTTCGCTCATCGAAATGGTTCCGCCTGTATGGATGACAAAAATATGTTTCATAAGCCCCTCCGGTTGTTCAATATCTTTTCTCTCAATTCATTTTCAATTTTACGATAACATGATACCATTATAAATAGAAGAATTTTGAAGAAAGAAGGCCTGCGGATGATTGCCATTATTTCTGCCGGCATAGCCCCTGGCTTAGCCATTTTAAGTTATTTCTATTTAAAGGACCAATATGAAGCAGAGCCGATTTATATGGTGTTCCGGTCATTTGCCTTCGGGGCGCTGCTTGTTTTTCCGATCATGTTTATTCAGTATGTGCTTGAGACGGAACAGATCATTGACTCAAAGGTGCTGCTGGCTTTTTTCTCGAGCGGACTTTTGGAAGAATTTTTTAAATGGTTTATTTTATTTGTGACCATCTATCCGCATGTTCACTTTGATGAACATTACGACGGCATTGTATACGGGGTTGCTTCATCACTGGGCTTTGCTACACTTGAAAATATTTTGTACTTAATCGGAAACGGACTTGAATTTGCTGTCGGCCGTGCGCTGCTTCCGGTTTCCAGTCACGCATTATTTGGCGTGATTATGGGCTATTACATGGGAAAAGGAAAGTTTTCCGAGCTCTCGGAAAAAAGAAAATGGATTCTTTTTTCGTTAATGGTTCCCGTCATTTTGCATGGATTGTATGACTATATCCTTGTTGCCCACAAGCTCTGGCCGCTTTATATGGTGCCATTTACGCTATGTCTCTGGTGGTTTTCCCTGCATAAAGCAAAAAAAGCGAGAATGATTAAACATAATAAGTATGCAGTGGCTTTAAAACAATAAAATACGGATCCGTAAAAGCAATCCTGCACCAGGATTGCTTTTTTGCGCATTGCGCCCCCTGCGGAAAGTTCGGTTCAGCATCAGGATTACAGCTGAATTGCCATTTCCATTTCACCTCTAAATGAACAGAACTTCTAAACATGCTGTATAAAATACCAATTACAACAAAAAATACGTTGTAAGGAAATTCATCAATCATGAGGAGGCAGCAGCATGCAGAAAAAACGTTTCATTTGGATGACGGCGGGTGCAGTGATGATTGCCCTTGTTTTTCAATTAACGATTTTTAATCAAAATGAAGCCCATGCGTTTTCGGATCAAGTGATTCAAAAAGGCGCTGTTGGCGATGATGTTGTGGAACTGCAGGCAAGATTGCAGTACAACGGCTATTATAACGGTTCAATTGACGGGGTGTATGGGTGGAGCACATATTGGGCGGTGCGCAATTTTCAATACGAATTTGGGCTGAAAGAGATTGATGGTCTGGTCGGAGAAGCAACGAAGCATAAATTGTCACAGACTACAAAATACTACCGTGATTTTGTCCACAGACAGTTGAACAAAGGAAAAGATTTCACTCATTATGGCGGCGTGCCGCTCGACAGACAGGTTGCTCCTTCAAAGGAATATAAGGCGAAGCTCAAAGCGACCTATGGAAAAAAAGGCGGCCAAAAAGCGCCTGCAGGCCAGGCTCAGCAAAAAGAACAGCCAAAAGAGCAGCCAAAAGCGCAGGCACCTCAGCAGAAGCAGCAGGCACAGCCAAAGAAGCAGGCTCAGCCTAAATCACAAAGCAAAGCAAAAACAACGGCCGTCAATATGCCGGAAGGATTTTCACAAAATGACATTCAGCTGATGGCTAATGCCGTATACGGGGAAGCACGCGGCGAACCTTATATCGGACAGGTAGCGGTTGCAGCGGTTATCATCAACCGGGTGGACAGCGCAACATTCCCGAATACGGTGTCAGGCGTTATTTTTGAACCGCGGGCGTTCACAGCTGTAGCTGACGGCCAGATTTGGCTGACACCAAACGACACAGCTAAAAAAGCAGTCATGGATGCGATTAATGGATGGGATCCGACTGAAGGGGCCATTTATTACTTTAACCCTGATACAGCGACAAGCGGATGGATTTGGGGACGTCCTCAAATTAAACAGATTGGAAAGCACATATTCTGTAATTAAGAGGTGAACAAAATGATCAGAGGGATTTTGATCGCAATACTTACAATTGGTGTTGTCGGAACGGCTTATTGGGGCTATAAAGAGCATCAGGAGAAAAATGCCGTGCTGATACATGCAGAAAACAATTATCAGAGGGCTTTCCATGACCTGACCTATCAAGTGGACCAGCTGCATGATAAAATCGGTGCAACTCTTGCCATGAATTCAAGAAAATCACTTTCTCCCGGTCTTGTTGAAGTCTGGAGAATCACATCAGAAGCACATTCAGATGTAGGACAGCTTCCGCTGACTCTGCTGCCGTTCAATAAAACAGAAGAATTTCTCGCAAGCATTTCTGATTTCAGCTACCGCACAGCGGTCAGAGACCTTGACAAAGAACCGCTCTCAGATCAGGAATACGCAACTTTAAAGCAGCTGTATGCGAAATCAGAAGATATTCAAAAAGAGCTGCGGAACGTTCAGCATATGGTTATTGATAATAATCTGCGCTGGATGGATGTGGAGCTTGCACTTGCTTCAGGCGAAGAAAAGCAGGATAACACGATCATTAACGGATTCAAGACGGTTGAAAAAAATGTGAATGCATACTCAAGCACAGACTTTGACCCGTCTTTTACTTCAGTAAAAAAAGAAGAAGAAGGCTTTAATCATTTAAAAGGTAAAGTCATTACTGAAAAAGAAGTTCCGAAAATTGTCGAAAAATTTGTTCCAGGCTCTACGGGAAATATGAAAGTGACTCCAAATGGAAAAGGATCTCCCCTTGAATTTTACAGTGTATCGGTCAATGACCCTAAAAAGAAATCGGAGATCTATCTTGATATTACGAAAAAAGGCGGATATCCTATCTGGCTGCTTCAAAACCGCAAAGTGGCACAACCGAAAATCAGCCTGAATGAGGCTTCAAACAACGCGGCCAAATTCTTGAAAGATCAAGGTTTTTCAGATCTCATTCTTTACGAAAGCGCACAGTTTGAGAACATCGGAATCTTTTCCTTTGTTTCCGTCTATGAAAACGTAAGGCTGTACCCTGATGCAATCCGCATGAAAGTGGCGCTTGATGACGGCAAAGTCATCGGTTTTTCTGCAAGGGATTATCTTGCCTCTCACAGAAAACGCGAAATTCCTAAGGCAAAGCTCAGCACAGAAGAAGCTAAGGGCTTTGTGAATCCGAATCTGATGGTTCAGGAAGACAGACTCGCCATCATCACAAATGAGCTCGGAGAAGAAGTTCTCTGCTACGAGTTCTTGGGAACGATGGAGAATGACACGTACCGGATCTTTGTGAACGCTGAAGACGGTTCAGAAGAAAAGGTTGAAAAACTGGATAACTCCGAACCGATTTATCAGGAAATTTAGGAGGATTTTTTTCAGAAGGAAAAGCAGAATAAGGCTTTTCCTTTTTTTTATTACATGATTTAATAAAAGAAGAGAGAATGAAAGAGTGTGATCATGTGCTGGCAATTGGAGATACACTGTATATTGAAGTGCAGGGCGGGGATGCGGCAAGATTAAGATGCCGGGTAGTCGATCTAAAGGACCGGGTCTTATATACCGATTATCCGATTAATGACGAAACAGGCAAAACGACCTTTCTTTTAAATGGAACAGAAATAAACGCCTTTTTTTCACAGCATGGGCAGGCATATTTGTTTAAGTCTGTTCTTCTTCACAGAAAAAAAGAAACGATTCCAATGCTTGCTTTTACGCTTCCTGAACAGAATGGCTTTACAAAAGTGCAAAGAAGAGAATATGTAAGAGTTGAAACAGATGCCGATGCCGCCATTCATTCTGTATCTGATGCTTTTAAGCCTTTTACAGCCTTAACCGTGGATTTAAGTGCAGGTGGAGCCGCCGTGAAGGTGCCTGCAAACGCAGGGCTTAATGAAAATGATCAAGTATGGATGTGGCTTTCTCTCCATTTCCAAAACGGCAGTATCCAGTACGCGAAAATTCAGGCGAACGTAATAAATGCCGGCAAATCGGGCATAGCTGCCCTGGAATTTACGGATATGACAGAAACTGACCGGAAACAGCTGCTGCAGTATTGCTTCGACCAGGAGCTGCTTCTGAAGAAAAAGAAGACTGCAGCCGAATAAGACCCGCGCTCCTGCACCATACTAATGGTAAAAACGGAGTTTGATAAGCAGATGAAACGGGCAGAGAGAATACTCTTTAAACTAATCATGATCCATCTGATATTGCTCTTGTGCGCGCAGGCTGCCCTGACAAATCCTGGTTTGCAGCCTCACATCTCGCGTGTGGTACAATATGAAGGTGTAAACAAACTGACAATCAGCGAATGGCTTGAAACGTTCAAACAATCCAGTGTGCAGGACAAGTAAACCTGCATTCTTTTTTGTTTGTTCTAAAAAGCCTGCCAGAGCGGCTCAGGCTAAGAATCTGGTAAACTACCCGAGGAGGAACTATGGAACGTACTATTTCTATTGCAATTGACGGCCCTGCTGCTGCAGGCAAAAGTACAGTTGCGAAAATACTTGCAGAAGATTATTCATATTTATATATTGACACGGGAGCTATGTACAGAGCACTCACATACATGGTCCTTAAGAAAAATGAGGACCTTGAAAATGAAGCAGCTGTTAAAGAAATTCTTTCGGATGCACATATTGAACTAGTTCCAAGTGAAAGCGGCCAGCTTGTTTTTGTGAATGGGGAAAATGTCACAGAGCAAATCCGTTCACATGAAGTGACAAACTCTGTATCCATTGCGGCCAAGCATGCATCCGTGCGGGAAGAAATGGTGAAACGCCAGCAGGATATGGCTGTAAACGGAAGAGTGGTCATGGACGGCAGGGATATCGGAACGCACGTGCTGCCGAATGCGGAAGTGAAAATTTTCCTTCGCGCTTCTGTTACTGAGCGCGCAAAAAGAAGGCATGAAGAAAATCTTTCTAAGGGCTTTACCTCTGATCTTGCGCAGCTTGAACTTGAGATAGAAAGAAGAGACAAGCTTGATTCAGAAAGAGAAGTAGCCCCGCTGAAAAAAGCAGAGGATGCAGTTGAAATCGATACAACCTCTCTCTCCATTCAGGGAGTTGTAGATGAAATTAAAAAAATTGTCCAAGAGAGGCTTTGATGCGGATGAGTTTTTATCAATTTGCCAAGGGTGTTGTCGCGTCGGTTTTTTTTCCGCTGTACAGGATTGAAATTCACGGGAAAGAACACTTTCCAAAAGACGGCGCTGTTCTTCTCTGTTCAAACCATATTGACAATCTGGATCCCCCGACCGTCGGAATCTGCGCGCCGAGACAGGTGCATTTTATGGCGAAAGAAGAATTGTTTCGGGTGCCGGTTCTTGGGGGTATAGTTAGGAAAGTCGGCTCATTCCCGGTTAAAAGAGGAATGAGCGACAGGGAAGCCATCAGGAAAGGGCTCAATGTCCTGAAAGACGGCGGAGTGCTCGGCCTGTTTCCGGAAGGAACACGGAGCAAGGACGGCAAGCTTGGAAAGGGACTGGCAGGCGCAGGATTCTTTGCGCTGAAATCAGATGCAAGCATCGTCCCGTGTGCCATAATCGGCACCTACAAGCCTTTTCAGAAAGTAAGGGTTTATTTCGGTCCACCGATCGATTTTGCTCCGCTCCGCGAGAAGAAAACGTCCGCAGATGAGGCTACAGAACTGATTATGTCGAAAATTGCTGAATTGCTCGAAAAACATCAATCTTAAGAGTCTAACTACTTGACAAAATGTAGCATTTATTAGAAGTTAGTAAAAAGAGTATTTTCACTTTATTCTAAAAAGTGATTTCATACATATCCAACTAAGTCGTGGGTTGTGACCAAGGAGGTAATTGGAATGGTTGAAGACATGAATGATGTAGAAGTAAAAACACCGGAAGTCGGTGATGTCCTGAAAGGGATCGTTACCAAAGTAGAAGACAAACAGGTAATTGTTGAAATTGACGGCGTAAAGCATACAGGCATAATTCCAATCAGTGAATTATCCAGTCTGCACGTTGAAAAAGCTTCCGATGTTGTAAGTGAAAATGAGGAATTGCAGCTGAAAGTAACAAAAGTTGAGGATGAAGCCCTCATCCTTTCAAAAAGAGCGATAGATGCAGATCTTGCCTGGGATCAGCTTCAGGCCAAATTTGAATCAAAAGAAGTGTTTGACGCGGAAGTGAAAGACGTTGTAAAAGGCGGTCTTGTTGTAGACCTCGGTGTCAGAGGATTCATACCGGCGTCTTTAGTGGAATCACATTTCGTCGAAGATTTTTCTGACTACAGGGGCAAAACGCTTTCTCTTATGGTTGTTGAAATTGACCGTGAGAAAAACCGCGTCATTCTGTCTCACCGTGCGGTCGTAGAAAAAGAGCAGGGTGAGAAAAAACAGCAGCGTCTTGACATGATCAAAGCAGGAGAAGTGCTGGAAGGCACTGTCCAGCGCCTCACTGATTTCGGTGCTTTCGTCGATATCGGCGGAATTGACGGTCTTGTCCACATTTCACAGCTTTCGCACAATCATGTTGACAAGCCTTCCGAAGTTGTTGAAGAAGGGCAGAAGGTACAGGTCAAAGTTCTTTCTGTCGACCGTGACAACGAGCGGATTTCTCTTTCCATCAAAGAAACCCTGCCTGGACCATGGGAGAATATTACAAGCCAGGTGAAAGCGGGAGACGTTGTTGAGGGTACAGTAAAACGTCTTGTTTCTTTCGGAGCATTCGTTGAAATTCTTCCTGGAGTAGAAGGCCTTGTCCATATCTCCCAGATCTCAAACAAGCACATCGGCACACCTCATGAAGTTCTTTCTGAAAACGAGAGCGTTCAGGTTAAAGTGCTTGATGTCAATGAGAACGAACAGCGCATCTCCCTAAGCATCCGGGAGCTTGAAGAACCTGAAAAAGCGGACGAAGAAGACTACCGCAATTATCAGGCGAAAGAAGAATCATCCGGCTTCCAGCTTGGTGAGATGATCGGTGATCAATTAAACAAATTAAAAAAGTAAACGGTGATGACTGTGAGCAGAGCTAAGCGAAAGATTGACCATATTCAACATGCTTTAAAAACAGGACAAAAGCGTAATAATGGATTCAGCGACATCTTGTTTCTTCATCAAAGCTTGCCTGATACAGCTGTTCATCACATTGATATGCATACTGAAATTGGCGGACTTGTCTTAAGTTCGCCAATTTTTATCAATGCGATGACAGGCGGAGGCGGTTCTGAAACAGTTAAGATTAATGAAGCATTATCTTCTGCGGCTGCTGAATGCGGGATCCCTGTTGCAGTCGGATCGCAAATGTCGGCGATAAGAAATCCCTCTGAACGGGAATCCTATGAAATTGTGCGCAAGGTGAATCAAAAAGGCGTCCTGTTTGCCAATCTCGGCAGCGAGGCAACGCCTGACCAGGCGAAAACGGCAATTGACATGATTGAAGCAAATGCTCTTCAAATCCATCTTAATGTTGTGCAGGAACTTGTGATGCCAGAAGGAGACCGTGACTTTTCAGGGGCGTTAAACCGGATTTCTGCTATTGCAGAGGCAGTGGATGTACCCGTCTTTGTAAAAGAGGTGGGCTTTGGCATAAACCGTGAAGCAGCTTCAAAACTTGCGGATGCAGGTGTGAAAGCCATTGATGTCGGCGGCTATGGCGGAACGAATTTTGCCAGAATTGAAAATGAGCGGAGAAGCAGGCTTCTTGAAAGCTTTAATGATTGGGGCATTCCAACGGCGGCGTCAATCGCAGAGATTGCGTCATCGGTGAAAGATGTTTCCATCATCGGTTCAGGAGGCATTCAGGATGCGATGGATATCGCAAAAGCTGTCGCCCTAGGTGCGTCTGGAGCCGGCATGGCAGGCTTCTTTTTAAAGATCCTGATTGAAGACGGCTATGAAGCACTCGTTCTTGAAATAAAAAATGTTCAGGAAGAATTGAAAATGATCATGGCTGCCCTCGGTGCTGAAAGCGTCAAACAGCTTCAGGAAGCGCCGGTCATTATATCAGGGTTTACCCACCATTACCTTTCCGAACGGAATGCAGATACAAAAGCATGGAGCAATCGAATAATCAGGAAATAAAGTAATCCGCATCTCTAAGCAGAGATGCGGATTTTTTGCATATATAAAACCTTATTTATTTCTGGCTCTCGATTCTTCCGGACTTTCAAGTGATGCAGCGCCTTTATAAGTTAACGATTGATCTCTGTCAGATTCCACTCGTCCGCTTTGTTTCAATTTCTTTTCCTGTCTGTCGCGTCCCATGTTTTTCCCTCCTTTTATGGCTTAGTATGACTCAATGCAGCTTGCTTCATCAGCAAAATTTTTGCCGGTATTTTGGATTAAAGAGGTAAAAATGCAGCCATACTGGTAGAAATAGGAGTGAGAAGAGTGGAGAACGTATTTTACTATTGGATTTTGTGGGGAGCATGGATTATAGCGGTGTTTTTAATGAAAAAATCTGCAAAGCGAACCTTTCTTTCCTTTTTGCTGCTGACATTCATCATAACAGGAGAGATGACGGCACAGGTCTATCCATTTACGGTCAGTGTGCCGTTTGTTCTGACCTTGCTGACGGGGTATTATCTTTTCTCGAAGTCACCCAGAAAGCTCTATTCTTTTCTGTCAGTGATGACGATGTCTGCAGCCTATGCAGCTGTTCATTTAGTGGAACTGTTTGATCCGGTCTGGTTTGCGGTCGACAGGTTTTATGTCGTTACGGGTCTTTTAAGTATATTAGCGAATTATCTTGGGAAAAGTATCCATGAACGTTTAGGCTTCTTATTTGTTGCAATAGCCCATGGAGATGTCCTGTTCTATGGGATCTTAAGCAGGTTTTACAGCGGCCTTGCCATCGGATCCTATGACTACATGAATATGGCGGCTGTCAGTCTTCTCGCTGTCTGCACGTGGACCGGCGTGGAAGCGGCAATGGCTGCCTTGAATCAAACTCTGCAAAAAGCAGCAAGGGGGAAGCAGGCATAGGATGAATGAATATACGTTACCGATCATTTTTGGTGTAGCATTTGGGGTTTTTACAAGACTTTATATGCTTCGGACTGATTACAGGCAGTATCCCACCTATCTTCACGGGAAAATCATTCATGTGGCGCTTGGAGTCATAGCGGCCGGCCTTGGCACAATCGCTATTCCGGCAATTATGGAAGAAGAATTTACAGCCATCACGTTTTTAACCCTTGCAGCTTCACAGTTCAGGGAGGTAAGAAACATGGAGCGCAATACATTAACAGAGCTTGACGGCTATGAACTTGTGCCCCGCGGGGCTACTTATATTGAAGGAATTGCCGTCGCCTTTGAAAGCCGCAATTATCTCGTGATCTTTACATCTTTAGTTGTTACGCTTGTCTATTTGGCGCTGAATGTTTGGGCTGCACTTGCATCAGGCGTCATTTGCCTGCTCGTGTCGAAAAAATTGATGGCGGGAAGCAAGATTAAAGATATCGTGGACATCGAATATGTGGCGCCCCATTTTGAAGGGGCCGGACTTTATGTGGATAATATTTATATTATGAACATCGGGGTTCCAGACAAACAGGAAGCTGTATTGAAATACGGCATGGGCTTTGTGCTGACTCCAAAAAATTACAACGCCAGAAATACAATCGCCAATCTGGGTCAGAGGCAGGCAATCCTTCATGATGTGTCTACAGCCCTCGGCGTTCATCGCGATTCAGGAGAGCCTTCCCTTGTTCCGCTGGCAAAAAGAGACCTTGATGACGGCCGTCTTGGTGTTTTTGTTCTTCCCCAGGGCGGAGACAAAGACCTTGCAAAAACCGTCATCGGCGAAGTTCCTACCCTCGAAAATGCCATTCGCATGCCAAGTGAATCAAAAGCAAATAAAGAAGGCAGGTCGGTCAAGTGAACACAGCTCTTGAAAAGTATATACTCGCTGCAGTGACGACCAACCCCGCGAAGGTAGCAGGAGGGACGGCTGTATTTATTGTGAAAGACAAGGAAGAAATGGATTTTTTCGCAAAGAATCTTGAAGCCATCCTGGATGGCATTGCCCATGGAATCGGCGAGGATCTTTACATAATTGTCAAGCATTGAGTTGTACAACATGCTAATCTCTGCTAATATATAAAAGTTAAGCCCTTCCTAAAAGAGAAGGGTTTCTTTCATGAAGGCTCTTCCCTGAGTCTTGTTATCATGGTCAGAAAGGCTGCAAATGTACAGCCTGAGTTTTTTGAAAAAGCTTATTGTACAGAAAATGAGACTGATGCTGCCTGTTTAACATAAATACGTAAATTGTAAGCTGAAAGGAAAGATCGCTATGGCTAAACCCGTAATTGCAATTGTTGGACGCCCAAACGTCGGCAAATCAACAATTTTTAACCGGATTGTCGGTGAACGTGTATCTATCGTTGAAGACATCCCAGGAGTAACACGTGACAGAATTTACAGTTCAGGAGAATGGCTGAACTACCAGTTTAATGTGATTGATACAGGCGGTATTGACATCGGCGACGAACCGTTTCTCGCACAGATCCGCCAGCAGGCGGAAATCGCGATTGATGAAGCTGACGTCATCATCTTTATGACGAACGGCCGTGAAGGTGTCACAGCTGCAGATGAAGAAGTCGCAAAGATTCTTTACCGCAGCAAAAAGCCTGTCGTTCTGGCTGTAAACAAAGTCGATAACCCTGATATGAGAGCGAGTGTTTATGACTTTTATGCGCTGGGATTCGGCGAGCCGTTTCCGATCTCAGGCTCCCACGGCCTGGGCCTCGGTGATTTGCTTGATGCTGTGGCAGAGCATTTCAAGAACCTTATTACAGAGGAATATGATGAGGAAACCATTAAGTTCTCCCTTATCGGTCGCCCGAATGTCGGGAAATCTTCCCTTGTTAATGCCCTGCTTGGTGAAGAGCGCGTAATCGTCAGCAACATTGCCGGCACTACACGTGATGCGGTCGATACAAGCTACCGCTACGAAGGACAGGACTTCGTGATCATCGATACGGCTGGTATGAGGAAAAAAGGGAAAGTATACGAATCAACGGAAAAATACAGCGTGCTGCGTGCCCTAAAGGCCATTGACCGCTCAGATGTTGTTCTTGTCGTCATTGACGGGGAAGAGGGCATTATCGAGCAGGATAAACGCATTGCAGGCTATGCCCATGAAGCAGGCCGAGCAGTTGTCATTGTCGTAAACAAATGGGATGCTGTAGAGAAAGATGAAAAAACGATGAAGGACTTTGAAGTGAAGATCAGAGACCACTTCCAGTTCCTTGATTATGCTCCGATTGTTTTTCTTTCGGCAAAAACGACACGCCGCATTCATACACTGCTTCCGCAAATTGTGCGTGCAAGTGAAAACCACGCTCTGCGCGTTCAGACCACTGTATTGAACGATGTCATCATGGATGCAGTCGCCATGAATCCGGCGCCGACAGATAAAGGCAAACGACTGAAAATTTACTACGCTACACAGGTTGCAGTCAAGCCGCCTGCGTTTGCTATTTTTGTCAATGAACCCGAATTGATGCATTTCTCATATGAGCGCTTCCTTCAGAACCGCATCAGGGATGCATTTGGATTTGAAGGCACGCCGATCAAGATCTTTTCACGGGCCAGAAAATAATAGAGGTGAATGAAGATGCAGCGAATAGCCGTTCTTGGCGCGGGAAGCTGGGGCACTGCTCTAAGCCTTGTTCTCGCAGATAATCAGCACGATGTAAGATTATGGGGTCACCGCAAGGAATTAATTCAGGAAATTAATGAAACGCATAAAAATCAAAAGTATCTCCCTGATATAGAGCTTTCAGATAACATCAAGGGCTGCACTGATTTAAGAGAAACCCTGCAGGATGTGCAGATTGCCGTTCTCGCTGTTCCTACAAAAGCCATACGGGAAGTTCTTCAGGATGTCATTAAAGTAATCAGCCATAAGCTGACAATCGTGCACGTAAGCAAAGGGATAGAGCCTGACAGTCTTCTGCGCATTTCTGAGATCATTAAAGAGGAAGTTCCTGAAGATCTCCTTCAGGACGTCGTCGTTCTGTCCGGGCCAAGTCATGCTGAAGAGGTCGGGCTAAGGCAGCCGACTACTGTTACATCTTCATCTGATAACCTTGCAGCTGCCGAGCTTGTTCAGGACCTGTTTATGAATCAGCATTTCAGAGTGTACACGAACCCTGATGTCATCGGGGTGGAAATCGGCGGTGCGCTGAAAAATATTATTGCTCTTGCAGCGGGCATTACAGACGGCCTTGGATATGGGGACAACGCAAAAGCGGCTCTTATCACTAGAGGACTTGCTGAGATCGCCCGCCTCGGAAGCATCATGGGAGGCAATCCGCTTACGTTTTCAGGACTGACGGGAATCGGGGATCTGATCGTAACATGTACAAGCGTTCATTCACGAAACTGGAGAGCGGGGAATCTTCTCGGAAAAGGCCAGAAGCTTGAAGATGTTCTTGAAAACATGGGCATGGTCGTTGAAGGCGTGCGCACAACAAAAGCGGCTTACCAGCTCGCTCAAAAATTTGATGTGAAAATGCCGATCACAGAAGCTCTCTATGCCGTTCTTTTTAACGGGAAAGAAGTGAAGGACGCTGTGGACTCGCTGATGGCGAGAGTGAAAACACATGAAATGGAAGATATTGTGAATATTAGCGAAAATCGCTGCTGACCTTGTGGCACATGGGTTTGGGGCTGCATACTATACCTTGAGTTTGTGAAGCCTATTCATCAACCTCATGAAAACGGACCACTAGGTGCAATTACGTGAAACATGAAAGCATTGAACTGTATACTTACGTATCCTTTTTGGCGAATTTCTCAGTGAAATTAGGCATTAGAGGATGCAAATGCTCTGATATTCGCATAAAATGCATCGTAGTAAATCATGAGTTGTTCTAAACAATGGGTACCGATTAGTCAGGTGCAAACGCATGACCGAAGTAGAGCTGCCCCCTCTTTACTTCGGTTTTTTTGCGTTCTGATCAAGAGGGAGGGTGAATGAATCAAGTAAAACATTCGCCATTGAACCAGGCAATTCCGCTTTTTGAAATATATGCTATAATATGTTCGAAACGATAGGGAGGTAAAACCAGAAATGAGTCCAGCGTTAATGAAAATGTGGATTGCGCTTGCATCGATGGGATTTATGTTTATCGCGATTCTCGCAATCTATTTAAGCAGATTTAAAATGAAAGGGTTTTTAAAAGGCGCATTTGCCGCAATTGCCTACTTTTTTATGATTCTTGCAGGACTTCTGATCTTTTTTGTTGTGTTCAGCGGACCCGTTAATGAATAAGGAATTCACTACATAAAGGAAGATTTTCATGAAAAATCCTGTTATTTTTGCAACCGTTTTTACCATGCTTATGCTATTATCCGGCTGTCTTTACCCTGAGGATCAGCTGAATCAGAATCAGGTCCCATACGAGGATCAGATTGCGGCCGTACAGAATTCAGTCGACCGGTTCAGAGAAGATTCAGGAGGCCTTCTTCCCATCAAAACGCGTGATATGACAACACCTGTCTATCAAAAATACCCTGTAGACTTCAGCCAGATTGCTCCAAAATACATGGCTGAACCGCCGGGAACTTCTTATGAAAACGGCGGCGTGTACTTATACGTGCTTGTTGATGTAGAGGATAATCCGACTGTTAAGCTGATAGATCTCCGAATGTCAGAGACAATCCGGGATATTAAAACAAGGCTGAATGTGTATAAAGCTTCAAACGGATATCCTCCATATAAGGATGTAGTCGCTGAAAACGTGTTCACTCTTGACTATAAGAAACTCGGCTACAAAGAAGCCCCTCAAGCTGTCAGCCCTTACTCGGGAGAGTCACTGCCGTTTGTGATTGACAATAAAGGCGAAGTATATGCCGATTACCGGATTGACCTGTACAAAAAGCTGAACGAAGGTAAGGAAGCATACAAAGCTGGAGAAGATATCCGCAATGTCCTTGTGAAGGATTCTCCATTTGTTCCTGCTTTTTCATTGCCATATACCGTTAATGAAAAAAATGAACCTGTCTTTTTGAATAATTAAGTCATGAACCCTTCTTTCGGGAAATAAACTCTGAAAGAAGGGTTTTTCATTTATAAAAAACCTGTTCATAAAATGAACCAAGAAAAAAATTTCAGATCACTGTCATAAAGAAATAGGACAACGTCATAAATATATAGTGTCCTAAACACGAAAAAGCAGACGGTCAATAACCCAAGAAGCCTATGATCGGGAGGGGATCACTTGGAAAAGGTAGATATTTTCAAAGATATCGCAGAGCGCACAGGCGGCGATATTTATCTTGGAGTAGTAGGAGCAGTAAGAACAGGCAAATCTACATTTATCAAAAAATTCATGGAGCAGGTTGTGCTTCCGAATATTGATAACGAGTCTGACCGGGCACGCGCGCAGGATGAGCTGCCGCAAAGTGCCGCAGGCAAAACCATCATGACAACAGAGCCTAAATTTGTCCCTAATCAAGCAGTATCGATTCATGTTGAAGAGGGGCTTGACGTTAATATCAGACTGGTGGACTGTGTCGGGTACACGGTTCCGGGAGCAAAAGGATATGAAGATGAAAACGGCCCGAGAATGATCAATACGCCTTGGTACGAAGAACCGATTCCGTTTCATGAAGCAGCTGAAATCGGAACAAGAAAAGTGATTCAGGAGCACTCCACAATTGGCGTCGTCATTACAACAGACGGTTCAATCGGAGAAATTCCAAGAAGAGATTATGTAGAAGCAGAAGAGCGCGTGATTGAAGAGCTGAAAGAAGTTGGCAAACCGTTCATCATGATTATCAACACGGTCCAGCCGTATCATCCTGAGTCTGAGACGCTCCGGAGACAGCTCAGTGAAAAGTATGATATTCCTGTACTGGCAATGAGTGTGGAGAGCATTCGCGAAACAGATGTCATGAACGTCCTCCGCGAAGCGCTATATGAATTCCCTGTGCTAGAGGTTAATGTCAATCTCCCGAGCTGGGTAATGGTTCTGCGCGACAACCACTGGCTGCGTGAAAGCTACCAGGAAGCTGTAAAAGATACCGTTCAGGATATTAAAAGACTGAGAGATGTGGACAGAGTCGTCGGCTATTTCAGTGAATACGACTTTATCGACCGTGCAAGCCTTGCCGGAATTGAGATGGGTCAGGGAATTGCCGAAATTGACCTCTATGCTCCGGATGATTTATATGATCAGATTTTAAAAGAAGTCGTAGGTGTTGAAATAAGAGGGAAGGATCATCTCCTTCAGCTCATGCAGGATTTTGCCTATGCAAAAGCAGAATACGACCAAGTCGCAGATGCTCTTAGAATGGTTAAGCAGACCGGCTACGGCATTGCTGCACCGGCTCTCAGCGACATGAGCCTTGATGAGCCTGAAATCATCAGACAGGGTGCAAGGTTTGGAGTGCGCCTGAAAGCAGTTGCTCCTTCTATCCATATGATCAAGGTGGATGTTGAGTCTGAATTTGCGCCGATTATCGGTACAGAGAAACAGAGTGAGGAATTAGTCCGGTACTTAATGCAGGACTTCGAAGATAATCCGCTGTCGATCTGGAACTCTGATATCTTCGGCCGCAGCCTGAGCTCAATTGTAAGAGAAGGCATTCAGGCGAAGCTGTCACTCATGCCCGAGAATGCAAGATACAAACTTAAAGAGACGCTTGAACGCATCATCAACGAGGGATCAGGCGGTTTAATCGCGATTATCCTATAAGCTCAACCAAAATGACGGCCACTTTCGGTGGCTGTCTTTTTGTCTTTAATAATAGTTTTCAGCCAGATGACAAACACGTTACAAAAATGTATTTCAGTAAAATATTCGCTTTCGTACCCCCTTATATACAATCATGTTCGGCGTATGTTGTTACATATTTTAAAATAGTATTTGCTTCTCCCATCATTTTTTTGTAAAATAGAGTCCCGGCAAGAATGCATGTTCGCCTGGGGAGGCCTCAATGCCTGATTTATAAAGGTTTTCTTGAGGTTTCTCCTTGCTTAGCGAAACCTGATGTGTTAATCTACTATCAGAAATTATTTTCTGCATTGGTGCAATCTTCCTTGAAACCCACTATTCATGCGGAAAAACATTGAATTTCAGGCGTTAATCGGATAAGATTAGCGTGTTCACAGTAAAATGCGTTTCTATCATGTATAGATTCCGCAGAATCTGTGAAGAAATGAATTTAACAGAATGGATTTATGCTGAATCTGACAACAAACTTTGGGAGGAGGTGAAAGGCATGAATAAAACAGAACTAATCAACGCGGTAGCAGAAGCTAGCGAACTGTCTAAGAAAGATGCAACGAAAGCGGTTGATGCTGTTTTCGATACACTTTTGGATGCACTTAAAAACGGTGATAAAGTACAATTGATCGGTTTTGGTAACTTCGAAGTTCGTGAGCGCGCGGCTCGTAAAGGACGCAACCCGCAAACTGGAGAAGAAATCGAAATCGCAGCAAGCAAAGTGCCTGCGTTCAAACCAGGTAAAGCTCTTAAAGATGCTGTAGCCGGTAAATAATGTGCTCTTACCCGTGTATGATGCATAAAATACATACACAACAAATGGACAGCCCCTTTTATAGGGGCTTTTCCTTTGTGCTGAGAAAGATGAAGAAGCCTGCAGGAAGTTCATTCTGGCAGAGCGGGCGTGCATCATTCTTTGCTTTTAATCTTTCACCTGTGCTAGAATCTGTATCAAATAACTTGTTACCGGGAGGAAAAGTATGGGGCAAATCAACACACAGCAGATCGAAGAGGCGGTCAGGCTGATCCTTGAAGCAATAGGTGAGGATCCTAACCGTGAAGGGCTGCTTGATACTCCAAAACGAGTCGCAAAAATGTACGCGGAAGTATTTTCAGGACTTAATGAGGATCCAAAGGAACATTTTAAAACGGTGTTCGGCGAGGATCATGAAGAGCTCGTTTTAGTAAAAGATATCCCTTTTCACTCCATGTGCGAGCATCATCTCGTCCCTTTCTTCGGAAAAGCGCATATAGCATACATACCTAAAGGCGGAAAAGTAACGGGTCTGAGCAAGCTTGCAAGAGCAGTTGAAGCCGTTTGCAGAAGACCTCAGCTGCAGGAGAGAATCACATCAACTATTGCAGAAAGCATTGTCGATTCCCTGGAGCCGCACGGCGTTATGGTTGTCGTGGAAGCAGAACATATGTGCATGACAATGAGAGGCGTCAAAAAGCCCGGCAGCAAAACGATCACATCAGCCGTCAGAGGCGTTTTTACAAAAGATGCTGCGGCCAGAGCCGAAGTTCTTTCATTTATAAAAGAATAAGCAACTACATAATACGGGGGTGAACCTGCTTGAAAGACAATACAAATGATTTCCTTGTGATTAAAGCAATCGAAGACGGAGTAAACGTAATCGGGCTTACGCGCGGGTCGGATACACGCTTCCATCATTCTGAAAAGCTTGATAAAGGCGAAGTGATGATTGCGCAATTTACAGAGCACACATCTGCCATTAAAATCAGGGGCAAAGCGCTTATTCAGACAGGCCACGGAGAAATAGAGAGCGATTCCAGAAGATAATACTCCGCCCGGCGCACTTATGGTATAATAATCATTACTAAGCATCACGAACGTTGTTGCTATTGCTGGCTTTCCGAAAAAATTTCTTACGTGGGGACAAGGGTGATTCATTTGCAAGACATCTATGTACAATTAGCTAAAATCAAAGACGCATTACATGTAAAACTCACTCATCCATTTTTAGCGAAATATATACCTTCTCCAATGATTGATGAAGATAAATTGCTTCTCTTTTATGCTCTGTTTGATCAGACGGATCTTCCGGAGGAAAAGAAAGAAAATTACATCATTACTGCGATGCTTGTGCAAATTGCCCTTGATACTCATGATGAAGTCTCAACGTCTGCTCATCTCAGGCAGGAAGAGTTCAAGCAGAGACAGCTTATTGTTCTGGCCGGGGATTATTTCAGCGGACTCTATTACGCACTTCTTTCTGAAATGCAGGATATCGGAATGATTCGGACGTTAGCAACGGCAATAAAAGAAATCAATGAACACAAAATCCGTCTATACGAACAATCGGCGGCTGATTTTGATTCATTCACAGCAAGTCTGCTTAAAGTGGAAACTTCCCTGTTTGAGCATGTGTCTGACTATATTCAGGCCGGCATATTCTCAAGGCTAACGACTGCGTTTCTTTCATACAAACTCCTCCTGCTTGAAAAAAGCAAATACAGCTCAGAATCTCATCACCGAACAGGCGATTCTGCCAAAAAGAAAAAGAATGCCGGTGCCATTGAATGGACGGGTGTCTATTTAAAAGAGTTCTGCAACCGTTATTTTGAAGAAACGGCAGCCTTGATCGAAAGCAGTTTTCAGCAGCCGTCCTCTCTTCAGAAGGTTCTCTTGGCGAGACTGCAGTCTTTTAAGTATAATCAGGAGATGAGATACACTACGCTTGCGGAAGAAGGGTTATAACATGCAGCAGTCAAAAGAGGAAAGAGTACACTCTGTATTTGAGAAAATCTACAAAAACTATGACAAAATGAATTCCGTTATCAGCTTTCAGCGCCATATAGCCTGGCGCAGGGAAACGATGAAGCGAATGAACGTAAAAAGGGGAGCGGCAGCCCTTGATGTATGCTGCGGGACGGCAGACTGGACGATTGCCATGGCAGATGCTGTCGGTCCTGAAGGCAGGGCGGTCGGTCTTGACTTCAGCAACAATATGCTGAAGATCGGAAGAGAAAAAATCAAAGCCCATTCAAACATTGAACTGATTCATGGAAACGCGATGGAGCTGCCTTTTGCTGACAATACATTTGATTATGTCACAATCGGATTTGGACTCAGAAACGTTCCTGACTATATGACAGTCCTCAAAGAAATGCACCGTGTAGTCAAACCGGGGGGGAAAGTCGTCTGCCTGGAAACCTCACAGCCGACGATGATAGGCTTTAAACAGGCATATTACGCTTATTTCCGGTTTATCATGCCGCTCTTTGGAAAGCTGTTTGCCAAAAGCTATGACGAGTATTCATGGCTCCAGGAGTCTGCAAGAGATTTCCCGGGCATGAAGGAGCTTGCCCGGATGTTCAGGGATGCCGGCTTTAAAGACGTGGAAGTAAAACCTTTCACAGGCGGAGTTGCAGCAATGCATCTCGGTGTAAAGTAAAGAAGACGAGTATCTCTTTAAAACAGCTCTCATAGGAATTGCACTTATTTTTTTCAGCGGGCTCAGGTTCATCCGGATTTAAAAATGCGAGTATTTAGGTGAATTGAATGAAATTTAAAATGGCGTATTCGTTTCTAAATGCAGATCTCGATCTGATCGAACAGGAACTAGAAAAAACGGTTAGCTCCACAGAGCCTCTGCTAAGCGAGGCAGGGCTGCATCTTCTTCAGGCAGGGGGAAAGCGGATTCGCCCTGTTTTTGTATTGCTTTCGGCCATGTTTGGCGAATATGAAATTGAAAAAGTGAAAAAAGTGGCGATTGCGCTTGAAATTATACATATGGCATCACTTGTGCACGATGACGTCATCGATGATGCTGAACTCAGACGCGGCAAACCTACGATAAAAGCGAAATGGGACAACCGCATTGCCATGTACACCGGAGATTATTTATTTGCAAGATCACTTGAAATTATGACATCCCTCGAGAATGTTGCCGCCCACCAGATTCTCTCTAAAACCATTGTAGAAGTTTCGCTTGGTGAAATTGAGCAGATCAAAGACAAATATGACTATGAACAGAACCTGCGGGTCTACTTGAGACGCATTAAGCGGAAGACCGCTCTTTTGATTGCTGCGAGCTGCCAGCTTGGGGCGATCGCAGGAGGAGTGCCTGAATCTGTTCACAGAAAACTGTTTCTGTTTGGGTATTATGTCGGCATGTCTTTTCAGATCACAGATGACATCCTTGATTTCACTTCTACAGAAGAGGAACTCGGAAAACCGGTAGGGGGAGATCTCCTTCAGGGCAATATTACGCTTCCGGTTCTTTATGCTATGGAAGATGATGAACTGAAGCAAAAAATCAGCAAGGTGCACAGCAGAACGACAAAAGAGGAGATGGATGAAATCATCCGCGCCATCATTGCGTCTGATGCAATCAGCCGGTCTGTAAAGGTCAGCGATATGTATCTTGAGAAAGGTTTCAATATATTGAGCGAGCTTCCGAGAAACAGAGCGAGATCAGCTCTTTCAAGCATTGCAAAATTTATTGGAAAAAGAAAATTTTAATTTCATCCGCTCCATGCGATTGCGTAAAAAGTGAAATAATGGTACGATTTCCATGGGCCATGAAAGCCCATACATAACAATCGCGGGGTGGAGAAATTAACATGGAAAAAACATTTATGATGGTCAAGCCTGATGGCGTTCAGCGTCAGCTTATCGGTAAAATCGTTTCCAGATTTGAAAGTAAGGGTTTACATTTAGTCGGGGCAAAATTGATGCAGATCCCTGTATCTCTTGCTGAACAGCACTACGGGGAACATAACGGCAAGCCATTCTTCGGCGAATTAGTTGAATTCATCACATCCGGACCAGTTTTCGCAATGGTTTGGGAAGGGGAAAATGTGATTGAAATCTCACGTACGATGATGGGGAAAACCAAACCAGCCGAAGCATTGCCGGGTACAATCAGAGGCGACTATGGTTTATTTGTCGGAAAGAACATCATTCACGGATCTGACTCTCCTGAGAGCGCAGAGCGCGAAATCGGTTTATTCTTCAAAGCTGAAGAGCTTGTCGAATACGATAAAGATATTCATACTTGGATCTACTGATCCGCACAAAAAGCCAGCAGAGATGCTGGCTTTTATTTATTTTCGACTAGAGCAAGCGGATAGAACCTCTTTTTGCTTCAAGGCTTAGCCACCTTTGGTGAATGGTGGGAGGACTCGTACCCTGCAAAACTGTAAATCGATCTGGGAGGGTAAGCAAAGTGTTGAATCGTACCCTGCAAAACTGTAAAACGATATCGGAGGGTAAGCAAAGTTGGGAATCCTACCCTGCAAAACCGTAATTCGATCTGTGAGGGTAAGCAAAGTGAGGAATCGTACCCTGCAAAACCGTAATTCGATCTGTGAGGGTAAGCAAAGTGAGGACTCGTACCCTGTAAAACCGTAAAACGATATCAGAGGGTAAGCAAAGTGAGGACTCGTACCCTGTAAAACCGTAAAACGATATCAGAGGGTAAGCAAAGTCCGGAATCGTACCCTGCAAAACCATAATTCGATCTGTGAGGGTAAGCAAAGTGAGGAATCGTACCCTCCCAAACAGTAAATCGATCTGGGAGGGTAAGCAAACATCCTGCCATCCCCGCGGACAGCCATTGAAAGGGAGCTAAGTAAGCTCTGACCATCCATCCAATCCGATTTTTCAGATTTTTTAAAACTCATTTCACAAGTCGTTCTCCAAATCCGATATACTATACATAATGCATGTGCAGAGGAGAAACGCTGATGGGATACGAGCAGTTTATAAATGAAATCAAAAGGATGACGGGGATTGATCTTTCGCTCTACAAGGAAGCGCAGATGAAAAGAAGGTTAATTTCCCTCTACATAAAAAGAGGATGCAGCGGGTTTAGGGATTACAGTGAACGTCTCCGGAAAGAGCCGGAGCTGCTTGCAGAGCTGCTTGATAAAATGACGATAAATGTCACAGAGTTTTACCGGAATAAAAAACAGTGGGAAATGCTTGAAACGAAGCTTCTCCCGGACATGGTCAAAAAGCCCGGAACGCTGAAGGTGTGGAGTGCGGCCTGCTCCACCGGCGAAGAGCCGTATACACTGGCCATGATTTTGTCAAAGTATGCTGCCCAGTCAGAGATCCGCATTCTGGCAACAGATTTGGATGAAACGGTACTGAAAAGAGCGGAAGCGGGGGTTTTTCCTGAGAGAAGCCTGTCAGAGCTGCCTGACGGAATGAGGGGCAAATACTTTTCAGGAGATGGGACAGGCTATAAAATTAAGAGTGACCTGAAAAAATCGGTGCAGTTTAAAAAGCATAATCTCCTCTCAGACCGTTATGAAAGCGGCTTTGATTTGATTATTTGCCGCAACGTACTGATTTATTTTACAGAAGCGGCGAAAGAAGCCATTTATGAAAAGTTCTCAAATGCGCTGAAACCGGGGGGAATTCTCTTTGTTGGAAGCACAGAGCAGATTTTTCATGCCCATACATATGGACTGGAATCGGCAGGCACTTTTTTCTACAGAAAAAAACAACTGTAAATCTTTCTATTCATCCTTTGAAGGATATGATATAGTGTTACTTAAAAGCGTTAGTGCGATGAAGGGAGAGCTTTAGATGAGATACTTAACAGCAGGAGAATCACATGGTCCTCAGTTAACTGCAATTGTGGAAGGAGTGCCGGCAGGTCTTGCAATTACTGCCGAGGACATCAACCGCGATCTTGCACGCAGACAAAAAGGACATGGCAGAGGAAGAAGAATGCAGATTGAGAAAGATGAGGTTCAGATTACAAGCGGAATCCGCCACGGAAAAGCGCTTGGCTCTCCAATTGCACTCGTTGTTGAAAATAATGATTGGAAGCATTGGACTAAGATTATGGGGATCGAGCCTTTAGAAGAAGGCGAGGAAAAGGAAATCAAGCGTCAGATCAGCCGCCCCCGTCCTGGTCATGCTGATTTGAACGGTGCCATTAAATATGGACATCGTGATATACGCAATGTGCTTGAGCGATCTTCAGCCCGTGAAACAACGGTCAGAGTAGCTGTAGGCGCAGTGGCTAAAAGACTGCTTGCAGAGCTTGGAATCAAAGTGGCAGGACATGTTGTGGAAATCGGATCTGTAAAAGCAGAAAAGACAGAATACTCTTCAATCGAAGAACTGCAGCGTGTAACAGAGGAATCGCCAGTAAGATGCCTGGATGAGGATGCTGCCGTTAAAATGATGCAGGCAATCGATGATGCCAAGAGCAACGGAGACTCAATCGGAGGCATTGTGGAAGTGATTGTTGAAGGGATGCCTGCAGGAGTAGGCAGCTACGTCCATTATGACCGCAAGCTTGATTCGAAAATCGCGGCTGCCATCGTCAGCATCAATGCTTTCAAAGGCGTTGAGTTTGGAATTGGCTTTGATGCTGCACGCAAATTCGGAAGCGAAGTTCATGATGAAATTACTTGGTCAAAAGAGCAGGGCTACTCCCGCAAAACGAATCGTCTCGGAGGATTTGAAGGCGGAATGTCAACAGGAATGCCGATTGTTGTCAGAGGAGTCATGAAGCCTATTCCAACCCTTTACAAACCTCTCCAAAGTGTTGATATAGAAACAAAAGAGCCGTTTTCTGCAAGTATTGAACGTTCGGACAGCTGTGCAGTTCCTGCTGCAAGTGTTGTGGCTGAAGCTGTTGTCGCATGGGAAATTGCATCAGCCATTGTTGAACAATTCGGCTCAGACCGTATAGACGCCCTGCAAAAAGAAATTCAGGAAATCCGCGAGTACGCGAGGGAATTCTAATGAAACAGCTTGTTGTTGAAACATCAGCAAGTACCTACCCTGTTCTTATCGGGGCAGGCGTGATTGAAACACAACTAATGAAACAGCTGGAGCGGTTAAATCCAAGCAGAATTCTGGTTATTGCCGATTCAGCTGTTCAGAATCTATACGGGGATAAGCTGATGCGGGCAGTCAGCTCATTCCCGTCAGATGTTTATGCCGTTCCAAGCGGAGAGGAAAGCAAGTCATTTCAAACCTACTATGACATTCAGACGTTTGCTCTTAAACAAGGACTTGACAGGAAATCTCTCATTCTCGCATTCGGCGGAGGCGTTATTGGCGATCTTGCCGGTTTTGTCGCTGCTACCTATATGAGGGGCATACCTTTTATCCAGCTTCCTACAACGCTGCTTGCCCATGACAGTGCAGTTGGCGGTAAAGTGGCCGTCAATCATCCGGAAGGGAAAAATATGATCGGTGCCTTTTATCAGCCGGAAGCTGTCATCTATGATCTTGACTTCCTTGAATCCCTGCCGGAAAGTGAACTGCGGTCAGGCTTTGCAGAAGTAATAAAGCATGGACTGATAGGAAATAAAGAATTATATACATGGCTGAAACAGGAGATACGTGATGTGAGCAGAATCGATGATTCCATGCTTCAGCGGATGATCCTCCAAGGCATTTCTGTAAAGGCTGCTGTCGTTAAAGAAGATGAAAAGGAATCAGGAGTGAGGGCCCATTTGAATTTTGGGCATACCCTCGGTCATGCAATTGAATCAGGAGCAGGATACGGGAAGATCAGCCACGGTGACGCAGTCGCAGCAGGCATGCTGTTTGCTGTATGGCTGAGCAATTTTACTCTCGGCGCGGATCTTCCGTACGAAGAGATGAAATCGTGGTTTGGAGAGCTTGGATTTCCAACAGAGGTCCCAAGCCATCTGGATACAGATCTGCTCCTCGGCAAAATGATGAAAGATAAAAAAGCCAGCTCGGGAACCATCACAATGGTGCTTCTTCAGTCCATTGGAGAATGCAGAACGCAAGCCTTTGAAAAAGAACGTTTAAGATCCCTGCTGGAAAACTGGAGACAGGAGGGAACTGTATGATACGGGGAATAAGAGGAGCTGCAACCGTTCAGCAAAACAATGAGCAGGAAATTATAAAGGCAACAGAAGCAGTGCTTTTGGAGATGATTGATTCCAATCATGTTAAAGCTGAAGATGTGACGTCGGTCCTGTTTTCAACAACAGCGGATTTGAACACTGTTTTTCCTGCCAAAGCTTTACGGAATTTTGACGGATGGGAATATGTCCCGGTTATGTGCATGCAGGAGATTCCGGTTGAAGGAAGCCTCGAGAAATGCATCAGGGTCATGATGACGGCTGAAACACCGCTTAGCCAAAAGGAAGTCAAACATGTTTATCAGGGAAAAGCGACGGTTTTAAGGCCGGACCTTACAGGTAAATAAAACATACCGCTTTGCCTTCTTTCGTTGACACTTTTCAAAAGCTGTATTAACATAGTTCACAAGAATAGAAATTAGAAGAGAGCTTCTAATATGTTCCAGTGCGTTAGCTGAGTTTAGAGATTAGGAAAAGATAAGAGATACGATACATTTAGCAAGAGTTTAGTTTAGGGTAGCCGAGAATGAGTCAGTTTAGCTGAGGTATTTTTATATTTACGCTGCGGCATACGTCTACCCAAAAACAGGTCATCCTCGTTTTTGGGTTTTTCTGTTTACCGGGCAACCTTCTATAACCTCCTAAATACTTATTCTCCACACTGCTGGAGGAGTGAGTACATTGTTTCATACTGATTTTGCCTCATTTAAAGAGGACAGCGGACAGTTTCGGACCATCCCCGTCATCAAATCCTTTCAAGTTGACACCTTTACGCCGATACAGCTTTTTAAGGTGTTTGAAGATGAAGCGGTCTATCTGCTTGAAAGTAAAGACGCGGAATCATCCTGGTCACGCTATTCCTTTATCGGATTAAATCCATTTTTATTTATTGAAGAAGAAAAGAATCGTTACTGTGTCCGTTCTAAACAGCGTCAGACGCTGCATGAATCATCCTCGCTTAAAGAGATTTTCAAATGGATGGACGCGTATTTAAAAGTGAAGGTCCCGGATCTCGATATCCCATTTGCCGGCGGAGCAGTCGGCTATCTTGGATATGACTCTGTGACGATGTTTGAACGGGTTCCGCAGCACAAACATCAGGATCTTTCCTTTAAAAAATGCCTGCTGTTTGTCTGTTCGACGATGATTGCCTATGATCATCAGGATAAAAAGCTTTCGTTCATTCAGTATGAACGGCTTACAGGCAAAGAATCGGAAGAGGGAATACGAGCTGTCTACGGAATGGCAGAGGCGAAAATCAGCCAGCTGATTTCAAAGCTTGGCGAGAAGCGGGATTTTCACGACCTGATGCTGTCGCCGACTGATCAGGCAGCCGTTTCTTTTGAGGGAGTGGCTTCGAATTTTGAAAAAGAAGATTTCCTTGAAGCTGTTGAGAAAATCAAAGAATATATCCGTTCAGGCGATATTTTTCAGGGAGTTCTTTCTCAGCGCTTTGAAATCCCTGTAACGGCAGGGGGATTTGATCTTTACCGCATGCTCAGGGTCGTAAACCCTTCCCCTTACATGTTCTATATTAAGTTTGACGGCACTGAGCTGATCGGCAGTTCTCCTGAACGGCTGATCTACGTACAGAACGGATATCTGGAAATCCATCCGATTGCTGGGACCAGAAAACGCGGCAAAACCGAGGAAGAAGATTTGTTCCTTGAAGAAGATCTGCGTCAGGATGAAAAGGAAAAAGCAGAACATTACATGCTGGTGGATCTTGCAAGAAATGACATAGGAAGAGTGGCCGAATACGGATCCGTTAAAACACCTGTTCTAATGGAGCTTGGACGCTTTTCGCATGTGATGCACCTGATTTCAAAAGTCACCGGCCAGCTGAAAAGCAGCACACATCCGATTGATGCCCTGCTTTCCTCTTTTCCCGCCGGCACAGTGTCCGGTGCTCCCAAGGTTCGTGCCATGCAGATTCTGCAGGAGCTCGAGCCGACAGCGAGAAATGCATACGCCGGCTGCATAGCCTACATTGGATTTGATGGAAATATCGATTCCTGCATCACAATCAGAACAATTGCTCTTCAGGGCGGAAAAGCGTATGTGCAGGCAGGAGCCGGAATTGTTGCCGACTCAAAGCCTGAGCTTGAGTGGAAGGAAACAAGAAACAAAGCAAGTGCGCTAATTAAAACGATCGAGCTTGCTGAAAAAGTGTTCGGACAGAAGGAGGGTGACGGGAATGAAAGCTTTGCTGAACAAATGCATTGAAGGCCACACGCTGTCTGAACAGGAAGCGATGAGTGCCATGAATCAGGTCATGGAAGGAAAAGCAACTCCGAGTCAGATTGCAAGCTTTATTTCCATTCTCAGATTCCGCGGGGAAACGGTCGATGAACTTGTCGGGTTTGCTAAAGCGATGAAGCAGCATATGACGCGGATTGAGTATAAAGAAGATGTGATTGATACGTGCGGCACAGGCGGAGACGGTGCCTCAACCTTCAACATTTCAACTGCATCCGCCATTTTGGCATCCTCCATGGGCGTAAAAGTGGCAAAGCATGGGAACCGCGCTGTTTCGTCAAAGAGCGGCAGTGCAGATGTGCTTGAACAGCTCGGGATCATGATTCAAACCTCACCTGAAGAAGCGAAAAGAGCCCTTCATCACTATGATATGAGCTTTTTATTCGCCCCGATTTATCATGCATCCATGAAGCATGCTGTAAATCCCCGGAAGGAAATCGGATTCAGGACGGTCTTTAACCTTCTTGGTCCGCTTGCCAACCCTGCAAATGCCAAACGTCAGGTGATGGGTGTCTTTTCGGCGGAGTATGCTGAAAAAATCGCTCATGCCCTCCGGGAGCTTGGTTCCGAGCACGTTCTTCTTGTGACCGGAAGAGACGGTCTTGATGAATGCAGCATTACTGGCATAACGGATGTGGTAGAACTGAAAAACGGAAACATCACGCGCTATGAAATCACACCTGAGGGAATGGGTCTTGAAAAAGGGGAATTAAAAGACATTCAAGTAGAAAGCCCGTCTGAAAGCGCCGAACTAATTCTTTCTGTTTTCCAAGGCCGGAAAAAGGGGGCTGCAGCCGATATTGTCGCACTGAATGCCGGAGCTGCCCTTTATGTTGCAGGAAAGGCAGACAGTCTGAAAGAAGGGGTTGCCTCTGCTAAACAGGCGATTGAAAATGGCACGGCATACCGTCAGCTTGCACGGCTTCAGCGCAAAAAGGAGGAACAGTATGCTTAATCAGATTCTTGAGAAAAAAAGGGAAGAAGTTCAATCCCTGAATATACCTGAAAGAAAGCAAGTTTCAGAGCGGTCTTTTTTCAGTGCCCTCAAACAATCAAAAAGAAAGCCGGCTCTAATAGCAGAAGTAAAGAAGGCATCTCCCTCTAAAGGGGTCATCAAAGAATCGTTTCATCCTGTTGAAATAGCTAAGGCATATGAAGCGGGAAGAGCAGACTGCCTGTCAGTGCTGACGGATGAAACGTTCTTTCAAGGGCATAGAGATTATATCTCTCAAATAAAAGAGGCCGTCAGCCTTCCTGTTTTGAGAAAGGACTTTATCATTGATCATAAACAGATCATTGAATCCAGCCATATTGGCGCAGATGCTGTCCTCCTGATCGGTGAAGCTCTTGACCCGGTATTGCTTCATGAGCTTTATGTGCATGCGGGTGAACTGAATCTTGACGTCCTTGTGGAAGTGCATTCGCTGCCCGTGCTTGAAAAACTGCTGCCGCACTTCACTCCAAAGATTCTCGGAGTCAACAACAGGGATCTTACAACTTTTCAAACCGATATCCATCAAATTGAAAAAATAAGCGAGGCAGTGCCTAAAGAGACGCTTCTTGTAAGCGAGAGCGGTATTTTCACATTCAGCGATGTAGAAACCGTTAAAAGCAAGGGCGCTGACGCGATTCTTGTCGGAGAATCCCTGATGAGGGAAGAGAATCAGACGTCCGCCATTCAAAGGCTTTACGGTGAAACAGAATGAACAAGCCGCTCATTAAGATTTGCGGCAATCGCTCTCTTCATGATTTATCACTGACCGCGGCTTCATCCGCTGACTATCTGGGCCTGATTTTTGCGAAAAGCAAGAGGCGGGTTCAGGCGGGCGAAGTAAAGGAGTGGCTGCAAAAGGTTGATCTGAGAGGGAAAAAGCTCGCAGCAGTGTTTGTCAATCCAGCAAACGAAGAAATCGAGAGCGTTCTGAGTGAACTTCCGATTGACGTTATCCAGCTCCACGGAAGCGAAACCCCTGATCAAGCAGGCGAAATCAAGCGCAGGTTCGGGGCGGAAGTCTGGAAGGCCCTTCCCCATAAAGAGGATACTCTCTCTCTTATGAGAGACTATAAAACATCCGCTGATGGGTTTGTCATAGATTCAAAAGTAAAAGAAACGTTTGGCGGAACTGGGGAGAGCTTTGACTGGTCTAGTGTCCCTGCCTATATAAAAGCAGCAGAAGAAATGAACAGGAAGATGTTTATTGCAGGCGGAATCGGTCCTGACAACATTGACAGCCTCCTTTCAATGATGCCTGGAGGAATCGATCTTTCGAGCGGCATTGAACAGAATGAGAGAAAAGACGAGCTATTACTCAGAAGATTTCAAGAAAGGGTGAATCAGCATGTATCAATTTCCGGATGAGTTTGGCAGATATGGAGAGTTCGGCGGAAAATATGTTCCTGAAACGCTAATGCAGCCGCTGGCTGAACTTCAGGAGGCATTTGAGGAAGCCATTGCAGACAGCGGGTTTATGAATGAATACCGCCGCCTGCTTTCGGAATATTCCGGACGCCCGACCGCTTTGACCTATGCAGAAAACGTGTCGGAAAAGCTTGGCGGAGCAAAAATCTTCTTGAAAAGAGAGGATTTGAATCATACAGGCGCCCATAAAATCAATAACGCGATCGGCCAGGCGCTGCTTGCGAAAAAAATGGGCAAAACGAAGATCATAGCTGAAACAGGAGCAGGCCAGCACGGTGTTGCGGCTGCAACAGTGGCGGCAAAGTTTGGACTCGAGTGCAAAGTATTCATGGGACAGGAGGATGTCAGCAGACAGGAGCTGAACGTATTCCGGATGAAGCTGCTTGGCGCAGAGGTCATTCCTGTCCACAGCGGGAACAAAACGCTGAAGGATGCCACGAATGAAGCGATCCGCTACTGGGTGCAGCATTGCGAAGACCATTTTTATATGATTGGATCCGTTGTAGGGCCACATCCGTATCCGCAAATGGTCAGAGAGTTTCAGAGAGTTATAGGAGACGAAGCAAAGGAGCAGCTTCAAAGCAGGCTGAATACTCTTCCGGACAAAGTTGTGGCATGTGTCGGAGGGGGAAGCAATGCGATTGGCATGTTCGCTGCCTTTATTGATGAAGAAGTTGACCTTGTAGGTGTCGAGGCAGCAGGCAAAGGGACGGATACTGACCTTCACGCAGCTACGATTGCGAAAGGAACGAAGGGAGTCATCCACGGTTCGCTGACGTATCTCCTTCAGGATGAACACGGGCAGATTACGGAGCCGTACTCCATCTCGGCCGGACTTGACTATCCGGGAATTGGTCCTGAGCATGCCCATCTGTCGTTAACAGGACGTGTTTCCTATGAAAGTGTGACAGACGATGAAGCTTTATCAGCATTAACGTTCCTTGCTCAGGAGGAAGGGATTCTTCCTGCCATAGAAACAGCACACGCTCTGGCAAAGGCGTTTGACCTTGCAAAACAGATGAAACAGGATGAAACACTGATGATTTGTTTATCCGGACGCGGTGATAAGGACGTCCACACATTAATGGATTCTTTTGAAGGGGGCGGCAAGCATGAAGACACACCTGCAGAACCTGCTTTCACAAAATAAGAAGCTTTTTGTTCCGTTTATCACAGCGGGTGATCCGAACGGGGAGGCGACCGTCGGACTTGCACTTGCCCTTCAAAAAGCCGGCGCCTCGGCTATTGAGCTTGGCATTCCCTATTCAGACCCGCTTGCAGACGGACCTGTGATTCAGCGGGCATCGCAAAGATCTCTTGCAGAAGGAATGAACATTGTAAAAGCAATGGAACTGGTTCCGGTAATGAGAGAAAATGGTCTGACTATTCCAATCATTCTTTTTACGTATTATAATCCTGTGTTACAATTAGGAAAAGAATCCTTTTTTGCTTTAGCGGAGAAAAATACAATCGACGGACTGCTGATTCCGGACCTTCCTTTTGAAGAAAGCGGAGATTTGAGGGATGCATGCAGACAGCATGGGGTGACGTTCATTTCCATGGTGGCCCCGACTTCAAGCGGGCGCCTGAAGAAAATCGTCTCAAGTGCCGAAGGCTTCCTGTACTGTGTTTCATCACTCGGTGTAACGGGCTCGCGCAAATCATTCGACAAGCGCATCTTTGACTTCCTTGAAGAAGTAAAACAGGAAGCGGATGTTCCTGTCCTTGTCGGCTTTGGCGTTTCAACAAGGCAGCACGTCGAAGAACTGACAAAAACGTGCGACGGAGTCGTTGTAGGCAGCGCCCTGATAGAAGAAGTGGAACGTTTATCGCAAAAGCTCAAAGATCCGGATGCCCGGATTGCTGCTTTTGAAGAGTTTCAAAAGAAAGCCGCTTCCTTTGTATTGCCCGCTGAAGTTGAAATCGGATCATAGAGCAGCATGCGAAGGCTTCCTTCGCGTTCAAAACAGAAGAGGTGTCTACTTATGCAAATTAAAGATCAGCTTACAAATCTAAAACCCTACCAGCCGGGCAAGCCCATTGAAGAAGTTAAGAGAGAATACAATCTGACTCATATCGTCAAGCTTGCCTCTAATGAAAATCCGTACGGCAGCTCAGAAGCTGCCAAGGCAGCCATCCAAAATGAACTGAATCAGCTTGCCATCTATCCGGATGGCTACAGCGCCATGCTGCGAGAAAAGCTGGCATCATTCCTTGACGTAAGCGAGTCTGAGCTGATTTTCGGGAATGGTTCAGATGAAATCGTTCAGATCATTTGCCGTGCGTTTTTGAAACCGGGGACAAATACCGTGATGGCAACGCCGACTTTTCCTCAGTACCGTCATAATGCGGTGATTGAAGGAGCGGAAATCAGAGAAATTCCTCTTGCGGATGGATACCATGATCTTGATGCGATGCTTGCTGCGATCGACCCGGAAACAAAGGTTGTCTGGCTGTGCTCGCCGAATAATCCGACGGGAACTTACATCAATGAACCGTCTCTTTCGGCTTTTCTTGAAAAAGTGCCGCAGCACGTGCTCGTCATTCTTGATGAAGCCTACTATGAATATGTGACAGCTCAGGATTTTCCGGAAACACTTCCTCTCATAAAAGAATACAAAAATGTCATGATACTCCGCACGTTTTCAAAGGCGTACGGGCTTGCCGCCCTCCGCGTCGGGTATGGAGCAGCCAATCGTGAGCTGATCAAAAGCATTGAGCCTGCAAGAGATCCGTTCAATACAAACCGCCTTGGACAGGCAGCCGCTCTTCATGCTTTGGATGACCAGGAATTTATTCTTCAGTGCAGAGAAAAGAACAAACAGGGACTGGAGCAATTCTACCGCTTCAGTGAAGAACATGGCCTAAGCTATTATCCTTCTGAGGGAAATTTCATTCTGATCGATTTTAACCGGGATTCAGACGAAGTGTTCCAGGCTCTGCTTGAAAAAGGATACATTGTCCGTTCAGGAAAAGCGCTCGGATTTCCGACTTCTATCCGCATTACTGTCGGCACAAAAGAACAAAACGCGGAAATCATCAGCATCCTTGCCGAATTGATTTCTTAACCTAAAGAGGTGATGCTGTCACCTCTTTCTTCATACATAAAATCCGTAGGTGATAACAATGGATCAGCCAATAAAAAGAATACATCTGATCGGACTCGGTTTAATTGGAGGATCGATTGCTCTATCTGTAAAAAAGGAATTTCCTGATGCCTGGATTACCGGGTATGATATTAATCAAAGCCAGCTTGAGATTGCCAAAACTCTTACCGTGATAGATGAGGCAGCCGGCAGCCAGTTTGAAAACATCGAAACAGCGGATTTAATCATTCTTGCGGCCCCGGTGGAGCAAACTCTTTCGATGATAGAGACATTAAGCGGCATGAAATTGAAAAAAGACGTCATCATTACAGATGTGGGAAGCACCAAGCAGAAGATCACCGCCTGTGCTGCCGCAGCCTTCAAAGGCGATGTCCATTTTATCGGCGGGCATCCGATGGCAGGCTCTCATAAATCAGGTGTCACGGCAGCCAGAGCGCATCTTTTTGAGAATGCGTTTTATATTCTGACTCCCGCAAAAACTACGAGTGAGGACTCCTTAAATAAACTGAAGAACATTCTAAAAGGAACAAATGCGCATTTTATTGAAATGACGCCCGAAGTCCATGATGAGGTAACAGGAGTGATCAGCCACTTTCCCCATATCGTCGCAGCAAGCCTTGTTCATCAGGCTGGACGGTTTGAAGACACTCATCCTGTTATTAAAAGACTGGCAGCAGGAGGCTTCAGGGACATTACGAGAATCGCTTCAAGCAGTCCCGCTATGTGGAGAGACATTCTTCTGCATAATAAGGAGAAGCTCCTCACTCTGTTTGCAGACTGGGAACGGGAAATGAGCCGTGTGAAGAATATGGTAGAAGGCCTGGACAGTCTTGCTCTCTTTTCTTATTTTAAAGATGCAAAGGACTACAGAGATGGACTTCCCGAGCGGGAAAAAGGCGCAATTCCTTCTTTTTATGATTTATATGTCGATGTCCCTGATTATCCGGGGGTTATCTCTGAGATTACAGGGTACCTTGCAATGGAGGAAATCAGCATCACAAATATCCGTATCATTGAAACACGCGAGGAAATATACGGTGTCCTGAGACTTAGTTTTCAGACTGACATTGACCGTGAGCGGGCACAGAAGTGCATAGAAAAATATACAGATTACAAAACTTTTTTCAGTTAAGAGGTGCTGGTATGAAAAGCGAGAGAAAACTGCAGAGAGCAGAAGGCCTCAAGGGCTCAATAGCTATTCCCGGAGATAAATCCATTTCACACAGAGCGGTGATGTTCGGCGCGCTGGCAGAAGGAGAGACGGTGATTGACAACTTCCTTGCAGGGGCGGATTGTCTGTCTACAATCGCCTGCTTCAGGCAAATGGGTGTTGAAATTGAGCAAAACGGGACTCATGTCAGAGTAAAAGGCAAGGGAATGGATGCTCTTAAGGAGCCTTCAGGCATACTGGATGTAGGCAATTCCGGAACAACTACCCGGCTAATGCTTGGCATTCTTGCAGGACGGCCTTTCCATTCCTGCATCATTGGAGATGAATCTATTGCAAAACGGCCCATGACACGGGTGACGAATCCGCTCAGAGAAATGGGCGCTTCCATTGACGGCAGGGAGGAGGGCAATTACACGCCGATTTCCATCCGCGGAGGCAAACTGAAGGGGCTGAAGTATACGTCTCCTGTAGCCAGCGCACAGGTGAAATCAGCCATTCTGCTTGCAGGCCTTCAGGCGAATCAGGAATTGACAAGTGTAACAGAGCCGCATAAATCACGTGACCACACAGAACGGATGCTCCGGGCATTTGGTGCAGAGGTGCATGAGGTGGGACTGACTGCTGAAATCAAAGGCGGACAGACATTAAAAGCGGCAAAAGTGGACGTGCCAGGGGATATATCATCTGCAGCGTTTTTCCTTGCGGCGGGGGCAATTGTTCCAAACAGCAGGATCACGCTTGAAAATGTCGGCATAAATCCAACGAGAACTGGCATAATCGATGTTTTAAACAAAATGGGTGCAGATTTGACGATTGAAGAAAAAGGTTCAAACACTCATGAGCCTGTCGCGGATTTAACAATCTCAACTTCTTCATTAAAAGGAACTGTCATTTCAGGTGACCTGATCCCGCGTCTCATTGATGAAATCCCGATTATTGCCCTGCTTGCCACACAGGCAGAAGGAGAAACCATTATTAAAGATGCAAGTGAACTGAAAGTGAAAGAAACGAACCGGATTGATACAGTCGTTCAGGAGCTTGGAAAGCTTGGAGCTGAGGTTATTCCGACGGATGACGGAATGATTATCCGCGGCAAACAAAAGCTGTCTGCTGAACAAGCATCTGTTTCAAGCCATGGTGATCACCGAATCGGCATGATGCTTGCAGTCGCCGCCATGATCACAGACGGGGAAGTGAGCCTTGACGGGCATGAGGCGATTGATGTTTCTTATCCTTCCTTCTTTGAGCATGTACGTGCATTGACTGGGAATACTGAGGACTGATGCATAGCCGGCCTGCGGAGATTCTCCGCAGGCATTTTTTCTGGCATAATTTCTTCTTTTTCCTCATAGCTTGTCTTAAGAAGATGACAAGGGAGGGATAAGCGGAAGTGGCCTATATAATTGAAGATGCAGTCATTGTTAAGCATGCCGCAGCTGAAAAAACGTCCATTCTCGTAAGAAACAACAAAATGGATTATATCCATTCTTCAGTTAAAAATATGGCCTATATGAAGATGGACGCCTCTCCGTATGTGATGACACCCGGGCATGTTATGCTTGATTTCTCCATAAACGGTTCTTATTCAGAAGCCAAACCCATTTTTAAGGACAAGCTCATAGCATCCGGTTGTACAGCCGTTATTACGGTTGCCCGCGCAGAATACGAACGTGAATTATCAGATGCAGTCAGGAAAAAGAGACAAAGGATGATTAATTCCCCAATTGATTACTGCATCAGTGCTGCCATTCCGCTCAAAAGACTGACTCCATCCCTGCTGATTGCCTGCAAACGCCAGAAGATCCCTTTGCTTGTCCTTGAGATTCATCCTGAGGATGATCTTGCAGGATTCCCGTGGGGATGGATCCGCAGCAGCATTTACCATTTCCCGATGACGTTTCTGCCGCAATGGCCGGATCGTGCCTTGCAGGATAAACAGCAAAAAACGTTCGAAGCCCTGATGAAAAAACACCGCTTCTCAGCAAGTGCTGCCTGCCCGCCCGAGCATACTATTCTAGATAAAAACCTCCTGATGAAAATCGGCCTGTTTCCTGATAAAGGAGATATCCGCATCGGCGGCGAAGTTGACTATAACCTGTATGAGGGAAATGCATTCAATTCAGTTGAAGATTTGTCCTCAAGCGGGTATCATAGTCATATTCCTAAATTTACGGTTCATAAAGGACAGCTGCAAAAAGCCGGTGAAACGATTTTTTTAAAGCCGGGTTTTGGAGAAGAGCGCACCGTGGCCATGTCAGGCAGGTTTGCTGCTCAGGCTGTTCCGTAACTGGAATGGAAAGGGCGTTAAAGGTGAACAACACATTATCCGAAGCAATTCAACTGGTTGAATCGGGACAGGTCCAGGAAGGGCTTGCTAAGCTTTCCGGTCTCGAAAACAAACTGCACGATGAAGAAAAATTTCTGCTTGCAGAAAAATATTATCAGTGGGGGAATACAGATCAGGCACTTTCGATTATGGAAGATATGCATCTTCTCTATCCTGAAGAGTCTGAAGTAACCGTATTTCTTGCAGAAATCTATATCGACATGGATCAGGAAGAAAAAGCAATCGACCTCCTGAATACCATTCCGGAGACGGATCCTGCTTATGTACAGGCATTGATTCTCTCAGCAGACCTTTACCAGATGCAGGGTCTGAACGAAGTAAGCGAACAAAAGCTCCAAGCAGCAAAAAAATTAGTGCCTGATGAGCCGATTATCGATTTTGCACTCGGAGAGCTTTATTTTCATCAGGGGCATTACCATAAAGCCATTCCTTTTTTCAAAGACGTGCTTAAGGAACACAGTACCGTCACAGGTGTAAACGTTTATCAGAGATTGGCAGAATCGATCAGCGCAAGCGGCGAATTTGAAGAGGCTCTGCCTTTTTACGAAAAAGCAGCAGATGAGCAGGTTGATCTGCACACCCTGTTTGGCTACGGGTTTACCGCCCTTCAGGCGAATTATCCGAAGACAGCGATTGAGCAGTTTCTGAAGCTGAAAGAACTGGATCATGAATATACATCCCTCTATCTTTTCCTTGCAAAGGCCTATGAGGCTGAAGGAATGCTCGGGGAAAGCCTCCAAGCTGTAAAAGATGGACTTAAAGTAGATGAATACAATAAAGAGCTGTATGTATACGGCGGAAAAACGGCGCTTAAAAACAATCAGCCGGATGAAGCCAAAGCTTTGCTCCAGCAGGCGATTGCCATTGATCCGGGTCATGTGGAAGCGACAATCACCCTGACGAATATCTACATGCAGGAACAGCTTTATGAAGAGGTCATCGACTGTCTGAAAGAGGTCATGAGGTACGGCGAAGAAGATCCTGAATATGACCGGAAGCTTGCACGCGCCTATCATGAAACAGAACAATATTCGGATGCATTAAACCATTACCAGCGAGCATATAATTTCTTCAAGGAAGAACCAGACTTTTTAATGGAGTACGGGCATTATCTGCTTGAGGACGGAAACCGGACAGCTGCAAGGGAGATGTTCAGCAGGGCTTTAACGCATGACCCTGCGAATGTCGAAATCGAAGAGATTTTGATGCAATTAGAAGATGATTTTTAACACTCGGCCGGAAGGAATTCACCTGGGATCTGTTGAACTTTTAAAGTAAGAATCTACAGTTAGCAGAGGAGGGAAATGCATATGATGGCCCCTGTATCTGTCATTGAGAAGAAGGATTTTATCAGGTGGTTTTTAAATCATTATCAGCTGAAAAGACGAGAATGTGTATGGATTCTGAATTATTTGATGAGTCATGATACTCTGATGGAAAAAGTGCATTTTGTCGAGCAGGCACAGTATTGTCCCCGCGGAATTATCATGTCGACCCACTGTGTAGAGGAAGTGCCGTTTCGTTTTTACAAAGAAAATGTCATGACAACGGATGCCGAAAAATCGTTCCATGACATTCGATTAAATAAAGACGAGGATCTGTATATCCAGCTCAATTTCCGCTCATCTTATCAGTCTCCGAATTACGCAGCCGTGCTTGAGGCAAACCCGTTTATGCCAAAGCACCTCAACATTAATGAAAAAGACCGTGTAGTGGCTGAGAGAATTCTTGAAGAATCCATTCAGACGTTCCAAAAAGAAAAACTCCTTCAAATGATTGATGATGCCCTTGACCGCCAGGATAAAGAAGCATTCAACCATTTGACAGACAAATTGAAATGCCTCAGATAAGCTTGCCCGCTGCCGTAACTGCAGCTTTTGAGAAGAAACCTTCAGAAAAGGAGGTTTCTTTTTTTTAGGCTTTTCAGCTTATTTTTTTCAGAATTTTCAATTGATTTTTCGGTCGAACCGTGACAAAATAAGGGTGTTGATGAAATCGTTTACATAGACAGGCATTGGTCTCGAGTGCAGCCGATTTCTTTATATGCCAAAGGGGGAAATGGAATGAGGAACAAATGGGGGAGATGGACGGCGGCTGTAGCCATACTGGTCCTTCTCGCGAGCAGTGTGCTTGGAACGTGGCAGGGATTTGCCGCTTCGGCACCGGCTGCAATAAAGGTTGACGGAAGCGGAGAAGACTGGTCTGAAATGCAACCGCTTGCATCATCTGAAACACCGGGATATGAGGGGTTTCAGATTGGAGATCTGCATATAACGAACGACAGCAGGTATCTCTATTTTTGGACAGAAGCAAAAAATGTTCCGAATTGGGGAAGCGACGGGATGTTTTTAAACCTTGCACTGAATGTGAATGAAGAAGATTCAAAAATAGAAGGCAATCCATGGGGAGCTCCTTTTCACTTTGGAGGCACAGAAGCTAAGCCGCAGTTTCACATTACTGTCAGAATAAAAAATGACAATGAACTTGCCGGAGCTGCTCTATACAGCTCGGAGGATCTGGCAGCTCCCAAGCTGTCAACCTGGGAAAATAGCAAAGGAGCACAATTCGCAGCTGATCGCACGAAAGGCTTTGAAGGAAAAATTCCGCTCAGCGAGCTCCGCCTGAAAAATGATGACTCGATCAGGGCCATTGCCGTTTTAAGCGGAAACAATCCGGCGGAGCATGGTGCATTTGATGTAAGTCCCGAAGCCGAAGGGAATGTTCTTGCCGGCACCTGGAATGAATCAGGAAACCCAAACAGCCAGGCAGTATACAGCAGCAGCTACACAATAGGCGGAGTGGAGGAAGCTGCTCAGCTGGAGGTCCTTTCTTCAACGCCTGCTGAGGGGGACGCTGAATTTAAGCCTGAAGCCCCGCTGATTGTTACATTCAATGAAAACGTGGCTGTTGAGAAGCAGGATGCAGTAACTCTGTCAGAAAAAGACGGCGGGGATGTGCCGGCTGCTTTAAAAGCAGAAGGAAATCAGCTCAGCATCAAAGCAGAGCAGCTGAAAAAAGGACAGTCCTACACACTGACAGTAAAAAAAGATGCTGTAAAGGGACAATCCACTAATTCATATCTGCAGGAGGATTTTGTTCTTTCATTTGCAACTTCAAACATGATTGAACCTGCTAAAAGATTTATTCAATTTACTTATGTCAGGGAGGACGCAGACTACGCGGACTGGAACATCTGGACCTGGCAGACCGGACTGCAGGACGGCGAAAAGCTGTTTTCTGACATAACAGAACAAGGTGCTGTCTCGAAATTTGAAATCAGCTCAGATGCAACGCCAGTCGGTTTTGTCATCAGAAAAGGCCAGGACTGGGCTGTTAAAGATCCATATGACGGGGACAGATACATCACTGCAGAAGCGGGACAAGCTCTCACAAAGGTCGTTGTTGAAAGCGGGAAAGGTGACTTTCATACTGTTCCGGCCGTAAAAGGTCCTGTTTTGTCAGAAGGAAAAGCAACCTTCTTTTACAGAGATCCCGAGCTGTTTGCAGATAATGCAATGGACACGGTTGAGAAAGTGAGCCTTAAAGTTGCAGGCAAGAAATACGAAATGGCCTATGACGAGAAAAACGAGTACTTTTCCCATACAGTTGCCCTGCCTGGAGAAGGTACGTATGACTACAGTTATTTGGTCACTGTCAATGGGACAGAAACAGAAGTAAGAGATCCGTACTATGAAAAATCATCTGTAGACTACATCGTGCCTGATGTATCCATGAAACTGTCTGTTTCTCCGAAGGCAGTAACCTCTAATCAAAATGCGATGCTGAGCCTTGATGTTGAAACAGATCAGGAGGTTGAATTTACCGAGCTGACAGCTGACGTTTCCGCACTCGGCGGACCAAAGGCGCTGAAAATTGATCCGCAGCTTATGGAAACATCTCTCTCAGTTGCAGATACCGTGACGGCAGGTGAAAAACAAATTCCTGTGACTGCTGTTGACCAATACGGGAATAAACATACTAAGACGGCATCTATCACAGTTAAAACCCGCGTTTCAAAAGGAAAAGGCGATTTTGACTGGGATGAGGCAAGAATTTATTTTATGCTGACAGACCGTTTTAATGACGGAGACAAAACAAACAACGATCCAAACGGGGAAGGCTACGACACGAGCCATCTTGAAACGTATCACGGCGGTGATTTTAAAGGTATCACTCAAAAGCTTGATTACCTTGAAGACCTTGGCATCAACACGATCTGGATTACTCCTGTCGTTGACAACATTGACTGGGACCTGCGCCATGACAAGAACGGGCATCAGTACGGCTATCATGGTTACTGGGCAAAGGATTTCTCAAAGCTTGATGAACATCTGGGCTCAATGGATGACCTGAATGAACTTCTGGACAAAGCTCATGAAAAAAACATCAAAATTATGGTTGATGTCGTTCTTAACCATACAGGATACGGTTTAAAAGAGACGGATGCAGGAAATACGGGAATCTCTAACTATCCGACAGATGAGGACAGAAACCGTTTCAGCGGCATGCTCCGCAGCGGCGGGACTGACGTCATTAAAGGCGAGCTTGCCGGCCTGCCGGATTTGATAACGGAAGACCCTGCTGTCCGCAAACAGATGATTGACTGGCAGACAGCCTGGGCTGCTCACAGGACGGAAAAAGGCAACGCTATTGACTATTTCCGTGTAGATACAGTCAAACATGTCGAGGATACAACGTGGAAAATGTTTAAAAATGAACTTGCGAAAATCAATCCTGATTTTAAACTGATCGGTGAATATTACGGAGGCAGCATCGGCAACACCGGTGGTTATCTTGACAGCGGCCAGATGGATTCTCTGCTTGATTTCAACTTTAAATATGATGCGAGAGATTTCATCAACGGTGATGTAGAAGCAGTAGAAGCAAGACTGGAAGAACGCAATGCAAACATGACAAGCTCTGCCACGATGGGACAATTTCTCAGCAGCCACGATGAGGATGGATTCCTTCTGACTCATGCAGGCGGTGACATCAGCAAGCAGAAAATTGCTGCAGCCCTTCAGATTACGGCAAAAGGACAGCCGGTCGTTTATTACGGGGAGGAAATCGGACAGACAGGCAAGCATGCCGGGGACATGGACAAAGGCGAATTTAATGAAAACCGGTACGATTTTGCCTGGGACAAAACAGAGAATAATGACCTGTTAACACACTATCAGAAGCTGCTGAACATCCGTAAAGACTACTCAAAGGTCTTCTCAAAAGGAACCCGCGCAAAAATCGGGGGCAGCAACAATGAGGGCTACCTCGTGTTCATCAGAACATACGGCAAACAATCTGTTGCAGTCGGACTGAATACAACAGAAACAGCTCAAAAAGTAACAGTATCTGTTCCGTTTAAAAAGAACACGAAAGTGATCGATCTGTACAGCGGAAAAGAATACAAAGTTTCTGCAGGCGGAAAAGTGACAGCAGACCTTCCTGAACGGGAAGCTGGAGGCACCTTTATTCTGGCTGAAAAAAACAGTCAGCCAAAACCTCCAGGAAAAGACGAAAAACCTGACGGTGCCGCTCAGCCCCATGATAAGGATGAACAGGGGACACCCCCAGCTAAAGGAGGAGATGCTGCCGGCGGAAGCGCCTCACCAGACAGCACTTCAGCTCCCGGTGCAGGAAAAGGACTTCCTGCAACAGCTACAGCGTCCTACAGCATCATGCTTATCGGAATCGTGCTGCTTGCAGCCGGCATCAGCGGCTGGATGCTGAAAAGGCGTTTTGTTAAGCGCGCTGTTCAATAAGACTTGCGAAACGAATGATAGGTGTCCCTGATTTTATGCAGGGGCACTTTTTTTGCTGTGTGGAAGAGGTTCCTGAGCATGCAACGCTTTAAAACGGGGATCGTGGATTTCAGCAAGTCCGTTACTTGCAGGATATAGCGGAATACTTGCAAGAATGCCTCTTTTATTTGAAAAAGCAGGTCTGTTACTTGCAGGAAACGTGTGTTTACTAGAAAATTTCCAGCTTCCTCCTAACTGACAGCCTGCCTCCTTCATTTATTTCCATCCTGACCTAAGATCAAAGGTCTCAAAGAAACGTACAGATTCTAAATCTTCTTTTCCGATTCCTGCAAAACCTATATAATGAGAAGCATCACAACTTGAAGGAGCTGAAATGAATGAAATGGACAGCCGGAGACGCAGCGTCCTATCTGGAGTCGGCAGATTATGTTGATACGGCAGTCGTGCCCCTCATCCAGGCCGATTTCGGGACAGGCCTGAAGCATGCTGCTGCAGAGGGTGAATATGCTTTGCTGATTTCTGAAGACCTTGAAAGGCAGCTTAAAGGAAGAGTTTTCCTCATGCCTCCTGTCTCTTATTTGAAAGAGGCAGCTGAAAATGCAGAAAACACGGTGCAGCAATGGTACAGTGAGCTTGAAAAGAGCTTCAGCCATATCTTTTTTATGACAAGTGATCCTTATTGGAAAACAAAAGAGAATTTTGCAAATGGAAAAGTCATTTACCTCCCGCCGGTCCCTATGGAGCATATGGATGAATCGCTGAAAAGAAAAATGGTTGAGGATCAGGTCAGCCAAATTATGAACATTTTCTTACAATTTTGGAGAGGGAAATAAAAACCCTTACATATTTATTAAGTTCCAAAAAAGGATAATATTGACCTTACTGGAAGATTGATATATCATGAGATTGTCCTAGTTTTATATGGTTTTATCGTATGTCCTGACGGACTTCAGCTTAAGATAGAGGGGGGAAAATGATGAGCGAGAAAAAACATCGGGTATCAAGACGGCAATTTCTCAACTATACACTTACTGGTGTAGGCGGTTTCATGGCTGCGGGTATGCTTATGCCTATGGTCCGTTTTGCGCTTGATCCAGTACTCGGAAAGGTCGAAGAACAGGATCTTGTCCAGGTTGTCAGTGTAGATGAAATTACAAATGAACCAACCCGTTTTAACTTTAAAATTAAACAGGTTGATGCTTGGCACAAATCGGAAGAGCCTAGGGCTGCATGGGTCTACAAAAACGACAATGGGGATATTATAGCGCTTTCTCCTGTCTGCAAACACTTGGGATGTACAGTTAACTGGAACAGTGATCCATCGAATCCAAACAAATTCTTCTGTCCATGCCACTACGGACTGTATGAAAAAGACGGCACGAATGTTCCTGGTACACCGCCGCTTGCTCCGCTTGATGTATACAAAAGTGAAGTGAAGGATGGATTCCTGTATCTTGGTTCGGCTAAACCGCGAAAGGAGGCGTAATAAGTGTTAAACAAAATTTATGACTGGGTTGATGAACGGCTCGATATTACGCCTATGTGGAGAGACATCGCTGACCATGAAGTGCCAGAGCATGTAAATCCGGCACACCATTTTTCAGCTTTCGTATACTGCTTTGGCGGACTGACGTTCTTTGTAACCGTTATTCAGGTATTATCAGGCATGTTCCTGACAATGTATTATGTTCCCGACATTAAAAATGCATGGGAATCTGTTTATTATCTTCAAAATGAAGTCGCTTTCGGCCAAATTGTCCGCGGCATGCATCACTGGGGAGCAAGTCTTGTAATCGTCATGATGTTCCTACATACTCTCCGCGTATTCTTCCAGGGTGCGTATAAGAAACCGCGCGAACTTAACTGGGTTGTCGGCGTACTGATTTTCTTCGTAATGCTTGGTCTTGGATTTACGGGCTATTTATTGCCTTGGGATATGAAAGCGCTATTTGCGACAAAAGTTGGTCTTCAAATCGCTGAGGCAACGCCGCTGATTGGTACTCAAGTTAAAACATTGCTTGCCGGCCATCCGGAAATCGTCGGTGCACAGACACTGACCCGTTTCTTTGCGATTCATGTGTTCTTCCTTCCAGCAGCGCTGTTTGGTTTAATGGGGGCTCACTTTATCATGATCCGCAAACAGGGTATATCCGGACCTCTGTAAAATTCAAATGATGATCAGCCGCATCTATATGCGGAACTGCCAAAGAAGGAGGGGAAATCATGCATCGCGGAAAAGGGATGAAATTTGTTGGAGACTCTCGTGTTCCAGCTGAAAGAAAACCGAATATTCCAAAAGACTATTCAGAATTCCCGGGTAAAACGGAAGCGTTCTGGCCGAACTTCTTATTAAAAGAATGGCTGGTTGGAGCTGTGTTCCTGATTGGGTTCCTGTGTTTGACTGTGGCGCATCCGTCGCCGCTTGAACGTGTTGCAGATCCGACGGACACTGGATATATTCCATTGCCTGACTGGTATTTCTTATTCTTATACCAATTGCTCAAGTACACATATGCTGCAGGACCATACACAGTAATTGGCGCATTTATCATGCCGGGTCTTGCATTTGGTGCACTGCTTCTTGCACCGTTTATTGACCGCGGGCCTGAGCGCAAACCTTCAAAACGCCCTGTTGCAGTCGGAATGATGCTTCTAGGCGTAGCGGCAACGATTTTCCTGACGTGGGAATCTGTTGCAACTCACGACTGGGAAGCAGCTGCTGAACAAGGGAAAATCAAAGCAGAAGCTGAAATTGACAAAGAATCAGAAGGCTACAAAATCTTCACTGAACAAACATGCGTTTCCTGTCACGGCGACAATTTAGCCGGAGGCGCAGCCGGTCCTTCACTGGTTGATACTGGTTTAAGTCCTGAAGAGGTTGCCAAAATCGCAGTTGAAGGCCAGGGCGGCATGCCTGCTGGCATCTTCAAGGGAACAGATGAAGAATTGAAAGTGCTTTCTGAGTTTGTCTCCAGTGTTACTGCAAAATAATCAGAAAAAGCTGACAAAATGTCAGCTTTTTTCTGCGTTGTGAACTACATATAAAGGAAGTTGAAACCATTATGAGATGGATGCACTATCTGCTTGTAAGACAGCCTTTTCTTTTTTTGATGTTTACTGTCAACTTATTTGGGACCCTCTACGGGTATTACTGGTACAGATATCAGCTGTACGAAACGCCGGCCATCTTTCTGCCGTTTGTACCTGACAGCCCGACGGCAAGTCTTTTTTTTACGATTGTCATGCTCGGCTTTCTTTTTAAAAGGAATTTCCCTTTAATTGAAGCTCTTGCCATAATTACGCTGTTTAAATATGGCATATGGGCGGTTGTCATGAATTTGCTCGTCTTGAATGAAACAGGGGTATTGGACCCTGTCGGCTATATGCTGATATTGTCTCATCTAGGCATGGCCGTTCAGGGGCTGCTTTATGCACCGTTTTACAGGTTCAAAGCCTGGCATCTTGCGGCAGCTGCTGTTTGGACACTGCATAATGAAATCATTGATTATGTGTTTGGGCAAATGCCGAAGTACAGTGTTTTGATGAACTATTTGCCTGAGATCGGGTATTTTACTTTCTGGCTTAGTCTTTTCTCTATTTATCTTGCTTATTATTTTGTGGTGAGAAAAGATTCGTATAAGCTGGACCTCTTGAAATAGATTTTCTTTTATCTGAAAAATAAGGTCTATCCTTGTCCACTTTTTCATAGTTTTAAGTAGAAGCTGTGGGAGGGACAAGGATGAAAAAACGAATAGCCGCAATGGCAGTTTTTATGATCATGGCGCTTGCTCTGCCGTTTTATTCACTGGCTGATCATCGTGCAGGGCACATGGACAGCAGCTGGGATGATTTAAATAAACTGACGGATACAGCACTTCAGCTGACAAAACAGAACCGGTTTGAAGAATCGCTTCAGCTCGTCAATTATTTTGGCAGGGAATTCGAGAAATCCATAAAGGGAAATAACGACGTTTCAGCTGCAGAAATCCGTACAATTTCAGCTTCTCAGCAGACGGCTGTCGACAAGCTGCAGGAAACAGGGGCCTCGCCTGATCAAAAAGTAAGAGCCCTGATCCGCCTCAGGCTGGTTGTTGATGCAGCTGCATCAGAGCATCAGCCGCTGTGGAGTTCAATGGAAGCGCCTGTTATGAGTGCCTTCACACAAGTGAAAGATGGTGTGAAAGACGGAAATAATCAGGCTTTTGAACAAAACTGGGAGGAATTTGTCTCTCTTTATGAAACGGTTTATCCCAGCATGCTGATGGATCTTGAGTCTGAGCAGCTTAAGAGAATTGAAGCTCACAAGTCTGTGGTGGAAGATTCATTCTTTGCAGAAATTCCTGTAGAATCACAGGTGAATCAGCTGACATTGATGGAGGAAGACTTGCAGAACTTATTTGAGAGGGTAAAAGAAGATGAAGCGGATCCGTCTCTATGGTGGGTCATGATTTCTACCGGAAGCATTATCTTTATGGCGCTTTCTTATACAGGCTGGAGAAAGTACAAAGGCGAGAAAGACAAAATGAATAGAGAACGTGACTTTAACAAGTAAGAGGCCTCGTGAGCGAGGCCTCTTGTTTGTTTTATTTGAAGTTGGCGGAGCTAAACGGCTGATTCCGCTTTTCTTGTTGTCCAGCTCCATCGCCCAACTCCTCTGCCAGAACGGAACTGTCGGCAAAGGCAAAAAGCGCCTTCACCGCCATTTCCTTATCTGACTCCCGGAGCTAAACGGGCGATTCCGCTCTTCTAGCGTTGAATAGGATTCTTATCCGCATCGAGCGTAAACCCTTCTCCTAAGACGTCATGGACGTCGCTGACTGCCACGAATGCGTGGGGGTCGACGGATGTGATGACGGCTTTGAGGCGGACGATTTCATTTTTTGCCACTACGCAGTAAAGAATGTTCCGGTCCATTTTTGTATAGGATCCCATTCCTTTTAGAGTCGTGACGCCGCGGTCCATCTCCTGCATGATCTTTTCTGCGATTTCTTCGTTTTTCTCCGAAATGATTGTCGCTCCTTTAGCTGCATAGGCCCCTTCCTGCATAAAGTCGATCACTCTTGCGCCAATAAAGACGGCAACAAGGGTATACATTGCTTCTTTATAGGATAAGTAGGTAATGAGGGAAAGGGTAATGACGACAAAGTCAAAGATGAACATCGTTTTTCCCATGCTGATGCCTTTGTATTTATGTACCAGTCTTGCAATGATATCAACACCGCCGGTCGTGCCGCCGTATCTGAAAATGATCCCAAGGCCGACTCCGATAAAAACACCTGCAAATAATGCTGCAAGGGTCAAGTCATCTTTAAGCGGCATGAAGATCTGAAACCGCTGGAAAAGCCAAAGGAAGACAGACAGTGCGACCGTACCGATGATGGTATAGAGAAAGGTCGTCCTGCCGAGTAATTTCCATCCGATGAAAAAGATCGGGATGTTCAGCACCAGGTTGGATATCGAGGGGTCAATGTTAAAAAGAAAGTATAAAAGAAGGGTTATTCCGGTAAATCCGCCTTCAGCGAGATTGTTCTGCATGTTAAAATGAACTAGTCCGAATGCAAAAATCGCTGAACCGAGTAAAATAAAGAAAATATTCCGTATTTTCAATTGAAGAAACATGATGTCGATCATCCTCTTTTCTATGTACTTTGCGATAATAGTATAGATGATGGAAAGAAAAGGTGCAATCACGCCTTTTTTGCAAGCCGGAAAATTTGTCAAAATGTCCTGAACCCGCTAACATGAAGAAGAATAAAGAGGTGATCTTATGAGCCAAAAGACAATGAAAGACCTTCAAAAAGAAGTTGATGAGTACATCGGCCAGTTTAAAGAGGGATATTTCAGCCCGCTTGCGATGATGGCAAGGCTGACCGAAGAAATGGGAGAGCTTGCAAGGGAAATAAACCATACATACGGCGAAAAGCCAAAAAAGGATTCAGAAAAAGAAAAGAAGATCGAAGAGGAAGCAGGAGATATTCTGTTTGTGCTGATCTGCCTTGCCAATTCTCTTCAAATCGATCTGGAAGAAGCGCATAATCTTGTCATGAAAAAATTCACAACAAGAGATAAAGACCGCTGGACAAAAAAAGAGTCATAAGGAGAAACCGCTATGGAACAGATTAAAGTTGTTATTGCAGGGCCAAGAGGAAGAATGGGAAAAGAGGCAGTTAAGCTTGCAGAAGAAACGCCGCACTTTACTCTCGTAGGAGCAGTCGATCATAAGTTCGGGGGCCAAACGCTGAAAGAAGCCGGTGATTTCAAAAGCGATGCACCGATTTATACGGATATAGAAGTATGCTTTCAGGAAACAAAGCCTGATGTGCTTATTGATTTAACCACACCTGAGATCGGGAAGATTCATACGAAGAAAGCTCTTGAATATGGTGTGAGACCTGTAGTCGGCACAACCGGTTTTTCAGATACTGACCTGAAAGAACTCGAGGAGCTGACAGAAGAAAAAGGCATTGGCGCCATTATTGCCCCAAACTTTGCAGTCGGCGCCATCTTAATGATGAAATTTTCACAAATGGCCGCCAAGTATTTTACGGATGTAGAAATTCTTGAGATGCACCACGATCAGAAGCTGGATGCACCTTCCGGGACTGGTTTGAAAACGGCGGAAATGATTTCTGCTGTCAGAGAAGAGAAAGAACAGGGACATCCGGATGAGAAAGAGACATTAGAAGGAGCCCGCGGTGCCAATTACAAGGGGATTCACGTACACAGCATCCGGCTTCCGGGGCTTGTTGCCCATCAGGAAGTGCTGTTCGGGGGAGACGGGCAGACACTTTCCATCCGCCACGATTCATTTAACCGGGCATCGTTTATGTCGGGTGTTAAACTGTGCGTCGAACAGGTGATGAAGCTGGATCTTCTTGTATACGGCCTTGAAAATTTAATCGACTAAAGGGGAATGTCAGATGAATATTGCACTCATAGCTCATGATAAGAAAAAAAATGATCTTATTCAGTTTGCACTGGCCTACAAAGGCATCCTTGGAAAACATAAACTTTATGCGACCGGAACAACAGGCTTCAAAGTAACAGAGGCGACAGGCCTTGAAATCCACAGATTCCAGTCAGGGCCGCTTGGCGGTGATCAGGAAATTGGCGCATGCATCGCAAACAATGCGATGGACATGGTCATTTTCTTCCGTGATCCTCTGACTGCCCAGCCTCATGAGCCTGATGTGTCCGCTTTAATCCGGCTGTGCGATGTTTATGCGGTTCCGCTTGCAACGAATATGGGAACAGCAGAAATTCTGATACATGGACTGGAGCGCGGTGATTTGAAATGGAGAGCAATTGTAAATGACAAAGAAATTGATGATGACTATGGAAAAGAATAACCTTGATATCCTTGCATTCGGAGCCCATCCCGATGATGCCGAAATCGGGATGGGGGGAACTCTCGCTAAATATGCAGAGCAGGGGTACAGAGTGGGAATCTGCGATTTAACGGAGGCAGAACTGTCTTCAAACGGAACGGTCGCAGTCAGGAAAAAAGAGGCGCAGCTTGCTTCAGACATACTCGGTCTGCAGGAACGGATTTTCCTTGACCTCCCTGACAGAGGACTTTATATGAACGAACAATACATAGATAAGATTATAACGGTTATCAGGCAGTATAAACCTAAGCTCGTATTTGCACCATGGTTTCAGGACCGTCATCCTGATCACGGGAATTGTGCAAACCTTGTAGAGGAAGCAAGCTTTTCTGCAGCTGTTAAAAATGTCCGTGATTCAAAATCTCAGGCACCTCACAGAGTGAACCGCGTCTATTTTTATATGATCAACGGTTTTCACAAGCCGGATTTTGTTGTTGATGTAACCGGTACGATGGAGAAAAAGCGATTGAGTCTGAAAGCGTACGAAAGCCAGTTCATCAAGGGTGAATCATCCGTTGATACACCCCTTACGAACGGATACATAGAAAGTGTTGAAAGCCGGGAGCGGCTGTTTGGGAAAGAAGCGGGAGTCACTTATGCAGAGGGATTTTTCTCAAGGTCACCTCTATTGCTTGATAAGGACCTGCTCGGTGAACAACTATGAAAAAGTTGAAAATCGGCATTACCTGCTATCCGTCTGTCGGCGGTTCGGGGGTAGTGGCAACGGAACTTGGCAAAAAACTGGCGGAAAAAGGACACAGTATTCATTTTGTCACAACAAGCAGACCCTTCAGGCTTGATAAAATGTATCCCAATATCTTTTTTCATGAGGTGGAAGTGAATCAATACTCTGTCTTCAAGCATCCTCCTTATGATCTTGCGCTCGCAAGCAAGATGGCTGAAGTGGCGAAAAGGGAAGAGCTGGACTTGTTTCATGTTCATTATGCGGTGCCCCACGCGATTTGCGCCCATCTTGCAAAACAGATGACGGGTGACCACCTGAAAATCGTTACCACGCTGCACGGAACCGACATTACAGTTCTCGGCCATGATCTGTCACTGTCCAATATGATCAAGTTCGGCATAGAAGCCTCTGATGCAGTGACGGCTGTGTCAAAGGCACTTGCCGATCAGACGTATGAGCTTCTCCATCCCGAGAAAGACATACAGACCGTCTACAACTTTATCGATGAACGCATTTACAAAAAGAAGAATGTCGGTCATCTGAAAGCAGAATATGGCATAGCTGAAGATGAAAAAGTACTGATTCACGTTTCAAACTTCAGGCAGGTAAAAAGGGTGCAGGATGTGGTCAAGGTATTCGCACGCGTTACTAAAGAAGTAAAGTCAAAGCTTCTTCTTGTAGGGGACGGGCCTGAGATGACGTCTGTCTGCAAACTCGTGAAGGAACTGGGCATCAGCGAAGACGTTCTGTTTCTTGGTAAGCAGAATCACCTTGAAGAACTGTATTCATTAAGTGATGTGAAGCTGCTCCTTTCACAGAAAGAAAGCTTTGGACTTGTCCTTCTTGAAGCGATGGCATGCGGGGTTCCCTGTGTGGCATCCAATATTGGAGGGATTCCTGAAGTCGTTCAGGATGGCGTTTCCGGATACCTGTGCGATGTAGGAGATATTTCAGCTATAGCAGAAAAAACGATTTCGCTGTTAACGGATCATGAACTTCATGAGCGGATGTCAAAAGAATCCGTCAAAATCGCACAGGAAACCTTTCATTCTGCCCATATTGTCAAACAGTATGAAACTCTTTACTATCAACTGGCGGAATCAGGTGAGAAGGGTGAATAGAGAATTTCAGGAGGCGCTTCCTGTTCTTTCAAAGCTGAAAAAACACGGCTTTGAGGCTTATTTTGTCGGCGGTTCTGTCCGAGACCAGCTCCTCGGCAAACCGATTAAAGATGTCGATATCGCCTCATCTGCGACACCGGATCAAGTACAGCAGCTCTTTCAGAAAACCGTTGATATCGGCTCAGAGCACGGCACGGTGATTGTGATTGAAAACGGAATTCACTACGAAATCACAACGTTCCGGACAGAGTCGGCTTATGAGGATAACCGCAGGCCAAGCGGAGTGACGTTTGTTTCCTCGCTAAAAGAAGATTTAAAACGCCGTGATTTTACGATCAATGCCATGGCCATGGATGAGAACGGCAGCATCATCGATTATTTTAACGGCAGGGAAGACGCTCAAAGAAAACGGATAGCTACAGTGGGAAGTCCTGCCGAACGATTTTCAGAAGACGCGCTGAGGATGATGAGAGCTGTCCGTTTTGTCAGTCAGCTCGGTTTTTCTCTAAGCGAAAGCACACATGATGCCATTGTCAGTCACATATCCCTGCTGCAGCATATATCGGCAGAACGCAAAACAGCCGAATTTGAAAAAACGATTGCAGGCTGCGGATGCAGCGAAGGCATGAGGCTGATTGCAGAGACGGGCATGACTGAATACCTTCCTGGTTTAAAAGAGAAAAAGCAGCAGATCCTTCAAGCGGCTGAACTTCCTTTTTACCGCCTTAGTTCGAATGAAGAGCGCTGGACCGCCTTCCTCGACGTTATTGGAATAAGCGGCATTGAAGCTTTTCTGAAAAAATGGAAGCTTTCCAACAGGCAAATTGGGTCCATCAGGCAGAACCTTCTCTTTTTAGAGGAGCGCAGGCAGTCTGACTGGACAAAGGTTAACCTGTACAGGGCAGGCCTGCAGTGTGCGCTGCAGACTGAAGCTGTATTCTGTCTGCTGAGCGGTCTTTCGTTCAGTGAATCAAGGATCCGGGAGATCAAAGCGCGATATCATTCCCTTCCTGTTCATTCAAAGAGGGAGCTTGCTGTGAACGGGAATGATTTGATGGCTTTTGAAGGCCGTAATCCCGGACCGTGGCTGAGTGAGTATATGGAAAAAATAGAACTTGCCGTAGTGAATGGTCAGGTAGAAAACAGCAAGGAAGCGATTAAGGAGATGTTGAAATCGTGCAATCTGAATTAAGAACGCGATTGCTTCAGGCTTTTTCAGAAGCCGATGGAGAATTTTTATCCGGACAGAAACTGAGTGAGACACTCGGGTGCTCAAGGACAGCTGTCTGGAAGCACATTGAGGACTTGCGAAGCGAGGGTTATAAGCTTGAAGCGGTCCGAAAACGCGGCTATAGAATTACCCGCAAGCCAGATAAGATCAGCGGCAATGAAATACAGCTCGGGCTGAAAACGGAATTCATGGGCAGGCATATCCACTTCGAGGAAGTGGTGGCTTCTACACAAAAGATTGCCCATACTCTGGCAGGCGACGGTGCACTAGAAGGGACTCTTGTAGTAGCCGACCAGCAGACAGAAGGCAGGGGCAGGCTTGCAAGAGCGTGGTATTCCCCCAAACAGACAGGCGTATGGATGAGCATGATTCTGAAGCCTGAAATTCCAATCAATAAAACCCCGCAGCTGACATTGCTGACGGCGGTTGCCCTTATACAGGCCATTGAAGATGTCACGGGACTGACACCTGAAATTAAATGGCCGAATGATATCCTCATTAATGGCAGAAAAGCCGTCGGAATCTTAACGGAGCTGCAGGCTGAAGCTGACAGGGTGCATTCTGTTATTATCGGGGTCGGCATCAATGTGAATCATACGAAGGAGCAATTTCCAGAAGAACTTCAGCATATTGCTACATCTTTAGCTGAAGAGACAGGTCAGCAGATTGACAGGGCAAAGCTGATACAGTCTGTGATGATCCGCTTTGAAAAGCTGTATAAGAGCTATCTCTCGCACGGATTTAAACCTGTCAAGCTTCTTTGGGAAAGCTACGCCATCAGCCTGAATAAAAAACTGATTGCAAGAACCTTGCAGGGAACTCTGCGCGGCAGGGCTGCAGGAATCGATGATGAAGGCGTTCTTCTTCTTGAAACAGATGAAGGGAAGCTCGAAAAAATCTATTCTGCCGATATCGAAATCCAGTCATAAATACTTGGTATCCCCTTTTACTTTCTGGTATAATTCAAGGCGGGCAGTATCCTTTTTCAGGAATTGCACCTGCAAGTAATGAAAACCAGATTTTAATAGTTCTGCCTTGATCCGGAATTCGGACTGGGACAGAGGGATATCAAGCCAGATATGATGAGACCATCAATCCTTCTTCCTATTGGAGAAGGTTTTTTTGCGGTCAGCCATTTGCTGGTTCCGAAATTCCTCTGCATCACATGGGAGGGAAAAAAATGAAAACGAGACTTGATTTTGTCAAAATGAAGCAGGAAAATGAACCGATCGTCATGCTTACAGCCTACGATTATCCTTCAGCCAGGCTTGCTGAAGAATCAGGTGTGGACATGATTTTAGTCGGTGACTCACTCGGCATGGTCGTGCTTGGATACGATTCAACTGTGCCTGTTACAGTCGCGGATATGATTCATCACACGAAAGCTGTTAAAAGAGGGGCGCCTTCTACGTTTATCGTGACTGACATGCCGTTTATGTCCTATCATGTCTCAAAAGAACAGACCCTTAAATATGCAGCGGAGATCATGCAGCAAAGCGGGGCACATGCTCTTAAGCTTGAAGGGGCGGATGGGGTGCTCCAAAATATTGAAGCGCTTACATCAGCAGGAGTGCCGGTTGTTGCCCATCTTGGCCTTACACCGCAGTCAGTAGGAGTGCTTGGGGGATATAAAGTTCAGGCAAAAGATGCAGAAAGTGCAAAAAAATTAATGCATGATGCAAAGCAGTGCGAGGAAGCGGGCGCAATTGCGCTTGTGCTGGAATGTGTTCCGCGCCAGCTTGCATCAGAAATTTCAAATACATTATCCATTCCTGTCATCGGAATTGGGGCAGGAGCCTCAACAGACGGACAGGTGCTTGTCTACCACGATGTTCTTGGCTACGGCGTTGACCGTGTGCCAAAGTTTGTCAAACAGTACACAAATGCCGGCAGCGGGATGAAGTCCGCTCTGACTGCTTATGTGCAGGAAGTGAAAAAGAGAGAATTTCCTGAAGAAAAACATACATTCACGATGAAAGACGAAGAACTACAGGCGTTGTACGGGGGTACTGCTGCAAAATGAAAACTGTCACAACCATAAAGGAACTAAAGCAGATTATCAAAAATCATAAAAAAGAAAACCGTACCATTGGCTTCGTTCCAACGATGGGCTATCTTCACGAGGGCCACTTAAGTCTGATGAAAAAAGCACGGGAAGAAAACGATCTGCTTGTTGTCAGCATTTTTGTCAATCCTCTCCAGTTTGGTGAAAATGAGGATTTTGATTCGTATCCCCGCAACTTGGAGCGGGATGCAATATTGACAAAGGAAGAGGGCGCAGACTATTTGTTTGCTCCCTCTGCAGACGAAATGTACCCTCATGAACCGTCCATTTCCATGAAAGCAGTGAAGCGCACGAATGTTTTATGCGGCAAATCCAGACCCGGGCATTTTGACGGTGTAGCAGCTGTCCTGACGAAGCTGTTTCATCTTGTTCAGCCGGACCGGGCCTATTTTGGAATGAAGGATGCTCAGCAGGTTGCGGTGATCAGCGGACTGATTGAAGATTTTCATTTCCCTGTTGAGCTTGTACCGGTTGAAACGGTCAGAGAACCGGACGGACTAGCCAAAAGTTCTCGCAATGTTTATCTGCTTGAAGAAGAAAGAGAACAGGCGCCTGAACTGTATAAAGCCTTGAATGAAGGTGCCGGGCTGCTTGCTTCAGGCCATTCTCCGGAACATGCAGCTGATACTGTGAAAAAGAGGATTGAGGAAAGAACAACCGGCGAAATTGACTATGTCGAGGTTTATTCCTATCCGGAACTGCAGCCTTTGCAGGAAGCAAAAGGAAAAATCATTCTTGCAGCAGCGGTCAAATTCAGCAAGGCAAGATTAATCGATAATATTACGTTACAGCTATAGAGAAAGATACAGGAGGAGATAGGGATGTTCCGCACCATGATGAAGGGTAAAATACACCGTGCAAGGGTGACAGAGGCGAATTTGAACTATGTAGGCAGCATTACAATCGATGAAGATATACTCGATGCAGTGGATATGCTTCCTAATGAGAAAGTCCAGATTGTAAATAACAATAATGGAGCCCGCTTTGAAACCTACATTATACCCGGGGAAAGAGGGTCAGGCACAGTTTGCCTGAACGGCGCTGCAGCAAGACTTGTTCAAGAAGGTGATGTTGTCATAATTTTAACTTATGCCATGATGTCAGAAGAAGAAGTCCGCGCACATAAGCCGAAGGTTGCCATCATGAATGAAAACAATGAAATCGTGGAGATGCTGGGCCAGGAGCCTGCTTCAACCATCATGTAATGAATAAATAGCACCGATTTCAAAAAAATCCCCCAAAATCTTGGGGGATTTTGCATTATAAGTGGTAAAATAACGATATTGGTTTTTTGGATGGGGCTTAAACGGGCCCTGGTTAGTTGAGGTGTAGCAAAGATGAAACAAAGATTTGTTGTAGTTGACGTGGAAACAACAGGGAACTCTCCGAAAAAGGGAGACCGGATTATACAGCTTGCAGCCGTTGTCATTGAAGAAGGAAAGATCATTGAACGCTTCTCAAGCTTCGTGAATCCGAAAAAAAAGATTCCCTCTTTTATTGAACAGCTGACAGGCATTACGACAGAAATGACGGAACATGCCCCTGCATTTAAAGAGATTGCAGATAAAGTGTCATCGCTTTTGAACGATGCTTATTTTGTTGCCCATAATGTTCATTTTGACCTTTCTTTCATTCAGGAGGAATTGAACCGGTGCGGCATTCAAATGTTTACAGGGCCGATTTTAGATACAGTCGAGCTTTCCCGGATTGTTTTTCCGAGTGCTGACAGCTACAAGCTTTCTGAGCTGTGCAGAGACCTTGGGATCCAGCACAAGAATCCTCACAGGGCTGACAGCGATGCGGAAGTGACGGGAGAATTGCTTATTCATATTCTCTCCAGGCTTTCAAGCTTGCCGTCTGTTACTCTTCATTCCCTCAAAAGATTATCAGCTTCGTTTATCAGCGATGCCGAGGAAATGCTTGAGGAGCTTGAAACAATGAGTGAGCTAAGGCTGAAAGAGGCTGGAGATATCGAGGTGTACCGGTCGGTTGCTGTCAGAAAAATGGCCTGTGCCAATCAGAATCCGGATCAGTCCGTGAGTGAAACACTTCCTTTCAATGCGTTTGCAGAGAAGCTGATGAATGAAAATGGTTCTGTCGCAGCCCACTTTGTGCAATATGAAAAGCGCAGTGAACAGGTAAACATGATGAAATCGGTTTATCAGTCTTTTGCAAGCCATCAGCACAGTCTGATTGAAGCAGGGACCGGAACCGGGAAAACATTGGGCTATCTTGTTCCCGCTGTCTATTATGCCCTTACTGAAAAGAGACGGGTGCTCATCAGCACATATACGACAGCCCTTCAGCAGCAGGTGATGGAAAAAGAATATCCGCTTTTAAAACAGGCAGCGGGTCTGCCGTTTTCAATGGCTGTTCTGAAAGGGAAGTCCCATTACCTTTGCTTACGGAAATTTGAAAAATACCTGAATGAAGAAGATATGAATTATGATAATCTTTTGACGAAAGCGCAGCTGCTTATCTGGCTGACCGAGACCGAAACAGGAGATGTGGATGAACTCAATCTGCCTTCTGGCGGGAAACTCCTATGGCAAAGGCTCCACTACGACCCGAAGCTGTCGGGGTCCGCGTCAAATCCTTGGAAGGAACGCTGTTTCTATACGAGAGCCTATAAGCGGGCAAATCAGGCTGATGTGATTATGACGAATCATTCGCTTTTGCTCTCAGCCGTTTCTTCTTCCTCAGACATGCTTGAAGGCATCGAGGAAGTCGTCATTGATGAGGCGCATCATTTTGAGCGGACAGCAAGTGAGCATTTAGGGAAAAGAATTCATTACCTGACGCTTCAAGCCCTGACAAATCAGCTGGGCAACCTTTATACAGACGGTCTGCTCCGCAAAACGCAGCAGCTTTTCAGCAAAAAGAAATGGAGTGAACCGTTTCTTGAAATCGATGCGATTCTAAAGCAGCTTGCAGAAGACAATCAGCTTCTGTTTACAACCCTGCACAGCTATGTGCTGCAGAACCAAAAGGACTCTTCATCAAACAGGATTGCCTGCCGCTTCAGTCATGATGAGAAAAAAAGCAGAAAATGGCTGGCCATTTTAGAGCTTGCAGCAAGAGTGAAATTTCAGCTTCATGATATGATGTCCATCATGAATAAACAGAAGGGTGTCTTCAGCAGACTGGAAGAACGAGAAGAATCGTTCGATCTTTATGAATACTGGGAAGTGCTTGACCGGTTTAAGGCTGCATATGACAGCCTAGATTCCCTTTTCTTTAAGGACAGCCCGGGAGAAGTGAAGTGGATTGAGATAGAGTCCAGGGGAGCGAGAAATGCGGTAAGTGTGTATTCACAGCCTGTTTCTGTTTCTGATCAGCTGGCTGACGGATTTTTCGCCAGTATGAAGAGCGCTGTTCTTACATCGGCCACTCTCACTGTAAACGGGACTTTTGATTATATGATTTCTGAGCTTGGGCTAAGCGATTTCTATCCTTTGGTCCACAAAATTGACTCACCTTTTGATTATAAGAAGCAGGCCATGCTGATGATTCCATCAGATTTCCCGTCTGTCCAGCATGTTACGCTTGATGAGTATACTGAAGCAATCGCCTGCAGGGTTTCTGAAATAGCCAAAGCTGCGTCAGGAAAGCTTCTTATCTTGTTCAATGCCTATGATATGCTTAAAAAAACGCAGCAGCTGCTTAAAAATGATCAGAGCCTGGATGATTTTGTCATCATGGGCCAGGGTGGCGGAAGCATTACGAAGCTGACTAAAAACTTCCGTCAGTTTGAAAAGGCTATTCTTCTGGGAACGAGCACGTTCTGGGAAGGAATGGACTTTCCAGGCGATGAACTGACAACGCTTGTGATTGTCAGGCTGCCGTTTTCTCCGCCTGATGATCCCAGAACAGCAGCCAAATGCGAACAGCTGACGAAAGAAGGAAAGAATGCCTTTTACCATTATTCGCTTCCTGAGGCAGTGCTGAAATTCAAACAGGGATTTGGACGCCTCATCCGTACAGAAAACGACAAAGGCCTCCTGTTTGTCTTTGACAAAAGAATCATTGAAGCGAAGTATGGAAGACATTTCATTGATTCACTTCCTGACATTGAAGTTTCGGTTGAGCCAATGGCCCGCCTGCACAAAAAAATCGCAGGCTGGAAAAACAGCAGAACGTAAAAAAGCCTGTGTGAGCGCACAGGCAATGGTGTGGGTAGGAGAAAATTTATTTTCACTAAATGATCATGATGCTGTTATAATGGGTACATAAAACAACATGTCGTTGTCTGTACTTTTATTGTGGCCGTTTGCGGCTGTGATATAAGTTACAATTTTTGTTTTTGCACTGGAGGTATAGACCATGGAAAGTAAGATTGAAATCCTGTCTACTGTGACCGTGGAGCATTCGGATGATCTCTATAAAATTGTCGACGGGCTGAACCGTACGCTTAAAAGAGAAAATCTGATGTTTGGGCTCGCTCTTGATCAGGAAGACAAAAATAAAGCTGTTTTCACGATATACAGAACGTAAGGATTTGAAATAATGGGGAGAAAAATAGCGATTGCATCCATTTCTGCAGGAATTCTGCTGCTTATTGCCGTGGCTGTTTTTATGAATGTCTACAACACGGCTATGGCTCAAAAGAAGGATGGCCACACGGAAGCCATTCAGAGAGCCGAACAAGAAACAGAGCTGAAAAAGGCAGAGAGTGCTGAAACCTTTAACGGCCTGGAACAATACATCGTCATTACAGGATCTGATGACAGCGGGAAGCCCGTGTATGTATTTGTTCCTTCAGACAAAAAGAAAAAGCCTGTACTGAAGCTTGTGTCAGACGGCATTTCAGAAAAGGAAGCACTTGAAGCTGTCAGATCGGAACAAAACCCGCAAAAGCTGATTAGTGTGCAGCTTGGCATGGAGGGCAGGGTTCCTGTCTGGGAAGTGAAGTATATTGATGATCAGAACAGGTATACATATGATCTCGTCCAATTTACAGACGGAGAAATCAGAAAGCATATTGCCATCAGGAAATAGGGGGACTATAGTCATGAAACTAGCTGACAGAGTATCTGCATTAACACCATCAACCACTTTGGCCATTACTGCAAAAGCAAAAGAACTTAAAGCTGCAGGACATGACGTGATTGGCCTTGGTGCAGGCGAGCCTGATTTTAATACGCCGCAGCACATTATGGACGCTGCCGTAAACGCAATGAATGCAGGCCAGACAAAGTATACACCTGCAGGCGGCCTGGCTGAGCTGAAAAAAGAAATCATCAGCAAGTTTGAACGTGACCAGGGAATTGCCTATAAACCGGGAGAAGTGATTGTGTGCAGCGGCGCAAAGCATGCCCTGTATACCCTGTTTCAGGTTCTTTTAAATGAAGGTGATGAAGTCATCATCCCTGCACCATACTGGGTAAGCTATCCTGAGCAGGTTAAACTTGCAGACGGAGTGCCGGTTTATGTAGAGGCATCTGAAGAGAATCAATTTAAATTAACTCCTGAACAGCTGAAAGAAGCAATCACTGAGAAAACAAAAGCTGTCATCATTAACTCTCCGAGCAATCCGACGGGGATGCTCTATACGAAGGAAGAACTTGAAGCGCTAGGCCAAATTTGCCTGGAGCATGATGTTCTGATTGTTTCCGATGAGATTTATGAAAAACTCATCTATGGAACTCATAAGCATGTTTCAATCGCTGAATTGTCAGAAGAGCTTAAAAATCAGACAATCATCATCAACGGTGTTTCCAAATCGCATTCCATGACAGGATGGAGAATCGGGTATGCAGCAGGCAATGAACAAATCATCAAAGCGATGACAAATCTTGCGAGCCACAGCACCTCTAACCCGACTTCCATTGCACAATATGCCTCGATTGCTGCATACGCGGGATCGCAGGAGCCTGTTGAAGAGATGCGGAAGGCGTTTGAAGAGAGACTGAACATTATCTATGATAAACTCGTTGCCATTCCGGGTATTTCATGCCTGAAGCCTCAAGGTGCTTTCTATCTATTCCCGAATGCAAAGCAGGCAGCTGAAATGACAGGCTTTGCATCAGTGGATGAATTCGTAGAAGCGCTGCTTGAAAAAGAAAAAGTTGCCATTGTTCCAGGATCAGGCTTCGGCTCTCCGGATAATGTAAGACTTTCATATGCGACATCTCTTGACGTCATTGAAGCAGCACTTGAGAGAATTGAACGGTTTGTAAAAGAAAACAGTTCAAACTAAAAAGAAGATGGGCCGTCAATTGACGGTCCGCTCTTTTGTTTGGAGAGGCCATAAGGTATAATAGATGCATGTACATATATTTTGATCTGCGGTTTTTTTGGAGGGACATAACGTGAAAACAACGATTAAAGAAGTAAGCAAATTTGTAGATAAAGAAGTAACAATCGGCGCATGGATCGCCAATAAGCGTTCAAGCGGTAAAATTGCTTTTCTGCAGCTTCGTGACGGCACTGGTTTCATTCAGGGCGTTGTCGTAAAGGCAGAAGTCGACGAGGCTGTTTTCCAGACAGCTAAATCAATCACACAGGAATCATCCATTTTTGTAACAGGCGTTGTGCGGGTGGACGAGCGTTCTCCGTTCGGTTATGAACTCGGGGTAACAGGCATTGAAGTCATTCATGAATCTGTTAATTATCCGATCACACCTAAAGAGCACGGCACAGAGTTCTTGATGGACCACCGCCATTTATGGCTGAGATCAAAACGCCAGCATGCTGTGATGAAAATCAGAAACGAAATTATCCGTGCAACTTATGAATTTTTCAACAAAGAAGGATTTACAAAAGTAGATCCTCCGATCCTTACGGGCAGCGCGCCTGAGGGTACATCAGAACTGTTTGCAACAAAATACTTTGATGAAGATGCCTACCTTTCACAAAGCGGCCAGCTGTATATGGAAGCAGCTGCAATGGCTCTTGGAAAAGTGTTCTCTTTTGGCCCGACATTCCGTGCCGAAAAATCAAAAACAAGACGCCACTTGATTGAATTCTGGATGATTGAGCCTGAAATGGCTTTCTATGATTTTGAAGACAACCTTGTGGTTCAGGAAAATTACGTGTCATACGTTGTTCAAAGTGTCCTTGAAAACTGCAGTCTTGAACTGACGGTTCTTGGCCGCGATACTGAAAAGCTTCAGCAAATTAAAGCACCGTTCCCGCGCATTTCATATGACGATGCCATCAAATTCCTGAACGAAAAAGGCTTTGACGATATCAAGTGGGGGGATGATTTCGGAGCGCCGCATGAAACGGCCATTGCTGAAAGCTTTGATAAGCCGGTATTCATTACACACTACCCGACAGGCATTAAACCGTTCTACATGCAGCCTGCACCTGACCGCGACGACGTTGTCCTTTGTGCAGACCTGATTGCGCCTGAAGGCTACGGTGAAATCATCGGAGGCTCACAGCGCATCCATGATCATGAGCTGCTGAAACAGCGTATTGAAGAACATGATCTTTCACCAGAAGCGTATCAGTGGTACCTGCAGCTCCGTGAATTCGGGTCAGTGCCGCATTCAGGCTTCGGACTTGGGCTTGAGCGAACAGTAGCGTGGATCAGCGGCGTTGAGCATGTACGCGAAACGATTCCGTTCCCTCGTCTGTTAAACAGACTTTATCCTTAATCAGCAAAACGGGCGAACATGAGTCTCTATAGAGGCTCATGTTTTCTTTTCCTGTCAGTATTTTATCCGGCGCTTTGCAGCTGCTCTTTCCTTTCGGTCCTGTCTTTAAATTGGTTTAAAAGACCATCGCCGTTTTTCAGACAGGTCGTGTTATACTAAGTGAGGTGAGGTGACCCGTGATGAATAAAGAACAATTTACAGCCATGCAGGAACAGGGCTATTTGACTGTGCCTTCGGCGCTTATATCCAATTACTTCCGGTTAGGCCTCAAAGAAGAGGAGCTGGTTTTGCTTCTGCAGGTAAATCTGCATCTTCAAAACGGAAATCAGTTTCCTACACCGGACGAATTATCAAATTCCATGACCATACAGACTTCTGCCTGCACGTCTCTTTTAAGAAGTCTGCTGCAGAGAGGGTTTATTGATATTGAAGAATATGAGCAGGCTTCCATAAAATATGAACGTTATTCCCTAAAACCGCTTTGGGGCAAACTGTATGATGATTTGCTGAAAAAAGAGGAAGTTCAATCCGGGGAGAAACAGGAGCAGGAAAATGTAAACCTGTATCCTGTATTTGAACGTGAATTTGGAAGGCCCCTGTCCCCATTTGAAGTTGAAACGCTGTCTATTTGGATGGATCAGGATTATCATGATCCGGTTATTATAAAAGCAGCCCTTAAAGAAGCGGTCATTTCGGGCAAACTGAACTTCAGATACATTGACAGGATTCTTTTTGAATGGAAAAAGAACGGCATCAGAACGATTGAACAGGCAAGAAGCTATGGGAAACGGTTTAGGCAGCATCAAGTGCAGCCGCAAAAACAGCCGGATTCTGAAGAAGAGTACAAACGAAAAGTGCCTTTTTACAACTGGCTTGAAAGTTAAATGAAAATGAACAGGTGATGTTATGCTGAACAAGAAACAAATCAGAGAAGCAATGGACACAATCGGGGACATGTTTCCGGATGCCCACTGCGAATTAAATCACAGCAATCCATTTGAGCTTGTCATAGCAGTTGCTCTTTCTGCCCAGTGTACAGATGTGCTTGTAAACAAAGTGACGAAGAGCCTGTTTGAAAAATATAAGTCACCGGAAGATTATCTTGCAGTTCCCATTGAAGAACTGCAAAACGACATCCGGTCCATCGGACTTTACAGAAATAAAGCTAAAAACATTCAAAAGCTGTGCACGCTGCTTATCAATGAATATGGCGGAAAGGTTCCTGAAGACCGCGATGAACTGACAAAGCTTCCCGGGGTAGGGAGGAAGACGGCAAATGTAGTCGTTTCCGTAGCTTTTGGCATACCGGCCATCGCTGTTGATACTCATGTAGAAAGGGTGAGCAAAAGGCTTGCGATCTGCAGGTGGAAAGATTCTGTATTGGAAGTTGAAAAAACCCTGATGCGGAAAGTGCCTGAGGAAGAGTGGTCTCTGACCCATCACAGACTGATCTTTTTCGGCAGATATCACTGCAGGGCCCAGGCGCCAAAATGCTCAGAATGTCCGCTTTTACATATGTGCAGGGAAGGGCAGAAGCGCATCAAAAAAGGGACGGTCAGAAATGTATAGCAGCAGTGTGCCCGGGGATTTTCTCCATGAGCCGTTCGGTCCTTTTCAAGAAGCTTTTCATAGTGATTTGGAACAGGTGCTGGCCATTAATCCTTTTTACTATGACATCTGTCTGAAAACAGGCGAGCAGGTGCTGTGGAGACCTTGGGAGCATGCAGATCAATCGGTTTCCGCTATTATGAAAAGGTGGGATGCACTCAAGACAACAATTGCATCCGGCTTCCGTTCCCGTCAGAAAAAAGCCTCAAGGAAAGACATGATTGACGGGGTCTCCCTGTTTGTTTGCTGTCTTTACTGGAGCAGCGGCAAACCGGTCGGGCATTTAGATCTCAGAAACACAGACTGGACTGCTTTTGACATACAGCCTGTGAATGTACATGAAAGACTGAACTATATCCTTATAAAGCCGGAACAGTATCATTCCTTTGTTCAGCTTGATCAGCTCTTTCAGGAGTGCGAAAAGCAGTTTTCAAAACAAATGGCCCTAAAAAAATACAAACAAAAAAACGCAGGGAAATCGGAATGATTTTCCTGCGTTTTTGTTTTGGGGAGACCTGCATGTGCAGGTCTCTCTTTTATCATGCGCTTGTGCTTTTCTTATCAATCATCATCATTGTTTCCATTGCCGTTTCCGTTTCCATTTCCGTTGCCGGGAGGAAGCGGAATCAGAGGTTCAGCAGGCTCTTGAGGTGTTTCGCCTTCGCCAGGAGGTGTTTCACCATCTCCAGGTCCGCCTTCACCAGGAGGCTGTTCTCCTTCGCCAGGAGGCTGCTCGCCTTCACCAGGCTCACCTTCACCCGGAAGTTCACCGCCGGGGAATTCTTCGCCAGGAGGCTGTTCGCCTTCACCAGGCTCTTCTTCAGGCTCTTCCGGTTCTGCAGGTTCCTCTATGACTGCTTCCGGAATTTGGATCGCTGCTGCGGCAGAGTCGCTTCGGTTAGAGCCGTCGTCATCGCTGACGGCTGCAATCTGGAATTTATACGTTGATCCAGGATTCGGGTTAGGGATGGCCATGCTGGTGTCTTTCGTCTGATTGATCACCTGTGCAGGACCTCCGTCAACAGACTGGCTGATTTCAAAGGTAACAGAGTCTTTCAGATCCTCTTTGTAATCCCAGCTGAGTACAATTTGATTGGCTGTCTGATCATATTCCACTTTAAATCCTGATGGTTTAGCAAGACGCTTATACTGCTCAGAAACCTTTGTAGGCTCTGTGCCTTTTACAAAGTACTCGCTGATTTTCTTGCTGTCAGGCGTAAATTTACTTGCAAGCTTCGGCGGGTTAGAGCCGTTTTCAACTGTAACTTTAACAACTGAGTTTGGTTTTTTGAAATCTTTGCCGTTTCCGCTTGATACTTCTGAAATCACTTCTTTAAAAAGTTTCTTCGCAATTTGCTGATCTGATTTATTCAGATGCATTTTTTCATCATTTTTTGAATAACCGGTCCATACTGCAGCCGCATATTCCGGAGTGTAGCCGACAAACCAGCTGTCTTTCGCACCGCCGGATGGAACGTTGTATTTTTGTTTATCCTCTTCAGAGAAGTTTGTCGTTCCTGTTTTGCCTGCAACTGTGACCCCGGGAACTCTTGCTGCTGTACCTGTTCCTTCTTCAACAACAGAAATCATCATGCTTGTTGTCATATAAGCGGTGTAATCGCTCATTGCAGCTTCAGCCTCAGGAGAAAGATCAAATTCTGTTCCGTCGCTTAAGACAACTTTTGTAACGGCATGTGGCTCTGTGTAAATGCCGTTATTGCCGAACGCTGCAAATGCTCCTGCCATATGAAGAGGGGATACTCCCGTGTCAAATCCACCAATAGAGTATGCTTCCGGAATTTCCTCTTCAAGCGGAATGCCAAGTCCTGCAGCAAAGTCACGGGCTTTGTCAATTCCGACTTCCTGCATAGCCTTCAGAGCAGGGATGTTGCGTGATTGTGCCAGGGCGTCGCGGATGGACATCTGTCCTTTGTAGCCGCGGTCAAAGTTATTGATTTTGACGCCGTTTGAATAGGTATATGGTTCATCCTTAATTTGTTCATATGTGGACCACTTCAGATATTCAATGGCCGGACCGTAATCAAGGACAGGTTTAATCGTCGAACCCGGCTGTCTTCTCGTGTCAATTGCATAGTTGAAGTCTCCGACATTCTGGTTGCGTCCGCCGCCGATTGCGCGGATTTCGCCGGACTCTGTATCAATGAGCGTGATGCCTGCCTGGAAGTTGTCATCAGGGAAGCCGACATCATTTCCATTAAGAAGATCTTCTACGTATTTTTGTGCATCTGTATCGATTGTCGTATAGATTTTCGCACCTGCTGAGCTTACATCGATATCCGTTTTTTCTTTCACTTCTTCAATGACCTGCTCGACATACGCACTGTATGGATTTGATTTTTCTTTTTCAGGAACAACGGTAGACTGAACAGGAACTTTTTTCGCTTCTTCTGCTTCCTGCTCTGTAATAAAGCCTTGTTTCACCATCATATTCAGGACGATGTTTCGTCTTTTTTCAGCTGACTCGGGATTTTTTCTCGGGTCAAAGTTTGTCGGGCTCTGAGGGATCCCGGCAAGCATTGCTGCCTCGTGAAGCTCAAGGTCCTTCAGTTCTTTACCGTAAAAGCCTTCTGCTGCTTTCCCGACTCCGTAATATTGAGGATGATAGTAAATTTTATTTAAGTACATCTCAAGAATTTCATGCTTTGAGTATTTTTGCTCAAGCTGAAAAGCGAGCCACAGCTCCTGAACCTTACGGGTAATCGTTTTTTCATGAGTGAAGAAAGAGTTTTTAATGACCTGCTGGGTGATCGTGCTTCCGCCCTGGGAACCGAACCCTTGTGTAACGTTGGCAACGACTGCACCGCCAAGGCGGATAACATCTACCCCGCTGTGTTCATAAAAGCGGGCATCCTCCGTTGCAAGAACAGCTTCTTCGAGTACTTTCGGAATGTCATTGTAGGAAATATAGGTTCGTTTTTGAGCGCCTACTTCCGTAATTTCATTGCCTTCTTTATCGTAAATGGTAGAGGAGTAGGAATCCTTCAGTTTCTTCTCATCAAGCTTCGGGGCTCCTGCTGCGATAACCGCAAATGTTACGCCGCCTGCAATCATGCCGATCAGTCCGATCGATATCAGGATAAACAGGATGCGTTTCCATAGGGCACCCCCGCCGGGTTTGTTCGGTTTTTTCGTTTTAGTCTTGCTTGTTTTACTTGTTTGCGCAAGTGCCCTGCGGCGTTCCTCGCGGCTTTTGTATTGATCTGACATTGCGTTTTTCCAACCTTTCATTACAAGATCCGCGCTGCGGCGAATTAATGGAAATAAAGCTTTTCTAATACTTTAATATAATCAATTCTGGGCTGATAGCCAAGCGGTATCAAGTGGGACGATGCTTCAATTTCTTTTTTCGAGATGGACTTTCTGCCTCCGCTTTCTTTTCTTTCCCAAAACTCAAATAAAACGGCTGCCTCCATCAAATACACACTTCCGAAGGCAGACAGAATCACAAACGAAATGCCTCCATGATCAATGACCATTTTCATGTGGCTGATCTGATGCTCATGGAAATTTTTCAGCGGAAATGAAGTATCGCTTTGCGTTTCCTTCGCTTCAAAATCAATGTACTTTCCTTTATAGACCCCGTTATAGTCTGTTGTAGAGGATTGTTTAAAATAGGCCTCGCGAATAACCGCTGCGCTCCTTTTCGGAAAATCAACATTCACAATCTGCACAGGAGTCGGCTTTTTATGAATGACGGCAATCGCTCTGTTTAGATAGAACTGATTGGTTTCATTCAAATCCTCTTCAAGAGTCATCCCTCTATTACTATAGGATTCCTTAGCCTCACGCTTTTTAGCCGGAACAGCACCAGGATTGTACGTTTTTCCGTTAGGATAACGAAAAATCATTTCTTCCCTCCTCAGGTAAAACTACTACCTATCATATCAAAAAAATGAAAAAAGACATGGTGAAAAAGTTTCGATTTTGTTAACAGACGCCGCGCGTAGTTCCGGGTTCCCTGGGCAAGCTTAAAACAGGGAGGCGAATGCTGATGACAGGCGGCAGCCATTTAGATGAAAAGAATATTATAGCACTTATAAAGAATACGGTGCGCAAAAATAATTACGACAATATTTCTCGCACGCAAAGCTATCAGGACTTTTTTCTCCGTCACCCCGAAATCAAATGGTCTTTTCTGGCAAGCATGGTCTCGCGGAATGCAGGCTACTGTATGACGGATTTAAAGGGCGTTTGGTTTCAAAAATTATTGGACGAGAAAACAAGGAAAGCCCTCTTTCTGACATATGAGGATGCCAACTGGCTGATTTTTTCGGATGCGTATCCGCAGCTTTTGCTTTATGAATGGTCAAAAACAGCAGGGAAACCCCTGTTTCACCTTCTTGATGCATTTCACGTTTCTGCCTTTATGAAAAAAGAATGGGTTTTGTTTTGGGAAAGAGGGGACATGGAGCGGCTGATGACCTCTCTCATTATTAATGAGCAGCATCTTATCCAGAAACCCGTTATAGAGGGAACTGTCTTTAAACGAAAAGTATTCGGCACACCGTTTTTTCTTTTTCAGGATCTGTTTCACTTCAGCACAGTCATTTTTCCCGGAGAGGGCGGCAGACTTTACGGTTTCTCCGTACATGATTTCAGAAAGCTGAAAAGCAGGATCAGGCTCGGACGATCCCTTGCATGGCTTCTTTTTCATCCTGATTATTACGGCGAGTTTTTGACCTTCGCGGCTAAGACAGTTCATACCGGCTCAAGAGCAGATTATGAGCCTTCAAGCAGGCTTCGTATGACCCCGTATTTAAGAACGGCCTTTCCTTTTGTTTCCCATCAATTAGACGAAAAGAAACGAAAATGGTTTCATGGCCAGCCGCTTGACAGGTGGTACAGACCGATACCGGTGCCAGAAACAATCGATTTGACAGACTGGCTTATAAAAAAGGAAAATCAGCTGCACGCTCTGGCCATTGCTAATGAGTATGTTCAGGCGAAGAGAAAAAAGATATGAGGAGGCTGGAACAAATCATAGTGTAAAGAGGTTCGATAAAAAATCTGGAAGAATGCAGTTACACCTATGAATGATGATATAATCGAGGATCCATTTCTTTTAAAAGTGGCAGGGACTACGGCGAGTGACGCCACAAATGAGCACCATCACCGGAAAAAGTGGTGTCACTAAGATGAATGACGCCACAAATGAGCATCCATCACTGGAAAAAGTGGCGTCACTAAGCCGAATGACACCACAAATGAGGATCCATCACTGGAAAAAGTGGCGTCACTAAGATGAATGACGCCACAAATGAGCATCCATCACTGGAAAAAGTGGCGTCACTAAGATGAATGACGCCACAAATGAGCATCCATCACTGGAAAAAGTGGCGTCACTAAGATGAATGACGCCACAAATAAGCATCCATCAATGGTGAAAGTGGCGTCACTAAGATGAATGACGCCACAAATGAGCATCAATCACTGGAAAAAGTGCGTCACTAAGGGGAATGACTCCTACAATTGACAATCAATTTTAGTCCATTAACATAAAAAACCGAACTAGCTGCTATAAACTAGTCCGGTTTTTTTATGGCTAAATTAGTTACGTCCTAGCCTCTGTGTGTTTTCTATTACGTAGAAGGGCGATTCGGCCCACCCAGCTTTTTGTCGAGGTCATTTTTTGACGGGGCTTGCTGCTGCTGTTTTTGTGTGTTCTTTTTGTTTTCTTTTGCCATGTTAGACACCTCCTGAGTGTAGTGTTTGCATGGGAATCGATTTCATGCAGCATGTCGGGGGGGAGTTGTCGAAAAAACAGTAATATCCAATCATTTCTTCTTTCTTTGCCGAAAGCGAACTAGTTTTGTCATCCGTGAAGGGAGGAGCGTTTTGGCCCGCGAATAGTACGAGTAGATTGAAAGGAGGAGTTAGGATGGAACACCTCGTGCCGAAAATGGTTGTGGAAAGACTTTTAATGGAACTCGATGAAGAGATGACGAAATTAGAACTTGCCATACAAAAGAGAGTATCGGAAACCATTCTGCAGAGCGAAGAGGACCTTCAGCGCAGCATAAAGAGGACGGAAGAATCGGTATTACAGGCAAATGGAGAAGAAAACAGGGAAGATTCCGTATCACGGGTTAAACCAAGCTACCGGCTCAGTTATTAGCAGGAATCTGGCTTTTCATGCTTATGTTTGGTAAGATACCCCAGAGAGGGGTTGCAGCATGAAAGCGAAAATTCTTGAAAATTCCGAAAAGCTTCTATATATAACGGACGAATGTGTCCGCCGTTTTGAGAACGACAGCAAAAAGAAAGAAGACGTTGATTTTTTTCACGAAGTAAAGCCAGCATTTGAGGATGCGATGAAAGTAATGAGCGAGTGGAAAAGAGACGTTCTTGCATGGAGAGATGAAGCAAAACCAAAATATTTGTTTCCGGCTCAAATTGATTCAGCTGAAGAAAATTTTGAGCAGCTTGTGCTTCAGTCGTTTTACAAAGATTCCAAAGCCATACGTTTTAAGAACATGAAACAGTCCATTGACTATACGATTGAAACTGTTATGGACCGGCTGGAGGCACACAGCTCCTTACAATGAGGGGCTTTTTATTTTGCTTAAAGACCTCAAGGTGAAGAATTTTCCTCAATGAAAAGGGTGTCCGAAGTATATCGGACACCCTTCATGACGTTTATTCGTCTATTTCACGCGCTTCCTGGAATGTGACAGCGCGGTCTCCTTCGCTTGCGACAGGTTCAATTGCAACATCTTTTGAATGTTTAGCAGCGGCAGGCTGTCCCTTTTTTGACAATGTTAGATCCTGTCCTTTTTTCTTATGGTTGAAATGGTTGCCTCTTCCCATCATAATGACCTCCATAAATGAAATGGTGAATCCTTCATAATATGTTTCCGATTGCGTGCTGTTATGTATGGAAAATAACAAAAAAAAAGAGAGGGAATCCCCTCTCAGTCATCAGTTGCTTATCTTTTCAAGTTCTGAGGCTTCAAGGTACATGACAGCCGTCCTGTATTCGCTGATGGTCATCTCACCCTTGATATAAAGCGTTTTGATAAAATTCATTAATTCGCTGATGCTGGTCGGTTCATACTTCTTTGTTTCTAAAAAAGCGGATTGTATGCTCTGCAGATTCATCGTGTATCTCCTCCCATTCCCTTGCTTTAATGGTATCACGGGAAATTTTTATCTCGATTTTTCAAATAATTTAAACTTCCGACAAGAGTTGACAATTTCTTTTAGACACGCACGGCAGTCTTTTCTTTTGCATATGTATGAAATAGCCCATTATGCTGAAAGGAGATCTGTTATGTATTCTCAAGAAATGAGTTCATTTAAAAACCGCAGAAAAAAGAAAGAAGAGAGAATCAGCTATTACTATCCATATGAAGGCTATGCACCATATGAAAATCCGGCATATTTGCCTCAAAATCAGCATACCTATCAGCAAGTGCAGCAAAATCAAGCCTTCTATCAGCAGTCCCAGATGCCGCCATACGGCTATCAGACACAGGGGTTTATGATGCAGCAGCCCCAGCAGAATATGATGCCGCAAGCAATGTATGCAAATCCATACCCAAAACCGGTACCTGCAGCGAAAAATCAGCAGGGAGGCATTTCTACAGTGATGTCCCAGTTTAAAAAGCCGGATGGTCAGATGGATTTCAACAAAGTAATGGATACGGCAGGGCAGATGATGGGAGCCGTTAATCAGGTGAGTTCTCTTGTAAAAGGGGTCACATCCATGTTTAAAGTATAAGCTGCATTAAGCTATAAATGAGGTGGATAAGCATGGTTTCTGCAGCGCTCTCAAGTCTGTTTGATCAGATTAATGTTCACCCCCAGCTCGTGATTGTCGTTCCGGCCCTCATGATCTTAGGGTATGCTTTAAAGCGGACTCCTAATGTGCAGGACTGGATGATTGTTTGGATTCTCCTCGGAGCCGGCATTATCGCAAGTATTTTCACACTGGGTTTTTCAGTCAGCAGCATTGCCAACGGTTTTATCGCGGCAGGAGCGGCCATCACCACTCATCAGGCGTATAAACAATCTGTTCTCGAACGAAACGCGGACGGCAAAAACAAAGACGCATAACCTTATGCGTCTTTGCCTGTGTTTACTTCTTTTCATTTAATCTTTCCGCCAGCCTTTTTTTAACTTCAGAATAGGACAAGCCTGAAGCTGCATTCAATCTTTTAACTTCCTCTGCATTTGTCGTGCTGAAGGGTTGGAGTCCCGCGTCTTTTTTCATTACAGCAGCTCCTCATAAACGTCATTCAGCTGATTCATCCTGACATAGTCCTGCTCGCCCATCGCATGCTTTATTTCATACGGGAGCATTTTATTTAAGAACATCTGCTCTTTTTCAGAAAGCATCCTGATGAATTGCTTTTCATCTGTAAAGGATTCCCTGGAGAGTTTGAAATAAATGTGCCTGCTGGTTTCATGCTCCTCCAGATAATTGGAAAGGGCTTCTCTTAAATATGACAGTGACTGTTCCATCAGGACGGATCCTCAAAGAATTCTTTCACTTTTCCCGGATCACTGCCGGATGCGTATGGATTTTCCGAGGCCGCACCTTCATCCAGATTTGTTTTTATAACAAGCATCGGAGACCCCGACGGCTCTGCGCTGATCCTTTTTTCATGTTCCTTCATAAAAGCACCTCCTGCTAGTAGTTTTCATAAGCAGGGGGGATTTTATTGTGTTAAAATCTGGTCAGCTGAGCGGAAAGGATATGAGCAGGCAGCCGTTTTGAAAAGCGGCATCCACTTCGTCCATCTTCGGCGCCTTAGGCAATAGAATGGTTTTTGTCATTTGTTTTCTCGTCTGCGAGTAAGCAGATCCATTTATATGGCTGAGATTTAATTCTTCCTTGTGGCTGACGGTCAGGGAGAGGCAAAGGTCATGAAATTCAATTTTGATCTGCTCTTTTTTCAATCCGGGAAGCTCTGCTTTTACAAAATAGCGATTATCCTCTTCCCATGAGGATACTTTCATATAAGCCGTATTCATCTGCTCCTGAAATACTTTCTCAAACTCCAGTACGTTCTGTTTAAATGAGCTGTCACCGAAGAACTGCTCCGCAAGTTCATATAACGGGTTGTGATTTTTTTCACTCATCTGCCGTGTCTCCTTTTAAATGGGGATAAAGCATCTTTTAGGCTAAAATATGCATGGCGCTGTAAATTGGTTGCTTGATTCAGGCGTTTTATGGTTAAATGATGATAATTATAAAGGGACGGGTGAAGTGAGAAGCGTTTAATTTCAGGGAGACAGGGGTATTTCTAAAGTAGAATTCAATGCAGAAAAGGAGCAGAGCCATGCTTAAAAAACTATTCGGCAGTAAAAAAACGGAAAAACAGACAGAAGAAACAGTATTTGCACCATTAACAGGAAAGCTTTTGCAATTAGAAGAAGTTCCGGATCCTGTTTTCTCCCAGAAAATGATGGGCGATGGAATGGCGATTGAACCTTCAGAAGGGATCCTGGTGTCACCTGTTGAGGGAGAGATCATTCAGCTCTTCCACACAAAGCATGCGATCGGCATCAGAAGCCAGACGGGCATGGAGATTCTTCTTCACATCGGCCTTGAAACGGTGGCTATGAACGGAGAAGGATTTGAAGCGTTTGTCAAAGAAGGAGACAGCGTCAAGCCGGGAGATAAACTGATTTCGTTTGATCTTGATCTGATCAAAGAAAAAGCAGCAAGCACGATCACTCCAATCATCATTACAAATGGCGATATTGTGGATAGTGTTCAGAAAGCTCCTGTCGGACAGGTGAACGGCGGAAAAGATAAAGTGTTTGACATCAAGGTTAAATAAGTGCAGAACGGAGCAGGCATCGCGCCTGCTTTTTTTATGTTATCGTCTGTTTTGCTTAAAAACGAACATCTATTCTGTTAAAATGGAGAAAGAGGTGATCAGGGTGCGAAGAAAGCAGTCACTGTCAGAGATTATTGATTTTTTAAAACGCGATGAAGAATTTAAAGAGCAGATTGTCCATGCTCATACGATAGAACCAAAAGAAGCAAGAACAGCCGAAATGCCGTCTTCTGTTGACAGCAGGTTAAGAGAGGCGCTTGCAGCAAGAGGCATAGAGTCTCTTTATACCCATCAGGCAACGGCTTATAAGCTTGCACGCAGCAGAAAAAGCTTTGTTGCCGTCACTCCGACTGCTTCAGGGAAAACGCTCTGCTACAATCTCCCGGTTTTGCAGCAGATTGTTCAAGATGAAAGCAGCAGGGCCCTTTATTTATTTCCTACCAAAGCACTCGCACAGGACCAGAAGAGCGAATTAAATGAGCTGATTACAGAACTTGGCGTTCCAATCAACTCCTACACCTATGATGGAGACACCGCTCCGACAATCAGGAATGTCATCCGCAAGGCGGGTCACATTGTCATGACAAATCCTGATATGCTTCACTCGGCGATTTTGCCCCATCATACAAAATGGGTTTCCCTTTTTGAAAACTTGAAGTATATCATCATTGATGAACTTCATATTTACAGGGGAATATTCGGCAGCCATGTTGCCAATGTGATCCGCAGGCTAAAACGCATATGCCGTTTTTACGGAAGCGATCCGGTCTTTATCTGCACATCAGCAACGATTGCCAATCCTAAGGAGCTTGCTGAAGAGCTGCTTGGAGAAGACGTGGTGCTCGTTGATGATAACGGGGCACCCTCGGGGAAAAAACACTTTCTTTTTTACAATCCCCCAATCGTCAACAAGCCGCTGAATATCCGGAAAAGCGCTACACTTGAAGTCAGAAAGATAGCGTCAGAGCTCCTGAAAAATAAAATTCAGACAATCGTTTTTGCAAGGAGCAGGGTGCGTGTTGAAATTATCTTGACGTACTTGCAGGAGCTGATCAAGGGGGAGCTTGGAAAGAAGACGATACGCGGCTACAGGGGAGGTTATCTGCCAAAACAAAGGCGCGAAATTGAAAAAGGGCTGAGGAACGGGGAGATTCTCGGCGTTGTCAGCACAAACGCCCTTGAACTCGGAGTTGATATCGGGCAGCTGCAGGTGTGCATTATGACAGGCTATCCGGGAACGATCGCGAGTGCCTGGCAGCAGGCTGGCCGGGCCGGAAGAAGAAGCGGGGAAGCCCTGATTGTGATGGTGGCGGGATCGACTCCAATTGATCAGTACATCATTCAGCACCCGGATTATTTTTTCAGGCAGAATCCGGAAACGGCCATCATTAATCCGGACAATCTCATTGTTCTTGTGGATCATATCAAATGTGCTGCGTTTGAACTGCCATTCAAAAAAGATGAATCATTCGGGCAAATGGATATCGAGGAAATTCTCGAATTCCTGGCAGAGGAGAAAGTTCTATATTTTAACAGAGACAAATATCACTGGATGAACGATTCTTTCCCGGCCCATAACATCAGTCTGAGATCGGCTTCACAGGAAAATGTCATCATCATTGACCAGTCGGATATTGCAAATGTCAAAGTCATCGGGGAGATGGACAGATTCAGCGCCATGACCCTGCTTCATGATGAAGCGATCTACCTTCATCAGGGCATTCAGTATCAGGTGGAGATGCTCGACTGGGAAGAGAAAAAAGCCTTTGTAAGAGAAGTGGATGTTGATTATTTTACAGATGCAAATCTTGCCGTGCAGCTGAAAGTGCTTGAAGAAGACAAAACGAGAGCGGGAGATAGCCACCATCTTGGCTACGGGGATGTAACGGTTCAGGCGATGGCGACCATTTTTAAAAAGATCAAGTTTGACACGCATGAGAATATCGGATCAGGCCCGATTCACCTTCCTGAAGAAGAATTGCACACGAATGCTGCGTGGATCAGCCTTTCGGATGGACTTGCCGGAATGCTGAAGAAAGACAGGCTCGAAGAAGCCCTTCTCGGTCTTTCGCATGCCTTAAAGCATATTGTTCCGATCAGCGTCATGTGTGACCCGTCAGATATAAGCGTTGTTCCGCAAATGAAGGCGACGCATAACGACCAGCCTACCGTTTTTCTCTATGATAAATATCCCGGCGGAGTCGGTCTTGCAGGGAAAGTCTTTGAAACAATGGAAATCGTGCTCTCTGAAACGTATGCCATGATCAGCGGATGCCCCTGTGAAACAGGCTGTCCGTCGTGCACTGGCCTGGAAGGATCCGACCATCAGAAGAAGGATACCCTTTACTTAATAAACGGTCTTAAAGGAGCCGAAGATTCTTGTCGTTAAAAGGAAAGCTAAACCGATTAAAATCACATATGTCGCTGGAAGAGAAAACAGAGACTGTCAAAAGGGAGCCGGAAGAAAATGTTCCGCACCTTTCAAAGTGGGAAGAACTTGACGCCAAACCATTCTGGTTCGATGGTGAGTACTGTCTTGTAAGGGAAAGGACATATGATCTTTCTTTTCAGCACGGCCTCTATCAGCTAGGTGAATTTCATAGAGCGGTTTCCCTGTGGAATGAGAGAGACAGCCTTCATCCGCTTTCTTCCAAAGAGCATCAATCGCACGATCTCTTTTTCTTTGACACAGAAACGACAGGTCTTGGGGGAGGAGCGGGAAATACGATTTTTCTGCTTGGTCATGCGCAGGTATTTGACGATAAAGTGAAAGTTGTTCAGCATTTTCTGCCGAAACCCGGAAATGAAGTAGCGCTTTATCAAAGTTTTCTGAGCCGGGTCAATACGAAAACCCTTGTCACTTATAACGGTAAAGCCTTTGACTGGCCTCAGGTGAAAACGCGGCATACGCTGATTAAAGATCAGGTGCCGAAGCTTCCTTCCTTCGGCCATTTCGATCTTTTCCATGCGGCCAGAAGGCTTTGGAAAACAAGGCTTGAATCAGTTAAATTGAGTCATGTGGAGAAGGAGATTCTTGGAATCGTGAGGGAGCATGATGTTCCGGGCTATCTTGCCCCCATGCTGTATTTCAGCTATGTACAGTCCCAGGATCCAGATCACATCAGCGGTGTGCTGACACATAATGAAGTTGATATCCTTTCACTCATCACTCTCTACACGCATCTCACACACAGAATTTTGTTTCCCTCTGTCGAAGCAACCGGCATCGAGCAATATGAAGTCGCACGCTGGCTGCTTTCAGCAGGTGAAAAGGCGGCAGCCTTCGACACATTTAAAGCTGCAGCAGAATCAGGCTCAGAGAGGGAATATGAAGCGAAATTTGAGATGGCGATGCAGCTGAAAAAGAACAACAGGATGGACGAAGCACTGCCGATTTTCCTCTCTTGCGCAAAAGCGGGCAGCTTGAAATATAAGATAAAGGCATCAGTGGAAGCGGCGAAGTATTATGAACACAAGGAGAAAGATTCAAAAAAGGCCCTTTCATTTGCCACATCCGCTTATCTTGCGGTAAAGGAAAAGGATCAGGCACTGAAAACCGATTCAGAAAAAGAGAAAGCAGAGCTTTTAAAAAGAATGAAGAGGCTGGGGAATAAAATGGGGTGATTATTCCCCGGGGAACCGCAAAATCCGCTCTTTTTCGCGTAAAATTTGTCGATATTGTGAAATTTATAAGATGGGCATTCAAGTAATTGTAGAACGGTGAAGATGCGTGTAAAATTAAGGACTGTAAACATTAATAACCGGGGTGAGCACGATCATGTACAAAGGCATCTTCTACTTGTTTTTCATCGTTTTATTTGCAACAGTCTTCATCTTTTCAAACTTCAAAGACAGTTTCTATGCATTCTTGTAAAAAATAGGTTATTGCATCAGTACATGTACACTCCTTGCTTCATAGACTATCACTGTAAGACAGATAAGAAATGAAGGAAAGGAGACAAACAAACATGATGCCAAATAACAACATGCCTCCTAATATGGTGGGCGGCGCTCAGATGGGACCGAACATGCCGAATATGGTAGGCGGAGCTCAAATGAACATGCCAGCTCCAAATATGGTGGCAGGTGCACAAATGGGACCAAACATGCCAGCTCCAAATATGGTGGCAGGTGCACAAATGCCGATGATGCCGATGGGACCTGTCAAAATGTGTCCGCCGATTGTTCATCCGACAAAATGCTGCGTGCAGCATACTTTCTCTACAACAGTTGTTCCTCATATCCACCCGACTCACACAACTGTCGTTAACCACCAGAACATTCAGCACAAGCATTTTTTCCCTCAAACAAATTCTATGGTAAACTCTGTATCAAACCAACAATTTAACTGCGGCGGCGGAAGACCTCCTATGAGTCCTTACGGCCGTTAATACCTCACCTTAGGAGCTGATGCAATTGTCAGCTCCTATCTTCTTTGAAGGGAGACATACATAATGAAGGTCCTGACCGTATCCGGATACAAACCTTTTGAACTCGGCATCTTTAAAAATGATGATCCGGGAGTCGCCTATATAAAAAAAGCCATTGAAAAGTCCCTGCGGCCGCTTGCAGAAGAAGGACTCGAGTGGGTGCTCATAAGCGGCCAGCTCGGAATAGAGCTCTGGGCTGCAGAGGTTGTCTTTGATTTGCAGGTAGAGTATGATGAACTAAAGCTCGGCATTCTGACTCCATTTTTGGAGCAGGAAGAAAAATGGAATGAAGACAATAAAGAATATTATGAATACATTATGTCATCAGCCGACTTTGTTGACAGCATCACAAAAAGAAAATATGATAATCCAAATCAGTTCAGGCTGAAAAATGAATTTTTTGTTTCAAAAAGTGAAGGACTCCTGCTGGTTTATGACGAAGAAAACCCTGGGTCTCCAAAATATTTGCTCGAGACCGCCAGAAAAAAGGCTGAGTCCGGCGAATATACCATTATGACAATTTCTTTTGCAGATCTGCAGCTCATCGTGGAAGAAGAGCAAAGCAAGGATCATTTTTGGACAGGCGAATAACGGAAGAAAATTGACAACGGCATCAGGATTATGAAAAAATATGAAAAGATGATTTCAGTGTGACGAGGTGAAAGAGATGCTTTCCGATAAAATTAAATTAACGGCGAAAGAAATCTTAGAAAAAGAATTTAAACAGGGAATGCGCGGCTACAAACAGGAAGACGTGGATAAGTTTCTTGATTTGATCATCAAGGACTATGAAACGTTCCATCAGGAAATCGAGGAGCTTCAGCAGGAAAACCTGCGTCTGACAAAACAGCTTGAAGACTCGTTCAACCGAAAGCAGGTTCAGCCTGTACAGACAAACACAACGAACTTTGATATTCTGAAACGTTTGTCAAACCTTGAAAAGCATGTTTTCGGAAGCAAGCTTTACGATTGATTTCCACTATTTGCTCTTGCAATCTTTTCTGTAATTAACTATACTAGTATTTGCTCTTAAAAAATAATAACGTTCAGGTAATCGCTGCAGTCTTTAGGGCTGTAGAGGAAAGTCCATGCTCGCACGGTGCTGAGATGCCCGTAGTGTTCGTGCCTAGCGAAGTCATAAGCTAGGGCAGCCGGGTGATCCGGCTGACGGCAGGGAAGGGGCCTAAGTCTTCGGATATGGCTCTGCTACCTTGAAAGTGCCACAGTGACGTAGTCCTCAGGGAAACCTGAGGAGTGGAACGCGGTAAACCCCTCGAGCGAGAAACCCAAATATAGGTAGGGGCACCTTCTCTTAGGAACTGAACACGGAGAAGGCCGGAAGCTTTAAGCTTCCGTAGATAGATGATTACCACCGGAGTACGAGGTGATACCGGCCGTTTGCAGTACAAAGGGACAAAACATGGCTTACAGAACGTTATTTCAGGTAAACTTAACATGTTTAAAACAGGCTCTCTTCATATGTGATGAGAGCTTTTCATTTACATAAAGAAAAGTGGAGTCGCCCGTTCAGCTCCGACAGGCAGAAAAGAAATCACACGAAAAGTCCGGTTTTGACTTTTTGGGGGATTTTGTTCTGACGGAGGAGTTGGGCGATGGAACTGGACAATACAGAAAAGCGGAGCCGACTGTTCAGGCCTGGCAGTCAGATAAGAAATCACCGGAAAAGTCCGGTTTTGACTTTTTGGGGGATTTTGTTCTGACAGAAGGACTAGGAGGCGCAGCTGGACAATGAGAAAAGCGGAATTACCCAGCTCATATAACTGAACATAGCAAAAACCACAGCCGGCCGAATGTCAAAGGAAGTTTGAGCTGTGTGCACTATGTGCAAAATAAAATGAAATTAAAAATGATCTGCAGGCCTTTCCTGCAGTCTGATTTAGAAGGTGATGCAATGAGTAAGGTGACATTAATCGCAACAGCTGCCATGGGACTTGAGGCGCTTGTTGCCAAAGAAGTGCGGGATCTTGGATATGAATGCACGACCGATAACGGCAAAGTGACATTTGAGGCGGATCCAAAGGACATTCCCCGTCTGAATTTATGGCTTCGCACAGCTGACCGCGTAAAGCTGAAAGTGGGCGAATTTAAAGCCTACTCTTTTGACGATCTGTTTGAAAAAACAAAGGCTCTTGACTGGGGAGCAATTATTCCACGCCAGGCAGAATTTCCTGTCACGGGAAAATCGGTAAAATCAAAGCTCTACAGTGTACCTGACTGTCAGCGTATCGTGAAAAAGGCGATTGCCGAAAAACTGAAGCAGCAGTATAAGATTGCTTCAGAGTGGTACGAGGAATCAGGTCCGCTTTATAAAGTGGAAATTGCGCTCTTAAAAGATGTAGCGACCTTGACGATTGATACAAGCGGCGCAGGGCTTCACAAGCGCGGCTTCAGGCTTGACCAGGGAGGGGCGCCTCTTAAAGAAACACTGGCTGCTGCTCTAGTCATGCTGACAAACTGGACGCCTGACCGTCCATTTGTAGATCCTTTCTGCGGATCGGGTACAATCCCGATTGAAGCGGCACTAATCGGACAGAACATTGCCCCCGGGTTTAACCGGGAATTCGTTTCCGAACAATGGGATATTATCGGAAAAAGCCATTGGAATCAAGCACGCACAGAAGCTGAAGACCTGGCGAATTATGATCTCGAGCTTGATATTTCAGGACATGACATTGACCACCGCATGATCTCCATTGCGGAGGAAAATGCGGATGAAGCAGGCCTTGGCGGCATCATTCAATTCAAGCAAATGCAGGTCAGCGATTTCACAACCCGAAAAGAGTATGGCGTAATCGTTGGAAACCCTCCATACGGGGAAAGACTTGGAGAAAAAGAAGAAGTTGAGCAGCTGTACAAAGGAATGGGACGCGCTCTGCTGCCTCTTGAGACGTGGTCTGTTTATATGCTGACTTCCCATAAAGGATTTGAAGATTTTTACGGCAGGCAGGCAACAAAAAAACGCAAGCTCTTTAACGGATTTATTGAAACGGATTATTATCAGTACTGGGGTAAACGCCCGCCAAGAGACAGAAAACAGGTATAGAAGCATCTCTCCTTGAATACACTAGAAACAGTATTGATTTCTTTTCAAGGAGTGAGTGATTCTGGGCGAAAACAATGATTTTAATCTAATATCCAAAGCGCTGTCATCAACTTATTTGTCTCTCATTGAGAATGGCCATGAAGCAGCTGCTCAAGCATCGCTCGGCAGTGCGAGAGCCGATTTTCTAAAAGCAGTGGCACATGCTTCTGCGATTGACCAAAAGGTAATGATTGATACGCTTTACGACCGCTGAGATAGGCTTTCATATGATGAAAGCCTGTCTTTTTTCATGGCTCCTGAATTCAGGGTCATATTCAGCTCAGAAGCAGTTGACGAACCGATCGACAAATGAGAAAATAGTTGTTTGAGTATAAATGATTGCGGGGGATCTAATACATGCCGACGTCACGTCTGCCATTTGCTGTTTCCAAAAATGAAACCTTCTATGAAGGGCTGAACAATTGGATCGGAGATGTATTTTACGATATTTTGCCTGAAAAAGGCTTTGAACTTAGAGATGAACAAATTTTTATGGCGTTTCAGCTTGAACGGGCATTCCGCGAAAAGAGTGTCATGTTCGCAGAAGCTGGAGTTGGAACGGGAAAAACACTGGTGTATCTGCTTTATGCGATCAGCTATGCACGCTACACTGGAAAACCTGCTGTTATTGCATGTGCGGATGAAACATTGATTGAACAGCTTGTTAAAAATGAAGGGGATATTGCAAAGCTGAGAAAGCATCTGGATTTAACCATTGATGTAAGACTCGGAAAATCCCAGGATCAGTATCTGTGCCTGAAAAAACTGGATCAGACGATTCAGCGGACGGGTGATGATCTGTATCTTGATTTATTTGAGTCGCTTCCAGGCTTTGTCCATGAAAAAGCAGGTATGCAGTCTTTCTATCATTACGGAGACCGTAAAGAATATCCCAACCTGACAGATGAAGAGTGGAGTCATGTGAATTATGACTCGTTCCAGGACTGTCTGTCATGTGACCAAAGGCACCGCTGCGGCCTCACGCTTTCACGCGAGCATTACCGCAAAGCAACCGACCTGATCGTCTGTTCTCATGATTTCTACATGGAGCATATCTGGACATACGACTCAAGAAAGCGGGAAGGACAGCTTCCATTGCTGCCTGAACACAGCTCAGTCGTCTTCGATGAAGGGCATCTTCTTGAATATGCAGCCCAAAAAGCCCTTACCTACAGAGTGAAAAGCAGCACGCTTGCCATCTTGCTTGAAAGACTGCTTCAGAATGACATCAGGGAAGAATTTGCTCATTTAGTTGAAGACACGCTTGTCATCAACGAGGAATTTTTCGACAGCCTGCTTGAAGCATCAGAAGAAGTAAAAGGCTCACACCGCTCACGGATAGTGATGAACGATACGCTGCGGAAACAGGGGATTGAGCTGCACAGGATGCTGGCTGAAATTGGCGAGGCCCTAGTATTTGAAGGGGAAATGTATACCATTGATTCCTACGAGCTTAAAATCGTCGAGGAGTATTTGGACAGCATGGAATTTTCCATTTCCCTTTTTAATAAACAAAAAGGCGCGATCCACTGGATTGAAAACGGCGAGCAGGATTTCTCCCTGATCATCATGCCAAGAACCGTGGAAGAAGTGCTGAGAGAGAAAGTATTTTCTCAGAAAAAGCCTTATATCTTCTCATCTGCGACACTGTCCAATCATGGATCGTTCGATTTTATCGCGGGCAGTCTTGGAATCAAAGACTATTTGTCATTGAACGTTGAGTCACCGTTTGATTATGAAGAAAACATGAAGATTTCACTGCTCGACGTGACAGCGTCTGTTTCCATCAATGAAGTGAAATGTGCGGAAACATTGAAAAGAATTGAACAATCAGGAGGCCGCGCGCTCGTCCTGTTTAATACGAAAGATGAGCTTGATGTGTTTAAACGGTATGCATCAGCCCATAAAGCTGATTATCGTTTCTTGTTTGAAGGAGACCAGGAAATAAGCAAGCTTGTTTCTGAGTTCCAGAATAACGAGACATCCGTATTATGCGCCGTGCATCTGTGGGAAGGACTTGACATTCCTGGGGAATCCCTGTCGAATGTGATCATCTGGTCACTGCCGTTCCCGCCAAATGACCCGGTGTTTGAATCAAAACGGAGCAGCTCGGCCGATCCGTTCGCTGATGTGGATATGCCGTATATGATGCTGAGACTGAAACAGGGCATTGGCCGCCTGATCAGAACCAGCACTGACAGCGGGGAGATTTCCATTTACCTCTCCACAAAGCAGGATTTGAACGTGCTTGAAGAAGTTAAATCCATATTGCCTGTGACAGCTGAAGAATTGTAAGTGTAAGAGCGAGGGGAGAGGTCCCTTCGCTCTTTTTTTCGGCATAATGAATCGTACCCCCGAAAACCGAGAAACGATTTGAGAGGGTAAGCAAGCGCGCGAATCGTACCCTCGGAAACCGAGAAACGAATTGGGAGGGTAAGCAAGCGCCGTAATCGTACCCTCGGAAACCGAGAAACGATTTGAGAGGGTAAGCAAGAGCGCGAATCGTACCCTCGGAAACTGAAAAACGATTTGGGAGGGTAAGCAAGTGGGCGAATCGTACCCTCGGAAACCGAGAAACGATTTGGGAGGGTAAGCAAGCGCTGTAATCGTACCCCCGGAAACCGAGAAACGATGTGGAGGGTAAGCAATTGCCAGAAGCACACATTCGCAAACAAAAATAAAACCGACCCGTCAGTTTATAAAATCATTGACAAAAACCTTTTCTTTCCTTTAATCTAAAAATGTTAGAAAATTACTACTATTTTACATACCTAAAGAAGGGGTGATCAGATTGACTATTCAATCCGTTGAGACGTCATTTTTAGAGTACCTGCAAAAAATGAAAAGCTATAATGAAGCCATCTCGCTCATGTTCTGGGATCTGCGCACAGGAGCACCGAAAAAAGCGATTGAACAGCGTTCGCAGGCAATTGGCATTTTATCTACTGAAGTGTTCCAAATGCAGACATCTGATGAAATGAAGTCCTATATTGATCAGATTCTGAGCGCGAAGGATGAGGTTTCTGAAATCACATTCAAAGCAGCCCTTGAAAGTGAGAAAGAATACAATCTAAGCAAAGTGATCCCGCAGGAAGAATACAAAGAATATGTCATTCTGCAGTCAAAAGCAGAGTCCGTGTGGGAAGAAGCGAAGGAAAAATCGGATTTCAGCCTGTTTGCACCGTACTTAAAGAAGCTCGTTGACACCAACAAAAAGTTTCTTGAGTACTGGGGCTACAAAGAAAACAAATATGATACGTTCCTTGACCAGTATGAGCCGGGTGTAACCGTCGAAGTGCTTGACCGGGTATTCGGCGAACTGAGAAGCCGGATCGTGCCTCTTGTCAAAAGCATTACAGAGTCACAGAACCAGCCGGAAACTCACTTTTTGTATGAGCCGATTTCAAAAGACAAGCAGCGCCAGATCTCAGAGTTCTTCCTGAAAGAGCTCGGCTACGATTTTGAAGCAGGCCGCCTGGATGAAACGGTCCATCCATTTGCGATCAGTCTTAACCGCGGGGATGTGCGTGTTACTACGAAATATGCTGAAAATGACTTCCGTACAGCGCTTTTCGGCACAATCCACGAATGCGGTCACGCGCTTTATGAGCAGAACATTTCAGAAAAGCTTGAAGGAACCCTGCTGTGCGACGGAACATCCATGGGAATTCATGAGTCGCAGTCTCTTTTCTATGAGAAATTCATCGGCAAAAATCCTGGATTCTGGAACCGCTACTACGATTCGCTCAAGAACTATGCAGACGGGCAGTTTGATGATGTAGCGCTCCAGGATTTCTACCGCGCAGTCAACGAATCCAAGCCGTCTCTTATCCGCATCGAGGCAGATGAACTGACGTATCCGCTTCACATCATGATCCGCTATGAAATTGAGAAGGGCTTATTTAATGATGAAATCGAAGTAGAGGATCTTCCGCGCATCTGGAATGAAAAATATACAGAGTACCTTGGCGTAACGCCATCGAATGACGCAGAAGGCGTGCTTCAGGACGTTCACTGGTCCGGCGGCATGTTCGGCTATTTCCCGTCCTATGCACTTGGCTATATGTACGCCGCGCAGTTTAAACAGGCGATGCTGAAAGACTTGCCTGACTTTGATCAGCTTGTTGAAAACGGGGAGTTCGGCACGATTAAAAACTGGCTGACAGAAAAGATCCATCAGCACGGAAAAATGAAGCAGCCGCTTGAGATCCTTCATGATGTAACAGGAGAAGGCCTGAATGCCAAGTATTTAATCGATCATCTCGAGACGAAGTACTCGAAACTTTATCAGCTTCAGCCGGCAAAATAATAAGCAAAGGCCGCACGTGTTCTCGTGCGGTCTCTTTTGGTTTTTTCAGAAATAACGAATAATTCGAATTAAATTACATGCCATTATTCGCTTTTTTGTGCAGAATACTCTTCCCATAACGAATAAACCCTGTTATAATGCTACTATTCTAATAAAACGTGCACACTCATATAATCGCGGGGATATGGCCTGCAAGTTTCTACCGGATGACCGTTAATCATCTGACTATGAGTGAGCAGTGCTTTGTTTTGCAGCCTGCTTCTTTTAAGCTATCTTCTAAACGGCATTGTCTCACTCTATGAGACGATGCCGTTTTTTTATAGCTGGAGGGAAATAGGATGATCATGCTGCAGGAAAAAATTAAACTTGAAGGAAAGGTGCTTTCTGATCAGGTACTGAAAGTAGATTCCTTTTTAAATCATCAAATTGATCCATTTTTAATGAGAGAAGTAGGAAAAGAGTTTGCAGGAAGGTTTAAAAACGAAGGCATTACGAAAATTCTTACCCTGGAATCGTCAGGGATTGCGCCGTCGGTGATGACAGGGCTTGAGCTGAACGCGCCGGTCGTTTTTGCAAGAAAGCGCAGCTCTCTTACGTTAAAGGGCAAGCTTCTCACAGCAGCTGTTTATTCATTTACGAAGCAGGAAGAAAACACGATCGCTGTATCAGGCGAACATCTGAATGAAACAGACCGTGTGCTCATTATTGACGATTTTCTGGCAAATGGACAGGCAGCTCTTGGACTTGCCGAGATTGTGAAGCAGTCCGGAGCAGAAATTGCGGGAATAGGCATCGTTATTGAAAAATCGTTTCAGGACGGCGGGAAATTGCTTCGTGAAAAAGGCTTTCGCGTGGAATCTCTTGCACGAATCGAGTCTCTTGAAAACGGCGCCGTGCAATTTCTTGACAAAACGGAGGCAGTCCGATGAATAACAATTCCTTTAAAGTGTTCTCACTCGGCATTCAGCACGTTCTTGCCATGTATGCAGGTGCGATTATCGTGCCTCTGATTGTAGGCGGAGCCCTTGGATTAACGCCTGAACAGCTGACTTATCTTGTTTCCATTGATATTTTCATGTGCGGTCTTGCTACACTTCTGCAGGTGTGGAAAAACAAGTTTTTCGGAATTGGTCTTCCGGTTGTGCTCGGATGCACGTTTACAGCAGTTGGTCCAATGATCGCCATTGGGACGGAGTACGGTATATCTTCTGTCTATGGTTCGATTTTAGCTTCAGGAATTTTCGTCATTCTGATTTCAACAGTGTTTGGGAAGCTGGCTGTATTTTTCCCGCCTGTTGTAACAGGATCTGTCGTGACGATTATCGGAATCACGCTGATTCCGGTTGCCATGAATAATATGGCGGGCGGACAGGGGGCCGCTGATTTTGGATCTCCTTCCAATCTTGCGCTTGCTTTTGGTGTTCTGCTGTTTATTATTCTGCTTTACAGATTTTTCACCGGCTTCATCCGCGCCGTTTCCATCCTGATTGGGCTGATTGCGGGAACAGCTGCGGCTGCGCTTATGGGAAAGGTGGACCTGCAGCCTGTCTCTGAAGCGGGATGGTTTCAGATCGGCAAGCCGTTTTACTTTGGAACGCCGACGTTTGAGATTGCTCCGATTTTGACAATGATCCTCGTCGCTATCGTCAGTTTGGTAGAGTCAACCGGGGTTTACTATGCGCTTGGGGATCTTACGAAAAAGAACATCACAAAAGAGGATCTTGCGAAAGGGTACCGTGCAGAAGGAGTTGCTTACTTGCTTGGGGCAATCTTTAATGCTTTCCCATATACGGCATATTCTCAAAATGTAGGATTGATTTCTCTTTCTGGCGTTAAATCAAGGAATGTCATCTATACAGCAGCAGGAATGCTCATGGTGCTTGGACTAGTTCCTAAAATTGCAGCCTTCACAACCATTATTCCTGAAGCCGTTCTCGGCGGAGCCATGATCGCCATGTTTGGGATGGTTATTGCATACGGCATCAAGATGCTGAGCAGGGTTGAGTTTGCTTCACAAGAAAATTTGCTTATTATCGCGTGCTCTGTAGGAATGGGACTTGGTGTGACTGCCGTGCCTGATATGTTCGCCGCTCTTCCCGAGTCTGTTAAAATCCTGACCAACAACGGCATTGTGGCGGGGAGCCTGACAGCCATTCTGCTGAATATTGTGTTCAACGTTGTTCGAAAAGAAGAAAAAAGCGAAGCTGTACGTCTGAACGAAAAACACGCATCTTAATTCTTCTGATGTAAAATAAGATCCAATAGAAAAGCCATACCCGAATATCTTCAGGGTATGGCTTTTCTTAATACATACTGAGGGCTTTTCTTGTAGCCGGACCGACTATGCCGTCTGCTGAAAGCTTTTTGCTCTTTTGGAAAGATCTCACTGCTTTATCGGTATTGGTTCCGAAGATTCCATCAATGCCGCGCGTGTCGAACCCTTTGGAGGTAAGAAGCTGCTGGAGATGTTTGACTTCGCTTCCCCGGCTGCCTTTTTTCAGATTTTGTCCCGTAAATCCGGATGGTTTAGAAGATACTGCTTTGCTGCCGCTCACCTTATATCCTTTTGAGGAGGCAATGGCATCAAACGAACTGCCGGAAGATGTTATGATAACAGGTGTATTCATTTTAACCTGGCTGTACAGCCATTCCACTTCATTATCATACATCCTGATGCATCCGTTGCTGATGTACTGCCCGATGGAGCTTGGATTGTTGTTCCCGTGTATGGCATAAGTTGTGCCCCATGTGCCTCTTGCGTTGATGCCAAGCCAGCGGTTTCCAAGAGGGTTGCGCGAGTCGCCGCCGGGAATGCCAAGCTTGTAGTATGGTCTGTTTACAATTTTGCTGACCACTTTAAAGGTTCCTTCAGGGGTGTAGGATGGCTTTTTGCCGGTTGCCACTTTAAACACGCTGCTGAGCTTGCTGTTCTTATAAAAGGCCAGCTGATTTTTGGACTTGTTAATAATAATAAAGTCACTGCCTGCTGCCTCTGTTTTGCTGATGCCTGCGCCGAAAAAGATAAATAGCGCGGCGGTGAAAATAACGAATAATTTCTTCATGTGTCTCTCCTTTGATGTGAGTAGTTAAAAGCAATTACTACATGATATGAAGAGAGAAACCTATATATTTCCAGATGAAAAAATTAAATCAATGGAGGACTTACAATGAAACCATGGGCATTCGTATCTGATTTTGACGGGACAATCTCCAAGAAAGATTTTTATCACCTTGTTATTGAGGAACTTTTCCCTGAAGGAGAAGCGCTGTTCAAGCAGTGGAAGCGGGGGGAGATGCTGGATATTGACTTTTTAAGCCGAATATTCACCTCTATTCACCTTGAAGAGGAAGAACTGATTAAAACCATTCTGACATTGCCGCTGGACAATTATATCGGCCCTTTTATTGAACGTGTCCAAAAAAACGGCGGTGATTTTTATATCCTCAGTGCAGGAACAGATTATTATATTAAGCACATTTTTGACGCGCTTGGCGCAGAAAACGTCGAGATCATCTCAAATAAAGGCCATTTTAAAAGCAAAAACATTCATCTGGAAATTGATAAAAATGACTGGAGCTATTCAGAGCGATATGGAATTGATAAATCAAAAGTCATTCAGAAACTGAAAGAAACCTATGATGCGGTTTACTTTTACGGAGACAGCGAACCTGATTCCCATCCTGCAGCCTTTGCAGATGTAACCTTCGCAAAGGACGCGCTGTGCGGTCTGCTTGAAAAAAAGGGAATTGCCTATATTGAAGCAGACTCATTTGTAGATGTAGAAGCGTATTTGCGCGGACGGGGAGTACTTGTCATTTGAAAAATCGTGAAACAGCCTGTATAATGTGATACTTCTTGAGCGCAGAGATATACTAACGTCAAGGAGCTGAACTTCAATGATTACTCAAGATGACAAAACGGTTTTTACTGCAAAAAATGGAGAACAGATTACGCTGAGGCCTGTAAGGGAAGAGGATGCGGCAGACATAATTGAATCTGTACAGAGCATCATTGATTCGGGGACGTACATACAAAAAGAAAGTCCGCGTTCCCTCCAAGAAGAAAAAGCATTTATTAAAGAATTAAAAGAAAAAGATAACTTTTATCTCGGTGTTGAAATGCAGGGGAAGGTTGTCGGCATCGCAAGAGTTCTGCGGGGAGAGCTTCAAATGAAAAGACATACCGGCCTGTTCCGGACGTGGCTTACAGATTCTGCGCAGGGCCTCGGCATCGGCAAGGAGGTCATGAGTGCAACACTTGACTGGTGCAGAAAGAACAACCTCCATAAGCTTTGCCTGACGGTTTTTGCTTCCAATGAAGTAGCGGTAAAGCTTTATGAAAAATACGGCTTTGCAATTGAGGGAGTACAGCGTGAACAGGCAATTCTGAACGGGAAATACGACGATGAAATTCATATGGCGTACTTCTTTTAAAAATTTCCATTCAAACATGTCTGTTCAAACCCGTTTTTCGCGATATAATAAAAGAGCACAACAACAACTCCTTTAAAACGTTGCTTTTCCCTGATCAGGGAAGAGCTTTTTTTTTGCCGGTCATTACATAAAACCTCCTTTATTTGGAAAAAGTAACCGTTATAAGAATAAAATGAGGTGGATGGGATGGCCTATCTTTTATCAGTCGGCAAGAGCATACCGGAAAACAGGATGCAGCAGGACGCGACTGTAGAATTTGCAAAAGAACTCTTTGAAGGAACGTTTAAAGATATTAACCGGCTTCTGCCTGCTTTTAAAAATGGCGACATAGAATCCCGGCAATTTGTTAAAGACATCAGCTGGTACAGGACTCAGCACACCTTTGAGGAAAAAAACAATACATACATTGAGGCGGCTGTGGCCCTTGGAACGGAGGCGATTATCAGCTGCCTGCAAAACCGGGTCTATTTAAACAGAGAGATCGGATGCGAAGAAATTGACGCGATTTTCTTTGTCTCGAGCACCGGGATTTCTACTCCGAGCATTGATGCCAAAATCATCAACAATCTCCCGTTCAAAGAGTCAGTGAAACGAATGCCCATCTGGGGACTCGGGTGTGCAGGCGGCGCATCAGGCCTGTCGAGGGCTCATGACTACTGCAAGGCTTATCCGGACGCGAAAGTCATTGTTGTCTGTGTCGAACTCTGCAGCCTGACCTTTCAGCATGACGACCTTTCCAAAAGCAATTTTATCGGCACCTCCCTGTTTGCAGACGGGGTTGCATGTACTCTTCTTGCCGGAGAAAACGCTGATCTTGCTCATTTATCCGCTCTTTCTGTCCTTCCTAAAACACGTTCGACACGCTCGGTGTTTATGAGAGATTCGGAAGATGTGATGGGCTGGGAAATTAAAAACAACGGATTCTATGTTATTTTTTCAAGAGACATACCAGCTATTATCAGAAACTGGCTGAAGGGTACGGTGGAGGATTACCTTGCTGATGAGGGGGTTTCACTCGGAAGCATTCAGCATTTCCTTGCCCATCCCGGAGGAAAGAAAGTGCTTGATGCGTATCAGGCAAGTCTCGGGTTCACCGAGGAGCAGCTGTCCGTATCTAAGAATGTTTTAAGACAGCACGGAAATATGTCGTCTGCAACGGTAATGTATGTGATTGACGAGTACATGACAAACGGACGCACAAACCCTGGAGATCTGGGCATAATTGCAGCACTCGGTCCGGGGTTTTGCGCAGAACTTCTTCTTGCGGAATGGGAGCGGGTTTCATGATATTCGCCTTTTTTCTGACGATTATTATCCTTCAGCGGCTGAGTGAGCTTGTGCTGGCAAAACGAAACGAAAAACGGTTGCTGAACCTTGGCGGGCAAGAACACGGCAAAAGGCATTATCCGTGGATTGTAGCGCTCCACAGCCTGTTTTTGCTCTCATTTCTTCTGGAAGTGCTGCTTTTTGATAAACAGCTTTCCCCGCTTTGGATGGTCATTTTGCCGATTATTGTTTTCACGCAGATCATCCGTTATTGGGCTGTGTTCAGTCTCGGGCCATACTGGAATACAAAAATTATCATTGTCCCTAATCTCGAAATTGTGGCAAAAGGACCGTACAAATATATGAGGCATCCGAATTACCTTGTTGTTGCCGTTGAAATCCTGTTTCTGCCGATCCTTTTTCAGGCATATGCTACGGCTGTGACATTTACCCTGCTTAATGCAGTCATTCTGTCGATCAGAATTCCAGCTGAAGAAAGAGCCCTTGCAGAACATACGGCCGATTACGACGAAACGTTTTCATGGAAAAAGAGATTTGTCCCCCGAAAAGGGGAGGAATAACAGGTTCAATTGGGCATAATTTAAGCATAGATGCCGCAAATAGAACGAATGAACACCATCATTTTAATCCATGCACATAAATCCCTGTTGAAAATGATTTTCATTCGTGGTAGAGTGAAGGTAATAATCATTCTCAGTGAAAAGGTTGTGTGAGACGATGGAAATGACACTCGTATTAGGAACGGTTTTGGCCTACAGCACACTGATGGGCTACATATTAAAAAAAGTGAATACTGCTTCTTAACCTCATGCTGCCTGATTCGGCAGTTTTTTTTATGTCTTTTTTTCATACCTGCGATAAGCTTTCAGCGAAGTTTTAAGAGAGGAATATGCCCCGACAGCAGCACTTCCGTAAAAACAACCCATAAACAGCCCTGTTGAAAAATGGTTGGGATGGCTGATGAAAATGCCGATCAGCAAACCGGTAAATCCTGCGGCAGTAGGGACAAAATGCGGGGGAATCTTAAAGAGCAGCTTCGCGATTTGAGTCAATATGATAACGGCAGGAACGGCAATGACCGCATCCCAGAAATTTGTATGGATAATCGGAAATTCTGTCACTTCTCTCCATCCTTTCTGTCTTTAGTATGAGAGAATGCGGCTGATAATATTTCTGTAAGCTTTTTGTTTGACAAAATTCGCCGGATTCGATATTATTATCTCGAATTGAAGATATTCAATTTAAAGATTCTTAAATTATTGTTTTAATCACGTGGATTTAATCAATAATAAAACGGGATCAAACTTTTAAAAAAGGAAAGGTGACTACCATGTCAAAAGTTTTATACATCACTGCGCATCCGCACGACGATACAGCCTCTTTCAGTATGGCTGCAGGAAAAGCATTTCTAGATGAGTACAAAAAAGCAAATTCAGGCGATGAGGTTGTTCACATTGATCTTTATAAAGAAAACATCCCGCATATCGATGCAGATGTTTTCAGCGGCTGGGGAAAACTGCAGACCGGAAAAGGCTTTGAAGAACTTTCAGCGGAAGAAAAAGCAAAGGTCGGACGCCTGTCTGAGCTGAGCGAACAATTCATTTCAGCTGACAAATATGTTTTCGTCACACCTCTTTGGAACTTCTCTTTCCCTCCTGTTATGAAAGCGTATCTTGACTCTGTCGCTGTTGCAGGCAAAACGTTTAAATATACAGAGCAGGGACCTGTCGGATTGCTGACAGACAAAAAAGCTCTTCACATTCAGGCGCGCGGAGGCATCTACTCAACAGGCCCTGCTGCTGAAATGGAAATGGGGCACCGCTACCTCGGCATCATGATGCAGTTCTTCGGTGTTCCTTCATTCGAAGGCCTGTTCATTGAAGGACATGCAGCAATGCCTGACAAAGCTCAGCAAATCAAAGAAGACGGAATCGCACGCGCGAAAGACCTTGCTCATACATTCTAATGATAAAAAGAATCTCCAGCCGGGGATTCTTTTTTTTGATTAGAAAAGATTGACAGCAAACAGGATATGCCATTATTATATTATTAATAGATATATCATTAAACGATATATTGATACATGATATAAAGAGGTGATACATTGCCGAGAAATGCGATGATGGAAATGGAACAGCTTACAGACCCCGCTTATTACATTGTTTTATCTTTGCTTGAAGAAAAGCACGGGTATCTCATTATGAAACATATAGAAGAACTGACAGGCGGAGAGTTTATAATAGGCCCTGCTACACTTTATACACTGACCAAAAAACTGCTTGACGCTGAAATGATTTCCCTTTCTGCCAGTCAGGACGACAGACGGAAAGTTTACAAAGCAACGGAAAAGGGCCGAAAACTCCTGGAGCTCGAGATAGGCCGCAGACAGAGGATGGCTGCACATGGAATGGATGCTTTTAAGAAAAATAAGGAGGTCTGATCAATGGCGAAAAGAAGATATATGCCTTCGGCAGGTCTGGCTTTTGCAGAAGAACGGGAAATGAAAAAACTCAGTAAAATGGCCCAAAAGGGTTGGGTGCTTGAAAAATTCTCCTTCATGGGCTATACGCTTAAAAAATCCAATCCTCGACATCTGATTTACAGCCTTGACTATCAGAATGTAAAGGGGGATGGAGCTGAAGAGTATTATGACGTTTTCAGGGCTGCGGGCTGGGAGCCTGTTACATCAAATGGAAGCGTCCATGTTTTTTCAGCAGAAGAGGGAACTCCGCCTATTCATACAGAGGATGAATCTAAAGCAGAAAAATATGCCGTGATGAAAAACTGGTTTGGATCGATTGCCTGTTTCCTCATACTGCTCACTATTGCGTCTGTCTTTTTAATGCAGGAGTCGGTCATCATCCAGCGGTTTATCTTTCCAGCATCACTTGCTCTGACTGTTCCAGCAGCTATGACGTTTATTACCCTGCAAATTCGGTATGCAGCCGTTAGAAAGAACCTGTAAATATGCGTTTGTGTAAGCTAAAAGAATGATTTTCCCCATAAGTCCTCTCAGCAGGGCTTTTTTGTATTAGAATGTAGGGATGAACATTAAAGGAGAGAAAGTACAGCATGGATGGAACATCACATATGGCGATAGGAGCGGCAGCAGGTTTCGGCGCAGCGAGTGCAGTCGGGGCGGATCTGGAAGCGACGCTCATTTTATCTGCGCTCGGAGGACTCACAGCCTTAATGCCTGATGCTGATATTGACGGCAAGCTGAGAAACAGACTGACATTTTCACATCATTTTATCCGCAGTGTCGCACAGATCGCGGGATTTCTAATGATTATGTACAGTTTTTTTCAAGGAAAGGGAAATGAAATCTGGACTGGCATGGGAGCAGGAGCAGCGATCATTGTGTTGTCTGCTTTTATCAGGCAGAGGCATATGCTGACGATGACAGGGGCGGGAATTGCCGCAGGAGGTTTTTCCCTGCAGGAAACATGGGTCATTCTGCTTGGCATCTATATGATCATAGCTTCTTTTGTCCCTCACAGAAGCTATACGCACAGTATTGCCGGGCTTTTGTTTTTCGCAGTTATAGCCTCACAATTTGAACAGGCAACAGGGCTTCAGGGAGCTTTTTACGCAGGTACTGCAGGGTATGCGAGTCATCTGATTGCAGATATGAAAATTCTTCCTTTTAACAGGCGCGGAGTTAAATTCTTTCTGCCGTTCTCATCAAAGGAGTTTTAAAGATCAAAAGCGGAAGCGCCTTGCTCAGATCCGATAGGCAGATAAGAATCCGGCGGAAAAGTCCGGTTCCCGCCTTTTTTGACGGATTTGTTCTGACAGAGGATCTAGGCGCTGGAGCTGGACGAGGATTAATTTGTTATTCTATTTTCGTGACATTGAAAAAATGCAGTCCGCATCCGGACTGCATTTTCTGATTTTAAAAGGTTCAGCTTGGCTGAATAATGACTTCATCGTGGTCAACGCTGCTGATGCCGTCAGTAAAGATTAGACGGGTAATAAATTTATAGGAAATGTGGCTGTCTGTCGGCAGCAGGGAAGGAGGGAGCTCAAAACAAAAATTCATCGTTTTTTCTTCCTGTGCTGAAATGACAGCGGAAGAAAGAATGGTTCTTGTGTTGATAACCCTTTCCGTGTCATTCACTGAATGCGTCTGCACGAGATCCGACTCTACCCTCTTCAGGCGCTGTTCAGCAAATCCGCCTTTTATAACGTATTCACCTTTAATCATATCGCCAATGCGGTATGTATCTTTTTTCAGGACAAGATCAATTTTGGCAGATCCTACTCCAAATTTGCACAGTACTTTTCCAAGTAACAAGAAAATACCCACCTTCCGGCCGTGCGGCCATCTGTTATCATTGATTATTTTACGTATTTATTGTAATTTTTCAACCATATTTTTAATAAAAGTTTGTCTTTTTTACGTTTTTATCTGGAAAAAGTTTCATTTTACGGCGTAACTATTTAAAGATTCTCATAATAGGATGGGAAAAAGGCAAAAAATCAAGTAAAATAGCAATATACGCCAGACAAAGGGGTTTAGGGAATGAGTACGAAAACGTTAAAACAGCATCTGCTTCCCAGAACGGCTGCTGTATGGAATAAAATACAGGATGAACCTGAAACAGCCGATAAATTGATCGAGCTGTTCTATAAAATTCAAAAAAATACGAAGCACATTGCTTTTACAGGCCATTTCTCAGCAGGGAAATCAACGATGATCAACATGCTGATCGGTGAAGAGGTACTGCCGACAAGCCCGATTCCGACAAGTGCAAATGTCGTGCTGCTTCAAAAGGGTGAAAAATCTGTCATTCTGCATGACACGAAAGGAAACCTGATCAAGCTGAAGGGTTCCTACTCCATTCAGCAAGTGAAGGACTATTGCAGGCAGGGCAATGAGGTCTTAAAAATCGAGATAAAAGATGAGTATTCGTCTCTTCAGGAAAACGTTGTGATCATGGACACGCCTGGAATTGATTCCACGGATGCCGCTCACCGCATGGCGACCGAATCCGCTCTGCATCTAGCAGATTTAGTGTTTTATGTGACAGATTACAATCACGTTCAATCCGAAGAAAATGTGGCATTTGTCCACGAAATGATACATAAAGGCAAACAGATCTATTTAATTGTTAATCAAGTTGATAAACACAGGGAAGAGGAAGTGGCCTTCTCTGCATTCAGGGCTCAGATTGAAATGACGTTCGAGGCGGCGGGACTGCCTTCAGACCATGTTTTCTATACGTCACTTACGGCTTTAGACCATGAGCATAATCAGCTTTCTTCCGTAAAAAGTCTCATCAGCGAAATGATTTCTAAAGAGGGTCTTGTACAAGAGAATGCCCAAAACACGCTGATCTCATTATCTTCAGACTATCTCGGCCAAAAGGAAGAAGATCTTGAATTGAAGGAGATTTCAGCAGATGAACTTCTCTCGCAAATCGGCAGTGTTCAAAAAGAACTGGACACATCCCAGGCTGCATTAAAGAATCTTTCTGACAGCATCAGCTCTGTTTCAGCAGACTTGCGTGATCAGCTGGACTATATTCTTAAAAATGCCAATCTGATTCCATTCGAGACAAGGTCAAAGGCTGAACGGTTTATTGAAGCGTCACTGCCGGGCTTTAAAGTGGGGCTGTTCTTCTCAAAAGCAAAAACAGCAGAAGAACAGAAAAAACGGGAAACGGAACTGTTTGAGGACATTTCAGCTCACTTGCAGTCTCAAATTGCCTGGCACGTGAATGAACTGCTGAAGAAAAAAGCGGCAGAGCATGAAATCAGCAGCCCTGATTTTCTGCAGAAGCTTCAGGATTTTTCAATCAAGACAGATGCTGCACTTCTGCACACTTCCGTTCAAAAAGGGGCTACGGCCAACGCGCAGTATACACTCACCTATTCCAATGATTTAAGTGAATCGGTAAAAAAAGACGCAAAAAAACAGGTGATGCCTCTTATCGAACAGATGGAACAGCATGTGAAGGATCAAAACGAAGTTCAGCTTCAAGCATTATCTTCAGACGTGTCGAAACGAACAGAGAAACTTGAGGCATTAAACGAACAGTACCGCAGGCTGATTGGTTTTGAACAGCTGAAAAATGACGTGATGGAGCTTGCCGCACAGGAAAAGCTACCAGATCTCGACCTTGCCGAGTGGATAAGGAAGCATCCTGAAAAAATGGCTTCAGAAGGAACGCTTGAGCAAAAGCAGTCCGTTAGCAGGAAAAGCGAAAAGGAATCTGCTGAAAAGACACAAGTCCAGGATCAAACGGCTGATCAGGCTTTTTTTGCAGAGCAGATCGCTGCAGCATCAAATGTACTGACCGGCATTCCGGGCTTTCAGCAGCTTTCATCGTCTCTAAAGACGAAAGCAGAGTCCCTTCAGAACAAGTCGTTTACTGTTGCCCTGTTTGGAGCATTCAGCGCAGGGAAATCATCCTTTGCAAATGCGCTGCTTGGTGAAAAGCTCTTGCCTTCATCACCAACGCCGACAACGGCTGCAATTAATAAAATCAAACCAGTTACAAAGGATAAACCGCACGGGATGATTGAAGTGAAATTTAAAACTGAACGTGCATTTCTTGAGGACATTTCAGATATTTTCTCCATAGAGGCAGTTTCAGCTGAAGATGCCCGCATGAAACTTGCTGGTATGAAAGGGGACAGCGAGAGGCTGAAGTCTCTTTTGCCCCTCTATCAAAAGGCATTGTCAGAGATAGGTTCCATCAGCGGCAAAACGATTGCTGCAAACAGGGAAGAATACAAAGAATATGTGGCCAATGAGGAAAAAGCGTGCACGGTTGAAGAAGTTGTCATCTATTTTGACAGCCCGCTGACGCAAAGCGGAATTACGATCGTCGATACTCCTGGAGCAGATTCGTTTAATTCAAGACATACAGAAGTAGCATTCGATTACATTAAAAATGCGGACGCCATTTTGTTTGTCACCTACTATAACCATCCGTTTTCAAAAGGAGACAGAGAGTTTCTGAAGCAGCTTGGAAGGGTGAAAGACACCTTCTCAATGGATAAAATGTTTTTTATCATCAATGCCATTGACCTTGCAGGAAGCAATGAAGAAATTGAGCTGGTGAAAGACTATATCCGGGACCAGCTTTTGACTCACGAGATACGGCATCCCCGTCTTTACGGGATATCAAGCATGCAGGAACTTGCTAAAACGGCAGATCCTCTCCAGTCTGAATTCGGGGTGATGAAAGAGGAATTCCATCACTTTATGAACCACGATCTTTCTGCCTCCATGATTCAGTCTGCAAAGCTTGAGCTTTCGATTGCAAAGCAGCAGCTGCAGTCGGTCCTTGATGCAGCAGACAGCGATCAGGAGAAAAGAGAACTGGAAATAAAAACGCTGACAGCTCAAAGAGAAAAGGTGCTGTCCATGCTGAATGCGGAAACGCAAAATCTCAGGGAGAAACAGCTGGAGCAGGAAGTGAAAGAGCAGCTGTTCTATGTGAAGCAGCGGACGATGCTCAGGTTCCCGGATCTGTTCAAAGAAGCCTTTCATCCGGGAGCATTTGGCGGTTCCAAATCCCCGAAAGAAGTATTGGAAGATTGCTATCAGGATCTCCTTGCGTCCCTTCAGTTTTATGTTCTGCAGGAATTGCAGGCTGTTACTCTGAGGCTTGAAAAGTACGTGCACAGTCTTTTATCTGATGCTTTCAAACAGGCGGCAAGAGAAATGCTGATGCACAATGGACAGCTCCGGACTTCCATGCCGGATTTACAGAAGATTGAGACACCTAAAATCAGAACGTCTTTGAAAGAACATGTAACAAATGAAGAAAAACAGCCGCTGAAGAAATTTAAAAATACGAAGGCTTTTTTTGAGAAAAACGAGAAAAAGCAAATAAGCGAAGAGCTTCAGGAAAAGCTTGCACTTCCTGTTTCAATTCAGCTGACAGAGAGCGAACATCAGTTTAAGGCTTACTATGGAGAAAAGCTGAGGGAAGCAAGCAAGGAGCTTAACGGGAATCTTGTTCTCCAGACAGAGTCGTTCTATGAAGTGCTTCTGTCAGCATACACGCTTGAGGATGTCTCGTCCTATGAGCGGAGTAATGAGATGCTTGAGAAGATTCTTTCTGCAGCAGGTGTCCAGTCATGAAGTCACCCTATCAGGTATGCGCCGCCTGCATACACTTTCAAAGCTTCCGGGCTGAAGGGCGGATGATTTACCGCTGCAGCCGGCTCGGATTTGAAACAAAACCTGATTATTCCTTTGATTGCTGGAGTCCAAAGGAATCAGTAAAAAAACTAATGGAAAAAAGAGGAGATCAACAAGATGAGCAACGTACATGAAGCCATTACGGCACACAGCAAAAAGCAAAATGCCATCGTTACAAAGTTTGCGGCATTAGAGGAGAAAAGAGAGGCGCTGATTGAAAAAGCGGTTATGCAGTGCAGACAATCCAAGCCTTTTTCAGTGAATGGCATAAATGAAGTCACAGCTGAGATCAACGAACTTGCAAAAGGGGGCATCATTCCAACGAGACAGCACGTTACAGAGGAAATGGTCAAAGAATATGTGCAAAGAAAGTTCGGCCAGGACAGCCAATAACTTCTTCGTGTCAGGCAGCTGTTCCCTGAAGATACTAAAGCTAACCTAACTGAAAAGAGGTGTCAGCTTTGGGAAAAACGAAAAAAGGGAATGCCAACGCACAGCGCAACAACAATGCAAAGGGCTATAATGAAGAATTCGCTTCATACGCAGAAACTGAAGTGAAAAAAATGAACAGCAAAAAAGAGAAGTAATAAAGCAGGGGGCCGTTCTATAGAACGGCCCTTTTCATGTTTTTCCCTTTCTTCCCGCGGACATAATTATGGTATGATAGAGACAGCGTATTTTTTAGAATAGGAGTTTGATCTCTATATGAATAACAAAAAAGAACATTTGCTGATCGTTGACGGCATGGCTCTCTTATTCAGAGCTTTCTACGCCACAAGCGTTTACGGCAACTTTATGATAAACAGCAAGGGCGTGCCGACAAATGCAGTAAACGGCTTCCTGAAGCATCTGCTCGCTTCCGTTAAACATTTTCAGCCGACCCATGTCATCTGCTGCTGGGATATGGGCAGCAAAACATACAGATCAGAGCTTTTTGATCACTATAAAGCCAACCGTCCGGAAGCTCCTGTTGAAATGCTTCCGCAATTTGACCTTGCCAAAAAGGCTGCAGAAGCTTTTAACATTCCAAATGTCGGTCTTGTCGGGTACGAAGCGGATGACTGCATCGGGACCATTGCAAAGCTTTATTCTGCTGAAATGAATATTTCCATTCTGACGGGCGACCGCGATCTTCTGCAGCTGCTTGATGAAAACATACAGGTCGTTCTAATGCAGAAGGGAATTGGCCAATATAAAGTGTATACGCCGGATTTCTTTACAGAAGAAACGGGCATTCTTCCAGCTCATCTTGTGGATGTGAAAGGACTCATGGGCGACAGCAGCGATAACTATCCCGGAGTGAAAGGCATCGGAGAGAAAACGGCCTACAAGCTGATTGCAAAGTACAAGTCTATCGATGTTCTGCTTGAGCGGCTTGAAGAGCTGACGAAAGCCCAGCGGTCAAAGATTGAGCAGGATTTGGACATGCTTCATCTATCAAGACGGCTTGCAGAAATTGCGTGCGATGTACCTGTTGAATGCACCCTTGAAGAAGCTGTATTTGATGCAGAGCACAGCCGTGCTGCACGGTTAATTGAAGAAATGGAGCTTAGAGGGCTTCATACCTTTTTATCAGATGCATTGAATTCCAGAGAGGCAATATGACCTCTCTTCTCTTTTACATAACCGGCCCCAAAACGGGAGCAAGCCCTTTGTTTTTGATCCCGTTTCCTTTATGATCCGAAGAAGATTGGAGTGACAAATCATGAAGAAAGCAATGATTGTCGGGGCAAGCGGCCTCATCGGCACGGAGCTGCTTGAGCTGCTGCTCTCATCAAAGCATTATTCAGAAGTGAAGACGGTTACAAGGAAAGCATTGGACCGCAAACACGATAAGCATAAGAACATCGTCGTCGACTTTAATCATCTTTCAGCAAGCAAACATGAATTTGAGGTGGATGACCTCTTCTTATGTCTTGGCACAACCATGAAAAAAGCAAAATCAAAAGAAGCTTTCTATAAAGTTGATTTCGAATATTCAGTGGAGGCGGCAAAGCTTGCAAAACAGCAGGGAGTGAAACGGGTGCTGGCTGTCTCTGCAATAGGTGCTGACAGAGATTCGCTCTTTTACTATAACCGGGTAAAAGGACAAATGGAGGATGCACTCAGAAACATTGGCCTTCCGTCAGTTATTCTGTTCAGGCCCTCTCTTCTGCTTGGAGACAGACAGGAATTCCGGATGGGGGAAAAACTGGGCGAGTGGCTGTTTAAACTTTTCGGTTTTGTCTTTATAGGCAAACTAAAAGCGATGAAACCTATACATGCGAAAACGGTCGCAAAAGCAATGCTGAAGGAAGCACAGAATAAAGATCCTCTGGTTATCACATTTCAATCTGATGAAATTAAGGATATTGGCTATTAGAACATGCTAAGGCGGGGTATGCTTGCTACATACGATACAATCAGTGACAGATTATTTGCAGCATTTACAGGATAAAGGATTCCACTTTAAGGAAGATGCCCTCGGATTTATTGAATTTGGAAAGCACTATACTGGCGCAGAAGATAAGCTGGTCATAGCTGCAATCGAGCTGACATTAAAAGCACAAAAAGAATTTGACGGCGCTTTTTTTGTCTCTCTTCTAGAAAGACTGACAAAAGAAAAGGCAAGAAACCGCAGCCAGGCGCTGCGGGTTGCAAGGGAACTGAACATTTTAAATTAAAAAATCCCGGAGATCTCCGGGATTTTTTTAATGGGAAACAATTGATTCTTTTTTTCGGGCAGGCTTCCATTCCGCCATCAGCATCGCAGATAGAATGAGCACACAGCCGAATATACCGGCTGAAGAGAGCCGCTCACCTGCGAAGAAGTAGGCAGTCAGCGCTGCAAATACAGGCTCTGATGCGTATATGAGGGCAACCCTGGATGCTGTCGTATACTGCTGAAGCTTTGTCTGGACAAAAAAAGCAAAAGCTGTTGCAAAAAAGGCTGTAATAAACAGGGCTAACATCACGTCCGCTGTCAGCATTTTTCCCGCATCCGGCACATTTTCAAAAAGACCTGACGCTGAAAAACTCAGAATAGAAACGGTAAATAATTGGACGATGGTCAAAAGCCAGGCATCGTGCTGTCCCGAGAACCTTCCCGTAAACAAAATATGCAGGGCAAAGGCAAGAGCACAGCAGAAAACGAGCAAGTCACCCTGGTTAAACGATGAAAAGCCGCTGAATGTCAAAAAATACAGACCGGCTGTGCCAACCGCAGCTGCGGCATAAACTGTTTTCCTTGCCGCTTCCTTAAGGATCCATATGGAAAGCAGGGGAACAATCATCACGCTCAGGCCCGTAATAAATCCTGCTTTAGAAGAAGTCGTATACAAAAGGCCGACTGTCTGAAAAGCGTAGCCGAGAAAGAGAAACAGACCCAATGTGACACCGGCGGCAATTGAACGTTTCGAAGGAGCTAGACGCGTCATTTTCCTGCCAATTAAAGCAACAAGCAAAGCAGCAAGGAAAAACCGGACGCCGTTAAAAAAATGAGGGGGCATAAACTGAATCGCTTTTTGAACAATAACAAAAGTAGACCCCCAGATGCATGCCACAAGAAGCAGGCTGAGATCGGCTGTGAGAGATGATTTAATCTTCATGCTTTATCACGGCCATTCATCCGGATCGCTTTTCTCGCAAGCTCATCAGCAACCGCGTTCTGCTTGCTTGGAATCCATTTAATGAAAAAAAGATCAAATCCGTTTTTTAGCTCAAGAACTCTCTCGAGCAGCGGTACAAAGGAAGGGTTCTTCACATACTCTTTTTCAACAGCCCGCTCGACAAGCTGGGAGTCGGTCCTGACTGAAATGATGGAAAACCCTTTCTCCCTGCAGATCTCAAGGCTTTTTATCAATGCATGATACTCCGCTTCATGATTCGTCATTGTTCCAAGCGGCACGGCAAACTGCTCTCCCTTGCCATGCCCTTTTATGAAGATGCCTGCTCCGGAAGGGCCCGGGTCTCCGGCACTGGCACCATCCACATATACTTCAATCATTTCTTCCTCTCCTCATTCCGCAGGTTTTATTCTTTTGGCCAGATACGCAAATGGTGTATCAATAATAGCAACGACAAATTTAATCAGATAAGTCGTGATGAAAATCTGAATCCAGATGTCAAACGGATAGACGCCCAAAAAGGCAATTGATGTGAAAATAAGGGTGTCAAGCAGCTGGCTGATCATCGTGCTTCCGTTATTCCTGACCCACAGCAGCCTGTCAGATGGAAACTTCCGTCTGAGCCATGAGTAAATTGCCACATCTGTATACTGGCTGATAATAAAGGCTGCGAGGCTCCCGATGGCAATACGGGGAATCATATCAAAAATCGTCTTTAATGCCCCTTGTGCAAAGTCCGTTTCATCAGGCTGGAACATGAGTACACCCTGCATAATGACGGTAAGGGAAATCAATGTTGCAAAACCCAGCCAGACGGCTTTTTTGGCCTCTTTTTCCCCGTATTTTTCATTGATGATGTCGGTCACTAAAAAGGCAGTACCATACATGATATTCCCCATCGTGGCCGTTAATCCGAAGATCTCGATCGTTTTGACTACCTGAAGGTTGGCTACAACGGTCGAAAATCCGATCCAGACAAATAATCCGCTCTTGCCGAAAAGTTTATAAAATAGCAGAACAATGATAAAATTAATGAATGCAAATCCGATCCACAATAATTCGTTTGGCATATAAAATCTCCTTGCTGATATAATTTAGGAAGGTTTTTTTGTGAAGACTTTTCCCTTACTATGCATTAAGCCGAATATGATTATAGCACATTGAATACAATTGCCGGTACAAGCAAGACTACAGGATAACACGAACCATGAAGTCAGGAGTGAAAATGGTGAAATATCACATTCAGTGGATGTACAAAACCCCGAAAAAGCAGAGCGTCCTGTTCAGTTCGGATGAGACCGATCTTGAGACTGCCATCAGTATCGGAGAAGATGCCGAAAAAACAGGCAGAGCCCAGTCACTTGAGTTTATTGATTCCAGGGGCACTTCATGGACACTTAAAGAACTTAAGAAGCTGGGACTCGAAGTTGCGCATGAACCAACGGATGTAGAAGCTTTTTTTGACGGAAATTATAATAAGCTCTCAAAAGAAGCGGGCCTTGGAGCTGTTATCTACTATACAATAAACGGTAAACGATCAAGAATGAGATACAGTCAAAAGGCGGAGGCTCTTTCTAACAATGAAGCAGAATACATGGCCTTTTATTTTTTGGTCCAAAAGCTTGAAGAGCTCGGCGTGCAGCATCAGGACGTCACGTTTAAAGGAGACTCGCAGGTCGTTCTCAATCAGCTTTCGGGAGAGTGGCCCTGCTACGAGGAAGCATACTCCCGCTGGCTTGATAAAATAGAAAAAGCACTTAACAAGAGAAACATCCGCCCAATCTGCGTACCTGTCGCCAGAAAAGAAAATGCCGAGGCGGATAAACTTGCAGGACAGGGGCTCAGCGGCATAAAGGTTGCAAGTGAATGGACGGCTGGTGATCAAGATGAATGAGAGAGACAAAAGACAAATCGTCCATGAGATTGATGAGCTGAATGATACATACTGCTCAGACTGTCTTCTCAAAAAACTTTTCAGAAAAGAACGCGGGAAAAAAGCAGCCCATGCATTTTGCATTGGAGAATGCACAGTAGGGCAAAAGATGAAGGAGTACGGCAAAAAACTTGTATAGAAAAACAGAGAAAAATCCGCTGAACTCAGCGGATTTTTTTATTTTTTCGCTTCATTAAGCTGATGCTCGCACTGCAGCAAAAGCTCATTCTGATTGCTTAAAAACGGCTGATCAACGCCTGTCTCACCAGCTGTCTGATAAATGGCTTTAGCATCCTGCAAAGCTTTTTCTGCGTTTTGGATAGCTTCAGGATCCATGCTCATCGTTGCCGAGCCCGTCATTTTCTGTGCAGCAGCAACTGCCATTTCAAGCTGCTTTAAGTTGTTAAAACCGCTGATAAGACCTGTGTGATTAATTTGATCCAAGTCCTCACCTCCACACCTTTATCGTTCGACAACCTTCTTAAAATATACATCGAAAAAATAGGGCGAAAGAAACTGGATGAAATTTCTCTAAAATAAATATTCGTTAAAAAGAAGGATTTTGTTCTTTATTGAAGAATAACTGTAGATTAGGATGAACCTTTTTGACTATGCCGCAGGGGAGGGTGACAGCAATGAAAACAACAATCAAAATCAATGATGATATAAAGCAGGCTTTTTACGAAATATATGGCGATTTAGATATGCTTTTGTTCATGGCAAAAAACGGCAGCGTCTTTAACCAGTTTGAAGTAAAAAGGATCGAAGGGAAGCTTAAGCAAAACTTAAAGGCTGTTGAATTTTTAATTGTCAGCCAGGATTTAACGAAAGAAAGAGGCTGAGATATCTCAGCCTCTTTCTTGCATTCGTATATGATCAATTATAATGTACGTTTGTAATTATAGTTTCACTACGTTAGCAGCTTGTGGTCCACGGTTGCCTTCAACGATTTCGAAAGAAACTTCCTGGCCTTCTTCAAGTGACTTGTAGCCGTCTCCCTCGATAGCTGAGAAATGTACAAATACATCGTCTCCGCCTTCAACTTCGATAAAACCGAAACCTTTTTCGTTGTTGAACCATTTAACTTTACCGTTTTGCATAGTACTTTATCCTCCTAATACTGTAGCACAGGTGTTGCTACCTGGAAATATTTTATCAATCAGCGAATATGTATGCGCAAACAAAGTTTGGAAAAACGATGTTTCACTAACTATTAGCTAAATGATGATTTAAATATACACTATTGGAAATTTGTCGTCAAGTTACCTATAGATTTTTACGGAAATTTCAGATATTTTAATTATAGGTGGAATAACTTGTAAAGGGATGTGGGAAACGTGTACAAAACAAACATTGGAAACATGCAGGTTATTTTTAAAAAAGACCGAAAAATGAGCGATGACCGTTTTCTGCAGGCATGCAGCCAGCTTGAAACGCTTGAATCACTGCTGGACTTCGAGCATGAAAGGCTGATTCTCATTAAAGATGCCCTTCAGAACACCATCATTGTAGAAAAAAAGAACACGCAAATCTGCACCATTTATCTGCACAGCTACATTACAAATGAAGAAATCATTAAGCTTGCTTAAAAAACAGTTTCCTTTTGATCAAAAACGATTATAATATTTCTTTGTAGAATGAGGAGAGGGGAAAGAAAGATGCAGCAGAAGAAATTTGAAATTACAAGCGAGTCAGGCATACATGCACGTCCTGCAACATCTCTTGTCAATGCAGTCAACTCTTTTACAGCAGATGTGAACCTGGAAGCGAACGGCCGCAAGGTTAACCTGAAATCAATTATGGGTGTAATGTCACTAGGCATTGGAAAAGGTACAACCATTACCGTATCAGCCGAAGGCGAAGATGAAAAAGAAGCTATTGAAGCAGTAGAGCGTGTCATCATGGCAGAACAGCTTGGCGCATAATCATGAAAATCTCCTGGAAACAGGAGATTTTTTTTTATGGCAGGAAATACTATACCTGAATGGAGGCGAGAAAGATGAAGGATAAAAAATATCCATCTTACCTTGGAAGCGAAGAAACATCACGCGCCAATGACGGCATCAATGAAGCATTCTATGACAACGGGGACAAAATGCAAATCCCTCTCTATATGAACAATGAAACAGCGGCTATTACGATTGACAGGGGCAGAAATGAGCAGGCTGATCGTGAAGAATAGGGCTCCAAATATTTTGGTTTCAGCGTGAAAAAAAAGGCGCCGCTCGGGTGAGTGGCGCCACAAACAGGCTTCATGGGTGAAGAAAAGTGGCAACACTCCGGTGAGTGACGCCACAAACAGTCTTCATGGGTGAAGAAAAGTGGCGTCATTCCGGTGAGTTGCGCCACAAACATGCTCTGTGGGCGAAGAAAAGTGGCAGCACTCCGGTGAATTGCGCCACAAACAGGCTCCAAGCGTGGAGAAAGTGGCGTCATTCCGGTAAGTGACGCCACAAACAGGCTCCATGCGTGGAGAAAAGTGGCATCATTCCGTCGAGTGACGCCACAAACAGGCTTCATGGGTGAAGAAAAGTGGCATCATTCCGTCGAGTGACGCCACAAACAGGCTTTGTGGGCGAAGAAAAGTGGCACCACTCCGGTGAGTGGCGCCACAAACAGGCTTCATGGGTGAAGAAAAGTGGCAACACTGCGGTGAGTTGCGCCACAAACAGACTTCATGGGTGAAGAAAAGTGGCGTCATTCCTGTGAGTTGCGCCACAAACATGCTCTGTGGGCGAAGAAAAGTGGCAGCACTCCGGTGAATTGCGCCACAAACAGGCTCCAAGCGTGGAGAAAGTGGCGTCATTCCGATGAGTGACGCCACAAACAGGCTTTGAAGGCGAAGAAAAGAGGCACCACTCCGTTGAGTGAAGCCATTAACAGACTCCATCCATTAAGAGAACGGAATCTTTCCTGCAAACAACGCATTAAAACAGTCTTTGCAGACAGAAAACCAGCTGCCGCGGCAGCTGGTTTCATCATCCTTATTTCCCGGAAGTTTTTGATTTCTGGTCTTTGTTGCGTTTATTTCCTTTGCTGTTGTCGCCTGAAATGATTTCCTGGCCGAATTCTTCCTGGAAGTGTCCTTTTTCAGGTGAGTTGCTGTTTGCGCTGCCTTGTTTGTTGTATTTTTTTGTCATTATCTATTCCTCCTAAAATTGTGGTAGTGCGTCAAGGTTATTTGCTTTGGTGTTGTCAGGGTTGCTTCGGATATATGTGCCGCCGCCTTTTCCTTTAAAGGTGCTGACACCTTCAATCATGCCGCTTCCTGCTTCTGCAAGCGCCTGTTCGTAGGAAAGAATTCTGCCTCCAGAGGTTTTAAAAGCGGACAGATCGCCGTCGCTGTTTTTCTGAACAGCAATAAAGGTTTCCTTCTCCATTGTAAGCACTCCTTTCACATACAGAGAGATCTCTGCTTACATTAGTTTTTATTCTTTGCCGACTTTTATTCCGCAGAGAGGAATTCCGGCGGTTTCCTAGAAATGTATAATGAATGCTGATAACTGGAGCTGATTCAAGTGGTAAATACATATGACTGGGAAAAAGAAGCAGAGAAAAAATGGGACGAGCGGGCTGCCTTCTGGAACAAGAGCAGCAAAGAAATGTGGGATACCGGCAGCAGAAGCACGGTCATCCCGTTTTTCAAGAAGTATGTGAGTGAAGGATCAAAGGTTATTGATATCGGCTGCGGGGACGGCTATGGGTCGTTCCTTTTAATGCAGGAGGGCATGAAGGTGACAGGAGCTGATTTGTCCCCTGAAATGATCAGGCTTGCAAAGCAGCACGAAAAAGAAGGCAGGCTTGCGTTTAGACAGGCAAATATCATGTCAATGCCATTCGGTGACGGAGAGGCCGATGCACTGCTGACGATTAATTGCCTTGAATGGACAGCCGATCCGCTCGCCGCATTACTGGAATTAAAGAGGGTTGTTAAAAAGGAAGGCTATCTGTGCATTGCTGTTCTTGGGCCGACAGCGCATCCAAGAGAAAACAGCTACGGGAGGCTGTATGGAAAAGATGTCATCTGCAACACCATGATGCCGTGGGAATTTGAAAAACTGGCGCATGAAAACGGCTGGGAATTGATCGACAGTCAGGGTGTTTACAAACGGGGAGTTACAGAGGACATGGTACATAAACTGTCAGTAGAATTAAAGCAGTCACTTTCATTTTTGTGGCTGTTCATGCTTCAGAAAAAGGGAGAGGATAAGCGATGAACAGATACAGCATTCAAGAGTTTGTGGAGAAAACAGAGCAGCAGGACAAAGGACAGGGGCTGTTTGAGCTTGAAACCGAGAGGCTGCTTGAAATCAATCTGAACGGGCAAATTTGGACAAAAGCCGGAGCGATGGTCTCATACCGCGGTCAGATCAAATATGAACGAGAAGGAATTCTTGAGCACGGCCTTGGGAAAATGTTTAAAAAGGCGCTGACAGGCGAGGGGACGGCTCTTATGAAAGCGACTGGAGCCGGAAAGCTTTATGTAGCTGACCAGGGAAAAAAGATTTCCATCATAAATCTGCAGGGAGAGTCCATTTTTGTAAACGGCAATGATTTGCTTGCATTCGAGCCTTCCATCACATGGGATATAAAAATGATGAGGAAGATTGCGGGTATGCTCTCAGGAGGACTTTTTAATGTGCGGCTTGAAGGCAGGGGAATGCTTGCGATTACCTCTCATTATGAACCTCTGACACTGATTGTCAAACCTGGTGATCCGGTTTATACCGACCCGAATGCAACGGTTGCCTGGTCAGGGGGACTGACTCCGGAGTTTGTTACCGATATCTCGCTGAAAACGTTATTCGGGAGAGGGAGCGGAGAGTCTATACAGATGAAATTTGAAGGTGAAGGCTTTGTTGTCGTTCAGCCATTTGAAGAGGTATATTACAGTCAAACGACGTCAGGCTGATCATGGCCAAAATAGATAAAACCCCCGGAATTCCGGGGGTTTTATTATGCGTCGAGACCTGCTGTCCCTGATGAGTTACCGGGAAGGAGGGTACTGTGCAGCTTTCCTGTCTGGTGAATCCATCCTGTTTGAGATGAGAGAATCGTTCCGTTCCGGGCCAACAGGCAGACAGCCATATAGGGGTAATGATTTTTAGTCCGGAAACGGAGGTCAAAAAAGCGGACTTCATATCCAGATGGATTAGGAATAACCATACTGTGCACATGTTTTGAGTTTTTCAGGAAATGCCGCACGTTTTGATCTTTTTCAGCAGCTGATATCAGCCCATGCTTTGTTTTTTCAAACGAATGAACCGGCCTGACCTTGCCTGAGCGCAGTTCACCGGTGGTAAAGCCTGATTCTGTTTCAGACACAAACTGCCATACTGACCAGCGAATCGTAGGGACGACAGTCAAAACTGAAGACTCGCGGAGTTCGTTTCTGATTTGTGCAAGAGCTCTTCTGGAACTGAAGAAACGTTCAATGACATACACCAATATGATTGTGTAAATAACAGAAAAAATAAGACCCGGGCTTTCTCCAGCGGTCCAAAGTGCAAAACCGGCAATGTTCAAAAAGACAATCAGCGGGTCAAACAGCGGGATGAAATTCAGGGACAGCCATTTTTTTGTGAATGGCCGTGCTGCCTGAGTGCCGTATGCGTTAAAAAGATCAAATAAAACGTGGATCAGCACCGCAGCGAACGTCCAGCCGAATAGGTGCATCGCCTCCTGGCCTGATAAGGCAGGTGAAAAAACGAAAATAATGGCAGTAAGCAGAAAGCTCCAGATAAACCATGCAGGCACAGAGTGCGATAACCCGCGGTGATGCTCGGTGTACATTCCTTTGCCTTTAAAAACTCTGAGCGCGTAATCAAAATCCGGTGCATTTGATCCAAGAACGGTGCCGGCCATCACTGCAGCGACAAGTTCGGGATTCTGTCCGACAGCAGGGTCGATGTATGCGAGTCCTGCAAGGCCGAAACCCATGATGATGTGCGTGCTTGTATCCATTTTTTAGCCTCCGGGGGTGTATTCCCCTTCATCCGGAAGGTCTTATTGAGCCTTAATAAATTTGTTCTCTTTAAAAAGAGAAGCTTCTCTGAGTATATCTTCCATAATGGTTAAGGATGAATTCGGATGGTGAAGACGCTTGATGTTGCGTTTCATTCTCTTAAGTTTTTTATCGTCTTTCAGCAGGCTGCTGACAGTCTCATACACTTCCTCTGAGCGATTGACTACAACAGCTGCCTCGTTTTCTTCAAAAAAGAGGGCATTTTCTTTTTCCTGTCCGGGAACAGGTTTGAAAAGTATAACGGGAACACCGACAGCTGCGGCCTCGCTTAACGTGATGCCGCCTGGTTTTGTTACCATGCAGGATGCGACTCTGAAAAGCTCATCTACCCTTTCAACGTAGCCAAGAAGCTTCAGGTTTCTAACATTTTTGCCTGTTATCGTCTCAAGGTTTTCTTTCAAAACCGCATTGTTTCCGCAAACCACGACCGTCTGCAGATTCTGGTCTTCAATAAACGACTCGCACAGTTCTTTTACGTTTTTGAGAACACCGTGCGCGCCTGCCATGACAAGCAGAATCTTTTTATTGGGATCAAGCCCGTATTTGCTGCAGATTTCATTTTTATCAAGGTTTTCTTCAAACACGGAACGAATTGGTATGCCTGTCACCTTGACGGATGCAGGATGAATGCCGAGGCTCATGACCTTTTCTTTCACCCGTTTGCTTGCCACATAATATTTATCGATATTCTGGTGAACCCAGATTTTGTGAAGACAGAAGTCAGTGAGCACATTGAAGGTTGGAATCATGTGGCCAGTGCGTCTTCTGTACTCAGGCACGACGAAAATCGGGAATGTATTGATGATCAGATCTGGCTGCTCCTTTTCAATCAGCTCAAAAAGCCTTTTATTTCCGAGCTTAAAATACAGGGTCAGCAGTTTCTTGTTGTAAATTTTATCGACGCCGTAATAAAACATGCGGTAAAACTGTTTGCCGATCGTGAAGCTTTTTAAATAAAGGTATTGGGTGATTTCTGTAAAAACAGGGTTCGATTCAGCGTACAGATCAGAAACAACCACTTCCTCAATTCCCATGTCCTTGCATTGCTTAACAAGTGTTTTTGAGACTTGAACATGTCCGTTCCCGTATTTTGCGGTTAAAATTAACACTTTCGGTTTTTTTAACAATGCATTCACCTCAGCTATAATCATAAACAGGACGCTTATGTTCCTGCTATTAAAAGCGTATCACAGGATTATTTACAAAATATAAAGATTAGATAAAAATTAAATTAAATTCACCTTAATTTTAACAAATAAATCCAAATTGTGTGATATTTTTTTCCATCGCTTATTCCCATTCGTAAGGCGTTTCCTGATAGACGCAGTAATTCAGCCAGTTTGCAAAAAGGAGATGGGCATGGGATTTCCACTTTTGAACAGGTTTTTCAGACGGATTGTTATTTGGAAAATAAGAGGACGGAATGGCCGTCTGGATTCCTTTAGCCCGGTCACGTTCATATTCCTGTTGCAGGGTGTGAAGATCATATTCAGGGTGGCCAGTCAAAAAGACGTGCTTTGCATCCTTTGAAGCTACAAGACATACGCCGGCTTCTTTTGATTCGCTTATGATGTCGAGTTCTTCAACCGCCGCAATATCTTGTCTCTTTATATCCGTATGCCGGGAATGCGGCACATAGTAGTGATCATCGAACCCTCGGACAATTTTTACAGAATCATTACAAATGACATGTTCAAACACACCGAAACATTTTTCTTCCAGACTATATTTATTTACGCCATAGTGATAGTAAAGTCCTGCCTGGGCACCCCAGCATATATGAAGGGTGGACGTGACATGATTGTTTGTCCATTCAAAGATTTCTTTCAGTTCGTCCCAGTATGAAACCTCTTCAAAAGGAAGATGTTCGATTGGCGCGCCTGTTACGATCATGCCGTCAAACTTTTTGTGGCGGATTTTTGAAAAAGTTGTGTAAAACTGCTGCAGATGCTCTTCTTTTGTTGTTTTGGATGTATGGGTTTCAGGTCTCATAAATGTAATGTTCAGCTGAAGAGGGGAATTCCCTAGCAGTCTCAGCAGCTGTACTTCTGTTTTCTGTTTTTCGGGCATAATATTCAGGATCACAATGTTCAGCGGTCTGATATCCTGCTGATACGCTCGCTTATCGTCCATGACGAAGATGTTTTCTTTTTCAAGAATTTCTTTTGCGGGAAGGTCAGATGGAATATTTATAGGCATGAATGAACCTCAACTTTCTGTACATTTCAGAGTTTTCTCTATTATAGAAAGTTTGGAATAATAATTCAATTTGCTTTTGTGTTACAATTGTGCGTGAAATCAATCTATTAAGCAGAAAGTAGGGCGCTGTGTGCTAAAAATGAAACATAAATCAGACATCGAAATCGCTCAGGAAGCTGTCATAAAACCAATCCGGGAAATTGCGGGACAACTTGATATTTTAGAAGATGAAATTGAGCAATACGGTAAATATAAAGCGAAACTGTCGCTGGATCTTCTTAAAAGAAAGCAAGATGCTCCAGACGGGAAAATCATCCTCGTGACGGCCATTAATCCGACACCTGCCGGAGAAGGGAAATCGACGGTAACAGTGGGCCTTGGCCAGGCGCTTAATCTGCTTGGAAAAAAAGCAGTGATTGCCATGAGAGAGCCTTCACTCGGTCCGACGATGGGAATCAAGGGGGGAGCTGCAGGCGGGGGCTATTCTCAGGTCATTCCGATGGAGGACATCAACCTGCATTTCACAGGAGACCTTCATGCCATTACAGCGGCAAACAATGCATTGTCAGCTTTACTGGACAATCATATTCATCAGGGGAATGAAAAAGGGATCGATCCAAGAAGGATTACGTGGAAGCGGGTCATGGATTTAAATGACAGGGCACTCCGGAATGTCATTGTCGGTCTTGGTGGCCCTGTTAACGGAACTCCGAGAGAGGATCATTTTGACATAACGGTCGCATCGGAGATTATGGCCATTCTTTGTCTTGCATCGGGCCTTGACGATTTAAAGAAAAGACTTGCCGATATCGTCGTCGGATTTACATACAGCAAGGAGCCGGTGACAGTCGGAGAGCTTGGTTTCCAGGGAGCGCTTGCACTTCTATTAAAAGATGCCCTGAAGCCTAACCTCGTGCAGACGCTGGAACATACGCCAGCGATCATTCACGGCGGCCCGTTTGCAAATATCGCCCACGGCTGCAACAGCCTTCTCGGAACAAAAATGGCTGCCAAGCTTGGTGATTATGTTGTAACAGAAGCTGGATTTGGAGCAGATCTGGGAGCAGAGAAGTTTCTTCACATCAAAACACGGGCAGGAGGATTCGAACCTGCTGCAGTCGTCATCGTAGCGACCGTCCGCGCTCTTAAAATGCATGGCGGAGTGAAAAAAGACCAGCTTCAGGAACCTGATAAAGAAGCGATGCTTGCAGGAGCATCGAATCTTGCGAAGCATATTGAATCCATCCAGCAGTTTGGGCTGCCTTATACGGTTGCCATTAACCGTTTTACATCTGATGCTGATGAAGAAATCGATGCGCTGCTTGACTGGTGCGCGGCTCATTCCCATCCTGCAGCTCTTTCTGAAGTATGGGAAAAAGGGGGCGCAGGCGGAATGGAACTCGCTGAAAAAGTCATTCAGACAATCGCAGAAAATAAAAATCAGTTTTCGCATTTATATGATCTTGCCGACAGTATTGAAGCCAAAGTTGAAAAAGTGGCAAAAACCGTTTACGGGGCAAAAGCGGTGGAATTTTCGTCAAAAGCCAAAAAGCAGCTTAAGGAGTATGACGGGTACGGGTGGTCCAATCTTCCGGTCTGCATGGCAAAAACCCAGTATTCTCTTTCTGATCAGCCTGAACTGATTGGAAGGCCGGAAGATTTTACGCTTACAATCAGAGAGCTGAAGCCTTCAATTGGAGCGGGGTTCATCGTATGCTTGACAGGGGATATCATGACAATGCCAGGACTCCCTAAAAAGCCTGCGGCACTCGGCATGTCGGTAGATGCAGACGGGAAAGCGGCAGGGCTGTTCTGATGTTTGATCCGACTGCATTTGACAACTTAAAAACGGTCCTTGAAGGTGCTGTTTACGACGCGGATCTTGACGGCAGCATTTCAGTTACAGGCAGAAAGGATCTTGTAGACCTTGCGGCGATGTCAAGGGTGTATGAGATTCAATTTCAGCTGAAAGAATCAAAGGATGCAGCTGCTGTATTCCGGCTCGCCATGAGCCTCCCGGAGCTTTCTGGAGAGCTTTTGAAAACAAATGATGTACATTCGTGCGAAATTGGCCTCACTTTTCATGAAAAGGGGCCAGAAGAGTTTACGTTCGCTAAACGAATGATAGAAGAAGACTGGGGAGTTAACTTTAAGGTGCGTCACCAGGTGATGTATGATGTACCGTTTAAAGAGTACAGCCATGTTTATCACGTTCAGTTCGGGCGGAGCATAAGCGAAGATCATGTGGATGATCTGATGGCGATGACAGAACATGCCATTACAACCCTCGAAAAAATAGCTGAAGGAGGAAGCTGACTATGAGTATTTATGATCTTCATGTAAAAACAATTAATGGTGATGAAAAATCAATGGATACGTACCGCGGAAAAGTGCTTGTGATTGTGAATACAGCGAGCAAATGCGGATTTACTCCGCAATACAAAGCGCTGCAGGAGCTTTACGAACGGTATCAGCCGGAGGGGCTTGAAATTCTTGGCTTTCCATGTAATCAGTTTATGAGCCAGGAACCTGGGACGGAAGAGGACATTATAAGCTTTTGCGAATTGAACTATGGTGTTTCTTTTCCAATGTTCGCCAAAGTTGATGTCAATGGCCCGAAAGCTCATCCGCTGTTTACCCATCTAACAAACGAAGCGCCTGGCCTGCTCGGTTCAAAGGCTGTTAAATGGAATTTCACCAAGTTTCTAGTGGATCGTGACGGAAAAGCTGTTGAACGTTTTTCTCCAAATACAGACCCTAAAGAAATGGAAGAAACGATTCAGAAGCTGCTGCAGCAGTAAATTTGCCGGAAAGAAGCCAATAACGGCTTCTTTTCGTTTATAAAGGAGGAACGTGCAGTGAAAATCATTGATGCCCATATGCATATTTCAGAGATTCAAAGCTTTAGGCAAACAGGGGATGACGTTTCTCTTGTGGATTATTCCCTGAAAGGGCTGCAGAAAGAATATGAAGATGCAGGAGTTGTAGCTGCCATTGCCATGGGTGTGACTGAAACAGCCGGCGGTGCTTTTCCGGATAAAGCTGCAGAGACACCAATGGGAGTCGACATTGAAGGCAGTGTGCCCAATAATTTTTTCGTCTGTCAGGGAATTAATCCGTATAAGCTCAGCGAAGAAAATCTTCTGATGCTCGAGAAATCCCTCCAGCACCCACAGACGGCCGGGATTAAAATTTATCTCGGATACTATCCTTTTTATGCCTATGACAAAGTGTACGGACCAGTCTATGAGCTTGCTGAAGCATTCCGCCTTCCGGTTGTTTTTCATACGGGCGATACATATTCAGACAGAGGTCTTCTCAAATACAGCCACCCTCTCACTCTTGATGAAGTGGCAGTTGAACACCGGAATATCCAGTTCATGATGGCGCATCTCGGAGACCCCTGGGTGCTTGACGGTGCTGAGGTCATTAATAAAAACCATAATATGCATGCCGATTTATCCGGACTGCTTGTCGGCACTGACAGGACGATTGCAGCCAAAAAGAAGACCAGGTTCTTTGATCACCTGATTCATGCGCTTTCCTACTGCGATCACTATGACAGGCTTTTATTTGGGACAGACTGGCCGCTTATAGGGATAAAACCATACATTGAACTGTTTTGCGAACTGATTCCCGAGGAACATCACGGGCTCTTTTTTTACGATAACGCCCTGCGTCTGTTTCCAAAATTAAATGAGTTTTTAAAAGAGGAATCCTAAACTCTTTCGACTAATACTAAGAATAGGGGTTTGAAAGCTTAAAGAGAAAGGGGAATACGATGATGGGGAGAAAAATTGCATGGGTAACAGACAGCACGGCAAGCATTGATCAGGAAATCAGGGATCACCCCGACATATACTGGGTGCCTCTCCTTGTATGCATCAATGGAGAAGACTATTTGGACGGTGTGACTCTAGCACCGGAAGAATTATATCCGCTACTTAAAAAACCGGAAAATGCCATTACCACATCACAGCCGCCGCCGGGAGCTTTTGCAGAGCTTTACAGGAAGCTTGCAGAAGACTATGACGAAGTGATTTCCATCCACCTGTCAAGTCTTCTCAGCGGTACCTACTCTTCTGCTGTTCAGGCAGCAGGCGAAGCAGAAATACCGGTTACGGTCATTGATTCTCTCATTTTGTCAGAACCTCTGACAAGAATTGTTAAAGCAGCCGTTCGCATGCACGAAAAAGGCATGGAGACGGAACAAATTGTTGCAGAGCTTGAGAGTCTGAAGGAGAAACACCATACATACGTGCTGATCGGGGACCTTACAAGACTTCACAAGAGCGGAAGAATGACCGGAACTCAATATTACCTTGGAAGTCTTTTAAACATTCAGCCAATCATCCGCATTAAGTCCGGGTCGCTTTCTACCGAAGAAAAAGTCCGGTCTGAAAAGAAGGCGTTTCAGTATATAGCAGGTCAAATCAAACAAGGCAGTCAAACACATTCAATCCGTGAAATTGCGGTGATGTTCACTTCAAAACGCGACAAGGCCGACCGCCTGCATGACACGCTTGCGAAAGAATTTCCCGAAATTCCGGTTAAGCTTGTGCCGCTCTGCACAACAATCGGTGTACATACAGGCGAGGACGTAGCCGGCGTATCCTGGTTCCAAGAATAGGAAGTGTCTTAATTTGAAAGAAATCATTGAAAACATCGAACACATCGTAAAAGAGCGTCTCCAAAAAGAAGGCACCGGTCACGACTGGCACCATATTGAAAGGGTAAGAAGGACGGCTGTTAATCTGGCGAAAAAATACGCGTGCAGCCAATCTGTTGTTGAACTTTCTGCTCTCCTTCATGATGTGATTGACGAAAAGCTGTCAGATGAAATCCGGATGAGTACCGAAGAAGTCGCAGCCCTGCTTGAAAAGGAAGGACTCGATCAGTCGTCTATCAGTGATATTCTGGCGGTCATTACATCGATATCATTTAAGGGAGGGGGCAGGGAGAAGGTTTCTTCCATAGAAGCACAGATCGTCCAGGATGCCGACAGGCTTGATGCAATGGGGGCAATAGGAATTGCAAGAGTCTTTTCCTACGGAGGATCAAAAGGCAGCCTCATCCATGATCCGGACATGCCTGTCAGGAGCAGCATGACTGAAAAAGAATACCGCTCGGATCGTTCTACGTCCATCAATCATTTTTACGAAAAACTGCTGAAGCTGAAAGATCTCATGAATACAGAGGAAGGAAGGGTTCTTGCCCTGCAGCGCCATCAGTTTATGGTTGCCTATCTCAAGCAATTTTACCTTGAATGGGAAGGGCCGGGAAGGAACTCGTGAGGGACGGTTTCTCTAAATGGAAAGAGCAATTACAGCTATGTTAGAATAGGTGCAGACACGAAACAAGGAGTGACATGGCTTGAATATTAAATCAATTGAACCGACACCGAGCCCAAATACAATGAAAGTCATTTTGGATGAGGAGCTGCCGGGCGGGAAAAGCAGCAATTATAAGCCTGAAACAGCTGAGGGTGCACCGGGCGTCATTCAGGAGATTCTTAAAGTGGAAGGCGTAAAAGGCGTCTATCATGTGGCGGATTTTCTGGCAGTAGAACGCAATGCCAAATACGACTGGAAAGAGATTTTGCCCAAAGTCCGTGCTGCATTCGGCGAAGAGACGGAAGAAAAAGCTGACTCCGGCTCAAAAATCAATGATCATTTCGGCGAGGTCAATGTCCACGTCCAGATGTTCAGCGGCATCCCGATGCAGGTTAAGCTTTCTGACGGCGAGACAGAAAAACGGTTCGGACTTCCCGAGCGTTTTCAAAAAGCGGTTCTTGCTGCGCAGCAGAACGCAGACAACGTTGTGCTTGAAAGAAAGTGGAAGGAACAGGGAGTAAGGTATGGCGACTTTGATGAAATTGGAAAAGACGTCACGGAAGAGCTGCAGGCAGCCTATACAGAGGAGCGGCTGACAAAGCTTACAGAAGCTCTTTTGAAAAAGGACAAGTCTGAACCGGTTCCATCCCGCAAATCTTACACGGTGACAGAGGACATGCTTGAGGATCCGGAATGGACGGTGCGCTATGCGCATCTCGAGCAAATGGATCCAAAAGAGAGCGATCTTCCTGTTTTAAATAAAGCATTAACAGATGAAAAGGCATCAATCCGAAGACTTGCGGCAGTATATCTGGGGATGATCGAGGAACCGTCTGTGCTTCCTTACCTGTACAAAGCCCTGAAAGACAAATCGGTTACCGTTCGCAGAACGGCCGGCGACTGCCTCTCAGACATCGGTGACCCTGCAGCTATGGAAGAGATGATGCTTGCCCTTAAAGACAAAAACAAGCTTGTCAGATGGCGTGCAGCCATGTTCCTTTATGAAGTCGGCGACGAGCGGGCACTGAGCGCCCTAAAAGAGGCCGAAAACGATCCTGAATTCGAGGTCAGCCTTCAAGTGAAAATGGCCATCGAACGGATTGAAGGCGGAGAAGAGGCAAAAGGCTCCGTCTGGAAACAGATGACAGAAAGCAGACAGCAATAAGACGGCCGAAAGACTAAATCACTTAGTGGATTTAGTCTTTTTGCAGAGTTTTTTTCTGAAATGCAAAGACCCATTCTGGACTTTAGCCATATTATTTTAGCGCGGTTTCTTAGCGCTTGATGAAAAAACGATGGGGGAAAATCTTATATGCCGAATAAGACAAAAGAAGCATTTGACCGACTTGCGAGGATCTATGAAACCGAAACGGACAGTCTTTATAATACAGATTATGAAAGGCCTGCTATGATGGCTAATATCCCTGAAAACCTGAACGGCTCTAGTATCCTTGATGCCGGCTGTTCTGCCGGCTGGTATTCGGATCAGCTGCTGAAAAGAGGAGCGCATGTGACGGGCGTTGATATCAGCCCCAATATGATTGAAGCAGCCATCAGGAAAACGGGAGGGCGTGCAAAAATGATCTGTCACGACCTCTCAGAGACCCTTCCTTTTGCTGATGCCTCGTTTGACGGTATTGTCAGTTCACTTACGCTTCATTACTGCAAAGACTGGAGGCCTGTTTTAAGTGAATTTTCCAGAGTTCTAAAACCATCAGGCTGGCTTCTTTTTTCCACTCACCATCCATTTATGGACTGGAAACTGTTTGAGTGCAAAAACTATTTCAGCGAGGAACTTTTGCATGACACCTGGAAAAAATCAGGTCAGACATTTGATGTGAGTTTTTACAGAAAACCTCTGGAAAAAATCGTCACAGAAACGAGCCGCTTTTTTTCAATAGATAAACTGATTGAACCTAAGCCTGCTGAAAGTTTGTATGAAAAACATCCTGCAAACTATGAATATTTGACGAATAACCCTCATTTTATAATGATTAGGGCAACTGCAAGATCATAAGAAGAGGTCCAATTCCAAGAGGAGACGTTCGATGATTATTCTAAAAAGCGAAAGAGAAATCAGCCGGATGCACGAAGCGGGAAAGCTGCTTGCTTTGTGCCATAAAGAGGTTTCAAAGCTGTTGAAACCAGGTGTAACGACACTTGAGATCGATTCCTTCGTGGATAAGTACCTTGCTGACCACGGAGCGGTCCCTGAGCAAAAAGGCTATAAAGGCTACGAGTTTGCCACGTGTGCATCGATCAATGACGAAATCTGCCACGGCTTCCCGAGAAATCAGCCCCTAAATGATGGTGATATTGTAACGATTGATTTTGTCGTGAATTTAAACGGTGCTCTTGCAGACTCGGCGTGGACACATGCAGTGGGAAATGTGTCCGATCAGGCGCTGAAATTAATGGATGTCACAAAAACGGCCATGTATAAAGGGATTGAGCAGGCAGTGATCGGCAACAGGCTTGGGGATATTGGGCATGCCATTCAAGACTATGCAGAAGGTGAATCTTTCTCGGTTGTGAGAGATTTTACCGGCCACGGCATCGGTCCGAGCATCCATGAGGAACCTACTGTTCTGCACTACGGGATGCCAGGCAAAGGATTAAGACTGAGAGAAGGAATGGTCATTACCATTGAACCCATGGTGAACGCCGGAACGTGGTATTCAAAAATGGACGATAACGGATGGACTGCCCGCACAGTTGACGGAAAACTTTCAGCCCAATATGAGCATACTGTGGCCATTACGAAAGATGGGCCTCTTATATTGACTGAAAAGCAGTAAAAAGCGATTTCACTCAGAAATCGCTTTTTTTTGCTGATGATTTATATTAGGAAAGGAGGATAATTGGCTGCTTGGGCATGTTTTGGGCTGACCTGAAGAAATTTGTTCTTAGTAATAGAAGCAAAAAAAACGTCATCCGTAGATTCAAAACCTTGCGTTAATAACTCGCCATCCAGCCAACTCCTGTCAGTTTCAAAAAATTCAAGTACTTCGTCAAAGACTTTCCCTTCAACGATTAATGGAAATCCGGCTTCTTTAATGACAGGGCCGCTTGTTTTTTTAAAGACAGATAGTTTACCGCTGCCTTCAATGACTGCAAGTTCTACTTGAGAAAGGTGAAAGATGTCTTTTTCTCTCAAAAGAGCTAGAACATTATCGATTGTGAATTGATTCTTTTTTATTGCATCCGACAGAAGAACCCCATTCTCGATAATGACATTCGGCTCAAACGTTACGAGATTTTCCATTCTTCTGTTTGAAACTTTCCATTTAGCTAATATCTTCTGCAAAAGCGCAATCATGAAAATGGCTGCGATAGTAGGCAGGTGTTCAATTTCAGGGTCTGCAATGTCTGCCCCTACTACTGAACCAAGTGTTAAAATGGCTAAAAAATCAAAAACCGGCAGTTCTCCGATTGACCGCTTTCCCATAAAAAGAGTGAAAAATAATAAAAGCGGGAGGATGGTAACTATTCGAACCGCTACAATACCTATGTCTTTCGCAATTTCCAAAGCAGTCACCCCTTTGGTAGCTAGTATAGGCCTTCTCCCTAAAACTATTTCAGCTGAATAAAAAATGGCAGAAATTTTATTTTTAGAAATTATTCGAATATTGTTGAAATACAGTAGAATTCGGACTATAGTATATAACAATACCAATTTAACGGGGTGATGTAAGTGAGCAAAAAAGATTTGAGAATCAAGAGCAAAGTAATCAGCGACGATATGAAACGAATGCCGAACCGTGCCATGCTTCGTGCGGTTGGGTTAAAAGATGAAGATTTCCAGAAACCGATGATTGGCATCGCCTCTACATGGAGCGAAGTAACTCCATGTAATATACATATTGATAAACTTGCCCAGCTGGCTAAAAAAGGCGTAAACACTGCAGGCGGCGCAGGGATGATTTTCGGCACAATTACAGTGTCAGACGGCATTTCAATGGGAACAGAAGGCATGCGCTACTCCCTGCCTAGCCGCGATGTCATCGCGGACTCTATTGAAACGGTAGTCGGAGCAGAAAATCTCGATGCATTTGTTGCCATCGGGGGCTGCGATAAAAATATGCCGGGATGTATGATTGCTATTGCACGCGCTGAAGTGCCGGCAGTATTTGTATATGGCGGCACGATTAAACCGGGCCGCTTAAATGATAAAGATATTGACATTGTATCTGCGTTTGAAGGGGTCGGAAAATTCAACAACGGAGACATCGACAAAGACGGACTGCACCAAATCGAATGTCATGCATGCCCAGGCGCAGGTTCTTGCGGAGGCATGTACACGGCGAATACGATGGCATCTGCGATTGAAGCGATGGGAATGAGTCTGCCGGGCAGCTCTTCAAATCCGGCTGAAACAGAAATGAAGCAAAATGACTGCTATGAGGCTGGACAGGCCGTATACCGTATGCTTGAGCAGGATATTTACCCTAAAGACATCATGACGAAAAAAGCATTTGAAAATGCGATTACGGTCGTGATGGCGCTTGGCGGATCAACAAATGCCATCCTTCACCTCATGGCCATTGCCCATTCAATCAACGTAGAATTATCGCTTGAGGATTTTGAGCGTCTGCAGCGCAAAGTGCCTCATATCGCTGATCTGAAGCCGAGCGGAAAATATGTTATGCAGGATCTGCACGAAGCAGGCGGAGTACCTGCTGTGATGAAGCTTCTCCTTGAAGAAGGGCTTCTGCACGGAGACTGTCTGACAGTTACAGGAAAAACAGTAGAAGAAAACCTTCGCGAAATGGAAGGCCTGAGAGAAGGACAGGACGTCATCTATCCTCTTGAGCAGGCATTGAGAAAAGACGGACCTCTTGTGATTTTAAAAGGGAACTTATCGCCAAGCGGGGCGGTTGCGAAAGTTTCCGGCCTGAAAGTAACGAAAATGACAGGGCCTGCAAAGGTATTTGATACAGAGATTGAAGCGACAGAAGCTGTGATGTCAAACGAAGTGACCGCAGGTGATGTGCTCATTATCCGCTATGAGGGCCCTAAAGGGGGACCTGGTATGCCTGAGATGCTGTCCCTGTCGTCCATCATTGTCGGCAAAGGCCTTGGAGAGAGCGTAGCACTGCTGACAGATGGCCGTTTCTCCGGAGGGACACACGGTCTTGTTGTCGGACACATTACGCCTGAGGCACAGGTCGGAGGCCCGATTGCCATTGTGAAAAATGGTGATCTGATTACGGTTGACAGCGATAAGCGCGAACTTCATCTGCATGTGTCTGATGAAGAGCTTGCTGAAAGAAAATTAACATGGACGGCTCCACCTCTCAGAAACCGCGGTGTACTCGGGAAATATGCAAGAACCGTTTCCTGCGCATCACAGGGTGCGGTGACAGATGCATTTGAAGAGGCAAAAGAACCTGCCAAAACCCGCTGAGGGCCGTCTGTTGAATTGTCATTCTACCTGTAGTATTCTTTTACTACATGCGAAGGCTTAGGAGGAATGACAAATGTCAATGGCATATGAAGAATACATGCGTCAAATGGTGAAACCAATGCGAGCAGAGCTTACAAATGCAGGGTTTCAGGAATTAACGACTGAAGAAGATGTAAAAGCGTTCATGGAGAAAGCACAGGGAACGACTCTTGTAGTAGTCAACTCTGTCTGCGGCTGTGCGGCAGGACTTGCAAGACCGGCTGCCACTCAGGCGATTATGCAGGCTGAAAATGCGCCTGACCACCTTGTGACAGTTTTCGCAGGGCAGGACAAAGAAGCTACGGCTGCAATGAGAGGCTACTTTGAAGGGCTGGAAGCTTCTTCTCCATCAATGGCTCTTTTAAAGGGAGATAAAGTTGTCCACTTTATCCCGCGTCATGAAATCGAAGGAAACACGATCGAGAACATTATGGAAAATCTTCTCGGTGCCTTTGAAGCAGCTAAATAAAAATTCTCGGGATGCCTGGAAACAGGCATCCCTTTGTCATGAAAAATTGACTAGTCTGCAAGCCCCGAGCTCCTGTCCGGAAGAAACGGGCCGCGGCGCTTATGCTTTGAATGGGAGTGAAAACCTGTGATTGTCACAACTGCCGGAAGGACGTATCCTTCCATGATCCGGCTTGCAGAAGGAATAGCGAATGACCTGAAGGCAGCTTATATCAGCCGGAAGAAACAGTCCGTACAGACGCTGTCAGAAGTGCACGGAGATGTGCTAGTGGTCGGAAAGGACAGGCTTGAATGGCATAAAAAAGGCGGGATGGAGCCGTTTTTCTTTCATCCCAATTCAGCGATGTTCAGACTCAAGAGGCTTCAAAAAGGAGAGCATGATCCCCTAATTGCTGCAGCTGACCTGAAACCGGGCGACACGTTTTTGGATTGCACGCTTGGTCTTGGCTCTGACAGCATCACAGCAAGCTATGCAGTCGGAGAAAAGGGGAATGTAACAGCAGCGGAAGCGAATCCGCTCGTAGCCTATCTCGTAGAAAAAGGCCTTGAAACGTGGGAAACGGGAGTGGATGAGTTTGATGCCTGCATGCGGAGAATACAAGTTGAAAGCAGGAATCATGTTGATTTGCTCAAGGAACTTGATGCGAATTCTTACGATGTCGTTTACTTCGATCCCATGTTTGAAGAAGCTATCACCGAATCTGATGGAATCGGCCAATTGAGGGCGCTGAGTGAGTATTCTCCAATAACGGAGGACACCGTAAAGGAAGCCAAGAGGGTTGCCGCAAAAAGGGTTGTGTTAAAGGATCATTGGAAAAGCCCGTCATTTCATCAACTCGGCTTTCAAGTTTTTAAAAGAAAATCAGCAAAATTTCACTATGGTGTGATAGAAACAAAAGATCTGTGAAAAATAGGATGAGGAGGTGCTCATCCAATGTCAAAACATAAAAGCGATCCATCGAAATCTCAGCTTGGTTCACCTGAAACACAAGGACAGGGAACAACGGCTTCTGAGGCAGGAAGAAAACAATCTTCTGCATCTAAAAAGCAAAAGCAGTAAAAAATCAAAAGCGGAAGCGACTTGGTCAGATCCGATAGGCAGATAAGAATCCGGCGGAAAAGTCCGGGTTTGACTTTTTTGACGGATTTGTTCTGACAGAGGATCTAGTCGCTGGAGCTGGCCGAGGATAACTTAATTATGAAATTTACATCATTTTACTCTTTATAATTTCCCGCTTAACAACGAAAAAGCTCATGGCAGCAGCCATGAGCTTTTTTCAATCTGTAATTTCAGTGAAAATAAAATATGCCAGTGTCACGAATGATGCAATAATAAAGACGGATTCCATTCTGATTCACTCCAAACACTCTAGGTTTTTATTTCCAGCTTCCCCCTTAGTTTAAACGTTTTCATCCCGATTTAAAACCATTAGAAGGTCGCTTTTGCAAAAAAATTCTATAAATAAAGAATTTATTTATGATAGAATAATAGTATTATAGGAAGACTTGGAGGAAGACACGGCATGATGAACAAATGGATGCGTAAAACGCTTGTCATCTTATTTACAATTGCAACCTTCGGAATGGTTGCGCCTCCGGCAGCCCTGACAGTTGAAAACCGTTCATCTGAAGATTCTGCTGTTAATTTAAACGTTCCGCAAAAACATTTATTTGAGGATGAAACCGCTTACTGGGAAACCCCATCTAAAGAAGAGCACATTTCCTCTTTTTTAGAAGCGGCAGAAATTCAGTCTTTTGAGAAATTCGGAGACAAAATCGGCACTAAAATTGAAGATGAATTCAGGCAGATCATTCTTCCTAAAATGGAAGAAGCCATCAGGGAGTATGCGGAAGACTATTCTGATGAGGACATCAGGGATCTAGTTATTTCTAAAAAGCCTGCTGACGGGAAGGGCGAAAAAATCTTTCATCTATATAACAAAGAAACCGGTGAAGACATCTTAAGATTTCATGTTCGCCGTGACCACCCGCCAAAACAGGGTTACTGGTTCAACTTTCATTACCACACGCACCATGATTCTTTTCAGAAGCATCACGAACTTGGAAGCATCTACTGGAATCAGAATATGCCTCCAAACTGGATGACACATTAAAGGGGTGCAATGTCTAGTGGGCAAATACACGATTGATGAAATGGTGAAAACAACTAAAGAAATGCTGTATGACAGGGGAGTAGCGCTGACGGATATCGCAGAGATTGTCATGACGCTTCAGAAGAAATATATCCCTGACATTACACTTGAAGATTGTGTAGAAAACGTAGAAAGAGTTCTGAACAAGCGGGAAATTGTCCATGCCGTCCTGACTGGGCTTGCGCTTGATCAGCTCGCTGAGCAGAACCTGCTGCCGCAGCCGCTTCAACATCTTGTTGAAACAGACGAACCGCTCTACGGCATCGATGAAATCATTCCGCTTTCCATCGTGAATGTGTACGGCTCCATAGGCTTGACCAATTTCGGATATCTGGACAAAGAAAAGTTCGGCATTATAAAAGCGCTTGATGAACATGGCGGAAACCGCGTTAATACCTTTCTCGATGATCTTGTGGCTGCACTTGCCGCAGCCGCAGCAAGCAGAATGGCGCACAGAGCACGGGATATAGCGGATGGCCGTGATGCAAAAGCTACAGTATAAAAATTGTGCACCTCTATGGTGCATATTTTTTTTTGAAACCTTTTCCGGGCTCAATCGTATTAAGTTGGGCAGGCTGCTTAAAAGTGTCTTTTTCATGAAGAAAGGTGAAAATACTTAACAAGCAATCTATTTTTCAGTATAATGAAAAAGTTAATGTGAAGTTTAGGAGGAAATGGCAAATGGCAATTTTGGAAGGCATGCTTGAAACATACGCACTTTTTTTTGATTGGGATATGTGGGTTAAGGTACTTACAGATCCGGTTTCATGGGGACTGATTGGAACACTGATTATTCTCGAAGGTCTTTTATCAGCAGATAATGCGCTGGTACTGGCTGTTATGGTAAGACATTTGCCTGAAAAGCAGCGCAAAAAAGCGTTATTTTACGGTTTACTTGGAGCATACGTCTTCCGCTTCATCGCTATTGGCGTCGGGGTATTCCTGATTAAACTGTGGTGGGTAAAAATATTAGGTGCAGCCTATCTTGCATGGCTTGCAATTAAATATTTCATGGATAAACGAAAAGAAAATGCCGAAGGTGATGAAGAGCACGGCGGCATCAACAAAAACGGCCTGCTTATCCGTCTTTTCGGTACGTTCTGGGGTACAGTTGTTGCAGTAGAATTAATGGATATCGCGTTCTCTGTAGACAGCGTCCTTGCAGCATTCGGCGTCAGCGAAGAAGTATGGGTTCTTCTTCTTGGAGGAATTTTTGGGGTACTTATGATGCGCGGAGTTGCCGGCGTATTCCTCAAATTGATTGACAAAGTGCCTGAGCTTGAAACAACTGCCTACATTCTTATTGCTCTGATTGCAGTTAAAATGGGTCTGGCTGTAGCACATATTCACATTGAGCACTCTGTATTCTTCATTGTCATCCTTGTGATGTTTGCAGGTACATTCGCTCTTAACTATTTCCGCAAAAAATCAAGCCACAGCAACAGCACTGGCTTATAATCTTCAAAGTAAAAAAGCTGCATTCGTGCGGCTTTTTTATTTTGTTTTTCTATCCCATGAAAAGCATTGAAAACAGCGCAATCAATCCGATTGAAGTAAGGCCGTCAAGGACCATGTAGCTCTTTAGCGTCATGACTTCAATGACTTCTTCTGTCAGCTGCTGCCTTTCTCTGTATGGAATGTTCCGCTTTATAAGCATCCTCATCAAGATCACCTAATTTCCATGATAATTTCCATCATATGGCGGAATCGCCGTAAAAGTGACAGGACAGAGTATATGGGCTGGGTCTTTTCAGTATGTTACTATTTTCATAAGTATATAGAACGAATGAAGGAGGTATACATATGTGATGAAACGAAATCTTATCCTGGCAAGCCTTGCCATTACAGCAGCTTTTGCCTTCTATTTCTATACGTCCGTAAGTATCCCCTCCGGTCAGCTTCTGAAAGAACATCCTCTCATTCAGGAAACAACAGCGATACCTGCAGACTCCCCGCTGAACGAAATGGTTTATTTGCCGGAACAAAGCATAGAGGAGCAGGAAGCAGAAAAGATGCTGAAAAACCTTCATCAAATCCATCCTGCCATTCTTGAAGCTGCAAATGATCAGGGTGTCGTCATTAAGCTGTTTGAAGGAAAATTGACGGAAGAAAAAGGGCTTAAGCATCTGGATGGATTAACGCCAAAGGGGCGCAGTGAAGAAACAGGCTGGGAAAGCGTTCCGGGCATGACAGAGGATAACAGAGTATACGTGAAAATCGGCATGAGTGAATACGGTATGGGTCACGGATCGGTGTCCCTTGAGCTGCACGAATTTGCCCATGCTGCAGATCTCAACGTTTTTTCGCGGGTCAGAAGCAATCCGCTTTATTTGAATATATGGAAAAAAGAAGCCGGCATGCTGTTTTCAGACCAGACCTATTTCAAACGATTTCCGGAAGAGTATTTTGCAGAAATCTTTGCGATGTATTATTACAGCAGGGAGACAAGAATAAAGCTGAAGGAAATGGCGCCGCTTTCTTATCAGTTTATCGCGAATCTTTATAAATCAACGGTAGAAAACGGGGCGGACTTCCGATACAATTATCACTAGATGAAATACGAAGGAAGTGTCTTTAAATGAAGCAGTATTTGGATTTATGCAAGCATGTTCTTTCAAATGGGACAGTAAAGGAAGACCGGACAGGCACCGGAACGATCAGTACGTTCGGTTACCAAATGAGATTCGACCTAAGCGAAGGATTCCCTCTTCTGACAACGAAAAAGCTTCACTTAAAATCGATTATTCACGAACTGATCTGGTTTTTGAGAGGAGATACGAACGTAAAGTATCTTCAGGACAACGGAGTGCGCATCTGGAACGAGTGGGCTGATGAAAACGGCGAGCTTGGCCCTGTATACGGAAGGCAATGGCGTTCGTGGGAGGGTGCAAATGGTGAAACGGTGGATCAGATCGCAAAACTGATTGATCAGATTAAAAACAACCCTGATTCAAGACGGCTGATCGTGAGCGCCTGGAACCCGGCAGATGTCGATAAGATGGCACTGCCGCCATGCCACTGTTTTTTTCAGTTTTACGTAAACGATGGAAAGCTATCATGCCAGCTCTACCAGCGCTCTGCAGATGTATTTTTGGGCGTTCCGTTCAACATTGCCTCATACGCGCTGCTGACGATGATGGTGGCCCATGTGACGGACCTGGAACCGGGTGAGTTTGTTCATACCTTCGGAGATGTTCACATTTATAAAAATCACCTGGAGCAGGTCGACCTGCAGCTGACCCGCGATGTCAGAAAGCTTCCGAAAATGAAGCTCAATCCGGACGTGAAATCGATCTTTGATTTTTCATTTGAAGATTTCACACTTCAAGACTATGATCCTCATCCGCATATTAAAGGGGCTGTCAGCGTATGATTTCGATGATTGTCGCAATGGATGAAAATCATCTCATCGGACGCAACAATGATCTGCCGTGGCGAATCCCCGCTGATCTTGCCTACTTTAAAAAGGTGACGCTCGGCCATCCGGTCCTGATGGGGCGGAAGACCTTTGAATCGATTGGAAAGCCTCTGCCAGGCAGAGAAAATATTATTCTTACACGGAACAAGCATTACTCTCAGGAAGGCACAAAGGTTATTCATGAGCTGGGTGAAGTGCTGGGTGACCAGTCACTACAAGAGAAGAATCTGTTCATCATCGGCGGAGCAGAAATCTTCAAAGAATGCCTGCATCTTGCAGACAGGCTGTATATTACGAAGATTCATGATACCTTTGAAGGAGATACCTTTTTTCCGGAATTCAAAGAAGAAAACTACCGTGTCATCAGCCGTGAAAAAGGGCCGAAAGACGAGAAGAATCCGTATGATTATGAATTTATCATCTATGAGAAATAGAAAAGCCTTGGTCAGATCCGATAGGCAGATAAGAATCCGGCGGAAAAGTCCGGTTTTGACTTTTTTGACGGATTTATTCTGACAGAGGATCTAGGCGCTGGAGCTGGACGAGGATAACTTTGTTATGTTATCCACAGCCTATTATTCTTCATAATTTCATAAACAATGAAAAAAGCCTCCCGTATAATAGGGAGGCTTCTTATCGGGACATCAGGAGGAACAATCAAATGATCAGAATGTTAGTGACGGTTTTGTACGGAATTGGCTATTTAATCTGCAGCCTGCCGGAACTCAGCCGTGTGAAAAAGCTTGACCCTCGTCTTTCCGTCGAAAAAAGAGACGAAGCGGCACACACACTCCCTAAAAACTGGGCAGCATCGTTAATCAGGTCTTCAGGTTCCAAGGTGACGCTAGAAGGGGAACATAACATGCCGGACGGTCCTGTACTCATTGTGAGCAATCATCAAAGCAATTTTGATATACCGGTTTTAATGAGTTCGCTTAAAAAACCGGCAGGATTTCTCTCGAAAACAGAAGTGAAAAAACTGCCCCTTCTTCCAAAATGGATGGAAGTCATGAACTGCATTTTTGTTGACCGCAAAAATAAACGCCAGGCTCTGCTGTCTTTGAAAGAAGGAAGCGAAAAACTGAAAGAGGGCCACTCCCTGATTATTTTTCCGGAGGGAACAAGAAGTAAAGGGGACGATCTGGCCGAATTTAAGACAGGTGCTCTCCGTATGGCTGCAGGAGCGGGGGTTCCGATTGTGCCGGTTGCGATTGACGGTACGTATGACATTATGGAAAAACAGGGCGGATGGAGATTTAAGCCGTCTCAAGTCAAAGTCATTGTCTGCAAGCCGGTCCAGGCAGAGGAGTATACAGGCCGGGATTTAAAGACTACGGCTGAAGAATTAAGGCAGACCATCGCAAAAACACTCAGGAATCCCTCCTGAGTGTTTTTTGTTTCTATTTTTAAATAAATGGCACATCCGTTACATAAAAGAGTACGCAGAAAAACATAGCCGCACTGCCTGCAAGAACAAATCCGTGCCAGATTGCATGGTGGTAGGGAATCTTCCTCCAGACGTAGAAGACAGCGCCGATTGTATAGAGCAGACCGCCCGCAAGCAGCAGTCCGAACCCTTCAGGGCTTAAATAGGCATATAAAGGCTTAATCGCAATGATAATGAGCCAGCCCATCAGAATGTAGGCAAGTGTTGAAAGGATGATAAATCGCTTTACAAAAAAGATCTTCAGCACAATGCCAGCAATCGCGAGACCCCATACAATGCCGAGCAGCGTAAATCCAAGCGCTCCCCGAAGCGGAACAAGGAGAAACGGAGTATACGTTCCGGCAATCAGCAGATAGATGGCCGAGTGATCCAGTATCTCAAAAACGTCCTTTGCCTTTCTGTGCGGAATGGCATGGAGAAGTGTTGAGAACAAGTAAAGCAGAATCATCGTTGCCCCAAAAATGGAAAAGCTGACAATGTGCCATGCATCTCCGTATTTAGCGGCATAGATTATCAGGTAAACGAGAGCCGGGATGCTTAGAAGCACGCCGATTCCATGTGTGATCGCATTTGCAATTTCTTCTTTAATCGAGTATTCCATCTTTAGCTGCCTCCTTTTGAATCGTTTCAAGATTCTGGCTCAATGACTGCAGGAAATCAAGGCCTTCAAGCGTTATTTTAGTTCCTGCACGTCCGCGGCCCTTTGTCACATACTCATTTCTTTCGAGAAAATCCAGTCTGTGCCTGACCTGCTGGGGTGTCAGCGGGTTTTTTGTCTGTTTGCTGCTGTCGGAAATGGTTCTCCTGCTGGCAGGGTCCCCGTCTTCATTTGAATCCCGGATCGACTCGAGGATGAACAGGTATTCCTGTTTATCCATCATCGTCAAGGGCTTATCTTTTGTTTTTTTAGGTTCTTTTTTGCTCACCGTCTCCTTTGAAAGGAAGGGATCCTTCGGGAGGTCATGCAGCTGAATGGATCTGCCGTCGCAAACCGTAAGCAAGTAGTCCATCGTGTTTCTGAGTTCAAGAATATTGCCGGGCCATGGATACCCTGAAAGAATTTCACTGACCGTCTTATCAATGCGCAGCTCATGCCCTCTTTCCTTTATAAAAAAGGCAGAGAGAAGCGGGATGTCTGTCTTTCGCTCACTTAATGGAGGAAGCGTCAGTCTTAGTACATTTACATGATAATAAAAATCCTGACGAAGAGTTCCATTTTCTACAAGAGCTTTTAAATCCTGAGAAGAAGAGACAATGATCCGGACGTCTGACGGGACAGACGTTGAAGAACCTGTTCTTTTTGTTTGCTTCGTCTGAAGAACTCTCAGAAGCTGAGCCTGAAGGTCCAGGCTTAAACCTGAGATTTCATGAAGGAAAACAGTTCCTCCATCTGCAGATTCGATCAGACCGCTCCTTTGATCTGAGCCGAAAAGTTCCTCATAAAGAGCAGCTTCAGAATATGTACTGCAGTTAACAGAAGCGAAAGGGCGGGCAGATCTCTCAGAAGCCAGATGAATCGCGTGTGCAAATGTTTGTTTGCCGCTTCCTACGGGGCCTTCCAGCATGACGGGCAGATCATTTGCAGCCATTTTTTTTGCAAGTGATTTTTTTTCAATAAACAGCGGGTGTTCCCCAATCAATTTTTCAAGTGTCATATGTTTGCTCCTTGAATGTTCTAATTGGTTTCATTATAACACCCAAATGCAACTAAATGGAACCAATAAAAACATCTTTACAGAATATTAATAAAAATGCAAGCTATTGCTCCATCGCTTTAAGATTTTCAAGCATGTATGTAAACTGCTTCGGATTTTCAAATTGAGATTCCGTCCAGTTCAGCCTGATCCACTCTTTGAGTTCTTGCACGGAGTTAAACACTTCTCCGCTCGTATCCTCTTTCCTGATCATATACCGTCCGTTATCTGCGTCTGCTGTGACCAGGCAGGGAATGGCGCTGCCTGGTGATTTTAATTCAAACTCCATCATAAAACCTCCATTGTTAAATAATTGTGTGAATTTTTTAATAATAACTTTTAATTTTGAATATTCATGATATAATGTTTCAATTAAACTCTAGTTGCAGAAAGGATTTTCCGAATGAAACAAATGATGAATCTTGAACCCTCACTTCATGTGGCTGACATCCTAAAGGCGCACCATTTGTTAAAGGATGTAATCGTCCACACGCCTCTCCAAAAAGACGAGCGTCTTTCTGAAAAATATGAATGCAGCGTTTATTTGAAAAGAGAAGACCTTCAGATTGTCCGATCATTCAAATTAAGAGGGGCATACAACAAGATCAAGCAGCTGTCTGAACAGGAAACGGCTAACGGTATTGTTTGTGCAAGCGCCGGGAATCATGCACAGGGCGTTGCCTATTCCTGCAAACAGCTGAACATTCACGGCAAAATCTATATGCCTTCAACCACCCCGAGGCAGAAGGTTTCACAAGTTGAGCTTTTTGGCCGCGGGCATATTGAAATCATTCTCACAGGCGACACGTTTGATGATTCCTACAAAAAAGCGAGAGAGTGCAGCGAGGCCGAAGGCAGATCCTTCATCCATCCGTTTGACGATCTCGACGTGATAGCAGGCCAGGGGACGATTGCCCTTGAAATTTTAAATGACGCTGATGCTGAGATGGACTATGTGTTTGCAAGCATCGGGGGCGGCGGCCTGATTTCAGGCGTCGGCAGTTATTTTAAGCAGGTTTCCCCAGGAACGAAGGTCATTGGAGTTGAGCCGGAAGGAGCTCCGTCATATGCGGAATCCATTTCAGCCGGCAAAGTGGTTGAGCTTGATAAAATTGATAAATTTGTAGACGGAGCAGCAGTAAAAAGAGTTGGGGACACCAATTTTTCCATCTGCAGGTCCGTTGTAGATGACACGGTACTTGTTCCGGAAGGGAAAGTGTGCACGACCATTCTCAGCCTCTACAATGAAAATGCGATCGTGGCAGAGCCTGCCGGAGCCTTGCCGATTGCCGCCCTGGATTTTTACCGCGACCAGATAAAAGGAAAAAACATTGTCTGCATCGTAAGCGGAGGGAACAACGACATTGGACGGATGCAGGAGATGAAAGAGCGGTCACTCATGTACGAAGGCCTGCAGCATTACTTTATTGTCAACTTCCCGCAGCGAGCAGGCGCACTCAGAGAATTTCTGGATGAAGTGCTCGGCCCGGATGATGACATTTCAAGATTTGAATATACAAAGAAAAACAACCGTGACAGCGGCCCTGCCTTTGTAGGGATTGAACTGAAAAAAAGGGAAGATTACAGCGGCCTGATCGAAAGAATGAACCGCAAAGGATTCCCATACACAGAAGTGAAAAAAGACAGCAGCCTGTTCCATCTTTTCATCTGAAAAATTTCATTCTTCCTGACACAATTAGACAGATTTCTTAAAGCTGTTGGGGTATAATATAAGAAACGGGTGAAAAAGAGGATTGATAACTTGTTATTCAAAAGCCTAGAGTTCAAGCTGTTAAATGGACATAAGGTAAAGATCACAGATATTCCAGTATTGGAGGAAGATAATCAATACCGATTTCTCGTTCAAAGCCGTCTGCAGTCGTTCCTCAGAAAGATCACTGCAAAACCGAAACCAAACGCTGTTTACTCATTTAAAGAGTACTTAAAAAGAACCGTCAAATGGACCGATTATGAAGCAATCTATCAGCCAGTCACACTAAAGCATAATGCATAGTACAAGAGCGCATGCCCCGGGCATGCGCTCTTTCATTTTTAGCCTGTATCTTTAATTCATGCCCTGGAAAACTGAGAAACGATGTGGGAGGGTAAGCAACGTCTCGAATCCTACCCTCGCAAACCGAGAAACGATGTGAGAGGGTAAGCAAGCGCCCGAATCGTACCCTCGCAAACCGAAAAACGATATGGGAGGGTAAGCAACGTCTCGAATTGTACCCTCGCAAACCGAAAAACGATGTGGGAGGGTAAGCAAGGCCGCGAATCTTACCCCCGCAAACCGCAAAACGATGTGGGAGGGTAAGCAAGGCCGCGAATCTTACCCCCGCAAACCGAAAAACGATGTGGGAGGGTAAGCAACGCCGTGAATCGTACCCCCGCAAACCGAAAAACGATCTGGGAGGGTAAGCAAAGGCGTGAATCGTACCCTCGCAAACCGAGAAACGATCTGGGAGGGTAAGCAAAGGCGTGAATCGTACCCTTACAAACCGAAAAACGATCTGGGAGGGTAAGCAAAGGCCCGAATCGTACCCTCGCAAACCGAGAAACGATCTGAGAGGGTAAGCAAAGGCGTGAATCGTACCCCCGCAAACCGAAAAACGATGTGTGAGGATAAGCAAGGTCGAGAATCGTACCCTTGCAAACCGAAAAACGATGTCGGAGGGTAAGTAACGCCGTGAATCGTACCCTCGCAAACCGAAAAACGATGTGGGAGGGTAAGTAACACCGGGAATCATACCCTCGCAAACCGAAAAACGATTTGGGATGGTAAGCAAGATCGCGCACGATCTTATTTTATACAGATATTTGTCAGAAAAAACAAAGACTGGTATGATGAAAAAACAGTCTTTTGTGTACAGAAAAAAGTCTGATGCCTGCAAAATTGGCAGTTTCCATAAGTTTGTATGCGATTTCGATTGAAACATCTTTATTTGAATGTATAATACAAGGTAGCAAGAATAATAGGGAAGTGATACCGTTGACAAAAGTGAAAATTGTGACTGATTCAACCGGAGATTTGAGTCAGGACATTCTTGAGAAATATGAGATTAACGTTGTTCCGCTGACGATTGTGATAGATGGAAAATCGTACCTTGACCGTGTAGATATTCAGCCCGCTGAATTTATTGAAAAGATGAAAAAAGCGGACGAGCTCCCAAAAAGCTCTCAGCCGCCTGCAGGAAAGTTTGTGGAAATGTATGACAAGCTGGCATCTGACGGAAGCATCATCATCTCCATCCACATGACAGGCGGCATGAGCGGGACTGTCCGTTCTGCAGAGAGTGCAGCCGGAATGACGGATGCAGATGTGACCGTTGTTGATTCTATGTTCATCTCAAGAGCGCTAAGCTTTCAGGTGATAGAAGCCGCTAAGATGGCACAGGACGGAGCTTCTAAAGAAGAAATTCTTGAGAGATTGGATGAAATCCGCCGCAATACAAGTCTGTTTGTAACGGTTGACACGCTTGAGAACCTTGTAAAGGGAGGCCGTATCGGCAGAGGAAAAGCCATGATTGGATCCCTTCTGAACATCAAGCCGATTGCCTCACTGGCAGACGGTGTATACACGCCGGTTACAAAAGTGCGCAGCCACTCACAAATTGTTAAGTATCTTGCAAAACAATTTGCGGAGGATGTAAAAAACAAAACGGTTAAAGCTGTCGGAATTGTGCACGCGGATTCACTGACGCTTGCGACCAACTTAAAAAATGCCCTGCATGAAATGAACGCAGATTATCCGATTGATGTCCATTACACTACCCCGGTCATCTCAACGCACACCGGTCCCGGAGCTATCGGATTTATGTACTATGCTGAATAGATAAAAAAAGGCGCATGAGCAATCATGCGCCTTTTTGAATATTCTGAAACTTATTTTCGGTTCATCCGTATTAGTACTAACCTATAGAAAGAAGGTGAAACAACTATGCTTTGGCTGATGATTCTGTCCCCGGTTTTAATCCTGTCGGCTATTGCCATTTATTTCAGCAGAAAATCCGGAATGACTCTTCCTGAGGATTCTAAACAGGATGAGCACTCTGGTTTTCTGTCCGGTTCAGGCTCAACAATGAATTCTTACGGTCCTCCAAACTAGCCTCCGCAGCCTCTTCTATAAAAAGACCCGGGAATATCACTATTCCCGGGTGTTGTCTCACAAATAAGCTGCCTCTGCTTATACTCCCGGCAGTTTAGTATCCGTAGGTTCTGCATACCCTTCCTTATACTGCTCATCAATCATTTGACGCACTTCTTTTACAGAGGTGCCTTTTTCGCGTTCGATAATGGCTTTAGCGGCAATCTCCAGGCATACTCCGCATTTTGTGCCGTGGTCGTCCCAGACAATGGTGCCGTCTTCTTTCCGTTCATTGATAAAGCAGTCCCCGTTATCTTTATGCCCGGCGGATTCGCCGCAGCCGCAGTAGCAAGGCATATAGCTCAGCAGATCTTCATGTCTGGCTGCCGCTGCATATAGAGTTTTGATTTCGTCTGGCTGCTTATCCAAAAATCCAGGGAGAATGTCCGCTGAAGGGGTTTCCTCGCGGATGTCTCCGTTGTTTTTAAACGTTGAATGACTGCTGTGGTCTTCATGTGTTTCCTTGCCGGCAGATTCCTGGCAGCCTGAGAGAATAAGAGAACAAGACAGAAAAGCGGTCATGAAGAATGGTATTTTCTTTTTCAATTCGGTCACCTGCTTTGCTTGATTACCTTTACTCTAACACATTTCAGATGAGGCAGTCCTTCCAAACTTTTGAACAAATATTGAATTTCTTCTCATACAGTAAGAAAAGGGGGGGGAAGAGATGGGAACTAAGAAGGTGCTGTTTTTTGGCGATTTTGGAGTGGATGATATCACGGCGCTGATGTTCAGTTATTTTGATGATGATACAGACATCATTGGCATTGTGGCAGACTACGGGAACGTTTCCAAGCAGACGGCTTTAAAAACAGCGCAATACTTGGCGAAGCTGTCAAAAACGGAGAACATTCCCCTTATTGGAGGCGCAGCAAGGCCCCTTACTGGAGAAATACCTGTCTACTATCCGGAAATCCACGGCGAACAAGGGCTTGGACCCATTGTGCCCGAAGGCGATTTCCCAGATGGCAATTTTGAAAATTTTGAAATGATCCGATCATTGATCGTTACGTATAACTATGGTGTCACAATCGTAAATGTAGGGCGTCTTACGTCGCTCGCAACGGCGTTCGTTCTTTTTCCGAACATTGTCGGAAGGGTGAAGGATATCTTTATCATGGGCGGCGCCTTTTTATACCCCGGCAATGTAACACCCGTTGCAGAAGCAAACTTCTACGGCGATCCTGCAGCAGCCAATCTTGTTTTGACCCTTGCGAATAAGGTCTCCATTTTTCCGCTGAATGTCACAAATTACGCCATCATTCCGGATGAGATTATTCAGGAACTGGATCAATTCTACAAAGAGACCGATAATCAGTTTGGCCAGATTTTGAAGCCTATGATTGATTACTATACGAATTTTTATAAAAAAAACAACCCGGAAATTCAAGGCGGCCCGCTTCACGATCTTCTTGCATTCTGGGGCGCAGTCAGGGAAGAAAAGATTACTTATGTAGAAAAGCCTGTGAAAGTAATTGTAGAATCAGAGTATGCCAGAGGCCAGAGCATTGCAGATTTCAGGCCGTATAAAACGCTCGCGGACTACCCTGTGCACAGAATTGCCGTCAAATTTGATTACGGGGCATTTGTGTCTGATTTTCAAAAGATTATGAGAAAGAAATGAAATCCTTTTCATGCCAGGCATGTTTTGATACACTACCCTTATTGAAAGATAAGGAAAGGTGAACCCGTGATGAAAAAATGGCTGTGGCTTATAGTATCTCTTACTCTCTTAACCGGGTGCGGAACCGGAGGCATTAAGGGGGCGCTCAATTATGAAATTGAAGATTTCTCCTATACAAATCAGGACGGGGAAAAAGTTGGACTGAGTGATCTGAAGGGTGAAGTCTGGGTGGCGAATTTTATTTTTACAAGCTGCGACACCGTTTGTCCTCCAATGACTGCCCATATGACAGAGCTTCAGAAGCAGCTGAAAGCGGAGGGCCTTGATGACGTAAGGCTTGTTTCTTTCAGTGTTGATCCTGAAGTGGACACCCCTGAAAAACTGAAGGAATATGCAGGAAGGTATCCGCTGTCATTAGATAACTGGGATTTCCTTACCGGATATAAACAGAGCGACATAGACGCTTTTGCGAAAAACAGCTTTAAAACAATTGTTCAGAAGCCTGAAGGACAAGATCAGGTGATACATGGAACGCTTTTTTATCTAGTAGACCAAAACGGCAAAGTGATGAAGGACTATGACGGCGTTGAGAATGTGCCGTATGAAGAAATCATCGGGGATGCTAAGAAAATTCATGACTGATGCCCGCAAAATGCGGGTATTTTTAATTTACAGAGTACATTGTACAGATTTCTGCGCTGTAACTGTAAGCAAAAGCATGGTATAATCATAGGCTAAAAGAACGAGGAAAGGGGGATAACAACATGCGGAAATCGTTTTTAGCTCTTACAGGATTATGTCTCATGCTTGCCGGATGTGACGTTTTTTCTGCAAAGCCTGCTAATATGGCTATGAAACCTGAAGCAGCTGAGGACCCTTATACGAAAAAACCTATCCCCTCTGACTTTATCGAAAGCAATTTAAACGTGGTTGCAGTAGGAGACTCACTGACAGCAGGAGTCGGGGACGCTGACAACAATGGTGGATATGTAGGGGATGTCAGCGACCTTCTCCAGCTTGAGGAAGAGGTTTCCTCAGTAGATGTATCCAACTTCGGCGTCAGGGGACACAAAACGAATGACTTATTAAAAGTACTGGGCAAACGGGACGTGATTGAAAAGCTGAGAGAAGCAGACATCATTTTGATGACAATCGGCGGAAATGATATCATGAAAGTTACCCGCAATCATATTATGGATCTTCAGCTTGAACCGTACAGAGAGGAACAGCCGCGTTTTGAGAAGCGGTTTAAGAAAATTTTAAATACGATCCGCAGCGCAAATCCGGATGCCGTTATTGTTTATACAGGACTCTACAATCCATTTAAATTCATGCTTCCTGAACTGAGCGAGATTGATACGATTGTCGAGGAATGGAATCAGGCGTCAAACAGGATGATTATGGCTGACGGAAATGCTATATTTGTTCCGACAGAAGATTTGTTTGCAACCAGATCTTATGGCAAATTGCTGTATGTAGACGAGTTTCACCCCAGTGAAACAGGGTATTCATTAATTGCAGACAGAGTTTATACAAGCTTGTCTGAACAGAACGAATAGGATTGGATGATATCAATGGGAAAATGGAAACTCGCATTTATCGTACTGCTCACATTAAATCTGGTATTTCTGCTGTTTTTGGCCGTATCTCCGTTTTTGCCCGCAGAACAGCCAAAAACAGAAACAGCAGATTTCAAAGCAGGGGATACGATTCCTCTTACCGTCAGTTCTTCAAAGAACGACCTGAACCGGCTGATTAACTATTATCTGGTGAAAGAAGCTAAAGCAGAGGAACTGAATTACAAGGTTCTGCTTGAAGATAAGGTAAACCTGTATGGTTCGGTAAAGGCTTTTGGTAAAGATGTTGATTTGACGCTCTCATTTGAGCCTCAGGTGAACGAGAACGGGAACCTGCTGTTAAAGGTTGAACGTCTGTCAATCGGCAGGCTGCCGATTCCTGTGCCGTATGTTATGAGCTATATTAAAAAGACATATCCGCTGCCCGAGTATGTATACATTGATCCAAAAAAGGAAAGTGTTACCGTTCAGGTTACCGAATTGAAGTTTAAAAACAATCTCAAGGCTAAGGCAGAATCATTCAATCTGAAAAATGATGATATCCGGTTCAAGCTTTTTGTGCCGGCGGACTTCGAAAAGTAGCACTGTATCTTAAAACGGATACGGTGCTTTTTATTTTTAAAAAATGAGTCAATTGACACCGGTTAAGCTGAACAGTGATCAGGTGTAACAGTAATAGATAGAATGCAGCCGCAAGAAGCTGTCTTATAAACCTGATTATTAGTAAAATAGGCCTGCCATCATGAAGCTTCGCGGCACGAATGAAAGTAGAGCGAAAATAGCGAACCATGTATACTTAATAGAGATTGAGTCGAAATAAGGCGTCTGTACTCAGAAAAGGAGGCCGGACATGGAGTGTCATTATTGCGGTGAAAAAGAAATAGATCCCCTTTCGAATTATTGTCCATTTTGCGGAAAAAAAGTATTTATGAACGAGCAGGAATGGAAGCATTACCGGATATCCAAGCGTGCCCTGATTATTCTTCCAGCTGCAAGCATCGGTCTTGTATGGATGCTTCTGACGGCAGCGGATAAGCATGAGGCTGCGATTAATGATAAAGTGATTTCCTATCAGCAAAAAGCGGAAGATACAGCCCTTGCAGGAGAGTATGAGAAAGCACTTGATTTTGCAGATAAAGGACTTGCCCTTAGAGAAGACTACCGGATTCTTGAACAGGAAAAAGAACTGCTTCTTGGAGTTCTTCAGGATAAAGAAGACCTGGATCAGATCAATGCCCATATCCAAAAAGGAAATCTGGATCAGGCGGCAAAGCAAATAGCCGTACTGTCTAAAACGTTCAGCGGACATTCATCGCCTCTGTATGCGAAACTTAAAGCTGAGCTTGAACAGGCAGACAGAAATGTGACAGTGGCCGAAGTGAAAAAAGAAATAGAAACGCTTAACACGATTGAGGAGCTTTCTGAAAAGCTCAAAGAAGTGACTGTTTTAGATGCAGCGGAAGCAGGTAAAGTGAAAGAACAGATAAAGGCCAAAATGGTTCTGATCGGTTCATCAGCTGCAGAAGAAGATCTTGAAGAAAAGCAATTTAATGCAGCCATTGTGTCTGTTGATAAAGCCCTGCAGTATGATGGGGACAACGAAAAACTTCTTTCCTTAAAGGAGAAGATTCTATCAGAGCGGACCCATTTTGAACAGGCTGAACAGAACAGGCTGAAGCAGATAGCCATGGCAGCAAATGAAGAGAAGGAACGGACGGACAAAGTCCTGAAAACGTCGAATCCCGCTGTGGAAGAAGACGAATTCGGCGATGCTCATATAACCGGGAAAGTCAAAAACATTTCAGGTGCTCCCGTCCAGTCCATCACGATTTATTTTATTGTAAAGAATGAAGAGGGAACACTTATTGAAAAAGGAAAAACAAATGTATTTCCAAATGAACTTAAGCCTGGTGAAGAAGCTGAATACTCACATATCTCATATGGAGTGAAACAAGAGGTTTCGTTTGCCATTGAACGCATGACATGGCATGCAGGCAAAAACACGGTCACTAAGCACCAATAAGAAAGGGACGTATATGAAAAAGAATTGGATTATCAGCATTTCGCTGTCACTCCTTATCTTTTCAGCAGGGGCAGCAGGATATGTTCAAATTAAAAGTGACGCTGCAGAAAACATCTTTTCTGAGCCTTCTATTCTCCGTGAATCAAAAAAGGAAGAAATGCAGCTGGATTTAAAGGAGATTATCAGGGAAACGCAGAAAAAAACAGTAATGGTTGAGCTTGCAGATGGAACAGTTGGGTCAGGATTTCTTTTCAACATGGAAGGCGACATTCTCACAAATGCGCATGTGGTTGCCGGAACAGACGAAGTTAAAGTGAGAACGACGGATGCGAAAGGCTACGACGGGAAAGTCATTGGCATCAGCACTGAAACAGATGTTGCATTAGTAAGAGTGGAGGGGCTTAAAGGGCAGGAACCGGTCCGGATCGCAGAAGAATTCGATGCTGAACTTGGACAGGAAATTCTGGCTCTTGGAAGTCCTTTAGGGTTTCAAAACACGGTGACAACAGGTATTATCAGCGGAACAAACAGAGATTTTGATCTTCCTCCGTATACGTACAAAGGCGTACATCAAATATCTGCACCTATTGCACCGGGAAACAGCGGGGGGCCTCTTATTGACCGAAAAACCGGACAGGTCGTCGGCATGAACTCTGCGAGAATGGAAGACGGGGAAATTGGCTTCAGCATACCGATTGAGGATATACTGCCTATTGCCAAAACATGGGCGCAAAATCCGATGAAGTCATTGCCTGCATATACAGGTCTTGACGATTCAGGAGAAATGAGTGAAAATAAAAAGTCAGAAACGGCCGATTATCTGGTCAGCTATTACATAGAGAGTCTTGACTTCCACGACTATGTTACGGCCTATTCTCTGCTTGGAAGCGAACTGCAGACAGAATTGACCTATGAAGCATTCAAAGAGCAGTTTAACCGTTTTTCATCTATGTCAATTGAGACAATCACAACAGAAAAATCCGGTGAGGAAATCATCGTGCATGCAGACATTACTGTACAGCCAAAAACGGGCGGAAAGCCTTCGGAACAGATGTTAAAAGCTTCCTATACAGTGGCCTATGAAAACGAACAGGCCAAAATTATTGACCAGGAGATAAAAGAGGATAAGAGGTGAAAGGGTTGAAGGATCTTTTTTTGATGATCAGCGCAGCGGGGCTGATGATTTCTTTGTATTTTGGGGGAATGGCGTACTTTGCCTATGCAGAAGAAAAGTACAATGAAGTATTTATGAACGTATCGTACTGTGCCGTTTTTCTAAGTGCTTCGGTTTATTCTCTGCATTTGAAAGATGAAAAAAAGAAAGCGCAGAAAAATAATTAACGGACAAAGAGGAGGCTGTGAGCCTCCTTTTTGCTTATGGTAAAATTATTGACCTTCTTCTTCTTCAGCGCCTTCTTCTTCCTCTGGTGCTTCTTCAGTTGTTTCTTCTTCAGTACCCTCTTCAGTAGTTGTTTCCTCTTCGGTGCCTTCTGTTTCTTCCATGTTGTCTTCCTCAGGTGCATCCGTTTCTGTGTCGTTACAAGCAGTCATTAATGAGATAGCCAATAAAGAAGCCCCAACTTTTAACAGCATGTCTTTCTTCATTTTCTTTTTCCTCCCTTGTAACCTGTCTGAATAAGTTTTTTAACCTGCATTCCTGCTGGTCAACCTCATCATAATCGATTCCGGGAGGAAAAATAGAGATTTTACAGAAATTGAACATGCTTTTTACATTGGCTTATCATCTTTACATGACGTTAAACATTTTTATCCAATTGCAGCAAGTGCTTCGAGCTCAGGTGTACCATTAGCAAAGCCAACGGCAAAAATCGTGTAGGCAGTATCATTTTTAAGCTGTACTTTTGGAACCGTCAGCACGACATTGTCTGTGCCGGCAACACGCACTTCAAGATCGTATTTTCCCTGAGGAACTTTCACGTTTTTGGTTGCCTGTGTAAACTGAACATTACTAAAGAGTATATCCCCGTTTTTAACCGCAATATCAACGGCAGGTGCATCAGGTGAAAGATGGACAAATTTCACGCTTGCTTCTCCTGCAGGCACAAACGTTTTATCCACAAACGGAAGCAGCCTGATGGAATTCAGGTTTCCGGCGGCAGCGATCGTATACGTGATGCCTGGAAGAAGCATATACATTTCACTCAGTACAGGGCCGTTCGTCGTTCCTGCCTGGTAGACATCCACGCGGTACTGGCCGGTCGGCAGCTTCAGGTAGTCGCTGATTTCCTTATACTTTACATTTTGGAGGGTCAGTTTCCCATTTACATAAATATCAACTGCCGGGGCATCAGGTGAAGCATGGATGACTCTAACACGTGACATGCCAGGCTCAAGCTGGCCTCCCTGCGGAACTCTCGAGGCTGCCTGATATTGCATGCTGTACATCCATTTCTGCATGGCGTTCAAGTGTTTTTGATAATACATGACATGCTTCTGCGGGTCTGTATATTTATAGTAGCAGGCAAGCAGGTCATACATCATCGCTTTTTCGGCATACTTATTCGGTTCGTTCATTAGCGCGCACTCCCATCTATTCATTCGTCATTAACATATGAAAGGAGATGGGTGATTGTCACAAAAAAGTGATGTGAATGTAGTTTTAAATGAATCCAAGAAGGGAAAATATAGGTTTGATGTCTAAATCCGGAGGTAGATCATATGGCAAATTATGAACAGAATATCGGAGACGTATCTTTATCTTATTCAGATGATGGCGAGGGCCATTGCATCGTGCTGCTTCACGGGTTTTGCGGAAGCAGGGGATATTTTAACAAAATCATACCGGACATCTCTGAGAACTACAGAGTCATCGCTTGTGACTTAAGAGGACACGGTCATTCAAGCACAGTGAAAGATGAATACAGCATCACATCAATGGCGGATGATCTGGCCACATTGTTTGACGTCCTTGAAATTGAGAAAGTCACAATGATCGGACACTCGCTTGGAGGATATATTGCCCTTGCATTTGCTGAAAAATATCCGCACATGCTCCATTCTTACGGGCTATTGCATTCTACAGCGCTCCCGGATGATGAAAACGGGAAAGCGGGCCGGGAAAAAGGCATTGCGAGAATTGAACAAGAAGGAATGAAAGGCTTTATTAATGACTTAGTGCCAAAGCTGTTTGCCGAAGAAAACATGGACTCATTCCATGCTGAAATGGAGACAGTGAGGCAGATTGGATATAAAACACCTGAAACAGGGGCAGCAGGCGCGCTGCACGCGATGAAAAACCGTCCGGACAGGCAAAAGGTCCTTCATAATGAAGACTTGCCTGTCCTGCTGATTGCCGGCAAAAAAGATCAGATTGTACCGACTGAGAAAACCTTTTTGCATAGGGGGGACCATATAACAGAAGTCCTTCTTGAAAACAGCGGGCACATGGGAATGTTAGAGGAGCCAGATAAAGTATCAGAGGCATTGCTGACATTTATTAAAAAGAACGGAAAATAGCCGCTTGGGCCCGGGATTGAACATAACGAAGCCGTACCACGAAAAAAACGCTTAGAAATAAGCGTTTTTTTATTTCTGGTTTAATTCGGCAAGCTTTACAAACGTCAGTTCATCTTCAATCAGTCCGCACACACCGCATTGCACTTTATAATGCGGCCCTTTATATGCGAGATGAAACGGATCAAGAGCTTCCTGAGAAAATTCCTGAATGACATCGCCTGTCTGGGGATCCAGCTTGACAGACTTTGGCGTCTGTTCAATTAGGTTAAAGCGGGTGCGGTTTGTCTTGCAGTTCGGGCATAAGTATGGTGCAGTCATAAAAGGACCTCCTTCTGTCGATGGATTTATTTTTTCCAGAAGGAGGCAGGACTATGTATCATGGTTTTGTCCGGTCGAGCTTTCCAAACAGCAGGATAAGGTTTTGAAGCTCCTCATCAGAGAAGCAGTCGAATCTTTCGGAGAAGTACTCCGTTTTCTTCTTTTCAAGCTCGTGCAGGACGGTTTGACCTGCATCGGTCAAATCGATTAATGTAATTCTTCGGTCGCTGGGAGAGCGTTTGCGCGTAATCAGTTCTTTAGACAGCAGGGAATCTGTTACGGCAGTAATATGGCTTGCGGAGACGTCCAGCTCTTTTGCAAGATTCGACGCATTCAGGGGTCCGTTTTCTTTCAGTGATTTTAAGATGATAAATTCATTCCTTGACAGAACGCTTCCAAGGACAACGTTTATCTCATTCCGCAGCTGGCGGAAAATGCTTCTCATGAGCGACTCTAATTCATACATTTTATCTTCGCGTTTTTTCACTACAAAACCTCCGGGTGGAGAACAGCTGAAATCAGACTGTTCATCTGATTAAATAATTTTAATGTAAAGAAACGTGTCTGTCTTGTCAAGGAAAACCCGGACCAGAGAGCAGAATTCTGGGATTATGGAATGGAAATGATATAATGAAGCTAAATAACGGACAAACCCGGTCCCGGCAGCAGCTCTGACTGCGCGGCCGGTGAAGTCACAGAACAGTGCAGGAGGAGGAAACAGGATGACTGAAAAAACATTTGAACTTGCTACCTTTGCAGGAGGATGCTTCTGGTGCATGGTGCAGCCGTTTGACGAGCTGCCCGGCATTGAAAAAGTCGTTTCCGGCTATACTGGAGGCCACAAAGAAAACCCAACTTATGAAGAAGTCTGCAGTGAAACGACAGGCCATTATGAAGCTGTGCAGATTACATTTAATCCTGACATCTTTCCGTATGAGCGCCTGCTTGAATTATTCTGGCAGCAAATTGATCCGACAGACGCTGGAGGCCAATTCTTTGATCGCGGGGATTCCTACCGCACAGCTATTTTCTTCCATAACGAAAGGCAGCAGCAGCTTGCCGAAGAATCAAAACAAAAACTTGCAGATAGCGGCCGCTTCAAAAAGCCGATTGTGACTGAAATTCTGCCGGCAAAAACGTTTTACGCGGCAGAGGAGTACCACCAGGACTATTACCAAAAAAGCCCGGTTCGCTATAATCAGTACCGCAAAGGCTCAGGCCGCGACACGTATATTAAAGAACACTGGGATAAAAGCAGCCTGAAAGAAAAACTGACGCCGATTCAATACGAAGTCACTCAGAACAACGGAACGGAGCGCCCGTTTCAAAATGAATACTACGACAACGAACAAGACGGCATCTACGTGGACATCGTCTCTGGAAAACCTCTTTTCAGTTCAACAGACAAATACGATGCAGGCTGCGGCTGGCCGAGCTTTACACGTCCGCTGTCAGATTATGAAATTGTCGAGAAAAAGGATTTCTCTCACTTTATGATCCGTACAGAAGTAAGAAGCAAATCTGCGGATTCTCATTTAGGGCATGTGTTTAACGACGGTCCGGGTCCAGACGGCTTAAGATACTGCATTAATTCAGCAGCTCTCAGATTTGTCCCAAAGGAAGACCTCGAAAAAGAGGGATATGGTAAATTTTCAGGGCTATTTCAGTAAGGAAGCTCTTGCAGAAAAGTGCTTTAGAGTGATGGAAACCATCAGCAGCCGGAGGTGTCATTCTCCGGTTCTGGTGGTTTTTTTTTCGTCTTCATAAACCAATTATGCATATAGAAGCAAGGGAAGCAGTTCTTCTATGAAAGGAGCTGCAGCTATTTCATCATGAACAGCATAAAACGGCCGGTATACGACATGAGATTCAAGGGGAACGAGCTTTCCGTTTTCAACTTCATCTTTGACCATAGAATGGGACAGAAACGCCGCACCGAGCCCTCTTACTGCAAGCTGTTTAATGAGATAGTGGCTGCCTGCCTCAATCACTTCAACAGGATCGATTCTCTCAGACAGAAGAAATTGATCAGCGTATTCTCTTGTGCCTGAGCCTCTCTCTCTGAGGAGGAGAGGAGAAGTCCTGATTGAAATGTGATGACTGGCATAAAATCGCAGTTCATCCCTGCTGATAACGTTCACTTTAAATGGCTCAAGTCCTCGTTTTCCTTCAACTAGGGCGAGGTCGAGCTTGTGCTGCTTAAGCCCGTCAACAATCTGTTCATGATTTTTGATGGTGAGCTGCAGGCGCACATGAGGATAGATGGTTTTTATTTTTTTAACAAAATCAGGAAGAAGGACGTCGCTGACTGTATGCGTTGCTCCAAGTTTTAATAATACCTCGTTATTTTTCTCTTTTATTCTCTCGATGGTCATGCTGATCTCAAGCATTTTTTTCCCTTCTTCGAAAACGTGCTTTCCCGCATCTGTTAATTCAAATGGCCGGTTTGGTGCCAATCTCTTTATTAAACTTGTTCCGAGAAAGTCCTCCAGTTTCTTCAGGTGAATACTGATTGTAGGCTGTGACAGATTAAGGAATTCACTTGTTTTTGTAAAGTGGCGAAGCTGTACAAGCGTTACATAGGTTCGAATCCAGTCTAGCTGCATAGTACCCTCCGTTAATTATAAAACGTAATAAATTACATTATATATATTTATTTCTATTATAAAGAAGAGAGAGATACAATGAAAGAGAAAGGTTGTGACGTGAAATGGAAACCATTTTATTTCTCGCAGGGGGAGCGGCAATTGGCATCATGTCCGGATTTTTCGGTATTGGGGGAGGAATTATTCTTACCCCGGTTTTGTTGATCCTTGGGTATGACCCAAGTCAAGCCGTCATTTTGTCTCTCATGCTTACATTGGGTTCAACGATAACTGGAACGATTACGCATTTCCGTCTTAAACATATACATGTCTCTTTAGCGGCAAGGCTTGGCCTGTTTGGCATGATTGGGGCAGTTTCCACTGCTCCTGCAGTCCGCTTGCTTGAGGAGGTTCATTCGGCATCGGCTGTCATTTCACTTGCTTATATCGGAATTTTAGGATGGTTTTCATATCAATTTTTACGGAGGGAGAAAGAGGTAAAGAAACAAAAAAAGGGATCAATTCCATTGATCGGACTTCTTACCGGTGCTGTTTCTTCATTGATGGGAGTCAGCGGAGGATTTGTTATGACTCCTCTATTAAAAAATGTTAGAGAAATGGAACTGAATAAAGCGATTGGAACCAGCATTGCCGCAGCATCCGTTATTGTCCTGTCAGGAATAGGCTCATATTTTTTCAGCGGAGCGGAACTGGATTACACACACGGCGCCCTTCTCATTATAGGTGCTATGATTGGAACGCCGGCCGGTTCCATGCAGCTTAAAAAATTCCCTGAAGAACATGTGAAAAAGATGCTTGGTTTTCTTTATCTGGTTGTTGCCGGAAGTGTTATCTTCACTTTTATGTCCTTCCCGGGTGTTTCACTGGTCCTTATCGGCACTGCTTGCATGATCTTTTTTACCTTGCTGTTTTTTAAGTCTGCAAGGAGGTTTCTGGCTGCTGAATAAAAGGAAGGGTATAAATTTCAACGTTTTTCACGACACTTGTTCATTTTGAAAATAGATTTGAACAAAAAGAACGGACAGAAAAGGTAGTGGAGCCACAAACGAAGGGGAGACATGAAGAAAAGTGGCAGCACTTGGGGTAATGGTGCCACAAATGAGGTAAACTCACTTCGTTTGTGGCAGGACTCTGGATAGTGCTGCCACAAACGAAGTGAAAATATGAAGAAAAGTGGCAGCACTCGGGGTAATGGTGCCACAAATGAGGTAAACTCACGAGAAAAAGTGGCAGCACTCGGGGTAATGGTGCCACAAATGAAGTAAACTCACGAGAAAAAGTGGCAGCACTCGGGGTAATGGCGCCACAAATGAAGTAAGCACACGAGAAAAAGTGGCAGCACTCTGGATAGTGGTGCCACAAAGTACGTGAAGACATGAAGAAAAGCGGCAGCACTCGGGGTAATGGTGCCACAAATGAAGTAAGCACACGAGAAAAAGTGGCAGGACTCTGGATAGTGCTACCACAAATGACGTGAAGACATGAAAAAAGTGGCAGCATTTTGTGTAGTATAGCCGCAAATGATTCTAAAATACAGATAAACCCCGAACCGATCAATCGGTTCGGGGTTTTCATACAGACTTCAATTCTGCAAGTCCATGAGTCTAGCTTTCTTCTTTTAAAACCCCGGTCACAACCAGCCTCTCCAAATGCGTCTTTTTCTTCCGGTCAAATTCGCCTGTGCATGTAATCAGGTTCAGCTTTCTCTGCTGACTGAACCCGAATATAGCGGGAAGAGGAGCATCATCATACGGGTACGAATTGATTTCCTGTACAACAAATGTCAGGGCTTCGCCATTTTCTCCGGAGACGATGATTTCATCTCCAGCGCTGATTTCTTTGAGATTAAAAAACACCGACGGGCCTGTTTTGTTATCCACATGCCCTGCAATAACAGCGTTTCCCTGCTCGCCTGGCATCGCGCCGTTTTCGTACCATGCAGTGAGCGAGTCACTTGAAGGCAGCTCCATTATCCCGTCTTCACTCAGGCCGGCAGATTCGACGCCTGCACTGATATTAAGGGACGGAATAGAAATTCGGCTTGGGTTGATTCCTTCGGGTTGTTTTTGCTGAACGGGTTTAGGCTTTGCCCCTGAAGTCTCAGCTGAAACGGAGACGGCAGAGGCTTGTTCTGTACGCGTTTCTTTTTTATCCGGTGAGGCGTTTTCGCCAGTCTGTGCACATCCGGCCAATAGGAGAATCAGGGCTGCCGATTTAATGGCTGCTTGCTTTTTTCTTGATTCCATATGCCATCAAAGCACCTAATCCAAGGATAGCTGCTGCTGCAACTGGCAAGTAGTTTGTTTCAGTTTCAGATGTGCCGCCCATTCCTGTTTTCGGCATTTCAGAAGGCATCATTGCCGGATCAGCAAGAACAAGTGCTTCAAGAGCAGGCTCTCCGCCGGCAAGTCCAACTGCAATGACCGTGTAAGACATATTAGCCTTAAGTTCAGTGCCTGCAAGGTCAAGTACTACATCTTCTGTTCCAGCGCCTCTGACTTCAAGATCATATGATCCAGGGTCTACTTCCAAGTAATCTGTTACACCTTTAAATTCAGCTCCAGGGAAAAGGACATCTCCGCCTTTAACAGCTACATCAACTGCAGGTGCATCAGGTGAAAAGTGGGCAACGCGCACTTTTGATTTTCCTTCAGTTACATTCAAATCGTCGTTAAGAACTTTTAGTTCAAGAGAATCAAGTGTGTTGATTGCTGCTGCTGTATAAGCTTTACCGGCTTCAACTGTCAAATCTGCTGAGATGACAGGTTCGCCGTCAGCAACTGTACCGGCTGCAAAGATTTCAACCTTGTGGTCGCCTGCAGGAAGCATCATGTAGTCGGTAGCTGCTTTAAACTCAGCACCTTCAACAACTGTTTTGCCGTCGACAACAACATCAACTGCAGGAGCATCAGGAGAAGCGTGAACGATTCTGACCATTGCGTCATTCTCTGCTGCAGAAGCACCTGCTCCAAATGCCAATAATAAAACCATTGCTGCTACTACTGAAAAAATCTTTCTCATTTTTCCACTCCTCATTTTTTGTTTTTTTTATTTGGACGTATGTCCTGAATTAAATATAAACAAAACCTATACAAAATGTATACAGTTTTGATGCACTGAATGTGCTGGAGAAGTTTTTTCCAGTTTTTCTGGCGCTGAATGTACAGAAAAACAAAGGAATTTACCAGAAGATTTGGTATAATCGAGACATCATCCAAGAATAGGAGTGAATCACTTTGGCAGTCAAAGGATTTGAACATGTGGGAATACAAGTAAGAGATATTGAGAAATCGATTGAATTTTATCAGCAGGTTGCAGGACTGCAGCTGATTGACCGATTTTTACATACAGATGGAAATATGAAACTGGCTTTTTTAGGAGTGGAGGGATCCATTATTGTTGAATTGATTGAAGGGTACAACCCAGATCTTCCTGCAGAAGGAAAGGTTCATCACGTTGCCTTAAAGGTCAGCGGAATTGAGGGGGAAGAGGAAAGGCTGAAGGAATTAGGTGCAGAGCTGATCTATGATGAAATTACAACTCTGCCGAATGGAGCGAAATATCTGTTCTTCAAAGGGCCAGACGGGGAATGGATTGAATATTTCGAACCGATGAATGAATAAGGCCGTCCATTTCGAAAAGGTGCTTGATGCCGCAGAAGATGAATATTTGCAATTGTTCTGCAAGGTCAAAAAAACGGCCCTTTACAAAGCATATACAGACGATGCATTAAAAGGCATGTACAGTCATCATTTTGCAAAAATGACGACACCCTATCACCCGATCCTGCTAAAAGAAGTGCTTGCTCACTCCAAATCAGCCCTGAACAGGAGCTTTGTCCATGTTAAGCTTCCGTTTAACAGCAGGGTGGACAAACGGACCCGGTCTTATCTGCATGAAGAAGAGTATTACTGTGATCTGGATTTGTATTATTTTCATACGCTTGAAGAAATTGAATCATGTTCAAGGGTCATGACAAAGCTCGGAGAAGGAGATGTGCTGCAGGATGCCTGTTTCGCCATGGAGCTGTACGATGCCCGCCATATAAGTGCTTCTTTTGCAAAATCCAAGCTTCAGCGCAAAAAGCCGTATTATCTGGCTAAGACTGTGCGTCTTTATGTCTGCTATGAAAACGGCGTTCCAATTGGAAGTGCGGAATTGTATCTTTCACCTGTAACACGAATTGCAAAGATTGAGGAAGTAGCCATTCTTGATGAATACCAGCGGATGGGCTATGGTTCTTCCTTCATGAAGTGCCTGCTGCAGGAGGCGGCGCAGCTCGGGGCAGAGTCTGCCTATCTTGTCACCATGAATGATGAGGGATCAAAAGCCTTTTATGAAAAGCTTGGTTTTGTAAAGGTGCTTGAACAGGAAAATGTTTTCAAAAATTTACTTTAAAAGCTTTTTAAGAAAAATGGGCGAATGCACATACAGGACAGCCACCTACCTCATAATGTAAGGATGTAAAGAAAAACAAAATGAAGAGGTGTTTGATTCATGTACGGTTATGACTGCGGATGTTCATATCCTTCTTATCCGGTTCATTGCGGAGGCGGACTAGGAAGCAGCTTTGTATTGATTGTTGTTCTATTCATTTTGCTTATCATCGTCGGTTCTGCTTATATTTGCTAGTACCTGAAAAAGCCTCTGTATGAGGCTTTTTTTCAATTCAATGAACATTATTAATCAAAAAACCAATGAAAAAAAGCAGAAAATATATTTCTGCTTTTCATAAATCAGCTATTCAGCACTTTTTCCATCACACTGCGTGTTTTGGGTCCATAGATTCCGTCATCCGCCAGATCAGGGAAGCGCTGCTGGAATTTAAGGACGGCGGCTTTTGTTTTTTCACCGTAGATGCCGTCTTCAGACAGTCCAGAACCGATATCATTCAATCCCTGCTGAAGTTTCAGGACGTCGCTTCCTTTGCTTCCAAGCTTGAGTACAGTATTTGGCAGTCCGAAGGTATTAACGTCAATGGACAATGCTTTGTGAGTGTTGGGGCCATAAACGCCATCTGCCTTGAGGCCTTTAGCTTTCTGGTAAAAGAATACGGCATTGGTTGTTTTCGGCCCAAAAACACCGTCAACTGTGAGTGAAGCTTCCGCTGCTTCGTTCAAACCGCGCTGCAGAATTTTTACATTTTCTCCTCTTGCGCCTTCTTTGATGATACCTGATTCAGGAAGTGTGAAGATGTAGGGTACATTTTCCTGTGCACTTGCCTGAGGCACTGACATCCATAGAGCTGCGGCGGTTACGACAGATGCTGATACAACTTTCCATTTTTTCATTATTTCTCTCCCCTTTATTTCGTTTTACATGCATGAGACGGAGCGAAGAGATTCATTGTTTCATAAAATTGTAAAAAAGAAGAAAAAATATAAAAAACAAACCGGCGGTCGGTCAAATTCTGAGCATAATCCTCAAATTTCATCATTGCCGTTCAAATTATGTGCGCTTTCCTGTCACTGGAGAGCGCTTTTTACTGTCCCGGGCATGTCCATTTCCGCTCATATCTGCCGGAAAAGAGGAATAGAATGTGAAGAAGACTGCATGTAAGAGTTTAGGAGGAAGGAGACACTGCACTTGATCGATACCATTTTTATCAGTCATGCGCACCGTGATGAGGCATATGTCAGAGAGCTTGTTAATCTGCTGACAATGATCAAGGTGCCGAATATTGTCTGCAGCTCGTATCCCGGCTATCACATTCCTAACGATGAAGACATTTATGATTATCTTCATCAAAAACTGAGCGGAAATTCGTGGATTATCTATGTGCTGTCTGAACATTATTATAAAAGTCCTGCCTGCCTGAATGAAATGGGAGCCTGCTGGATCCTGAACAAAAAATACACGGCGATTCTGACCCCGTCTTTTGACTACAAAGAGATGAAGGGTGCCATAAATCCAAATCAGATTTCCTTCAAATTGAACGACCTGGACAGGCTGTATGAATTTCTTGAAAATGCAAGGGATGTGTTTAAGGTCGAAAAGCAGTCCGGCACATTTCTTGTGAAAATTTGCGAGCAGGCAGTCAAACATGTAAATCAGCTTGCAGATGATGAACGCAGAAACAGGAAAATGGCCGGCTGCACCCTTGAAGGCATCCGCCTGGATCCAGAAGACGGCAGGAAATTTCAGTTCAGGCTGAGGCTTTCGAATCCGGAAGAATTTGATATCCGGGTCGATGTCATAAAAATTGAGGCAGCAGATGAAAACGGTGAAACCTTTTCGCAAACACTGCAGCCTGCAAATCTGAAGCTTTACAGCAAGGAAAATAAAATCGTTTTTCTATCTGCTGAGATCGGTGATTCAAACTACGAGCCATATATCCATCAGAGGGAAACGGTTGATTTGAAATTCAGCAGAGATGTCTGGTAGCGGGCTGCTGCTAGTTAGGAGGGTAACTGGATGAAAGTAGAATTAAGTGCCGAACAGTCAGAGCTGAAAAACAGGATTCAATCTAAGCTTGAGGAAATCCTTCACTTTCTTTCGCTGTCCAGAGAAGAAAGACAGGTTCAGTCGTACCGTCATATTGAGCAGGTTTATGACGAAATGGGAATAGCCGCCCACTCTCTTTATCTCTCCCTGAATCCAAAACCAAAACATTTGAAAAAAACAGTCCGGCTGCGCAAAATGACGCCTGGGGATCCCCAGTTTTACCAGCACATCCGGCCTGTTCAGGAACTGCTGAATTACCTTAATGATCAGCAGGCGAACGATGAACCGTGTGATCAGACTCTCGGCGAGACGTTTTATTTAAATGTTTTCACCCGCAAATGGGGCAGGAGTGACAGGTATACTCTGATCCGGAATGAGGAGGGATGGCTTGTCAGGCACTCATCCCAAACAGAACAGGGAGGAAGGGATGCTGAGCCGATTCTGAGCTACGTTCTCAGATATGACCAAGTTTCTTACCCGCGTAATTTGAGCACCATCATGGAGGATATCTGGTACCGTGCAGCCGAAGAAGGACTGACGCGGGAAAAGGTTCAGGCAATGCTTAATGAAGTCGCCGACTGGATTACAATGACAGAGCAGAACTATCCAAGTCATATCGCGCTGGAAAATGAGGAAAAAGGGTATTTCTCGTAACCGGGAAAGGAGTAAATATGGGATATTTTATTGGGACGGATGATGCTGTAAAGATCTTCGTTGAAGATGTGGGGCCAAGTGATGGCCAGGTGCTTTTTTTGATCCACGGCTGGCCGGTTGACCACAGGATGTACGAATATCAGCTGGATCAGCTTCCTAAGCTTGGTTTCAGGTGCGTTCTCATAGACTTACGTGGATTTGGAAAGTCAGACAGACCTTATACCGGTTATTCCTATGACCGGCTTTCTGATGACGTTAAGGCCGTCATTGAAATCCTCCAGCTAAAAGATATTACGCTTGGCGGTTTTTCAATGGGCGGTGCCATTGCCATCCGGTATATGGCGAGGCATTCAGGTTACAGGGTCAGGAAGCTCGCCCTTTTTGGGGCAGCGGCTCCATCATTTACAAAGCGGCCTGACTATCCGCAAGGAATGGCTAAATCTGAAGTCACCAAACTGATTCAGCAGACCTATACCGACAGACCGGACATGCTGACAGGATTCGGGCAGATTTTTTTCGCCAAGTACATCTCAGAAAGCTTTAAAAATTGGTTCCAGAGCCTTGGTCTTGATGCATCCGGACATGGGACGGCACAGACAGCCGAGTCCCTCCGTGATGAGGATTTGAGAGGGGATCTAGGGAAAATCACCGTTCCGACAGCTATTTTCCATGGCATGAAAGATCATATATGCCCGTTTATTTTCGCAGAGCTGATGCATAAAGGCATACTTGATTCTGAACTCATTCCGTTTAAATACAGCGGCCATGGCCTTTTCTATGATGAACTGGAAAAGTTCAACCGGGAACTCGTTCGATTTTTGGAATAAATGCTATTGCTTCCCTTTCCGTCACACTTTATGATGAAGCTAGTGTACATAAAGGGGAGGCACAATGTTGAAACAGCACATCATTTTTTATACGGTTATCTTTCTCGGATGCTTTTTAATGGGATTTTTTGAAGCGCCTATTTACCTGATCGGATTACTGCTTACTCTGTCAATGGGGTGGTACATGTATGTCCAGATAAGTCCTGTCCTGTTTTCAAAGGATATCCGGAAGTCTGAATCCTATATTCTCAAGCATCAGAGTAATCCAATGTATCAGTTTTATTATGCAGTGGCGAACAACCTGGATGCTGAAGCCGAAGAGGCTATGGGGAAATTTCAGTCAAAATACAAAAACTCAGAGCGCCGGGCATTGATTCAAACGACTTATGCCTTATATAAACACGAGCCGTCCGAAGCGAAAAAATACGTCCATCTGATTAAATCTCATGTCTACAGAACCTATTATGAGGGACTGATTGCAGCTGAAAGCAGAAAATTTAAAGAGGCCAAAGACCATGCAGACAGGCTGCCGGAGGGATGGATGAAAAACAGCATTCTTGCAGAAATGGCAGAAAAACAAGGAAAAAATAGCGAAGCCAAAGAGCGAGCCGCCATGGCATTCGAGCAGACAAGAGGGCTTCAGCGATATATCCTTTATAAAAATTTTGAAACGCATCTGGCTTCCTAGCCGGAAAAAATGACGCAGACATGCGTCTTTTTTTAAAAAAACTTCCATCGTTGAGAGTTATTTCCCTGTAAAAGGGCAGTGAACCTCAGAAAAACATACCTGAAAAGACTGGTTGCTCAGTGAAAAATTCTCATCACTTATCAGAGATTTTTTACATAAACTAAAAAAACAGTTGAAATCATTTCACTCACATTGTAAAATCATGTTAATTTAGAAAACGTGATGAAAAGGACACGAGCCATTTTTACCGGTTGCCAGAGAGGGAAGGACTGCTGGAAACTTCCCAACATGGAAAATGTGCTTACCGCCTTTGAACCGCACGGAGGAAATGCCGTGCCGCAGCCGCTGCGTTAAAGCTCTGGAGCCGTTGTTTGGGAAAGTTTGGGTAAAGGTTTGCACATCGATGCGGGCACTTACGCTTTTCTAGTTCGGAAATCTGGGTGGAACCACGGGCAAAGCGCGCTCGTCCCTGTCATAGGGATGAGTGCGCTTTTTATATTTTAAAGGTTTCGAAAAGGACACGAGGCATGAACGCCGCGCAACAGAGAGGGAAGGATGGCTGAGAATTTCCCGGCGCAGGAGCATGAACTTACCGCCTTTGAACCGAACGGAGGAAATGCCGTGCCGCAGCCGCTGCGTTAAAGCTCTGGAGCTGTTTTTAGAGAAGTATGGGTAAATGATCTAGCATCTTTGTCCAGCTTCAGTGCCCAACTCCTCTGCCGGATTTTTTATCTGTCTGTCGGAGCTGAACGGGCACTTACGCTTTTCTGAATCAGGAATCTGGGTGGAACCACGGGTAAAGCGCGCTCGTCCCTGCTATAGGGATGAGTGCGCTTTTTTATATTTCTGCGAAAGAAGGGATTATGATGGAAAATCAGAAAAAGGAAAAAAATCAGGAGGTCATCAATTATTCAAGTGCACAGCTTCTCGCAAGGGCAGTCAGCAGACTGTATCCGGGAGCGGTTCTTGGGGGCGAGGCTTCTCATCAGCAAGGTTTTTATGCAGAGTTTCTGCTTCCGCACAGCATAAAAGAAAAAGAACTGAAAGACATTGAAGCGGAAATGGAACGCATCTTAGATCAGGGAGAGAAGTGGGATTGCATTTCTTTATCCCCAAAAGACGCCGCAGATTTATTTTCTGAAAAGGGAGAGTTTTTAAAAGCGGAGCAGCTGCGTGAAATGGACGGGGAGAGTGTGTCCGTCTGCAGGCACGGGGAGTATATGAACATATCGAATGAATCCCTCTTCATCTCTGACATTAAAGCCTTTAAACTTCACGCAGTTGCTGGCTCCTACTGGAAGGGTGACAAGTCAGGACATGTGCTTCAGCGGATAAGCGGTGCAGCATTTGCAAGCAGAAAAGAAATGGTTTTGTTTGAAAAAGAGCAGGAGGAATTAAAGAAGCGGGATCACCGCAAGATTGGTAAAGAGATGGAGCTTTTCCTGTTTTCTGAAGAAGCACCCGGCATGCCCTTTTTCCTGCCAAACGGTCAAATGATGCGCAACGAGCTGCAGTCGCTGCTCCGGGAGGTTCAGGGTGCAGCAGGCTATCAGGAGGTTTCTTCCCCGTTTATGATGAATGAGCGGTTATGGAGACAGTCCGGCCACTGGGATCATTATCACGAAAATATGTATTTTTCAAATGTGGATGAAGAAACATTTGCGCTGAAGCCTATGAATTGTCCAGGACACATGATCATGTTCAACCAGCAGCTTTTTTCTTACAGAGATCTGCCGGTCAGATATGCGGAATTCGGGCAGGTCCACCGGCATGAGTACAGCGGGGCTTTAAACGGCCTGCTGAGAGTACGGACTTTTTGTCAGGATGATGCTCATTTGTTCGTGCGTCCGGATCAAATACAGGAGGAAGTAAAAAGCGTACTTGGGATGATTGACTATGTTTACCGTACTCTTGGATTTGACTATTCGGTCGAGCTTTCAACTAGACCGGAAAATTCAATGGGAGATGATGAGCTTTGGCAGGATGCGGAAGCGGCACTGCAAGGAGTGCTGGACGAAATGGGGATGCCTTACCGCATAAATGAAGGCGACGGAGCTTTTTACGGACCAAAGATTGATTTTCACATCCAGGATGCCATGAAGAGAAGTCATCAATGTGCGACAGTGCAGCTTGATTTTCAGATGCCTGTGAAGTTTGACTGCAGCTATATCAGCGAAAAAAATGAAAAAGAACGTCCAGTTGTCATTCACCGCGCCATTGCAGGCTCTCTTGACAGATTTCTTGGTATTCTTATCGAGCACTTTGCAGGTGTGTTTCCTTTGTGGCTTGCCCCGGTTCAGGCTGTGATTCTTCCAGTTGCAGAAGTACACCTGGGCTATGCAGAAGAAGTCAAAAATAAGCTGGCAGAAAAGGGCATACGCGTTCAATTGGATGCAAGCGGGGAAAAGCTTGGCTATAAAATAAGAAAGGCACAAAAAAGCAGGGTGCCGTACATGATTGTGCTGGGCGATCAGGAAAAGAGTGCGGGACGTGTTAATGTCAGGAAACACGGGGAGAAACAGTCTCTGTCGATGGAGATCGATCAGCTGGTGGATCATCTCATGGAGAAGATTGAGAAGCGGGCATTGAGCTGAAATAATCATCCTTTAGCAGAAGCCGGATGGCAACGAATCCAATGAAGCTGGTAGTTATTCGGTAAAAGTCGGCAGTGAACGAATGAAAGTTGGTAGTAAAGAATCCAAAGTTGGCAGTAAAACAGTGGTAGTTGGAAGTAAACGATGTAAGTAAGGTTTTTCTCTTTACGAAATCTTTCTTCACAAAAAGAAAAGAGAGCTATTTGCTCTCTCTCTTAATTATCCTCAAGTTTTGCACTGATTAACCCAAGAACCACACCTAAAATACCTCCGCCAACAACTTCAAGAGGCTGATGTCCAAGCACCTCTTTCAGTTCTTCTTCGCGCTTAATGTGGCCAAGTCCGGGAAGGTGCTCTGAAATAACGGCCATCTCTCCGTCAATGTCATTGATCAGTTTGGCGATTTCGCCTGTATGCCGCCTTATGCCCTGGGCATCATACATGACAATAATGCCGAAAATGACGGCAATTGCGGTTTCAATGGATGTCGTCCCATTTTTGGCTGCAACATAAGTGGAAAGAGCAGCTACACCTGCTGAGTGGGAGCTCGGCATTCCGCCAGTCGTGACAATTTGCTTCACATCCCATTTTCCTGAAAGACGTTTGTAGGTGAATATTTTTAATCCCTGTGCAATGGCTATCGCACCAACTGCTGTTATGATTCCTCGATTCATGCTCATCTTTTTGTCGTCACCTCTTGAAATAGTAGTCGGAAGCATTGATGTAGCATAAATACCCCTCGCGTCCTTTTCTAAACGTTAGTATCCGCAAATGGAGGTGAAATATTTCAAGCTCTCCGGGGAAAAATCAGCCATTGCAGAGGAGGCAAAATAAGAAAAAGCACACCAATAATGGTGCGCTGATCAGTCTTTGACGATTTTAGACGGATTGTTGATTTTGTAAGGTACAGAAACGTCGAGCAGCATGGATTCATCTTCTACATCTTTCCCTTTAGGCAATGTTTTTTTGACGATCTTCCCGTTAAAGTTCAGGCTGTCACCAGCTGCAAGCTCATATTTTTTCAGGGTTTTGCTGTGGGAGCACCAGGCAAGTCCGACTTCAAGGGGATCTTCGCCTCCAATTACTACATCTTCAAGTATCACTACTTCGTCGTTTTCTTCATTAAAATGATTCCAGCTGAGCGCCAGCTGCTTTACTTTTGCCGTAAATTGGACCTTGTCATCAGGCAGAGCGAGCTTTGGCTGCTTTGCTTTTTTAGCTGCAGGCTTTTTAGGTTCTTCAGAGGGTTCAGCCTGCTTGGCAGAAAGTGTCACGGCAGGTTCTGAAGGAGCCTTTAATGCCGTTTCTTCTGTCCTCATAGCAGGAGCAGCATCAGGAGCAGGCTCTTTTACTTCCTTGCCGAAATTTCCCGACTGCATTTCTTTCAAGTAAGCCGGGTGAATGCACGAAAGATTGCCGTCTTGAAACTGGATGACAAGCGTTGTATGTGATGCACCGGAAGACTGGTATCCTTTAATTGCAACAAGTCTCTGGTGTGTACGTTCCTTATACCAGTACTCTTTTTTTACGCGAAGACCCCATTCTTTTACTTTTTCTTCATAATCCGTTTCATTTTCAAATGTTTCATAATCTCCAGCAGGAGGGATATAGCCCGTTGTGTTGGCATCTTCAATATGCGGCAGAACGACAGCCATTTTAGCACATCCTTTCTTGGTCTATTGTACCTTCTCTTTTGAATGAAAAAAAGGGATTGAGAATGCCGGCAAGAATTGTTTGAAAAAATTCTATAATTTGGAGAAGATTCACAATTGAAGAAAAAACGACTGGTGAAAAGTGGTAAGATATCTTTACATAATTCTTTTATATGGGGTGGGTTAATGAATGCATGGAAAGTGCCGTCTCTGCTGATCTCAGGAATCGGCATATCAAATTTAGGCAGCTGGATCTACCTGATTGCCATCAATTTATCCATCTTGAACTTAACAGGTTCGGCGGCGGCGGTTGCAGGACTTTATATAATCAGGCCGATTGCCATGCTGATGACAAACACATGGGCCGGCAGTGTTATTGACCGGATGGATAAAAAGAAGCTGATGATTTACACTGACGTTTTCAGAGGCGGAATGGTGGCTGTCATCCCGTTTTTGGATTCGCTTTGGTTCATTTATCTGGCTGTTCTGCTTATTAATATGGCAGGTTCTTTTTTTGGTCCAAGTTCTTCTGTTTACATAACGAAAATGATTCCTTCTGAAAAGAGAAAGAGATTTAATTCTATAATGGGAATGGCAAGCTCCGGAGCTTTTTTGACCGGTCCTGCAGTTGCAGGGTTTCTGATTATGCATTTTGGAACTGACATTTGCATTTTTATTAATGCCGTGTCCTTTATTGCCTGCGGATTTATTCTCTTTTTCCTGCCTGAGCTAGAGGAAGAACCGTATCAATCGAATAAACGCGGCAGATTTCAAACGATTGTCGATGACTGGAGGACTGTCTTTCAATTTGGAAAAAAGGCATCTTATTTTATGGCGGTATACGTTTTCTTTCAGGCAGCCATGCTGATTGGCTTTGCCCTTGATTCTCAGGAGGCAACCTTTATTAAGCAGCATCTTGAGCTGACAGATCAGGATTACGGAATAATCGTCAGTCTGACAGGACTAGGTGCGCTCGCCGGCGCTGCCGCATCAGCAGCACTTGCTTCCAAAATGAAGCTAGGCTTCTATATGGGGACAGGCATGCTGATGACTTATGTTGGATATTTGTTTTTCTACAGCTCAAACGGATTTATGACAGCCACTCTTTCCTTTGTCTTTCTTGGCTTTTTTATGGCGTTCGCCAATTCGGGCTATGCGACTTTCTTTCAGCTGAATGTCCCTGTCGCCATTATGGGCAGGTTTGGAAGCGCTGCTGATATGCTTCAGGGAATCGTGCAAATTATCCTGACGCTCCTATTAGGATTAGCAGCAGAATGGTTCACCCTGCAGACAGTCTGTCTCGTCTTTTCTGGTGCAAGCGTCCTGTTTGCGGCAGGTCTGCTTGTTGCTGTGATGATGCCCTCTAAGGCAACTTATTTTGATGAAAAATCAAATCGTACAATTAATGCTTAATGGAAAAGTGCCCTGACACGTCAAAACCAATTTTTTTCTCTAAAGAGGTTTTTTCAAAAAAGGAATGATATCTTTCGTTTTCACTTCAAATTCCGCATGGTCTCCCTGTGCATGGCTTACTCCGATGCTGATGCCTAAGGAATCTTCTGTCCAATAGCTGAAAACATCAGACTGATTGTTTTCTCCGATCCTTTCAAGCTGATCGGCGGTTTGAAGTTTAGCAAGCAGGTCCTGATTCGAAAGTCCATCAAGGTAGCCCTCCATGGCAGGGGATAATGCCTTGCTTTTTTTCTTAAGCGTTTCGGCAAAAGCCTCGTTCAGAGTTACGAGCTGATCTAATTTTACCCGCTCTCCATCAGTCAGCAGGTACGTTGAGGTATAAAAATGATTAGAGGGGTGGGCTGTGCCCGATACATTGCCGAGTCCATCATACTGTATACTCAGCAGTTCACGGTCCATTCTTTTAATCGTGTGCTTGATGTCTAAAGTCAATCCATCCGTCATGGCTCCATCAGGATAATAGTGAAAGACTTTTAAGGCATCGGTTTTGATATTCTTATTTAATTTTTCCTGCTTATAAGAATCCTTCATACCGGATAGCTGGGGGTAGGAAATGGCAGTCTGGTTTTGATGATGGAAAAATTCTGTTAGTTGATAATTCTCATGAGTATTTGAGGAATGTGTCTGCAAAAAATTTAAATCACCGGCAATCGATTGGGGCATAGAAATACATGCCAAAAGAATATAAAGGATAATCATGGACTTCTCCTTCTCTATTTAGTTGATTTTTCCTTATTTTTCACTGAGGAGATGTGTTTATGCATAAGCTTTCATCCCATAAAACAGCTGCTTTCTTTTTCATGGAAGTTGGCTGTTTTTTTGTTTTAACAACAAAAATTTATTGAATTACAATAAATAACAGGGTAATATATAGGAAAACATTGGAATGAGGTGCATTATGCAAAATGGATATATCCTTTTTTTGAAAGCTTCTGTGCTCCTGGTAGGGGTGGCTGTTTTTTGTTTGAGTTTTTTCTGGCTTCCTGGTCTGGCTGAGTTGTCTGCTGAGCAATTTCCGGAGTTTGCCTATTTAAAAGGGATCGTACTGGCTGGAATTTATTTGACTGTCATCCCTTTTGCCATCGCTTTGCAGCAGGCTGTGCATTTACTTAGGCTTATCGAGAAAAGGAAGGCTTTTTCAGAAGCAGCTTTAACAGGTCTCCGCAGAATTAAAGGGTGCGCTTGGATGATTGCTTCCATTTATGCGGCAGGGATTCTGCTTTTTATAATCATTGGCATTCTTCACCCTAGTTTAGCCTTAGTGGGGGGTACTATTTTTCTCGTTTCACTCTCAATTGGCTTTTTTGCAGACGTACTTAATGCTCAGTTAGTCCATGCTCTCGAATGTAAATACGAAAATGAAATGACAGTTTGAGGGCTGTACAATGACACTGATAGTAGCTTTAATACTGATACTTTTATTAGTAACCGGCATCCGCAAATGGAAGAAAAACAAACTGGCTGCAATCCTGCTGTTCAGTCCAATAGTCATCTGCATCCTATTCTTCAGTTTCTTTCTGTTTCATTCCATTGATCGGGTAAAGCCAGATTCACTTATTTTTGAAACATCCATCGAAAACGGCAGGGTGCATGTAAGCGGAAGCTGGTCAGAAAGACTTGATTACTACCATTTTCCAACCGATTATCTCATTTTCTATATTCCTGAAAATAAGAGTGCGGGCACGGTTTCCCGCAGCCGGACAGATATGCATACCAAGATGGACTGGAAATATCTCATTGAAGATGTTGAGCATGCAATCAAAAGAGAAGGGTTGTCAGAACTGGAGCCTCAAATCTATGATGTGAAAACAGAGAAAGACTTTCATTTCTCATTTACTTTGCCAGATGGTGTTAAGGCTGAGGAATTGGAGATCTATTATGCGCATGTGAGGGAAGAGCCGATGGAGTCTTTGGAATACTGGTTTAAAAGGGTGCCGATAACAGGGGAAAAATAGGTTTCTATTGATATTACTAATAGATGTCTTTGGTATAATTGTAAATTTATAAGTTAAATAACAGAATAATCTTGAAATATTCTTTGATCTATCCTTATTATTAAGTATTAGATAGTGGAAGGTGCGATTATATGAATCAGTTAGAAGGCCTGAAAAAGATGATGAAGGGTGAGATTCCGGATGCACCCATTGCGCAGCTTCTCGGCTTTAAAATCACAGGTGTGGAAGAAGGAAGAGTAACAATTGAAATGAAGGCTCAAGAGAGACACCACAATCCAATGGGCACTCTTCACGGCGGAGTGTTAGGTGACATCGCAGATGCAGCTATGGGTTATGCATTTGGAAGCACGCTTGCCGACGATGAATTATTTACAACGGTAGAGTTAAAGTTAAACTTTCTGAAGCCTGTATGGGATACAGTACTTCGAGCTGAAGGCAGGCTCATTAAAAAGGGATCAACAATGGGATTGCTTGAGTGCCACATTTATGATGAAAAAGGAAGTCTTGTAGCTCATTCAACAAGTACATGTATGATCATACGGGAAAAAGACGGCAATAAAAGGGTGCGGCGATAAATTCAGCAGTTAAAACAGCTCGGAAGAAAGGAGCTGTTTTTTTACTTTTTGAAACACCTTAAAATAAACAATGGGCGGCAATTGTTATTCTCCGCCGCCTGAATAACGATTGTCGCCCATCATAAAGTTTTTCTCTTCACCGGGATTATGAGATACGGTTTTTCTGTTCGTTCTTTTTCGGTCAATGAAATAAGCCAGCCCTAATGTTCCGGCCAGTAATCCAACAATCCATCCCATCGTGATCACTCCTCTATTCAGCGTCCCAATTTTCTTTTCCCCACACATGCATGTGCTGAAGGATCGGCATTAGCGTTTCTCCTTTTGAAGTGAGGCTATATTCCACTTTCGGAGGCATTGTATTATATTGCCTGCGCTCTACAAACCCATCATCTTCAAGTTCCTTCAGCTGCCGGCTCAGTACTTTATGGGTGACACCTGTCAGAAGCCGTTGGATTTCGCTGTATCTTAGCGTTCCATCAGTGCCCAGATGCCAAAGGATGACCGTTTTCCATTTTCCTCCTATTTTATTTAGTGTATATTCAATAGAACATTTTAATTTACCTTTATTTGTGTCCAATTATCTTCTTCCTTTCTTACCTCAATGATAGTATCTGACATAAAAGTGCATACTTACATCATTCAGCGTATTTCGTTACACTAATCTTGTACCAAAAGTTTATCGTACAATTGAGGAGGAATTTAATCAATGCTGACGTATCCAAGATCATTTTCACATATCGGACTTTCTGTTCCTGACCTGGACAAGGCAGTCAAATTTTATACAGAGGTTTTCGGATGGTATGTCCTAATGGAACCTTCTAAAGTAGAAAACGATGACTCTGCAATTGGACAAATGTGCAGGGACGTTTTCGGAAATGAGTGGGAAACATTCCGCATAGCCCATCTTTCAACTGGAGACAAAATTGGAATTGAACTGTTTGAGTTTCCCCATAATGAAAAGCCTGAGAACAATTTTGAATACTGGAAAACGGGCATCTTCCATTTCTGCATCCAGGATCCTGATATCGAGGGCATGGTTCAGAAAATCATTGAACATGGCGGGAAACAGCGCATGCCGATCCGGGAATACTATCCTGGGGAAAAGCCGTTCAAAATGGTTTATGTGGAAGATCCGTTCGGCAATATTTTTGAAATTTATACACACAGCTATGAGCTGACCTATTCAGAGGGAGCTTATTAACCAGCACTGAGGCACATCATTTAGTATGATGTGTCTTTTTTTAATGAACAAATGGATATTTATGCTAAAATTGGAAGTGTAAATGCTAATTGAGAGGAATCAATGATGAGCAACTATATTCAAACGATGAGAAATTTAATCGGCAACGAGACGTTATTAACCGTGGGATGCGGAGCCATTATTGAAGATGATAAAGGCAGAATCCTTCTTCAGCAAAGAACAGATCATTCAGAATGGGGAATTCCCGGGGGATTGCTTGAACTGGGAGAGACCTTTGAAGAAACTGTCAAAAGAGAAGTGTGGGAGGAAACAGGATTAACCTTGGAAGACCTGAATTTATTTGGCATTTATTCCGGAAAAAACGGATTTGCAGAATATGAAAATGGCGACAAGGTTTACAGCGTACAAGTCATATTTTTTACAAAGAAGTTCTCGGGGCATTTAACTCAAAATGATGAAAGTAAGAGAGTTGTTTTTATAGAGAAACACGACCTGCCAAATAAATTTAATCCGCATCAGCTTCCGTTTATCAAAGATTGGGTACAAGGTGCAAAGACACCAGTCATTAAATGAGTTAAAAAGCACATCAGCATAATAATGTTGAAGCTCAGTACTGGAAGGAGTTAAGAGGGCTTTGAATTCAATTGCCACAGCAGGATGTTTTTCAATCATCAAAAATAACGAAGGGTACATTTTATTAGTTAAGCGCCGCGATTATCCAATCTGGGATTTGCCCGGTGGAAGGGTTGATGCGGGCGAAGTCTTGGAGGAATGTGCGGTTAGAGAGGCAGAAGAGGAAACAGGGTGCTGCATTAAAATTGAAGCAAAAATAGGTGAATATCATATGTCTGATGAAAATGATATACAGCATATTTATTCCGCTGTACAGGCAGGTGGTGAACTGATCGCTCACGGCCCAGAAACAGCTCAGACAGGCTGGTTTGATCCGAAACAACTGCCGCTCCTTATGGTACCGAACCGAAAACGGCAAATCAGAGACTTTCTGTCTGCAGAAGGCATGGTAAAGGAATCAATTAAAACGTCGTACATAGTAAAATTTTTGAGAGCATTTATACGAAGCAAATGATGAATCCATTAACATCTTATTGCAAGGATGAATGCCTTTATAAAAACACACATTCGAGGAGAGATGGGTCATGAACCCTAAGAAGGATACCGGATCCCAAAAACGCAAAATACTTAAAGCAATTTCTTTTGCAGCGGCAGGAATCATTCTATTGGTTTGTATTATGGGTTCAATTTATGAATGGTATGGGTATAGCCAGGTAAAAAACAATTATCCTTCGAATGGGCAAATGATTAAAATCGGGGATCGGTCCATTCATACAGTGATCAGGGGAGAAAAGACTGATCTGCCGGCGATTGTCATCGAATCAGGTGCCGGACAATGGTCATATGACTGGAAGAACATTCAAGAGGAGCTGTCTAAATATACCCAAGTTCTTACTTATGACCGTGCAGGATACGGATATAGTGATTCTCCAGAGGATGGTTTTTCGGTCGACTCCACTATTCAGGATTTATATACTGTCTTAGAAAAAACAGAAATAAAGGGACCCATTTTGTTAATAGGACATTCAGCAGGAGGCATTTATACAAGGCATTTCGCAGAAAGATATCCGGAAAAAGTAGCGGGCATGGTGCTGGTAGATGCCAGAAATGAATTTTTTGCCGAGCAGGCTGAAGCTTACAACGATGTATTCTTTGAAACTCAGGACCAAACAATGAACGGCCTTCTCGCAAGGATTGGACTCGTCAGACTGTTAGGCGAGAAGATGTTTTCAGATAAAGCACCAGAATTTCTTTCTCCTGCGAAATATGTTCAAGTACACTGGGATGTACCATTCTTCAGTGTAATGAATGAAGAAATTAAGCAAATGAATATCCTTGAAAGAAGGCTTGCAGAAACAAGGCTGTTAAGAGATAAACCTCTGGCAGTCATTACACCTGAGAAGCCGGATATGCAGGCAAAAGCGATGGGCTTTACAGAACTGGAGGAAAAAAAACTTGAGGAAAAATGGCTGGAAGCGCAGCAAAATCTAACTTCACTATCCAATAACAGCGAACTCATAAAAATCTCTGACAGCAGCCATTCCATCATGCATGATCAGCCTGAAATGCTGGTAGCAGCCATATTGTCTGTCGCTGAAAAAATTAAAAATTAGTGTGTTCTGGGTTTCTGCTCCAAGCAGAAACCCTTTTTCCATTTTATAAATATTTTTCGTTATTGGAAGTAATGCTCTCAATTGCTTTTTCGATGTTTGCGTCAAAATCTATGGCATCAAGCAGTGCAATTCCTTCAACGGTGACCAGTGTCAAAGCTGCCAGCCGTTCTTTTTGTTCATCATCTTCCGCATCGAGAAGAAGAGCAAAGTAGTGCTTAAAGCCTTCTCCTATCATTCTTGCAACCGAGTAATAGGGATTTTCTTTTTTTGACGCAAACGCAATTAATTCAAGCCATAGTCTCATAAATGGTTTTACTTCCGGTTCTTTCATCAAATGGTACATATGAGGAACCAGCTTGCTGTAAGGCATGGGATCTGCTGGCGCTTTTTTTAGAATCGTGATCAGATTATCGGATATGAGCGTCAGAACCTCTGTGAGAAGCTGTTCTTTATCATGAAAATAATGCAGCAGCATTCTGTCGCTCGTCTCTGCTGCCTCTGCCAGATTCCGCAGGCTTGCTGTTTGAAGCCCATGATGCAGGATGTATTCTGCCAATTTGTTTTTAAGCGTCTGCTTGCGAAGTTCACCTTTTTTCATTGCATTTTCCTCATTGCTTTTTTTGTGTAGTATATGCTACATTTTTATTATGTAGCAAGTGCTACATAATTTATTCAGGGGAGATGAGCAGGTTGATTGTAAATACAGAAAACAGTCAAAATCAGCGATTATTCACTAAACAGCAAACCTTCATTTTGATCTTGCTTGGAATGGCTTTTTGGTTTTGCGGAGCGATGGCCGTAAGATTTGGTTCAGGCTTCGGCTGGTTTGGAAAAACAGGCAGCTTCTTTTCTTTTCTTATAGCTTTGCCGGTATCCTGGATTTCTGTGCTGCTAATCATTAAAGCAGCAAAATTAAAGGCTGAGCAAATAATTCCCGGCGTCAGCTTGGGTTTATTAACTGCTACTTTTTTAGACGGAATTGTTCTTACGTGGGGAACGCAGCTGTACGGTACAGATGATGGCCTGATCGGGCTTGGCGCAGCCTGGATTCTATGGGGGGCATTTACATTCCTTGCATGTGCCTTTATTGAAGCATGGCGGAGTGGCATAAAGCTCGTTTAACGGCCAAAAAATGATCTGTCTCTTTTAGGGATAGATCATTTTTTTATTGCTGTTATAGAAATAGATGCTTCCGGCAGAAAAGAACCAGCGGCTGTTTTGACATTTCCTTAAACAGTTATTAAAATGGTTTTAATAACTTTTTTAATAAAGGAGATTACCATGCTTACATTAAACATAAAAGATGGAAAATGGCTTAATGCCCCTGACGAGTTTGAAATCAGCAATCACAGCCTGTCGTTTACGTCCATGCCGTTTACGGATTTCTGGCAGCGCACCAATTACGGCTACCGGACTGATAACGGGCATGCGTACCTGTTTTCTACTGGGGAAAAGGAATTTTCTTTTACGGTCAAAGTTCAGTTTAGCGGCAATGAACTTTATGACCAGAGCGGGATCATGGTATTCATGGATTCGGAAAACTGGCTGAAAGCATCAGTAGAAAAAGGAAAATCAGGAGAATGGCTGCTTGGATCAGTAGTGACAAATCACGGCTATTCCGACTGGGTCATTTCTCAGGAAGAAAAAGATGAGGATACGGTTATGTGGTACAGGCTGACAAGAAAACAAAACGACTTTCTCACAGAAGTTTCCCGTGACGGAAAATCGTTCAGGCAGATTCGAATGTCCCATCTATTCAGAGCGTCAAATGAAATCCAGTTTGGATTATATGCCTGCAGTCCGAAAGACTCTTCATTTCAGACAGTCTTCTCATGCATGAAGCTCGAACCATCCGTTTGGTCAGAGGAGAATCATATATGAGTCAAATGGAAAAGAGGGCATGTCCAGATCAGATCATGAGCCAAAACGTCCAGCATAAACCTGCCTTTTTGTTTCTTTTGCTTTTATATTTGTCCTTTATTGCACTTGGCCTTCCTGATACGGGGCTTGGGGTGGCTTGGAACCAAATGAGGGCGGACTTTGGTGTGCCCCTTGAGTACGCAGGATTTATTACGATGACAATCACGGTTTGTTCGGCTATATCAGGATTTTTAAACGGGAAGATTTTGGCACGCTACGGAACAGGCAGGGTGACTGCTGTTTCCTGTACACTGACTGCACTTGCCATCATTGGCTTTTCTTTAAGCGAATCGTACTGGCTGATTCTTCTGCTTGCGGTTCCTCTCGGTCTTGGAGCCGGGGCGGTTGATGCCGGCCTGAACAGCTATGCCGCTGAAAATCTTTCTTCTAAACACATGAACTGGCTTCACAGCTCCTGGGGGATCGGTGCAACACTCAGCCCGGTTATACTGACAATCGGCATCACACAATTTGGGAGCTGGAAGGCCGGGTATGGCTTTATCGGTGTGGTTATTTTTTGTTTATCCCTGTCTTTATTTATGACCCTGTCCTTTTGGAAGCAAAAACGGCAAGGCGGTGCAAAAGAAGAAATTAGAGAGGATAAACCTTGGATCTGTGGGATAGCTCCATACCTATCTGTAATGGCTTATATCATTTATGTAGCTGTAGAGGGCGGTATTGGTCTTTGGCTGAGCGTTTTGCTGGTTGAGAGCAGAGGGCTGGATCTTTCGGCTGCAGGATTTTTGGCAGGAGCCTTTTTCGGAAGCATCATGATTGGCCGGTTTTTGATGGGGTTTATTGCAGATGCACTTGGAAACCGAAAATTGATTGTCCTTGGGCTGGCTATTTCTGCAGCCGGGTCAGCAGCTTTTTTCTATCAGGAGAACGTGATGATTTATGGAACGGGAATCATACTTTTAGGCCTGGGCTTTGCTCCGCTCTATCCGGCCATGATGCATGAAACGTCAAAGCGCTACGGAAGCGGGCAGGCGAAAAAAATCATTGGCTATCAAGTGGCTTTTTCCTACATCAGCCTGCTGACATTTGTTCCGCTGATCGGATATATCGCAAGCCGCACGACTCTTGAATTTATTCCGGTGTTTACTGCAGTCAGCGTAGCAGCTCTTGCTCTCGTTATAAAAACATTAAATCAATTAACTTAAGAGGTGAAAAAATGCCGCCATACGATTCATCACATCTCATAAAACGGTCAAATGAACAGCTTATTTTAAAAGAGCTTGTGCAGCAGGATACGTTCATTAAAAAAGATTTGGCTTCAAAGCTTGGACTCAGCTTTCCTACTGTGAGCAAAGTGCTGGATGATCTGGAAGAAAAAGGCGTGATTATGCATGCAGGAATGGCTTCATCAAGCAATGGCAGGCGGGCTTCTATTTACGGAATCAACCCCGAATATGGAACAATCCTTGTCCTTTATATTCAGTATTCCCGTTTTTGGATTTTAGTCGCTGATGCAAAAAAAGACGTTCTTTTTAAAGAGGCGCGGATGATCGGACAGGATTACCTGTCTACGATAAAAGCCATTATAAATGAAATGAAAACAAGGTTCACAAATTTGAACGCCATCTCCATCGGTGTGCCGGCAGGTGTGATGGATGGTGAAATCAAATATATGAACTACTATGATGATCTGCAGGGACTGCATGTAAAGAAGATCCTGGAAGAAGAATTCCGCGTGCAGGTTTCAGTGGAACGTGATGTGAATGCCATGCTGCAGGGCTGGGTGCTTGGAGCTGACGGCGAGAAAACGAAAAATGCATCACTTTTAATTTTTACGGATGACGGTCCAGGTGCTGCTTCTCTTATTAATGGAAGAATCCTGAGGGGCTTTTCTGCTTTCGCAGGCGAAGTCGGATTTTTGCAGGTTGGAGAGGGGGATACGCTGCAGGATAAAATGACACAGCCTCAAACACAAGAAGAGACTGTTCAAAATGCTGCATATCTTATCTCTGTTATCTCCATTATGCTGAATCCCGAAACTCTTATCTTATCAGGAGAAGAATCAGTCCGAAAACTTATTCCGGATATTGTTGATGCGTGTAAACAGAGGATTCCGGAGGTTGCCGTCCCGGAAATCCAATTTTCTGCAGACTATCATCAGCTCTACAGCGAGGGATTACTTGAAAAAGGGAGAAACGATCTGCTTGGAATTGAAACAGATCTATAATCGGATGAAAGAATGAACGCAGAAGGGAATTATACTCTAACGGCATGGCAAGAATCAGTTAATAAGAACGAAAAAAGACGAGCATAGATGCCCGTCTTTTCTTGCAGATCTTTCATTATTTATCCAATGCTTTCAGGAGCTCATTTGCAATCGCTTCTGAAGAAACCGGGTCACGGCTTGTTATGATTTGGTCATCAGCCCAAATGGCAAGCTGGGGAGAATCTAAATCACTTACATACTCCGCTACTTTGCTTAGTTCCTGCTCCACACTGTATGGAAGGAATTCCAGGACATTTTCCGGCTCATACACATCAGGATAGGATGTTACTTTTTTGCCCTGGATAATCGAGGTTCCATCAGGTCTTACCGTGAATGCAAGGACAGCAGGCGCATGGCATTCTGCTGCCACAATGCCTCCATTATCATAGATTTCATTGATGATGCGGTGTGCATGGGCATCATAGGCAACATCAAACATCGGGCCGTGGCCTCCTACAAAAACAACAGCATCAAAGTCTTTGCCGCTCAAATCTGACAGACGTTTTGTCTCTTTCCAGCGTCCAAGCTCCTCAAAAGCTTTGGATACGCCATGTGGATCCCATTGGTCAGTCAAACTGAATGTGTCCACTTTAGCATCTCCGCCTTTAGGAGAAGCAATGGTCACTTTGTGGCCTGCATCCTCAAGCGCCTTCAAAGGCACGTGAAATTCTTCAGACCAGTACCCTGTTTCATAGGATTTTACTTTAATTGCATTTGAGACAACCATCAATACGTTTGCCATTCTATTTCCTCCTCAAATAAAATTCGTTTGTTTTGAGCAAAATGCTCATTTTTAAGCACAAACTTAGCTTACAATGTAAACGGCAAGAGGAGTACTTCCGCATCGTTATGCGGCGATAACAAAAGGTTTTGACTGGAGTGAGAAGATGAGAATTGAGTGGCTTGAAGCCTTTCAAAAAACCGTTGAGACGAAAAGCTTTACAAAGGCCAGCGAACAGCTGCACATGAGCCAGCCTGCTTTGAGTAAACAGATCAGAAGCCTTGAATCATATTTCGGCTGTCAGCTTTTTGTCCGTTCAGCAAGCGGCGTGGTCCTGACAAAAGAAGGCGAGCTTTTAATAAAAGCGGGAAATGAGATTGTAGAAAGAGTGCAGAAAGCGCACAGGGAACTGGCTGAGCTTAATGAAGAGAAGCAGGTCGTCATCGGCTCGTGGCCAAGTATTGCTTCTTCGTTTCTTCCTCAGAAATTCAGGCAGTCTGAAAATTTCAGGGCAGAAAAAATCAGCATTAAAACATCCCACACCTTCTCCGATTTAATGACGGGACTAAAAGAGAATGTATACGACGGAATTTTAATGGACGACCGGTTTGTAGAGCATCACTTTCTCTCGGAGCTGCTTTTTATCGAACCGATTATGCTTTATTTTCATAAAGATCACCCCCTCGCCGAGAAAAAAGAAGTGACGTTTTCTGATATTGAAGGAGCATCCTTTTTATCTCTCCCTGAGGGGTGTGACTGCAGGATTATTATTGAAAAAGCTTTTGAAGAAAAAGGAAAACCGTATAACGTGGCTTCAGAAATAGAGTTCGGGCAGAGTATTTTGGGGTTCATTTCCGCAAACCTTGGCATTGCCCTATTGCCAAAGCTATTCTCCGGGATGATCTCTCCTGAAATCAGAGCTGTTGAAATCAGGGATATTGCGTTAAACCGTCATATTTCTTTGATCAGTAATAATAAAGAGACAGGTAAAATCATCAAAAACTATTTGAAAGACTGAGACGTTCCAATTGGGGCGTCTCTTTTTAATGGCACCTAAAAACAGCAAAGACCATCGCATGGAATAATGGGCCATAACGTTCTGTTTTACCCTTCAAATATCTTGGAAGTACAAAAGAAGGCTTTTCGGGTGTTTAATAGGGAGTGTAATCAAGCGAAGGAGATGAACGAAATGAAACAAGGATTCAATTTAATAAATGGCAAATGGTTCAGCACTTCTGATTACATGGAAGTGACGAATCCAGCTACTGAAGAAGTCTTTGCCCGCGTACCTCTGAGCGGAGAAGCCGAGGCGGCTGAAGCAGCCGATGCAGCTTATGAAGCCTTTTTGAAATGGTCAAAAGAAACAGCAGAAACCCGTTCAAATGTTTTATATAAATGGCATCAGCTCATAACGGAGCACAGGGAAGAGATAGCAGAGATTATGACGATGGAACAGGGCAAACCGTTTGATGAAGCTCTCGGAGAAGTGGATTATGCCAATCAGTATGTAAAATTCTACGCAGAAGAAGCAACCCGGATAAAAGGTGAAATCATCCCAGCTTCTTCTAAAAATAAGAGAATTCTCGTGCAAAAGGAAGCTGTCGGAGTTGTTGCTGCGATCACACCATGGAATTTCCCGGCTGCCATGATTACAAGAAAGCTTGCTCCTGCACTTGCAGCAGGAAATACGGTATTGCTCAAACCGTCACAGGAAACACCTCTAACAGCAATCCGACTTGTAGAACTTGCTGAGCAGGCAGGCGTTCCGGCAGGAGGCATCAATATCCTTACAGGTAGTTCAAGAGAGATTACCGGTGTGTGGCAGGCAGACAGCAGAGTGAGAAAGATTACATTTACGGGATCTACACCTGTTGGCAAGCAAATCATGAAAGACGCTGCCGATACCATGAAAAAAATTTCACTGGAACTTGGCGGACATGCGCCGTTTATTGTGACAGAACATGCAGACATTGATAAAGCTGTGCAAGGGGCCATGAGTTCTAAATTCCGAAATGGAGGTCAGGCGTGTGTTGCTGCCAACCGCTTTTACGTACATGAACGTGTCGCAGAGGAGTTTACAAACCGTTTTGTTGAGGAAGTGAAAAAACTGCGTACCGGCAACGGCATGGAGAAAAGCACAACTCTTGGGCCGCTGATTAATCAGAAGGCAGTTGAAAAAGTAAAAGAACACATTGCAGATGCCACCGCTAAAGGAGCTGTTGTGCTTACAGGAGGAGCAAGTAAATCCTCAGCAGGCTTTTTCCACGAAGCAACCATCCTTGGCAATGTGACAGATGACATGCTCTGCATGTATGACGAAACATTTGGCCCGCTTGCACCGATTACAACCTTTAAAACAATGGATGAGGTAATCAGCCGTGCGAACCATACGCCGTATGGGCTTGCCGCATACGTTTTCACAGAAAACATTGCTGAAATCATGAAGCTGTCAGGCTCGCTTGAATATGGAATTGTCGGAGTGAATGACGGTGCTCCTTCAACAGCCCAGGCCCCGTTTGGAGGCTATAAAGAAAGCGGACTTGGCCGTGAAGGCGGAGATCATGGCATCCATGATTATCTGGAAGTAAAATATGTATCGCTTGGTTTTTAAAAAATCTCAAAGTTTTATGCAACGCCAATCACTAAAAAATACCCGTTGGAGGAATAAAAAATGGATCAATTTCAATATGTAAACCCTACAAAACTTATCTTTGGAAAAAATCAGACAGCTGCCATCAAGGACGAGGCAGCTCAGTATGGAAATAAAATTCTGCTTGTGTATGGCGGAGGCAGCATCAAAAAAAGCGGCTTGTATGATACCGTCATGGAGCAGCTGAAAGCCATTCCAGATGCGGAAATAGTTGAATTGAGCGGAGTTGAACCAAATCCGAGACTTTCAACAGTAAACAAGGGAATCCAGTTAATCAGAGAAAATAATCTGGAATTCATCCTTGCTGTCGGCGGCGGAAGCGTCATTGACTGTGCAAAAGCAATCGCAGCAGGCGTTCATTATGATGGAGATGTCTGGGACATTGTGACCGGAAAAGCAGCTCCGGCATCGGCTGTGCCGCTTGGAACGGTTCTGACTATGGCTGCAACAGGAACAGAAATGAACGGAAATTCCGTGATCACAAATTGGGAGGAAAAAGACAAGCGTGCGTTCAGCTCCATCCACACATACCCTAAATTCAGTGTCCTGGATCCGCAAAACACATATACTGTCCCTAAAGATCAGACGGTATACGGGATTGTTGACTTGATGTCACACGTATTTGAACAATACTTCCATGCATCAGAAAACGCACCTCTTCAGGAACGTTTCGGGGAGTCTATTCTCAAAACTACCATTGATGTTGCGCCTAAACTGATCAAGGATCTTGAAAATTACGACTTCCGTGAAGTGATTATGCTTAATGCGACATTTGCATTAAACAAGGTTTTAACAATGGGAGTCAAAACAGACTGGGCTACCCACATGATTGAGCATGCGGTTTCTGCTGTTCATGATATTCCGCACGGAGGGGGACTAGCCATTTTATTCCCGCGCTGGATGGAGTTTGTCGCACAGACAAAGCCTGAAAAAGTCGCTCAGCTCGGTATTCGTGTATTTGATTTGAACACTGAAGGCAAATCACTGAATGATCTTGCAGGAGAAACAATTCAGCGTGTTAAAGAGTTTTGGGCATCAATTGGCGCCCCTGAAAATCTGTCAGATTACGGGATTGACAGCCGTGAAATAGAATTGATGGTTGAGCGCTCCATGGTGGGAGACACGATTGGAAGCTATGTGCCGTTAAACAAAGATGATGTTAGAACGATATTAGTGAATTCCTTATAAGATAAACAAAATAACGAGTGAAGCACACGTTAAGAGAGTTTATTTGTGAGGTGCAAACAACCAAATCACTCAAAAAGGCTTAGAGGATTTTTCTCTAAGCCTTTTACTATATAGGTATCATAGTTAGTTATCATTTACCGTTAAATGATTATTTTTTATTCCTTAGTTCTAAAAGAACAGGTGCTATATTCAGCAAAATCGAAACAATTGTCAAAAACCATAATCCCCTTTCCATGCCAGGAACTACATCAAGCAGAGCTGACCAATCTTCCGCTTTTACCCACCGGGACACCAGGCTGTATTCTGAACAAAGTGTTAATGCTGTAAATGATAAGCCTGCAGCCATAGCAAGTTTATAATCTTTGCCTGTTTTATACATATAAAGATTTATAAATGTTGCTGCAATGGCAATAAGTCCTAATAGTAACCACATCATGATGCCTCCACTGTATTTTCATTTAAATTTGTGCAATCCTGTCCGTTTCCTGACTGGTGATAAGCATATTCCTCATGTATATTTTAACATATTTTTCTAGTTTTCAATGAGAAATACAGTATGTTTTGAATGAATATTTCCTTGTTTGCACCTTACATGTCACTGTTTTTTCAATAGAAAAATAGTTTGAAGATAAAGTGGAAATAAATGCTATAATGAGAGAAAACAAGTCTTTATAAAAGTGCTGGGGGAATGTGAGATGAACAAACGGGGTGCCGGTGTTTCTTTTTTAGCTATTTCCGCTTTTTTGCTTGCCGCTAAGTATATCAGCGCGGCCATGTTCGGGTCAGGAGTTACCACATGGGATGAAAAAATTTATGATGCCATGATTAAAAGTGTGGGATTTACACTTAACACATTCAGCATTCTGGCACTGATTGCAGGAATCCTGTATTTGCTTGCTGCTGAAAAAGAAGACTTAAATAAAAAAGCTTAGGGAGTATACATATGACAGCTGTGATTTTTGACATGGACGGAACACTTTTTCAAACCGATCTTATTTTGGAATGGGCTCTTGAGGAGACGTTTGTACAGCTTAGGGAACTTGGAAAATGGGAGAACGAAAATCATGGGTGTGCCTCTTCCGGTTGTATGGGAGACATTATTGCCGAATCATCCGCAGGAAGACCGTGATTTTGCAGACGGATATTTTCTCGACAAACTGCTTGTGGCGATACAAGCGGATCAGGGGGCATTATATCCAAATGCGAAGGAATTGCTGGAGAAGCTTGCTTGTTCTGGATTTCAGCTGTTTATTGCAAGCAACGGGCTGACACGTTACCTTCAGACAATCGTTGATCACTATGGACTTGCGGAGTGGATCACAGAAACCTTCAGCATCCAGCAGATTGTTTCCCAGAACAAATCAGACCTCGTAAGATCAATCCTACATAAATACAATCTGAATGCAGGCGCTGTTGTCGGCGACAGATTGTCAGATATCCTTGCTGCGAAAGACAATCACCTAAAAGCAATCGGGTGCAGGTTTGACTTTTCCGACAGGGAAGAATTAGCGCAGGCGGATTATGTGGTGGCCGATTTAATGGAAGCAGATCAGATTTTAAATCGTTTGTTTGTTAGAAATAACTGAGAGTATAAAATCGGAAAATTTTAACTCTTGAAAACGCATGACATAAAGTGTTATGCGTTTTTTAAACTGGATGAAAATGATAACGGTTAAATGGGAGGATTGGGATTGAAGACCGCCGATTATAAAACCCGTTGGAATCTAGACACTCTTCTTACTGGGTCAGACCTGGAAAAGGTAAGCCAGTATGCCGGCAATATAGAAGAAACAGTATCGTTTCTGGAATCAGCTTCTAAATCGGATGGTATAAATGAAAACACACTTTCCGATTTTTCGAACAGCATCCGTCAAATTGAATCATTGGAATCATTTTATTATTGTCTGACTACAGAGAAAGGAGAGTCTTCTCTGTTAGCAGACGTATACAGCCGAATTTCAGCTCTGAAAACAAGACTGCTTCATATTCGGTTCAATTTGGCGGAAAACCTTTTCAATGAGGATCGTCAGGAGAAGGGAGTATTGCCCATACGAATGACTGAGAAAGACATATTAATAGGTCAATTGAGAAGCAATAAGATAAATCGTAAAGAAGATAAGAACACACGTCTATCTAAAGAAAAGTTGAGAGGGCTTCAATACGACTATGAACAGCTGCGGAATCAATTGAACATAAGTATTCATGCCGGTGATGGGGAAAAAACGTTCACTTATGGGGAAGCCAGTTATATGGCCATGTCTCATTCAGATTTGAAAGTGAAAACCAATGCATTCAAAAGTTTGAATAAAACACTGGAAAAACAACGAGAAAGATTTGCGGCTATCTATGGCCAAATGGCTGAAATAAAATTAAATGAATATAGAGTAAAAGATATTCATTTCTTTGATCACTCTCTCGAACAGAACGGAATTTCAAAGCATTCACTAGAAGCAATGTGGGCTGCGGTGGATGAATGTTCAGCTGAACTTTCAGAGTATTTACTGGTAAAAGCGGAGGAAGCTAATAAGGAGAAGCTCACATGGCATGAGGCAATGACTTCAACACAAGATGTGCACCTTGAATTTTCGGTTTCTGACGCTGTTGACGCAATTTCGAAGTCTCTTGAAAGGATTGACGGTGAAATTCCTGAATTTATCCATCATGTGATCACCAATGGGTGGGTGGATTTGGAACAGCGGAAAGAAAAGCCGCCGGGGGGATTTTGTGCACCATTTCTTGCAGAAGGTGAGTCAAGAATCTCTCTCTCCTTTGACAACAGCTTAGAAAGTGCGAGAAGACTCTCTCATGAATTAGGCCATGCCTGGCATTTCAAACAAATGAGAGCTGTTCCGTCCCTGCACTTTTCAGATGAGACGTTTGAAATGACTGCTGCCGAAACGGCTTCCATCTTATTTGAAACAGCACTAATTGATTACGTCATTGAAAACACAAAAGATAATCGAACAAAAAAAGCCATTCTAGGCTGGAAAATTGAACGTCAATTAAATTATCTTATGTCAATCAGAGGGGCCTTTCTATTCGAAAAAAGCTTTTATGAGCTCAATAAGACAAAAGACATTGATGCAGCGAAAATGGAGCAGCTCTCCCTGCAGTGCCAGAAAAAAGCGTTTGGCGGAGCTTTGAGTGAATATGAACCTTACGTGTGGATAAAATATGGGCAGTTTTATCAGGCGGATGTTCCTTTTTATAATTATCCCTATACATTTGGTTTCTTATTGAGTGCAGGTCTCTTGGAGAAATCAAAAATAGATGAGGATTTTGATGGGAAATTTCTGAAGTTTCTAGGTGAAACGGGAACACTTCCGCTAGAACAGCTAGTAAAAAAACATTTTGCTATTGATTTAACAGAGTCAGATTTTTGGATCAGACCGTTGAAAAACATGATAAAAGATATTGATCAATATAAAGAGTTACCTGTTCATTCGAAATAACTGAAACAGCCTCCTATTAGGGAGGCTGTTACACGTCTGTCTATATTAAAGATTCTTATAGCCTGCTATTCCGTACAGCAGAATTTTTAATATGGTTTCATGGCTTTTCAACTCTTCCTGACTTGAAAAAAGAATACTGTTTTCAGAAGAGATATCTTTTCGGTAAAGTTCGATCACTTTCATGATCATTTCATCCGGCAGCTCTTTGGAAAAAGCGCCCTCGGATTTAGCCTGGTGGATAAAATCCTTAATCAGCTCGTAAGTCCTGGTGAGAAATTCTTCTTCTATTAATTTTTTCATGCTGGAGTCATTCATGATAAAAGAAATAAAATCAGGATGAAATTGACTGAGCAGCTCAGTTTTTGTAAAAATCAGTCTTGATATCTTCTTATCAGCAGGGTCATTTGATTGCGTGATTTCTTCTGCCAGCTGTAATTGCGCTGCCAGTACAGACCTGACAACTTCAAGCATCAGCCCTTCTTTACTTCCAAAATAATTGTAAATGGTCACGACCGAGACCTGTGCCTTTGCAGCAATTTCCCTGATAGAAACTTTACTTGGAGATAAATGTGTAAATAGCATGAGAGCTGATTGTATAATCAGTTCTCTTTTTTTATCTGTTCTTGCTTTAAAGCCGTCCATTCCTTCACCTCGTAAATATTATAACAAATTGTTGACTTTGTTTCAAAAAGTACTATACTGATTTTATAACAAATGAAACAAATTAATTAAATTGTTTCAAAAAGGAGAGTGGAGAGATGACCTTTGCAATTGAAGCAAAAGGATTGACTTATTCATATGACAGAAAAAGCAATGCAGTAGATCAATTATCATTCCAAGTGAAGAAGGGAGAGGTTTTTGGTTTCCTGGGACCGAGCGGCGCTGGGAAGTCCACTACGATTAAACTGTTAACCAGACTGATTGCACCTCCGCCTGGAAAAGTGTTTATTCTGGGGCAGGATATGTCAAAAGCAAATCACTCTTTTTACAAAAGAATAGGCATTGCTTTCGAAAATGATGTGCTTTACCCGACATTGACCGGTTATGAGAACCTGATCTTTCATGCAGGATTGTATGGGACAGGGAAAGACGAGGTTTATGACATACTGAAAAAAATGGATCTCTATAAATCGAAAGATAAAAAAGCAGGCGAGTACTCAAAAGGAATGAAAACAAGACTTGTTCTGGCAAGAGCGCTTGTCACTAATCCGGAAATCCTGTTCATGGATGAACCGACATCAGGTATGGATCCTGAAATTGCAGCCTATGTACGCGAGGTGGTAAAGGACATGAATAGAAGAGGCACCACCATGTTCCTGACAACTCATGATATGAATGAAGCAGAAAAACTTTGTGACAGAATTGCCTTTTTTAATAATGGAAAGATTGTTGAACTCGATACTCCTGAAAACTATAAGAAGCGTTTTGGCAAGCAGACTGTGTCAATTGAACAAAGCGGAAAGAAGATAACTTTTTCTAAAGAAGATGATTTGACGAAACTGACCGAAATCATTAAAAGCAGGCACTTCGACAGCATTCATACTCAGGAAGCAAGCCTGGAAGAAATTTTCATCAAGGTTGTCGGCCGGGGGCTGAAGGGGGAAGCGTGATGCTGAAAATGGAATGGATTAAGCTTATTCGGAATAATATCGTCGCATTGATATTCGGCTACATCCTTTTAATGTCGCTTGGAATCAACATTCTGGCATTTGGATTTCAGGAAGTTTCATGGGTTGAATCGTGGCTTCCGGTTTTTACAATTTTCTATATCATTATTCTTATTGACCTCTTATTCTGGATGGCGGCTATGCAGATTTCAGAGGATATGGAGACAAATATGATTCAAGTTATGAGAACAAGCAGAACGGTCGCACACTATTTTTTCAGTAAGCATGTTTTGCTTTTGATGATTATTGTTGCAGCAGCCTTCCTGGCACTCATACCTGCAGTGAATCAAATCGCGTTTTTGCTGCAATTCCTGTTTTTAACCCTCATTCTTTCAATCGTTATGATTGCAAGCGGGATGCTTCTGGCGATGATTGTTAAAAAACAAAGTGTTGTCATGCTTGCCGGAAGTGTTGTGACAGGGTTCATATTTGCGGTCATGATACGTCTCGTTTTGCCGATGTGGAATATTAAGCCTGTACCATTTAACCCATTTGAACCATTCATTGGGGCATACTATTCCTTATATTTGCCGGAAGGGCCTTCTGCAGGTACTTATATCGAACTCACTATTTTTGCCGTAGTGATTTACGTTATCAGTCTTTTGATTTTTAAAAAAGTAACGTTCGAGAGAGGGTTCAGGCTATGAAAAAAGTGTTTACAGCTTATATAAGAAAAGATTTTGCGCTTTCAAGAAGAAATATGCTCATTTGGCTTATTGTCCTTTTCCCAATCATTACGGCATTTGGGGCTTCCGGCATCACAGAAACCTATTCGGATACACCGAAAATTGTCGTTCTTGAAGAAGAAAAAAATGAATTTCGCATTCCGGATGGAGTTCAAGTTTTGATTTCAGCTACTCAGAAAGATTTAATTCAGGAGGTAAACGATATTGATGCCAAGATCGGCTTTGTTGAAGGAAAGCTGGTTACAGACGGCCGTGAACCGGCTGAAGCGGTTGAGAAAGCAAAGCGGATCCTTGAAGAAAAACCTATTGAATCAGACAGCTTGAGTTCCAGTCTATTTGAAAAAGTGTATGCTTTTAACCTTTATGGATCCTTTCTTTTCTTTGGCATCATCATTTTGTTCAGTCTGGTAGAAGAACGGAAGAATAAAACAACAGAGCTTCAAAATGTCCAGCCGGTACATCCGGCAGTACCAATTCTTTCTAAAATAACTATTGCCTCATTCATTACATTATTTGATTTTGTGATCTGCAGTTATTTATTAAAACTGCCTTTTGTTTGGGAGACAGCGGGACTTATCATCCTAATCGGTATTTTGCTTGGGACCGTTCTTGGAATGGCAATGGCTTTTTACGCATCAACTGAAACGCAGGCACTTGCTATATTAAAACCTGTCACACTTGTCTTTTTAATGGCGATTCCCGGACTGGGATTCTTTTTAGAGGGAGAAATCATGCATAATATTGCGATGGCAGACCCATTCTACTGGCTGCTGCAGCTAGTCTATGGGTTGTATATGAATGACTTGAACTACACGTATGTATACTTGAGCCTTGGTTTATCCGCCGCTGCTTTGTGCATGATTGCAGCCAACTGGCATAGGACGCCATATGGCATAAAGAAGGCAAAAACTTATTGAAAGTTATGAGGCAGAGATACCATTTGCGTTTCCCGTTTACGCTTTCATGAACTTGGGTAAAGATGGAGGAATGAACACAAAATGCGCTAGCTTTTCAGCGGCATCAGGAAATGGTTGTTCAGCGGACCTAGGAGGAAAAAATGAACGTAAACAAATACAGAATTGAAGGCAATAAACAATTAAAATTAAGAGATTACTCACCGAGTGAGAAGCATGATTACTCAGAAAAAGAACTGCTGGAGAATCTTATTCCTGAAAGCATAGACAGGCTGAAGGAATTGCACTGGCGCCTTCATGCGGAAGAGAAGAAGGGCATTGTCGTCGTTTTGCAGGCTATGGATGCTGCAGGAAAAGATGAAGCCATCAGCTACATTTTTTCTAACTTAACCGCTCAGGGCCTGAAAACGACTTCCTTTCAAAAGCCGTCGGACTCAGAGCAAAAGCATGATTATCTTTGGAGAATCCATAAAGCGCTTCCTGCGAGAGGTCAAATCGGGATTCTGAATCGTTCCCACTATGAAGAAGTTATAGCTCCGAGAGTTCATGATCTGCTTAAAGAAGAATCGGTGCCTGATGAGAAGGAGAAAGAAGAAACATGGGCAGTCCGCTACAGACAAATCAATGACTTTGAGCGCTATTTAACGGAAAATGGCTTTGAAGTGGTGAAATTCTTCTTTCATATGTCGAAAAAAGAACAGAAGGAAAGACTCCTCGAGCGGATGAAAAACCCAAAGAAGAACTGGGAGTTTTCCTTCAGCGATGTGGAAGAGCGGAAGCATTGGGACAGCTACCAGGACATTTTTGAAGACATGCTGAACCATACATCAACGGAATATGCCCCTTGGCACATACTCCCTGCAGATGATGAATGGTATTCACGCTACATCATTTCTGAAGTTATGAATAAATGCCTGGAAAAGATAGATCCGCAGTTCCCTGAAATTTCTCAGGAGAACAAAGAGAAGCTGGATCACTACATTGAGATGCTTGAAAGTGAAAAAGAATGAATTTTAGTCAGGAAGAGCCCGCCATCCATGTGACGGGCTCTTTTATGTTTTATATAGACTGTTTTTTGAAAATTGCTGTTGTTTTGTTTTTAATAACAAATAACAAGTGGTAAAATAAGTAAGGATAACAAATTGATTTATACCTGAGAGGGGGATGGATATGAGAAAGTCAGGCATCATATCAATTACGGCTTTTTTAATTTCTATGCTTGTGTATACAGCTTGGTTTTTTAACGAAGATTTATTCTCAAATTCAGCCATAATTATAGCAGGAGTACTGCCGATTATCGGAATCATGACAGCCTTGCTTACTAAGATAACATCTCTTAAAATAGTGGGTCTGGTTGGGAATTCGTTTGTGCTATTATGGGCTGTTGTAATCCCGACTGCTTCTACCCTATTTTGGAACACGCCATAAAACGATAGAGTCACTTCTATTGAAGTGGCTTTTTATTATGCTTTTCTTATCATATCAACAATTTTACTGCTCGATTTTAGACAGGCTGAAATAAGTATTAGCTTGATTTGTATTTCAAAGCCCAAGTACTTAAGAACGGCTAATTATTACACGGCATTCAATGAATCTAGACCGTTCTTTCCAGTAAGGATTGTTCGTGACACTACCTATCTTGCATAATTGGAAAAGTGAAGAGTTTTGCAGCACTGGCAAACTTAAAAACTGGGAGACTGATAAAATGAATACATCCAGGGAGCAAAGTATGAAGAACCTATTGATGCTTTTTGGCATCCTCTTAATTGGAGGTTCAGCGTTGACAGCCCTGACAAATCCTCTTCCTCCAAATGAACAAATTGAATTTTTGTTGTTTTTAGGCATTATTGCTGGGATTTATTATCTCTTGCTTGCACTTTATTTCATCGGCGGATTATGGCGCAGGCTGTTTTGCATCCTCTTACTCACCACGGGCATAATGTGTATATTTATGAGTTTTTATCTCGCTGTTTAATCCTTAAACAGCAAGGAAGATTAATAGGGGAGGGAGTACTTTTTTATGACTATGTCATTAATGAAATTTGAAGAGAGGGATTCAAATCTGCCAAAATGGCGGGAAGAATTGATGGCAGAAGTAGAGCAGGATCTTCTTCTCGATGATAGCGTCTCAGCGGTCTTTTATGGGGGATCAATAGGAGCCGGAAACACAGACCTCTATTCAGATATCGATCTGCGTATTGTGGTTAAAGATGACGAGTTTGAGCAGTACCGGCAAAATAAAAAGAATCGGGCAGAAAGATGGGGAAATGTTTTGTTTTTTGAAGACTTTCCGTGGACAGTATACAGTATTGCTCACTTTGACTGTTTTATTAAAGTTGATTCCTTTTATTACAAGAGCGGTGATTTATCTCCTTCTGTGTGGTTGAGAGATATAAAAATAGTTAAAGATCATGAGTGTTTTCTGGAAAATCTTCGCAGTCAATCAAAACCTCTAAAGTATAAGGCCAGTGAGGCTGAATTTGACATTTGGAGAAACAAGTTTTTTGCATATGCACATGAAGCTTACCGGAGATGTATGAGGAATGAAATTTATTATGCTTTACACTGTTTGGACATGATGCGATGGTCGATTGCTGCAGGCTGGTATATGGAAAAGGGATATCCGCCTAATAATCCTGGAGACTGGGCAAAAATAGAAGGGGCAAGGGGTAAGCTTACGGAAAATCAGCGGTTGCTTTTAAATGGGTGGTACACGGGGAGAGAAAAAGAGCAAATTCTTTGTGTCCTTCATGAAATGACCCCTGAATTCATAGCTGTTCATAAAAGGCTGTGTGCTCACATGAAGATTGATGAAAATAGCGATTCCGTTTCACGGATTCTTGCCAAGATTCAATAACTCATCAGAGATTTTATATCTATTTTTTATTCAACTAACTCAAGTAGTCATACGCACTGTCAACTCCCGTTAATGGACATACATTAATAAGAATTAAGTTTGATGGATTCGGGGGAACCAGCGTGACAGATAATCGGATTGTAAACGGCAACTTTAAAACAGGCGGCCTTTCACCATGGACAGGATTTCATGCGGTCATTGCCAAACGCAGCGGAATCTATGCTGTCCGTTTGCTTGGCGGGGAATTAAACAGTTTCATTACTCAATATGTTAAAGCTTTTCCGGGGGAAAGTTTTGAACTCAATGCAGCTTTATCAAATGGCGGGGCTTTCAGCAGCCCGCAGATCAGTGTATCCATAGCATACTATAATGCGGCATTTAAGCTTCTTGGACACGGTTTGATCAGAACGATTCCTGCTGGAAGACTGAATGATAAAAGAAGCAGAGAGTGGGTATGGATTGCATCACCTGCACCTCCTGGAACAACCCAGGCGCTTGTCATGATCAATAAAATGCCGCAAGTAGGGGCGCCTGATGTTATTGTGGAGAATCTTGAGCTCTATCCAATTGGAAATGACGGACCTGAAAACCTTCGCAATGGCCGTACAACTTTTGTGAACTTGTACAAGGAGATTCAGAGAAGAGGTCAAAAATAAATTATATGTATAAGTCGGAAAAAACTAATGAGCGTTCCCTGGCGGAGCGCTATTTTTAATGAAGTCAAAACAAAAATCTTCTCTTTTGACTTTTGAAAATAGATGGTTTATAGTAGTTGACAGGTCAATGATTGACTTATCAATTATATAAGGTGGAGGATGCGATTGCCTCGTTTCTGCAAAGAAGAAGAAGAAGAGATACTGTACCGGGTTTTTGAAATTACAAAACAGACGATGAGCAAGTTTGAACGCTGTACAGGCATCAGCCAGGCCCGTCTCGATCTGCTCCACCAGCTTTATGAAGTGGACGAGATCAGTCAGAGGGCTCTGCAAAAGCTTGTTCACATTGATCATGCAGCTGTGACGAGGCACCTTAAGCAGCTTGAGGAAAAGGGAATGGTTGTCCGGAGGAAAAACCCTGACGATCAGCGATTTACTTACGTAAGTCTTTCCGAAGAAGGAAGATCGAAAATTGTTGCATACCGCTCAGAAAAACAGCGATTTATCTCAAATGTGCTCGCAGACTTTTCAGAAGATGAACGTAAAGTCCTGCTGGGAATGCTTTCCCGCATTAAAGAGAATGTTGAAAAAATAAACGAATAGCATCAGGGAGGAACATACATCATGAATCAAACACTTATTAATGACTACCAGCAAATTGTAAGAGGCCGCAGATCCATCAGAAATTATGATCCGTCCGTTAAAATCAGCAGAGAGGAAATGGCTGAGATTCTTGAAGAAGCAGCACTTGCTCCGTCATCAGTTAACCTTCAGCCATGGCGCTTTGTTGTCATTGACACTAAAGAAGGAAAAGAAACGCTTGCGCCGCTTGCCAAATTTAATCAGAGACAAGTTGAAACGTCAGCCGCTGTAATTGCTGTTTTTGCAGATATGAAAAGCGATGAATATCTTGAAGAAATCTACAGCACTGCTGTGGAAAAAGGCTTTATGCCTGCGGATGTACGCGATCAGCAGGTTGCGGCCATAAAAGGCTTTTTTGAGGTAATGACATTTGATCAGCTAAAAGATATGAACTTAATTGATGCAGGGCTCGTTTCCATGCAGCTGATGCTTGCTGCAAGAGCACACGGCTTTGATACAAATCCGATTGGTGGTTTTGAAAAAGATAAGATTGCAGAAGCTTACGGACTCGATAAAGAGCGCTACTATCCTGTTATGCTCATTTCAATTGGTAGAGCAGCAGATGAAGGCTATCAGTCTGTCCGACTTCCTGTTGAAAAAATTACAGAGTGGAAATAACGAAAGAGGAGGATATAAAAATGATCATTATACATGCAGGTTTTAAGGTATTATCTGAAAAGGAAGCTGACTTTCTAAGCGAAATTCGTCAGCTTGTTGCAGCTTCAAGAGAAGAGGATGGCAACATTTCTTATGATTTAATGAAAGACACTGAAACAGCAGGAGCGTACAAAATGATCGAGCTGTGGAAGGATGCAGAAGCAGTTGAACTTCATAACAGCAGCGAGCATTTTAAAGTGTTTTCTGGAAAAGCGATGCAGTTTTTGGCTGCACCGCCTGAGGTTAAAGTTTTCAATGGTGAGCAAGTAAAATCATAATTTTATTTAAAAACCCAGTCCTTTAGAAGGACTGGGTTTTTAAATAGAAAAATAAGAGAGAGATAGAAAAATAATACAAAATAGTATAATATACCCTTTGATTGTATTTAGTAACATATTAAACTGGAAAAAGAAGTAAAATACTTTAGAGGAGGAGAAAGATATGAAAAAAATGATTGCAAAGACAGTCACTTTTCTATCAGTAGGGATTTTGACTGCAGGATTTGCGGGGGAGAGCGCATCGGCAAAGCAGCTGAATGCATCAACTACCCCAAATAGAGAAAGCGTTTCTATTCAGGCGGTAGAAGATCCGGGCGGCGGAGGATATACTTGGACGTATGTTACGACTAAATATCATTCTGCTGGTTACTATAAGGTCTACGAAGATTTTGATGCGGTATGGCACTACATAAAAAATGTCTATTACGATAAAAATGGGAAATACCTTGAAACCAAGTACTTAAAATATTATAGATAAAATAAAGGGACTGCATTTGAGCGGTCCCTTTTCAATTTCTTCATGCAGGGGCTTTCTTGGATAAAAACAGTACTTTTGAAAGTCTGTTTTCGTAAAGATTGTGGATATGATTCCATTCTCGCAAACTTAAAGTTTTTTAATGGTTATGATTTCATCTTCTGCAAGTTGATAATCTTCGTTTTCTGCATCAGTGAGGATGTAAAAGAATACCCGTCCGCCGAACTCAAAATTCATATTCTCAAGGATTGAACCGGTAAAGCTCCTATCTTTAACTTCAATAAAATATCTTTCGTTTTCTTCAATTTCTATAATCGTATCTTGAACTCGTATTTTAATGTTAGTCACTTTTCGATCACCGTCCGCACTTGATCATGATATCGTAACCTTAATTTTAACATGAATTCCATGAGACTTATCAGGATGTTGAAAATCTGCACAATTGCAGGAAGGATACAAGGATTAAAAATGATGAAAATAGCGGCGGCTGATCCATTGTTTTAAAAAATTATGAATAGTAGTTGTAAAACGCTTTCAAAAAGATTATACTTTCACTAAACCGATTTACTAAACCGATTTATCAATAAATTAGGAGGCTGATCGCTGCTTGATTATCATTCCAATGAATGTTTTTGACAGAAAAGTAGTTTTAGAGAGTGGCCAGCTGGATTTTATCCGAAAAGCAGCCGAAGCAGGAGCGGATGGAATTGAGATACGCAAGGAGCTGCTTTCAGAAAGTGACTCATTGTCGCATCTGAAAGAAGAACTTACTCGTCTAGCTATGTTCACAGTTTACTCTGCCCCGTCTGAGGTATGGGGTGAGGGGGGACGCTTAAATTCTTATGAACTAGTAAAAGTGTTCGGTGAGGCTCTTGCAGTTGGGGCAAAATGGCTGAAACTCCCACTCGGTTATTATTTACACGGAGTTTCTGATCTTGCTGAACTGGATCTATTTTTAAAGGATTATCAAGAGATACAGCTCCTGATTGAAAATGATCAGACACCTCACGGAGGTAAAATTGAGCATCTGGCCGACTTTTTTGAAAGCGCTTCGAAGATAGAGATTCCAGTTAGGATGACGTTTGACATTGGAAACTGGCACTTTACAGGTGAGAAGCCGGAATCAGCATTTAGCAGATTACGAGAGTACATTTCCTATTTACATTTAAAAGAAGTGGCATTAAGAGATGGAGAGCTTCACCCAGCCGGACTGTCAGCGGCAAAACATGCAGGGTGGAGGATGTTTCACAACAGGACGGGGAAATCTGTGCCGGCTGCACTGGAATTCCCAATACAGCCCCACGAAAGATTAAAAGAATTTATCGGTTTAGCAAGAGAAAATCAGATGGAAGGGTGAGAGGGTATGAATCCATTGGATGTTGTGACGTTTGGTGAAGCGATGGCGCTGTTCATGGCTGATGAAACGGGACCGCTTGATGAAGTAAAGCACTTTACCCGTGAACTTGCAGGCGCTGAAACGAATGTTGCGATCGGACTTGCAAGGCTTGGTCTCAATGCCGGATGGGCAAGCAAGGTCGGGGAAGATGCGTTTGGCACCTACATTATGAAAAGGCTCTCAGAGGAAAAAGTGGATGTAGAGCATGTTTTTAAAGATTCACGGTATCCGACAGGGTTCCAGCTGAAGGAAAAAGTTCTGTCGGGTGACCCTTTCGTTCAGTCTTTCAGAAAGGGCTCCGCAGCAAGTTATATGAACGAAGAAGATTTCAGGCCTGACTATTTCAGCCGTGCGGCACATTTACATATGACAGGCATTCCGCTTGCCGTCTCTTCTCATACCCGTTCATTTGCAGAAAAAGCACAGAGGCACATGAAAACACTTGGAAAAAGCATAACATTTGATCCGAATTTGCGGCCGGCATTATGGGCTTCCGAAGAGGAAATGATTGAAACCGTGAACAGAATGGCCGTTCAGGCAGATTATGTCCTTCCCGGTTTAGCGGAAGGAAAGGTTTTGACCGGTTTGAGCAGTCCGGAGGAAATTGCTGCATTTTATTTAAATCAAGGTGTAAAAGCAGTTGTCATCAAGCTTGGAGAAGATGGAGCCTATTACAAAACCTTTAAAGAAGAAGGGGTTGTCAGTCCCTTCCCGGTAGAAGCCGTTGTCGATACCGTAGGTGCGGGAGACGGTTTTGCAGTCGGGCTCATCAGCGGTCTGCTCGAAAACCTCAGCCTGCACGATGCTGTTCTGCGGGGAAATGCAATTGGCGCACTTGCTGTTCAGTCCCAGGGAGATAATGATGGCTACCCTGACAGGCATGCTTTATTTGACTATATGAATCAGACTATTTGAGGAGGACGTTTCCATGAATCAGCCGCTTGCAAAGCAAAGATGGATCCGCTTAATACCCGTTGTTTTTATTACTTACAGCCTTGCTTATCTGGACAGGGCGAATTACGCTTTCGGAGCAGCGGGGGGCCTTGCAGAAGATCTGCAGATTACGCCTGCCATTTCATCTCTGCTCGGTTCCCTGTTTTTCCTCGGCTACTTTTTCTTTCAGGTGCCCGGCGCGCATTATGCGGAAAAAAAGAGTGCCAAGGTATTAATCTTCTGGTCGCTTATCGGCTGGGGGATTCTTGCCACCTTGACCGGAATGGTCTCAAATGTCAACTACTTGTTTGCGATCCGTTTTTTGCTCGGAGTAGTTGAAAGTGCCGTTATGCCTGCTATGTTGGTCTTTTTAAGTCACTGGTTTACCAAAGCAGAGCGTTCAAGAGCCAATACGTTCCTGATTCTTGGAAATCCTGTGACGGTGCTGTGGATGTCGATTGTTTCAGGTTACCTGCTTGAAGCTTACGGATGGAGATGGATGTTTATTATCGAAGGCCTGCCTGCGGTCATCTGGGCGTTCCTCTGGTGGAAACTCGTATTTGACCATCCAAAAGATGCTAAATGGCTGAGCGCGAAAGAAAAAGCGGACCTGCAGTATGCTTTGGAACGGGAACAGCAGGGCATCAAGCCGGTTAAAAACTATAAAGAGGCGTTTAAATCAAAAGTTGTTATTTTACTGGCTGCACAATATGCTCTTTGGAGCGTCGGACTATACGGTTTTGTGATGTGGCTGCCTTCGATCATAAAAGCAGCTCCGAATATGAGCATTGTCCAAACAGGATGGCTTTCGGCTGTTCCTTATGTGCTGGCCGTTCTTCTGATGCTTCTAGCTTCGCATTACTCAGATAAGCTTCAAAAGAGGAAAGAGTTTGTCTGGCCATTTCTATTCATTGGAGCGATTGCTTTTTACGCATCCTATTTAATCGGTCCTGATCATTTCTGGCTAAGCTTCGGTCTGCTTGTTTTAGCAGGAGGAGCCATGTACGCTCCGTACGGTCCGTTTTTTGCCATTATTCCGGAGATACTTCCAAGAAATGTTGCAGGCGGCGCCATGGCCCTGATTAATTCCATGGGGGCACTAGGATCATTTGTTGGTTCATATGTCGTGGGTTATTTGAATGGTTCTACAGGAGGATTTGGAGCTTCTTATCTCTTTATGGCAGGGTCGCTGCTCATCTCAGCTATCTTAACTATTCTGGCAACAAAACAGTCCGGTAACAAACAGATGAAAAACAATGCATTAAACGTTTCATAATAAAAGGAGGCCAATTATATGGGAGCAGCAGAAATCAGAAAACGCGGAGTTGTAGCAGTCATAAGAGGGGCTACACCGGAATCCATTCTATCAATCGGAAGTGCTCTGAAAGCAGGAGGGGTAACGGCCCTTGAAATTACGATGGAAACACCGAAAGCTTCCAGCGTAATTGAGTCAGCAGCTTCTCATTTCGGAAGCGATGTGCTTGTAGGAGCAGGAACCGTTCTTGACCCTGAAACAGCGCGCGCTGCCATTATGTCGGGTGCAAAATTCATCTTTTCGCCAACTGTCAAAAAAGAAACGATTGCCATGGCGAAAAGATACGGAGTCATCAGCGTGCCCGGAGCCTTTACACCAACAGAGATTTTGACGGCATTTGAATATGGAGCCGACCTGATAAAAGTGTTTCCGGCAGATTCAGTCGGACCAGGCTACTTGAAAAATATTGCCGGACCGCTTCCGCATATTCCGCTCATGCCGACCGGAGGGGTTGATCTCCACAACACAGGGGATTACATCAGAGCAGGCGCCATTGCCGTAGGAGTGGGGAGCACACTTGTCAATACAAAAGCAGAGCTTACTGATCAGGTACTTTATCAAATGACAGAAAAAGCTGCAGCCTTTATCGAAGAAGTGAACAAAGCCCGCCACGCGGAGAAATACTCGCAAGTCAGGGGAGGCTGAATCGGCTAAAGCAGTGGATTCCCCCTCATCTATCGGATAGAATGAAGGGGAAGACATGTTTGAAAGAGTGATGAAAATGGCACGTATTACAATGGCGGATGTTGCCAGAAAAGCCGGAGTTTCGAAAAGCACGGTTTCCCAGTTTATCAACAAGCGCTATGAATATATGGGAGAAGACACAAAAAAGAAAATAGAAGCAGCGATTAATGACCTTGGCTATCAGCCGAATTATCTGGCCAGAAGCCTGAAGCAAAAACGTACGTCCATGATCGGCATTATTGTCGGAAATATCATGCACAGACTTTCGACTGAAGTCAGCCGTTCAATTGAAGACTATTGCCATAAACATGATATTCACGCCATTCTCTGCAATGCGGACGATGATCCGGAAAAAGAGCGTAAGTATATAGAAGTGCTCCACGCCAAGCAGGTGGATGGTCTGATCATTTTTCCGACCGGCAGAAATCTGGATTTGTATCAAAAATTGATCAATGAGAACTATCCTGTCGTATTTATGGACCGCAGGGTGGAAGGACTGAAAGCAAACTACGTGCTGGCGGCAAATGAAGCTGCAGCTGCGGAATCCATCAGGCATCTGCTCTCTGGTGGCCACAGGGAAATCGCCATCGCAACCCAGCCCCTTGTCATCAGTCCGAGGATCGATAGACTGAGCGGGTACAAAGAAGCCCTTCGTGAAGCAGGCATTCCGCTTAAACAGGAGTATATGATTCATACAGAAAGAGAGCAGATGAAATCAGAACTTAAAAAGCTGTTCTCGCTGAAGAATCCCCCGACCGCGCTGTTTGCAGGAAATGACTTGGTTTTTATGGAAACTCTTGAATTTTTCAAAGACAATCAGCTGAAGATCGGAAAGGATGCGGCACTGGTCGTATTCGATAATATTCCGCTTGCCCATTTGGCTGAAACAGGGGTGACGACGATCGACCAGCCAGGGTACAGAATGGGACAGAGAGCTGCAGAGCTCCTGCTGAAAAAAATCAATGGTGAACATGTTGCCCCTGCCGAAGAAGTGTTTGAATGCGAATTAATTGTAAGAGAATCTTCCTGATGATTCTCTTTTTTTAAAACGGAAATACTAAACCGGTTTAGGAGGGTGTAAATGAAGATACAGCTTGCGCTCGACCGAATGACGATAGAAGAAGCAATAGAAGTAGCATCTAAAGCTGCACCGCATGTTGATATTTTGGAGACTGGAACGTCCCTAATTAAAGAATTTGGCATGAACAGCGTCCAGAAATTGAAGGAAGCTTTTCCGGACAAGTATGTATTGGCGGACATGAAAACCATGGACAACGCGGTATACGAGTGCGGTCTGTGCTTTGATGCGGGAGCTGACATAATGACCGTGATGGGGGCAAGTCCCATTCAAACAGTGGAAGCATGCGTGAAAGAAGCTGAAAAAAGAGGGAAACAGGTAATGATTGACCTGTTGAACACCACGGCAGAACAGCGGGAAAAACTTGCTGTGTTTAAACATGCGGTTTTCTGCGAGCATGTGAGCAAGGATGAACAAGAGCTGACGGGAGCAAGCCTTACCTTTACTGGCGGAAGACTTAAGACAGCTGCAGCAGGCGGACTGACGCCTGAATCCATCAGCGGGATGAAAGAGCTTCCTGACATTCTCATCATAGGGTCGGCTATTACAAATGCAGAATATCCCGGTCTTGCAGCAGAAAAACTGCGAGCCCTGATTCTTGAAAAGGAGGCAATGCAATGAGCGGAACGGACACGATTTTAAAAGAGATTGAAACCGTATTAGGCAAAATAGACAATGGTGAGTTGATCGCCATCGCTGAGGAATTAAACAATAATAGGAGGATTTTTGTCACAGGAGAAGGTCGCTCGGGACTAATGGCAAAATCGTTTGCCATGCGCCTGATGCATCTGGGAGCGGAGGTTTATGCTGTCGGAGAAACGATCACACCAGGCATGTCGGGTGATGATATTCTTGTTGCCGTATCCGGTTCAGGCAAAACGAAAAGTGTTCTGTGGACAGCTGAAAAAGCAAAGGAACTAGGCTGCTTCGTTCTGGCAATTACAGCTGATCCAGAAGGTCCGCTTGCAGAAACAGCATTCATGTCTCTCCATGTACCCGCAGCCACTAAGTACCGCAAAGAAGGCGAACAGCCGACGGTCCAGCCCCTGGGTTCATTATTCGATCAGTGTGTCCACCTTCTTTTTGACGCAATCTGCCTGAAATACGCTGATCTGAAGAAGGTTTCAAATGAGCAGGCTTTTTTAAAGCATAGTAATGTGGAGTAGGGAAAAACGACAAAACAAGGAACAATGGACAGTTGATTTTCCTGTATTTCGAACATCATTCAGCAGGCGGATTTTATAAATGCGCCTGCTGTTTTTTTATTCTCCCCTTTTACTTCGTTATCTTAGCATCCATTTAATAGGGTAAAGGGAAGGAATAGTTTGCTGAAAAGCCGAAGTTATTTAAATGATTGGCAACTGAGTTACACAAGGAGATAAAATTATGGCTAAAAACAAATTGTTAAGAATGGACAATGTCGGCATCGTAGTAGAATCCCTTGATAACGTTATCTCTTTTTTTGAAGAGATTGGCCTGAGTCTTGAAGGCAGAGCAACCGTAGAAGATGAATGGGCTGGCCGTGTAACTGGACTGGGTTATCAAAGTGTAGAGATTGCTGTTATGGTTACCCGGGATGGCCATAGCCGGCTTGAACTTTCGCGATTTCTAAACCCCGCCACTATATCAGATCACCGGAATTCTCCTGTAAATGCTCTTGGTTATCTGCGTGTGATGTTTACTGTTGAAGACATTGATGAGATGGTATCAAGACTGACAAAACGGGGGGCTAAGCTCGTCGGTGAAGTAGTTCAGTACGAGGAGTCGTATCGGCTATGCTACATTCGCGGAACAGAAGGAATTTTAATTGGGTTGGCGGAAGAGCTGGGGAATAGTAAATAATATACTTAGAAAAGTTCTTGTGAACCTGACGGAAAATTTCCGTCAGGTTCTTTCTGCTTTATTAGTCTTATTTAATCAAAGTTAAATAGAAAAAAATAAAAACATTTAATAAATTTGTATAAGTTTACTTTACTTTTGTAAAAACTAAGTTTATAATTCATATCAAGAGGTGTTGAAGATGAAGAAAGATTTTGGGGATTCCATATCCAACAAAGTTTACGAGTACCGTGTACTAGCAAGAATGTCTCAGCAAGAATTAGCAGAGAAAGTCGGAGTTTCCAAACAAACGATCTTTGTAATGGAAAAAGGAAATTATATTCCGACCATGCTGCTGGCTTTCCGGATTGCCGATTTTTTTGATGTTGATGTAAACGAAATTTTTACTTATGAGAAAGGGGATCATGGAAATGATGTTTGATTATGTAACAAATACACTTTTTTTGCCATTAAAAGCATGGGTGGAACAATCAAATGGTAATTGGAACATACTGATTGTTAGCGGTTTTCTGCTTTTGTTTGTGGGCATAGGGCTTATATTTATCCTTCGAAACAAAATAGGTAAAGAGGACGAAAGAACAAACCAAATTTATTTAAAAAGTTCTTTTATCATGTTGGGTGGAATCATTTTGTGCGATATGTTTTTTCCGAAAGATTATATGTGGCAGATTTTCTTTTTGTTTAAATATTCAATCGCTTTCATGGCTTCAGCAGTATATCTTGCCGTTCGATACTGGAAAGATATATCAAATTAATGAAAAAAACAGGGGGATGGTTAAGTGCATATTCAATCAATTTCCAAGAAATACAAGGACACTGTCGCTTTAAATGAGTTGTCTTTTTATTTCAAACAAGGGGAAATCGTTGGTTTAGTTGGTAATAATGGCGCTGGAAAAAGTACGCTAATGAAGATAATTGCTCAAACAATTCAAAAATTTGATGGATCAGTTAAAGACAATAATCACGTAGGATACTTGATTGAGGAACCTAAGCTGTTTAGTAATAAGACTGGGCTAGCACATTTATCTTATTTTTCGAGAATTTACGGGAACAAATTCAAGCTTAGTGAATACGAGGAGCTTTTGAAGAGTTTACATTTAATTGATGTATTGAATAAAAAAGTAAAGGAATATTCGCTTGGAATGAAGCAAAAGTTGGGGATTGTTATAAGTCTATTGAATAACCCCAAGTACGTGGTACTGGATGAGCCGACAAATGGTATGGATATTGAAACATCCATCCAAGTATTACAGCAATTGAAAAAAATGGCTGAGGAGTGGAATGTGGGTGTTTTGATATCCAGCCATAAGTTAGAAGATATTGAGGGAGTCTGTAATCGTGTCTTATTTTTAGAAAAAGGGAACATTCTTGAAGAAGAGCAATTCAATGACAAAACCCAGTATATATTAAAACTAGTTTTCGATCATCCTAATGAATTAGCCACTTTTATTGAACATCAAAAGTTTGGTAGTATCATTTATTCGTGTGAAAAAACAATTGAAATTGAAACAACTTCAGAAAACGCTGATATTTTCCATTTCTTAAATAAATTAGGGTTAAAATTAGTTGATTTTACTAGTGAAAAGAAAACGCTTCGCAATGTCTACATGAAAAAACTTGGGGGTGAAGAACGTGGAATTGGATATTAAAAATTATGTTAACTGCAATTTAAGTGAGTTAGTAAAGAGGGGACATTTGATTGTTGGAGTATTGGGAGCATTAGGGCCAGCAATACTCATAAGTTATCTCATCCTAACAGGAACTGCTGCATCGTTTAGCATTAAGCATGTCTCAAACTTTTATTGTATGTTGGGAATGCTCGCTGCTGTATTACACCCCCTTTATTTTGTTAACAGAGACTATTCATCAAAGACAGTCTCATTGATTAACAACTCAAAACTAAACAGAAAAAACTATGTACTGGCAAATGTCGTAATTGCGCTATGGGTCAGTTTCATATATGTGACAGTAGGAATTGCCTTACTTTTAGTTGCACAACAACTTGGGGTGTCTGGAGAGTTGAAGATTTCCTTTCTTCTCGGATTCTCTGCTAACGTGTTCCTTCTAGTGCTGACTTTTTTCTTGTTCGGATATTTTTTATTACTTTATGGTGTCGTAAGTGGTGCAGTTTATGGGATTTTGACAGCGTCCCTGCTATTTTTTCACAATATTATGTCCAATGTGATGGAGAGCACTAACAACGTATTTTTTTTCAAAATTAGTTGAAAATTTCCCTGGTTATTTCTATCCAGTCATGGTTGGCTCAAATCCACTTTCGCCTCTGCAGTACTTTATTGGATGCTTAACATTAATTGTACTTCTCATGCTAGTCCTTAAAAAAAGTGAAAAAATTGAAATTTAATTAATAGAAATGGCTGGGACATAACTGGCACCGAATAATCAAACCAAGAATCTCTGTTGCTGGTGGCACTTATCATGCAGAAAGGAACCACCAAACCAGGAATCTCTGTTGTTGATGGCACTTATCAAGCAGAAAGAAACCACCAAATCAGGAATCTCTGTTGTTGATGGCACTTATCAGACAGAAAGGAACAATCAAACCGAGAAACTCTGTTGTTGATGGCACTTATCAGGCAGAAAGGAACCAGCAAACGAGGAAACTCTCTTGTTGATGGTACTTATCAGGCAGAAAGAAACCACCAAACCAGGAATCTCTGTTGTTGATGGCACTTATCAGGCAGAACGGAACCATCAAACGAGGAATCTCTGTTGTTGATGGCACTTATCAGGCAGAACGGAACCATCAAACGAGGAATCTCTCTTGTTTATGGCACTTATCAACCAGTGAAGAACCGCCAAACCAGTTTCACTTATGAATAGCTTTAGCGGGTGAAAATAGTCAATTGAAAAAGGAGAGGAAGCTATTGAATCCAGCATTTGAAATGAAAAGTCCAACTCCTATTTTCCGCATATTTGATGAGGAAAAGGCCAGAGAGTTTTATCTCTCATTTCTGGGGTTTAAAGTGGACTGGGAGCACCGTTTTGAAGAAGAACTGCCTCTTTACATGCAAATATCCTTCGGGGCTTGTCTTCTTCAACTTTCGGAAAACTATGGGGACTGCTGTCCTGGGTCAGCTGTGAGAATTGAAGTCTCAGATATAGAGGCACTTCATGCCAGCCTGACAGCTAAACAGTATAAATACGCCAGACCGGGGATTGAAGAGACGCCATGGAATACCCGTGAAGTCAGGGTTGGAGACCCATTTGGAAACCGGATTGTGTTTTATGAATCCATGTAAAAAAACTGACTCCTGAGAGTCAGTTTTTTTAGTTATTTTCGTCTTCCCGGTCAAACCAGAGGAGCTCCTGATCTTCTTCATCGCCGTTGTAGTTAATGAGAATTTCTTCTCCGGCTTTGATGTCTTTGTAAGCGCTGAAAATGAACACATGTTTTTCAAAGCTGATGTCATACGTGGCATTCGGTGTATAGGAATGGTTGAAGAGCATTCCGTAGCCAAGGAGAATGCAGGTGTGGTTTTTGCCGTACTCGAATGCATAATCAGCCAGTGTTGTTTTTTCAATGTGGGCATGCTCTGCGTTAGGGTAGGGGATTACCGGTGCTTCGTGGATAATCTCGCCTTTTTTTATGTCACGCGTTGCGAAAACGCCTCTATTAAATTCCCCGTCACTCAGGGAGGATGTTTTTATTTCAATCATTCTGTCACCTATTTCTCTTTCCTGCTGCGTTTTTATACCTATCCTAGCTTGACAGTTTACTGGTAAAAAAGCAACTGTTTTAAGGAAATTCTTTTATCGTGTGAAGCGTGTATTAGGATTGTTAGAATACATGTCCCGATTGTAAGACAGAGTATTTGGACTGTTAAAAAACATATCCGGACTGTTAATCTGTTTGTAAGGAAAACGCTTTTCCTTGAATACATTCTAAAAAACAACAGGGGGTGATTTGAGATGAAAAACGTACATGTATTTTCAGCCTGGCTCTACAAAAAAACCGGCTGGAAAACTGCTTTTGCTGCTTCGGCTGTCTTCATACTCTTTATGGTTTTTGTCCTGCCGAATGCTGCACAATCGAGCAAGGAGGCAACAGGCACAGGAGAATCACCCGACGGGTCGTACCTTTATTCAGCTCAGACTCTTTATGAAATAGCTGAAAGCTATGGTGAGAAGGGAAGGGACTATTACATTAAAGCAAGGTTCACGTTTGATGTTATATGGCCTCTTGTGTACTTGTTTTTTCTGGCATCTGTTATCACTTTTTTCTTGCAAGGCCTCAAACCGCAGCTGTTGAAATTGGCTAATCTTCTTCCGTTTGGAGGAGCAGCCTTTGACTTTCTGGAAAACATCAGTGCTTCAGCGGTAATGGCAAGGTATCCTGCCAAAACGCCCGTCGCAGCCGAACTCACGCCTGTTTTTTCCTTTTTTAAGTGGTCGCTTATTTATGCCAGTTTTGGCGTTGTGTTTTTAGGCCTCATAATTTGGGTGTATGAAAAAATTCGAAAAAAACCGGACGCATGACGCGTCCGGTTTGGTCAATCAGCCTGTATTTCTAAGTCCTGCGGCAATGCCGTTAATTGTGAGCAGCACTTCGCTTAACAATTCTCCTGCATCTGATTCTTCATCTGTCTTGCGAAGCTTTGAAATGACATCCACCTGCAAAAAGCTCAGCGGGTCGACATAAGGATTACGGAGTCTGACAGATTCCTGGATATTAGGAATGTGATCCATCAGTTCATTCTGGCCTGTAATCGCAAGAAGCGCCTTTTTTGTCTGTACATACTCCGTTTCGATATCGTTGAAGATGCGTTCGGCAGCATGTTTATTTTCCACCATCGCCAAGTACTCTCTTGCAGCCATCAAATCTGCTTTCAGAAGGGCCATCTGAAGATTATCAATGGTCGAACGGAAGAACGGCCATTTTTTGTACATTTGTTTCAAATTATCAAGATTTCCTTCAGACAATCCAGTGCCGGCTGCATACCAGGCAGGGAGGAGCTGTCTGCTTTGAGTCCAGGCAAATACCCACGGAATTGCGCGGAGATCTTCAAACCGTTCGCTGCCTTTTCTGCTCATTGGACGCGAGCCGATGTTGAGGGCACCAAGTTCCGGAAGCGGTGTGGCCTCTTTGAAATAGGTCAGGAAGTCAGGATCTTTAAAGACCAGCTCCTGATATTTGCTCAGGGAGACAGATGAGATTTCATCCATTTCTTTTTCCCATTCCCCGGTCCGGATGTTGGACTGTTCGGCTTCTGTTGAAACGTGTGCTGCGGCTGTTATCAGCGTGGACGCCGCCTGTTCAAGGCTTCGGTAGGCAATGTCATACAAGCCGTAGCGGGAAGAAAGAACTTCACCCTGCTCTGTAATTTTCACCCCGTCACCAAGTGTTTCAGCAGGCTGAGAAAGAAGACTTCTATTAAGCGGACCGCCGCCGCGTCCGAGGGAACCGCCTCGTCCATGGAAAAATTTCAGCCTTACGTTGTAATGCTTAGCCATGTCATGGATTTCCTGCTGCGCTTTGTAAAGCTTCCAGTTCGCTGTCAGCGTTCCTCCGTCTTTGCTGCCGTCGGAATAGCCGAGCATGATCTCCTGCAGATTATTCTGTTCGCTCAGATGCTTTTGGTAAAAATCAAGCTGAAACAGCTGTTCCATAATTTTTGGTCCTGCCACGAGGTCGTCAATCGTCTCAAGCAGCGGAGCGACGTTCAGCCTGCTTTCGATTCTGCCGTCAGGATGAAGCCTGTAGATGCCCGCTTCCTTTGCAAGCACCATCACTTCAAGAAGATCGCTTGCAGACTGGGTCATGCTGATCAAGTAAACTTCAATCGAACGTGTACCGAATTCTTTATGGGCGCGTCTGATCATATGGAAAACATCCAGTACATCCTGAGTTTCTTTCGAATAGTTTTCTTTAAATGAAACGAGAGGCCTTGGATCCTGAAGCACGTCCTGCAGCAGCTGCATTTTCTTCTCTTCAGGGAGACTTGAATAGTCTTCTGCAAGATTAACGGAATGGAAGATCTCTTTAATGGCAGCCTCATGCTCTCCGCTATGGTTCCGGATATCAAGCGTTGCAAGGTGAAAACCGAACAGCTCCACTTGCCTGATCAGTTTTTGCAGGCTTTTCAGTTCGTACCCTTTTGGATGATGAAGCAGAACACTCTGCTGGATCATTTTCAAATCCTGAAGCAGCTGATCAGAACTTCTGTAGCAGAAGGCCTGCTGCTGATCAAGTTTTTTCAGCATGATGGTCAGCTTGCAGCGGTAGATTTCATGCTCTACCTGCCATCTTTCTCCTTTGCTTAAAAGAGGGGTTTCCTCCTGCACAGACGCAAGCAGTTCATCGCTGACAGCAACCCGTTTCGTCGACTGGCTGAGACGTTTTCTGAGGACTTTCAGCGATTCTCTGTACTTCCTGAGCGCAAGCGCTCTCTGTTTCGTCAAGGTTTTCCACGTGATTTCAGGTGTAACATTAGGGTTTCCGTCGCGGTCTCCGCCAATCCATGAACCAAAGCGGAGGAAGTTTGGAACATGCCATTCCTGTCCCGGGTAATTTTTAGACAGACAAAGCTCCAGCTCCTGGTGAATTTGCGGAAGCACTTCAAAGAGAGTTTCATCGAAATAGTAAAGTCCATTTGCGACTTCATCCATTACGGTAGGTTTACGGTCACGCAGTTCATCCGTCTGCCACAGAATAACCACTTCATTGAACAGCCTGTCTTCAAGTTCTGCACGCTCGCGTTCTGTATGAATTGGCTGGTCAAGACTGTGCAGTAGGCCGGCAATGCGTTTATGTATTTCAAGAACACTGCGGCGCGTCGCTTCAGTCGGGTGGGCGGTAATAATCAGCTCAAGGGAGAGAGTTTTCAAAAGCTGCTGAATTACTTCTGAAGAAACGCCGTTTTCTTTCAGTGAAGCTACAGCATGTTCAAGGGAGCCCGGCTGCTTGCCTGAGTCTTCCTGAAATTGATACTCGCGTCTTCTTCTGATGCGGTGATTTTGTTCTGCGATGTTCACCAGATGAAAATAAACAGCAAAAGCCCTGATCACCTGTTTTCTGAGCTCGGGGTCAAGTGTCGAAATCTCAGCTTTTAAGTCTGCGTATATGCTTTCGTCCGCATGGCTGCGAAGTGATTTTGTCATCTCTCTAATCTTTTCTACCATTTCAAGCAGCGGTTGACCGCCCTGATGAACAAGAACATCTCCAAGCATATTTCCTAAAAACTTCACATCGCGCCTCAAAGCAGCGTGATGATCGCGTTCCTTGATCGTTTCTGTTTTAGCTGTCATATTCAGCACCTCTTTACTGGAATGGATTCCATCTCTAATTGAAGATGTTTTTTGAAAATTAAAATAATGATAAGTTTACCATAAAACGTATAAAGATGCATAGTGTGAGGTTATCTATCAAACCAATTTACTGAAAAAATTGGTCGCAGGTGGTTGAAAAATGTCTTAAAATAGACCGAAATCTGCGCTGATTTTTCATAATATGCCAAAAGTGACTATTAACCATGCCGGAAATATGCTATAAATTTCTAGTAATCGTTTTTTTTTGACAGGGGGAAATAGAATGCACCACGTTCGTATAGTAGAAGGCTTAACAGAACCCTCTGCTTACTTTGGAAAATTGAAGGAAGCTGAAGCCATTAAAGGATTTTACCCAAGATTTACAGCCTTGATCGTGCTCAGCGTGCTTCTTGCAGCAGCAAGTGCTTACCTCGGTGTACATACAGAGGACATTACTGCTTATCTTGACTTGATAAAAAGGGAGAAATTTGAGTTTGCCAAGCTATTATTCGGCATCGGCGGCATCGTTGCTTCCATTGCTGCACCTCTCATTATGGTTCTCTTTTTTACTTTCGTGTTTAAAGTGTTTTATAGAGATATAGAGTGGGACAAGCTGATCACGCTTCAGCTGTTTCCGTTGTTTTTAATGACGATGGAAAAACTGCTGAACTTTCCGTTTTTTCATTTACTTGGCGTGCAGCGTGATTCCTCGCCATTTGGATTTGGCGTTCTGATTCAGCTTATGACAGATCAGATCTTCGCCGTAACGTTAGTCAGCTTTATAACGGTGTTCCTTATTTGGAGCGCATATGTCCAGATCATTGGACTCAAAATGCTTTCGGATAAATCATGGAAGCATGCTGCAGGAACCGTAATCTTTTCAAACCTTCTTTATATTCTGCTTGCAGCTGTCTTTACAGTTCTTGTGCAGGATATAGGAATCTCGCTTCAGGGGGACGTATGAAAAAACAAGCAATGATCGGAATCATTTCTTTAGCCGTTCTATTTATAGCCGTTAACATAGCCGTTATTTTCACATCAGACAAAATCGAGAGATCAAAATCAATCAGTCAGTTTACAAAAGCTGAAACGGGAGACCTGCAGAAACTTCTTTTCACAAAAGGGGTGGTTGTTCCTGCTTCAGATTATAAGGTCATGTACAGCAAAGACCTTGGAACGCTTCGGGAAGTACTTGTCAGCAAAGGTGATGCCGTAGTGACAGGAGTTCCTCTCATTACTTATGAAACCGGCCACCTGGACGCTGAAATAGAAGAACTGCAGTCTCAAAATGCGGATCTTCAGTCCAGAATATCCTCAGCAGAATCAGACCTGTCTGATCTGCAGGACGACTTGGATGAGGCAAGCGTTCCTGTTGAAGTGGAAGAAGGCGTCTACCTGGATGATTCCGCGGGCCAGAAAGCGATAAGCAGTCAAATTGGCGATAAGCAGGATCAAATTGCCTACTTAAATCAGCAGATTGACAGCAACGAGCAGAAAGCAGCAAGACTGCAAGCTCAAAAGGAAGCTTATAATGTGACAAGCAAAATGGATGGCATTGTAACAGCAGTCAATCCGTTTCCGCAAAATCCCGAAGATCCTATGATTGTCATTCAATCCAGCGAGCCCTTCCTAATAGAAGGCAAGCTGTCCGAAAAAGAAGCTGTTCTGGTAAAAGAGGGTCAAAAGGCAACTGCCGAAGCAGAAGCCCTAGCAAATACAGAAAAAGAAGCGATCATCAGAGAAGTGACGATGACTCCAATCGACAAGCCTTCCGTAGATCAAAGCGAAACTTATTATCCGTTTCTCGCTGAACTGATTGAACCCTCAGAAAACTGGCATCACGGATTTCATGTCGGCCTGGACATCGTGCTTGAAGAGCGGAGCGGGGTCATCGTCATCGACGACACAGTGATGAAAAAACAAAAGAGCAGCCAATACATTTATGTGCTGAAAAAAGGAAAACTCGAAAAAAGAAAGCTTGATGTCGGCCTGAAAATAAACAGCCGAAATGAAGTCCTTCAGGGTCTTGAAAAAGGTGAACGCATTGTCACAAATCCATCTCCAGACCTCAAAAACAACATGAAAGTATTTATCCCGATGAATCATCACTACCTTGAAAAGAAAACACTGAAATCATTTACAAACGAGCAGAAAATCCGCCTGATTATCAGCGGAATGGTGAAATGAAGGTGCTTTTAAAGCACTTTCTTTTTTTTGCGTCATTCTTTAACGCAACTTATTAAATCCTTTATCTTCAGTTAACAATTGACCTTTACACTGGAAAGTGAATCTGATGAAGGAGATGAACATGCTATGAAAAGATGGACAAGACCAGCACTCGCGGCCATGCTTTTAATCTCTGCAGGAATAATGCCGGAAAGCAGTGCCTCGGCAGCGGACAGAGAATTTGATCTCCAGGCTCACCGCGGGGGAATGGGAGTGACAGTAGAATCAACTATTGCGTCATTTTCACACGCCTTAGAGCTAGGTGTGAATACATTGGAGCTCGATGTGCAAATCACAGAGGATCAACAGGCCGTTGTGACTCATGACCGTAAAATATCAGGCGGAAACTGCCGCGATACGGAACCTGCTTTTCCTGGTGATCCGGAATTTCCTTATGTGGGAAAATACATAAAAGATCTGACACTTGAGCAAATCCGGACAATGGACTGCGGCTCTTTGAGCAAACCTCAATATCCAGGTCAAAAAACAAGTCCCGGAGCGAAAATGCCGATGCTTACTGAAGTGTTTGATTTAGTAGATTCATATAAAGCAAAAAAAGTAAAAATGAATATTGAAACAAAAGTAGAAGCGGGAGCTCCTCACGAAACGGCTCCAAGAGAAGAATTTGTGCAGATTGTGGCAAAACAGGTCCGCGAGGCGGATATGCTGGACAGAGTGACGATTCAAAGCTTTGACTGGGGCTCCCTCATGAGAATGCGCGAGGTGGAGCCAAGCCTGCCGATTGTGGCTCTTACAAACGGCCCGCAATTTCTTCAGCCGGGACAGCCGGGGGCTTCTCCGTGGCTCGGCGGCATTGATATTGATGATTTTGACGGGGACCTTGTTGCCGTAGCCAAATCGTTTGGAGCAGATGCCATCTCGCCTGTACACGGCTTTCCGCAAAATGGAGCTGTTACAGAGGGTGGGTATGAACCCTATGTGACAAAAGAAATGGTTGATCGTGCACACAAAGCAGACATGCAGGTCATTCCATGGACAGTAAATGACACTCCGACAATGAACAAACTTATTGATGACGGTGTGGACGGCATGATTACCGATTATCCTGACCGTTTGCGGAACGTCATGGAAGAGCGCGGGTACAAGCTTCCGAAATCGTATAAAGCACCAAAAAATGAATAATGAACATTCGGCAGTCCTGGAGAATTGGGACTGCTTTTTTCTGCGGGTTTTTGGAAAGTAAGGGCAGGGTTGTTACTACCGACAATCCGACGAATACATCCAGCTTCATTTGAATTACTGCCAAGAATCATTGCGTAACTACCAACTTTCTTGATTTTACAACCAATCCCCTTTTTAACACTCAAATACCTCTTTTTCTAGCAAGGTCTTGGGTATTTGTCAGTTGACTTCTAGTCCTAGACTATGTAAGTCAACAAAATCCGTGACGGAACGGATGCGATTATTCGGGCAGGATGCGTAACTACCGATAATCCGGTGAACACAACCAGCTTCTTTCGATTTACTACCAGCAATCATTGCGTAACTACCAACTTTCCTCATTTTACAACCAACCCCGCTTTTCAGTATTAGAGGATAGCGAAAATGCATCCCCATAAAAAAGAGTCCATGAATTACAGATAACGAAAAGTCACAGGGGTATTTGTAATATGCAAAAGCAACCAGTTAAGGGAAATTATACAGATACTCTTTTTCATCTGCTGAGATTATACTATTCTAGTTGATCTCATACTATTTTACTATGACTGGGGAAGAAACCATGAAACACATAATATCATTCTTATTGACTATAGCCGCAACCTTTTTTCTAATGCCGGCAGGGGCATTTGCGATCGGACCGGATGAAGCTGATTTTGAAGCGCATCTTAAAGAGATTGGATGGGGGAAAAAGGACTACTTAAACTATCTTGAAAGTAAAGGATGGTCACTTGCTGATTTTGAATCGGCTGATGAACTGGGAACACCTCTTTCTGAAGAGTCTATTTCAGTGATATTGGGAAACTATGAATTGTCCCCCGAACAGCTGAACGAGCTGCTTAGTGAAAACGGTGACATCGAAGAGGGGCAGGATGTCCTGGATGGCACATATCTTATTTTTGCTGAAGATGTGGACATGTTTATCGATTTTTACATAAATGGATGGGAAGGAACGCCTATTGATGAGAAAAATCTGGGAGAACTCCTGGACATTTACGGGTTCCAATCAAGAGAAGAACTTGAGCAGTTTTTAAGAGAACATGAGGATTCCATTGAAAACTATGAGTTCATTGAAGATCTTGATTATGCGGTCGATTTTTATATAAACGGCTCCGAAGCTGAGGATGCAATTTCGGAACTGTTTTCTGAAATTGGTTTGACTGATGAAGAGATAGAAGCGCTACTCACCTATCTTTCAACTCTTGAAATGGATGATCCTATGATTGAAGAGGAAATGATTAAACTCAGCGAACGAATGATGGCTTTTGAAGAGTTTGAGTCATTGAATGATCTGTCCGCTGAGCAAATGGCAGAGCTTCTGGATATTTTCAAAAGCATGCTTGATCTTCTGCAGATTAAAACAGACTACTATATAGTGAAGGATGGCAACATGCAGCCGGTATCTCTAAAAAGCATCCTTACAGTAAATGTTGAGAAAGGCTCCCGTCTCCTCATTAAACTTTCAAACCTGCAGGAGGAATTACTGGCAGATATTCTCGTCACAGCTGAAATGTTTGGTTCAGATCTCATTCAGGAAACAGGGAAAGATTTAAAGGAAGCAAATCAAATCGTTAAAGAGCATCCTATCTATACGAAATCTGTTATTGAAACCAAGCCTGCGGTTAAGACCGTAAAAGGCGGAGAGCTCCCTGAAACCTCAACAGGTGCTGCAGGATACGTACTTGCAGGTATGGCGCTGATTCTTGCAGGAAGCTGGTTTTTCCGCAAAAACAAGGTTCAATCACGCCAGTCATGAAAAAAAGGAATCTCTTTCTGCTTGTTTCCGTCCTTCTAATAAGCAGCGGAATATGGCTGACGACAACAAATGCTGTCACCATGGCCAAAGGGTATTTTCTCTACAAAATCAGTTCTGAACCAAAGGCTGAGACTTTACAGAAAAACAAAGCTGAAAAGCAGACAGCTGCAGCTGAGGATATTCTCTATCCGAAAAGACCGGCAAAAGGCGATCAAATAGGTAATCTTTACATTCCAAAGCTTGAAGCAAATCTCCCCATTTACCACGGAACAGCTGAAGAAGAATTAGAACAGGGAGTCGGCCACTACGCCGGAAGCGTGTTGCCTGGCGAAAAGGACAACTCTGTTCTATCCGGACACAGGGATACTGTCTTTCGAAAGCTCGGAGAAGTTGGGAAAGGTGATCTTCTCATTGTGACGACATCTGCAGGAGAATTCACTTATAAAGTGAGGCAGGTCCGGATTGTTGACAAAGATGACCGTACCGTCATTGTACCGAAACCAAAAGCAGTCCTTACAGTTTCAACCTGTTATCCATTTGCGTTTGCGGGGCCTGCCCCTGAGCGTTATATCCTAACAGCAGACCTGCTTGCTTCAAAATAAAATGTGAATGGCGCGCCTCGCATAAAGGCGCGTCTTTTTTTGCAATCCAATAGTCCATAAAGGCTGAATGTATGGTATTGTTTAGGAGAATAAGGAGCAAAGGAGAATCCTCATGCTTACTATAAAAAAAATTCTCCGTTACATAAAGGGCTCTGGGAGAGGTCGCTGACGAACGTCACCCGGAACTGTGAAAATAAAAAAGCTTTTTTCTGCCTGATTAGTTGTAACGATATCCTTCTTAAAAACGTCATATGTTTGAGGGGGATTTTTATGAAGAAACTCTTATTGGCAATTGTTGTATTTCTATCCGGCTGCTCTATGGAGCCAAAATATCTGACCGAATTTTATACAGGCACACTGGATGAAGTAACAAAAGCCGTCATCACAGACGGCAGTTCAGGATATAGAAAAACAATCAGCGACCAAAAAGAGATAAAAGAATTGATGAACAGGATGCAAAATGTCACCTTCATTCAAGAAGAGAATCAGGAGGACCGCTCAGGATTCAGATATGCCATTGCCTTCTTTGAAGGAGAAATACAAACTTTTCAATTCACTATAAATGAAGTAGATGGAACCTATTATCAAACAGAGCCTGATTTATATCCTCTTATTGATGATTTTTATAAAAAGCTTCCAGAAGAAGAGGAAGCTATTTTCCATTAGAAACTCAGAAATTAGGATTTTTTCTCCTGGGAAGAATGCCCGTTCGGCACACGCCAGGGACCAACATACTGCGCATCTGGTCTGAACAAAATGTTATTGCCTTCCTGCTCAAGAATATGGGCAGTCCATCCGGTTATCCGGGCAGCAGTGAAGACCGGCGTAAACAGGTCAGCCTTCATGTTCATGGATTTCATGATGGCTGCTGCATAAAACTCAACATTTGTATATAACGCTCTTCCAGGTTTCAGCTCCGACAGAATATTCACAGAAGCTTCCTCCACTTTCAACGAAAGCTTCATCCAATCATCATCTCCCGCTTCTGAAAGCAAAACCGCTTTCAGTGCTTCTGCCCTGGGATCCCGGGTCTTATAGACTCTGTGCCCAAACCCCATTAACCGTTCACCTCTGCACACCTTCTGCCTGATTAATTCTTCAATATCGCTGCTTTCTGCCGCTTCAGCTAAAAAGGATAGTACCTCAGAAGGTGCTCCCCCGTGAAGAGGCCCTTTCATCGTGCTAATAGCAGATGTTACGGCTGAATGGATATCTGACAGCGTTGATGCCGTGACCCTGGCAGAGAAAGCAGATGCATTCATTCCATGTTCCATCGTTAAAATCATATACGTTTCAAGGGCCCTTCTTTGTGTTCCAGTCGGCATGCTGCCAAAGAGCATATATAGAAAATGTTCTGCATGATCAAGATGATTAACGGAATCAGGAAGAACGCTGTTATCCATCCAGGCTTTTCGGCAGGCAATCATGACAGGGACGACGGCGGTCAAGCGAATGGCTTCTTCAATAGACGGAGGACCTGAACCTAGAGCTGATACTGCTGTCCTAAGCACACTCATCAAATCCATTTCGCGAGGCAGATTTTTTAACAGAGATGCCACGTGACCCGGCAGTTCCCGTCCCTTTTGTAATTTTCCCTTTAACATTAAAAGCTGTTCCGCATCCGGCCACTCTCCATACCAAAGCAGATAAGCCGCCTCTTCAAATGTGCGCTGAGATACCTCGCTGATGTCATACCCCCTGTAAATAAGCTTTCCTTCAGCACCATCAATAAAGCTGATTCGTGTTTCGGCTGCCGTTACTCCCTTTAATCCATAATGAATCATGAAAAATCTCCCCTTTCCTTTGATGTCTTTATTTTATAAAATAATGATTATTAAGAAAATTAAATCTTTTTAATTGGGTTGATTAAGATAATTAATCAGGAGGGGCTTATGGAATTTTCCTGGATTCAAACATTTGTAACAGCTGCCGAATGTCAAAATTTCAGACGGGCTTCAGAACTGCTGTTTATTTCACAGCCATCTGTGACGGTTCATATTCAGCTTTTGGAAAAAGAGCTTGGAATCCTGCTTTTTCTTCGCGAAGGAAGAAAGGTCAGGCTGACGGAAGAGGGGAAGGTGTACCTTACCCATGCGAAAGAACTTCTGGCTGTTTATCAGGAGGGCATCCTCAAGCTAAACTCGTTTCAACAGGGATATACCTCACACCTTACCCTTGCCATTTCGCCCTTAATTGCCGATACAATCCTGCCGTTTGTATTAAAAAGATATACTTCCACGTATCCACAGGTCGAAATATCCGTTAAAATAGTAGAATCGGCAGAAATTGAACATGCAGTGCTGAGTGAGAACGCAGATCTTGGTCTATCCTGCATGGACAGCCTTCACAGTGAACTCACTTCGCAGATCCTTTACAGGGACAGGGTTCTTCTTGCAGCTCCACACGACGGTGCGGATTCAGAGAGTGCGCTGCCCCTTGACCCGGAAGAGCTCTTGACATCAAATTACCTTCTCACACATAATCATCCTGTATACTGGGATTCTTTGTGCAGAGCAGTTAAAATGAAAATTCCCGGAGTACGGATGATGGAAGTCACTCAGATCCACATCACAAAACGTTTTATCGCAGAAGGGCTTGGCGTTTCCTTTCTTCCTGCCTCAACAGTGCGCAGAGAATTGCTTGAAGGAAGATTGCTTGAAGTGGACTGTCCATTTCTTCCATTGCCTGAAGCCTGTACATATGCCATTATGAAAGACGTTCATAAAAAACAAAAAGAATTTTTGGCTTTTTTAGCGCAATTCAGAATTTGAAGGAGGGCTTACGCCTGATGAAAAAAACGATTGTCTTTACAGGAGGCGGCTCTGCAGGCCACGTTACACCGAATATGGCCATCATTGATGAGCTTGACCGCAGTGCCTGGGACATCCAGTACATTGGTTCAAAAAAAGGAATCGAGAAGGAACTGATTGAAAATATCCAGATTCCGTATCACGGCATTTCGAGCGGGAAATTAAGACGCTACATTGACCTTGAAAACGTGAAGGACATCTTCCGGGTTATGAAGGGCTGCCTTGATGCCAGAAGAGTCTTAAAAAAGCTGAAGCCGTCAGTTGTCTTTTCTAAAGGCGGCTTTGTTACCGTTCCGGTGATTATTGCAGCGAAATCTCTCAACATCCCGGTTTTCATCCACGAAAGTGATATGACACCGGGTCTTGCCAATAAAATTGCCCAGCGCTTTGCGACAAAAATTTTCACATCATTTGAAGAAACATTGGCCTATTTCCCTAATGAAAAAACCGTTTCGATCGGCTCTCCGATTCGCCGCGAAATGTTAAAGGGATCACCTGGCAAGGGAAGAGAACTTCTCGGCTTTGATGGAAGAAGACCGGTTCTAACAATCATGGGCGGAAGCCTTGGCGCCAGAAAAATCAACGAAACGGTAAGAGCGGCACTGCCTAAGCTGAAAGACTATCAGATCATCCATCTTTGCGGAAAAGGAAACGTGGACGAATCCCTGATCGGCAACAAGGATTACAGACAGTTTGAATATGTACACGGCGAGCTTTCCCACTATCTTGCAGCCACTGACTACGTCATTACAAGAGGCGGCTCTAACTCAATCTTTGAGTTTCTGGCACTGAAAATCCCGATGCTGATCATCCCGCTGACAAGAAGCCAGAGCAGGGGAGACCAGATCATGAACGCCAAATCATTTGAGAAAAAAGGCTATGCGATGATGCTCGAAGAAGAAAACCTGACAGAAGAATCTCTACTTACCCATCTGGCCGATCTGAAAACGAACAAAATGGACATGAAAGATACGATGAACAGACTGAATAAAAAAGATGCGATCGGCATCCTTGTGGAAGAAATCAATAAGATTGGATAGCTAAACAAAACACGTCATGACAAATGGCGTGTTTTTTAACAGGGACGAGGTGGTGTTTTCATGAGTGAAAAAAAGCAAACCGGCGTTGACAAGCACAATCAGCTGGATAAACTCCCATTCAGCTGCAGCAGCACGAAAAACGGCATCGTGTTTATAAATTATTTTCACAAGCAGGTAAAAATCCTAAAAGGAAAAGAAGCGGAACAATTCCTGAAAAAGATGGAGGCTGCAGCAGATGAAAAAGCAAAGCAGCTGATCATGGCTAAAATCACTGGGAATTTTAAACGGGGAAATGAGAAGGGGTAAGCTGCACAAGATCACAGCTTTCATCACAAAAACTTTTTCGGAAAAATAATAGAATGCGCAGCGAAGCAGCTGGGCATTTTTTTTCGGTTTCAGGCAAATGTGGCCACTATTTTTACATAATCAAAAACCAAGTCGCATTCAGAATCGTCTAAGTAAAGGAAAGGAGGGGGATAAATGGAAGAGTGGGCAGCAGATTTCATAGAAACAAAAGACTATGAAACTCTTATAGATGAAATCATGCACGAATACGGCACTGAAATTCTGAAGCTTGTGTACACTTACGTCCGAAATCAGCAGACAGCTGAAGACCTGACTCAGGACATATTTGTTAAATGCTACAGGTCGCTTCATACATATAACGGAAAATCAAAGCTCAGAACATGGTTATGGCGAATTGCAATCAATAAGTGCAAGGATTATTTAAAGAGCTGGGATTATAAACATGTAACTCCGTCAAATGATCAATGGAAAGATTCACCTTCAAGTGAGGAAACAGAATACGCTGTGATAAAAAAAGAAGAAGAGTCTGAACTCTTTTTTGCTGTAATGAATCTGCCTGTAAACTACCGGGAGGTCATTTATCTTTATTATTTTGAAGAGCTTTCTATAGATGATATTGCCAGGATAACAAGCTGTGCGGCAGGCACGGTAAAAACAAGAATGCGACGTGCAAAACAGCTTTTAAAAGCGGGCCTGAAGGAGGAGTTGTAGGTGGAAGAACAATTAAGAAAGCTGAGTGAAAGTTCCGGGAACCAGAATTTTGACAAATTGACGTTTTCAGAAAAACACAGAGAAGGCGTATGGAAACGCATCGGTAAAAAGGAGAAATCACCTTCTTGTCTCCTGAAAGATGTTCTGCAGCTTCTGATTCATGAGAAAACAGGGTATGAACTGAGCGTTCTCCTAAGAGCAAGAGGCAATTCAGCTTTTGATGAAAATGAGGGAGCAATCTACACCTTTCTTCATGAGCTTGAAAAGAAAGAATGGATCCAGTCATCCTGGCACGGAAAGCAATCAAAATGTTATGTGATTACTTCCAGGGGAAAGAAGATATTAAAGCGTGAAGAAAAAAAATCCGCAGGTACAGAAATCTCCCTCAGTGAACTATTGGAGGGATAAAAATATGAGAGAGACAAGGAATTCCTATCTTAGTAAAGTAAAAGAACAAATAAAGTCAAAAGATGCAAGAATGATGGTTGAAATGGAATTAAATGCTCATATAGAAAGCATAAAGGAAGACTTGGTGAAGAATGGTCTCACCGCAGATGAAGCAGAAACAAAAGCCATTGCCCAAATGGGGAATCCTGTAGGAATCGGAAAGGATATGAATAAGATTCACCGGCCAAAAACAGATTGGGTGCTGATTCTTTTATTCACACTATGTATGGGGGCAGGATTTCTTCCGGTTTTCATTGGAGAACCTGTTATGCTGGTTAAGAAAATCCTGATTTCTATAGCTGGAGCAATCACTCTATTCGTGTTTATGATGGTCGACTACCGAAGATTAGAAAGGACGGGCTGGGTTTTTTACATACTGGGAATAGGTTTTTTGCTTATCGTACCAGCTTTTGCAAACCAAATTATTAATGGAAGTTTATCCATACAGATCGGTTTCTTCAGATTGGAAAGTCTTATAAGCATCCCATTTTTTTTCGTGGGCTGGGCGTCTTTTTTGAATAACCGCAGCTTAAAAGTTTGGCACGCCATCTTGCTGTATATCGTGCCAATATTGCTTTTTGCCCAGCTGCCTGCTGTATCTGCCGCTGTACTATATACGGTCATGGTCATTTCTATGGTTTGCTTCAGCAAGTTCTCAAAAAAAGTCATCCTATCATTATTGACAGCGGGAGGTGTTCTGGCAGGCATTTTGCTTTTTTCCGTATTTGTCTTCTCATCAGCTGAGAGAAAAAGCCGTCTTGACGCTTTTCTTAACCCTGAAAAGCACTCAAACGACGCGGGTTTTCCCATCCTCTATATTAGAGACTTTATTCTGGATGCAGGCTGGTTTGGTCAGACGCAAAATGAATTTCTAATGGGTGATTCACTGACAAATCTTGTCTTTGTTTCAATTACAGCAAGCTTCGGCTGGCTGGTTGCCGGTGCAGTTGTCATCCTGCTCTTCCTTTTTATCTTCCGTCTTGCGGTTTATGTGCCAAGGATGAAACATACATTTGGAAGATTACTGTTGGCAGGCGCAATCTCACTTTTTGCAATGCAGGTTGCCGTAAACATTGGTATGGCTCTAGGACTGCTTCCATTAATGACAATGTCTCTTCCATTTATAAGCTATGGACTGATGCCTGTCCTTTTAAATTCAGTTTTAACTGGGGTAGTGTTAAGTGTATATCGGCGAAAAGATCTGTTAGGTTTCGAATCCAGGTAATAGGTAGAAAAGAATAAATGGAACATGTTAAAAAAAATTCCAGTTGATGAAACTGGAATTTTTTTATTGGGAAAATGAGCTTACCTCCAGTGCAAGATTTTTTTAAATTAATATATGTTCTAAAAGAAAATAAGATAATTCTCTTAAAATTGAATGCCTGTTTTTTATTCTAAATAAACTATGTTCTAACAAAACATCCTCTGGAAACTTGAGTACTGATTCAGCACATAAAGTTCTAAATGATGAACTAAAAAAACTGTGTTCCAAATAATCACACTTAAAAAGACAAACTAGTTGCCAAGAAAAGTTTAATCATTAGCTTTCAACAAATTGGTTTACATAAGAAGGATACAATAAACAAGGAGATATTTTAATGAATCTCTACTCTGGAGTATGAGCATCATACTCTTTAGAGGGGAGGTGGAGACACATGCCAAACCGCAATGACAATAAGTTTAGAAAGATTGAATCAGAAAGCCAGAAACAAGGAAAAACGCAGGAGGAATATGCTGCTGAGCTTGACAGCAACCGTGCGAAAAGCCAGCAAAAGAAGAAATAAGCTTTGGAAGGACTGCTGATGGCAGTCTTTTTATATGGAGAATTTACGGCGAATTTTGTTTTCAACCGTTAAGTGCCCAAAACCGTCTTCGAGAAAGACACAAATATAGATGGTGCACTCTGTCATTTAGGAGGCAGATGGAAATTTTCAAGTTAACGTCTGTTTCCGGCACGTGACAGATATTCTTTTTCAAGTAAAAGAGGTATTCAAGCAAGTATTCTGCACTATGCGGCAAGTAACGCACTGGGTGCTGCCTCGATCGACGTTATCAAGCGTTAAATGCCCAAAACCTTCTGCGAGTAAGACACAAATATAGATGGTGCACTCTGTCACTTAGGAGGCAGATGGAAATTTTCAAGAAAACCTCTGTTTCCGGCAAGTAACGAATCTTCTTTTTCTAGTAAAAGAGGCATTCGAGCAAGTATTTCGCCCTATGCGGCAAGTAACGCACTGCCTGCTGCCCAGGTCCACGTTTTCAAGCGTTAAATGCCCAAAACGGCTGCGAGCAAAGTTCTCTTTCTTAAGACAAAACAAAAGAGGCACCCCGGAGAGTCCCTCAATAATTTAGTATGTTATCGCATTTTTCTATCCGAAGCATGGAGAGGCATTGGTTTGAGAATCACTTTTATTGATTTTGGCATTTCGAAGTCTTCCTGTGCCTGTTTAAAATGCCTGTACATCGCCTTGCTTCCGGCTGCATTGGCCGAGTGGATGGTAATGCGGTTTGCATAAAGATGATGCCTGACCATGTACTGTACCAGCATGAGCCCGTTTCTGGTCTTGCTGACCAGATCGTGATCAAGGGACAGATGGTCTACGCGATTAGTTTCTAATAGCGCAATGCATTGGTCTATATCTTCCGCCAAAACATATCCGCTGGGGCAGGTCCGGTAATCATCCATAAAGACACTGATTGTCATGATGATTTCCTCCGATCTCATGTGACCTGACTTCAGTGTAACATACTTGAATCTAATTAACAGGAAAAGAATTTCCATTCGAGGGAAACAGACAAAGAAAGTCAAAAAGCCCGCCAATCTGCAGAAAAAGGCGTTTTATCACCTATTTTTGCAAGGGAGTTTATTCTAAAAGTATTGAATTAATCATACTAATTATTTAGAATGAAAAGAAAGGAGATGGAAAAAATATGAATCTATTGAATACGTCATTTGAACGGATATCATACGGCGTTCAGATTAAAACATCCTTGTTGTTTGAATGTGCTCTTGGCATAGCCATGATTACCTATCCAAAGCTTCATAATCAGCTTGAAATGACGAGGGCGGAACTGGACGAGCTCAAGATACGTCTTTCCAGTGAACTGACAGCAGAGCTTGACTACTGCCAGGAGCACAACACGTGGAAAATGCTGCTTCAGCTGCTACATGTGAAGGACTTCTCCAGTCCGGGGGAATTCTATCAGTTCTTAAAGTCACTTTCGGAGAGTGAGCTTAAATATTACGCACTGCCTTTCGTGGATGTCATGCATGAAAATAACCGCCTTGCGGCTTCTAAAGGGGATAAGGATGCTGAAAATGATTTGGTTCTGGCCTGCAAGGGGCATGCCTTTTTTCCGCAAATGATTCATTTTGTATGCAGCAGCAAACATACTGAACTGCTCAATCATTTCCAGGCGCTAGTAGACGGCTGGTATAACGAAGTCATTCTGCCTGAAAAGGACTGGACCAGCGGTGTTTTGGAAAGGGATGTTCTTGAAAAGAGAAGCATTAGCCAATTAGAAAGTCCTCATAAAACGGTCCTGAAAGCTGCTGGAATTGATTATAAGCCTGAACAGGGAATTGCCGATGTGATTTTAATTCCTCACGTGGCATACAGGCCCTGGACGATTCAGGCAGACCTGCCTGCTGCAAAGGTTTTTTACTACCCTGTAAGCGACAGCAGCTTAATGAAGAGCACGGATCCTTTTGAACCGCCGGGACAGCTTGTGCAAAAGCTTAAAGCAATTGGCGATGAAAAAAGGCTCAGGATTCTCAAACTTCTTGTAAAAAAAGAGCTGACTTTAAAAGAAGTGACAGTTCTGGTCGGAATGGGGAAAACGACAGTCCATCATCATTTGACCCTCTTGAAAGCAGCTGGACTTGTTCACTTTAAAGGCAGTGTTTATAAAGCAACTGGAGACTCAATTAAGGGGATAGAAAAGGAAATCTTTACTTTTCTGCATAAGGAAACATGAAACCGGTCAAGCTGCTTTTTTATAATCAGCTTTTGTCGGTCTTTTCAAGCACGTTCGGAACGTTCCTCCTTTCGTGGATCCTATATGAAGAGACCGGTTCTAAGCTTGCGATGGGCACCTTGTGGCTGGTCAGCATTTCGGGGCAGCTGATCGTTCAGTTTATAGCCGGACCCTATATAGACCGGTTTAAAAGAACAACAGTAATGAGAGCGTCAGAGGCATTAAGGGCTTTCGTATACTTGCTGCTTCTCCTATTTTTTACAGTCGGGTTCCATGAGGCGGCCCTGTTATATGCAGCGGCTTTCTTAACCTCCATTACTGCATATGATTCTGCCGCGGCAGCACTTGTTCCGAAGCTTGTTCAAAAGGAGATATTGGTCAAAGTAAATGCAGGAATTTCAGGCGGGGTGCAGCTGATGCGTTTTTTGACGCTGCCCGCAGCGGGTTTCCTTGTATCCGTTTTGGATGAGAAAAGTTCTCTTATTCTTGTTGTCAGTGCATTTTCTGTTTCTTTTATCATGATCGGTTTTTTAATAGAAAAGTCTGGAGAATTTGAGGGAAAAGCATCATGGATAAAGAAATTCAAAGAGGGGGCTGACATTTACCGGAAACATAAAGTGCTTCTATTTCTCGGCGGGCTTGTCTCCATTACAAGCTTTGGCGTGTTTGCTGCCCAGACCATGTATATTCCATTTGTCTCAGAAGTACTGGGAGGTTCATCATTTGAGTATGGCCTGTTTGCCGCTTCTTTTCCCCTTGGTTACATAGCCGGCAGTTTTGCGGCATCCAGAATAAAAGTAAAAGATACATCCATCTATCAAATCATGATGCTTGCCCTGTTTATAGGAGGCTCTACTTACTTGGCGCTTGGTGCTGCAAAGACTCTGGCAGCGGCGATGGTCATTGAAATCGCAGCAGGTACAGCTATGCCCTTTTGGAATGTCTACAGCACGACGCTTTATCAAAAGCTTGTGCCGCAGTCCATTCTTGGGCAGGTTTTCTCAGTCAGGTTTCTTATGGCAAAGGCAGCTGCGCCGCTTGGAATTGTTTACGGCACTGTATGTGCTGCTCAATTCGGTATACAGTTTCTTTTTCTTTCAATTGGTGCCATCATTTGCACAGTTTCGGGGGGAGGACTTCTTTTTTTTGCATTCAGACGCAGATCATCTGTCTTTCAGCTTAAGTGACTGTAAAGGTAAAAAATGCAATCGTTTTCTATTTGTTTTCTGTAAAGAAAATGTAAACAACGGACATCTATACTTTACAATCTCTCAAAACTTCCTTAAAACTCTTCCCATAGACTAGTACTTGTATACAAAAACATTCTATTGGAGGTTTTTTGATTGTTTAATAGAAAGCTTGGAAAAATTACTGTTCCGGTTGCAGTGCTTTCAGCTGTAGTTGCCGCAAGTGTCATTGGGAATTTTCCAAATGCGAAGGCAAGTGAAGCAGAAGCTGCTGGAAATAAACCGAATGAAATAAGAAACGTTATTTTCCTGGTTGGAGACGGAATGGGTGTATCATATACATCAGCATACCGCTATCTGAAAGACGACCCTTCTACACCGCAGGCTGAGCGTACAGAATTTGATCAGCACCTTGTCGGCAATCAAATGACCTATCCTGAAGATCCTAAAGAAAATGTAACAGATTCAGCATCGGCTGCAACAGCGATGTCAACAGGATATAAGACATTCAATGCTGCAATCGGCGTAGACAATGACGGTACAGAGCTTAAAACAGTGTTAGAATCGGCAAAAGAAAAAGGAAAGGCGACAGGTCTTGTTGCTACGTCTGAAATAACGCATGCTACACCTGCTTCATTCGGTGCCCATGATATGAGCCGGAAAAACATGAATGGAATAGCAGATGATTATTATGATGAACTGATCAACGGCAAACATAAAGTGGATGTCATGCTGGGCGGTGGTTTAAGCAACTTTGACCGGGCTGACCGCAACCTTACAGAAGAATTCCAGAAAGACGGGTACAGCTATGTGACATCGAAAGAAGAAATGATGAAGGATAAAAATCAGCAGGTTCTTGGACTGTTTGCGGATGGCGGCCTTCCAAAAATGATTGACCGCAAAAAAGAAACACCTTCTCTTGAAGACATGACCAGTTCAGCTCTTTCAAGACTAAATCAAGATAAAGACGGGTTTTTCCTGATGGTTGAGGGAAGCCAGGTTGACTGGGCCGGACATGACAACGATATTGTAGGAGCCATGAGTGAAATGCAGGATTTTGAAAAAGCCTACAAAGCAGCGATTGAATTTGCCAAAAAGGACAAGCATACCCTTGTTGTGGCTACAGCAGACCATTCAACTGGCGGTTATTCAATCGGAGCTGACGGTGATTACAACTGGTTTGGAGAGCCGATCAAAGCTGCAAAGCGCACACCTGACTTTATGGCTTCCCAAATCGTTGAAGAAGGCGCAGATCCTGAAAAAACGTTAAAACAGTATATCGATCTTGAACTGACGGCAGAAGAAATCAATGCTGTCAAAGATGCAGCAGAAAAAGGGAAAGCAGACAAAGATAAAGGAATTCTCCGTGTTGATAATGCGATAGAAGCCATCTTTAATAAGCGCTCCAATACAGGCTGGACGACAGACGGACATACAGGGGAAGACGTTCCTGTCTTTGCTTACGGACCAGGTAAAGAATTGTTCGCCGGTCATAAAGACAACACAGATCACGCAGAAATCATCTTTGATATCCTAGAAAAAAGCAAAAAGAAATAACCAGGCTGTATCACGACTCTGCCGCATGGGCGGCGGAGTCTGTGTTCATGCCGGCAGATTGGCAAATGGAGAAAGGGGACTACACGATGAAACATGCATGGCTTTTGCTATCTCTGACAATCGTACTTTCTGCTTGTTCTGCACAGGCGACAGAACCTGCCCAAATTGAGAAGAAACAAGAACAGAAGACTGAAACGGCCGCACCATCACCCTCTAATCAAAAAGCCGCTGAAGACAGCTACGTACCAAACCCGCAGATAACGGATGACCGTTCACTCCTTGAACCGGGTCAAACCGTGAAAGATGACAAAGGCGCAGCTGAGCTGAAAGCCATCAGCAGCCTGAATCAGACAATTAAAGCAGGCGATGTGGAACTGACGATTAAAGATGTGAAAATTATCGAGCATACACCTGCCTACAGCATGATTGATTTTTTTCACACATTCACACATGATGAAACGTTTGACATCATCAAAGCGGAGGTAGAAGTGAAAAACACGTCAGATCAGCCCGTCTACTTCTCACCTGTTGCTATGCTGGAAACAAACAGCGGCCAGCGGTGTGACTGGGAATCCGATATTTACCTTGAAGATCTAAACGGTGAACTTGGGGCAAATCAGACCAAAAAGGGTAACATCGGATTTATTCTGGAACATTCCGAAGAGCCTGTTAAAAGTGTCACGATGCTGACTAGCGATGTGCTGAATGCCAATCAGAAAACAGAAAGCAAAGCTCAGAAAATAACAGTTCCATTCAAATGAGACAATACGATCAAGTATTGTTTTTTCTTTTGGAAAAAATTTATAAAATGAAGGTAAACGCATTCATTGCCTATAGAACAAGGTTTGATAAAAGGCGCTTAAAAATGCTGAAAAAAGGAACTAGTCAATCAATTTTTTAGCTGTTATACTTTGAACTATTATTTTCATCATAGAACCTTCATCTTAAAGGAGTTTTTGTATGGCAAAGGAATTTTCAGCAAAACAGATCATGTTTATCAGTCTTATGTTATTTTCCATGTTTTTTGGAGCAGGGAACTTAATCTTCCCGGCTTTTCTTGGACAGGCAGCAGGGGACAATCTTTGGCCTTCTCTTGCAGGCTTTATTCTTTCCGCGGTGGGTCTTCCCATTCTCGGGGTTATCGCAGTTGCTAAAGCAGGGAGCTTTCATGAATTAAATACAAGGGTTCACCCTGTATTTGCCCTTATTTTCCCGTTTATTATTTACGTTTCGATCGGACCTGGACTTGCGATTCCAAGAGCCGGAAGCTTAGCTTTTGAAATGGGGGCAGCGCCTTTTCTTCCCGCTGAGGCTGCGGGTGCTCCTGCAGCACTGTTCATTTATACAGCGGTCTTTTTTGGCTTAGTGTACTGGCTCAGCATGTCCCCTTCTAAGCTTGTGGACTTATTCGGAAAATTGCTTACGCCGATTGTGCTGACGCTGATTCTGGTTATTTTTGTGAAGTCTTTGATTACACCGATTGGAGAAAGTGGACAGGCATCAGGCAATTATGGCTCGAGTCCTGTTTTTCAGGGGTTTCTTGATGGATACTTGACGATGGATGCACTGGCCGCGCTTGCTTTCGGTATTGTGATAGCAACTGCTATCAGATCACAGGGTGTAACAAATGAAAAAGCACTTTCCCGCTATATGATGTTTGCAGGAATGGGAGCAGGCCTGCTTTTAACCATCATCTACATTCTTCTTGGCACAATGGGTGCAGCGAGCGCATCTCTTGGAACATCTGAAAACGGCGCCCAGATTCTGACGAATATTATGACGAGCCTGTTCGGTACAAGCGGCAGCGTCATACTTGGGCTTGTCTTTACACTGGCTTGTTTCTGCGTATCCATTGGGCTTGTGATATCGTGCAGCCAGTTTTTTGCAGGGGCTGTGCCTAGAGTGCCGTATAAGGTATGGGTATTGATTTTATGTCTGGCAAGCACAGCCGTTGCAAATCTTGGACTGACTCAGATTTTGACCGTTTCTGTGCCGATACTGGGCATGATTTACCCAATTGCCATCGTGCTGATCATTCTTGCACTGGTTCATTCTTTCATCCAAAACAGTCCTTACATCTATGTAACTACGGTTCTTTTCACAGGCCTCTTCAGTCTGGCGGATACAGTTAATCAAACATTTCTCAGTGAAGCACTGACACCTGCCCTAAGCTACCTTCCGCTTTACGGCGAAGGCATTGGCTGGCTTGTTCCGGCATTACTGGGAGCTACTGTTGGGCTGGTTTTAGGAAAAAGAAAACCATCACGCGTTCCAGCTTAAAAATAATAATAAATCCATTCTGGGGTTTTCATAAATGAACGCTCCCAGGATGGAATTTCTTTTATAATCGCTTCGTTCAGCTTCCGGCTGTTTTTTTTATCCTCTTCAATCTCAGCTGAAATGGTCTTGATGACTTCTGTGTCGTAGATCAGGCAGCTCGCTTCATCATTTAAATAAAAGCTCCGCGGATCCCAGTTTGCTGTGCTGATATTCGCCGTTTTACCATCAATCAGCATCACTTTCCCATGAAAAAATCCTTTTGTATACAAATAAATATCCACGCCGCGGTTTAACAGCTTTTCTGTTTTTGGATAGCTTGGAGGCTTTGTAAACCATGCGTCTGTATGGTCAGGGACGAGGATCTCAACTTTGACGCCATTTTTCCGCGCATCAATCAGCGCATCCATCATCTCATTGTTTGGTATGAAATAGGGAGTTGCAATAACAAGCTGTTTTCTTGCACTTCTTATTAAAGACAGGAGTTCTTTTTCCCATTCTCCTCCGGTTGAGAAAAACAGCCGATATTCAGAACCGTCCGTCCGGACAGGCTGATGTTTTTTAGGAGGCCTTTTCTGCCCGGTGTCTTCTTCCCAGTCTTTCAAAAATTGCTCCTCCACTTCATACGCGCCTTCACCGGCAATCCGCAGGTGATAGTCCCGCCAGTACCCGAAGCGTTTATCCTGGCCCAGATATTCTTCTCCCATATTGAATCCGCCTAAATAAGACACCCTTCCGTCAATAATGACAAGCTTTCTGTGATTGCGGTGATTCATTCTGTAAAAAGGATGAGTGATTCCGGTTTTCCTGCTGAACGTGAAGTGCACACCGCTCGCTTCAAGGCGATTAATTATTTTCCTGTTGATCTCTTTTCCGCCGATGCGGTCGACAGAAAGCATCACATCTATTCCGTTTTCGGCCTTTTTTTGAAGAAGGGACAAGAAGTTCAGGCTGACAGGATCGTCCCTGATGATAAAAAAATGAATATAAATGTAGTTTTCAGCTTCTTTAATATCTTGAAAGAGTGATTTATAAAGGCTGTCACCTTCGGGGAACAGGGTCAGATCCCCGTGGTATACGGGGGTTTTAATCATGCCGTGTTCATTGGTATAGTCCTTATATCCGCTTTTTACATCCCACTGAAGAATGAAAAAAGTGCAAATCACCAGTGAAATGCATACTCCAAACATAATCATCATTTTTCTCAGCATAAAAAAACTCCCGGAACGTAGTTATCTCTTATGGTTTGATAATCTCCTTCTAAATAACGAAGGGAATCTTTGGAATATCACTTTCATATCTTCTTCTCTCTTTGTTCATAGTTTATTCATAACTGCCCGTTATACTGGAAGGTGTTCAGCAAAAGATAGGAAGAAAATAGTTGGGAGTTATCAAAATGAAAAACATACTTGCAAATAAACTGACGTACGCCTTTTTAATGACAGGTCTGCTCAGCGGGGGAATCGGCTGGGCTGTCGGTTCTGCGGATGACGACGGGGCTGTAGCCAGTGTGAACGGCGAAAAAATCAGTCAGGACAGGCTTTACGGGCTGCTTGCAGATCAGGGCGGATCTAAGCTTGTAGACTACTTAATTACAGAAGAAATCATCAATCAGGAGTCGGAAAAAAAGAAGATTACAGTATCTGATGCAGATGTTGACAAAGAGTATCAAACAATCGTGGAATCGTACGGGGGAGAAGAGGCCTTTCTCCAGCAGATTGAGGCTTCCGGCGGTTCTGCAGAGGCGGTAAAAGAGGAACTGAAAACAAATTTAAAAATTGAAAAACTGCTCGAGCCTGAGATTGACATTTCGGAAGATGAGATGAAAACCTATTTTGAAGAAAACAAAGAAAGTCTTTCTGAACCAGAACAAGTAAATGCAAGCCATATTTTAGTGGAAGATGAGGCGGCAGCAAAAGAAGTCAAAAGCAAACTTGATGGAGGAGCTGATTTTGCGGAGCTAGCCAAAGAATATTCAACAGATACCTCTAACAGCGGCAATGGCGGAGAGCTTGGCTATTTCGCAAAAGGCGAGATGACGGCAGCATTCGAAGAAAAAGCCTTCTCTATGAAAGAAGGGGAAATAAGTGATCCTGTAAAAACAGAGTTTGGTTACCACATTATCAAATTCGAAGACAAAAAAGCGGCAGTCCCGGCAGTATATGCTGAGAAAAAAGAGGAAATCAAGGAAGCCCTTTTCGATCAGAAAATGCAGACAGCCTATACTGGCTGGATGGAAGAGAAAAAAGAAGAATATGAAATCCAGAATTCATTAGAGAGCTGAGAAGAGAGGGGGAAACCTCTCTTTTTTTATGCATTTTTGATAAGCAAATAAAGAAGTACATGAATTAGTACCGCGGAGGCAATCATGTTTTTCCAATTAATGATGTAGCGGCTGCCTGAGGGCTGAATAACACCCATTGCTGCGATGTACCAGAACCATTTGCTGTCCCGCCATCTTTTCTTAGCCGGTACATCCTGCTTCTCATCCATACGTCTGTTTTCTCTTCTTGCCCACCATAAAACAACCAGGATATCTGCGATTGCTCCAGCTGTAACGGCGATAATGGCTGTTCGATCAGAGACTTCCCAAAGAGGCTTATCTTCCCGCTTTTTCTCTTCTTCTCTTTTAGCTTCCTGTACCTTGACTTGCTCGGCGAATTCTCCTGCAAAATCAGTCTTCTGTTCATTAACTGTGGTGAAATTTACGGCCATAAGAATCAGCCACGCCATTAGACCTGCGTATAGAGCAAAAAAAACGGCTGTTTTTTTCTTTGGAGTATTCATCATTCTTTTTAGCATGATCTTTTTCCTCCTAATGATTGGCTGATTTAATCGTACCATTCATATAAATGTAATAATTTGTATATATTGAACGTTTTAAGAACGTTTACATAAATTTGTTAACCGAATTAAAAATAAGTTGACACAAATCCTTGCTATTCTTTACGATGGAAGAGAACGACGAGATGGAGGGAATGCAATGAATTGGTCAACGCTTGCAAATGAAGTCATAAACGGCAAGGTATTAACAGAGGAAGAGTCACTTGAAATTTTAACAAGCGAAGATGATGAGATTCTTAGTCTTCTTCATGGAGCATTTTTGATCAGAAAGCATTATTACGGGAAAAAAGTAAAACTGAACATGATCGTAAACACGAAATCAGGACTTTGTCCTGAAAACTGCGGCTATTGCTCTCAGTCAAGCATTTCAACGGCACCTATTGAAAAGTACAGGATGATGAACAAAGAAAGCATTTTAGAAGGAGCAGAACGCGCCTATAACCTGAAGGTCGGAACCTATTGCATTGTTGCGAGCGGAAGAGGTCCTTCTGAAAAAGAACTGGACACAGTTGTATCAGCCGTAAAAGACATCAAAGATCAATTCGGTCTTAAGGTGTGTGCGTGCCTTGGGCTGTTGAAGCCGGGACAGGCAGAACGCCTCAAAGAAGCCGGAGTCGACCGCTACAACCACAACATTAATACATCAAAAGAGCACCACGAATCTATTACAACATCGCATACATATGATAACCGCGTACAAACCATTGAAGCTGTAAAGGCGTCCGGTATTTCTCCGTGTTCGGGTGTGATCATCGGCATGAGAGAAACAAAAAAAGATGTCGTCAATATGGCATTCAGCCTGCGCGCACTAGACGCAGACAGTATTCCTGTAAACTTCCTTCACGCCATTGACGGTACTCCGCTTGAAGGAACGGATGAACTTGACCCGAGGTATTGCCTGAAGGTGCTCGCACTCTTCCGCTACATCAATCCGACGAAAGAAATCCGTATTTCCGGAGGAAGAGAAGTCAATTTAAGATCCCTGCAGCCGCTTGGGCTCTATGCAGCCAACTCGATCTTTGTGGGAGACTATTTAACAACCAGGGGACAAGAAAGCACGAGTGACCATGAGATGCTGAAAGACCTCGGTTTTGAAGTGGAGTTTGACTTTGAAGATCAGGAGGCAGTTAGGGTCTGATTGCTGGCTGTAGGAGTCATTCATGCAGGGCGGAGTGAGCTGAGTGGTCATGAGCAGGCGTGAAATGACCCTTCATGTAGGGCGGAGTGAGCTGAGTGGTCATAAGCGAGCATGATATGACCCTTCATGCAGGGCAGGGTGAGCTGAGTGGTGATAAGCGAGCATGATATGACCCTTCATGCAGGGCAGAGAGAGCTGAGTGGTCATAAGCGAGCATGATATGACCCTTCATGCAGGGCAGGGTGAGCTGAGTGGTGATAAGCGAGCATGATATGACCCTTCATGCAGGGCAGGGTGAGCTGAGTGGTCATAAGCAGGCGTGAAATGACCCTTCATGCTGGACTGAGTGAGCTGAAGGGTCATAAACGTACAAAGCAGGAAACACATCCCGTTTCCAAAAGAAAAATCCGAACTCCATACAAGTTCGGATTTTTCTTTTGCGTATATTAATAAGTGGATTCCGGAATTTCTTCATACTTTTCAGGATCGAGAGAGTATACGGTGCCGTCAGTTACACCGTTGATTACGCCCATTAATCCGGTTTCAACCGTTTTGACAAGCATCCCTTTTTGCTTTTGGCCAAAGTTCTGTGTTTGGCCTTTGACTTCAAAAAGAACGGTTCCGCTTCCGTTTAATGCAAAGGACCCAAGAGCTGTTCCAGGAAGGTCGAGATCCTGCTGATAGAGTGAAATGTTTGTAAATACGGAATCTCCTTTTGCCTGCAAGGCATCATAGACGGCAACATTCAGCTGCCTTGAAAAATCATAATCGTACCCGTTCGCGTATTGGGCATATTTATCTCCTTCAGGAGTTGCCGGATCAGGTACAAATTGAGCGGAAATGGACATTGTAGCGATTTCACCTGTATCCCCGACATAAGGGAAGCCCTGATGATGCATGTCCATAAAGACATCTACTTTTCCGAATTCTTCCATCAGATCTTTATAGACGTCTCGTACAGTCTGGGCTTCAGGCGTGATGTACCAGCCAGGTTTGTTGGAAGCTCCAGGAAAATCTGCTGCATTAGCAACGTAATCTAAATCAGGGTGGAAATCGCGGTTTACATCAAAGCCCGGATTAGCTGCATAGTCATCCCCCTGGAGAACCCTTGTATAGTAATTCCAGGAAGGGGTTGCTGAACTTAATTGCGGGTATTGCTCCGTAACCTCCGACCAGCTCATGTCATTTCCGCGGCGGTCGAGTTCAGAAGCATCTGCATTCATCATCGGAATGGCAACAATCGTCATCTCTTCACGTATTTTCTTTGCTGCCTCCGAATTGCTTGATCCGATCTTTTGAAGGATGTTCAAAAGCGCCACTGTACCGGTCTTTTCATTGCCGTGAATTTCACTTTGAACTAGCAGTACTTTATCTCCAGTGCCAACCCTTGCTGTATATATTTCTCGTCCCTGGTTGGTAGATCCGGCAACATCAACTGAAATTTTTCCTCCGCTTGTCTGTTCTAGCTGTCTCAGTTTTTTCTGAAGCTCTGCATAGCTTATAAACCCTTGTGTCTCAAGCGTCTCTGCTGCAGCTTGTGAAGGCGGAGCGAAACTGCCTGCCTGCGGAAAGACGAGTGCAGCTGCCATCAAGGCTGTACCTGCTGCTTTAACAAATGTTTTCTTCTTCAAATAAGCTCACCTCTTCATTTTTTGTTGAACAATCAGAATTTTCTGCAATAAGTGAGGGTATTCCTTGTTTTTTGACAGAAATGACGCTATAGGTTCAGAAAAATAGTGGATTTTAATGGTATTGCCAACCTTTTGCCTAGATTTGAGAAAGTTCTTTCGTCTTACGAAAGAAATAGATGTGCAAAAGAAGAAAAGTTTGTCTGAGCAAACTTTTTTAGACATTTGTTACTCTTGTTGAACCGCGAAAAAAGGTTGCTGTAGACTCACTCAAACCTTGACTGGTAAGATGTTCAAGGAACGAAAACGCGGAGGATCATTTGATGGAACAACAAAAATATGCAGATTTAAAAAAAGGCGAGCGGGGAGCGATCATCAGCATTGCTGCATACCTGTGCTTATCGGCTCTGAAATTGCTGATCGGATATTCAGCGAACTCTGAGGCACTTAAAGCGGACGGCTTAAACAACGCAACAGATATCGTTGCTTCAGTTGCTGTGTTCATAGGGCTTCGGCTGTCACAGAAGCCTGCCGACAAAGATCATCCATACGGCCACTGGAAAGCGGAGACAGTTGCGTCGCTTGTCGCATCTTTTATCATGATGGCCGTAGGACTTCAAGTATTGTACGGAGCTGTATTGTCAGTGTTTGAAGGGAAACAGGAATCACCGGACATGATCTCGGCATGGACCGGTTTATTCAGTGCTGCCGTTATGTATCTTGTTTATCGTTACAATAAAAGGCTTGGAGAAAAAATTAACAGCCAGGCAGTGACTGCGGCTGCGAAAGATAATTTGTCAGATGCATGGGTCAGTATTGGGATTGCGATTGGCATTATCGGCTCTCAATTCTCCCTTCCATGGCTGGATCCGGCTGCAGCCGTCATTGTCGGATTACTGATCTGCAAAACAGCATGGGATATTTTCAGGGAAGCTTCGCACCATTTAACGGATGGATTTGACGAAGAGGAAATAGAGGCTTTTAAAGAAACGGCCCTTTCTCTGTACGGGGTTAAAGGGGTAAAGGAAATTAAGGCGAGAAATTATGGAAACAATACAGTAGTAGACATCGTGATCCTGGTGAATTCCAATCTCGATATCCGTGATGCACACGATATTTCTACAAAAGTCGAAACGATTTTAATGAAGAAGCATGAAGTGTACAATGTACATGTACATGTAGAACCGAATTAACAGAAAGGAGGGTGTGCAAGTGGATTCTGAACTCATGTCAAATTTTATTCGTATAGGCCTTCCGCTTCTGGTTATGGCGGCTTCGGTCTTTCTTACTCTGAAACTTCCTTATAGCAGAAGGTTTATACCGCCTGTGACACTCGCCATTTTAGCAGCTCTTGTATACGTCATCCCAACCTTTTTACAGGGAAATGACAAGGATCTGAATGATGTGCTGCTGACGCTGTATTTTACAATGACCCTGATGCTCAGCTGTATGCTGAGTCTTATAGCTGCTTTGTTTTTCAATAAAAAGAAGAATTAGCAAAAAGGCCCAGCACATGCTGGGCCTTTTTCGTATGGCGCAAAACTTGAATTCCGGTCTTACTCACTCGCCGTTATTTTTTTGCCAGCCTCATCTCATCCGGCCACTTGTTCTTTAGTGAATTAATAAACGTTTTCACTATCTTCTTATCTTCACTAACAGGCGAGTACAGGTAGGAAAGAGTCCTTGTAAACCGCTGATTTTTCATATGAATAATTGAAAGGTCTTTATTTGCAACATCCCGTTCAATGACGCTTTTTGAAAGAAAGGACAGGCCCGTTCCGTTCATTAGCGTTTCTTTTATTCCCTGATTGCTGCTGATGGTAAGCAGTGATTTTACTTTAAGGCCGTTCGTCCGTATGACGTGATTTAAATATTCACGTGTACCTGAACCAACTTCGCGGGTGACCCACGGCTGGTTGTGCAAGTCGGCAAAAGTGACCTCTTTTTTCAGACCAAGCTCATGATCCATGGAGGCAACGATAAAAAGCTCATCCTGCATAAACGGGTGGACGGAAAGTTCACTTTCGTTCGTATGCCCTTCAATGAGACCAATATCGACCCCATGCATGCGCACGCTTTGTACAATTTCCTGTGTGTTTCCGATCAGTACCTGCAGTTCAAGCTCAGGATAATCTTTTTGCAGATCAAGCAGCAGGGAAGGGAGGATATACTCTCCAATTGTAAAGCTTGCGCCAATTTTCAATTCCCCGCGGATGGCATTCTGGTGTTCGAGAATATCCTGTTTGGATTGTTCATATAAAGAAATCATCCTTTTTGCACGGTCATACAGAATTTCGCCCGTTGGGGTAATCTGAAGAAACTTGGGAGACCGGATAAAAAGCTTTGTCTCAAATTCTTTTTCAAGGTTTTTAATATGAAGACTGACGCTCGGCTGGGACATGCGGAGAGTTTCTGCTGTTTTTGTAAAGTTTTTCACCTCTGCAAGAGTAATAAATGTTTTCAAAGCATCATAGTGCAAAATAGAAAGCCACCTTATCATTAGAAATCTTAATAATCATCATAAATTAAATGTATTTTACTAATTTTCTGTTTTCAGGTAAAGTAGAAATAGTATTTTTTTATAAAAGCTTTATAAAACAAAGTCATAAAACCGACTTTGCGTATAGGGTTAATTGTATTGGCAGTTCCAAATTCGTTTGCGAGGTGGGTATCGTTGCAACTTCAGGTAAGTAACAGTCCGTTTAATCAGGAGCAGGCAGAGCTTCTTAACCGCCTTCTGCCAACATTATCAGAAACACAGAAGATCTGGCTGACGGGATATTTGACAGCCGCACAGGCTGCTGGACCTATTGGTGTTCTGGCGCCTAAGGCAGGAGAGTCGGCACTTGTTCAAAACACAGCACCCGTTTCAAAAGAAGTGACCGTTCTATACGGCTCACAGACTGGAAATGCACAAAGCCTTGCTGAAAACGCAGCAAAAACACTGTCCGAACAAGGCTTTCAAGTAACTATTTCTTCTATGAACGATTATAAACCGAATCAGCTGAAAAAAGAAAAAAACCTCTTGATTGTCGTCAGTACACACGGTGAGGGAACTCCGCCTGACAATGCACTCTCATTCTATGAGTTTTTGCATGGAAGAAGGGCACCTAAGCTTGATGGCCTGAATTTTTCCGTTCTGTCACTTGGTGACAGTTCGTACGAATTTTTCTGCCAGACCGGCAAAGACTTTGATGGGAAGCTGGAAGAACTGGGCGGAACGAGAATCTTTCCGCGCACTGACTGCGATCTTGATTTTGATGAGCCGGCTGCAGAATGGATCAGCGGTGTGATTACTAGCTTAAAAGAGAAGCAGGGGGACAATGCAGCTCCTGCTGCTGAACTTTCTGCTGTATCAGCACAGCCTTCTGCCTACTCACGCACAAATCCTTTCCGTGCAGAAGTACTTGAAAACATCAATTTAAATGGACGCGGGTCAAATAAGGAAACCCGTCATCTTGAATTGTCCCTTGAAGGCTCAGGTCTTACATATGAACCCGGAGACAGTCTTGGCATTTATCCCGAGAATGATCCCGTGCTAGTTGATCTGTTGCTTGAAAAAACGGGATGGGATCCCGAGAGCAGTGTGATGATCAATAAACAGGGAGACCGTTTGTCCTTGCGGAACGCCCTTTTAACTCATTTTGAAATAACTGTGCTTTCAAAGCCGCTTTTAGAAAAACTGGCAGGCGTATCGGATCACAGCGGGCTTAAGGAGCTTGTTTCACCTGGTAAAGAAGATCAACTGAAAGCGTATATTGAAGGCCGCGACCTTGTTGATCTGATTGAAGATTTTGGTCCTTGGACTGTTTCGGCAGAGGAATTTGTTCAAAACCTCCGCAAAATGCCGGCGCGCCTTTATTCGATTGCGAGCAGCCTGACGGCAAATCCCGATGAAGTGCACTTGACCATCGGCGCAGTCAGGTATGAAACACACGGACGAAAGCGCAGCGGGGTATGCTCCATTTTAACAGCCGAGCGGCTTCAGCCCGGCGATACCCTCCCTGTATACATACAGAAAAACCAGAATTTTAAGCTGCCTGAGAATCCTGATGTGCCGGTCATTATGGTCGGACCCGGAACAGGCATCGCCCCGTTCCGTTCATTCATTCAGGAAAGAGAAGAAACAGGAGCAGGAGGGAAGTCATGGCTGTTCTTTGGCGATCAGCACTTTGTCACAGACTTCCTTTATCAGACGGAATGGCAAAAGGCTCTTGAAAATGGTAGTTTGACACGAATGGACGTCGCTTTTTCAAGGGATACAGCAGAAAAAGTGTATGTTCAGCACCGCATGCTTGAGCAAAGCAAAGAGCTGTACGCTTGGATTAAAGAAGGGGCATATGTCTACATCTGCGGAGATGAAAAACACATGGCCCATGATGTTCACAGCACGCTTATCAGCATTATTGAAAATGAGGGCGGCATGAGCCGCGCGGCAGCGGAAGAAGTTCTTGCCGGCATGCAGCAGCAAAAACGCTATCAGCGCGACGTCTATTGAGAACGATTGAAAGGGGTATACCATCATGTCAAATAAAGTACTGAGTGCGCCTGAAGGCCCTCCGAGTGATGTAGAAGATATTAAACAGCGAAGCAATTATCTGCGCGGGACACTCGCAGAAGTGATGCAGGAGCGCATTTCCGCCGGTATTCCCGACGATGATAATCGCCTGATGAAGCACCACGGCAGTTATCTTCAGGATGACCGCGACCTTCGGAACGAGCGCCAGAAACAAAAGCTTGAGCCTGCCTATCAGTTTATGCTGCGCGTCCGCATGGCAGGGGGAGTCGCAAGGCCGGATCAATGGCTGGTCATGGATGAGCTTGCCCAAAAATACGGAAACGGCACGCTTAAACTGACAACTCGCCAGACTTTCCAGATGCACGGAATTCTGAAATGGAACATGAAAAAGACGATTCAGGAAATCCACGCTTCCATGCTGGATACAATCGCCGCCTGCGGAGATGTAAACCGGAACGTCATGTGCAATGTCAACCCTTATCAATCTGACCTTCATGCTGAAGTGTACGAGCTTTCAAGAAAACTGAGCGATGACCTTCTTCCTCGCACCAGAGCCTACCATGAGATCTGGCTTGATGAAGAAAAGGTAGCAGGCACCCCCGATGCAGAAGAAGTCGAGCCAATGTATGGCCCGCTTTACCTGCCGAGAAAATTTAAGATCGGGATTGCTGTACCGCCGTCAAATGATATTGATGTCTACTCTCAGGACCTTGGGTTTATTGCTATTGTTGAAGATAATAAGCTCTCAGGCTTCAATGTTGTCATTGGCGGAGGAATGGGCATGTCTCACGGGGATACGGCAACATACCCGCAGCTTGGAAAAGTCATCGGTTTTGTTGCCCCGGATCGACTTGTTGATGTGGCTGAAAAAATTATTACTATCCAGCGTGATTACGGAAACAGGTCTGTCAGAAAATATGCCCGTTTTAAATATACGGTCGATCGTTTAGGTCTTCAGAATGTGAAAGAAGAACTTGAGAACCGTCTTGGCTACAGGCTCGGCGCAGCAAAAGATTTCCGTTTTGACAGCAATGGCGACAGCTACGGCTGGGTAAAAGGCGGGAACGGCAAATGGCATTTCACGCTGTTTGTAGAAGGGGGCCGCATCGCTGACTACGACGGGTACCCGCTGATGACTGGCCTGCGCGAAATTGCAAAGGTGCTTAAGGGCGACATTCGTTTGACGCCTAACCAAAACTTGATCATTTCAAACGTGTCATCTCAGCAAAAGAAAAAAATAAATGAGCTTATGGAGAAGTACAGCTTAACAGACGGCAAACACTATTCTGCACTGCGCCGCAGCTCCATTGCCTGCGTGGCTCTTCCAACGTGCGGCCTTGCCATGGCAGAAGCAGAGAGATATTTGCCGAGACTGATCGACAAAATTGAAGAAATTGTGGATGAAAACGGACTGCGCAACGAAGAAATCACGATCCGCATGACAGGCTGTCCAAATGGATGTGCCCGCCACGCCCTCGGTGAAATTGCCTTTATCGGAAAAGCGCCTGGAAAATATAATATGTATCTCGGTGCCGCATTCGACGGCAGCCGACTGAGCAAATTATACCGCGAAAACATCGGAGAAGAAGAAATTCTCAGCGAACTTCGCGTCCTGATTGCCCAATTTGCAAAAGAGCGGGAGCCGGGAGAACACTTCGGAGACTTTGTTGTCCGGACCGGGACAGTAAAAGCAGTAACAGACGGAACTAATTTTCACGACTGACGAAAAGACAGGGAAAACCCTGTCTTTTTTGCGTGAAATAGGATGGAGAAGAGAGTATTGGCGGAGTCATCAGAATGGAGAATGGACCCTATATGTCAGCTCGACCAAAATACAGGGCAGCAAAAAGAGAAAATGCTGCCCTATAAATTCATCGTTCCAAAATACAGGGCACCAAAAAGGAAAAATGCTACCCTATAAATTCGCCAATCCAAAATACAGGTCACCAAAAAGGAAAAATGCTGCCCTATAAATCCACCGGTCGAAAATACAGGGCACCAAAAATCCCGCAGTTTTCCACCTAAAATCAGCCACAAAAAAAGCCTTCAGCAGAAGGCTTTTCCCGACTCAGTCGTCTTTGCGGTCTTTATCATTCATATCTTCCGGATCTTCAATTGGATCTTCAGGGTCCGGATCTGCGTCTTTTTCATCATCTTTCATCATTGTATCATCTTCATCCATGCCTGGTGCATTTTCATCTTCGTTGTTTTCATCCATTTGATCCTGTTCTTCTTCCTGCTGGTTTTCAGGCGGTGCCGGATCCTGATCGTCATTTGCATTGCAGCCTGCCATCATAAATGCTGAAAAAAGGACACCCATGATGAGTACTAGCCATTTATTTTTCATCGTAAACCTCCTGTATTGGTTATTCCCAATTAGATTGCCCCTAAAGCGGAAGAATATTAGTGCATTTTAGTAACATAATGTTCACGTTTACAATGGTGCAAATGGATGCTCCAGTGATACACTAAAAGTATAAAATTGGATGATTTTAGGGAGGAATGGATGATGGCTGCTTTTCACCAGCAATTAAAGCATTACCGCGAACAGAAGAAGATGAGTCAGGAGGAGCTTGCTTTTAAAGCGAGACTAGGGCGTCAGACCATTGAAAAGTATGAAGCAGGGGAAAAAATCCCTGATACGCAAACCATCTTAAAACTCTCAACCGTGCTGGACGTACCAGCTTCGGAATTAATCAGCAAAGAAGAACTCGCAAAAAAACAGAGCTGAAATACTATGACGGTGTCCTTCTAAGTGAAGGGCATTTTTTTAAATTCTAAAAAAAATATATTGTAAAAAATAGGATTAAAGTGTAAAATTACACTAACAAGAGGAAGGTGAGGAGAAGGAATTTGAAAGCTGCAAAGCTGTTTATCTATTTTGGGCTTGTCCCATTTAGTTTATCACTGCTGGTGGTCATTTCTATGATGGCGGGTGTTCACTTCATTTTTATTTTCATCCATCGCTGTTTTTTCTATTGGAGGACTCGTCTTTGGGTACAGGTGGTTTAAAAATCGAGTTCAGGGACAAGAATTTCTCGCCTTTGTTCCGCTTGCTTATACAGCGTTGCTATGGGCAATTTTCATGTGGATCAGCGGAGGGTTTTACGGTCACGACAGCTGGGTAATTTATGGGGTTTTGCACTTGCCGTATGCACCGGGATTTTTCATGTCAGCTTTCGCTGGTGAAATGAGTACCCTTTTCTGGGCTCCTATTGCATATGGAACGGCATTCAGCATCCCGTGCATTCTTTTGATGCTGCGCAATCATCGAAACAATTTGTTTCCTGCTGCAAAAAAAGCATTTACTCTGTTTGCAGTTATCGTAATTAGTTTAAGTGCTGGCACTTACATACATGCTGAAAGAAGCAAAAACGTACTTCCTACCTACGGGTATGAACATGGAGGAGGCTATTCCAGTACAGATTTGACGCCTTATGATGTAACTAATCCTTATCACAAGCTTCCGACTATAAAAGGCGAGTCAACGTTCATCATTGAGAACTCAGATGAAATGCCAGTCCTTGACGGAGCTGAAGCCGCTTATCCGGTTTATTCTGCTTTTGCGAATTCAGTCTACAAAAATGTCAGCAGCGTCATGACATCTGAGAAAGAGGTCGTCAGTTTTACGAATACGATTTATGCATATGAGCGTCTGCTTTCGGGGGAAGCTGATATTTACTTTGGTGCCGAGCCTTCTAAAGAACAGCAAATGATGGCTGAAAAAACCGGCAAAGAGCTTGTCATGACACCAATCGGGAAAGAAGCATTTGTTTTCTTTGTTCATCCGGATAATCCAGTGGAAAACCTGGATATTGAACAAATCAAGAAAATTTACTCCGGTGAAATCAAAAATTGGGAAGAAGCAGGAGGCAATAAGGAAGAAATCATGCCCTTTCAGCGCCCAAAAAATTCAGGTAGCCAAACGCTGCTTGAGAAAATTATGGGGAACACTCCCATTCAGAAACCGCTGAAAGAAGAAGTGGTGCAGGGGATGGGGGGAATCATCGAACAAGTGGCAGATTACCGAAATGTTGAAAATGCCATCGGCTTTTCCTTCCGCTATTTTGCAACAGGAATGAGGAAAAATGAAGACATTAAGCTGCTTGGAGTAAACGGAATAAAGCCGGACTCTGAAAACATCAGCAATGAAACCTATCCGTTTACTGCATCCCTCTATGCCATTACGCTGAAATCCAATCAGAACAAACAGATTGAACCATTCCTTCAATGGATGCAGGGGCCGCAGGGACAGGAACTGGTTGAAGAGGTTGGGTATGTAAAACTTACGGATCAATAATGGTCAAAAAAAGGCATCTCCATGAAAGTGGAGGTGCCTGTTGTTTTACCGCCTGCTTTTTTCTCCGCCCATGCGTCCTGCTTCTGCTTTGCTCATTTTTTCGTCTCGGTTTTCATTGCTGTTGTGTGACGAAGAGGTTTGACCGCCTTTACGGCCAATTTCCTGATAGAAGTCTCTGTCGTGGGAATCTGCGGTTGCCTGTCCACCCATACGCCCTGCTTCCTCGCGGCTCATTGTGCCGTTATCACCATCCTGGCTGCCCTGATTCTCTGCAGAATTCCCGTGGTGGCCGGAAGCATTGGCGCTTCCGCCTTTTTGGCCGATTTCCTGAAAAAATTCTTTCCCGTGTGCATCAGCGGTTGCCTGCCCGCCTTTTCTTCCGGCTTCCTCGCGGCTCATCTTTCCGTCATTTTGATTTGTCATGGACACATTCCTCCTCGCAAATGCGGTATTTTTATTACGGTAACCTTATACCCGTGAGCCAGAGCTTTAAACGGTTTTCACGGTTAAAAATTGTTAATTATTAGATGAATGAATTTTTTTCGTTTCGAGGTCAAAAAAGGGCATCTCCATGCAAAGGAGGTTCCTGCTGGGATATTGGCATCGATTGCATGTCTCACGGACAAGGAAAGAACCATTTTACAGCACGGTAAGGACATGTATTTACGATAGTATTGTATAATTGGGAATTAGAGGTATTTTCTATGGGGGGGATTATTGTGAAGCCGCTAAGTGTCAAGATTCAAAAACGTATGGCTGATTATCAGATAACTGGATTAAGCTTGGCATCTATTGATCAAGGCCGTATAAGCAACACCGAATGTTTCGGTTTGCTTGAAGCGGGAACGGATAAAATGGTCAAAAGGAATACGATTTTCAGTGCTTGTTCAATCAGTAAATTTGTAACATCAATGCTTGTGATGATCCTGACAGAACAAGGCATGCTTGATTTAGATGAAGATGTAAATGAAAAACTAACTTCATGGAAAGTTCCGGATCATGAGTTTATGAAAAGGAAAAAAGTGACGCTCAGAAATTTGCTTTGTCATCAGTCTGGCGTAATTGATCCTCCAGATAGTTTTACCGAAAGGATTTCAATGACAGACAGCCCTGAGACAGCAGAGCTATTAGCAGGTATGACTCCCTATTGCAAAGCTCCTATTGAACTGAAGGTTGAGCCTTGGAGCGAGTATTGCTATTCTGACGCAGGTTACTGTATCATACAGCTCGTAATAGAGGATGCTTCCGGCATACCTTTCACTAAGCTGGTACATGATCTTATTTTCCACCCTTTAAATATGTCGGACAGCACGTTTGTTATACATGTATCATCCGCAGAGGAAGGGAATTTCTCATGCGGTCACAGCAAAAGCGGTGCTCTTGTTAATGGAAAATATCCTGTTTATCCTTTTCCTGCAGCTTCGGGAATGTGGACAACACCAGCAGATTTAGCTCTTTTAGTGATAGAACTAATGAAATCCATTAAAGGTGAAAGCAGCCTCAAGCTTTCTGCAAATAAAGCGATGGAAGTGATTGAATCCCAGGGATGCAAGGAATGGACCGGGCTGGGTGTTTTTCTGGATCATAACCAAAAAGGGATTGAAATCTCATCTTTAGGCTGGGGAGCCGGTTTTCAATGTATGCTGGTAACATACCCGTTTTTAGAAAAAGGTTTAGTGATTATGACAAATACGGATACCGGTGTACATCAACTGGAAGGGATAATCGGAGAGATCTGCAGGGAGTGGGTTATAAATTTTTAGAAAATTGAAACTTTTAATAAAGCTGCTTCGTATATAAAGTCATTCAAAGACTGCGGGGTGCAAAATGAAAAAATACCTGTTTTTTGTTCTGTTAACAGTGATCATCGAGTCTCTATTAATAACCGGAACAATCCTTATATGGAACACGGCTTTTCCTGAAACCATGTTTTTTGGCTCCTTCATATTTCTGTTTATTGCTTTCATCATAAGCTCTTCGGGTGGATTCCTGTCCAATAACGCTGAGTTCTCCGTTTTCGCTGCGATGGCAGGAAGCTACCAGCCCAGGCGCGAGGAAAATTATTTGATTGTCAGTCCGTTCTTAGTAGGGTCTATCCTATTTTTTATCAGTTATTTTGTCATTTATTATTTTGTTTATTGAGACAAAAAACACCGCAAAAAGCGGTGCAAAGTGACTTCTTATTCAACTTAAATGTTTTTAGCTGCACGTGAATAGAGGATTTTCTTCAAACGGCCTTCATTAAAGTATCTGTGCATAAACATTCCGGCTATAATCAGTCCGATGCCGGCGAGGGTAATGCCTTCGGGAAAAGGACTTGAAAAAAGAACCATTTCCCCGGCAAGGACGAAAAGAACCTGGGTTGATTGAGTAGCTTCAACAGATGCAAGCTTGCCTTCATCATGGCGTGACCTGTCTGTTGCAATGAAAAAAAGTGTCGTTGCGATTACACCTGAACTGACGGCCACGACAAAGGATTGTACGACCTGAGCAGATGAGGGAGGGCCGGTTGAGACATACCCGCATACAGCCAGGATGATCCAAAACGGAGTGCTTGCGAGTGTCATCCCGAGCACTCTCTGAAATGTATCAAGCCTCCCTCCGCATACTTCCATCATCTTCCTGTTCCCGAGCGGATAAGCAAACGCTGCTGCTGCAACCGGAAGAACACCCGCCAAAAGGGCCCAGCTTCCAGCTCCTGATGCATGCTTCATCTGAATGAGAACGACTCCTGAAAAAATGATAACAGAAAAGACCAGGGCAGGCAGAGGGATTTTCCTCCTGTTTTTCACACCTTCTGAACTTTCATAAAAAAGCGGGGCAAGCAATGTCCCGGCAACAATGGTCAGCTGCCATGTGCCCGCTACAAGCCAGCCGGGCCCGTATGCAGCCGCAAATGTGATGGGCGCATAAAAAAGCACAAACCCTGTGAAGCTCCAAAGAACCCACTTAGAGGGTTGATCCTTCATTTCAGAGAAGAGCTGTCTGCTGTTTTTTCGAAGAGCAACGATGAGAACCAAAAACGGAATCATAAATAAAAACCTGAGCGACGAACTCCAGAGCCAGCTGCCGCCTGAAAGCTCCATTGACCGGTTTAAGATAAACGTTACAGCAAAAAACATGGAGGCAATGATGCCTGTTCCAATTTCTTTCATAGCTTCCCCCTAATAAAACGTGTGCCTCTATTATACAAATATCCAGACGGAAAATTCAGTTAAAACGAAAGAAATATGATACGATAGCAAAAACATGCTGAAAGGATGCTGCTCATGATCAACTACGATAACCGCCGTTTTACTGCTGTATCAAACTCTGATAATGGGGAAGTTTCATCAAAGACGATTTTTATTTACAAGCAAGAAGGAAACATTCTGTCAGGATCATATGAGGGAGGGGAAATCCTTAAAGGGTCGCTGATGGGGCTGGTAAAGGAAGACGGATCCCTCGAATTCAGCTATCATCATATTAATGATAAGAATCAGATCAGGGGAGGCCGATGCTTTTCTGCACCTGAAAAGCTGGCTGACGGAAGAATTAGGCTTTTTGAAAAATGGCAGTGGACGGATGAGGAGCGGACAAATGGAGAGTCTGTCATCGAAGAAATCCTTCCTTGTACATAAAATTTCTAAAAAATACAGTCTGACAATCTGCTTTATTTTCTGATATCCTCAGGCTTGAATCTATTTCAGGAAAGGCTGATGACCGTGTTTATTCAATTTACGAAAGAACAGAAGATGATGATGATTGAAGATATTCAGCGCTATTATTATCGGGAAAATGGAGATGAAATTGGTGAACTAGCAGCTGAAAATCTGCTTGAATTCATTAAAGAATCCATCGGTCCCCATTTTTATAATCAGGCTGTAAAAGATGCGAAAAATCTGGTAGAACAGAGAATGCAGTCTATGGAGGAGGATTTGTACGCTCTGGAACGGTCTGTGAAAAGGTAGACGTTCAATCATAAATATTGCGAATTTCATCCTGTAATGCTATCTTTTATAGGATTATAGAAAAAAGGTGGATTTGCATGAAGAATATTTTTTCACTAAATAAAACAGGTGCCATTTTTGCAATAATGGCATTTGCATTTATGCTTGCAGGCTGCAGCAGTTCTCAGGAAAAACAGGAAGAAAAAACAGCCTGGGACACAATTAAAGAAGAAGGCAAGCTGAAAGTAGCAACTTCCGGCACGCTATATCCTGCTTCCTATCATGATTCAGAAACAAATGAGCTGACTGGATTTGAAGTGGAAGTGGTCAAAGAAATGGCGAAACGCATGGATCTTGAAGCTGAATTTTCAGAAATGGCGTTTGACGGTATGCTGACGTCTGTTCAAAGCGGCAAAGTTGATCTTGCTGCAAATGATATTACGATGACTGATGAGCGGAAAGAAAAGTTCGACTTTTCCGTGCCTTATAAACACTCTTACGGGACAGCTATGGTGCGGAAAGATGATCTTTCGGGCATAAAATCACTTGAAGACCTGAAAGGGAAAAAAGCAGCAGGAGAAGCAACAACGACTTATATGGCTGTAGCCCGCGAGTACGGAGCTGAAGAAGTCATTTACGACAATGCAACAAATGATCAGTACTTGCGTGACGTGTCAACTGGAAGAACGGATGTCATTTTAAATGATTATTATCTGCAGCGCTTGGCTGTTGCCGCTTTTCCGGATTTGAACATTACCATTCATCCTGATATCAAATTCAATCCAGTCAGCCAGGGCATCATTATGAAAAAAGACAGTGCCAAGCTGAAAAAAGAGATTGATACTGTACTGAACGAAATGCTTAAAGACGGAACGATTGCCAAAATCTCGAAGCAATTCTTTGACGGGGCAGATGTTTCAAAAGAAACAGATGCTGATTTTAAGTAGCGGCAGGTGACGGCAATGGATGCGATTCAATGGGAATACCTCTTTGACTGGGAGCTTGCCGTCAAATCCTTTCCTTTTGTATTGAAAGGAATCTGGAACACTCTGCTTATCTCGCTTGTGAGCATGGGCATTGGTTTGGTGCTAGGTTTCTTCCTTGCTTTAGGAAGAACGTCCAAATCTCCTGTATTCAGCTGGCCTGCGAGAATCTACATTTCATTTATGCGCGGCGTTCCTATTCTGGTGATTCTGTTTATCTTGTATTTCGGTTTTCCGATCATCGGAATTGAGTTTACAGCGGTAACCGCAGCACTGATTGGCTTCAGTCTGAACAGTGCTGCCTATATGGCTGAAATCAACCGCTCTGCACTCGCATCTGTTGACAAGGGGCAGTGGGAGGCAGCAAGTTCGCTTGGAATGTCGTACTGGCAGACAATGAGAGGAATCATTCTTCCTCAAGCCTTTAGAATAGCGCTTCCGCCGCTGTCGAATGTACTGCTCGACTTAACAAAAGCCTCCTCTTTAGCAGCAATGATTACAGTGCCTGAGCTGTTCCAGCAGGCAAAAATCGTTGGAGGAAGAGAGCTGGACTATATGACGATGTATATTCTCGTCGCATTCATCTACTGGGGGATTTGCTCCCTGCTTACTCTTTTTCAAAATTATCTTGAGAGAAGATATGAATACCTGCTTTAATCAGAAACCAGATTGCTGCAAATGCAGCATCTGGTTTTTTTGAAATGGTAATAATGGTGCTGTCTTCCGTTTTTTTTAATACTCAAAGTTTTATCACGATGTAATCAAAACTGGATATTCATGTTAAAATTCTGGAAGAAGAAAAAATGATAATAGAGGGGGAACCGGTCATGCAGCCGCCAAAACATATTGTTTCCGCAGCGACCATCGTACTAAATGAACAGGGAGAAATCTTACTGATAAAAGGACCAAAAAGAGGATGGGAAATTCCCGGAGGACAGGTAGAAGAAGGGGAATCACTGAAAGAAGCGGCCATCAGAGAAACGCATGAGGAATCGGGAATTATCATTGAGGTAACGAAATTCTGCGGGATTTTTCAAAATGTTGACCGCTCAATCTGCAATACACTTTTTAAGGGAAAGCCGGTTGGAGGAAAGCCCGAGACAAGTCCTGAGAGTTTAGAAGTAGGGTATTTCCCGATTGAGATAGCACTTGAAATGGTCACCTGGAAAAATTTCAGACAGAGAATCGAATATTGCTTAAACGAAGAAATGCAGCCTTTTTATGTTGAATTTAAAGGTAATGAGTCAGAAGAGCTGACTGGAATGCTATGACAAATAAAAATGACAGGAGATGAAAAAAACGATGGATTTGCATACATACGCATCCTGCGATGCAACCGGCCTTGCTGAACTGGTCAAAAAAAGAGAGGTTTCCCCGGAAGAACTGGCCGCTGCTGCTTTTAAACAGATCGAAAATGTCAATCCTCTAGTAAACGGTGTGGTCAGAACAAGGCAGGAAAAGACAGAAGCGGAAATAAAGAAGCTGAAGCTGGATGGTTCCCAGCCTTTTGCGGGTGTACCAATGCTGCTGAAAGATATTTCACAGGCAATTGAAGGAGAACCTCTGACTGCGGGTTCAAAACTTCTTACAAACCATACAGCGAAAAGAGATTCCCATTTTGTCGCGCGGTTAAGAAAAGCAGGTTTTACTTTCATCGGCCACACAAACACACCGGAATTCGGCTTGAGAAATATTACGGAACCAGAACTGCACGGTGCAACTAAAAATCCTTGGAACACAAAGTTTTCAGCCGGCGGTTCAAGCGGCGGTTCAGCAGCCGCTGTGGCATCAGGAATGGTGCCGATAGCCGGTGCAAGCGACGGAGGAGGCTCCATCCGGATCCCGGCCTCTTTTACCGGCCTTTTCGGATTAAAACCTACAAGAGGAAGAACTCCTGTCGGGCCAAGTGTGGGCAGGCAATGGCACGGGGCATCCATTGATTTTGTCCTGACAAAATCAGTGCGGGACAGTGCTGCGATGCTTGATCAACTGCAAGTGATTCAGCCGGAAGCAGCATTTCATACACCGCTTTTTGAAGGCAAATACACGGACACCCTGAAATCAGGATTAAAACAGTCGCTGCGGATTGCTTTTCAGACCCAGTCTCCAGTTGGCACAAAAGTAAGCAGCGAAGCAGAAGAGGCCGTTCATCGCATGGTCGAATGGCTTGAGGGCAATGGGCACCAAGTAGAGGAACGCGGCAATGGCATAGACGGAGTCAGGCTCATGGAAAATTATTATACGATGAACAATGGGGAAATGTCGGCAACGATCCTGGATCTTGAGAAGATGCTCGGGAGGCCGATTACCGCGAATGATGTGGACATTGTGACCTGGGTTCTGAGTACGGCCGGGCATTCTGTAACAGCGGCCGAATTTTCTAAGAGTCTTGCAGAGTGGGATTTCGCAGCGGCTCAAATGGCTGCTTTCCATGAGACATTTGACTTGTATCTGACACCGGCCACTGCCTTTGCCGCACCGGAAATTGGAGAATTAATGCAAACAGAAGAAGAAATTCAGACGCTGCTGAAAATCAGCGAACGCCATAAGGACGAGCATCTTCCATTTGTCTACGATATGTTCCTGAAAAGCTTGACGTACACGCCGTTTACTCAGCTGGCCAATTTGACGGGACAGCCTGCAATGAGTGTGCCGACTCATATGACAAAACAGGGACTCCCGCTTGGAGTTCAGTTTATAGCGCCTAAAGGAAGAGAAGACTTGCTTATTTCACTTGCAGGGGAAATTGAACAAACGCGATTGTGGATTGGGATGGAAGGAAATCCGTTTTTTTGACCAGCGGAACTTAGAAATAGAGAGAAAAAGAAGGATAATTGTAAAAACATGGCGAATAATTCCGTATCAAAGAGACTGCTGTGTGTCTGAATGCTGAAAAAAACCTTTTAATATCCGCTCTGCCAGCATTCGTGAACAGTCAGGCAAAGGAGATGCATCACAGTGGAAACATCATTTCCTGTTATTGAAACAGAGAGATTGCTTTTGAGAAAGGCTGTTCAAGAAGATGCAGCGGACATGCTCCGCTACTTGTCTGATGAAGAAGTTGTCCGGCATATGGGTCTGAATCCATTTAATTCTTTACAGGACGTTTACGGCGAATTGGATTGGTACCGGGAAATTTTCCAAGTAGGCACTGGCATCAGATGGGCAATCTCTCTTAAAGGATCCGGCATCATGATTGGAAGCTGCGGCTCTTAAACAGAAAACCTAACCATTTCCGCGCTGAAATTGGCTATGAATTAAGCCGTGAGTATTGGGGGGAAGGGATTGCTTCTGAAGCTCTTCAGGCCATTATCAGCTACGGTTTTGATCATTTGAACCTTGAGCGAATCGAAGCCTTAATTGAACCTTCCAACGCACCTTCTATAAAGCTTGCGGAAAGGCAAGGGTTTATCAGGGAAGGCCTGCTTAGACATTATGAATACACTTGCGGAAAATTTGAAGATTTGTATATGTATTCACTTTTAAAAATGGATTGGCGCAGTAAAGAAATTAAAACATCAGCCGATAATACCAAGAAAGATATCTAAGCAGGAGGGAAGCATATCCTATGGAAGAACAAAAACATTGTCCTAAATGCAAGTGTGAACAGCAGCACGAAGACAGCAAGTGTCTGGTGTGCGGACACAGCGTAATGGATTCCATTCTGGCTTTATACCCGGATAGATCCCTTAGAACAAACAGCCGCAGAAGGCCTGTCAAGTCATCCCTTTTTAAGTGATGGCTTTTTTTCTTGCATAAAAACACATGAACAAGTAAAAGCATATTAGTTGATTTATATATATCTTACTTGTAAGATATATATATCGTACATGTTTTACAAACAGGTGGAACTTATGATCAATCTTTGAAGGAGAGGAATCATTTATGGCCATTACGTTGTTTACATCATGCAGCTGCTCATCCTGCAGAAAGACAAAGCTTTGGATGGAAGAGCACGATATTTCATATACAGAAAGAAATCTTTTAATTGAACCTCTGACAATGAAAGAGCTTAAACAGATTTTGCGTATGACAGAAGAAGGAACAGATGAAATTCTTTCAACCCGGTCAAAGCAGTTTCAGGAGCTTGACGTTAACCTCGATTCTTTGCACATGCACGAATTGCTGGAGCTTCTTAAGTCCAAACCCGGTTTGCTCCGGTGCCCGATTGTCATGGATGAAAAAAAATTCCTTGTAGGATTCAATGAAGATGAAATCCGCAAGTTTTTGCCCAGAAATATCAGGGCATACTTACTTAGACTGCTTGAAGCAAAAACGATGCTTCCAAATTAACTGAAGGGGTTTTACGGTGGAAGATTTTAAAGTGCCGGAAATGAGTGCAGAGAAGCTTAAGACCATCAAGAGAGAACTCACGCGCTTTATGATGTCCTACAAGTTTGCACTTGAAGAAATGAATACGAAAATAAATATTTTAAAACAGGAATTTCAATATATTCATGATTACAGCCCTATTGAGCACGTAAGCTCGAGGCTCAAATCGCCTGAAAGCATCATGAAAAAAATGCATCGTAAAAACTATGTTTTTTCACTGGAAGAAATCAGAAGAAATATGAAAGATATAGCGGGAATTCGTATAACATGCTCGTTTTTATCTGATATTTATCAGATCAGCGATATGATTCAAAACCAGAAAGACATTCACATCGTCGAATGCAAGGATTATATTAAGAACCCAAAGCCGAATGGGTACCAAAGCCTTCATTTATTGGCAGAAATTCCTGTTTTTATGTCTGACAGACAGGAGAATGTGATGGTTGAGATTCAAATCCGGACGATAGCCATGGATTTCTGGGCAAGTCTTGAACATAAAATTTATTATAAATATAACCAGGCAATACCTGAACATTTGACTGATGAACTCAGAGAAGCGGCATTATCTGCAGCCGAGCTTGACCGGAAGATGGAAAGGCTGCACAATGAGATCACTGATTTGAAAAAAAACGGAGAACAACAGAATCCTCTTGAGGAACAAATGCTGCTTCCTTTAGAACTGCTCGCTAAACTTAGGCAGACAAAAGTATAACGCATGCTGGAGATGACCCCTATGAATACGAAACGAAACGAAAATATCGTCTCCCTGTTTGAGATTTTTGTTTCACTGGAACGCAAATGGATGAATGACTGGAACCATGTGAATCAGGTGGGACTTTCCAAAACCCATATTCTCATCCTGCAGATTCTCGAGACAGAAGGGCTCAAGCGTCCTTCGCTGCTTGCAGAGCAGCTGCAGATAACGACGGGCGGAGTCACCGTACTGACTAGCAAGCTGATTAAAGACGGCTTCGTTCAAAAGTGCCAGAGCGAAAGGGACCGCAGAGCTTATAACCTTGAAATAACAGAGACAGGAAAGGTACTGCTCCATTCCGCAAGAAAGCAGATCAACCAGCAGATTGAAAACATGTTCGGCATGCTTTCAGATGAGGAGATTCAAAATTTGCGGGACATTTTCTACAAATGTCTGATGGGTCAATAAACAAAAAAGCCGGAAAATTCCGGCTTTTTTGTTTATTATTCTTCTGATGCGCAGGATTCACACAGCCATAACTCTTCTGTTTCTGAAAACGTCAGCTTTTTGTGAAAAGAACACTCATCACAAAGGTCTTCTCTTTCATTTTCGTTATTCATCCTTCAGCCTCCTTCATTCAAAGTCCCCATCCGAGCAGAAGCCATATTAATACCTATGATTATGATGGTAAATATACCCCTCCATAATGGAATGGAAACCTTCCCACATTTATCCCTGTGCCGCTTTGAAGTGTACTAATAAGTGATGGATAGTAATTCGACAGATACGCCGTGAATGCCTTTCTTCAGAAAAAATATTTTTTCAATAATCCGGATCGATTAAAAAAAATAGACAGCTTCAGAGAGCTGTCCATTTCTTGTTGTTAATCAGGAAGTTATAAAGAATAAAAGACTGTGGATAACATAACAAAGTTATCATCGGCAAGCGGAAGCGCCTAGATCCTCTGTCAGAACAAATCCGTCAAAAAAGGCGGGAACCGGACTTTTCCGCCGGATTCTTATCTGCCTATCGGAGCGGGCCTTGACGCTTGCGCTTTTGTTCTGTTAATCCATATAAAAGCTTTCTTTTTTGAAAATGGCATGGAGTACAGATTTGTTTTTCGTATTGATGATCCCCTGATTTTTCTTTTCTGTGACATAGGTAGGAAATTTGGAAAGGTCACCAAGATTAGATGGAAGTGATTTTGCGGGTACTTGAGCTTTTTTGCCTGAGAGGGATTTGCGCGATGCGGATGCCAGGTGAAAGCCCCAGTCCCCGAATGATGGAACGGTTGTGTGATAGCTTGTTACGGCAAAACCTGCGCTTTCAATTGTTTTTCCAATTGTCCAGAAAACTAGAGGGGTCTCATCAGGAGAGTTCGCCTGACACACAAAAACACCATGGGGTTTAAGCGATTTTTTCAAAAGGGAGTAAAATTCTGTCGTATAAAGATCACTGATGGTTTTGCCTGTAGGATCAGGAAAGTCTACAAAAATGATGTCATAGGGATCAGGTTCGGAAGCAAGGTATGCCTGAGCGTCCATAGGATGGACGGTAACCCGTCTGCTTCGGAGCGAATAATCGTTCAAAGATGCAAGGCTTTTTACTTCTTTTGCTGCTTTCAGCACCAGAGGATCAAGGTCCACTAAGTCAGCGTGCTTAACCCGGCTGTATTTTAACACTTCTCTTAAGGCAAGACCGTCTCCTCCGCCTAAAATAAGCACGCGTTCATGCGCAGGAGACGCTGCAAATGCAGGATGAACGAGAGCTTCATGGTAGAGCTTTTCATCCAGTGAGCTGAACTGAAGCTGTCCATTCAAATACATTCTCAAATCATTTGCCTCTAAGATCTGGATCTTTTGGTAGCTGCTTTTTTGGTCAAAAAGATCACGGTGATTTCTTCTTTTCATTTCATCCAGTCCAATTTGATCCCATTTATCTCCACGAACATTTTCATCCGCTTCCTGTTTTTCAAGCCTGTTTGTAGAGCGTGATTGAGCGGCATTTAAGTCTGAAGCCACCCAGGGCTTGGAATGCTGATTATGGTTCATTTTGAATCTCCTCCTTTTGACGTATCAAAACAAAAATTTCTTTTGGGAAGATCAGCTGTGTCCCGTTTACACCTCTTGAAACCGTGTAAACAAGAGCTCTCTTTGCGCCGAGCCCTCTTAATAAGGACCGTGTCTGAAATTCAGGATCAGCATCTCCGCACGTGTAATAATCTAGAGACGCATAGTTTTCCTCCGGCCAAGTATGGATCGACATATGAGAAGTTGATAAAACAAGCACACCTGTTACACCTTGGGGATGAAAAGGATGAAAATACGAAGAGAGCACCTGCATGCCATTGTCATTCGCTGCCTGGAGCATGAGAAGCTCAAGGTAATCTTTGCTGTTCAAAAGGTCAGGGTTACAGTCAAAAGCATCAATAATTAAATGTTTTCCTTCAATATTCAACGGTTGCATCATTCCTTTTTCGACATATTTCATACAGTGTATGTCGAATTTCGGAGCATGCCTGTACAGATATCTCCATTTTTATAAAAAAAAAGAACCCAATCAGGTTCTTTAAGTCAGCCGGCATTCCTTTCAGAAACTCCTTCTTTGATGACGGAAGGCAAACGTGCCGGGGCTCGCTTAAGCTCAAAAAGGACATACCAGAGTGAAAGGCCAAGGGCAATCGATGCAATCACATCATAAATGACATGCTGCTTTACAAATAATGTTGACAGGATTATCAAAATTCCCGTCAGCTGAGATAGAAAGGAAACCATTCTGCTGAGCTTGAGTTTTGGAAGGACGAGCATGATGATAAAGGTTGTCAGAACATGAATGCTTGGGAAGCAGTTAAACGGCTGGTCGTTCTGATAAATCACCGAAACAAGATGGATAAGGAAACCATCACTCGTCAGTTCGGGTCTTGGAACGGTTGATTGGAAGAAAAAATAAACACCGAAGCAGATTAATTCTCCTGCCGTCAGGGCAATCACAGTTTTCCAGTAAATGTGTGAATCCCTCCACCAGAAATACAGGAGAAACCCAAACATATACACATACCAGATGATATACGGAAGAATAAAAACCGGGACAAATGGAATATAAGCATCTGCCGGAGCGGTCATGTCTACCGCATTTGTCTGCCTTTCATTTAAAAATTCATACATCAGTCCGAGAAGGGGAAATACGAGAAACCCTGATAAGTCTCTTATTTTAAGAATATAGTTTTTTGTCATAAGAAAACGCTCCTGCAATAAGTTTGATAAAAATGTTATACCCTGCCTAACGTCAAATTAATCTGTATCAAATTGGAAATCATGATCTTACAATCTTCCAGATTATGAGTATAATGGAGACAGAACATTCCTACTATACCTGCTTCAGTGAAAAAAAGAAATCTATTTTTAAAAAGAGAGATAAGGGGGAATCAATATGAGGCTTCAGCCTGCAGAGGCAGCATTGAAAATCGTTGAAAAAAGGTTTCCTTCATGTGCAGCAGCTGTACTTGCGGGCAGTGTAGTGAGAGGGGAAGGCACTCCTACATCAGATTTGGATCTTGTCATATTTGATGAGAGCATTAAGGAGTCATACAGAGAATCGTTTGTCTATTTCGGCTGGCCTGTAGAGGCATTTGTACATAACTTTTCATCTTATCGTTATTTTTTTGAGGAAGACTGCAAAAGCGGAACACCATCCATGCCAAGAATGACAGCTGAAGGAATTGTGCTGAAGGGGAAAGAACGGCTTGTCCCGATTAAAAAAGAAGCATCAGCCCTCCTTGAAAAGGGTCCTGAGCCCCTGACACAAAAGGAAATTGACAGCAGACGCTATTTTATTACCGATGCTTTGGACGACTTTACCGGGTGTGCAAATCGCGCAGAGGGCATTCATGTTGCAGGGAATCTTGCTGAACTCCTCCATGAATTTGTTCTCCTTACAAACGGAAGATATATAGGTAAATCAAAATGGATACATAGAGCGTTAAAACAATTTGACGAACATTTGGCTGAATCATTTTTTGCCGCATTTGAGGATTACTACCGCCAGGGGGAAAAAGACAGCGTCATCCGTCTGGCTGATGACATTTTAAAGCCGTATGGAGGAAGATTTTTTGAAGGGTTTTCATTAGGGAAAAACGAATAAGAAGGGGATGGATCATTTTGGAGACAATCGTAAGGCATCCGGAGAAGAAAGACACAGAAGCATTGATGGGGCTGATGTATGAATATATAGTTGATTTCTATCAGTGTGAAAAACCTCCTGAGAAACAGCTGGAAAATCTTATTGATACCCTATTAAAAGGAGAAAAAGGCATCCAGTTTGTTGCACAGTCAGGAAATAACCTTGTCGGATTTGCAACCCTTTATTTCACGTACAGCACAACAAGAGCAAGCGAGATTGCGGTAATGAATGATTTATATGTAAAGGAAGAATTCAGGGGGAAAGGTGCTGCTGAACAGCTTTTTAAAAGCTGCCATACATACTCGGCCTTGCATCATTTCACTGCCATGACATGGGAGACCGCCGAAAGCAATCTAAGGGCTCAGCGTTTTTATGCCAGGATGGGCGGAAAAAAAGGTGAATTCCTCACCTATTCCATATAAAATGGCAGATAAAAACGCTTGGAAAATTTCCAAGCGTTTATTTGAAAAAATGCCTGCAAAGAGAATGGTAGACCATTCCGAGAAAAGCTGCTGTCATTATGACAAAAAAAGCCGTAACGACGCGTTCCCCTGTCTCCCCGTCTGCAAACAGGACTGATCCGCCTCCAAAATAGGCAAGCAGAATAAACATCGCGAAAAAGACACCGTGAAACAGCCACTTCAGCACAACCATCACCTGACCCTTCAATAAGATATGGTATGCAGGTGAAAAGAAATTTGTTTACAAACTAATGACAGCGCTTACAAAAAATACGGCGTTGTGGGTACTGTAGGCGTCAGCCCTCTGTAAAGAGCCCGAAAATGGTTTGTCGATGGCTTTGATTGCTCATGAGAAATAACCGCTTTGTCTTCCACATATGTATTAATGAGCAAGATACATTAGAAGGTTGGGGTGAATGGCGGGGTGGAGAGGGACTATTTAATCAAACCCATGCTTGATGAGAGCTATAAAATAGTCAGCCATGGACAAGGTGTTTATCTCTTTGATACGGATGGAAAAAAATACATGGACGCTTCTTCAGGAGCGGTTACGTGTTCAATAGGCCACGGGGTACCGGAAATCATTGATGCGATGGGCAAGCAGGCAAATGCCGTTTCTTTTGTATACAGATCCCAGTTTTCAAGCCATGCAGCTGAAGGACTTGCAAAGAAGCTTTCAGAAATTACACCGGGTGACCTTAATTGGACATTTCTTGTTAACAGCGGGTCAGAGGCAATTGAGACGGCAATGAAGACAGCCATTCAGTATTTCCAGGAGCAGAACCGTCCTCAGAAAACGAAGATCATATCGAGATGGATGAGTTATCACGGCATTACATTAGGCGCCTTATCCCTTTCAGGCCATCCTGAAAGGCGGTTCCGCTTTCAGCAGCTGCTTGAGTCAAATCCGGAAGTTTCCCCGCCATACTGCTACCGGTGTCCATTTGGACTAAACCCGGCATCCTGCAACGCAAAATGTACAGACGAACTTGAAACGGCAATCAGAAGGACCGGTGCAGAGCATATTGCCGCATTCGTGGCTGAACCTCTTGTAGGTGCAGCAGGAGCGGCGCTTACTCCCCCTGAAGGCTATTATGAGAAAATCCGGGATATTTGTGACCGGTATGATATCCTCCTGATTGCAGATGAAGTCATGACCGGCATAGGGAGAACAGGGAAAACTCTGGCAATGGAGCATTGGGGAGTATTGCCGGATATTGTGGCCCTCGGCAAAGGAATGAGCGCAGGGTATGCACCGATAGCGGCAACACTTGTAAGCGACAGAGTGATGAGGCCGATTCAGCAGGGGTCTAAACTGATTATGAGCGGCCATACTTACAGTGCCAATCCCCAATCTGCCGCAGCCAGTCTTGCTGTTTTGCATTATATCGAAAAAAACAGCCTGAATGACGCATCGGCGGAAAAAGGAAAAACACTGATGAAACAGCTTCAGAAATTGCAGAAAAAGACTTCCATTATTGGGGATGTCAGAGGGATGGGACTTATGATCGGCATTGAATTTGTTACAGACAAAGCGACAAAGAAGCCTTTTTCAAAAGCCTGTCACCTGACAAGCCGCATCATTAAGAAAGCCCAGATGAACGGACTGCTCGTTTATCCCGCTGCAGCTGGAATCGAAGGGGGAGACGGAGATGCAATCTTGATTGCTCCGCCGCTTACGATCTGTGAGGAAGAGCTGACCGAGCTGGTCCGGCTTTTTTCCAAAACTATTTCGGAGATAGAGGCTGAGATTATCCGTAATAAAGGAGAGTGCGTATGATTTCAAATGCTTTTCAAAAGATCAGGCAAATAGACGATGTACTATCCAAAGTAAATGATGGCTGCACTCTAATGGCCGGAGGATTTGGAGGAGCAGGCACTCCCCCGACACTTGTAGATGCCATTCTTGAAAAAGGGGTCAGGGACCTTGAAATCATCTGTAATGATGCCGGTTTCCCCCATATCGGCATTGGAAGGATCGTCTCTTCGGGAAGAGTCCGAAAGCTGATTGCTTCACACATAGGATCAAATCCTATAGCAGGGGCTCTGATGTCAGAAGGAAAGCTACATGTTGAGTTTTCTCCTCAAGGCACGCTTGCAGAGAGAATCCGGGCAGGCGGGATGGGCCTTGGGGGGATCCTGTGTGACGTGGGAATAGGCAGCGAGATTGCCGAAAAGGGAAAGGAACGGCTGACTGTAAACGGGAAGACCTATTTGCTTGAAACGGCTTTAACGGCAGATGTAGCAATCATCTGCGGCAAGAAAGCAGATGAATTCGGGAACATTGTTTATGAAAAAAGTGCCCGAAATATGAATCCTTTAATGGCAATGGCAGGCGATTATACGATTGCAGAGGTCGATCAGATTGTAGGTTCCGGAGAACTCGACCCGGAAACGATTATTACGCCGGGCGTTTTTGTTCAAGCAATTGTCCAAAGTGAAGGGGTGAACTGGAAATGGGTATGGGAGCCGAAGTGAGAGAGAAAATTGCGAGAAGGGCTGCACAGGAAATTGAGAACGGCATGATCGTCAACCTCGGAATAGGCATTCCTTCGCTCGTGCCGAATTATTTAACAGGAAAGCCGCAGGTCATGATTCAGGCTGAAAATGGAATTCTCGGGATAGGCCCGACACCTGCAGCCGGTGAAGAAGATGGCACTCTGTGCAATGCAGCGGGCTATCCGGTCACCACCGGCAATTGGGCCTCGTACTTTGATTCTGCAGCGGCATTCGGCATGATCCGCCGGGGCTGCGTGGATATGACGATTCTGGGTTCTCTACAAGTAAGCGGAAAAGGAGATCTTGCGAACTGGATTGTACCGGGAAAAAGAGTGCCTGGAATGGGAGGAGCCATGGAGCTTGCTGCCAAAGCAAAAAAGGTCATCGTTGTGATGAACCATGTTAATAAAAACGGTGAACCGAAAATTCTTGAAGAGTGTACGCTGCCTCTCACTTCAAAAAAATGTGTCAATATGATCATTACAGACATGGCTGTGCTCGAAGTGCAGCCGGGTGGTCTGAAGCTGCTTGAGGTCATGCCTCCTTTCACAGTGGAGGATGTGATCAAACATACAGGGGTGAAGCTTGAAACCTGAAAATTAGTGAAGAGGTGAAGGGATGGAAGACTCACAAAAGCAAGTTTGCGCCTGGATCAATGACAACCGGCACCGCTCCATTAAGCTGCTGAAGAAAATGGTCGAACAGCGGAGTGTTCAGGGGAATGAAGCATCAGCCCAGGCTGTCGTCCTTGAGAAGTGCCGTCAGCTCAGCCTGGACATAGATTTATGGGAACCCGGAGGAAAAGCATTGAAGCAGCATCCCCATTTCGTTGCGACAAGAACCTCATTTAAGGACAGCCCGAATATTGTTGGGGTGATGAAAGGGTCGGGCGGCGGCAAGTCTGTTATTTTAAACGGACACGTAGATGTTGTTCCCGAGGGAGATCTCAAACAGTGGGAAGTTGATCCTTACCAGGCTGTTGTGAAGGATAACCGGCTATACGGCCGCGGATCAACAGATATGAAAGGAGGGAATGTCTGTCTGTTAATGGCCATGGAAGCCATTAAAGCATCAGGCATTTCACTTAAGGGTGATGTGATTTTTCAGAGTGTTATAGAAGAAGAGAGCGGTGGAGCAGGAACACTCGCAGCGATTCTCCGCGGGTATAAAGCGGATGCAGCCATTGTTCCGGAGCCTACTAAAATGAAAATCTTTCAAAAACAGCAGGGGTCGATGTGGTTCAGGCTCAAGGTGAAAGGGCGCTCTGCACACGGAGGAACAAGGTATGAAGGCGTAAGTGCCATTGAGAAAACGACCTTAGTTGTAGAGCATTTGCTCCAGCTTGAACAAAAAAGGAATAAACGGATTACCGATCCTCTCTATCAGACAATTCCTATTCCAGTTCCTATTAATATCGGTAAAATAGAAGGAGGCACATGGCCCTCTTCTGTCGCCGATCTTGTGACACTTGAAGGAAGATGCGGGATTGCACCGAATGAAAAAATAGAGGACGTACAGGCCGAATTTCAAGGATGGATAGACGAGTTGTCCTCTAAAGATGAATGGTTTAAAGAGCATCCGGCTGAGCTTGAATGGTTTGGGGCAAGGTGGCTCCCGAATGAAATTGAAGGCACGCATCCGCTGACAGAGGCATTGTCAAAAGCATATGTCGACATTCTGGAAAGTGAGCCTGTAATAGAAGCATCCCCATGGGGGACGGATGCCGGTCTCCTTTCTCAAGCCGGCGGCATACCCTCAATCGTCTTTGGGCCGGGGGAAACAGAGATGGCGCATTTTCCAAATGAATTTATCGACATCGATCAGATGATCTCCTGCACAAAAGTGATTGCAGCCTTCTTATTAAACTGGTGCGAAGTGTCTGAGTGATGTTTTTATGGCTTGGGAGAGGGGAAATAAGTACAGGAAACGACTTACTAATAGAGGTGACCGGAAATGAAGCAGCATTTATGGATTAATGGTAAACATGAAGAATCAGAAACGTATGTAGAACTAAAATCTCCCTACGCAAAGGATCTGCTTGCAGAAGTCGCTATCGCAGACGAAAGCAAGGTGAAAGCAGCCGTGGACGCTGCAGCTGACGCGTTCAGAAAAATGAAGGAGCTTCCAGCACATAAACGGGCAGAGATTCTTAAACGAACGGCAGAGCTTCTTGCGGAACGAAAAGAGGAAGCGGCTCAAATCATCGCAAAAGAAGCGGCAAAGCCGATCAAAACGGCCAGGGCAGAGGTAGACCGCACAGTCATGACCTATACATTTGCGGCTGAAGAGGCAAGAAGGCTTGACGGTGAAACAATAGCTATGGATGCAGCTCCAGGAGGGGAAAAACGCACAGCCTATACGGTGCGGGAACCTATTGGTGTGATTGGAGCCATTACCCCGTTTAACTTTCCTATGAATCTGGTGGCACACAAGCTGGGTCCTGCTTTTGCCTCGGGAAATACGGTCGTTTTGAAACCGGCAACCCAAACCCCTTTAAGTTCCTATTTCATTGGAGAGCTTTTTCACGAAGCGGGACTGCCCGCCGGCGCCCTGAACATTGTCACAGGCAAGGGCAGCGAAATAGGGAAGCATTTTACATCGGATGACCGGATAAAAGCCCTGACATTTACAGGCAGCCCGGAGGTAGGGAAAAAGCTGAAGCAGGAAGCCGGCATGAGAAAAACCCTTCTTGAGCTCGGATCGAACTCTGCAGTGATCGTCAATGATGATGCAAATGCAGATGAAGTGGCAGCGAGATGCGTCACCGGAGCATTTGCGTTTGCAGGGCAGGTGTGTATTTCGGTACAGCGTATTTATGTGCATGAGGCTATATTTGATGAATTCGTGTCTAAGGCTGTTGAACATACACGGAAATTGAAAGTCGGGAATCCGCTGGATGAGCAGACAGATGTATCGTCACTCATTTCAGGTGATGATGTGGATCGCGCCCTCGCCTGGATTGAGGAAGCCGAAGCAGCAGGTGCAACGCGCGCCTGCGGAGGAAAAGGGTCAGAAAATCAGACGATTGAACCGGCCATTTTACTGAATGTGCCTTCTGATGCCAGTCTTTCCTGCCAGGAGGCATTTGCACCTGTTGCCATCATCAATTCATTCCGGACATTTGATGAAGCCATTGAAGAAGTCAATAACTCCCGGTTCGGACTTCAGGCCGGCGTATTTACAAACAGAGTGGACCTTGCATTTAAAGCGGCAAAAGACCTTCATGTCGGCGGGGTGATGATCAACGACATCCCGACATTCCGCGTTGATCATATGCCGTACGGCGGTGTCAAAGACAGCGGGTTTGGAAGAGAAGGCATTAAATACGCAATGGAAGAGCTGACCGAGCTGAAACTGATTTCATTTAATCATGCGCATAGATAAAGAAGCCGTGAAAAGAAGAATGAGTGCGATTTCTGCACTCTTTTTTTCTGGAGTGAACAAAAGGGGGAAAGAGCGTGAACGAATATAAAACAGAGGAAAAAGAACTGGAAGGCATCTCATACAGGGCGACAGCGGTTTTTGACCATTTTAACAGCCGGATGAGAATTGATGATTACCGGGGAAATATGGAAGATCTCCTTGCTGATGCAGAAAAAGCCGCTTTGAACAAAGGTTTCACAAAGTTGATTGTAAAGGGAAAAAGCTCGTCGATTGAAGAGCTTCTTAACAAACAATATCAGCTCGAAGCGGTCATCAGAGGATATTTCCACGGTGACCCCGCCTGTTTTTTTACAAAATATTTCAGCGAGGACAGAAGAACTACAACGGCATGGACGGAGCAGGACAGCATGATGAGTGCCATATATCAGAAAGAAAAGTCGGCATGTCCGGACACGTCAGATTTTATATTCCGGAAAGCGGAAGAAAAGGACGCAGAAGGGCTGGCTTCTCTTTACCAAACGGTATTCGAAGTGTATCCGACTCCTCTTCATTCTCCGGATTATATTGTAAAGACAATGAAAGAAGGAACGATTTATTTACTGGCCGAAGAGAATTTGAAGATCGTCAGTGCAGCATCAGCGGAGCTGAACAGATTTTATCATAATGCAGAACTGACAGACTGTGCGACGCTTCCTGAAGCGAGAAAGCACCGGCTTATGAGAACACTGCTGCTGAAGCTTGAAGACGTGCTCAGGAAAGAGGGCATTTACTGTGCCTATTCTATCGCAAGGGCGGCCTCTTTCGGGATGAACGCGGTGCTTTATCAGCTGGATTATGATTATACCGGCAGGCTCACAAATAACTGCATCATCAGCACGGACTATGAAAATATGAATGTATGGTGTAAAGACCTGTCTGCCGGAAAATGAGCATTTGCTGCCGAAAAGCTGGCACTGAGGAGGAATTTCATTGGCAGACCAAACTAGAGAGAAAATCATTCAGCATATTTTAGAAACAATTGATGAGGGCATTCATGCGGTTGATGAAAAAGGGATGACGGTTTTCTACAATGAGATTGCAGCCTATCACGACGGACTGAAACCGGAAGAAGTCCTGGGGAAACATTTATTTGACGCTTTTCCCTCTCTGTCAGAAGAAACAAGCACCCTTCTAAAGGCGATCAGGACGAAAAAGCCGATTTACCATCACTCGCAGACCTACATAAATGTAAAAGGCGAAAAAATTGAAACCGTGAATACAAGCCTGCCCATTTTATCAGGAAACACTGTCATCGGAGCAGTTGAAATTGCAAAGGACTTTTCTGCCATCAAACAGCTGACAGAAAGACTGGCAGACCTTCAATCAAGAATATCGTCACCGGTTAAAGCAAAAGCTGTCAACGGCACCGTGTACAGGCTAGAAGACATAATGACAGTCAGCAGCAATCTGCTCCGTGTAAAAGAACTGATAAAAAAGGCCGCAAGAACATCTTCCAATCTGCTTGTCTACGGGGAAACAGGAACGGGAAAAGAATTGGTTGTTCAGGCGGTGCATAATGAATCTGCGCGAAGACAGTCACCTTTTATTGCACAAAACTGTGCCGCCCTTCCGGAAGCCCTGCTTGAGAGCCTGCTGTTTGGCACGGTGAAAGGGAGCTATACAGGCGCTGCAGACCGGGCTGGTTTATTTGAGCTTTCCCACGGAGGCACTCTCTTTTTGGATGAACTTCAGTCGATGCCCCTGAACCTGCAGGCAAAGCTTCTTCGCGTCATTGACGACGGGGCAATCAGAAGAATCGGCAGCAGCAGGGCTATAAACGTTGATGTCCGAGTGGTTGCCGCCATGAATATCCCGCCTGAGCAATGTTTAAAAGAACATAAGATAAGAGAAGATCTTTATTTCAGGCTTAATGTGTTCGGCCTCAGCCTTCCTCCCCTCCGGGAAAGACCGGCAGACATCCCGCTCCTTGCGGCTGCTTTTATCAAAAAATACAATCAGGAATTCGGCAAACGTGTATCAGGCCTATCAAAAGAGACGGAGAGCCTGCTTGGCAAAAAGCGCTGGCGTGGCAATGTGCGGGAACTCAAGCATTGTCTGGAATTTGCAATGAACATGTGTGATGAAGGGCAGATTCTGCCGAGCCACCTCCCGCCGTACTTGATGAATGAGGATGAATCAGATGAAAGGGGCGGCTCCCTGCAAAGCAGGCTGTCAAAATATGAATGCAAGCTGATCCTTGATGCAATGGAACAAACAGATGGAAATGTCATGAAAGCTGCAAAGCTTCTCGGCATCCCAAGACAGACCCTGCAGTACAAGCTCAAAAAATATCTTAGTGACCAATATTCGGCAGTGGAATCAAAGGGGTAGGGGGAGTTTGGGGTGGGGTTGGGTGGTATTTTTGTGGAGGGCAAAATAAATTATTTTTAAAGCTAAGCCCGGATTTTTCCTTGGATTTCTTATCTGATTGAAAGGGTTGGACAGTCGGCTCCGCTTTTCGCATTGTCTAGCTCCATCGCCCAACTCCTCTGTCAGAACAAAATCGCCCAAAAAGGCAAACCCGGCCTTTCTGATCGTTTTCTTTTCTGCCTGAAAGGGCAGTCGGCTCCGCTTTTCGCATTGTCTAGCTCCAGCGCTCAGCTCCTCTGCCAGAACGGAACTGTCGGTAAAGGCAAAAAGCGCCTTTTCCGCCACTTCCTTATCTGACTCCCGGAGCTAAACGAGCGCTTCCGCTTTTCGAGTCACGCTGGCACGCTTTTTGCATGTAATAGTGGTAAAGACCGAAATGGGGGAACTGCTGTGAGATACGACTTGTATAAGCCGAAACGCCATTGGAAAGATATTGAGCTTTGGAAAGATGTGACGGAAGAGCAGTGGAATGACTGGCTGTGGCAGCTGACGAACACGATCCGGACACTCGGAGATTTGAAAAAAGTTGTGAACTTGACTCCTGATGAAGAGGAAGGAGTCAAAATTTCTACGAAAACCATTCCTTTAAATATTACTCCATACTACGCCTGGCTGATGAACGAAGATGATCCGAGGTGCCCGATCCGCATGCAGTCGGTGCCGATTTCACAGGAGCTGAATAAAACAAAGTATGACCTGGAAGATCCGCTGCATGAAGATGAAGATTCTCCTGTACCCGGCCTGACACACCGCTATCCGGACCGTGTTCTTTTCCTGGTGACAAATCAATGCTCCATGTATTGCCGTTACTGTACAAGAAGACGTTTTTCAGGACAAATCGGCATGGGTGTGCCAAAGAAACAGCTTGACGATGCCATCGCCTATATTGCTCAAACACCGGAAGTGCGGGATGTCCTCATTTCAGGCGGTGACGGTCTTTTAATCAATGACACTATTTTAGAGTACATTTTAAAGAACCTGAGAGCCATTGATCACGTTGAAATTATCCGGATTGGCACTCGTGCTCCGGTCGTATTTCCGCAGCGCATTACCGAAAATCTCTGCAATATCCTGAATAAATACCATCCAATCTGGCTGAATACCCATTTCAATACATCGATCGAAATTACAGAAGAGTCCAAAAAGGCTTGTGAGATGCTCGCTAATGCAGGTGTGCCTGTCGGCAATCAGGCAGTTATCCTTGCCGGCATCAATGACAGCGTTCAAATTATGAAAAAGCTCATGCACGATTTAGTAAAGATCAGAGTCCGCCCGTATTACATTTACCAGTGTGATCTTTCTGAAGGCATCGGCCATTTTCGTGCACCTGTTTCAAAAGGGCTTGAAATTATTGAAGGCCTGAGAGGTCATACAAGCGGTTATGCCGTACCGACATTCGTAGTGGATGCACCGGGAGGCGGAGGGAAAATCGCTTTGCAGCCAAACTATCTGATTTCCCAAAGTCCGGGAAAAGTCGTTCTTCGAAACTTCGAAGGTGTAATCACAACGTATCCGGAGCCGGAGAATTATGTTCCGGGACTTGCTGAAGATTATTTCAATGAAATCTATCCTGACTCAGATTCGAAAAAATCATTGTCAGGCATTGCAGGTTTATATGAAGATGCACAGTTTAACCTGATTCCTGAGGGTATCGGACGCATCAGCCGAAGAAAAACGTTTGAAACCAATCCCGAGCATGCAAGTTTAAAGAACAAGCGGGAAAAGCGGGACGAATTAAAAGAGAAGAAATACCGTGCCCAGCTTTTAAAATCCGAAGATAAGAAGGCGGCAGAAAATGAGTGAGCGCTGCGAGTGGTGTGAATCGGAAAATGCCGTAAAAACAAGCAACCTTGTTCACTGGGAGCTGCCGGATGGATCACGGGCCATCGAAATTTCTGAAACGCCTTGTACGGAATGTCCAGATTGCGGCATCAGCTATCAGAGCGAGGATACAATTAATGAAATCGAAAATCAGCTCCTCCTGATTAATGTGAAAGAACTGCCAAACCGAGTCAATTTTGATGAGCTCATGAAATGGAAGCGCCATTTAAAGCGAAATTATTTTGACTTTACGTGAAACCTCAGAGAATTCTGAGGTTTTCTTCTTGTCCAATCCGCGTTATAATAGGGGCACTTTACAAACCCAACGGAGGGGACCCGCATGAAATCTTTTTATCACTACCTGATGAAATTCAGGCATCCAAAGCCTCAGGATGACATCAGCCGTTTTGCCAATGATGCTTACGATGATCACAGCTTTCCAAAATCATCCGACGATTACCACGAAATCAGCTCATACCTCGAGCTTAACGGCTCATACCTCCCGGGTCTTGTCGTATTTGATGACGCCTGGGACTTGTATGAAGCGGAAATAGTAAAAAAATCAGCATTTTGAGAGCAGTCCTGGCCAGGGCTGTTTTTTTGTGCCTCAGAACTTGTTATTTGGACTTGCAGGAAGTGCCGCCACATTATGCTGAAGAACATGATGCTACAAATAAAAGCGAGAGTTAGAGAGTGAATCGTACGGTAAAACTGCTTGAGCGTGAAAGATAGCATAAGTAAAAGGGTGAATTGTACGGTAAAACCCTCTTGAGCGTGAAAGATAGCATAAGCAAAAGGGTGAATTGTACGGTAAAACCCTCTTGAGCGTGAAAGATAGCATAAGCAAAAGGGTGAATCGTACGGTAAAACCCTCTTGAGTGTAAAAAGTAGCATAAGCAGAAGCGCAAATTTTACGCTAGAACTTAACCCAGTGTCTAAAATGCCGTTCGTTAAAGGGATTTTTTTCAGAAAAACTCATCCATCATTTATCCCTTGACAACTTTTCAGCTCCGTCATATAGTTAATAAAGTTAATAGTTAAGTAAGTTAAGTATTAAATTGATTTGGAAACGGGAGGGGAACATGAATACACGCCAGGAGCTCACCTACGAATTTCTCTCGAATTACAGAAAGCTGAACAAGATGACCAGGGCACATTTGAATGACATGCTTGAACCCATGCTGCCGTTCAATGAATTTATGGTGCTTCGGCTCGTGCATGAACAGGATCATCCAAATGTCAGCCGGATTGCAGATCTGCTGAGCGTTTCGTGCAGTCATATTACATCAGTCAGTGAACGGCTGATAAAAAAAGGCTACTTAACACGTGTCAGGGCAAGTGACGACAGACGAGTTGTCCTTCTTCAGCTGACGGAAGAAGGAGAGAGAGTGGCAAGAACAGTAGAGGCGACCATCACAGAATACTTTCACCGGAAACTGGAAAACGTAACCGATGATGAAATGATTGTATTTAATCGCCTTTTAAAAAAATTATTAGAAGAAAACTAGAGGTGGAATCATGGAACATTTAAGTCATAAAGAAAAAATAACGATAATGATTGCCATCATTGCAGCGATGTTTTTTGCGGCAGTAAATCAGACAATTGTAGGGAATGCTCTTCCAAAAATCATTTCAGAGCTTGGAGGGCTTGATTATTACAGCTGGGTTTTCACCATCTATATGCTGACAAGTGCAATTACAACCATTCTTGTCGGAAAGCTATCAGATATGTATGGAAGGAAACCTTTCATTATCATCGGGATCATCATTTTTTCTATTGGAGCCTTTCTTGCAGGTACATCAACTGACATTATTCAGCTGATCAGCTACCGCGGGATTCAGGGCTTTGGAGCAGGTATGATCATGTCAACTGCCTTTACGGCTGTAGGGGATTTATTTGCTCCAAGAGAGCGGGGCAAGTGGCAGGGTGCCATGAGTGCCGTGTTCGGGGTTTCAAGTGTATTCGGACCGACGCTCGGCGGATACATTGTCGATAACCTTGAATGGAAGTGGGTATTCTGGGTTTTCCTTCCGCTTGGAATTGTCGCGCTCGTACTTATCTGGAAGCTTTTCCCGTCCACGGAGAAAAAGCCCGGCCAGAAGGTTGATTATCTTGGATCGTTATTCCTTTCATCAGCCATTGTTGCAGCACTTCTCGCTTTCTCATGGGCAGGAACGAAATATGACTGGGGCTCAGCACAAATCCTTTCTCTATTCGCGGCAGCAGCTCTGTCCGTGATCATCTTTATTTTAGTCGAACGAAAAGCTGTCAGCCCGATTCTGCCGCTCGATCTGTTTAAAAACAGCATCTTCACCATTTCAAATGTCATCGGGTTTGTCATTGGGGTCTCCATGTTCGGAGGTGTCATGTATGTTCCTTATTTCATTCAGGGTGTACTCGGCTACTCGGCTACTCATTCCAGCTTCCTGACAATGTCCATGACGCTCGGCCTTGTGTTTGCAAGTGCTCTTGGCGGACAGATTATTTCTAAAACAGGAAAGTACAAACTGCAGGCAATCATCGGGCTGTGCATATCTGCAGCAGGCCTTTACCTGCTGTCAACCATGACGGTAGACACCTCGCAGTATTTGCTCGTATTTTACCTGACACTTGTCGGATTTGGCATCGGAATTGGCATGACTGTCTTTACGCTTACAGTGCAAAATGCGGTAGAGCAGAAGCTGCTTGGTGTCGCAACGGCATCCTCACAGCTGTTCCGTTCCGTCGGGGGGACTGTTGGAGTTGCCATCATGGGAACACTTCTTAATTCGCGCATGCAGGATAAAATGGCTTCAATGAGCAGCGCCAGTGACACGAATCAGATGGCAGCATCACCTGAGCTTGCGGGGAAACTTCAATCTCTGCAAAACCCTCAGCTGCTGCTTGATCATGAGAAGCTTGACGGCTTAAAGAACACACTTCCTCCTGAAGCGGTGCCTTTCTTTGAAAACGTCATCCGTCAGCTGCAGGATTCCCTCAGCTACGCGTTATCCGGTGTTTTCATCTTCGTGACGATTACAATGGCGCTTGCGATTCTCTTAACCTTCTTTATTAAAGAAATTCCATTAAGAAGTGCAAAGGATCAGCCTTCAGTAAAAAAAGAAAAAGCAATAAAAACCGGAGAACTGCAGGGCAGCGAAAACTAATGAAAACCAAGGTGCATGAGCACCTTGGTTTTTCCTGCGTGAAGAGGTATAAAGCGGTGCAGTGGACATACATATAGAATTGAACATTCTATGACGTCTGTCCGGGAAGAGTGGTTTTTGCTAAAATTCTGCTTTATAATGAAGAAAAAAGTTGATGGAGGAACACCTATGCCTCAAACACCGATTGAGCGTTTCAGATTTATGGGATTCATTGAAGGAGCTTCGCTGCTTATCCTTCTCTTTATTGCCATGCCGCTGAAGTACTGGGCGGATATTCCAATGGCCGTTACGATTGTCGGCTCATTGCACGGATTCTTCTTTATTGCCTACCTCCTGATCATTGCATATACAACGTATAAAATCAGATGGTCTTTTGCCTGGGTATTCAGTGCAGTGGCTGTTGCATTTATTCCATTTGGGAATATGGTTCTTGATTCAAGACTAAAAAAAGCCAATTTATAGTTAAAGAGATAACCCAAATACGGGTTATTTTTTTGCTTTTTATAGTTGCATCTTTCGTCCCATGCCCTACGCTCCCAAAAAGAGTAAACTGAGTATGTTCGGTTTACAGAAAATTCTAAAAAGGGTGTGGTTGTTTGAGGAGAAAAATGATAGCGGTTACATTATCAGCAGCACTGCTTGCGCCTATTATCCCCATGACAAATGAGCCTGCCAGAGTGTCTGCCGCACAAGAAGCTTCTATTCCTGATGCACACAGCTTGAAAAAAACTTATTTTGACGGAATAAATGAGAATTATTTAACGACAAAGAATCCCGTTCAATATCAGCAGGCAACTCTTTTTGGGAATCTCGGATTGACGCCGCATTTGTGGGGGAGTGCAGAAGATGAAACAGGCTGGCACAAAATGTACAATCCAGCCCCAGTCACCGGAACTCAGGTTAATGGAGCATTTGAGGATGCACAATTTGTGATCCGGATTCCCGATAACTGGAACGGGAAACTGGTATCTGCCGGAATTCCTGCAACGCGCAATGAAACCTCGACAGACTTGCTCTTCAGTGATTTTGTCCTGGAAAAAGGATACGCTTTTGCGGCCATTGATAAGGGAACACAAGGTAGATTAGATCCTGCAGATCCATTTGCAAAAGCAAAAAATGCTCTTGTTGAAGAAGATGATTCGGTTGCCGAATGGCACAAAAGGTACCGGCAGATAACGGCGTCAGCTCAAGCTTACCTCCAGGAAAATTATGCGGACAAGCTTATCTCGCCTAAAGACAAGTCAAATCCTGCGCATCACCTTATTAGAAAAAACCACCGTGTTCCTACATATGCAATTGGAATTTCAAACGGAGGGTATGTGGTCAGGTACGCGCTTGAGCATGACGGGCGCCAGAAAAAAGAAGACAGGCTGTTTGATGGCGGCGTTGACTGGGAAGGTGTTCTCTGGACAGAGAAGCAGCCCAACCTGATTTCCTCTTTGACAGCGGTTGTCAATCATGCCGAGCCTGCCATATACGGCAGTGGAAAAGAGAAAGAAAAAGCGGTAAAAGAGTTGTATAAAGCAGGGGTTCCAAAAGGATCAGAAGCATTATGGAGCTATCATGACCAGGTGTACTGGTTTATTACTGCAAATATTTACCGCGATCATTTTGATCCTAATGCACCTGAACGGATTGACTGGAAAAATTACTTGAATTTTATTAATGGAGTGAGAGACCGAACCTATGACTCTATTTTCGAAAACTACCGCTATCCATCCCGTCCTAAAAGCGTAAAAGAAAGCATTAAAGAGGTTGCGAACACGGGAGGTATCGATGTTCCGCTTATCAGTTTTACGGGTACCCTTGACACTCTGATTTTCCCTGACATTCATGCAGCGGGATATGAGAAGCTTGTTAAAAAAGCAGGGAAGGATAAACTGCACCGCATGTATTACATTGAAAATGGCAATCATGTCGACAGCTTGGTCTGGAATGCTTCAACGGATGCCGGGAAGAAGCTCCAGCCGCTTTTGCCGTATGCCCATCAATCCTTTGATTTACTTACAGACTGGGTGGAGAACGGCGCAAGGCCTCCAGAAAGCAAGAACATTCCCGCACCGGCGGATCCAGTTAAGGTCATTGATTTAAAAACTGGAAAAGAGACAGATCCGTATTGAAAATTGACAGAATCCCGTTCATATACGGGATTTTTTGCTTTATCTTTGGAAATGTATAAATTATCCTTTCGAAATTTTCTGTCAATAATTCACGGAGCTAAATCAGTATAATCCAGACGCTGTCTGTGCTATTATTTAGGAATGCGAAATATATTGACAGATACACAGATAATTTAGGAGAGATAAAGTGAGTACATTAGTAAAAGCACCGCTGTGGACAAAGTCGTTTGTGATGCTCATGGTTGGAAATTTGTTTATTTTTATGTCGTTTCAGATGCTGATCCCGACACTTCCGCCCTACATAAAGTCTCTTGGGGCCTCAGGTCTTGAGATCGGGCTTGTGACTGCACTGTTTTCAATAGGCGCTGTATTAAGCAGGCCGTTTATAGGCTATATGCTCGAATACCGGACACGCAAGCCGCTCGTGCTTGCCGGAGCTGCAGCCCTTCTTGCCATTACCATCGTATATCCGTTATCGAGCATGATTTTTATTTTTCTGCTTTTTCGGTTTGTGCATGGTCTTGCCTGGGGGTTTTCAACAACAGTAAACGGTACGGCTGCCGTAGATGTGATTCCGAAATCGCGTCTTGGTGAAGGCATGGGCTATTTTGGCCTGTCCGTTACGCTTGGCATGATTATTGCTCCAAGCCTTGGAATATATCTTTTTGGGGTTACGTCATTTAACAACTTAATTTACATTTCATGTGCACTCGGTCTGATTGCGATTGGATTGCTTGCTGCTGTGCGTTACCATACGCCTCAATCAGTGACGAACACTAAAAAGGAAGATTTAACATTTTCCTATGTTGGTTCGCTTGTTGAAAAATCAAGCTGGTATCCTGCTTTCATAACGATGATCGCGACGTTTGGTTATGGGTCGGTTGTGACATTCATTGTGATATTCGGTGAAGAACGGGGGATTGAGCAGATTTTTCTGTTTTACCTGTTTAATGCCATAATGGCATCTGTTTCAAGACCGATTTCAGGGAAATGGTTTGATCAGAAGGGGCCGAAGGGTTTAATTATTGTATGTTCGGTCTTAACCTTCTCGGGTCTTTGGGTTCTGTCATTCTCCCATACAAATGCAGGAATAGCTGCTGCCGGAATTTTGTTTGGAATCGGCTTTGGTTCCCTGCTTCCGACGCTTCAGTCATGGACGCTCTCCATGACCCCTGACAACAGAAGGGGTGTGGCAAACGGCATGTACTTCTCTGCGATCGATTTTGGAATCGGCTTAAGCGGAATTGTCTTCGGGATTCTTGCTCAGTTTGTCGAAACGGCCGTGCTTTTTCAAATCTCCAGCATTTTTCTGCTTATTCCGGTGGTGCTGACGCTTCTTGAAGAAAAACTAAGCAAAAAAGAGCATTTGGTTTTAAAAGAGAATACGTGATAAAAAAGCAGGTCTGAACATCCATCAGACCTGCTTTTTAGTTGAGTGTTTTTTTTGCTCCCACTCACGTGCAAGCATTCCATATACAGCATGATCAACATAATGATCATACAGCCATTCTGCCTCGCGGATGGTGCCTTCATGCTTATAACCGAGGCGTTCGGGGATGCTTCTGCTTTTCATGTTTTCTACTGCAGCCCTTATTTCTACTTTGTTCAGTCCATATTCATTAAACGCAATCTCAGTCAGTGTTTCCGCCACTTTTGTCATAATGCCGTTGCCTTGAAAATCCTTACCGAGCCAGTATCCGATATAGGCGGTTTTGTTTGGCCAGGTGATGGAATTGAATCCTGCTGTACCCGCTATTTTTCCTTTGAAAAGAATGACTGTGCTTAAGCTTTTATGATCGGCAAATCCACGGAGGGTGCCTTCAATAAATGCCTTTGTATCTTCTTCCTTGACCGTAAAATCAAGCCACGGAAGCCATTCTTTCAGATAACTTCTGGACCCGTCTGTCAGTTCGAACAATTGCTTTGAATCTCTGACATCCGTCAATTTAAGTGAGAGTTCATCATTAATCTTATGTATAAACATTGAAATTCCCCCAATCTTTGTCTATTCGTCTACTATACATAAAAAGAAAAAGGCTGCCAATCCCGGCAGCCTTACTTAAATCATGCTTTTTTCTTTCTTGAACGGAGTTTATCGACCGTAATAAACAGGGCAGGCACAATCAGCAGGGTCAGGATTGTCGAGAAGAGAACCCCTGAAACGATGCTGATGGCGAGCGGTTTAAAGAGCGGATCGTTGCTGAATGCCACAGGCAGAAGGGCAACAAGCGCCGTGAATGCTGTCAGTAAAATCGGACGGATTCTTGCGCGTCCGGCTTCAATAACCGCTTCGGCACGGTCGTAACCAGCTCTCATCCGCTGTTCGATAAATTCAAAGAGAACAACAGAATTCCGGACCACGATTCCAGCTAGAGAAACGATTCCCATTGTGGCCATGAAGCTGAACGGTGTCTGAGTAACGAATAATCCTGCAACAGCACCGGCAACTGCAAGATAGACTGTTCCAAGCACAAGCAATGGAAGGGAAAGAGAATTAAACTGGAACGCTATCGTGATGTAGATCAGAACGAGTACAACTAAGAACAGAAGACTGATTTCAACGAAGAATTTCGTCTGATCGTCGTTTTCTCCTCCGAGAGTCAATGTATAACCTTCACCGGAATAATTCTCCTTATAGTCATCTACGATGGATGCAACATCCTCTTTGAACGTTTCTGATTCACCAGGATATGCTTTTAGTGTAATCGTACGTTCTCCGTTTTCACGCGGAATGGTCTGATACTGCTCCACTGTGTCAGTTTCGATAAATTGACTTAGGGGAGCTGTTTGAGGCACTGGACCTTCAGATTGAAGGGGTACCAGAATTTCATCCAGTTTGATGCCTTCTTCATGTACAGCAGGGTCCTGCTTAATCAATAAGTCAATGTTTTCGTTGTTGCTTTTGAAGGTTCCCATAGGCACGCCTTCGGTTACCAGACGGATCTGATCACTTATAAATTTCGGATCCAGGCCGCTTTCTGTTAAAGCTGTACGGTCAAGCTTATATTGAACAGAAGATACCGGCTCTTTCACATTATCAATAATCAGCCCGCTGTCTGCTTCTTTAATGTCAGAAGCGAGTTTGTTTTTAATCTCGTTCAGTTTATTGAAATCCTCGCCGCTTAATTTCACAGTAACAGGTGCACCCGTTGGAGGACCCTGAACAATCGTTGTTAAGAAAATTTCGGCTTCAGGATACTTTTCCCTGAGTGTATCTGTATGTTCTGCAATAAATGCGTCAGCTGTAACGGCTTCGTTGTCGATGCGAGTGACAATCTGTCCCGTATTTGGACCTGCATTTTCAACCGTTTCACTAAAGAGACCGGGAACACCGGAGCCTGCAAAAATAGCTGTTTCTTCTGTTTCTTCAATAGCAAGAAGATCAGTTTCCATTTCTTCAAGGACAGTATTCGTTTCTTCCAGTGTATAATCTGTCGGCATGGTAACCGTCACGGTCACTTCTTTCTTGTTCGCTGACGGGAAAAATTCGAACGGCACAAAGAATGCCAGCAGGAAAATCAGCGTCGTTCCGACAATCCCTGTAATTCCGATTAGAACCGGACGTTTGACGATTTTTGCAAGCAGTGTATCAGCATAAAAATTCGATAATCTAAGCAATGGCCTGCCAAGGAAGCCGGGTTCTTTTTCACTGACACGGATTTTGCGCTTATTGACGGCATATTGATAAACAGGCACTAGGGTCAATGAAATGATCATTGAAGCCGCAATCGTCAGAATCAGTACAGATGGCAGGGACCGGATAAATGAACCATTCGCACCTGATAAGAGAGTAAGCGGCAGGAAAGCAAAGATAACAGCGAGTGTAGAAGTCACAATGGATCCCCAAACCTCTTTCACGCCATCCTTGGTTGCCTGCAGGGCATTGCCGTTTTTCTGAAGCTTATACTGCCTTAATATATTGTCATTGACGACAATCGCGTCATCGACAAGTATTCCAAGCGCGATGATGAGGCCGATGACTGAGATCTGATTCAGATCTACGTCCAAAAACGGCAGCGGAAGAGTTCCAAGCGTAATTGAAAGCGGAATCGCAAGTGACACGATAAAGGCTCCGCTCAAAGTAAGACCGAGAGTAGTAATAAGAATAACGGCCAGTACAGCAATAGCAGCCTCTTTAATCAACTCATCAAATATTTTGTCTACATCCGCTTTTTGCGAGTAGTAGGTTTTCAGTTCCACATTGTCCGGAAGGCTGAGTTCGTCTTTTAATTCCTTATCGACCTTTTTAAAAGTGGCAGGAATATCAAGACCGGATTCGATATTTACGGTGAATGAATAGGCAGGTTTGCCTTCAAATGAAACGATATCTTCCTGCGTTTTTTCCGTCAGCACAAGGTTTGCCGTATCTCCGATTTTGACAGCTTCCTTAGTGATCGGAGACAGTACAGTTATGTCTTCAATTTGATCAATATCCTTGAACTGATCAAGAGTGAGACGGATCGTTTCACCATTTTGGGACGTTTCGCCAAGCGGTGTTGTTTTGTACTCGCTGTTGATGGCTTCAATAATGTTAGAGACATTCAGGCCATTTTCTGCAAGAGCTTCACTGTCAAGCTCCAGGACAGCCTCTTTTTCTTTGAATCCTTTTATAGTAACGCCTGATACGCCATCAAGTTCCTGAATCTTCTCTTTTAAACGGAGTATTTCTTCCTGGCTCTGTTTAAGCGTATCTGCGCTATCTGCTGTAAACATGTATGAGGCTACAGGCAGCCCTGTCTGAGCCTGTTTGACCTCAGGATCAAATGCTTCATCAGGCAGTTTGGAAGCGGCATCCGATACTTTTTGTTTTAGGTCGGATGTGATCTTTTCCAGATCCTCACCATCTTCTACTTCAACTATGACATTTGAAAACTCCTTTGCTGAAACAGAATTCAGGCTCGCAACGCCATCGGAGTTATTAATGGCATCTTCAAGCACTTCTGTTACGTCACTTTCAACAACGGATGCATCTGCACCCGGATAAACCGTTGAAATGGTTACGATGTTTGCCGAGAACTCGGGCAGTTCGCGTTTGGGAAGCTGGTAAAACAAATAGCCTCCGACAAGAATAATAACGAAAAATAAGATGATAATTAATTTTCCGCGTTTGAGAAAGCTCTCGAACATAAATAAGTTCCTCCTTCAATTAGGTCAAATTTGACTAAGTAAACTATAGCACACTTGCTGCGTGATTTTCATTTCCGAATGTGTTAAAAATTTGTGAACTTGTAGAGAGAGGGAGAATGTAAATGTAAGATTACAAAATTAATTTTTTGTAAATTTTTTTGTTGTTTCTTCTAGGCATTTTGATATGATGGAGTGAACATATGTAACTATATGATAAAGGTGAGTGTAGGATTGTCATATTTTAATAGGAATAAAAAAAGCATGTTTCTCTTTTTTACCATTGTCTTTACAATCAGCGGATTCTGGTTTTTGAAATCATTGTATTTCGTACATGAACTGGGAATGTCCCCCCACAAAAAGTTCATTCTCACAGCATCGGCTGGGCTGGCATTATGTCTGGCTGCCCTCCTTGCCACAGGCAGATCCATTGTGAAATTCACATCCGTTTTTCTAATATATTTTTTACTGTCGCTTTTGCTGTATGCAGACGTTCTGTATGAACGTTATTATGACGGTATTCTAAATTTAAAGCTTGCAGGGCAGGCGGGTCAGCTTGGAGATGTCAAAGATTCCATTCTTTCTTTGGTTTATCAGACCGATTATCTTTACTGGGCTGATGTCCCGGCAGTTGCTTCAGTTCTAATATTCTGTTACTGGCTGAAAACAGAGGAAGTGCTGAAATGGCAAAGCAGGGCAATTTTTGCAGCTGGTGCTGCTGCCCTAATTTTTACTTCTTTCTTCCCGTTTAAAGAAACGTTTTCAGATCAGTACAAAGTTTCACTGACTGGAATTCTGCCTGCACATATTTACGATTTTAAACAGATGACCGTAAATGAAGCATTTGCCAATGAAACATTTGTCGGGGATAAAAAGAAGACTGAAAATCTTCAGGCATATTTCAGGAAGAACCAGGAACTGCAGAAGAACTCCCCGTATTTCGGCAAATTCAAAGGCAAAAATGTCATTATGGTCCAGGCAGAATCCCTTAACGTGTTTACCGTGGGACTCACCATTGACGGGGCAGAAATTACACCGAATTTGGATAAGCTGATTAAGGAGAGTCAGTATTATCCCAATACGTACCTTCAAATTGGCCGCGGAAATACGTCGGACGCCGAATTTGTAGCCAACAATTCCATTTACCCGATGGCACCAAAAGGAGTTTACAATGCTTTCCCGGAAAACAACTATCTTTCGCTTGGGAACATCCTTAAAGGCGGAGGCTATACAACAAGTGCTACCCACGGAAATGTTCCGGACTTCTGGAACAGGGAAGCAGCCTATGACAAACAGGGCTACGAAACGTTTTATCATAAAAATCATTCAAACATAGCATCTGATGAAATCATCGGAATGGGCATATCAGATGAAAGTATATTCAGACAGATGACAGAAATTTATGCGAGTGAAACAAAGCCGTTCTATAGTTTTATTGTTTCCCTGACGAACCACAGACCGTTTGTCATGCCTGAGGAATACCGTGAACTTGATCTTCCGGACAGGTTTGACGATACCAATACAGGGCATTATCTGCAGTCTGTCCATTATTTTGACAAAACGTTAGGTCTTTTCATTCAGGATCTTAAAGAGAAGGGCCTGTGGGACGAGTCCATTTTCGTAGTTTATGGCGATCATTACGGACCTCTCCCTATGGATGAAAAAGAGATTAATAATCTGCTTGGAGTTCCTTTTGATGAAAAAGCCCAATTTAATATTCCCCTCATTATTCATCATCCGGGTCAAAAAGAAGGCACTGTCAATGAAGTGACTGCCAGCCAGATGGATATTGCACCGACAATAACTTCACTGCTTGGAATTGAACAGCCGCTAATACAATTCGGCAAGCCGCTTGACACCGTTACGGAAGGCTTTGCGGGCTTTGCATATGAAACGACGAGATATTCATTTTATTCCGATAAGTATGATTATGCAGCTTCGCATACTGGCAACTTTAAATCAGGAAAGTGCATAGATAACCGTTAAGGAAAAGTAACGGATGTTGAAGCCTGCAGAGAAAACTATGAAAAACTTGTCCAGGATATTGAATGGTCATCCATGTTTCTTGAAAATGACCTCCTCTTAGAGCTTTTCAACAAGTATTGACTGAGACGCGAGATTAATGGATGAGGCTTTGGGCCCTCCTGAAACCGTGTATCCAACCGGATACACGGTTTTTTATTTTGAAAAGATGTCCTAGGCAGCAGAATATTTTTTTGAAAGCGCATCAAAAAATGATTTACAAAATTTTCTACTAGTTCTATAATTTTATAGTTGCAAAAAATACAGACAGCAAAGGGGGAACATCAGATTGATCGAAGTACGAGATTTAAAGAAGGAATACAAGCTTGTAAAGAGAGATCCCGGCTTAAGAGGCGCAGTGAGAGCACTTTTTAAACGTACATACGTGACTAAGACGGCTGTCAAAGGAGTCAATTTCAAGATTGAACGCGGGGAAATGATCGGGTACATCGGTGCAAATGGTGCCGGAAAGTCTACAACCATCAAAATGCTGACAGGAATTCTGACTCCATCTTCCGGGGAAGTAAAGGTTGGGGGGATTGTTCCCTATAAAAACAGAAAACAAAATGCGAAACAGATCGGTGCGGTCTTTGGACAGCGGACACAGCTGTTCTGGGACATCCCGGTATCTGAGTCGTTTGATCTGCTTAAACATATTTATGAAGTGCCTGAAGAACAGTTTAAGGAAACACTTGAATTGTTCACAGAGGTTCTGCAGCTGAAGCCGCTTCTTTCGATACCGGTAAGGCAGCTTTCACTGGGGCAGAAAATGAGATGTGAGCTTGCGGCGGCATTTCTCCACAGGCCGGATGTCGTATATTTAGATGAACCGACAATCGGGCTTGATGTAGCAGTGAAAGTGCGGATACGGAAATTTATTAAGGAAATGAATGCCCGGTTTGGTACGACGGTGCTTTTGACAACGCATGATATGCAGGACATTGAAGAGATCTGCAGCCGAATCATCATCATTGACAATGGTTCCATTTTATACGACGGCGGCCTCCATGAAATTAAAGACACATTCGCGGCCAAACGGGAAATCCACTTTGAAGTCGAAAGTGTGCAATCGTTCTCATACCCGGCCGCTATTAAGGACAGAACAGAGCTCAGGGCAGTCGATGAAGACCAGCAGCAAAAAGTCATTCTTGCATTTTCTCAAAAGGATGTGGCTGCATCAGAAGTGATCTCCGCCGTTTTATCTGAAAATGACATTATCGATTTATCTTTAAACGATCCAAAAATTGAAACCATTGTAGAAGAAATTTATAACCGCGGGCTATAGGGGGGGTATAGAAATGACGAAATACCTGATGTTTGCAAAATCCCAAATGCAGATCAACACTGCATACTCCGCGTGGTACTGGGCTGGAACGGCATCATCCATCATGCGTCTGATGATCATGTTTTATTTTTGGCATGCCGTCTATGACGGCAAGGACACCATTCAGAATCTTACGCTCCAGGATATGCTGACGTATATTGTGGTGGCCATGTTTATACAGGGGTATGTTTCTGGAGTCGGAAACGAACTTGCGCATGATATCCGGGACGGGAACATTGCCATTGAGCTTATGAGACCATATGATGTCATTTTTAAACTGATTTTCATGGATTTCGGAGGGAAGATCACTCATTTTTTCAGGGAAACACTCCCTCTGATGGTGATTGCTTTTGTGTTCATCGATCTGTCTCTTCCAGGTTCGGCGGAAGCTGCGCTCCTGTTTTTGATCAGTGCGGCACTTGGAGTCTGGATTGGCACGTTTTTTGATCTGATGATTGGCATTATTGCCTTTTGGACAGTAAATGTCTGGGGTCTGAGAGTCCTGAAAGAGGGAGTCATCACGTTTTTTTCCGGAGCACTTGTTCCCATTACGCTTTTTCCCGGGTGGCTTGAAACGCTGAGCTCATATTTGCCGTTTCAGGCGATGGTATTTACGCCTGTTTCTATATATACAGGTATTCTGGAAGGCAGTGATGCATACATTGCCGTGCTGATTCAGCTTGGCTGGTGCCTCGGAATGTTTCTCATCATGAAACTGATTTGGTCCCAGGCGATCAAAAAAGTGACCATTTTCGGCGGGTAAGGGGGTAATAAACAATGCTGAAACGGTATACAAAGCTGTATTATATTTTTGCGAAAAATCACATTAAGGTGATGATGGAATACAGGGTGGACTTTTTCATCGGTGTGATCAGCGTGATGCTCCAGCAGTTCGCAAGCATCTTTTTTGTGAAAGTGGTGTTCGATCATATTGAGCAAATTAACGGCTGGACGTTCTATGAAATTCTTTTTATTTACGGTATTGCCGCAACGGGCAGGTCTCTGCATCATATATTCTTTGATAATTTATGGACGCTTGGGTGGCAGTATGTAAGGCCCGGGCAGATGGACCGTCTACTCATCAGGCCGATCAATCCGCTGTTTCACGTGTGTGCAGACAGGCTGCAGCAGGACGGACTGGGTCAGCTTGTGATCGGGATACTTATTCTGGCAGCAGCCTTTCCGCAGCTGGATCTGGCATTCGGCTTCGCAGATTGGCTGATGCTCGTTGTGATGATTGTTTCAAGCGGTTTGATTTACATTGCCATCAACCTGTTTTTTGCCACCTTTTCCTTTTGGATGATCGACAGTCTGCCTATTGTGTATGCTGTTTTTAATCTGAGTGAGTTTGCTAAATACCCGCTGACAATATACAACAAAACCATTCGTGTCTTTTTAACATGGGTCATTCCGTACGGATTTACGGCCTTTTATCCGGCGGCGTGGTTCCTTGACAGAGAGGGGTATGCTTTTGTCGGCATCATGTCCCCGCTGGTCGGTTTAGGCAGCATTGCGCTTGCGTATATTTTCTGGCTGTATGGATTGCGGGCATACGCGAGTACCGGAACGTAAGAGAGGGAGCTGAACGAATTCGTTCAGCTCTTTTTATTGGATAGAGTTTCTGCAGAAGTGAATTCTAATATCAAAAGAGAAGGAGGCGAGTGGCATGGGAAAATACCTGCAGGTTCATCCGGAGGGAGAAAAATTCAGCCTGTTTTCTGTAGAGCACATATGGACGATTGTAATCATAGCTGTAATCATTGTTGGAATGATGCTGTTAAAAAAGAGCTGGATGCCGTATCAGCATCCCATCAGGCTGGCTCTTGCAGCTGTGCTGTTTCTTGCGCTGATCACTCATCAAATGTGGCTGCTGACCGAACATGCGTGGTCTGCAGCATCTGCACTGCCACTGCATTTAAGCGATCTGTCCGTCATACTCGCTTTCATCATGCTCCTAAACGGGTCGGAAAAACTCTTTCAGTTTTTGTATTTCGCAGGCATCGCAAGCTCTGTGCAGGCGCTTTTGACCCCAGACCTCAGCACGTATCATTTTCCGCATTTTCAGTACATCGTCTTTTTTATCTCACATGGGACCGTTATTTTAGCGGTGGTGGTCATGCTGATGGCGTTCTCTTATCGTGTAACCTTCCGGACCGTCTGGAAAAGTGTTCTGATTGTTAACCTTTATGCCGTCATCATTTTTGCTGTGAACAAGTGGCTGTGGTCAAATTATATGTTCCTAATGAAAAAGCCTGAGGGTGTGTCCTTGCTTAACGTACTTGGCAAATGGCCGTGGTATTTAATCTGGGCGGAGCTCATCATGATTGTCAGTTTTCTGCTGCTGTTTTGGGTGTACAAGAAAGGAAGACTGCATCATTGATCATAGGAAAAGCGGAGCTTAAAGGCTCCGCTTTTCTTATTGTCCAGCTCCGCCTCCCAGCCCTTCTGTCAGAACAAAATCCGCCAAAAAGTCAAAACCGGACTTTTCGGCGGATTTCTTATCTGACTGCCAGGCCTGAACAGTCGGCTCCGCTTTTCTTATTTATTCGTCTTATTAGGCTTCTTTTTCCCAGGGTTGCTGCTGCCTTGGTGCTCGCGGTTGTATTCGTCTTTTTGCTGTTTTTGCTGCAGGCTGTTCACGAAGTTTGATGTGTTTTCCACGGTGAGTCCTCCTTGAATTGTTTTTTAGGTTCTTACTATTTCCTTCTTGATGAACATTCATGAGTCCAACTCGGAATCCTTTGCTGTTATGCCTATTACTTATTTTGCGCTCCGGCATATACTATTTTAACTTTTATGAATCGCGGCAAAGGAGGATCTATCGTGAACAAAAAAATACCAAAGTACAAAGTCGGGGATATTGTCGTGATTGTTATGTACAGCACGGTCGGGACAGTGACGAACGTTCATCAGATCGATCAGCATTATCTTTACGAAGTGAACCACAGCGAGATTTTGTACTTTGAAAACGCGATACAGCTATACTCTGAATACACCGGAAAGGTGATTGATTCAGAGAAGATTGAAATTGAGTTTCAATACCATATCGGGGATATTGTTCAGGTGAAGGGCTATGAAGAAGAGCTTTTCAAGGTGGTTGGATTCCGGACTGAAATCTGGAGATACACAGAAGACGGCTGGGAAGATATCATTTATGAACTGATGAGAATCAATGACGGGGAATGGCTGGAAGCATCCGAAGAAGAGCTTGTTTTCGTCATGGGGAAAAAGCAGGCAGGCACATTTGTCCAGCAGCTGAGCCTGATGCATATTGTTTCGCAGGAAACAAATGGAATTGAGCAGCTTCTGTCAAAAGAAAAGCTGCCAAAGCAAGAGCTCCCCGCGAAGAAAGTCAAGCGCAGCAAACGTGATATCGTGGATGAACTTTTAGATATCTATAATGACTATTTATTTATGTATGAACTGTTTGGAGATCAGGAATATAAGGAAATGATGGATTTTATCATCGACAGTTTAAGAAAATATACGAACGCTTAGTTAAAAAAAGATATAAGAACGTAAATGAAAAACGGAAAACATCCATACACCATGAGTGTTTGAAGGCATGCAATCATCTGTTTGTGAACGCATTCAAATCCCTCTCCGTCCAAAAAAGCAAGCAATTTATTCGTTTCCTGTTTTGCAGCAGCTTGTCCATTTTTCATTTCAGCATCTCCTTTTTTGTTGATCTATTTATCACATCGTATGCAGGCCGCAAAAAGGATATGAAAAGAAAAATGTTTATTTTGCAAGACATAGATTACACAAGTTGGACATATAAACAATTACTAAGGGGGCGATGTTGTGAAAGAAATTGAAGTAATCATTGATACCGAAGAAATGGCTGAATTCTTTTACAATGAGCTGACAAAGCGGGGATATGTTCCCTCGGAATCGGAGCTTGATACGATCGCGGATATTGCATTTGATTATTTGCTTGAAAAGTGCATTATCGACGAAGACCTGGAAGATGTTGATTAAACGGCGAGATGACTCGCCGTTTTTTTACATGCCGCGTTTTAAGAAGGGCTTTGTCAGAAGTTTCATCGACCCCATTTTCAAAAGATCCATTTTTACGTTTTTTGTCATGTCCCTGTACGCTTGCTTCTTATCAAAGCTGTCAAAGTCAGCTGCCATGTCCGGATCTTTCAGCCAGTCAGGCCACGGATAATATTTATGGGATACATCATTCCACACATCTGTCAGCTTCGGACTGTATATTTTTTGATGGGGATCCGCTGAAAACAGGTTCGGCCAGTAATCCTCCCGTGAGCCTGAATGAGGAAATGTTTTTGCAAATAAAAGAGCTGACGGGAAAACCGCAGGATGAAACAAGGTGCTGTAAAGAGATTTACCAATGCTGATCCTTGCTTTCGGATCGTTGAACTGTCCAATTTCAATTCCTGCCAGTGAAAAATACTTATCGTACCCTCTTTTTTTAAAGGGGAAAATAACGTTTGTAAAACCGCACCTCTCTTGAAGCAGATAAGGAATGGACTTTAAAATGTCTGATGATTTTGATATAAGCTGCTGCTCGACATACTGCTGTTCATTCGTTATCAGCGCAAGGGTAAGCAAATTAGATTGCTTTCTTTCATAAAACTGCGCCCAGACTGGCTCCATAAATCTCGAAACATGTAGGGCGGGAAGCAGCCGGAAGAAAGGCTTTCCTCTTTTTTTGCTCTCCTCATAAAGCAGAAGCTGAGGATAAGCATCGTGGAAAATCAGGGCATTTGCAGTTTCAAGAAAATGAAACAGAGAGTTTCGTTCATTTTTTTCGGATAGAAAGTGGCTCACCAGACTGTTTTTCAAATCAGTCATGCTGTAGCCGCCGTTTCGGGAAACCATGTGGGCCAAAAAAGCCCAATGCACCTCGGGATGTTTTAAATAGAAGGAAAGATAAGCTTTTGTCCGCGTTAGATTATTCAGGTTGCAAGATGCAGTAACAGCCTGGATGTTCCGGATCATCTTTGATTCTTCACCGTACACAATAGATGGACCCGGCTGAACAGCAATCAAGGAATCTATAAATGCTTTTTTTTCTGCGTGATCCATAAGAGATGCGACCGTTGGTTTTTTAAAAAGGGGGAGGATTGTCATTTTTGCCAGCTCCTAAAACCTTGCCTCTTACTTACATATGAAAAACCTGAAACTTTTGTTCTCGCGGCACGTATGAAAAGAGCAGGAACTTTTAATGAAAGAGGGATTGTCATGCTCAAAAAACTGATTCAATCGTTTCTAGGAAAGAAATCTCACCGCAGATACAGCAGCAGCGACAGAAGAGGCAGACCATACGGAAATCCTTCAAAATACGGCTATAAGCATTACAAACGCAAATCAAGATCGAGCAGATTTTCAGGATCCTACAGCAGCTGATGAAGAACCTTCTCCTAAAGTACGGAGAGCGGCCGCTAAAGGCCGGTGATGTAATCGATCATCGATATACCATACAGAAAGTTCTTGGAAAAGGAAGCTACGGCATAACGTATCTTGCAATAACAAAAAGAGATGAGCCGCTTGTGCTCAAACAGCTTAGGGCATATAAGGCTGCATCAGATAGCGGCCTCTCGTCATTCAGGCTTGAAAAAGAACTGCTGGAACAACTCAGCAGTCCGTATTTTCCGGCATATTCAGGCTCTTTTATCTGGAACAGCAAGCATTTCATTGCAATGGAGTATATTAGCGGAGATACGTTTGAAGATTTAATCTTCCTGAAAAAAGAATCATTCGGAGAGAAGGAATCTTTCCGTATTTTGTTGAAAGTAATAGAGGCTGTAGAGGTTCTTCATGCAAAAGGGATCGTGCACAGGGACTTGAGGATTCCGAATATCCTTTTAAAGCATGAATCCATCAGAATCATTGATTTCGGACTTGCGGCAAGAATCGGTGAGGGGCCGGACCCGGCAGAATTGGGGAAGTCTTTTTCCCGTGAAAAAAGACACTACAGAGAACGTTCTTTTCAAAGCGACTTTTATGCGCTTGGCCACTTTGTTCTTTTTCTGCTGTATTCACAATATGTCCCGGTTTCGAAAAAGAACAGAAGCTGGGAAGAGGAACTTGCGTTAACTCAGCACTCAAAAGATACGATTAAACGGATGCTCAAGCTTCAGCAGCCTTATGACAGGATAGAAGACCTGAAAGCTGATGTTTTGAAGTGTGCAGATAGGGGAGAAGAAAATGTCGTTTTTTAATAAGATTTTATCAAGCGTAGGAATTGGGGCTGCAAAAGTGGATGCAAGACTTGCATCTGACAGGATTGCTCTTATGGATGAAGTAAAAGGCATTATTCACGTTCAGGGGGGAAATGTTGAACAGCAGATTGATGAGATCTATCTGTCCCTGCAAACAAGCTACTTAAAAGAGACGGATGATAAAAAGTATTATCAAAACGCAACCATCACCAAAATCAAAATCAATGAGCCGTTCGTCATCATGGCAAACGAAGTGAAAGAAATTCCGTTTGCGTTTCAGCTTCCTTCGGATACGCCGATTACCCTCGGCTCATCAAAAGTGTGGCTTGAAACAGGGCTGGATATTAAAGGCGCCGTTGATCCGAGTGATAAAGACCGGATTGAAGTCCTTCCGCCCGCCATTGTTCAAACCGTATTTGCCGCATTAAGAGATCTCGGATTCAATTTGCGCAAAGCAGAAAACGAGGCAGCTCCATACCATCTGAGAAAAAGACTGCCGTTCATACAGGAATTTGAATTTTATCCGACAGCAGGTCCGTTCAGGGGGAAATTGGATGAACTGGAGGTCGTGATTTCGAACATCAGTCCGCAGGGAGTAGAGCTATTGCTTGAAATTGACAGGAGAGCAAGAGGCCTGGGAGGATTTTTGTCAGAAGCGCTTGAAATGGATGAGTCTCTTGTTAAAGTGATGATTCCAAATGCGGATCAGCAAGCCATCCGCAGAACACTGGAAGATGTTATCCAAAGGTACAGCTGATGTAGAAGCGGCAAGTTCATCATGCTGCTTTTTTTATTCCGGGAAGAAGCATTTTTTCATCCAGCTCAGCATCCTTTTCTGCTTGAGGCTTCAGGACAGTCAGAAAATGACCATGCCTGTTCGAATAGTATAGGGAGTCAGGCCGGTCAGAAAAGAGAGAACTGAGGAGGATGCAGCATGATTTACGAAATAGAAATAGGCACGGATAAAGGCAAACTGTCGTTAATTACCCTTGGAAAAGAAAAAGATGAAGTCATAGAATGTCTGCAGACAGACCGATTCTTTATCGGATATACTCATACAGGCCTTACATTCGGTCTTAATGCAAATGAAATCGTTTCATTCGATATTCAAAAGCGTGAAACAGTGCCGTCTATGCTGACAGAAGCATTAAAAGATGAGTACGGGGAAGAAATCACTGAAAAGTTTCCATTTTTGACTTCTTTGCTTTATGAGAAGGCGCTATAAAGATAAAAGTTCTGTAAAAGGGAAGGGATGAATAGAAATGCACGAGAATGTCTGGATAAAAAAGTATACAGTCCTCGATAAAACAAGAGAGCAGCTGATTCAAGATCTGGAAATACCGGCTTCCTATTTTCCATACATAGATGCTGCAAAATTAAGGATTCAGGAAACGGGAAATAATGGACCCGTTCATGATGCAGGAGATCAATTTCTGGAGTTTCTGAAGGAGGAGTCTCTTTCTTCAGAGGACGCTGCAGGCTGATATTGCAAAAAGGCGTTTCTAATGAAGCGTCTTTTTGTCTGAAAAAATGAGAACATAACAAAACGCTGTCTATGTATACCGGACATAAACAGCGTCTTATTTCAATCCAAACATATTCACTTTTTAGTTCGATCCTTTCTTACTAAAACCCATTCGCTGCTATCGATCAATTGATTTGTTTCAATTAACATAGTGCACGATGAATCAGTTTATTCCCATTGCTCATTAAACTCAATCTATGAAATGTTTTACCATCACACTTTTAATTCAGATTTCTTTTGTTTCTAACTCATCCAATTATCTTGCTTTCTTGCTCTGGCTTCCCCGCATATCCACATGCTCCGAAAATAGTTTTCACCGGCTATTTTCCTGCGGCAGCATGATTACAATATGCTTCGCTAACGTCAGTCATTGGAATCATCCCCTTTAAAAAGTCGGATTCACTGATTTCCCGCATATCCACACATCTCAAAATCAGTTTTCACGGACTGATCTTTTCCGAGATTTGCTACTGATATGCTTCGCTGACCGTCTTCATTGGAATCACGCCTTCCTTTGATTGAGTAAATTCATCTTAACAAAATCTTTACATAATTTAAAGATTCAGAATTATCTGTATAAACCTAAATATAGTCATTTTACCGATCTCAGCTCTTTCTAACTCGTTTTTTCGAAGTATTTCAGCTTTTTTCAAGAAAGGATGATTGGACAAATTGATTGATTCAACAGATAAACGTTGTTAAAATGAATGTAAAATTCTGACTAAAATGAGGTGCTGCAATGATCACCGCACATCGGCCGTTTACAGAAGAAGATCTTGGTAAAACAGCTTTGACAGAAAGTTTTAAAATTGACTTGCGCACATATACAGATGAAGAGAAAGATACGTTTTTTACGTCAAATGTTGTAAGTGACTGGTCGCAGCTCTCCTGGAAAGATACAGGAAAACCTTATGAAGTGAAAACTTTATCAAAGGACCGGAAGGAATGGGAAAAAGAGAACGGGTTGTCCATGCCGGTACACACCTCTTGGGAATATTTCAATAAATCGTTTCACGAGTGGTTCATAAAAGATGTGCCGGGAGAAATGGAGGAGCTCAGCAAGGAATTAAGGATGCATTTTTCTGCTTTTCGTCCGGCAGAGGTCAGGGAAGTACTGGGCCGTTCATTAAAGCTGAGGCTCTGGAATTACATCCACAGGATGGAGGACGGTATTTGGGACCCTCGGGGAAAACGTGCATTGTTTGAAGGGCTGGACGTAAGCAAACCGAAAATACTGTTTCTCGGCGCCGCAGAAGGATATGAGGCTATGCAGCTTGCAGCCATGTATCCTGGTGCAGAAGTGGTTATGGTTGATTATGATGCGTATTGCAGGGACAGCCGGTTTGCAGAATTCCCTGAGCACTATCCTTTTTTAGGCCAAAACCCACAGACAGGAAGCCACAAAGTCTATTACAAAAATGATTTTAACATCACCTATTTGGTCGATGATATCCGCAATCTTTCTTTTGGCAAAGAATTCGACATTGTCATCAGCGTTGGAATGATTGAGCATTTCCCCGATGAGCAAAAGCCCGAAGCCATCGACTGGCACAGGAAATTTTTAAAGGACGGCGGTTATGCCATTCTGACAACGCCAAGGGCACAGGCAAAATCAAAACTGTACTATCAGATTATGGCGGATGTCATGAATCATACGTACAGAGAATTAATGACAATTCAGCAAATGGGCCTATATATTTATGAAAGCGGTTTCGATATTCTGCGTCACGGCTTTATTAAAGTTCATAACGGTGTAATCGCACGCCCAAGGTGAAGTTGAAAGATTCTGATTAAGGGGCATCACCTTTTATTTTCTCCTCAGGACCGATAAAATAGGAATTGACGGCTATTTTTACCAGAGGTGTGATTCTTATTTTTATCTTATACGCAGTGCTCGGTTTACTGATTGGTGTTTTATCGGGGTTTTTCGGCGTTGGAGGAGGCTTTATCCTCACCCCGGTACTCCTGCTGCTCTCAGTGGATCCGATTACTGCCATCACGATAAGTCTAATGTATACAATCGGAACATCGGTTTCAGGTGTATTCGCCCATCTGAAAATGAAAAATGTCAAGTGGAAGGATGCAGCTCTGATTGGCGCCAGCGGAGCAGCAGCTACACAGGCTGCCAATCCATTTGTTTTCTTTTTAAATGATCATCATTTGGATGAAACGGTGATTCCCCTTGCTTATGTTCTTCTTCTTGGCTATTTTTCATGGAGTCTGCTTCTCAGGAAGGATAAGAAAACATCATCAGGCAGAAAAAAGGGCATGAAATTGCTGATTCTTGTGTTTACAGGCGCGACCGGAGGTTTTGTTTCAACTCTTCTTGGGGTTGGAGGCGGCTTTATCCTTGTTCCGCTTTTGATTTCCCTTTCCGGATTTAAACCGAGGGAAGCAGTAGGGACAAGTCTTATGAGTGTTCTTTTCATTGTTACGGCTGGTTTTATCACGTATTTCGCAAAGTCACCGATTGACCTTTCTGCTGGAGCTATGCTGATTGCTGGAGGACTTGCAGGTGCGCAGGCAGGAGCATATTTGACATCCAGGTTCGAACAGACGGAAATCAGGACGCTGCTTGGCAGTTTGTATGTCATTACCGCGCTGAGCACAGGATTGAAGCTTGCAGGCCTGGAATATCTCGGGATCATTGTTCTTATCGTTTTTATTGGAGGACTCTATGTGAAAATGGGTCTCAAAATTGGAAAGCAGCTAAAGGAAATCCGTTCAAAGTGAACGGATTTTTTTGTTGTTAAGCGAAATGATAAAAAATAAAAGGCTGTTGATAACATAACAAAGTTATCATCGGCAAGCGGAAGCGCCTAGATCCTCTGTCAGAACAAATCCGTCAAAAAAGTCAAAACCGGACTTTTCCGCCGGATTCTTATCTGCCTATCGGATCTGACCAAGGCGCTTACGCTTTTGTTCCTGTATGAAAAAGGAAAAACCGGACTGACCCGCGTCTTTTTGAGGGACAGGCAGCATATTTATGGAAAGAATGGCTCCTGAACACATGAATGGCTGCCGTATTTTCAGTAAAAATAAGAAGGCACCTATTTATTATCAGGAGGAATGAACCATGGCACATAAACATCAGAACAGCGCTGAGCAAAAAGCAAAAAAACAAGCTCCGGGTCAATATAAAGAAGAATACTCAACAGAAGTCGCACATAAACCCCAGCCTGCTCCAGGACATAAGGAACATAAACGAAACAAAATGAATTAAGCAGTTATTGGGAGGGGAGAAGCCGTGAAAAAGATAGCCGCCTTTTTTCTCCTGTTTCTTTTACTTGCATGTATTTACAGGATAGATGGTGTTCAGCATGCTGAAAATTTCGTTGTCCAAAAGGCTGAAACTTGGCGGTCAGAACCGGCAACAGCTGTTTTTCTGGCAGTCAGCGATGCCGGTTCCATAAAAGCCGAATATCCTGTGCTTTTATTTGCAACCTTTCTTCTATTGCTGAATAAAAACGTTTTAGCTCCAGCCTTTTTATGGATTGCGTTTTATTCTGCACGGTTTCTCAACACCGGACTAAAAGATCTTTTCGAAAGGGAAAGACCATCCTTTCACGCGGTCATTGACGCTGCCCATTACAGTTTTCCAAGCGGCCATGCAATGAATTCCACCGTTTTTTATGGATTTATTTGCTACTTATTGCTGGCAAACACATCAGCAGCGGGCCGTAACAAAAAGAAAAGGTTTTGGGCGGCTGTTTGTTTTATAGGATTGATTGGGTTAAGCAGAGTGTATTTAGGCGTTCATTATGCCATTGATGTAGCCGCGGGATTTTCTGCAGGCATCGTACTGCTCTTGATACTGATCCGTCTTTATGAATGGTTGAAAAGGGCAATCGACAAAACTAGTGCAACTTAGACGAAGGAATTAAGGGCTCAGTCACCTAATATGTAAGAAGGGGGTGGCATGTATGGGATTAAGTCTTTTTGCAGCAAGGCCACAGACATATGAGGTTACCATCTTTCAAACGCAGGAATATGGACAAAAAATCGGATATCAGGAAGTATACAGGATGAATCTCGAAGCAGCGGGGCACATTGATGCCATGCACCTCATCTTTGGCATGTTTAATGTGAAAGACAGAGTTCCTAAAGACTACAAGGCAAGGTTTATTGCCACCGGGGATATTCTGCTGATTGATGAGCGGAAGAGAGGACAGACTTTTTATAAGCTGTTTTCAGGCGGCTGGAAGAAAATAAGCAGAATGCAAGTAAGGTAGGGGCAGCACCAGCGGCTGCCCTTTTTCTTTTCCTTACATGTGGTTTCCAGGACCGTTTTTGCGTTTTTCGGGGGAAGCTTCTTTTCCGTGCGCATTATGCTCAGCCTCAATAGCTTCAGCCGGAATATGATTGTTCTTCTTCTGTCCATTGACTCTGTTTCGATGTTTTTTGCCCATTAGTATCCCTCCTTTTCCCACCTATTTTTCTCGAAATAAGCCGTTTTCACACCAGTAAATAAGTATCATGTATAGAATTGAAAGGAATCCCGAAAAATGTAGAAAGGGAAAAGATTTTTTCAGCAGGATTATGGTATATTGAAAAAGCACCTTTTTTACATAGAAACTGGAGGAATGAAAATGAGTGTTCATATAGGAGCAAAACCAAATGAAATTGCAGAATCCATTCTGCTGCCAGGAGATCCGCTGCGTGCAAAGTATATTGCAGAAACGTTTTTAGAAGATGCTGTCTGCTACAATGAAGTGCGCGGTATGTTAGGATACACAGGAACTTACAAAGGCGAAAGAATTTCCGTCCAGGGTACTGGCATGGGCGTGCCGTCCATCGCGATTTATGTAAACGAATTAATTCAAAGCTATAACGTTCAAAAGCTGATCCGCGTTGGAACTTGCGGTGCGATTCAGCAGGATGTAAAGGTCCGTGACGTCATTCTTGCGATGAGCGCATCAACAGATTCGCAAATGAACAGATTGACATTTGGCGGAGTTGATTATGCTCCGACTGCTGACTTTGACCTGCTGCGCTTTGCTTATGAAGCAGGAAACGAGAAGGGCTTAAAATTGAAAGTCGGCAACGTGTTCACCGCTGATATGTTCTACAACGACAATTCAGAGCTGGAAAAATGGGCGAAATACGGCGTACTTGCCATCGAAATGGAATCCGCTGCCCTTTACACACTCGCTGCTAAATTTGGCCGCCAGGCACTTTCTGTCCTTACAGTAAGCGATCACATTCTTACTGGGGAAGAAACGACTTCTGAAGAGCGTCAGACAACCTTCAATGAAATGATGGAAATTGCGCTTGAAGCAGCAATCAAAAAGTAAACTAAATGTTTTTTAGAAACGCGCGAAACTTTTTCGTGCGTTTTTCTCATTTTTCGACAAAATCTGTCACAAATGACAGATATAGTTTTCCTCATTTTAGGCAATAGTGATAGAATAAAAGCTATGAAATGTCAAAATGCAGGTAAGGTGAATCAAATGAATGGAACGAAAAAAACGATGGCTGCTGTTTTGCCGCTGACGCTGATGCTTTCAGCATGTTCCGGCTTGGATTTTTCCAAAAGCCTGAACCCTTTTAAAGAAGGACAGGCAAAGACACAGGAGCATCAAGAGAAAATAGATCCCGAAAAAGAAGGTAAAGAAGAAATTCTGACACTTGAAGAGCCGTTTTTTAATCAGATTAAAGAGGTAAATGGAAAGCAAACGATCGCCAATCCCGAGAATCGCATGGTACTCGTGAATAAAGAGTTCTCCTTGCCGGCTGACTACGAGCCTGCTGATCTGGTCTCCCCGAATGTTCCATTTTCTTTTGGAGATGCAGAGGTGCCTCAGCGCTATATTCGAAAAGAAGCAGCAGCAGCCCTTGAACGATTGTTCGCACAGGCTGCTGCAGAGGGGATAGAATTATTTGCAGTCTCCGGTTACAGGTCTTATGAGCGCCAGACCGGCATTCTAAATGTAGAAAAGGAACGAAAAGGAGACACAACAGCACTTGAGACGGTTGCGCTTCCGGGGCAAAGCGAACATCAAACAGGACTTGCGATGGATGTTACGAGCAAAAGCGCTGATATGGATATTACGGAAAAATTCGGAGATACTCCCGAAGGAAAATGGGTACAGGCGAACGCGCATAAATTCGGATTTATTATCCGGTATCAAAAAGGCAAAGAAGAGATTACAAAGTTCTCTTATGAACCTTGGCACCTGCGTTATGTAGGAGTAAAAGAAGCGACAGAAATATATGAAAATCAGCTGACTCTTGAAGAATATTTTAAAAAAGTGAAGAAAATCTGATGAGCAGGCCCGAGCTCGACCGAATCAGACACGGACTGGATTTATTGTTCATTGGCTACAATCCCAGCCTGTATTCCGCACAGGTCATGCATCACTATGCGGGCAAAAACAACCGTTTCTACCGGATTCTTTATGAGGCTGGTATTACAGAAAGACAGTTTTCCCCTTTTGAAGACAGGGATCTTCTTGAGCAGGGAATCGGTTTCACAAACATTGTTGACAGGCCGACTAAAACGGCTGCTGAAATTACTCCAGGCGAATACAAAGCTGGCAGAGTGCAGCTGCTCAATAAACTTCAAACCTATCAGCCCAAGCTTGCCTGTTTTGTTGGAAAGGGAGTTTACCTCGCATACAGCGGCAAGAAAAAAGCCGCATGGGGACTCCAGCCCGATTCGGTTGCCGGTGGTGTTCTTGAATTTGCGGCTCCTTCTTCCAGCGGACTTGTCAGGATGAAAATCAGCGAAATTGTTGATATATACAAAGAAATCCCATTGATTATGAAGAAAAAGCAGTCCATCTCTGAAAGGTGATGGACTGCTTTTTTAATTCCCTATTTGATTACCAGAACAGCAATCCGCCAAGGACAACACCTGTTACAAATGCCAGGCCGATGCCGTATGGGTACCCGTATCCTGGTCCGTATCCGCCATAATAGCCCATGCCGAAGCCTCCGCGTCCTCGTCCGCCTCCGCCAAGCGGCTGGATAAATACACGCTGTCTAGTGACATTTGTTATTCTTCCAACGTGCTGTCTGCCGAAACGGTCGCTGATGCGCACTACCTGCCCGTTGTATTGGCAGCATAGATTATAATAATTTTGCGACATTTTTTTTCCTCCCTTCACCTGCTTCACCATAAACTATGAAAAAACAGCATAAAGGGTTTGTACGAATACCCCGGTGCCCTTATTTTACGCACCTGAAAATGCGAAATTGGACGGCGCGGTGAAAGATTTCCCTGAGACTTTCATGTTTTGCAAGCATGTCAAAATAGAGGGAGGGAATATCCTCAGACATATCAAATTCTGTCGTTGGTTCATCTTCTTCTATTAGAAAGTCCTGTTGAGAATGAACAGAGATATCAGTAAATCCTGCGCTTTTAAAATGATTCATCCATTGAACTTCATTCAGCATGGACTTAAACCCATAAAACGTTTCAATTTCCTCTGCCATCAATTTCTCAGCATTTTCCGATTTTACAATTTCTATTGCAAGGAGAATGCCTTCGTCTTTTAAAACTCTGTATGCTTCTTCTATGGAAGTTTCTGCATCAGTAAAGCTTAAAACCGACTCACAAAAAACGTAATCAAATGCGCGGCTCTCAAAAGGCAGCTTCTCAAGCGATCCTTTGATGAGACAGGAAGAATCTTTTAACCTTTTCGCTGCTTTTTGAAGCATGACAGGATCAGGGTCAATTCCTTTCACGTCCGTAATCATGGACTTTAAAAACTGCATGGTCTGCCCGGTGCCGCATCCTGCATCAAGAACAGCTGCCGTTTCTGGGATTTTTTCTGCTTCAATGATTTCTTTTGTCAGCATAAAGCCCCCTGGATGGGCGCCGCCAACGCCGAGCTGTGCCAGCAGATCCAAATAAGTCGGCATCATGAACCACTCCTTTCTGATTAAGGTATGAAGGCTCTGCTTTTGGTGTGAGGAAGCAGGCTTAAAGAATGGATTTTCATATATAGCACATACTGTTTTAAGGAATCTGTTTGACGGTGATTTTAGTTGACGTTTTTCTCTCCGTTACTCATAATGATTACATAACGAGGGTGGTGTTACTTTGTCCAACAACAAATTGAAATTTTTGTTTGCCATTGTGCTGACGGCTGTCATCAGTGCAGGAATTACGTTTGCCGTAGTTCAAAAAGGCACAGGAGTGAGCGGTGCTGAAAGAACCGGCGATGATCCGTTTGAAAAGCTCTATTCTACATACGACACGCTTCAGGGCGAATTTTATCAGAATACCAATGAAGAAAAGCTTGTAGACGGAGCCATTAAAGGAATGCTTCAGTCACTTGGTGATCCATACTCAGCCTATATGGACCAGGAAGAAGCAAAAGGCTTCAATGAAAACATTTCATCCTCTTTTGAAGGAATCGGGGCGGAAGTTCAGGAATCTGACGGCAAAATCATGATTGTTTCGCCAATCAAAGGTTCGCCTGCTGAAAAAGCGGGACTTAAGCCAAAAGATAAAATTCTTAAAGTGGATGACAAAAGTGTGGAAGGAATGACAGTCAATGAAGCTGTCATGCTGATCCGCGGCGAAAAAGGCTCAAAGGTTCAGCTTGTCATTGAACGCGATGGAGTCGGACAGCTTGATTTTAATTTGACCAGAGATACCATTCCGCTCGAAACAGTTTACACTGAAGTAGAAGATGGAATCGGAAAAATTCAAATTACCAAGTTTTCTGAAACTACCGGCAAAGAGCTCGCAGATGCATTAAACGAATTAAATGATCAGAATGTCAAGGGCCTCGTTCTCGATCTGCGCCAGAATCCGGGCGGCCTGCTTGATCAGGCCATTGCCATGAGCGATATTTTCGTTCCAAAAGGCAAAACGATTATGCAGATTGAAAATAAGGACGGAACAAAAGAAGTTCAAAAATCACAAAACGATTCAGCAGTGAACGTACCTGTTGTCGTTGTCGTCGATAACGGAACCGCAAGTGCTGCTGAAATTATGGCCGGAGCCCTTCATCAGTCTGCAGGCATCCCGATCGTCGGTGAAAAAACGTTCGGTAAAGGAACAATTCAGACAGCCAAAAGCTTTGAAGACGGGTCTTCCATTAAATATACAATTGCCAAATGGCTGACGCCTGATGGATCATGGATTCATAAAAAGGGAATTGAGCCCCAGCATAAAGCTTCCCTTCCTGCGTATGCCAATCTCCCGTATTTAAACCCTGAAAAAGAACTGAAACAGGGAGACTCATCAGCAGAAGTAAAAGCAGCACAGCAGATGCTGCAGGCACTGGGCTATGAGGACATTAAAACAGAAGGATTCTTTGAAGAAACGACCAAAAAAGCCGTTACCAGGTTCCAGTCTGAAAACAATCTTAGCCAAACAGGAACAATCAAAGGAGAAACCACTATTAAAATGCTGGAACTCCTGCAAGCAAAACTAAAAGAAAATGACACTCAGATGTCTAAAGCGCTTGAAGTGCTGAATGAGCAAATGAAGTAAAAAAACGAACCGGACTATTTATTAGTTCGGTTTTTTTTATGCAATGGATTTTGCTGATTAAGCGGGGGTTCTCGGTAAAACAGGAGGAAGTGTTCTATGGAGAGTTAGCAGCACTTTGTCAGGTATTTGGCATGAAGAAAGTGTTCTAAACCGGAATTAGCTACATTAAATCGAGCATCCCGACCGCAGAAAGTGTTCTAAACCGGGGTAAGCAACACTAAGTAGGGGATCCCGACCGCAGAAAGTGTCTTAAACCGGAGTAAGCAGCATTAAGTAGGGAATCCCGACCGCAGAAAGTGTTCTAAACCGGAGTTAATGGAAGTCAAGAATCCCAATCACAGAAAGTGTTCTAAACTATAGCGCACTACCTTAACCCTCCCAAACTGTAATAAACATGTTTTCTCCCTCGTTACATGGGTATATTACCTATAGAAACTGTTAATTGTTGACTTTTCTATAGGGTCATCATATAATTAATTCGACTTCGAGATATATTACTTAAAGATAAAAAATGAACCGAAATGAGGAGAGACCGGAATGTCAAATGTTAAATTAGCCGTCATCTACTACAGTTCAACAGGTACAAATTACAAGCTTGCTTCATGGGCTGAAGAGGGAGCAAAGGAAGCGGGAGCAGAAGTAAAAGTGTTAAAAGTTCCTGAACTGGCTCCGCAATCTGCGATTGAATCGAATGAAGCATGGAAAGCGCATCTCGAAGCCACACAGCATGTACCTGAAGTTACGCTTGACGATCTTGAATGGGCAGATGCCATCATCTTCAGCGTTCCGACCCGGTTTGGAAATGTACCTGCTCAAATGAAGCAGTTTCTTGATACAACGGGAGGTCTATGGTTCCAGGGTAAGCTTGCTAATAAGGTAGTAAGTGCGATGGCATCGGCCAGTAATCCTCATGGCGGACAGGAAGCAACCATTTTAAGCCTTTATACAACGATGTACCACTGGGGTGCAATTGTTGCTGCTCCGGGATACACAGACCAGGTGCTGTTTGAGGCTGGCGGAAATCCGTACGGCACTTCCGTTACAGCAGATCAGGACGGAAATTTAAAAGAGAATGTTGAACCAGCCGTTAAGTATCAGGCTAAACGGACAGTGATGGTAGCTGATTCTATTAAAAAAGGAATGCAATAAATTTCAAAAATAAGGGGTTTTGCGTGCAGCCAGACCCTGTCATCATGGAAGGGGACACATCATGAAACATCTTTTTGAAAAAGGAAAGAACCGTAATAAAACTCTGCTGCTGCTTCACGGCACTGGCGGAGATGAAAATGATCTTATACCGCTTGCCAAACATATTGATCCTGAAGCAAATATTCTCAGTGTAAGGGGAAATGTCCTTGAAAACGGGATGCCGAGGTTCTTTAAACGACTCGCTGAAGGCGTTTTTGATGAAGAAGATTTGATTTTCAGAACGAATGAACTGAATGCCTTTTTATCTGAAGCAGCAGAAACATATTCATTTGACCGTTCAGAGGTAACGGCAATTGGCTATTCAAATGGGGCAAATATTGCAGGGAGCCTGTTATTTCACTTTGAACGGCCATTAAAAGCAGCGATCCTTCATCATCCGATGGTGCCAAGGAGAGGTGTAACAGTACCAGAGCTGAATGACTTGCCGATTTTCATAGGTGCAGGCATGAACGATCCGATCTGCCGTCCGGAAGAAACAGAGGAGCTCTCTGATTTGCTGAAGGGTGCAGGGGGAAATGTATTGGTGCACTGGGAAAACCACGGCCATCAGCTGACATCTTCTGAGGTGGAAGCAGCGGCTGCATGGTACAGAGAAAACTTGAACTAAAAAATGCCTGGATTCATTTCGAATCCAGGCAATTTCTTTATTATTGAGCCGTGTATCCGCCATCAAGAAGCACGGCCTGTCCGGTCACGCCTTTCGCTTTTTCGCTTGCCAGGAAGACGGCATAATCAGCGATTTCGTCAACTGAAAGCAGACGTTTTTGAGGAACGAGAGGGTAGATGACTTCTTCGAGCACCTTTTCAAGTTCCACATTTCGCGTTTTTGCAAGATCCTGAAGCTGGTTGCGAACGAGCGGAGTATCTACATAGCCCGGGCAAAGAGCATTCACTGTTATGCCCTCAGCAGCTCCTTCCAGCGCTGAAACCTTTGTCAGCCCGATAACTCCGTGTTTGGCTGAGTTGTAGGCAGCTTTTCCGGCAAATCCGATAACTCCGTTAATGGATGCCATGTTGATGATGCGTCCGTATTTTTGTTTTTTCATATGCGGAAAAACATGCTTGGTCGCAAGAAACGGCGCCGTCAGCATGATCTTGATTAAAAGCTCGAATTTTTCTGTAGGAAATTCTTCAATTGGCGATACATATTGAAGTCCTGCATTGTTGATGAGAATGTGAAAGGCGCCAAAATGGGCAACAGTGTCATCGATGGCCTTTTTGATTTCCTCTTCGCTAGTGACATCACATTTCAGGCCAAGTGTTTCATAACCTTTTTGAGCGAGCTGTTCAGCGGCTTTTTTTACACCTTCTTCATTTACATCTGTCAAAACAACTTTTGCTCCGTTTTCAGCAAACCGCTCGCCAACCTCGTAGCCGATTCCCTGTGCCGCTCCTGTTATAAATACAACTTTATCTTTTAACATATTCAACCGCTCCTTTATTCTTTAATATAATCCCATGGATGCAAGTGCAATCGCTGCAATGACAGCGATGATCGGAATGATCAGTCCTACTACGGCAACATCCAGGTAGGTTTGTTTGTGCTTAAGTCCTGTAACCGCAAGGAGCGTAAGCAGGGCTCCATTATGCGGAAGGATTGAGGCGCCGGAGGCAACTGCTGCAACCCTGTGAAAAGCTTCAGGCGAAATTCCTGTGCTTTTGGCAAGCTCCATATACTGACTTCCAAGTGCTTCAAGGGCAATTCCCATTCCTCCGGAGGCTGAACCGGTTATGCTGGCCAAAAGCTGAACGGCAATCGCCTCTGAAATGAGCGGGTTCCCTTTAACACCAAGAATCAGATCAGTAAGCTGTTCAAAGCTCGGTACAGCTGTCACTACCGCTCCGAAACCAACTGCGGCGCTTGTGTTGACGATGGCCATGACAGAACCTGCCGCTCCGCCGTTAATTGATTTGATAAACATTTTAAATTTAGTAATGGAAAGAAGCATGATGGATAAGATCCCAATAACAAGTGCAAGCAGAATGTCCAATTTGAAAACATTCAGAACCACTACAACGACTATAAGGGGGATAATGGAAAGATAGGCGTTTGGAAGCTGGGACGGATCAATGTCCTTTACTTCATCACCGCCCTTGGGCTCTGTAAATTTCTCCCCTTTGTTTTGAAGCTTTTTGCCTCGCCAGGCTAAATAGAAATAGCCCCCTGCAGCCATGATGAGACCGGAAACAATCCCCATAATCGGACCTGCTGTCGGAGTTGTGCCAAAGTAATCGGTTGGAATGATATTCTGAATCTGCGGTGTTCCAGGCAGCGCGGTCATCGTGAAGGTAAAAGCACCCAGCACAATCGTTGCGGGAATCAGATTTCTTGATACATCTGCAGACCGGAACAGAGCGATTGCCAGGGGATAGATGGCAAAAACGACGACAAACAGACTGACACCGCCGTATGTCAGAACAGCTGCTCCGACAAGAACGCCTAAAACAGCTCGTTTTTTTCCGATAAACTGTGTAATTTTAAAGGCAACAGACTGCGCCATGCCGGTTTCTTCCATCAGTTTTCCAAATATTGCACCAAGCAGGAAAATCGGAAACCATTTGAAGGTGAAATCGACAAACCCTTTCATATATGTCTCTGTATAGGCGGGAAGCAGGTCAACCCCTTCAAGGCCGGCTACGATTAAGGCAATAAGCGGCGCAATCCAGATGATGGACCAGCCAAGATAGGCAAGTGCCATCAGCAAAACCAATCCGATGATGATGTTTATCATGCTGCATTAGCTCCTTAAGTAGATTTATCTGACCTTACTTTCCCCAAAAGAAGCTGAAAAAAACGAAAAACCGGCAAGTTTTTATAACCGCCGGTCTTTTTCTTATAAAAATGTGCTCAGTTCATCAATGCTGATGCGCGAGCTTTGGTGAGCTGGCTTTGCTGCTTTGCCGATTGTAATCAGCATAACAGGGATGTAACGATTCTCAATTTTAAATGTTTCTGAAAGCTGAGATGCGTTAAAGCCTCCAATCGCACATGTGTCATAACCTTTTGCTTTAGCTGTAAGCATGAGCTGCATAGCGGCAAGAGATGCGTTGCTGAATGCGGCGTCACGTGCGAATACTGGATTTTGATAAGCTCCGTGAATCTGGCCCGCCAATGTATCTTTGATCTCTTCTTTCATGAAACCTGCTGATACAAGAGGATTATATACTTTATCTGTGTTTTTATTTGCTTCAAGATCGCCGAGAATGGCAACTACAGCAGACGATTCGGTAATCTGGCTTTGATTGTATGCAATAGGGAGAAGTCTTTCTTTCGATTCATCGCTGTGAAAAACCATGAACTTCCAGTGCTGCAGATTCCATGCAGATGGAGCTTTTCCCGTCAGTTCCAGAATTTCTTTTAATTCTTCCTTGCTGATTTTGACGGACGGATCATATTTGCGCACGGAACTGCGTTCAGACATAATAGATAAGATGCTTTCAGTTGTTGCTGCTGTCATGTGAAAAACCTCCAAAGTTGAATAAGTATTTTAAATAAGGTATAATATACAAAAAGTTACAAACTAACTTTTAGTAAGTGTTGATGTTAAAAATCATAATATGATGATGAATAGATGTCAAGAAATAAGCTGTAAAGGAGATTCGCGATGGAATCTAACTTGTGCCCTAAAATGGAAAAGGCTTTCGGGTTTTTAGGCAAGCGGTGGACAGGCTTAATCGTGCACGTGCTTCTTGACGGACCTAAACGTTTTAAAGATCTGACAGATACCATTCCTAGTATTAGTCAAAAGATGCTTGTTGAACGGCTGAAAGAACTGGAATCCGCTGGCATTGTCGAGAGGGTTGTCATCCCTGATACTCCTGTAAAAGTGACGTATCAGCTCACAGAAATGGGCTATTCTCTCGAAAAGGTTATGAATGAGGTAAAAGAATGGGCGGATAAATTTTGTCTTGGGGAGGAAATGAAATGAGCCGCACTGTTATCATTACCGGCGGAGCTAATGGAATTGGCGAAGAGCTCGTCAGACAATATGCAGAAAAAGGAGATGCAGTTTTCCTTGCTGATGTCGATGCGGAAAAAGGCAATACCATTGCTGGCCGCTCTGAAAACATTCACTTCGTTCAGACAGATGTCAGAAGAATGGAAGATATTCAGAAGCTGATCCAGTCGGCTGCCAGTAAAACCGGCAAAATCGATATCCTTATCAACAATGCAGGTGTGTCCCGTTTTAAGCCTTTCTACGAATTAACCATTGAAGACTGGGATGATGTGCTGAATACAAACCTAAGAAGCGTTTTTCTTGCTTCTCAGGAAGCTGCCAGAGTGATGAAGAAAAATAAAGCTGGCGGTTTTATTGTGAACATAGCGTCGACAAGGGCGCAAATGTCTGAGCCTAATTCCGAGGCATATGCAGCGACAAAAGGCGGGATCGTGGCCATTACTCATGCGCTGGCAGCCTCGCTTGGCGATGACCGGATCAAAGTAAACTGCATCTCGCCCGGATGGATTGAGACAAAGGAATACGATCAGCTGAGATCTGTCGACCACGAGCAGCACCTGTCTAAGAGGGTAGGAAAGCCTGCGGATATTGCGAAAGCCTGCTTTTATCTGACAGACCCCGAAAATGACTTCGTCACAGGAACAAACCTGGTGGTAGACGGGGGCATGACCAGAAAAATGATCTATGAGCATTAAGGGACTGTGTTAAACAGTCTTTTTTTTATGTTCTTTTATGAAGAGTGAAACTGGACAACTCTGTTTGCATTCGTGCAGGGCGGGTAATAGATAAGAAAAAATCGGAAAGGAATGAAGGAAATGCCATGGACTAAAGAGGATTATCCCCAATCAATGAAAAACCTGCCCGCAAAAACGCGAGACAAAGCAATTGAAATTGGAAATGCACTTGTAGATGACGGATATGATGAAGGCCGTGCCATACCGATTGCCGTGTCTCAGGCTGAAAAATGGGCAGACGGCAGCAGTCCGGATGACAGCCATTCAAAAGAAGAATATCATGTTGTTTCTGACGAACAAGGATGGATGGTTAAAAAAGAGGGAAGCAAGAGGGCGAGCTACAGATTTGATACCAAACAGGAAGCTGTTGAAAAAGGAAGGGAGCTTGTAAGAAACAACGACTGTTCATTAGTTGTGCATCTGAAGGACGGCTCTGTTGAAAACACCGTAAACAGCAAGTGATTATTTTCGGTTTTTTAAGACATGTGCCCACTCCAAAACCTTTTAGGTGAATACCCTTATAAGGTAAGCAATAAAGAGGAGGGGAATGCATGTACCCGTACTATCCAGCCAGAGGCTACCGAGGCGGAGGCAACAGAGGACCATTCTTTTTTGGATTTGGAGCGCCGCTTGTAGGAGGGTTGCTTGGAGGATTTCTTGGCAGTGCCTTGTTTAACTATCCAAGACCTTATTATTATCCGCCGCCACCGCCTCCATTTTATGGAGGATACCCAGGACCGGGCGGCTATCCGGGCTATCCGGGAGGACCATACCCGGGAGGACCATACTGACGAAATCGATTCTGCAGATAAATAATGGACCAGAGAGCGTATATTCTCTGGTCCATTATTATTGCCGGGGTTTTAGTTTTCTGACACAACATCAATTTCTGACATTTGAAGATCTTCATTTTTCTGCATTCGGATCTCCAGAACACCATTTTTGTAAGAAGCCCTTGTGCCTTTTCTCCTGACAAGTGACGGCAGGATGATTTTTTCCTGCCCGCCGTTCTCCGGGTAGTTCATAATGAAGAGCTGATTGCTGTTGTGCTGTATTCTGAGGTTTGAAGCCTGTTCTTCCGTTGCACTGATTTTCACAAAAATGTGATCGTTCGTTTCAAACAGTTCAGGCTTCCGGGAGACAGTCTGCTGTGTTTTTGACGGCGCTACATTTCCCTGATAGGGAAATTGAGTCTGGAATCCTTCGCCAAAAACGTTGCCCATAATGTTTTGTATATAATCCTCCACATTTTTAGGGTTCATGTTTTTAAAGGCATCCGGCATCTGTGCGTCTGTCTGATTGAAAGGGAATTTTTTATTCCAGGGAAACATGCATGTCACGCCCTTTTTTGCAGGTATAGTTCACTATATGAATGATTCAGGGCAACGGTTAAGATTTTTTTCTTGTCGCAATCCTTGTTTCAGGATTATAATGGGCATGTTGCTTGTAAAGGAAGGTGCTGTAAAAATGAAACAAAAACAATATGATACCTATCAGACAGGCTTGATGCATACGGCACTCGCCTATTTTTTATGGGGGATTCTCCCTATTTACTGGAAGCTGATTGAGCATGTTGGATCTGAGGAAATTCTGGCACACCGTGTTTTCTGGTCATTCTTGTTCATGATGTTCCTGATCCAGATGAAAAAACAGTGGGGACAGCTCGCGGAAGTGATCAAACGCATGCTGAAAAAACCGCTGCTGCTTTTATCTCTTGTTCTTTCATCTGTGCTGATCAGCATAAACTGGTATCTCTACATTTGGGCTGTGAACCACAACCATATTCTTGAAACAAGTCTCGGTTATTATATTAATCCCTTAATCAGTGTTCTGCTCGGAATGATTTTCCTGAAAGAGCGCCTTAATAAGTGGCAATATGCTTCATTTGGCCTTGCAGCCGCAGGAGTGCTGTTTATGACAATTCAGTACGGGAAGTTTCCATTTGTTGCTATCGTGCTTGCTTTAAGTTTTGGTTTTTACGGCCTCACGAAAAAAGTAACCAAGCTTGACGCGTCAATAGGGCTTACACTTGAAACATTGATGGTTATGCCGGCAGCTCTGATCTATATTTTCTCGATTGCGGCAAAAGGCCAGTCAGCCTTTTTTGACTGGTCCCCTGCAACAAATGCCTTTTTAATCGGAGCGGGCATCGTCACGGCTGTTCCGCTTTTGCTGTTTGCAAAAGGAGCACAGCACATTCCTTTATTTATGGTCGGTATTCTGCAGTATATCGCCCCGACAATTACACTGCTTCTCGGAGTTCTTGTTTACAATGAATCGTTCTCAGGAACGGAAATGATTACATTCTCACTAATTTGGTCTGCGCTTGTTCTATTCTCTTTCTCACACGTGAAGGGAAGCGCATGGAAATGGAAAAAAAGAAAACAATGGAATTGTAGGAAAGCCTGCCCCTGTGCGAGGCTTTTTTCTTTCATTGAAATGAATTTTAGGTATACAATAAGACTTGCAGGAAGGGTTGAGGAAGATGAGTTTTGATAGAAGCTTGCTTGATGCATACAGAAACCTTTGGTCAAACCGCAGTCTGGAGGCTTCATCCGACGAAATGAAGACTCTTTGTGACGCCATTGAAAGAGACCTCAGGGATGAACACACCCATCCAAGGCTCCGCAAAAAGCCGGAGCAGAAATTCTTTTCCGCTATGAAGCGCATTTCAGCATCCGGACTCAGTGATCAGGAGAAAGCCGCCCTGATGGACCTGCATATAAAAGTAGCAGAAGAACGGATAGTACTTACATAAAGGAGCAATCACATGGTCCCAATTTCCAAAGAAGATATTCAGAAATACCTGGATGTTTTAGTAAACAAAGAAGTATATGTGCATCTTGAAACAACAACTGGCGCATATTCTGCCCATATGAATGAAAACAACATGACGGTCGTTGCTTTTATCCGAAATGCAAAAGTCTCGTTTAATCAGGCAAAAATTACAGGACAGGGCCCATACAGGGTAGGACTTAAAATGGATCATGGCTGGATTTATGCAGAAGGCCTGACAGACTGGGTATACAATGAAAACAATCAGCTGCTGATGGCTGGGCATGACCGCGACGGAAAGCTTGCCATCGCGCTTCAGATCAGCGAAACACCGTTTGCTGAGTAGAAGGAGAGAAGAAATGATGAGAGAACATGTATTAGTTGTCCTGCCTCATCCCGATGACGAATCATTCGGAGTGGGGGGATTAATGTCTTTAAAACGAAAAGAAGGAATTCCGGTTACCTACGCTTGTGCAACACTCGGACAAATGGGACGGAACATGGGAAGCCCGCTGTTTGCCAACAGAGAAGTGCTTCCAGAAATCCGCAAAAAAGAATTGAAGGATGCATGTGAAGCGCTCAATGTGCAGGATTTGAGAATGCTCGGTCTTCGCGATAAGACGCTTGAATTTGAAGACATTGACACATTTGCAGATATCATTGAAGAAATCATCGATGAAGTCAAACCGACGCTTGTTGTGACATTTTATCCGGGTCACGGCGTCCATCCGGATCATGATGCAACTGGGGAAGCAGTCATTCATGCCCTGAAGAGAAAGCCGATTGAAGAAAGACCTGAAACGTACTGCATCGCCATAACACGCAACCGTACGGAGGTACTTGGCGAGCATGATGTGACGATCGATATTACAGGTGTTGCTGACATGAAGCTGAACGCGCTACGTGCTCACCGCAGCCAGACAGAAGGCATGCTGAAGCAAATGGAAGAGAAATTCAAAAACAAAGATCCCGAAGTCTCACAATGGATTGAGAAGGAAATCTTCTGGACATATAAATGGAACGACTGAAAAATGAGTGCCGGACTCTGTCCCGCACTCGTTTTTCTGTTTTTCTCTGTTTAGAATTTTAGAGTTTCCCCGTCCTCGGGTACAAAAACAGAGTTGCAGAGATTTTTCTCTTTAATTATACGGTGAAGCTCACTTCGGGTTAAAAGGCAGTGATTTAAAGCCTCCATGTGTGAAACGACGATCTCGGTCTGAGGAGCAGCTTCCTTAACAGCAAAAATGTCCTCAGCTGTCATTGTGATAGGACCGCCTTCAAGAAACTGAGCTGAACCTCCGTTTACAACCACAACTTCCGGCTGATGAAGATCGAGTGCTGCTTCAACCTCACTGCACCAGACTGTATCTCCGGCAACATATAACGCCGGCTCATGAGCATGTTTAAAGACAATCCCTGAAACGGGCCCTGTCATTTTAGTGATGTCTCCTCTTCCGTGCTGTCCTGATGTACGCATCAGCCTAATTCCTTCAAAAAACTGAACATCATCAATGGCTGAAACCCCAGTAAAACCATATTTACGGATTTCTTCTGCATCTTCTGTACTCTGCGCAAGAATGGTTATGTCTTTAGGCAATGCTTCGACGGCAGCTTGATCAAAATGATCAGGGTGCAAATGTGTAACAATTACAGCATCAGCGTGTATGAGTTCTTCAACCGGTACAGGAAGATCCAAAAGCGGATTTCTCCTATTCTGATTTGGTGTGTTTGGAAACGGAGGCATCGAGTGTTTTTCTGCGAAAAATGGATCGATCAAAAAAGTTTTACCTGCATATTGCACTTTTAAAGTTGCGTTTCGTATTTGTTGAATGTACATTGTGTTCCTCCTTCTCAACTTTTCTGTATTAGTATAAAATACAGACAGAAGGTAATACATAGATAAAATCAAGTCTTTAGGAGATTTGGCTTGATTATTGAAAGGGTGTTTGCCGCGTGCCGGATGCTACGGACCTTAAGATCATTGGGGAGCTTAGAAAAAACGGAAGAATAACGATGAAAGAACTGGGCAAAAAAGTTCATTTGACTGGTCAGGCAGCATCAGCCAGAGTACTCAAACTTGAGGAAGAGGGCATTATCGAAGGTTATACCATCCATGTAAATGATCAGAAAACAGGAAAACTGATTCATGCATTTATCAATGTTTATACAAGAAACCAAAATCATAAACCCCTACTTGAGTTTATTGATAAAAAAGATGTCTCCAGTCTTTATAAAATAAGCGGGGAAGGCTGTTACTTAATTGAATGTAAGTTTCATAAAAATGAAGACCTGGATGAATTCCTAAATGGCTTGAATTTGTATGCGAACTACAAACTTTCAATCGTTATCAAATCCAGCTGATAAAAAATGTTCTGATTATAAACAAAACCCCCGGTAGATCCGGGGGTTTTGTTTATATGAATAAGTGCAGAAATCGCTCAGCCCCGCTGTTTTTCACCATATACTCTGTTTTGTATGAACCAGAGCCTTGCAGAAAGAGCTACTGCCGCTGCTGCAAGTCCTGCAATCAGGCCAATCCAGTAGCCGAAGGCCATGAAATCTGTGTTTGCTGCAAGATAGTATCCTGTTGGCAGTCCGATCACCCAGTAGGAGACCAGGGCCATTAATAGCGTAACATTTACATCTTTATATCCCCTGAGCGCTCCCTGAATAGGAGCAGCAATCGCATCGGAAAGCTGGAAGAAGATGGCGTAAATCAAAAACTGTGCCGATAGGGCGACAACAACCTGGTCATTTGTGTAAATGCCTGCAATTTCGCTTCTGAAAAAGTAAATGACAGCAGCTGTCAGCAACGAGAGCAAAACAGCAAGCACAATTCCCAGATAACTGTATTCTTTTGCATCTTTGTAGCGTTTTGCTCCGACTTCAAACCCTATGACAATGGTGAGGGCCATAGATATGCTCAGCGGGAGCATGTACAGGAGTGAAGCAAAATTAAGGGCAATTTGGTGGGAAGCGATCGTCACGGTATCGTAAGTGCTCATGAGCAGGGTCACAGCGGCGAAAATACTTGTTTCAAAGAAAATGGCAATGCCGATTGGAATGCCGATCTTCAAAAGCTCAACCCATGCCTTGACGGAAGCTTTATACCATTTGCTGAAAATGCCGTAATCTGAGAAGGGAACTTTTTTATGAACGACATAAACGGAAATCAGCATAATCGACCAATAGGTAATCGCAGAAGCTACACCAGCTCCCACGCCTCCAAGAGCCGGAAAGCCAAACTTTCCGAAGATAAACAGATAGTTAAATACGATATTGATCGGCAGGGAAAGCAGGGTAATAAACATTGACACCCGTGTAAAGCCCAGCGCATCTATAAAGCACCGGAGAACATTGTAAGAAAACAGCGGAAGTATTCCTAAAGCGAGCGCCGCAAGATAATATTTTGCTGTTTCCCGTACATGATCTTCCAGGTTCATTGAATGCAGGATCGGATCCAAGACAAAAAATCCGGCGAGTGCAACTGCTGAAGCAAGAAGAACAGACAAATATAGTCCCTGAATGACGGTAAACGGAATTTTGTCTCTTTGCTTTGCGCCGGCGTATTGAGAGACAATTGGAGTGACAGCAAGCAAAATGCCGCTCAGTCCTGTATAAACCGGAACCCATACGCTTGAACCGATGGCAACACCTGCAAGATCTCCAGGGCTGACCTTTCCGGACATCGTGGTATCAAAAAAATTCATTGAATAAAGCGCTACTTGTGTAATTAAGATTGGAAGCAGAATGTGGAAGAACTGTTTGCTTTTATCCCATAACGTATATGTTTGTTTCATGGCTGCCTTCTCCGTTTCTGTAGAGTAACGAAAGAATTATACCACGAAAAGAGAATGGCCAGTCATTATTTCGGTTTCTGTTCCATCTCTTTTTTTTGCGGTTTAAACATTTGATAATAGAAGAAACCAAGGATGACGACACCCATTCCAGAGAACAAATATTGAACAATTTTCATAACAGTCACGGTAAACCCTCCCCGAAAATTTTTATTAGTATTAACCGTTTTTGGGAATTTCTTGCATGAGATGACTCTTCGTTTCAAACACTAAAAAAGATTTTCCGGAGAGGAGAGTGCGGAGTGGAACATGAACCGCTGGACCCGATTAAAAAACATATTTATCATCAGCTTGGCGTGATCATAAAAGAATCAGAGCAGCTTATGTCCTCGCTGCATGTGAAAAATTATTGCCTCCTGTGCGAACTCGATGAGCTGCATAAAACTTTCCAGCAGCTGCAGGCACAGGCTTCGTCTTATTATCTTCAGGCCTATTTGTCCGAATATACACCGCACTATGAGGTGCTTTCCAAAGTCATTCAGGAGCTTGCAAAGCATAAGCATGGCGGATTAATCGTGATTGAACGGAAAGATCCGCTGAAGGGGTTACTTCAAAACGGGGTTCAGATAAATGCAGAGCTAACAGAATCACTGCTTGAGAGCATTTTTTATCCCGGAAATCCTCTTCATGACGGGGCCGTGCTTATTTCGGGCACAAGAATCGTTTCAGCAGCAAACGTGCTCCCGCTTTCCATTAAAAATTCTGGAACAAAGATGGGGACAAGGCACCGTGCCGCACTCGGCATAACAGAGAAAACAGACGCCATCGCTTTAGTTGTATCAGAAGAAACGGGGAAAATGTCCTTTGCGATTGACGGGGGGCTGTATCCGTTCAGCTCGGATTAAGGCTTTTCTTTTTTTGAAAAAAAGCATATAATGTAGTTTTTAATTGACGAGCTTTGCCTTTATTCTTTGATTGAACTTTCATCATAGTAAGACAGCGCTCTTCATAACTTGAGGAGGAGAATAGACATGAAAGACAGCAGCAAATCCCGTTCACTCCTGAATGATTATTTCAAGCTTGATGAACGGAATACATCCGTTAAGACGGAATTTCTGGCAGCTTTGACAACATTTATGACTGTCAGCTACATCATTTTAGTCAACCCGATTATTCTTTCAGAAGCGGGGATGCCGAAAGAGGCAGCACTTGCGGGTACCATTTTGGCTATCGTCTTAACAACAATGCTCATGGGTCTGTGGGCTAATTTGCCGATCGTCATCGGCCCGGGGATGGGGCTCAACGCCTTTTTTACATACACGGTGGTGCTTGGACAGGGCCTTTCGTGGGAAACAGCACTTGGCGCTGTGTTTATCTCGGGACTCGTTTTCTTTTTGCTTTCGGTTACCGGGGTAAGTTCTAAAGTTGTTTCGGCTATCCCAAAAACGCTTAAAGCATCGATTACAGCCGGAATCGGCCTTTTTGTAGCCTTTATCGGCCTGAAAAACGGAGGAATTATTGTACCTGATGAATCCACTTATGTTGCACTGGGAAACATCTCGGATAAAGGTACGTGGCTTTCGCTTCTTGGACTTATACTGGCAGCCGCTCTCGTTTCGAGAAACATCAAAGGCGGCTTGATTTTGAGCATTTTTATTATTACCATTCTTTCAATGGCAACCGGCCATTCGCCTGTTCCGGCATCAGCAGGCGACATCTTTTCGACGGACTGGCCTTCTGTTGAACTGACGTTTTTGAAGCTGGATATTATGGCAGCCATCGGATACGGGATTTTCTCAGTCATTTTTTCATTCACGATTGTTGAACTTTTTGACACGCTTGCTACATTAATCGGGCTGACGAAAAAAGCCAATCTGACCGATGAAAACGGTGAAACACCTCATATGAAGCGTGCACTTACAACAGGTGCACTCGGCACCATGATAAGCGCCGTTTTCGGCAGCACAGCCATGAACACATATATTGAAAATGCAACCGGAATTGCAGAAGGCGGAAGAACGGGTCTGAAAGCAGTCTTCGCCGCGCTGCTGTTTTTGCTGACACTCCTGTTCACACCGCTCATTCAGTTCATTCCAAATGCAGCTACCGCTCCTGTCCTTGTCATCATCGGCGCCTTCATGCTGACAGAGCTGAAGGAAATACACTTTGATGATCTGACAGAATTGATACCTGCCTTTTTAACGATTATTATGATGCCTCTTACATTCAGCATCGCGGAAGGAGTGGCTTTCGGATTTATTTCCTATACACTCCTAAAAGTATTTACAGGCAGAGTGAGAGAGCTTCACTGGATGATGTATGTCATTACGGCTGCGTTCTTAATCAACTTTTATACAATGATTTAATAGAGACCAAAAACGGTCTCTTTTTTTCGTATGAAAAGCAACTTTTTTCGTGTGGCGAAATAAATCAGCCGGTGCTATAGTATAGATAGAAAATATTCAGCTGGATCAGCTAAGAAAACGGGGACAATACGATGTGGAAAAATAAAAATGTCTGGATTGTGCTTAGCGGAGAGTTCATTGCCGGACTGGGACTGTGGTTTGGAATTATTGGTAACCTTGAGTTCATGCAGAAAAATGTACCATCAGACTTTATGAAATCGCTCATTCTGTTTACTGGTCTGCTTGCCGGAGTGCTTGTCGGTCCATTGGCGGGGAGACTGATTGACAGCTGTTCGAAAAAAACGGTGCTGATCTACTCCGGCCTCGGGCGGATGGTGAGTGTCGTGTTTATGTTTATTGCAATCGGTCTTGACTCACTCTTATTTATGGTTTTGTTTATGATCAGCATTCAGCTGTCGGCTGCTTTTTATTTTCCTGCTTTGCAGGCTGTTATTCCGATTATCGTCAAGGATCAGGATCTGATACAGATGAACGGGGTCCATATGAACGTTGCGACCATTGCAAGGGTCATTGGGACGGCACTGGCAGGGGCACTGCTTGTCTTTATGAGTTTAACATCCATCTATGCTCTTTCTATGGCTGCCTATGCCATACTGTTCGGAGCAACGTTCCTGCTTGATTTTGAGGAAGAGAAAAAAGAAAAGAACGGTACAGGAGGTTCGGGTTCCTTCAGAGAAGTTCTTCCGGTGCTGAAGGCTGCGCCTATCGCGATCACAGCGCTTGTCCTGACAATTATACCAGTGCTTTTTATCGGCGGTTTTAATCTCATGGTCATCAACATCAGTGAACTGCAGGACAGCACATCCATTAAAGGACTGCTGTATACGGTAGAGGGAATTGCTTTTATGATCGGCGCCTTTTTCGTTAAGAAAATTACGCACCGTTTTTCATCTGTTCACATGCTGTTTGTCTTTGCGCTCGTTATTTCCATTGCTCATTTAAGTTTATTCTTCAGTGATATTATGTGGATGTCACTTGTTTCGTTTGGGGTATTTGGACTTGGCGTCGGATGCTTCTTCCCAATCGTTTCAACCATCTTTCAGACAAAAATACCAAAAGAGTATCACGGACGCTTCTTTTCATTCAGGAATATGCTTGACCGGGTCATGTTTCAGATCGTATTGCTGGGTACAGGGCTGTTTCTTGATACGATTGGACTGCAGTTTATGGTCCTTATATTCGGCACGCTTTCGCTCCTGCTCGTCATTTTATACGGTATGAAGTATTTTCAGAGAAATGAGATTGCTGGTTTAAGTGAAAGCAAGTAAAAAGAGAGGTGAGACCTCTCTTTTTTTCGTTTTATTTATTTCTGCACTTTTTGCAGACTGTCAGCTTCTGTCCGTCCTGAAGGCTCGGGTAAAGGAGCTTAATACGCTGTGTTCCGCATATTGGGCACGTTCCCCTGGCCCGTGATGCCATTCTCCATAAAGTCTTGCCTCTTGATCTTTTTGCCATCCCAAACACCCTGTTTCCTTTTAAATAGTATATGTTCCTGAGACAAAAGATGCTCCAGGGAAAAAAGCATCAGTATGTCATTTTACGGGGATTTTTCGGGATAAAATTGACATTTTCCGTCGTAAAAAGTAAGAAAATCATACTATTTTTAGAAATTTGTAGTAATTAATGCCCTAATCTATTAAAATAGTGAAGTAAGAAAAAAGGAGGTACATAGCAGAAGATGAAAAAGAAGATTCTCGGGTTGACTGCTTCAGCTGTCATAGGCTCAGGCCTCATTGGTTCTGCAGCTTCAGCAGCAAGTGTAACCATACAAAAAGGCGATTCGCTGTGGAAATTGTCACGTGACTATAAAACAACTATCCAAACGATTAAACAGACAAATAAATTGACGAGTGATCTGATTTACCCTGGACAAGTCCTTCAAATTTCAGGTGTTCAAAATTCTAAGCCCTCAGCGGCAAAACCTGCTCCGGTGCAAACGCCTGCGGAAACGGCTGCATACACTGTCAAATCAGGTGATTCACTATGGGTCATTGCAGCAAAACATAAGGTATCTGTAAACGAGCTGAAAAGCTGGAACGGTCTTAAATCCGATTTGATCCGGCCTGGTCAGGTTTTAAAGGTCAGCAAATCAGCCCCTTCAGCTGCACCTTCAGCCCCTGTGCAGAGTCCAAAACCGGCAGCACCGGTGAATCAAACTTCTACATATAAGGTTCAGCTTGGCGACTATCTCGGTAAAATTGCGAATGCATTTGATCTGACTGTAGCTGAACTGAAAGCGATGAATAATCTGAAATCTGATACCATATATGCAGGACAGGTTCTCAAAGTTAAAGGTTCAGGCGCACAGCCGCCTAAAGAAGTGGAAGAAACAAAGCCATCTGCAAGCAGTAAAATAGACACAATGATTGCCGAAGCCAAAAAACACATCGGTGTTCCGTACCGCTGGGGCGGCAATACACCGTCAGGTTTTGACTGCAGCGGCTATATGTACTATGTACTGAACAAAGTAACGTCCGTATCCCGCCTGAGCACTGCAGGCTACTGGGACATAATGACGTCTGTCAGCTCGCCGCAAAAAGGTGACTTCGTTTATTTCACTACTTATAAAGCAGGTCCATCCCATATGGGGATCTACCTAGGAAATGGTGAATTTATTCACGCAAGCTCATCAGGTGTTACCGTTTCGAAGCTTGACAACTCCTACTGGAAAGCAAGATACCTGGGAGCTAGAAGATATTTAAAATAAGAAGCTGTTTGAAATCCGTTCCTTTTTAAAGGGGACGGATTTTTTTGTTTTTAATAATGAAGACGTTGTTTGCAAAAGACTTATATTTTTGCATTTCAGAAATAAGTTATGACCATTCAGATTGAGGGAGAGTGTGTGAAAGGTCATAAGCAGGCGTGATATAACCCTTCAGCATGAAGGAGAGTGTGTGAAAGGTCATAAGCCCGCGTGATATAACCCTTCAGCATGGAAGAGAATGTGTGAAAGGTCATAAGCCCGCGTGATATAACCCTTCAGCATGAAGGAGAGTGTGTGAAAGGTCATAAGCAGGCGTGATATAACCCTTCAGCATGAAGGAGAGTGTGTGAAAGGTCATAAGCCCGCGTGATATGACCCTTCAGCATGGAAGAGAATGTGTGAAAGGTCATAAGCAGCCATGATATAACCCTTCAGCATGAAGGAGAGTATCTAAAGGGTCATAAACCCACATGATATAACCTCCCAGCATAAAAAAAGCCATACATATGGTTCTCTCAATAAACCGGTACAACCCCATTCAGAGAAAGAAAACACTCAAGAAAGATTCACATAATCACTCACTCCGTTTTAAAATTCAACCATTATGCACAACCTACTAGAGAATTTTTTGAAATGGAGGCTGGATCATGAAAAAACATATTGTATCAGCGGTTTTACTGTCTGCTGTCACGGCGCTTAGCGGCTGCACAGCTTCAAGTGAGGAGTCAGCACCTGTGAGCGGGCGAACTGCTGCTCCGGTTACAGCAGAGATGATAAACAGCGAGGGTATTAAAATTGGAACGGCCGTATTTGCTGACACGGGAAAAGGCGTATCAATCAGGCTGAAGGCGGAAGGGCTGCCGCCAGGCATAAAAGCCATTCACATCCATGAAACGGGAAAGTGCGATAAACCAGATTTTAAAACGGCGGGAGGTCATTTTAATCCGAAGAAAAAACAGCATGGATTCGACAATCCAAAAGGCTATCATGCAGGAGATCTTCCTAACATTGAAATTAACGAGAAGGGGAAGGTGGATGTAGAACTGCAGACAGCGGATGTTACCTTGATGCAGGGGAAAAAGAATTCCCTGCTTGATGAGGATGGAAGCTCGCTGATTATCCACGAGTCGAAAGATGATTATCAGACGGATCCGGCAGGAAATGCAGGAAACCGGATTGCCTGCGGGGCTATCGTGAACTGAATACAAAAAAGCTGATGAGAATGAGATCTCATCAGCTTTTGATTACTCTTCTTTTTCATCAGGACCCATGTAGCGGTACTGATTAGGATCAACTTTTTTAAAGCCTTCAGGAGTGTGGAAACGGAGAAGGTCACCGTAGACGATTTTATCTGAGATTGTCAGCTTTTTGTCTACCATTTCTTCCGTTTGTTTGATTTCTTTGTTTTCTTTTACAAGCTCTCCTGTTTTTGTATCGTAAAACTTGCCGTCAACAGAAGAGAATTCAGGAGTAACGAAGTCTCCGTTTCTGAACGGTACAACTTGCTGGTGGTCTTTTGACATTAAGTCTGTACCCATTTGGATATAGTCTTTTGTATCAACGCCAAGCAAGTTAAGAACAGTAGGGCGAATATCAACTGTGCCGCCGAATTGGTGCTGCTCTCCGCCTTTTAACCCAGGGGCATGAATGAAGAGCGGAACTCTCTGCAGCTGTGCGTGCTCAAAGCCGTTGATTTCTTTGCCCATTACTTGAGACATTGCTTTGTTATGGTTTTCTGAAATTCCGTAATGGTCACCGTACATGACGATCATTGTATTGTCATACATGCCTGATTTCTTCAGGTCTTCAAAGAACTGCTTAAGAGATTCATCCATGTAGCGTGCCGTCTGGAAGTAGCGGTCAACAGATCCGTCTCCGGTTGTATGAGGGTCAATGGTTGCCTCATCTTCTTCAATCGGATAAGGGAAATGGTTTGTTAATGAAATGAACTTCGTGTAAAACGGCTGCTCCATTGATTTTAGGAGCGGAATCGACTCTTCAAAGAATGGTTTATCTTTTAATCCGTAGTTTACAACATCTTCTTCTTTCATTGAGTAATACTCAGCGTCGAAGAATTGTTCATATCCAAGTGATTTATACATCACATCGCGATTCCAGAACGACTTGTAGTTGCCGTGGAATACGCCGGTCGAATAACCCTTTTGATCCATGATTGCCGGTGCTGCCTGATACGTGTTTTCAGCTTTTGTTGTAAATACAGCTCCCTGCGGAAGAGGGTATAATGAATTTTCTACCATAAACTCGGCGTCAGACGTTTTACCCTGGCCTGTTTGATGGAAGAAATTATCAAAGTAAAGAGTATTTTTATCTTTCGTCAGTGAGTTTAAGAATGGCGTTACTTCTTCGCCGTTTATTTTATAATCAATCGCAAAAGTCTGCAGCGATTCAAGTGAAATATAGATGACGTTCATGCCTTCAGCCTTGCCGAAGTATTCAGGGTTAGGTTTGGCCTGTGTCGCTTTTGTGTAGTTGAGTACTTCAGTGACGTCATTGCTGTCAGCAAGTGCGCGCTGAGCAGAAGACTTGGAACTTTGAATTGCATCATAGATTGTGTAGTTGTACATTCCAAGGTATTTCACAAGGTAGTTTCGGTCAAATGTCCGTGTCAGTAATTGCGGACGGTCCATTTCAGCAAGAGCAAGATTTGCCCCGAACAGAACAAAAGCTGAAACGATCACAGTCGCTACTCTTTTGCCTTTCATTCGAACATTTTCAGGTTTGACGAATTTACCGAATACAAGAATCATCAAAATAATAACATCCAGGAAGTACAGGACATCGTATGGTTTAACAAGAGCTCCAAGACTTTGTCCAAGATCGCCTGCATTCTTCGTCTGCGTCAAAGTTGGTACCGTAATAAAGTCATTAAAGAAACGGTAGTAGACAAGGTTCGCATATAATAGGAAGGACATTAGGAAATCAATAATGATCATCCAGATAAATGCCTTTTTTCCTTTTGCAAAAAGAGCTAATCCAAGAAACAGAACAGCTGAGCTGATCGGGTTAACGAACAGAAGAAACTGCTGAATCCCATTGTCAATACCTAATGTAAATTCAGTTTGATAAGCAGCGTAGGTTTTAATCCACAGTAATACTACCGCGAAAATAAAAAAGCCAAGATGCTTATTTAAAAAACCCTTAGCAAGTAATTTGTTCAATTTTTTTCACCTCTAGTAATCAATTAGTATCATTTTTAAAAATCGTTAGCAGTCAGTTTGAAAAAGTTTAAGTTGTTCAGCAAAAGATAAGAAAAATCATAACGCATACCCTGTATAAAAGTCAACTTTCTTATAATTCAATCAATCTGACAATCTATCATGAATTCTTGCGAAATTGTTTGTAAATCATACATAAAGTCATGCTCTGCAGCCAATAGTAAGCAGGGGAGTGATGGTGTATGAAAATGGCTATTTTCGCTTTGCTGATTGCGCTGACTCAGCAGCCAGGGAATGACAGTCTGCTGATTAAAGACCAGACGAAGATTATTGGAACCATTTCAAAGGAAGACCTGGCGCAGCTTACTGAAGAAATGTACATAATGAACGATGAAAAAATTAATCAGCTGTCAACGCGAATGGACAACGTAATGTATAAGCCTCCTGTAAATGCCTGGGTAAGTAAATCAGGGGCAATCATACAGGAGAAAAAAGGCTACAGGCTGCACAGAGAAAAATTCCGCGAACTTTTATATTCCTATTTTTACGGGAAAGGGCCTATGACAGTCCAGGCGCCGAAAATGGATCTATACCCCAGGGTGGACAGTGATCTCTTAATTAGCATCCGTTCAGCACGGATCGGCAGCTATGCTACTTTTTTCAACAAACGGAATGTACAAAGAACTAAAAACATAATCCTTGCAGCAGAAGCCATTAATAATACAGTTGTTTTTCCTGGAGAAACCTTCTCGTTTAATGGTGTTGTAGGGAACAGAACGGCTGCAAAAGGGTATATGAAAGCTCCGATTATCATCAAAGGGGAGCTTGCGGAAGGAATTGGCGGCGGAATCTGCCAAGTCTCGTCTACTTTATTTAACGCGACAGACAATGCTGGTTTGAAAACAGTTGAACGGTTTTCTCATTCGAGGAATGTTCCCTATGTGCCAAAGGGACGGGATGCCACCGTCAGCTGGTATGGTCCTGATTTCAAGTTCACAAACAAGTACAGTGAGCCTGTTCTGATCATGGCTGCTGTTTACAGCTCAAGTGTGACGGTGACTATTTATTCCACAAAGGAAGTGCTGTACGAAAAGAGTGCAGAAAGGAATAAGTAACGATTTGCGGCGGCTGATTTTGCCGGTCTGAAAAAGATGCTTCTGAAAGAATATGCCTGGACATATAGTTAGAAGACTCTTTTCTTAGGCAAGGTGATGCTTATCACACAGAAGATAGCCGCCATTATAATAGGAAGTTTGCTGATCGGCATAGGCATTAACGGATTTCTTGTCCCTCACCATCTGATTGACGGCGGTGTGGATGGTGCGGCGCTTATTATGCATTATTACTTTGATTTTAAGACTGGATTATGTATTTTATTGTTCAGTATTCCGCTATGCATGTATGCCTGGTTTTATAAGCCGGCGTATTTTTACAGCAGCTTTCATGGTTTGCTCGTTTCTGCGTTCTTTATTGATCTGCTCGATCCTCTGAGGACGTCATTTGATCTGCCCATCTTTTTAAGTTCATTAATAGGCGGATGCATTATAGGAATAGGAATCGGGATTATGCTCAGAAATGATACAAGCACCGGGGGAACGGATCTGCTTGCACGCCTGATTTCAGACTATACCAGCTTAAATATCGGCATCGCAATCCTTTTAGTAGACGGGCTTGTCGTTCTTGCGGGATATAAAACACTTGAACTTAGGAGTTTTGTTTTTTCCTGTATAACCATCGCAGTGATCGGGCTGGTTACGTCAATTGTCATGAAGCCGGAAGAATAGCAGATAACAGGTCCTGAGGGATCTGTTTTTGTTTTCCCGCAGTTCAATTGTTTGATTTTTAAAGGCGGTTGAGATAAATCTTATAAGCAGAAGGCATTTTCCTTCGGCATAAGCGGAATTACACCAGTGGGAGGAGCAGTTGCAATGAAACTTAGTATAATAGACCAGTCGCCCATTTCAGAAGGGTTTACAGCCATAGATGCGCTTGCCCAATCTCTTCACCTTGTAAAAGAGGCTGAAAAGCTGGGCTATTGCCGGTATTGGTTTGCAGAACATCACAACACGAGCGGTCTTGCAAGCACAGCGCCGGAAATTTTGATGGCACATGCCGCCTCTCATACCGAACGGATAAAAGTCGGATCCGGCGGTGTGCTGCTTCCTCAGTACAGTCCGCTGAAAGTAGCTGAAACGTTTCGTACGCTTGAAACGCTTTTTCCAAACAGGATTGACCTTGGCATTGGACGTTCTCCCGGAGGTTCAGCAGAAACACGTCTTGCACTGACAGACGGTCTGCGAAAGAGCATGAACGAATTTCCAAGACAGCTAAAGGACTTACAGGGGTACTTAAGCAGCGGCCTCCCTGCGGAGCATGCTTTTTCTGGGGTACAGGCGATGCCTGATCCACTGTCGTCCTCACCTGATTTGTGGCTGCTCGGAATATCGCACAGAGGAGCCAGAGTGGCAGCTGAACATGGGATGGCATTTACATACGGGCACTTTATCAACCCTGTCAGCGGGAAAAAAGCTATGAAAGATTACAGAGAGCAATTTAAGCCAGCCGGCCACTTAAAAGAACCGAAGACAAATTTCTGCATTTTTGCAGTCTGTGCCGAATCTCAGGAGAAGGCCGAGTATCTGGCAAGCAGTCAGGATGCCTGGCTGCTTCAGGTTGAAAGCGGGGGAGATACAAGAATCATTTCTCCGGATCAAGCCGGAAAAATAAAGTTCAATGAGGATCAAAAGAACAAAATACGAATGAACCGCAAGCGTATGCTGATCGGCACTCCGGAGAAAATAAAGGAGGATCTGCAGCGGATAGCGGAAGATTATCAGACAGATGAAGCCCTTATCCTGACCAACATTTACGATATTAAAGAAAAACTTGAGTCGTACAGGTTACTTGCAGAAGCTTTTCAAATTGGGGATAGCTGAATGGAGTCGAATTAGTTTCTTTTATCCTTCTTCCTTGTTAAAATAAAAGCCAATCACAAGCTTACTTTTTGTAAGTTTCTATAAATTCGTCTTTAAGATGTACTCAGGAGGAGGACTTTTTATGTCCAATGCAAAAAAAGATGTAAAGCTTTCTATTCTGGATCTTGCTCCCGTTGTAGAGGGAAGCACACCATCAGATGCATTTAAGAACACACTGGATCTTGCCCAGCATGCCGAAAAATGGGGATATAACCGTTTCTGGCTGGCAGAGCATCATAATATGGAAGGAATCGCGAGCTCTGCAACTGCTGTGCTGATCGGCCATGTTGCCGGAGGAACCTCGACCATACGTGTGGGTTCAGGCGGGATTATGCTTCCAAATCATTCTCCGCTTGTGATCGCAGAGCAATTTGGAACACTTGAATCGCTTTACTCCGGAAGAATTGATCTTGGACTTGGACGGGCTCCAGGAACAGACCAGCTCACTGCCCGTGCACTGCGGCGAGAAAACATGAGCAATGGGGAAGACTTCCCTGAACAGCTTGATGAATTAAGAGAATACTTTAACCCGACAGAGGCAGCACATGTCAAAGCTGTGCCCGGAAAAGGTCTGAATGTGCCAATTTGGCTTTTGGGTTCAAGCGGCTTCAGCGCGCAGCTCGCAGGAAGACTTGGCCTGCCGTTTGCTTTTGCCAGTCATTTTTCCCCAGAGCATACGGTGCCCGCAATGAATTTGTACAGAAGCAGCTTCAGACCGTCAGAGGTACTTGACGAACCTTACGCAATGGTTGGCGCCAACGTTATCGCTGCTGATACAGATGAGAGAGCAGCTTTTCTTGCCACTTCCATGCAGCAGCAGTTTTTGAATCTTGTCCGCAATCGTCCAGGAAAAATGCAGCCTCCGGTTGAAAATATGGAAGAGCTGTGGACGCCATATGAAAAAGCTGCCATTCATCAGCAGCTTGGTTCATCTATTGTCGGCAATGAAAGAACGGTCAAAGAGAAACTGGAAAAATTCATAGAAGAAACCGGCGCAAACGAAATTATGGTCAATGCTTCTATTTACGACCATCATGAACGTCTTCGTTCATTCGAGATCGTATCCGGACTGCTCCGTTAAATCAGTTATTACAACAAGGGTGAAGGAATATCTTCACTCTTGTTTTTTTGCTTTTGCAAGCAGCAAACAAAGCGGACCCAGAACGGGAATAAAACAATAAAAGGCTCTCCTGCCCATTTTGTATTCATGCTTAAGCACATACCACGAAAGCCATGTTAAAACAAACAGGTCAGCGGTCATCACACTGACAAGCTGCGAAGATTGAAACGCCTCTGAATATCTCTCTACTGACCCCATAATGATGCCGAAAAGGTATAGACCGGCAGTAAGCACGGCAAGAAACAAAATCACCCATTTTGAATCACGGAGCTTTTCCGTTTTTTCTGAGAATTTCCTTTCCATATGTTTACGCTCTTTTCTCAAAAAGAAGTAAGGGAGCAGCGAAAAAGCTCCAAGGGCAAATGATCCGATAACAAACGGCCATGCAGGAAGCTTCCGCGTATCATTCGGCAAGAGCAATAAAGCAAAGATCATTGGGAAAATCCCCAAAAATGAAAACACCGTAACCACCAGCGGATCTGCCTGTTCAAAAGAACCAGACAAAAGGTTTCTCATGATGTCATCTTCCACGCCGCTCTTTCCCGGCGCAAAAAATACAGCATAAGCAATAAGGGCTGCCCACAAACTAAACATAGATTCACCTCTTCTTTACAGTTTAATGTAGCACTTCCGATCATCAATCCACCAGTTATAATCTGTTTTTTCTTTGAACGCGCTTGCAAAAGGCAATCCCTTTGAGTCATGCGTTTTTTTCTAGTATACTGGGGCAGAGAAATTTGAACGAGAGAAGGGAACAACCTACAATGACCTTACAATTAGAAGCCATGAACCTTCCGCCGCAGCTTTTGGAAGATATCAGGAAGCGAGCAGAATCCTATAAAAACAGCGGAGACTCATACTTGATCGGAACAGGAGGCTATTTGCCTTCAGAGGATGCGGTCCTGTTTGATGCGATGATTGCTCTGGCACTTGGGAAAAACGTATTATTAAAAGGGCCTACCGGCTCAGGAAAAACCAAGCTTGCCGAAACCCTCTCCAATTTGTTCGGACAGCCGATGCACAGCATCAACTGCAGTGTCGATCTTGATGCCGAGGCACTTCTTGGCTATAAAACCATTTCGCAGGAGGGCGCGAAAACATCGATTGAATTTATAGAGGGGCCAGTCATTCATGCGATGAAAAAAGGCCACCTTCTTTATATAGATGAAATCAATATGGCGAAGCCTGAAACGCTTCCTATTTTAAACGGGGTGCTTGATTACCGCAAAATGATCACGAATCCGTTTACGGGGGAAGTCATCCGGGCCGAAGGGGGCTTTGGAACAGTTGCTGCCATCAATGAAGGATACGTCGGCACGGTTCCTCTGAATGAAGCGCTGAAAAACCGTTTTGTCGTGATAGAAGTTCCATACATTCAGGGAGAACAGCTGAAATCCGTTCTTCGCACACAGTCGAAGCTGACTGATGAAAAGCTTCTGTCCCAATTTGTTACTTTGTCAGCTGATTTACTGTCCCAGGTGCAAAACGGCCAAATTTCAGAAGAAGCCGCTTCAGTACGGGCCTTGATTGATACATGCGACCTTGCCGTCTATCTTCCGCCTTTGCGTGCGATCTCACGCGGAATTACCGAAAAACTTGAAGATGACAGGGAAAAGGCAGCGATCCGTAATATTGCAGAAACGCTGTTTGCATAAAGGGGATTTGTCATGAAATACATTAAATTCAACGATAAACGGGTAGATTCCTTTCTTTTTATGGAGCTGTCGGATCTTGCTAAAACACTGACACGCAGCGATGAGACAGAAGTTGAATTTGCTGTGCAGTCCTATTTTGATCCCTTTACAAAAAAAGTTCATATCAGCCATTTCTGGGACAACCGTCCCCGCAAGGATATGGTGAACGGACTGAAAAGCGATGTATTTCTCCGGAGCATCGGCAGCAGCAGGCATACGGATTATCAAGCAGTAGATACTTTTGTAAAAGCTGCACAGAACCTTTCGCTTTCAAGCTTTGCCAAGCAGCTTTTCGTCATGCTTGAGGATTTGCGACTCGAGGAATCATGCAAAAAGGAAAGACCCGGCACTGTGCGTGTCTTTGCGGCAAGAAGGGAAATGTACAGGCGGTTTTTTAAAAGCCAGCTGATTATAAATCAGGAACGGACCATTTTAACAGATGCTCTTTACAGCGCATTTTATTTAAAGGCTACGTCAGGTTCTCCGCTGGAGGTTTTTCCGTCTCTAAGCAAGTCCATTGACCTTGCCGTTCCCTTTTTAGAAAGAGAGATCCTTTCTTTTTACGAGGCAAAAGAAACAGCAGACATCAGCAAAATCGTTCTCTCTGTCACAGAGGTGCTCGAGGATCTTCTTGAGGCTGATATGCTTAATATGTACTTTCATCTGCCGGTTCTTGATTATGCCGAAGCTGATGCCGTGCTGACATTTGATGAGATGAAGAGAAAATCCAAGCTCAAAAACGATGATATCCTAAAGCAGGAAAAAGAAGAAGATGATGAAGATGTCCATGAAGACAAGCTTCCAACCTGGCACCGCGAAACAAGCGAAGCAACGAAAAGTTTCCTGCAGTTCGATCTTGAGCAGGGAACGAAAACAGACCTGCTTGGCGAAGGTGTAAGGGAAGGGGATGACGGAGATCAGGCACTTGGAATGGTCCAGGGGTCATCCAAAAAGACGTCCCGAAACGATTATTCCAAGCTCGAAGCCCTGGAGAATGCAGAAAACAGAGAGGAAAAAGGCGGAATTGAAGCATTCGGCAAAGAAAACAAATATGCCTTTCCTGTTTTTACAGTCCCGGACTTGCCTTCTGCTGATGAACAGGTCTCCTACCGCGAGAAAAAGAAAATCATCGCTCCTTATCAAAAAAAATTAAAGCAAATGATTGAAAAAACACTGGAACATAAAAAAATCTCCCCAAGAAGCGATTTGCATACAGGGAGATTGAGCAAGAAACTGCTGAAGCTCCTGACCGATGATAATCCACGTCTGTTCTATAAGAAAAATCAGCCTTCAGCACAGATTGATGCTGCCTTTTGCCTGCTCGTTGACTGCTCTGCTTCTATGTTTGACAAAATGGAGCAGACGAAGCTTGGCATTACTCTTTTTCATGAAGCACTGAAATCGGTCTCTGTTGTTCATCAAGTTACCGGTTTTTGGGAAGATACAAATGAAGCCACGGAAACAAGTCAGCCAAACCACTTTAAGACGGTCATTGATTTTGGTTCGTCTCTTCAAAAAAAGAGGGGGCCGGAGATCCTCCAGCTGCAGCCGGAAGAGGATAACCGCGACGGCTATGCCATTCGCCATATGACAAAACAGCTGATGCAAAGAAGTGAGAACCAAAAATTCATGCTTGTTTTTTCAGACGGTGAACCAGCAGCTTCAGGATATGAACAGAACGGGATCATCGACACACATGAAGCGGTGCTCCAAGCCAGAAAGCGCGGAATTGAAGTAATAAATATTTTCCTTTCGAACGGCGAAATTGATGAGGGACAGCAGAAAACAATACAGAACATATACGGAAAGTTCAGCATTGTTGTTCCTGATATTGACACGCTTCCTGAAGTCTTGTTCCCTGTTTTGAAAAAATTGCTTCAAAAAAGTATTCATGCCTGAAAAAGCGTCTCGTCATGAGGCGCTTTTTAAAACATTATTATGAAATACTCAAATCTAAACAATTTTCATCCTTGTATAGAGGATCTGTTATGAAGGGAAAGCATATAAAAGAGAGAACGGTTTAAATATGAGGGTGCAATTGGCTGAAAGAAAAGAAAATTGGAAAAGATATGGGGGTTATTGTCGGATTACAGATTATTTTTTTGCCCTGAGTCGAATTTTAGGGCTGCATTCTCATGAAGAATCATTATTAATTTTTGTTTTTCACTATTATTTTAAATTTTCTTATGATACTCCTTTGATAAAACAGCCAGGGAGTGTTAAAATGGAAATGGAAGCGTTTTAATCCAAACCTATCATTCTTTGAATGAAAGGATAGTATATTACAATAATATCCATTTGGGTCTGCGCGAAAGCAGATTCACTACCATTGCTGGGGGTAATGTAAGATGTCAGGAATTACAACAAAGCGCAAGATTCGACTTGAAGATTTTCATGGCCCGAACCTTGGCTATGTCCTGGAACTGTTTGATCAGTATAAACAGGATCCGGAATCGGTTGACGCCGAATTGCGAGAAATGTTTAACGGCTGGGATGAATCACCGCAGCAGACAGCATCAGTTGCTGTTCAGGCTGAAGGGAGCGTGCCTAGTGCGGACAAGATGAAGAAGATTGCCTATGCAGTCAAGCTCGCTGATGATATCCGCACATACGGACACTTGAACGCTTCTATTTATCCTTTTGAAAACCCTGGAAAAGAGTTTCTTAAGCTGAAGGATTACGGGCTTACAGAAGCAGATCTTGAAGAAATTCCAGCGTCGATTCTGTGTGCGGATGCACCGCAGGATGTGACGAACGGACTTCAGGCAATTACTTACTTAAAAGAAGTTTATACAAAAACCATTGCGTTTGAATTTTCCCATGTTCACCGTTTTGAAGAGAAATACTGGCTGAAAAAAATGGTTGAATCAGGAGAAATCTTCAAAAGCCACACGAATGAAAAGCGCCTTTCCATTCTTCGCCGGCTCTCTGAAGTTGAAGGATTTGAAAAATTCCTTCACCGCACGTTTGTCGGACAGAAGCGGTTCTCAATTGAAGGGCTTGATATGCTTGTTCCAATGCTTGATGAACTCATTTCGGGTGCTGTTCACGCAGGCACGCACAATGTAAACATAGGGATGGCCCACAGAGGACGCCTTAACGTTCTAGCCCATGTTCTTAAAAAACCGTATGAAATTATTTTCTCTGAATTTCAGCATTCTCCGAACAAGGAGCTTGTGCCGTCAGAAGGTTCTGTAGGCATTAACTATGGCTGGAGCGGAGATGTGAAATATCATCTGGGCGCTGACAGACAGATTACAGATGAAAGCACGAAGAGAGCGAGACTGACTCTTGCAAACAACCCAAGCCATCTGGAGTATGTAGATCCTATTGTCATGGGATATACGCGTGCTGCACAGGATGACCGCAAAACAGCAGGCTACCCTGTACAGGACGAAAAAGAGTCTATGGCGATTATCATTCACGGGGATGCAGCGTTTCCTGGAGAAGGAATTGTTGCGGAAACACTGAATCTGAACTCTCTGAAAGGCTATCAGACAGGCGGATCCATTCACATTATTGCAAATAACATGATCGGCTTTACGACAGAAAGCATGGATTCCAGGTCCACCAAGTATGCAAGTGATCTTGCCAAAGGATATGAAATTCCAATCGTTCACGTTAATGCAGATGATCCGGAGGCGTGTCTTGCAGCTGTTTTAATGGCGATCGAATACCGCAAACTGTTTAACCGCGACTTCCTGATCGACCTGATCGGCTACCGCCGCTTCGGCCACAACGAGATGGATGAGCCGATGACGACGCAGCCGCAGCTTTACGAAAAAATCCGAAAGCATCCTACTGCGCGGGCTCTTTATGCGAAGAAGCTTGAAGAAGCAGGATATGCAACGAAAGAAAAAATAGAAGAAATTGATCAGCAAGTACTGGATAAATTCGATGCAGCGTACCAAAAAGTGCCTTCTAAAAAAGTCACTCAGGTACATGATATAGAACTTCCTGAAATCGTTATCAACGGGCTGCCGGCTATTGAAACAGCTGTCGAGAAAGAAGCTTTGCTCAGAATTAATGATGAACTTGTAAAATGGCCGGAAGATTTTCATGTGTTTGATAAACTTAAGCGCATTTTAGAACGCCGGGCAAACATCTTTGCAGGTGAGCAAAAGGCTGACTGGGCCCTTGCTGAAACGCTTGCTTTTGCAACGATCCTTGAAGACGGAACACCGATCCGCCTTTCAGGTCAGGATTCCGAGCGCGGCACATTCTCTCAAAGACATCTTGTCCTGCATGACAGCGAGACAGGCAATGTTTATGCGCCGCTGCATAAACTAAGTAAATCAAACGTATCATTTGCCGTTCATAATAGTCCGCTTTCTGAGGGATCTGTTCTCGGATTTGAATACGGCTACAATGTTTTTGCTCCTGAGACACTTGTGCTATGGGAAGCACAGTACGGAGATTTTGCCAATGCAGCCCAGGTCTTCTTTGACCAGTTTATCTCTGCAGGCAGAGCTAAATGGGGACAAAAATCAGGTCTTGTGATGCTTCTTCCTCACGGGTACGAAGGACAGGGGCCAGAGCATTCAAGTGCCAGACTTGAGCGCTATCTGCAGCTTGCGGCTGAAAACAACTGGACAGTTGCCAACCTGACAAGCGCAGCGCAATATTTCCATATTTTAAGAAGACAGGCAGCTCTGCTTAAGCGCGAGGAAGTGCGTCCGCTTGTGATCATGACGCCAAAGAGCCTGCTGCGTAACGCACAGACTGTTTCATCTATAGATGAGATGAGCGGCGGGGGATTCCGTTCTGTTATTGAACAGCCAGGACTCGGCCTGAACCATTCAGAAGTGAAGCGCATTGTCCTGTGCAGCGGAAAAATTGCGACAGACTTAACGGACAAACTGAACGCAATGGAAAACAAAGCTGACAGTATTCACCTTGTAAGAGTGGAAGAACTGTATCCTTTCCCGAAAAAAGAAATATCAGCCATCTTGGGCAGATATGAAGCTCTAGAAGAGATTGTATGGGTACAGGAAGAGCCTATGAACATGGGTGTATGGACATACATTGAACCGGAACTCAGAGAAGTGGCGCCAGTACAGACAAAAGTGAAATATATCGGCAGAAAGAGAAGATCTTCAACAGCAGAGGGAGATCCAAACGTTCATAAAAAAGATCAGGAACGCATCGTGACTGAAGCATTGACGTGGAAAAACGAAGGGAGAATTTGATCATGGCACAAGTAATCGTACCAGAATTAGCTGAATCCATCTCAGAAGGAACAATCGCACAATGGCTGAAACAGCCGGGAGACTACGTTGAAAAAGGGGAATATCTGGTTGAACTTGAAACCGATAAAGTAAACGTTGAACTGACAGCTGATTATTCTGGTGTGCTGAAAGATGTTGTTAAAGATTCAGGAGACACTGTTCAAGTGGGTGAAGTGATCGCTGAGATTGATGAAAACGGCGGTGCTTCTGCCAGTGATGAGCAAAAAGCTCCTGAGGCAAAACCTGAAGAGCCTAAACAAGAAGCGAAAACGGAAGAGCAGCCGAAACCTTCTGCACCTGTAAAGCAAGAACAGCAGGAAGCGAAGTCACAGCGCCCGATTGCTAGTCCGTCTGCCCGCAAGCTTGCCCGGGAAAAAGGAATTGACCTTTCCCAGGTTCCATCAGGAGATCCGCTTGGAAGATTGCGCAAGCATGATGTAGAAGCATATTCACCTGAAGCTAAGCCGCAGGCTCCAGCTGCTCCTAAATCTGAAGCTAAACCGGCAGTTACAGCAGATTCTTTTGACAAGCCGGTAGAAGTTGAGCGCATGTCAAGACGCAGACAAACAATCGCAAAACGCCTTGTGGAAGTTCAGCAGACAGCAGCCATGCTGACAACATTTAATGAAGTGGACATGACCGCTGTGATGGACATCCGCAAGCGCCGTAAAGACAAATTCTTCGAACAGCACGATGTGCGTCTTGGATTTATGTCATTCTTTACAAAGGCAGTAATCGCAGCTCTTAAAAAATACCCGCTTCTCAACGCTGAGATTCAGGGAGATCAGCTGATCCTTAAAAAATTCTATGATATCGGCATTGCAGTCTCTGCACCTGAAGGCCTTGTCGTGCCGGTTGTCCGCGACGCTGACCGCAAGTCATTCGCCCAAATTGAAGGGGATATCAGTGATCTTGCCGGTAAAGCACAGAAAAACAAGCTGACAATTGCTGACCTTTCAGGCGGTACATTTACGATTACTAACGGAGGCGTTTTCGGCTCCCTGATGTCAACACCAATTCTTAACGGACCGCAAGTTGGCATTTTGGGCATGCATAAAATTCAGCTTCGCCCTGTTGCGATCGATAAGGATACAATGGAAAACCGCCCAATGATGTACATTGCACTTTCTTACGATCACAGAATCGTTGACGGAAAAGAAGCCGTAAGCTTCCTTGCTACAATTAAAGACCTTCTAGAAGATCCAGAGTCGCTGCTGATCGAAGGTTAAGAAGAAAAGCGGAATCAGCCTGAACACTGAAAAGCCATATAGACTTCACAAAAAAGAGCATCTGCAAAAGATGCTCTTTTTGTGTTCATTCTATTCTTTCACAGGAAACCAGCCCGGTGTGTTTATTATCGCCTGCCACAGCGGATCAGGAACAACAAGACGATCTTGTGCCTGTTTATCAAGACGGGTTTCAATTTTATCTTCACGGCCTTCTTCAATCTTTTGTACCCAGTCAGGGTCGATAATCAGTTCTCTGCCTAGTGCAATAAGGGGTACCCCTGTATTCATTGCTTTAACTGCATCTTCTGGAGTGTAAATGGACCCGACACCTATTAGTGGAACACTGTCACCAACCCGTTCCTGAATAATTTCAAGACGTGAGCGGGTATCATCAATTCCTCTTCTTGGAGCTGACCAGTATTCCATTAATGAAATATGAAGATAATCAAGATTCTTCTCTTTCAGGGCATCAACAAGTGCGAGCGTATCTTCCATCGTAATCCCAGGCGTTTCAGGTTCTTCCGGAGAAAATCTGTACCCTACAAGAAAGTTCTCATCTCCAAATTCGGCGGCTGCCTTTTTAACGGAATCAACTACAGCAAGAGGAAAGGCAAGTCTCTTCTCAAGTGAACCTCCGAATTCGTCTTCGCGACGATTGCTGTGCGGCGATACGAACTGCTGAATCAGGTAACCATTTGCGCCATGGATTTCAACGCCGTCAAATCCTGCCTGGATGGCGCGGCGCGTTGATTCTCCAAAGTCATCGATGATGGAGTGGATCTCATCTATTGTTAAAGCACGGGGCACAGGCGCCTCGCCGGATGGGTGGCCCTGCTCGGCCGGCACATCGCTTGCGCTCACAACATCTCCTCCTGGAACCAGTTCAGCGGGGACCATTCGTCCTCCGTGGAAGATTTGCATGATGGCTTTTGCGCCTTTTTCTTTAATGGATTCAGCAAGCTGTTTTAAAGAAGGAATCATGTCGTCAGTGTCACTGCCGAATTCTCCTGGGAAGCCCTTTCCGCTTGGAGTCACATATGCGCATGCAGTAATGACCATTCCGGGTCCGCCTGAACGGCGGCTATAGTAATCCGTTTCTGCTTTTGTCACAGTGCCGTCTTCGTTTGAGGAAAAGTTTGTCATGGGAGCCATCACAATCCGGTTCTTTAACTGAACGCCATTCTCAAATTGAAATGGCTGAAGGAGCTGCTTATACTTTGAATTCATTATTCTCGACCTCCGTATGTTTTCGTACATCTATCATGATACTTGCGGTGGAGCACAATTTCATTAAATCTGCTCATTAGAATTTGTTTCTCCTTTTAAAATCATTCATGATAGAGAAACGGAGAGTGATCGATATGACAAAAATTGAAGTGGATATCATCCAGGGAAGAGGCACTTATTTTGACCTTGGCATGAAACAGGGAAAGATACACAGGGGATCAAAACTTTCAGAAAATCATAAAAAGAGACGCGTGAAATCTGCAAAGTCCTACAGTACAGAATTAAGCGAGGCAAAGCGCCTTATGGAATCTTTTGCTCCAGGTTTGTGGCTGGAGCTTGAAGGACTATCTGAGGGGATGGAGTGGCCTCTTGCAGATGTCATCCATGAATACAGCGGCTATCAGGGAGACTGGAAAAAGTCAGGGTGCAGCGCACTGATGCAGGATGGAATATATGCGAGAAATTACGATTATCATCCGAAAACATACGAAGGCAGGTTTTTAATCTGGCAGCCGGAAACCGCCTATGCAAGCATAGGGTTTGCGACACGGATGATCGGACGCATGGACGGTATGAATGATAAAGGTCTTGCGGTCGGCTATCATTTTGTGAACCGTCTGAAGCCTGGAGACGGGTTTATTTGCTGCAGCATTGCAAGAATGGTGCTCGATACGTGCAAATCAACCGAAGAAGCCATTTGGCTGCTGAAAGAAATACCTCACCGGCACGCATTTAATTACTCCCTCTATGACTCGTCAGGACATGCGGCTATTGCTGAAGCTTCAAGCAAAGGCGTTGAGATTAAAAAAGGACATAAGCTTGCCTGCACCAATCATTTTGAATTGGGTGATAAACGTTTTGAGAACAGGCATCGTCTTGAAGAAACGATTCAAAGAAAGAAGAGAATCGAGGGGCAATTTCATAGAGAGCTGACCCCGAGAGAAGCTTTTGCTTTTTTCAACCGTACAGATGGTGCAATATTCAAAAAAGAGTACGGCAACTGGGCTGGAACTCTTCATACAGCTGTATATGTACCTGAAACACTCCAGGTCCTTATAGGTGCAGGGGGAGACAGGGAGCCTGTTTCCATTGACTTCAAAGATTGGCTGAACGGAAGGGACAGCTTCCTGAAGAAAATAAAAGGAACAATCGAGACAGATTTAGAATTTCCCTACTAAAAAGCTTGTACATAGCGTTTGAGAGAGAGGCTGCAAAGGGTACGGTACAAGAGCAAAGAAAGTTGGGGGAATGTATATGCAGCAAGTAATTGACATGATGAACCGGAACGAGGAGCTGCTTTTTCAGAGATGGGAAGGTGAAGTAGCGAGCCCGAATTTTTTAACGGAAGAGGATAAGCGGAAAACGTTCCAGATCATCTTCAGTCAAATCAGCCAATCGGAAAACGAAGCTGTTCAGTTCTTTAAAGAGTGGATTGACAGGCACTTCAGGGAAGAAGAGTGCTTAAAGTATTTGGTCGCGTCCATTCAGCAATTTAAACGCACAATTATTGAGGCAATGGAGGATTCGGCCATCGCAGATGAGCTCTATGAGAAAACGGACAGCTGGTTTGATCCGATGATTGCCGACCTCGTGAATATTTGCACGGACTGCTGGCATGAAGCATACAGAAAACAGGACAGCATGATTAATGAGCTTTCGGCACCAATTATCCCTATTTCAAAAGACGTTTGCATCCTTCCGTTAATCGGTGCAGTTCATGATGAACGCGCTGCTGTTATTATCGAAAATCTGCTCCACAGTGTGAAAACCTATCAATGCCGTTACGTCATTATGGAGATAACAGGGGTTCCCGTTGTTGATACATATGTGGCGAATCATCTGATTCAGGCAGCTGAAGCGGTAAAACTCCTCGGTGCACAGTGCATGATTGTCGGGATCAGGCCTGAGATCGCCCAGACGCTCATCAATCTCGGTGTTTCAATGGACAGTATCCAAACATTTTCCAATTTGCAGACTGGATTACGATTTATTCAAATGAAAGAAAAATAAGGTCCTGGAAAGGGCCTTTTAGTCTGTCTATAAAGTTTACATAATAAAGTTATTGAACACTAATTCAATGGAGGGATTTATTTCTTTTTGTCGAATAAGAACACGAAATGATTTTTTAAGGGGTGTACATAATGATTACTTTTAAACAGCCGGATGTTGAGCAATTTTTGAACGTGCTTTCCATTCAGGATTTCATCGTTTCGCCAGATGCCAATCAGCTCGTGTTCAGTACAAATATTGGAGGTCATTACAATCTGTGGGCGATGGATCTTCCAAACCAATATCCATATCCACTTACCACTGTGAACCAGGCATGCGGGAGCCTTGCTTATAACAGCCGGGCGGAATTTATCCTTGCAGGCTTTGACCGGGACGGGGACGAAAATACGCAGCTTTATGCCTTGTCAAAAAAGGGAGGTGCGCAGATTCCGCTGCGCATTGCCGAAGGAGAACGCCATATGCAGCCGTTTTTTTCAAAGGACGAAACATCGCTGTATTACACTTCAACTAAAAATGGCCATGAAACAAACCTTGCAGTATACCGCTATGAAATCGAAAGTGAAAAAGAGGAACTGATGCATAAGGGCACAGATGCGCCAATTTATTTGCTTGCTGTATCACCGCAAGAAACAAGCTTTGTCTTTATAAAGAATTTCAGCAATACGTCATCTCTCCTCTATGTTAGAAAAGACGGAGAAGACATACTCGCTGCACCAGAAAGTGAAGTCTCTTATACGCAGAGTGATGCTGTCTACATATCTGAGGATGAATTCTATTTTCTGACGAACTATGAATCAGACTTTTCCTATCTGGCAAAATTCCATCTTCCGTCAAAGAGTTTTGAAAAGGTTCTGCAGCTTGAAGGGAAAGACTGCAGTACTCTGAAATATGATTCTTTTACAGGCAAGTTTTATATCATTGCAGAAAAAGGCGTCAAAGATGAGCTCTATTGTTTTGATTTGTCAGATCAGTCCTATGAGCAGCTTGACGTGCCTGCCGACCGCATCAGCAAACTGCAAATTACAAAGGAAGGCAAGCTGTTCCTCCTTGGACAGTCTGCTATTATGCCGCTGAATATCTTCAGCAGAACGCCGTCCCACTCATGGCACCAAATAACAAATCATGGTGTTCCCGGACTCTCACCGGAGGATTTGGTGAACCCGGAAACGGTTACCTATTCTTCCTTTGACGGCATGACGATTGAAGCCTCTCTTTATAGGGCACATGCGGATGTAAGCAACCACCATATGATTATCTGGCCTCATGGCGGTCCTCAATCTGCTGAGACCAATGCGTTCAGGGCTTTATTTCAATATCTTCTGAAAAGCGGCTACAGCATTTTTGCTCCCAATTTCAGAGGATCAACACGATACGGACTGTCATTTTCAAAACTGGTCGAAGGAGACTGGGGGAATGGGCCGCGATTTGACATGACAGCCGGAATTGACTGGCTGATCGGGGAAGGGCTTGCTGATAAAGAAAAAATCTTTCTGATGGGCGGAAGCTACGGCGGCTATATGGCTCTGCTGCTGCACGGACGTCACTCTGACTACTTCAAAGCGGTAGTCGATATTTTCGGGCCGAGCGATCTTTTTTCGTTTATTGAGAGTGTACCGGAATTCTGGAAGCCTGCAATGGATCAGTGGGTAGGCAATCCTGAACGCGACCGTGAAAAACTGATCGAATTTTCACCGATTACCCATATTGACGGCATGACAAAGCCTATGCTCGTGATTCAAGGGGCAAACGATCCCCGTGTTGTGAAAGCAGAGTCTGATAAGATTGTAGAGGCATTGCGGCAAAAAGGAAGAAAAACAGACTATATCGTGCTTGAAGACGAGGGGCATGGATTTTCAAAAAAAGAAAATGAGATTCTTGTATACAAAGCAATTGCTGATTTCTTGAATCAGCATCTCTAAAAGCAGGTGAATGAATGACTAGCAGAAAAATGGCGATTGTGACCGGAGCAAGCAGACAATCAGGAATCGGGGCAGCCATATGCCTGGAGCTTGCTGAGGCAGGCATTGATATCTTTTTTACTTATTACAGACCTTATGATTCCGAGCAGCCATGGGGCTCATTAGAGGAAGACATAGAAAAACTGGAAGAGAGCATTTTTCAAAAGGGAGTCCGCTGCGCCAGCATGGAGCTTGATTTAACAGATGCAGCTTCTTTTTCCATGCTGTTTGACGAGGCGGAGAGAACGCTTGGCGAGGCAGCCATTCTTATTAATAATGCAGCATACTCTGTCTTCAGCGATGCAGAAACACTTACATCAGCTATTCTGGATCGTCACTATCTCCTAAATGTGCGGGCCCCAATCATGCTTAGCACCGAGTTTGCGCGGCGATTTACAAGGGGACGGGGAGGAAGAGTGATCACCCTCACTTCCGGACAGTCGCTTGGCCCGATGCCGGGTGAGCTTGCTTATGCTGCAACAAAAGCGTGTATACCTGACATGACAAAAACGCTGGCGGCTGAAATCGGCCATAAGGGGATTACAGTCAATGCCGTGAATCCCGGTCCGACAGATACAGGGTGGATGACTGATGAAATAAAGGCTTCTCTGCTTTTGAAATTCCCGGCAGGGAGAATTGGTAAGCCACAGGATGCTGCAAGGCTTATTGCCTTTTTGGCAAGTGAGCAAAGCGAGTGGGTCACCGGCCAGACGATCCATTCAGAAGGCGGATTTATCCGATCATGAAAGAGGGGACTATCAAGATGACAGTCGTGAAGCTGACAAAAGAGCATTACAAAGAAGCAATGAAATTATCAGAATATGCTTTTCAGTACAAAGTACCTGAGGAGAAGGTGGAAGAACGGCTGGATTTGATGGATAAACATCATCAGCTGTATGGTGTTTTTTCAGGAGAAGAGCTTGCAGCAAAGCTTCATTTGCTGCCTTTAGAGGTGTATATCGGAGGACGGACAGTAAAAATGGGCGGAGTCGCCGGTGTAGCGACATATCCTGAATACCGCAGAAGCGGGTTTGTCCGGGAAATGCTGACGGACCTATTGGAGACGATGAAAAATGAAGGCTATACGATTTCCATGCTTCATCCCTTTTCCGTTCCTTTTTACCGGAAATACGGGTGGGAACTTTTCAGCAGCTATTTAAAAGCATCTTTAAAATCCGAGAGTCTTGTCATGAAAAAACAGGATCTTGGAACTGTAAAGCGTCATGCCGGAAAGGATGGCCATTCCGAAGAAATTGAGAAGGTTTATGATCAGTTCGCCTCGAGATTTACTGGCATGCTGAAAAGGGAGACAAGATGGTGGCAGCAATCCATATACAGCGACGATACCTATGCAGCAGTCTATTACAATGAAAACGGTGCGGCAGAAGGGTATCTCCTATATGCAGTGAAAGATTCCAAGATGACTGTGGAAGAATTTGTTCCGCTGACACCTTCAGCGAGAACAGGGTTATGGAATTTCATCTGCCAGCATGATTCGATGATCAAAGACCTTGAAATCACTACGTTTGAAAGTGATCCTCTTTTCTATTCACTTAAAGAGCCAAGAATTAAAGCAGAAGTGACTCCTTACTTTATGGCGAGAATTGTAGATGCAGCAGCCTTTTTAAGAAACTATGAATTTGCATCACAAGAACGAACGGTCCTCACGATCAAGGATGAATATGCTCCCTGGAACAATGGGACGTATGAGATTACTGATGGAAACGTGACGAAAACAGACGCTGATAAGGGCGAAATCAGCCTTTCCATTAATGCGCTGACAGCAGCCTTATTTGGATATATGCGGCCGTCGGATCTTTATGAAATTGGGGAAATGGAAGGCAGTGAAGAGGCAATAGCCCGTCTCGAACGGCTGATTCCGGACAGAAAAGCGTTTTTTAATGATTTCTTTTAACAGGATTGAACCGGTAATAAAGGATTCTCGTGAAATGGAGGTCAATGACGATGGCGGATAAAACATTGAGGACTTGTAAAAAGGGCCACAATTATTTTAAAAGCTCGGATTGTCCAACTTGCCCTAAATGTGAATCAGAAAGAGAGATTGAAAGTGATTTTCTTTCAAAGATAAGTGCACCTGCCAGGAGAGCTCTTGAACGCAACAGTATTACTTCACTTGAGCGCCTGTCAGAGTATAGTGAACCGGATATCTTGAAGCTGCATGGAGTCGGTCCCAGTTCAATCCCAAAGTTAAGCGGCGCATTGAAAGAGGCCGGTTTATCATTTAAGAAAACGGATTAATCCAGCAATTAAGTGAAGTCTTACAGCGTCACCAGCCTATATTGAATATAGAAATTGGGAGCCTTGAGGAAAAGGCTCCTTTTTTACTTCATTTTCAGGTAACGACTTAAAGCAAGCAGCGGAAAAATTCTGCCATAGCTGTGATAGCGAATGTAAAATTGTTTTGGCAGACCGATGCCGGTAGGATATTCATCGCATTTTTGATCAAATGGCTGCAGCAGCCGGTTAACGGCAAGCTGAACAGCCTCATGCTCTTTATCAAGAACGGTGAGAAGGGCATCAAGCGCCCACGCTGTTTGAGACGGTGTGCTGTACCCAAGAGGCACATAGGATTTTACCTCGCAGCTTCTGCAGGATTCACCAAATCCGCCATCTCTGTTTTGGATGCTCAGCAGCCAGTTTGCGGCCTTCTGAATAGACTCGTTTTTAGTAGATACACCTGCAGCTCTCATTCCTGTAATGGCTGCCCACGTCCCGTAAATGTAGCAGACTCCCCAGCGGCCATACCAGGAACCGTCTTTTTCCTGATTGCTTTTGAGCCAGCCGACCGCAGCTTTTACTGAAAGATGATTTTTTCTAAGTTCTGCAAAGGTTCCAAAATATTCAATTACGCGCCCTGTGAGGTCTGCCGTAGAAGGATCGGCTGCAGCATCAGCTGCATTTTCAAGAGGAAGCATAGCTGCCAGGGCACTGCCCGTATTCTTTTCAAAAGCAGAAAACCCGCCGTCACGGTTCTGCATGGAAAGCAGCCAGGATGTTCCTCTGTTCCAACTGGAAAAAATGAGGGGATCATACATTGCTGCAGGTGTTAACGCCCGAAGAGCTGCAGCTGTATCATCATTATCCGGATGATTTGTGTTGATGTCTGAAAATCCCCAGCCGCCAGCTTCTTTGCTGGGATTATGAACCGCCCAGTCAGCTTTTTTGATGTGCTGCCTTTTCAGCAAATAGGCAGAAGCCGCCGCAATCATCGGGTCATGACAGCTGAGACCTGCTGATTGAAGGCTGTAGTTCAGAAGGGCTGTGTCCCACAGAGTGGATGTCGAGTTTTCAAGAGTGGCAAGATCGTCCTTTTTATAGATTAGCGATTTTAATCCTGATAGGGCACGCTGGATTTGCGATGATTGTTCACTATAATCCAAAGCGAGTAATCCGTAGATCATAAAAAACGTGGCGCTTGCATAGCTGAAAAGTGTTCCGTCTGCTTCAACCCGGTCGAGGATGTATCTTTCTGCTGCCTGATATCCAGATTTATGAAGATAGGCAGGAAAGGCTGCAAGGGAGCGTATCGTCTGCAAGAAAAGGTTTGGGCCTGATCGCACATCACGGTGCAGGGACAGCCAGTCGATTGATTTGGGTTTAGATGCATAAAGGTGTGAAAAGTCAGCTGTTCCAAGTCCCTTATGGATATACTTTTTATTCATGGCGAGTATCATCGGCATAAAATGGATTCTTGCGTAGGAACTTAGCTGATACATACTTAAGGGGGAAGATGCCGGGAGCAGCAAGTAAGACAATGGAAATCTGAAATGTTTCGGCCATGGATAAAGTCCGTTAACGGCAAGCATCCATTTTGTCATAAAATGTACGTCAGACAGTCCGCCATTTGCGAGAATAAATGCTTCTGCACGCTGAAGTTGAGGGCTTGCAGCGGTGAAGTGTCCTGAAATAATCAGCGCCGTATAGGCCTGAACAGTTGCTGTCAGATTTCCGTCCTGTTCATCCTCATACAGTCTCCACATGCCGTCATCAGACTGGATTCTTAACAGCCTCCGGACAAGTTTTTCAATCAGTTGTTCATCCTGATCTCCAAGGGATCTGAGCGTAATGATCATAAACGCATCAGTCATAGGTCCGCCCTCAAAGCAGAAGCGAAAGGAACCATCCGGCCTTTGAACGCCTCTGAGCTCTGATATCCGCTTTTGCACTGCATCTTCAGTCCGTTTTAATAGGTTCATATGTTTCACCTCATCTTCATCAGCCTATTCTCGGAGAGCGAAGGTTATGACTCAGCGGGTGGCGGCACTTACATTTCTATAGTATAATGAGGTCAAAATGCGCAAAGGAGAATCACGGATGATTCATCAGGACTGGCTTAACAGAGAAACAATCAAAACGGTTACCTGCAAACATACAAACGCCGAGAAGTATATGGTCAACAGGGTGTTAACGGCGGGAAATACATATGAAGTGAAAAATGAAACAGAAGAATTTTACTTTGTTATCGACAATAATGGGAAAGTAAGCGGTTTTTACAAAGATTATTTCGAGGAAAAGTAAGAAGCGGCATCGTCTGGATTGATCAGGCGGTGTTTTTTTATTGGCTTTTAGCATGCTTGCAAAAAAAATGCCCGATGAGGCAATAAGACCTCAAGCGGGCAGGGGAGGATAACAGCATTTAACGCTGCAAATTGATCCAGACACTTTTTACTTCTGTATAGTTATCGAGCGCATACGAGCCCATTTCCCGTCCAAGACCGGATTGTTTGTAGCCTCCAAATGGAGAAGCGGCATCAAATGCGTTGTAGCAGTTAACCCAGACCGTTCCGGCTTTCAGTTTGCCTGCCACATAATGCGCGTTTGCAATGTCGCGGGTCCAGAGTCCTGCGGCCAGGCCGTATTCGCTCTGGTTGGCGCGGTTGATCACTTCATCAAGATCATCATAAGGCATAGCGGCGATAACCGGTCCGAAGATCTCTTCTCTTGCAATCGTCATTTCATCTTTCACAGCAGAGAAAATCGTTGGGGATACAAAGTATCCATTTTCGGATGGTGAGCTTCCGCCAGTCAGGATTTCGGCTCCTTCTTCGACTCCGCGCTGGATGTAGTTCAGCACGCGGTTTTGCTGTTCGTCGGAAACGAGCGGCCCGATTTGTGTTTCCGGCTCAATTCCTGCTCCCTGACGGATGTTTTTAGCGTGCGACACCATGTCTGCCACGACATTATCATAATGCTTTTTCTGAATGAAGACGCGGGAGCCTGCGCAGCAGACTTGCCCCTGGTTAAACATGACTCCAGTAAGCGCACCTGGGACTGCTGCTGACAGGTCAGCATCCGGAAGAATGATGTTTGGAGATTTCCCTCCAAGCTCAAGTGTAACGCGCTTTAACGATTTTGCCGCTTTTTCCATAATCATTTTTCCGACAGGTGTTGATCCTGTGAAAGCAATCTTGTCAACATCAGGATGCATGACAAGGGCATCTCCTGCCGTCTCGCCGAATCCAGGTACAATATTCACAACACCTTCAGGGAAACCGGCTTCTGCTATGAGCTCTGCCAGATACAGGGCAGAAAGAGGTGTTTGTTCAGCAGGCTTCAGGACCACTGTACAGCCCGTTGCAAGAGCAGCGCCAAGCTTCCACATCGCCATGAGCAGCGGGAAATTCCACGGGATGATCTGTCCGACAACCCCTAATGCTTCATGTCTTGTATAGTTGAAATATTGTCCGCTGACAGGAATCGTCTGTCCGACAATTTTTGTTGACCAGCCGGCATAATAGCGCATATGCTCAATCGCTAGCGGAACATCAGCGTTAGTTGTTTCATTAATCGGTTTTCCGTTATCTAATGTTTCAAGCTGTGCCAGTTCTTCTTTATTGGCTTCCATCAGGTCTGCAAGCTTGTACATCAATCTGCTGCGCTCAGCCGCGCTCATTTTTGACCATGGACCGCTGTCAAACGCTCTTCTTGCGGCTTTAACAGCAAGATCAATGTCGGCTTTATCCCCTTCGTACACGGAAGCGAGCGTTTCTCCGGTCGCAGGGTTAGGTGTATTAAATGTCTTTTTAGAAATGCTTTCTACAAATTCCCCGTTAATAAACAGTTTTTTCTTTCCCTGCAGAAATTTCTCCAGTTTTTCTCCAGCCTTCAGTGTAGCTTGACTCATTTCATCAGCCTCCTAAATATTTGTGGTGAAAACCTATGTAGAAAATCGTGCTGAAGACCCGCCGACAAGATGCAGGTCATTTCCTGCCATTATGTAAGCGGTTACAAATAGAATAATATATCAAAAATTCAAAATTTACAATAAATAAGGGTTTTGTATGCAAATTTTTTTAGGTTTGATAAATATAAAAAGAAGAACCGGCATCTTACCAAAAGTGCCGGTTCTTCTTTTTGAGAAATAAATAGAGCGGAAAGAGGGTTGAAAACTGTTCATATGAATCGTACTCAAACGTTTCAAAAAAACCTCTGAGCTCATCTGCATCAGCATCCTTGAAAATCCCTGATTCTTCAAGAGGGTATCTGTCTCTAAGATAGAGGTCCCACACACCATATTCAGCAAAAACATCTTCCATATTTGACCCTCCTTTTTCTACCCAGTATAAAAAAGCGGCGCCATTTATAAACATGCTGTTTCAATCTTTCTTATTAGTGGAATGAAGTAAGGCAGGCTGTGTTATTTTCTGCATAAGGGGAAATAATACTTTCAAATGTCCAAATAGCAGCACGACTACATAGTAGAAAGGATTATCATCATGATTGGAATATTGCTTGCTTTAATTCCCGCTGTTGCGTGGGGAAGTCTTGTCCTTGTGAGTGTCAAGCTCGGCGGTAATGCATACAGCCAAACACTTGGTATTACAATAGGAGCGTTTTTATTTTCCATTGTTATGTTCTTTTTTTCAACTCCTGATCTCACTCCGGTTGTCTGGTCGATTGGAATTGTCTCGGGTATTTTCTGGACGGTCGGGCAGCTGAATCAGCTTGCCAGTGTCAAGCATATCGGCGTATCCAAAACCGTGCCGATCTCAACAGGCATGCAGCTCCTGGGGACGACACTGTTCGGCGTTCTGCTCTTTAAAGAATGGGACACTAAAATGACGGTTATCCTTGGAAGCCTTGCTATCCTCCTGATCATTACGGGAGTAGTATTTACCTCCATTGGACAGAAGGATGAAGAAGGGGCCGGCAAGAGTCTGAAGCGGGGACTATTCATTTTGTTCATTTCGTCAATCGGGTATATTGGCTACGTCATCATCATCCGTTATTTTGAGATTGACGGCTGGGCAGCCATTTTGCCGCAGGCGATCGGGATGGTGCTCGCAGCCATTATTCTAACAGCGAGACACAAGCCGTTTGATAAATATGCGCTGCGGAACATTTTGACAGGATTAATGTGGGCAGCAGGAAACCTGGGACTGCTGCTCTCGCTTCCGAAAATCGGAGTTGCCACAAGCTTTTCTTTATCCCAGACAGGGATCATCATTTCCACACTTGGCGGAATCTTTCTGCTTGGTGAAAAAAAGACAAAAAAGCAGATTGTGCTTGTTATTATCGGCTGCGTGCTGATTATCGGAGGCGGAGTGCTGCTTGGCTATACAAAAAGGTAAATGGAGGAATGCAGAATGTATGAAAGCTTAAAAGGAAAAGTGGCTGCTGTTACCGGGGCATCATCCGGACTTGGAAAAGCCATTGCGCAGCGCTTTGCAAAAGAGGGCGTAAAAGTCGTTGTCAACTACTTAACAGAGGATGATAAGCCCGACCTTGTCATTGAAGAGATCAAGGCAAACGGCGGCGAGGCTTCAAAAATTCAGGGTGATGTCTCACAGGAGCATGATGTGAAGCGTATTGTCCAGTTTGCAGTCGATACTTACGGCACACTTGATATTATGGTCAATAATGCAGGAATACAAGCTGAGATTCCCACTGAAGAACTGAGCCTTGAAAACTGGAATAAAGTCATACAGACAAACCTGACAGGCTGTTTTTTAGGAAGCAGAGAAGCAATCAGGCATATGCTTGATCACAATATTAAAGGATCGGTCATCAATATGTCATCTGTGCATCAGCAGATTCCCTGGCCTCATTTTGCCCACTATGCAGCAAGCAAAGGCGGAATTAAACTTCTGACTGAAACCCTTGCACTCGAATACGCTTCATCCGGCATCCGCGTCAACAATATCGCGCCGGGAGCAATAGATACACCAATCAATGCCGAAAAATTTGCGGATCCTGAGATTAAAAAAGATGTCATTGACCTCATCCCAATGGGATACATCGGCAAACCGGAAGAAATCGCTGCCTGTGTAGCTTTCCTTGCTTCATCAGAGGCAAGCTACGTAACAGGAATCACCCTTTATGCAGACGGCGGAATGACAAAATACCCGAGCTTCCAGGCTGGAAAAGGATAAAAAAGGTGAAAGAGGGGTCAGTCCCGCTGTGTGTTAACGCACAGCGGGACTGACCCCTCGGCACGTTTATTCTTTTCAAAATGGTGGAAAAGGATATAATTGTGAATACATACAGAAAAATAGTCTTCTAGGGGGAAGAGGCAAGTGAAAATGAGTTCATCGATTTTAGAGGATATGAATGTTTATTCTCTGCTGGACCGGATAGGGGAAGGGCTAATTTTTGCAGATGATGAGTACCGCATTATCTGGATAAATCATGCGGCAAAAGAGATTCTCTCAAAAGTGGGGCCGCTTGCCGGAATGGCTGATCCTGAAGCATTCATCGGATTTGATATCCGGCACTTTCATGGGAAAAAGCAAAATGACATTCTTCAAAACGGTCCGTTTCCTCACAGTGCCCAGATCAGGCTGTTTAACCGGTTCACAGCTAAGATCGTTGTGGACAAACTGACCAATCTTCAAGGAGAACAGACAGGATTTGTCCTGACATGGCGTGATGTAACAGATTATGAAGATGTGATAGAAGAGGGGAAAGCGCTGCTTGAGGAAATGTATACGCCCATCATCGGCACTGCACTCGACTCTGCTCTTTTGATCGCTCTGACTGGAACTCTGACAGAAGAAAGAATGGAAAAAATGAAAGAGAAGATCCTGAGGGAAGCCGCCGAGCGGAGAGCTGAATATATGATTTTCGACTTTACAGGCATAAGCGAGACGTTCGATGAAACAATTGCGTTTCATCTTAATCAAATTGCAGAAGGCCTGCGGCTTATTGGGACCGTATCCATCTTTGCAGGAATGAACCCAAAGCTTGTGCAGCATATCACTCATCAGGGATATACACTGAATGTAAAAACGTTTCAGTCCTTCAAACAGGGGATTTTTTATATCTGGAAAGAAAAAGGGTATGCACTCCAAAAAATTACCGGACAGCCTTCTTGATGGGGCTGTTTTTCTTTTTGTCTTCTATAAAAACTTCTGTGTCTAAGTAATTTTTATTCATCCTGCATAATCAGTTCTCAACTGCAGAAAATAAAGTGAATAAAAATTTGGGAGGCATGCTGAATGAATAAGGTCTTAATGACAGGAACAGCCATTTTCTTCTCTGTTTTGATTGCAGCCGGATGCGGAATGGATAACAATGCTCGTGAAAACGACAACATCATGAACAACGAGCTTAAGAACGTCACATATGACGAACAAACCAATGAAAACCGCGAAAACCGCATGAGTGTAGCCGACGATGCAGCAAAAAAAGTGGCAGACATGAAAGAAATCAAATATGCGAATGTCATTGTTCTTGATAATACGGCTTATGCAGCCGTTATGCTTGAGGGCAATCCAAAAGGCAAACTGTCTGATGATTTAAAGAACAGAGTAGCCGATCAGGTACGATCAACTGACCGCGATTTGGACAACGTGTTTGTTTCGGAAAATCCGGACTTTTTTGACCGTGTAAAAGACTACGGCGATAAAATCCGCAACGGCGAGCCGGTTTCAGGATTGGCAGATGAATTCGGTGAAATGGTGAAGCGTATGTTTCCCCAGTCTAAATAACTGATTGAACGGGCCGCAGCCAGTCTGCGGTCTATTTTCTTGTTAAAGGTTTTTGTATCAATGAAAAAGGGGATATAAAGAAAGCCATTATTTTGTTGTAGGGGGAGTTTTATTGTCAAGGTCTAAATTTGCAGGCTATAAAAAGAAACGCCTGTTGGTCATTCTGCTTATTTTTATTGTTTTAACAGGTACTGTTATGTATCAAAGCTATAAGCCTCTTCCAGACGGTCTTTCGTATGAAGGGAAAGTCCGCAAGGTGGAGGACGTCGATTTTTTATATGACCTGACGTATCATAAAGAAAACAGGGTCAAATCAGACCGGATGATATTTGATGCTGTGCTTAAAGCGATTGATGATGCTGAAGAATTTGTTGTGATTGATTTATTTTTGTTTAACGGCTATTACAATAAGGGAGAATCATATCCCGATATCAGTGCTCAGCTGACAGAAAAGCTGCTTCAAAAAAAGAAAGAAAATCCCGACATGCCGATTGTCTTTATTACAGATGAAATCAATACCTCATACGGGTCACACAAATCAAAGGAGCTTGAAGCATTTAAGGATGCAGGCATAGATGTCGTTCTGTCGGATATGGAGCCTCTCCGCGATTCAAATCCGCTGTATTCCAGTGTCTGGAGAACGTTTTTTCAATGGTTCGGCCAGTCAGGAAAAGGCTGGGTGACTAATCCGTTTGGAGATACAGCTCCTGATATGACGGTAAGGTCTTATTTAAAGCTCTTTAATGTAAAGGCAAATCACAGAAAGGCGGTCGCAACGGAGAAAATAGCAATAGTCTCGTCCGCAAATCCTCACGATGCCAGCGGGTTTCATTCCAATACAGCTTTTCAGGTAAGCGGAAATGTCATTGCAGATGTACTCGAATCTGAACAGGCTGTATCGGACTATTCCGGAGGGCCCAAGCTTCCTGAGTACACTGAGTCAGGTAATGAAAAAGGGAATATAGATGTGCAGGTGCTGACTGAAGGGAAAATATATGAGCATTTGCTGTCGTCAATCAGAGCTGCAGAAAAAAATGATGTCATTTGGATGGGTATGTTTTATTTAGCTGACAGAAAAGTGATCAACTCGCTCGTTGAGGCATCTAACCGCGGCGTTAAGGTGAACATGATCCTTGATCCGAATCAAAATGCCTTCGGCCAGGAGAAAATCGGACTGCCTAACCGGCCTGTTGCTGAAGAACTGATGGAAGATACGAAAAACAAAGCGAGTATCAGATGGTATAACACAACAAATGAACAGTATCATCCAAAGCTTCTTTATATTAAAGGGAAAAAGAAATCCACGATCATCAGCGGTTCGGCGAATTTCACAAAACGTAATCTTGATGATCTTAACCTTGAGAATGACTTGAAAATTTCCGCCCCTCAGGATGAGGATGTTATGAAAGAAGTGGAAGCGTATTTCACAAAACTCTGGACGAATGACGGAGCAGAATATACGCTGAATGTTGAAAAATACAGAGATGACATGCCGGTATTCAAAAGGGGCATTTATGCTCTGCAGAAATTCTTCAGGTTTACAACCTTCTAAACTCCGGGATTGGCTGCGGAGTTTTTTTTGTGAAAATAATAAATTTTAAAGGGAAATCGAGGGGGTGAATCTAATAAAAAGATTAGAGGTGATAATGGATGATGCTTAAAGAATACAAAGACCGCCGCAAGTACATTGAAAAATCAGAACCGCTGCTTATGAGACAGGAAGCAGAGAATAACTTGGCACTCGGACTTCTGTCTGTTTTCAAAAAGACGGTTCCGCCATCAGAGGTATATACGGCTCTGATGGAAACAGAAGGGGCAGTTGCGTCAGCGCTTCTTATGACACCCCCTCATAATTTAATCCTTACATATAATGACGATGTAATGAGTGAAAGATTGATTGCTGAAATGGTCAGTCAGCTGACCTCTGCAGGGGTTTCTGTGCCGGGTGCTGTCGGAGAAAGGTACTGGACAGAGAGATTTGCCAAAGAGTGGGCTGTGCAGACCGGGGGTAGAGCCGACATTGTGATGGAACAAAAAATTTATCAGCTTCATGAGGTGCAGCCTGCTGCTGGCAGTGAAGGAAGCTTTCATAAAGCAAAACTTGAACACCTCCCGCTCTTAACAGAGTGGATGGCGGACTTTATGACGTTTACAAACGAGCCTCCGATTACGACGCTCCAGGCAGCAGAAAGAATGAAGAAATTTCTCGCGGAGGACTCTGTTTACATCTGGTCTGTTGACGGAGTGCCTGTTTCGATGGCAAAAAAATCACGGGCAACTAAGAACGGCATAACGGTATCCCTTGTGTACACACCGGTGAAATTCAGGGGAAGAGGATATGCGAGCAGCTGCGTTGCTGCACTGAGCACTGAGCTTTTAAAGGATTATTCATTCTGCACGCTCTATACAGACCTGTCAAATCCAACATCGAACAGCATCTATCAGAAGATAGGCTATAAGCCGATCCAGGATTCTGTGATGATTTCATTTACAGATCAAGGGGCAGTGTGAATGCTTCCGATCCACTCTTATACTCAAGATTGCCTCTGACCGGCAGTCTTGGGTTTTTTTTGTGATTGGATGGAGCAATGACTACATGAAATGCTGGTGATTCAACGCTCTTGCGGAAAATGGCACCTTAAAAATTGCTCGAGGGTGAGCATAGGGTACCATATTGGCGAAATGCAACCCTATAAATTGGTTGCGGCTGAATAGAGGGTACCATACTGGCGAAATGCAACCCTATAAATTGATTGCGGCTGAATAGAGGGTACCATAGTGGCGAAATGCAACCCTATAAATTGATTGCGGCTGAATAGAGGGTACCATACTGGCGACATGCAACCCTATAAATTGGTTGCGGCTGAATAGAGGGTACCATAGTGGCGAAATGCAACCCTATAAATTGATTGCGGCTGAATAGAGGGTACCATACTGGCGACATGCAACCCTATAAATTGGTTGCGGCTGAATAGAAGGTACCATATTGTCAAAATGCATCCCTATAAAACGCTGTCGCAGAAATATAGGTTACCATTCAGGCGAAATGCAACCCTATAAATCGCTCACGGCTGAATAAAGGGTACCATTCTGGCAACACGTATCCTCATAAAAAGCGCGAATAACGCGATTTTTCATCTGACTGAAAGGGTTGAATAGTCGGCTCCGCTTTTCGCATTGTCCAGCTCCATCAGCCAACTCCTCCATCAGCCAACTCCTCCGTCAGAACAAAATTGCCCAAAAAGGCAAACCCGGCCTTTCTGGTCAATTTCTTTTCTGCCTGTCGGAGCTAAACGGCTGATTCCGCTTTTCCGAGAGCATTCCATGGTTTCAATGTTTCCCAATTGTGGAAATGAAAGGTGAAAGGCGGTGGGAGGATGAAAACACAGGTTTTAGTCATTGGCGGGGGGGTTGGAGGGCTGACCGCTGCTCTGAAGCTTGCCAAGTGCGGGATAGATGTTTGCGTGGTAGAACAGACAAAGGGCTCCCCGCATTTATATAAAGGTGAGCTGCTTCAGCCAAAAAGTCTTGAAATCTTTGATGCTCTCGGATTAGCAGAGCCTGTTCTCAGATCAGGACACCGAATCAATGAAATTGAAATGAATGAAATGAAACGGAAGAAAGGTTCATATAGATTGCTTGGTTCAGCTGTCATGCGTTACGGAATCATTGAGAGCAAGTACAATTTTGCTTTGATGATCCCCCATGAAAAATTAAAGGAACTGCTGCTTGAAGAAGCCAAAAAGTTTCCTTCTTTCCATTACATACAGCCTGCACGATTCAAGGCATTCAATGATAATTCCGCAGCGATTGTATCAATAGGAAAAGAGGAAACGGAAATTCAGGCTGATTATTTTATCGGTGCTGAAGGAAGAAAATCCAACGTCAGAAAGGCGATGAACGTCAGCCTGAATGAGCATGCATATGACCATCACTTTTTAACTGTTACGTTCAAAAGGCCTGCAGATATGACGGAAGGAAAGATCATCTCTACGCCGCATGCTTTCCTCGGACTCTTTCCCCTTCCCGACAATGAAGTCAGAACGGTTTACCTCATCCAATCAGGTGCCTATCAGTCCCTCAAGTCAAAGGGCATTGAACATCTTCACAGCAAGTATATTGAGTTGTGTCCCGAGCTTGATGGCTATGTGACCGAACTAAGGGAGTGGAAAAAAATACAGCTGATGATTCCCGTACACTTCCACGCAGATTCATATGTGTCGGGGAACATGGCGATTCTCGGAGATTCTGCGCACAGCGTGCATCCAATGGCAGGGGAAGGCATGAATCTTGCCATACAGGACGGAGATGTCCTCGGTGAGCTGCTTTGCTGGATGTACAGGCATAATGAACACAGTCAGGATAACTTAAAGTGGTATGAGAAAGTTCGCAAATCAAGGGTGGATTTCATTTTAAGCCTCAGCCACCTGTCAGCTCTCGCTTATTCAAAGCCATTCAGGTACTTTGGTTCACTCAGAAACAGAAGCCTCAAACAGATGACAGATGATGAAAAGCTTCATACAAAGCAAATGCTTAACATTTCGGGGCTTGGAATTTGGAAGGAATCGTTTGTGGACAGGCTGATTCAGATCGGCCTGATGCCGGCGAGATCAATCCAGAATATTGAATTTTTGCATACCCGCTACATGTTCACGTATGAAAATGATTATCCTTGGGAAGCGAAAGGGAGGTACAGCCGTTGATGATTGCTGAATATGTAAGGCTTTTCAAAGCGAGGAGCTGGATGAAGAAGAACTTGCCGTTTTTATACAGCTGGCACGCATATGTCGGGTATGAACTTGATCTATTTGAAATATTCAAATCACCAAAAACGATTGAAGAGGTTGCAGCAAGTCATTCACTAGAAACAGAGATTCTCGAACGCTGGGTGGAAGTGGGGGTTTCTATTAAATATCTAAAAAAGGTTCCTAGAAATAAATTTAAAACCTCCAGAAGCTTTATGCTGCCTGACAGCAAGCGCGATCCAAAGTCTGTCGGCATTTTGCTGAAAGAAATGATGGAGCTGCACATCCCCGCACTGTTGACTTACCCTTCCATTATGAAAACAGATGAACGCCAGACCTTTGATCATAAGCAGCACGGTGCAACGGTTGCAGAAACCTCTGCTATGCTGGAACAGCTGGCTTATCCTAAGCTTGTGCAGATCCTGAAGAAAAACAGCATCCATACGGTTGTGGATGTAGGCTGCGGACACGGGGGCTACATGCAGAAGCTGTCCAAGTCTTTTCCGGATTTAACATTAACAGGTGTTGAGGTTAATAAGGACGTGGCAGAAGAAGCCGCCCATCGCTGCAGCGAGCTCAAAAACATTTCAATTGATTGTATGGATATTGAAGAATGGTCGCCGGAAAATAAAGCAGACCTGATCATGATGAATAATCTGCTGCATTATCTCTCTCCCGAAAAACGTCCGAAGGTCATCAGCAGATTAAGCAGCTCTCTTTCTCCAAATGGAATGATTACCATTATTACGCCAATTCGAAAGCCGAAGCATGGAAAGCAGTTTTCAAGTGTCTTTAATAGTTTTTTTACTGCTTTTGATAATTTGTACGCCCTTCCTACTAAAAGAGAACTGGATGCTCTTGCAAAACAGTCCGGCATGAGGCTTCAAAGCCTGAAACCAATCATACGTGAAGGCGGCTGGTATTTTGCCATTCTTGTCAACAATGGGGGCACAAAAGCCGATTGAATATGTTCGATTAAAAAGGCCAACTGCTTTAAAGTTGGCCTTTTTAATCGAACCTCGGGGTGCAAGCTATATTAATTGAATCTTACGGATTTTGAGATTATACTTGGAACTGGATGTGTTTACCATTTGACATACATACTATATGACCGCTTTGGAGGATATCATGAATTTAGCAAATAAATCTGCCCTGGTGACAGGAGCTTCCCGGGGACTGGGAAAAGCTATTGCTTTGGAGCTCGCTCGCCAGGGAGCAGAAGTTTACTTGAATTACGCTGCGTCAGAGCAGCAGGCGCTGAACGTGCTTTCACAGATAAGAGAGCAGGGGGGAAAAGCGTATCTTGCCCAGGGAGATCTTACTTCCGAGGAAGGAATCAGACAGGCAGCCGGGGGAAGGACGTATGACATACTTGTTAATAATGCCACAGGTCCTCAGCCGGAGCTGTCATTGGAAGAGGCAACATGGAAAGACTACGAAGACCAGCTTGTCTTTTTCGTAAAAGCTCCGCTGCTTCTGCTGAAAAAAGTTCTGCCTGGAATGAAGCAAAAAAGAAACGGTTCAGTTATACATATCGGCAGTGAAGTCATAACTCTGGGAAACTCTCATTTTTCAAGTTATGTAACGGCAAAATCAGCCATGCTAGGAATGACCAGGTCATGGGCAAGTGAACTCGGAGAATACGGCATCCGGGTTAATTTAGTCAATCCGGGCTTTATTCCGGTAGAGCGTCATCGTGATGTTGGGGCAGATGACCTTGCCGCCTATAAATCAGGCGTTCCACTTAATAGAATGGGAACACCTGAGGAGCTAGCCAAGACGGTTGCCTTTCTGGCGTCAGATGAGTCAGCTTATATAACAGGACAAACGATTACAGTGAATGGCGGTCACACATTTGGCATTTAGTTCAGCGGACGATCCTCAGATGCTTGTATGATCTGCTCTTTCATAGCTCGAAAGAATGATTCCGTTTCATTGCTGTCTGCTAATTTAGCCTGTGCCTGATTTTCGCTTCCGCCGCCTTTGCCGCTGAACGCTTTCAGGCACTCTCTAATTGTATGGCCGGCATGAATGCTGTTTTTTTGACTGAACAGAACTGCGTGTTCACTCTTCGAACCCAGCAGGACAATATCCTTTCCGCTTTCATGAAATGCTGCCGCCAGGAACTGAAGGTCTTTCAGCGATGATCTTTCTTTGAGGACTGCTGCCATTTTTCCAGGCTGGTCATTGTTCATTTTTTCTGCTAGCAATAAAGCATTCTCAGCTTTTAGAAATTCCAATTCTTTGTGCAGCTGTTTCATTTCCTGTTCTATTGAACGGAGCCGCTCAGGGATCTCTGTCTGTGAGGATTGAAAAAAGCGCGCTGTATGTTTAACAAGTCTATGTGCTTCCTGAAACTCTGACAGAGCCCGAAAGCCGCATATAAAATGAAGCCTGATCCTTCCTTTTTGTTTTTCCGTTTTCAAGAGCTTCACAAGGCCAATTTCACCTGTTCCTGCTGTGTGTGTACCGCAGCATGCTGAGGTATCGATCCCATCAATTTGAACAATGCGAAGGGGTCCATCCACTTCTGGAACCTTTCGCAGCGGCAGGTTTTTAAGATCATCTGAACCGGCAAAAAAGGTACGGATTTTTCGATTTTCAAAGATATAGTGATTGGCTTTGTTTTCAATTTCGGTCATTTGATCTTCAGATAAGTGCGGAGTATTCAGATCGATCGTGACGGTCTCTGATCCAAGATGAAAGCTTTCAGTTTCATAACCGTACAGTTCAAGGCACACCGCCGACAGAAGGTGCTGTCCTGAGTGATGCTGCATGTGATCTATTCTGCGGCGGCTGTCGAGAAAGCAGTTTGCAGACATCCCTGCAGGATATTCAGACACAATATGGTAAAGTTCATTCTCATCTTCTATTAAATCAAGAACTGGAACCGCTGCGATCGTCCCGATATCAGATGGCTGGCCGCCGCCTTCAGGATAAAAGGCGCTCTCTTTGAGAACAACAGCTTTTCTCCCATCTATAACTGTACAGCGGACAATCTCCGTCTGCCATTCAAACGTTTTTGGGGAAGTATAATAGAGCTTTTCAGTCATAAAGGTTAGTCCTTTCGTCGTGGAATGTCTTACATTCTATCAAAAACGGAGTGAATTTGCGTAAAGATTGTTAAGATTTCAGAAAAATTAGCAATACGAAGGAATTGTTGTATCTACTTAACACGTTATGTGTTACGCTTAATCTAACAATCTTATATTGCGCAATCCCTTTTCCGTTGTCCTCAGGCTGATAAAAACATACAAACGATTGGTAGGTGATTTTTATGAATCCCGTAGAAGAAATGAGTCAATTGTTTATTGATGGGGAACTTGGCCTTTCGTGGAGCTTATTGAACAGTCTGCTAGAAACGGATACGACAAGCACTGAGGTGTATGGCTTTTTATCAGATACTATGGACAATGTACTGGAACTCTGGGAAATGAATCGCGCAACAGTAGCGGATGAATATGTTGCAGCGGCTGTCTGCAAATCGATGATTGCAACCTATTACTACCAAAAAGTTGAAAAAATACATACACACTCCAATTTATCACTGCCTGCAGCAGTTAAACCGCGCGTTATGCTGCTTTCTATGAGAAATGAAGATCATGCGGTCGGAGGCATTATGACTTCTTTCTTGTTTAGAGAATTTGGCTGGGAAGCATGCTGCATTGAATCAAATGTTTCGATGGATTACATTTGTCAGTACGCCGAACGCTGGAAGCCTGATGTGATTGGATTCACAACCAGTCTTGTTTCAAATATTCCAGCTGTTATTGAATACGTCTCGCAATTGCAGAATCTGTCATTTTCCCCAACTGTTATGCTTGGCGGAAAACAGACAAGTGATTTTGATGTCGATTATTACTGCCCTCCAAACACCGTGGTGATTCAAAACATAGTCCAGCTGACAAGCTGGCTTCAAAATTCTAATTCAAGGACTGAACGCCATGGAAATGCAATTAATCGCAAGTAAATATGATAAAATCCCATTTCCTTACTTTCTGGTGGACAGAAAGCTGAATATTGTTTCAGTATCAAGATGTACGTTTACTATTTTCGATGAAGAATTAAACTTTCTTGATGTTGTAGGAATCGGTAGCAAGAAAAAAGCGGCAAAATTTATTCTCGACACGCCGTCGATTACAAAAATAGAGCTGAATTTAAAAACAAAGTCAAACCCGATGACGCTTTTTGATGTCTATATTCAATATGAGGGGAAAAATTTCATCCATATATTCTGCATAGACAAAGAGGAAAGTGTCGATCAGATTTATCAGGCAGTAAAAACGCTTGAAGGTGATTTGCTGTATGCTAATTTAAATCTCCTGGAAAAACAGGAACAGCTCGAAAAGTCTCTTCAGCAGATGAAAGAAATAGCCATTAAGCAGGACAGTCTGGCAACCGTAGGTCAGATTGCTGCAAGCATCGCACATGAAATACGCAATCCGCTGACAAGCGTTAAAGGTTTTCTGCAGCTCCTGAAGCCGCATTTAATTGAGATTGGAAAAGGGCACTATGCCGATGTTGCGCTTGAAGAGCTGAACCGCGCTAATGAAATCATTTACGAATTTCTCAATAATTCAAAAACGCCGATTGAAACGAAACAGCCTGTGCTTTTAAGCAAACTTCTGAATGATATTGTCCTGATCTGCAAAAGCGAAGCCATCCTGACAAATTGCGAATTAACGTGCAGCATCATTGATGAGGAAGTCTATCTGAATGTTGATATTAAACAGATGAAGCAAGTACTCCTGAACATGATGCGAAATGCAATGGAAGCTATTCAGATCAGCAAGCAGAAAAAAAACGGAAACATATCCATTACGACTAGGCTTGACAGCGGCAAAATCGTAATTCAGGTGAAAGATAACGGAATCGGAATGAGCCAGGATACCCTGAATTCTCTGTTTAAGCCTTTTTTCACAACAAAAGAACAGGGAACCGGCATCGGACTCTCTGTCTGCATGGAAATCGTTAAAGCCAATAACGGGAATATTGATGTCATCAGTGAGGAAGGGTATGGATCTGCTTTCAGCATTACCCTCCCTGTTAAATAAGAAAAAACCGGATTGTGCCGCAATCCGGTTTTTTCGCACATACTAAAACAAAGTGCATGATCAGTCAAAAAAAGAAATAAAATTCTATTTTAAGCGTATACTAGTTAAAAAAAGGAGTTATGCGCATGTACTTTGCTAAAAAGGGTGCTGAAGAGCCAGTTACTATCATCGAAGATACAACTGTATACGCTTGCGAATCCGAGTCCTGCAACGGCTGGATGAGAAAAGATTTTTCAACGGAAGATCTGTCATGTCCGATGTGCGGAAGCACTATGGCAGAAGAAGTGCGTGAACTTCCCCAAATTAAAATGGATTATAATCCTTTCAGTAAATAAGTGCAGGCTGCCTATAACGGCAGCCTATTCCTTTTAGTTAAGGTCAGGCATGCTGGACGAAAGCAGAGCTGCAGCAAGAGGGTCTGTTGACGAAAACTGCAAAAATTTGTTATAATGAAAAGACGCTATTCACTGGGTATAAAGAGTCATCACGTCAAGGGTACTTTTTATAAGCAGTGAATTTTTTTTGTCATCACGTTTATGATTTTCTGTAAACATTGATAAGATCAGAGAGGAGAGTCATGAATGTACAGGAAAAAGCCTGAAGAAATTATTACTGAAGAAACGAAGGTGTGGATCTGCACATCAGACAGCTGTAAAGGCTGGGTCAGAGACAACTTCAAAAGCAGCGAAAGCGAGATTCCTGTCTGTCCGCTTTGCAAGAGCGAAATGAAATCAAGCACAAAAGAACTTGAAGTCATTAATAACCATAAAAAATATTAAGAACTCCATAACGGAGTTTTTTTTATTTCAGCAAAAGTTGATTTTCGCCAATTTCATAGCCAGAAAGAATGATCCCATGTAAAATAATAAGAAAAAACGTTTACTGGAGTGATTTTAAGGTGCTAGATCAGGCAAAAGAACATTTGAAGCATTATTTCGGCTATTCAGCTTTCAGGCCGGGACAGGAAGAAATCATTACAAATGTCCTTAATAGAAAGCATGCAGCAGGCATTATGCCCACCGGAGGGGGAAAGTCGATCTGCTACCAGATTCCGGCTCTGATCCTGCCGGGAATTACCCTCGTCATTTCTCCGCTCATCTCCTTAATGAAAGATCAAGTAGATTCTCTTGACCAAGCAGGCATTAAAGCGACCTTCCTGAACAGCACCCTTTCCCATTCGGAAACAACATCAAGGCTTGCAGACTTAAGGAATGGTCTTTATACCATTCTTTATATTGCTCCTGAAAGACTCGAATCCCCGGTTTTTATGGAGCAGCTCACGTCGATGGACGTTTCGCTTGTCGCTGTAGACGAAGCTCATTGTATTTCGCAGTGGGGCCATGATTTCCGTCCAAGTTATTTAAAAATAACGGATTTGAAAACAGCCCTTCCTTCAAACCCTGTTTTTCTTGCGCTGACTGCAACCGCCACACCCCAGGTAAGGAAAGACATCTGCAGCACTCTCGGCATATTGGGTGAGCATACTACTGTAACTGGGTTTGAAAGAGAAAACCTTTCGTTTCGCGTAAGCAGAGACGGGGACAGGATTCCCTTTTTAGAGAAGTACATTGCCGGCCGCAGTGAAGATACAGGTATTATTTATACAGCCACTCGAAAAGTTGCAGATCAGCTGTATGAACGTCTCTCAAAGAAGGGGATCAGGGCGGGGAAATATCATGGTGGTATGAGCGATGCAGATAGGACCAGTGCCCAGGATCTATTTCTAAATGACGACGTTCAGGTCATGATTGCAACAAATGCATTCGGAATGGGCATTAATAAATCAAATGTGCGTTATGTCATCCACTTTCAAATGCCAAAAAATATGGAAAGCTACTACCAGGAAGCGGGAAGGGCAGGCCGAGACGGGCTTGAAAGTGAATGCATCCTTTTGTTCTCTGCACAAGATGTTCAGGTTCAGCGGTATTTGATCGACCAATCATCCTTTCATAAGGAGAGACAGCATTCAGAGCTCGTTAAACTGCATCAAATGCGTGATTTTTGCTACACAGAAGGCTGCCTTCAATCCTACATCCTGTCCTATTTTGGGGACGAAGCAGCTGAGCCATGCGGAAAATGCAGCAACTGCAAAGATGAGCGGACTAGCGAGGATGTCTCAAAAGAAGCCCAAATGGTCTTGTCATGTATGATCCGCATGGGGCAGAAATTTGGCAAGACGATGATCAGCCAGGTGCTGACTGGTTCATCTAACAAAAAAATCAAGGATTTTAACTTTCACGAGTTGTCTACTTACGGGATCCTGAAACATAAAACAGCAAAAGAAGTCAGTGAATTTATTGATTTTCTGACCTCAGAACAGTTTATTTCGATAACAGGCGGACAGTTTCCGGTGCTTATCATCGAGGAGAAGGGGCTGCAGGTTTTAAAAGGCTTGGAAACTGTTACTAGAAAAGAGCAAACACGGATTGTGCAAAAGGCTCCTGATGACGAGCTTTTCCTTGTACTTAAGGCTGTAAGGAAACAGCTGGCCGAAGAAGAAAATGTTCCTCCGTTTGTTATCTTCTCGGATAAAACGCTGAAGGATATGAGTCTTCAGAAACCTGAGACGAAAGAAGCATTCCTCTCTGTCCAGGGAGTAGGAGAAGTAAAACACCAAAAATACGGCCGCATTTTTGCAGATGCGATTTCAGCCTTTTTAAAGGATCTTCCAGAAAAAGAAGAGCCCGGACGCGTAAAAAAAGAGCGAAAAGAATCTTCGCATCTTGATACGCTAAAGCTTTATCAGGAAGGTTTATCTGTTAAAGAAATAGCCGGAAAGAGAGATTTGTCTCCTGTCACAGTTGAAAATCATCTGCTGCGCTGCGCAAAAGAAGGCCTGAATATCGACACGGACAGCTGGGTTCCGGATGAATATGCCGGGGAGATAGAAGCGGCGATTGACGCACACGGCACAGATGTGCTGAAACCCATTAAAGAAAGTCTTCCAAACGATGTGACCTATTTTATGATTAAAGCTGCCATTGTAAAAAGAGAGAGCATGAAAGAAGTTCATTGATCAAAAAAAGCTGACACCAGTCAGCTTTTTTTTTGACCTATTTAAGAGAGAAAACTTTCTTCCAGTTCTTCAATAAGTGAACCTGCATAAGCGACTGCCTGTCTGATCGAGTCAGGGCTGGTCATATCGACGCCTGCTTCTTTAAGGAGCTCGACCGGTTTTTTGCTTCCGCCGGATTTCAGTACATTTATCCACCTGTCAACGGCAGGCTTTCCTTCATCTTCAATGAATTGAGAGACTAGTGTTGAGGCTGTCAATCCTGCTGAATACGTGTACGGATATAAGCCCATGTAATAATGAGGCTGCCTCATCCATGTAAGCGATGCTCCCTCATCAAGTGTAACTGCCTCTCCCCAGAATGATGAAAGGACATCTCTTTTATGGTTTGAAAGCATGTTCGCCGTAATTGGCTGTCCGTTTTCAGCGGATTCATAAACCCGGCGCTGAAATTCGCCTTCAAGCAGGTGAGTCACAAAATTATGATAGTAAGTCCCGAGAAGCTGCAGGATTACCCATCGTCTCATCCGCTTATCCTGTGTCTTTTTCAGCAGGTGTCTTCCAAGCAGCATTTCGTTAAGAGTTGACGGCGCCTCAACGAAATACGTGGAAGGACGTGTATTCATGATCCGCTGATGCTTGTTGGCCAGATAGAAATGCCCTGCGTGGCCAAGCTCATGGGCAAGTACAAAAGCACCCCTCATCGTATCCTGCCACGTCATCAAAATATACGGGTGTACGCCATATGGACTTGAACAGAACGCGCCGGTTGATTTCCCAACGTTATCAGCAAGATCGACCCATCTGTCAGACAGCGCTTTTTTCATGATCTGAGTGTACTCAGGCCCCATTACATCCAGTGCTTCAAGGATGATGTCGCTTGCCTCCTGATACGTTGTTTTTGGATTGAATTCTGTGTCAAGCGGAGCTTTTAAATCGCAATAACGCAGTTCGTCAAGTTTCAGAACACGCTTTTTAAGTGCAGCAAATTTCCTCATGTGAGGAGCAAGTTCTGCCTGAATAATATCAAGCTGATTGCTGTACATCTCTTTAGTGACATGCTGAGGTTTAAGGAGCATGTCAGTTACAGACGGATAGTTTCTGAGACGTGATAGGGCCACCTGTTTCTTTACTTCTGCAGCATAGGCGGATGCGACTGTATTTTTGTAGTTTTTAAGAGTAGAAACAAACGAGTCGTAGGCCTTTCTTCTAACGTATGTATTTGACGAAAATTCATATCTGTCTTCATAGAGTGCAAATGAATTCGAGAGAAGATTGCCGTCTTCATCTTCGACGGATTCAAATGTCATATCTGCAAGCTTTGCGTTCTGATAAATTTTGTAAGGTGCCCCGTGAATCTCGCCGAGTGAAGCCAGAACTCGCTCTGATTCTTCTGAAAGACGGTGCGGTCTTAATTCTCCTAAATCCTGCAGTTTTCTTGAAAATGGCTCGAGCCTGTTTTCTTCTTTTATAAAAGCTTCAATTGTTTCCTCCGGAAGGCTGAGCAGTTCTGACTCAATGAACGATGTTTTTCCCTGAACGCCTGACAGCAGGGCTGCAAACAGTGAGGAGTTCGCCTGGTTATCAGGGCATGTTCCATCTGCCGATTGAAGAAGGCTGATGTAGGTTCCCGCTCTGACAAGCTTTTTAGACAGATGTTCCTCTGCTTCAAGGCAGGCAAGAAGGGAGGAGGCTGAATTTCCCAGAGTGCCCTTATATGCTGCAAGTTCAGCTGCATCATGTTCGATTGCGGCGAGTTCCTTTTCCCAGTCAGCCTGAGAATCAAATAAATCTTCCAGATTCCAAGTCAGTGCTTCAGGCACCTCTGTTCTGGATAATCTCTTTTCGATCACTTTTTCCATATATAATCCTCCGATTTCCATCAACTTGTTTCGTGCTTCTAAATAAGTATACTGATTATTTTTAAAAATGAACAGATTATTCTGAATAAACAGAAGGAAAAATGATGTTTCGTAAAGAAATCATTAAGGGTATGTACGCAATATGACATTAATCTACAGGGAGGAATCATGATGACGATTCAAAGCACGAACGATAACACGCTTCAAACAACAAACACAGCAGTTCAATCGGCTGTAACAGCAGCACCGGAAGTGAAAACAAAGTCGAAAGGCAGCAAGCTTGCTGCGGGTATTCTCGCTGGAGCAGTAATCGGCGGATTGGTCACATTGTTTGATAAAAATACGCGGAATCAAGTGAAAAAGTCAGCGGCGGGCATTAAAGATTCCTCTGCAGAGGTTTTCACTCAAGTGAAAGAAAATCCAGGCGAAGTTAAAAATCAGGTTGTCACGCAGTTTAAATCCGCAGCAGATTCACTTAAAGATGCGATTAACGAGGCGAAACGACTGTATGACCGCCTAAATGAAGATGTAAAGGGCAACGTCAGCGATGTCATTCAAGCTTCGAATGAAACTCTGGCAACGGCCAAGGATGCTCAGCAGGATCTTGCAGCCATCGGCTCCAAGGTAAAGGAAGCAGGAGCTGAACTGACAGGCGGGAATGAGTCTGAAACAGAAAAAGCTCCGGAAACACCGCAAAATCAAACGTCAATCCCCGGCACAAATGCAGGGAAATTCTAAATAAACGGGAGCTGCCTGAGATCAGGCAGCTCTTTTTTTTATGTGAAAAGGTTCTGCATGCAAAGAAATTTCACATGCGTCTACTCCTTCAGCATCATTTCCTGAAAACTCAAACTTCTATGATAAAATGAAAGAAAAAGAGAAAGAAGGCATCAATTATGTATCTGCCATCATTTGATCTGAAAAATAAAACAGCACTTATTACCGGTGCAGGGAGGGGAATCGGCCGCGCACTTGCCCTTGGGTATGCCGAGGCGGGGGCTGATGTGATTCTCCTCTCCAGAACAGAAGAAGAGCTGCAGGCAGCTGCAGAAGAAATCAGGGCAAAAGGCCGAAAAGCCTACCCGTTCCCTGCAGATGTGACGAGTACAGAAAGCATTAAGAGTGTATTTGCTGAGCTTGAGGCGCAGCAGCTGAATGTCGATATTCTGATAAATAATGCCGGAATGAATATCCGTTCAAAAGCACTTGATGTGACAGAGTATGAGTGGGAAACGATTGTAAGTACAAATATGAAATCTGCTTTTTTTATGTCTCAAAAAGCAGCTGAGTGGATGAAGAAAAACGGGAAAGGCGGAAGAATTATTAATATTTCATCCGTCGCAGGCAAGACCGCCCTGAGAACAGGTGTTGTGTATGCCCAGACAAAAGCAGCCATGATTCAGATGACAAAGGTGCTTGCATTTGAATGGGGGCAGGATAATATTCAGGTGAACGCCATCGGTCCTTGGTATTTTGAAACGCCGCTGACTGAAAAAATCCTGCAGGATGAAGCGTATGTTTCTGATATTCTTGCCGTAACACCGCTGAAGCGGATCGGGCAGCTGCCTGAACTTGTGGGACCTGCCGTGTTCCTCGGCTCCGATGCAGCAAGCTACATAACAGGCCAGACATTATTCGTAGATGGAGGCATGACGATTCACGGATTTTAATTATTCGCGGAAAATGCCGAAATTCAACCCAATTCATGAAATGTTGACTTTATTTTGGAACCTTTGTCGACTTGCAGGATTTTCCTTATCCCCGCCTCGAAAACGTAGGCAACAAAAAAATGAGAAAAGGCGGGGTTTTAGATGTCTAAAAAGGTAAGTATTTCAAAGGTAGCTTCCATGCTTGGGGAGTCCTCCTACATTTTAAAAATGTGGGAAGAAGAGTTCACAGCCATTCTTGAAATCGAACGGGATCATAAAAATGCCCGGGTGTACTCGCCCGAAAATATTGAAATGCTGAGAAAAATTAAACATATGAAGGACAGCCAGCTCGATCATGAGACAATTGTCCAAATGCTTGCTATGAACGGAAAAGGCGAAGCAGCTGCAGCCTCATCTGCCGTTTTGGATCCGGATGCAGAACTTTCTGCAAAGAAAAATATTAAAGTGGCGCTTGAAGAGATTTTCAGTTTGATTGAAGAAAAAGGAAAACAGGACATAAATATACTTGAGCTGAAAATGGACCAGCTGGAGCTGTCGTTAATCGAACAGCTGAAGAAAACGGTCAAGCAGGAGTTTGGCGAGCAGACCAAAACACAGTTTCAAACGTCAAAAGGCCAGTTTGCCGCCCTGCATCACAGATTGAATGAACAGTCAAAAGCCCAGCTGAGTGCCGCTAAAGAGCAGATGGAAGAGCTTCAGCAAAAGCTTGAAGAACAGACGGATCTGCAGCTGAATGCCGCTAAAAACCAGTTTACGGCGATTCATCATAAGCTGAATGAGCAGTCAAAAGCCCAAATGAAAACGGCCAAAACCCATTTCACAGCCCTCCAGAGCAAACTTAATGATCAGGCAAAATCCCAGCAGCAGACATCAAAAGGCCAATTTGCCGCGCTGCAGACAAAGCTTGATGAGCAGAAGGAAGCTCAGTTCAATGCGGTAAAAGGCCAGTTTGCTGCTTTGAACACTAAGCTTAATGAACAGGCCAAAACACAGCTGCAGGCAGCAAAAGAACAATATGCTTCTCTTCAGTCAAAAATGGATGAACAGACGAAAGTGCAGTTGGGCCAATTCTCCGGCCTTCAAAACAAAGTAAACGAACATGCAAAAACGCAGCTGACGATGTCGAAAAGCCAGTTTTCCGCATTGAAGGAAAAGCTTGGCGAAATGAAGGAAGCACACATGAATGCTGCGGAAGGACATTATGCATCTCTTCATGATAAACTGAACGTAATCCATGAATCTGCAAACAGTGAACGGGAAATGTTCCATGATGAGGTCAAGTATGAACGTGAGCTAGCCAAACAGTATATTGAACAGAGAGAACAAAAATTTCTTGCGTTCGTACAGCAGCAAAAAGAAAAAGAGGAACGTGCAGACCGCAAATACGGCCTTTCCATGCTGAAGCAGTTTATGGGATTTGCTAAATAACCTTAACCTGCGGAGGATAACGATGAACACGAAATTAATCAATCATTTTTTGTCGCACAGAGCTGTTACGCTTGAACTGCTTTCCATTATGAGAAACAATGATCCGGATTTTAAGCCTGCCGAATCGTCTATGTCGACTTCGAAACTGGCTGTTCATATGGCAACTTCCATGTACAAATTTACGGCTGTTGCCAAAGCAGGAAGCCCGGGACCGCTGATGGAAAAAGAGGATGTCCGGGAATCAGATCCTTTAAAAGCTGTTGAACTCTATACGGAAAAAACCGTTCAGCTGCTGGAATCACTCACTGATGATGAGCTTTCACGCGAGATTGATCTGACAAACGTTTTTGGATTCAAGACTACCGGTGCATCTCTTGTGAAGATGGGAATTGAGCACGAAGTAAACCACAAAGGCAACTTGTTTGTATATGCCCGTCTCCTCGGGCATACTGAACTGCCGCTGTATGTAAAAAAAGGATAACCAGAGCCTGCCGGCCAAATTTCCAGCCGGCGGGCTTTTTTATTGCCCATCCATGCAATGGAAGTGACATCCGCTTTCTTTTTCTATTTATGAGGTTTATACTTAGTGTAATAAAAGGATGTGAATGCAGCACATGATGATGGAGTTTTCACACGAACTTACACCGTATCTGACTCTGATCAGCCTTTTCTTTACTGTAGCGGCGATCTTTGCCTGCGGCTATCTGCTGGATCAGTCCTTTAAAAAACACCCGTCTATGAAAATGGCAGTAAGGCATGAGCATAAAGACAGACTGATTTCACAGCGGAGACAAAATGAAACAAATGCGGTCATTGTCTGGATCATCAGGCAGATGAGACGGTATGATGCAGGAGATGATACTCCGTCCGGCTTCCTTCTTGAATCTTTCATACTCAATGAAAAACAAGGAGGATCTACATGGAAAAGAAATCTGCATTCACCTCTCGGAACGTATTCCTTGCACTGCTTGGAATAGGCCTGCTTATTCTTTTGAGCGGCTGCCAGCAGGCAGGCACCGGTGGCATTCAGGAAATAACGAGCGGTACCCCGGGCTTTTTTAATCACTATTTTGTTTATCCGTTTTCACTGCTTTTAAAAACGTTTGCCGAATGGTTTCAGGGAAGCTACGGGCTTTCAATCATTCTCGTAACGTTGATGATCCGGTTCGTTCTTCTTCCATTTGCCCTTAAACAGTCGAAAGACCAAATGCACATGAAGGGGAAGATGGCAAAGGCGCAGCCTGAGCTTTCAGTTATTCAGGAGAAAATGAAAAAAGCAAAAGATGCAGAAACAAAGACGAAACTGCAGCAGGAAACGATGAAAGTGTATCAGAAGCACCAGATCAATCCGCTTGCTGCACTTGGCGGATGTCTGCCGCTTCTCATTCAGCTTCCGTTCTTAACCGGGTTTTATTATGCCATTCAGAGAACGCCTGAAATTGCCCAGCATTCCTTTTTATGGTTTAACCTCGGCAGTCCGAACCTTGTCCTGACACTTCTCGCAGCAGGCATCTATTTTCTTCAGGCAAGAGTATCGCTCGTCGGTCTTGAAGAAGCGCAGAAAAAACAAATGGCCATGTTCAGCTATTTGTCGCCTGTCATGATCGGCATGTTCTCGCTGACAGCACCGGCAGCTCTTCCGCTTTACTGGACCATCGGAGGGATTTTTGTCATTTTGCAGACTCTCCTGACGAAAAAATTGTTTCATGCAGACAGCAGCAGAAACAGGAAAGCAGAAGCACCCGTTTAATACTAAAAAGAATATTCTTCAAGATAAGACCGGAGACTTTGATCTCCGGTCTTTTTTCATCTGTTCAAAAAAGGATTTGGCCATGAAAAGAAGAATGTATGTAGAAGATGATTAAAAAAGGGGTTATAGCAGATGAAGTCCGGAGTATTTGAAAAAACTATCACGAAAAAAATTGAGGCAAAGCTATCATATTTACTGAAGCTTCCTGAAGGATATTAAGAAGGGACCGATGAAGTGCCGCTAGTTCTGTTTCTGCATGGCGCGGGCGAACGGGGCACAAATCCTGAAGACGTCAGAAAAATAGGGCTTCCGGAGGTGGCAGACAGAGAAGATTTCCCCTTCATCCTGCTCGCTCCTCAATGTCCGGTATCCACGGCGAGAAGGTCGAACTGGATTATGGAACTCGACGGGGCGCAAGCTTTGCTGGAAGAGGTTGTGGAGACTTACAGAGTCGATAAGAGCCGCATCTATTTGACGGGCATGAGCATGGGGGCATATGGAGCTTTTGAACTAGCAGGAAGAATGCCGGAAACATTCGCAGCGCTGGCTGCAGTATGCGGAGGCGGCTGCCCTGAGAATGCAGGCCTTCTGAAAGATCTCCCTGTCTGGATTTTTCACGGAGAAGACGATGACGTGATTCCAATAAAAGAAAGTGTTGATATGGTCAATGCTATCCGGCATGCGGGCGGAACCGCAGCATTCACCTCATATCCTGGGGTCAAGCATGATTCATGGGTCCAGGCATACAATGATCCTGAGCTGTACAAATGGATGCTGAGCAAGAGCAAGGGGGAATAAAATAGAAAAGGAGACGCTGGTAAACCAGTCGTCTCCTTGCGTATTGAGGCGAAGAACCACATGCCACATCATGTGTGCGGAAGTTCCGCATGTTCTTCGACTTACACAATTCAGCTCATCGCTCTAGTAATATACCATGCATGAAGAAAAGAAACAAGGATGATTTTTAAAATGACATCATTGCAGGGGAGGCAGGGCTTCATGAATTTGAAAAAGTTCACTAAGGATTTTAAGGAATTTCCGCTGAGCGACGGCTGGAAGCTTGTGATGCACAAGGATTTTGAGCTGTTCAAAAGCAGGGAAAATTATGCAATTATCGATGCCGAAGCCGACGTCCTCTTAAAGTTTTACCTTGAGAGCCCGGAAGTAATATGCTTCAAAAAAACCGTCTGGAACCTCGACTGCAAGCTGAACTGCGCATCAAAAGTGCTGACTGTCTTTAATGAGCCTGACCTATATGATGAGTGAGGACAGGTTCCATTTTTAAAAAAACAGGTTGACATCAGCAGTCATGAGATGTTTAAATTATCTATAAATTAATGGAGCGTAACGTTGATGGGAAACACAGTAATCGCATTGTCCCTGTTATAGAGAGCTGACGCTAGGTGAAAGTCAGTACACACAATGCGTATGAATTTCGGTCCCTGAGTTTTTGTTTCGACCTGACGGAAGGAATGAGCGGGTTGTCCCGATATCGACTTAAGAGCCGGAGAAGAAGTATTCTCAACTAGGGTGGTACCGCGATGAACAGTCGCCCCTACACACAGGGGGCGGCTTTTTTGCGTTTTCATTAATATAAGACACAATCATGAGAGGTGCATAATGAGAGAACAACAGCAGTGGTCTTCAAAACTGGGTTTTATTTTAGCTGCAGCAGGATCAGCAATCGGACTTGGGGCAATATGGAAATTCCCGTATATAGCCGGAGTCAGCGGAGGGGGAGCCTTCTTTTTTATATTCCTTCTCTTCACATTATTGCTTGGCTTGCCATTGCTCCTGGCAGAATTTGCGGTCGGAAGAAGCACTCAGAAAGATGCGATCCAGTCATATAAAGCAATCGCGCCGGGAACAAAATGGTTTTCTGTCGGTTATTTAGGAATGATAACCTGTTTTATTCTGCTGTCATTTTATAGTGTCATTGGAGGATGGATTATTCTCTACCTCGTAAAAACACTGACAGGAGATTTAAACGGACTCAGTCAGGAGCAGTATGGGCAGCTGTTCGGGGAAACGATCACTGATCCCGTACTAAGCGTCGGAGCGCACTTTGTCTTCATGGCAATAACCATTGCGGTTGTTGCAAAAGGGGTCCAAAAAGGAATTGAGCGCACTAGTAAAGTTATGATGCCGGTTTTATTTCTTTTGTTTATCGTACTGATTTTCCGTTCGCTTACTTTAGACGGTGCGATGGAGGGAGTCCGCTTTTTGTTTCAGCCTGATTTTTCAAAATTAACGTCGGAAACCATTCTGGCAGCACTGGGGCAATCCTTTTTCACCCTAAGTGTAGGTGTGTCCGTTATGGTAACGTACAGCTCTTATTTATCAAAAGAGTCCAATCTGCCTCAATCTGCGTTTTCGATTGTCGGAATGAACATCTTTATTGTTGTTCTTGCAGGGCTTGCGATCTTCCCGGCCGTCTTTTCCTTCGGCCTGAAGCCTGATGCCGGTCCGGTGCTGCTCTTTAACGTATTGCCGACCGTTTTTAATCAAATGGCATTTGGAATGGTATTCTTTGCGGCGTTCCTCCTTCTTTTCCTGTTTGCATCTTTAACTTCGGCATTTTCCATGCTTGAAATTATTGTATCTGTGTTATCAAAGAGCGACGCTGAAAAACGGACAAAATGGTCGTGGACAATTGGACTACTAATCTTTGCAGTGGGTATACCATCTGCCTTATCGTTCGGGGTCTGGAGCGAAGTAAGCATTTTTGGCAAAACGATTTTTGATGCGGCGGATTATCTGGTCAGTAATATCCTGATGCCTGTGGGAGCCCTGCTTATTTCTATATTTGTTCCGCTGAAAATGAAAAAATCCGCACTTTATGAAGAGCTTTCTAAAGGATCTTCTTTATCCAGAGGACTGTTCAATGTGTGGTTCCTGCTTATGAGATATGTGGCACCAATTGCCATTTTCCTTGTATTGCTTGATGTATTGGGTGTTTGGAAGCTGTTATATAAAAATGGAAGGACTCCGCTGCTGCGGGGTCCTTTTTGCGTATACTTCAGGTGTAAGAAAGGAATATTAATCCATGACTAAAATGAAAGGGAGGGACTGCGCATGTCAAAAATGGTTGCTCCTGTAAAAGTACCTGAATCTTTGGGTTCAGGCAAGTCATTGTTCAGAGAGATGCTTGGAGACAGTTCGGATTTGAAATTTAAAGAAATAAAAAATAAAGGGTTTTCTTTTTTAATCGTATATATCAGCACGATTGTTGAAAACAAACAGCTGGAGGATCTGCTAATTCCATCCCTTGCTTCATTTCATGCAGAAAAGGCCGAGGAAGCAGATGATACTGTTGATTTCCTCCTGAATCATGTTATTGCCCTTAAGGACACCAGGAAGATTACAGACATGAAAGATGCAGTAAATGAGCTTCTTTTTGGTAATACCGTCATTCTTATTGAAGGTCACTCGAGCTGTATTTCTGCCGGAACAGACAAGTTTCCTGAAAGAAGTATTTCAAATCCGAAAGCACAGCGAACACTTAAAGGGCCTGACATCGGGTTTAATGAAGATATTTCATCGAATACGGCATTAATTAGAAAAGTGATCAGAAATCCTGCACTCAGAATAGAGTCTCCTGAAATTAATTCAACAACCAAAATCTGCATCATTTACATGGAAGGAAAAGCTGATAAAGAAATTTTAAAAGAGCTGAAAGAGAAGCTGTCCTCTATAAAAATGGACGTCATCCTTGATTGCAACTATCTTGAAGAGACCCTGCAAAAATCTTCAAACTCGATCTTTCCGCTGACGCTATCTACTGACAGGCCGGACGTTGTCTGCAGCGAAATTCTGGAAGGGAGGATTGCTCTCCTTGTTGACGGAACGCCGTTCGTGGTTACTTTGCCGACTGTGTTTGTGCAGCTGTTTCAGTCACCGGATGATTATTATTTTCTGACGAAAAAATTGATGGCAAAAAGATTTGTAAGGATATTCATCTTTTGCTTTGCCATCCTGCTCCCAGCCCTGTATATTGCCTTTACGATTTATCATCCCGGTCTGATTCCGACAAATCTGCTCGTTGGAATTGTCACACAGAGGGAACTTGTGCCTGCTCCGACAGTTGTTGAGACCATTGTCTTTTATTTTCTGATCCTGATAATTACCGAAAGTTCGCTTAGACTTCCGCAATCCGTTGTGTTTACAGTCACTGTTTTTGCGGCCATTGTCCTTGGACAATCTGCGGTTGAAGCTTATCTTGTTCAGCCATTTACGCTTGTTATTTTAAGTGCATCCTACATCTTTTCAAGCATCATTCCGGTGTATTCTCTTGCCGCAGTTTCTCAAAAACTGACGATTGTTTTTATGTTTCTTGCATCCGTTTTAGGTTTTTTCGGGATTATTGCAGGTATTATGTATTATCTGCTCCAGTTGTCATCATCAAGATCATTCGGAGTGCCGTATCTTGCCCCGTTGGCCCCTTTTAAACTGGAAGACCAGAAGGATGCTGCATTCAGGGTTCCCATTTATGAACAGCTGAATAATAAGAAAACGTTTACGAAAGAAGAAAAAGACCAGCTGAAAAACGAGTAAGGAGGACACAATGAAGAAAAAAGCATGGGCACTTATATTTTTCGTCATTATTACTCTTTTATCCAGTGTGGTTATTTCTAAAAATGTAGAGGATACCCTAATTAAATCGATTTCCATAGTCAGTGCCATTGGGATTGATTCAAGAGATGAAGGGTATGAGGTAACCCTTCAGATGATAAATACTGCAGCTAAACCTGATTCAGCGGGAGAAGTTCCGGGTTCAATTATCTACCAGCAATCAGGCAGAACGATTTCTCAGGCTATCAAAAATATCCTAAACCGCAATCCAAAGAAAATTTTTCTCGACAGCGCCGAATTGATTGTCATTGGAGAACAAACAGCAAGGGAACAAGGGATTCATGAGATACTGGCCTTGTTTCTGACAGAATCTGAAATTTCATCCAGCATAAAAATTATGGTCACAAAAGATTATCCGGCAAGCAGAATTATAAGAACCATTACCCCGGCTGAAAAGGTCTCATCTAAAAGAATCAACGACATAGTCCATAGCAATGAATTGAACCTTGGATCTGTGTCGGGTGTATATCCTGTTAAAGTGATGAACGATCTTCTCAGAAATATAAAAGCAGCAGCAATTCCCTATGTCACTCTCAGCAGTGATCAGGAGATAGGTTCCTCACAAGAGAACATTTCTTCACCTGAGCCGGAGGTTCTTTTGATCCTGAACGGAATGGCTTATTTTAAAAAAGACAAGCTTGCTGGTTATTTAAGCAGGGATGAGAGCAAGATTTTTCTTGGTTTTACCAACAATACAACGACAATTGAGACTAAATGCGGAGCTGGTTTTTTTACCGTACACATTAAAAAGTCAAAAACCAGCGTAAAACCAGTATTCAATAACGGAATGATCTCATTTCAAGTTAAACGGAAGATGAAAGGGGAATTGTTTGAAAGCACATGCAGCAAGGATGATCTCCCTTATCTAGAATCAAAGGCTGAAACAGCCATAAAAAATGAGATGGCAGGACTGATTGCCAGAAGTCAGGAAGAAAACAATGACTTTCTTGGTTTTCTAAAAGAAGTCTATTTGAGAAATCCCTATAAATTTCAGGAAATCAACAAGAAATGGAAAGAACTATATCCTGAGGTTCCAGTAGAAGTAGAAGTGGATTTGGAGATTGAAGATATTGGAGATGTGAACCGGATACCGTAACCCTTTCATGCAAAGGATGATGAATGATGAATCAGCAGATTACTCCTAATCAGGTTTTTTCCTTAATGGTTCTTTTTCTATTAGGCAGCACAGTGGTAGTAGGTCTCAGCTTAGATTCTGAGGAAGAAGCCTGGCTTGTAAATATGATAGCCACGGCGGCAGGTATAGTCATTTATTTTATGTATATATGGATACTCCGCATCGAACCCAGGAGAAAAACCTTTACAGAGCTTTTGAAGACAAGTTTCGGCAAGTGGATAGGGACATGTTTCATTTGCCTGTACGCGGTCTACTTTCTTTATATCGGCATGAGAGTAGTGAAAGATTTTGAGTTTTTCATCAGCACGGTCCTTTTTTACAACATTGAAACCTGGGTCATTGGTTTTGTTTTCATTCTGCTCACAGGTTATGCGTGCATATTAGGATTAGAGGCGATTGCAAGAGTATCGGAATTTCTTTTTTTTGGAAGTGTTATGATGATTGCGCTGACTACACTCATAACTATTTTGAACCCAATGTTCGAATGGACAAATGTTCTACCTCTTATAAAGCCTGACTGGAGGTCCGTGATAGGATCTGTTTTTCCGGCAAAAATAACGTTTCCGTTCGGAGAACTGATTGCATTCCTCATGATTTTTCCCGCTGTGAATAATCAGTCCTATTTGCTTAAAAGAGGATGGATGGCTGTTGTATTCAGCGGTCTCATTATTATTGTCATAACAGAATCCATCATCGGCATGCTAGGGGCGAAAATTGCGGTCTATTTTTCCTATCCCCTCATTAAATCAATCGAAACGATTGATTTGCTGGATTTTTTTCAGCATATCGAAATCCTTTCTGTCATTGTTTTTTTCTTTGTAGGGTTTATAAAAGTGGTGCTTCTCTGCTATGCCGCTATAAAAAGCCTGTCTGAGATTATGCCCAGGGTAAAAAATAATCACCTCGTATACGGGGTCCTTTCAGCTGGATTCGCATCCACCTTTTTTATGGATAAAAGCATAGTAGAGCATACGAAAACCGGTCTTGAAATCGTTCCTAAATATATTCATCTCCCATTTCAATTCGGAATTCCGCTGCTGCTCCTTTTTATTCTTCTGATAAAAAACCAGCTTAAGAAAAAGAAAGCAGCTGTCCAAGATAAATAGTTGCAAAATCTCCCTTGTACGGGTAGACTTTGAAACAAAGTACATAACAAAACGGGAGCTTGTGGAATCAGGCTGAGAGTGCGGCTAACTGCTGCAGACCGGATGAACCTGTTGGATAATGCCAGCGCAGGGAGATTATAGGGATACCTGTAAGCACTTTGCCGCGGCAAAGTGCTTATTTATATTGGAGGGGAAACGATCATGTCCATTCAAGCAGAATTAGTATTGGAGAATGTAAGAGAACAAAACCCGCTAGTGCACAACATAACGAATACGGTCGTGACAAATTTTACGGCAAACGGGCTTCTTGCTCTTGGGGCTTCTCCCGTCATGGCCTATGCGAAAGAAGAAGTCGCGGATATGGCAAAAATAGCGGGTGCAGTCGTACTGAATATCGGTACATTAGATGAAAGAATAGTAGAGTCGATGCTGATTGCCGGAGCTTCTGCCAATAAGCACAATGTTCCTGTTATCTTAGATCCGGTTGGTTCAGGGGCAACACCTTACAGAACGGAGACGGCTAAAATGCTTGCAGAAAAGCTGGACATTGCCGTAATCCGGGGCAATGCTGCAGAGGTTGCAAGTCTTGCAGGTGAAAACTGGGCAATAAAAGGGGTCGATTCTGGTGCAGGAGAAGGGGATGCTGCAGCGCTTGCCGTTAAAGCTGCAAAGCAGTTGAGGACGGTTGTTGTGATTACAGGAAAAACGGACTATATTTCAGATGGTGAACGGCTATTCAGCTGCAAAAACGGACACCAGCTTCAGACAAAAGTGACTGGGACAGGGTGCTTGTTAAGCTCAGTTGTCGGAGCGTTTTGTGCAATTGAAAAAGACTATGTTTTTGCCGCCGCTGCAGCTGCAGCTGTCTATGGATGCGCTGCTGAAGCAGCAGTAGAAAGGCTGTACAAACTCGAACCGGGCAGCTTTCAAATCGAGTTTTTAAATGAACTGTATCATCTTGAACCGAAAGATTTGAGAGAACGCATAAAGCTTGAGGAGGTGCTTGCATGAGTGTTGCAAGAGCATTAACAATAGCAGGTTCTGACAGCGGGGGAGGCGCAGGAATACAGGCTGATTTAAAAACATTTCAGGAGCTCCGTGCATTTGGCATGTCAGCTATAACAGCAGTGACAGCTCAAAATACGCTTGGCGTGCACGGCGTGTACCCGCTTTCGGCAGAGGCGGTTATGAAACAAATAGAAGCGATAGGGACAGATCTTGGAACAGATGCACTGAAAACAGGCATGCTTTTCAGCAGTGAAATCATTGAAGCTGTTTCCGTCCAAATTAAACGATTCGGCTGGGAAAAGGTTGTGGTCGATCCTGTTATGATCGCAAAAGGAGGGGCATCACTCCTGCAGCAGGAAGCGATTGACTCATTGATCACTCATCTTTTGCCTCTCGCACTTGTTATTACCCCTAACATCCCTGAGGCAGAGGCTCTCTCAGGAATAAAAATCGAAACAATTGAAGACCGGAAACGTGCGGCAGAAAAGCTGCATGCATTTGGAGCAGGATATGTGGTGATCAAAGGCGGGCATGCAGATGAGACTGAGCAGTTAATCGATATGCTCTATGACGGCAGTGAATTCTTCTTTTTTGAAAATGATCGTATTGCAACTGAAAACACACATGGAACAGGTTGTACGTTTGCCGCTGCGATTACTGCTGAGCTTGCTAAGGGAAGCAGTGTTCAACATGCCGTTCAGCTTGCAGCCGATTTTATTCATGCCGCGATAAAAGATGATCTAAAGCTTGGAAACGGGCACGGGCCGACGAATCATTGGGCATATCAGGAAAGAAGGATGGGACGATATGGAAAGCAGCATACTTAGGAAGAAACTGAACCTGTATTTTATTATGGGGAGTACCAATTGCCTGAACAAACCTGAAGAGGTGCTTCTCCTTGCTGTTAAAGGCGGCATCACGATGTTTCAATACCGTGAAAAAGGAAAGAATGCACTTACAGGTATGGATAAACGAGAGCTCGCGCGCAGCCTTCAAAAAATATGCGCAATGCATGCCGTTCCCTTTATTGTCAATGACGATATTGACCTTGCAGTCGAACTTGATGCTGACGGTGTTCATATTGGACAGGATGACACTGATGCGGGCGAGGTGCGAGAAAGAATCGGAAACAAGATACTGGGTGTTTCTGCCCATACGATGGCAGAGGTAAAAAAGGCAATGAAAGATGGTGCGGATTACATTGGGGCAGGGCCCATCTATCCAACTGAAACGAAGGAAGATGCTGAACCTGTAAAAGGGACACTATTGATTGAAGAAGTAAGAAAGGCGGGGATTACCATTCCTATTGTCGGCATCGGCGGAATAACATCAGCCAACGCCCGTGCTGTAATAGAAGCAGGAGGGGACGGAGTTTCCGTGATTTCAGCCATCAGCCTTTCTGAAGATCCATGCAGAGCAGCGGAGGGGTTACTGAAATCTGTTCATTAAAAAACATCGGTCACATCCAATTGGTTGTGACCGATGTTTTGTTTATTTTGCCTTTTTAACCAGTTGAACAGCTTCCTTGGAAAGATAGAATTTGTCTTTCGTTAGGACCGTTACACTGTCCAGCTCAATTACTTTGCCGTTCACAATGGCAAGATCTTTATTCACTGGAAATTCAGCTGCAGTCTTTCCTTTTTTCACAACTAGAACAGGGTTGTTTTTATCTTCAGCGTTTACAGATACTTTTGCACCCATTGCTTCAAATGCCGTTTTTGCGTCAACAAACAGTTTTTTGTCGAGCTCTTTTAAATCAAACCCCATGGCTGAAGCTGTAATGTGTGCAATGTCAGTGTTCTCAATAAAGCCAATCGGTTTACCTGGTCCATACGAATACATGAATAAGTCTTCACCAGTATGCCCGCCTGAAGTAAAGCCGAGGTTTGCGCGCTCTGCAAGCAGCTCACCCAGCGTTTTTGCAAGATTCTTGCTGTCACTTATGGCTTTCTTTTCTTTTGGTGTTGGGTTTTTAATTCCGTAAAGTGCTGCTACTTCCAATTTGTTTGACTGATCCGGCTTTAGCTGCTTCATTGCTCCTTCAAGAGTCAGTTCTGCTTCTTTCAGAGGATCAATGTACTCAGAAACTGGGATGGAAGGGTAGTCTGCACTTGTATTCTGGTTGCCGATTGAAATACCGCTGTTTCCGTGATCAGAAAGTGCGATAACCATTGTGTTTTTATCTTTCTTTGCAAAATCAAGAGCTTCTTTAACTGCTGCATCAAAAGCAAGTGTATCGCTGATCATGCCGATTGGGTCATTGGCATGGGCAGCCCAGTCCGGTTTGCTTCCTTCTACCATCAGGAAGAATCCGTCTTTATCTTTAGAAAGGGCTGAAATTCCCTTTTTCGTCATTTCTGCAAGTGTCGGCTCATTCGGGTTTGTCGTTTCACGGTCCATGTCATAGGCAAGAGCAGCCGGTGCGAACGCCCCCCAAAGCTTGCTTGATCTCGAATTTAAAAGCTCCTCCCGGGATTCAACGATGTCATAGCCTCTGTCTTCAGCAACCTCAACCAGATTTTCACCATCTTTCCGGCTGTTTTTAGCCATGCCTGTTGTCAGAGAATCTTTTCCTCCTCCTAAAACAACATCAATATCCTGATAGATTTGCTGTTCTGCGATGTTGTCATACTCACCACGGTGTGAAGCATGAGATGAAAAAGCAGCAGGTGTAGCGTGCTGAATTTCAGAGGTAGAGATGATGCCGGTTGCTTTGCCGCTTAACTTGGCACCTTCAAGAACATTCGCAACAGGCTTGTGCGGCTGATCGGCAAGTGAACTGTCAAGGCCAGGTGATGAAACTGTTTCAGGCAGTACGCCGACAAACTTATCATTCGTTTTGTTTCCTGTCGCCATTGCAGTGCCTGCAGGAGCTGAGTCAGTAATGGCAGATTCAGCTGAGTATGTACGAACGCCGCCAGTCAGGATTTCATCCATTGCAAGAGGTCCGCCTTTATACCATCTTGAAAGAGTAGTAGTCGAGGAACTCACGCCATCCATAACAAGAACAATCACATTTTGAGCCTGTGGTTTGGCTTTCTTCGCTTCTGCTTTTTCATTGGCTGCCGTGAATCCAAGGGATCCCGCAGCCAGTGTGCCGGCAAGGGTAATGCCAAGGATTTTTTTGTTTAAAGTCATCATTTAGCCTCCCGAATAATTGGTATAAGTAAAGAATATCGGCTAAACGTTAACCGAGTATGGTAGGTTTGTAAATTAAAATTTAATACATGATTACCGGAATATTAAGATGATTCATAAGGAGCGGGAGGAAATTCACAGAATAAAAGAAAAGGATAATAATATCATTATGTTAACTATATAGAACGTTCAATTCTGTACAAACCTTTCAGCCAATGGGGCTATATGACCCTAATAGAAGGTATAAGCCAGATAATAAGCAGGAAAAAGGCTCCATTTCAGCGAGACAGCAAATCCTGAAATCTGGGCAGGATGAACTGAATCATCCAAACTCCATTGACATTGATAATCATTTTCAATTAATATTCAAGTGTATTCAGATATTTGAAGCGGCGAAAGTGCCGTTTTTCTTTTTAAATGAGAATGAGAATTATTATCAAATGTAAAAGGGTGATTATTCATGCTGACAAATGAATTCTATTTAAACAGTCAAAACAAAAGAGAATCAAATGCAAGATCCTATCCTCGCAGATTACCGATCGCCATCAGTGAGGCAGAGGGCATTTTTGTCAAAGATGTTGAAAATAAAACCTACATAGACTGCCTGGCAGGGGCTGGAACGCTTGCCCTTGGCCATAATCATCCGGTTGTGATCCAAGCACTCGAGAATGTGATAAAAGGGAAGCGTCCATTGCATACGCTGGATCTGACAACTCCCATGAAAGAGGAATTTGTTGAAGAGCTTTACAATGCATTACCGCCTTCATTTGCAGAAAATGCAAAGATTCAGTTTTGCGGACCTTCAGGATCAGATGCTGTTGAAGCTGCGATGAAGCTGGTTAAAACGGCAACAGGCAGAGGAGGCATGCTTTCTTTTCAGGGCGGATACCACGGCATGACAAATGGATCTCTCAGCCTGATGGGGAATCTTGGACCCAAGTCCAGCATTCAAAATTTAATGTCTGATGTGCACTTCCTGCCGTATCCATATTCTTACCGCTGCCCGTTTGGCATTGGCGGAGATGAAGGAGCTGCAGTCGGTTCAACCTTTATTGACCGGACACTGAATGATCCTGAATCTGGAATCGTTAAGCCGGCCGGCATGGTCATGGAGATTGTCCAGGGGGAAGGCGGGGCCATACCTGCACCTGACGAATGGGTAAGACAAGTGCGGAGGATTACTGCTGAACAGCAAATCCCGCTTATAGTAGATGAAGTTCAGACAGGCTTTGGAAGAACCGGGAAAATGTTTGCTTTTGAGCATTCGGGCATTACACCAGATGCGGTGGTCCTGTCAAAAGCGATTGGCGGAACGCTTCCTTTAGCAGTGGTTGTCTATCATAAAGATCTGGATCAATGGGGCCCTGGTGCTCACTCCGGTACATTTCGCGGGAATCAGCTGGCCATTGCAGCAGGAACCGCAACGATGAAGTTTATTAAAAAGGAAAAGCTTGATGAACAGGCAGCAGTACTTGGAGATTTTCTGATGCTCCGGTTAAAGCAAATGAAACAGGAGCTCTCAAGTATTGGCGACGTGCGCGGTCTTGGACTCATGGTCGGTGCCGAAATCGTGGATAAAACGGCTGATGCTGACGCGTTGGGAAGCTACCCTGCTTATCCTGAACTTGCTAAAAGAATTCAGCAGGAATGCTTTAAACGCGGGCTGATCCTGGAGCTTGGCGGGCGGCATGGCAGCACTGTACGCTTCCTTCCTCCGCTCATTATCACAAAAGAGCAGCTTGAAACGGTTTGCGGCCTTTTCTATGAAGCAGCCCTGGCAGCAGAAAAAGAACTTATTCCAAGTTTCGTATAAGGAGTACACTAATGACAACGAGCATACAAACGGCATTTGACCGATATTTCCTGACCAGCTCAAAGGAGAGTCTTGAAGAATATCAGTCAGTCATGAATCACGCAATGGAAACACTGAAATCTGTTGTTCTCGAACAAACACCTTTTAGCGGGGCAGAGCCGCAGCATATAAAAGAAACAATCCAATCTCACTTCCCCAATGTGCATCCTGACGAGGCAATGAACACTGAACTGCTGTTTCAGAAGCTGAACGCAGCTGTCGGGAGGCACAGCATTTCGGTTCATCATCCGTCATGTGCCGCCCACCTTCACTGTCCGCCCATGCTGCCGGGTCTTGCAGCAGAAGCGCTGATCTCAGGGTTAAATGTTTCGATGGATTCCTGGGATCAAAGCGGGGCGGCAACGATGGTGGAGCAAATGATGATGGATGGGCTGTGCCGCCTTTTTGGACTTCCAGAAGGTGACGGGGTCATGACAAGCGGGGGAACACAATCCAATCTGATGGGACTGATGCTTGCAAGAGAGCATGCCTGCATGAAGCTGTGGAACTGGGACGTCAAAAAGCAGGGTCTCCCGCCGGAGCAGAAACGGCTGAAAATTCTTTGTTCGGATGCGGCGCATTTCTCTGTACAGCAGTCAGCTGCCGTATTGGGACTCGGAGAGGATGCGGTCGTTCCGGTTAGAACGGATCAAGCCCACAGAATGTGCATGAAGGATTTAATCAAAAAGCTCAAGGAACTGAGGACCGCAGGGGAGTTTCCATTTGCCTTATTCGCAACAGCGGGAACAACGGATTTTGGAGCAATCGATCCTCTAATGGAAATGAGCCGTGCCGCGAAACAATACGGCCTATGGTTTCATGTAGATGCAGCATATGGGGGAGGCCTCATCATGACAGCGCTTCATAAACATAAATTAAACGGTATTGAGGAGGCAGACTCCATAACGGTCGATTTTCATAAGATGTTCTATCAGCCAATCAGCTGCGGCGCGTTTCTCGTCAAAGAACGAAGCTCATTTGCGTATATGAAACGCCATGCAGATTACTTAAATCCAGAGGAAGACGAAGTGCCGAATCTGGTCGGGAAATCTCTTCAGACGACAAGAAGGTTTGACGCCCTAAAACCATTTTTATCGTTTCAGCTTATCGGTAAAAAAGAGTGGTCAGATATCATTTGCCGCACACTTTACCTTGCAGAAGAGGCATACACGATGCTTAAGAGTGATGGAGCGTTTACTCCAATGCATAAACCTGAGCTGAGCACAATTGTTTTCAGATATACGGGTGAGGGCAGGTTTTCAAGTGAAACAGAGGATTTTCTTAACAGCCGAATCAGGGACAGGCTGCTTAATGACGGCGAAGCGGTTATTGCCCGGACAAAAGTGAATAACCGCGTCTGTCTCAAATTTACGCTGTTAAACCCTCTAGTAAAAACAGATGATCTCTCACATATACTGCAGCGAATAAAAGAAATTGGAAGAATTGAATCAGGGAGGATTAACGGATGAACAGGGAACAAGCTAGGAAAGCCGCAGAACATGCTGCACTGCAAAGCTACTTGAATTGCTACATAAGAGAAACCGGGATGGGAATATTCACAGCGGATGCGCCATCAGAACTTGCAAGTGTCCATGCCGGAAAATGGCTTCATCTGACTCTTAAAAAGAAGCAGGAGGAGCTGTACATTCCCGTTGATTATGTGTCAGAGACTGGCAGACATCTATTTGATCATGCTGTTTATGATCAATCTGAAAAAATTGACTTTCTTGCGTTCGCAGAAAAAACACTGGATGAATTGAACATAGGTGAGCAGGACGGGAAAAAGAACGATCTGCTTGAGCGTATTTCACAGAGCTGCAAGCTGATGGCGGAATTTATTTACGAAAGATCATCGGATGAAGAGGAGTTGTACAAGACTGATTTTCAATTTCTTGAGGCCGAGCAGGCACTGCTTTTCGGACACCTTCTTCACCCCGCGCCAAAAAGCAGGGAAGGAATGAACGATGAGGACATCAGGACATATTCACCTGAACTGAAGGGGGCATTTCCGCTTCACTATTTCAGGGCTCCTGCCAATTTGGTCTATTCCAGATCCCTGCTTCCGCATTCAGCCGTTCAGCAAATAAAGAGGATGGTAATTGATGATCCGGAAATCTCAGAGGCGTTTAAAAGCAAATATGCACAGGAGGACGGGTATGCATTACTTCCGCTTCATCCATGGCAGGCTCACTATGTTCTGCAGGATGCTGAAATTAGAAAGCTTGCAGATCAGGGCATTTTAGAAAACCTTGGGCAGCATGGACGTGCTTACTATGCAACCTCCTCATTAAGAACGGTTTACCATCCGGATGTCCCGTTCATGCTGAAATTTTCACTGAACATCAAAATTACGAATTCTGTCCGGACTAATTTAATGAAGGAACTGGAACGGGGGGCAGAAGTGAAAGCACTGATGGAGACACGCCTCGGGCAGGAAATGGCCGATAAGTTTCCAAATTTCAGCTTTGTGCATGATCCTGCCTTTTTAACATTAAAACTGCCGGACAGAAACGAAACCGGCTTTGAGGTCATTCTTCGGGAAAATCCTTTTTACGGTGAGAACGCAAATCAGGCAGCTGCCGTTGTTTCCTTATGCCAGGACGGGCTGAAAAGAGGCTCTTCAAGACTTTCTAGTGTAATCAGGAATCTTGCCGCTGCAGAAAAGCGCTCTGCAAATGAAGTGAGTGAAAAATGGCTGAAAAAGTACCTCGCTATCTCCATGAAGCCTGTCCTCTGGCTGTATCTTGAAAAGGGAATTGCGCTTGAAGCTCATCAGCAAAACAGCATTGTGCAGCTGAAGGGAGGATATCCAGAGCGATTCTATTACAGGGATAATCAAGGTTTTTACTTCACTGAATCTAGAAAGACCCTCCTTGAATCCTATCTTGCCGGAGCAGGTAAGAAGAGTGAGACACTGTGTTCAGATGCTGTTGCAGATGAGAGACTGAGCTATTATTTCTTTTTCAATCATTTGTTTGGACTGGTCAATGCATTCGGAACGGCGGGTCTCGGAGACGAACGAAGACTGCTGCAGATCATTCGGGAGGAAATGGAAGGTTGGGAGGTTTCCGAGGACCATCCATCGCAGCTGATCAAGAACTTTCTTGAAAAAGAAAATCTGCCCTGCAAGGCGAATCTCATGACTGGCTATCACGATTTGGATGAACTTGTCGGCCCGCTTGAAACGCAGTCTGTCTACGTCAATGTAGTAAATCCACTTTTAAAAAAGGAGGCAGTTGCATCATCATGATTCAGCATTCAGAAAAGACAAATATCACTTTCCGCAAGGCGGACTTTGAAACAGATGCCGTCATGCTGCACAGATGGCATCATGAGCCGCACGTCATCCCTTACTGGAAGCAGAACTTCCCCTTCAGTCAGTATGCAAAGCACCTAAAGGGCCTGCTTGCCGATGAACATCAAACACTGTGGATTGGCGCAGTGAACGGGAACGAAATGAGCTACTTTGAAACGTACTGGGCAATGGAAGATCCCATCAGCAAGTACTATGAGGCAGCTCCCTTTGACCAGGGCGTGCATCTGCTGTTTGGTGACCCGTCCTACCTTGGCAAGGGTCTGGCAGCGCCAATGCTCGTGACCATCATGCAGCAAATGTTTTCAGACAGCAGAACGGCACGTCTTGTCGCAGAGCCTGACATCCGCAATGAAAAAATGATTCATATATTCAAAAAGTGCGGTTTTTCAGCCGAAAGAAAGCTAGATCTGCCTGATAAACAGGCGCTGTTTATGGTATGTACAAGAGAAGAATTTGAACGGAGGATGAACGGTGATTTATGACGTAATTGGCGCAGGGCTCGGTCCGTTCAATCTTGGGATGGCAGCCCTGCTTGATGAAACAGAGGGTATTGAAGCGCTGTTTTTTGATCAAAAACCCGAATTTTCATGGCATGAAGGCATGTTAATTGAAGGGACGACTCTGCAGGTCCCGTTCATGGCAGATGCCGTGACGATGGCGAATCCTGCAAGCAAATACAGTTTTCTGAATTACCTGCATGAGCAGAAACGCTTGTATCATTTTTACTTTCTGGAGTCATTTCACATTCCGCGCAGAGAATACAGCCATTACCTCAAGTGGGTGTCGGAACAGCTTTCATCGTGCCGGTTCGGAAAAAAAGTGATCGATGCAGCTGAACATCCTGCTGGCTTTGAAGTGATTGTTGAGGATGTTTTAACTGGTGAAACAGAAACATTTTTAACAAAACATGTAGTGCTTGGAATGGGAAGTGCCCCCTCTATGCCGGATTGGACAGCTTCTGGAAGCAGGAACCTTTATCATTCTTCTGAATTTATGGACAGAAGAAAAGAAGACATGGGATCATCTGTTGCCGTTATTGGATCTGGCCAAAGCGCTGCAGAGATTTTTCTTGAGCTTCTGAGAGGTCAGGAAACCGGCGGATATAAACTGAACTGGTTGACGAGAACGGATGGTTTTTTCCCAATGGAGTATTCGAAACTCGGTCTTGAACATTTTTCTCCCGACTACACGGATTATTTTTATCAGCTGCCTCAGAATCTCAAGGATCAAATTGTGCCGGCGCAGGATTCTCTTTATAAAGGGATAAGCGCTGATACGATTGCAGAAATATATAACCTGCTGTATGAAAGAACAATTGCCGGAAGCAAGCCTGAAGTTCAGCTCCTCGCTAAAACGGCTGTAACAGATATTTCATACAGCGGGGAGGAACTGGTCCTTGCCTGCTGTCAGCGAGAGCAGGCTGAATCGTTTGTTCTTTCAGCAGATACCGTAATTGCAGCAACGGGCTACAAGACCGTCTGGCCTAAAGCATTTAAAAGGCTTGCCGGAGCTATGAAATGGGACAAGGCAGGGCGCCCGGTCATTTCAAGGGACTATCAGGCTGAGATGAACACGCCCCGGGCTCTGCACAGTGTATTTATTCAAAACGGAGAGCTTCACACGCACGGAGTAGGAGCGCCTGACCTCGGCCTCGGAGCTTACAGAAATGCACATATCATTAATACCATTGCTGGAAAAGCGGTTTTTGATCTGTCTGACAAAAATGTGTTTCAGCACTTTGGAACAAAACATGTGGCCGGAAAGAAACAACTGGTTTAGGAGAGTGAGAGATATGGAAGCGAACATTAATAAGAAACATTGGGAAAAGGCCAATAAACGGCTGACCGCCAAAATGATTGCAGAGTTTTTGTATGAAGATATGATTGCTGCTGTTAAATCGGAAGACTTTTATTATCTTGAATGTTCAGGCGGGAAGAAAATGAGGTTCAAAGCTGAAGAAAGATTGATGGACAGCTATTGGGTGAATCCAGAATCTATACAAGTCCAATCTGGTAATCAATGGGTGGAAACGGTAAGCGCGGTCGAATTCTTGATCATGATCCAGCAGGATCTTGGAATTAAGCCGTTTACAGCAGCTTATTTGATTGAAGAATACAAACGGACACTCCTTGCAGATGTTCACATTATGGCAAAAGAGGAACACAGACAGACAGAATCCCTGCTTGAACTGGGATATGCCGAGCTGGAAGGGGAGATGACAGGGCATCCATGGATCACATACAACAAAGGGCGAATCGGATTTTCCTATTCTGATTACCTTCATTATGCCCCGGAACAAAAAAAGGCTGTGCGCCTGGACTGGATTGCTGTTTCCAAAGGCAAAGGCACGTTTCATTCTATTGAAGAAGTTGAATATGAGCATTTAATAAAAGATGAAATTGGTTTGAATGCTTGGGAAATGTTCAACCGGAGACTGAGCGAGGCTGGTGTTGAACCTGAAGATTATTTCTTCATGCCAGTGCACGAATGGCAGTGGGACAATGTGCTCGTCCCGCAGTTTGCTGAAGAGCTGGCTGAACAGAACATCTTGTATCTGGGAAAAGGGGAGGACGAATACCTGCCTCAGCAATCAATCCGCACCTTTGTCAACATGGATGACGAAAAGAAACACCACGTTAAGCTTCCAATGAGTATATTAAATACTCTCGTATACAGAGGACTCCCGTCGGAGAGAGTGGTGCTGGCTCCTGAGATCACCAGGCATATTCAGGGAATAAGGGACAATGACCCTTTTCTTCGGGATGTTTGCAAAGTCGTTCTGCCCGGTGAGATCGCAAGCATGAATTACGACCATCCGGATTATTCGAATCTGAACGGGGCACCATATCAATTTCTTGAGATGCTCGGGGTTATCTGGAGAGAAAACCTCTGTTCATTTCTTGAGGAAGGGGAGGAGGCCATCACTCTTGCGGCCCTTTTATATGTCGGTGAAGACGGTAAGTCCTATGCTCTTGAACTTGCGAAAAAGGCCGGCCTCACAGCAGAAGAGTGGATAAAACAGATGTTTGATGTGATCCTTCCGCCGCTGCTTCATTATTTGTATCAGTACGGAACGGTCTTTTCGCCGCACGGACAGAATACAGTGCTCATCCTGAAAGACAGTAAACCGAACCGTCTGGCCGTGAAAGATTTTGTAGACGATGTAAACATCAGTGACCAGAAGCTTCCTGAACTTCAGCACCTGTCAGAGGAACTGAGAAGTGTGTTAAGAAGCGAAGCGCCGGAAGGTCTCTGTCAATTTATCTTTACAGGTTTGTTCGTTTGCCACTTCAGATATTTTGCAGACATTCTTCACCGCAGCGGCGAACTGGATGAAGCTGTTTTCTGGAACATGCTCAGGGATGCCATTCTCTCGTATCAGGCAAAATTCCCTGAACTGAACGACCGGTTTGAACTGTTCGATCTCCTGAGGCCAACTTTTAAAAAGCTTTGTCTGAACCGGAACCGCATGATTGACTATGGGTATGGTGACGGTGACGACAGACCTCACGCTTCTGAATTTGGCAGCGTGAATAATCCGCTTTCTGCAGTCAGGCCTGCTTCGATCATAATCTAATAGAAAGACGGCAAAATCGGCAAATGATTTTGCCGTCTTTTTGTATACCTGCCGGAACGCCCTCTTAAAACTTGCATATCCCTTACAATCACATAAAATAAATTGTATAAACTTATAAATACTTGAATTGTTGATGTATAATACTTATAATCACTTATATAAGGTTTGAACCCGGTGTTATTTTACAAACATTTCTGAAAAGTGAGGCGGGTCATTTGTACCAGGAAGAACGCTTGATTTCGATATTGGATTATTTAAAAGAACATAAGCGAATTACGGCTGATCAAATTTGTTCGCATTATGATGTTTCAAAGGACACGGCAAGGCGCGATCTCGTAAAGCTTGAGGAGCAAAAGCTCATTATCCGGACGCGGGGCGGAGCGATCCTGCCGAGCTCTCATACAGAGATAAAAGATTATCAGAACCGCCTTGAAACCGTTTCTTATGAAAAAGAGCTGATCGGCAGAAAAGCAGCAAGTCTCATCCGTGAAGGAGACCGGATAATCCTTGATGCCTCCACTACAGTTCAGGCATGCGCCGAATTTATGAATGTCACGAATGCAGCTGTCATTACAAACTCAATCAATCAGGCAGATATTCTTTCATCAAAGCCCGGGATTCAGATTCATCTCCTTGGAGGAGAACTGCAGAAGGAGCACCGCTTTCTCTACGGATCATCTGTCGTTGAAAAACTTTCTAAATATCATGTGGACAAAGTATTTATTGGAGTTGTCGGCATCTCTGAAAGGGGATTATCTATAGCACACGAGGAGGACGGGATGGTAAAGAGGAAGATGATCAGCCAGGCTAGTCAGGTAATTGCACTTGCCGATCATTCAAAGCTTGGAGTGACCGATTTTTTTCTCTATGCCGATCTGCATGAGATCGACCTGTTAATTACAGACAAAGAGCCTGATAAATCATTTAGAGATCTGCTTGATAAAAACAATGTAGAGCTGCTTGTAGCCGAGGAGGAAACAACATGACAAAATTAATCGCGATTGACCTTGACGGTACACTTTTGAACAGTGAAAACAAAGTGAGCGCGGAAAACCTGAATGCCCTGAAAATTGCGCAGGAAAAAGGGATCGAAGTGGTCATTGCAACAGGGAGAGCTCATTTTGATGTGATGGAAATTTTCAGGAATGCGAATGTGAAAACCTGGGTGATCGCTGCGAACGGCGCGACAATCCACCAGCCTGACGGAACGCTGTTTCATTCGCAGCCTATGGAAAAAGAAATGGCTGCAGAAGCATTGCAGTTTCTTGAAGAAAACGACTACTACTATGAAGTTTTCGGACAAAATGCAATCTTCACCCCGCAGCACGGAAGAGAGCTTCTGTCGATTGAAATAGACCGGATCAAAAGTGCAAATCGGGAAGCCGACCGCTCAAAGCTCCTTCATGCTGCCAGCAAACAGTACAGCCAGTCAGGATTTGTCTTTATTGAGAGCTTCAAGGAAATCTTAAACGAGGATATTTATAATATTCTTGCCTTTTCATTCCACCAGGAAAAGCTGGACGCAGGATGGGAGAAGTTTAAAGACCGTGAAAATCTTACCTTGGTTACGTCGGCAGACCATAACTTTGAACTTGAACATAAACTGGCCTCAAAGGGCATTGCTTTGAAGAAACTCGCCGGCCATTTAGGGATAGATCTTGCAGATACCGCTGCAATTGGGGACAGCATGAATGATCAGTCGATGCTTGAGGCAGCAGGAAAAAGCATTGCCATGGGCAATGCGCGTCCGGAAATTAAAGCAATCTGTTCAGATATCACCCTCACGAATGATCAGGACGGAGTAGAGCTTGCAATCAAGCGATTAATTGACTCAAAACAAACAGTATGAGCAAAAGGCCGGTCACCCAAGCGGGAGGCCGGCCTTTCGCACGCATTTCAATGTCAGACCCAAATCACTTTACTAGAAGAGGCAGAAAAATCCGGAAAACAGTGCCCTGACCAGGTGCGCTGTTTACATAAATATGCCCGTTCATAGAATGGATAATGCTGTAGGTGACCATCATGCCAAGTCCCGTACCGTTTGATTTCGTAGAAAAATATGGCTCTCCAAGCCGCAGCACCTGATCCTCCGTCATGCCTTTTCCAAAATCAGAAATAGTGATCTTTACATATGTATCTTCTTTTTCAGCAGAAAGCTGGATCAGGCCACCGGCATGATAGGACTCTATGCCATTTTTTAAAATATTGATGATGGATTGCTTGAATTTAAGCGAATCACCAAGCACAAAGAGCTCTTCCTCGCAGAAATCCTCTTTAAACTGGACATTTTCCATTTGGGCGAGCGGTGTCAGAACGTTCATGCAGTTTTTCAGCTCGCTGTGTATGGAAATCGGATTTTGATGTTCAGCCTCTGGTCTTGCAAAGGTTAAGTAATCTTTAATGATATTCGTAGCACGGTCCAATTCGTCTAATGAGATTTTTATATATTCGTCCCGTTTCTCCCTGCTTATTTCATCATCTCTGAGCAGCTGAAGAAAACCTTTTGTTGTTGTCAGGGGATTGCGCACTTCATGTGAAATACTTGCTGCAAGATGGCTGACAACTTCAAGCTTTTCCGCTTTTATAACCCTTTTCAGCAAATAAAAATTTTGAATGATTGTTTCAAACAAAATCGTGCCGATGACCGCTGCAAAAATGTGAAAGATAATCAGCTCCAAATAATGCGATGGATGAAAAGCCGTTTTATACATCATTTCAATCTGGATAATCGATAACAGCAGAGAACCCAGAACAAATGCAGTCACAAGAGAGAGCTTCATTCTCAGCCTGCTTTTCAAATAATACGAAGACAGCATCGGGACAAACAAAACGAGTATTCCTGCCATGACAATTGTCGGATAAATGCCGCTGCCGCCAATAAGCACCCTTGTTCCGACTGTGACGATAAATAAAAAGATTCCAAGCGGATATCCTCCGTACAAAAGCCCCATAACATATGGAATCCGTCTGAAATCAAAGAAAAACTCTCTATCAATCATAAAGGGATACAGCATGCTGAAGACAATGGCAAGCGCAGGAAGAAGGGCAAACAGCCATTTGTTCATTTTTTTGTTCGTTTCTTTTCTCATATACAATAACTGGATGATGAGAAGCGGTGACAAAACGAGCATTAAATTCAACAGTACATCCTTCATTTCCATGGGCACACACCTAATTCTCCAAATAGTGAAATTTCTTCTCTATTAAAATATATATCAAATGGACGGAGAATGTTAGAATATTCTATAGACTGGCCAAAATTTTTCCCGGGAGATGCAAAATGGCGATAAAATTGCTTAAACAAGACCAATATCCTCAGGCAGTCGCTTTTTTAGATAAAAACCATGATGTAAACGCTTTGATTGCAGAAGATCTGAAAGATGAACAGGTCAGGGTTTTCGGTCAGTATCAAAATGCTGAATTAACGGCTTTGCTTATCATTTATCCTGATAAAATGTACTGCTGCAGTTCTGTTATGCCTGCCGATGTAGAGGCTTTTATTCCTGTCATTCAGGAAACAGGCATCAGGAGAATTTTCGGGAAACAGGAGCTTATTGAGTCAATTAAAAGGATTGTGAAAACCGAGATTGAAAGTGACTCAGTTATGATGAAATACGACAATAGAGCAGCCGGAAGAGGATCCGGAGAAGTCTGCAAGATCACAAGTCTTGAGGAATGCCGCAGGCTTTACCGCTTATTTATGCAGGTAGAAGAGTATAAACTGGCTGGTCCAAATGAAGAAATTTTTGCGGGTGAACAGTATGAAAGCATCCGCTCTGGAAAACTCAGTGTCTATTACTTTGAGGAAAACGGCACGATGGCAGCAACTGCAGGAATTTATACAGACCACGAAAAGACTGCTGTTATTGCCGGCGTTGCAACTCCTCCCAAATACAGAAGAAAAGGATATGCCTCAAAAGTCATTGAGAGAATATGCAGGGATTATGGAGATGAAAGAGAACTCTATTTATTCTACAACAATCCAGATGCAGGAGAACTGTATAAAAAGCTTGGATTTTATGAGGCTGCCAAATGGAAAGTAATCGGAATTTCTTTCTGAATAATAAGAAATGTCTTGCAAGATTGAAAAACATCAGCTATTGTTAAAAACAATCACAAAAATATTCATAATATGTTGACAAGCGATGGGTGCTGACGCTATACGCGGAAGCTTAAAAGGGAAGCCGGTGAAAATCCGGTGCGGTCGCGCCACTGTAATGGGGAGCATTCTGCACGAAGCCACTGTTTCTAATGGAATGGGAAGGCAGCAGCATGCAGTGAACCAGAGCCAGGAGACCTGCCTGTCGTATGCACTTTAAGCCTACGCGAAATAGGGAGGGTGATGCGGTATGTTGAAACCTTTGTTGTGTCTCAACTCTAGTTAGCTGTGTCCAGTAAACTCTCCTTTAAAAAAGGAGAGTTTTTTTACGTTTAGAGCTGAGAAACTATGAAAACGGGGGAACCGCAATGAAAATGAGAAATTCAAACCTTGGCTATCCGAGAATTGGAGAAAAAAGAGAATGGAAAAAGCTTCTTGAGGCGTTTTGGAGAGGAGATTTGACGGAGCGGGAGTTTCATTTGGATATGAAGAAAATCAGGCTCTCTCATTTGGTCAAACAGCGCGAGGCGGGGATTGACCTTGTGCCGGTCGGCGACTTCAGCTGTTACGATCATGTACTTGATACGGCCGTTATGTTCGGACTGATTCCGGAAAGATTCAGGGATCAGGACCCGTTATCACTCCAAACGTATTTTTCGATTGTCAGGGGCAGCAAAGACAAAGTCGCATCAGAAATGACAAAATGGTTTAACACAAACTACCATTATATCGTTCCTGAGCTTGACGGGGCAGAACCCCGCCTTATCCATAACCGGTTGCTTGAGCTATTTAAAGAAGCAAAGGATGAGGCCGGGATTACGGGGAAACCGGTACTTGTCGGCCCGCTGACTCTAACAGCCCTTTCAAAAGGAGAAAAGAACGAAGAAATTCTCGAAAAACTCGTCCCTTTATATGTTCAGGTTTTCAAGGAGCTTGAAGAAGAAGGTGCAGAGTGGATACAAATAGACGAGCCAATATTCGTTACATCTGCAGCGGATGCGGCCTTTATGAAAAAAACGAAAAAAATCTATGAAACAATCAAAAAAGGGTTAGGCAGCACAAAACTTCTTCTGCAAACTTACTTTGAATGTCCAGAGCAATATGAAGAGCTCATTCAGCTGCCTGTTGACGGCATAGGCCTTGATTTTGTTCATGACAGCGGCAAAACACTGGAGCATTTGAATGTATTCGGTTTTCCAAAGGACAAGGTGCTTGCGGCAGGCGTCATCGACGGCCGCAATATATGGAAGGCAGAGCTTCAGAAAACAGCCAAATTGGTAAACCGAATTCTGGAGAAGGTCGGAAGAGACCGGCTGATTCTTCAGCCTTCATGCAGCCTGATTCATGTGCCTGTCACAGCAGAGAGTGAAGGGGATTTACACCCCCTTGTTAAAAACGCGCTGGCATTTGCGGATGAAAAGCTGCAGGAAATCACCCTGCTGACAAAGTTTATGAATTTCGAAGAAGAGACTTTTTCAGCTTATGATCGTGGAATATCAGAACTTGCGGCTTCCGACTTGAGGAACAGGCATTTTGTACACGCTTCTTTTGATGAGTACAGCACTGACAGAGTTAGCGCAGTTCAAAGAAAAGAGGCTCAGCAAAGAAAATTCAGCCTTCCGGTGCTTCCGACTACAACAATCGGAAGTTTTCCGCAAACGAAAGAAGTGCGTGCTGCAAGGCTGAAGTACAAAAAAGGAACTCTCTCGGATTCGGACTATTCTCAGTTTATTGAAGGAGAAATAAAAAAGTGGATTGATATCCAGGAAAACCTGGGGCTTGATGTCCTTGTTCACGGTGAGTTCGAACGGACAGACATGGTCGAATATTTCGGAGAAAAACTTGAAGGAATGGCCATCACTTCAAATGGGTGGGTGCAGTCATATGGTTCACGCTGCGTAAGGCCGCCCGTTATCTACGGGGATGTGTTTTTTGAGGAGCCGATGACATTAAAAGAAACCCTGTTCGCCCAAAGGCTGACTGACAAGCCGGTAAAAGGCATGATGACCGGGCCGGTTACGATAGTAAATTGGTCATTTGTCAGATCCGACGTCCCCAGAGCAGCCGTGTTAAATCAGCTATCTCTCGCAATTAGAGCTGAAGTTGAGGCGTTAGAGAACGCAGGCATAGGCATGATTCAAGTAGATGAACCTGCGCTTAGAGAAGGCCTTCCGCTTAAAGAAAATATGAGGGAACAATACTTGGACGAGGCCGTCACTGCTTTTAAACGGTCAACAGCTTCTGTGAAACCTGAGACGCAAATTCATACACATATGTGCTATTCAAGCTTTGAAGACATGATTGAAGCAATTGATGCGCTTGATGCAGATGTCATCTCCATTGAAACTTCAAGAAGCCACGGGGAATTAATTCATTCGTTTGAAACATACTCTTACAGCAAGGGTATAGGCCTTGGAGTATATGATATTCACAGTCCGCGAATACCTTCAGAAACGGAAATGATCCGTAATATTGAAAGGGCGCTGCAGGTGCTGGATGCTGGCCAATTTTGGGTAAACCCTGATTGCGGACTAAAAACCAGAGGGGAAAAAGAGGCCGTTGAGGCATTGAAGATTATGGTGAGAGCAGCGAAGATATGCAGAGAGAAAGCCGTTCAAGAGACTACTGTTTAATACGCAAAAAAAGCCTGTCCATTGTGAGGACAGGCTTTTTTGTATTATCTTACACCTTTCATGTACGCTTGAATCTTCGGTGAAAGAATCAGCATGATTGCCCCTAAAAGAATGGCGAGTCCGCCGATAATTCCGAAGTAGGCGATTTCGGTTTCAGGTGTGTAATATTTTACGATTTGTGCATTGATTGCTTGAGCCGATGCATTCGTCAGGAACCATAAACTCATGGTCTGGGCTGAGAAAGCAGCCGGAGCAAGCTTGGTCGTTGCCGATAATCCGACAGGGGACAGGCAAAGCTCTCCAAGAACAACAAGGAAGAAGCTGAGCACAAGCCACATTGGATGAACAAGAGTATCTGTGCCGTTTGTATATGCAGGAATAATCATGACTAAGAATGATAACCCGGCGAAGAAAAGTCCAAAAGCAAACTTTTTGGATGTCGACGGCTGACGGTTTCCAAGCTTAATCCAAAGCCACGCAAAAAGCGGAGCCAAAAGAACAACAAACAGCGGATTCAGCGACTGAAACCATGACGACTGAATTTCAAAGTTTCCGAACGTCAGCTGTGTGCGTTTATCTGCATAAGCGCCAAGAATGGTCGCACCCTGTTCCTGAATTGCCCAGAACATCATGGCCGCGATAAACAGCGGAATATAAGCGATCAGGCGTGAACGCTCAACATCTGTTGATTTCGGGCTGCGGTACATCACGATAAAGTATGCTGCTGGAATCAAAATACCAAGAATACTGATCATGAATGTAAAGCGGTCAATTGTCAGGAATCCGGTAGAAATGGATACAGCACCTAAAACAAGAATGACGGCAAGGCCAATCGCCAATCTGCCGAAAACACTTTTTCTTTCAGCAGGAGTAAGCGGATTTGGAACGCTTGTTCCGGCAAGTCCAAGGTTTTTCTTTTTAGTGAGCATGAACACAACAAGTCCAAGGAACATACCTACAGCTGCTACTCCGAATCCTAGGTGGAAATTGTATTTCTGCCCGAGAGTACCAACGATAAGCGGTGCAAGCAGACCGCCAAGGTTGATCCCCATGTAGAAAATACTGAAACCGGAATCACGGCGGTTATCTTCTTTGCTGTAGAGATCACCCACAATATTCGAAATATTCGGTTTAAGCAAACCTGTACCGATTACGATAAAGAACATGGAAACAAAAAATGCCGGAATGCTTCCTGGCAGTGCAAGAATAATATGGCCGAGCATAATGAGAACGCCGCCGTAAAAAACGGTTCTCGTATTGCCGAGCAATCGGTCGGAAATCCATCCTCCGATAATTCCAGACATATAAACCAATGATCCATAAATGGACATGATCGAAAGGGCAGTCGGCTGATCAAGACCCAGTCCGCCGTCTTTCATCGAGTAGTACATATAATACAGAAGAATTGCTCTCATCCCGTAGTAGGAAAAACGCTCCCAGAATTCTGTGAAGAACAGGGTGAATAACCCTTTAGGATGACCGAAAAAACCTTTTTGCGGTACACTTTGTACAATTTTGTCTTTGTCAAGTGATGACATGTTACAAGAAGCCTCCTTTTTACCATGTATAATAATACTACTATTAAAATTGAATTGTCAAAAAAAATCGGCAAAATTGCTATTTTTATTGCTTTATAAAAATAATTATACGTAAAGAAAAAGAGACGAAAAAAGGGCAGAACATTCTGCCCTTTTTCATTATTTATTTAAATTCTGCACAACGGAGACAACCTTTTTCGGGTCTGTCCGTTTTGTGTAATCTGAATCCACTTCCGCAAATAGAATGACTCCGTCCTGTCCGATGACAAAGGTTGCAGGTTTAGGCAGCCGCCAATCATCATTTCCATTATGAGCGGCAACATCCAGGCCAGAGTCCTTATAAACTTCAATTAAATAATCAGGCATGTCAAACACCAGGTCATATGCTTTTCCTGCATTCCCGCCTTCGTCACTTAATACAAGGAAGTCCAGCTCGTTTTTCTCTTTCGTGGACAGGGATGCATCCGGTGTTTCAGGGCTTACCGCGATCAGGTTTGCGCCGGCTTCATTAATCGCATCCAGCTCTCTTTGATATGCCTTCAGTTCAAGATTGCAGTACGGGCACCATCCGCCTCTGTAAAAAGTAAGGATAACCGGTCCGTTTTTTAGTTCCTCTGATAAGGTTACTTTTTTTCCTGCAGCATCAGGCAAGGTAAAATCAGGCGCTTTTTCTCCCACTTTCAAGCCTTGAGCAGTTCCTGAAGCTCGAAGCTCTTCTGTTGCTCTTTTCATTAATTCCTGTTTTTCGGCAGGTGCTTTCTTCTTAAACTGTTCTTTGTACTCTTTGATTTGTTGAAGCAGTGCGGTCATGCGATCATCTCCTTTTTAGAATGTCCATTTCATTTTAAGAATCTTTGGCCAAAAAGAAAAAGGATATGCTCAATCAATCTCGGCAAAATAACTCAGAAACTGACAATAAACCACTTTACAAACCAATGGTCTGTTTTTATTATGTAGAAAGGAGGTGTCGATAAATGAAGCAGTTTGAAAGGAGAGTCCGTTCTGAAAAAGCTCTGCTTCATGCCGCGGCAGAGCTCATAAATGAGGCAGGATGTTCAAAAACGACTCTTGCAATGATTATGAAGAAAACCGGATTATCAAAAGGTGCCATCTATCACTATATAAAGAGCAAGGATGACTTGCTTGCAATGGTCCTAGATGAAAAAATTCAGGAAATCAATGAAGCTTTTTTTGAGAAGATGGGGAAAAGCAAAGAGGAAATGAAGGATCCTGCTGAGGTAATTTCTATGAGCTTTGCTGCGATGAACGATCCGGAGGGTGTTGTTAACAGGATCCTAGTCTATTTTATCGGACGCTATGATCATAAGACAGCCAGAAACGCACTCAGGGACTTTGACCACTATATGGTTGAATTCGCGAAGTTCTGGATACTTTCCGGTCAGAAAAACGGGGTCATATCTGACGAAGTAGATGCATTAAAAACAGCGGAATTTCTTGTTCTTATGGCATCAGGCTTCAGAATGAGGAGGCTATACAGCAAGTCCCATACTGATAATGAAGAAATGGCTGATTATATTAAAGATCTTCTCATAAAGCCCGTCTTATCTGAAAAGATTTAGCAGAATAATTAATTGCTATTACAATAGAACAAGAAGCAAATAAAAAGAGAACCCGCGGGTTCTCTTTTTCAATCAAGGATTTCAATTTTTACCGTTTTCCGGCCCCATTTGCGCGCTTCAGCACTGTTAGGCATCAGTACGTCAATTTTATGATTCTTGATGGCGCCGCCTGTATCGCCTGCAATGGCTACCCCGTATCCTTCCACCCAGACTTTGCTGCCAAGCGGAATGATTTTCGGATCAACTGCAATCAGCTTCATATTGGCATTTTCTTTAATGTTAATGCCGATTGCCGTGAAGTCGCTTGCTGTATCTTCATGACTGTAGGCAGTAGCTGTGACATAGAAAACCTTGCTTTCATCCTGGACAGGCTTTTCCTGCACTGGTTTTTCAGCAGGCTTTGACACTGCCGGGACTGCTGCGGTCTCCTTCTTCTTTGCCGGAGCAGCCTGTGCAGCTTTGCGTGCTTTCTCGGCTTCCGCACGCGCACTTGCTTCAGCTGCCCGTGCAGACTCTTCTTTTTTCCGTTCTGCAAGAGCTTTGGCCGCACGTGCTTTTGCTGCATCCTGTTCTTTTTTAATGCTTGTTTCAATCGCTTTCACTTGTGACTGCAGGACGCTTTTTTCCTGTTCTGCAAGGGTTACCTCGGCTGAGACCTTTTCATATTCGGTTTTAAGTGAAGCCATTTGCGTCTGTCTTTGAAGGAGAGCTTCCTCAAGCTTTGCGCCGCTTGATGCAAGCGCAAGCTGCTGTTCTTTCAGGAGGGCTTCCTGCTTGTCGATCTCTTTTTTGTCTTCCTCAATTTGCTTCAGGTCGGCTTCCTGCTGTTCAAGAATATCATTGTCTGCATTTAATAGTGTTGCAACAGCACCGATGCGCTCGAAAAGGTTTGAAAAACTTTCGGCATTAACAAGCGTATGTATAACGATATCGGCATGATCATTTTCCTGAAGAGCAGTAAGCCTGGCGTACATAATTTCTTCGCGGTTTATTACTTTATCCTGAAGTGCGACAATTTCTATTTTCTTTTCCTCAATTAATTCATTTGTTTCCTGGATTTTTTTCTGGATGGAAGCGTAATCGTTCTCATTTTTTTTGATTAGAGCTTCCGTATTTGCAAGTTCGTGTTCCATTTTCTGTACAGCGGTATGTACTGCTTGCTTTTGTTTCTCTTTCCTGTCAAGAGCTTCACTGTTGTCATTCAGCTGCTTTTCAGCCTGTTTAAGTGAATCCCCGCTTGTTTGCGCAAAGGCAGGGCTATAGGATGATAAAGCGACAAATCCTGCAGAAAGCGCGGCAATCATACGCATCGAGACTTTCATAAAACAACCCCTTTCTGTCTATAGTTATATCATAAAATCGGGGCCTTTTAGATTACAAATCTGTTAAATCATTCATAATGCGACAAAAACAAGAAAAAAACCTCCGGCGAAAACGCCAAAGGCTGTCGATTATTGCTGCCAATCAAGAAGAGTCTGATCCTTTGGAAGAAGGAAAGCGAGAATCCCCAAAAGAGGCAGGGCTGCGGTGCCTGTCATGACAGCGGCTAACGAAATGGCATCGATTAATGAGCCTAAAGCCACTGACCCAATGGCACCCATTCCAAAGGCTAGACCTACAGTCAGCCCTGACATCGTACCGATCTTGCTGGGCACAAGCTCCTGGGCATAAACAACCGTAACTGAAAAACTAGAGCTGAGTATAAACCCGACAAGCGCAATGAGCACATAGGCTGTTTTTGGTCCAGCAAATGGCAGCAGCAAAGCAAACGGAGCAGAGGCGATCAGTGAGCAAAGGATAATGTTCCGTTTGCCGAACCTGTCAGCGAGAGGTCCCCCTGCAAATGTTCCAAGTGCTCCCATCACAAGAAAAACAAAAATATAAACCTGTGATTCTGCAATACTAAGATGGTATTTTTCAATAGCATAGAACGTATAGAAGTTTGATAGGGCACTTCCATACCAGGATCTTGCAAAAACAAGGAAAACGATAACGGCCAGAGCCGAGAGGACGCCCTTTGACAGGCGGCCATTGTTTTTCGCCATTCCTTTTTTCTTATCAGTTTTTCGAATGAAGGCAAGCTTTGCTGAATACCAGCGTGCAATATAAAGAAGAAACAAGACGGCAAGAGCAGCAGCAATGGTAAACCAGATGGCCCCAAACTGGCCTAAGGGAACCAGAATCAAAGCGGTAATAAGCGGTGCAGCAGAAGAGCCTGTGTTGCCTCCAACCTGATAAATCGACTGGGCAAGACCTCTGCGCTCTCCTGCTGCTAAATAAGCAACTCTCGAGCCTTCAGGATGGAAGACAGCAGAACCGAGTCCAATAAAGAAAACGCTGAGCAGAATAAGCGGAAAAGAAGGAGCGAATGCAAGCCCCAGAATTCCGAGCAAGCTGCATGTTAATCCTGCCGGCAGGGCATAAGGCATCGGCTTTTTATCTGTATACCAGCCGACAACAGGCTGCAGAACAGAAGAAACCATGTTCAGGGTGAACGCAATCAGGCCAAGCTGGGTAAAGGTAAGGCCCATTGATTTTTCAAGCACCGGGAACATGGCGGGAATAACAGACTGAATGGCGTCATTCAGCATATGACATAAGCCGATGATGAATAAAATGTTGTAGACAGTCGTTGAAGGTTTAGGTAAGTGTTTATTTACAGCTGCAGCGCTTTGCATGTGACAAGTCCCTTCTTTGTGTAATATTTCGATAGACGAAATGTATTTTACCATATCAAACGGCACTTGAAATCAAAAAATTTAAAAGAATCAAAAGAAATCCTTGATTGTTCGCTTAAAAGGAGTAAAATAGATTTAAAATTCAGGCAGTTATGGATTCTATAGAAGAATGATCAGCACAGCTGAACTATAAAACTTTAGGGGATGTTCGCGTGAAAGTAGTGAAGTTTGGAGGCAGCTCGCTTGCATCTGGCGAGCAGGTGAAAAAGGTTTTTGACATTGTGGTGTCAGATGCAGACAGAAAAATTGTTGTTGTATCTGCTCCGGGAAAACGTTTTGCAGATGACCGCAAAGTGACGGATCTGTTGATTGAGCTTGGAGACAGACAGTTGAAGGGACTCCAAACAGCAGAAATCATGGCAGCGGTTGTCCTGAGGTATGCTCAGATTGCAGAGGAGCTGAGACTCCCTGGTGAAATCGTTTCCAGCATTAAAGATTATCTGCTGCAGCTGCTTCACAAGGACAGCTCAAATGAAGCGAGATACATAGATGCCATCAAAGCAAGCGGAGAAGACTGCAACGCCAGGCTGATTGCTGCTTATTTTCAGAGCAGGGGAGTTCAGGCAGCATATGTAGATCCAAAAGCTGCGGGTCTTCTTGTCGAAGAAACAGCAGGAACAGCTCTTGTTTTAAAAGAGGCGTACACAAATCTCAGGTCGCTTTGTGAATGGCCCGGCATTCTTATTTTCCCGGGATTTTTCGGCTACAACGAGGCAGGCGAAGTTGTAACTTTTTCCCGCAGCGGGTCGGATATAACAGGTTCTATCCTCGCAAATGGGACCGGAGCAGCCTTGTATGAAAATTTCACAGATGTGGATGCGGTTTACTCAGTTAACCCAAATACCGTTCCAAACCCAAAGGAGATCCGCGAGCTGACATACAGGGAGATGCGTGAACTGTCCTATGCGGGATTTTCCGTGTTTCATGACGAAGCATTAATTCCTGCCTTTGAAGCCGGCATTCCGGTTCAAATTAAAAATACAAACAATCCAGCTGCTCCCGGCACGCGCATCGTAAATGAGCGCAAAAACACGAACGGGCCGGTCATTGGCATAGCAAGCGATGATGATTTTTGCAGTATTTATGTGAACAAGTATTTAATGAACAAGGAAATCGGTTTTGGCCGAAAACTGCTTTCAATCTTGGAAGACTTTGGCCTTACCTATGAACACAGTCCGTCCGGCATTGATGATTTAAGTATTATCCTGAGGCAAAAGCAAATGACTCCGGATACTGAAAAACAAATTATTGCACGTATTGAGGCAGATCTGCTGCCGGATGAAGTGAAGGTTGAACACAATCTGTCCCTGATTATGATGGTAGGGGAAGGTATGCGCCACAATATCGGCACTGCGGCACGAGCTTCAAAGGCGCTTGCTGATGCGGGCGTTAATATCGAAATGATCAATCAGGGTTCGTCTGAAGTCAGCATGATGTTTGGCGTAAAAGAAACTCAGGAAAAAAGGGCTGTTCAGGCTCTGTATGAAGAATTTTTTGCAAGGGTTTTAGCTTAGCAAAGAAAGCACTGCACAGTTACGGGCAGTGCTTTTCACTGTGCGCCTGGCATCTTTCAAAAACACCATGCATCTTCCTGATGAATTTCTGGAAATACGACCCTCACCATGACGAAGAATGAAAAATCATGTATAGTTAATGGTTCACACAGGCAGGCTCAAAATAGAGTCCTGCTTCTTTGCATGAACGGAGAGAAACAAACATGATGACAACAAAACAGTACATAAAAGAATGGCTTCAGGCCATCGGGATTGAAATCAGCTACCTGAAAAAATACGGCAGTACAAAATACAGGGTCATAAACGGGCATCTGCTTTCTTCCGGAGATGCTTTTACTTATTATTTTGAAGCCACAGGGAAAATCAATGCTCCCGTCGGTTCGTCGGTAAAACTTGAATGGGACGGCTTGAAACATAATGGCCGCGTACTGTCTTCTGAAGGAACAAGCATCATTCTTTCATTTGAACGGACATTTGGCGACCTGATTCCGGAAGCTTTTCTCTTTCACGATCCATGGGAGCTGCTTGAAGAACTCGCAGCAAGAGTTGACGAAATGAAAAAAAGCAAACAAAAGCGCGCTAGAATAAAAAAGCTTATGGACCCTTCTATGCCTGCAAAACATCCTGAAAAAGCTAAAAATGCTGTTCATGAGCTGCTGCAAAGAGCGATCTGCAACCCCATCACGTTTGTGTGGGGGCCTCCAGGAACAGGGAAAACCTATACGCTTGCAAGAACCGCGGCGAATCTCTATTTTAAAGGCAAACGAGTACTGATCTTGTCCCACAGCAATAATGCAGTTGATGTTCTGATGAATGAGCTTGCCCAATTCGTGCTGAAACGGGAAAAATTTAAGACGGGTGAAATTGTCCGCTACGGTTCCGGAAGCGGCTATTCATTTAAAGTCCCTCTTACAGTGAGTGACCTGCTTGCAGAACAATCTCCGGCCATTGCGGCAGAAAGACAGAATCTTCTCAGCGAAAGGAAGCTTTTAAAAACGGATTTGTCCCATTCTTTCAGTAAAAGAGATTCAAATGCGCTTCTTGATCTGGAAACAAAAATCAGCCGAGTGCTTGAGAAGATCCGCAGACAGGAAACCGAGTTTGCGAAAGAAGCCAATATTATCGGAACCACGTTTGCCAAAGCTGCAAGTGATCCTGCCATTTATGAAGCCGACTATGATGCAGTATTTGTGGATGAAGCGAGCATGGCCTATGTTCCGCAGGCTGCATTTGCTGCGTCGCTTGGAAAAAGGACCATTCTGTGCGGAGACTTTAAACAGCTTCCGCCAATCGCTTCATCGCGTCACGAACTGACTGAAAAATGGCTCAAGGAAGATATCTTTGTAAGATCCGGTGTTTCAGACATAAGCGGAGGCCTTCATCCCCATATGCTCCTCTTGAACGAACAGAGAAGAATGCATCCGGAAATATCCTCTTTTACAAACCGGTATATCTATCAGAATAAAGTAGGAGATCACTCAGATGTACTGAGCAGACGGAGCAGTCTTTCAGAACGTGCTCCATTCCCGGGAAGAGCATCGATCCTCCTTGATGCAAGCTTCACCGGCCAATATTGTTTAAAAGAACGGACATCTCACTCAAAATTTAACCTCTGGCAGCTTTTGCTTTCTTTTCAAAGCATTCATGAAGCCGTCCTCTCGGGAGCAGAATCGATTGGTTACGCAGCTCCTTACAGAGCCCAGACCCACTTGATGCAGCTGCTTCTTGATGATCTTTATAAGGCTGAAGCGCAGCACGCGGATATTTTGGCCGCTACCGTTCATAAATTTCAGGGGAGCGAGCGGGATGTGATGATTTTTGACAGTGTCGACAGCTTTCCTGAAAAGAAAGCCGGCATGCTGCTGACAGGCAAAGACAGCTCGAGACTGATAAACGTTGCCATTACAAGGACAAGAGGTAAGTTTATTCATGTATGTGATGCCCAATTCATTCGCGAGAAAGTTTACACAGGAAAAGCAATCAGGCAGCTTTTGGATCATCAAATAAGAGAGGGGCAGACTGTTGCCCATCAGCAAATCGGGACATGGATTAAAAACCAGCACCCCATGCTCAGATGGGTGCACGCTCTGAAGCTTGAGCCTGTTTTTGAGGACATTAAGAATGCCCGGAGAAAAATTGTCCTTTGCCTTCCTGAATCAGTAAGGTTAAACGAAGACTGGGCAGATCAGCTGAACAAGACCGATGCAGCTGTCACATTTATTTCTTCTGTAAAACAGCCGATAAAAGGGGAATGGGTTCAGGAAGACCTCCCGTTTCCGTTCATAGCCATCGATGACACGGTTATGTGGATTGGACAGCCTTTTGAAGGGGCAGGCCGCATAAAGCCGCCATATGTAGCTGCAAGACTTCAATCTGAGAAAACAGTCAGGCAAATACTGGCCCAATTGCCGCTTTGAAGCAGGAACAACGCAGTTTAAATAGAATTTCACCTAACAAGGGGTGAATCTATGTCTTATCAACTATCATTGGCAGATGTTTCGAAAAAACCAGTATTCGAAAATCTGATGCAGTTCTATTTATATGATTTCAGCGAGTTTAATGATGCGGCAGTTAATGTGAAAGGTCTGTTTGATCCGTATGCTTATTTGGATAAATACTGGGTTGAAGAAGGAAGGTTTCCGTATTTGATCGTGCATAACGGCGAGTATGCCGGATTTGCCCTCGTAAGATTTGATTTGTCCGAAAACGTGTTTTCGATAGCGGAATTTTTCATTTTGAAAAAGTTCAGAAGAAATTCCCTGGGCACGACTGCTGCACATGATCTGTTCAGGCTTCATCCCGGAAAATGGGAAGTTACTCAGATAGAAAGAAACGTGCCGGCCAGGATATTTTGGGAAAAGACCATTTCCATGTTTGCGGACGGAGAATATACAAACATCTCATCAGATGGACTGCAGATTCAAACCTTTTTCTCCGGCAATAAGGAGGGGGTATTGTGAGTACGTTCAGATCTCCTTCAATCATTATTACAGGTGAAGGATCCTTTCAGAAGGTCCTTGAACTGGTTCAACAGCATCAGGCGAAGAAAGTGCATCTCTTTGCAGATCCGGTGCTGATTGGATTAAACGTGCTGAAACCGCTCTTGCAGGCACTTGAAGAAGAAAAGATTGAACTTGAAATCTTTTCTGATATCCAGCCTGAACCGACTTCTGAAGCCGGAAACCGGGCAAAAGCAGCGCTTGTTGCGTCAGGCGCTGACCTAGTTATCGGAGTAGGAGGGGGCAGCTGTCTTGATCTTGCCAAAGCGGCTGCTGTTTTATCATGCCATGAAGGTGCCGTCGAGGATTACTTGAATCTGACGGGAACAAAATCATTGTCAATTAAAGGACTTCCTAAACTATTAATTCCTACAACTTCAGGAACCGGGGCGGAAATGACGGACATTTCCGTTTTCTCCCTTGAGGATTCAAAGGATGTCATCACTCATCCGTTTCTCCTTGCAGATGCGGTCATCATTGATCCCGAACTGACTTATACTCTTCCGAAAAGAGCAACGGCTTCAAGCGGGATTGATGCCCTTACACATGCCATAGAATCGTATCTGTCCGTTCATGCGACAGTTCTTACAGATACTCTCGCGCTGGAGGCTGCAGGTAAAATTGTTTCAAGTCTTCGCACTGCAGTGCTGAATGGCTCAGATCAAGAAGCAAGAAACAGCATGTCCTGGGGAAGCATGCTTGCCGGATTAAGCTTTTTTAATGCAGGTGTAGCTGGAGTGCACGCGTTAGCTTATCCTTTAGGCGGGCTTTTCAGCATTCCTCACGGCGAGTCAAATGCCGTCCTTCTGCCCTATGTGATGGATGAGATCAGAGACTCCTGCAGCGGAAAAATGGCCGTTTTAGCAGGGAAACTGGGAATTGAAAACAACGGACGGACAGATGAAGAACTTGCCCGCCTTGCTGTTCTTGAAATGAAGCACCTGATTCACGATACAGGGCTTCCTCTGAGCTTAAAAGAATATGGAATAAAAGAAGAGGATCTTGACAGACTTGCAGACAATGGGGCAAAACAGACGAGACTGCTTGCAAGAAGTCCCAAGCCATTATTACGTGATGACATAAAGCGGATTTATACCTCTGCCTTTCATGGAAATTTGAAAGCAGAAGGGGTGTCAGAGCATGTTTCATACAGTGATTGAACCGAGAGTATCAGAAACCGACGGTGTTGGGCATATCAACAATACCGTCATACCGGTTTGGTTTGAAGCGGGGCGAAACGGCCTGTTTCAGTTATTTAATCCAGATCATTCTTTCAGTGACTGGAAAATGATTATACTCAGCATGAATGTTGAATTTAAAAGTCAGCTTTATTTTGGAAAAAAGGCAGACGTATACTGCTGGATTAAACGGATCGGTAATTCAAGCCTTGAATTATATGAAGAGATCCACCAGGAGGGTACCCTTTGCGCAAAAGGGACCGCTGTTTATGTCCACTACAATGTACATGAAAAACAGTCCGAATCCATTCCAGATGACATCAGATATGTTCTTGAAAAGCACCTCTATGAAAATTAGAGGGCTTTTTTTTGAATTCAGACTTGTTTTTTCTGAAATTTCAAAATAAACTAGAAACATACCAACTGGTTAGTATTTTTAAGAAACGGAGTGAATGGCATGCATTTGCGTTTAACAGAAGAGCAGCGAATGGTTCAGAAAACAATCAGAAAATTTGTAGAGAATGAATTAATGCCTCTTGAGAATACAGTCCTCAGAAATGAACTGGAAGGACGTCCGAGCTTATCCAAAGAGAAACTGGAAGAACTTCAGCAAAAAGCCAAAAAGGCAGGTTTCTGGGGAATCAACACACCGGAAGAGTACGGCGGTGTTAACCTCGGCCAAATGATGCTTGCCATCGTTCACATGGAAGTTTCAAAAACGTTCGTCCCTTTCAGGTTTGGAGGATCGGCCGATAATATTCTTTACTACGCAAACGAGGAGCAAAAAGAGAAATACTTGCTTCCCACGATTAATGGCGATAAAAAATCATGTTTTGCAATGACCGAGCCTGCAGCAGGCTCTGACACCCGCAATATCCGCATGACCGCTGTCAAAGACGGAAACGAATGGGTGTTGAACGGCGAGAAAACGTTCATCACAGGTGGAAATGAAGCAGATTTCGTTATGGTCATTGCGATTACCGACAAAGAAAAACACCGTGCAACAGGCCGTGACGGGGTGACCTGCTTTATAGTTGACAGAGATATGGGGTGGAAGTCTGAATACATTCACACAATGGGCGAATGGGGCCCTGCAGCCCTGATCTTTGACAACGTGCGTGTTCCGGAAGAAAACATTCTGGGAGAGCTTCATGGGGGCTATAAGCTCGGCCTCGAATGGATAGGATTTGCAAGATGGATCGTAGGCGCAACGGCAGTGGGCGCAGCAGAACGTCTCTTGCAAATGGCCATCGATTATTCAAAAGAGCGCGAAACCTTTGGACGACCAATCGCAGACCGCCAGGCTATCCAGTGGCAAATCGCAGACTCTGCAACTGAAATCGAAGCAGCGAAATGGCTCGTGCTCAATGCCGCGTTCACACTGGACCAGGGAGAAGACAACAGGCATCTTGCATCCATGGCAAAACTTTACGGCTCCAACATGGGCAACAGAGTAGTTGACCGCGTCCTTCAGATCCACGGAGGAATGGGCTACACACGGGAACTGCCGATCGAACGCTGGTACCGTGAAGCCCGTCTGTGGAGAATCTATGACGGAACAGATGAAATCCAGCGCCTGATCCTCTCAAGGAACCTGATCAAAGGAAACGTAAAAATCGGACAATTCATTTAAGGGAGACGGTCAAATGTATAAACACTTAATTGGAAGCGCTTCCGAAAAAGTGGAAAACACGGTTGAACCGGGAGCCATACGCAGATTTGCCCTCGCAATCGGCGATGACAATCCGCTATATACTGACACAGATGCAGGTGAAACGTCAGCTTTCAAACGGAATATCGCACCGGTAACCTTTCCCGTCACTCTGAACTACGGCACAATAGGAGGCCTGAACTTGCCGTCCAAAGGTTTAATCCACGGCGAACAGACCTTCCACTACGAGCGCCCTCTTTACGCAGGCGAAATAATCTGGTGCTCTTCCAGACTATCAAACTGTAAAGAACGGACTGGCAGTGGCGGAAGCATGGTCATCCTTACAATTGAAAGAATGGGAGAAACGGAAAAAGGAGAAGTCATCTTCACAATGACGCAGTCTGTCATCATGACGGAAGCCGCAAGAAAGGGGATAACCGTATGACAATCGCTGATCTCCGGTCGGGCACAAAACTAGGAAGCATCACACTTCCTCCCGTCGACAGACTCACTCTCATAAAATATGCCGGCTCCTCGGGTGACTACAATCCCATTCACACCATAGACGAAGAGGCAGAAAAAGCAGGACTCCCGGGGGTTATCGCTCACGGTATGTGGACAATGGGCAGCCTCGGGAAGCTGTTCTCTCCTTATTTAGACGAATGGTTCATCAGGGACTATTCTGTCCGTTTTAAAGGAATGGTTTTTTTAGGCGATGTGCTTACACTGGAAGCAGCTGCAGAAGAAATGAATGGAGATACTTCTTCATTTTTAGTAAGTGCGAGGAATGAGAAAGGGGAGGAAGTTGTTAGCGGGAAGGTGAGGATGAAACGAATGTAAATAGAAGGCCTCTTATCAGGTTTAGATAAGAGGCCTTTCTTATTGTGGTTTATTGTCATCCATAAACTCAATTATCTGTTTCTTTCCATGCTTCCATTTTTGGAATTTCACATACTCCTGGAAATCCTTGAATTGTTCTTTGCTTAAGCCTTCTGCAATGGCTTGCCCGAGAAGCTCTTTCCACTCATCATCAATTGGAATTGTCTCCTGATCTTTCTCATCAATCAGGGTATCAAGGTCTACTTCGAGAGTAAAAGCAATCTTTTTTAAGAACTGTAGAGAGGGGTTTTTTTGAATATTCCGTTCGATATAACTTAAATACGACTTTGAGACCCCTGCAAGATCAGCTAATTCACTAATAGAATATCCTTTTTCGAGTCTCAATTCTCTTATTTGATCACCAACCATTTCCTGTCTCCTTAATCAGATCATCCTGATAGTATAGTAGCACAGACTGTTTCATTATAAGGAACTGTTTGTTCTTTATAAAATATCTTATTTCTATGATAAAATGAGAACAGGTTAGAAATCAAGCGTTTTTTGTTCTTTTTAGCGAAATATGGATATTTTCCTAGTTTTCATGAATAGGGCTAATCACTTATAGTAAATTTAAAGCATAAAAAAGACAATCTGAATGATTGATTAATATTTACGAAAAATTCATAATAATATTGTACTATTCGCTTGACACGTTCTTTATAAAGAACTATGATGAGAATCATAGAATATGGAAAACGGTTAAGTACATAAACTGTTCTTAATGTAGAACTGCACAAACTGAAAGGTGGAGCATATGAAAAATCCCAATTTCCACGACGAACCTCTTATAGCAGGCAAAGAAAAGGAAATCGATTTAAAGGAAATTTTCACAATCATAAAAAGAAGGTTTTGGATCATCGCCGTTATTACAGTGCTGACGACATTCCTCGGTGCATTTTACAGTTACTTCTATACTAGCCCGCTTTATGCAACCTCAACAAGAATTGCTGTCAATACAACAGCAGACACACTTAATACTCTCAATGTTATCATCCGTGATCCTGCGGTTCTCGAAAAGGTCTCATCTGAGCTGAAACTGAACCGGTCAGGTGAAGCGCTGAGCGGCCAGATCAATGTAGAGACGATTGGAGCTTCACAGGTCATTAATATTTCAGTGATAGATGCTGATCCAGTCCTGGCTGCAGAAATTGCCAATACAACAGCCGCTACTTTCAAAGATGAAATTCCGGATTTTCTAGTCATCGACGGAATGAAAGTCATGGCAGAAGCCAAACCAAATTATTATCCAATCAATGAAAATCATTCCCGCTATGTCATGATGGGAGCAATTGCAGGAATCATCATTGGCATTGGACTTGTTTTTCTTCTTGATTCATTAGATGACAGCATCCGCAGCAAGAGAGACGTTGAAGAGATCTTTGATGCACCGATTCTAGGGACTGTTTCAAGAATGACTAAACGGAATACAACAAAAGGAACTTTCAAGAAGAAGCAGCATGTAAGGAGTGAAACCTTTGGTTCGAAATCTTTTTAACAACGTCCCGCAAAGGAAAAAAAGTCTGATCACCTATTTAAATCCAAACAGCATTCTCTCTGATCAATACAGGACAATTATAACCAATCTGCAGTTTGCCTCTATTGAACAGTCCTACAGGTCTTTGCTTATCACCTCTCCGGGATATGGCGAGGGGAAAACGACTACCGTAGCCAATCTGGCTGTGTCCCTGGCTCTGCAGGGTGAGAAAGTACTGCTGATCGACGGTGATTTAAGAAAGCCTTCTATTCATGATTCGTTTAAATTAGAGAACAACATCGGTCTGACAAATGTATTAATTGGAAATGCCGTTTTAAGTGAAGCAGTTCATCAGACAGAAATCGGCAGACTTGCCGTTTTAACGAGCGGATCAATTCCGCATAATCCTTCAGAACTAATTGCATCACAGGCGATGAGAGATTTAATGTCGAACATGCAAAAACAGTATGATTATATCCTTTTTGACTGTCCGCCTGTACTAAATGCAGTAGATACGAAGATCCTCGCTAACGAATGTGATGGCGTTGTGCTTGTTGTAAATAATGGAAAAACAGACAAAGAAAAAGCCTTAGAGGCTAACAAAATCCTGACAGCAGCAAGAGCGTCTCTTCTTGGAATCGTCCTAAATGAGTTCAAGTAATTTTTTTGCATAATATGTTCTTTATTAAGAATAAGGCGATGTCTCCTTGCCGTTATCAATGGAGGCACTCGGTCATGCTGTGGGTGTAGAAACCTTAGACGCAAGTCGTCGCTGGTGTGGTGTGAGGAGGGGTTAAATGCCCAATTATATAAATTTAAACGGTTCGTTATAAAGATAGCGATCCGTTTAAATTTATATAAAGAAAGGAGATTTTATTTTGCAATCGGATGAGCACTTTCCAAAGTCAATTAAGAAAGCAATCAGATACATCCGCCAGGACGCAAGCCTTGAACAGCTGAAGCAAATCCAGAAATTATTAAATTCATCTATCAGCAGTAGAACAAGGACGCTTGCTCAGAAAAAAGAAATCGGCAGGAGGCACGTTAAATGACCTACCATAAGAGAGTATCGCTCTTGGTTTTCATTGATTCAATCATTGTTTTGTCTGCGATTTTTTTCAGCCGATTTCTCTTAGAAGCAGATATACATGTCCTTACAGTCCCGCTTGTTATAAGCTCACTAACCTTATTAATCAGTCATCATTTTTTTTCATTTATTTATAAGCTCTATAACAAAGCCTGGGAGTACGCAAGCGTAGGAGAACTGATCATCATCTTTAAGGCGATTACGTTTTCTATTCTTGTAACGGGAGTCATGCAGCAGATCATTGAAATGGAAGTTCATTTCAGACTGCTTGCTGTAACATGGATGATACACATGCTTCTTATAGGCGGATCGAGATTTTTATGGCGAATGCTTCGTGATACATACATATCTAAACCAATCACCAAGAATCGGACAATCATTATAGGAGCAGGATCTGCTGGTACAATGGTAGCAAGACAGCTTTTGAAAAGTGCGGATACAGACCTTTGTCCGGTAGCATTTATAGATGACAATGCTGCAAAGCACAAGCTTGACATCCTTGGCATACCTGTTGTGGGCAACGTAAAGTCCATTGAACAAAAGGTCAGGGAACTTCAAGCTGAAAACATCATCATTGCCATTCCTTCTCTAAGTAAAAAGGGTCTAAGGAATATATTTAATGAATGTTTAAAAACATCGGCTAAAACACAAATTATCCCAATGCTTGAAGATTTAATTTCAGGAAAAGTGTCTGTGAATCAGATTCGGGAAGTGAGAGTGGAAGACCTTTTAGGAAGAAAGCCGGTGGAACTTGATCTTAAAAGTATATCTGATAATGTTACAGGAAAATCCGTATTGGTGACAGGAGCCGGCGGATCAATCGGATCTGAAATCTGCAGACAGATTATACCTTTTCAGCCAGAGAAACTTATTCTCTTAGGACATGGAGAAAACTCGATTTACTCAATCGAGATGGAATTAAAAGGTGATGCAGACGCAAACGGAATCAAGATTGTTACTGAAATTGCGGATCTGCAGGATGAGAAGAAAATGTTCGAGATAATGGATTTTCACAAACCTAACATTGTGTACCATGCCGCCGCACATAAGCATGTTCCTCTTATGGAACGTAATCCGGAGGAAGCAGTTAAAAATAACGTTATTGGAACAAGAAATGCGGCCAGTGCAGCCAGATGGGCAAACGTTGACACTTTCGTCATGGTCTCAACTGATAAAGCAGTTAATCCTACGAGTGTAATGGGAGCTACAAAAAAATTGGCAGAAATGCTGGTACAGCACTTTGACACAATCAGCAAGACGAAATTTGTAGCAGTCAGGTTCGGCAATGTCCTGGGAAGCAGAGGAAGTGTTATTCCCCTATTCAAAAAACAGATTGAAAAAGGCGGTCCTGTAACGATCACTCACCCTGACATGGTCCGTTACTTTATGACAATCCCTGAAGCTTCAAGGCTGGTTCTTCAAGCAGGTGCGCTGGCAGAAGGCGGAGAAATATTTGTTCTCGATATGGGAGAGCCAGTCAAAATTATTGATCTCGCTAAAAACTTAATCAAAATGTCAGGTCATACGCTGGACGACATAGATATTGAGGTAACGGGAATGAGGCCGGGAGAAAAACTTTTTGAGGAGCTCTTAAAAGAAGATGAAGTTCACGATAAGCAAGTGTATCCAAAAATTTATGTAGGAAAAACAGCCACACTTTATATCGAAGAAATTCACGATATCATCAGCTCATTTTCTGAAATGCAGAAAGATGAACTGCGAATGCGGCTTTTAGACCTTGCCAATCAGCGTGTTAAAACGGAAGAACTTCTGTCGATTTCAAGTTAACTAAAATCAGCATAAAACTCGCCTCCAGCGGGTTTTTTGTTTTGAGCAGGTGATGAAAAAAATGAAGCCGAAAATACTATTTACAGCAACAGTGGATTACCATTTCAAAAGTTTTCATCTTCCAGTACTTAAATGGTTTCAGGAAAATGGCTGGGAAGTTCATGTAGCTGCTCAAGGAACCATTGATCTGCCTTATACTGACTTTAAATTCAATTTGCCCATCAAAAGATCACCATTTAATAGAAGAAACACGGATGCATACAGGCAGCTGAGAAAGATTATTGATCACAATCATTACTGCATTATCCATTGCCATACTCCTGTTGGAGGGGTTCTCACAAGACTTGCAGCACGGGATGCACGCAAAAAAGGCACGAAAGTCCTTTACACAGCACATGGTTTTCATTTCTGCAAAGGAGCCCCTTTTCAAAACTGGCTAACATATTATCCCGTTGAAAAATGGCTTTCTTCTTATACTGACTGCCTGCTTACAATTAACAATGAGGACTATCATCTCGCTTTAAAGCACCGATTCAAAGCAAGATCTATTGAACACATACATGGAGTAGGAGTCGATACTGAAAAATTTTGTCCCATTTCTAATGAGGAGAAAGAACAGAGAAGAAAATTTTACGGCTATCAAAAAGATGACTTTCTTATGTTCTACGCAGCAGAATTCAATAAAAACAAAAATCAAAAACTTCTCCTTCAGGCGATGTGTCACCTAAAAAACAAAGTACCGAACGCTAAATTGCTGCTGGCAGGAGAGGGAACTCTTCTAGCTGAATGTAAACGGTTTGCTGAAGCAAATGGAATGAAAGATACGGTCCATTTCCTTGGATTCAGAAAAGACATCGCAGACATTCTTCCCATGTGCGACTTGGCCGTCGCTTCCAGTTTACGTGAAGGACTTCCTGTCAACATTATGGAGGCTATGGCATGCGCCCTCCCAATAGTCGCGACTGACAACAGGGGGCATCGTGAGCTTGTGGGGGATGGGGTGAATGGCTGGATTGTTGCAGCAAATAACTCTGAAGCACTTTCTGAACGGATCAATCAAATCTCATCTGATAATAAAATTAGTACGTATTTAGGAGCTAATGGAAGAAAAATTATAGAGTCTGAATTCAGTATCAATCGAGTACTCAGCCAAAAAAGTAAAATCTACATGGAGCAAATGGGAGAAACGGAGGCCTTAAAATGGGCAATCCTATAAGAGTATTGCATGCAGTCGTCAATATGAATCGCGGCGGTGCAGAAACATTGATTATGAATTTGTACAGAAACATGGACCGGGGAAAAATTCAGTTCGATTTTCTAACAAACAAGCCTGGAGTTTTTGACGAAGAAATCAAGAAAATGGGAGGAGTCATTCACAGAATTCCATATGTAACGGATGTTGGACATAAAAAGTATATCCGACACCTCAATCAGTTTTTCTATGAGAATAAACAGTATAAGATTGTCCATTCCCATATGGATAAAATGAGCGGTTTTGTCTTACAGGCTGCAAAGAAGGCTGGAATACCAACTAGAATTGCTCATAGTCATAACACGCAGAGTGAGGGCGGTTTTGCTGCACGAGTATATAAAAGTTATGCAGGTTATCAAATAAACCGATCATCTACACATTTCTTAGCGTGCTCACATGCAGCAGGAAAGTGGCTTTTTAAAAAACAACATACCTCAATAGATGTAGTTAAAAACGGAATAGACCTTTCAAAATTTGCATTTTCAGAAAGTAAACGAGCAAACATTCGAAGGGAATTGAACCTTGATCCTGACAACATCACCATAGGGCATATTGGCAGATTTAATCACCAAAAAAACCACACCTTATTGATAGATATTTTTCATAATTTCTTAAAAGAAAATCCTAAATCTACACTTGTATTAGTAGGTGATGGGCCGCTTAAATCAATAATAATTAATAAAACGAAAAGATTGAAAATCGAGGACAGAGTAATCTTTTTAGGAGTAAGAAGTGACGTTGAACATCTGCTGCAAGCTTTCGATGTGTTTGTTTTTCCCTCATTACATGAAGGACTGCCAGTTACATTAATAGAAGCTCAAGCTTCTGGACTACCTTGCGTCATATCAGACAGTATAACTAAAGAGGTGGATATGGGGCTTAATCTTATTAAATTTGTATCTAACACAAAAATGGATAATTGGTTTGAAGAACTATTTAAATTAAATGTAAATCAAATGAAGCGTACTATTACCGCTGGGAAATTAACTGATGAAGGCTACAATATTCATCAAACTTCAGAATGGACTAAAGAATACTACTTAGGGCTGTCGAGGTGAAATAAATGAAAATATTGACAGTTTTTACTCCCACTTATAATCGGGCTTATTGCCTGCAGCAATGTTATAGAAGTTTGAAAGAACAGACTTGTAAGGATTTTATTTGGCTAATCATTGACGATGGATCAACTGATTACACACCTCAACTAGTAAAAGACTGGATCAAAGAGAATGAGATTGAAATCCAATATATCCAGCAGTCTAATCAAGGGATGCACGGTGCTCATAACACGGCATACCTTAACATAAAAACTGAATTAAATGTCTGTATAGATTCTGATGATTATATGCCCTGTGATGCGGTAGAAAAAATCGTTAATTTCTGGTCAATCCATCGTTCAGAAGAAGTCAGCGGAATTATCGGCTTAGATTCGAATACTAACGGTGAAATTATAGGAACAATCCTTCCTAAAAACCTAGAACAATCTACTCTATTTGACTTATATCAAAAACATAAAGTAACCGGGGATAAAAAGCTGGTCTATAGAACTGAAATAAGTAAAAAATATCCTTACCCTCTGTTTCAAGGTGAGAAGTATGTTGGCCTTGCGTACAAGTATTTTAAACTTGATGAAGATTATAAGCTGCTATTAATGAATGAAGTATTATGCTGTGTTGAATATCTTCAAGATGGTTCTTCGAGAAACATGCTAAAACAATACAGGAAGAACCCAAAGGGATTTGCTTTTTACAGAAAAGAACTTATGACATTGAAATTTGCAACAAGATCTTTCAAATTCAGGCAGTGTATTCATTATGTATCCAGCAGTTTACTAGATAAAAATAACCATTTCATTAACGAATCACCAAATAAATTCCTAACGTTGTTAGCATTGCCTTTTGGTATGGCATTATATTTTCATATCTTGATGAAAACTGCATCATCTGAGGTTTAACATGTTTTCATGAGAAGAGGTTTTATCATTGACTGTTTTATGGATTACGTTATTTTCTGTATTATTATTAGGTTTTTGTGCTAGATATACAGCTCATGCAAATGGATCCTCAATTAGTACCTTTATTTATCCGAATAAGTTTTTTGTGTTTATCATTTTCTTAGTACTGGCCCTAGTATCAGGCTTGCGAAATACAATCGGTGATACCTATTTTTATATGCATGCATATGAAACCAATGATTTCACATGGAAATATATTTTTGAAAATAAGGATCCTGCTTTTGGGATCTTGCAGATGGTTCTTAAAAGTTTCTCTAATGATCCACAAATATTAATTTTAGTTACAGCTATTGTTACAAATTTCTTTATTGTATTTTCTTTATTTAAACATACTAAAATGTTTGAACTAAGTTTGTTCGTCTTTATAACGTCTGGGTTATATACAGTATCAATGAATGGAATTAGGCAATTCCTGGCTGCTTCAATTATACTTTGGGGTCTGAAGTATTTGCTGAATGGAGACCTAAAGAAATACTTGATTATCATACTAATTGCAAGTGCTTTTCATCAGAGTGCATTAATACTAATCCCTGTTTATTTTATTGTAAGGCGAGAGGCTTGGACTAAGGTCACTGTCATTTTATTGACGGGTACAATCTTATTGGTTTTAGGCTTTAACGAATTCTCAGAGCTAGTCTTTAAAACTATTCAGGACACACAGTATGGAGGATATGAAAATTTTGCTGAAGGCGGAGCCAACAAGATAAGGGTCGTAATTGAAGCCATTCCATTGATTCTTGCATTTCTTGGACGAGACAAACTCAGAAGACTGTGGCCAAAAAGTGACATTATAGTTAATCTTGCATTGATCAGTGTCATCTTTATGATTGTAGCAACTCAAAATTGGATTTTTGCGAGGTTTAATATTTACTTTAGTCTATATAATATAATTTTAATTTCATGGCTAATACCACTATTTAAGGAAAATAATAAGAAATTTGTCTATTACATGCTAGTTGTATGTTATTTAATCTATTTCTACTACGAGCATGTTTTATCTTTGGGGATAATATACAGAAGTAACTACATAAATTTTTAAAACGTATAAGATTGGATTTGAATAGTAGCTATCTTCTTAGTTATATACGTTACATTTAATCGAGTTTGATACAAAATAATTCTATGAAAGGTTGAACAGGATGAAACGATTATTTGATTTAACTGTTTCATTTTCATTAATAATACTTTTCTCCCCATTTTTTCTTATAATTTCTTTTTTTGTGAAAGTGAAATTAGGTTCTCCAATTCTTTTTAAGCAGCTAAGACCAGGTCTTAATGGTGATCCATTTCAATTCTACAAATTTAGAACCATGACAAATGAAAGAAATGCTGCCGGTGATCTATTAGATGACCAAAGTCGCCTAACTCCATTAGGTACGTTTCTTAGAAAAACAAGTTTAGATGAGCTTCCGCAACTCATAAATGTAGTTAGAGGTGATTTAAGTCTTGTGGGACCGAGACCTTTGTTAATGGAGTATTTACCTTTATATAATGATGAACAAAGTAAACGGCATTTAGTTAAACCTGGAATTACGGGTTGGGCACAAATAAATGGACGCAACAGTATATCTTGGGATGAGAAATTTAAACTTGACGTATGGTATGTGGACAATCATTCTTTTCTCCTAGATATAAAAATATTATTGATTACAGTCTATAAAGTATTTAGATCACAGGGTATAAATCAGCAGGGGGTTGCTACAGTTGAACGATTTGAGAGACCAGCAGAAACGGAGTAAACCCAATGAATATAGTAATAATTGGTAATGGTGGCCATAGTAAAGTAATTAAAGAAATGGTTCTTAACAATAATGATTTTGAATTATTAGCTCAATTGGATGATATGTACGATGATATATTCAGTGAAAATAAAATATTATACGGCCCTATATCTTATTACAAACATTTAATAAATATCTATAAGGAATTAAAGTTTGTAATTGCTATAGGCAATAATGAAACTAGAAAAAAAGTTTTTTTAAACTTATGTCTACCTTCAGATTTCTATGCCACAGTTATTCATCCGTCAGCAACTGTTAGTAAATCAGCCACTTTGGGAGCCGGTACTGTGGTTATGGCACAGGCAGTCTTGAATGCAGAATCAATTATCGGCGAACAAGTAATTATCAATACCGGAGCAATTGTTGAACATGATAATCAAATCAAAAATTTTTCTCACACTTCTCCCAGAAGTACATTAACTGGAAATGTATATGTAGGGGAAGGAGTCCATATTGGTGCTGGTGCAACAATTCTGCCAAATGTAAAAATAGGCGATTGGTCAATAGTTGGTGCAGGAGCAACTGTAACAAAGGATATACCTGCTTGTAAAACAGCAGTAGGAATACCAGCTAGATTTTAAATTGTGGTGGTGTAAAATTATGAAACATGAATTAACTCGCAGCAGAATTTTTCTTTCTCCTCCTCATATGAGCGGAAACGAATTAAAATATATTAATCGTGCATTTGAAAGCAATTGGATTGCTCCTTTGGGGCCAAACGTTGACGAGTTTGAAAAAGAAATAGCTAGTTATGTGGGAGTCAGAGGGGCTGTTGCTGTAAGTTCAGGTACAGCAGCTATACATCTGGCTCTCTCTATTTTAGGAGTAACAAAAGGTGACATAGTATTTTGTTCAACATTGACTTTTGTTGCAAGTGCAAATCCTATCCTATACCAAGACGCTTCACCGGTCTTTATTGATTCTGAGCCGGAGACATGGAATATGTCTCCAATTGCCCTTGAAAAAGCTTTAGTAGAAGCGAAAGCAACCGGACAAATGCCAAAAGCAGTTATAGTTGTAAATCTATATGGTCAAGTTGCAAAAATGGATGAAATAATTTCGTTATGTAATCTATACAATGTCCCGATTATAGAAGATGCTGCGGAGTCCCTAGGTTCAACATATAAGGGATATGCTAGTGGATCATTTGGTGATTTCGGTATTTTTTCTTTTAACGGTAATAAAATTATCACAACTTCCGGGGGAGGAATGTTAGTTTCGGACAATCTTGCAGCTTTAGAAAAAGCAAGGTTTTTGGCAACTCAAGCAAAAGACCCGGCGTTGCATTACCAACACAGTTCAGTAGGATTTAACTACCGTATGAGCAACATTTTGGCTGGTATAGGAATATCACAGTTAGAAGTATTAAATCAACGGGTAAATTCTAGACGATCAGTTTATGAGAGATATTTTAAGGAGCTAAGTGATATACCTGGAATTTACTTGCTGCCAGAGCTTGATCAGACTTTTTCAAATCGATGGCTGACGGCATTATGTATTGAAGAAGAATCTAACATAGATATACTAGATTTAATAAATATGATGGCAGAAGAAAACATTGAAATTAGACCCATTTGGAAGCCACTTCATCTTCAGCCGCTCTTTCATGGTGCAAAGTATTTTTCACATTATAAATCAGATAGCATCTCAGAAAAGCTATTCAATTCAGGTGTTTGTTTACCATCTGGCTCTAACTTGACAGAGAAGGAGCAATTGAGGGTAATTAATTGCATTAAAAAAGCTGCTAAGGTGAAATGTGTATGACACCAATTGAGCATAAAATACCAAAAATTATCCATTATTGTTGGTTTGGAAATAAAGAGAAGCCGGAAATCGTAAAAAAATGCATAAATAGTTGGCGTAATCACTTATCTGAATATGAAATTATTGAGTGGAATGAGCAAAATTTTGACGTGAATTGTAATTCCTATACGAAACAAGCTTATCGGTTGAAAAAATATGCATTTGTTAGTGATTACGTAAGAGTATATGCACTATATCAATATGGAGGAATTTACCTTGATACAGATGTTGAGGTATTTAAGTCCTTTGATACATTTTTGCATCATCAATTGTTTTGGGGGTTTGAACAAGAAAACTATATTGCAACAAGTACAATAGGTGCAGCTAAGAAAGATACTTTTATTAAGATGTTTCTAGATTCATATGAGCATAAAAATTTTAAAAATGACGATGGTACTTTAGATCAGATAACAAACGTCGCTATAGTCTCGGAATTGCTGAGTAAGGGCGGGGTAAAATTAAATGGGAAATACCAGGAAATTGAAAAGTTAGGTGTTTTTTATCCACAAACCTATTTTTCACCATTTGATTATATTAATTATAGAATATTTAAAACTGAAAATACTTATGCGATGCACCATTTTTATAAAAGCTGGCTTCCTCCAAAAGCGAGAATAAAAGCGAATGCAAAACGCTTTGCAGCAAAACTTATTGGGGGAAACAATATATACAGAATAAGAAAGATAGTAACAAGAGTTTAGGAGATAAAAATGAAAAATATACTAATTTCTACCTACGATATGGAAGTTGGAGGAGTAGAGAGAAGTCTCATTACTCTGTTAGATCATATTGATTACAAGAAATACAATGTTGATTTAATGCTGTATAGGCATCATGGAGATTTTTTAGGGCTTATAAATAAGAATGTAAATATTCTAAGTGAAGTCGGAGAATATGCAACCTTCAGAAAATCCATTAGTCAAATAATAAAAGAGAAAATGTTTGGAGTTGCAGGATCAAGACTTCTTGCAAGGATAATTACAGCTATATCTGCAAATGTGAAACAAATAGAGGAACCTGGGTACATTCAAATGCAGTTAATGTGGAAATTTGCTCTTCCATTTCTGCCAAAAATAGAAAAAAAATATGATGTAGCAATTAGCTATTTGTGGCCTCATGATTTTGTTGCAGAAAAAGTATATGCAAAAAAGAAAATTGCCTGGATTCATACAGATTATTCAACAATTAATACACATATAAAAATGGATACAAAAGTATGGAGAAAGTTCGATCACATAATTGCTGTATCTGAGGCATGTAAGTATGCATTTCTACACAAATACAGTGAATTTTATGACAATGTTAGCGTAATTGAAAATATTGTTTCTCCAGAATTTATCAGGAATATGTCAAATGAGTTAATTGAAAATTCATTTATGAGTGATAAAAGTTTTAAGATTGTTACTGTAGCCAGGCTTTCTCATGCAAAAGGAATTGATCTTGCTGTAAAGGCCTTAAATGTTATTAAAGAAAAGGGATACGAGAATATTTCATGGTATGTTGTGGGATATGGTGGAGAGGAACTAAAAATTAGACAACTGATTAAAGAATTTAAACTGGAAAATAGATTTATTCTTTTAGGAAAGCAAACTAATCCATATCCTTATATTAAACATGCTGATCTATATGTTCAGCCTTCTAGATATGAAGGAAAAGCTGTTACGGTTGGAGAAGCTCAAATTTTAGGTAAGCCCGTTATTATAACGGATTATCCAACAGCTGAAAGCCAAGTGAAGAATAGAATTGATGGTTTAATTACGGAATTGTCAGAATATGGAATAGCTAATTGCATAATTAATCTATATGAGAATTTGGAAGAAAGATATTACTTAATGAGTAACTGCCAGGATATAATTTATAACAACGATGAAGAAATTAAAAAATTATATCAGACTATTAACGGATAGGGAGGCTATGATGTTGCCGTTAGTAAGTGTCATAGTTCCTGTTTATAATTCAGAAAAATATATTTCCCAATGTTTAGAAAGCATTTTAAATCAAACTTATACCTATATTGAAGTTATTATTATCAACGATGGATCATTTGACAAAAGTGAAGAGGAAATTAAGAAATTCCAATCAGAAGATAATCGTATTATCTATCTATATCAAGATAACAGCGGACCATCTGCAGCTAGAAACAATGGCTTAAATGTAGCTACGGGAGAATTTTTGGTATTCATAGATTCTGATGACACAATCGAAAATAATTATATCGAAATATTAGTTAATGAAATAGTTGCTTTAGAAGCTGACATAGTATTTTGTGGCTATAAAGATTATTCTATCTACGGAACAACACACCATACGGATTTTATATTTGACCATAAAGTAGTTCATTTAAGTGATGTTATTGAGTTAATTTGTCAAGGAACTGGAGGAGTTCTTTGGAGTAAAATATTCAGAAACAAGATAATTAGTAAATATAATTTAAAAATGGATAGCAGCATATTCATGTCCGAGGATTTAATATTTGTACTTCAATATGTGATTAACTGTAAGAAGTTTGGTGCAATCAAAAAGTTTCCTTATAATTATAATAGAATGAATCCAGGCAGCATCAGTTCAAATATTTCCCTAGAATATGCAGATAATTATATAGCTGTTTGTAAACATTTAGAAGTAATTTTTAAGACGGTCCAATTGGATAAATGGAAAAAAGAGCAAATCATTAACAGACGTCTTATAGAATTTATAATTAGTGTTATCGAATCTGAATGTATTCATATGGAACGAACTGGATTTCAACAAGCGAAACAAAATATAAGTAAAATCCTCGCAATACCATATATAAAAAATCATATAAGGCATTTTTATTGTAAAACACACATTAATAAACCTTTACTGTTCTTTATTAGAAACAATAAAATTGGATTAAGTATTATTTATACACATTGTATTAATGCTTTAAAAAACGTAAAAAAGAAATTAATTTTATAAAGGCATGTGAAAGCTGTGAAAAAAACAATTCTATTTGTAATAGATTCACTAACTATTGGAGGAGCAGAAAAAAGTTTAGTGTCTCTACTTAAAACAATTAACGCGGAAAATTATTCTATTGATTTACTACAGATCAAAAGAGGTGGAGACTTAGAAAGATTCGTTCCAGAACATATAACTTTGTTGCCAGAGCCTGAATACTTTAAAAATACCCATAACTTAAAATATAAATTTTCTCGAATAAAGACTTCTATACTTCTGAGAACAAATGAATATAGAACCAATCCACTGCACACTGAACAGATTGTATATAAAAGTATACAGAATTTGATACAGCCTCTGAAAAAAACGTATGATCTTGCAATCGCCTATAGTCAAGGCATGCCTACATACATTGTAGCAAATAAAGTTAATGCTGCCCGAAAGATCGCATGGATTAACACTGATTATACTAATACACTTTATGATAAAGAATTTGATTTTCATTCCTACTCTAAAATTGACAAGATAGTAGCTGTATCTGATCATATTAAAACTTCTGTTTCTAATTTAAGAAAAGAGTACCAACATAAGATTGATATTATTTTTGACATAGTGGATCCTGTCCTAATAAATAAAATGGCTAATGAGGGTACTGCTGAAGAATATGAATATGACAAAACAAATATTTTAACTGTTGGAAGACTGGTGGAAGCAAAAGGTTATACTAAGGCAATTCAAGTGGCAAAAAAATTAAAAGAAAATGGAATTAAGTTTAAATGGTTCGTAATCGGTGATGGGCCAGAAAGAATGAAACTTCAAAAAATGATTGTTTCTAACCACTTAGAGAATCATTTTTTTTTATTAGGAAAAAGATTAAATCCCTATATATACATGAACATGTGTGATCTATATATCCAACCATCATTAAAAGAAGGTTTTGGTCTTACCGTATGTGAGGCAAAAATTCTAAAAAAACCTATTATATGCACAAATTTTTCTACAGCTAGTGAAATTATTAATAGTGGGCAGGATGGTCTTATAGTTGAGCATGATGTTAAGAGCATTTACGATGGTATAACAAAATTTTTAAATGATAATAACTTTAAAATGAAGATTCTTAACCAACTAGAATCAACTGCAGTATATAGTTCAGTATCTGAATTGAATAAATTTTATTCCTTATTAGAAAATTGAAATGTGGTGAGAAATTTGAAGAAAATCTTCGTGGACATTTATCTGCAATTTAATCTTGGTGATGATTTATTTCTAGATATTCTTGCTAAGAAATTTCCAGACTGCTTATTTACGGTAAACTATCTCGGCAATAATTATGATAATTTTTTTCAAAACTATCATAACGTACAAAGAAGAAAGTATACACTTCTTAATAAAATTGGGCAGCGTTTAAAGATCTCAGACTCTATATCAAATTATGATAACGTTGCAGAAAATCATGATGCTTTATTATTTATAGGCGGGTCTATATTTAGAGAAGAAACATATCATAATGCATTATACAATGAACGATTAAAAATGGTTAATGAATTTAAAAAACAAGATAAAAAAGTTTTCGTCCTTGGAGCTAATTTTGGACCATTTAAGACTGATGATTTTTTTCAAAACTACAAAGAATTTTTTAGGTTATGTGATGATGTATGTTTTAGAGATCAATATTCCTTTCATTTATTTAAAGATTTAAAGCAAGTAAGATACGCACCTGATATAGTGTTCCAGATGGATATTTCAAATTACAAGCATATTAAGATGGAGAAAAAAGTCGGCTTTTCAATAATTGACGTAAGACATAAACATGGGTTATCTGATTATCATGTTAGCTATGTAAATAGTACTGTTAAAGCAATTCAAAATTTTGTTGATAAAGGCTTTGAATGCTATTTGATTTCATTTTGTGATTCAGAAGGTGATTTAAAAGTAATTAAAGAAATCTTATTGAATCTATCTCCAAAAGTAAAAGAAAGTGTTCATATTTATGAATATAAGGGCAATTTAAAAGAAGCTATTAGTTTAATAGCTTCTTTTAAATTGTTGATTGCTGCTCGTTTTCATGCCAATATACTGGGACTGTTACTTGGAATTGGATTGATGCCTATAATATACAGTAACAAAACATTAAATATGTTAGAAGACTTAAAACATACCGATGTGATAATCAATATGGATGAGCTATCGTTACAGTACGACTGTGAAACCATTGAAAAAACATGGACTAATTGCATGAAATTAGATCAAGTAAGTCAAGTAGCAATCAATCAATTTGCTTCCATAGATCAATTTATTAACCAAGATGTGTTTCGAGGTGTTATATGAAAAAGAAAATAATCTTTATGATTATCAATATGAATGTAGGTGGAACTGAGAAGGCCTTACTCAATATGATTGCAGAAATTCCTGAAGAAAAATATGAAATTACAATTTTAATGTTAGAAGAATACGGTGGTTTTTTAAGTCATATACCTCAACACGTAATAATTAAAATTGTAAAAAATTATGATGAAATAAAGAACTTAGTTAATAATCCACCGCTGCAGACTTCACTTAACTTATTAAAAAAAGGAAACATTTTAAGTGGTATTAAATTAATTTTTACCCATCTATATGCAAAAGTCAAAAATGATAGAAGTATATACTTTAAAAAGGTCTTATCTAAATATGAAATGGAGAATATAGAATACGATTTAGCAGTGGCATATGCGGGGCCAATGGATTTTATTAGCTATTTTGTTCTAAATAAGATTAAGGCGAAAAAAAAAGCTCAGTGGATACATTTTGATATTTCCAAATTAAGCATAAGAAATTCTTTTGAAATAAGAATGTATAATTTTTTTGATTGTGTGTTTGTAGTCTCACAAGAAATAAAAACCAATTTAATTAATATTATGCCCCATCTCAGTTCTAAAACAGAAGTTTTTAAAAATATCATTCCTACAAAATCCATTACGACCCTAGCTAACGTTGGTAAAGGATATTTAGACGAATTTGATGGAATTAGAATCCTGACAGTTGGCAGATTAACTATTGAAAAGGGCCAGGACTTAGCAATTGAAGCTTTATCAAAGTTGATAAAATCCGGGTACAATGTAAAGTGGTATTGCTTAGGAGAAGGTGTATCAAGATCCTATTATGAAAAGATGGTAGAAGAAAACAATCTAAAAGGTAAATTTATCTTATTAGGAAATAACCCAAATCCTTACCCATACATCAAAGAGTGTGATATTTATGTGCAGCCATCTAGACACGAAGGGTTTTGCCTCACTCTAGGAGAAGCAAGATTTTTTAAAAAACCCATTGTTTCAACTAATACTCTAGGTGCAAAAGGACAATTAAAAAATAATGAAACAGGCTTACTCGTCCCAGTAGATCCATCAAAAATATATGAAGCTATTATAAAGTTAGTAAACGACAAGGAACTGTTGAATAAGTTATCTGGAAATTTAGAAAAAGAAATTTTTAAATCGAATGAAATAGAAAAAATATACAAGTTAACCAACTGACTCAATAATATGATGGTAAGTTTATAAAGAGGTGTGAAAATAATGAAGGAAAATTTGATGAAAATCATTGTGCTATTTAATAAAAATGAAAAAAAGTTACTTATTCTTATTTTTTTCATGATGATTTTAGCTGCTTTATTAGAAACTATTAGTATAGGTATTATAATTCCTTTTATTGGGATTGTCACTAACCCAAATACAATAAATAAGGAGCCAATTTTAACATTGGTTTATAACAATATGAATTTTAATTCGCAAATTTCTTTTATCATTTTTTCTGCAATGTGTTTGATACTTATATTCTTACTGAAAAACTCTTATCTTCTATTTTTCCATTACATACAAAACAAACTTATTTTAAATCAGCAAGTTAAACTTTCTAGAAAATTATTTAAATCATATTTAACTAAACCTTATACTTTTCATCTTCAAAGAAATACTGCAGATTTACTTAGGAATGTAAATGAAGAAGTACCTAAGATATTTCAAGGAATAATCATGTCAAGTTTTCAATTGTTCACAGAAATACTAGTAATATTTTGCATACTATCATTATTGATGTTTTCAGCCCCTATACCAACAATAGTATGTTCAATTTTATTGGTTAGTAATATCCTTCTTTTTTTTAAATACTTTAGAAGAAAAATAAGCAACCTTGGTACAGAACAACAAAAAATCAATGGTAATTTAATCAAATGGATAAACCAAGGACTTGGAGCTAGTAAAGAAATTAAAGTATCAGGAAAACAAGATTTCTTCATTGATTCATACACTCTGCAAAATCAGAAAAAAGCTAATAATAGTTTATATATGAAAATGTTAGATCATGTTCCGAGGTATTTTATAGAAACTCTGTTAGTCTCTGTTGTATTAATTACGATGGTTGTTGTGGTCTTGCAGAAAGATAACGCTTCAAGTTTAATCTCAACCATGGCGTTATTTGCAATGGCTGCATTTAGATTAATGCCCTCTATTAATCGTGTTGTTGCAATGATTTCTACTATCCGTTATTGTCAACCAGCATTGAATGTTATAAACGAAGACATGATAAACACAAAAAAAATATACGATAGTACAACAATTTATAATAATACATCTCCTATAGGAAAAGAAAATAGGGTTTTTAGGAATTCTATATGTCTAAAACAAGTATCTTTTAAATATCCAAATCAAAAGGATTACTCAATTAGGAATATTACATTAACTATACCCATTGGTAATTCAGTAGCATTCATTGGAGAATCCGGTGCTGGGAAAACTACGATCGTTGATATTATTTTAGGGTTATTAATGCCTGAGCAAGGACAGGTTCTAGTCGATGGACATAATATTCAGGATCAAATATTGATTTGGCAGAAGAACATAGGGTACATTCCACAGAATATTTTTTTAACTGATGATTCAATATCAAGTAATATTGCATTTGGAATACCAAAAGATGATATTGATGAAGAAGCTGTATGGAATGCTTTAGAAAAGGCACAATTAAAAGATTTTGTAGATTCTTTACCAAATAAATTGAATACAGAAGTTGGAGAGAGAGGGGTAAGACTTTCAGGTGGTCAAAGACAGCGGATCGGAATAGCAAGAGCATTATACAATGATCCAGAAATAATTTTCATGGATGAAGCAACTTCTGCGTTAGATAATGAAACAGAGAAAGGAATAATGAAGTCAATAGAAAGATTAAAAGGAGAGAAAACACTTATCATTATTGCACATAGGTTGAGCACCATTGAGAATTGTGACTTAGTATTTAAAATTAACAAAGGTAAACTAGCTTCAGTAGAAAATACATGGGGTGCATAGAATGAGTAAAGTTAGTGTGATCGTTCCTATATATAATGCTGAGAAAAAAATTGAAAAATGTATAAAGTCAATCTTAAATCAAACATTTTTTGATCTAGAAATAATCTTAGTTAATGATGGTTCAACAGATGAAACTTTGTCAATTTGTAAAAAGTACAAGGCAATTGACAATAGAATTGTTCTGATTGATAAAGATAACGAAGGTAGTGTCATCACTAGAAGAAAAGGATTGGAAGTATCTAAAGCAGACTATGTGATGTTTGTTGATGCTGACGATTGGATTCATAGGAAAACCATAGAAGTAATGTATTCTAATACAATTAATTGTGACGTTGATGTTACGGTTTGCAATATGCAAAAAGTATTAAGCGATAAATTATATTTAAAGCGTAAAAACAAAAGCATATATTTTCGAAGAGAAAAAATTTATAACAATGAAGATATAAAAAATACATTATTAACAGCTTACTTTCATGGACATCCATTTCCTCCGTCATTATGTGCAAAGTTATATAAGAAAGAATTATTTAAAGACAGTGGAAAATATGCAAAAAAAATTCACTTTTTAGGTGATGATTTATATATTAATATGGAAGTTTTGTTGAAAGCCAACAGCTTGAAAATTATTACAAAACCATTCTACAATTATAGACTCGGTGGATATACTAGCAAGTACATGCCTTATTTTTTTGACGATATTATAAATGGCTATACTATCCAAAAAGAAGTTATCAATGAGTTTTATACTGAAAATAAAGCTGCTCATTTAAATGGAATAAGCATAATGCTTCTAAATACATTTAAAACATGCTTACATAATTTATTTTGCAGCAACTTTAGTAAATTACAAATTAAGAACCAGATAAAAAAATATATTAATAATAGTATAATTTTAGAAGCTATTGATAATCAAGGATCGATGAAATATTTTGAAATGGAGTATCTTAATGCAATAAAGTTTAAAAATATTGATTACTTATTTGAGATTGGATTGAATTTATATAACTCAAAAAGAGCTGAAAGATTTATTAGGAAGCTAATATCTAGAATTTCCTAACTAAGTGATAGAGTATGTGATTTTTTAGTTTATTACAATTAAATTACATACTCATTTTTAATTTATGGTAATAACGTTTGTTTATTAAAAGAATTCGTTAGCAGAATTTCTGAGTTTATTACTTCGTTATTTAAATTGATATAATTTGTCTTAGGTATACTAATTACTGAATTTGCTTTTCTAAATGCTCCATCTAATGTAATGGTTCCCTTGGTGACAGAAGAGATAGATTTAGATGTGGTAATTGTATTTTTCACCAATTTCAGATAGTTTTCTGTAAATATTCTCAATGTATACATTGATCCAAGTGAAGTTCCTTTATCAATGACACTAAAAATATTATTTGATACTTCTAATCTTGGAATATATAGAAAGGCAATTCCAGGACCGCGGGCTTCATGAGTGTATGTTGAGTATGGAACATCCCAAATGAATTTATTATCTTTAAATACATGTGTGACATATCCGGTGTCTTGTGCTAATTTTTCTGGACCATATATGTCTCCACCATCAATTCTTAAAGATAGGTTTTTAAATAAAGAATCTTTTATAACCATATTCTCAGAAACCATCATTCTACTATAGTTAGCAGCAGTTCCAATATGAATAAACTCACATTGATCAATGAATAGTTTTTTTGTGCCAACATAATGACCTCCACCGCCATCAACAGTGATGAATTTTACATTGGATAGGGTTACTTTATCGCTAGTATTGTAATTAGCAGTAAATCCAATATTTGATCTTCTAATATCAAATATTGAATCGTGGATCTCTACATTTTTACTGCTAAAGGTAAACGTCCCATTTCGATCCGGATCATCAAATGTCAACTTACAATTAAATAATTTAACTGTCTCGCCACTTAATGAAAGTGTTGACTTGGAAAAAACACAATTATCTAACGTAGTATTACCTGACAATATTGTTATTGCTTCTCCAAAGATTGAATCATTTCTAAAAGTACAAAATGTTCCGTCGGACTCATTACCGCTCGTAATGGATCTACCTGAAATTCCTCCATAATAAGTATTATTTATGGATAGATAATCATCACCGCTTCCGGAAAAAACGAATGACCCTCTAAATTTATTATTTTCAATGTGTACTCCTCTAGTGCTAATACAGATAAATGCACCAGCTCGGTTATCATAAATATTGCAATTTTTTAGTGTGATTTTTTGATTAGTCATATAACCGTCTTCTACATCAATACCATAACCTGGATTAGTCCCGCTGGAATTAAGCATTCTATTGCTATTGTTGAAAATTTCACAACTTTCAAAGGTGATAAATCTCCCGCCATTTATTGATGCACCGAGTCTTCTGTTTCGATAAGATTTACAATTTATAAAAAAAATATATTGAGGGATTCTAGCACACATTACGTAGTGAAGGTTTCCATTCATTGCATCATAATTTTGAAGGAAAGAAAATCTGACTTTTACGGTACCAACTGGTAATGATTCAAGATACATAAATTCATAGGACCGAATGTTTTTGAAACCTAAATAGCTACCGTCTTCTTTGTAAAAATGAACTTTAATAGGTGTTTTATTTAAATTGCTGCCAGTGCCATAACCACCATAACCGTCACCCGCATAATAAAAATATCCAACAGATTTAACTAAAGGGGCAGTTACATCGAAATACTTAGTAACTGTGGTGTAGTTTATTCTTGAAATATCAATATTTCCCTGGGAGTCAACGTCACCTTTTGCAAAATGAGCTGGATGCTGCACACCGCCAATTGCAGAAAAATCCATAGAGGTAGCAAAACCATCTCCTGTACATTCAAAGGCTTCACAATTTTTGATTGTTATATTGTAGCAGGAGTTTTTGCACTCAAGTCCATAACCCCATTCATGGGTTCCACCGCTTGAATAATTATGTGTTTCTCTATCTCCCTTTAGTATGGCTCCCTCAACTGTTACATTTTTAACGCCATCGCAGCTAATGATTGAATAACCGGACAAATTGTTTGACTCTATAATAAACTGGCAACCGTAAAACTTATAATGAGTGTTGCTCTGGAGTAAAACTGAAGCGTTCATTGCAATAAGATAAACTCCTGCTGGAAGAATGACTTCTAGGAAGTTATTATCATTTGCCCATTTGAAAGCTTGGTTAATACCTGTAACTGTGTTAACTGCATCTGTTCCATCACTTTTTATATTCCAGCGATTTAATTCAACAACATAGTATGGAGATGTGTTATACATTGTAAACTCCTTTATAAATTAACTTTAGTAATTTTATACTATATTTAATTCTGGTCTTCCAAGAATTGTTTGGACAAAAAGGAAAAATTTATATTATTTATCATTGATTCCTATTGGAAACTTTAGTATTATTTACACAATTAGTTCTTTATTAAGAACATAAGTAAAAGGAGTGATTTTATGAACATCCTAATAACCGGAGGAGCAGGCTACATTGGCTCACACACTTGTATAGAATTATTAAGTTCAGGTCATCACATTATTGTAGTAGATGACTTAAGTAATTCAAATGAAATGTCTTTAGAACGAGTAAAGGAACTAACTGGCAGAGATTTTATTTTTGAAAAAATTGATATAGCAGACAAAAAAAAATTAGAAAAGATTTTTATGGAGCAGAGGATAGATGCAGTCATTCATTTCGCTGGACTTAAAGCTGTTGGAGAATCAGTGGCAGTTCCTTTGAGATATTATCATAATAATATTACTGGATCTTTAGTTCTTTTTAATCTGATGGAAAAGTATGGCGTGCGTAATTTGGTTTTCAGTTCATCAGCCACTGTTTATGGAGCTAATAATCAAATGCCACTGACAGAAGAAATGACACTAAGTGCAACGAATCCATATGGAAAAACAAAACTCTATATTGAAGAGATTTTAAGAGATTTATCTGCTGCAAATTCAAATTGGAGTATTGCATTACTGAGATATTTTAATCCTGTAGGGGCACACTCAAGCGGTTTAATTGGAGAGGATCCGAGTGGGATTCCCAATAACCTTATACCCTACGTGACTCAAGTTGCCATTGGGAAGAGGGAATATTTATCGGTATTTGGCAGTGATTACGAAACAAAGGACGGAACTGGAGTTAGAGATTACATACATGTAGTGGATCTTGCAAAAGGGCATTTAAAAGCATTGGAAGAGGTTACTCGTAGCAAAGGGATAGGAGCATATAATTTAGGTACAGGAAAAGGGTATAGCGTGCTGGATATCGTTCGTGTTTTTGAAAAAATAATTGGTCGAAAGATTCCTTATCAACTAGCTGAACGCAGGCCCGGAGACCTAGCTGTTAGTTACGCTGATTGTTCAAAGGCACAGATAAAATTAAATTGGGCTGCTAAAAAAGATTTGGAGGAGATGTGCAGAGACTCTTGGAATTGGCAGGTAAAAAATCCTGAAGGTTACATTAATCAAAAAGTCGGAATTAATTAGAAAAATTTAATGATATCCATATCAAAACTTATTGCAATGAGTACAAAAGTAATGTATCGTTCTTAATATAGAATGTTTAGTTCTTATAAAAGAATTAACCCTTGGAGTGAGACCATGAGCGCCATAGTTGGAATATTGAATTTAAACAATGAACCTGTTCGTTTTGAAGAAGCTAATGCTATGATGCGTGTACTAGAGAGGTTTCCATCAGATGATGTTAGATTATGGCATGCTGAACATGTTTTTCTCGGATGCCATGCTCAATGGATCACGCCAGAATCGGCACAAGAAGTTCTGCCATATTACGATTCAGCTTTTAACATGACCATTACAGCTGATGCAATTATCGATAACAGACTTGAATTATTGGAAATGCTGAATTTAGATCGATCTGCTCTCTGCAAGATTAGCGATAGTGAACTGATTCTTATGGCATATAAAAAATGGGGTGATGATACTCCAGGGAATTTGATTGGAGATTTCGCTTTTGCTATATGGGATCATAATAAAAATACATTATTCGCTGCTAGAGATTTTTCTGGTACTAGAACCTTATATTATTCTAAAAAGCAATTTAAATTTGTATTTAGCACAATTTTAGAACCGCTTTTTTCAATTCCTTATATTAACAAAGAAATTAACGAAGATTGGATAGCTGAATTTATTGCTATTCCATTTGCAGCGGATTCGGTTTCTTCTAGAGAGACTGTCTATAAAGATATTTTTCAGATTCCCCCTGCCCACTATTTAAAAATTAAAGATGGTCAATTGTCACTAGGCAGATACATTACATTTGATCATTCTAAAAAGCTTCATCTAAACTCAAACGGTGAATATATAGAAGCATTTAATGACGTTTTTAATAGAGCAGTTGAGGATAGGGTCAGAACTTTTAAAGGTATTGGATCTCATTTAAGCGGAGGATTGGATTCTGGATCTGTTGCTAGTTTTGCGGCAAAAACTTTAAAAGCGAATCAAAAAAGACTTCACACGTTTAGTTATGTGCCTGTTCCTGATTTCGTTGACTGGACACACAGATACAGAGTCGCCAATGAGAAACCGTATATCAAAGAAACTGTTAAATATATTGGCAACATTACAGATAACTACTATAGTTTCTCAGAAAAAAATCCATATTCGGTCATTGATGAACTTCTGGAAATTATGGAGCTGCCTTACAAATTTTTTGAAAACTCTTTCTGGCTTCAAGGAATTTACGAACAAGCTGCTAGTCATGGGATAGGTATTCTTTTAAATGGTCAAAGAGGAAACTGGACAATTTCATTTGGACCAGCATTAGACCATTATGCCAAGATGTTAAAACAAATGAAATTTAGCAGTTTAAACAAGGAAATTAATCAATACAGCAGGAATATTGGTGTCGATAAAAAAAGAATACTGAAATTACTCAGAAATAAAGTTTTTCCAATACCTAATATGAACAATAAAAACAATCATGATCATTTTCCAGTATGGATTAACAATGATTTTGCAAATCAAACCAAGGTGTTCGAGAAATTAATTGATTATAAAATTGACATTCATGGACAACGGAAAGAAGATGCCTTTCAAATAAAGATTAATCACTTCAATCAATTACATACTTGGGCTATAAATGGGACTATTGGAACAAAGTTATCATTAAAATATTCATTGTGGGAAAGGGACCCTACCAATGACAAGCGAGTAGTTGATTTTTGTTTAGCTGTTCCAGACGATCTATTTGTAAAAAACGGACTAGATCGTGCACTGATAAGAAATGCTACGAGAGGATTGTTACCTGATACCGTTAGACTGAATCAAAGATCAAGGGGTGTTCAGGGAGCGGATGGAGTCCACAGAATGACAGGAGTTTGGAAAGAATTCTTGGAAGATTTAAACTACGCTTTAATTGACCCAAGAATAGATTATTTTGTTGACAAAAAATTGTTGGTTAACTGCTTTTCAAAAATCAAGAATATTTCGCCACATTTAGTTTTTAACTATGAGTTTAGAATATTGATGCGTTTTTTAATACTTTACAAATTTTTAATTAAAATTGAAAGGGGGTGAAAATATGAAAACTTGGCAAACACCACAGTTAGAAGTGTTGGAAGTAAGTATGACTATGGCTGGACCTGGAATCAAATCTCCAGATGCAGTTCAAGATGATGTAGATGAAACGGTTCATTATAGCTAATTATACCAATTTCAAGAAAATATCCTTACACAATTTTGTGTAAGGATACATTCTTGTAATATTTTCGAAACTATTTTTTCTTTTGGGAGCGGGTCTTTTGATAACGATAAAGAAAAAGAATGTGAAGATGTACAGAGCATTCGGTTTAAACTTAACATCAGACATAGACCTTTTGGAGTTACTGGAAGTTAAAGGAATAGAGAGTAATACTGATTTAAAGATAATAAAAAAAAACGTTAAAGACTATCCTGAGCAATTAATTAACAACAAAAATTCCTTTTTTATTAATGAAAATTTTATATGTTTTCAAATTAAATCCGTTGGAATTTTCATGGTAGAGAAAGGCTGCCAAATAAGTTTTTGGCCATTGGAAGAAGCGGATGAAGATCTTATAAGACTTTATCTACTTGGGTCATGTATGGGAGCTATTTTACTGCAAAGAAAGATATTGCCTTTACACGGAAGTGCAGTTGAAGTAAATGGGAAGGCCTACGCAATAGTTGGAGATTCCGGTGCCGGAAAATCCACTTTAGCTTCAGCGCTCATGAAAATGGGGTGTAAGCTCATAACTGACGATGTGATTCCTGTAACCCTTAATAGTGACAATATCCCTATTGTGACTCCAGCATATCCTCATCAAAAGCTTTGGCTAGAAAGCCTTAATGCATTCGGGATGAACTCTGCTAACTATAAAAGTATTTTTAATAGAGAAACAAAATATTCTATTCCGGTTAATAATCAATTTGTTCACAACCCATTGCCGCTCTCAGGTGTTATTGAATTAAACAAATATGATGGCTCAGAAGTTATCTTAAAGCCATTAAACAAGTTGAGTTGCTTGCAAACATTATACAATCATACATATAGAAATTTTTATATTTCTCAGATGGGTTTGACTGAATGGCATTTTAAGACAACAGCAGCACTTGCAGAAAAAATTAATATTTTCCAGCTTAATAGGCCAGCAGACCTTTTCACTGCTAACGATCTGGCGAGAAAAATAGTAGAAGTTTCACTAAAGGGGGAAACCATCAATGGCTAATTCTTCATTATCTACGACTAATTTTACAATATGCCAAGTTGAAGGAAATATTGTTAGTAATATGAATGGCGAAACAGTAATGCTAAGCATCCAGAATGGTAAGTACTACAATTTCGGAGAAACGGGTGGTGCTATTTGGGATTTGCTTAAAAAGCCGATATCTTTTTCTGCTTTAATTGAAGCTTTAATTTTACAATATCAAGTTGACAGAGAAGAATGTGAAAAACAGGTTCTTTCATTTCTTGATTCTTTGAAAAAAGAGAATTTAATTATAGTTAATTTTTATTAAGAAAGGGATAAACAAAGTTGAAGAAGTTCTTGCTGTTCCATTCATTGAATTTCCAGACAAAATCTCTGTTATTGGAATCGGTATTTTATTTAGGTGTCGGACGCGTTATGAAATTTATTCCTTTTTCAAAGATTGCTCCGAAATTAGGGGAGCAAATGGATGAAACAAGTTATGATTGTAATGATTTTCATAAAAAAACCTTAACCAATGTGTCTCAGGCAATTCAAATAATGAGCAAATACACATTCTGGGAGAGTCAATGTCTTGTTAAAGCTATTGCTGCAATGAAGATGCTTGAAAAGAGGAAGATTGATTGTACATTGTATCTAGGGACTGCTAGAAGTGAATCTGGAAACCTTTCTGCTCATGCTTGGTTAAGAAGCGGACCTTATATTGTCACAGGTTCAGAAGGAATGGAGAAATTCACGATTGTTGCAAAATTCGCGAAAAGAAATGGGGGGATTGGATGATGAATCTAGACTTATCCAAGTTACCTAGAGAATTGAAAATCATCCTTGAACTCTTAAAGAATCAGAGTCCTGAACTCTTAAAAGAGAAAAGCAAGAATTTGTTTCATAAAATTGATTGGCAAAACTTTGTACAACTCTGTATTCATCATCGTGTCTATCCATTAATTTATCCGCGTTTAAAATTGATTCCTGTTGACATTGTACCAGAACATATTATTTGCTATTTGGAAGACAAATTTAAGTTCAATACGTTTAAAATGCTTTTTTTATGTACTGAAATGGAACAAATAAGCAGAAAGCTTTTGAGCGAAAAAATACGTGTTCTTTTTCTAAAAGGTCCTGCCCTTGCTCATGAATTGTACGGAGACATTTCATTACGTACTAGTAGTGATCTTGATTTTATTGTTCCTTTTGAAGAACTTAATAAAACCGAAGCTTTACTAGAGAGTATGGGATATAAGAAAAACGAATACATAAAGACCATTCTCGGTGATTGGAAATGGAGACATCACCACTTCACCTATTTTCATCCCGAGAAAAAAATAAAAGCAGAGGTTCATTGGCGCTTAAATCCTGCACCTGGATTTGAGCCTGGTTTTGAACAACTTTGGACCCAAAAAAAGAGAAGTCAGTTAGCTGCTTCTCCAATTTATCTTTTAGGAAAAGAACACTTATTTTTATTCCTTGTTTCACATGGAGCAAGACATGGCTGGTCCAGACTCAGATGGCTTGCAGATATCCAGCAATTGATTGGGAGCGGCCTGGATTGGAGTAAAATATATGAAAGTCTAAAGAACTATCATATGCAAAGTGAAGGAGTCCAAGCCATTACTTTAGCTGCTGAATTACTTAGCACAAAAATTCCACCTTATTTGAACAAGATAAGTAATAGAGAAAAATCCGTTAAAACCGCTCAGTCAGCCATATTTTACTTGGAAAACAGAGTGAATCTGCATACAGATCCTGTCCCGGACTACGTAAGCAAATATCATGCAAAATACATTTTTGCAATGATGTCAAATACTCAAAAATTAAACTATATCATAAGTTTCTTATTTCCTTTTCCAGAAGATGCAGAGACGTTGCCGCTGCCGTTACGATATCACTCATTATATTTTATTTTACACCCTTTTTTGTGGGCTTGGAGGAAAACATTAAAAGAGACAAGGTATCTTAGGGGGCAAAAATCTTGAATCTTATTATGTATTTCTTGAAGCAAATATACGGTTTTGCTGGGAAGCGACTATATATAAATTTATTGGCCACCGTATTTATTAGTTTAATGGACGGTATAGGTATACTCTTGCTGATTCCAATGCTAAGTTTTACTGGTCTCTTTGAAATTCAGCTCGGGGATACTCCTTTTAACTGGTTCCTTTCATATTTTCATTCTATGCCGAAAAGTTTAGGGTTGCCAATTGTTCTAGTCCTTTTTGTAACAATTTCAGTATTGCAAAACTTTTTGCAGCGAAAAATAACAATTGAGAATATTACGATCCAGCAAGGTTTTTTTCGACAATTAAGAGTGGACACTTATAAATCCTTACTAAATGCCAACTGGAATTTCTTCATTAAAAATCGCAAATCTGATTTGATAAATATTTTGACCACGGAAATAGCCCGTTCAAGTGCAGGTACACACTCCTTACTGCAATTTCTCGCATCTCTTTTTTTTACATTAATACAAATAGGACTTGCTCTACTTCTTTCTCCAATTATCACTGTATTCCTATTGATTTGCGGTGCAGTTATTGTCTTTTTGAATAGAAAATTTTTAAAGTCTTCATTAGCTTTGGGGAAGAGAAATTACACTTTGGGTAAAGAATATTTAGCTGGTATTACTGATCAGATAAATGGAATAAAAGATATAAAGAGTAATACACTCGAAAGGTCGAAATTGAATTGGTTTAATTCAATAACCCTTGGAATGAAAAAAGAACAAATCGAATATTCAACAATAAGAGCAACTTCTCAGTTATATTATAAGACTGCCTCTTCAGTATTAATTGCCCTTTTTATTTTTATTGCGGTTAATCTTTTTCACGCACAGACAGGACAATTAATGCTTATTATTGTTATTTTTTCAAGGTTGTGGCCAAGAGTTGCTGGAATTCAAAGTTCTCTGGAGCAAATTGCTACAATGCTTCCATCCTTTCAGGCTGTAAAAAACCTACAGTTAGAATGTCGAGAGTGCATAGAGCATCAATCCTTCAGTGGAAAACTAAAATCCTCTCTTGAGTATAAATCCGATATCGAGTTTAGAGGAGTTTCTTTTAGATACTCTCAAAATACTGATAGATACGCTTTGAAAAATATAAATATTGTTATTCCTATAAACAAAATGACAGCAATTGTTGGCAAGTCGGGAGCTGGTAAAAGCACATTGATTGACATTCTTATGGGCTTAAATATTCCTGAAAGCGGTCAAGTATTAATAGATAAAATGCCATTAAATAGTGAAAATTTACAGTCTCTTCGTCAATCTGTGAGTTATGTGCCTCAGGAACCGTTCTTATTTAATGGGACGATTAGAGAAAATTTAAAAATGGTGGCAGAACATGCCACTGATGAAGAAATGTGGAGTGCTCTAGAATTTTCTTCAGCAGCTGACTTCGTTAAAAAAATTCCAAACGGTTTAGATGCAATACTAGGAGATAGAGGAGTGAGACTTTCAGGGGGCGAAAGACAAAGAGTTGTTTTAGCAAGAGCTATTTTACGAAAGCCTGCTATTTTAGTACTAGATGAAGCTACAAGTGCTCTAGATACAGAAAATGAATCTAGAATACAGGAAGCAATAGAGAGATTAAAAGGTAGTATGACAATTGTAGTGATAGCACACAGACTCTCAACCATTAAAAACGCAGACCAAGTTGTAGTATTAGATAACGGGAACATCATCCAGAAAGGTGAATTTGGACATTTAGAGAAGGACAAGAAGAATTTGTTCGGAAAACTACTGAATTATCAAAGAGACGCAAGTGTCTAATGAAAAAGGAAAGCCTCTTATTGAAAAGAAGCTTTCCTTTTTTTAATATGAAAATGCTGATCTCTCCCAAACCAAACAAAATCCACCCAATCCAAATATACCTTCAAACTCCTGTAGTTACGATCCCTGATTTTTTTATATTCCCACCATTTACCGTAATTGTTATTTACCGCATAGGCATGAGTCAATGAACATTTGTCAAATAGTTGTTTGGTTATGTTTAATGTTCTTTGTACTCTTTTCAAAGTTCCATCTTTTTTAGCCTGACTGTAGAGATCTGCTACGTTTAGTTGATTTTCTAAGAACTCTGTCACTTGCAGAATATCAAGGAAGTGTCTTAACGAGTCAAGGTTGTGGCGCCAGGCGTGCAGGACCATTAGGTAAAATGTATGCTGATGGGAGAGATGCTTAATGTACCGATTTGGAGAAATTGGTATGGATGACTCCCAAAAGGTATTTATGTCGAAACTGGATGTGTTTTCTTTTAAAATGTCCCAATGGATTTCCACTTGCAGCGGGATTTCGGAGCCAGGTAGATGTTTTATGTAGCTGCAATGGAAATGATTTTTAGGTCCATCCGATTCAAGTGTGAATCCGGACAATTTCAGAATATTGTCAATTTTTTTTAGATCTTTTTTTCGGATCAGCAAGTCGATATCAGATGTTGATCTCGCAGCCAAATGGCCAAAGTATGTTTCTGAAAAGTAGACACCTTTTAATGGAATTGTTTCGATTTGCTGATCTTCAAAGCGGCACAGAACTTTTTCCATTTGACTTTTTAGAAAAAGGTTTTGAATAAATGCTGTTTCACTCCCTTTTTTCAAAAAATGCACGAAAAAAGCGGGTGTGTCATCTAAGCATGCCTTCTTGTTTAACAGTGCATAGATTTGCGGCTCGATTGAAAAATGCTGAATATCATCCTTAAGCTTATGGTAGTCAAAGTCGTTCTGTCTCAATGAAGAGTGGTTATATATGGACTCTATAAATGGAATAATCATGTGAATTTCATCCTTATGAAAAAATTTGCCTAGCGAGCGGATAATCTTCCACTGCATTCTGAGTACCCAGTAGTCGTTTATACATCCCAGGTTTGGATGATAATTCTTGATGTGTTCCGCTCTGCACAATTTTGCCTTGATCCATTACAACGATTAAATCTGCATGCTGGATAGTTGAAAGGCGATGGGCGATGATAAGAGTTGTTTTGTTTGGCATGGCCAGTAGTGCTTGCTTTATATATTCCTCACTCTCAGTGTCCAAGGCTGAGGTAGCTTCATCAAGAAGCAGGATAGGTGCATTTTTTAATATGGCTCTTGCAATAGACAGCCTCTGTTTTTGGCCCCCGGATAAGCGAACTCCTCTTTCCCCGACTTCCGTTTCATATTGATCTGGCAGTGTCATGATAAATTCGTGTATATTGGCAGTATTTGCTGCTTCGATCATTTCTTGCTCTGTTATTCCACTTCTAGCAAGAAGGAGATTGTCTCTTATAGTGCCCGAAAAGAGAAAGGTTTCCTGAGCGACAAAAGAAAATGCCCGTCTAATCTCAGATTTATTCAGTTTGCAGAAGGGTATATGATCCAGCAAAATATCTCCAGCAAGTGGCTCGTAAAACCCTTGTATGAGTTGAAAGAGGGTTGTTTTTCCCGCTCCGCTTGGCCCGACTATTGCAACTGTTTTTCCCGCTGGGATGTTTAGTGAGAAGTCTTGAATAACTTCCTCTCTTTCATATGCAAAACAAATATCTTTAAGCATGATATCTCCACTAAATCGTGATTGCTTCAAGACAGCATCATGGCTTTTATGCGGCTCACTTAAAACGGCAGATAGTCTTTCTACAGCTGTTGCAGAGCTTTGAAAATTTCCCCATGTTCCTGCCAGACCTGTCAGAGGGGAAATTAAGTGCTGCATAAGAGTGACGAATGTCAGCAGCGAACCAACTGTCATCATAGATTGAGAGACGAAATACGCTCCAAGACATAGGCCAGTTACATAGGTAATAGAAGTAATAGCCTCTCCTCCTATATAAAACGAGCCCCGTAATTTTGCATTTTTCATCTCCAGCTGATAAAGAGCACGATTAGATTGCTGCTGCTTGTGAGCCATTTTTTTCTCGAGAAGAAAAGAACGGATAACTGGCATTCCTTGAAAAATATCGTGCAGGGAGCTGTTGATGCTGCTTATTTGATAAAACATTGTTCTGCTGTTGTTTCTAAGCAAAATCCCAAAAAATCCTCCAACGAAAATGGCTGCAGGTATGACGGCAAATCCAATTAAAGACATTTGCCAGTTAATTTGAAACATATAAACAGTTACAGCAATAAAAGTTAAGGGCAGCTGAAGGAGGTAAAGCAAGTTGCTTCCAATGACTCCTTCTGTGCTTTGAATGTCGTTTGTAAAATGTGTCATCAGGTCCCCAGTACGCAGGCTGTTCATTTTTGAAGGGGACATATGGAGAATATGAGTAAGGACTTTGTCCTTTAATTCTAATTTTATAACATTGATGGTCTTGCTTTCTAAAATCGTGTAATGATAAGAAAGAGTCAAACTCGCAGTTAATAATCCAATTCCTGCAGGAACAAGCCATTTAAATACATCCATCCTGTTTTGAACAGCCGCGTCCGTCATTGTACCGAAAAACCAGGCAAAGCCAAGCGTTAAAAAAATTTGTAATATCGTTATTGTAAAGAGTGCGAAATAAGAGGCTTTGTACTTTATAAGATACGGGCCCAAAAGAGCAAACGTTCGTTTGATGTCTTCAATTAAGAACATTTTTTTAAAAGTTATAAGCCTGCTAAACATACGAGTCATCTCCAAGCTTTCTCCTCAGTAAAAACCGAAAAAGCCTTGCAGTTAAATGTGTTGATGAAACGGCAAAGCCATAGGATTTCGGAAAGAATCGATCCATTTGGACAACCATCTTTTTCTTCTTAATGGAGATCAATTTTCCGATGATTTGTCCTTTTTGTACGGGCGAATCCATGCATTCGTTTGTGTCGCCCTTAAAAAAATAGTGCTCCTCTTTTTTCTTATAGTAGCGATGAGCAACTAACCTTCCTTCAGCTGTGTGAAAAAGCAGGATTTCTCCTTTACTGACGGTTTCAAATACACCAAATCTGCATACATCTCCTCTCAGGATAAAAGGATACATACTGAATCCTTCAGAGGGAAGCTCGATCCATCCTTGATTTTCAATGGTCCTTTTTAATAAGATTATCGTAGCTTCATTGACTTGCATGTTCTATCAGTCCGCATGAAGTTAATTCATCAAGAAATAGTTGAATATCTGTTTTTGTGTAGTGTGCAGAAAATGGTCTAATGGATTTTAATAGAGCACCAGCTGAAGTCTTTTCCTTTAAGAGCGACCAGCAGAGTCCCCCGCTTTCGTTCAGTTTAGTAACGGTAAAGTTTTCTGTATGTAAAATAATCCATTCCCCATCCACTTCAACTGTTTCACAGTCAGGCGCCTGCTTATACATTTTCGTCATAAAATCATCTCCCAGAATTGGTTATTTTTTTGAAAATAGAGGTTGAAAATCTCAGTATTTTCAACAAGGTTCTTTAAATTAGTAAGGATTCTTTTTGTTTCTGATTTATCGCTTGGCCAGTAGAAGACTTTATCGAAAAGTGCCATCATTGCAGCTGATTTTGAAATCTGATTCCGCTCAATAACTAGAGACTGATGAAGCAGGTTAATGCTTTTTAATTCAGCAAATGGAACTAGTGCAGAGCCATGCAGCTCGCTTCTGAATGGAGAATCAAAAGCTGTTACTTGAGCGGCATCAATCTTCAGAACAGTTGCTTCATCCGAAAAGAGAGGACGCGGATGGGAAAGCATGGCAGCCGTAGATTTTCCGGCGCCGGAATGTCCCGTGAAAATGTGAGCGTGATTTTTTTCCAAAACACAGGAAGAGTGGAGAAGTATACCCCAGTTTTTATGAACGATATATGAACTGTATAAGTTCATAAGTGCATGCTTTAATGCAAGTTCATCGTAAACTGAAATTTCCGCATAGGAGTAGGAGGGGTCTGCAGTAATTTTGTAATCTGCCCGTTTAAAAACAATTTGTTTCTCATTTTTCATGACTTTCACGTCATAATTGAGAAATGGTCTTCCGTATCCTTTGCAGATAACCACATTTATATCAGCTGACTTTCCATCTGCGCATGTTTTAAATTGTTTTTGAAAAAATGCAGTCAATGAACGATCATTAAATTGAAATGAAAAGATGTGTTCCCCAATAACTTTATTTAAATGGACCATTATGATTCTCCTTAGGGAAAAAGGTCAAACAGGTTGACCTTCTCCATAAACTCAATTAATTTCCTTTGCCTTTTCCCTTTCCGCCGCCATTATCGTGACGTGGACCGGTGTAAGGGGGATTTGGATAATTAACTCCGCCATTTCCCTTGCCAGGATGATCTAAGTTCCCATGACCCTTATTCCAGCTTTGTGCCGTTTCAAACACGATTGGCTGATGACTTACTACCATTGGACGATTAGATGTGCTCATAATTCATACCTTCTCCCGATATTTTCTTTATAAAGAACAAAAGAGGTAAGTAATCTCAGCAAAGACTGCTTCATCCAGCATTTAGTTCTTTATAACTATCATTATAGTTCTTTTTAACGTACAAATAAAGTCCTATTAAAGATTTTAATTGATAAAAAAATTCGATAAAATGATAGAATCTGTTAAGAGTTTGACCATTTAATCGAACATCTGCTACATTAGATCATATAATCGAATCTTTGGAGGCATGTTCCTTGAATCGTTACCCGTGCTCTGTGTTTATCATGGATATTAGAAATTCTTCTTTGGAAGGCAAAGGAAAAGAACTATCTGCCTATTTGAATAAAATCACTTCCTGGCTGACGGAGTGGACTGGTAATCAGGCAATTATAAAGCATCGCAGGGGGGATGAGGTGATTTTTATATCGGAGGGCTATGCTTCGGCGTACGCGGCTGCACATTTTCTTAGTGTCTGCTGGACGAAGGCGGAGCACCCGCCGTATTTTGGTCTTTCGTTTGGCGAGGTTGACAGCAGGGCTGCGGATCTTAATGTAGAAACGTGGATACATCCGCTGATGAAGCAGGCCAGAGAGGCGAATGATGAACTGAAACGTGAAGGTGCAGGAAAAGCCCAGTTTGCGTTCCGCTTACGTGATGATCTGTATGAAACACAGCTGCTCTTAAATTCTCTTCTGGAAGTCAGGCATACGCTCGTTAAGGACCAGACGGACCTGCAGAAGAAAGTGTATACTCTAGTGGAAATTTACCGTCAGCAGCGGAAGGCTGCTTCGATGCTGAGCAAGTCGCCATCGACAATTTCGAGCCATTTTAAAAAGGGAAAAGGGGAGGAGCTGGTGATGATTTTCAAAAATGTCACGGCTGTTCTTGATTCTATCGAACATAAGGCATTTGATGATTCGTCAACTGACAAGCTGATAACGTCAATTCGCTCAAGCTTGCAGAGTTCGTCATCCGATTGGTTTTCGAAAAGGGAGGGGGATGAAAGCGTATGATTGTACTCAGTCTTATTCTTGCCCATTTAACGGCTGATTTTCTGCTGCAGACTGATGCGATGGTCAGGGAAAAAAGGAAGTATTTAAGGAAGCATTTGCTGCACCATACGTTACTTCTCCTGCCTGTTTTGCTATGTTTCTGGCTAACCGAATTCGAGATGGCAAATCCGGTGAAGAATGTTGTTCTGCCATTGGTTTTTATTATCGCTACTCATGGTGTCATAGATTTTCTTAAGCTGAAACTGCTGGACGGGACGACTGACAAGCAAAATATGAAAAATCTTTTCTATTTTCTTGGTGATCAGTTTTTGCATCTTGCCATGATTGTGTTAGGATGTTCGTTCTTTTTAAATGTATCCTTCAGCGCAATTGCCGAAAAAGGAATTACGCTGATAACGGAGAAATCTTCACTGAGTGTACCGAACGCCCTTTTATTTATTGCCATTATCCTAATTGTTACTACCAGTGTAAGCGGTCATGTCATCCGGATGGTGCTCGGGACGCTGCCTGCTCAGCTCTTGTCGTTTGAAGGGCGCTACGCATTTAAGAACGAGAGAAAAGAAGATAAGATGAATGCAGCAGGCGGATTGACGGAGGAGTATACGTATTTCACATTCAATAAACATGATTTGTCCAGAGGAAAGCTGATCGGGTATATTGAAAGGCTGCTTGTGCTGATTTTGACGTTTTACAGTGCATATCCGGCCATTGGTTTCATTGTGACGGCAAAATCAATTGCCCGTTTTAAGCAGATGGATGACCGGAACTGGGCGGAGTATTTCCTGCTTGGGACTTTGACTTCGATGTTTGTTGGCATAGCTTTGGGGCTGCTTTTGAGGGAAGTGCTGCTTTAAAAAGAGGGAGGAAAAGGATGAAACAGATTATTGCGATGGGCGGCGGGGGTTTTTCAATGGAACCTGATAATTTGTTATTGGATCACTATATTCTGAATCAATCACTGAAACCGAATCCGAGAATATGTTTCGTTTCTACAGCAAGCGGAGATCAGGATGGGTATATTCAACGGTTTTATCATACTTTTCATTCAATGGCCTGTAAACCCGATCATCTTGCATTATTTGATCCGCACTTTAAGGATCTTGAAGATTTCGTCATGTCCCAGGATATCTTCTACGTGGGCGGAGGAAGTACCCGGAATATGCTTGTTTTATGGAAAGAATGGGGACTCGATCTTCTATTTAAAAGAGCATATGAAAACGGCACAGTCCTTGCAGGGCTAAGTGCTGGAGCAAATTGCTGGTTTGAAGAGGTTTTGACTGATCCTTTAAATGCTCCGCTGTACAAAATAAATGGACTGGGATTTATTCAGGGAAGTATTTGTCCTCATTATGATGGCGAGGAAAAGAGAAGACCCTCATTTCATGATCTCGTGGGCTCTGGCAGCATGATGCCAGGATTCGGCATGGAAGATGGGGCAGCCGTGCATTTTAAAGACGGACAAGTTTTTAAATGCATCAGTTCCAGGCCCAATGCGAAGGTCTATTCTGTATTTGAAAACACAGGCAGAATCCATGAGGAACCTCTGCAAATGATGTACCTGGGAGGACTGTCATGAGGATTATTAAGTTTTAGCAGGAAATAAATGCATCTTTTTTACTGATTTGCTCAAACTAACCAAAAAGAGCAAGGGCAGGGTCGTTAAATGGAGAAAAAGATGCTGAAAGGCCTTTTTGGTTTGTGTGTGGTATTATTTCCTTTTGCGATGAAACGATCAGCTTTAAAAGAAGTGCTGATTATCTTTCTCGGAAAAGGCGTCATCTCGACACTGATGGATGTGTTTTATGTCAGGACAAAGCGGATTGCTTATCCTGTCCGGCCATTACCGCATATTTATAAAACCAATATTTTATATGATTTTCTCTTTTTCCCGCTGTTGAGTGTTTTTTGGATCAGACAGTGCTATAAAGACAGACTGCCGATGGTTCTGCTGAAAAGTCTTACCTGGAGTGTGCCAATGTCCATAGGGCAGTGGTATTTGGAAAGGACGACGAACCTGTTTCACTGGAAAAAGTGGACGATTTTTCATACGTTCGGCTGTGTGACGTTTACACTGCTTGCAATTCGAGGACTGATTGAACTTGTAAAACAAGCGGAACATAAAGCTCCAGATGAAGAAATGGGATCCTAAGCGGATGCCATTTTTTTTATGATCACCAGCTGAAATTCTTCAAATTAGTTACCGGCCTTTTTTTTCACGCAGTGATATAAAAGTGAAATTCGTATTAACCTAATCATTTCATCTTATGATAGAATGTAAATTGTATAGTATAGAAGAAATATTCCAAACTTTAGACCTGTATATTCATCAGCCTAAAGAAAGGAAAAATAGATACGATTTTCTTGCATGATCAGGGGTGCTTTTACACATGACAGCTACAGATGAATTAATCCGGTTTCTAGATGAAAACATCTCCACTTTTATCTCTGCATGGCGGCAGAAAATTACCATATCAGATGATGATTTGCATCAGGAAGAAGTTGAAAAAAACGGGATGAGAATGTACGACCTTGTGAAAAAGACCATTGTTCAGCCGCTGAGTTCGGATGAAATTGATGTTCTTGCCAGCAAGGTCGCACTTGAAAGAGTGGAAGCTAATGTTAATATCGGCGATTTTATCAACAATGTTAACCTTGGCCGCCGCGAGGTTATCCGTTACATTGTGAGTTCCGGCATCTCAAGGGAAGAACTTCAGCCTTTTATTGAAGAAATCAACATACTTTTTGATCAGTTTTCGTATTTTGCCGTAAAGAAGTACACTGAGGTAAAAGAAGAAATTCTTCAGGAGAAGATCTCATTTATCGATCAGAGCCATAAAGAGCGCCTGACGATTCTCGGGCAGATGTCTTCTAGCTTTGTTCATGAGTTCCGTAATCCGCTGACGGCTGTAAAAGGGTTTATTAAACTCATGCAAAGCGATCATCCGAATCTGAAATACCTTGACATCATCAGCCATGAAGTTGACCAGCTTAACTTCCGCGTGTCGCAGTTTCTGCATGCTTCCAAAAAAGAGACGATTGAAAGCAAGCGCGAATATTTAAAGCTTGGAGAATTGCTTGATGAAGTTCTCGCCTTTATGTACCCCAGTCTGCTGGACGGAAGCGTCAAAGTGCAGGAGGGTCCTAAAAAAAATTCATCCGTTTATGCAAGCAGAGATGAACTGAGACAGGTGTTTTTAAATCTGATGCTCAATTCAATTGACGCTCTTCAGAAGATGAACGTCAACAGAACGATAACCATTGATTTTAAAGAAGACAGCAGCAGGGCATACGTACATATTTCAAATAACGGACCGATGATTCCCCAAAAACAGATTGAAACGATTTTTGAGCCTTTTTTTACAACAAAAGAATTGGGCACAGGCATTGGCCTGTATATTTGCAGAAAAATCATCGAAAGCCACGGCGGCAGCATTTCGTGTCAGTCTGATGAAATGACGACAACTTTTACGATTGCTCTCCCTATAAGTGCTTCTTAAAAGGCCTGAATCTCTTCAGGCTTATTTTAGGTTTGTGACGAGCTTTGAAGTAATGACCGCCATAAACAGGGTGCTTACGATAAACCCCATCAGCATTTCTGAAGCTGCCGCAGCATTTGAGATTACCCCTATAGAGGTAATGTCCCCAAAACCAGTGGTTGTAAAGGTCGTTATGCTGTAATATAAAAAGTCGTTCCCCGATAATTGTTCACCTGAAAATTTAAAGGCTTTATCACCATAAAATCCATAAATTTGAAAATAAAGGTTAGCATATCCTGTAATGATGAGCATCAGAAGAAGACCTGAACCAATAAAAATGCTCTGCAGCCTTTCTTCTGTTTTTGGTACAGCCACGATAAATTCAAACAGGAAATAATAACAGACAGCAAGGACAGCTGTAATGAGAGTGATCATGATTATACTGGAAGCAGTGATTTCAAACATGGACTCAATAACCAGAAGGCTGATCATCAGGACGTTAAGGATCATATAAAGAAAGAGCTTTTTTTTAGTAAAATCATATTTCGAAAACATGAAATCCCTCTATTTTCCGTCATTTTCATTATTTTCCCCTCCGCATTGTCATCTGATGCAGTCAGTTTGTCAGGACATTCTTCTTGTAAGTTCTTCTCTCATGCTTAATAATATTTATATCTTTGTTTTTGACATCACTTAGGAAAAGGAGATGAACTCCATGCAGCTTAGAGTTTCTGCCGTTCAATATGATTTGCGCACCATTCACTCTTTCAAAGAATTTGCAGATCAGGTTGAGCACTATATTAAAACCGCAGAGGAATTTGGAACGGATTTTGTTCTTTTTCCCGAATTTTTCACTACTCAGCTAATGTCTATCGGGAATGCTGAGGGACAGGCACTGTCAATTGATGAACTTCCTGATTATACAGAGCAGTATCTGGAGCTTTTTAAAGGTCTCGCAGCAAATACAGGCATGCACATCATCGGCGGGACACATGTAATTAAAAAAGAAGGGCGTCTTTATAATGTTGCTCATCTGTTTTATCCGGACGGACGGGTGGCAGAGCAGGCAAAGCTCCACATCACTCCGACAGAAGTCCATGAATGGGATATGACGCCGGGTGATGAGCTCCGGGTGTTTGAAACGGACAAAGGGACCATTGCCATGCTGACTTGTTATGACATTGAGTTTCCTGAAATCGTGCGGATCGCAAAAGCAAAGGGTGCTGATGTGATTTTCTGCCCTTCATGTACAGACGACCGCCACGGATTTCACCGCGTCCGCTACACAAGCCATGCCCGCGCGATTGAAAACCAGGTGTATGTTGTGACGACTGGGACTGTCGGTTCACTGCCGACTGTCGATTTCATGAGAGGGAATTTTGGTCAGGCTGCCATCATTACACCGAATGATGTTCCGTTTCCTCCAAAGGGGCTTGCTGCAGAAGGCGAAATTAATCAGCCGATGATCGTAACCGCTGACCTTGATTTAGAACTTCTTTACAAAGTGCGTGCAAGCGGATCGGTTACAACGTGGCGCGACCGCCGCACCGATTTATATCCCGATTGGGAAGCAAAGCAGGGGGACCGTACGCTGCTGTAAGGAGGAGAATCCTTGTACAGAAAAGAATTTTTTGTTTTCGAAGACAGTGTTCCTGTTAAAGCAGTCGTAAGAAACTATGAGAAAAATGACTTTGATTCACTGATTCAGGTTCAAAAGGAAAGTTTTCCGCCGCCGTTTCCTCCTGATCTATGGTGGAAAAAGGAACAGCTTGAGCAGCATGTGCATTTATTTCCGGAGGGCGCTCTCTGTATAGAAGCAAATGGCGAAATCGCAGGATCAATGACAGCTCTGCGCGTTCATTTTGATCCTGAAAAGCCCCATCATACGTGGGAAGACATAACAGACAGCGGCTATATCACCCGCAGTCACAAGCGGGACGGAGATACGCTCTATGTTGTTGATATCAGCGTCAGGCCAAAGTACAGAAAGCTGGGCCTTGGGAAATGGCTTATGTTTTCCATGTATGAAACGGTTGTGAAGCTTAATCTGAAGCGGCTGGTCGGCGGAGGGAGAATGCCGGGTTACAGACAGCACTCAGATCATCTCACTCCGGATGAGTATGTAAAAGAAGTAGTGAAAGGAAACCTGAAAGACCCCGTCCTGACGTTTCTGCTTCGATGCGGAAGAACTCCGCTGTCTGTCATCCCGGACTATCTTGAAGATGATGAATCATGCAACTTTGCCGCCCTGATGGAATGGAAAAATCCATTCACCGGAGCTGTTTAAAATCCCAGATTCACGCCTGGGATTTTTTCATTCAACCAATCAGGTATTATAATGTTCTGACTATGAGCAATCCGGTTTACAAATGATTGAAGACGCGTTATGGTAATAGCACATGTTATTCCGACTAAATTTATATGAAAAGGAGTTTTAAATATGGCTGAAACAGCATTTCATTCACCTTCACGGGCTAAAACAACCGTTGTATCCGAAATGAAGCCTGTTCAAAAACCGCTTGTTGCCGCAGGATTGCTTGCAGCGGTTCTGCTATTTGCAGCCATTTTACTGGCAGCAGGAGGCACACAGAGCGTTTTATATATAATCGGATTGCTTCTTGGTGCCACTTTGCTTCATGCACGATTCGGCTTTACTTCTGCATTCAGACGACTCGTGTCTGTAGGAAATGTTCAGGGGCTTCAGGCTCATATGCTGATGCTCGCCATTGCATCCGTCTTATTTGCCATCATATTAAGCACAGGTTTCAGTTTCACAGGAACAGCTCCTGCAGGATACGTATCTCCTGTGGGAGTAAGCGTCATTGTAGGCGCATTTATGTTCGGCATCGGCATGCAGCTGGGCAACGGCTGCGCTTCAGGAACGCTTTATTCAGTGGGCGGCGGATCATCATCCATGATCCTGACACTTGTATCCTTTATTGCGGGATCTGTCATTGGAGCCTACCATTTTACTTTCTGGATGGAAGATATGCCAGCCCTTCCGCCGGTCTCTCTAGCAACATCCACGGGTCTCGGCTATGGCGGTGCACTTATCGTCCAGCTCGCATTATTTGCTCTTATTTACTGGATCACCATACAGATAGCCAAAAAGAAAAATCCGCCTATGATGAAACAGCTTCCGACTGTAAAGGGATGGAAAAAGATTCTCCGCGGATCATGGCCTCTATTTGCAGCAGCGATCATTCTCGCGCTTTTGAATGCATTGACGCTGTCTATCAGGGGAAACCCTTGGGGCATCACGTCAGCTTTTGCCCTTTGGGGAGGAAAAGCATTGATGACAGCAGGAATTGACGTGTCATCATGGGGTTATTTCACCGGTGCAAACGGAGCGGCATTAACAAAAACCGTTCTTGCGGATTCAACAAGTGTCATGAATTTCGGCATCATCCTTGGCGCATTCATATCTGCTGCCGCGCAAGGATCGTTTAAGCCGGGAAAAATTAAACCCGGTGTAGCCGGTGCATCGATTATCGGCGGCCTGCTTATGGGCTATGGCGCCCGTCTTGCTTTCGGATGCAATATCGGTGCCTATTTTGGAGGCATTGCTTCATTCAGTCTTCATGGCTGGGTGTGGATGGTCATGGCTATGCTTGGAACATTCCTCGCCTTATTTATCAGGCCGATTTTCGGACTGAAAAACCCTAAACCAACAGATTCTATTTGCTGAGAACTCTCATTTCTGAGAGTTCTTTTTTAGTTCAATCGATCGAATATGGTTTGCCTGAAGTCTTTTTCATTTACGAAACCGCTTTCTTCCATTACGATACTAAAGAAGACGACAAAGGAGGAAATACATATGACATATCTTGCTAATTCCGATCGCTATGAATCGATGACGTATAACCGCTGCGGGAATTCCGGGTTGATGCTGCCTGCAATCTCGCTTGGGCTTTGGCATAATTTCGGCGGGGTTGACTCTTTTGAAAATGGGCGTGCCATGCTGCGACGAGCTTTTGACCTCGGGATTACTCATTTTGACCTTGCCAATAATTACGGGCCGCCGCCTGGTTCTGCAGAAGAAATGTTCGGACAGCTTCTTAAAACGGACTTCGCGCCATACAGAGATGAGCTGGTTATTTCATCTAAGGCCGGGTACCGGATGTGGGACGGGCCTTACGGGGAATGGGGCTCAAAGAAATACTTGATTTCAAGTCTTGATCAAAGCTTAAAAAGAATGGGACTGGATTACGTAGATATTTTTTATTCTCACCGGCCGGATCCTCATACGCCGCTGGAAGAAACAATGGGAGCACTCGATCAGATTGTCCGTCAGGGAAAAGCCCTGTACGTGGGAATATCAAGTTATTCTGCAGAGCAGACAGAAGAAGCGGTGAAAATCCTGAACCGTCTCGGAACGCCGCTATTGATTCACCAGCCAAGCTATTCCATGCTGAACCGCTGGATTGAAGACGGATTGCAGGATGTGCTGCAGGAAAATAAGGTAGGTTCGATTGCATTTTGTCCGCTTGAGCAAGGCATCCTCACAAATAAATACGTCGGAGGCGTTCCTCAGGAATCACGCGCGGCAAAAGCAACAGGAGCTCTTTCGCAAGAGCGCGTAACGGAAGAGCTTGTCGGAAAAATTAAAAAGCTGCACAAACTGGCTGAAAACCGCGGACAGAATCTTGCGCAAATGGCACTGGCATGGGTCCTGCGGGAAGGACGTGTAACCTCAGCTTTGATTGGCGCAAGCAAAGTCAGCCAGATTGAAGAAAATGTAGCGGCTTTGAATCATCTTGAATTTACTAAAGACGAGCTCTCACAGATTGAAAGCATTTTGTCAGAATAGTATTTAGACAGCCTTGCATATCTTGCAGGGCTTCCTTTATCTGTTTTTTAAAAAATTTCGACGTCTAAAAAAAGGATTTTCAATGCGGAAGACTAATTAGTCAATATAATGACAGTTTTTTTATATCAACTATAAGTGAAGGCTGGTGATTGTATTGAAAGAAATCAGAGTAGGTTTAGTTGGGTATAAATTTATGGGGAAGGCTCACAGTCTTGGATATCGAAATGTGCCGTTTTTCTTTCCTGACAGAGCAAGACCTGTTCTGAAGGCAATCGCAGGAAGAAATGAAGAGGGTGTAAGGAAAGCCGCTAAAGAACTTGGATTTGAGAGCTATGAAACGGATTGGAGAGAATTGATTAAGCGTGATGACATTGATTTAATTGATATAGTAACTCCAAACCACTCACACGCTGAAATTGCGATAGCTGCGGCAGAGGCTGGAAAACATGTCATTTGCGAGAAGCCTCTTGCTCTAAATGCGGAGGAAGCTGAGAGAATGCTTGCAGCCGCTGAAAAAAACGGTGTTATTCATATGATTTCCCATAATTACCGCTTTGCTCCTGCCGTTCAATATGCCAAAAAGCTGATTGAAGAGGGCAGGCTCGGAAAAATCTATCATGTCAGGGCTACCTATTTGCAGGACTGGCTCATGGATCCTGACTTTCCGATTGCATGGAGGCTGAAAAAAGAAATAACAGGATCTGGAGCCCTCGGTGATATTGGCGCGCACATTATTGACCTTACAAGGTTTTTAGTAGGTGAAATGACAGAAGTCGTCGGGGCTATGGAAACCTTTATAAAAGAAAGGCCCATTGAAAATGAACCTGGAAAAACGGGCGTAGTGGATGTAGACGATGCTGCCTCGTTTATCGCAAGATTTGAAAATGGGGCAATGGGGGTTTTTGAAGCAACTCGGTTTGCAGCAGGCAGCAGAAACCGCAATTGTTTTGAAATTAATGGCGAGTATGGATCGATTAAATGGGACCTTGAAAATATGAACAATCTTCATGTTTATTTATCGGAAGATGACGAAGGTCTGCAGGGCTTCAGGGTCATCAATTGCACAGAGGAAGTACATCCGTTTGCTGATGCTTACTGGCCGGCCGGTCATATTATTGGCTATGAGCATACGTTCGTCAATTTAATATCCGAACTAATGGAAGCGATTTCAAAAAAGAAATCTCAAAAGCCTGATTTCTTTGACGGCCTGCAAAATCAGCTCATTCTTGATGCAATCGAACAATCAGCCATAGATAAAAAGTGGGTAAGCATCCCGCAGAGGGCTAAACATATCCGGGTGTAATCTTTCGGTAAAAATTACTTTTCTTACCCGAAGAAAGTTGTTATATTGAATATAACAACCATAGAAAGGTGACGATATGACAACTTTTAACCCTCTTTATCTGAAGGTGTATCAATCTTTATTGAATCAAATAAAAAGCGGCACCCTAAAACATGGTGAAAAAGTTCCCTCTGAGAAAGAATTGGCAGAGCAATTTGAAGTGAGCAGAATTACTTCAAAAAAAGCACTCGATCTCTTATCAGAAGAACATTATATTGAAAGAATTCAGGGGAAGGGTTCATTTGTTACGTATGCTGGCACGGGGACGGATGCTGCACCTCCTGCTGAACGCAAAAGTCAGGACCGCAAATTGATCGGTTTTATTCTCCCGGGCTTTGATGAAAGCTACGGAATGGATCTTGTAAAAGGGATTGAAAAACATTGCAGTGACTATGGTTTTACGGTTTTGTTCAAAATGAGTTACGGGAAAAAAGAAATCGAAGAACGTGCCGTGAATGAATTTCTTGACATCGGGGCAGAGGGCCTGATCGTTTTTCCTGTTCATGGAGAGCATGTGAACAACAAATTGCTTGAGCTTGTTTCAAGAAATTTTCCCGTTGTTCTCATTGACCGCTTTATTAAAGGGATACCCGCCTCATTTGTCTGCACGGACCATCAAAAAGCAGCAGGGGAGCTCACTGCGCATCTCTTTGACCTCGGCCATAAAGAAATCGGCTTTTTGTCTCCGCCGCCGGACGGCACGACAGCAATTGAAGAACGCATCGTGGGATTTCAGCTTGCGCATTCCGAGTACGGAGTTAAGCTTAACAGAGAGTATATTCTGACCGAAATAAAAAACAGCATGCCTATTCACAGTGCAGGAGATCCTGATATTTTTAAGGAAGATATTCTTAAACTTGATTCTTATTTTGCAAAGCATAAAAATCTTACAGCCGTGGCTGCGTGCGAGCATTCGATCGCAGAACTCGCGGTTGAAAGACTTCGTGCAGCAGGCAGGAAAGTCCCGGAAGATATTTCAGTCGTCTGCTTTGATTCTCCCGGCAACGGCCGAATTCATTTCACTCATATTAAGCAGGATGAGTGGACAATTTCCCGTAATGCGGTAAATCTTCTGATGGAAAAGATGTCTGATCACAAGTTTGCCGTTCAGCATATCTTTGTTCCTCATAAGATCGTTGAGGGGGAAACAGAGAAACCGATGCACCGCGTTATATACTAGGCCTGAATATGCAGGCCTATTTTTTTATTTTTAAAAATTCAGAAAAAATAGGTTGACTTATAAATTCTTAACCAATTAATATATTAACTATAAAACATATCAACATGACAAGTCATTATGTTATTTGTAAGCGCTTTTATAAATTTGGAGGGAGGTTATGTTGACCGTTTTCCATTCATTTAAAACAGGGGGAGTTTTGATGAAGTGTGTAAAAAGTTTACTTACAGCAGTAATGATTTGTTTTTTGCTTGTCGCAGCAGGATGCAGCTCTGAATCATCTTCTAGTAAAAGCGAAGATGGAAAAACGACGATCACATTTTGGCATCCGATGACTGATATTACTGGTGATGCTGTAAATGAGGTTGTAAAAGCATTTGAAAAAAAACATCCGGATATTAAAATCAAGTCCGTTTACATTGCCAACCAGGGTGAAGGATCTAATGAGAAGCTCCTGTCATCTATTGCGGGTGGAAATCCCCCGGATGTTGCCTACTTTGACCGCTTTGAAATTGCTTCGTGGGCCGCACAGGGTTCACTTGAAGATTTAAGTGATCTTGCTGAAAAAGATAAAATTACAAAAGACCAGTTCTACCCTTTTGCATGGGAAGAAGCGTCATATGAAAATAAACTTTACGGATTGCCGACAACTACAGATTCAAGGCTCGTCTACTACAATAAAAAACACTTTGAAAAAGCAGGGCTTGATCCGGAAAATCCTCCAAAAACAATCGCGGAACTCGAAGATGCAGCTGAAAAACTGACGATTAAAGATGGAAAACGCTTTTCCCAAATCGGTTTCATTCCATGGCTTGATCAAGGCTGGTTCTATGGATGGGGCTGGGCTTTCGGGGGAGATTTCTACAATCCTGAAACAAAAGAAGTAACAGCTGATGATCCAAAAAATGTTGAAGCGCTTCAATGGATTGCCGATTATGCAAAAAAATACAACATTGAAGACATTACTGCTTTTACGAATTCACAAGGGACAGGCGCGATGGATCCGTTCCTGACAGAGCAGATCAGCATGAAAATCAGCGGACCATGGACAGTTTCGGCTATTAACAAATTTAAGCCTGATCTTGAATACGGCGTATTCCCGATACCAACTCCGACAGGCGATAACTACTCGACTTGGTCGGGAGGCTGGTCGGTCGTCATTCCGAAAGGAGCAAAAGAGAAAGAAGCAGCGTGGGAATTCCTTAAGTTTTTCAGTGGAGAAGAGGGGCAGAAAATCTTCAGCGGCATTGCCAAAGATTTCTCAATCAAAGATTCTGTCAATGAAGAATTAGGCTATAAAGATGACCCGATTCTAAATGAGTTTGTTGAGATCCTGCCATCAAGCAATCACAGACCGGTCATGACGCAGGGAACTCTTTACTGGAATGAATTAGCCAGTGCAGTGGAAAATGCGACACGGGGAAATGGCGAGCCTGATGAACTTCTTAAAAAAGTAAATGAAAAAGTGGAGAAAGCATTGAAATAATTGGCCTGGGGGATTCTTGCTCCAAAGAATCCCCTCCGCTAAGGAGGGAAGTAAGAATGCAGCAGCCCGAACTGAGCACTTCGGTTACCGCTAATAAGGCAGCAGCTGTTAAAAAGAAAAAATGGAGAAACAAAACATCCTTGTACGGCTGGCTCTTTGTCACCCCGTGGCTTCTTGGTCTTATTATTTTTTACGCTTTTCCTTTACTGTCTTCCATCTATTTCAGTTTTACGACTTACAGCATTCTTCAGCCCGGCGAGTTCGTCGGCCTTCAGAATTACAGGGATTTGATGAATGATGATTTATTTTGGAAATCTGTAGCCAATACGATTTATTTCGCCGCTTTATATGTTCCTTTAAGCATTATTTTCGGGGTCTGTCTTGCCATGATTCTGAATTTGAAGATCAGAGGCATGACCGTATACAGAACGATTTTTTTCCTCCCCACTCTAGTGCCTCAAGTAGCGCTTGCTGTTCTGTGGATGTGGCTGCTTAATCCGCAGTTTGGACTTGTCAACGGAATGCTTGACCTTTTTGGCATTCAAGGCCCCGCATGGCTTGGAAGCGAAACATGGTCAAAACCTTCCATCGTGATCATGTCCCTGTGGGGCATTGGTCAGGCGGTCGTCATTTATCTTGCAGGGCTGACAGATATTTCAGAAGACTATTATGATGCAGCAGAAGTGGACGGGGCAAACTGGTTTCAAAAAACGGTGCATATTACGCTTCCGCTTTTGACGCCTGTTATCTTTTTTAACCTTGTGATGGGTGTCATCGGTGCGTTCCAGCAATTCGCTTTGCCTTACGCTCTTACCGGGGGGCAGGGAACTCCTGCAAATTCGCTGACCTTCTATGTGATGTATCTCTATGACAACGGGTTTAAATTTTTCAAAATGGGCTATGCATCTGCCATGGCATGGATCTTGTTTGCCATCATCATGCTTCTGACAGCTGTTATTTTTTCCACCTCAAAACGCTGGGTTCACTATCAGGGCAAATAAGGAGGGAATGAAATGAAGAAAAAAACGTCAAAAAGCCTTTTTGCGCATACCGTGCTGATTATCATGTCTGTCTTTTTCCTGGTGCCGTTCATCTGGATGCTGTCGACCTCTCTCAAAGATCAGACGCAGATTTTCACGTTCCCTCCTGAATGGCTTCCATCGCCGCTTAAATGGAGCAACTATGCGGATGCAATTGAATATATTCCGTTTTTTACTTATTTGAAAAATACGGTTGTCATCACAGTGTTCAGCACGATCGGGGCAGTGATTACGTGTCCGCTTGTTGCTTATGGATTTGCAAAGCTTAAGTTTAAAGGCAGCAATGTGCTGTTTATTATCACGATTGCGGTGATGATGATTCCGGGTCAGGTGACTATGATCCCTTTGTTTATCCTATTTGAAAAGCTTGGATGGGTGGGGAGCCCACTTCCTTTAATCGTTCCGGTCTTTTTCGGGGTACCTTTTTACATATTCCTCCTCAGGCAGTTCTTTCTCGGTCTTCCTGATACGCTTATGGACGCAGCAAGAATTGACGGAGCAGGCGAGTTCAGAATCTACTGGCAGATTATGCTGCCTCTTGCAAAACCTGCGGTTCTCGCAGTCGGATTGTTTCAGTTCATGGGCAGCTGGACAGATTTCCTCGGTCCGCTCCTGTATTTGACAGATGAAGCTTCCTATACCTTGTCTCTTGGTCTGCAGCAATTCCAAAGCCAGCGGGGAACAGAGTGGGGATTAATGATGGCCGTGTCGACATTAATGACGCTGCCGATTATCCTGCTGTTTTTCTTCCTGCAAAAAACGTTTATTAAAGGAATTACCTTCAGCGGAATTAAAGGATAAAACACAAATATAAAGGAATGGTGAAGTATGATGAAGAATAAAATCGGCATGAGAATTCCTCCGCATTTCGGGACAAAAGGACTGGAGTACACAGCGAAATGGGCAAAAGAAAACGGAATCGGCGTTCTTGATCTGCCTTATTTAGATGAAGATGTCCAAAACATTCTGTCTGATCATGGTCTTGAGGCAGGCTCCATTGATGGAAGAGGAGCAGTAGGCGGTACAGCCTTGCTCAGTGAAGATGAAGAAAAACGCGCTCAAGCTGTAATTGCCTTGAAGAATCAATTTCAGGAAATCTCGACATTAGGCGGAAAAGTCATATTTATGTGTCTAGTCCCTGAAGACAGTCTCCAGCCTGTCAGCCGCTCGCTTGAGATTTGGAAACAGACATTTCCTGAAGTCGTAAGGCTCGCGGAGGAACACGATTTATACATCGCGCTTGAAGGATGGCCTGGACCTGCACCGCTTTTCCCGACACTTGGAGCAACTCCTGAGGTTCTCAGATATATGTTTAAGGAAATTCCTTCAAACCATTTCGGCATAAATTATGACCCTTCGCATTTGGTCAGGCTCGGAATTGACCCTCTGAAGTTCCTGGAAGAGTTCGGCTCGAAGGTGCTTTACTGTCATGGAAAAGATACATTGCTTCTCCAGCAGGAGCAATACGATTCCGGCCACTTGCCTTCCGTTTTTGGCGCTAAATATGATTTTTCAGAAGGGCCATGGCGATACACAATTCCAGGCGAAGGGGAAGTTGACTGGAAAAAAACAGCTGCCAAACTTGAACAGCTTGGATACACGGGTCCTGTCAGCATAGAGCTCGAGGATCACAACTACTGGGGGTCGCTCGCAAAAGAACAAGAGGGAATCAAAACAGCCATAGACTATTTAAAAACAATTTTTCAAGAAGAAAAAACTGGGGGAATCGCTAATGTCAACCATTAAAATTGGAATAATCGGAAGCGGGGGAATTGCCGTCCTGCACGCAAAAGCTTATCAGCAAATGAAAGATGTAACCATTGCAGCAGTGGCTGATGTTGTTCCCGGAAAAGCGCAGGAATTTATCCAGATGCTTGGAATTGAAGGTGCTCATGCGTTTGACAATCACCTGGATCTATTGGAGCTTGATCTTGATGGTGTAAGTGTCTGCACACCGAACGTCACACATCACCGAACTAGCATTGATTCGCTGCTTGCCGGCAAACATGTTTTAGTGGAAAAACCTTTAGCAGTCACTCTCCAGCAATCGATTGACATGGTTGAAACAGCACGCCGTACGGGGAAAATGCTATCGGTTGGCTTTCAGCCGCGCTATGATCCGAATATGAAAAATATTAAAGAGATCATTCAATCAGGGCAGCTCGGAGATGTCTACTATATACAGACTGGCGGCGGAAGAAGAAGAGGCATGCCTGGAGGTACCTTTATAAACAAAGATCTTGCCGGTGCAGGAGCCATGGCTGATATCGGCTGCTATTCACTCGATCTTGCCTTGCATGCACTGAATTATCCAAAGCCGCTGACCGTTTCAGCCTACACATCAAATCATTTCGGAACAAATCCTCTTTATCATCATGAAGCAGATCGATTTGAAGTAGAAGATTTTGGTGTCGCGATGGTCAGACTTGAAGGCGGAAAAGTGCTGAATTTTAAAATTTCCTGGGCGATGCATATGGATTCACTCGGTCCGACGCTGTTTCTCGGCAAAGATGCTGGACTCAAACTTACGCCTGCAGGTACGGGACCGTGGAGCGGTGTGTGGGACGGCGGAATAGGGAGCATTTCCATGTTCCATGATATAGCCGGCCAGCATGCTGAGACGACAATCCCGGTTATCGACCACAAGATTGATATTTTCCATGAAAAAGTAAGAGACTTTGTAGGAGCAATTATTGAGCAGCGTCCTGCCCCGATCCCTGCAGAGGAAATTTTAATTAACCAGGCGATTATCGACGGCATTCTGCGCTCCTCTGAACAAGGGCGGGAAGTGGAGATTAAGGTTCCGGTTTTTGCATAATATGGTGCACCCCTCACGATGCGGAGGGGTGTTTTTTGATGTGTTCTTGATGATGATAAGAGGCGGTTTAGGTACACCAAAAGTAGAATCTCCGTTCTTGATGGCACTTATCAAGCGGAATGGAACCATCAAAACTGGGATCACTGTTCTTGATGGCACTTGTCCGGCAGAAAGGAACCACCAAAACTGTAAAATACGCTATTGGTGGCACTTATCCAGCAGAAAGGAACCATCAAAACTGGAATCTCTGTTCTTGATGGCACTTATCCAGCAGTTTAGAACCACCAAAACTGAAATCTGCGTTATTGGTGGCACTTATCCAGCAGAAAGGAACCATCAAAACTGGAATCTCTGTTCTTGGTGGCACTTATCCAGCAGAAAGGAACCACCAAAACTGATATCTGTGTCATTGGCGGCACTTATCCAGCAGAAAGAAACCATCAAAACTGGAATCTTACTTCTTGATGGCACTTATCAAGAAGAAAAGAACCATCAAACCTGACATTTCTGTTCCTGAAGGCACTTATCCCACAACTCTTCACAAACCGTATCATTTGATAATTTTTTTCAAGGCAAGCATACTTAATCTTAAATGATGCGAAGGAGTGAGGGGCATGAAAGCAGTAGGTTTGTATAAGTATTTGCCGATTGAGCATGAGGAAAGCCTGATTGATCTGGAAATGGAAAAACCAAAACCTCAGGGCAGAGATTTGCTTGTGGAGGTTAAAGCCATTTCTGTTAACCCGGTTGATACGAAGGTCCGTGCGCCAAAGGAGCAGGAAGAAGAAACGCCTAAAATTCTTGGGTGGGATGCGAGCGGAATCGTCGTCGAATGCGGTCCAGACTGCACGGATTTTAAACCCGGAGATGAAGTGTATTATGCAGGAAGCATTACGAGGCAGGGATCTTACAGTGAATTTCAGCTTGTTGATGAACGGATAACTGGCAGAAAGCCCGCTAATCTTTCGTTTCCGGAAGCGGCAGCTCTTCCTTTAACTGCGATTACAGCCTATGAAGGCCTTTTTGACAGAATGGGCATAGATCCGGATGACCGCAGCAGAAATCAGCAGAAATCCGTGCTGATTATCGGCGGTGCAGGCGGTGTCGGCTCAATAGCTGTTCAGCTGGCCAAATGGGCAGGGCTTCATGTCATTGCAACCGCATCACGCGATGAAACCGTGAAGTGGGTAAAGGAACTTGGGGCAGATGTTGTCATTAATCACCATCGTCCGATGAAAAAGCAGATTGAGGATCTCAGCATCGCTGATCCTGACTATATTTTCTGCCTGAACAATACAGACTTGCACTGGGAAGGAATGAGTGAAATCATTAAGCCCCAGGGAACGGTCTGCTCCATTGTGGAAAATAAAGAGCCTCTTGACTTGAATCTTCTTAAAAACAAGAGTGCTGCATTTGTATGGGAGTTTATGTTCACAAGAGCGATGTTTGAAACAGAAGATATGGATCAGCAGCAGGTCCTCTTGAACAGAATCAGCAAACTGATTGAGGAAGGGGCATTAAAAACAACAGTGAACGAAACATTAAGCCCTATTAATGCTGATAACCTGAAAAAAGCCCATAAAAAGATTGAGTCCGGAAAGACAATTGGAAAAATCGTTCTTCAAGATTTCTGAGAACAGCCTTAGGGCTGTTTTTTCAGTAAATTCAAAAAATAATTGAAGTTTGTCGAATGGCGTGTTTTAATAGATTTATAACTTGTCTGATATGTGATATCCGAAAAGGAAGGAGGGGCGAAACGTGCATATTGAAAAAATTGTCACAAAGAAGGTTTCTGAAACGGTGAGCGAGCAGCTGGAAGAGATGATTGCATCAGGAGTGATAACTCCCGGAGAGAAGCTTCCTTCTGTCAGAGAGCTGTGCGACCAGTTCGGCGTTGGGCGCTCTGCAGTCCGTGACGCCATTACAGTCCTGAAAGGAAAGGGTTTAGTTACTGTCAAGCAAGGGGAAGGCACTTATGTAACCCCTTTTGATTCTTCCAGGATCTTTAATCAGAATCTCTATTTTTCCGACCCCAAAAAGGTGACTGAGCTTTTCCAAGTGCGAAAAATCGTGGAGACAGGAATGGCTGAGATGGCCGCTGGCAGCAGGAGCGAACGTGACCTTGCTGAAATGAAGCATATATTGAAATCTCAAGGAGATTCCCCTTGGGAAGACGATTACCGTTTCCATTCGGCGATTGCAAAAGCGACGGGCAATCCGCTTCTGATGCAGTTCGTTACATTCATTTCTGAAACGATTAAACACTCAATGATTGATTTCCACCGGTTTATACAGAGCAGCCCGGAAACCGTCAAAACGATTTCCAAACACCACGAGCAAATCTTCGAGAGCATTTCTTCAGGGCACTCCAGTCAGGCAAAAGCCTGCATGCTGGAACATTTAACATTCGTAGAATCCATCCTTCACAAGAGTCTGCACCAGAACCATTCTTCCTAGACTGACAGCAGAATAACCTTATTCCGTTCCTGTTTGCTGCAATTACTTATTTAACGAAGGAGGAAGGTTCATGCCGGCAGACTTAACGGCCATCTTGCCAGATGAAAAAGTGCTTCATAAAACAGAATGGAACCACTTGCTTGGAAATAACGGCGACATCACCGTTTTCCCGACAACAGAGGAAGAAATTTCAGAAGTCGTCCGTTTTGCAAGTAACCATGGAAAAAAGATCTCCATTATCGGCGGGGGAACAAAGAGAGGATTTGGGGGACTGTCAGATTCGGCAGACATACAGCTCTCTTTATCTAAATACAAGGGGATAACAGAACATACACCGGGAGATATGACCGTGACAGTCAGAGCGGGAACGCCGTTTAAAGAGCTGCAACGTTTTCTGGCACAATTCGGACAGATGGTGTCACTTGACCCATCCTGGCCGGAACAGGCAACGATCGGCGGAATTGTCGCCGTAAATGAAAGCGGTCCCAAAAGACTCGGATACGGGTCGGCACGTGATTCTGTCATCGGGCTGCGCATCATCTATCCTGACGGCAGAGTCATCCGCTCTGGAGGAAGGGTCGTAAAAAACGTGGCAGGATATGACATGAACAAGCTGTTCGTAGGATCAATGGGAACTCTTGGTGTTTTAACAGAGGTAACATTAAAACTCAGGCCTTTGCCAGCCTGTCAGAGCCTTGTCCTCCTTTCTTATCCTGAGGAGATGAAAGACGCCATGAAACAGTTTTCCGTGCAGCTGCTCGATTCAGCGCTTGAGCCTGTTGCACTGGAATTAATGAATCCGGCAATATCCAAACGGCTGACAGGTCTGAAAACGTACACACTTGCCATCAGTTTTGAAGATTTCGAGCCTTCTGTCCGTTATCAGGAACGTGTTCTTAAAAACATTGTTCCAGAGCATGTGCAGGTGTCCGTACTTCCTGAAGTTGAAGCAGTGAAATTTTGGGAACGCTTCTGTACGTCCGCGCCCAATGCCTATTCGAGCAAACCGGGTTCGGTAACAGAAGCCTCTCTTAAGGTCGGTCTTAAAAACATGGATGTTTTTAACCTGATGGCCATCTGCGGGAAAGCAGACGGAACTTCACCTGAAGCGCATGGAGGTCTTGGCCACGGATTATCAAAAGTTCATCTGAGAGGAAGCAGCCAGGATGTGCTTGCGTCCATTGAAGCGATCAGAGCTGGTGCAGAGGAACTGGGAGGCTATGCCATCGTTACCCATTTGCCTTATGCTATGCGCCACAAAACAGAAGTATGGGGCAGCAAGCCGGATTATTTTTTCCTCATCGAAGGCATTAAAAAAGCGGTTGATCCTCATTCAGTTTTAAACGACAAACGCTATTTGGGAGGAATCTGACGTGAGTATTAGAGAAAGCGATCTGAAGCAGGGCGCTCCTTCATGTGCAGATGCCAGTCTCAGCAACTACCTATGGAAAGATCATCCGGATGAGAGCAAGTGGGCAGACTGCGTGCACTGCGGAATGTGTCTTGAATCATGTCCTACTTATGAAATTACCGGCCAGGAGCAGCACTCGCCGCGGGGCAGGGTACACCTTATTAAATCAGTGGCAGACGGCAAGCTTGAAGTCAATGAACAGTTTATGGATCCGGTGTTTGCGTGCCTTGACTGCCGGGCATGCACAACTGCCTGTCCGGCAGACGTGGATGTCGGCGGTCTCATTGAAGAAGCAAGAGGACAGATTCGCCAGGCGATGCCGCTTAAAGGTGCGAAAGGAGCAGTAAGCCAATTCTTCTTAAAAGGCCTGTTCCCTCACCAAAACAGGCTTAATGCTGTCGGCAGCCTTCTGAAGTTTTACCAGAAAAGCGGCCTGCAAAAAGCGGTCCGGAAGACGGGCATGCTGAACGTCATGCCAAAACATCTTGCCGAAATGGAAGCGATCATGCCCGAAATCAAACAGCCGGTCCGGTCGAAATATAAAAAACAGCCGGTTGTCCAAGCTGAAGGAACCCCAAAAGCTGATGTCGCCCTTCTGACAGGCTGTGTCATGGACGTGATGTTTGGAGACATCAATCAATCAACGGTTAATGTGTTAACCCGAAACGGAAACAATGTAGCGATTCCTCAGAATCAGACGTGCTGCGGAGCCCTTCATGTGCATGCGGGCGACAGGGACACGGGCAGAAAGCTTGCCAAACAGAACATTGAAGCGTTTAAAGATGCCGAAACCGTTGTTGTGAATGCCGCAGGCTGCGGCTGCATGCTGAAGGAATACGGGGAGCTTTTCAGGGAAGTAGACACAGAATGGCACGAGAAAGCAGAAGCTTTTGCTGAAAAAGTAGTGGATGTTTCGAAATACCTGCATGATTCGGGGTATGAAAAGCCGAAAGCAGAGCTGAATACGAGAATTACGTATCACGATGCATGCCACCTGGCTCACGGACAAGGAGTGCGTGAAGAGCCGCGGGACTTGCTTTTAAACATCCCTGGGGTAGAGATGGTCCACATGCCGAATGCCGACAGATGCTGCGGGAGTGCCGGAATCTACAATATAACAAACCCTGAAATGGCAGGTGCGGTCCTTGAAAGCAAAATGGAGCATGTACCTGAAGATGTTGAAATGATTTCTATGGGCAACCCGGGCTGCATGCTGCAAATGGCAATGGGTGTTCAGAAACACGGAAGAAGCCAAAAGGTCGTACACACCGTGCAGCTTCTTGACTGGGCGTATCAAAAAGAAAAACTCGAGGGGGAGTAAACAATGGCCGTCAAAAAAATCAGGACAAAGGACAAGCACATTGTCAGCCTCGCTGCTCTTGTCTCTGGCCCCGGCAATATTCTCTATCAGAAGGAAGATTTGATTGCCTATGACTGCGACGGATTTACAATCCACAAGCATCTGCCGAAAGCAGTTGTCTTTCCAAAAAATACGGAGGAAGTTGCGGCTGTTGTCAAATACTGCTCCATGAACAACCTTCCGTTTTTAGCAAGAGGCGCGGGCACAGGTCTCAGCGGAGGCGCCATTCCGATTAACGGCGAAGTGATCATCAGCCTTGTGAAAATGAAAAAGCTGATCAGCGTTGATCTTGAAAACAGAAGAGCAGTCGTTGAACCGGGCTTTGTAAATCTCAAACTGACAAACTCAATTGCAGATAAAGGCTACTACTATGCACCGGATCCATCCAGCCAGTACTGCTGCACGATTGGCGGCAATGTAGCGGAGAATGCCGGAGGTGCCCACTGCCTGAAGTACGGGGTAACAACGAATCACATCCTCGGCCTCCAAGTGGTCCTTCCAAACGGTGACATTACGGAGATTGGGAATAACGGTATTCCTGATACGCCGGGTTATGACCTGCTAGGTTTGCTGACAGGCTCAGAAGGGACGCTTGGAATTGTGACAAAAATAACGGTCAGAATTCTGAAAAATCCTGAAGCCAAACAAACGGTTCTTGCCTATTTTGATAGGGTGGAAGACGGAAGCGCTGCCGTTTCAGATATTATTTCCGCAGGCATCGTGCCGGCAGCACTTGAAATGATGGACAAAACAGCGATCGAAGGGGTAGAGGCGGCTGCGTTTCCAGTAGGCCACCCGAAAGATATTGAAACGGTATTATTAATAGAAGTAGACGGTATATCTGCCGGAATTGAAGATCAGATTGCGCAAATTCTGGCCGTATGCACAAAGTGGAACGTACGCGAGGTCAAGGCCGCACAAAGTGAAGCCGAGCGCGCACGCTGGTGGGCAAACCGGAAGACAGGGTTTGGGGCAATGGGGGCGATCTCACCGGATTATCTTGTTCAGGATGGCGTCATCCCGAGAAGCAAATTACCCGAAGTTCTGGAAAAGATTAATGCTATCAGCCGGGATTCCGGTCTGCGGATCGCCAACATCTTCCATGCGGGAGACGGCAACCTTCATCCCCTGGTTTTGTTTGATTCTAGAATTCCGGGCCAGACAGAGCTTGCGCTTGAAGCGGGAAGCGCCTGTCTTCAGGTTTGTGCAGATGCAGGGGGGACCATAACCGGAGAGCATGGCGTCGGCATCGAAAAGCGGGAGGAAATGAGGTTTGTTTTTACAGATGAAGAAATTGCCGCCCAGACAGACATCCGTGCCGTCTTTAATCCTGAGAATCTCTTAAATGCAGGAAAGCTTTTCCCGAGCCCGGGCAGGTGTGCGGAAGTGAAAAAAGAGATGAAAGAGATGAAAACAGCTGGAGTTTAATAGAAAGGCAAACTGATTATTTAACAGAATGTTCTAACAACTATTGAAAGCGCTGTCCCAATCATGCTATGCTTTTTTTAGCATAATAGAAAACATCGTTGCGCAATACGAAACGATGAAAAGGATATCAAAGGAGGAGAAATCATGGAAGGGTACGTTCAAAAGGGGAATTTAAAGGTCGCTGAGGTGTTGTATGAATTCATTCAAAAAGAAGCACTTCCTCAGACAGGAGTTGAAGAAGAGGCGTTTTGGAAAGGCTTTGAAGACATCATCGATGAGCTGACTCCGAAAAACCGCGAGCTTCTTAAAGTCCGTGATGAGATTCAGCACAAAATCAATGCCTGGCACAGAGAGAACGGCAAAGAAGCTGACTTTGAGACATATAAAGCGTTTTTGCATGAGATCGGCTATCTGGAACCTGAAGCACCTGATTTTAAGATTGCTACTGAAAATGTGGATGATGAAATTGCTTCACAGGCTGGGCCGCAGCTGGTCGTTCCTGTAAACAACGCTAGGTATGCCATTAATGCGGCAAATGCCCGCTGGGGAAGCCTGTATGATGCTCTTTACGGAACAGATGCCATCAGCGAAGAAGGCGGCGCACACAAAGAAGGCGGCTATAATCCCGTTCGCGGCGAAAAAGTGATTGAGTTCGGCCGGAATTTCCTTGATGAAACCGTGCCACTTGCAGACGGCTCCCATAGAGACGCAGCGGAATACGCCATTTCAGACGGCAAGCTGCTGGTCACATTAAGCAATGGAACAAAAACGTCGCTCGCTGATTCTGAAAAACTTGCAGGCTATCAGGGGAATGCCGATTCACCGTCTGCTGTTCTGTTAAAAAATAACGGTCTGCATTTTGAAATCCAGATTGACAGAAGCCATTCCATCGGTAAAACGGATATGGCTGGCGTAAAAGATATTCTTCTTGAGGCTGCTCTCACAACGATTATGGACTGCGAGGATTCCGTCACGGCAGTTGACGCAGAAGATAAAGTCCTTGTTTACCGCAACTGGCACGGACTGATGACCGGCAATCTTTCTGCCAGCTTTAAAAAGGGCAGCAAAACGATGACGCGCACCCTGAATCCTGACCGCACGTATTCATCTGTCACCGGGGAAGAATTCACTTTGCCTGGCAGATCACTTATGTTTGTTCGAAACGTCGGACACCTCATGACGAATAATGCAATCCTGGACGCCGGCGGGAATGAAATTCAGGAAGGAATTCTTGACTGTGTGATGACAGGTCTGCTTGCAAAGCATTCACTTTTAGGAACCGGAAACTACCAAAACTCCTCAAAAGGGTCTGTTTATATCGTAAAGCCGAAAATGCACGGGTCAAAAGAAGTGGCGTTTGCAAACGAGCTGTTTAACCGTACCGAAGATCTTCTTGGAATGGAGCGCCATACGCTTAAAATTGGCGTGATGGACGAAGAAAGACGCACCTCGCTTAACCTTAAGGCGGCCATCCGCGAGGTGAAGGACCGCATTGCCTTCATTAATACAGGATTCCTTGACCGCACGGGCGACGAGATCCATACATCGATGGAAGCAGGCGCAATGATTCCTAAAAATGAAATGAAGTCTTCCGTCTGGCTGACCGGCTATGAAAAGTCGAATGTTTTCACAGGACTTGAGAGCGGTTTTCAGGGAAGGGCACAAATCGGGAAAGGCATGTGGGCAATGCCTGATCTGATGAAAGATATGCTGGACCAGAAAATCGGCCATCTGAAAGCAGGAGCCAATACTGCATGGGTTCCTTCACCGACTGCCGCCACTCTGCATGCCCTTCATTACCACCAGGTAAATGTGACCGACGTGCAAGATCAGATGAAGGCAGAAGCAAAGGATCTGCGTGATGATATTCTGAGAGTTCCTGTCGCCGAACAGGCTGACTGGAGCAAAGAGCAGATCCAGCAGGAGCTCGACAATAATGCACAGGGAATTCTGGGCTATGTTGTGCGCTGGGTAGAGCAGGGAGTCGGCTGTTCAAAAGTGCCTGATTACTACAATGTTGGATTAATGGAGGACCGGGCAACATTGCGGATTTCAAGCCAGCATCTTGCCAACTGGCTGCACCACGGAATTTGTTCAAAAGAGCAGGTGCAGGAAACGCTTGAGCGCATGGCAAAAGTTGTTGACAAACAAAACGCGGGTGATCCGCTGTATATGCCGATGGCTCCGGATTACCGGAACTCTGTTGCCTTCCAGGCCGCCTGTGACCTTGTGTTTGAAGGATATGATCAGCCGAATGGCTATACAGAACCGATTCTTCACCGCCGCCGTCTTGAAGCAAAAGCGAAATTTGCTGTTAAAAACTAATCATTGAAGCGGGGCAGCATCTGTCCCGCTTCTCTCACAGAAAGGAGCATCATCATGAAATTTGTCCGTTATACGGCTGACTCCGTTGTTTGCCAAGGAGTTTTGCTGGATTCAGAAATAAAAGAAATAAACGGGAACCTATTTTCAGAGTGGGAGTATACTGGGCGTGTTTTGAATGTATCAGAAGTACAGCTGCTTGCACCGCTTCGACCAAACCAAATCATCGGCATCGGTGCGAATTTTGTTGCCGATCAGCGGGATCTGCCTGAAGTACTCCCTGACATTCCCGTCTTCTTTTTCAAGCCGGTTTCATCTGTCATCGGTCCCGATGAAAAAATTGTGATTCCGGCCGGCACAGAGGAAGTGAAGTTTGAATCTGAACTTGCCGTTGTTATTGGAAAAGAAGCAAAGAATCTGTCAGAAGATGAAGTACTCGACCATGTTTTCGGCTATACAGTCGGAAATGATGTGACAGCGCCTGCTTTTTTCCATGGGGATGGACACTGGACGATCGGGAAATCGTTTGATACTTTTACACCTCTTGGCCCTGTGATTGAAACGGAACTCGATCCGTTTACTGTGAATGTACAAGCCAGGCTGAACGGGGAATTGAAGCAGGATAGCCCGCTGGATTTAATGATCATTCCTATAAAAAGAATGATTTCGTACCTCTCAAATGTCATGACGCTTAATGAGGGGGATGTGATTTTGACCGGCAGTCCGGTCGGAGCAGAATTTGTTAAAGCGGGATCCGTCATTGAATGCAGCATTGAGGGGATCGGCACACTGAGAAACTCATTTTCTGAAGCACGTGAGAGTGTAAAAAGCTAACATTTCCTGTCTTCGTAATGAAAACGCGCACCCGGGGTGAACAGTATGGAAAGGGAAAACATGGTGAAGTCAGTCGGCAGGGCACTGGACGTTATCGCTCTTATAAGCATGAAAAAGAGCGGTCTTGGCGTAACCGAAATCGCCGGGCAGATGGATATTAACAAGAGCTCTGTCTACCGGATTCTTGCGACCTTAGTCCAATACGGATATGCCGAACAGAACGAGGAGACCGGCAAGTACAGGCTCGGCTATAAATTTCTCGAAATCAGCACAAAGCTGCTTGATTCCATTGATTTAAGAGCAGAAGCGAAAACTCACCTCATGAAGCTCGAGCAGGAAACAAATGAGGTGATCCACCTTGTCGTATATGATCAGGGTGAAGTGGTCTATATTGAGAAGCTTGACGGGAGTGAAACGCTGAGAATGCACTCTAAGGTCGGCAAGCGTGCACCGATGCACTGCACGTCTGTCGGAAAAGCCATTCTTGCCCACCTTCCTGCAGAAACGGTCCAGGATATCCTCGACCGGAAAGGTCTGCCTGTTCATACGCCGAATACAATCATTGACAGGGATGATTTTCTTCAGGAGCTTTCCAGAGTAAAGAAAAAGGGAATTGCTCTTGATCTGGAAGAAAATGAATCCGGCATCACTTGTATTGCAGCTCCGATTTTTGACCATTCAGGTCAGGTCATCGCTGCATTCAGCATTTCCGGACCAACGACAAGAATGTCTCACGACAGGCTGAAAACGCTTGTGCCAAGAATGCTTGAGACCGGAAAACTGATTTCAGCCAGATTAGGTTATGAGAAGTAAGCATTTGATTGCCCGTTTTTTTACTATAGCGAAAACGGGCCCTTTTTTTGCATCAAAATAGTTATGTTAATTTTCTAAATATTATTGTAATTAAGCGTCCAGTTTGTATAATAGATGTGAGGCGGCGTGTGTTATACAACAATTTTAATTATTGTTATATAACATGTTGCATCCTCGCAAACGAAGTGAAATTGTGTTGCGCAATACGAAACAGAAAAAGGGGGAATGTCAGTGAGCACGGGTATGTTGGGACTATTATCACTTTTGCCGATTTTAGTAGTAGGAATTTTTCTCGTAGGGTTAAGATGGCCGGCAAGCAAAGCAATGCCAATTTCGTACATAACCGCGATTGCGCTTGCGTTGTTCGTGTGGAAGGTGCCTGGTGCAACAGTTGCAGCGGCATCTGTCAATGGACTGGTGGTCGCAGGAACACTTCTTTACATCATTTTCGGTGCCATTCTGCTTTTGAACACACTTCAGGAAAGCGGCGGAATAAAAACGATCCGCCAGGGATTCACAGATATTTCGGCTGACAGACGGATCCAGGTGATTATCATCGCATGGCTGTTCGGTTCCTTTATCGAGGGAGCATCCGGATTTGGCACGCCTGCAGCAGTTGCAGTGCCGCTCATGGTCGGTCTCGGATTTCCGGCAATGGCAGCCGTTATTGCGGGCATGGTGATCCAAAGTACGCCCGTTTCATTCGGTGCAGTCGGCACGCCAATGCTTGTGGGTGTGCAAACTGGACTTTCTGCAGACACATCCATAACCGGGGACTTTCTCGCTCTTGTTACCGCAATTGGAGGACAGGTTGCCATTCTTCATATGATAGCGGGTACGCTGATTCCGCTGTTTGTCGTTGCCCTTATGACGAGATATTTTGGAAAAAACAAATCGTTTGCTGAAGGGTTAAAGGTCTGGAAATTTGCCCTTTTCTCGGCGTTTGCCATGACCATTCCATATGTCATTACTGCCAATACTCTCGGTCCTGAGTTTCCTTCCATGATCGGAGGCCTGACCGGTCTTGCCATCGTGGTATTTGCAGCAAAAAAAGGGTTTCTTATGCCTCCAAAAGAAGAAGCATGGGATTTTGAGGCGAAATCAAAGTGGGATCCTGAGTGGAGCGGATCACTTGAAATCAAGGATATTTCACACAAAAGCGGAAGCATGAGCATGATGATGGCCTGGGCTCCATATGTTCTAGTTGGACTTTTCCTTGTTCTTTCAAGATTAAAAACGCTTCCTATCATGGGCTGGCTCCAGTCATGGGTCGTTGCGTTTCCCAACATGTTCGGCTCTGAAGTCAGCGCGAGCTTTCAGCCGCTTTATCTTCCTGGCACGATCTTTATCCTTGTATCACTCATCACGTACTTTTTGCACGGCATGAATGGAAGCGCATACAAAAGTGCGTGGTCACAATCCGCCAAAACGACTCTCGCCGCATCTACTGCGCTTATATTTACAGTTCCGATGGTTCAGGTATTTATCAATTCAGGCGGCGGGGCTGCAGGATTTGATAAAATGCCGATTGAACTTGCAAATGGGGCAGCTGCCATTGCAGGGGAATTCTGGCCGTTCTTTGCTACTTTTATCGGAGGAATCGGGGCGTTCATCGCTGGAAGCAACACAGTCAGCAACATGATGTTCAGTCTTTTCCAATATGATGTAGGTTCGAAAATCGGCGTGAATCCTACTTGGATCGTGGCGCTTCAGGCAGTCGGAGGAGCAGCTGGAAACATGATCTGCGTACATAACGTTGTAGCAGCATCTGCCGTCGTCGGCTTGTTTGGAAAAGAAGGTCTTGTCATCAGAAAAACAATCTTCCCGTTTACGTATTACGCGCTTTTATCAGGGGCGGTTGGGTATTCAATCGTCTGGTATTCGCAAAAAGGCATCTTTAATTTAGGGTCCTATGTGGCCGTCGCCATCGCGATGGCAGCGATTTACATCGTGGCTACAGGGCAAAAGCGCGCTGCAGAGCTATCAGACAGCAAAACGATGAAATTATAAACAATCAGAAAGCTGCCCTTCTCAGGCAGCTTTCGCTTTTCCTTCGTTAAGACCTCGATGTTCATGTATACTAAAAGTAAGAAAATTCTTGCAAATGAGGTGGGGAACCAGTGAAAGTATCATTGTTTATCACATGCCTTGCAGATGTCTTTTATTCAAACGTAGGAAAAAACACGGTCGAACTTCTTGAAAAGCAAGGGTGCGAGGTTGATTTTCCGGCTGCACAAACGTGCTGCGGCCAGCCCGCTTATAACAGCGGCTATCATAAAGAAACGCGTGAAGTCGCCAAGCATATGATCTCGGTATTTGAGGCCTCAGATTATGTTGTCGGTCCATCAGGCTCATGTGTGGCGATGCTGCATGAGTATGAGGAGCTTTTCAAGGAGGATTTTCTCTGGAGAGACCGGGCCCGGCAATTATCTAAGAAATCCTATGAACTGACGCAGTTTTTAATAGAGGTTCTGAAAATAGAAGATGTAAAAGCGAGCCTTCCTGCACATGCGACGTATCACAAATCCTGTCACATGACCCGCCTTCTCGGCGTGAAAGACGCACCGGACAAGCTGCTGCAGCATGTTGACGGCCTTGAAGTGACGCCACTTCCAAACAGCCAGGACTGCTGCGGATTTGGAGGTACATTTTCGGTGAAAATGGTTCCGATTTCAGAACAGATGGTGGATGAGAAAGTCACTCATATTCAGGAAACCGGCGCTGATGTTCTGATTGGAGCTGATTGCGGCTGTCTGATGAACATCGGCGGAAGAATCAACCGAAAAGGCATTCCTATTAAAGTCATGCACATAGCTGAAGTGCTGAACAGCGGGGTGAAGTGAAATGCCGATGAAAATAGGCAATGACTCCTTTTTCAATCGGGTTGAAAGCGGCGTCAATAATCCGTTTATGAGAAAAGCGGTCGCTTCTGCCCAGGAGAGGATGCAGGGGCGGAGGCTGCAGGCAACAGAAGAGCTCGGCAACTGGGAAGAATGGAGAAAACTTGGTGAAGAGATCCGCACACATACTCTTCAAAATCTTGACTTCTATTTAGAGCAATTGAGCGAGAATGTATCAAAAAGGGGAGGTCACGTATTTTTTGCTTCTACGAAAGAAGAAGCAAACGAATATGTGACTAAAATAGCCCGAGAAAAAAAGGCAAAAAAAATCGTGAAGTCCAAATCCATGGTCACAGAGGAAATTCATCTGAATGAAGCGCTTGAAAAAGCAGGGTGCGAGGTTATTGAGACGGACCTCGGAGAATACATCCTGCAGCTTGATGATCATGATCCGCCTTCGCATATTGTTGTGCCTGCCCTGCACAAAAACAAGGAACAAATCCGTGATACCTTTAAAGAAAAACGGGGATACGACAAAACCGAGCTTCCTGAAGAGCTTGCCCTGTTTGCAAGAGAACAGCTTCGGAAGGATTTCCTGAGCGCAGATCTTGGAATTACAGGATGCAATTTCGCCGTGGCGGAATCAGGATCTATCTGTCTTGTCACTAACGAAGGAAATGCCGGCCTTGTCACGGCACTGCCGAAAACACAGATTACCGTCATGGGAATGGAGCGGATTGTCCCGACTTTTGAGGAGCTGGATGTGCTTGTGAGTCTCCTTTGCCGCAGTGCTGTCGGTCAAAAACTGACGAGCTACATCACGAATTTGACAGGGCCAAGAGATGACGGTGATGCCGACGGACCTGAGGAGTTTCACCTTGTGATTGTCGATAACGGCAGATCTGCTATTCTCGGCACCGAGTTTCAGAGTGCGCTTCACTGCATAAGATGCGCGGCATGTGTCAATGTATGCCCGGTTTACCGCCATATTGGAGGGCATTCGTATGGATCGATTTATGCAGGCCCGATTGGAGCTGTCCTGTCGCCGCTGCTCGGAGGGTACGACGATTATAAGGAACTTCCATATGCTTCCTCGCTTTGTGCAGCCTGCACGGATGCCTGTCCTGTGAAAATACCGCTGCATGAGCTATTAATCAAACATAGAAGAAAAATGGTAGAAGAGGACGGCAGATCCGCGTTCGGCGAAAAACTTGCGATGAAAGGCTATCAGCTAGCCGCAAGTTCTCCGGGCATTTACAGCGCGGGTACGAAATCCGCATCTGCTGTTATGTCTCCATTTACAAGCTCGGGCATGGTCAAAAAAGGCCCGGGTCCAATCAAGCCGTGGACGGATGTGAGAGATTTCCCGGCACCAAGCAAAGAAAGATTCAGAGATTGGATGAAAAAGAGGGAGGAGAAACGTGATGAAAACAGGCACCATTGAAAATCGGAACTCTTTCCTTGAAAATGTTGCAGCAAAGCTTGGCAGAAGCAGAAGATCGTCCGGAGTTGCGAAACCGGACTGGCAGACGAATCCCCAATGGGATGTATATCGAAACAGCAGCCAAGAAGAGCTTGCGGACGTTTTGAAAAAACAATGTTTGCTTATTCATACGCAGTATATTGAAACGGACACAGCAGGTCTTTCAGAAAAAGTGCTGCATGTCATTAATGACTACGGTGCAAAGTCGGCAGTTATTCCGAAGGATTCTCGCTTTGGATCATTGGGCGACTACATGGCTTTGTGGAAGGAGAAGGGAATCAGCGTTCATGAATGGAACCATGAACTTGGTGACGAAAACATCACTGCGTGCGAACGCGCAGACATCGGGATTGCTTTCAGCGATCTAACGCTTGCTGAATCCGGAACAGTTGTCCAGTTCAGCAGCAGAGATAAAGGCAGGTCGATTCATCTTCTGCCAAAGACCTATTTATGTATTGTGCCCCTGAGCACACTTGTACCAAGACTGACTCAAGCCGCTGAACATATACGCAACCTCCTGAAAAACGGGGAGCATTTAGCATCATGCGCAGACTTTATTACCGGTCCGAGCAACAGTGCGGATATTGAACTCAATTTAATTGTTGGTGTGCACGGACCCATTAAAGCATCCTATATTGTCGTCACAGATCTGTAAAAATGAACCCCCGACTGCTTGGGCAGACGGGGGTTTACTGTTTTTTCAGCAGACAGCTTAAATTTTCCAAACCCGGAATAGAGAAAAACTTGGCTGTGTTTTTTATATAATATTAAAATCTACATACATATCAGCAGCAGTTACGTAAGACTTTGTTTTATGATGCACTAATAACTTCCAAGATATTAATGCAAAAATTATCACATAAAACCGCCATTTCATTCATAAATCAAATACTAATGAGTGAAAAGTCCGTCACTAAATTGAAAGGAGTGCGGATTGCTGAAGCAATCTTTTTTACCCGTTATAAGTCCGATTTTACTGTTCAGGTGTCACTCTGCCAACTATTTCTCCAATTTATTGTCGTGAAAAGAAATGAGGGATTGACATGTTCGGAAATGTCCTTGTCACAGGCGGAGCAGGCTTTCTCGGTTCACAGCTTGTAAAAACACTGCTTCCAACTTCAGATCACTTATTTATTATGGACAATCTGTCTGCGGGTTCGCTGTCATCCATCCCTGAGTCAAATCAAATCACCTTTTATAATGCATGTATAACGGATGAAAATGTGCTGGATGAAATTCTTCCTAAAGTGGACTATATTTTTCATTTTGCCTGCACAAATCTTGTCTTTTCTGGGGAAAACATTTTTTCCGATTTTCACACAAACGCCGTTGGGGGATTCACACTTTTAAGAAAGTCAAAAGAATTATCCTCGCAGCTGAAGAGGTTTGTTTATGCATCTACAGCCTATGTATACGGAAATGCCGAGATTCTTCCTACTCCTGAAACCTATTACAATATTAAACTGCCTTATTCAGCAAGCAAGTTTACAGTCGAGCATTATTGCGACGTATATTTTAATATGTATCAATTGCCTGTCACAACTCTCCGCTTTTCAAATGTTTACGGTCCTGGTCAGCAGATATCAAATCCATATTGCGGAGTTATTGCTAAATTTATCGATGCAGCCAAAAACGATCACTCATTTGAAATATTCGGAGATGGAAAGCAGACCGGTGACTTTACGTATATTGAGGATGCAATGGATGCGACAATTCTAGCTGCTGTATCAGATGTTGCACTTGGTGAAAAATATAATGTTGGTTCAGGTACAGAAACAAGTATTTTACAACTGGCAGCGAATATAAAAAAAGCAGCAGCAAAAGACAGACTCGGTAATACGTTTGTACCTGATCGAAGGGGAGATGCCGTCCAAAGAAGATGCATTCATACTGGGAAAATAGAAAGGGAACTTGGATGGAAAAACCGGCATTCTCTGCTAGATGGCCTTGCAAAAACGTATGAATGGCGAACGGATCATGAGGAATAAATCTAATTTGAAAAAAAACTCGGAAAATAAACAAAGAAAAAAAGCCTGTGAGGGCTTTTTTCTTTGTTTAGAACAATTTAGGAAGTCCTGTGAAGAGTGAATACCCTCCCATGATCGCCATGGCAACAACAATTAAAGCGCCAAAAATAGTCAGCCAGACAGGGTGTTTGTAATCACCGACCAGCTTTACTTTATGAGCCGCAACCAGCATGACGCCAAGGGCAAGAGGCAGGATTAATCCGTTCAGGGAACCGGCTAAAATCAGGATTTTTACCGGCTGGCCGATGCTGACAAATACGGCAGTTGAAATGGCAATAAAACCGACAATAAACCATTTGTGGTATTTTTCAATAACAGGGCTGAATGTCCGGATGAAGGATACGGATGTATAAGCTGCGCCGACGACAGATGTGACGGCTGCTGCCCACATGATGACACCGAAGATTTTGTAGCCCACGTTGCCTGCAGCATATTTAAAGACAGATGCAGGAGGGTTTGCAGGATCCAGCTGAAGCCCTTGAGAAACGATGCCAAGTGTCGCAAGGAAAAGGAAAACCCTCATCAGGGACGCAATCCCGATGGCAGAGACCGAGCTCTTTGTTACTTGAGGAAGAGCAGCTCTTCCTTTAATTCCGGCTTCTAAAAGACGGTGTCCTCCGGCAAACGTTATGTATCCTCCGACCGTTCCGCCGACAAGTGTTACAATGGCTAGAAAATCGATTTCATCAGGCACAAACGTTTTAACGGCTGCTTCTCCGACCGGCGGCTGTGCAGAAAACATCACATATACAGTGAGGGCAATCATGATAAAGCCCATTGCCTGAGCGAACCGGTCCATCACTTTCCCCGCTTCTTTAACCAGAAAAATACCGATGGCAACAATTCCGCTGAGCAGGGCGCCGAGTTCAGGCGAAACGCCGAAGATGACGTTTGTTCCAAGTCCCGCACCGCCGATATTCCCGATATTAAAAGCAAGTCCGCCAAGAACGATCAAAATGGCAAGAAACGTTCCAAGACCTGGAAGGACGGCATTCGCGATTTCCTGTGCGGGTTTTTCTGATACCGCAATAATTCTCCAGATGTTAAGCTGAGCCCCAATATCAATTAAGATGGACATTAAAATGACAAAACCAAAGCTTGCGGCAAGGGCCTGTGTAAAATGGGTGGTCTGAGTTAAAAAGCCTGGTCCTATGGCAGATGTCGCCATCAGGAATGCAGCTCCAAGAAGCAGGCTGAAATTCGATTGTTGTTTCATCGCTGTACCTCCAGAATCTTATGTTAATACGTCTAATGTGGAAAGAATCCTGATGCCCGACTCAGAAAGTCTTGCGTTTATGTAGCGTGCAAATTCAAGTGCATGTGTACCGTCACCGTGAATGCAGATTGTATCAGCTTTCAGGGATACGGTATTTCCAGCAGCAGAAATCACAGTGCCGTCCTGAACCATTTGGATGACCTGATCTGCAGCTGATTGATGATTTGTTATAAGTGCTTGTGGATTTTTTCTAGAAGTAAGAGTGCCGTCATCTTGATAGGTCCTGTCAGCGAAGACTTCATTTGCCGTCTTCAGCCCGATTCTTTCTCCGGCTTTTACAAGCTCGCTTCCTGAAAGTCCGTAAAGAATAAGCTCAGGATTTACTTTGTAAACAGCTTCAGCGATCGCCTCAGAAATAGGGCGGTCTACAGATGCCATGTTATAAAGTGCCCCGTGGGGCTTAACATGATGCATTCTTCCGCCTTCTGAAGCGGTAAAAGCAGCAAGCGATCCGATTTGATAGACGACGAGATCATAAATTTCCTGCGGCGTTAAATCCATGTTTCTTCTTCCAAAACCCGCAAGGTCCTGAAAACCGGGATGAGCTCCAATTGCCACGTTTTTTTTAAGTGCAAGCTGCACAGTCTTTCTCATAGTGGAGGGATCACCTGCATGAAAACCGCATGCTATGTTAGCAGAAGTGATAAATTCAAGTATGTCTTCATCGCTTCCGATGGTGTATGCACCAAAGCTTTCTCCCATGTCGCAGTTAATATCTACTTTCCGCATAGTCTCATCTCCCGGCATGTAATTTCAGATGCAGTCCTTCTTTAAAATGATGAAGCATTTTTTCTCTTTCGAGCAATTGCTTCTGGGCTTCATCTATAGAAATTTCTTTAAAGTGAATAGAATCTCCAGGCTTTAACTGGGCGAGGTACGGAAGATCAATGGATGCTGCCTGGCCGATTTTCGCATAGCCTCCGGTCGTTTGCCTGTCTGCAAGCAGGATAATTGGATTTCCATCTGACGGAACCTGGATGGTACCGAAGCTAACGGCTTCAGAAATCATTTCTTCTTTTTTCTGGAGGCTGAGTTTCGGACCTTCCAGTCGGTAGCCCATCCTGTCTGACTGCGGCGTGATTTTGAACGGTTCAGAAAACAGTGCTTTTTTGCTTTCTTCTGAAAAATCGCCGTATTGTCTTCCTTTCAGCAGCTGTACTTTTTCTTCTTCTCTGACGAAAGGATGAAATTCCGGAGAAACGGACCAGTGAAGTTCTGTATAAGGCTCTCTTTTCTGAAGCTGTGAGAACCAGAAGTCAGCAAACGGTGACCTTCCGCCGATTTCAATCACATCTCCGGTTTCCAGTGCTCTGCCGTCAACACCGCCGATTCCGGCTCTTAAATAAGTTGATTTGCTTCCCATGATTTTTGGTGTAAGATAACCGCCTGCAGCAGCAAGGTAAGCTCTGCAGCCCTTTTTTACATGTCCAAAAGAGAGAATGCTTCCTTTTCTGATTAAAACGGGTCTCCACATTTTTACGGGCCTGCTGTCAATGGTCGGGGAAAAATCTCCGCCGCATATACTGATCAGTGCATCGTCCTGAAACTCAAACCGCGCGCCGATCATCGTCATTTCAATGACAGCCTCATGTTCATCATTTCCAACAAGGAGATTAGCAATCCGGTGGGAGAGGGTATCCATAGATCCACTTACAATGACTCCGTATTTTTGATAGCCGTAGCGTCCGATGTCCTGCACGGTTGTGAGGAGACCCGGCTTTTTAACAAGCATGGTCATGGTCTCTTCTCCTCCTTGAATTGTTCAGCTGTAATAGGCTTAAATGTAATTATATCTCCAGCTTTTAGTAGACTCGGAGATTCACTTTCAGGCTGAAAAAGCGGGAGGGGAGTCTGTCCGATAAGCTGCCATCCTCCTGGCGTTTCAATCGGATAAATGCCTGTTTGATTTCCTGCAATTCCTACTGATCCTGCAGGAATCTTCGATCTGGGCGTATCTTTTCTCGGTGCGGCAATTTTTTCTGACATCCCGCCGATGTAGGGAAAACCAGGAGCGAAGCCGATCATGTAGACTAAATATTCTGTTCCTGAGTGAATCCTGATGACTTCATCCTGAGTCAGGCTGTTATGTTCTGCAACGAATGCCAGATCAGGGCCAAACTCGCCTCCGTAGCAAACAGGGATTTCTACCTTTCTTCCATCAGCGGGTTGCAGCGTGCTTACGTTTCTTAATGTTTCTGTTATGTAGTCTTTTACCGTTTCATGGGGAAGTGCTTTTTTCGTATGGCTGAACACTTTGACAGGGTCATAAAGGATGGCAACCGTAGTAAAAGCAGGAATGCACTCAATCATCCAGTCGGGCGATTTTTTTTCAAAGAATGAGAACACCTGCTGAACGTGCTCGTGCACTTTTTGATCAATCGTTTTTCCAAACTCAATGACCACCGTACTGTCTCCCATATGATTCACTGTATAATCCATTTCTGCACCTCCTGAAGTCTTTTTTTGCAGATGTCATTCATCTTATAATAAGAAAGGGAACATTTCAAATGTACCGTTGTAAGTGAGTTTGACAAAAGTGGCTCTGTGGCATACATTATAAGTAGCTTTTATTCTTATTTTCCATACCATCATCCTCAAAAAGGGGTTTTGTTATATGTTAGGTGCCGTTCTTAACTAATCCGTAATTTCATACGGTCTTTCATGCGCCGGCGCGCAAATTTTTACAATTTGCTGTGCTTCTTTAAGTATGCGCAAGAAGGATAAGTTAAGAACAAATCATAGCATATGAGAGGGATCTGCTCAGGGGCTGTGTCTATTTGCACAGTTTTTTCTTTTTTCCAGTAAAGGATGAGAGCAGTATGGAAAATGAAAGCATTCCATTAACCATTTCAGCCGCAATGAACAGGTTTGTTCATTGCGGCTTTTTGTGTTCATTTACTATTTGGAGGTTAACCCATTGAATCAGCATACATTTGACATTTTAAATTATGAAACAATTAAGGAAACAGCCGCTGCTTTTGCGATGACAGAGTCAGGGAGAAAAAGAATCAGGAGTCTGCAGCCGCTGTTTCATGCAAAGCAAATCCGCGCGCTGCTTGCGGAAACGGATGAAGCCTGCGCCATTTTGGAAAAGAGCTCAAGTGTGCCGGTTTCAGGTCTTGAAGGGATAGAAGGAATCACAGGCATGCTGCATAAAGGAACACCTTTCCGGCCTCACCATTTGACGCAGCTTCTTGCCTTCATTGAAGATTGTCTGAAAATGAAAAGATTTATGAAAGATAAAGAAACGCTCGCACCTAGAGTGGCTTCTTATGTATACGGAATTGAGGAACTCCCGGATTTGGCTGCTGAGATTACCCGCTGCATCCGAAACGGTATGGTGGATGATCTTGCTAGTAAAGACCTTTTAAAAATAAGAAAGCAGCTATCAATCGCACTTGACAGACTGAAAGAAAAACTGAACAGCATGGTGAAATCGCCAAAATACAAAACCTACTTGCAGGACAGCACGATCAGTGAACGCGGAGGGAGGCTGTGTCTTTCGGTAAAAAGGGAATACAAAGGAAAAATAAAGGGGGCGATTCTGGATACATCTGCATCAGGATCAACCATCTATCTTGAACCTGAGGAGGCAGGAGCCCTGCAGGATCACATTGATTTATTAACAGCGCAGGAAGAAATCGAAACAGAGAAGGTACTGAGCTACTTAACAGGACTTGCAGAAGCAAGTGAAAAAGAGCTGCTGCAGTCCATTGAAGTCATGGTGCATTATGACTCTCTGTTTGCCAAAGCAAAGTACAGCAGATCAATAGACGGGGCATCTCCGACTATTCATGAAGAAAAGGGGATTTCTCTCATTCGTGCAAAACATCCCCTGCTTGGCTCTGGTGCTGTTCCCCTTACAATTGAAATAGGGAGTGAATTCCAGTCTCTCGTAATCACGGGTCCGAACACGGGCGGTAAAACGGTCGTTCTTAAAACCGTCGGCCTGCTCGTTTTAATGGCTCAGTCGGGCTTTCACATCCCTGCAGAAAAAGGCAGTTCAGTCGGAATCTGCAGACAGATTCTGCTTGATATCGGGGACGGGCAGAGCATAGAACAGAACTTGAGCACATTCAGCTCCCACATGACCAATATCATTTCAATTTTAAAGCAGACAAACGAATACACACTTGTTCTGCTTGATGAGCTTGGTTCAGGTACAGACCCGGGAGAGGGAATGGGCCTTGCGCAGGTCATCCTGGAGAAAATTCATCAAAAAGGCGCAACATTGCTTGCGACAACGCACTACAGCGAAATAAAAGAATTTGCTGACAGTACAGATGGATTTATGAATGGATCTATGGAATTTGATCTGGAGACTCTTAAACCCACCTACCGCTTGAAAATCGGCCAGGGGGGAGAAAGCCAGGCATTTTCCATCGCACTCCGCCTCGGCATGCATCCTGAGCTGATTGAAAAAGCCCATCAGATCACATACAAGGAAGAGAAAAAGTATGCAAAGGAAAGCTATGATCTTTTAGAACGCAAAGAGCTTGAAAAGCAAATGTCCGTCCTGAAGCACAGGCCGAAGCGTATAAAAAAGGATGAACCTGTTCATGAAACCTACAGTCAGGGAGACAACGTACAGATTAAAGCAACAGGGGACTACGCAATCGTTCACAGCGGCCCTGATAAAGCCGGTAACTACATCGTCTTTGTAAAGGGGGAAAAACAAACCATAAACCACAAACGCATTCAGCTCCACATTGCCGCAAGCGAGCTGTATCCGGAAGATTATGATTTCGACATCCTGTTTGAAAGTGCAGAAAACCGGAAAAAAGCCGCGCAAATGAAAAAGCGGCATTCGGATGTGACTATTTTCAGGGAGGAGTGAGGTTGCTGGATTGGAGGAGAGGAGGAGTGCTGTAAAATGTTTAACAGCACAAACTCTGATCAATGGAGTCACATATGTGCTGCAAACTCTGGATAGCAGCACATACTCAGGTGAGTGATGTGGACTTAGTGCTGCAAAGTCAGGTTATCAGCACAAACTCGGTTGAACGAAGTCAGCTTAGTGCTGCAAACTCTGGTTAACAACATAAACTAGGTTAAGCGAAGTCGACTTAGTGTTACAAAATCAGTTTAACAGCACAAACTCAGTTCAATATAGTCACGAAAGTGCCGCAATCTCCTGCATACACCCAGAACTCCACAGCAGCTTTCAAATAAAAAGAAGAGGGGCATCATTGCCCCTCTTCTTCCATTTCCTCTTTATCTTCATCAATGACATCGCTGTCAGTTTCTTCGTTTACTTCTTCTTCCATTTCATTATCCATTTCATCCTGTTCGCTCTCGCTGCATGCGGCAAGTCCGCTTAGCATGATGGCGAGAGTCATTCCTGCAGCTAGTCCTTTTTTCTTCCAGTTCATTGGAGTTCCTCCTAAATTTGTTGTTTGTACTCTCCTTTTACCCTGGATGATCTTTCCTAAACAGCCTTTTTATTGAAGCATGTATAATGGAATGCCAGAGAGCGGTTTCCATTATGGTTCATTTGTCAGGGCATCGGCAGCAAGGAGAGCTCCCGTTGCCTGCAGATATCCCCCAAACCAGCCGAGTGCCCGGCCTCTTTGTGATAATTCTTTTAAAAAATACACGCCGCTTATGGCATCAATGACCGCGCCTCCCGCTATCAGCAAATATCCTGCGGTCAGCTGTTCTCTAAAGAGGCGGTCCTGGGCGGACGACGAAGCAATGGCTTCTGTCGCGGCACCGATTGACTGAACAGCATTTCCAAGCACATCAAGCTGATACCCTTCCTGCAGGTCACCTGACAGGAGGGGGATTCTCGCTGCAGCATTGGCGGTATTTCCTGCGGACTGGACCCAAGCACCAAGAGCACTTAAACGATTGGCGGGATCACCGGATCTGACAGCTGCCTGAAGAGCGTTGCCGGATGCTTCAACGGCGTTTCCTGCTCCCGTTGCTCTAAGTGCAGCCTGCTCAGCACCGGTAAGTGCGATGGTTTCACGGGAAGCATTCAGCATGGTGCCGGCTACAATCAGCCAGGCGCCGAAAACATCAAGGCTCTTTTTTTCTTCATTCATGCCATCACCTCATTCCGGACACAATTACTGTATTCTATGAAAAATCCCTCGGTTGTTGAGTAAGAAATTTATCTGCCGCACGTAAACATCATTTTCAGCTTCATGATTTTATACATAAATGCAGCGTTGCGGCCTTTCTCCGTTTCCCGGTTCATTTTTGGGCGGAGGCATTCAACAAAAGCGCGATCACAATCACAGGATGAACGCCCGCTGTCGAGGCACAGGTCGTGCTTCTGACAGCATGCATCCACATCGTTGATCGGCATACCCGGTCCGCTGCACCCTGGGCCGCACCATCTGTATTCCGGAAAAATACAGCGCGGTCTTCTTTGTCTTTTTCTTTGGTTAGACACGTCATCACCATCTCCAATCTAGTGTTTCTATAACTATTCATATGAAAATCTGCACCTGCAAGCATTGGCGATCATCACGCTTTTAAAAAATGAAATGAAAAAGAGTTCGTTTGCTGAATGGCAAAGTGGGTAATATAAAAACGTATGTGCATCAGAGATTCAGCGAAGAAAGGGGAATAAGCCTGTGTCTGAGCAGAGAGTCCAGCTCCACGAATTCAACAATCTGACGAAATCGCTAAGCTTTAACATGTATGACATTTGCTATACGAAAACAAAAGAAGAACGGGAAGCCTACATAAACTATATAGACGAGCAGTATAATGCCGAACGGCTGACGAAGATTCTAAAGAATGTGACAGATATTATCGGCGCTCATGTACTGAATATTGCCCAGCAGAATTATGTGCCTCAGGGTGCAAGTGTGACCATTCTTGTATCTGAAGGACCTGTCGTCGAAGTGCCTGAAGAGTCCTATGCCGAATCTCCGGGACCGCTGCCTGATTCTGTGGTCATGCAGCTTGATAAGAGCCACATAACGGTTCATACGTATCCTGAATATCATCCGAATGAAGGAATCAGTACCTTCAGAGCAGATATAGACGTATCTACTTGCGGAGAAATCTCACCGTTGAAAGCCCTGAACTACCTGATCCATTCGTTTGATACGGATATTATGACAATGGATTACCGGGTCAGAGGGTTCACGCGCGACATCAATGGAGAAAAGCTGTTTATCGACCATGACATTAATTCCATTCAGAACTACATACCCCAATCGGTAAAAGAGGCGTACGACATGATCGACGTGAACGTGTATCCCCAGAATATTTTTCATACGAAATGCAAACTGAAGGAGTTTGACCTGAACAACTATTTGTTCGGCTATACGAAGGACAAGCTGACGAAAAACGAACGGAACGAAATAACGGACAGACTGAAAATTGAAATGGATGAAATCTTTTACGGGAAAAATATGAAGCCGTTTAAAGGTTGATTTTTCAGGGGTTTCCTAAAAAGGAGACCCCTTTCTGCTTTTCAATTACAGGCTGTTGGATTATCATTAGGACAAAGTATGGCAGGGAATGGGGGGACAAGCATGAAGCCAGTAACGGAAACCAGAAGCATCATAAAACTGGCCCGCGGCAATGCGGCTCAGGTAGAAGATGAGATTGTGACGGAATATCCCCTCACTGTTAAACTGAACGGGGAAGAGGCTGTCACAATGGTCAGCTCTCCAGAATATCTCGAAGATATGGTGATTGGCTATTTGGCATCTGAAGGCTTTATTTCAAAGCTTGAAGACATCAAGGAAATATGGATTCAGGAAAAAGAGGGATTTGCCCATGTCACCCTTTCAAAAGAGAACAGCTTCATCCATATGCAGAACAAACGCTATCTTACATCGTGCTGCGGCATGAGCAGGCCGGGCTTTGTTTTTGTAAACGATGCCAGAGTCGTAAAACCTCTCAAACAGACTACAGCGATTCATGCGGATGCGTGCTTTTCCCTGATGAATGAACTGCAGCGCACTGCGGACATATTTCAAAGTACAGGAGGCGTTCATAATGCAGCGCTTTGCGACGAAAACGGCATAATCGTAAGCAGAATGGATATCGGCAGGCACAATGCCCTTGATAAGCTGTACGGCTATTGTTTAAAAAACGCAATCAGCACGAGAGGGAAAATTCTTGTTTTCAGCGGAAGAATATCCTCTGAAATTCTTCTCAAAACCGCAAAAATAGGCTGTGAAATTGTGCTTTCAAAATCAGCACCAACAACGCTTGCACTGAATCTGGCAGAGGAACTTGGCATCACAGCGGTAGGGTTTATCCGGAACAGTTCATTAAATATATATACGCATTCCAATAGAATCAAGATTTCATAGAAAGGAGGAAAAGAGATGATCCTGGATTCATTGGACAGGCCGTTAAGAGATTTGCGCATTTCTGTTACAGACAGATGTAATTTCCGCTGCAGCTACTGTATGCCGGAGCATCTTTTCGGAAGTGATTATCCTTTTTTGTCATCCGACCGCATTCTCTCATTTGAAGAGATTCATAGACTGGCTGAGATCTTTGCTTCTCTCGGTACGAAGAAAATCCGCCTTACGGGAGGCGAGCCTCTGCTCAGGAGAGAACTTCCGGTCTTGATTGCCATGCTCAGAAATGTCGACGGAATAGAGGACATCGGACTGACCACAAACGGATCTTTGTTGAAAACGTTTGCCTCTGAGCTTGCTGAAGCCGGGTTAAAGAGAGTAACCGTGAGTCTTGACGCGCTGGATCCTGAGCTCTTTTTTTCCATGAACGGCAAGAGAGGCGAAGCAGCCCAGGTGCTAAGAGGAATTGAGGCAGCGGCAGAAACCGGACTTTCGGTGAAAATAAACATGGTTGTCCAAAAAGGTGTAAATGAGACGGAGATTCTGCCCATGGCCTCTTTTTTTAAAGAAAAAGGACACACGCTGAGGTTCATCGAATATATGGATGTCGGCAATGCAAACGGGTGGGAGCTCTCCCACGTGACATCAAAGCAGGAAATAATCAAGATCATTGATGCAAAATTCCCTCTAAAGGCTGTACCGCCGGCATATCCGGGCGAGGTTGCCTCAAGGTACGAATACATGGACGGTTCCGGTGAGATCGGCGTCATTTCATCTGTAACGGATTCCTTTTGTTCATCATGCTCGAGGGCCAGGATTTCAGCTGAGGGAACTCTTTACACATGCCTCTTTGCTTCAAGAGGGCATGACTTAAGATCATTGCTTCGTTCAGATATGGATGACGCAATGCTAAAAGCAGAGATTGCGAACGTTTGGAATCTCCGCCATGACCGTTACTCAGATGAACGGATGAATACGAAAGAAGCCAGACAAAAGGTTGAAATGTCACATATAGGAGGGTAGCCATGATTGAAATAAGAACCCCGATCCCAGTCTCGGAAGCTGTAAATCTAGTGATGGGACATGCCGTTTGCGGCAGCGCGGAGCATATTCCTCTTGAGGAGTCTTATGGCCGATTTCTTGCACAAGATCTCGTTGCAGAACATGATGTTCCGCCGTTTGACCGTTCCCCCTATGATGGATATGCTGTCAGATCTATTGATACGGCAGGACTCTCAGGAGAAAAGAGAGCAGTCTTTCAAGTTGTCAGAGAAATCGGTGCCGGATCTGTCTTTGAAGGAAGTATCGGATACATGCAGGCAGTAAGAATTATGACTGGCGCAAAGCTCCCTGAAGGGGCTGATGCCGTTGTTATGCTTGAGCTGACAAAACCGCTTGCCGGGTCAAAAGTGGAATTAAAGAGAGAGATGAAACCAGGCGAAAATATTTCCTTCCGGGGAGAAGACACCAGGAGCGGTACAGTACTAGCTGAAAAAGGCTCTTTTATTACACCTGGATTATCAGCCCTTCTGGCAGCGTTCGGGTATGCAGAGGTTCCTGCTGCTAAAAAACCGGTTATAGGCGTTCTTGCAACAGGGAGTGAGCTTCTGAACCCTGATGAACCCCTCGAGGACGGGAAAATCCGCAACAGCAATACATATATGCTCCTCTCCCAAATTGAACGGGCAGGAGGAGTACCTCTTTACCTCGGCAAATTCAGCGATGACCTTAATCAGTGCACAGAGGCCGTTCAGCACGCGCTCGCAAAAGTAGATGTGCTGCTGACGACAGGCGGAGTTTCTGTCGGTGACTATGATTATTTGCCTGATATATATAAAAGAATCGGCGCATCTGTCCTCTTTAATAAAATCGCCATGAGACCAGGAAGCGTAACGACGGTGGCTGAACATCGCGGGAAGCTCCTCTTTGGTCTTTCGGGAAATCCTTCAGCCTGTTTCGTCGGTTTTGAAATGTTTGTAAGGCCTGTGATCAGGTTCTGCTGCTTCAGCAGCCGACCCCACATCAGAAAAGAAAAGGCCGTTTTGGGCTCTGATTTTGAGAAGGCAAATCCCTTTACAAGGTTTGTCCGCGGAACCATCGTCTATGAAGACGGAGTGATAAAAGCGGTGCCATCAGGATTCGACAAGTCAAGCGCCGTATCTTCGCTGGCAGATGCAAATGCCCTGATTGTCCTTCCGGGCGGAACGAGAGGGTACAAAGCAGGAATGAAGGCGGACATTCTTTTACTTGACGATCAAAAAGGAAGTGAACGCCAGTGGGAAAACACCGCGCCATCCTTCAGATAGCAGGTTTTCAGAATTCGGGAAAGACGGCTGTGATGGAAAAGCTGATTAAGAGAGCGCAGCGTGAATCTCTTAAAACCGGCACCATCAAGCATCACGGCCACGGCGGAGCGCCAGATAAGGCGTTGATGGAAAAGGACAGCGGAAAGCATTTAGAGGCAGGCTCAAAGCTTGCAGGAGTTGAGGGAGGCGGCGTTCTTCAGCTGTCGCTAGGTTCTGGATCATGGACGCTTGAAGAACTGCTGAACATTTACAGCCTGCTTGATTTGGATCTAATTTTAATTGAAGGCTATAAACATGCACCGTATCCTAAAGCCGTCTGCATACGGACCGAACGAGACCTAAGTCTTCTTGAACTGAATGGAATCGTTTGCGTTATTGCAGATAAGAAGGAAATGGTTCAAACCAGCGTGCCTGTTTTCAGTTTTCATGATGAGGAACACCTCTACTTGGAATTTTTAGTGAAGGTTGTGAAAAAACAATATGAATCAGAGTCTATTTGAACTGACAGAAAAGCCGATATCAGCAGAAGATACAGCAAACAAAGTAGCAAACCGAAATGCCGGTGCAATCACCATTTTTATCGGGACGGTTCGCGAAATGACAAATGGAAAGAGAACGTTGTATCTTGAATACCAGGCATATAAGCCGATGGCGGAAAAAATGCTCATGCAAATCGGAAAAGAAATAAGTGAAAAGTGGCCGGGAACGGCAGCTGCCATTACCCACAGAACAGGCAGGCTTGAAATTTCCGAAGCAGCTGTCGTCATTGCCGTTTCATCGCCTCACCGAAAGGCCGCCTATGAAGCCAATGAATACGCGATTGAACGGATTAAAGAAATTGTCCCTATTTGGAAAAAAGAGCATTGGGATGACGGCACGGAATGGATCGGGAACCAGCTGCAAACGGAATCCTATCCGGAAGGCAAACCCGGGAAAGGAGAGCTCGCATGATTACTATTCTTCTTTTCGCCCATCTTGGGGACCAGGCCGGAAAAAGCACCGTTCAGATTCAGGCTGCCGGCATGACGGCAGGTGAAATGAAAGAGTCTATCTCTGAAACCTACAAGCTTAAGGGCATTCATACGGCGATGATCGCAGTGAATGAAGAATTTGCAGATGAAAGCACCGTGCTGAAAGACGGAGATACGGTGGCCTTTATACCGCCTGTGAGCGGCGGATAAACCCGGGAACATGCCCGGGTTTTGTTTACCTTTGTTAAGTAAACGCTTTCAAAAGTTACCGAAAAGGAATTCAATCGATGGAGAAAGAATTACAGGGAGATGTTTCTTTGAAAGGAGAGGTTCTTTTGCCTGAAAAACAGTTTATCCGAGTAAATGAACGGGCGGTTTATGCTGATGAAAATCAAACAGCTCTCAAGCTGTTAAAAAGTCACGGGACAGACGTTCCAGCCGTTTGCTACCACGAGAGTCTGGGGCCGATCGAGACGTGTGATACATGCCTTATTAAGGTGAACGGTGAATTTAAAAGAGCCTGTTCCACTGAGGTACATCCCGGAGATGTACTGGACACAGAATCTCCTGAGGTGAAAGAGGCACAGCTCATCGCGATGGACAGAATCCTGCACAATCATGAATTGTACTGCACGGTTTGCGACTACAACAATGGCGGATGCGACATACATAATACGGTAAAAGCGATGAAAATTAATCATCAGAGCATTCCTTTTTCCCAAAAACCATACAAAGAAGATACGTCCAACCCGTTTTACAGATATGACCCTGATCAATGCATACTGTGCGGGAGATGTGTTGAAGCGTGCCAGAACGTTCAGGTAACAGAAACGCTTTCCATTGACTGGGAGCGTGAGAAGCCCCGTGTCATTTGGGACAGTGATGTGCCTATTAATGAATCTTCATGCGTCTCATGCGGCCATTGCTCAACCGTGTGTCCGTGCAATGCCATGATGGAAAAAGGCATGATCGGGGAAGCCGGATATTTGACTGGAATCAGCAAACAGACTCTCCGTCCCATGATTGAACTGACGAAAAATGTGGAAACAGGCTACGGCTCGATCCTCGCCATTTCAGACATGGAATCTGCCATGAGAGATGAAAAAATCAAAAAAACCAAAACGGTTTGCACCTATTGCGGAGTCGGATGCAGCTTTGACATTTGGACAAAAGACAGGAAGATCCTAAAAGTGGAACCTCATCCGGATGCTCCTGCAAACGGAATCTCCACGTGCATCAAAGGAAAATTCGGCTGGGATTTTGTAAACAGTGAAGAACGGCTGACAAAGCCCCTGATCCGTGAAGGAAACCACTTCAGAGAAGCTCAATGGGAGGAAGCTCTTACCCTGATTGCACAAAAGTTCACTCAAATTAAAAACGAGCACGGGCCGGATGCCCTGAGCTTCATCAGCTCCTCCAAATGCACGAATGAAGAATCGTATTTGATGCAAAAGCTTGCAAGAGCAGTCATAGGGACGAATAACATTGATAACTGTTCCAGATACTGTCAGACTCCGGCAACAATGGGCCTTTTCCGCACAGTCGGGTACGGAGGCGACTCTGGGACAATCAAAGACATTGAAGCGGCAGAACTGGTCCTGATCATCGGCTCAAACACGTCTGAATCTCATCCCGTGCTATCAACGAGGGTAAAGCGTGCCAACAAGCTGAACAGCCAAAAGCTGATCGTCGCGGATCTCAGAAAGAATGAAATGGCAGAGCGGTCTGATCTGTTTATCCAGCCTGCTTCCGGAACGGATCTTGTCTGGCTGTCAGCCGTAACAAATTACATTATTGAACAGGGATGGGAAGACCACCAGTTTCTGAGTAATAGAGTCAACGGATTTGAAAACTATCTCTCAAGCATCAAGAAATTCACACTGGATGAAGCAGAAAAGCTTTCAGGAATTCCGAAAGAGCAGATGATTCAAATCGCAAAGATGATTTATGAAGCGGAAAGCACGGTAGTCCTGTGGGCCATGGGCGTGACGCAGCACTCAGGAGGAAGTGATACAAGCACGGCTATTTCCAATCTGCTTCTTGTAACAGGGAATTACGGCAGACCGCATACAGGAGCATATCCGCTGAGAGGCCATAATAACGTTCAGGGGGCAAGCGACTTCGGAAGCATGCCTGACCGGCTTCCGTCCTACGAAAAAATAACGGACGGTTCTGTCAGAGAAAAGTACGAGAGAGCCTGGGGAGTGGAGCTTCCGGCCGAGCCTGGCCTCAACAATCATGAGATGGTTGCCGGCATACATGACGGCAGTGTGAAAGCGATGTATTTAAAAGGGGAAGAAATGGGTATAGTGGACTCCAATATGAACTATGTTCATGCCGCTTATGAAAAGCTCGACTTTTTTGTTGTGCAGGATTTATTTCTTTCAAAAACGGCCGAATATGCAGATGTTGTCCTGCCGGCAAGTCCAAGTCTTGAAAAAGAAGGGACCTTCACAAACACAGAACGGAGAGTTCAAAGACTCTACGAAGTGCTGGAACCTCTCGGAGATTCCAAACCTGACTGGAAAATCATTATGGATGTGGCCAATCAGCTTGGCGCAGGGTGGACCTATGATCACCCTTCAGACATCATGGCTGAAGCAGCCCAGCTTGCTCCTCTTTTTGCAGGGGTCACATACGAACGTCTTGAAGGCTACAGCAGTCTCGTCTGGCCGGTAAAGCCCGACGGTACAGATACACCCGTCCTCTTTTTGGATGAGTTTCCTTTTCCCGACGGAAAGGCGCGCCTCCATCCGGTGGAATGGACAAGACCGGTTGAATTTGACGATGAATATGACATCCATGTCAATAACGGCCGTCTGCTGGAACATTTCCATGAAGGGAATATGACATACAAATCCAAAGGAATCACATCCAAAACACCTCGGACCTTCCTTGAAGTTTCACCAGAACTCGCTTCGGAGCGCGGAATCAAAGACGGCTCTCTAGTAAGGCTCATTTCGCCATATGGCAAGGTGAAAGTGCAGTGCGTTGTTACAGACAGGGTGAAGGGGAAAGAAGTTTATTTGCCTATGAATGACTCAGGTGAGTCGGCGATCAATCTGATCACAAGCAGCTATGCGGACAAAGATACAGACACACCTGCCTACAAAGAGGTAAAGGCTAAACTGGAAGTTCTTGAGACAGAAGGAGTGAATCCTCTGCCGCGGACCAACTTCCGCTTCGGTCATCCAAATCCTCAGAGAGGCGTTGAAGTTGAACGAAAGTGGGGGCGGAAAGATTACGTATTTCCGGGAGATCTCGTTCAAAAGGAGGGGAAAAACGGTGGCAAAAGCAACTAAAACCATTGTCCGGCAGGAATTATCGGACGAAGAAAAAAGAAGCAGGGATTTAAGAGAAATCGAAGATGCCCTGATCACTCATAAAGAAGTGATTAAGGACACACTTGAAATCCTTCATCATATGCAGGATAAAGGCATACTCTCGCTTATGAATGGCCTTTTTGGGCAAGGTGACAAAGTATTGGACATTCTTGTAAAAACCGCTGACAACAAAGAAACAGCAAATACTATAAAAAATCTGCTTCTGATGACCGGCGTTCTCGGCATGATAAACGTCAAACAGCTTGAACCATTTTTAATGAAGGTGAACTCCGGAATTGCAAGAGTGGCTGAAAACAAAGAAACGAACGAAAAAACAGGCTATTTCGATCTCGCGAAATCTCTCAAAGATCCTGAAGTGAACCGGGCAGTGACCCTGCTCATTACCTTTTTAAAGGGAATGGGAGAAGAAACGCAGCATGTAGAGAAAGGGACTAGGAGCAAAGAGGATCAGGCAAGGTTCAAAGATCACACATTGGAATAAGAAGCAGGAGACAGGAGAATTTTTCCCTGTCTTTTTTTGATTGATACAACGAACTGAGGGCACTCTAACAGTAATTTGAATACCCTGTTCATTTTCAGGAATATTTACTTATTAATAAGGATATTTTTGGGTTAACATGGTATAATTTACACAAAAAGGGCAGGAGTGGTCATTCTTATGGAACAAAAACCTATGCATTACGATGGAAGCATTCAGGCAGAAAATGAAAATGCATCAGCAGCTGCTGCAGAGGATCTGCAAATTACCGATGAAATGAGAAAAAATCTCGGATTTAATCCATACTTTATTGAAAAAAACGAATAGACACCAAGGACTTGATGATTCAATCAGGTCCTTTTCTTTTGTAAGCGTTTATTAATTGAACCATGTTCTAAATAATCAACAGTTATTTTACTTCAGAAATTACTAGGATAAAAACGACCATAAGTAAAAGAAAACCGACTTTATCATTCTTCTAAAACTATGTTCCAAATAATCAATGATAAATAAAAACACGTACCAAAATTCCAATATCCCTATAATTTTAACCTCGCCCAGGTTTCAAAAGGGTCAAAAGGCTTATTTTCCCTTAAGATGCAGGAATTTCTTATAAAACATTGAATAGTTAGAACATGTAAAACTGTAAAAGGAGATGTCTTCAATGGGCGAGAAGAGAAGTGCCAGCGGTTTTTTGCTGAAGCAAAGAGCCTTTTTAAAGCTTTATATGATTCGTATGACAGAGCAGGACAGACTCTACGGCCTGAAGCTTCTTGATGTTCTGCGCGATGAGTTCAGAATTTACGGATACAGGCCAAATCATTCAGAGGTTTACAAGTCCCTGCACGAACTGATCGAAGACGGCATTTTAAAACAGGTCAAGCGGAAAAAAGAGGGGATGAAGCTTCAGGAGGTCGTATATTATCAATTCGAGGATTACGAAAAAGCAAAGCTATATAAAAAGCAGCTGAAAACCGAGCTTGACAGATGCCAGAAACTGCTCGGAAAAGCGCTTCAGGATAATTACACATAAGAGAGAATCCGCGGGTAGGATTCTCTCTTTGTTTCATCTTGTCTGCTGTTGGGTTATGATAAGAAGTGAATTGGAAGTAATGGAGGATATGAACTATGCTGCAAAATAAAATGAAAACGTATATCCAGCATCTGATCGAGGAAAAAACGGATGCGATTGGAATCTATACCACAGAAAAAATGTATGCAGAGAAGAACGGTTTTCTGCCAGAGAACGTAAAAGTTGAGGAACCCGATTTTCCGCGTTTTGCAAAAGCGTATCTTGAGCGCGTAAACAAGGAAACAGAAGAGCTGATCTCTGCTGAGAATCCGGAATCCTTCCTTAAGGAAAAAGCAACATATGTGAAAATAAACAAATCGGAATTCATCTATATTGAATCTGACTGGTTTGACTATGTCGGGGCAGAAAACATTTCATTTGAGCATGATGACGTGTTTTCAACCTATAAGTTCCTGCTTGGTTTAAAATATAAAAAGGCAAAAGGAACAGCGCTAAAAGAATACTTCCTGCAAAAAGCCGGTGGTGATTCTGAGAAATTTGAGGTTCTTTTCAATGATAAGGACGGAATGTGGGATGTCAATTTTGACAGCGCCTTGCTCGCGGACTTCAGCGAAGAGGATGCACTCGAAGAAATGTTTGAAAAGCTCTACAGCTTCCTTTTTCAGCTGGCAGAAGCATTAGAAAAAACGGAATAGATACACTTTGTTAAAACCTGCAGCCATGCAGGTTTTTTCTTTTCATTATTCATTAATATTCATTTCAAATGTAATTTACTGTTCATCTTCCGTTCATATTCGAATAATAAACTATGGATGTCAAGAAGAGATGGGAGGAAATGAAAGATGAATATTGCATGGAAAGAAATCAAGAAAAATAAAGTGAGATTTTTGATTTTAGGTTCAATTGTTTTTCTCGTAAGTTTATTAACATTTATCATATCTGGTTTGGCAAATGGACTATCGCAAGACAATGCTGCCCTCATTAAAGATTTACCAAAAGGGCAATTTTATATGAATAAAGACGCTGAGGAAACTTATAACCTATCTAGAATAGACAGTGATATACAAAAAGAAATACTAAACAAACAAAAAGATGCTGTGGCCTTTTCTATTCAAATGGGTTTTCTAAATGACAAAGATGATAAACAACAAAGTGTCGCCTTTGTTGCATCCACTGATTCAAAGTTATTTGAAGATGTTAAAGATGGGGAAATTATAGTAGATAGCTCATTGAAGAATAAAGGTATAAAGGTTGGAGATACCTTGACTAATAATCAATTTAGCGGTGAATTTATCGTAAAGGGTTTTGTTGATCAAAAGAAATATAGTCATACCCCTGTTGCATATATACAGATGAAGAATTATCAAGAAATGTATCGAATGACGGAGATGCAATTGATTTTCATACCGGGAGGAGATTCTTCACAAGAATTCACTGGTTTACAATCATTTTCAAACAAAGATTTCCTCCAGACAATTCCAAGTTATAATGCAGAACAGATGTCTTTAAATATGATTGTCTGGTTTTTAGTTGTCATTAGCGGAATGCTGTTTGCTATCTTTTTCTACATGATGAACGTTCAGAAAATCGGTTTATACGGTATTTTAAAAGCAATTGGTATAAAAACAAGCAGACTATTTAAAATGATGTGGACACAAATGTTTTTTATTACATCAATTGCACTTATTATGTCTATAACTCTTAGTCAAGTTTTCAGTATGGCTGCGCCTGAAGGAATGCCATTCCATTTAACTTTTGAAACAACAGCACAATTATCTGTCATTTTCCTGATGATAGGATTTATTGGAGCTACACTATCAGGTATTCAAATCAAAAAGATCGAACCATTGCAGGCAATACAGCAAGGAGAGGCTTAATATGACAATCTTTACACTTGATGAAGTAAGAAAAACATTTACTACTGGTGAGATAGAGGAAGAAATCCTAAAAGGAATTAACCTTTCTCTTAAAGAAGGAGAGGTAACAGCATTAGTGGGTGCCTCAGGCTCTGGTAAAAGTACTCTCCTTACAATCGCTGCAGGACTGCAGCCTCCATCAAATGGGCACGTTGTATTTGATGGTAAGAATATGACTTCTATGAGTTCTGAACAGGTTCGAAAAATACGGGCAAGCAAATTTGGTTTTGTCTTTCAGTTTGCACATCTTGTTCCTTTTCTTACAGTTGAAGAACAGCTAATGCTGATGCTTGAGGTCTCTGAATCTAAATTAAAGAAATATGAACAAAAAAGAGAAGTTAATAAAATCCTAAAACTAGTTGAAATGGATCATCGGAAAAAGGCTTATCCATCTTCATTATCGGGCGGGGAAAAACAACGAGTGGCAATCGCTCGTGCGATGATCCATAAACCTAATATTCTCTTTGCAGATGAACCGACTGCAAGTTTAGATTCAAAAAGATCTCAAGACATTATGTCGTTAATTCAAGATTTAACTAAATCATTAAACATTACTGTATTGATGGTTACCCATGACGAAGAATTGCTTTCATATGTTGACCATGTCATCAAAATGAGTGATGGAATGGTTTTGCAGAGCGGAAATTAACATTCTGAAAGCTAGAGAATCTTTAATGCAAGTAAAATGCAAAGGAACAGCCTGCATATTTCTGCTGGGCTGTTTATTTGTTATTATTTACTAAATGTCCTTTTAAATGAAGCAATAATATTTAATCAAAATAAAATAGGAGAATAGAGAATGACAACTATTCTGATTGCAGATGACGATATCAATATTTTACAGCTAGTAAATATTCACTTAACCGAAGCTGGATATAAAGTATTTCAGGCAAAAGACGGTACTGAAGCATTAGGAGTTCTTAATAGAGAAGCATGTGATTTAGCAGTAGTGGATGTGATGATGCCTTTTATGGATGGGTATGCATTAACAAGGGAGATTCGAAGGGAATATGATATACCAGTAATCCTCTTAACAGCAAAGAATCAAATTGAGGATAAAGAAGAAGGATTTAGATCCGGGACGGATGATTATCTGGTCAAGCCATTTGAGCCAAAAGAATTACACTTTAGAATAGAAGCTTTATTGCGACGATACGACAAACACTCAGAAGAATCTATAATTTACTTAGGTAATACAGCGATAAATAAAAAAAACTATGAGGTTCAAATTGGGAATCGAACAATTCTTTTACCCTTAAAGGAATTCGAACTGCTGTATTTTCTGGCTTTAAATCCCATGCAAGTATTTTCTCGTCATCAACTAATAGAACATATTTGGGGGTTGGATTATGAAGGGGATGAACGAACTGTTGATGTTCATGTAAAAAGGTTAAGAGAACGTTTTTCTAAATTGACGGATGATGTTCAAATTAAGACAGTGCGTGGAGTTGGATATTCGCTGGAGGCAAATCGCAGATGAAATCTCTCTATGTGAAGTTTGTTGTCATTACTATTGGCATTATGATTTTTAGCGGGATAGTTGCTTTTTTAATCTCCAATACGTATTATCAGCAAAAATTAAAACCTTACAATGATCAAAAAAACACAAAAATCGCGTTAAATATTGCTGAATTTGCCGAGAACCATCCTGATATAAATCTTAAGGATTATTTGAATAATATCTCTTCGACCGGGTATCAAATTTTCTTGGTTGACATTTCTGGAAAGGAATCTTATTTCGGTGCACCATTTAGGGAAAATACTCTGTCTAATTCCGCTAAAGAACAAGTGTTAAACGGTGATATTTTTCACGGTATTCTAAATTTTCCACAGGGAACATTCGTCACAGGTTTTTTTGCAAACGAATTGAAGAATACGATTGGTGTACCGTTAACACATAATAAGGAAAAGTATGCTCTTTTCCTTAGACCGGATATTAAGCTCCTTTTTAACGAAATGCACATTTTATTTGCGTGGCTGCTTGCATTGATGATTGTTATGAGTATCGTTATGGTTCTTTTTACTGCAAAATATTTAGTGAATCCAATCTCAAAACTTACAACAGCCACAAAGTCACTGGCTGATGGGAATTTTAATGTTGACATTGATATTACTCGTGATGATGAGTTAGGAGAGCTTTCACGAAGTTTTTTGCAAATGGCAAGTAAACTGGAACAAATGGATGATATGAGGAAAGAGTTCATTTCGAATATTTCTCATGATATACAGTCACCTCTATCCAATATAAAAGGGTATACAAACCTATTGGAAAGTGAATCAATAAGTCCAAAAGAAAAAAGCAATTACATTTCTATCATCAATGGGGAAATTAAAAGGCTCTCTACACTTACGAAACAATTATTACTTCTTGCTTCGTTAGATCGCGATCAGGATATCATGAAAAGAAAATCCTTTAATGTTGGCGAGCAAATGAAGGAACTGGTGAGAAGCTATAAGTGGCTAATGGGTGAAAAAGGGATTAGCCTCGGTTTTACATTGCCAAATGTTGAAATTGTCGGGGACCCTTCTTTACTTTATACGGTTTGGGATAATCTGTTAACCAATGCCGTCAAATACAATAAAACCCATGGCAGTATTGAGATATCGATTGAAGAGAAAGAAAAATCTGTTTTGGTCACTTTTGAAGATACGGGGATCGGATTGAATGATGAAGAGAAAGAAAAAATTTTTGATCGTTTTTATCGAGCAGATACCGCCCGGACGCGTTCAGTTGAGGGAACAGGACTAGGACTATCAATTGTTGCTGCTATTGTTGAACTGCATGGCGGACTGATTCATGTGAATAGTAAGGAAAATGAAGGAACTGCCTTTATTGTAGAATTACCTTTAAGTTAGTTTTCGTTAAGCGCAGGCGCTTCCACTTTTGTTTTTAGGCGTTCACCCATCCCAATCTGTTACATATGTTAACAGAAAAGGTGAGAGGATGATTGGATGAGCAGAAAACCGCATCATTACTTCCCCTGCGGCAATACAGCGAAGGGCTACTACAGTCTGTACGAATCCGTACTGGAGGGCATAAACCAGGTGTTCTTATTAGAAGGCGGGTCAAGAGGAGCCAGGTCTTTATGTATTCAGTCTGTCAGCGAAACTCTGAGAGCGAACGGGGAATCACTTGATATCCTCCACTGTCCATTTCATCCGGATTGGCTGGAAGGGCTGCTTTTGACAGATAAGGGTATTGCTCTTTTAGATTGCGACGTGTCAGAAATCAGAAAATTTGTTTCTGCAGATGCCATCCAGGTGATTGTTATGGAGACTGAAAACAACCAATTGCTGCCTGCAGATCGCAAAGGGGTCCTTACAGCAAGAGTGGCTGCTGAATATGAAAAGGCTTATGCCGCTTTTTCTGCCTCGCTAAAAGCTCATGATGATATAGAGGATATTTACATTTCACAAATGGACTTTTCAGAAGCAGATCAATTGGCACAGCGTTTGATACAAACTTTTTACGGAGAACAGACTGCTGGTAAAACCGCTGTGGTCAAACATCGATTTTTGGGAGCAGCCACCCCGGATGGAGCTGCAGATTTTATCCCAAATCTTACAGCAGACATTAAAAAACGCTATTTTATTAAAGGCAGAGCAGGGTCAGGTAAATCAACAATGCTGAAAAAAATTGCCGCTGCAGGAGCAGACAAAGGGTTCGATGTGGAAATTTATCACTGCGGTTTTGATCCGAACAGTCTTGATATGGTCATTTTGCGGGAGCTTGGCCTTGCGATTTTTGACAGTACGGCCCCGCATGAATATGAACCGGAAAAAGAGTCGGATGAAATTGTCGATATGTATGATTTGTGCATTGCACCAGGAACGGATGAGGCCTTTTCTGCTGAAATTGACCGAACGACTCAAGCCTATAAAGAGAAAATGAAAGATGGAATAACGTATCTTTCTAAAGCTAAAAGTATGCTTGATGAGCTTGAGCGGGGGAAGGGCTGTGCCGAAGAGGGACAGTTCCAGAGGGTCTGCAGCATCCTTGTTTCTGAAATCACTGAATAACCAAAAAACCTGGAGCCTTTTGTCAGCTCCAGGTTTTTAGCATTCGATAAAAAAATATGCCCATAAAACCGTTCTTTAAAACGAATCATTTAGAAACATGCTTCAGGAGGGACAGAATATGGGCAAACATCATGAAGATGAAGAAGTGAGGGAGCTCGTTATAACCGCCTCGCGTTCAGAAAAAACAAAGGATGAATTCAGAGTCTTTCTTCAATGGAAGAAACTGCAGACTGAAGTGAAGAAACAAGCAGATGCAACGTTCAGATCCCTGATGAAATAATCGGGATCTTTTTTTTAGCCTTTTTTTCTTTTTGAGATTTCATCTGTTACGACAAAGGCCAAATCATCATTTCCGAATAGGGACAGGACGCCAAGCAGGGTATGATCCGCTATTTCTCCTGCTTCCTCTTTCGGGACAGTGAGCTCGATTGCTTGTTTTAATTCGGCATTTTCAAGTTGGGCAGGGTAGGCACGCGCATACAGCTCTTTAGGGTTCAGGTCATTATTTACGCACCACTGGGCAAAGACAAGGACCATCATTTGCTCATCCCGCTGATAGTTGCGGATGATTTGTTCTTGCGTTTCTTTCGAATTCACGTTCATGCTCCTAACTGTTAAATATTCTGCATCCTTCATCATATCACATGCAGAAGCCTCATAAGGATAAGTTTTCTGAGCATAGGAATGGAGTAAGGCTTAAAAATGCGGGAGGGATGCCACCTGAATCTTTCAGAAAGAATCACCTTTATCCTGGATGGCGTAAAAACAGCTTCAAAGGAAGAGCTTTATAAAGCGCTGATTGGATTAAACATTCAAAAAGAGGAGCTGATGCCTCTCATAAAAGAGGACAGGAGCAAACCATATTACAGAAAACTTCTTTATAAAAATGAACACCTTGAACTGCTTGTCATGAACTGGTCTGACCTTGAGTGTGCACCTCATGACCACGGGTATTCATTCGGATGGATACAGGTTATAAACGGTGTGTCCAGAAATACGGTGTATAAGGTAAAAGGCGAAGCACTTCCTTCTGAACTCTTCACGGAACTGAAAAGAGAAGGAAAGACCTTTTTTGCACCCAAATTCGGCGTCCACAAAATGGCTGAAGCCGGCAATACCGGCCTGATAACTCTTCACCTTTACGCACCGCCTATCACGGGCATGAAAGTGTACGATTTAGAGAAGTGCGCTGCCTGTGTGGTTTCGGATGACTGCGGTGCATGGTGGCCGGATGACCTCCGGCAGCAAGTGAAAGAAATAAAGCTTAAGAGCGCTGCGGACTGAGTCTGCAGCGTTTCTTTTTGGGTATAACTATAAAGAGGTGATTATACATGCGAGTTTTCTTCCATACAGCTGTTCTGTTTCTGACTGGATTTTGCCTGTATCTGGCGTGGACAGGCTTTATAGAAAAAGAATTGACGGTTAACACGCTCAGCGGAGAGATCATGGAAAAAATCCGGGAAGATTCCATAGCAGAAACAGGAATCAATGTTCAAAAAAAGGCCGTGTATAGAGTAAGGTTATCGACCGGGAAGGTGTTTGCCGTTTCGTCATCTGTTTTTGAAAGGGTTGAAAAAGGAGAAAATGTGCAGTTTGCTGAAAAAGACAAGCATTTTTACCTGATTGACGGCCGCAAAATCATTTATTAAAAACGGTAGCAATCCTATGCGCCAATATGAGATAATACATAAGTTGTTTTAAAAACAAGAATATAGGAAGTGTAATTAATGATAAAAATCGATATACCAAGATCAGACGTTGTACTGACAAGAAACCCTGTAAAAGGACAGCCTGTAGAAGCTCCTCTCAGCAGCGAATACGGCTTTTCAGATTACAATAAAATTCCCCGCGATAAAGGCGGAATTTTTATGTTCTTTAATATTAACGATGAGCTTTTGTTTGTAGGAAAAGCTCGCAAGCTTAGACAGCGCATTAAAAAGCATTTTGAGGATCAGGTTTCTCCAATCAAAAATCACCGCGATGAAGTGCACGAAATTGCCGTTTGCATCGTTGAAAGCCCGATGGAACGCGAAATTTACGAAACGTATCTGATCAATGAGCTTCAGGCGAAATATAATGTTGAGAAGGTTTTTTATAAATAAGAAAAACAGACATCCGGCTGGGCTGGATGTTTTTTTATTTTTAAGAAAATAAAGATAGGCGATTTCAGGAGATTGTCTTATGATAATAGAAGATGAACTATTTAGTGAGGCGAAATATCTTGATGATCACTTATTTCCGGGGTTTTAAAACAGATTATGGCTCTTACAGCAGCAACGTCAAATTGGCCTTTATGGCTAATATTCTCATTCAGATTGGAATGGGTATTTTTATGACCCTTTATAACCTGTACTTGAAAGATCTTGGCTACAGTGAACAGACCAATGGAAACGTCATTGCCCTGACTGCTCTTGCTCAGACGTTTTTTCTTGTTCCTGCAGGTTTTTTAAGTGACCGAAAGGGAAGGAAAAATATGATGGCTGTCGGGGCGGCTCTTTCTGCTGTTCTGATGATAGGCAGGTCAGTAATAGAATGGGAGCTCCTTTTGCTTGTATTCGCATTTGGCAGCGGTATTTTCATGTCTTTTATTCAGGTGTCCATGATTCCATGGCTTGCCGAAAATTCAACTGAAAAGGAAAGAAGCAAGCTTTTCAGTTTTCACTTTGCGGTGATGATGGCGGCAAGCGTCATCGGCAATCTTGCCGGCGGAGTTTTGACTGACCTCTTTACGTTTGCAGGATTGCAATCAACAGACAGTTTGAGGCTGACACTGCTGATTGGAAGCGGTGTTTACCTGGCAGGACTTTTTCCTGTTCTTCTGATGAAAGAAGAAAGAAAACGGCAGAAACCTAAAAAGCTAAAAGAAACAGCGGACGGCAATCAGAATTGGAAGCTGGTCATCCTCTTTGTTGGCGCACAGGCCATCATCGGGCTTGGATCAGGTCTTGTCATCCCGTATTTAAATCTGTATTTTGCAGACCGGTTTGACATTTCCTTTTCTGCCATTGGAATTATCCTCTCGCTCGGTCAAGGCGCAACCGCGGTCGCAATGCTGATTGGACCTGCGATTGTCAGCAGAATGGGAGAAGTAAAGGCGGTTGTCCTGCTGCAGCTGCTGTCCCTGCCATTTTTGCTGATTACTGGATTTACAACAAACATTTATCTTGCCGTCATCGGATTTCTATTCCGCCAGGCGTTGATGAACGCAGGCAATCCGATACAAACCTCCCTCATGATGAGAAAAGTGCCGGATCATCAAAAAGGAATAGCAAATTCCTTAAGCCAGATGGCTTTTTCATTCGGCTGGGCGGCGATGGGTCCTGTGTCTGCTTATGTTGTCGCTGAATATGGCTCCTATTGGGGATATGCCAATGTTTTCAGCCTGACCGGCATCATTTATCTAGCAGGCGCCATTTACTTTTACATCGTGTTTAAGGAAGAAAAAACAACTGTGGTTCAAAAAAGAGCGGCTGTCTGAGCTGTATTTCTGCAAGAAACAAATGGTATAATAAAATGAATGCAAGAAGAATGCTTGAAAGGGGTTCAAAAACATGGAACCGATTGAAATTGGAGAAATCTTTACAATTAGCGACGAGAACAATCAGGAGCACGAGGTAGAGGTGCTTGGCGTGCTGACTGTTGAAGGATCAGAGTACGTGGCAGTAGGGTTTGTTGAAGAAATTCAGGAAGACACAGATGAAGATATCGATATTTACTTTTTGAAGGTTGATGAAGAAGGCGATTTTTCTGCGATTGAAACAGACGAAGAATTCGACAAAGTTTCGTCTGAATTTGACCAGATGATGGAAGAAGAAGAGTCAAACTAATACATACCCGGAGCCGTCTGCTTGAATGCAGGCGGTTTTTTTATGCAAAAAAGGTCGGAATGGCGCAGGAAAAAAGAATCATTTTTTATGAGAAAACAACTATACTGACATAAATTAATTTAGACATGATCTATTCATCCTGCAAGAAGAAAATGGTAATTATTAAAATTTTTTCTATTCTTCTTTTCTCTTAAGCTTTCCAAACAGGTAAAAAGTCATTATAAATGAAATAATTCAAATATTGACATAATTTCCACTATTTTTTACTATTACATTATAATTCAATATTTACATAAATATGGATTAAATAAAAACAGGGGAGGCTGTCAGGATGAAGAAAATTAAAATCAAAAAGGTTGAAAAGCTGGTTGCTCTTGTAAACCATCACGCGTAATGAATAAAAGGCTTTAGGACAAGCATCAGAGTCCCTAAAGCCTTTTTTAGTATGAAGGAGCTGAAAAAGCAGATGAACCCTGTCTTAAAAACAATATATACCCCGATCATCGTATTTGACGGCAAAGTCCAGATCGGCAAAGAGGATGGCAATCTTGAACTTGAAGATCTTGATGGAAGTGTCCGGGATCTGCTGAACCTGATGGACGGAACACGAAATACGGTGGAGCTTGCAAATGAAATGAACATAGATCATGCGGATTTGCTTGAAATTTTGAATGACCTTGATGAATATGGACTTGTTGAAGATGCTTCTGCAGTCAAATACACGTCTCTAAATGAAAATGAACGGGAAAGATATCGTTCAAATCTTAACTACTTTTCCAATTTTTCAACTCTAAAGAAAAGCAGATTCACTTACCAGGAGACATTTAAACATACAACGGTTGCCTTGCTTGGACTCGGAGGCTTCAGTTTAACAGCAGCTGCCCTTGCAGGAATGGGAACAGGCAGAATTATTGGGCTTGATTATGATTCGGTTGAACTCAGCAACCTTAACCGCCAGTTTCTATACTGTGAAGACGACATTGGAAAACTTAAAACAGAGGCTTCAAGTGATCGCTTAAAAAAGATTAACAGTGAAATTGATATTGAAGTACATAATGTGAAAATTGAAGATGCAAAGAGTTTGCTGCCAGTCATAAGGGAATCGGATATTGTCATAAACGGGATCGATCAGCCAAGCATATTATCTACAAGATGGGTGAATTTTGCCTGTGTCAAATTAGGCAAGCCTTACATTCTTGGAGGCATTGGACACACAAGTATTATTCTCCAAAAATATGTACCTGGTGAAGAAAACGGGTGCTTTGATTGCTACTTGCTGAACAGTTTACGGGAGGCGCCAGAATTTATCCACCAGCTAAAAGCTGTGTATGGGGCTTCTTTTCAGAAGAGAAACACAGCATTTGCTCCTAATATCGCGATGATCACCGGTCTGGTAACAAATGAACTGGCTAAACAAATTGCGGGATATGATAGGGCCGACAATCAATCTTCGTCTCTTGAGATCAGCAGTCTTTCATTTGAACGATTATCTGAAACTCAGTGGAAAAAAGCATCAGGCTGCCCGACGTGCAATGGGGATATGAACTCAGATGAGCCTGCAGACCTGAATATGATTCTGGAATTATCTAAAGAAAGCAGGGTCTGAATGAATATAACATTAGATTCTAAAGTAACGGCTAAACTTTCTGTTCAGGCAGACGGAGAAGAATTTACAGTAGGAGACCCAGTCAGCGGTACATTTATCCGGGTCCCTTATGAAGCTGTGCACATCATCCATTTGCTGGACGGTGTCAAAACGCTGAACGAAATCTCTGAACAGCTGAGAAACGAACAAATGGATGCGGATGTTTTAGATTTTGTCGAAACTCTTCATGAGCTTGAGTTGATCTATTCGATTGACGGGAAAGTGTTTTTAATACCGCCAGATGAAAAACCTGTCAGCAAATCTCTTTCTGCTGCAGCCTCCGTCATCTTTCACCCGATCAGTCAAGTATGTTATGTCCTGTTTTTTCTTCTCAGTATAGGTATGATTGCAGGTATTCCCGAATTGCGTCCTGTCTACAAAGATTTTTGGGCAGCAGAAGCAACAGGGCTCAGTCTATTGTTATTATTTTTCATATCCTGGCCTCTGACCATTCTTCATGAACTGGGCCATTATTTAGCTGCTTTAAGACTCGGCATACCAGTTAAATTTAATTTGAGCCTGAGATTTTACTGGCTTGTGGTCGAAGCAGATATGACGGGGCTCTGGTCCGTTTCCAAGCAGAAAAGGTATTTGCCCTATGCTGCAGGAATGGCTGTTGATTCTTTTCTTCTCTTTTTATCGTTAGCCGGTCAGATGGCAGCTGCAGGATTTGCCTTGAAGCTACTGAAAATGATTACGCTGCTTCTTGTGATGAGATTTGCCTGGCAGCTTTTGATTTTTTTGCGGACAGATATCTATTTCCTGATTATGAACAAGCTGAACATGCCAAGCCTCCACGGTTATGCAAAAGAAATAATGACGGGGTATATGAGGAAAAAAGATCGTGGAGAAAGCCTGAAAGAAGAATTATCCGTAAAAGAAATGTCCTATGTTAAAAGCTTTGCATCATGTTACCTTATAGGCGGCATCATAGCAGCAGGATTATTGTTCTTGTACAGTCTTCCGGGGCTTTACGTGCTTCTGAAGCAGACAATGGTGCAGCTTTCCGTCTATTCGTTAAACAGCTGGCTATTTTGGGACGGCATCATCACCCTGGCAATCTTATCTGTTAATGCTGTAATTTGGAGCATCGGTGCAGCAAGTAAATATAAAGGAAGCAAAACGGGTACTCTACCTATAAGCTCAAATGAAGCGACTTAAACATGCAAAGATCCACTTGCATGTTTTTTTCATTGGTCAGACTGCATGATTATTAATGAAAAGCGAATTAATATGACCTTTTCAAAGAATTGTTTTTCGTTTTTCCTTTCTTTATAGTACAATCAATTAATGGAAAAAAAGATAAGGAAGTGTAGCAAAGAATGAAAGAACGTGTGATTACAGGCATCATTATCTTAATTCTGTTCATGATTCCCTTTTATGTAGGGGCATTCTGGTTTACTTATTTGGCACTGATTTTGGCCATTATCGCCTTTCATGAATTAACGACCATTATCAAAATCAGAAAGTACGGCACGAAGTATTTTGTGGGGATTATCGGGATTGTCCTTTTGTTCCTGCCGCTGCTGCCGTTTCTGAATGTGACATTTGAAATCATTCAGATTAAAGTGCTGCTGGCACTGGTCTTGTTTTTCTTAACCTCAACCATCTTTAACATTGAATATTCCATTGAAAAAGCAGGCACGCTCCTGATAGGTGTTCTCTACATCGGATTTGGATTTGTGTTTTTAGCTGAGGCAAGAATTGATGAAGGCTTGATTTGGACGCTTGCAGTACTGATTTCGATCTGGGCAACGGATTCAGGCGCCTATTTTGTCGGAAGAAAATTTGGCAAACGTAAACTTGCGCCAAACGTGAGCCCGAATAAAACCATCGAAGGGTCTGTCGGAGGAATTATCATTGCTCTTATCATTGGTCTTGTTATGCAGGCAAGTTTCCATCCATTTGCTTCTTACGGAGAAACGCTTCTGCTGATTTTCATCGTTTCCATTGCCGGTCAGGTAGGAGATCTTGTCGAATCTGCTTTGAAGCGCCACTTTAAAGTGAAGGATTCCGGAAAGCTTCTTCCGGGTCATGGCGGCATTCTTGATCGTCTTGACAGCTGGATCTTTGTTTTCATCGGTTTGAAGCTGGTAGGTCTGATCTAAAAAAAGCGATAAAAAAATGAATCCCCCAAGCAGTCGATTATGACTTTTTGGGGGATTTTTTTTCACTCTTCCAATGCACCCGTAATTGGATAATCCGCTAAATCGATTTCAGGTTCTAAACCAAGAGCAAGTCTTGCAAGCTCAAGCCCGAGGTATGGACCCATCGTCAGTCCTGATGCCCCTAAACCATTTGCGACAATGAGACCGGACCATTCAGGAATCCGCCCGATAACAGGCAAGAACCCGGGGGTAAACGGCCTGAAGCCGGTTCTTGCTTCGAGAAATGTGCCTTCTTCAAGTCCTGGAGCGACATTAAGGGCTTTTGAAAAAACATCAAGCATTCCTCCCGCTGTCACTCTTGTATCATAACCTTTCACATCATCCTCATGTGTGGCTCCTGCCACAATCCTCCCATCATCAAAAGCAAGAAGATAATGGTTGGCGGGGGGCATAAGAACAGGCCAGTCTGAAGTGTGTTCTGCTTCCATTTTAAAATGAGCAATCTGCGCTTTCTGATAGCTAACCTGAAAATGGATGCCGAGGGGCTGAAGCACTTGATTCGCCCAGGCTCCCGCACAGACAATGATTTCGTCGGCTTCAATTGCTTCTTCCTTTACACGTGCTCCTGTTACCTTGCCTTGCTGAAAGATAAGGGCAGCATCGCCACTAATAAGCTTTGCACCGTTTTTCTGAGCAGCATGAAGTAACGCATCTCTTAATGCTCTGCCGTCTACCCGTGCCGCCCCTTCTACATGAACAGATGAATACTCTTCTGAGAGAAGAGGGAACTTCTCTTTTGTTTCTTCTTTTGTCAGCGGGATAAGTTCACCGATTTCAGGAGCATCCTGTTTTCTTTTTTCCGTACGCACGATGATTTTCTCCATTTTTTCAGGGTCCTGCTGAAGAACGAGAGCTCCTACGCGCTTATAGCCAGTACCGGTTTCACCGTCCTCCTCGAGTGCATCAATCAGCTCGGGATAATAGCGGGCACCCTTTTTGACAAGCTGATACCAGGCTTTGTTACGTCTTTGTGAAACCCAGGGACAGACAATGCCTGCAGCTGCATCTGTTGCCTGACCTGCATCTTTCCGGTCGATTATCGTCACTTGCGCTCCAAGCTTTGTTAAATGATAAGCTGCCGATGCACCTAAAATACCTGCACCGATCACAACGATCTTTTTCATATAAATCTCATCCTTTGCGTCATTTCCACTTATGTACCTATCTCATTATAAAAGAGCATAGGATAAAGTATCAAATCTGAAAAAAGCGGGGTGCAGCATGTATCAAGCTGACTATACTGCGATTGTTCTCCCATTTCTGCCTTTGGGCGCCTGCGTGCTCGAAATATCTGAACCAGCTATGCGGAAGGCAGTGATTGCCGCTGACTTTGATGGCGACCATGCTCTGGAAGTTGCAGCCGCCTATAGACTCTACAACGATGATTATGTGCTCGTATTGAAACATGGAGCTAATGGCTGGTTTCCAGCAGGATACTTTCAGGGGAGAAGCCGTTATTTCAAGGACTTTTACAAAGAAGAAGCAAGATTTGTTGCTGCAGAAGCAGTTGGGGATGTCACCGGAGACGGCATACCGGATACCGTCTTTCTGACAGCATCACAAACACCGGACAGTCCGTTTTTGCAAAACATCACCCTCAATATAAGAAACGGCGCCACGGGAAAAGTTCAGAAAATCCCGCTAAAAGAAAACGCAGGATATGATCCAACCATATTTCTGGGAGATTTCACGGGAGATAAAAAAGACGATATCCTCGTCATCATTAATACAGGAGGAAGCGGAGGCCTCATTTATGCTTATATATACACCTATGAAAAAGGACAATATAAACTGATCTTCGATGATGAATCATTCAACAAATCAAACACCTATACCGTTACTTACCTTGATCAATTTAAAGCAAAGGTGACAAGCGCAAATCCGCAAAAAAAGTATCTGCTCGATCTGCAGTATAAAGGAAAAGAGTACTTGAACGAGATCTATAACAGTGACGGGACACTGAAAAAGCCTGTTGAAGGGTGGGTCGCCCCGCTTTCAGGACTGTATCCTGTTGATTTTGAGCGTGACGGCATTTACGAACTGGACACCTATCAGAACATCGCAGGCAGATACAGCGCTGATGGTCTGGGGTACATGATGAATGTTCTGAAATGGGACGGCACTGCTTTTAAAACAGTCCGGCAGAGCATTGCTGTGTTTGGGGAGGAAACGTAAGAAACGCGGAATATGCTGTTTAGCTTCGGGAGACAGATAAATGTTGCAGCACTTATGTGACTCCTTGTAACTGAGTTTTTGTTGATAAACTGTTTTTGCTGCACTTACGCGGCTACCTGCAGCTGAGTTTGTGTTATTAAACCAGTTTTGCAGCACTTATGCGGCTTCCTGCAGCAGAGTTTGTGTTGTTAAACCATCTTTGCAGCACTTACGTGGCTTCCTGCAGTTGAGTTTATGTTGTTAAACCAGCTTTGCAGCACTTATGCGGCTACCTGCAGCAGAGTTTGTGTTGTTAAACCAGTTTTGCAGCACTTATGCGGCTACCTGCAGCAGAGTTTGTGTTGTTAAACCATCTTTGCAGCACTTACGTGGCTTCCTGCAGCTGAGTTTATGTTGTTAAACCAGCTTTGCAGCACTTATGCGGCTTCCTGCAGCAGAGTTTGTGTTGTTAAACCAGCTTTGCAGCACTTACGTGGCTTCCTGCAGCTGAGTTTGTGTTGTTAAACCAGCTTTGCTGCACTTAGCTGAATCGAAAACTCACACAATCGGAACCTGCCCTTTACCTGGAAATAAAAAGAGAGCTGTAGTTTTCGCAGCTCTCTTTTGTGCTGGATTAATCCACAACAATATAAGCAATCATCGGCGCACCCTGGCCATGGCTGGAATGCGTATCGCAAATTAGGCGGTAGGTTCCTTCTTCATCAAATTTTAAAGGTATGACCGCTTTTTCACCTTTTTTGACCACACCTTTTATGTCTGTTCCTTCAATCCTGAAGGGATGCTCCGCGCCATTTACTCCGTGGATGGTCAACGTAACGGCTTCACCTTTTTGAATTGTAATTGAGCCGGGATCAAAACGGTACGCCTCAATTTTTCGCCCGTCATCCGTTTTAGATGTGAATTCTCCGGTCACCATATGGATTTCTGCCTTCTCATCTGCATGCTGGGCGGAAATGACCTCAGCTGCATCCTGATTCAGATAAAACCAGCTTCCGGAGCCAATAACCGCAAAAAGAACAGCAGCAATCACAATCCATTTTTTTCTTATAACTACAAATCTCATATTTTCCCTCCCAGAGCAGTTGATTACCATACTATATGCCCGTCCGGGGGAAACTTGTCTGCTGTTTTTAAGCGCAAAAAAAGGATGTCCGGCCCCAGACATCCTTTTTGTTATTCTTCAGTTAAAAATTCCGGTGAAAACAAGTTATAAGAATCTTCTTCCTCATCAATCTCCCGATAAACTTCAGAGTATGTTCTTCTCCTGCGGTTCAATTCTCTGAATTCAGCTTCAAGGAAATCAGCCTGATCGTGAGAGAGCTTTATCGTGACTTCATTCTTATTTTCATCTGCTGCTTTCAGCAGAACATAACTGTCCGCAAAATGCCTCAGAGTCACATTGCTTAATGTAATTTGCATTTTATCAAGTTCATACCTTGCTTTCATGAAAAGAAGACCTCCAGTGGCCGATATTCGTTATCTCTTATAGTTTATCGGTTTCACCGGAAAAGCACAATAGAACGGCAGAAATGGACAAAGTGTAAGAACTTAGGTTGAATCCTTTTACATTTAGAAAAATGAAAAGAGCTCCGTTTTCCTATAGTATAAAGACAGAATATTCTATTACTTTTAAAGGAGGGTCATACATGCCTGAACAGACACTGACCATCAATAAAACCCGATTAGAAGAAAGAATTCATAAACTCGCTGAAATAGGAAGAATTGGCGAAACCGGAGTTTCAAGGCTCGCATTGTCAAAAGAAGATAAACAGGCAATGGAAACAGTCAAAGGCTGGATGGAGGAAGCAGGCCTTGCCGCACGGATTGATCACTTTGGAAATCTGATTGGCAGGCTTGAGGGAAAAAGAGCTGAAGCACCTGTCCTTATGCTCGGGTCCCATATTGATTCGCAGCCTTATGGCGGAAGATTTGATGGAGTCATCGGTGTTCTAGGGGCAATCGAAGCAGTTCAGACGCTGCAGGAGAATTCAGTGAAACCGGATATGCCAATTGAAGTTGCTGCTTTTTGTGATGAAGAGGGAGCGCGATTTAATAAAGGATTATTTGGTGTAAGAGGGATTCTCGGCAAACTGGAAGAGGGAGAACTTGACCGGAAGGATAAAGATGGCATAACACGGCGGGATGCGCTGCTTTCGTTCGGATGTGATCCCGAGCGATTTAAGGAGTCAGAGTACTCTCCTGGAAGCATTTCAGCCTACCTTGAGCTGCACATTGAACAGGGACCGGTTCTGGAAGCGAAGGATGCACCAGTCGGGATTGTAACAGGCATTTCGGGACCGCTATGGCTGACAGTTGAGCTTGAAGGCTTTGCAGGCCACGCCGGTTCTGTGCCAATGCACATGAGACAGGATGCTTTAGTTGGAGCGGCAAAGGTCATAGTTGCCCTGAATGATCTCGCTTCAGAAGATCCATCTGCACCCACAGTGGGGACCGTCGGGAGCCTGAAGGTTTTTCCTGATTCACGGAACATCATACCTGAAAAAGTGATGTTTACGGTAGATCTCAGGGATATTCAAATGGAAAGAAGAAATATCATAGAAAATCAGTTGAGAAAACGGCTGCATTTGATCTGCGAGGATCACGGACTGACATATACGGTTTCTGAAGACACAAACAGTGAACCGCGCTATTGCTCGGAGGACATTATGAATACTATGAGGGCAGCGAGCAAGGAGATTGGTCTGGATGCGCCTGAACTGATGAGCGGACCTTTTCATGATGCACTCGCGATGTCTTATGAATGTGATTACGGGATGATTTTTGTCCGCTGCAAAGACGGCATCAGCCATAATCCAAAGGAGTTTTCAACGATGGGAGATATATCGCTTGGAACAGAGCTGCTGTACAGGACAGCCTTAAAATTGGCAGTGAAATAGACAAAGCTGTCTATTTTTCTTTTTGACTAAACATTCTGAACCCATCATAATCAAGGCTATACTCTTGATGGGATGGTGGACGTGAATGAAAAAGAAAACAGCTGTATCCTGGAGCGGAGGGAAAGACGGATGCATGGCCCTTCATAAACTTGCAGCCGAGGGGCATGAAATCGCATGCCTTATAACGACGGTTCCGGCTGAAACAGGAAGAACATTCGGGCACGGAGAGAAAATAGATGCGATCAAACAGCAAAGTCTTGCGCTTGAAATACCGGTGCATTTTATATCATGCACCTATGATAGCTATACGGATCACTTTATCGGTGCGCTGAAAGAGTTGAAGGAACAATACGGCCTGACAAGTATTGCTTTCGGCGACCTTTACTTGGAGGAGCACCGGGAGTGGGGCGAAAAAGCCTCTGAAGCAGCGGGCCTTGAACCGCTTTACCCTTTATGGATGGAAAAAGAGAACGCCATATATGCCCTTCAGCAATTTGCGGAAAGCGGATATAAAGCCGCTGTAATCAGAGTTAGAGATGACAAGCTTGATCCATCCTGGCTCGGAATGGAGGTTAATCAGCGATTTATTGACCGCGCCTTAGAAACAGAGATATGCCCTATGGGCGAGGCAGGTGAATACCATACATTCGTCTATGACGGGCCGCTGTTCAAAAAGGAAATCCAGATTGCATTCGGTAACGTTCTTCAACTGGAAACGACAAAAAGACTGGAGATTGAGAAAGCCGAATTAAGAGAAAAAACAACAACATGAAAAAAATCTTGATGACTTTTCCAGTTTTATAGATTACAATGAACAAAAAATATGATTCTTTTAAAGTGCCTGAATACTCAGGATAATAGGGAAGCCGGTGGAAATCCGGCGCAGCCCCCGCTACTGTAAGCGCAGATTGAACTGAATCGCCACTGACTCTAATGTCGGGAAGGCTCAAGTAACAAGATGAAGCGCAAAGCCAGGAGACCTGCTTTAATTGATTTTTGCTTGTTTTTCGGTGGGAAGAACGAGTCAGGACCCCTGTATGCGTTAGTTCACTATGCTTATTTAGGCCTTGACTGTCTTCAGTCAGGGCCTTTTTATATTGGCAAAAAAGATGGGAGATGGATGTATGGCGATAAAAAATGAAAAAGGAAGAGTGCTGGTCTATACAGGCAATGGAAAAGGAAAAACGACAGCAGCAATTGGTCTTGCCGTGCGGGCTGCCGGAAGACAAATGAACGTGTCCATCCTGCAATTTATTAAATCACCTGAGCGGACTTACGGCGAGAGAACGATACTGAATGCTCTGCCCGGAGTCAGTATTCAGCAGCTCGGGGCCGGGTTTACCTGGACTAAAACACCCGAGATTCACCGGGAAGCTTTAAAACTGGCTTGGATAAAAGCAAAAGAATCCATTCTGAGCGGGGACTCTGATGTTGTCATTCTTGACGAAATCAATAATGCCCTTGCCATTCAGACTTTTCCTGTGGACGATGTTCTGCCTCTTGAAGACGTCATTTGGACCATTCAAAACCGTCCCCCTCATGTCCACCTTGTCCTGACAGGCAGAAACGCCAAAAAGGAAATCAGGGAAATAGCTGATCTCGTCTCTGTGATCGACGTTGAAAAGCATTATTACGATGAAGGTGTCGACGCCATTTATGGAATTGAATATTAATGAAAATGGGGAAAAAAAGGCGCTTCGACTCATGATTCAGGGGACTCATTCGGATGCAGGCAAAAGCATTCTGACAACCGCACTGTGCAGGATTTTAAGTCAGGACGGGTATAAAACGGCTCCCTTTAAATCACAGAACATGGCATTAAATTCATACATAACAAAAGACGGCAAAGAGATCGGAAGAGCACAGGGTATTCAGGCAGAAGCAGCAGGAATAGAAGCTGACACTGACATGAATCCGATCTTAATTAAACCCTCAGGTGAAATGGAATCCCAGGTGGTTTTTCACGGCAGACCCTTTGCAGTCATGAACGCCGGAGCATACAGGCAGGATTTTTTCAACCTTGGTCTTAATGCGATAAAAAATTCTTTGCACAACCTGATAAGCAAGTATGACGCGGTCGTGATTGAAGGGGCGGGGTCTCCTGCTGAAGTCAATTTAAATGACCGTGAGCTTGTCAACATGCGCGTTGCAGAGATTGCGGATGCCCCTGTTTTACTAGTTGGAGACATCGATAGAGGAGGGGTATTTGCAAGTCTTGTCGGAACGCTCCAGCTTGTTGCGGAAAAAGACCGCAAACGGGTTGCCGGAGTTGTTATTAATAAATTCAGGGGAGATCTTGACCTGCTTAAACCGGGGCTCCAATGGTTTGAGGAGTACACAGGAATACCCGTTGTTGGTGTTCTCCCGTTTATACCGGACCTTGAAATTGATGGCGAAGACTCTCTCGTCCTCAATCAGTACTCCCAAGGCACAAATCTTGAGGGAGATTTGGATGTTGCAGTTCTTGCCTACCCAAGACTGTCTAATTTTACAGATATCGATCCTCTTAGACTGGAGCCTGATGTGAATATCCGCTTTGTCAGAAAAGCCTCTGCATTTGGCCGGCCTGATCTTATTGTCCTGCCAGGCAGTAAAAACACAGCTGAAGACCTTCATTTTTTAAAAGAGACCGGACTTTTTGACAAAGTGCTGTCTGCTTATAAAAATGGAACCCATATCATCGGGATATGCGGCGGGTATCAAATGATGGGAGAAAAACTGTCTGATCCAGTAGGCGTCGAATCCGGCATTATAGAACAGGACGGGCTTGCCATTTTCCCTGTGTCAACTGTCCTGTATGCGGATAAGAAAACCATTCGGACGGAAGGACCTTGTGCCGTCTCAGGATATGAAGACCTTACTCTTTCAGGTTACGAGATTCACATGGGACAAACTTTGCTGTCTGATGCTCCTTCACCATTTTCAATCCAGAAAGGGACCGGTGAAGGGTACACAAAAGGTCACGCAATGGGAACTTATTTGCACGATGTGTTTCACAACGACGCATTCAGATGGCGCTTTTTGAACAGGCTCCGGAGCAAAAAAGGGCTGCAGCCGATTAAGCGCTCGCTCTTCTTTCGCGAATTGAAAGAAAGAGAATTTGACAGGCTTGCAGATCATGTAAGAGCTGCATTGGATTTAGATAGAATCTATGAAATCATGAAAAGGAGGTGAAAAAAATGATTGATGTTTATCAGATTATTGATGCGATAAAACCGTTAGACAAAGCAAAGGGACAGGAGGCAGAAGCATACATAAACACACTGACCAAACCTTTACAAAGTCTCGGTGAAATTGAACGATTAGCCGTACAGTTAGCAGAAATGACAGGAGAAGTAAAACCCGATGTTTCACCTCCTGGCGTGATTGTCTTTGCAGCGGACCATGGGATTGCTGAAGAAGGCATCTCTGCTTATCCGCAGGAAGTGACAGGTCAAATGGTCAGAAATTTTTTAGCAGGCGGAGCTGCAATTAATGTGTTCACAAAGCGCGTAAACGGACTCCTTGAAATCGTGGACGCAGGCGTTAAAGCAGACATACCCGGTGTAAGAACCGAGAAAATCGGATACGGCACAAAAAATTTCGCAGCTGAGCCTGCCATGTCGCGAAAAGATGCACTTAGGAGCATTCAAATGGGAATGAGGCTCGCGGAAGAAACCATTGAAAGGGGCGCAAAGCTGCTGATTCCCGGTGAAATGGGCATCGGCAACACAACTTCGAGCAGCGCCATTTCAGCTGCCCTGACCGGAATCAAACCGGAAGATCTGACTGGAAGAGGAACAGGCATTGATTCGAAACAAATTTCGTTTAAATCAGAGATCATCCGCAGGGCGCTCGAGCTTCACAGGCCGAATCCAAATGACCCGCTGGATGTTCTTTCAAAGGTTGGCGGATTTGAAATCGGCGCAATGGCAGGAGCCATGCTCTTTGCAGCTTACCGCAGGATTCCTGTTCTGCTCGATGGCTTCATTTGCACGACTGCAGCTCTATTGGCAGCACATTTAACGGAACATGCTAAGGATTATATGATTGCAGGACACCTGTCGGTTGAACCTGGGCACCTTTTAATTTTGGACAGGCTGGGCAAAAAACCGCTTGTTTCAATGGGACTGCGGCTTGGAGAAGGGACCGGGGCTGCCCTTGTTTTCCCTTTTGTCCAGGCAGCATCAGACATGGTTAAGAACATGGCCACGTTTGATTCTGCAGGTGTTTCAAAAGAACATATTTAAAAAATTGAATAAAGGCGGAAAAACCTATGAAATTACCTACATATTTTACTCGAATAACCCTGATCCTGATGCTTCTTGCAGGCATCCTTTCCGGCTGTGCACAAGGAGACCAAACACAGCCTGCCGGCACAAAGAAAGAGCAGGCTGAAAAAAGTGAAGCTTCTTTTCCAGTAACGGTCACAGATGATGCAGGAAATGAAATAACCTTAGAGGAAAAGCCGGAGAAAATCGTGTCCCTGCTTCCGAGCACGACGGAAATCCTTTTCGCTCTTGGACTCGGGGATGAAATTGTCGGAGTATCCGACTATGACAATTATCCGGAAGCAGCTGCACAAAAAGAAAAAGTCGGTGCCCAGGACATGAATGCTGAAAAAATCATTGCCCTTCAGCCTGATATCGCATTTTTGCAGGATTACCATGCACAAAATCACGGCGAAATCATCAAGCAGTATGAAGCTGCGGGCATAAAGGTTTTCATCGTTGGTTCACAGACTTCATTTGATCAAGTTTACACGGCTATCAGAACTATCGGAAAAGCAACAGACACGCTGGATATGGCAGACAGCATCATAAATGATATGGACAAGAAAGTTGCTTCCATAAAAGAAAAAGCCAAAGAGGTAAAAGATCCGAAACGCGTCTGGATTGAAGTGTCGCCTCAGCCTGAGATCTACACGACAGGCAAAGGAACCTTTATGAACGAAATGCTTGAGATGATCGGCGCAGAGAACGTAGCGGCTTCTGAAGAAGGCTGGGTCAAAATGGATGAAGAGAAGATCGTCAGCAGCAATCCGGATACCATCATCACAACGTATGGCTACTATGTTGAAAACCCAGCAGAGCAAGTTCTTTCAAGAAGCGGGTGGAACTCCATTAAAGCCGTTCAGTCGAAACAAGTGTTTGATGTAAACAGTGACCTGGTCACCCGTCCGGGACCTCGTCTTGCGGATGGAGCTGAAGAGCTTGGCAGACTTATCTATCCAGACATCTTCAAGAAATAGAAATTGGCTCTTGATGATAGGCGCTGTCTGCTTTGCAGCATGCAGCATCCTTTTAGGAGTTTTGGCTGGGGCGGTTCAAGTGACCGTCCCTGATATTTTAAACATTCTTGCCGGCAAGATCTTTCATGTACCTCTTTATAACGGGGAGCAGAGCACAGAAATGATTATCTGGGAAATCAGGTTTTCAAGAGTGCTTCTTGCCTTTTTTGTTGGAGCCTCTCTTTCGTTGGCGGGAGCGGCTTTCCAGGGGCTGCTGCAGAACCCGCTTGCAGATCCTTATACAATCGGTGTTTCGTCAGGAGCTTCGCTCGGGGCAGTCATCATTATCTTTTTCCAAATTCAGCTGACGGTTTTAGGCCATTTTACGCTCCCGGTCATAGCTGTCCTTTTCGGAATGATCACGCTGCTCATTGTTTTTGCTCTCACCCAGCTGGCAAGCGGAAAGCTGACGAATGAAACCATTATCCTTGCAGGCATTATTGTTTCTTCCTTTATCAGTGCCTTTATCTCGCTGCTAATCGCGCTTGTTCCGCGTGAGGACATCAGTCAAATTCTCTATTGGATCATGGGAAGTGTCTCAATGAGAGGATGGGGGCATGTTCAGCTGATTTTCCCCTTTTTTATAATAGGTGCACTGATCATCCTCTATCATTACAGGGAACTGAACAATCTGGCACTTGGCGAGCAGTCTGCGCAGTTTGCCGGGATGAATGTAAAAACGAAAAAAACGATTATTTTAATAGCCGCGTCGATCCTTACAGGGAGCGCCGTTGCTGTTTCCGGGGCCATCAGCTTTGTCGGTCTTGTGATTCCTCATCTCGTCAGACTGCTTGCAGGGCCAAACCACCGGCACGTTCTCCCGCTGTCTATGCTGATTGGCGGCGGATATCTGGTGCTTGCGGATTTGCTTGCAAGATCCATCATTTCACCGAAGGAGCTGCCGATCGGTGTGATCACAGCCCTGATCGGCTCACCCATCTTTACCTTTTTGCTGGTGAAGAACCGGAGACAAAAGCACGGATGAGAAAGGAGGAGGCTCTATGCTGCAAGTGAAAAACCTTTCAGGGGGCTATGATGCTAAAAAAACAGTCATCCATGATCTTTCCTTCACCATTAAGAAAGGTGATTTCTTAGCGCTGGCAGGACCAAACGGCAGCGGAAAGACGACGGTGATCCGCTTGATCATGGGAGCGCTGCCTGTAAGAAATGGCGCCATCTTTTTAGATGGAAAAAAGCTTTCCTCCTACTCGCAAAAGGAACTTGCAAGAAAAACGGCCGTCATGACGCAGGAAAATCAATCTGGGCTCGATTTCACTGCAGAGGAAATCGTGATGCTCGGAAGATACCCACATCAAAAAGGGATGTTTTTTAAAGAACATTCTGATGCAGACAGGAAAGCGGCGGAAAAAGCGATGAGACAGACGGCTGTCTGGCCGTACAGAAATAGACCCTTTCATGCGTTAAGCGGCGGAGAAAAACAGCGGGTGCTTCTCGCAAAAGCTCTCGCCCAGGAGCCTGAGCTTCTGCTGCTCGATGAGCCGACAAATCATCTGGATATAAAACACACAAAGGAGCTTCTTGAACTGCTGAAAACACTGCAGAAGGAAATGAGCCTGACCATTTTGGCCATCCTTCACGACTTGAATCTTGCCTCGCTTTATGCGGATCAAATTGCCTTGCTTAATCGGGGGGTGCTTGCAGGATGCTACGACGGACTGAAAAAAGAAAATGAGCAAACATTCTCTGATGTTTATGACCTTTCTCTTCACTTTTCGTCCCATCCTGCTGCTCCAAAGCCGCATATTACCTTATCGCCGGATTACCTGCAAGGAAAACGGAGTGATTTGCTTTCGGCGCTGCATATTGACCAGGGAACTCCGCCAATCATCACGATGGAACAGCCATTTCGAATGCTGACAACAGGACCAAAAGGCAGCGGCCTGCACTGGTCCAGCCGCCTGGAAGTAAACAGCGGACAGAAAGAAACAGCCGCACAGCTTATCCTGTGGTCACTTGGAAACAACATTTTCATCTGCAATCATAACAGGATCCCTGATCATTTTATTAAAAATGAGTCGATGAACACGTTTTTCATCATCCTTTCCTATTCGGACAGCATCCTGAGTGCAGCCCTTTTAACAGATGCTCCAGTCAGCGACATCGGACTAATAAATCTCACCCTTAAGATGAATGCCGGGATGACAAGACTGTTTCCGAATGCAGAGCCTGAGCTTGCGGCAGGAGCTTATAGCAGCAGCAAACCGGATGACCCTTCCGTCATGGAGGCTGCTGATGCGCTGATCATGAAGGCTCTGAAAAGACTGGAGAATTCCTTTGCAGCCATTTGCTGAACATACTCTATTACTGGTGGCAGGGAGCGTGCTGCTGGATTTGATCATCGGAGATCCTAAATGGCTGCCTCATCCGGTCGTTCTTTTTGGAAAGATCATCCGCAAAGCAGAGAGGATCCTGAACAAAGGTTACTGGAAAAAAGGAAAAGGAATGTTGCTTGCCATTTGTCTGCCTGCAGCGGTATTTATCACAGCCATGTTTCTCCTGAAGTGGCTTTATTCCATCCACTGCGCAGCAGGCTTATGTGCAGAGGTTTATTTGATTTCTACAACTATGGCGATTAAAGGACTGAAGACAGCTGCACTGGAGGTTTATAAGCCTCTTGCAGAAGGCAATCTTTCAAAAGCTCGGAAAAAACTGAGCGAAATCGTGGGAAGAGATACTGCCGATTTGCCTTCAGGTGAAATCACAAGAGGAGCGGCGGAAACAGTAGCCGAAAACACAGTTGATGCGATCATAAGTCCTCTTGTATTCGCTATTGTTGGCGGAGCACCGCTTGCCCTTGCCTACAGAGCGGTTAATACCCTCGATTCAATGGTTGGCTACAAAAATGAGAGATACCGTGATTTTGGGTTTGGTTCCGCAAGACTTGATGATCTTATGAATCTTCTGCCAGCAAGACTATGCGCCTTTTGCATGTGGGCAGGCAGTTTTTTTATCAGGGGAATGAAAAGACGAAACGGCTGGCATATCACATGGAGGGATGCCAAAAAGCATCCAAGTCCAAACAGCGGCTGGCCGGAGGCGATGACTGCAGGACTGCTGGGCATTCAGCTTGGAGGAAGGAATACGTATTCAGGAGCGGTTTCACATCGTGCAAAGCTCGGTGATGCGCAGACAAGTCTTTTGCCCGTCCACATCAAACAATCAATACAAATAATGAACGGCGCATGGGTTGTGTTTCTTGCAATCTATCTGTGCTTGTTCATGTTAAGGAGGATATAATATGTGGCCTCAGCATGGGGGGAATTCAACTGCCATTCAGAATCTGCTGACAATGAAAGGAATTGACGAAGGCAGCGATTTGCTTGATTTCAGCGCCAATCTAAATCCGCTTGGCATCCCTGACACCGTCCTGCAATCCATGCAGAAAAGCCTTCTTAAAAAAAGCTCAGTATATCCTGACCCTGCTTATATAGAGGAACGGGGAATTCTTGCTTCTATTGAAGACGTAAAGACGGAAAATATTTGGCTTGCAAACGGCGGGGCAGAAGCTATTTTCTTAGTTGCCCATATGTTTAAAGGGAAGAGGGCCGGCATCTTTCAGCCGGCCTTCAGCGAGTATGAGCGGGCATGCCGGATCCATCAGCTTCACATAAAACACTTCAGCTATGAGGATCTAATAGAATCTGAAGCTTTCATACAGGATACCGACTTATTATTTCTATGCCGTCCTAATAATCCCACAGGAGAAATGCTTCCTGAAGATAAGATTGTCAGATTGCTTGAAACAGCAAAACAAGCGGGTCAATATATAGTCGTTGATGAAGCTTTTGTTCATTTTTCGGGCTCCAGCCTTGCTCATTTACTGGGAGCATTTCCAAACCTCATCCTCTTGAGGTCACTGACCAAAATCTTTGCCGTTCCTGGCATCAGGCTCGGTTATGTGCTTGCTCACGAGCAAATCATACGAAAGCTCGAGTCCCTTTCAGTCCCCTGGAGCGTCAATGCTATGGCTCTTTCGGTCATACATGCGCTGCCGGATACAAAGGACTTCCTGATTGCAGCTAAAGAATGGCTCGCGGAAGAATGGCAGTACGTAAGAAATGAACTCCTGAAAATGAAGTTCCAAGTGTCTGATACAACTGTCAATTTCTATTTGCTGCGTGATCCGCTCCTTCAGAATCACGAACAGCTTCTGCTTTTTCTAGCAGGAGAAGGAATACTTGTGCGGCACACCGTTAATTTCCCGCTGATTGAAGGCAGCGCTATAAGGCTGGCTGTCCGGACGAGAGAGGAGAACATGGTTTTGCTTAAAGCGTTAAGAAAATGGAGAAATGCGTCGTGCTGACATTTATTTCAGGAGGTGCGCGCTCAGGAAAAAGCAGACTGGCAGAACAAATGGCAGCGGACGCCGCAGGGGACAGGAAGCCTTTTTATATAGCCACTGCAAGGAAAAGCGAAATGCCAGAACGTATTTCCATTCATCAACAGGACAGAGGAAACAGGTGGATAACAATCGAAGAGCCGCTGCACATAGACGTGGCAGCCGGAAGAATTCCCGATTCTGCAGTTGTTTTAATAGACTGTCTGACGGTCTGGACAAGCAATGTCATGTTCTCAGAGCAATTGTCTGCCCAGGAGACAGCAGCCCGTTTCAAAAACCTGCTGAGCATCTCTAAAAGAAAAAACCTTCATCTGTTTTTAGTATCAAATGATGTAAACGAAGGAATCCCTTTAAAAAACAGAGTTGCAGACCACTATATTCAATGTCTTGAGTCGGTTCATAAACTAGCCGTCCATGCAGCGGATAATGTTTATGAAGCCGTATGCGGCCTGCCTGTTGTCTGGAAGAAAGATGGTCATTACCCTGAAGGGGTCTGGGGAGGAAATAATCAATGAAACAAGTTTTTTATGGGGGAATTCTTGCTCTGCAGTTTCTGACAAGAATTCCCCTCAGGATCGAGTACGGCATGGATGAAAAAACACTAAAATGGGCTTTGCGTTTCTTTCCCGTTTCAGGGCTTGTCATAGGAGCCAGCATGTTTGTGCTTTTCCAGCTGCTGAACGATATCCTGCCTGCGTCCATGCTGTCACTTTTGCTGATCAGTGTCTGGGTTTACTTATCAGGCGGCCTTCATCTTGACGGCGTTATGGACGTTGCAGACGCAGCGGGATCAAATGGAGATGTGAAGAAGAAGAGAGAGATTTTAAAAGATTCACGTGCAGGCAGTTTTGCCGTTCTGGCCGTGATTTTTTTATTAGGCTGGAAAATGGCGTTTGTACACAATTTGCTTGCCATTGACCATTCAGGAATCTATCTGATTGTCATTCCCATGCTGTCACGACTTCAGGTATTAATGCATCTGTATGGGTTTAAAGCTTTTCAGACTGGCGGAATGGCTTCTTTTTGGAAACAGCATCTCTCCATGAAAGAACTGATCATTGCCGCATGCTGGCTCCTGCCATTTATGGTTTTCAATTGGATATTCTGCATGATGTTTCTGCTGCAGATTCTTTTTTGTTTTCTTTTCGGCCGGTGGTCAGAAAAGCAGTTTCAAGGAATAAACGGAGACACTGCCGGTGCCTCTATTGAGGGGGCAGAGATTTGGAATCTGGGCGTACTGTTCAGCTTTTTCTTATTCGGCATGGTTTGACGCAGTGGAATGCAGAGAGAAGGTATTTAGGACACAGCGACCTCCCGGTGAGCAGCGGTTCTCTGGAGGAGTATATTCAATTAAAAACATTTCTACATGAATACAGCACTGCAAACGTGTATTCAAGCGACCTCCTCAGGTGCCGGGAGACAGCAGCCTTTCTTTTTCCCCATCAGCCGGTTACATATGATGCCCGCATAAGAGAACTTCATTTCGGGGAATGGGAAGGGAGGACGTATGAAGACTTGAAACACAGCAGCATGTATTCCTCATGGCTCGACAACTGGGAAAGCACCGGCCCTCCAGGCGGAGAAACAGGCATTTCATTTCAGGAGAGAGTATCGTCTTTTTTAGAAGAACTTCTAGAAGGAGAACTTGATTCAGCAGTAATCGTCACACACGGAGGAGTAATCAGACAGATTGTTTCTTCTTTTCTGAACACTCCTGAATTCTGGCACATCTCAGCACCATTTGGTAAAGCAGTTATTTTAAAGGCTGAAGAAAGGAAGGAGGGATGGACGTGCATCTCATTATCGGAGGAGCCTATAGCGGGAAAAAAGCCTATGTGAAAAGCAGATGGCCCCATGCAGCGTGGATTACTGCTTACAGCGGGAACCATCTGCTTGATTGGAAAAAGATCGATGATGGTCCTCTTGTTCTTGAAGGCTTTGAACAATGGATTGGGACAGAGGATTTGACAGATTTAAAGGCAGTAAGAACACAATACAGCGAACTATTAAATGAACTGCTTGAACGGAAACAAGAAACCATCATCATTATGCTTGAAATCGGTAAAGGGATTGTGCCGGTCTCAGAAAATGAAAGACGCCTGAGAGACGTGAACGGATGGATCCAGCAGGATGCCGCTGCGATATGCACCGATGTTCACAGCGTATGGCATGGACTTGTAAAAAAGGTAAAATAAGGGCTTTGTCCCTTTTTTTATTTTGAAAAATTTAGTATCTAAACGTTATGAGTTTCGTATATAATCTTCATTGTGATTATTCTTTATTAAATCTGAAGGGAGATTAAGACTAAAGCGCGAATAAGTACGACGTCACTTGTCTTAGCTTCTGCAGAAACGGAAATCATGTAAAAGACTTACATTAAGCTTGAAAGGCATGATAAGTATGGAAAACAGTTTGACTGAAGCAATGCCCGCAAAAGGCACCCCTTCAGGAAATTTATTCAAAAACCGGATTGTTCTTGCGATCATGGGATCCAACTTCCTGCTGCAGCTTGGAATCTGGATTCGAAACTTTGCCATTTTACTGTATGTAACAGAGCTTACGAATAACGATCCTGTCTATGTGTCGCTTATTTCCATTGCCGAGTTTGCACCAATCTTTATTTTTTCCATCATAGGCGGAACGTTTGCTGACAGGTGGAAACCGAAACTGACAATGGTCTGGTGTGACGTACTGTCCGCTGTATCTATCTTTGTTGTTTTATTAACTCTTATATACGGATCATGGCATGCTATTTTCTTTGCAACGCTCGTTTCAGCGATCCTGTCACAGTTTTCGATGCCTTCAGCGATGAGACTGCTGAAGCAGCACGTTCCTGAAGACCAGCTGCAGTCTGCAATGGCTATTTTCCAGTCATTGATGGCTGTTTTCATGGTAATCGGCCCAGTCATTGGCACCATAGTATACCAGTCATACGGCATTTACACATCCATTATAGTCATGGGAGTCATGTTTTTGCTGTCCGCTGCTGTTCTGACGTTTTTGCCCCGCGATCTTGAAAAAGTCAAATCAGATGACGAAACAAGCTTTAAAAAGGAACTTGCAGACGGATTCCGTTATGTCATCGGCAAAAAAGTTCTGACGACAATGGGCGGAGTATTTGCGGTTTGCGGTCTTGCTGTCGGCTTGATTTCGCCGCTGATGATTTTTATCACGATTGAAAATCTCGGTCTGACGAAAGACTACCTGCAGTGGCTGATCATGGCCAATGGAATTGGGATGCTTGCCGGAGGGGGAATTGTCATTGCCTTCTCAAAGAAAATTTCACCTCAAAAGCTGCTTGCTTTAGGTATTTTCTCAAGCATGATTTTCACCATCAGCATAGGCTGGTCCACAAGCTTCCCGCTGACAATCGGCCTTCAGCTGCTTAACGGATTTTTCTTCCCGTGCATCCACATCGGCATCAATACGCTGATTCTAAAAAATACAGACGAAGCATTTGTAGGACGCGTCAATGGGGTTCTCAACCCGCTCTTCATGGGGATGATGGTTGCAGGCATGTCGCTGTCGGGTCTCCTTAAAAATCCGCTGAGTCTTTCAGGCGTTTATACCGTATCCGGCGTTTTGTTCCTGCTTGGCACGATGCTGATCATGCCGCTGTTCAAATTAAAAGAAGAGCACGTGATTGCAAAGCCGTCCGTTCAAGTAAAAGAAAGCTGATTCATTTTTTCCAAAAACTCTCTGATCATGGAGGGTTTTTTATTTTGCGCATAAATATTTGTGCAGGAATTCGTTTATGCAGCTCGAATGTGAGTAAGGTATGCAACAAAAAGGAGGAATTTCCATGTCAGTAAATAAGAGTGCGGCTTCAGTTGTCTCAAGAGTCGAGGGAAAAGAACTGATTATTGAAAGAATGTTTCATGCTCCAAGAGAACTTGTTTTCAGAGCATACGCCGAACCTGATCTGCTTGCAGCCTGGTGGGGGCCTAAAGGGTGGAGTACTGCAAACAAACGGTTTGAATTTGAACCTGGAGGCGTCTGGCATTACTGCATGCGCTGCGAAGACAAAGAGCAGGGTGACTTTTACGGTATGGAATCATGGGGAATTGCAACCTACAAAGAAATCTCGGTCCCTGAGAAGATTGTTTATGTGGATGCATTTTCAGATGAAACAGGCGCCGTTTCAGAGCAAATGCCGCAAATGGTGATTACGATGTATTTTGAAGATCACGGAGATCTCACAAAATTAATTGCTGTGTCAGAATTCGCTACAGAGGAAGAGCTTAAGAAAGTTGCTGAAATGGGCGTTGTTGAAGGGATGTCGTCTCAGTTTGAGTGCCTCGATGAATTGCTGCCAACTTTAAAATAAACAGTGTAAAAAGCTGCTGCGGCGGCTTTTTTTGTTTCCATCTCTTTCCTTTTAAGGTGTATACTATTAACAAACACATAAGGAGAAACAGCAATGAGAGAACAAATTCTTGAGGTTTTACTTGATATAGAGGAAACAAATGAGGTTAAAATCCTCTATGCCTGTGAATCAGGCAGCAGAGCGTGGGGATTCCCTTCAAAGGACAGTGATTATGACGTACGGTTTCTCTACATACACAAGCCCGAGCATTACTTAAGCATTGATCCGGTCGGAGTCGGTTCAAACCGTGACGTGATTGAAAGACCTATCAATGATCTTCTTGATGTGTCTGGCTGGGATCTGACAAAAGCGCTGAAGCTATTCAGAAAATCCAATCCGCCGCTCATGGAATGGATGAAGTCGCCGATTATCTACTATCGTGCCTATACAGCCCTTGAGCGGATGGCTGAGATACAGGACAGCGTTTTTACCCCGCAGTCTGCGATGTATCATTATTTGAATATGGCAAGCGGGAACTACAGGGATTATTTGCAGGGAAGCACCGTTAAAATCAAAAAATACTTTTATGTGCTTCGCCCGGTGCTTGCAGCCAAATGGATTGAAGAAAAGAATGAATTTCCGCCGATGGAATTCCAGACTCTACTTGAATTGCTGCCTGAAAGTCCGCTTAAGCAGGAGATACTCATCCTGCTTGCAAGAAAAATAAAAGGAGACGAACTTGATAAAGAACCTAGAATAGATGTGATCAATTCGTTCCTTGATGCAGAAATAAGCCGGCTGAAGCTTGCTGCAGAGCAGTGGAGGACGGTCAAGAAGGATCCCACCGCCCAATTAAATGAACTTTTCAGGGATATGCTGAAAGAGGTTTGGGATAAGAGATAAAGAGCTCCTGGAAGGGGCTTTTTTCTTGTGTTTAGATAGAAAAGTGCTAAAAATAGGACATAAGAACAAATGTTCGTTAAAAAAAGAACCGATAATTGGAAAAAATTTTATATAGAGGTGGAATCACATGCCTAAAACTGACAATATGTTAGCCATTCTATGGATGCTTCGCTCAGGTAAAAAAGTGACTGCAAAAGAAATTTCAGAAAAGTTAGAGATGAATATAAGGACTGTGTATCGTTATATGGATACCATTTCAATAAGTGGCGTACCTGTCATTTCAGAACCAGGACATAACGGTGGGTACACTTTATTAAACAACTTTATTGAGGCTCCTCTTTTTTTTGATTCTGAGGAACAAACATCACTCTTTCACGCTAGTGTTTTTGCAGACGAAGCCGGATATTATGGTGGTGAGGCACTACATAGGGCCATTTCAAAACTAAGGAAATACTCAAATCAAGAGCAGGAAACAAAGATAAACCAGCATGTAACTAGTCTAGAAGTAATAAATCGATTAAGTCCACACTCTATGGAACCTTTTTTGAAGGAGCTGCAGCAGGCCGTAGCTGACGGGTACTCAGTAACTTTTCTTTATTGTAAAAGTGGCGAAAAGCAATTAAATGATCGATTGATCGATCCGTACAAAATGATTTATTGGAATACTAAATGGTATGTGATTGGATTCTGTCATCTTAGAAATGATCTACGCAGTTTTAGAGTAGATCGAATGGAAAGTCTAATGCTGTCCGAAAATAAATTTAACCGGCCAGAAAATTTTTCAGCACGGGACGTTTTCACAAAAGGCCTTCTTCCAACGATAGAAGGTAAGGAAGAAATCATTTCCTTGGTTATTAGCGGAAAAAAAAGTGTATTGGCTGATATTTGCCAGCATTGGTTTTTAGAGCATTATTTACAAGAACGGACTTCCAATCAAGCCGTCTTTCTTCTTGAAAAAGATGTGCTCCATACATATGTACCTTATTTACTTTTACCGTACAATAAATCAATTCAAGTTATAGAGCCAAGGAGTCTTAAGGAAAGACTGATTGAAGTTCTGACGGAATTAATCGAATTTCATCAAGTTTAATAACTTCCCTGACGCTACCTGTCAGGGAAGTTATTTTATACTGGCACTATCAACTGTGATTGGAGTGTTATTCGATGCAAACAAAAAGAGCTTTTCTCTATGTATTTAATACCATGTCGGACTGGGAATATGGCTATTTAATCGCTGAATTAAACTCAGGAAGATATTTCAAAAAAGATGCAGCACCTTTAAAAGTAATGACAGTAGGGGCTAATAAAGAAGTGATTACTACAATGGGAGGACTGAGCATAAAACCAGATATCTCCCTTGATGAATGTACACTCGAGGGTAACGACCTTTTAATCTTGCCTGGAGGAACTACTTGGAGTGAAGATATACATCAGCCAATCTTGGAAAGAGTTGGAGTAGCTTTAAAGCTTGGCACGATTGTTGCTGCAATTTGCGGTGCAGTTGAGGGCCTTGCGAACATGGGATACTTAGATGCCAGAAAGCATACAAGTAATAACTTGGAATATACTAAAATGATATGTCCTAACTATAAAGGAGAAAAGGTCTATGAGTTGGGATCTGCGGTATCTGATGAGAATTTAGTTACGGCATCAGGAATAGCTCCTCTGGAATTTGCAATGGAGGTACTGACAAAATTAGATGTATTAACACCAGATGCATTGCAGTCTTGGTATAACCTAAATAAGACTCATCAATCTGAATACTTTTTCCAGTTAATGAATTCGATAAATAAATGAAGGTACTGAAAAGCTCAATTTCTCTGTTTTGAATTGTAGAGAAGTTGGGCTTTTTAATTTGGAATTTCCTTGTCGGTGTAAAGCCGCATTTTCCTGACGCTATTTCTTTTCTTTATGAGCATTATTTCAAACAAGGGAGTCCAACAATGGCGTATCTGCTCCAATTGCTTAACTCAAGCTGATCGCGGTTCATTTGATTATTTTTTGACAGCATACAAATCACCTCTGTTTTGTTCGACTTCCATAATAAAAAAACTGTCGTTTACATAGAAAAATGCTAAAAATAGACACAAAGAACAAATGTTCGGTATAATAAGAATGAACCGAAAACCATTTGTACTGGAGGCTGTTATGTCGTGTCAGCATCTAAAAACAGGAAATGTTTGCTTGAAAGTGAAGAAGTGATCAGGCTTTACAAAGATGGCAAGAGCACCTCGGAAATCGCCGAACTGGCAGGTGTTACAGCAGGCAGCATACGCAATATTCTTTCAAAACATGACGTTGAAATGCGTCCGAGGGGGAGCTGGAAGAGGAAGTATGTCTTTAATGAGCATTACTTCAAGCAATGGAGTCCAACAATGGCATATTTGCTCGGTTTTTTTGCTGCTGACGGATGCATTCATGATAAGCTGCAGCAAATCAGTATTTCTCAAAAGGAGAGCTATATTTTAAATCTGATTAAAAAAGAACTGAATACCGATCAGCCTCTTGTACAAAATAAAAAAACTGGGGTGTTTATATTAAATCTGAACAGCAAAATAATGAAATCCGATCTGATTGATTTACACGGTTTTACTTCTAATAAGTCCGGATCTGTTAAATTCCCTTATGTACCAGAAGAGTACATAAGTCATTTTATTAGAGGGTATTTTGATGGAGATGGGTACGTGAATCATGAAAAGAAACAAATAAGCTTTGTTAGCGGATCAAAAGAGTTTATCTTTAGTTTAAATGATTTACTTGAAGAGAATGGTTTTGAACCCTTTTTGATTAATAAGGAAAATATCAGCAGACTTTTTCTAACTGGTGCAAGAACCATTCAATTGTTCGGAGAATGGATTTACAGGAATAAAACCATATATTTAACAAGGAAATTTAACGAGTTTAGATTAGATGAAATTCCTTTAGAACAATTAAATGATCGGCCTCTTAAAATGACAAAAACAGCAGTGAACGAACGTCTAAAATTGTTTAAAAAGCTTAACGAACAAAATAAATCAATAGAAGAAATCTGCAGCATCCTACATGTAAAACCGCAAACAATTAAGAACTGGAGAACAAAATACAATATATAAATTTAGAAAGAGGTGATTCTGACCTCTTTTTAATTAACAATTGTCCGGTTTACATAATATAAATTATAGACAGCTACATATAAAGTGTTATTTCCAGTCTCAAATAACAAGTAAACTTAAGTGAATGAGACAGAAAGAAAAAATAACGTCTTTGACTCATTGTATCTGCTGCACACATTTCTCTTTAAATTCATAAGATTTTTTCTGCAGATCACTACAATATTTCAATTAATGCAATTCACATATGTTTTAAGCATATTTTCAGCTGATGTTATTTTTTCGTTGGATTTAAGCTCTTGATTATGCACGTTATTTAATGAGCTAATTCCAAGTATCTCTTCTTTAATTCCAGCTCAGTTTACATAACGTTTTTATGATTGAATTGTTTCTTCTGGTGCTTTTTACAACTTGCTGAAGCCTTTAAACTAATGGTTTTCATCTCTCTTGGCTAGAGTCAATTTAAACTGATTATTTAGAACATTGTTTTATTAGTTTTTATAATCTGCACACCCTTCCAGCTGTTTTTTCTGCTAAAGCAAAAAACCGGCCTCTTTTCTTTAGAGAGCCGGCTAATCTTCTTACTTTCTTGGATCAACATAGTCAGGATAATCCGTAATGATTCCGTCTACACCCATCTCAAGCAGAAAATCGGCTGTTTCCTGTGTGCGAACGGTCCAGGACTGGATTTTCATGCCTTTTTCATGCACATTTGCTACTAAATCCTTCGAAACGATGCCGTAGTTTGGGTTAAAGTAGTCTGCATATGTACTGAATTCATTCAGAGCCGTATCAGTTGTATGAAGTATGGATGATGTCAGCACGCCGATTGGTACTTTAGGCAGCAAGGCATCCATCTTTTTCATCGAGTCAAAGTTAAACGACTGAACAATGATCTTTTCATTTTGGGGCTTGTCCATGTTGCGTTCTTGAAGCTCTTCAGCTACTTTTTCTTCAATTCCCGGATAAAGCTCAGGTGCTTTGAGCTCAATTAAGATGCCGGTTTTGCCTCTGTAGCGGTCAAGAATTTCATCAAACGTGGGGATTTTTTCTCCGGTAAATTCTTCGCCCTTCCAGCTGCCTGCATCAAGCCTGCTGAGCTCATCGTATGTAAGATCCTTCACTTTACCGCTTCCGTCTGTCGTCCGGTCTACTGTAGTGTCATGAATAATGACCAGTTCGCCGTCTTTAGACTGCTGCACGTCAATCTCAATATAGTCGGCTTTCATTTCTACCGCTTTGTCAAAAGCTGCAATCGTGTTTTCAGGAGCATAGCCAGACGCACCCCTGTGTGCAACATTTTCAACTTTTACTGCTGAAGCATCTGCTGCTGTCGGCTGCAGCAGCGGCCCTCCAAGCAACATGATAGCCATTCCCGCTCCGGCTGCCCATTTTTTCATCATTCCATCGTCTCCTTCTTCTTATGTCTCATATTCACAACTTTTACTTTACTGGATGATTATGTATGCCGTATAAACATGCTGTGTCAGATTCTTATCAAACAGATAAAGATTTCTGGGAAATTTATCATGGTTTTCTTTACATACAAGTATTGGAAATCCCCTGGCCGCAATGAACGTGATACACTCATGTCAGAGAGGAGTGAACACAATGATGAAGTATGTGCTTTTGCTCTTATCCCTCCCTATTCTGTTAAGCCTTGACCCGCTTGTTTATGATTCAGACTATCATGCAAGCTATCAATCTCCGGAGGGTATTATGTTTGTAAGCTACAGCGAAAAATGGGATGAAGAAAATTTGAAAGAACTATATAAAGAATTGATTCAAAATAAACACGGAAAAGAAATTTCTCTCCTCCAGGAAGTGCGAATTCAAGGTGGTTCTTTAAACGGTTCAGCGGCAAAAGGAAGATTTAGCGCGTTAACAGACACGATTACTCTCTATCATGGCGACAAACAAACCGATGCCTCCTCCTACAGAGATACTCTCTCACATGAATACGGGCATCATTTTGCCTATCACTATATAAAAAGCCATCACTTTCCATTCTCTGAGTGGAGCAAACTCAGAGGTCTTGAAGATGCCCCTGTACGGTGGGATGCTTTTTGGAATTATTCAGATGGAGATCATATGTGGTATCCGCAGGAAATTATGGCTGATGACTATGTGCTGTTGTACGGTTCAGGAAGAAAAACGAGCAAAAGCGATGTTCTATCAAGTAATGAGCCCTTCTATCAAATGACACAGCATGAAAACAAGGAGCTTCCTAATGTGCTTGAGAACAAAAAGCTGATTGCTTATCTTGAAAAAGAAACAGGCATAAAGGCTGACCGTGACAGAATTCTTACAGGGCCTGAATTAAAAACGATTCAAAAAGATAAAATCACCTTTGCTGCTTCCGATCAATCACAGGTTGCCTTCAAAGCACAAATCACTTATTTCCAGGATGGAGTTAAACTGGCATCAGATGAGAAGCTGTTTATTGCCTCTAGTGGTGCTGAAACGTTTACTTTCCCGCTAAATGATGCTGCGTCAAGCTTTGAAGTTACTTTTGAAATACTTGATTTACAGACCTCTGTCGGTTTTGAAACGCCTCCAGAGAAGTTCCAAGAAGACAGCCTGCTGTCGAAAGGACAGTAGGACGCAAAAAATCCCTCTCATAACCGAGAGGGATTTTATCTTTTATACGAGTACTTCTTGTTCAATTTGCTTCAAACCGTAAAAATAACCTTTTCTCCTCATGAGTTCTTCATAAGGTCCCTTTTCAAGAATGCACCCCTGATCCATAACAATGATCTGGTCCATCTTCTCAAGGCCTGTCAGACGGTGACTGACGAGAATGAGTGTTTGATTCCGGGCATGCTCAAACAATGTGTTATGAATACTCTGCTCTGACAGTAGATCCATTGAAGCTGTTGGTTCATCAAGCAGCCACAGACCCGCTTTCTTCAGCAGGATTCTTGCGATGGCAAGCTTCTGTTTTTCACCGCCTGACAGGTTATCGCCTTTTTCAAGAACAAGATCATCAAGCCGCTTGTTCTCAAGGCCTGCCTCCTTCAATGCGTGAAGCAGATCTGCGTCCTCTGCTTCTTCTTTGACAGCGATCAGCAGATTTTCACGGATGGTTCCGTAAAAAAAGTGATTGTCCTGCAGAACAATATTGCATCCTTCCCAGAGGCTCTCACTGATGATGTCAGCAAGCGGCTTTTCATTCAAGGTAATTTCTCCAGATTCCGGTTCGTACATTTTCATTAACAGCATCAGCAGCGTCGATTTTCCGGAACCGGATGGTCCGACAACGGCCGTTTTTGAACCTTGCGGAAACGCGACAGTAACACCTTTTAGACCGGAACCCGCTGAGCCGTAAGAATAATGAACATTCTTTACGTGAATAGAGAACCCATCCTGTGTGATGTCAGCCTGCTTCTTTTCTTCCTGTAAGACCGGCTCTTCTGGGAATGAGTACAATCTTTTAGAAGCGCGCCTGCTCTCCTCGTAATAAACTGGAAAGGCAGCCATCGGAACAGCAAACTCAAATACATTGAGTGAAATCATCACAAGCATAGCAAGATACAGACCGTTCAGCTCTCCCGCTGCTGCCTGGTAAGCCCCGAGTGCTAAAATTCCGCAGTTTATAATGACCGTAATCGCAGTGTTAATTGATTGTGTCTGATTCACCCTGTTATCTAATATCGCCTGTTTATCTGCAAGCAAATCAGAAAGCCTGCGGAGCTTTTCCTCTTTTTCTGCCGTCTGGCCATAGATGTTCAAATCTCTGTAACCATAGTAAAATTCAGCCGCTTCTGATGAGAACAGGCTTCTCATGTCCCGGACAGAGTCATCCCATTTTTTTTGACGATAAGCAAAGTATGCCGGGATCACCATTCCTGTCAGCACCATACCCGCTAAAAGCATCAAGGCAATCGGGACGGAGTAAAACGATACAAAAGCAATCGTGCTTAAAAAGACAAACAGAAAGACAACCGGCGGATAAAACACCCTCAGGAAAAAGTTCTGCAGGTTCTCTACATCTCCAACAATCCTTGAAAGCAAATCACCGCTCCGGTACGTATTGAAAATCCTCGGGACCATTGGTTCCAGTTTTTCGTAAAAGGAGGCGCGCACATCTTTCAAAATGGTAAAGGTTGCCCTGTGGGAGACAAGTCTCTCTGCATATCTGCTGAGTGCTCTCGCAATACCCGCAAGCTTCAGAAGCGCGAGCATAACTGTCAGTGTGTAAAGAGGCGGCAGCAGAGCGGCTTTTGATATTAAATAGCCGCTTGATGCAAATAAGGCAATACCCGTTATACCTGCAAGGAAGCCCAATAAGACGGTAAGCCATATATCCCTTTTTTCATTCCACATTAACCTTACGATATGAGAAATGTCTTTCACTTGGCCGCAGCCTCCTTTCTTTGCATATGAAACATGCTGCGGTAAGACTCGGAACGGTCCAGCAGTTCCAAATGAGTGCCCCGGGCAGCGAGTCTTCCGTTTTCCATATAATAAATAATGTCTGCATCTTTTATTGTGTACAGCCTGTGAGCCACGGTAACCACGGTCGCGCATTCCCCGATCTCTTTTATCGACTGCTGGAGAATCTTTTCTGTATGAAGGTCAAGGCCTGTAGTCGGTTCATCAAACAGGATAAATGCAGGTTTTTTCAGAAATGCCCGTGCGAGAGCAAGTCTTTGCTTTTCGCCTCCTGACAGACCCCTTCCTCCTTCGCCGATGACCGTATCAAACCCGTGATTGAGAGCTTCAATCATGGAAGCAAGACCCGCTTTGCGGGCGGCATCCTCAATTTCCTGACGGCACGCACTTTTCCTCTGACCAATGGCTATGTTTTCTGCGATTGTCCCGGAGAAGATATGCGGATGCTGAGAGATGTAAGCCATGCTACCAAACCAGCTCATTTCATCATAAGCTCCGCGCTCTTTGCCATTAATGATTATCCGTCCTTCATCAGGCTGAATCAGTCCGCCGATAATATGAAGCAGGGTCGTCTTGCCTGAACCGTTACTCCCGACAATCGCTGCTTTTTCACAGGGTTTAAGGTGAACATCAATGTCCTTCAAGGCAAATGAACTGTTCTTATATGAGTAAGAAGCCTTTTGCAGATGAAGCTCAGGCGGACCATCACCAAGCTTCTGATTTCCCCATTCTAAAGCAACATCCCGCTCATCAAGCTCCTCCGCAATCAGCTTCGCAGCACCCATGCTTCCTCTTCCTGCATGAAAAGCACTTCCATAATCTTTTAGAAGCAGGTAGAAATCAGGAACAAGTATGAGAATAAAGAAGGCAGAAAAGAATGTCACAGTCTGAAAAACAACAATCTGCAGGCCAAGTTCAAAGGCAATCAGTCCAATGCTGAGCATTGAAATAAACTCCAAGGAGAGCGCTGAAAGAAATGCCACCTTCAAAACCTGCATCGTGGCGTCACGGATTTCAAGGCTGCTCTCTGCGATCTTTTCTTTCTGCTCTTTTGAACGTCCCAGCACCTTCAGCGTCACAAGCCCCTGAAGAACATCAAGAAAATGGCCGGAAAATTGCGAGAGCCTCTCCATCTGCTGGTCTGCCTTATCCTTGCTCTTCCTGCCTGCAAGTGCCATGGCAAGCGGAATAAAGGGGGCTGTTACAAGCAGAATGATGCCGGAATAAACATGCTGTGTAAACACGGCAGCGGCCATCATCAGCGGAATGATTCCCGTCTGGATCATCTGGGGAATATAGGTGCTGAAATAAGGCGAGATTTCATCTGCGGCATCCAGCAGAACGTTTACTTTTCTGCCGGTCTGTCCGCCCGAAGAGCTCAAAACAGATTCTTTGGACATCTTTTGGAGAAGCAATGACCGAACATCCTTCTTAACAGCTGCCGCTAATGAAACCCCGGTTTTGTTGCCGAAATACATAAATCCTGCTCTGCATAGAGACACGGCGAGCAAAATAAATAGATCAGGAACAACTTCCCGGAACGGCGCATCGTTTAAAAAGACGGCGTCTGTCACACTGACGAACAGCCACGCCTGTGCAATAATGGCTGCACCTGTTAATGCAGCATGCACCCGGAGTAGCCAGATATGTTTTTTATGGTTTGAAGCTAAATGTTTCAGCTGCATGACACGGACTCCTTTATGCGTCTTAAGCCTGTTATTAGCCTTTGCACATTTTATTTTTCATAGGGCTCTTTTGCGTAAGCACCCCAGACAAATAATCCTGTAACGGTCACTGCGACAATTAGAACCGGTGCCACCATGATCAAAAATGTCTGCATGGTATCCCTCCTATTTTTTGCCTTTCACATAATCGTTATCAAAAAGGAACAGCCTCATCAGCAAGTATAAAGACGGTACTAAAAGCATCAATCCTGCGATAAAAGCAAGGATAAGCGCCAGTGCCATCGTGTCGTTTGTAAAGCTTGTGTAGATCGTGACGTACGGATAAAGCACATACGGCAAATGGGATGCCCCGTACCCGTAAAATGCCGCCGCAAACTGCAGCATGACCAAGATGAACGAAACGCCCAAACGCTTCTTTTTCCAGATCAGATACACGGCACCAGCAAAAAATAAAAGGGATAATCCGAAGAGCCAGGACATATCCAGCATCCGCTGAAAATGATCCGGATTATGCTCTCTTAGGGACACAAATACAAGCAAGCTTGCAAGAATAGTCGGGCCGCTCCAGAACAGCGCATATTTGCGCAGAAGGCTGAAGGCACTGCTGTCTCCCGCTTTATGAGAATAAAACGTCAGAAAGCTTGCAGAGATATACAGCACGCTTACAATCGCCAGAAAGACTACGGCCCACGCATACGTGCTCGTAAAGAGCTCTGCATAATTCAGCTGCACCTCATCCCCGCTGACGTCAATAAAGCCGCCTTCAGACAGTGTAAGCACAACAGATAGTGATGCCGGAATCAGCAGGCCTGTCGCGCCATATAAAAACTGATACCAGAGATTTTCTCGGTTTCCGTAGTGATGAAACGCATAATACGAACCGCGCAGTGCAATCAGAATGATGGCAATGCTCCCTGGCACAAGTAAGGCTGTACCGTAGTAGAAGGCAAGCGACGGGAAAAATCCGACCAGTCCGATGTAGAAGAAAATCAGAAATACATTCGTCACTTCCCAGACCGGAGACAAATACCGGTTAATCACTTTTTTTACAATCGGCCCCCGTCCTGTCAGTGCAGAATAGTAATTAAAAAAGCCTGCACCAAAATCAATGGACGCGACAATAAGGTAACCGTACAAAAATGTCCAGAGCACGGTAATTCCAATCAGTTCATAATCCATCTTGTCCTCTCCTATTTCATTCCTAATTTTTCAAGCTCGCGTTCAGCAGGATTTGCTTTAAATGTGCGGCGAAGCACAGCTGCTGCCGAGACAGCAAGCACCGCGTACAGGGCGATGAACAAATACAGCATGATATCAACATAGCCTGACGTTGTCGCACCTTCCGCCGTTGTCATGTAGCCTCTTAGGATCCACGGCTGTCTGCCTTCTTCCGTAAAGAACCATCCCGCTTCGATCGCAAGCATGGCAAGAGGACCAGTGCTGACAATCAGCCATAAAAGGACCCGGTTCAGCTCATTTGACTTCTTCCGCCACTTCATGACCATGAACACGAAGGATACAAGCGCCAAAAACATGCCGATTCCGACCATCAGATCAAAGAAATAATGGACGACAAGCGGAGGCCATTCTTCTTCCGGAAACTCTTCAAGTCCCGTAACCTCTGCATCAGGCGTTCCGTGGGCAAGAATGCTCAAAGCATACGGAATCTCAAGTGCATATTTGACCTCGTTGTTTTCATCGAGTATTCCTCCGAGAATTAAAGAAGCTTCCTCCGCTGTTTCAAAATGCCATTCAGCAGCAGCCAGTTTTTCCGGCTGGTATTCTGCTAAATATTTTCCTGATAAGTCACCAATGACGGCCGTACTTATTGCACAGACAAAAGCTACAGTCATGGAGAGACTTAGTGCTTTTTTGTAATACACATGCTCTCTGCCCCTGAGAATCATAAATGCGGCAATCGCTGCCAGCACGCAGGCAGATGTTAAATAAGCCGAAGACAGCACATGCGCCATTTTTGTCGGCGTTGCAGGGTTAAACATCGCAAGCAAAGGATTAACGCCTTTCAGAACTCCGTTTTCCATCGTAAATCCTAGCGGAGCGTTCATAAAGGCATTTACTGTTGTGATAAAGAAACCGGAAAGCGTCGCTCCGAGAGCCACCGGGATCAGCAGCAGCAAATGGTAGATTTTCTTTTTGAAGCGGTCCCATGTATAAAGGTAGATGCCAAGAAAAATAGCTTCAAAGAAAAACGCGAAGGTTTCCAAAAACAGCGGCAGACTGATTGTCTGACCGGCAACCTGCATAAAATTCGGCCACAGCAGACTTAGCTGAAGGGCTATTGCCGTTCCTGTTACAACCCCTACAGCAACTGTGATGATGTAGCCCCTCGCCCATCTTCTTGCAAGCAGATGATAATGGCCATCGTTCCTTCTGATGCCGATCCACTCTGCAAGAGCAATGAGCAGCGGCACACCGACTCCAAGTGTGGAAAAAATCGTGTGAAATGCAAGTGTCAATCCTGTCAAAATTCTGCTGTATAATACCGGATCATACTCAAACAATCTTCCTTCCCCCTTACATCACGCAATGTATAGCAGTTTACCCATTCTTTTCCTCTAATCAGGATAATCAAAACAAATGTTTGTGAATGTTTTCACATACAAGATTGGAATGAACTGCTTCTATTGATTAGTTTAGCCCAAATTCATCCGCAGGACGATAGAAATCATGAAATTGATAAAGTTTGTTCACATTTTCACAAACTCTTCGCCATTTACACAGCAGGACATTTGACAAAGCCCCTTATTCCTTCTAAATAAAAATTGGCTTGCTCTTAGTCTGCAGGCCTACTCTTTTCAAAAGAAAAAGCACACCGTTCAAAAACTGAAAGGTGTGCTTTTTCTTATGTTTCTTATTCAGGGGTTAAACCTCATCGTCTTCCCAGCATTCTGTATGTTTTAGCCCTTTAATGGAGCTTGCTTTAAATACAGGATTTTTGCCTTCTTTTCGCTGACGGCTGTAATCTTTCAGGACAGCGAAAGCAATTTTTGAAAGGATGGCAATGGCGATCAGGTTCGTAACTGCCATAAGACCCATAAACAGGTCAGCCATATCCCAGATTAGCTGGAAGCCTGATACAGAACCGAAAATAACCATACCGACTACAGCTAAACGGTAGATAAAAAGCACCGTCTTGCTTCCGTTAAGAAACTCAATATTTGTTTCCCCGTAGTAGTAATTTCCGATAACCGAACTGAATGCGAACAGCAGAATTGCTACAGCAAGGAACGTACCTGCCCAGTCTCCTATATGTGACTGAAGGGCTGCCTGCGTGATCTGTATTCCATCAAGCGAAGAATCCGGAGTCGTGTCAAACAGCAGGATCAGGAACGCTGTCGTGCTGCAAATGATAATCGTGTCGAAGAAGACACCGAGAGTCTGAATGAAGCCTTGTTTAACAGGATGCGAAACGTTTGCCGTAGCGGCAGCATTCGGTGCACTACCCATACCCGCTTCATTCGAGAACAGTCCTCTCTTAATGCCATTCTCAACAGCAGCTCCAATACCGCCGCCGACTGCCTGCTCAAATCCGAATGCGTTGGCAAAAATAACACCAATAACTGCCGGCACCTCAGTAATGTTCATAATCACAACAACAAGCGCAACGCCTATGTAAATAAGGGCCATGACAGGTACTATAATTTGAGTAGCAGCGGCTATCCGCTTAAGTCCTCCAAAAATAATGATGGCCGTGAAGACCGCAAGGATGATAGCCATGACGGTTTTATCAATTTGAAAGGCACTGTCAAATGCAAGAGCGATTGTATTGGCCTGAACAGCATTGAAAATCAGACCAAAGCATAATGTAATTAAAACGGCAAAAAAGATGCCCATCCATCTGGCGTTCAGCGCTTTTTCCATATAGTAAGCGGGTCCGCCGCGGAACTGATCTCCGTCTTTTACTTTATATACCTGAGCGAGAGTGCTTTCTACAAAGCTTGAAGCCATTCCGACCAGCGCAATCAGCCACATCCAGAAAACCGCTCCCGGTCCTCCGACGGCAATGGCAATAGCTACTCCAGCTAAGTTACCGGTGCCAACCCTTGACGCTGCACTGATAAAGAATGCCTGCAGAGATGAAATGCCTCTTTTTCCTTCTTTGGATACCATTGCAGGTTCCTTTAAAAGCCTGAACATTTCACCAAAGTAGCGGAACTGGACAAATCCTGATCGGACTGTGAAATACAAACCAAGTCCTACAAGCATATAGATCAGCAAGTATGACCACAAAATTGTATTCCCGCCGGAAATTATTCCATTTAAAAAATCCATATAAAACCTCCGAAGTAAAGAATTTTCTGAATTAATGTCAGGTTTTCTAACATTCCAAAGATAAAGTATATCAGAAATTGTCGATTTGCACAGTAAAAACGAAAAAAGTTTCCACTGTTCGAATCCGCTATAATGCGTTATGATTATGTATATTCGATTGCACGACTTAAAAGGAGGAATGTTATGAGACACACGATGTTTCTATTTCTCATTGCCCTTCTCCTGACCGGGGTTTCGCCGCATGTGCAGCATCATCCCGTAAAGACGCCGGCTTTTGACGTTGAAGAACATGTTCAGCTGTTTTCAGCGGATAAAGTTGAATACGAGAAAATGCCTTTCAGCATGGACCAAAGCGAGTCAAGCTTGGTACCTGTATTTTTAGCGGCCGCGGTGATTGCTGCTTTGTCAGCTTCAGCAGGCCTGTTAAAGAAATTTCTGCTGTCTGTTTTTTACCAGTCCTCCTATTATGGCCATACATCGCTAAGACCCTAGAATCTTTAAAAAAGGAGGGAATTGCGATGTTCTGGATGAGACTTATTATGGTGACTGGTTTTTCATTAACAGCCTTCAGTCTATTTTTGTATCAGGGAATTGAGATTATGCACGCGTTTACTGAATACTTCTCTAAAAATAAATAAGACGCAAAAAAGACATCCCTTTTATTTTAGGGATGTCTTTTCATTTATTGGGTGACCGGCACCCAGACTTCTTTAACTGACCCTGAGTCTCCTTCATCGATAAAGAAGGATCCGTTGCTGTATCTGTCATTTGCGCGCAGCTGTGCTGCGTGAACTTCTTCTGTATGCCCTTTTTCTGTCTTCAGCATCAGTTTGCTGGACGGATCGACAAGGTGCATGCCAACGACTCTGTGAGGATTGTTCTTCAGCTCTCTCAGCATGATTAATCCGCGCTTGGCTCTTGAAGTCTTTTCAAATTCTTTAAGCGACATTTTCTTTGCAGCGCCGCGCTGTGTGACAATGACAACCTGCGGAATGTCTCCTGCTGGGAAAACCGCAGCGCCTGCTACTGTATCTCCCTCTTTTAAATTCATTCCTTTTACTCCTGCCGCTCTTGCACCGACAATGCTGACTTCTTCTTCAGCAAACCACAAACCGTATCCGAACTGCGTTGCTAAAAACAGATCATCGTTTCCGGATGTCATAAATACATTGACTAACTCGTCATCGCCTTTAAGATTGACAGCCATTAACGCTTTTGAGTACCGCTGGGCCTTATACAATTTCAGTTCGGTTTTCTTGACCATCCCGTTCTTTGTGACAAAGAGCAGGTACTGCGCGGCTTCAAAATCTTTAACAGGCATGGCCTTAATCAGCTGTTCATCCCGCTCCAGGCTGACAAGATTGGCAATATGCTGGCCGAGGTCCTTCCAGCGGATGTCAGGAATTTCATGCACCGGACAGTATATATAATTGCCCTTGCTTGTGAACAGCAGAATGGTTTCGGTAGTATTTATGTCAAATTTCCCGAGCAGTCTGTCTGTTTCTTTCATGCCGAAATCCTGGCCGTTTGATGCTGAGTATGAACGGCTGCTCGTACGTTTGATATAGCCGTCCTTCGTTACTGTAACAATGACGTCTTCTGACGGAATCATCACTTCAAGATTGATTTTTATTTCCTGTATCTCATGCTGAATGACAGAGCGTCTATCATCGGCATAAGTTTTTTTGATTTTTTTCAAATCCGTTTTAATCACCTGATACAGTTTTTTCTCATTGTTCAGGATCTCAAGAAGCTGTGCTATTTTTTCATCAAGCTCTTTCGCTTCGTTTTGAAGAGCCGTGATGTCCGTGTTTGTTAACCGGTAAAGCTGAAGGGATACTATAGCTTCAGCCTGAATTTCCGTGAACGCAAACTTTGCAATTAAGTTATCCTTTGCATCCCGCTTGTCCTTGGATGCCCTGATAACAGCAATCACCTCATCGAGGATAGACAGGGCTTTAATGAGTCCCTCGACGATATGCTGGCGCTCTCTTGCCTTTTCAAGATCGTATTTGGAGCGGTTTGTAATGACTTCCTTCTGATGCGAAATATATGCATCAAGAATCGCAGGCAGCGTCATGAGTGTCGGGCGTCTGTTATGTATGGCCACCATATTAAAATTATAAGGAACCTGCAGGTCGCTGTTTTTGTACAGGTAATTCAGAATTCCCTGTGCATCAGCGTCTTTTTTCAGTTCGACGACAATCCTCATTCCGGTCCGGTCTGTTTCGTCACGCACCTCGGCAATACCGTCAAGCTTTCGCTCAATCCTGAACTCGTCCATGCGCTTCACAAGGTTTGCCTTATTCACTTCAAATGGAATTTCTGTAATGACAATCTGCTGTTTGCCGCCCCTGACGCTCTCAATCTCTGCTTTTCCACGGATAATGACTTTCCCTTTACCCGTTTCATACGCTTTCTTAATGCCGTCAATTCCCTGGATAATGCCTCCGGTCGGAAAATCGGGGCCATTTATGACAGTCATCAACTCGTCAACGGTGCAATCCGGTTTGTCAATGCGTTTCATCACAGCATCAATGACCTCTCCAAGATGGTGAGGCGGAATGTCTGTTGCATAACCTGCTGATATCCCCGTGGACCCGTTTACAAGGAGGTTTGGATACATGGCAGGCAGAACAAGCGGTTCACTGCTTGTATCATCAAAGTTCGGCACAAATTCGACTGTGCGTTTTTCGATGTCCCTTAGCAGCTCAGATGCAATTGGTGAGAGACGCGCCTCTGTATAACGCATCGCAGCAGGCGGGTCACCGTCGTTGCTTCCGTTGTTGCCGTGCATCTCAATCAGGAGATTGCGCACTTTCCAGTCCTGGCTCATCCTCACCATTGCATCATAAACAGATGTGTCTCCGTGAGGATGATAATTGCCGATTACATTACCGACCGTTTTTGCTGATTTTCTGAAGTTTTTATCGTTTGTATTACCGTCAACATGCATGGCATACAGAATTCTGCGCTGTACAGGCTTCAGACCGTCACGGGCATCAGGCAGCGCTCTGTCCTGTATAATGTATTTGCTGTAGCGGCCGAACCTGTCACCTATCACATCTTCAAGAGGGAGATCGCGGTATTTTTCTTGTTGTGTCATCTGTTATTCCTCCTCTGTGACGGATAAGTTTTCGTTTTCAAGAATGTTTGTTTCTTCATCAAGACCAAATGCGACATTGCTTTCAATCCATTTTCTTCTTGGCTCTACTTTATCACCCATAAGGGTTGTCACCCTGCGCTCAGCACGTGCAGCATCATCAATGCGCACCCTGATAAGCGTTCTTGTCGCAGGATCCATAGTTGTTTCCCAGAGCTGGTCGGCATTCATCTCGCCAAGACCCTTATAGCGCTGAATCATATATCCCCGGCCGACTTTTTTCAGTACGCCCTGAAGTTCTTCATCAGACCAGGCATACTCGATTACCGCTTTTTTTCCGGTGCCTTTGCTCACCTTGTACAGGGGAGGCAGGGCAATAAACACTTTCCCCGCTTCAATCAGCGGTTTCATATAACGGTAGAAGAAAGTCAGGATCAGCACCTGGATATGCGCGCCGTCTGTGTCGGCATCCGTCATAATGACAACTTTGTCGTAATTGCAGTCGTCCACCTGAAAATCTGCACCGACACCTGCGCCGATCGCATGAATAATCGTATTGATCTCTTCATTTTTGAAAATATCCGCAAGCTTCGCTTTTTCGGTGTTAATCACTTTTCCGCGCAAAGGAAGAACTGCCTGAAAGCGCCGGTCTCTCCCTTGCTTTGCTGAGCCTCCCGCAGAGTCTCCTTCCACCAGGTACAGTTCATTTTTCTGGGGGTTTCTTGACTGTGCTGGCGTCAGCTTCCCGCTCAGCGTCGCTTCAGACCGCTTTCGTTTCTTCCCGCTTCTTGCTTCTTCGCGCGCTTTTCTGGCAGCTTCTCTTGCCTGATAGGCCTTTATGGCTTTTCTGACTAAAAGCGTGCTCGTTTCCGGATTTTCCTCAAGGAAATAGGCAAGGTTTTCTGAAACAACAGCATCTACCGCTGATCTTGCCTCACTCGTTCCAAGCTTTCCTTTGGTTTGTCCCTCAAACTGAAGAAGCTCTTCCGGTATGCGGACAGAAACTATGGCTGAAAGGCCCTCGCGAATGTCAGACCCATCAAGGTTTTTATCTTTCTCTTTTAAAATCCCTATCTTTCTGGCGTATTCATTAAAAGCGCGTGTCATCGCAGTCTTGGATCCGGATTCATGTGTGCCGCCGTCTTTCGTGCGCACGTTATTGACGAAAGAGAGAATATTCTCCGAATAGCCATCATTGAACTGAAAGGCAAATTCCACTTCAATGCTGTTTTGAATCCCTTCGAAGAATACGACGTTATGAAGGGAATCCTTTTCTTCATTAAGATAGGATACAAAGGCTTCAATTCCGGTTTCATAATGATAGACTTCTTTCGTCTGGTTCCGGTCGTCAATCAGTTCTATTTTTAAGCCTTTTAAAAGAAAGGCTGATTCGCGTAAGCGCTCGCTTAATGTTTCGGCATTATAGGTCGTAGTGCTGAAGATAACGGGATCCGGCTTGAAGTGAATAATTGTGCCCGTTTTGGCTGATTTCCCGATCTTCTCAAGCGTTGTAACTGGTTTTCCGCCATTTTCAAACCGCTGCTGATACGTAAACCCATCGCGGTGAATGGTGACAGTCACCCATTCAGAAAGGGCATTTACAACCGATGCACCGACACCGTGAAGACCGCCGCTCGTTTTATAGCCTCCCTGACCGAATTTCCCTCCTGCATGGAGAACAGTCATGATGACTTCCGCCGTTGGTTTTCCGAGTTTATGCATGCCTGTTGGCATCCCCCGGCCTTTGTCTGTAACAGATATACTGTTGTCTTTATGTATTTTGACAATGATATGGTCGCCAAATCCGCCGAGTGCTTCATCGACGGAATTATCCACGATTTCATAAACGAGGTGATGCAGTCCTCTTGCATCCGTGCTGCCGATATACATCCCCGGTCTTTTGCGCACTGCCTCAAGCCCCTCTAATACTTGGATCGCATCATCATTGTACTCAAATTGCTGCTTACTCAAACGATTTAAGCTCCTTTCAAAAAAACAAGTGCCGCTGATAAGAAACCGTCCCGCAAACAAGAACGTACGTTTGCATCTATTGTATCTTACATCCGGACAGTGTGACAAGCCTTTGCCTATTACTCTTTTTAAGTTTACCATTGATTAGAAATGACAGCGTATAAAAATAAATGCCTAAGCTATATTTTATCTGCTGCCGTAAGATTCGCAAACTAAATCTTAGCAGATGTACGGCAAAATTGAAAATATTTTGGAAAAATGTTGAATTGACTCTTACCTTAACTGACGCATCCGACAACAATCATTTTTATCCAGTATTGTTCTGAATGCCATCCGATATGCAAAAAAGATGAATGACCGCAGGATTCTTCAGCCGTCGAGGTAAAAGCGCCTTCCATTCCTATTTATCGGTACCAATGGTGATGTGTTGACCTCGCTTGAAACTAAAAAAAATCACATGGGACAAATCCCATGTGATTTTTTTATTTAGTCAAAGCATGTTCAACTTTAATGCAGCGGTCCATAATGACAGTGTATCCTTTATCCTTAAGCAGTTTATAAGCATCCTCATTCAGTAGTCCAAGCTGCGCCCAGAACACATCAGCGTCTGCCTCAAGAAATTCCTCTGCGACCGGCAGGAGGTGTTCGGATCTTCTGAATACGTTCACGATATCAATGTGTCCGTCGATTTCTTTTAAAGAACTGACTGCTTTTACTCCCAGCGCTTCTTTGATCATAGGATTTACCGGAATAATTTCATACCCTGCATCCTGCATAGCTTTGCTGACCATGTAAGACGTTCTGTCGGGCTGATCGGACAATCCTACAACAGCAATGCGCCTGCTTTTCTTTAAAATCTTGCCGATTTCTTCTCTTGATGGGATTTCTATATTCATCTTTGGACACTCCTTTTTTGGTTTTTTCTTTTTATGACGTAGTCTTAAGTGCTAGTTACATGATAAAATAAGATTATCTATTTTTAAAGTGTTAGGAGCGGATCCTTTGTACATTGCTGCCATTATTATTTTAGCTTATTTGCTGGGTTCCATTCCTTCAGGCCTCATTGTAGGCAAAGCGGGCTATGGAATTGACATCCGCGAACATGGAAGCGGCAACCTTGGAGGCACGAATACGTTCAGAACGCTTGGGGTTAAAGCCGGTTTGCTTGTTACAGCCGCAGATATCCTGAAAGGGACTCTTGCAGCATCGCTGCCCGTTCTTTTCGGATTAGAAGGCGTTCACCCGCTTCTGATCGGCGTATTCGCTGTCATCGGCCATACATACCCGGTTTTTGCAGGATTTAAAGGAGGAAAAGCCGTTGCTACTTCAGGAGGCATTCTGCTTTTCTCGGCACCTCTGATGTTTGTCACGATGCTTGCTGTCTTTTTTCTGTTCCTTTACCTGACGAAGTATGTATCTCTGTCGTCCATGCTGACGGGCATTTATGCGGTCGTCTTCAGCATCTTCTACGGTGATGTCATTCTGACGTCCATTGTCAGTGTGCTGGCCCTGTTTGTTATATACCGCCACCGCGCAAACATTAAACGCATTAAAGAAAAAACAGAACCTAAAGTAAAATGGATTTAAAGCTGCCTTTGGCGGCTTTTTCTGTTTTGCGGAAAGCGTTTTCTTTTTTAAGCACTTCGTATATGATGAAGGAAAAGAAACTTAATAGGAGATTACATCATGAAGAAAAAATGGATGATATCAGCAGCTGCAGCCATTGCTGCAATGGGCACGGCTGCCTTTTTCCTTGCAGCAGAACCTGCTGAAGCCCCTCAAAAGAAAGTGGAGCTTCATCAAACCACCAAGACAGAGCATCAGCCAAAATCGTTTCAGTCTGAGCTGACACTGTCTGCAATCGGAGACATTCTCATACACGGCAGAGTTTACAATGATGCAAAACAGCCTTCCGGAACATATGATTTCAAACCCATGATTAAAGATGTAAAACCTCTGATCGGACAGGCTGACATCACATTTGCCAATCAGGAAACGATGATCGGCGGGACAGAAATCGGACTGTCTACCTACCCTTCTTTTAACAGTCCCTTTGAAGTGATTGACGCTTTTCAGGATGCAGGTGTGGATATTGCGGGAATAGCGAACAACCACACGCTTGACAGAGGTGAAAAAGCGATATTAAATGCGACGGCGCGCTACGACGAGATTCAGATGCCTTATGTTGGCTCCTACCGCAGTCCGGAAGATGCCGCAGAGCCGAGAATCTTGAATGTCAATGGCATTAAACTTGGATTTCTCGCCTACACATACGGTACAAACGGCATTCCTGTTCCAGAAGGAAAGCCCCACCTTGTCAATCTGATTGATAAGCCTAAGATGAAAAGAGAAATACAGGAAATGAAAAAGCAGGCAGATGCGGTCATCGTCAGCATGCACTGGGGTGTTGAATACATCAGGCTGCCAAACGTTGATCAGCAGGAGCTTGCCCGTTTCTTGGCTGATGAAGGAGTTCATCTTGTCATCGGCCACCATCCCCACGTTCTGCAGCCAATGGAATGGGTAGAGGGGCAGGACGGAAACAGGACCTTCGTCGTCTACTCTCTCGGTAACTTCCTTTCAGGACAAGTCAGCGATTATAAGGATATCGGCGGTATTTTCTCCATTAAAATCAGCAAAAAAACGGAAAACGGAAACAAACAAATTCAGCTCGCTGAACCATCCTTTGTACCGACGATTGTTGTGAACCAGAACAATCGCACATACCGCGTAAAAGAACTGGAAACCGTCAATTCTGCCAAAAATAAAGAAATACAGGAGCACATGTTTCAATACTTAAATCCTGGCGAGTAAAAAAATGCGTTTTGTTTTGCTTTTTCGTGGTAAAGTATGAGAGAAGGAGTGAAGCTTTCATGAAAATACATATGAGTGACGAAGCTGTAAAATGGTATCAGGAAGAAATGAACATCGAAAGCGGGGACTCTTTTCGCTTCTTTGTGAGATATGGCGGAAGCAGCACCATTCAAAAAGGTTTTTCGCTGGGTGTCGTCAAAGACTCGCCGAAAGAAGCCGGAGCCAAAACGGAGAAGAACGGCATCACGTTTTTCATCGAGGAGAGCGATGTCTGGTACTTTGATCAGAATGATCTGATTGTCGATTATGACCATGATAAAGATGAACCTGTATTTGACTACAAAAAACCCGCAGATCAATGATCCGCGGGTTTTTTCTCAAGATTGAACTTTTTTATATGGCTGCTTAACCCATGATCCTTCAGGACTCTAATCTGCAGTTCACCCATCAGGTCATAATGCGGCAGGTTTTTGTAGTCATGAATCCACTCTTTTTTCAAACCGTAACTTTCTCCCCACCTGATCAGTTTGCCCACATCAGAACATCCTGCTTTTGTGACAGCATGTGAGTTCCTGAAGCGAGGATCTATCCAGAAATGAGTAAGAAAGGCGACTTCACCTTTTTCCACTTGCGATTTCCACTCGTTGAGTTCGCGCCGATTTATCCCGAATGCCACGGTTATGCCTGCTTTTTCGCTTTTTCATATGCTTTATGCCATTCAGGATAAGCTTTTCTGATCTGAATGGGTTTAAATGTATCCTTTTTTACACATACATGATTGGATACAGCCTGAAGAGCAAGCTCCCCCTGGGGAGTGTACATTTCGTAGCCATAGGCTACTTTAAATCCGTTATACTCTTCAATCCAAGTATGGACCGTTACGGTATCTCCATATGTTAGCGGCTTTTTATAGCGGACCTGCAGGTCGACAACAGGTGAAATAACGCCCTCTTTTTCCATTTCAGCATAGGAAAAGCCAAGGTCCTGAATCAATTTTGTTCTTCCTACTTCCATCCAGATCAGATAATTGGCATGATACACAACGCCCATCTGATCTGTTTCTGCATATCTGACTTCTATTTCTTTTTTTGAAACAAGCATCTAGTTCCTCTCCTAATCACACCATGAATACCCATTATCATACCATAAGCCTTTTTTCCGCACAAAAATAGAGACGGCACAGAGCCGTCTCATGCAGGTTTACTTATAACCGTTTTCGCGCGCAGAAGCTTCATCTTTAATTTCAGAACGGAAAGCCTGTATGCTCTCTTCTCTGCGCTCATTTTTCGCTTCAATGCGCGCACGTTCCTCTTCATTTGAAAATTGAAGGCTGTCCTGCGATTTATCGATGTTTTCCATTGTATTTTGAATCATGTCCTGCAATTTTTCTACGTTATCAGAACGATCATCCGGATTTGCTTTATAGGCCATATGAACACTTCCTTTTCTAAGATGATGGAATATGGAGCAATTAGTTAACATAATAAAATTATGATAACTAAATTATTCTCCTTTAGTCTGCATAACCTGAGCATGTTCATTCGATTTATTCTGCATTTGTTTTCCCTTATTCCCGCCAAAGCCTCTTGATTTTGTTCCGATATGGTTTGGGGTAAAGTGGCTTTGTTTGTCATTTGAATTTGTCATGGTCACTCGCCTCCTCTCCATTATCTTCTCCAGAGAGAAAGCGAACATGACAGCCAAGTGTTGGATTTAGCTGAGCTTGTCAAGCAGACGCTGCTCGACTCTTTCCTCAAGCTTATCAAGAGCTTCCTGATCTTTCATGAGCTCTTTTTTATTTTCGAGCACTAACTCTTCAAACGTCATTTTTTTCATTTTTCTCATGCAGTACACCTCCATATGTATTACACCCATTATTTCCAATAATCTGTAAATTAATCCTGAATATTTTAAAAAATAAAAAAAGACTGTTCATTATGAACAGTCCCTACAGTTCCAAAAGCTTTTCCATCGTTTCCTTTGTCATCGCTCCTCTTGATATATTCAGAATGCTGCCTTCCTCATCTAGAAAATAAGTGGTCGGATACGAATAGACCTCATATTGAATACTTACACGGCCATCTTTATCAAGAGTTACAGGAAACGTTAAATTTCGTTCTGCGATAAATTCTTCCACATCTTTACGGCTTTTCTCAGCATTCGTCATATTTACTGCAAGTACAACCAGATCGTCCTGATATTCATCCTGAAGCTTTTGCATTTCGGGCATTTCTGCTTCGCATGGCGGACACCAAGTCGCCCAGAAATTCACCATCACTTTTTTCCCTTTCACATCATCGAGCGTGACGGTCTCTCCACTAAGTGTTTCCATTTCAAATTCCGGCGGTTTGTTGCCTATTTCAAGTCCTTCTTCAGGTTCTTTCGGAAGGATGGCAAACCAGACGGCATAGCCTGCCAAAAACACGAGCAGTCCTATGGCAAGTATTCTCTTCACCGTTTTTCCCCCTTGATGCATGCTTGTCTGTTTATGTATATGCTGTCCCCAAATGGACAAGTCTCTTTTTCATTAAATCATCTCTTTTTGAAAAGAACAACAGAATTGAACAAAATAAAAAAGGGCGGAAGTCCGCCCTTTTATAATCAGCCTTTGATCTTCTCGCGAAGAACCATTTGAAGAATTCCGCCATGGCGGTAGTAGTCAACTTCAACATCGCTGTCGAAGCGGACAAGCACTTCAAATTCTTTTACATTGCCTTCTGAATCAGTCGCTCTCACTTTCACATGGTCGCGCGGCTTAACCGTTTCGTCAATCAGCACTTCGATTGATTCAGTTCCAGTCAAACCAAGCACTTCAGCATTTTCGCCTTGTTTAAACTGAAGCGGCAGAACGCCCATGAATACAAGGTTGCTTCTGTGAATGCGCTCGAAGCTTTCAGCAATAACTGTTTTAATGCCAAGAAGGTTCGTTCCTTTAGCAGCCCAGTCGCGTGAGCTTCCCATTCCGTAATCTTTGCCTGCAAGAACTACAAGCCCTGTACCGTCTTGTTTGTACTTCATGCATGCATCGAAAATGGAAGTTACTTCACCAGTTGGCCAGTACGTTGTGTATCCGCCTTCTGTTCCAGGTGCTACTTGGTTTTTAATGCGGATATTGGCAAACGTACCGCGCATCATCACTTCATGATTACCGCGGCGTGAACCGTATGAGTTAAACTCTCTAGGGCTTACGCCTTTTTCCTGCAGGTAACGGCCTGCCGGCGTGTCTTTTCCGATTGAACCGGCTGGTGAAATGTGGTCTGTTGTCACAGAGTCTCCAAACTTAGCTACAACTCGGAGATTTCTGAGCGGTTCAACAAGACCCGGCTCCGGATTCAGGTTCTCGAAAAATGGAGGGTTCTGAATGTAAGTAGAATCCTGATCCCACTTGTAAAGAGCCTCATCTGTCGTCTGAATCGCATTCCAGCGCTCATTGTCGTCAAACACACGGCCATATTCCTGTCTGAACAGCTCAGGAGTAACTGTTTGCTTAACGATTTCATTAATTTCATCCATAGAAGGCCAGATGTCATCGAAGAAGACATCATTTCCGTCTTTGTCTTTTCCAAGTGAATCATTTTTAAGGTCAATGTTCACCGTGCCTGCAAGTGCATATGCCACAACAAGCGGCGGAGAAGCAAGATAGTTTCCTTTTACCAGTGGATGGATGCGTCCTTCAAAGTTACGGTTTCCGGAAAGAACGGATGTAACAAGAAGATCGTTTTCAGCAACCGCTTTTTCAATTTCATCAGCAAGCGGACCTGAGTTTCCGATACAAGTCGTACAGCCGTATCCTACAACGTTGAAGCCTAATTGATTCATATATGGAAGAAGGCCGGAATTTTCAAGGTAGCCTGTAACTACTTTAGAGCCTGGAGCTAAAGAAGTTTTTACGTAAGCCGGCACCTTCATTCCTTTTTCAATCGCTTTTTTCGCTACAAGACCTGCACCTACAAGAACATAAGGATTCGATGTGTTTGTACAGCTTGTAATGGCCGCAATCGCAATCGCGCCGGTCTTCATATTTGTTACTTCGCCGTTTGCAAGCGTAACAGAGATCTCTTTTCCTGCTTCTGCAGCTTCAAGACCGAAGCCCTGATTTCCAGCAGGTGCAGCAAGAGCTGTCTGGAACGATTTTTGCATAGCAGAAAGAGGAATTAAATCTTGAGGACGTTTAGGTCCTGAAAGATTCGGCTCGATTTCTGCAAGGTCAATTTCTACAACAGAAGTGTACGTAGGCTCCACATCAGGCGAGAAGAAAAGTTCGTTCTCTTTGCAGTATGCCTCAACCATATCAACAAGCTCGCTGTCGCGGCCAGTAAGCTTCATATATTCAAGGGATTCGCCGTCAACCGGGAAGAATCCGCATGTTGCGCCATACTCTGGTGCCATGTTGGCAATTGTCGCACGGTCTGCAAGCGGAAGCTGCGGTACGCCAGGTCCGAAGAATTCCACAAATTTGCCTACTACGCCTTTTTGGCGAAGGACCTGAGTCACTTTCAGTGCAAGGTCTGTAGCTGTTGTTCCGTTTGGCATTTTACCTGTAAGTTTAACGCCAATGACTTCAGGAACCGGGAAATATGAAGGCTGGCCAAGCATGCCTGCCTCAGCTTCAATTCCGCCGACACCCCATCCAAGAACACCGATGCCGTTGATCATTGTTGTATGGGAGTCTGTTCCTACAAGTGAATCCGGATATGTTTCAAATGTGCCGTCTGCACCTTCTACTGCGTGAACGACATTTGCAAGGTACTCAAGGTTTACCTGATGAACGATCCCTGTTGCAGGAGGAACCGCACGGTAGTTGTTAAACGCTTTCTTAGCCCAGCTTAAAAATTTGTAGCGTTCTGCGTTGCGCTCGAACTCAAGCTCCATGTTAAATTGCAGAGAGTCCATTGTACCGGCTTTATCAACCTGAACAGAGTGGTCAATGACAAGATCAACCGGAATCTCTGGATTGATTACATCAGGATTTCCCCCAATGTCAGCCATTGCTTTTCTAAGGGATGCCAAGTCAACAACGGCAGGAACGCCCGTAAAATCCTGAAGGATGACGCGTGATGGCTTAAATGGCACATCAAGTTCTTTTTGCTCAGCTGTGCCCCATTTTGCAAGGTTTTCAACGTGCTCTTTTGTAATAACTCTTCCATCTACCTGTCTCAAAACAGATTCAAGCAGAACTTTAATGGAATACGGCAGTTTGGAAACATTGCCGATCCCTGCATCTTCTAATGCTTTTAATGAATAATAGTTGTATGTTTTTCCGCCTACTGTAAAGCTTTTACGCGCTTGGAAAACATCGTGATGTGCTAATTGCTCTTGTTTCGTCATATGTTTTCTCCCCTTTTAAATCAAAATCGACGTTTGTGTCGAAACCTCGGTCTCTCCCACCAATTACTTCGCACATGTTCATCTTAATACATGTTTTAACATAAGTAAATAACAATGCTGTTATCAAAGTACATAAGTAGTTCTTATAGTTGTAAACTTCAGACCTTTTTCAATAGAAAGAATTGTAACCGCGCACATCAATTTCGACAGAAAACAAACACTATCAGCATGGGGGTGACAGTTATGGCCAAACGCAAGGCAAACCATGCGAATGAAGGCATGAATGCAGCTTCTGCTCAGGGAAAAGGCGCAGGATACAACGAAGAATTTTCAAATGAGCCTCTATCAGCAGCCCAGAAGCAGAATAATAAGAAGCGCAAGACAAATCAATAAAACAAAAAACGACGGATCTCCCGTCGTTTTTGTTTATTGTTCTTCAATATTTACTTCAGCAACAATCTTTGACAAATCTCTTCTGTATTGCTCCAGTGTTTCCCTTTGCGTTTCTGATGCAACTTCAAGCGCATTGTTGATCTGTTCATAAGCTTCGTTGATCTCTTCTTTCAGATGACTGAGCTGAATCCCGTAATCCGGTGTTTCTGCTGAAAGCTGCTGGTACATATTTTCTGCCTGAGCAGTCCCCTGCTGTGCGGCCTGAAATGCCTGCTGTTTATTTTTATGATAAGGCATGATCTTTCCTCCTTAAAGTGGCTGAATCTGTCTTTATTTTGGTTTTTCAATGGTCATATTATACAGCCTCTCTTTTGCATGAACGAGCACCCTTTGCACCAAGATAAAGGTAAAGGAAGGTGACACCTATGACAAACAAAAACAACAGCAAAGACATGCACAAAAACGCACCAAAAGGAAACAACCCCGGCCAGCCCGAACCGCTCGACGGATCAAAAAAAGTAAAAAACCGTAACCATACAAGACAGAAAAATCATTCGCATCATGATATGTAACTAGAAAAGCGGAGCCGACTGTTCAGGCCTGACAGGCAGAAAAGAAATCCCCGAAAAAGTCCGGGTTTGACTTTTTCGGGGATTTTGTTCTGACGGAAGGACTAGGAGGCGGAGCTGGACAATACCGAAAAGCGGAAGCGTTTATAGCTCAGGGATTCAATAAGGAAAATGCTGACCTATAAATCAGCTGGTTTAAAATACAGGGCACTAAAACGGTGAAATGTTGTCCTATAAACCCGCTTGTCCAAAATACAGGGCACCAAAACGGTGAAATGCTGCCCTATAAACCCGCTTGTCCAAAATACAGGGCACCAAAACGGTGAAATGCTGCCCTATAAATCTGCTTGTCCAAAATACAGGGCATCAAAAAGGCGAAATGCTGCCCTATAAATCAGCCGGTCCAAAATACAGGGCAACAAAAAGGTAAAATGCTACCCTACAAATTCGGCGTTCCAAAATACAGAGCAACAAAAAAGTGGAATGCTACCCTATAAATTCAACGTTCCAAAATACAGAGCACCAAAAAAGTGGAATGCTGCCCTATAAATCCGCTGGTCCAAAATACAGGGCACTAATAAAGCGGTATAGGCGCTTTTGCTATAGCCGATGGTACCCCTGAAGCTGGATGCAAAACACAATCATCCCCTCCCCCTGCCACCAAATACAGCCACTTTTAACTTGCACAAATGCCCTTTCCATTTGTGCAATTTTTCTTTTTATGCCAGGCATGAACACAATCAGCAGGAAATAAACTGAACTATAGAAAGAGCCCCGCAATCAACTGTTGCACAGCCTTCCGCATGTCAGCTTCACAGCATTTCTGCACAATCTGTCTTCTATTCACGTCCTGATAATGAGCTGAATAAAATGAAAGTAGCATGGTTTTTGGAGGTCAACATGAGATGGACAAAAAAAAGCGTTCAAAACCATCTGATCTGAGCTGTATTGAAGACTGGATGAACCAGTTTTTCACAGACCCGTTCTCTGCCCTCCTTGATTGCAGATCCTTCCGGGTGGATTTGTTTGAAACAAGCGAGGAATACATTGTTGAGGCAGAGTTCGCAGATGTAAAACCGGAAGATATACAGATTAGAGCAAACCGTGAAACGCTCATTATCACCGCACAGACTGCCCGGCAGACGACAGAATCAGATCAGCTGGAGAGATCCATCCTTCTTCCTTTTTCACTTGAGAAAAAAAAGATTGAGGCTGTGTTCTCAAATGATATTCTTGAAGTGAAAATTTTTAAAGAAGGAAGCTGCTCACGGAAAAGCTCATATATTCCGGTTCAATTTGCTCTTTAAAGCAAGCACAGCTTGCTTTTTTATTTTTTCCGCCAAAATCTGCGCAGAAAGTGTCATTTTATAGGTTTCTGCTCAGACAAGTCCTTCTTGTCAGGCATATGTATAAGGAAGAAGGAGCGTGTATGCAGTGGGAGTCTATATTAAAAACCTTGTGATCAATGAAATTACAGGCGGCACAGTCAATTTCGGCAATTGTATCCGCATGTCTTCAAATGAAGCGAGCAAAACCGTTCAGGATTCCGAACAGCCGTCAGAGGAAAATGAAACGGCATCCGAACAGATGCCGCGTTTACAATTCAGATTGTTTTTTTGAAGGTTTGGTGCTTTGAGCCTGGACATTGATTTCTATTTTCTTGATCAGCTGATTTCCGCACCTAGGACACATTTTGTTTTGTTCCAGGAGCAGCATGCAGTTTGTGCAATAGTACTTTTCCATATTAGAAACCCCCTATTTTTCAGCGTATGTTGACAGGGCTTAAATGTTTCTTTTTATGTCACTGCCGTTCTGAAAATCGATGGCAAAACATATTTTTTTCTAAAAGACTAAAGGGGTATGCTTATGGCCTATTATGGCTCCAAAGGATGGTATGTGAAAGCACTCAGGGAAATGGGAATGACCAGGCACCCGATTGAAAGAAGAAAACTGAAAATGTACAAAACGTTTGTACTCCGGAATTTATATAATCAGGCACTCGAGAAATAAATTTACATCCGTTTTCTCTCAAAAAAAGACATCCTGCTGACAGGAAGTCTTTTCTTTTATGTCAAAATACCCGAATTAAGCTACAAATTTTTACAAAAATATGAAAATAATTCTTTTTTATAGGCTGATTTAATCATATAATAAAAAGAAAACGCCATTTCTAGGAGGAGCGTTTATGACATTATTGTATGAAATTCTGTATTTGCCGACAAATTGTGGAACGATCAGGGTCGATTTGTCTTATAAACGCTCTGTTTACATCGCTCATGCCGAACTGCTGGGCCACCAGTCAACCGGCAAAGACCGCAATAAACTGACAGCCGTCAAAAAATCCCTGCTTGAGCTTTCAAAGCAGGTCCATTCCAGCTGAGACAGCCTTTTCAACTAATTTCCCCTGGTGTATAATAATAGCAGATTCATTGACGGACGGGGGTTACAACTATGCTTGACGGCTGGTTTCTATGGTTCATACTGTTTTGGGTCGTTTTTCTTTCAGGCATGCTCGCAATAGGCGGGTTTTTCATGTTCCGGAAATTTTTAAAGCGCTTGCCTAAAGAAGACGGAAAATCAGATCTTGATTGGGAAGCGTATTATATTGAACAGACGAGGCACTTATGGAATACAAGCCAAAAACAGCTGCTTGAGGATCTGGTCGAACCGGTTCCTGAGCTTTTCAGGGATGTTGCCCGGGCAAAAATTGCCGGCAAAATCGGCCAGCTGGCACTTCAGGAAAAAGCGGGATCTATTACACAGGATCTTGTGATTCGCGGATATATAACAGCTACTCCAAAGCGCGACCATAAGTTTCTTTTAAAGCGTCTTAAAGAGAAAGATATTGATCATACCCCTTACCGGGCACTATTTTAAAAAACCCGCTGGCTCAAATCTCTTGAGCCCGGCGGGTTTTTATGTGGCCTGAATATTCGATGGAGGCAGCTGATTTTCAAGCTTTCTGAAAGACAGATACATGGCGATTCGCCACGGAACAATCATTCCGAATGCAAGAATCCAGAACATGCCGCTCAATTCTCCGACATCAATGCTGTTGCTCAAATAAAATTTAAGTGCAATCCTGATAAGGAGAAGCCCAATTAAAATGAATGCAAAGGCTTTTGAACGCTTCAGGTAGATTTTATCTTCCTTGACTTCAAAATTTGATGTTTTAATAAGAAAGATGGAGAAAAAGAACCCCAGTGTGATCGCTTCCAGGAATTCAAGCGGCGTCACTCTGAACATCGGGTGAAGAAACATTAACGCTCCCGTGCTCATAAAAATCGGCGGCAGGATAATCTTTCTGGCACTTGCGGGTTTCTTAGAAGCTCTCATGCGGATCATCATGACGCCTAGAGCCATGATAACAGCAGCAATTGTTGAGAAAATGACCAATGTGATCAATCCTTTTTAAAATGGTTACTACTATAATATACTACTGAAGCAAATAAAAAACCATCTCTTTACACAAAAGATGGCCGTTCCATGCAATTTACCCCAGAACGCGGTAAACCGCGTCGTTTACTCTTGTTTCATCAAAAGGCTTCGTAATAAAATCCTTTGCTCCTGCTTCGATGGCCTCTACCACCATTTTCTGCTGGCCCATTGCAGAGCAGATAACGACTTTGGCAGCGGGATCCATCTCTCTTATCGCTTTCAAAGCTTCAATCCCGTTCATTTCCGGCATCGTAATATCCATCGTAACGAGGTCCGGTTTCAGCTTTTCATAAAGTTTGACTGCTTCGGCGCCATTCTCCGCTTCTCCTGCAATCTCGTGTCCTTTGGATGCGAGAATCTTTGATAAGGTTAATCTCATGAATTTGGCATCATCAACAATTAGCACTCTGGCCATGCAAGCGCCTCCTTTTTAAATCGACGAACGCAAGATCTACTATTCTATGAGATATTATATCAAATTTCAGAAGAAAATGTAGTAAAAAAGACTCAAAAATTTCTAAAAAATAGGTCTAAAATCCCGTAAACCCACCAAACAGCCTGCTCATCACAATAATAATCTTTGTCATCCAGTTAAAAAACAGCATGATCCCAATGATAATCATGATCCAGCCGCCCGTTTTCATAATAACCAGGCTGTGCTTGCGGATCCATCCCAGCTTTCCGATAAAGAAGGCCATGATAAAGAAAGGAATGGAAAAACCAAGTACGTAGGCAAACATATAGAGCATAGCAGAACCTGGATTGCTCAGTGTAAGCCCGAAGACAGCTGTAAGAATAGGTCCGGTGCATGGTGTCCATCCTGCTGCAAAAGCAAGACCTATAAGCACGGAACCGATATACCCGGAGGGTCTGTTTTTCAATTCAAACCGGCGTTCTTTCATCAAAAATTCAGGCTGCAGAACACCAACAATGACAAGCCCGAAGAGTATGATTAAAATGGCGCCAATCTGCCTGATCAGATCATTATAGCCAAAGAAGAAATCGGCAATAAAGGAACTTCCAAATCCAAGAGCAATAAAGATAATGGAAAATCCAATCAGGAAGCACAGTGTGTGCAGCATACTCCGTTTTTGAAGCATGGCATTTTCAGTCTTCAGCTCCCCGACTGAAACACCTGTTATGTATGACAGAAACGCAGGATATAAAGGCAGACAGCAAGGAGAGATAAAGGAAAGAAATCCTGCTCCAAATGCTAAGAATACATTAACATCGGTCATCCATGAACCCTCCTTTCAACTTTAAAGTCACACTATATTTTAGCAAATACTGCCTGAAAAACATATGTTTCACTGTGTGACAGTTTTATGTCAATTCCTTAACATCTGCTTAAAAGGATTTATTCGGTCAGGACTTCCCTTTATAATAGTCATATATCAAAGTAAAAAATCCTTATTTTCCCTTCGAATTATTTTCCATTTTAGGATATAATAGAAATTACCAGCAAGGTTCGTGCAGAACTTACATACAGAAAGGACAAGTTTTCGTGTCTAAACAAGAACTATTAAAACTAATTGAAAAAAAACGAGCGGAAATGATCGAAATAGCCACTAAAAATGGAATCAATTCGAACGTGTCCATTCAATACAGCCAGGAACTGGATCACTTGCTGAATGAATACAACCGGTACAGCTACTCTGCCATGAAACGTGTTTATTCTTAAAACTTAAAAATCCCCGCAAAAAAAGCACGCTCCGAAAGCGTGCTTTTTTATTTAAAATCCCGTAACCGGGTTTTTATTTTGCCTGATTGTTCATCATTTTCATCATTTGGTTGATTTTCTTCTGGGACGGTTTCATGCCCATTTGCATCATCATCATTTTTAACATTTGCTCGTTAATTGGCGGATTTTTCTTTAAATAACTCATCATATACTGGCGAGCAATGAAAAATCCTAGTGCTACTCCGGCAAGTAAAGCCAGAACGCCTACTAGAATGACTACCCACAGATCCATCGTATTTCCTCCTTCATGTTGTCTATTTTACAGTGTACTAAACCATAGGATATTATACAACATATACTCTATAATTTCTGCCTTTTTAGACAAATTTTCTTTCTTTTATCGGTTTTAGCCATCCGTGCCGCTTTTCTTCAAAATCCATCGCTAAAAAGCATGAATCCGCCTTTCTGAGAACTTCAAAGAAAATCGCTTCCATATCAAAGCTTCCTTCTGAAGTGACTGTAACCGATCTGTCACCCGTTTCAAGGATGGCTCCTCCCTGCATGGATTCACTTTCAATATGATGGCGGTTTTGTGAATATGCATAGTTGTATCTTCCGTTCAAGCTGCTGCTGATCATGTCATCTATATAGTCTTTCGGAATTTGTCTCGTAATATAAGTAATTTGTTTTTTCAGGTGAATAAACTCAGGCTGTTTAGGGCTTGTCCGCATAAATTCCTGAAAAAGCTGAAAAAGCTTTACTTCACGGCCAAAAAAGTGATTCGCAAACTCTTCCTCTATTAAATAGACAGTGTAGTGTCTCATGCTTTCACCCTTCCGTATGACGGTTACCCATTATTATACTGGAAAGTTGAGGAAGAAATTTGTCTAAATGAAAGGCAAAACTTCACTTTTTTTGTCGAAAAAGAGAGAACGAAGTAATTCGTTCTCTCCAGTAAGGCTTATTTTTCTAATAGTGCCTTTACTCGTGCTGTTACATTCTCGACTGTAAAGCCAAACTCTTTCATAATTCTTTCACCTGGTGCTGAGGCTCCAAACTGGCTGATGCCAAGAATGTCACCCTCATCTCCAGTATATCGCTCCCAGCCAAGAGGTGCTGCCATCTCAATAGCCAGACGCTTCTTCACTGTTTTTGGAAGAACGGAAGCGCGGTACTCTTTTGACTGGCTTTCGAAACGGTTCCATGACGGCATGCTTACAACCGCAACATCAATGCCTTCTTTTTGAAGAGCATCCTGCGCTTCGATAGCAAGTCCCACTTCAGAACCTGATGCTAAAAGAAGTGCGTCAGCTGTTTCCTTTTTGCTAGGAGAAATTGTATAAGCTCCTTTGGAAACTCCTTCATATGCCGTTTCAGACGTACCTTTGATCGTTTTTAGATTCTGACGGGTAAGAACAAGTGCTGTCGGTGCCGTTTCAGATTGAAGCGCAAGTCTCCATGCAGCAGCAGTCTCATTGCCGTCTGCCGGACGGATAACAGACAGGTTCGGCATTGCACGCAAGGCAGGAAGCTGTTCAATCGGCTCATGAGTAGGGCCGTCTTCTCCTACAGCAATACTGTCATGAGTGAATACATATGTTACCGGCAGACCCATTAAAGCAGCAAGACGAATTGCCGGACGCAGGTAGTCAGAGAATACAAAGAACGTTCCGCCGTAAACGCGAAGACCGCCATGCAGCGCCATGCCGTTTAGTGCAGCACCCATTGCGAATTCACGGACACCGAACCAGATGTTGCGTCCGCTGTAGTCCTCAGCTGTGAAATCTGCTGCTCCCTTAATAGAAGTATTGTTTGAACCTGCAAGGTCAGCTGATCCTCCGAAAATGTATGGAACATTTTTCGCAAGGCCATTTAACACTTCACCGGAAGAAGCACGTGAAGCAAGTGCTTTGCCGTCTTCATATACAGGCACTTCGGAATCCCAGTTTTCAGGAAGCTCGCCCTTAATTCCTGCCTCAAGAGCTTTTGCAAGATCAGGGAATTCTTTTTTATAGCTGTCAAAAAGAGCGTTCCATTCTTGTTCTTTTTTCGAACCGAACTGTTCTGCCGACTCTTTGAAATGAGCATACACTTCGTCAGGAACGTGGAAGTCCTGATCGAATGTCCATGCATATGCTTCTTTTGTCAGTTTGATTTCATCTGATCCAAGCGGCTTGCCGTGAACATCTGATTTCCCTGACATATTCGGTGATCCGTAGCCGATTGTCGTTTTCACTTCAATCAGAGTAGGGTGAGTTTCATCTTGCTTAGCAGCTTCAATCGCTTTAGCAATTTCTTTAAGGTTGTTGCCGTCTTCTACCCGAATGACCTGCCAGCCGATTGCTTTGAAACGGTCTTCCACGTTTTCAGAGAATGAGCGGTCAAGGTCTCCATCGAGAGAAATGTCGTTAGAATCATAAAGAACAACTAATTTGCCAAGCTTTAAATGCCCTGCAAGGGAAGCTGCCTCAGAAGAGATTCCTTCCATCAGGTCACCATCTCCGCAGATTGCATATGTGAAGTGGTCGACAACCGGGTAAGACTCTTGGTTATATGTATGTGCAAGATGACGTTCTGCCATAGCCATTCCGACAGCCATCCCAATTCCCTGGCCAAGCGGACCTGTTGTTGCATCTACACCTGCTGTGTGGCGGAATTCAGGGTGTCCCGGTGTTTTGCTTCCCCATTGTCTGAATTCTTTAAGATCATCCATCGTTAAATCATAGCCTGATAAATGAAGAAGGCTGTACAGCAGCATAGACCCGTGACCTGCAGATAATACAAAACGGTCGCGGTTAAACCATTCAGGATTTTTAGGATTGTGATTCATAAATTGCGTCCAAAGCGAATACGCCATTGGAGCTGCCCCCATAGGCATTCCAGGATGTCCTGATTTTGCTTTTTCAATCGCATCAATCGACAGCGTTCGAATGGTAGCAATTGATAAGTCTTGAATTGAATGTGACATTAATTGATCATCCTTTCAGAAATAACATTCTACTTTTTTATCATAGCTTTACTGCCCTATTCATACAACCATTTCGCATGGAAATGCAAAAATGAGAAGTGTAAGAACCTATTCTAATGTATTATGTGCAAAATGAAAAGGAATACATCAAAAATTGACGTATTCCAGCGATTAATGCAGATCGCGTCTGCGTTCTTCTTTTAATTTTTCAGGTGTTACATCGTTCCCGTTTGGATCCAGGACTGTAACGCCTTTTAATGTATTTTTCATAGAACCCCGGAATGCCTTAAGATATTCCTGTCTGAGTGATTGCTGTTCCTGTTTTTCTTCCGGAGAAAGACCGGACGTTTTTGATTTTCTGGACAAGGTGTTGATTCTTGCCATCTTTTCTTTTGGCAGCATGACTGCAGCTCCTTTACCTAATACAGATTTACTATCATATCGTACTAGATATGGGGGCAAAAAACAACAGATTAGACCTGTTCCTCTTTCATGTGCTCCTGATATCTTCTATGTACTGTCGCTTTAGAAACCTCGTATCCAAAACCTCTTAAGGTAGCCGCAATCTCTGAGAATGTCAGTTTATTCTGTTTAAGCCTGATAATCTCGCTGACAGGCACTTCCTTTTTCTCTCTGCCGCTCCCTTTATCTCTGTTAGTAAGATTCCTCTGAGGTTTATACCCTTTTTCAACCGCTCTCTGCATACCTCTTTTGATTTTCAGATTATGGATTTTCCGCTGATATTCTTCAACAATGCTTACAATTTCCAGAACCATGGAATCGGCTTCAGACAAAAAAAGCTTTCCATTCTGCGTGGCCGTATAGATCGTAATGCCTTCTTTTGCGAAAAAATGAATAAGGGCGATCCGGGCGTTCCCTCTCCCCAGTCTTGTCTCATCCTGAATAACAATGGCCTCAATTTTCTGTTCCTTTATACAGTCAAATATTTCAAAAATACCTTCTCTTTCAACCTCATATCCGCTCGCCTGTTCCTCAATAATCTTTTCCACATTCATGCCATGTGCTGCTGAAAGGGCCAAAAGTTCTTCTTTTTGCCGGGCGAGTGATGTCTCTTGTTCTTCTTTTCTAGTGCTGACTCTGCAGTAGATGATTGCGTTCAGTGTTCTCACTTCCCTATTTTCTTGATGCAAGCTGTGTCCCGTCATGGTAGGTTTGTTTATCAATAGGAAGAACCACAGAATCTCCTGACTTGATCACAGCTGTCGGCAGTCCGTTTTTATCCTGAACCCATTCAACGAAATCGGTTTTGGACATGCGGTGATGCTCTTCATATTGATCTGCAAGGCTCCATATACTGTCACCTTCTGCTATTTCAATGGATACATAATGATCAAGGCTTTCTTTTTCTCCTGTGTATGATAATGCAAAGACAGCTACAATGACAACTGCAAAGAAAGAAATAACGTAAGATAATGAACCTTTCAACTCAATCCCCACCTTAATAGAATGTTTGTTCGTATATTTGATACTTTCAGTATAATGCGAACAAACGTTTCTGTCAACGCCGTTTTTCGAACTTATGTTTGTATATGCAGGAAAAACATGCTATAATCAACATAAATTACAGGACGCGAGGTGGATAAAATGACAAAACTTTCAAAGAGGCAGCAGGATATCCTCACTTTTATTAAGCTTGAAGTACAAAAGAAAGGATATCCGCCATCAGTCCGTGAGATCGGCGAAGCAGTGGGCCTTGCTTCGAGCTCAACTGTGCACGGCCATCTTGCCAGGCTTGAAAGCAAAGGGCTGATCAGACGGGATCCGACAAAGCCGAGAGCGATCGAAATATTAGAAGATGAGACAGCGATGATTCCGCGTTCAAGCGTGATTAACGTTCCTGTAATCGGGAAAGTAACAGCCGGTTCCCCGATCACAGCCATTGAAAACGTCGAGGAATATTTTCCTCTTCCAGATACGTTCGCCGCATCCGATGATCAGATCTTCATGCTCGAGATTATGGGAGACAGTATGATTGAAGCCGGTATTCTTGACGGGGACATGGTTATTGTCAAACAGCAGAACACTGCAAACAACGGGGATATCGTTGTTGCCATGACAGAGGATGATGAGGCAACTGTCAAACGTTTTTTCAAAGAGAAAGATTACGTGCGCCTTCAGCCGGAAAACTCTACACTTGAACCGATTATTCTCAGACATGTTGTCATCCTGGGAAAAGTTGTTGGAGTTTATAGAAACATACACTAAAAACTTTGCTTTTACAGGCAAAGTTTTTTTATTTGCCTGTTTTGCAGCCTTCTCTCAGGGGAACATAATAATGAAAAAAAGATGAGAGGGTGCCTATGACAAAAGAACCGGCCATTCTGCGGGCGAATGCCCAATTTATTTTTCCTTTTTCATGGGACAGCGACTGCATCTCCCAGCTGACTGATGAACTTAAGGCGAACGGATTTGAATTTTTCAGCATTAACAGCAGCGCCCAGCAGACAAAATTTTACGGAGAGAAAACAAGTCTTCCCCATAAACGCCTGAAACATTATTTTATGCCGTACATAGAACAGATTCTCTTTCCGGATCAGCATCAGGATAAGGCTATAAATCGATACTCAAAATCCTTTGACAGAAAATGCACGCTTCGTACAGCTGTAAATGAATATTCTTTCAATGTCCACTCAATCGATCTGTATATATGCCCTTTTTCTGTCGGAATGATCACCATAAGGACAGAGCTGACATCAAACAGCAATACATGGTCACTGAGCGATGCACTCGATTTTATGGATCACTTCAGGGTTCTTGAACCATTTATTACAGAAGAAAAAGGAACTGTTCTTCATTCAGGACAGGGCACTTACGAAAAGATTCAGGATTTTATTTTTGAAGAGCTGTGCCCCTCTGTTGTCCCGTATATAGAAAAAAGTGAAAACAGCCAGTCAACTTACCTTGGAAGCCTTCCCTACTTTATTGACGAGAGAATGTTTGTCAGCAGTTATCTTTTGACAGAAAAGGACGCAGAGATTTCTTCGGATACTCTTTTTCGAATAGGCCACATAAATGGCTATGATCAAAACGGCAGGCCGTATATGTCCGCAAGCAATTCCGCATATATAGACCACTATCTTAAGGATCACATTTACGACAGGTGGTCACCCGGCAGCTTTCACGTTGTGAGTGATCATACATTCACTAAAATTACGAATGATGTGGGTCAGGAGAACGTGACCGCGGAAGAAATGGTTGGACAGCTCTACTACAATCTCATCCTGCATCTTTTCTATAAAATTGTTCTTCTAAAGCTTTCATACAGCTATTCACAGCTCTACATTGATCAGAAACAGGATAAAATGGAAGGTCTGATCCGCTCGATTGCTAATTTCACCGCTAAGTATATCTTTTCAGAAATCAGCAGCAGAACGGAAGGCCAGGAGCTTTCTGTTATGATGAAAGACAGGTTCAAAATTGAGACCCTCTATAAAGAAGTGAAGAATACGATGGACAGTCTTTATCAAAACCAGGAGAAGCTGGCCAGCAAACGCCACAATTCCCTGCTGCTGATCCTTACTACTTATACGGTTATTTCCGGAATCTATGGCATGAACCTTGTCATTGAGGACTGGAAAGGCAGCATAAGCTGGAACAAGCTTGCAAATTACTCTATTTTTGAATACATTTCACTCGTGGTCGCTTTATCCGGGATTGCAGTTGGTTCCATACTTGCCGTAATAGCCATAATGAGGCTGCTGAAGGACTATCTTCAAAAAAGAAAATCAGATGGAATTGACTAAAAAGCTTGATTGTGCAAAAAAACCTCAGCAGACAGCTGAGGTTTTTGAGTGTGATTCTTAGTATTGAGACATGTACTGCTCGCGTTCCCATGGGTGAACTTGAGTGCGGAACATATCCCATTCGATTTCTTTCGCTTCTACAAAATGCTCAAACAAATGCTCGCCAAGTGCGTTGATGATTACTTCGTCTGTTTTCAGAAGATCAAGAGCCTGTGCTAATGTTGCAGGAAGATCTACGATTCCATTCTCAACACGCTCTTCTTTCGTCATGACATAGATGTTGCGGTCAATCGGTTTTGGAGCAGCAAGTTTGTTTTTAATGCCGTCAAGACCAGCAGCAAGCAATACGCTCATTGCAAGGTACGGGTTTGCAGAAGGGTCAACACTGCGCACTTCTACGCGTGTGCTTAGTCCGCGTGAAGCAGGGATACGGATAAGCGGGCTTCTGTTTTGTGCAGACCAGGCAACATAGCATGGTGCCTCGTAGCCAGGTACTAGACGTTTATATGAGTTAACTGTCGGATTCGTAACAGCTGTAAAGTTTGGTGCATGCTTGATTACGCCGGCAATGAAATGTCTCGCTGTTTCGCTCAGCTCAAGTTCACTGTTTTTGTCATAGAATGAGTTCACTCCGTCTTTGAAAAGAGAGAGGTTCATGTGCATTCCAGATCCATTTACTCCAAACAGCGGCTTCGGCATGAATGTAGCATGCAATCCGTGTTTGCGCGCAATTGTTTTAACAACAAGTTTGAATGTTTGGATATCATCACAAGCTTTTACTGCACCGGCATATTTGAAGTCGATTTCATGCTGGCCAGGAGCTACCTCATGGTGAGATGCTTCAATTTCAAAGCCCATTTCTTCAAGCTCAAGCACGATGTCACGTCTGCAGTTTTCTCCAAGGTCAGTCGGAGCAAGGTCGAAGTAGCCGCCGTGATCGTTCAGCTCAAGAGTTGGTTCTCCTTTTTCGTCAAGCTTGAAAAGGAAGAATTCCGGCTCAGGCCCAAGGTTGAAGTCAGTGAATCCAAGGTCTTCCATTTCTTTCAGCATACGTCTTAAGTTGTTGCGCGGATCTCCATCAAATGGTGTGCCGTCCGGGCTGTAGATGTCGCAGATGAAACGTGCAACTTTGCCTTTTTCAGATGTCCAAGGGAAAATAACAAACGTATCAAGATCAGGATACAGATACATGTCAGATTCTTCAATGCGGACAAATCCTTCAATTGAAGATCCGTCAAACATGCATTTGTTGTCAAGTGCTTTTTCAAGCTGGCTTGCAGGAATTTCTACGTTTTTGATTGTTCCAAGGATGTCCGTGAACTGCAGTCTGATGTATTTTACGTTTTCTTCTTGTACTAAGCGTACAATATCTTCTCTCGAATACTTTGCCATTGTGAAAATCCTCTCCTAACAATACTAAGTAATATTTATTGTGAAAAATAAAGTGAAGCTGCGTTAATTAATGGAAAAATCTAGACATGTCACCCTGTCTGAGCGATGATCTCTGGAACCTTCCGGCCTGCATCAGTTCAGCTTTCAGCAGCTTTCTGAGTTCAGCGTCGGTCAGATCCGGTTTTTCCACTTTTTTAGGCTGGCCTTCTTCTTCGCGTTCCATACTTTTATCCTTAGAAGAAAAAATCTGCTTGATGCCGGCCATGTTAATGCCTTGTTCGATAAGGCTTCTTATTTCAAGAAGCGTATCTACATCATTAAATGAAAATAGGCGTCTGTTCCCTTCTGTTCTTGCAGGGAAAATCAAGCCGTTTTCTTCATAATATCGAATTTGCCTGGCAGAGAGTTCTGTCAGCTGCATGACAATTCCGATCGGGAATAAGGGCATCGAGCGTCGAATCGTATCACCCATTGTATTCCCTCCTTTTCTTAACTTAATCTTATTATATTCCATGTCATATAATGCGTCAACACTATGTTAGGAAAAATGACATTTGGATTTATATCCGATTACAGACGAATTAAATTCTTGTCCAAAAGATGATCAAGAGCAGAACAGATGGCAATTTTCACATGAGAATACGTTAATCCGCCCTGCACATAAGCTGTATACGGGGGACGCAGCGGCCCGTCTGCAGAGAGTTCTATGCTTGCTCCCTGTACAAAAGTTCCTGCAGCCATTATGACATCGTTCTCATAACCCGGCATATAGCTCGGATATGGCGTCACGTGCGAATTGACCGGTGATGCATATTGTATGGCCTGGCAAAACGCAACCATTAAATCAGACTGCTCAAACTGGACAGATTGAATAAGGTCTGTGCGGACTGCATCCCAGGACGGGTTTGTTTTAAGCCCTGCAAGTTCAAGCATCGCTGCCGTAAACACTGCACCTTTTAAAGATTGGGCAACAACGTGAGGAGCAAGGAAGAATCCCTGATACATTTCCTGAAGACTGTAGAGGGACGCGCCTGCCTCAGCCCCAATACCAGGTGATGTCATCCGGTAGGAGCATGCTTCCACCAGATCCTTGCGCCCAACGATATAACCGCCTGTTTTCGCAAGTCCGCCGCCCGGATTTTTAATAAGCGAACCAGCCATAAGATCGGCACCGACGTGACAAGGTTCAAGCTCTTCAACAAATTCACCGTAGCAATTGTCGACAAAGACAACAACATCAGGCTTAATGGATTTGACAAAGTCAATCATCTGCTTAATTTCTGCAAGAGTATAAGATGGCCTTGTGGCATATCCTTTTGAGCGCTGAATGCCGATCATCTTTGTCTTTTCTGTAATGGCAGCACCGACGGCATCATAATCTATGCCGCCGTCTTCTTTCAGTTCAACAGCCCGGTAGCCGATTTTAAATTCACTTAGAGAACCGGTGCCGCTTCCTCTGATGCCCACAATCTCTTCAAGGGTATCATAAGGCTTTCCCGTTATATATAGAAGTTCATCAAATGGACGGAGCACTCCAAACAGGGCAATGGAGATGGCATGGGTGCCTGAAATGATCTGCGGCCTTACAAGCCCTGACTCCCCGCCGAAAACATCCGCATAAATCTGTTCCAGCGTATCCCTTCCATGGTCATCATACCCATATCCTGTAGTCGGGATAAAATGTGAGTCGCTCACTCTATGGTCTCTGTAGCTTTGAAGAACCCGGAACTGGTTCATTTCCATTCGTTCATCAATTTTTTTGTGGGTATCTCTGATTTTTTCTTCTGCCTCTGCAGCAAGCTGCGCAAGCTTATCACCGTATTTCAATTGGTTAAACATGTTTGTTTCCCTTTCTCTTATACATCTCTATCTGGCCGGAAGCTGCATGTCCCGGCAGGAAGTGTCCCTGTATTTCATAATGATTTTCTTCTTCATTAAAGGCAAAGTGCCCTACCATGGTTTCTGTTTTCAATGAAGCCAGAAGCTTGCCTTCTGAAGCAGGCACATCAATGCTGTATTCTTCCATCAGCTCCATTGAAAACGACTGGATCTTCTGTTTCAGTTTTGCAATGTCCGCATCCGAAAAAGCGCTGATCAGCACATGCTCGCCTTTCGGTGAAGGAACAAAGCCAGCCGACTGCTTATCTTGCTTGTTATATACCGTTAAAACCGGAATCGTCGTGACCTTGAGTTCTTCCAGCAGTTTATAGACCGTTTTTTCATGATTGACGTAATCTTCATTTGAACTGTCGACAACATGCAGAATTAAATCCGCCTCTTTCACTTCTTCAAGTGTAGAGCGGAACGCTGCAACAAGCGTTGTCGGCAGATCCTGAATGAATCCTACCGTATCTGTTAAAAGAGCCTGATAGCCCGATGGAAGTGTCATCTTCCTTGTCATCGGATCAAGTGTGGCAAAAAGAAGGTCTTCTTCAAATGTGCCCGCGTCTGTAATTCGGTTAAACAATGTCGATTTCCCGGCATTTGTGTAGCCGACCAGAGCTACTTGGAAAGCCTGATTTTTCTTTCTTCTTTCACGATAGCGGTTCCGGTGGCTGACAATTGCAGCAAGCTGCATCTTAATTTCATGTATGCGGGTTCTAATATGTCTTCTATCTGTTTCAAGCTGCGTTTCGCCCGGCCCCCTCGTGCCGATTCCGCCGCCCTGTCTTGAAAGATTGATTCCCTGTCCGCTCAGCCTCGGCAAAAGATACTGAAGCTGCGCAAGCTCCACCTGAAGCTTGCCTTCTTTTGATTTTGCCCGCGTCGCAAATATATCAAGTATCAGCTGTGTGCGGTCAATAATTTTCACATCAAGGGCAGCCGACAGATTGCGCTGCTGACTTGGAGAAAGCTCATCATTAAATATAATTAAGTCCGGCTCAAGCTCTTCTGAAAGAGCAAGCAGTTCATCAACTTTGCCTTTGCCTATGTATGTTGCCGGGTGAATGCGCTCTCTCTTCTGCGACAGCTGGACGAGCACTTCTCCGTTCGCTGTTTTAGTAAGGGAGGCAAGCTCGCTCATTGTATAACTGAACGCTTCATCTTCTGTCTTTGGAAGCTGGCAGCCGACCAGAATGACTTTTTCACTCCCGGTATTCATTGTCTCTTTCAAACGGGTACCATCCTTTTACTCATAATTTTGCTTCTTTATCATACCAAAAAAACAAAGAATCCACTAATGCTTTACGTTTTTACGCACATAGGAACGATTCGAAGACTATTTTAAAAGAAAAGGATTGCATTAAAGCGGATACGCATATAAAATCAAGACGGCTGCTTTCATGCAGCCGCTTCTAATTAAAGATATCTGACATTTATGAAAAAGGGGATACATATATGACGTGGGAAGTATTAAGCATCATCGGCACAATTGCTTTTGCAGTGAGCGGCGCCATTGTTGCGATGGAAGAGGAATATGATATTCTCGGGGTGTATATTCTTGGCATTGTCACCGCATTTGGAGGAGGAGCCATCAGAAATCTTCTCATCGGCGTGCCGGTTTCGGCTTTATGGGAGCAGGGGACACTCTTTCAGATCGCTCTTGTTGCCATGACGACCGTGTTTTTATTCCCCAACAACCTGCTTAAACACTGGCAGAAGTGGGGAAATTTCACCGATGCGATCGGACTTTCGGCATTCGCTATTCAAGGAGCGCTGTATGCTGCTGAGATGAATCATCCGATCAGTGCAGTTGTTGTGGCTGCAGTACTGACAGGAAGCGGCGGCGGTATTGTCAGGGATTTGCTGGCTGGAAGAAAACCGCTCGTACTGAGATCAGAAATTTATGCTGTGTGGGCTGTCCTTGCAGGCCTAATTATCGGATTTGATCTGGCCCAGTCACCTTTTCAGCTTTATACTCTATTTATTCTGCTCGTTGTTTGCAGAGTTCTCTCCTATACAAACAAATGGCAGCTTCCAAACCGCTCCATCCACCATTGAAAAAAGCCGCAGCCGCGGCTTTTTTTGTCCTTTATGTTTATTCTTTAATCACCAGATCCTGACTCAAGATCGTGACAAGTTCGTCCCGTCCCAATTGATTCGCTGTTAGAAGTCTCATCGCCTGGGAGCGGATGGATTTTTCAATGATATTTCTGACATACCTGCCATTTGAGAATTTTGACGGGGCAAGGTTTGTTTTCATGTCATTCAGATGCTCGCGGAATTTCCATTCAGCCTCTTTGCTGAATGAATATTCTCTTTCCTTCATCATGCGCTTTGAGATTTCCATCAGCTGTTCAACAGAATAATCCGGAAAATCTACCACGAGCGGAAATCTGGAATGCAGGCCGGGATTTAATGAAAGAAAATGATCCATCTCCTTGGAATAGCCCGCCAATATGAGAACAAATTCATGCTGTTTATCTTCCATATGCTTAACGAGAGTGTCAATGGCTTCTTTCCCAAAGTCCTTTTCTCCCCCGCGGGCAAGGGAATAGGCTTCATCTATAAAAAGAATGCCTCCAAGGGACTTTTTAATCAGGTCCCGTGTTTTCTGTGCGGTATGTCCAATGTATTCTCCCACAAGATCTGCCCGTTCCGCTTCAATTAAATGGCCTTTTGAGAGCACATTCATCTGGAAAAATAATTTCCCGATCAATCTGGCTACTGTTGTTTTCCCTGTGCCGGGATTTCCTTTGAACATCATATGAAGAGACTGTTTTCCTGCTTTCAGCCCCTGTTCTTCCCGCTTTTTATTAATAAAAATCCATGCATAAATTTCTTTAATCATCCGCTTCAGTTCATCCATGCCTACAAGCGTATTCAGCTCTGCTTCAATTTCATTTAATATGGCATGCTGCGGTTCTGTTTTGGGGATTTTCAGTTCATATGTGGCTGTTTCGCTGATTCGCTCATGATAGACCTTTTTCTGGCCGCTAAGAATCACATTAATTTGCCCGTTGTTTTTAAATGTGACTGCTTGATCCAAAGATGTTCACCTCACATTCTTTTATTACTATACGTTGCTTGGGGCAAAATCGTGACAAATGCCTATCTAAAAGATGAAATTATTTTTCCGCGGAGAGAATATTGCTGAATATTGATGGATTCTGCGCTTTCCCGAGAAATAAATCCATTTCCTGATCATCAGGAGACTCTTTGAAACAAGACAAATAAAAAATCAGCCTCCGCATATGAAGGCTGATTTTAACTGACTATTCTATTTCAAGGGAAACATGTTTCTGAGGCGCAAACGTTGAAATCGCATGTTTGAAAATCAGCTGCTGCTTGCCTTCTGTTTCCAGCAGGACTGTAAAGTTGTCAAATCCTTTAACAAGGCCTCTGAGCTGAAATCCGTTCAGAAGGTACACCGTTACAAATGTACTTTCTTTGCGCATTGAGTTTAAAAATTGGTCTTGGATATTGACTGTTTGTTTCATGTTTCGTCCTCCTCTTTTCTCTATGTTTTATGTATTCTAGCTTAATTGAAGCTTTCCTGCTATATAAGTGAAAATTTCATTGAATCTGTCATTTGCATCATGCGGGCTGCTTACATCAAACCATTCCACGTCCATTTTGTTGCGGAACCATGTAAGCTGGCGCTTCGCATAGCGGCGGGAGTTCTGTTTCAGCTGATCCACTGCATCTTCGAGAGAAGACTTCCCGTCAAAATAAGCGAAAAGCTCTTTATAACCGATGGCCTGTACAGACTGACAGTCACGGATTCCATTCTCATGCAGTTGTTTTGCCTCAGCCAGCAGCCCCTGCTCCATCATAAGATCAACTCGGTGATCAATCCGTTCATAGAGCTCGCTTCGCTCCATCGTTAACCCGACAATGACAAGGTCGTAAAGCAGCACTTTCTCCTGTTCGTTTAAAAACTCTGTCATCGTTTTGCCGGTGCAGCGGAAGATTTCAAGAGCCCTGATGACTCTCCTCACATTATTCGGATGAATTCTTTGAGCTGATTCCGGATCTGCATCAGACAGTTTCTTGTGTATGAATTCATTGCCTCTGGCTTCAGCTTCTTCTTCAAGCATCTGCCTGTACTCAGGATCCGATGCCTGTTCTGTAAACTGATAATCATAGATAACAGACTGAATATACATGCCTGTCCCGCCGGCAATGATTGGAAACTTGCCTCTTGAGTGAATATCGGTGATAAGTGGACGTGCTAATTCCTGAAATTCAGCGGCGGAAAACGACTCATCAGGATCTTTAATATCGATCAGGTGATGGCGCACACCATCCATTTCATCCGGTGCAGCTTTTGCCGTCCCAATATCCATCCCGCGGTAGATCTGCATGCTGTCCCCGCTTATAATTTCACCGTTCAGCCTTTTGGCAAGTTCAATGCTCAACTTTGTTTTCCCGACCGCGGTCGGTCCAATTATCACGAGCAGTTTTTCTTTCTTCAATCTGTAATCACACTTTCTTGCTTTATATCCGCTTTTCAACATCTTATCACTTTAAATCATTGAATACCAGTTTATTATTTCCAGATATCAGCACCCTCAAACGGCCTGAATGGATTAATATCCGATCGGACCGCTCGTTCTTCCGCTGAACAAATGCTGATGAACCTTTTTCTGCTGCGGAGAGTATACAACCCCTCCAAACTGAGTCGGCTCTGCTTCTGTGTAGTTTCTGTAACTTTTCCCCTCAAACAGATGATAGTGTGTGCCGTCAAGCATTGGAATGGGCGGTCCGGTCTTTACATAAAAGCGATGATAATGATTGTTGTCAAACGTGGTAACCCCTTCTACATAGTGGTAATGCCTGTCAAATGACGTGCCGTTGAGAGGTTTAGAAAATCCAAGCAGGGCATGCGTGTGACCTTCCTGTTCCTCTGTCACTCCCTGATAAAAGTGAGCATGGGGAACAGGCAGAGGCTCCCGAACATTCATTTCCTTCATAAGGCAGCTTCCTTTCAAGCTTTTTATCAAAGTATGAAAGAAAGCAAGCGAGGGTCATAAATATCTCAATATGCCGTTTTAACAAAGAAAAACAGGGAAACTAAAAGGTAATTCTAATGAGAGGGGCATGCCCGTTGTTTCAGCTTGAGGATATGATTACTTTTTTCTGGGCTTTCTTTTTTGTTTTGCCCATCGTTGCCTTCATTCATCAGCTTGGGCATTTTGTCTTTGTCTGGTTGTTTGGAGGAAAGGCTTTTTTTACATTAGGGAGAGGAAAACTTCTGCTCAGAGTCGGAAAGCTTCAAATTAATCAATATTACTTTCTGGACTCTTTTTGTCAGTATGAACGATTGAAATGGGATAGCAAATGGACACACGTCCTTGTATATGCAGGTGGATCCATCTTCAACCTGGCCTCCATCATTATCGTTAATTCTATGATTCATGCAGGGCTGCTGAATCCGCACATCTTCTTTTATCAGTTTGTCTATTTTTCTGTTTACTTTGTTTTCTTCTCGCTTCTGCCATTTAAGTATTCAGAGACACATTCGTCTGACGGCAGATCCATTTATGACGTCGTTAAGTATGGAAGCAGCTGCAGTCAGTTTGACTGATGTAAAAGAAGAAGCCTAACCGGCATTCTTCTTTTTGCTACAAATAATCTATAGTATCGGCATATAGTTCATATCTTTTTACACCAAGCACGCGACAAATGTCTGCAATCTCATTTGAGGTTGCTCTTCTTGTATTTCTTTCAATAGATAATAAGTGAGAAACAGAGAGATTTAAACTTTCAGCCATACATCCTAATGGTATACCTCTCGTTTCTCTTAGTTCTCTAATTCTTTTACCTATTTTTATAATTATCAATCCCTTTACAGTATTAAGGTGTCCCCAGAAACAGGAACACCCCTTTTAAACGAGCTTTATAGGATATCTAAGCTTAGTGCAAGAGCTGCCAATACTTGAATTAGTAATTGAATTGTAATAACTAGATCCAGATCTAATGCTCCTACGTTAACGTTATGAGAATCTTTGATAAGAATTTCTTGCTCATTTACTTGATCAATACTTGTGAATTGGAATAATTCTTCACTGAAGCGGTCAGCCTGTTCAATATCATCAGCAAACGAAAGTCTGATAATGAGAACAATTGCAGCTTGAATAGCAGCCTGAAGCGCAAGTGCAGCCTGAACATCAATTGTCAGTACATTTACATCTGTAGAATCAACAATACTGATTTTCTCAGTTGAACGCTGACCTGCTTGAACAGATTGTCTTGCTCTTTGAGATACTCCATTCGCATTTCCAATGCCGCTGCCGCCCATATCCATTTCGCCTGCAACTTCTTCAGTACCTGCGCAGTCAGAAAAAATGACTCTGTTTCTTCCCATGTTATTTCCCCCCTTTCTCAGTTTTTGATTTTAAATTGCTTAGAAAATCCTCAACTTGGCTATTCAGTTCAGTGACCATGTCTCTGAGAGGTTTTTTCTTATCCTCCGGAATAGCTTTCAGCTTTGTTTCTAATCCATACTTATCGAGAAGCATTTTGACAAATAAATCAGTTGTTTTGCGGTTGATCATGACCATCTCTCCTTCCTGTTTACTCCATCATATTCACGACAAATTTTTACGTATGGGGATATAACCTCCTGCAAAAACACATTTTTCGACTTTTCTGCAAATAGAACTTCCAATTTTTTTAAAAAAAATGAGCAATTGCCATGATAAATTGACCCAATCTAATTTTTTTGTCGAACATAATCTATTAATAAGATTCAGGAACAAAGAGAATCTGCCTTTCACTTCACTCTCGAAAATACAGGTGATTTCACCTGTATTTTCTCATTACTTCACTTATAAAGGAGGATATAAGATGGGGAAAAAGAAAAATCCGCAATTGAAAGACTTGGTTAAAAAAGCCGGGTTTCAGTTAGAGTCAAATCTCAATCATGCTATTAAGGAAAAACTTAATGACAAAGATTTTAGTCGATTGGTATTCAACACCCAGAAAAAAACAGAACTGCAGAAACTATTAGGCAATTTCTCTTCGGCGCATAACCTTCCAAGCAAAGATGATGTAGCAAATACAGCTAAATTGGTGATTAAAACGGAAGAAAAGATTGATTCTATCGAGGAAAAACTTCTGGAGATTGATGCAAAGCTTAATGAGATGAAAAGTCTTGTGCAACAAAACAAGAAAAAATAAGAAAGGAGCTCTGCTGAATTGACACAGATCAGCCCAACAGGCTTAAGTAGAAATCCTGTATGGCAGTTAAATAAAACAACGCTGTGGTATTACCCAACGCATTCAAGAAAATTTAACACACCTCTATTCCTTATATATTCTCCTGTAAATAAACCGGATATTTTAGATCTCATTCCCGGCAAAAGCGTCATTGGGTCGTTTGTGAATGCGGGATTTGATGTATATCTACTTGAATTCGGAGAGCCCGGCTATGAGGATAAAGATGACTCATTAGAGGATTATGTCGCAAAATACGTTCAAAAAGCGGCAAACAGAACTCTATTGCATTCAAAAGCTGAGAACTTAACAGTCATCGGCTATTGTTTGGGAGGAACACTTGCGGCCATATATGCTTCCATTGCGGAGGAAAAGATAAAAAATCTCATTTTATATGCTGCACCCATAGATTTTGAAGAAACAAATGTTTATAGCAAATGGTTATCTGAACTAAGAACAGCGGATGAAACTGATATTAATCAGATGACCGAATGGAGCAGATTAATTTCTGCTTCAGAGGTCAAAGCAGGAATGCGGCTGCTGACTTCTCCAGTATATTTTTCACCATACCTGGCTCTTTTAGGAAGAACAGATGATCCAGCTTATATACAAAAATGGATTCGCTTCAACAAATGGGCAAACTCATACTTGCCTATGCCAGGTGCTTTTATCAGAGACTTAGTCTTAGAATTAGCAAAGAAGAACAGTCTGATTAAAGGTAAACTCTCCATCATGAACAGGAAGGTTAAACTTAAAAACATCTCCTGCAATCTTCTTGTTATTTGCGGAGAAGATGATCAGCTCGTTTCGGAAAATCAGAGCAGACCCATTATTGAACATGCTTCAAGTAAAGACAAGACTTTTTTATTGAGTAAGAAGGGGCATACAGGAGTCACCATTTCAGAGGGCCAGTTGCCTGAATTCCTTGATAAATGGCTGCCCCCTAGGTCAAGATGATAAGGGAGCTGACTATGATGGTAAACCAGACGCCTAATACAGATCCAGTGATTGAATACTGCGGATTCTCAGTGATTATTTATGCTGGTTTCTTTTTCGAACTTCTTTTTGAGAGAAATAATCGATAGCAGACGTGCCGTTTTTTCTGGGATAGGTATAAAAGTTTGCCCTGCACAGATAACTGTGCAGGGCATGATTGTCTTTTCACTTTTACATAATACGCTTAAACATCTTTTCCATCTCATACGTTGAGTAATGAATAATAATCGGCCTGCCGTGAGGACATGTAAAGGGATCGGCTGTTTTTCTGAGCGTTTCAAGCAGCGCGAAGATTTCATCGTGGCGCAGGTGATGATTTGCTTTAATCGCTGCTTTGCAGCTCATCATAATGGCTGCTTCTTCTCTGATTTTTTTAATATCCGCCTGCCTGTGATCGAGCACTTCCTGAATGATTTCTTCAATAATGCTTCCCTCTTCGCCTTTTGGAAACCACTGAGGGTGGGACCTGACAATAAAGCTGTTCCCGCCGAAAGGCTCAAGGAAGATCCCCACTTGGGCAAGCTCAGGCATCTTCTCAGCCAGAATGACTGCTTCATCTGCTGAATAGTGCAGCGTGATAGGAACTAACAGTTCCTGAACTTCTGAAGCTACCTGTCCAACTTTTTCTTTGAAATATTCATAGTTAATTCGTTCCTGTGCGGCATGCTGATCAATAATATAGAGTCCATTATCGTTTTGAGCGAGAATGTAGGTGCCGTGCATTTGACCGATTGGATAAAGAACCGGCACGCGGGTTTCTTCCCCGGATTGATCGATGAGCTGTTCTGAACGCACTTCCTCAACTGCCGGCTGCTCTATATCCCTTTCAGGTTCATGATCAGCAGCATAGTCTTCCTCCGCTTCTACCACAAAAGGGGCAGCAGGCTTCTCTTCCCGTACCGGATTTGAGGCCTGTACGGAAAATGATTCTGTTCGGACCGGCTGATCGGAGCCGATGCCTGTCTTCTTTTCAGCATGACTGAACATAAAGGACTGCTGCTCTTCAGCCGCTTTTTCTTTTCGTTTCGGCAGGGCAGCATCAGGTATCAGCTGTTTCTTTGAAAAAGACTCTTTTATTCCATTTATAATAAGCTCATTCAGTTCCGCTTCCTTGCTCAGGCGCACTTCCATTTTAGCGGGGTGCACATTGACATCCACAAGAATCGGATCCATGCTGATCTCCAGGAAAACAACGGGAAACCTGCCGATTGGAAGCAGCGTGTGGTATCCCTGCTGAATCGCTTTTGCAAGCGGGTAGTTCTTGATGAACCTTCCGTTTACGATAGTAGAAATATAGTTCCTCGAGGCCCTTGTGATTTCAGGCAGGGATATAAAGCCTGTCACTTCAAAATCAAGGGACTGAAGGTGGATTGGGATCATTTTTTTAGCAATCGGAAGGCCGTATATGCCGGCAATGACCTGACGCACGTCCCCGTTGCCGCTCGTATGAAGCAGCTGTTTTCCGTTATGAGTCAGCTTGAATGATACATTTGGATTGGACAGAGCCAGACGGTTCACAACATCTGTTATATTCCCGAGCTCTGTATGAACTGTTTTTACATATTTCAGCCGTGCAGGTGTATTGAAAAACAGATTAGAGACAGTGAGGTCGCTGCCTTTCCTGCTTGAGGCTGCTTCGTGAACTTCCACTTTTCCGCCTTTGAGAACCATTCGTGTTCCTGCTCCGTCGCCTGTGCTTGTTTTGAGCTCAATATGCGATACGGAAGCGATACTCGGCAGGGCTTCTCCCCGGAAACCAAGTGTTCTGATTCGAAACAGGTCATTCTCATCTTTTATTTTGCTTGTCGCATGTCTGTGAAAAGCATTAAGACAATCTTCAGGCTGAATGCCTTCCCCATTGTCGATAATGCGGATTTTTGCAAGGCCGGCTTCTTCCACGTGAATTTCAATCACGGTGCTTCCGGCATCTATGCTGTTTTCTGCCAGTTCTTTCACGACAGAAGCCGGACGCTCTACTACTTCACCGGCAGCGATTTTATTTGATAGTGAATCGTCTAGGCGGACTATTTTCCCCATCCTATTCACCTTCCAGCTATTTTAATTTTTTTTGCAGCTGATACAGTTCATTCATTGCATCAAGCGGCGTCATTTCAAGCAGATTGATGGCCCGGATTTGCTCAAGCACAAGAAGATCTTTTTTTGGAGCCTGCCTGCCGCCTTCTTTTCTGGCTGGCTGCTCATTGAAGAAAGAGAGCTGGGCATCATCCGTTTTTTCAAAGGTTTCCCTATTTTCCTGTACGGCTGCAGGAACTTTGCTCGTTTGTTCTCCTTCCAGCCCTTCAAGAATTTCTTTTGCCCTTTTGATCAGGTTCTGGGGGAGTTCTGCCAGTTCTGCCACATGAATTCCGTAGCTTTTATCTGCAGGACCTTCTTTAATCTTATGAAGAAACACAACTTTCCCATTCTCTTCAACCGCTGATACATGAACGTTTTGAAGCATAGGCAGTTCTTCTGCAAGACTTGTAAGCTCATGATAGTGCGTGGAAAAGAGTGTTTTTGCTCCAATATGGTGATGAATATGCTCAATAATTGCCTGGGCCAATGCCATGCCGTCATATGTGGATGTTCCCCTGCCGATCTCATCGAACAGAATCAGGCTTTTGCCTGTCGCATGAACAATCGCATTTTTGGCTTCAAGCATTTCGACCATAAATGTACTTTGTCCTGATATTAAATCATCGGCAGCCCCAATTCTTGTGAAGATCTGGTCAAAGACCGGAAGCACCGCCTCTGAAGCCGGAACAAAGCAGCCGATTTGAGCAAGAATACTCGTCAGAGCCACCTGTCTCATATATGTGCTTTTACCGGACATATTAGGACCCGTAATTAAAAGCATGCCGCGATCGTTCGAGAAATAGCAGTCATTTGGAACATACTCCTGTGAATTCATCACTTTCTCAACAACCGGATGTCTTCCGTCTTTGATGAACAGTTCGCCATCTGAGAACACAGGTTTTGTATAATGGCGCTTTTCACTGATGACCGCAAAACACTGCAGGACGTCCAGTTCGCTTATGCACTTGGCAAGAGACTGGAGGTTAGGAATAAAGTGTTTGACCTGTTCTCTCAGTTCAGTAAACAGCTGGTATTCGATATCAACCATTTTTTCTTCTGCTTCAAGAATGAGTGTTTCCTTCTCCTTGAGTTCAGGAGTAATATACCGTTCAGCATTCGTAAGTGTCTGTTTGCGTGTATATCTTCCCTCTTCAAGTAAATGAGCATTAGCCCGGGTTACCTCAATGTAGTATCCGAACACTCGATTGTATCCGATTTTCAGTGATTTGATGCCTGTGCGGACTCTCTCCTGCTGTTCAAGCTCCGCTATCCATGACTTCCCGTTTCTGCTTGCATCCCTGAATTGATCGAGCTGTTCATGAAACCCGTCCTTCATAATGTTTCCGTCTTTTATCGAAAGAGGCGGGTTTTCAACAAGTGCCGCGTCAAGCAATTCACACAGCTCTGTGCAAGGATCAATTTTGTGCTCTATTTCACGAAGCGCTTCGTGATGAATTCCAGAAAGCACTTCTTTAATGGCAGGAACCTGCTGAAGTGATTTCTTCAGCTGAATTAAATCCCTTGCATTGACGCTGCCGAAAGCGACTCTGCCTGCAAGACGTTCAAGATCGTACACTTCTTTCAGTTTCTCTCTGAGATCCTCGCGTTCAAAATAGTGATTTTAGGAGCGATTGAACCGTATCGAGTCGGCTTTCTATTTCCGTTTTAGACAGCAGCGGTCTGTCAATCCATTGTTTCAGCATCCGTCCGCCCATGGCCGTTTTCGTCTCATCAAGCAGCCATAGGAGCGATCCTTTTTTGCCTTTGGAACGGATTGTTTCTGTCAATTCAAGATTTCTTTTTGAATAGATATCGATCTTCATAAAATCCTGAAGCTTGTACACTTTTACTTTTTGCAGGTGATCGAGGCTTCTTTTCTGCGTTTTCTGCAGATAAGTGCACAGTCTGCCAAATGTCTCTTTCAGCCGGTCATCTGTCAGGTGGTCCATTATGGGGTCAAAAGCATCCCATTTTTCTGCAGACTGAAAAGAAATCGTCACTTTCGATCTCTCTGTCACCTTTTTCAGTGCCACCTGAGGAAAATCAGGATCTGCGACAAGCTCTCTTACATTCAGAGAATACATCTCGCTGATCACTTCATCAAATCCGTTTAAAAGAGTGACCTGATTTTCTCCGGTAGACAGATCCGTAACAGCAAATCCGTAGCAGGATGAGAATTCGGATACAGATGCTATGTAATTGTTTTCTCTTTCCTGAAGGCCTTTGCCGTTCATGACTGTTCCCGGTGTGATCAGCTGCACTACTTCTCTGCGCACAACGCCTTTAGCCTGTTTTGGATCTTCTGTCTGTTCACAAATGGCCACTTTGTAGCCTTTCTCGATCAAAGTTTCAATATAACCTGGTGCAGAGTGATATGGAACGCCGCACATTGGAATTCTGTCGGCACTGCCTCCGTCTCTGCTCGTCAGTGTGATTTCAAGTTCAGCAGATGCTCTCTTTGCATCTTCAAAAAACATTTCATAAAAGTCGCCAAGGCGAAAAAATAAAAAGGCATCCTGATACTCTGCCTTTATCTTTAAATATTGCTGTATCATCGGCGTATATGCTGCCATTGTAATCCCCCATTACCTTGCGTTTCAAAACAACCTTAATTATAGCATACAAACCTGTTTTTTTGGTTTGGGGAATACTAGAAGCTCGAGATTTTGCCAAAGAAAAAACCAGGAAGATAATTCTCCCCAGTTTCCTCTTACTCTTCGTCTCCGCCTACAAGAAATTCAGGATTCAGGTCTTCAAACTCATCGTCAAGATCCTCTTCCCAGTCCTCTTCTGATTCAACAAAGCCTTCGTTGTTGATTGCAACAACCACTTTTGTTTCTCCGACAACCTCTGCTAAAAACTCACGCTCAGCTGAAACGACAACTTTGTTGCCGTTAGGAGAAATGTTAACCTCCATGCAGTTAGGCTGCTGCATCACTTTTGCAATCACTTCATGTTCATCGTCAAGAAAGTTGTTATCTTTATATTTCAGCTTAATGACGTCAACATATGAAACTTTTTCTGTGACAACTTCTGTTTTCGTATTGTCTGCATACGAATACCAGACATTGATGTCATAAGTACCTTCTACCTCGACTGTTTTCCCAACCTTTTTCGCATCATATTTATGGTTGATCAGCCAGCCGCCCAGAATGCTTGTCGGCTTTTGCGAAGGAGCAATGCTGTGGGTGGATTGAGTAAACTTTTTGCCTTTCGCAACTACCGCTTTCGTGATTATTTCTCTGTATTCAGCCATTCGTACATACCCTCCTCAATCATCTTAATTTAATCCTATGCTGGGCTAGTATGGTTTGTGCTACTGCTTAAAAGGAATAAATAATAGGTACCGCCAATACATGAATCGGTATACTTCATTCTATGCGTGTACGCCCAGAAATGTGCCTAAAAGTTTAAAAGAAAACCCAATTCAGGCTTAACTGCAGGCATATAGGATAAAATCTTGTTCGTCCTATAAATATGATATAGCTGTTCATTTTAGTAGAGGTTTTCAGCAAAGGCGGGTTTGGCCTTTGCTGGATGGGGTTGTATATATGATTATTTGGAACATAGTTTAGTTAGATATTTTTTCGTTTTTTTGATATCCGGCTGTTCCAGATGCTTTTTGTTGGAATTCAGTTATTAGATAGATAGTATGATTATTTAGAACATGATTTAACTTGATAATTAAACACAAAAAAAGTCCTTTCTGTTTTCACAGAAAGGACTTTTTTTCAGCTGCTGCAGGCTGATCCTTTAGAGTTGTTCACTTTTGAACCTGTTTCCCCGCTCAGAAGATCTCCGCCTGTCGTGCGGATAATCTCGTCTGTTACATGATTTGATATGGTAACGGCGATCAGCTGGAGCAGATCATTTACTTCAATTTGAGATTCCTTGAACTCCTGAATGATCGGAAGTTCATCGAGCTCTTCCTGAAGTTTGTCAATTTTATCTTCTACTTGTTTAAGCGCTTCCTGCTTGCTGTAGTGCTGAAAATTGACTGCTTGTTTTTGAAGGCTTTTAATGCTTGCTACTTTTTCGCGGATTTTCTGATTTTCGTTAATTTGAGATTCTGCTTTTTTGAAGAACTCAACTTCTTTTGTATCAGCTACCATTTGCGCCAGCTCACGTGCTCTGGCTACGATTTCTTCTTTCGTATACATTGTCATCCCCCTATTTCACCTCTAGTGCTTCTTCTGCCATTTCCCCATCTAAAGACCATGTTTTTGCTTTCGTAATTTTCACTTTCACAATCTCGCCGATTGCTGATTTTGGACCTCTGAAGTTTACAAGCTTGCTTTTTGATGTATACCCGGCAAGCACTTCAGGGTTGTTTTTGCTTTCGCCCTCAACAAGGACTTCCACAACCTGACCTTCATATTCCATCATTTTTTTTGCTGAGATCTCATTGACCAGCTTGTTCAGTTTTTGCAGGCGTGCCTTTTTCACTTCCATCGGAACATTATCCTGCATTTTCGCAGCAGGCGTCCCTTCGCGCGGAGAGTAAATGAACGTGTATGCACTGTCAAATTCCACTTCGCGGTACATAGAGAGCGTTTCTTCAAACTGCTCATCTGTTTCGTTCGGGAATCCGACGATGATATCTGTTGTTAAAGAAGCTGTTGGAATCGCTTCCTTAATTTTTTTGACGAGTGTCATATACTTTTCACGGTCGTATTTGCGCGCCATCAGCTTCAGCACTTCCGAGCTTCCAGACTGTACTGGAAGATGGATATGATCAAGAAGGTTTCCGCCTTTTGCAAGGACCTCAATCAAATGATCATCAAAATCGCGCGGATGGCTTGTTGTAAACCGGACACGGGCTACGTCGATTTTGCGGATTTCATCCATCAGATCTCCAAGTCCGTATTCCATGTCTTCAAAGTCTTTGCCGTATGCATTTACGTTTTGTCCAAGCAGGGTAATTTCTTTATAGCCGCTTGCTGCAAGCTGTCTTACTTCATGAATAATTTCTTCCGGGCGTCTGCTTCGTTCTTTTCCGCGGGTGTACGGAACGATGCAGTATGTGCAGAACTTGTCGCAGCCGAACATAATGTTGACCCATGCTTTAATTTTGCCTTTGCGTTCGCGCGGCAGATTTTCAATAACATCGCCTTCTTTAGACCAGACCTCAATGACCATTTCTTTGGACATATAGGCATCGCTAAGAATATTTGGCAGGCGGTGAATGTTATGTGTGCCGAAGATCATGTCCACATGCTGATGCTTTTTCATAATCCGGTTAACAACCGATTCTTCCTGGGACATGCATCCGCAGACGCCGATTAAGAGACCCGGTTTTTCGCGTTTCAGCGCTTTTAAGTGGCCGATTTCGCCAAACACTTTATTTTCTGCATTTTCACGGATGGCACATGTATTTAAAAGAATCACATCAGCATCTTCTGCTTCGGCTGTTGCAACATATCCAAGTGCAGTAAAAATCCCGGCCATTACTTCCGTATCGTGCTCGTTCATTTGACAGCCGTACGTTCTGATCAGGAATTTCTTCCCGTTGCCGAGGCCTCTGAATTCTTCTGAGATTTTAAAGTCATTTTGATATTTCACTTCTTCTTTACCGCGTTTTTTAGCATCCTTTAAAGAAGGAGGCATGTACACGGCCTGGAAATACTTGCTGTAATCCTTCTCGGATTTTTTGTCCGAAGGCGTTACCTGTGAGCTTTCCAGACGCTGCTTTTCGTTCATGTAAAACAGTCTCCTTTCAGGCCTTTCAAACCGCCTCACTTATGTGAGAGTATACCAATTTTATAGTATATATGTTCTTAAAGAACAAAACAATAAAATATTAAGAAAGGACATACATCTATAGTAAATGATTGAGAAAAAAAAGAAAAGCAGGGCTTCCGGCTGCGGCAAAAAAAGAGAGGCAGCGAGCCTCTCTTTTCGATTATTTCAGGATGTTCAGCTCTTTTGCAGCTTTTTCAAAAATGTCCAGTGCCTGCTGAAGCTCTTCAGTTGAGTGTTCGGCCGTAACAATTGTTCTTACGCGGGCCTGCCCTTTTGCTACTGTAGGGAACGCGATTCCCTGAGCAAAGACGCCGTATTCTCTCAGTTTATCAGAGAATTGATGAGACAGCGCCTCATCACCTACAATGACAGGCGTAACCGGAGTTTCGCTTTTCCCGGTGTCAAAGCCAAGATCTTCAAGACCCTTTTTGAAGAACTTCGCATTCTCCCAAAGCTTATCAATCAATTCAGGTTCTTCAAGCAATACATTGATCGCTTCCATACACGCTGCCGTGACAGCAGGAGGATGAGATGTGCTGAATAAGAACGGACGTCCTTTTTGAATAAGATAGTCAATCAGCGTTCGTGTACTCGCAACGTATCCGCCAAGCACACCTACCGCTTTGCTCAATGTTCCCACCTGAATATGTACACGTCCGTCAAGACCAAAATGATTAACCGTCCCGCGGCCGTTTTTCCCAAGCACACCTGAAGCATGCGCATCGTCAACCATAACGAGGGCGTCATATTTTTCAGCAAGCTCGACAATCTCGGGAAGTGGCGCGATATTGCCGTCCATTGAAAATACACCGTCTGTCACAATAATGCGGACACGGAAGTCTGCTGATTCTTTCAGTGCGCGTTCAAGGTCAGCCATATCCACGTGATTATACACTTTGCGGGCTGCTTTTGTCAGTCTGATGCCATCAATGATGGATGCATGGTTTAAAGCATCAGAAATGACCACATCTTCTTTTGTCAGAATAGAAGACAGCACGCCCTGGTTTGTTGTAAAACCGGACTGAAAGACAAGTGCTGCTTCCGTATGCTTAAACTCGGCAAGCTTTTGCTCAAGCTCTTCATGCATGGAGAATGTTCCGGCGATCGTCCTGACTGAACCCGTACCGGCCCCGTACTTCCGTGCTGCTTCTATGGATGCTTTTACAAGTCTTGGATGTGTGGTGAGCCCAAGATAGTTGTTTGAAGAAAGCTGAATTAATTCTTTTCCTCCGATCACGACTTTTGACTTTTGATCGGATTCCAGCGGAATCAATTTACGGAACGTCCCGTTTTGTTTCATTTCATCAAGTTCTGCCTGTAAGTATTCAAACCCTTTCATCATAGCCCCTCCAGTTCATGTTTAAGGATGTAATACGACTTTACCACATTTTCCTTCGATCATTAAATTGAAGCCTTTTTCAAAGTCTTCAAGCGGGAAGTGATGGGTGATCAGCGGCGTGACATCAACCTGCCCTGATTTCAAAAGGCGCGAAACCTGCTGCCATGTTTCATACATTTTTCTGCCTGTAATTCCCTGTACGGTTATGCCTTTAAAAACAATATCATTCGTAACATCAATTTCTACAGGCCGAACCGGGAGACTCAAAATGGACACTCGTCCTCCGTTTGTCACCATCTTGAACCCCTGATTCATCGCAGCCGGGTGGCCGGACATTTCGCACACGACATCGACGCCGTTTCCATCCGTAAGTTCGCTGATTCTTTCAAGCGGATCTTCATTTTTAGAATTGATGACGGCTGTTGCTCCCATTTCTTTTGCAAGGTTCAGTCTGTAGTCATTTAAATCGAGCGCAATGACCTGCGATGCCCCGGCAGCTTTTGCAACGCCGGCAGCCATAATGCCGATTGGACCGCAGCCAATAACAGCCACGCTTTTTCCTGCTACATCACCAGCAAGAACAGTATGCACCGCATTGCCCATAGGCTCCTGTATAGACGCTGTATCAAACGGCATTCCCTTCGGATTTTTCCAGAGGTTGACAGCCGGAAGCGCCACGTATTCTGCAAAACAGCCATCTGTGTCGACACCGATAATCTTCGTATTTTTACAAATATGATAGTTTCCTGTCAGACATTGCGGACATTCGTAGCATACAAGGTGAGTTTCAGCAGAAACAAAATCTCCAACCGCAACGTTTGTAACTTTGCTTCCAACCTGGGCAACCTCTCCGGAAAATTCATGCCCAAAAACATATGGTGGATTCACTCTGCTTTCCGACCAGGCATCCCACGTATAAATATGAACATCTGTCCCGCAGATGGATGTAGCTTTTACTTTAATCAATACTTCGTGATCGTTAATTTGAGGAATATCCACCATTTTAAGCTCGGCTCCAAATCCTCTGTGATGCTTGACAACCGCTTTCATTTTTCCATTCACAATGAACACTCCCTGCTTAAAAAACTGCTTAATACGTTATCATAGTTGAAGTTTATCATCCTTGAACAGCAGTGTAAAGATAGGTGTCCTCTCCAAAAAGACACTTGAACACACCCGGAAAAAATCTCTGAAAAAGTTTCATAAGCGCGATAAATCTGACCAGAATCATTTATTTTTCAACAGAAAAACGCCTATCCGGAGATAGACGTTTTCTGACTTACATAAATTCTGAAAGAAGTTCGTTAAACTTCTCTTCGCTGATTTTAAGGTCTGCATGAGACAGCGGTTCTTCGCTGTAATTGTGAACGAGCTCCTGATAGGATGGCTGATTGGCATTCTGATAAATCAGTCCTGTTACCAGTCCGTTTTTCTCCATCAGCGTCTGCATGGCCTGCATCCGGTTAGAAGGATCATACCCTTCGATATCTGCAAGCTTTGTGAGATTTTCCTTGAACCAGTCATACGTATTGATTTTGTTGTACGTTACGCAAGGGCTGAACACATTGATCAGTGAGAAGCCTTTATGTTTAATTCCCGCTTCAATAATGGCTGTCAAGTCTTTTAAGTCCGTTGAAAAGCTCTGGGCCACAAACGTTGCGCCTGCTGTAAGAGCCATTTCCATAACAGAAAGAGAAGATTCAATGGACCCTTTAGGCGTACTCTTCGTTTTGAATCCGACATCGCTTCGCGGAGATGTCTGGCCTTTTGTCAGGCCGTAAATCTGATTGTCCATAACGATATATGTGACATCAATGTTTCTTCTGATGGCATGAATGGTATGTCCCATGCCGATGGCAAACCCGTCGCCGTCACCGCCGGAGGCGATAACCGTCAAATCTTTGTTCGCCATTTTGACGCCCTGGGCGATCGGGAGGGAACGGCCGTGAATGCCGTGGAATCCATAGGCATTGATATATCCTGAAATACGTCCGGAACATCCGATGCCTGATACAACGGCAAGCTGATCCGGCTCAAGGCCTGCATTTGCGGCGGCGCGCTGAATGGCAGCCTGCACGGAGAAGTCTCCGCATCCCGGACACCAGTTTGGTTTTACATTATTCCGAAATTCTTTAAATGTCGCCATTTAGAACAACTCCTTGCATTTTGAATGAACTTCATGCGGCAAGAGCGGATTTCCATCGTATTTTAAAATCGAGGAAATTTTCTCTGCATGGCCGACATTCATTTTGATCAGGCTGGCAAGCTGGCCAGTCGCGTTGTTTTCGACTACTACGACTTTTTTTGCTGCCTTTACAAGCGGAAGCATTTCATCTGCCGGGAATGGATGAAGAAGGCGGACATGTGCGTGATTTGCTTTCACGCCGTCCTTTTCAAGGCGGACCATTGCCTCTTCAATCGTTCCTCTTGTTGAGTTAAAGCCGACAAATAAAACATCCGGTTCAGGGTGAATCAGATTCTGATGAACAGGCGTATCAAACCTCATGGCTGAAAGCTTTCTTAGACGTTTGTCCATCTGGGCTTTGCGGTTTGTTGCCACTTCTGAAGGCTTTCCTGTCTCGTCATGCTCAACACCTGTCACATGGTGAATGCCGTTCTTCATACCTGGCAGAACACGCGGAGAAACTCCGTCATCTGTCACTTCAAAGCGTTTGAAATAGCCTTTGTTTTCGATTTCCGGAAGTTCTTCCTGAACGAGCTTGCCGCGTCGGATTTGAATTTTATCATAGTCTAATGGTTCAACTGTCTGTTTGCCAAGGGAGAGCTGAAGGTCAGTGAGAAGGATGACCGGACACTGGTATTCCTCTGCAAGGTTGAACGCTTCAATGGTATCGTAAAAAGCTTCCTGAACCGTACTTGGCGCCATCACGATCTTAGGGATCTCCCCGTGTGTTCCGTAAATCATGGCCATCAGATCTGACTGTTCCTGTTTAGTCGGAAGACCTGTACTTGGGCCTCCGCGCTGCGTATCCACGATGACAAGCGGCTGTTCCGTGATTCCGGATAATCCGATTGCCTCCATCATTAATGAAAGGCCGGGCCCTGCTGAAGCAGTCAGTGTCCGCGTTCCGGCGTAGTTTGCGCCGATTGCCATTGTACATGCGGCAATTTCATCCTCAGTCTGAATGACCGTACCGCCAAAATCAGGCAGCTTTTTAATTAAATACTCCATAATTTCAGAAGCCGGAGTAATCGGATAGGCAGCCATAAACCGGGCTCCGCCTGCTACAGCACCAAGTGCGATGGCATCATTTCCAATCATGAACATGCGCTTGTTTCCGTCTGCTTTTTCAAGGAACAGATCATCGCGGTCAAACTGGAGCTCCTGTTTCATGTAGCTTGAGCCTTTTGAAATGGCCTCAAGGTTCTTCTCGACAATCTGCTGGCCTTTTCTTCCGTAGATCTCCTGAACCACATTCTGAAACTGTTCTGTTCCAAGGTCAAGAACTGCACTTGTTGCTCCGATGGCTACCATGTTTTTCATCAGAGACGTTCCAAGCTCTGTTGCGATCTCTGTAAAAGGAACAGAATAAAGTACAGCGCTGCAGTCATCCGGAATAGACGGATTAAATTTTGAATCTGCAATCACAAGCCCGCCTTTGCGAAGCTCATACACGTTCACATCAATCGTTTCCTGATCAAAAGCTACTAATATATCAAGGTCATCGGATATAGCTCGGACTTGGGTTGTGCTTACGCGAATTTTATTGTTCGTGTGGCCGCCCTTAATTCGGGATGAAAAATGGCGGTACCCATACAAATAATATCCCATTCTATTTAAAGCAATTGAAAAGACTTCACCTGTACTTTCAATACCTTCGCCCTGCTGTCCTCCAACTTTCCATGAAAGTTGACTGATCATGTGCCTTACACCCCTTCTTAAGAAACACTCATATATTTTTTGCTCTAATTAGAGCTGATACACTGCGTCAGATTATGTACTAAACGTTACAATTGTAGAACGATAAAGAGAAAAAAACAAGCGTTTCAGGCAAATAAACCTGTTTTCGCCCTGAATTTATTTGATTTTTTCAAATCTTTCATCTATTGCGTCAGAATGGAATGGCATTGATAAAATTGAGGCATAGAAATTTTTCCGCCTGTCTTTCCGAATAGTGCCTGAGAAGCGTGTTTACGAGATAAGGATATTGCTCATACCCTTCAAGTCCCTCTACGGTTTCGTCAATGCCGTCAAAATCCGAACCGAATCCTACCGCATCTTCCCCGACAATACCAAGAATATAATCAAGATGATTCAAGATGTGCTTCATGCCGGCTTGTGCATGGGACGCCGTAAACTGCGGAACAAAGGTAATCCCGATGATTCCCTTTTTATCAGCGACCGCCTTCAGCTGATCTTCTTTTAAATTCCTCGGGTGCGGACAGAGAGCGTAGGAATTGGAATGGCTTGCCACCGGATAGTCTGCCAGTTCAATGACATCCCAGAAACTTCTCTCGGACAAATGGGAAACGTCCGTCCACATGTTATACGCATTCAGTTTTGAAACAGCATGCCTGCCAAAAAAGGTAAGTCCCGCATTCCTTGTTTCGAGCGCACCGTCTGCAAGCAGGTTGGCAAAATTCCAGGTCAGCCCGGCTGCCCTTACACCCAAATGATAAAAAACAGACAGCATTTGAAGATCATGGCCGATCGGCTCCAATCCTTCAAGCGTCAGGATGGCCCCGATTTCATCTTCTTTCAGACAGGCTGCATCCTGCTTCGTTTTGATCAGCCTGATTTTTTCATAGCGTTCAAGAATGCGCTCGTGAAAAATGGCAGCCTGTGCAATCGCGCATTCTTTTTTATTAACTGCCTCTACTGGCACAAAAATAGCGAAGCACTGAATCCTCGCTCCAAATCTGAAGAGCTTTTCAATGGTTACGTGAAGATTCAAATCGTTCCATTCGCTCTTCTCAGGATCTTTCCAAAGCTGGTACAGCAGATCACAATGAGCATCAAAGATACGCACAAGAAATCAACTCTTCTCCGGCAATGCCTTATTTATGAAAAAACAAGCCTGCTTGCGTATCCCGCAAACAGGCTGTACTCTTCTCTATTTAACGAGGCTCAATAATTAATTTTATCGCAGTACGCTCTTCACCATCAATGAGAATATCCGTAAAGGCGGGTATGCAGATCAGGTCTACGCCGCTTGGAGCAACAAATCCCCTGGCAATGGCGACAGCTTTTACGGCCTGATTAAGGGCGCCTGCGCCAATGGCCTGTATCTCGGCTGCTCCTCTTTCCCGCAGAACGCCTGCAAGAGCCCCCGCTACGGAGTTAGGATTGGACTTTGCTGAAACTTTTAATATTTCCATTTCTAGAATCCCCCTTGTTTTCAATAGATCGTGAATGTACATTGGATCGTGTATTACCGGATCTGTTCGGAGGGCTCATCCCCTTTATGAGCCTTCTGAACCTCTTATACAGTCATTCCATTGATACTATATTCACTAGAGGGAACGAGTATTCCTGCTTGTTCATTTATTTTTTCTAAAATTTCAAAATAAATGATCTATTCAAAAAACATGTGATCATTATTAATTAAAATCCGTTCAATCTTTGATGCGTTACCTGTTTTATCATTGATATCGACCACAACTGCACTCAGCTGCGCCTTTCCTTCTGTTACTTCAAACCGGACCGGCAGACTTGTTAAAAAGCGTTTGATGACAGCTTCCCGCTCAACTCCGAGTATGCCGTCATACGGTCCTGTCATGCCGACATCTGTAATAAAAGCAGTCCCGTGATCAAGAATCCGTTCATCTGCCGTCTGAACATGTGTATGGGTTCCGACAACAGCTGATGCCTTTCCGTCCAGATACCAGCCCATTGCCTGCTTTTCACTTGTAGCTTCCGCATGGAAATCCACAAAGATAATAGGTGTGCGTTTTCGCGCTTCCTCAATCAGCTCATCTGCTTTTTTAAACGGACAGTCAATCGGAGCAAGAAAGGTCCGGCCTTGAAGATTAATCACAGCCACTTCTTTGCCGTCCGCTTTAATATAGGTAATGCCTTCTCCTGGTGTCCCTTCAGGAAAATTGGCAGGACGGATCAAATGAGGAACCTCCTCGATGAATTCAAAAATCTCCCGTTTATCCCACGTGTGATTCCCCATCGTAATGACTTGTGCTCCCGCCTGAATCAGCTCATGATAGATTTTCTGCGTGAGCCCTTTTCCATGAGCAGCGTTCTCTCCATTTACGATCGTCAAGGATGGTCTGAACTTCTTTTTAAGCTTTGGCAAGTATTCTTTAATCATGTCCCGGCCCGGTGAGCCGACGACATCTCCGACAAATAATAGTTTCATGCTGTAAAACCTTCTCTCTGCAAATATGTCTTTTTCTTTAGTTTGGCTTAGATCTGCTGAAAATAGGCCCCTGTCTTTCAGTTGCGGGCAAAAAATAAAGCGATGCGGGAGGCATCGCTTTATTTTGCATATTCAACAGCCCTTGTTTCACGAATGACTGTTACTTTAATGTGACCTGGGTAATCCAGCTCTTCTTCAATACGCTTGCGGATATCACGTGCCAGACGGTGAGCCTGAAGATCATCGATCGTATCCGGCTTAACCATGATGCGAACTTCACGGCCTGCCTGAATGGCGAAGGATTTTTCAACACCTTCGTACGATTCAGAAATCTCTTCAAGTTTTTCAAGTCGGCGGATATAATTTTCAAGCGTTTCGCTTCTTGCGCCCGGACGAGCCGCAGATAAAGCATCTGCTGCCGCAACCAGAACCGCAATAACGGAAGTCGGTTCCTGATCGCCATGGTGAGAAGCAATACTGTTGATGACAACCGGATGTTCCTTGTACTTAGTAGCAAGTTCCACACCGATTTCAACATGGCTTCCTTCAACCTCATGGTCAATTGCTTTACCGATGTCATGCAGCAAGCCTGCACGTTTTGCCAATGTTACATCTTCGCCAAGCTCTGCAGCCATAAGGCCGGAAAGGTAGGCAACTTCCATTGAGTGCTTCAGGACATTCTGACCGTAGCTCGTTCTGAACTTCAGACGGCCCATAATCTTGATCAAGTCAGGGTGAAGTCCGTGAACGCCAACTTCAAAGGTTGTCTGTTCACCTACTTCGCGGATGTACTCATCCACTTCGCGGCGGGATTTTTCAACCATTTCTTCAATTCGTGCCGGATGAATGCGTCCATCCTGCACAAGTTTGTCCAATGCGATTCTTGCTGTTTCCCTGCGAATTGGGTCAAATCCGGAAAGAATAACGGCTTCCGGAGTATCATCAATAATCAGGTCGATACCTGTCAGGGTTTCAAGTGTTCGAATATTTCGTCCTTCACGGCCAATGATGCGTCCCTTCATTTCATCATTTGGCAGGTTAACGACGGATACCGTTGTTTCAGCCACATGATCGGCTGCACAACGCTGGATAGCAAGGGAAAGGATTTCTTTCGCTCGTTTATCCGCTTCTTCTTTCGCACGATTTTCGCTTTCTTTAACGGTTACGGCGATATCATGAGAAAGCTCATTTTCAACCTTTTCAAGAATGATCTGCTTAGCCTCTTCACGGGTTAAGCTGGAAATGCGCTCAAGCTCAGCTTGCTGTTTCCGCACCATCTCGTCCACTTTGCTTTCCATCTCTTCAATATGCTGTTGTCTTTCATTCAGAGAATCTTCCTTTTTCTCAAGCATGTTTTCGCGCTTGTCTAAAGATTCATCCTTGCGGTCAAGATTCTCTTCTTTTTGTAACAGGCGATTTTCTTGTTTTTGCAGCTCATTTCGTCGCTCACGAATTTCCTGCTCGGCTTCTGTGCGAAGCTTGTGAATATCATCCTTTGCTTCAAGAAGCGCTTCTTTTTTCGTTGCTTCTGCATCACGCCTTGCATCTTCAAGAATCTGCTCAGCTGTGCCTTTAGCACCTGCAATCTTCGCTTCTGCAATGGATTTACGAACAAAATAGCCAACAACTGCACCGACGATTAGGCCAAGCAAAATGGAGATGATCATTGTAATGGGATCCATCATTTCACCTCCTCTTGCTATGAACTTGTTTCTTGCTAGATTTAAGTGTCGGCATGTACATTGCATACATTCTTCAATATACAGCACAAAGCTTAAGGGTTTCATGGAGACCTTGCAGCAATCCGTTCTGCAGGTCAACATCTGCTTTCATAGTGCCTCGCAAAAAGTTCTAACAAAATAGTATTACTTCTCAATTGTAAATGTGTGAATTTTTCTTGTCAAGCCTGTCATTCAGGGGTTTTCAGTGCAATTATGAATTTTCAGGCATTGCCTGACATTTCTTAAACAGGAAAAGTCAGGAGTTCCGCCCATTTACTTCAACCATTCTGCCAACATTTATTCAAAAATATACAAAAAAGAGGCGCGGACGCCTCTTTTTTTAGTCTTCGAGCAAATTCAGTTCATCTTGTTCTTCAGGTACAGCAGCGTCACCGTCTAATCCGTAGTGGCTGCGGATTTTCTCCTGAAGCTCAAGGCGAATGGCCGGGTTTTCCTTAAGGAAGATCTTTGCGTTTTCTCTTCCCTGTCCCAGGCGCTCATCATTATATGAATACCATGAGCCGCTCTTTTGAACAATATCGCTTTCCGTTCCAAGGTCGATGATCTCTCCCTCTTTGGAAATGCCTTCTCCGTACATGATGTCAACTTCTGCAACACGGAATGGAGGAGCAACCTTGTTCTTGACGACTTTTACTTTCGTTTTGTTTCCGACCATTTCATTTCCCTGTTTTAGTGTTTCTGCACGGCGCACTTCAAGACGGACAGAAGAGTAGAATTTAAGAGCGCGTCCGCCTGGCGTCGTTTCAGGGTTTCCGAACATGACACCGACTTTTTCACGGATCTGGTTGATGAAAATGGCAATAGTCTTCGACTTGCTGATCGCGCCGGAGAGTTTGCGGAGCGCCTGCGACATAAGACGCGCCTGCAGACCTACGTGTGCATCTCCCATTTCTCCTTCTATTTCTGCTTTAGGAACAAGGGCAGCCACTGAATCGACAACCAGAATGTCTACAGCTCCGCTTCGGACAAGAGCTTCGGCAATTTCAAGGGCCTGCTCGCCTGTATCCGGCTGGGAAAGAAGAAGCTCATCAATGTTGACGCCAAGCTTCTGGGCATATACAGGATCAAGGGCATGCTCAGCATCAATAAATGCAGCCTGTCCACCTGCAGCCTGTACTTCAGCGATTGCATGAAGGGCAACAGTTGTTTTACCTGAACTTTCAGGTCCGTAAATTTCAACAATTCTTCCGCGCGGATAGCCGCCGACTCCAAGAGCCGCATCCAGCGCAAGCGAACCGCTTGGGGATGTAGAGATTTTACGGTCGGTCTGTTCACCGAGTTTCATAATTGAACCTTTACCAAATTGTTTTTCTATTTGTTTAAGTGCCATATCTAAGGCAGCCTGACGATCGCTCACTGAGTTTCCTCCTTTAGTTATTAACCTATTAATAATATACCTTTATTTTATCTGTTTGACAAGCAAAAAGCGAACATTTATTCGTTTTTTTGCACATTGAAATGGATGGAAAAATTCATTTTTCTCCTTATTGAAATGAGAAATTTGAATTCTTTTAATCACCTAAAATTCTATTTTACATTTCTGAAGGGGATTTGCGCAGCCTCCCATGCACTCGATGCGAATTAGAAAATGGACAAAAAGAAAAATACAGCTTATTCCGCTGTATTTTCTGTTAAAGCTTTTACCGCAAGATGGCAGCCGTATTTAACTGTTCGCTTGCGTATGCCGTTCCTGCTTCCTGCAAGCAGGAGCTGATGCGTTACTGTCTGCCTGCCCTTTACGGCAAGACCTATATAAACAGTGCCGGGTTTCTTTCCTTCAACAGGCTCTTCGCCTGCTATGCCTGTGAAGCTTATTCCGATATCGCTCCCTGTCAGCTTTCTGATCTGCTCTGCCATCTCTTGTGCACATTGTTCGCTGACGGCACCATGAACATCAAGCGTTTCTTTCGATACTCCGAGCATGGCTTCCTTCACTTCATTTGTATAGCACACAATCGTTCCTTTAAAAACGTCCGACGTGCCTTTAACGGCTGTAAGCTGATCTGAGAACAGCCCTCCTGTCAGGCTTTCAGCTGCAGAAATGGTCATTCCCCGCTGCCTCAGGTGCCTTAATAGCTCTTCTGCAAGTGTCGTCTGATCATATCCGTAGAAAAACGCGCCGACTCTTTCATTTATCGCCTTTTCAGCATCGTTGATCAGTTTGACAGCTTCAGTTTCAAACTGATGCCTTGCTGTCAGTCGTAAGGTCACTTCCCCGTCACCCGCAAGAGGAGCAATTGTAGGGTTGGATTGTCCGTCAATCAGATCCTGAATATCCGTTTCAAGCTGGGATTCCCCTATACCGAAATAACGGAGAACTCTTGAGATGATCTTATCGTTTCTGCCAAGTGCTTTTCTGAAAAAAGGAAGTCCGAATTTAAGAAACATCGGCTTCATTTCACTTGGAGGCCCGGGAAGAAGCATATAGATGATGCCGTTTTCCTGAATGGCCATCCCCGGCGCCATGCCATGTTCATTTTTAAGAATATCAGAGCCCTCAATGACAAGAGCCTGCTTTTTATTGTTTTCTGACATGGGGCGGTTTACTTTCACAAAATAATCTTCGATGCTGCGCAGCGCTTCCTCGTCCGTTGCGAGTTTTCGCCCGAGCATGCTTGCGATGGTTTCTTTTGTGAGGTCGTCCTTCGTCGGACCGAGCCCGCCAGTAAACACGATGATGTTTGAACGTTCCTGTGCTGTTTTTACTGCCTGCTTAAGCCTGCCCGGGTTATCTCCAACCACTGTATGGTAATAGACGTTAATCCCGTTCTCTGCAAGCTGCTGAGAGATGAACTGGGCATTTGAATTGACGATTTGCCCGAGCAGCAATTCAGATCCAACCGCAATGATCTCTGTTTTTGTAGCCATGTGCATTCTCCTCTGCGTGTTTTACTTTGAAGAAAGAAGGGCAGCCTTGTTTTTGGCAAAATAGTCCCAACCGGAATAAACAGTGAAAAATAATGCAACCCATAATGCAAGATCTGCAAAAGGAAAAGACAGATAGGAAAACGGGATATTGTGCAGCAGCAAAGCAGAGATGGCAATAATCTGTGCCCATGTTTTTATTTTACCGAGCATATTCGCAGCAACGACTTCCCCTTCTCCTGCAAGCACAAGACGAAGACCGGTCACGGCAAATTCACGGCTGATGATTATAATGACAATCCATGAAGGCGCAAGGCCAAGTTCCACTAAAATAATCAGTGCGGCTGATACAAGAAGCTTATCAGCGAGCGGATCAAGGAATTTGCCGAGGTTTGTGACCATGTTAAGCTTCCGGGCATAGTAGCCGTCAATCCAGTCTGTTGTTGAAGCAATAATAAACAGGATCGCCCCCGCTAAATGAGTGACAGGGATTGAAGTCTCTCCAGCGTACAATGTTCCCCAGTCAAAAGGCGCAAGCATAATCACCATAAATACCGGGATTAAAAGAATTCTTGAAATGGTTATCTTATTTGGCAAGTTCATGTGTTTTCCTCCAAAACGTTAATGTATGTACAGCAAGACAAAAAAGAATGAAAGAAAGCCATCTTAAAGATGACTTTATTCCTTAGTATATACGATTTGCATATCTTGTCTCACAGTTTTTTTCGGATCAATCTTGTATTCAACGGGTTTGCCGTTTACTTTGATCTGTGCAGCGGATGCATTTCCGATGACAATGAACGCTTCCGTTTCATTTGTAAAGTCATGGGACTCGGTCTTGCCTTTATTCAGCATGCCGCTGAAAAACTTTTTGCCGGATGCGTTGCGAATCTCAATCCAGGTTGTCCCGGATGAGGTTACATCAAGCTTGAACTGCTCGGCTTTTGTTAACTCGTAAACAGCTTTCCGGCCGGCTGTTTCCTTAAATACGACTTCTGAAGCCGGTTCGGCGGGTTTTTCTTCAGCAGGCTTATCTTCCTCAGCAGGAGGAGCGCTGCCTGTATCTGTTTCTTTCGGCTCGGGCTCTTCAGGGCTTTCAATGGCATCGTATTCATTTTCGCCGCTTGATGTCTGTTTTGGCTGATCTGCCTGTCCTGATGAATCCGGCTTGTTTTGAACAGTAATCCAGATGATGACCGCTGCAAGAATGACGACCGCTATAATAAGAATGCGCGGCAGGAATTCAAGAACTTTTGATGCTGATTTCGGCAGCTCTTTATGTGTTTTCACGCGGGAGAGCTCAATCGTCTCCTCTGTGTGAACAATTGGAATTTCATTTTTGTATTCATCAAAAAGTTTCTCCGGATCAAGACCGACTGCTTCTGCATACTGCTTAATAAAGGCACGCACATAAAAGTTTCCCGGCATCATGCCGTAGTTTCCCTCTTCTATGCCGAGCAGATAGCGCTTCTGAATTTTTGTTATTGCCTGGAGATCGTCAAGACTTAGTTTCCGCTCTTCTCTCGCCTGTTTCAGTCGATTTCCTAATTCACTCAACCATAACACCTTCCATATCTTCTAAAAATCAAACCCGGAAAAACTCGATTCATCGAACATTTGAGGCCCTGTTGCTTCCTCATATGTAATCTTTTCATCCGGGTCATTCCGAAGTTCAATTATATAGTCAAAATCATCTAGTGTATACTCTGTATTTTGCACAAACATATCAGGGTGTTCCACTACTTTTGTTGCTGAAAGCCGCATAATTTCCCTGACAAGCTGCAAATGCTTCTCCGAACCTCTGCGGGTCGATACAATCCCGTCGATGATAAACACATTATCTACACTGTATTCATCCGCAATCAGCTGGCTGCGGATCGTTTGCTTGAGCAATGTAGACGACACAAAAAGCCATCTCTTATTCGCACACACGCTTGATGCCACAATGGATTCGGTTTTCCCTACTCTCGGCATGCCCCTGATTCCAATCAGCTTATGCCCTTCCTGCTTGTACAGCTCTGCAAGGAAATCAACAAGGAGCCCAAGTTCATCTCTGACAAACCTGAACGTCTTTTTGTCATCCGCATCTCTTTGTATGTATCTTCCGTGACGGACTGCAAGTGTATCCCTCAGTTTAGGTTTTCTTAATTTAGTCACTCTAATATGGTCCATCGTATTTAAAATGGATTCAAGCCGCTGGATCTGCTCGTTATTTGTGCATTTAAGCAGCAGTCCCCTCCGGCTGTCGTCCACGCCGTTTATCGTCACGATATTAATGGAAAGCATCCCGAGAAGCGATGATATGTCACCGAGGAGACCGGGACGGTTTTTCTGAATTTCATATTCTAAATACCATTCCTGCATATCCAATTATGGACCCCCTTCAAAACAAGGTCTGTCTCACCTATATCCATATCATAAAGCATTTTGCCAAAAGAGGAAAGAATAATTCCTTGACAATAAAAAAAGGGTACAGAGACCTACAAAAGCGTCAGAATTTAGAAAGGAAAGCAGAAAAAAAGAGAGGACCTGCGTCCCCTCTTATCTTGTGCCGTTATTTTGGACAAGTTTTACCATCATGTTCGCAATGGCATGCTGCTCGTCTTTAGAAGCAACGCTCCAAAGATCTGCAAGAACTTTTTCCTGATCATTTTTCGGGTCTACCTGTTTTGCGAGGTAATCGCCGATTTCATAAGCAAGGTCGCCTACAGCTTCTTGTTTCATTCCGTCGCCCTCAGCGTGGTGCAGACGGTCGCCGAGGAAGTTTTTCCACTGATCCCAGTTATCTAAAACAGACATTCTAACCCCTCCTAATTAAATGGAATACAGTGTTAGTTTGTCTTTGCTTCATGAATTTATGCGGAAACGGAACGAAAAATTTACACGTGCCAGCCCCCATTAACCGAAAGAATCTGACCGGTTATGTAGCTTGCCCGTTCTGACGCAGCGAAAGATACAGCATCTGCAATTTCTTCCGGCATCCCAAGCCGTCCAAGCGGTATTTCTTCTTTTAAATAATCCAGCTCTTCTTCTGTAAATCCGTCAAGCATTTTCGTTTTAACTGCACCGGGAGATACTGCATTCACTCTGATTCCTGAAGGTGCAAGCTCTTTTGCCAGGGCTTTTACAAACGAGTTTTGCCCGCCCTTCACCATACTGTAGAGCACTTCGCATGAGGCGCCGACCTCTCCCCAAATTGACGTGATCACTACTATATTTCCGCTCTTTTTCCGCACCATAGAAGGAATTGCCTTCTGTGCAATTTTATAGGGGCTTGTGATATGAAGCTGAACGAGTTCTCCAATTTCATCATCATTTAAATCAGTCATAAGACCAAACTTGCTCTTTCCGCTGTTCAATATAAGAAGGTCAGCAGCGATTCCCTGCTCCATAAGCGTGTCCGGACCTGAGGGGATTGAGAGATCGGCCTGTACAATCCTGCATTGTACAGGAAGTTCCTGTTTAAACCTCTCAAGCGGTTCTTTGTTCCGGTGATAATGCAGGATTAAATCATATCCTTCAGAAGCAAGCTTTCGTGCAGTTGCGAGACCGATTCCTCCGCTTGCTCCCGTAATGAATGCCGTTTTTTTCATCTTTCTCCTCTTTCCTATGATCTTGACGAGAAAAAAACACCCTCAAAAAGGATGTTTATTTCGGTACAACCTGGCAGACTGAAAACAGTTCTTCTTCAACCACTTCATTCAGCGTAGAATGAATATCATCGTTTGTCAATTGCTCAAGAACAGGCACAACATCAAACAGATTCATTTCGTTGAATGAATAGCGCGTAAACTGGTTTGCGATGTACTCCGGTGAGTTAATCGCTCTAAGAAAAGAACCGATTTTTTTCTTTTTGGCATTTTCAAGGCGCTCTGCGGGTATACCTTCGCTTTTAGCCTTGAGCAGCGTCTGCTTAATTTCGTCTGCAAGCTCATCCGGACGGTCTGTATCGCCGCCGATCATGGCAAAACCAAACCCGCTTTCTTCTGTATAATCATAGCTGAATGTATCATCAATCAGTCCATTTTCATACAGTTCCGTATACTTCTCAGAGCTTTTTCCAAACACCATATCCAAAATGAGGTTCATTGACAGCTCGTGCTTCATCAGCTCTTGCCCTGAGCGGTCAGCCTGCTTTGCTTTCAGTCCGACAAGGCATTTTGAAGACTGCACATTCATTTTCAGCTTTTCCGAAGCTTTGGCGACAGTATCCGGCTCTTTTACTTCTGCCCGTTTAATCTCAGCCTGAGGCTTAAATTCTTTTTTGTTCTGATTATCCCGGATCTGAGTCAGAATGCTCTCCGGATCAACAGGACCTGTGACAAACAACAGCATATTGCTTGGATGATAAAACGTGTGATAGCACTCATACAGAAGGTCTTTCGTTATTTTGGAAATGGACTCCACTGTCCCGGCAATGTCAATGCCAACCGGATGCTTGTGGAACATGTTCTGAATGAGCCCGAAATAAAGACGCCAGTCGGGATTATCGTCATACATGTTGATTTCCTGGCCGATAATGCCTTTTTCCTTCTCGACAGATTTTTCCGTGAAGTAGGGATCCTGAACAAAATCTACAAGAGTTTCAAGGTTTTTCTCGACATTCGAAGTACTTGAAAATAAATAAGCTGTCCTTGTAAACGATGTAAAAGCATTTGAAGAGGCTCCCTGCTTGCTGAAATCCTGAAACACATCTCCATCTTCTTTTTCAAAAAGCTTATGCTCAAGAAAATGAGCAATTCCGTCCGGAACAGAAATCATGTCCTTTTGATCAAGGGGCACAAATTCATTGTCAATCGAACCGTATTTCGTAGTGAACGTCGCATAGGTTTTATTGAATCCTTTTTTAGGGAGAACATACACGTTCAGGCCATTCTCCATCTTTTCATAGAACAGCTCTTCCTGCAGCTGATCAAACTTTATGGATTTTGCCATTTAAGCCTCCTCCTTTCCCGTTAAAAAGTACACCGTATCAAGTTCAATTTTTCCCGCAGCTGCAACAATTTCTTCTTTTGTTACATGCTCAATTCCATCCAGGTACTTGTCAAAAGGCTCGTCAATGTTCGAAATGACGTTGTGATACAGCACTTCTACAGCTCCGTATGACGTATCAATGGTTTCAAGAAGCTGATTTTTAATGACCGCTTTCGTCTGATCAATTTCCTTTTCTTCAAAATCACCGTTTTTCATCGCTTCCATTTGTTCTTTTATGATGGTTACAGCCCGTTCAAAGTTTGCAAATTCAATGCCGGACATGACCATCAGAAGTCCTTTGTGGCTTTCGACTCTTGAAGCGGCATAATAAGCGAGACTTTCTTTTTCGCGGACATTGATAAACAGCTTTGAATGGGAAAACCCTCCAAAAATTCCGTTGAAAACTTGAAGCGCATAATACTCTTTATCCCCGTAAGTACAATGGGTGCGGTAGCCGATATTCAGCTTGCCCTGCTTCACGTCCTGCTTTTCAATTACTTCATTTGGCTCAGACTGTCTTTTTTCGATGATGGATTTCTCAGCTGATTTGTGTGCGTTTTCACCAAACACAAAAAACTGCTTTGTATATTTGCTTACCTCTTCCTTCGAGACGTCACCTGTTACGTAGAGGTCCATTTTGTCTTCTTTTAATGCTTTTTTATAGTACTCATAAAGGCTCTCTGATGTAATGCGGTCAAGATGGTCAATCTCTCCGTTCACATGCAGGCGGTATGGCTCATCTTTGCACATTTCCTGCACAAGCCTCAGATTGGAATATCTCATTTTATCGTCATAAACCGCTTGGATTCTCTGCTTAAGCGTCCGTTTTTCCTGATTAATGATCTCATCAGGAAAAGAGGAATTTTTTACAACAGGAGAAAGAACAATCTCAGACAGAAGCTTCATCGCTTTTTCAAGAAGCGGAGTCTGATCTGACAAAAAGCGTTCGTTGGCAACCTCGATGCGGATGGAAATAATATGATGGTCGCCTTTTTTCGACAGGTCCACAAAAAGTGTTGCACCGTAAAGTTCATCCAGGTGCTTTCTGAGTTCTGTGCTTGTCGGAAACGTTTTTGTCCCCCTTTGAAGTACGTAAGGCAGGAGCGCTCGGAATGTCACGTCTTCTTCATTGAGCGGTGCAAGCATTTTGAATACAAGTGAATTTGTCTTAAATTTATCCGTTTGAACGGTATGAAGCGTCAAGCCGTTGATTGTTTCAATTTCTTCTTTTAAATAACTCATTATGACCCTCCTAACAAGCAGATTCTCTTTTATTTTTACCTGTTTTCTACATTAGCGTATGGAACCATTCTAGTAATTATATCAACTTTAGGATAATTAAGGAAATGATAACCCGCCATATACCATTAGTTTGCCGCTGTCCACGATATGCATTCATGCAAAAGCGGCCCCGCCATATGGCGGGGCCGCTTTTGTTCCTATCTTTTTCCCTTTTCATAAGGTGTTCCAAGTGCCTTCGGTGCATCTGCGCGTCCGATAAATCCTGTGAGCGCAAGAATGGTGAGCACATAAGGTGTAATCAGAAGATACATGGTCGGAATGTCCTCAAGAAGAGGCAGCTGTCCGCCTATAACGCTCAAACCCTGTGCCAGTCCGAAGAAGATGGCCGCTCCCATGGCGCCAAGCGGATGCCACTTTCCGAAGATCAGGGCAGCAAGCGCCATGAAGCCCTGGCCGCTGATTGTCGCGTGACTGAAGTCGCGGGCAATAATCGTTGCATAAACGGCTCCGCCAACACCTGCGAACGCACCGCTCAGAATAACTCCGATATAGCGCATTTTCGTCACGTTAATTCCCATTGTGTCTGCCGCCATCGGATGCTCCCCGACAGCACGCAGCCGCAGTCCAAACGGCGTTTTGTACATAACAAACCAAACAGCAAATGCCGTCAGGATGGCAATATACGTTGTAATATAACCGTTTGAGAAGAAAAGAGGTCCGATAACCGGGATATCACTTAAAACAGGGATGTCGATTTTACTGAAGCTTTCCGTAATCCGGTCTGTCTGGCCTTTATCGTAAAAAAGCTTAACTAAGAAAAGAGATAGTCCGATTGCAAGGAAGTTAATGGCAACTCCGCTTACTACCTGGTCTGCCCGGAATGTGATGGATGCTACTGCATGAAGCACAGACAGCAAAGCACCCGCTGCAAGCGCTGCAAGAATAGAAAGCCACGGTGTTGCATCCCCGAACTGATCGGCAAATGTCAAATTGAATACGATGGCGACAAATGCGCCGATGACCATTAATCCTTCAAGACCAATGTTAACAACGCCTGAACGTTCACTGAACATGCCTCCAAGTGCAGTGAAAATAAGCGGAGCGGCAACAAATAAAGCCGTTGGGATGATGAGTTCTAACATGTGAAGTATGCTCACTTATTTCCCCTCCTTTTTGAAACGCAGCAATATCCAGCGGATAAAGTAGCTTGATGCAACGAACAGGATGATCAATGCAATGACGATCTCAACAAGTTCATATGGAACTCCTGCTTCAGATGGCATATTCAGCGCCCCGACTTTCAGTCCGCCGAAAAGGGCTGCAGCGAAAATGATGCCGATCGCTGTATTTCCTCCAAGAAGCGCAACAGCGATTCCGTCAAATCCTACTCCGGTAAATCCATTTTTCACAGATACATACTGGAACGTTCCAAGTCCTTCCATTGCTCCGGCTATCCCTGCAAATGCACCGGAAATAACCATGGAAAGAATAATGTTTCTGCTGACGTTCATTCCTGCATACTGTGCAGCATCCTGGTTAAAGCCCACAGATCTAAGCTCATAGCCCTTCGTCGTTTTCTCAAGCAGGAACCACATAACAAGAGCACCAATTAATGCAAGGAATATCCCGTAATGCATTCTTGAGTAATCCGTTAGTTCCTGGAATAAAGGCGAGCTGAGTGAAGCAGACGCGAAGATGGTCTCCGACTTATCCCCTTTATCTGATAGAACATACTGAATCAAATGATTCGTTAAATAAAGCGCAATGTAGTTCATCATAATCGTTACGATAACCTCATGCACTTTGAACCGGGCTTTTAACAGACCCGGAATGAATCCCCAAAGCGCCCCTGCAAGAGCCGCAGCGAGTATCGCAAGCGGCAGGTGGATGATCTTCGGCAGCTCAAATGCCACCCCGACCCATACAGCTGCAAACCAGCCTACAATCAGCTGTCCTTCTACTCCGATATTGAAAAGACCTGTACGGAAAGCAAAAGCAACAGCAAGACCTGCCAGAATATAAGGGGTCAGCTGGCGGATTGTTTCGCCGATGTAATACGTTTCGCCGAAAATACCGTTCCATAAAGCTGCGTACCCTGCAACCGGATCATATCCGGTAATAAGCATAATGACTGCACCGCAAATTAGACCAAGCAAAACCGCAATGGCGGGGACAATGATGTTGAAATAGCGAGTTAAATTCATGTTGTGGCACCTGCTTCCCTGCGGCTGCTTCCTGCCATGAGCAATCCAAGTTCCTGTTCAATTGTCTCTTTCGGATTCACAATCGCAACGATTTTCCCTTCATAAATAACGGCAATTTTGTCACTGACGTTCATGATTTCTTCAAGCTCAAATGATAGGAGGAGGACCGCTTTTCCTTTATCCCGCTGCTCAATCAAGCGTCTGTGGATAAATTCAATGGCTCCGACATCAAGTCCCCGAGTCGGCTGTGCAGCGATCAGGAGATCCGGATCTCTGTCAATTTCGCGTCCGATAATCGCCTTTTGCTGATTACCGCCAGAAAGTGAGCGGGCAAGTGTTGAACTGCCGGGTGTTCGCACATCAAATTCCTTAATCAGCTTCTCGGCTTTTTCGTAAATGGCCTTGAAATTCAGAACACCTCTTTTTGAAAAAGGCTTTTGATAATACGTTTGCAGCACCATGTTCTCACCGACAGGGAAATCAAGAACCAGCCCGTGTTTGTGCCTGTCCTGCGGAATATGTCCAACCCCGGCTTCTGTAATTTTTCTCGGCCGCTGATTTCGGATATCTTTTCCGTTCAGCAGAATGGAGCCTGATTCAGAACTCATAAGCCCGGTGATGGATTCGATCAATTCAGACTGGCCGTTTCCGTCGACTCCAGCAATGCCGACAATTTCCCCTGCTCTTACAGACAGATTAAGAGAATCAATAACCGTGACATTCCGGCTGTCTTTCACTGTCAGATTTTCTATTTTCAGAACTTCAGCGGCAGGTTTCGGTTCCGTCTTTTCAGTCGTAAAAAGAACTTCGCGTCCGACCATTAGAGATGCAAGCTCGTTCGGATTTGTCTCACTTACATTGACAGTGCCGATTCCTTCGCCTTTTCTTATGACAGTCACACGGTCACACACTTCCATAATCTCTTTCAGCTTGTGTGTAATCAAGATGATGGATTTGCCTTCTTTTATCAGCGTTTTCATAATGCTGATCAGTTCTTTGATTTCCTGAGGCGTCAAAACGGCCGTCGGTTCATCAAAAATAAGGATTTCCGCACCCCTGTAAAGCGTTTTCAGAATTTCGACACGCTGCTGCATGCCGACAGAGATATCGCTGATTTTAGCAGAAGGGTTAACAGCGAGCCCGTATTTCTCGGAAATGTCTTTCACTTGCTTCTCAGCATCTTTTAAATTTATTTTTCCAGATTGAGTCGGCTCGTTTCCAAGAATAATATTTTCTGTAACAGAAAAATTATTGACAAGCATAAAATGTTGGTGTACCATACCTATTCCCAGATCATTCGCGATATTTGGGTTAGTAATGCTGACTGGTTTGCCTTTTACGCGAATTTCGCCTTTTTCAGGCTGATACAAACCGAACAGTACGTTCATCAGTGTAGATTTACCAGCGCCGTTTTCGCCGAGCAGCGCATGGATTTCGCCCTTTTTCACTTGAAGATTAATGTTATCGTTCGCAACGATTCCCGGAAATTCTTTGCGGATTCCGAGCATTTCAATGACATATTCCAACATGATCACTCCTTTTCCCATGAAGCTCATTGATGATTGTGATGATTGATGTCAGGAATTTATGTTTTCTCTCTATTCATTGACTCCTTTTATTGCTTTAGAAAATCACCAACTAAAAATCTATAAATCTCTCATTCAGCTTATAGACTTTTAGTCAGGCGACTTTACAGGCTAATAAAAAGGCTAGAATATGCCTAGCCTTTTTATCAGAGTTATTGGTTACAGTTTATTCGAATGGTACAGTAATTTCACCGTCGATGATTTTTTGCTTGTACTCATCTACTTTAGCAATGACATCTTCAGAAAGGTTGTCCTGTGTCGGAGCAATTCCTACGCCATTTTCTTTCAGGCCGTATTCAATGATTTCTCCGCCTGGGAAGTCTCCGCCTTTAGCTTTTTCAGCAAGGTCTTTAACAGCAACATCTACGCCTTTAACCATTGATGTAAGTGTTACGTTGAAGCCGTCGCCTTCTCCAAGCTCATGCTGGTCGCGGTCAACACCGATTACCCATACATCTTTATCAGGGCTTTTCGTTTTCAAGTCAACAGCTGCAGTGAAGACGCCGTTTCCTGCTCCGCCCGCTGCATGGTAGATTACGTCAGCGCCCTGGCCGTACATAATTTCAGCAACCTGCTGTCCTTTTGCCGCATCGCTGAATGTACCTGCATACTGTACAATTACTTCTGCATCAGGATTAGCTGCTTTTACGCCTTCAACAAAACCAACTTCAAACTTCTTGATCAGTGAGCCTTCCATACCGCCGACAAATCCGACTTTGTTTGATTTTGTTGAAAGTCCGGCAGCTACACCTACAAGGTATGAGCCTTCATGTTCTTTGAATGTGATGCTTGCCACGTTCGGCTTGTCCACTACACTGTCAACGATTGCAAATTTAGCGTCTTTTTGCTGATCCGCAATTTTTGTAACCGCGTCAGTCATCAAATATCCGATTCCATAAACAAGATCAAATTTTTGTCTGACAAGCTTATTTAAGTTCGTTTCATAATCTGCGTCACTCTGAGACTGTGCATAGTCAAAGCCGCCTTGTCCCTTTTTAAGCCCGTTGTCCTCGCCGTATGACTGAATGCCTTCCCATGCCGACTGGTTGAATGACTTATCATCAACACCGCCTGTATCCGTTACCATCGCAACCGAGAAGCCTTCTTTTTTGTCTTCACCTGCATTGTCTTTTTCTCCAGATGATCCGCATGCACTTAGAAGAGTACCGGCAGCAAGGACAAGTGACATTGTTAAACCAAAGCGTTTTTTCACGTTTTCTTCCCCCTATTATTCATTTAAAATCATTTGCTATAAGAACTTTGAAACACCTTCGACCTTGGAACCACCTCCTTATAGCTGCAAACGTTTTTACAAGCGCTTTCTTACAACATGAAAGCTGAATTGGTCTGCGCGGAAATAATTAAGTGAATACAGCACGGGCTGATCGTTTTCATCGAAATGCATTTGTTTCAGGCAAAGCAGTGCGGTTTCAGGATCACATTCAAGGATTGGGGAAATCTTTTCGTGGTAACCGATCGGTTCAATGTGTGTGACCGCATAAGAAATGTAGCGTCCTGCTTCTTCATCAAGCAGTTCAAACAATGATTCCTGTTCATGTACAAAAGACGCCGGAAGGATATGCCTCGGAATTTTATCCAGGCAATAAACGACCGGTTTTCCATTTGCCGTTCTAACCCGCTCGAGAAGAAAAATGTCATCGCTTGCACGGCATTTAAACCGCTTAACATCGTCCTCTGACGGACTGTTGACTTGTGATGAAAGAAAAATGGTGCCAGGCTGCATATTGGCCTGTTCAATCATTTGAGTCACACTGTTTAATTGTTCTATGCCTGAAGTAAAGAGAGGTTTGGAGTTTATGAAGGTCCCTACACCATGGCGGCGGATAATGACGTTTTCTTCTTCGAGTATGCGGAGCGCTTCTCTGAGGGTCGCGCGGCTTACTCCAAGCTTTTTGGAAAGCTCAAATTCAGAAGGAAGCTTTTCTTTTTCTACGTATGTTCCATTTTCAATATCTTCTTTAATGCGATCTATGACCTGCAAATATAAATGACGGTTATCTGTTTTAATAGTCATACTTAGCCTCCGTCCAATCGTTCCAATTAAGAGATCAGACATCTGATGTTATACCCTTTCTCTAATCGAAAATAATATACCATGTATTTTAAAATAAATAAATAGAAAATTGATAAATTTGTCGAAAAAGAGATAGCACTTTCTCACTAGCTGTATAACATTTATAGAGAAATGCTCACAAATAAGATTCGTTATTTTCTGTTCGTTATTTCCTATTTATGAAGAGAATGCTGTTTTCCGGCTTTCAAAACGCGCTTTTCCGTTTCCATTAACGGCAGTTACATTACGATGATGAGAGCACAAAAAAAGAAAGGCACTGGCTGCCTTTCTTTACGAGCTTACTTCATCATAGTGATCTTTAGAGATCAGGACCTCTCTCGGCTTGCTGCCCTCGTATGGTCCGACAACGCCTCTGTCTTCCATTGCATCAATCAGTCTTGCCGCTCTGGTATAGCCGACACGGAACCGTCTTTGCAGCATGGATACAGAAGCCGTCTGCATTTCAAGAACGAGCTGAACAGCATCGTCATACAGATCATCGTTCACTTCTTCTTTTACTTCCGGTGTCTCAGACGGCATCATTTCTTCCTGGTATTGTGCTCTCTGCTGGGAAATCACGTACGAAACGACTTTCTCCACTTCTTCATCGGACAGAAAAGCACCCTGTACCCTTACAGGCTTGGATGCACCAACCGGAAGGAAGAGCATGTCCCCCCGGCCAAGAAGCTTTTCAGCGCCTCCCATGTCGAGTATTGTGCGTGAATCGGTCTGAGAAGATACGCTGAAGGCAATCCTTGAAGGAATATTTGCTTTAATGACACCGGTGATGACATCCACTGACGGCCGCTGCGTGGCGATAATCAGGTGAATGCCTGCAGCACGCGCCATTTGCGACAGGCGGGTAATGCTGTCCTCCACATCAGATGAGGCAACCATCATCAAATCCGCAAGCTCGTCAACGATGACAACAATATAAGGGAATTCCGGATTTTTCGTCCCTTCTTCAAGGTTTGACCGGCGGATATATTCGTTATATCCTTCAATGTTTCTCGTGCCTGTATGAGAGAACAGCTCATATCTTCTTTCCATTTCGTTTACGACCTTTTTGAGTGCCTGTGATGCCTTTTTCGGGTCTGTCACCACTGGTGCGAGCAGGTGAGGAATACCATTGTAAACGTTAAGCTCGACCATTTTCGGATCAATCATCATCATTTTTACTTCATGCGGTTTCGCTCTCATCAGAATGCTTGTAATAATGCCGTTTATACAGACACTCTTTCCGCTTCCGGTTGATCCGGCAACGAGCAGATGAGGCATTTTGTTCATTTCAGCAAGTACAGCATCTCCTGAAATATCGCGGCCAAGACCCATGAGAAGCTTGGCATCCGGGCGGTCGTTCGCTTTTGATTCAAGCACCTCGCGCAGGGATACCATCGCAATTTCTGAATTGGGGACCTCTATCCCGATGGCGGATTTGCCTGGAATCGGCGCCTCTATGCGGATATCTTTCGCTGCAAGCGCAAGAGCAAGGTCATCACTCAGGTTCACAATTTTGCTTACCTTTACGCCAACATCAGGATAGACTTCGTACTTCGTTACTGCCGGTCCGAGATGAACCTGCGTTACTTTGGCTTTTACCCCGAAGCTTTGAAAGGTTTTTTCCAGCTTACGCGCATTTTCATAGATGTTTTTCTTATCGGTTTGCTGGCTGTTCACCTTCGGCTGCGAAAGCAGGTCAAGGGAAGGAAGTGCGTACGATTTGTTTTCTACCTCCGTGAAGGTAATTGGAGGTCCTGACAATTCTTCTGCAGACTCTGCATCCGGCTTCTTTTTAGGTGTTCTCGTCTGTTCAGGCTTTGCTTCCTCCTGAAAATGTACTGCCGGCTCAGGCTCGCGTTCATCTTTGTCTGCGAAACTTGAGATGATGGGTTCTACATGCACGATTTCTGCTTCTTCTTCCTCAGCATCGTCTTCTTCCTCATGCCTGCGCTGCTTTTTGGCTTTCTTCGGTTTTGCTTCTTCTTGCTGTCTTGCATTTTTTATTGATTGCGGAAGGTTCTTCATGTCCTCCATAAAAGCAATGGCCTGATTTTTCATAAAGCGGAAAAATGGCACGGCTATTTTTCCGAGCGTAGTTCCAAGCGATCTTCCTGTAATCAGGACAATTCCGACAAGAATCAGTATGAACGAAATGATCTTTGAACCTGCTGCTGCAAATAAGTAAAAGGAAGCTGCAAAAAGGATGGCTCCAATCATGCCCCCTCCAAGGTCCGGCGTTCGGATCTGTCCGTTTACTTCCATGAAAAACAGTTCCCATGTGTTTGTTATGACACTGGGAGAAGTAAGTGCTCCCTTTTTGGTGAGCATTTGAAACAGCGTGACATGGCTGAGAAGCAGGATGGCTGCAAGCAGACAGTAAAGTCCGACCATCTGCCTTGAAACCAAATGCGGCCATCTTCTGTTCCACATGATAAAGCCCGCCAGGATCAGCATGCCGATTAAAGCTGCCATAAACCATTCTCCGATGAAAAACCTGAACACATAGACCACTGTCTTGCCTACAAATCCCAGGCTTGATATGGCAATCAGCGCTATCGCAAGGATACCAAGGCCAATCAGCTCAAATTTCAGTGTTTCGCGCCAGTTGTCATTTTTTTTCTTTTGTCTTCTTTTTTGTTTGGCCATTTCATTATCACCTGTGCAGAAAATTTGCCGAAGGCATTCGCCCTCTTGCAAACAAAGAAAGCAGCCAACTGAGGGCTGCGGACATGTTTGTGTAGCTTAAGTATAGCATATTATGGAGAAAACGAGAATGACATCGTAATTTTTTGTCCGGGAGAGTACTGTTCATTTAAATAGTCTTCCGGATTGGTGCTGAGGATACGGACTACTTCATATTCATTTCCTTCTGTCTGTCTCACCTGCATTTGCACGCCGTTGCACTCAACAAAGGAAAATGCTCTGTACTCTTTTGCCTCTGCCGGGAAAATCAGCTCCTCCGGCATAGAAGTATATAGGATCATTGCAGCATCTTCTCCTCTTCCTTGCCTTTATCCTTACCAATCAGTTCATTCAGCTTCATGATCGCCTGGCCGACTCCGCCCACTCCGTCGATCAGCCCGTACTGAACCGCGTCGTTGCCGACTACATTCGTTCCGATGTCACGGGTTAAATTGCCTTTAGAAAACATGAGCTCTTTAAATTTCTCTTCAGTGATATTTGAATGCTTTGTTACAAAATTCACGACCCTGTCCTGCATTTTATCAAGGTACTCAAACGTCTGCGGCACACCGATGACAAGGCCTGTGAGCCTAACGGGATGAATGGTCATCGTTGCGGTTTCTGCTATAAACGAATAATCGCAGGAAACGGCAATTGGTACGCCGATGGAATGGCCTCCGCCAAGGACGATGGATACAGTAGGTTTTGACAGGGAAGCAAGCATCTCAGCGATTGCAAGGCCGGCTTCAACATCCCCTCCAACCGTATTCAGCACAATCAGGAGGCCTTCGATTTTAGGGTTTTGCTCGATTGCAACGATTTGCGGAATAACGTGCTCATATTTTGTTGTTTTGTTTTGCGGCGGCAGCTGAATGTGGCCTTCAATCTGTCCGATAATGGTGAGGCAGTGTATTCTTGAGTCCTGTGAGAGCTGAGGAACATTTGTTGATCCGAGCTGCTGGATTTTTTCGACAAGGCTTGGTTCTTTTCCGTCCTGTTTATCCGGATTTTGTTCGGAATTTTCCTGTATGTAGCGGTTCATCTGCATTCTTCCTTCCTGTTATGAATGCTTTTATTATGAGCAGGAAGAGGGAAAAACATTCTTCGGTAAAGCGGAAGCGGTGTTTTGAATGTTTATAGTTTTATCTTGTGAAAGGTGATTTATCGTTAATACCCGTTTCTTTCGGCACCAGGGTGAAAGAAATTTCAAATCGTACCCGTTCCCTTGCGCTCCAGTCACTTGCTTTCCGCGGGGAGCGCCGGAAGCTTCCTCGCTGCGCTTGCGGGATCTTCCGTGCGCTCTTCATCCCGCAGGAGTCAAGTGCCTTCCGCTTCAGTCCACTGGAGTTTTCTTCGTTGAGGGCACTTATCAGGAAGTTTAGAACCATCAAACTGAAGGATCCTCAGGTTGAGGGCACTTATCAGGAAGTCTAGAACCATCAAACTGAAGGATTCTCAGGTTGAGGGCACTTATCAGGAAGTCTAGAACCATCAAACTGAAGGATTCTCAGGTTGAGGGCACTTATCCGAATGATTTAAACCATCAAACAGAAGAATTATCAAGTTGAAGGCACTTATCCAGAAAACTCGGTTCTATGGGGAAAGACCAACAAATGATGAACCATTTTAAATAGAAGTGGTTGCTTTCTAGGAAGCTGCATCACACATAGGTCCATGACATTACTAATAAAAGCATTAAATAACCGAATATTTCAGGTGAAAAGTCTTTAACACAGAAAAAATCCGAACTAGTTAATCCCCAGTTCGGATCTTTAAAGTGCTGAAACACTTAAATTTCAGCCTCTTCTTTATTAAACTTCCATAATAATCGGCAAAATCATCGGTCTGCGCTTCGTTTGTTCGAAGAGGAAGCGGTTCAGTGATTCGCGGATGTTGAGCTTGAGGGCTGACCATTCGATGCCTGTGCCCTGCATGCTTTTTTCAACGATTTCCGTTACCATGCCTGATGCTTTTTGGATCAGCTCTTCTGATTCTCTTACGTAGACGAAGCCTCTTGAGATGATCTCAGGTCCTGATATCATCGTTTTTTTGCTTCTGTCCAGCGTAACGACGACAATCAGGATGCCGTCCTGTGAAAGAAGTCTCCGGTCTCTGAGAACGATGTTTCCAATGTCTCCGACACCTAAGCCGTCAATCAGAACGTTCCCTGCAGGAACCTTCGAAACAGATTTCGCTTTATGTTCACTGAATTCAACTACATCGCCTTTTTCAACAAGAAAGATGTTTTCTTCATCAATCCCTGCAGATACGGCAAGCTTTGCATGAGCTTTCTGCATTTTAAACTCGCCATTAACAGGCATGAAATACTTCGGCTTCATGATGTTCAGCATAAGTTTCAGCTCTTCCTGGCTTCCATGTCCTGATACATGAATCTGTTTTTGGCCGAATACTACGCTTGCGCCTGCCCGGTAAAGCAGGTCGACTGTTTTTGAAAAATGAAGCTCATTACCTGGTACTGGTGTAGCAGAAATAATAACTGTATCATCTGCTTCAATCTTTATTTGTTTATGGGCGCCTTTTGCCATGCGGTTAAGAACCGTTAACGGCTCTCCCTGATGACCTGTTGTAAGGACGGCAACCTCATGCTTAGGATAGGTATCGATCTCTTGGACGGGTATGATGATATTCTCACTTTCGGTGATGTATCCTAATTTTTCTGCCATTTCATAAACATTTTTAATTGAGTTTCCAAGCAGGACAAGCTTTCTGTTATTTTCAGCGGCTGCATGAATGACTTGAACAATCCGGTTGATGTTCGATGCGTAGATGGCAACAATCGTTCTGCCTTTTGCACTGTACATCGCATCAGATATCTCTTGTCCGACACCTGTTTCAGAGGCTGTGAATCCGGGTCTTTCTGCATTTGTGCTGTCTGAAAGAAGACAAAGTACGCCTTCTTCGCCGATCATGGCCATTTTCCCTAAATCAGTGCGTGCATTCAAAACAGGAGTTGTATCAAATTTAAAGTCACCTGTGTGCACGATCGCTCCAAGTGAAGTATGGAAGCAAACACCGACAGAGTCAGGAATGCTGTGTATGGTTCTGAAGAAAGAAACCTTTACTCCTTCAAAATCCAGAACAGTTGATGAATCAACTTCGACATATTCTGCTTTTTGCTTAGGGTTAAGTTCTTTTACTTTCTGGGAAACCAGTGCAAGAGTCAGTTTCGTTCCGTAGACCGGTATGGACAAATGTCTGAGAACATAGAAAACTCCGCCAATATTCTCGTCGTGACCGTGGGTTAAAAAGATGCCCTTTACCCGATCTGCATTTTCCCGCAAGTATGTAATGTCAGGAATGACCATATCAATCCCCAGCATCCCGGCTTCTGGATACATCAATCCAGCGTCGACAATGAAGATGTTATGATCGATTTCAATGACATACAAGTTCTTGCCTATTTCTCCAACTCCGCCTAGGGCAATGATCTTGATGTTTTCTGTCTGTATATTCAATTGGTAATCCTCCCTGAACCCGTCCAATACAACTAATGCCTATTATAACTGAAGAAAGAATTGGAATACAAGGAAATAATCTGACGCGCTGACGAAAACTGCGAAAAGAACCAAAAAAAGACCGAGTCCTTGTTATAGACTCGATCTTCTCATGCTTACTTTAATTTAGACAGCACGGCAATAAGTTCGTTTCTTTCACTTTCAGTCAGCGCCAAAAGCGGAAGTCTGACGGGGCCGACGTCAAGGCCTCTTAGCTGAAGAGCCGTTTTTACAGGAGCAGGGCTAGGCGCTTTGAACAGCTGCTGCATAACCGGCAGCAGTTTTCTGTGAATAGCTCCTGAACGTACTGTTTCACCGCTTCTGAATGCAGAGATCATCTCCTGCATTTCATTTCCGATAATGTGGGACGCAACAGATACGACCCCTCTGCCTCCAATTGCAAGTGCCGGAAGCGTTAAACCGTCATCTCCTGAATATACAGCAAAATCTTCAGGCGTTGATGAAATGATTTCTGCCATTGCTTCAAGATCCCCGCTTGCTTCTTTTACTGCAACGACATTTGGAAGTTCAGCAAGTCTTGCGATCACTGCAGGTGAAATGCTGACAACTGTTCTGCCGGGGACGTTATAGATCATGACAGGAAGTTTTGTGGATGCTGCAATCGTTTTGAAATGCTGATACATCCCTTCCTGGCTTGGTTTATTATAATATGGTGCGACAAGCATAATGGCGTCGGCGCCTGCTGCTTCCGCTTTTTTGGTCAGATCAATGGAATCCTTGGTGTTATTGCTTCCTGTTCCCGCTATAACAGGAACTCTTCCGCCGGCAGCCTGAACGACATGCTTAAGCAGTGCCATTTTTTCCTCAGATGTCAGAGTAGGAGATTCTCCTGTCGTTCCTGCCACAACAAGTGAATCTGACCCATTATTGATCAGGTAATCAACTAGCTGGGTAGTCTTTTGAAAATCAATGTTGCCGTTTTTGTCAAATGGTGTTGCCATGGCTGTTGAAATACTGCCAAAGTCAATCATTGTGCCACTCCTCTTCTTCTTTCTAAGTTTCTGTCTTTTATTCAGAGAGATCAAATGCGCTATGCAGAGCATTGACAGCGCTGATCATATCTTCCTCTTTTACTAATACCCAAATTGTAGTATGACTATCTGCCGACTGGAGAATTTGAATACCTTCTTCCGACAGGGCCGTCACAATTTTCGCTGTTACTCCCGGTACTCCTGCGATGCCTGCTCCAACTGTGGAAACTTTCGCACAGTGGCGTTTAACAGCAGGGTCATATCCCATGCTTTTCAGTATTCTTACTGCGTCATCCGTTACGTCCTCAGAAACCGTATAGATGACTGCACTTGGTGTGATGTTGAAGAAGTCAACGCTGATGCCTGCGCGTGCCATTGCTTTGAATACTTCTGTCTGCACCTCATACTGTCCATCTTTTGCCGTAACGTTCAGCTGCGTCACATTCGGAACGTGGGCAATGCCGGTAATCAACCTCTCTTGAAGATCACTGCCGAGCTTTTCAGAATGATGGGAGGTCACGAGTGTTCCCTGACCGGATGAGTACGTGGAACGGATTCTGATTGGTACTTTCGCCTGCATGGCAATCTCCACCGCTCTTGGATGGATGACCTTAGCACCCTGATAAGCAAGATTGCAGATTTCCGTATATGTGACTGTGGTCAGCGGCTTTGCTGATTCAACAATTCTAGGATCAGCCGTCATAACCCCTTCTACATCTGTAAAAATATCGATGAAATCCGCATCCAAGGCTGCTCCAAGTGCTGCTGCAGATGTGTCGCTTCCGCCTCTGCCGATGGTTGTGATGTCACCGGATTTTGCCGCTCCCTGAAAACCTGCAACGACAACCACATCGTGACGGTCAAGCTCTCTTCTCAGACGTTCGCACTTCATGTCGAGAATTTTTGCATTCGTAAAGTCTTCATTTGTTAAAAAGCCTGCCTGTGCCCCGCTTAAAGCGGCAGCTGCAATGCCTTCTGATTTCAGCATGCTCGTAAATACCACGGAAGAAATCGTTTCCCCGCATGATAGGAGCATATCCTGTTCGCGCTTTGAAATCGATGCACTGCCTCCGTAAAGCAGATTTAAAAGGGAATCCGTTGCATACGGATCACCGTTTCTGCCCATTGCCGAGACGACAACGACCACTTTATACTGCTCTTTTAACGCTTCTCTTATATGATTCAAAGCCATTTTTCGGCCGTGATCGTCTTTTACTGACGTCCCGCCGAATTTTTGTACGATCAATTTCATCCTAACACCCCGACTCTATACGTAAGAGAAGAGAGCAGGCATTATGTACCCTTGCTCTCTCCTGAACCTTCTTATACTAACTTCAGCTGAACAAGGCTTTCTGCAATTTGCACAGAATTCCATGCAGCGCCTTTTAAAAGATTATCAGACACAATCCATAAATGGAAGCCGTTTGCACGGTCCGGATCTTTGCGGATGCGCCCTACAAACACATCATTTTTGCCGACACAATCAGCTGGCATCGGATACAGCTGTGCACTTGGGTCATCCTGAAGCGTTACTCCCGGAGCTTCTTTTAAAAGCTCACGGATGTCAGACACTCCAACAGTATCTGAATCAAGTTCAATATAGACAGATTCAGAGTGTCCTGTTTCAACCGGAATTCTCACACAAGTTGCAGCAATTTCAAGCTCCGGCATATGCATGATCTTCTTTGTTTCGTTCATCATTTTCATTTCTTCAAACGTAAATCCGTTGTCTTCAAATTTATCGATTTGCGGAATCGCATTAAACGCAATCTGAAAATGTTTTTTATCGCCTTTAACAGGAAGGATTTCCGGTGTGAAATCCTTTCCGGAAAGAATCGCCTCTGACTGTGTTTTCAGCTCTTCAATCGCAGCAGCGCCTGATCCTGAAACAGCCTGGTAAGTTGATACGATTACTTTGTTTAATCCGTGGGCTTTTCTCAGCGGCTCAAGCGCAGCAACCATTTGAATCGTTGAGCAGTTCGGATTAGCAATAATGCCTTTGTGTAATTTAAGGTCTTCTTCGTTTACTTCAGGCACAACAAGAGGAACATCTTGAGCCATGCGGAATGCACTCGTATTGTCCACAACGATCGCACCATGCTTCACAGCCTCTGGAGCAAAGATTTTGGAAATGCTTCCGCCAGCGCTGAAAAGAGCAATTTGAACTCCTTCAAATTTTTCGGGAGATGCAGCCTGAACAATATGTTCTTCTCCTCTAAAGAGGACTTTTTTGCCTGCAGACCGTTCTGACGACAGCAGCGTCAGCTTTGATACCGGAAAGTTCCGTTCTTCAAGCGTTTTTAGCATTTGCTGGCCTACAGCCCCTGTTGCACCGAGGACAGCAACGTGATAACCATTTGTACTCATCAATCATAGCCCCTTCCGCGAATATCCGGCGGTTTCCGGAATAACTTCATGTCATATTGTGTATTAGTTTATCATAGACCAGGTGTATACATTATACAACCATGATTTTTCTTGCCTTCTATTCTAGCAGGAAGAGGCTTATTCGTCATCCCGGAATTTTTCAATAATGACCGGCTGAAACTGTGTATGCTCAAGTGCTGCCTCTACTGTTTCCAAAAGCAGATCCATTTTAGCAACAAGCGAATTCGGCTTTTGAAATGGCGCATCCTGGCCGAACGGTATAAAATAAATATTTTTGGCAGCCATCAGCTGCATTAAATTCGCACCGTTCAGTCCAAGACCGTCATTTGTTGAAATGCCGAGAACAACCGGTTTATGGTTTCTGAGAGTTGCTTTTGCTGCCATAAGGACAGGAGATTCTGTCATTGCGTTTGCGAGTTTGCTCATGGAATTGCCTGTAAGCGGTGCGACAACCATACAGTCCAGAGGAATCTTCGGGCCAAGCGGCTCAGCCCCTACAATAGAATCAATGGCTTTGTGGCCAGTAAGCTCCTCGATTTTTTTGATCCACTCGGCTCCTTCGCCGAATCTCGTATTTGTCATTTTCACTGTGTTTGTGACGACCGGCATCACATCCGCTCCCTCGTCAATCAGCCGTTTTATCTGCGGGAAAACAGCGTCATAGGTGCAGTGTGAACCAGTCAGGCCGAATCCGATCCGTTTGCCTTGTACTTTCATGATGATGGCCCCTTTCGTTTAGAAAACTCCTCCAAAAGCAATGATGAGAGGACGTTGGCAACAATCTGACCGGCTGTTTTTGGGGCAACAATCCCCGGAAGTCCCGGTGCAAGCAGTGCTTTAATGCCTCTTTTCTCAGCATATTTAAAATCCGTTCCGCCCGGCTTTGAAGCAAGGTCGATAATCAGCGTGTGTGGAGGCATCTTTGAAATTACTTTTGCCGTAACAATCTGATGGGGAATCGTATTGATGCAAATATCGGCATCTGTTACTTCCTTCTCCAAATCCTCAAGTTTAAAGGACTGCAGCCCCATTTCAATAATCCGTGCAATATGCGACGATTTTCTTGCCCCGACCTTTACTTTAGCCCCCAAAGCTGAAAATGTCCGTGCTACACTCATGCCTACGCGTCCGAGTCCGAGGACCGCAATTTTCGAACCGTGAATGGTAAAATCCGTGTGCTGAATGGCCATCATGATGGTTCCTTCTACGGTGGGAATGGAATTATAAATGGCCACATCATCACGTTCGAACAGCTGAACCAGCTCTCTTTTCGTTTCCTGGATTATTCCGTTTAAGTATGAATTGCTGATGCCGGAATAAATGACGCAGTGAGGAGGCGTCCTTGCAATAAGCTCCTCCGTCAGCACGACTTCTTCATTAGAGAAAATGGTATCGACATGGCCTTCAAGGTTTGTTCCGGGAACAGGCAAAATGATCACATCTATTTCTTCAAACCGCAGTTCGGCAAGCTTAAGCTTTGCGGCACCGGTAAAGCCATGGTCCAGCTGATCAAAACCGATTAAAAACAGTTTTGCATCCAGTTCTGTAAGCTTTCTGATCACCTCAAGCTGCCGGGCATCTCCCCCAATGACTGCTATATTAAGTCCTGTTAACATACGACCCTTTCACCTACTTTTTCGCGATGTCTATATTCAAATAAATAAACTCATAGTGAACTTACTTAAGCATCTTATGTCAAAACGCCATGCAGGGTGATAGTCTTTGAAGCATTAAAACGCATAAAAAAAAAGCGATTGGCACGCCAATCGCTTTTACTCAAGAAGCTTGATCTGATGATCTTCTATGTCCAGAATGATCATATCTGAGCCAATCTTTTTAATGTGGGTCCACGGAACCCTAATTTCGTCACCTTGCTTTCTGAATCCAAACCATTTAACGGACGGAATCACTAGGGCGGTTATTTGGCCGGTTTTTTCATTGATTTCAAGATCGGTCTGCCCCAGAATGCCGAGTCTTTCCGCTCTCTTAACATCGACGATTTCTTTTCCGCTAAGCTCGCTCAGTCTCATGTTCAGGAAGCCTCCTTTTTAACATATATATCCCCGCACACAAAAAAAAGACCTGCTTTGAAGGCAGGTCCGGGAAGTTAACGAAGAGAAGAAGGAAGCTTTCCATCAGGGCTTATAAGCGCAACGGAATACTCATCTGTAAACAGCTGTTTTGCAAGAGCATTTACGTTATCAGCTGTTACTTCATTAATTTTTTCAATCATTTCATCCAAGCTTCTGTGGCGTCCAAGAAGGAGCTCATTTTTGCCGTTTCGGCTCATGCGGCTGTTTGTGCTTTCAAGACTGAGCATGAGGTTGCCCTTCATTTGCTCAACGCTGTTTGTCAGCTCTTTTTGCGTAATGCCGTCTCTTTTAAGGACCTCAAGTGTTTCCTGAATGGTTTCAAACAGGACATCAAGCTGCGCCCGGCCCGTTCCTCCATAAATCGTCAGCATACCATTATCCTGATAGGATGAATGGTATGAGAACACGGAGTATGCGAGGCCTTTTTGCTCTCTTACATCCTGGAAAAGTCTTGAGCTCATGCTGCCTCCAAGAACGTTGTTCAGTACGATCAGGTCATAAATCTTTTCATGTCCGACCTGAAGGCCGTCAAAACCAATGCAAAGGTGAGCCTGCTCTGTATCTTTTTTCCGTGCGAGTTTCTCGGTCATAAAAGCAGGAGCTGAAATTTCGGTTCCTTTTTTGGATGTTTCAAATGACCCGAACTGTTTTTCAACTTCTTTAATGAAGCTCTCAGAAATATTTCCGGCAACAGAAATGACCACATTTTCAGGAGTGTAGTATTGTTCCATATAGTCTCTTAATGTGTCGCTCTCAAACTTAGCAAGGGTTTCTTCCGTTCCGAGAATCGGATATCCCAGGGGATGATTGCCGTAGGTTGCTCTGCTGAGAAGGTCGTGAACGATATCATCAGGCGTATCTTCATACATTTTAATTTCTTCATAAACGACGTTTTTCTCTTTCTTAAGTTCAATCTCATCAAAAGTGGAGTTGAAAAACATGTCAGAAAGCACTTCTAGCGCGAAATCAGAATGCTCATCAAGCACTTTGGCGTAATAGCAAGTGTACTCTTTAGAAGTAAAAGCGTTTACTTGACCGCCGATGCTGTCGAAAGATTCAGCAATTTCACGTGCTGATCTTGTTTTTGTCCCTTTAAAGAACATGTGCTCCAAAAAGTGTGAAATGCCGTTGTTTTTTTCATTTTCATTTCTTGATCCTGTGCCGATCCATACCCCGATTGCAACTGATCTCACATGGGGAATATTTTCGAGCACAACTCTTACGCCGTTTTGGCATGTATATTTTTTTATCAAGCTTGTTCCTCCTATCAATGCTTCCAAGGATCCGCATTATGCACTCCTCTGTCATCATTCAGGTGCCCGAATCCGCTTTTCGTCCATCAGCATCGTTACATTTCCAAAGCTGTAGCCCTTTTGCTTAATGGATGTAATCAGCGTTTCCAGGCTTTTCGAAGAAGATTCTGTCGGGTGCATGAGAATCATAGCCCCATTATGGACTTTTTTCATGACACGTTCAACTAAAACATTTGGCGCAGGCTTTTGCCAGTCAATCGTATCTACGGTCCAAAGGACGGTTTTCATGTTATATTCTGCGGCAGCTGCAATGGTTTCCTGCCTGAAGCTTCCGCTTGGGGGCGCAAACCAGACAGGCTGTTTTCCTGTCTGTCCTTTGATGATTTCATTAGTCCTAGTTATCTGCCTCTTCGTTTCGTCTGAAGTCAGTCTGGCCATATCAGGATGGGAATAGGAATGGTTGCCGATATCATGGCCTCCGTCTGAAAGTTGCGCGACGAGGTCAGGATTCTGTTCAGCCCATCTTCCTTCGAGGAAAAAAGAAGCTTTTACCCCATGCTTTTTTAAAACGCGCAGCATGTCCGGCAAGTATTCATTTCCCCATGCGACGTTAATCAGAAAAGCAACCATGGGCTTTTCAGGATGGCCTCTGTAAATAGGCGCAGGAGGCAGATCGTTCAAGTGAACCCGGGGGCTGACTTGTTTAAAAACAAGAAGCTTTTCATCAAAGACGCCATTTTTTTTCATTTTTTTGTACGAGGCTTCTGCATCTACAGACAGCCCGTTATAGCCCGGTGTAGCTTTCCAGACGGTATGTATGACGGCATCCTGGGCAGGCTTTTCATAGTCTTTCATTTTGGCTGCAATCGTTTCATACAATTCATCCTGCTGCTTTACAGCAGCGACGTTTTCCTGTTTCATCGTCGTCACATAGGCAGACGTAAACGGATTCTGTATGACAGCTGCTGTCAGCAGCATCAGCATGATTATGCCAAGCAATCGGAACCTCTTCATGTATGTCTTCCCCCTTTTTACTAGAAAATATGTATCGGGGGGACGAGGTAGACCAGAAAAGCGGAATCGCTCGTTTAGCTCCGGGAGTCAGATAAGAATCCGGCTAAAAAGTCCGGGTTTGACTTTTTAGCCGGATTTGTTCTGACAGAAGAGCTGAGCGATGGAGCTGGACACCAGAAATGCGTAGCCGACCGTTTAGTCCTGACAGGCAGAAAAGAAATCACCCGAAAAGTCCGGGTTTGACTTTTTGGGGGATTTTGTTCTGACGGAAGGACTGGGAGGCGGAGCTGGACACCACGAAAAGCGGAATCGCCTTGCTCAGCTCCGAAGGACAGAAAAGGATCCGATGAAAAAAGCCGGTTTTGCTTTTTACATCGGAGCCGTTCTGGCCGAGGAGCTAGGCGATGAAGCTGGACACCACGAAAAGCGGAATCGCCTTTTTCGTTCATTAAAGCCAAAAAGCAAAAAGAAGCCAGACTGGATATTCTGGCTTCTACACGTTAAGAATTTTGCTTTTCTTTTTCTTTCTGTTCACGGAGAACGGCTTTTCTTGAAAGGTTGACGCGACCCTGTTTATCAATTTCAGTTACTTTGACAAGCAACTCATCACCGATTTTAACAACATCTTCAACTTTTCCGACGCGCTCTTCTGCAAGTTCAGAAATGTGTACTAAACCGTCTTTGCCATTGAAAATTTCAACGAACGCACCAAATTTTTCAACGCGTTTTACTTTACCCAAGTACAGCTGTCCTACGACTACTTCGCGGACAATGTCTTCAATAATCTGTTTCGCTTTTTGGTTCATTTCTTCGTTTGTTGAAGAGATGAAGACTGTTCCGTCTTGTTCAATGTCAATTTTCACGCCAGTTTCTTCGATGATTTTATTGATTTGTTTTCCGCTTGGTCCAATGACATCACGGATTTTATCAGGATTAATGGCCATCATCAGAATTTTTGGTGCATATGGTGAAAGCTCTGTACGCGGCTCTTTTATTGTTGCAAGCATTGACTCAAGAATCTCCATGCGTCCTTTTTTCGCCTGCAGAAGCGCTTCTTCAAGAATTTCGCGGGAAAGTCCGTCGATTTTAATATCCATTTGAAGAGCGGTAACGCCTTTTGCAGTTCCGGCCACTTTAAAGTCCATGTCGCCTAAATGATCTTCCATGCCCTGAATATCAGTCAGAACAGAATAATGATCTCCTGATTTAACAAGACCCATCGCAATACCTGCTACAGGGGCTTTCAAAGGAACACCGGCATCCATCATGGCAAGCGTGCTTGCACAGATGCTTGCCTGTGAAGTAGAACCGTTTGATTCCAAAACCTCTGATACGAGACGGACTGTATAAGGGAAGTCTTTTTCTGACGGAATAACAGGTTCAAGGGCTCTTTCGCCAAGTGCTCCATGTCCGATTTCCCTGCGTCCGGGACCGCGCATAAATCCGGTTTCCCCTACGCTGAACAGAGGGAAGTTGTAATGATGCATAAAACGCTTCGTCTCTTCAAGGCCAAGACCGTCAAGAATTTGAACGTCTCCAAGTGCACCTAAAGTACAAATGCTGAGAGCCTGCGTCTGTCCGCGTGTAAACAGGCCGGAACCGTGTGTCCGGGATAGCATGCCGACTTCAGAAGAAAGAGGACGGATTTCATCAACCTTACGGCCATCCGGGCGCACTTTGTCTTCTGTGATCAGGCGGCGGACTTCCTGCTTCACTAATTTAGAAAGAATTTCTTTTACCTGTTTTAAAGTGTCAGCTTCAGCTTCCTGCTCTTCGAAGTGTGCAACCACTGTTTTTTTGACTTCATTGATTGCTTCTTCGCGGGCATGCTTCTCCTGCACCTGAATAGCTGAAAGCAGATCTTTCTCAGCCATTTCGCGAATGCCTTTTTCAAGCTCTGCATCAAGTGTGTAAAGCTTTACTTCCGATTTTTCTTTTCCTACAGCTGCAGCGATTTCTTCCTGGAAAGCAATAAGGCGCTTAATCTCATTATGGCCGAACATGATCGCTTCAAGCATGATTTCTTCAGGTACTTCATCCGCACCTGCTTCAACCATGTTGATTGCATCCTTCGTTCCGGCAACAACAAGGTGGATATCACTTTTATCCATTTGCTCAACCGTTGGATTGATTACAAACTGGCTGTCTACACGGCCGACAACGACGCCGGCAATCGGGCCTTCAAACGGAATGTCTGAAACCGTCAGTGCCAGAGAAGATCCGAACATGGCTGCCATTTCAGATGAGCAGTCCTGGTCCACACTCATGACGATGCTGACAACCTGAACTTCATTGCGGAATCCATCTGCAAACAGAGGACGAAGGGGACGGTCAATCAGGCGGCTTGCAAGAATTGCTTTCTCGCTCGGACGTCCTTCTCTTTTAATAAAGCCCCCCGGAATTTTACCGACAGCGTAAAGACGCTCCTCGTAGTTGACAGTCAGCGGGAAAAAGTCGACAGTCTTTGGTTCTTTTGATGCAGTTGCCGTGCTCAGTACGGCAGTATCTCCGTAGCGGATCATGGCCGCTCCATTTGCCTGCTTTGCAAGCTGGCCGACTTCAACAGTCAGTTCTCTGCCTGCCCAGTCAATGGAGAACACTTGTTTATCTTGTCCCATATAAAAATGAACTCCTCTCATCATATGTCACAACATACTGGTATGTATTATTATGAACGATTTAAATTCAACATATCAATGTTATTCCGGTATGTAAATAGGTCACGTGCAAATCCTGGTATTTTTATTTTCGTACACTAAAAAAGCGGGAATTTCTCCCGCTTTTTCAAAAGATTATCGGCGTAGACCAAGCTTGTTGATCAGGTCACGATAACGAGTTACGTCATTATTGCGCAGGTACGTCAAAAGATTACGGCGTTTACCTACCATTTTCAAAAGACCGCGACGTGAGTGGTGGTCTTTCTTGTGAACACGCAAATGTCCGTTAAGATTGTTAATATCCTCAGTTAGGATAGCGATTTGAACCTCTGGAGAACCAGTGTCCGTATCATGCGTTCTGTACTCAGCGATAATTTCATTCTTACGTTCTTGAGTGATTGCCATCCTATTCACCTCCTTCATTTAAAAACCCCAATTACCGAGCAAACGTTGGTGAATCGTTTTGCCAAGCAATGGTTATAAAAGTTACAAGTATTAGAATACTATTATTCGGGCCAGAAGGCAAGCATTAATCTTGCAGTTTCTGAAAAAATTGCTCAGCGGAAGCTTTATCTTTTCCGATCTGCGTAATCAGTTCGTCAATTGAACCGAATTTCTGCTCGCTCCTGATCCGTTTATACCAGAATATAGCTACATTCTTCCCATATATCGAATTATTAAACTCGAAAATATGAACTTCTATGCTGGGCTTGAGTTTTTTATCATCATAAAATGTTGGCTTGTAGCCAATGTTGCAGACTCCGTTAAAGCGTTCCCCGTCGAGTTCGAATTGAACAGCGTATACACCTGTCGGGGGAATGATATAGGCATTGTCAAGCTCGATATTGGCTGTCGGGAAGCCGATTGTTCTACCTCGCTTATCCCCGTGAATAACCGTTCCTTTTACCCTGTGCGGCCTGTTCAGAAGCGCGCAGGCATATTCAACGTCTCCGTTTCTCAGAACCTCCCTGATGAGGGTGGAACTGATTTTTCGGTCGCGGTCTGTCTGCTTGCTGATCACTGTCTGGTCAAAAGCGCTGCGCGAGTGGAACGGCATTGTTTCCATTGTGCCTTTTCCGAGTCTCCCGTAAGAGTAATCAAAGCCGGCTACCACATGTTTCACATTCAGATTGATAATATACTGGTCAATAAACTCCTGCGGCTGCAGAGCGGCAAAAGCTTCTGAAAAATTCACGATAAAAAGATAGTCGATCTGCAGATCCTCGATCAGTTCGATTTTGTCCGAAACTGCCGTAATGGCTTCTACATGCTGCGTATTTTTTCTAAGCACCACCGAAGGATGGGGATCAAACGTCATGACCGCACTTTTCAATCCTTTTTCTTCAGCCAGTTTTCTGGCAGCGGTGATGACTTCCTGATGCCCGCGGTGCACCCCGTCGAAATAGCCAAGGGCCATCGCAAGCGGAGGAAGTTCAGTACTGTTTAAAGAGTGCGGATGTGTCAGTTTAATCGTCTTCACGCCTGGTTCACCTTTTCTGTATCAGCATTCTTCACATCAGTCAATTGCAAGGACTTTGGAAGGTTTTAGGAAGTGAGGCTTTTCAGGATGCTGCCTGTATATAGCAAGACATGTCCCGTCTTCTCCGTACACAGCAATGGATTCCGCACCGGGGTTTAAACCTGCCGGAACCTCAAGCAGTGTGCCGTTTTTCACTTTCTTTGCTAATGTATCATTTATTGAAAGTTTCGGCAAATGATTTAAAGCTGTTCCAATCGGGATCAAAAGCTCCTGCAGACGGTTTTCTTCTGCCGCCTTTTCAATTTCTTCAAAGGTATGGCACTCGTCAATGGTAAATGAGCCTGAGCCTGTCCGCACGAGACGGGACATGTGGGCCGGATAGCCGAGGTGTTCGCCGATCATGACAGCAAGGGTCCTCACATACGTTCCTTTAGAGCATGAAACTTTGAAGCGGAAAGAGGCTGTTTCCCCGCCTGACTGCACACTGGACAGCAATGTCATCTCATGAACGGTGATCTTTCTTGAAGGGCGCTCAATTGTCTGTCCTGCGCGTGCGTATTCATACAGCTTTTTGCCTCCGATTTTGACAGCAGAATACATGGGGGGCACTTGATCAATTTCACCCGTCAGACTGCGGAGGGCCTCAAGGGCCATTTCATCTGTAATCGTTTCATTGACGGCTTTTCTCTCGACTATTTCACCGGACGCATCCTCTGTTTCGGTTGATATGCCGATGGTCACTTCTGCCTCATATGTTTTTGACTCTGCCGTCAAATACTCGACGATCTTTGTTGCGCGGCCAAGACACACAGGCAAAACGCCTGTTACATCCGGGTCAAGCGTGCCGGTGTGCCCCACCTTTTTCGTTTTTGCAATTCTTCTCATTTTCGCGACACAGTCGTGGGATGTCATTCCTGCAGGCTTATGTATTAATAAAACACCTTCCATGAAACATGTTCCGCCTTTCTGTCTGCAGGCTAAACGAAAAGGATAGACAGATGTCTATCCTTTCTTTTAGTCTTCCTGCTTGTTTTCCTGGTTGATTTCGTGTATCAGCGTTTCGATCCGGTTGCCGTAGTCAACCGATTCATCAAATTCAAAAAGAATCTCAGGTGTCTTTCTGAGCCTGATGCGCTGTCCGATTTCAGAGCGGATAAATCCTTTGGCTTTTGCGAGGCCTTTAAGAGTGTTTTCTCTCTTTTCCGCGTCCCCAAGAACTGAAATATAGACTTTTGCAATTTGAAGGTCTCCCGAAACTCTTACATCTGTTACAGTGACGAAACCGATGCGCGGGTCCTTGATTTTGCGGCTGATGATCTCACCAAGCTCTTTTTTCATTTGCTCGCCGACTCTGTTTGCTCTTAAACTCATGCTTTCTTTCACCTCACCGTTAAAACCAATCAAACGAGGTTACAGTGCGCTCAATTTCCGGAAAAGAATCAATCATGGCAAGAGCCTTCTGAATTTCTTTTTCCGTCTGAACTTTACTTGATGTCACGGCAGCTATGCCAATCTTTGTCCTCTGCCATGTATCCTGAAAATCAATTTCTGAAACAGAGACATTCAGCCTCTGCTTCAGTCTCATTAAAACACGCTGTAAAACGGCCCGTTTGTCTTTCAGCGACCGTGCGTCATAAATGATGCATTCGCACTCCGCATATCCAATCACTTGCGTTCGATCTCTTCCATTACGTAAGCTTCAATGATGTCTCCTTCTTTAATGTCATTGAAGTTTTTGATGGTAATACCGCACTCGTAGTTCTGTGCTACTTCTTTCACATCATCTTTGAAGCGTTTCAGAACATCCACTTCGCCTTCAAATACGACGATGCCATCGCGGATTACGCGGATGCTGCTGTCACGTGTGATTTTGCCGTCCGTTACATATGAACCGGCGATGGTGCCGATTTTAGAAACTTTAATCGTCTGGCGGACTTCAACCTGGCCGATTACTTTTTCTTCAAATTCCGGATCAAGCATACCCTTCATGGCAGCTTCAATTTCTTCGATTACTTTATAAATAATGCGGTGAAGGCGAATGTCAACATTTTCGGCATCGGCCGTTCTCTTAGCATTTCCATCAGGGCGGACATTAAATCCGATGACGATAGCATTTGATGCCGATGCAAGGATCACATCGGATTCTGTGATCGCACCTACTCCGGTCATGATGATTTTCACTTTTACGCCTTCAACATCAATTTTATTAAGAGATGCTGCAAGTGCTTCGGCAGAACCTTGTACGTCAGCTTTAACAATCAGGTTGATATCTTTAATATCTCCCTGCTTGATTTGCTCAAACAAGTCGTCAAGGCTTAGTTTTGCGCCTTCTCTGCGCTGCTCGTCAATTTGTTTGCTGGCACGGGCTTCACCGACCTGGCGCGCTTTTTTCTCATCTGCAAATACCATGAACTGGTCGCCAGCCTGAGGCACATCGTTCAAGCCGGTAATTTCAACAGGAGTCGATGGTCCGACTTCCTTCACGCGTCTTCCAAGATCATTGACCATCGCACGGACGCGTCCGTATGTGTTGCCGACTACAATGGAGTCCCCAACGCGGAGTGTGCCGTTCTGTACAAGCAGAGTGGCAACAGAACCGCGGCCTTTATCAAGCTGCGCTTCAATAACTGTACCCGTTGCAGAACGGTTTGGATTTGCTTTCCATTCTTCTACTTCACTTACAAGAAGAATCATCTCAAGCAGTTCTTCGATACCGTCACCGGACAGTGCTGAAAGCGGAACAAAAATCGTATCTCCGCCCCATGCTTCAGAAACCAGACCGTATTCAGTCAGCTCCTGCATCACGCGGTCAGGATTTGCTGCTTCTTTATCCATTTTATTTACTGCTACGATGATCGGCACTTCAGCTGCTTTTGCATGGCTGATTGCTTCAACTGTCTGAGGCATAACACCGTCATCAGCTGCAACAACAAGAATAGTAATGTCCGTTACTTGAGCTCCGCGTGCACGCATCGTTGTAAACGCCGCATGTCCCGGTGTATCAAGGAAGGTAATCTTCTTATCGTTGACAACAACCTGGTATGCACCGATATGCTGCGTGATTCCGCCAGCCTCGCCTGCTGTTACCTTTGTGTTGCGGATCGAGTCAAGAAGCGTTGTTTTACCGTGGTCAACGTGACCCATGATCGTTACAACAGGAGGACGGATTTGAAGCTGTTCTTCCTGATCTTCCGTTTCATATCCTTCAAATTCTGTTACGTCGAATACAATGATCTCTTCGACTTCTACACCGTATTCACCCGCAATCAGCTCAATTGAATCTTTGTCAAGATCCTGGTTGATTGTGGCCATTACTCCAAGCATAAAGAGCTTTTTGATGATTTCTGAAGGCTCTTTATGAAGCTTTGAAGCAAGTTCGCCTACTGTCAGGCTGCCTGTAAACGTAATTTTGCTCGGCAGTTCTTTTTTAGGCTGAACCGGAGCTGCTCCCTGAGGTCTGCGCTGATTGCCTCCCCGCTTGTTGCCGCCGGGTTTTTTTGCTTGATTGTTTGTTTTTCCTTTATTGAAAGGCTTGTTGCCGCCTTTGTTTGCTGGTTTATTTGTATTGGCTGGTTTGTTGTTAGTATTCTCTTGTTTTTGCATAGGCGTTTTGTGATCTTCCCTTTGTTTGACAGAAATTGATTTAGATGGTTCTTTTTTATCTGCCTTGTATTTTCCGTCCAGTTTAACAATTACATGATCGTCAATCGTTGACATGTGGTTGCTGACTTCTACATTCATGCTCTGCAGGGCTGTTATGACATCCTTGCTAGAGATGTTCTGTTTTTTTGCATATTCGTATACTCTCATTTTCGTCATATGGTCACCCCCAGGAAATTAATCGAGCAAGGTTTTCATTTTAGAGGCAAAGCCTGAATCGACGATTGCCACAACGACCCGGGCATCTTTGCCAATCGCCTGGCCCAGCATATGCCGGTCCGGGACCGAAACAACAGGAATACGATAATAGCTGCATTTGTCATGTACCTTTTTGGCCGTATTATCTGATGCATCCAGAGAGAGAAGAACGAGTTTCGCGCGGGACTGCCGCACTTCTTTAATGACAAGCTCTTCCCCCGAAACAATTTTTCTTGCCCGATTTGCAAGGCCCAGTAAGGACATCCATTGCTGTTTTGACATTAATGGTTCTCCTTTTCAGCCAGCTGAAGCAATTCTTCATAGATGCTGTCTTCGATTTTCACTTGCAGATGGTTTGCGAGGACATTTTTCTTCTTCGCCTGCAAAATAGCGTCTTTATCAAGAGAGAGGTATGCTCCCCGCCCGTTTTTCTTCCCTGTGGGATCGACGGAGACTTCGCCTTCTTTTGAACGGACAATACGAACAAGTTCTTTTTTAGGTTTCATTTCTCCAGTTGCCACGCATTTGCGGAGCGGAACTTTTCTTTGATTGTTCACATTGCCTCACCTCTTACTTGTCTAGTTCGTCATCACTGAAGGAAAAAAGCGGCTCGTCATCTTCGCTGTCTTCAAGCGGAACATTTGCTCCGGCACGAGGGTAGATACCCATTTGAACAGCATCTGATTCACTCTTAATATCAATTTTCCAGTTTGTCAGTTTGGCTGCAAGACGGGCATTCTGGCCTCTTTTGCCAATTGCAAGGGAAAGCTGATAATCAGGCACAACAACTGTTGTCGCCTTTTCTTCCTCGTTTACATTGACGTCAAGAACTTTGGAAGGGCTTAGGGCATTGGCAACAAATTCGACCGGATCATTCGACCAGTTGACGATGTCGATTTTTTCACCCTTCAGCTCGTTTACAATCGCCTGAACACGCTGGCCTTTAGGTCCGACACATGAGCCGACTGGATCAACTTCGGAATTCTCGGAGTAAACAGAGATTTTCGAACGGTCGCCTGCTTCACGGGCTACAGATTTAATTTCAACGGTTCCGTCATAGATCTCCGGAACTTCAATTTCAAATAAGCGCTTCAGCAGGCCCGGATGAGTGCGCGAAACGAAAATTTGGGGACCCTTCGTTGTTTTTTCCACTTTCGTGATAAAAACTTTAATGCGGTCATGAGGCTTGTATTTTTCGTTCGGCATCTGTTCGCTGACAGGAAGGAGCGCTTCGATTTTGCCCAGGCTGACGTAGATGAACTTAGAATCGATGCGCTGCACGATTCCTGTCATAATATCTTCTTCGCGGTCAACGAATTCAGAGTAAATGACTCCGCGTTCTGCTTCGCGCACGCGCTGAGTGACGACCTGCTTCGCTGTTTGGGCTGCTATGCGGCCGAAATCCTTCGGTGTTACTTCCATTTCCATCACATCATTTACCTGAAAGCTCGGATTGACGCTTTGGGCTTCTTCAACAGAAACTTCAAGTCTTGGATCATACACTTCATCCACGACATCTTTTCTTGCAAAGACTCTCATTGTTCCTGTGTCGCGGTTAAGATCCACGCGCACATTCTGCGCCTGATTGAAATTTCGTTTATAAGCAGAGATCAAAGCAGCTTCAATTGCTTCAATGATCACTTCTTTGCTGATGCCCTTTTCTTTTTCAAGGATGGTTAAGGCATCCAGTAATTCATTACTCATTTTAACGGTTTCCCCCTTATCCATATAGCAGAAATACTTGCATCCTGCTTTTCATTTCATAAAAACAAGTTAATTGAAGGTGACAGCGAGTCTTGCGCTGGCAACTTTTTCGTATGGAATCTGAATTTGTTTTTTCCGGGTCTTAATTGTGACTGTTACAACGACGTGTTCTCCGTCAAATCCAGTCAGCTCGCCTTCAAAAACTTTTGAGCCTTCGAAAGGTTCATATGTTTTGATGTACACATTTTTCCCAATCGATTTTTCGAAGTCAGCTTCTTTTTTTAGCGGGCGTTCAGCACCGGGAGATGAAACTTCGAGGAAATAATTTTGTTCGATCGGATCTGTTTCATCCAGCTTTTCGCTGAGCTTTTCGCTGACAATCGCACAATGCTCAATATCAATTCCATCGCTTGAGTCTATGAATACGCGAAGAAACCATTCTTTTCCTTCTTTAACAAATTCAATATCCACTAATTCCAATGTTAATTCATCTAAAATCGGCGTCACTAGTTCGGCAACGATTTCAGTAACTTTTTTGCTCATCCCGTTCCTCCTTGTGAAATAGAAGCAAATATAGCTTTTAGCTGCTGAAAAACCCTGCTTCATATTGAGCAGGGAATGTATGTACTAAACACGCGATCCGAATGAAGAGACACAAAATATCTCTACTCAATACGAAAGAGTGGGTTTCCCCACTCTCTGCCTCTAACTATCGTTAGCATTTCCATAAAGAATATAACATAACCGGCCATTTATTGCAAATTAAAATCATAGACCGTTCAAGGTTCTGAGCCAAATTGCAAGAAAAAAACGCTGGTACGTCACCGGTAATTTTCTCCTGTTTCAGGCTCGTCATTAAAACAGCGAAAGCTGATTCTGGTCAGGGAGCGACTCAAGACATCCCTGGTTGGTCAGGTACTCGATGATCGTCTTGGATACTTTTCCCCGCTGCTGAAGGTCTTCTTTTGAAAGAAACTCCCCTTCTTCTCTTGCTTTTACAATGTTGATGGCGGCATTTGTCCCAAGTCCCGGAATGGAATTAAAAGGCGGGATGAGCGAATTGCCGTCGATCAGGAAATCTGTTGCACTTGAGCGGTAAAGATCGACCTTCTGGAAGGAGTACCCCCGTTCGCACATTTCAAGAGCCAGTTCAAGGACAGTCAGCAAACTTTTTTCCTTAGGAGATGCTTCAAGCCCTTTCTGGTTGATCTCCTCAATTCTCGCTCTGATTGCAGCAGAGCCCTTTGCCATGCTTTCTACGTCAAAATCATCTGCACGGACGGTAAAATAAGCCGAATAATAAAGAAGCGCATGATGGACTTTAAAATAGGCGATTCGGACTGCCATTAATACATAGGCAGCTGCGTGGGCCTTAGGGAACATATATTTGATTTTCAGGCAGGAGCCAATATACCAGTCAGGCACATTGTTTTTTTTCATCTCTTCAACCATCTCAGGCGTCAGTCCTTTTCCTTTTCGGACAGATTCCATGATTTTAAAAGCAAACGATGGATCAAGCCCCTGATAAATCAAGTAAACCATAATGTCATCACGGCAACCGATTACTTCGCTCAGGGTGCATGTGTTGTCATGAATAAGCTCCTGCGCATTGCCAAGCCATACATCTGTTCCATGAGAAAGGCCCGATATTTGGACAAGCTCTGAAAAGGTTGTCGGTTTCGTATCTTCAAGCATCTGGCGGACAAACCTTGTTCCGAACTCGGGAATGCCAAGGGTGCCGGTTTTACACATGATCTGCTCTTCCGTTACGCCGAGTGATTCTGTCCCGCTGAAGATCTTCATGACTTCTTTGTCGTCTGTCGGAATGGTTTTTGGATCTATCCCGCTCAGGTCCTGAAGCATCCTGATGACCGTCGGATCATCGTGTCCGAGGATATCGAGCTTCAGAAGATTGTCGTGAATGGAATGGAAGTCAAAGTGAGTTGTTTTCCATTCCGCCCCGGTGGCATCTGCCGGAAACTGAATCGGCGAAAAATCGTAAATGTCCATATAGTCAGGAACGACGATAATACCGCCCGGATGCTGCCCTGTGCTCCGTTTTACGCCTGTGCAGCCCTGCACGAGACGGTCAACTTCTGCATTCCGGAGCATGAGGTTGTTATCACCCGCATATCCCTTGACATAGCCGTAAGCCGTTTTCTCGGCCACGGTGCCGATTGTTCCTGCACGGTATACATTATCTTCGCCAAACAGCTCTTTTGTGTAGTTGTGGGCTCTTGGCTGGTATTCTCCTGAAAAGTTCAAATCGATATCAGGAACTTTATCTCCTTTAAATCCAAGGAACGTTTCAAACGGGATGTCATGGCCGTCTTTATGATATTTTGCCCCGCATTCCGGACAATCCTTGTTCGGAAGGTCAAAACCCGATCCGACAGATCCGTCGTTGAAAAATTCCGAGTGCTTGCAGTCAGGGCAGACATAATGCGGCGGCAGAGGATTCACTTCGGTTATTTCCGTCATCGTTGCAACGAGCGACGATCCGACGGAACCCCTGGATCCTACTAGATAGCCGTCATCAAGCGATTTTTTAACAAGCTTATGGGAAATGAGGTAAATAACCGCGAATCCATGGCCGATGATGCTCTTTAATTCTTTTTCAAGTCTTGCTTCCACAATTTCCGGGAGATCGTCTCCATAGATGCTTCTCGCCATGCCGTAGCTCATATCGCGGATTTCCTGGTCTGCACCTTCAATTTTCGGCGTATACAGGTCGTCCTTGATCGGTTTAATGTCATCGACCATAGCTGATACTTTATGAGTGTTGTCAATGACAATTTCACGCGCTTTTTCTTTTCCGAGAAAATCAAAGCAGTCAAGCATCTCGTTCGTTGAACGGAAATGCACATTCGGAAGCTCATGACGGTTAAGCGGATTTGCCCCGCCCTGCGAACTTACGAGGATTTTACGGTAAATCTTGTCCTCCGGCTGAAGATAATGTACGTTTCCTGTTGCAACAACAGGCTTTTCAAGCTTTTCGCCAAGGCTGACAAGGTTTGAGATGATCTCTTTCAGCGCCATTTCATCCCTTATATATTCCATTTGGATTAAATGACGGTATACCTCTGGCGGCTGAACTTCAATGTAGTCATAAAATGCTGCAATGTCTTCCACTTCTTCAGGCGATTTTTGCATCATGCCTTCAAATACTTCACCGCGGTCGCACGCCGATCCGACAATAATCCCTTCCCGGTGTTTGACAAGCTGAGATCTCGGGATGCGCGCAACTCTGTAGAAGTAATCTATATGCGACATGGAAACGAGTTTAAACAGGTTTTTCAGTCCCGTTTCATTCTGGGCAAGAAGGATGGCATGATACGGACGCGCCCGCTGGTAAGCATTGCCCTGGCCCATATTGTCATTAAGCTGAAGGTGATTCTCAATTCCCTTTTCAGCTGCATCCTTGAGCATGCGCAATAGCAGATATCCAGTTGCTTCAGCATCATAAATGGCACGGTGATGCTGAGTAAGTTCAATGTCAAATTTCTTGGCAAGTGTGTTCAGCCTGTGGCTTTTCATCTCGGGATAAAGAAAGCGTCCAAGCTCAAGCGTATCTATGACCGGATTTGCAGCCTTCCCGGTGCCAAGCAGCTTTTTATAGCCTACATTCAAAAAGCCCATATCAAAGCTTGCATTGTGCGCAACGAGGATGTCGTCCCCGGTCCACTCTTTAAACCGGCGAAGCACTTCATCCACATTCGGGGCGTTTGCCACCATATCATCAGTGATCCCCGTCAAATCAATCGTAGTAGCCGACAGCCGGTGATGGGGATTGGCGAATGACTCAAACCGGTCAATGATCTCGCCGTTTTTGATTTTGACCGCAGCGAGTTCAATAATTGTGTCATAAACAGCGGAAAGACCTGTCGTCTCAACGTCAAAAACAACATAGGTTGCTTCAGGCAAAAAGCGGTCCTGCGGGTTGTAGGCAATCGGAACTCCGTCATCCACCAGATTGATTTCCACGCCGTACAGAATCTTGATGCCGTTTTTCTTACCTGCCGAATAGGCTTCAGGGAAAGACTGCGCCACTGCATGATCTGTAATCGCAATTGCGGGATGGCCCCACTTTTTAGCCTGTCCGACAAGCGAGCCTACTGATGATACAGCATCCATCTGGCTCATCGGACTGTGAAGATGAAGTTCAATCCGCTTTTCTTCCGAAGTATCCTGTCTGACTTCCGGTTTAATCTCGTTGATATCATTTGCAATCATGACAAGATCTCTTACAAACGTATCGTTTTGGATGCTTCCGCGCACTTTCACCCACATGCCCTTTTTCAATGTTTGAAGAAGTGCTGCATCTTCTTTATCACGGGCAAACATTTTCACGAGGATGGAGTTTGTGTAGTCTGTTATTTTAAAGGTGCTGAGCGTTCTGCCGCTCCTCAATTCTCTTGTTTCTGCATCAAACACATAGCCTTGTACGGTGATGCGGCGCTCTTCATCTTCGATTGTATCAATCTGCTTAATTTCTTCGTCATTTTTTATCGCATATCCGATCATCAGCGGACCTTGCGGAGCTTCATCCTGCTCTTTGTCTTTCTTCTCCATTTCGGTGATGGCGAGCATGACTTTTTCCTGATCCTCGAGTTTTTTCTTTTCCTGGAATTGAGCTATTTCTTCTTTTGAAATAGTCGTTTTCGTATCGAATTGCAGGGACGGAAACCCGTACTGCGAAAAGCTGTCCTGAAGCAGCGGTGTATATTTTTTCTTAATGGCCATTGCTTCTGTTTCATTTTTCGTTTTAATGATCAGTTTGACCCCCTGCACTTCAGGAGTCTGTTCATTTAAAAGAGACAGCATGGGAGGAGAGATTCCCTCAAGCTCCTGAACACAAACCGACCAGTAGTCTGCAACGAGTTTTTCGTTGAACGACTGATCCTTTACCGTCAGATGAAAGGTTACATCTGCAATATGAGAAAATGCTTTTGTCAGCTTTGCCTGAAAAAGGCGGTATGCATCAAATGGGAGGATTTTTTGAAAGGAAAACTGAAACTCCCATTTTTTCTGCTGCTTTAAAACAGTCAGTTTTGTAATGGCACCTTCAGAGAAAAACGGGTAAACCGTATCTTCTGTCAGCCCGATTTGCTGAAGCAGAAGGTGAAATCGTTCTTTTTGAGCCTTGAGACGCTCTTCTTGCATGTCTGATTTTTCCCTCCTTGAAACTTTTTCCATCATAATTGAAGGTACCTCGCACGAAGCGGGGTACCTTGTCAATTTGTTATTCACTTACTCTATCATACCATAGATGAACAATTGGCATCACAGGTTTTACTTCTGAAGCAGCCGTGAAATCGTTTCATGCAGATCAGTGAGAGATACGTCCATACCCTCTCCTGTTTTCCGCTCTTTTACTTCCACGATGCCGTCTTCTGCCTGTTTTCCAACTACGATTCTGACAGGAATGCCTATCAGGTCAGAGTCGGCAAATTTAACCCCTGCGCGTTCGATTCTGTCATCATAAAGAACTTCAAATCCAGCCTCCAAAAGCTCCGCATACAGTTTTTCGCCGAGTGAAGACTGCGCATCCTGTTTTGCATTTGCTGTGATCAGGTGGACTTGGAACGGCGCAACAGCAGCCGGCCAGACAATTCCCTTATCGTCATTATACTGCTCAACAATGGCAGCGAGCGTTCTTGAAACTCCGATGCCGTAACAGCCCATAATCATCGGCTGCGCTCTGCCGTTTTCATCAAGGAACGTCGCATTCATTGCTTCACTGTAGCGGGTTCCAAGTTTGAATACATGTCCCACTTCAATTCCTTTGGCAAACTGGATCGTTCCTTCTCCGTCCGGTGAAGCGTCTCCCTCTTCAATGAAGCGAAGGTCAGCATACTGACTGACAGTTGCATCACGGTCGAGATTAACGCCTGTATAGTGATAATTCTCTTCACCTGCGCCGCAAACGCCGTTTACAACGGACTGCACCGCATGATCGGCAATAATCTCAATTTTCGAATCTGCTCCCACCGGGCCGACAAAGCCTGGCAGAACTCCTGCCGCCTGCTTCGTTTCTTCAGGTGTCGCAAGTTCAACAACTGATGCCCCGTAAAGGTTTTTGATTTTAATATCATTGATTTCGTGATCGCCGCGTGCAAGCACCATCACAAATTTCTCGTCCACTTTAAACACAAGAGATTTAATCAGCTTCTCTTTTTCAACGTTCAGGTACTCTGCTACCTCATCAATCGTTCTTTGATCCGGTGTTTCTGTTTTGACAAGGTCCTGCTGTTTTTCACTGCTTTTCTCGTATTGAGTAATAACAGGAGCCATCTCTACATTGGCAGCATAGGTCGATGTGTCTGAATAGGCAATTGTATCTTCGCCGACGTCAGACAAAACCATAAACTCATGGGTGTCTTTTCCGCCCATGGCGCCTGAATCAGCAATAACTGCCCGGTAATTTAAGCCGCAGCGTGAAAACACATTGCTGTATGCTTGAAACATCTTTTCATACACTTCATCAAGACTTTCAAATGAAGCATGGAAAGAATAGGCATCTTTCATAATGAACTCGCGTCCGCGCAGAAGTCCGAACCGTGGACGCTTTTCATCCCTGAATTTTGACTGAATCTGATACAGATTTAAAGGAAGTCTTTTATAGGACTTAACTTCGTCGCGCACAAGAGATGTAATAACCTCTTCATGTGTGGCGCCAAGCGCAAATTCACGGCTGTGTCTGTCTTTCATTCTCATAAGCTCAGGGCCGTATGTGTACCATCTGCCGGATTCCTGCCAAAGTTCTGACTGCTGCAGTGCAGGCATAAGCAGTTCGGCTGAGCCTGCACGATTCATCTCTTCGCGTACAATCTGCTCAATTTTTTTAAGAACAATAGAGGCAAGCGGCAAATAACTGTAGATTCCGCTCGCATTTTGCCGCATGTAGCCTGCCCGGAGCAAAAGCTGGTGGCTTTTAATATCCGCATCTGCAGGCACTTCTCTTAAAGTAGGAATAAACGTCATACTCTGTTTCATCTAAAGCACCTCTATTTAAGTAATTAAAACTCGCTTTTTTCAGCTGGCTGCAGCCGTTTTATAAAAAGAATCGCTGAATGTCATTCCACGTTACGACAAGCATCAGGAGCATCAGCAGAGCAAACCCGATAAAGTGGACAACGCCCTCTTTCTGGCGGTCAATCGGTTTCCCTCTAAGCGCTTCAACAAGGAAAAAGAGCAGTCTTCCGCCGTCAAGAGCCGGAATTGGAAGAAGGTTGACGATACCAAGATTAATGCTCAGGATCGCAGCCCAGCTCATCAAATTAATGACGCCCGTTTTTGCTACTTGATCTGTCATGTCATAAATGCCGACTGGGCCTGAAAGCATATCAATGGAAAACTGGCCTGTGATCAGCTTGCCAAGACCGAGGACAATTTCTTTTGTCCAGTTAAATGTTTCTGTTATACCGTAAGTCAGAGAACCGATAAACGATTTTTCAACCGGATTGTAGGCTCCGATTCTGCCGATGGTTTCCTCACCGATTTTGCTCGCTTCAGGGATGACCTCAATTTCAAGATCCTGCCCGCCGCGGTTCACGCTGAAAGTAAGCTCCTGTTCAGGATTTGACTGAATAACAGATACTACCTGCTTCCAGGAAGACATCACTTTGCCCTCAATGGCCGTGATCTCATCGCCCTCTTTTAAACCTGATTCAGCGGCAGAGCCGTCTTCTGTCAATTTCCCAAGGATAGGCTCGTCTATTGGAGCCCCCTGAATAAAACCCAGAGAGAAAAGCAGGACAAATGCAAGGATAAAGTTCATCAGCGGGCCTGCAATAATCGCAGCCGTTCTCTGACCGAGTGTTTTTGAACCGAACTGGCGGTTATACGGTGCAATTTGAACTTCTGATCCATCTACGATAAAAAATGAACGCTCACTGACATCAAAATGCTTGAGAACTTCATCTTCTTCGCCCTGTTCATACCCTGAGATGAACATTTTGTGCTCAAGGTCTGCCTGTTCGACTTCTATGACTCTTGCACGGGGATATTTTTCTTTATTATTGAGAATGATTTTTTCAACTTGATCCTGTTTGTTAAAGAGCAGTCCGACGTTATAGCCGGGCTTAACCTCTATCATTTCAGGGTCTTCGCCGGCCATCCGGACAAATCCGCCTAAAGGAAGAAGTCTGATCGTATAGACCGTCTCATTTTTTGTAAAAGAAAAGATTTTCGGGCCGAATCCGATTGCAAACTCACGGCAAAGAATACCCGCACGTTTAGCTAAAACGAGATGTCCCAGCTCGTGAAAGAAAACGAGCGCCCCAAAAATAACAACAAACGCCAAAACGGTATTCACGTTTCATGACCACCTTTATGAATAGAATGATTGAACAAATTCTCTTGTCTCTTTGTCCACTTCTTGAATGATATGCAGATTCGGGTCTGTTATCACACAATGTTTTGAAAGTGCCCTCTCAATCAGGTCTTCAATTTGAAGAAACTTAATTTTCCCTTTCAGAAAAGCGGCCACAGCTTCTTCATTTGCAGCGTTCAGGACAGTCGGCATTGTTCCTCCAATTTTACCTGAATCATAAGCGAATTGTAAGCAGCGGTACCGTTCAAAATCAGCTTTTTCAAAGTGAAGCTTGCCCGCTTCCCATAAATTCAGCTGTTTCGTATCCGGCATCGGCAATCGTTCAGGATAAGACAGGGCATATTGAATCGGCACTCTCATATCAGGTGTTCCAAGCTGGGCAATGACGCTCCGGTCATGGAATTCAGCCATGGAATGGATAATGCTTTCTTTGTGCAGCAGCACATCGATCTTTTCATATGGCAGGTCAAACAGCCAGTGCGCTTCAATGACTTCAAGACCTTTGTTCATCATTGTCGCAGAGTCAATCGTGATTTTAGCTCCCATCGACCAGTTCGGATGCTTAAGGGCTTCTTCTACAGTGACATTTTCAAGGTCCTCCCGCTTCCTGTCGCGGAAGCTCCCTCCAGAAGCAGTAACAATAAGCCGCTCCAAAGATTTTGGATTCTCTCCCTGAAGACACTGAAAAATAGCTGAATGCTCGCTGTCTACAGGCAAGAGCTCCACATTGTATGTTTTTGCATGAGCTGTTACAAGATGGCCCGCCGTTACAAGTGTTTCTTTATTGGCAATGGCGATTGTTTTTTGGCATTCAATTGCTTTTAATGTCGGCAGAAGACCGACACTCCCCATAACAGCATTGACCAGGATGTCAGCTTCAGGCAAAACGGCAGCTTCAATCAGCCCTTCTTCGCCAAAAGCAAAGGACACGTCCGGAAATTCACTTTTCAGTTGTGAATATGCATCAAAGTCATTTACAGCTACTAAACGGGGCGAAAACTCAATAATTGCTTTTCTGCCTAAAGCAAGGTTGCTTCCAAAAGACATGGAAACTAGCTGAAATTGTTCCGGATGAGCTTTAATGACATCAAGTGTCTGCTGTCCGATTGAGCCTGTTGCCCCCAATAAACTGATTTTCTTCACCATGTCACTCCCCATTCGTCTGCTGCAGATCTCTGTATATCTGGATTGTGCAAATAACGTGCGCCTGCACCTATCAATTATGTATAATCCCTGGATGATAAACCAGGGAAATTGCCTTTACAATCCTCCAAACCTTCTGCCTCTGTGCTGATACTCATCGATGGCTGAAAGAAGGTGATCTTCGCTGAAATCCGGCCAGAGAACATCCGTAAAGACGAATTCCGAGTAGGCAAGCTGCCAAAGCATGAAGTTGCTCAGCCTGATTTCCCCGCTTGTCCGGATCAGCAAATCAGGATCTTTCATTCCGCTTGTCATTAAATAACTTGAAAACAGCTCTTCACTTATGTCTTCAATCTTTAATTCGCCGTTTTCTGCATCTTCAACAATGCCGCGGACAGCATGAATCATCTCCGCCCGGCTTCCGTAATTCAAGGCAAAATTTAAAATAAGTCCGTTATTGGATCCTGTTTCCTCTTTTGCTTTTTGCACAGCTCGCAGCGTATGCGCTGGTATTTTGGATTCGTCGCCAATAATTCTGACCTGTACATTTTCTTCAATAAGCTCCGGCAAAAAAGTTCCGAGAAACTCTTCAGGCAGCTTCATCAGGTAATCGACTTCAGACTTTGGGCGTTTCCAGTTTTCCGTTGAAAAAGCATATAGAGTAAGAGCCTTTACACCGAGCTCATTGGAAAGCTTTGTGATTTTTCTTACTGTCTTCATGCCTTCATGGTGTCCGGCAATCCTTGGAAGTGCGCGTTTTTTGGCCCATCTCCCATTTCCGTCCATAATAATGGCAATATGTTCAGGTATTCCCCGTTTGATCAAGTCATCTTTTGAGGTAACAGACAGTTCCCGGTTAGGATTTCTCCAATTTTTCAGTTTGCCCAGCATGTGATTCCTCCATCACCCGTAACATTCTGCGGTCTCATATACTGCAGCGGTGTTAACAGTATTAACAAAAAAACCCCCTGTAAACATAAGAGGGTCTTTTGAGCACAATTCCATTGTACAGATTTTTAACTTAAACTTCCATGATTTCTTTTTCTTTATCTTTTGCAATAGCGTCAATTTTGCTGATGAACTCATCCGTCGTTTTTTGAACTTGATCATTGTTTGTGCGAAGCTCATCTTCTGTGATTTCGCCATTTTTCTCAAGCTTTTTCAAATCGTCGTTTGCATCACGGCGCACATTGCGGACGGCAACTTTCGCTTCTTCAGCATACTTCTTTACAAGTTTAGCAAGCTCTTTGCGGCGCTCTTCAGTAAGGGCCGGAATAGCAAGCCGGATTAAAGAGCCGTCGTTTGTAGGATTTAATCCAAGATCAGATTTAAGGATAGCTTTTTCGATTTCGCCAAGTACTGTTTTGTCATAAGGCTGGATCACAAGCAGTCTTGCTTCAGGTGTGTTAATAGAAGCAAGCTGGTTGACCGGTGTAGGCGCACCGTAGTAATCTACGACAATTTTATCAAGAAGAGATGCATTTGCACGGCCTGCGCGAACGGTTGAAAGCTCTCTGTTATAGGCAGATACCGCTTTTTCCATTTTATCTTTTGCTTGTGCAAGAACTTGTTTTGCCATCATTATTTCCCCCTTACAATTGTTCCGATATTTTCGCCGAGTACTGCACGTTTAATGTTGCCTTCTTCCATAACAGAGAAGACAATCAGCGGGATATCATTATCCATGCAAAGTGATGAAGCAGTAGAATCCATCACTTCCAGACCTTCTTTCAATACATCAAGGTAAGACAGTGTTTCGTATTTTACAGCGGCTGCGTCTTTCTTTGGATCAGCTGTGTAGACGCCGTCAACGTTGTTTTTAGCCATCAGAATGACATCTGCTTCGATTTCTGCTGCCCGGAGCGCCGCTGTTGTATCAGTGGAGAAGTATGGGTTTCCCGTACCTGCAGCAAAAATGACAACTCGTTTTTTCTCAAGGTGTCTGATTGCTTTTCTTCTGATATAAGGTTCTGCAACCTGTCTCATTTCAATGGAAGTCTGAACGCGTGTCTGAATGCCGAACGTTTCAAGGCTGTCCTGCAGAGCAAGTGAATTCATCACCGTTGCAAGCATTCCCATATAGTCAGCAGTTGCACGGTCCATGCCCATTTCACTGCCGATTTTGCCGCGCCAGATGTTGCCGCCGCCTACAACTACAGCCACCTCAACACCAAGCTCTGCAATTTCTTTCACTTGTTTGGCAATGGACTGAATGACAGCAGGCTTAATCCCAAAGCTGTCGGTTCCAGCTAACGCTTCTCCGCTCAATTTAAGTACGATACGATTATATTTAGGTTTACTCATAATGACCTCCAAGTCTTTTCGGGTAAATCGCTGCATGTAAATGATTCAAGCTGTATTCACCCCGCGGGGAAACAGGCTTTTTCAAAAAGAGGGAACACAGAAGTGTGTTCCCTGTCTTTCATTTACTCGTCTTCATTAAGGAAAACAGCTGTTTTCTCTTATGTCGGACTAAATTATTTTTTGACTTGGTTCATAACTTCTTCAGCAAAGTTATCCTGGCGTTTTTCAATGCCTTCGCCTACTTCAAAGCGAGTAAAGCTTCTTACTGTTGCGCCTTTAGACTCAACAAATTGTTTTACTTTAAGATCTGGGTTTTTAACGAAATTCTGCTCAAGAAGGCAGATTTCTTCGAAGAATTTGCCAAGGCGGCCTTCAACCATTTTTTCAACGATATTAGCTGGCTTGCCTTCGTTTAGAGCCTGCTGAGAAAGAACTTCACGCTCGCGTGTTACTTCTTCTTCGCTTACAGCGTCACGGCCGATGTATTTAGGGTTAACTGCCGCTACGTGCATAGCAACGTCTTTTGCAGTCTCTTCGTCAGTTGTTCCTTCAAGAACAGTAAGAACGGCAATGCGGCCGCCCATGTGAAGGTAAGAACCGAATGCATCGCTGTCAGTTTTTGATACAATATCAAAGCGGCGAAGAGTGATCTTTTCGCCGATTTTAGCGATTGCAGAGTTGATGTAGTCATTTACAGTTGTGCCGTTGTCCATTTCTGAAGCAAGAGCCGCTTCAAGATCAGCAGGCTTTTTAGCAAGAAGATGTGAAGCAAGTGTGTCAAGAAGCTCTTTGAATCCTTCGTTTTTAGCAACAAAGTCCGTTTCAGAGTTTACTTCAAGGATAACTGCTTCGTTGCCTTCCGCTTTAACAAGAGCAAGACCTTCAGCAGCGACGCGGTCTGCTTTCTTAGATGCAGATGCAATTCCTTTTTCGCGAAGGAAATCAATCGCTTTTTCCATATCGCCTTCTGTTGCAGTTAGTGCTTTTTTGCAGTCCATCATGCCTGCACCAGTTTTTTCGCGTAATTCTTTTACCATTTGAGCTGTAATTGCCATGAGAGTTTTCCTCCTTAATTTTCGGCGGTTCCGCCATTATGTATTGGTTTCATTCTGAATCAGAATGTTTTTCGTTTTGTTAAAGGGGGCTTTTCCCATCAGGAAAAAGCCTCTTTAAAAAAGGTGATAAAAGGCATTCCCCTCTTATCACCTTAACTTGATTAAGCAGTTGTTTCTTCACCTTGTTTTGTTTCAAGAATTGCATCAGCAATTTTAGAAGTTAAAAGCTTAACTGCACGGATTGCATCATCATTTGCAGGAATTACGTAATCAATTTCATCCGGATCGCAGTTTGTATCAACGATACCAACGATTGGAATGTTCAATTTGCGTGCTTCAGCAACGGCAATGCGCTCTTTGCGAGGGTCAATGATGAATAGTGCATCAGGAAGACCTTTCATGTCTTTGATTCCGCCCAAGAATTTTTCAAGACGCTCAAGCTCTTTGTTAAGCTGAACAACTTCTTTCTTTGGAAGAACTTCGAAAGTGCCGTCTTCTTGCATTTTTTCGATGTCTTTCAGACGTTTGATGCGCTTTTGAATTGTTTCAAAGTTTGTAAGCGTTCCGCCCAACCAGCGTTGGTTAACGAAGTACATTCCTGAACGCTCAGCTTCTTCTTTAACTGAATCCTGAGCTTGCTTTTTAGTTCCTACGAAAAGAATTGTGCCGCCGTTTGCAGCTAGTTCTTTCGTGAACTGGTAAGCTTCTTCAACCTTCTTAACTGTTTTTTGAAGGTCGATGATGTAGATGCCGTTACGCTCAGTGAAGATGTAACGCTTCATCTTAGGGTTCCAGCGGCGTGTTTGATGACCGAAATGAACACCTGCTTCAAGTAGTTGTTTCATTGAAATGACTGACATGGTATTTCCTCCTAATGGTTTTTTCTCCTCCGCACATATCATCTTCAGGCAAAACTGTCTAAAACAGCACCAATGCCTGAATCTATGGCGTGTGTATTAACACCAAAAATTAATATATCACAATGAAAAATCATTCGCAAGCAAAATTCGACTAGAATTGGCGGAATTTCAGCATAAGGGAGATTTCTGTTTTTCCTTTATCAAGCTTTTTTGCTATTTCTTCTATTGTATAGCCATTTTGATAAAGGTTTAATACATCTAGACGAAATTGATCCGCCTGGTCTTTTTTCTGAGGGGTTTCATCTGCAGGAGCTTCCCCATGAGAAAGCTCCTTTTGCTGAACCTCTTTCCCTTCATCAGCTTCTGCGGAACTTTCGTCCGTTATAAACGAACGGTCAAGCGCAGCCAGAAGCTTTTCATTCTCTTCTCTCATCTCAAGCATGCAGGCAGCAAGCGCCTGTTCTGTTTCATGGAGCATGGCAGCCTGTCTTTTTTCAGCCTGCAGCACATTTTTATAACGTAAAAATAAAAGTGCAATCAAATAAAGTGATGCAGCGTGCAGAATAAGGCTTAATGCCAGGAGTGCTGCTGTCATATACCGTTTCACCTGACCTTTTTATATCGCCTGTTTACAAAAGCTTTCCCGTCAAGAATTAATTTTTTCAAGAAGATGCTTCAGCTTAAACAGAGCTTTTGAATGAATCTGCGAAATGCGTGATGTAGAAAGACTTAAGACCTGCCCGATTTCAGTCAGCGTCAGTTCCTCTTTATAAAATAGACTGATGACCTGCTGCTCTTTTTCTGTCAGATTGACAATGACTTCTGCAAGCTGTCCGATCAGTTCATCCTTTATCATTTTCTCTTCAGGCATTTCAGCTTTTTCATCCCTGATAACAAATTTCTGATGGTCCTGTTCATCATGCTCATGATTTTGATCATCAATGGAAAGAACATTGGCAAAGAAGCCTTCATTCATGATCGAGATAACTTCATTTTCCGACATTTCAAGGTCTGCGGCCACTTCTTTTGGTTGAACATTCCTCAAATATTTTTGTTCCAGCCGTTCAATGGCGGCATCCACTTTTTTTGCTTTTTCTCTTGAGCTGCGGGGCAGCCAGTCTTCTTTTCTCAGTCCATCAAGGATCGCTCCTCTGATCCTGAAAGAAGCATACGTTTCAAATTTCAGGTCGCGTGTGTAGTCAAACTTTTCAAGAGCATCGTAGAGACCGACCATGCCTATGCTTTTTAAATCTTCTTTGTTGACAGATTTGGGCAGACTGACTGAAATACGCTGTACATGATAGCTGACAAGGGGCAAATAGCGGTGAATCAGCGCATTGCAAGCTTCATGGTCACGGCAGTGAATCCATTTATTCCAATATTCTTGTTCTTCGAGTTTTGCAGCTTGTTCCATTTTTCTCCCCTTCTGCTGTGATATTTTCGGTGTCTGTCAGATCGTTTTTGCAGATTGATTGACTGTGAAAATAGAAAGCTTTCCTGTTGCGGGATTAAACTCGATTGTTCTCCCGCTGCTTCCCCCAGTATCCATGCTGATTACAGGAATTTTCAATATATCCAGCTGCTCTAAAACGGCGGCCACATTCCTTGCCCCGATGTTGAGCATCCCCGAAGGCTGAAAAGGGAACATTTGCGCTCCGCCTGCAAGCTTTGCTTTCAAAGCACCCTTTCTGCACCCTCTTTCTGCTAATTTTTCAGCCAGGTCCTTTACAGCTGTATCCGCATATTTGGAAGGACTGTATTCTCCTGTGCGGGACAAGGAGGAATCAGGCAGCATGATGTGTACGAGGCCGGCTGTTTTTTTTTCCTCATCGTACAGAACAAGTCCTACACATGAGCCAAGTCCGGAAGTTCTTATTAAATATGGCTGTGAAACGATGTTTTTTTCAGCAATTCCAACCTTGATCATTCGCTCCTGTCTGTCCATTCCAAAGGCTTCCATCGCGGATTATGCATGCTGAACATTCCGTTTGCTGCTTGCAGGAAAATGTGATGTATCTGCTAAAACCTTATTCAGATCCAGAAGAATGATCAGGCGTTTGCCTGATTTTGCAACGCCGACAATGTATTCCGCCTCTTCTGCTCCTGCAACTTCAGGTGCAGGCTCACGCTCTTCAGGCGACAGATCAATGACATCATTTGCTGAATCAACGATAAAACCGACTTCATATGAATCAAGAGCAGCGACAATAATCCGGCTGCTTTCAGACAATTCTTCCTGCGCAAGCCCAAATCGCGTTCTCAGATCGATCACAGGAGTAACAATCCCCCTCAAGTTCATGACCCCTCTTACAAAAGAATCAGTTCCTGGCACACGCGTGATAGTCTGCATTTTTTCTATTGATCGCACTTTTCCGACAGCAATGCCGTATTCTTTGTTATTAAGCTGAAAAACAATCATTTTCTCAAGCGTATCATTCACGTTTCTTCTCTCCCTTCCGGCTATTTAATCAGGGCGTTGCAGTCGATAATAAGGGCTACTTGTCCGTCTCCTAAAATCGTAGCTCCTGAAACAGCAAAAACAGAATTCAAGTAGTTTCCGAGGGGTTTGAGCACAATCTCCTGCTGGCCAATAAAAGAATCCACCATCAGGGCCGCAAGCCGGTCGCCTTTTTTGACGATGACGATCGCAAGGTGCGAGTCATCATACGGGTCGCAAGGGACCTCTAAAATTTCCTTCAGTGAAACAAGAGGAACAATTTTCCCTCTGTAATCGATGACTTTCTGGTTGTGAGCACTCAAAATTTCATCTCTTCTGATTACCGCTGTTTCAATAATAGAAGAAATCGGAATCGCAAATGTCTCATTTGCAAGCTTCACAAGCAGCACTGAGATAATGGATAAAGTCAGCGGAAGCTGGATGGAAAACAGTGAGCCAAATCCTTCCCTTGACTGAATGGTTATGCTGCCTCCAAGTGATTCAATCGTATTTTTGACAACATCAAGACCCACGCCTCTGCCTGAAACATCTGAAATGGTGCTCGCCGTAGAAAATCCTGATGCAAACATGAAGTCATAAACCTGTTCATCAGACAAGTCTAGGGCATCTCTTTCAGTGACAAGCCCGCGCTCTAATGCCTTTTTCAAGATCCTCTGCCTGCTTATGCCGGCCCCGTCATCTTCTATATCAATAAAGACATAATTACCGCTGTGGTAGGCTTTTAAGGCGACGTTTCCTTCTTCAGGTTTACCATTCATCCTCCGCTGCTCAGGTGTTTCAATTCCGTGATCAAGCGCATTTCTTAATAAATGGACGAGAGGATCGCCAATTTCATCAATGACTGTTCTGTCAAGTTCTGTTTCAGCTCCAGTAACAGACAGATGAATTTTTTTGTTCAGATCCTTCGCCAGCTGGCGGACCATCCTCGGAAAACGATTAAATACTGTTTCAACAGGCACCATTCTCATGTTTAAAATAATGGTCTGCAGATCTCCGGATATGCGGCTCATATGTTCTACTGTTTCATTGAGTTCGCTGTTTTTCAGATCTTTTGAAATTTGTTCAAGGCGTCCCCTGTCAATGACAAGCTCTTCAAACAGGTTCATCAGGCTGTCGAGTCTCTCAATGTTCACACGGATTGTCTTTGAACTTCCTGAAACCTTTGCAGCTGCCGTCTCAGCTTCAGCCTCAGACTCTGCTGCAAGCTTATCTGCGTCCTTTTCAATAAAGACGGACTGATCAAGTGCAAGCGGGCTGATTTCGACTCTCTCAACCTCTGAAACTTTCATCATCTGCGACTGAATGGCTTCCGGCTGCTCTTTTGAAACGAAAATCAAACTGAAGGCTGAATCGAACTTTTCCTCCTCAAGCATGTCCGCTGCCGGAACAGATTTAATGATCTCGCCAAGTTTTTCACCAAGCTCAAAAATCATGAAAACCCTTGCTGCTTTTAAAAGACAGTCCTCTCTCAGAAAAACAGTAATCTCGTAAGGCTGATACCCCTGCTCTGCCCCCTGCTGGATGACTGTGCGTTCAAAATCATCAAGGATCATCGGTTCGGTCTGAACAGGCAGCACAGGCTGTTCTTCAGTGCCATCTAGCTTTTTAAACTTTTCAATAATTTGGAGCACGTCTTTTTTTCCGTTTCCTCCGCCTGCAATGGAAAGAACCATCTCTTCGAGAAGATCAACAGCTTCAAATGCGGCATCAAGGACAGCAGGCTTAACAGACAGCTTTCCGTGACGAATGGCATCAAGCACGTTTTCCATATGGTGAGTCAGATTTGCAAGGTCCGTATATCCCATCGTTGCACTCATGCCTTTTAACGTGTGAGCCGACCTGAAGATTTCATTTACAATAGCTGAATCTTCAGGATTTTTCTCAAGTTCCAGGAGCTTTTGGCTGCAGGACTGCAGATGCTCTTTGCTTTCTTCAATAAAGACATCTAAATATTGATTCATATCCATTTTGAATTACTCCCCTTAGACTGCGAATATTTCCGGTTTATGATTGAACTGATTTAAGAATCGCATCAGCAATATCCTCCAGATGTTCAACTGCATCAACTGCATTTGTCTCAACTGCCATTTTGGGCATTCCGAATACAACGGATGTCTTTTCGGATTCTGAGATGGCATGAAGAGATCCGGACTTCTTTAATTTTTTCAGTCCTTCCGATCCGTCTGAACCCATTCCTGTCATGATCACAGCAATTTTGTGCACATTTTTGATCAGGCTGAGCGATTCAAACAATACATCAACAGAAGGTCTGTGAGCCGTGTTGAGGCTTTCCCTGCTGAGTCTGATCACAAGCCCGGACTTTGATTCTTCCACTTTCATGTGAGTTCCGCCAGGTGCAATATAGGCTGTAGCCTTTTTAACAAGTTCCCCGTCTTCTGCCTCTTTAACAGTAAGACGCGATAACGTGTCAAGCCGCGCTGCAAGCGAGGCGGTAAAGCCTTCCGGCATATGCTGCACAACAAAGACCGGTGCGTTCAAATCGGCCGGAAGCTTTGGCAGTACCTGCTGCAGCGCTCTTGGTCCTCCTGTTGATGTGCCAATGCAGATGACTTTCATGCTGCTGTTCAGTCTGGACGTTTTCCTTTCGTTAAAAGGCCTGTTTCTTTCGTTAACAGTGATGGACTTCATTTTCAGCTGGCCAGCCATTTCAACCTTTCTGATCAGGTCGTCCTTCACTTTATGCAGATCAAGCGAGATTGCCCCGGAAGGTTTAGGAATAAAATCAACCGCTCCCATTTGAAGAGATTGAATCGTGAGATCCGCTCCCCGCTGCGTCATGCCTGAAAACATGATAACCGGCTTTGGCGTTCCCTCCATGATTCTCTTCAGTGTCTGAAGTCCGTCCATACCAGGCATTTCTATATCCAGCGTCACTACATCCGGATTCAGCGCCTTCACTTTTTCGAGTGCATCCTCTCCGTTTCTTGCTGTGCCGGCAGCATAGCACGTACCGCTTTCATTCAGGAAACCGGCAATCAGTTTCCGCATAAATGCAGAATCATCCACAACTAGAACAGACGTTTTATTCATTTATTCTCCGCCTCCCCTGAAGAGCTGTGACACTCTGGAAAAAAATGATGGTTTTTGCTTCGGTGCCTCTGAAGAGGGTGCAGAAACCATGCTTTCAGCAATCCTGCAAATTCCGCGCGAAGCCGGGCATTTAGGAAACAATATGCTGAATGGCACCTGCCTTTTTACGGCTTCTGATACGAGTGGATCCTCTGGCATCCAGCCTGCAAAAGATACCTCTCTTTCAATAAAACGGGTGACAGCCGACTGCATTCTGGCAAATGTTAATCGGGCTGTTTTTTCGTCATTGGCTTTATTGACAACAATGGAAACAGGTATGGATTTTTCATGGAAGCTTATGACCTTAATCGCTGAGTAAGCATCTGTTATCGCAGTCGGCTCAGGTGTCGTCACAACTGCCAGCTCATCAGCACTCATGGCAAACTTTAAGCTGTCAGATGTCATTCCTGCACCAAGATCAAGCAGCAGATAATCGTATGTGCAAAATGCCTGGTCAAGTTCTTGCGAGAAGGCCGAAAGCTGGTTTTCATTTAGGGAAACTACATGCGAAAGTCCTGTACCTCCTGAAATGTAGTCAAAACCGGCACTGCTTCTGCAGATGATCTCACTCAGCCTCTTTTCTCCCTGAAAAAAATCAATCATGGAATGTCTGCTGGATTCCCCGATTAAGAGATCGATATTTCCGTAGCCAATATCAAGATCTAAAATAAGCGCCCGTTTTCCCCGTACGGAAAGCTGTGCTGCAAGATTTACGGTGAAGCCCGATTTTCCGACTCCTCCTTTTCCGCTCAGCACGGCAATCGCCTTGGCGGTTTTGTTTTCTGTCTTAAAGATCTGTCTTCTTAACTGCTCTGCCTGATCCATTTTTACCTCATAATCTCCTCTGCCATCATTTTTGGGGAAGCCGGCATAATGTCATCAGGAACGTTCTGGCCATTAGAAATGTATGAAACGCCAAGCCCGGCAAACTGAACGAAATCATACAGGGAACCTTTAGCGGCTGTTTCATCTATTTTTGTAAAGATCAGCTTTTCCGGATTCATTGCACTGAAATTCAGGTAGATCTCCTGCATGTCGCTGTACTTGGAAGCAGCCGAGAGCACAAGAAAGGTTTCTGTGTCATCATTTGCTCCAAACAGATCCTTTAATTCCTGAACGAACTCTTTGTTCCTGTAGTTTCTTCCGGCTGTATCAATAAATACGGCATCCATTTCAGCAAGGCTTTCTTTTGCTTCCTTCACATCTTCAGCGGTATAGCAGACTTTGAGCGGAGCATTTAAAATACCTGCATACGTTCTGATCTGGTCAATCGCTGCAATTCTGTATGTATCAGTTGTGATAAAGGCAATTTTTTTCTTTTCTTTTAACATGCTTTCAGCTGCAAGCTTTGCAAGAGTGGTTGTTTTCCCAACTCCGGTAGGACCCGCGGCCAAAATATATTTTTTCTCATGAGAGATCCCATTAAAGGGGAAAGCCGCCAGTTTCTCGGCCATGACTTCAGATGCTTTCAGCACCAAGTCCTGCAGGGTACGTTCCCCCTCCAATTCTCTTAATTCAGAGAGAATGTCTGCTCTTCCCTGCACTTCCTTTTCAGCCAGAAACCGTTCAAGCTCTTTCAGCTCTTGAGGCAGATTGTCCGCTTCTTCTTGTTCACGGAGCGATTTTACAAGGCTCTTCACTTCTCTCATTTCGGTCAGCAGAGAGGTTTCTGAAAGGATTTCCTGCGCCGGCTCCTTTTTAGGAGCCGGCATTGTCCTGAAGACAGGGTCCGGATCATGCCCTGCGATGACTTCTACCTTTTTTTGGGCAAAGAAACCGAGTATTCCTCCTTTATAAACATGCTTGGAGCTTAAGATAACAGCATCCTTGCCAAGATCATTTTTAATTTGCTGCATGGCTTCCTGCATATTTGCTGCAAGAAATTTTTTTACCTTCATGCAATATTCACCAACCCAACGCTCTGAACTTCAACATTTGCCTCAAGCTCATTGTAGGAAAGCACAGGAAGCTGAGGAAAGTAACGGTCAATCAGCTGCCTTACATACATCCTTACTGCAGGAGAACAGAGCAGAATCGGTGTTTGCTCCTGCAGGGAAAGCTGTTCTACTTCTTTAGCAATGGATTCAATAATGGCCTGAGAAAGATCCGGATCCATCGCAAGATAATTCCCGTGCTCAGTCTGCTGAACACCGTCAGCTACTGCTTTTTCGACTTTCCCTGACAGAGTGACTACTTTTAAAGTATCTCCGGCTGTATACTGTCCCGTAATTTGCTTTGCAAGTGCCTGTCTCGTATACTCGCAGAGCAGATCAGGATCTGATGTCAATTTCCCGTAGTCAGCAAGTGCTTCAAAGATAACCGGCAGATTGCGGATGGATACTTTTTCTTTTAAAAGCTTGGAAAGCACCTTCTGAATGTCTCCGATGGCAAGCGGGGAAGGCGTAACCTCTTCAGCAAGAATAGGATACGTTTCCCTAAGATGATCAAGCAGCTGTTTCGTTTCCTGTCTTCCAAGCAGCTCGTGCGCATGTCTTTTAATCGTTTCTGTCATATGAGTCGATACAACGGACGGAGGATCAACAACTGTATAACCGAACATTTCCGCCGCATCTTTATTTTCTTCCGTTATCCATTTTGCAGGCAGCCCGAAGGAAGGTTCAATCGTACCGATTCCTTCAATTGAATCATCTTCAATACCTGGAGCCATTGCGAGGAAATGGTCGAGAAGAATTTCGCCTTTCGCGACCTCGGTCCCTTTCAGCTTAAGTCTGTATTCATTCGGCTGAAGCTGAATGTTGTCACGGATGCGGACAACAGGAATAACAAGGCCCAGTTCAATGGCAAGCTGTCTTCTGATCATGACAATCCGGTCAAGCAGGTCTCCGCCTTGATTTGCATCTGCAAGCGGTATAAGGCCATAGCCGAATTCAAACTCAATCGGATCCACATTCAGCAGCTGCACGACACTTTCCGGTGATTTCATTTCATCCAGTTCAATCTCTTCCTCAGCGGCTTCTTCTGTTTCAGGGAGTTTCTCTTTTTTGGAAATCAAGTAACCTCCTGCTCCAAAAGCGGCAGCGATCGGCACTGTGACAAACAATCCGATTGGCGTAAACAATCCAAGAAGCAAAATCGTTCCTGCAGCTACATACATCATTTTCGGATAGGCGAAAAGCTGACTTGTAATATCCGATCCCAGATTTCCGTCTGAAGCTGCTCTTGTTACGACAATACCCGTTGCAGTGGAGATAAGCAGCGCAGGAATCTGGCTGACAATCCCGTCTCCGACTGTGAGCATTGTAAAGTGGGATGCAGCGTCGCCAAATCCCATGCCTAGCTGCATCATGCCGATAATGATTCCGAAAATCATATTGATGATGACAATGATGATGCCTGCAATCGCATCTCCCTTTACGAACTTGCTCGCACCGTCCATCGCCCCGTAGAAATCAGCTTCTCTGGATACTTTCTCGCGGCGTGATCTTGCCTGCTGTTCAGAGATGACACCGGCGTTGAGATCTGCATCTATACTCATCTGCTTTCCCGGCATCGCATCTAGCGTAAAGCGGGCAGCTACCTCTGAGACACGCTCAGAGCCCTTTGTGATCACAACAAACTGGATGATGATCAGGATTAAAAACACGACAAACCCGACCAGGACATTTCCTCCGACAACGAAGGTTCCGAACGTTTCAACAACTCCTCCCGCTTCCCCTTTAGAGAGAATGGAACGGGTAGTGGAAACATTCAGCCCCAGCCTGAAAAGGGTCAGCAGCAAAAGCAGGGATGGGAAGATGGCAAAATCCAGCGGCTCCTTCATGTTCATGGATGTAAGCAGCACTAGAAGAGCAAGCGTAATATTAAGCATGATCATCAGGCTCAACAGCCATGTAGGAAACGGGATAATGAGCATCGCAACAATTAAAATAACACTAAGCAATACAGTTAGATCTTTTGCTTGCATCAGGTACCTCTCTTTCTGTGAAAACGCAGGCATGGCAGGTTCTTATCCCTTATTTTTCAGCTGATACACGTAAGCCAGAATTTCAGCTATCGCTTTAAAAAACTCTTCCGGCACAGCCCTGCCGATATCAACCTGATCGTATAACGCTCTGGCTAAAGGACGATTTTCAATCATCGTCACATTGTTTGTTTTCGCCGTTTCTTTGATTTTCTGAGCGACAAAATCGACTCCTTTAGCAACAACGAACGGTGCATCCATTTTATCTTCGTCATATTTAAGGGCAATTGCGTAATGAGTCGGATTTGTAATCACTACATCAGCCCCCGGTACATCCTGCATCATTCTGCGTGTTGCCATTTCCCGTTGCTTTTGCTTAATTCTCGACTTGATCAGCGGATCTCCCTCGGACTTTTTAAACTCGTCTTTTAAATCCTGTTTTGACATCCGGATATTTTTCTCGAAATCATATTTTTGATAAAAATAATCGAGAAGCGAGAGGAAAAGCAGGGCAATGGATGCGAACAGCCCCATTTGAAAGGCAAGCTTTGAAACAAATAGAAACGCTTTTTCAACCGACAGCTTTGAAAGCGACAGAATCCCGTCCATCTGAAACCAGATAACGGAAAATGTGACAGCCCCGACAAACGAAATTTTCAGAATGGATTTCAGCAGTTCAACAACAGCTCTGAGCGAATAAATCCGCTTAAATCCCTGAATTGGATTGATTTTTTCCAGTTTCATCTGCACTGCTTCAGTCGAAAATAAAAACCCGACCTGCAAGTAATTCCCCGCGATCCCTGCAATCAGGGCAACACCCATGATCGGTCCGACCATATACGCAGACTGAACAGCAATCTGCATCATTAATTCATGGACATTTTTCTCCGACAATTGAAGCAGCAAGGTCTCCTGCAGCGAAGATTTCATCAATGCAAGAAGCTGCTTCATCATAAATGGTCCAATAAACAGAAAGGCAAGGAATACCGTGAGAAGGCCGATGGCTGTATTTACATCTGCACTCTTTGCAACCTGCCCCTTTTTTCTGACGTCTTCGCGTTTTCTCGGGGTGGCTTTTTCTGTTTTTTCTCCTGAAAAGAACTGCAGGTCCAGTTTTATAAATTCCATGTCAGCCTCCGGCAAAAAGTTGCATCAAATTTCTCATCGTTTCAATCATCATTTCCATCACATGCTGAATGAGCATAAAAATAGAGCCCATAACAAGAATAAGCATCACAAAGCTGACTCCGATCTTAAGAGGCAGACCTACGACGAAAATATTCAGCTGCGGAACAGTCCGCGCGGTGATTCCAAGGGCAAGGTCCACCAAAAAGAGAGAAGCAGCGACAGGAAAGGACATTTGGAACGCGATCAGAAACATTGCGCTGAATGCTTTCGTGATTAATAGTGCTGCACTTCCATCACCAAGAGGAAACAATTCTCCTCTAAGAGGAATAAATTGATAGCTGTAAAACACACCGTCCAAAAGCAGATGATGCGCATTTATGCTCAGCATGAACAAAAGCGCCAAGACATTCAGAAACTGCCCGATCAGCGGACTTTGAGAGCCTGTCTGGGGATCGATAATATTTGCAATAGCAAAGCCCGTCTGAAAATCAATTAAACTTCCGGCGATTTGGACAGCAGCGAGCATCAAGTAAGCAGAAAACCCGATCATGAGGCCAATTATCACTTCTTTCAGCACCAGAAGAACAAATTCTCCGCCTATTTCTACAGGTTCCGGCTGAACAGATGAAAAAACAATGACTGATAAAAAGAATGAAAAACCAATTTTGTGCTGCTGTGGAATCGTTCTGTATGAAAACAGCGGCATTGTAACAAAAAAAGCGCTCATTCTTGCAAAAATAAGCAAAAATGCCGGAATATACTCAATGACATTCATTCTCTTATCCTACAAACCGGTCAAGGTTGCCCAAAATGTCCTGTGCGTACGAAATGATCGTAGACAGCATCCATGGACCGAAAAAAATCAGCCCGACAAGAACCCCGACAATTTTCGGAACAAACGCAAGCGTTTGTTCCTGTATTTGAGTTGTGGCCTGAAAGATACTTACTGCAAGTCCAATGATCAGTGCAATGGCAAGCAGCGGCCCGCAAATAATCAGCGTAGTATAAATCGCTTTTTCTGCTATAGAAATTACAAATTCAGAACTCATCTTTTATCTCCTGTTCAAAAGCTTTGAAGCAATGATTTCACAACCAGGTACCACCCATCCACAAGAACGAACAGAAGGATTTTAAATGGCAGAGAAATCATCACGGGAGGGAGCATCATCATCCCCATAGACATCAAAATACTCGCTACAACCATATCAATGACCAAAAAAGGAATGAAAATCATAAATCCAATTTGAAAGGCTGTCTTGATCTCACTTATTGCAAACGCAGGAACAAGTGCAGTCAAAGGGATATCTTCAACTGACTTGGGCTTTTCAAGATTGGCATATTGAAGAAACAGCGCAAGGTCTTTCTGCCTTGTATGTTTGCTCATAAATTCCTTGAGCGGAAGCGATGCCTTATCATATGCCTCCTCAAGACCGATTTCTTCATTGAATAGAGGTGTCAGCGCCTGCTGATTGATATCAGAAAAAACCGGGGCCATGATAAAAAAAGTTAAAAACAAAGCAATTCCGATCAGGATCTGATTAGGCGGCATCTGCTGAGTGGCAAGAGACGTCCTGACAAATGAAAGCACGATGATGATTCTCGTGAAGCATGTCATCAAAATCAGAATGCTTGGAGCGAGAGAAAGGACAGTCAGCAAAAGCAGCAGCTTGACAGATGTGCTTACATTCGCAGCATCGCTTGAGCTGAATATTTCTATAAATTCGTTCATTCTTTGCTGTCCTTTCTCTTTATTTCTTCAAATGCGGAATGCCGGTCATTTCTCAAGCGAAGAAGCTGGTCTTTAAATGAAGCCAAAGGTTTTTCTTCCCGGGAACCGGATGCCCCGGTTAGTCCGGACAGATTTTTAACCCAATCCGGCTGAACCTTGTGCTGCATAAACTTTTCCTCATGAAGCCTGACAATTTCTTTGCATTCTTCTTCGTCATCTATTTCCTTCAGCAGCTGGACACTGTCTGAAACCCCGACGACAAGAATACTGCCGCCGACCTTCACCAGCTGTACACTCCTGTTCTGCCCCACATTTGTTCCGCCAAGATTCTCTATGTATTTGGATGAAGCGTTCAGCCTGTTTCTTCCCGCTGTAAACTTAATAAGCATATAAATTAAGAAAAGGACAAAACCAGTAGCAAGAATCATTTTAATAAAATCCCATGCTGATACCCCGGGAGCAGCCGCGACTTCCTTCTGGCCTTCAGGACTTGAAGGCCGGTCGTTTTTCACCCAGTCAGAAACGGTGCCTGATTCCTGTCCGGCAAAAACTTGAACGGGCTCATTAACAAGCAGACAGAAACAGAAGGACAGCAAAAACCATAGCCATTTTGTATTCACGTGCTGATATTCTCCCTTTAGCTTAATGTTTTATTGATTGCTTCAAGCACCCGGTCTGCCTGAAACGGCTTCACGATAAAATCCTTCGCGCCAGCCTGAATCGCATCAATGACCATTGCCTGCTGACCCATGGCAGAACACATGATAACCCGTGCATGAGGATTCATTTTTTTAATTTCCTTTAAAGCCGTTATTCCGTCCATCTCAGGCATCGTGATATCCATTGTGACAAGATCAGGATGGTGTTCTTTGTATTTTTCTACTGCCTGCGCCCCGTCAGCAGCCTCTGCAACCACATCAAACCCGTTCTTTGTCAAAATATCTTTGATCATCATTCTCATAAAAGCTGCGTCATCCACAATCATAATTTTATGTGCCATGTTCGTCTCTCCCTAAAAATTACTTAATTCTGTTTAAGCGTTCGGACTGGCTCAGGATATCTGTCACCCGCACACCGAAGTTTTCCTCGATGACTACGACTTCTCCCTGAGCAACAATTTTATTGTTGATCAGTATATCAACAGGCTCTCCTGCAAGTTTATCAAGTTCAATAATGGATCCCGCGGACAGTTCAAGAATCTCTTTCACTGAACGCTTCGTTCTGCCAAGTTCAACCGTTACTTTAAGCGGAATATCAAGCAGCATATCAAGATTTTTCATGTCGCTTTTAGGTACTGTCACCTGGTCAAATGAAGAAAATTCTGCCGGTTTCACTTCAACCGGACTAGGTTTGTAGTGGACTTCTTCCTCCTGAACCGGTATTTGAGGCGGCGCCTGCTGCTGATAGGCTTTATTAGGCATTGTCTCAATTGCAGCTGCCGGTTCCGGCGGATTCATCAGTTCATCAACAAGACCCTTTGCAAAATGGAGGGGAAGCAGCTGCATGATTTCTGAATCGATCAGAGTTCCTACTTTGATTCTGAATGCAACCTTCAAAAAAGGATCATCCTGCGGTAGCGCCTCTGTCCCTTCTCCGCCTTTTAAATCAAGAAGTTCTATAGATGGAGGAGAAATATCGACTTTTTTATTGAAGATCGTCGACATAGATGTAGCAGCAGAACCCATCATTTGATTCATAGCTTCCTGCACGGCGCTGATCATAATGTCATTCAGCTCTGTATCTGTTATTTCACCGTTGCCGCCGATCATTAAGTCCGCGATGATCGCTGCATCACTCTGTTTAATCACAAGCAGGTTGCTTCCTGTAAACCCTTCAGTATAATTCACTTCGATCGCGACATATGGATGCGGAAATTCATCTGCAAGCTTTTGCCTTTGAATGACTGACACTGTCGGAGTTGTGATGTCCACTTTTTGCTGAAGAAGAGTCGACAGCGCTGTTGCAGAACTTCCAAATGAAATATTTCCGATTTCACCGATTGTGTCCTGCTCCATTAATGTAAGGTAATCTTCTATTAAATTATCAGAATCATAGTCGCTGCTCCCGCTGCCATTCAGCAGGGCATCGATTTCATCCTGAGATAACATCCCGTTACTCACTTTCTTTTTGCCCCCCTTGGTATTGTCCCAACACTTGCACAGCCGATTTCCGCCTGATTTTTCCGGGCTGCCCGGTGAATTTTGGCTGGTCTCCAATTTTAATGATCAAAGGCTGATCTATTGACGTTTCAAGCTGGATGACATCTCCTGCTGAAATATCCAAAAACTCCTGTACGGTAATTTCTGAATATCCAAGCTCCGCTGTTACCTCAAGTTCTGCACCATGAATTTTCTTTTCAAGAGCGTTCACTTCAGCTTCTTTTGGCTCTTTTCGCTCGGACTGCATCCAAAAATGAACGCTCAGCCTAGGCATGATCGGCTCAAGAACGACATGCGGTATGCATATGTTTATCATCCCGCTGGTATCGCCGATCTGCGTGTTTAATGAAATGACAACGACGGTTTCATTTGGCGATACCAGTTGGAGAAACTGCGGATTCACCTCAAGCTTCATATCCGCAGGTTCAATATCATACACAGATCCCCAGGCCTCTCTGTAATTATCGAGAGATTTTTCAAACAGGTTTGTCATAATTTTCGTCTCAATCTCAGTCAATGAAGTCGAGTGGCTAATTCCTGTACCATGACCTCCCATCAGCCTGTCCATCATGGCATAGGCGATGTTACGGTTTACTTCCATAAGGACTCTGCCATTCAGCGGTCTTGCTTCAAATACGTTTAATACGGTCATCTTTGGAATTGAACGGATAAATTCCTCATATGGAAGCTGGTCAACAGCTCCGGCTGTAATTTGAACGTACGTGCGGAGCTGAGCGGAAAAATACGTCGTCAATAGCCTTGCAAAATTTTCATGAATTCTAGTTAAGCTTCTGATTTGGTCTTTTGAAAAGCGCAGCGCTCTCTTAAAATCGTAAACCTTTACTTTCTTTTCCGTTTCTTCCTTTTTCAGTTCATCTGCATCCATCTCTCCTGAAGAGATTGCAGACAGCAGGGCATCTATTTCACTCTGGGACAGTATCTCGCTTGACATCATTCACACCTCCTGCGCACAGAATTTTTGCAAGATTACTGGATAATATAGGAGGTTGTGTATACCTTCTTGATTTCGCCCTTTTGCAGTAATTCATTCACTTGTTTTTGCACGGTCTTTTTAAATGCATTCATGCCTTCTTTTCCGTCAAGTTCTTCGGCCGTTATGCTTGAAAGCTCAGAAATAATGATATCTCTTACTTGAAATTCTCTTTTTTCAAGCTCTTCCTTCGCTTTTTTGCTGTCCGTTTCAAGCTTGAAGGAAAGCCGGACAATATTATCGCTTGAGAGATTTGTCGTGATTTCGGGAAGATCATAGGATTGAGCAATAACATCATCAATGGATGGTCCTTTTTCTTTTGCTTCAGCAGTACCCATGAAATTTGTTACGATAACAAGTGCTGTCACCCCTACAAGCGTGATCGACGTAATAATGACAAGCATGATCGTCATTAGTTTTTTATTCATCTTCCTTCACCTCCGCAGAAGCAGCTGCATGCATGATATGAATCTCCTGGTAAAACTTCTTGATTCTCTCAGCAACCTCTGCTTCAGATTCCTTCACTACAAATTTCTTTCCATTTGTCAGTGTGATGGTTGTATCGGGAAAGGACTCTATCTGTTCCATATAAATGGCATTCAGTCTAAACGGTTTGCCGTTTAATCTTGTCAGTAAAATCAATTTATTCGGGGTACAGCCCCCTGCCCCCTAACCTATCGTTTTAAGTTCATCAGTTCCTGAAGGATTTCATCTGAAGTGGTGATCACTTTTGTGTTGGACTGGAAACCGCGCTGTGCAACAATCATGTCTGTGAATTCCTCTGCGAGATCTACGTTGGACATTTCGAGGAATCCGGTCATGATTGTTGCAGAACCGTTTTGGCCAGGGATATCAAGTTCTGCTAGTTCCCATGTATTATTGTTGTTTTTATCGATAGTTCCTGAGTTGCTTGACTCTTTATAAAGATTTCCTCCAACTTTTTCAAGCCCTCCGTCGTTCGCAAAATTCGCTACGCGTATTTGGCCGCTGACTCGTAATTGACCGCCTGAATCGACAAAAGAAACAGTTCCATCAGGGCCAATATTAAAGCTCTTTGCATCCAGAGGAATTTGTAAAAGTCCTGCAGAATTACTAGTACCCGTTCCAAAGCCGGCATTTGTTTTTTGACCAGCTTCACCAATTAAGTAGTAGCCGTCTGCAGTAACAAGGTAACCCTGATCATCAAGATAGAAGTTGCCTGCTCGTGTGTAACTTAAATCCACAGCATCTTCTATAGGTCCGTTAATCTTATTTGTAGTAAAATCAACACTTCCTTTAATTGTCCCAACCGCAAAAAATCCGTCTCCTGCAAGCGCAAGGTCAAGAGTCCGTCCCGTTGATTGGTTAGCCCCCCCCGGTGTGAATCGTATCGATAGAACTAAGTGCCGATCCAAGACCAACCTGCTTGGCGTTCATGCCGCTTGTGTTGGCAGTAGCAGCACTAGCGCCTGCCATTTGCTGGCTCATAAGATCTTTGTAAGTCACACGGCCTTTTTTGAATCCGTACGTATTGACGTTTGCGATGTTATTTCCGATGACATCAAGCTTTGTTTGAAAGTTTTTCATTCCGCTTACTCCTGAGTACAATGAACGCAACATATAAAATCTCTCCCTGTTTTTTTATCATTTTGACCTATTTGCACGCTTTAGGAAGCGGATGCTTCCGTTACTTTTGTGACAAAAGCACTTGGCACTTCGTCTCCGTTTTGCATTTCGAGTATGATATCCGGACCGGATTGTTTGATGGATTTTACAATTCCAGTTTTTGCTTCACCGTCTTCTGTTTTCCAGTCAATTTGCTTCCCTATCATCTCAGAGTATTTCAAGATGCCGTCATTCACCTGAACCTGTATGAAGCTGCTCATTTGTGTATTCAAGTTGGTCATCTGCTCCAGTGATGAAAAGCTTGCCATCTGTGAAATGAATTCTTTATCTTCCATAGGATTAAGAGGATCCTGGTTTTGCAGCTGTGCAATAAGTATTTTCAGGAAATCATCTTTTCCGAGACTTGATTTCCCTCCAGTTCTGACAGCTGCAGTTGAAGAAAGGAAAAGTCCCGAGTCAATCGTATTTTGAGCCATTATTTAACTCCTTTTATGTCAGCATGTTCAGATGATCCTTGAATGAATCCGGCTCTTCAGCGCGGTCTTCCTCACTCTGTTCTTTTTCCGGCTGCCTTTCGTCCTGATGGCGTTCGCGGAAAGAGTCCGGCTGTTCCCCGTATACGTCAAATCTGTCTACAGCAATTTGAAACGCCGGAAGGGCTGCTTTGAGATGCTGAATACTTTGTTCCACAAGCTCTTTTGCAGACGAGGTTGAGGTAATAATTTTTGCAGTCGTTTCCCCGTTCAGCCTCTGAAGCTTTACTGTCAGGAGGCCAAGATGCTCAGGCGCAAGTCGGATTGTCATTTGGGAAAATCCGTTTAAAGCAAAAGCAGGTTTTGCTCTTTTAAACACCTCTGTAATCTGGGCTGAAAATTCCCGTTTAACCGGCTCATCCTGATTCTCCTTTAATTCAGGGGAAGCATTTAGCTTTACCTCTGTAAGTCCCGGTGAAGGCTGATGCACAGTACTGTTCCCGTCCTTGTTGAACAATTGCTGCCATTCATTCTTCATTTCCGGCAAGCCTGGACTGCGCATGTGATTCTCCGTCACATTTACCTCCAATTGTTTGAGGTCTGCCTGAAAATTACCTATGGATTCAGGAACCTGCGGCCTGTTTCCATTGCTGGATTCAGCTGCAGCCGGTCTGAAATAGCCTTTACTCAGAAGCTGATGGACAGCCTCCTGTTTTCCCCCGCCTGGTTCTATTTCTTTTTTCAGCGGAAGGCGGCCGATGTCAGGCTTTTCTGTATAACTGCCTTTTTGAAGGATCTGAAGGATCTGATTCCCTTCTAGTTGTGACTGCAGATTTTTCAGTGAAGAAATCGTTCTATTTAAGTCTGTACTGACTGCAGCGCTTATCTCTTCAATAAGACGGGCAAGACCCTGTTCTCCGCCTGCAGAAAAAATACGGTGAAGCGGCTTTAAAATGGCCGCAAGTTTATCAATCGCATTCATGCTTACAACGGTTTTCTCCGGCTGGTTGTTAAGTTCCATGTCCTCTTTAATCTGACTCGTTCTATCTGAATGCCCCAATTCCAAAACATTACTTACCGCTTGCTTAATGGCAGTTAAAATATGTCCCCCAATGGTTTCATCATTAGAAGGTGTACTGAATAATGGACTTCCTGCAAACAATGTTTGCTGTGCATGTCCCCTAAACGAGTTCACTATACCGTCATGACGGGTAATGCTCCCTGCATGCTGTGAATCTTTCAGCAAGTCAGCCAGAGGCTCACTGTTTTCACCTATTGTTTGTACAGCGAAAAGTTCCTTTTCAGATGGCTGATCCTGGACAATGGATGTTTCCTGTCCTGAAATTTGTCTGGCATATCCGGAAGCTTTAGGAGCGGCATGTCTGCCTGTGAATAGAAAAGCCTTTTCTTCGGCCGCTTTATTTTCTTCTGCCTTTTGCGGCATGTTTACTTCAACCGTTTTTTCCATCTGCTGCTCGATTTCTTCTGTTATTGCTTTTGCTTCAGCCCGAATCGGATCAAAACTCCCCTTTGGTAAAACGGGGATATCTTCTGAATACTGACTCATCCCCACCGTTTCAGTCATCCCGGTGTCGTCGTTCGCTGTTTTTTTCGCCCGCTGGAATTCTGCTTCGGGAGCTTCTGGAACGTCATGAGCATTGGTCATATGTGATATTCCGCCGGTTTCAGCTTGACGTTTTGGAGCATCTCCTCCTGCAAAACCTGCCTTGATTTCAGGACCGGTGATTTCATTTGCTCCAATTGGATCCCTATGCTCATCAGCAGGTTCTGTTTCATTTTTCAAAAACCTGCCTAACCGTGTTACTATCTGAGCAGGAATCATCTTGTCCGCAGGCGGCTGCATGCCATATGGAGTTGCTTCAGTCATCACGGCTTCATTTATCCCCAGCTCCTTGATCAGCTCTTTGAATGCAGCTTCTAATTCAGGATCAGCGTTTTCCGTTTTCTCATCAAAAATGTCACTTTGCCCTTCTGTCTCAGTACTGCCTGCCGCATCGGCACTGCCAAGAAGTAAGGATAAAAAGGAAACCTGTACCCCTGAACCCGCCTTTCCGTCATTGTTCATGAGCGAAACCGGGCCAGCCGGAAACGTAATTTTCAACCTGCATCCCCCTTTGTCTCTTGCAAACTAGGAATCTGAAAGCATATTTGTGTATTTAGCGGCGTCTTCCGGACTCATTTTCTCCAGAACAGAAATAACTTGATCATCACCAATAGCTTTCAGAATCTTTAATGCTTCTTCATTAGAAAGCAGCGGAATGATTGCTGCGGCTTTTTTGCTTGTCATTTTATCGTAAAGTTTGGCGACATCCCGTCCGTTTTCCCCTTCGGCTGCTGCCGTTTTCAGCTGTTCTTCCATAGATCTTAATTCCTGGCTCAGACGCTGAATCTCTTTCTCTTTTAAGTCCCTGTCATTTTCAAGGGCAGCTATATCCTGCTGCTGTCGTTTTATTTCTGACTTTTGAAGCTCATTTTCATCTTTGAGTTCTTTTTCTGCAGAAGACTTTGCGTGACCGGATGCTTTCTGTTCTGCCGAAATCCCCGGCAGCAGCGCGGCAGTTTCTTTAAGTTTTCCGGTTACGTCAATTCCTGCAACAGTTAAAATGACCGCAATGAAGGTTACCGTAAAAAAGAAAGGGATGATGACAACAAAGAGCAGCCATTGGAATTTTCCAGTTTCTTTTTCATCGTTTTTCACTTTCGCTTTTCACCTAATTCCCCCGCATGGCATAAGACTGGACAGAAAGATCGTCCATACTCTTGATTTCAGTGTCTTTCACCCAGCGCACATAGACTTCGCGGTGTTTTTCTCTCATTTTTTCATACTTTTTTACTTCTATATTTTTTTCTGTGAGAACTTGCTGCTTTTCATTCATTCTCTCTCTTGCTGATGCTGTGAGATGTTGATAGTGTGAAATTGTTTTTTCAAGATTTGATACAAACTGCTGAAAGTGCCGGATTTCCTGAACCGGCATGCCCGAATTCAGCTGAAAGAGCGTTTTTTCTTCAAGCATTTCTTTTTTCTTCAGGCATGTGTACAGCTTTTCGGCAGCCTGCTCAAAGTCTGCTACCGATAACTGATAAGCTTCAAGAGACTGATCTTTTTCCATTTCTTTAAGTTCAAGAATTTTTTGAAACCTGTAAGCATATTTCACGTGTTATCTCCTATTTCAATCAGTGATTGCAGGTACTCAGCACTTTGTTCAAATGAGATTTTTTCGTGCACATCCTGCTTTAGAAAAGAAAGGATCTTCGGATAATACCTGATCGCTTCGTCAATTTCTCTGCTGGTTCCGCGCTTGTACGCGCCTATATTAATTAAGTCCTCAGAGTTTAAATAGACAGCAAGCAGATCCCTTAGCTTTGATGCGCTTTTCTTTTGTTCAGCAGGGACAATCTGGCTCATCACACGGCTGATGCTTTTCAGCACATTGACTGCAGGAAATTGCCCTTTATTTGCAAGATTTCTGTCGAGGACGATGTGGCCGTCAAGAATTCCTCTCACCGTATCTGAAATCGGCTCATTCAGATCATCCCCATCAACCAGTACTGTATAAAAAGCAGTAATGGAACCATGTTCATTTGTTCCGGTCCGTTCAAGCAGCTTCGGAAGGACGGCAAACACACTCGGAGTGTAGCCTTTTGTGGTCGGAGGCTCTCCTGCTGCAAGACCAATTTCCCTTTGCGCCATGGCAACACGGGTGACAGAATCCATCATCAGCATCACATTTAACCCTTTATCCCTGAAATATTCTGCGATTGCAGTAGCTGTGTAAGAAGCCTTCAGTCTCATCAGGGCAGGCTGATCAGATGTAGCCGCCACAATAATGGACCTTTTCAGCCCTTCCTCACCAAGATCTTTTTCAATGAATTCACGAACTTCCCGTCCGCGCTCTCCAATGAGGGCAATGACATTCAGGTCTGCTTTTGTGTTTCTTGCAATCATACCGAGAAGCGTACTTTTTCCTACACCGCTTCCTGCAAAAATGCCGACACGCTGTCCTTTTCCAACTGTCAAAAGACTGTCAATGACTCTGACCCCAACTTCCATCGTTTCATTGATTGGCGGGCGGCTCATAGGGTTTGGAGGATTTTGTTCAGCTGATATTGGCGTCAGGCCTTTTGGAAGCGGCGATTGATTAAAGGGAAGGCCGAATGCATCAATTGTCTGGCCGATCAGCCCCATTCCCGCTTTAATCTTCAAAGGCTCATTAGTTGCTTCAACCAGGCTTCCCGGTGAGATCTGGTTCACATGCTCAAAAGGCATCAACAAGACATATTCATCTCTGAAACCCACTACTTCTGCAGCAATTTTCAATTCTTTAGAAGAACCCGCATGAATGTAGCAAAGGTCGCCAATTGAGCTTTCCGGACCTTTGGATTCAATCATCAGACCGATTACCTTGCTTACTTTTCCATATCTTTTAAATGAATCCAATGAATCTATTTTTTGAAGCAAGTCTGCTGCATTCATAACCGTCAACCCTCCCCAATCAGCTGAAGCATGCTTTTTTTCAGCTGATTCAGCTGGGCATCCACTCCGGCATCTATTGTGCCGGAAGGAGATTCAATCATGCAGCTTCCTTCCTGAAGACTTTCGTCAGGATAAATGAACAGATCAGCCTTAGAAAGCAGCACATCTTCAAGCTCGCTTTTTTGCTTGAGGAGCCTGCTGTAATAAAGCGGGTTTACGAACACTTTTATTTCCGGATGTTCTCTGACTTCATGCAAAGCTTTTTTAACTAGATCGGCAAAGCAGGCAGGATGCTCTTCAAGCTTGATGAACATGATTTTTTCAGAAAGCTTCACAGCCAGATTAATAATGGTTTCTTCTGATTGGGACACTTTTTCTATGTAATCCTCTTTTGCCTGCTCCACAATGGTTTTCGCCTCTGAGAGAAAAGAACTGTATTGCTGCATGGCTTCCTGTCTGCCTGTCTCAAAACCGGCTTGAAACCCCTCTTCTCTCGCCTTTAGTTCTTGCTGTTTTTTTTCACTGATCCATTTTTCCTGCTCGTCTTTTGCCTGCATTAGGATTCTGTCTGCCTGAACTCTGGCATGTTCCAGCAGCTGATCGGCGTCTGCTTTTGCCTGATGCATGACCATCTCGGGATTCATTGTCTCAGCTGGTGCGGACAAAATCGTTCTTAAGATAATTGCTTTCTTGCCCTGTTCTGCTGCACGGACTGATTTAATCAAGTTAGACAATGATATCATCCCCCCCGCCGCGGGCAATGACGATTTCTCCTGCATCCTCAAGTCTGCGGATAACAGAGACAATTCGTGATTGTGCTTCTTCTACATCCCGAAGTCTGACTGGACCCATAAACTCCATTTCTTCTTTAAATGTGTCTGCCATTCTCTTGGACATGTTCTGAAACACAATTTCCTTCACTTCTTCGCTTGCCACTTTAAGTGACAGCATCAGGTCTTCGTTTTCAACATCTCTGATGACGCGCTGAATGGCCCTGCTGTCGAGTGTGACAATATCCTCAAAAACAAACATCCGTTTTTTGATTTCTTCTGCAAGCTCAGGATCCTGAATTTCAAGAGAATCAAGGATGGTCTTTTCTGTACTGCGGTCTACACCGTTCAGCACCTCTACAACCGCTTCCACTCCGCCTGTCTGCGTATAATCCTGTGTGACAGCGGAAGACAGCTTTCTCTCAAGAACCTGTTCAACTTCATTGATAATTTCCGGTGACGTCCTGTCCATTTTGGCAATCCTTATGGCAATATCTGCCTGCTGCTGATGCGGCAGACCAGACAGGATCTGTCCTGACTGAACCGGATCAAGGTAGGAGAGAATGAGCGCAATCGTTTGCGGGTGCTCTCCCTGAATAAAATTAAAGATTTGAGCCGGATCAGCTTTTCTCGCAAAATCAAACGGCTTTACCTGCAAGGAAGATGTGAGCCGGTGGATAATGCTAGAAGCCCGCTCTTCTCCAAGCGCTTTTTCAAGAATTTGTTTCGCATATGAGATACCGCCCTGGGAAATGAATTCCTGCGCCATCGCGATTTGATGAAACTCTTCGATTATTCCTTCTTTATTCTGGGAATCTACATTTCTTACACTCGAAATCTCTAATGTAAGCTTTTCTATTTCTTCTTCAGAAAGATGCTTGTAAACCGATGCGGCTGCGTCAGGACCTAAAGAAATCAGAAGGAGGGCGGCTTTTTGCTTGCCTGTCAGTTTGTTTGCTCGTTTAACCATTTATGAGTAACCTCCTATTCTTCCGTCAGCCATGATCTGAGCAATTTGGCAAAGTCCTCCGGTTTATCCCGCGCCATTTTTTCGAGCTGCTTTCTGCGGACATCCCCTTCGCTTTCGGGTGCATCATTTACATCTGGAAGGATAATCTTCTCCTGATAGAATATTTCCTCTTCTTCCGGTTTAGCTTGTTCTTTTTTATTTCTTCTAAACAGCAAAATCAGAAGAATCGCAATGACGAGGAGCATTGCGCCTCCTGCAATGTATAGCCATAACGGGATAGAACGGACCGTTTCAGCATCCATTGCCTGTTTTCCGGCAAACGGCTGAACAGATACAGAAATCTTTTCCTCTACTTGTTCAGCAGTTAACGGCTCTGCCTGAGGATCCTTATCGATGGAAGTCCGGACGATGGAGCCGAGAAGCTGCTGTATATCTGCGATGCTTTGTGCAGATAGAGAGGCTGGGTCATCTGCAGCAGGCGGTTCAACCATGACCTGTATGCCCAGATCCCTGACTCTGTATGGACTTTCTGTAATTTCTCTTTTTACACGATTGACTTCATTGTTTATTCGTTCTTCTACTTTTTCATAATCTCCTGAACCTTCGCCCTGAACGGCTTCATATCCGGGAACATCATCTTCTCCTGTTCCGGTTACTCCGCCTGCACCGGCACCCTCTCCGCTGTAGGTTTCTGTAATCCGTTCAACGCTCACGGCCAAACCTTCATTGTTCTCTTCATCAGCAGCTTCGACAAGATTTTCTTCCCGTTTTTCCTGAGTGAAATCAAGATCTGCAGTGACCGAAACGACAACTTTATCCTGGCCCATCATCGTTCCGAGCATTTTTTGAACTTGCCGCTGTATGTCTTTTTCAATCTTCGACTTCAGATCGTGCTGAGAACTGATGTTTTCGGCAAGCGGCATATTTTCATCACTTTTCAAATCAAAATACTCAAAGTTCTGGTCCATGATGACGATATTATCAGTGGATAATCCCGGAACACTCTTTGATACTAAATGGTACAAAGCATTCACGTTAGCCTGATCGAGCTGAACACCAGGTTTAGTGTTAAGCACAATAGATGCAGTAGCTGTACCGTTGTCCTCACTGACAAAAACTGATTCTTTCGGAAGGTTGATCATGACCTTTGCATCATCAACCCCCTCAATCCCCTTCATCAGATTCGAAAGCTCTGTCTGAGTTGCCTTCAATTTTAAAACATCAAATTCATTATCGGTCATCCCAAATCCAATGTTCTGTCCGAAAAAGGAATAATCAATGACCCCGCTGTTTGGTATGCCTTCTGCTGCGAGCTCCACTTTCAGCGTGTCGGTCATTTCGGCAGGCACCATGATCGTTGAGCCATTATCCGTAATTTTTGATTGTATGCCCTGCGAGTCAAGCGTTTCTTTGATCTGGCCTGTCTCATTGGGTGATAAGTCCCTGTAAAGCGGCACCAGCCGCGGATTTGCTGCCATATAGCCTGCAATCACAGCAAAAAGCAGCAAAGCTGCCGCACCGCCAATCATAAATCCTTTTTGCGCTTTTGACCTTTCATTCCAAAATTGTCTGGTTTTCATTCTGAATTCTGTTACTTTTTGATTCATTCGTTGAAATCCCCCGATAAAGACAGCTTGCGTGCAGCAGACCGGCTACATTGCTGGTTATGTATGATTAGATTTGCATTCTCATTGCTTCCTGATAGGCTTCAACAGCTTTGTTTCTGATTTCAATGGCTGTCAGCATGGCGACGCTTGCTTTTTCGGCTGTTATCATGACATCCTGCAGCTGCACATTTTTGCCCTCTGCAAGTGCTGCTGTCATTCCGTCTGATTTCACCTGCATCTCATTCACCTGATTGATTGACTGCTTAAGCATTTCAGAAAAGCCGGTTCCCTGCGACTGCTGCAGCTGAGCTGCAGGTGAAGCTGTTTGAAGCGGCTGAAGTGACGTAATGGCCTGTATCATTCGTTATCCTACTTTCCTAGCTGGAGTGTTTTCATCAGCATCTCTTTAGATGCATTAAAGACTGTGACGTTTGCTTCATATGACCGGGTGCTGCTGATCAGATCGACCATTTCCTTAAGCGGGTCCACATTTGGCATCTGTACATAGCCCTGATCGTTTGCATCTGGATGTTCCGGATCAAAAACCAGTTTAAACGGACTTTGATCTTCTCTGATTCCGGAAACTTTAACTCCGTTCAGTGAATGGGTTTTCCCCTGCGCCTGATGAAGGTGAGCGAGAAAAGAACTTCCGTCCTGCTGCAAAGCAACTGTTTTTCTGCGGTACGGCTGCCATTTTCCATCCACCAGCTCTGCCCTGGCAGTATCTATATTAGCCATATTGGATGAAATCACATCCATTCTGAGTCTCTGAGCCGTCAAGGCAGATGCTGTTGTATTGAGCTGACTGAATATACTCATTATCCGTTGCCTCCTTTAATGACGGTTTTAAGAGAGTTGAACTTGCTTCCAAGACGTTCAATAACCGCATTGTAATAGATTTGATTTTCAGCAAGTTCTGACATTTCTTTATCTATGTCGACATTGTTTCCGTTCGCCTGATAAGCAGATCCGTTTTTTTGTATCACATTATAGGCTTCATGACCCCTGCCAAAAGAAAGGTGGCGTGCATCTGTCCTGATCGCCTCAAACTTTGTCTGTTCTGAATCTAATGCCTCCTTAAAGCTGATTCCCTTCGCTTTATAACCAGGAGTATCGGTATTGGCTATATTGTGACTGATCATTTTTTGCTGGAGAGCTGTCCGATTGACTGCCTGTTCCAGAGAATGAATCGTTCCAGAAAAAAAATTCATTTTGTCCCCTCACAAAAGACTCATACCTTTCGAATGGTATATTGTCGAATTATGTTAAATGCATACTGCAATTGTAAGAAATAATAGGCTTAAAGTCTATGAAGGTTATGTAAAAAAAGGTCGGATTTTGTATCTATTTTAAAATAGGGTAATTATACCTAGTTAATTAACACTATTTAACAGAGAAGGCTCTTCGTATTAGGATTATGTTCACACGCAAATTTATATTTTTTTCCAAAACAAAAAAGCACTTCGCTGAGAAGTGCTTTTTTGTAAAGAATTTGTTAATTCGTTTTTAGTTTTTCAAGTTCAAGCAGGAACTTGTCATTAAGAACTTTAATGTAAGTTCCCTTCATTCCAAGGGAACGGGATTCAATAACCCCTGCACTTTCAAGTTTGCGCAGTGCATTTACAATAACAGATCTTGTGATTCCGACTCTGTCAGCAATTTTACTTGCAACCAGCAGTCCTTCGTTACCGTTCAGTTCTTCAAAGATATGTTCGATTGCTTCAAGCTCACTGTATGACAATGAGCTGATCGCCATTTGTACAACCGCTTTGCTTCTTGCTTCGTCCTCAATTTCCTCCGCTTTCTCGCGAAGAATTTCCATACCAACAACGGTTGCGCCGTATTCGGCAAGGATCAGGTCATCATCTTCAAACTGTTCCTGAAGTCTTGCAAGAATAAGCGTGCCAAGACGCTCTCCTCCGCCGATAATCGGAACAATAGTCGTTAAGCCATTCTTGAACAATTCACGGTTTTCAACAGGGAAAGCAGTGTATTCACTGAAAACATCAAGGTTTGATGATGTTTCGCTGATGTTGAAAAGATTTTTTGTGTATTCTTCAGGGAATTGACGGTCCTCAAGCATTTGAATCATACGCTCATTTTCAATCTGCTGATTGATGGCAAACCCTAAAAGTTTACCGCGGCGGCTGACCACGAAAATGTTTGCTTCAATAACGTCGCTCAGTGTTTCCGACATTTCTTTAAAGTTAACCGGTTTTCCGGCTGCCTTTTGAAGCATCGCGTTAATTTTTCTTGTTTTTTGCAATAAAGCCATTTGTTTGTTCCTCCTGGAAATATGTAATTATAAGATGAATTGACTTAAATCTTTGTTTTTAGCGATTTTGCTCAGTTTATCCTCAACGTATTGAGGGGTAATTGTAATTTTGTCCATTGTAATATCAGGCGCTTCAAATGAAAGATCTTCAAGGAGCCTCTCAAGAATTGTGTGAAGTCTTCTGGCACCAATGTTATCTGTGTCCTGGTTAACCTGAAATGCCACTTCTGCAATCTTACGAATAGCATCGTCAGAAAATTCAAGTTGTATACCTTCCGTTTCCAATAATGCTGTGTATTGCTTAAGAAGTGCGTTATCCGGTTCTGTCAGAATACGGACGAAATCTTCAACAGTCAGCTTTGTCAGCTCGACGCGGATTGGAAATCTGCCCTGAAGCTCAGGTATAAGGTCAGACGGTTTTGCTATATGGAATGCACCTGCTGCAATGAATAGGACATGATCTGTTTTCACAGAGCCGTACTTCGTCACAACAGTAGAACCTTCGACGATTGGAAGGATGTCGCGCTGTACACCTTCACGTGAGACATCTGCCGATCCTCCGCCCTGATTCTTTTTGGCAATTTTGTCGATTTCATCAATGAAAATAATGCCCATCTGCTCGGCACGCATCACAGCTTCCTGCGTAACGTCATCCATGTCAATCAGTTTCTGTGCTTCTTCAGCCGTCAGCACTTTTCTTGCTTCCCGGACAGTCAGCCTGCGCTTTTTCTTCTTTTTAGGCATAAAGCTGCTTAATGCATCCTGCATGTTCATACCCATTTGTTCCATACCCGAACCCTGAAGCATATCAAACATGGACGCATGCTGCTCTTCAACTTCAACCGTCACGTGATGATCTTCAAGCTCCCCAAGTGCAAGCTGGTGAGCCATTTTACGTCTTTTCTCTTCTGTTGACTGCTCTTCAGATGAATAGTCATCCTGCTCCTGGGTCTGTCCTTGAGCGCCGCCGAAAAGCATTTCAAGAGGGTTCTTATATGAAGTCTGCTTCTTTTTTCCCGGAACAAGAAGCTCGACAAGCCGTTTGTTGGCATTTTCTTCTGCAAGTGCTTTAACTTCATTCATTTTCTCTTCTTTTACGAGTCTCACAGATGTTTCGGCGAGGTCACGGACCATTGATTCGACATCACGCCCTACGTATCCGACTTCAGTGAATTTCGTCGCTTCCACTTTAATGAACGGAGCACCAGTAAGTTTGGCAATTCTTCTTGCGATCTCGGTTTTTCCGACACCCGTCGGCCCAATCATCAGAATATTTTTCGGAACAACTTCATCGCGGAGATTTTCAGACAGTCTGCTTCTGCGGTAGCGGTTTCTCAGTGCGACTGCTACAGCTTTTTTAGCGTCCTTTTGTCCAACGATATACTGATCCAGTTTTTCAACCGTTTGTCTTGGCGTTAATTCTTTCATTGATCAGGACTCCCCTCTTTATAGTTCTTCGACTATGATATTCAGGTTTGTATAAACACAGATTTCGCCTGCCATTTGCAGGGCAGCCTGGGCGATTTCTTTTGCTGTGAGTGTTTCCCCGGAGTAGCGTTTGAGCGCTCTTCCTGCCGAGAGGGCATAATTCCCTCCGGAACCGATGGCAAGAATGCCGTCATCAGGCTCAATAACCTCACCTGTTCCGGAAATGAGAAGCAAATCTTCCTCATTCATGACAATCAGCATAGCTTCAAGTTTTCTGAGGACTTTATCGCTTCTCCATTCTTTCGCAAGTTCAACAGCTGCACGCTGCAGATTTCCGTTGTATTCCTCAAGCTTGCCTTCAAACATTTCAAACAAGGTAAAGGCATCTGCTACAGATCCTGCAAAGCCGGCAATGACCTTGCCGTTGAAAAGCTTTCTTACTTTTTTGGCTGTATGCTTCATAACGACCGCATTTCCAAACGTCACCTGGCCGTCGCCTGCCATTGCACACTTGCCGTTATGCTGAACAGCAAAGATCGTTGTTGCGTGAAATTGAGACATCCTGCCACCTCCAACATCAATTTTATGTACTGCACTTTCCGGCATCAAGCTTTAAGCGCGCGGATGATGATTCATGTAGATCTTGCGCAGATGATCTTTCGACACATGCGTATAAACTTGTGTTGAGGACAGATGCGCATGACCCAAAAGCTCCTGAACACTCCGCATATCGGCTCCCTGATTTAACAGATGAGTGGCAAACGTGTGCCTGAACATATGAGGAGTGATTTTCATCGTCAGAGAGGTTTTATGAATCAGCTCGTTCAAAATATGCCTCACGCCGGTCGCCGTAAGCGGACCTCCCCGCTGGTTGACAAACAGAAGCTCGTGGTTCTCTGACTGTTTTCTTTTTTCCATCAGTGTTTTCCTGCCTGAACTTATGTACAATTCTACGGCATCCTGTGCAAAGCTTCCAAATGGAACATACCTCTGCTTGCCGCCTTTTCCATTTACAAGCACGGTGCCGATATGGAGATCAAGGTCAGACAATTTTATCATGCAGAGCTCGCTTACCCTTATGCCCGTTCCGTAGAGCATTTCGAGAAGCGCCTGGTTTCTTTGGCCTGCAGGAGCTGAAAGGTCTGAATGTTCAAAGAGAAGCTGAAGCTCTTCCTCGAAGAGATATTGCGGCAGCCTGTGCTCTTTTTTAGGCAGAGAAACGCTTGAAAAAGGATTTTCATCAGTGAGCTTTTCGCGGTTTAAAAATCTGTAAAAGCTTCTGAGAGATGAAATCTTACGTGAAATCGTTTTTCTGGCAAAATTTTTTTGATGAAGCTGAGTTAAGTACAATCGTGTATCGGAATATGTAATAAGACGGAGATCAGTTAGTGACTGCTCCTGCATAAAGACAAAAAAATCTTCTATATCGGAAACATAATTCACAATTGTATATTGTGAATAGTTTTTCTCAATCTGTAAATATTCTACGAACAACTTTAAAGAATTCTTAACATTTTCCATCCATAACACCTCACAAGGGCTACTAAATGGTATCACACATTCAGCAGCCCTTGCAAATTATTTCTCTTATTTTTTCGAAATTTTTTGAATTGTTTCAAGCGCTCTATTTGCATACTTTTCGTAGCGCTCTTTCTTGTTGCGGATGCGTTCCGGAAGCTCTGCAAATATGCCGAAGTTTGCATTCATAGGCTGGAAATTATCCGGATTTGCCGTTGTAATATAGCGCGCCATGCTTCCCATTGCTGTTTCATGAGGAAGCACGAGCAGTTCTTCTCCAAGTACGTATTTAGCGGCATTGATGCCTGCTAAAAGTCCTGATGCAGCGGATTCAACATATCCCTCTACACCTGTCATCTGCCCTGCAAAAAACAGATCCTCGCGCTCTTTATACTGATACGTCGGCTTCAGCATTTTTGGAGAGTTGATGAATGTGTTGCGGTGCATAACGCCGTATCTGACAATCTCTGCATTTTCAAGTCCAGGGATCAATTTAAGCACTTCTTTTTGAGGACCCCATTTTAAATGTGTCTGAAAACCAACAATATTGTAAAGAGTGCCCGCAGCATCATCCTGTCTCAGCTGAACAACGGCATATGGACGCTTGCCTGTTTTCGGATCTTCAAGGCCCACCGGCTTCATTGGTCCGAATAGCATCGTTTTTTTGCCGCGCTTTGCCATGACCTCAATCGGCATGCAGCCTTCAAAGAAAATCTCTTTCTCGAATTCTTTCAGCGGAACTGTTTCCGCCTCGACTAGTGCATCGTAGAAACGGTCAAACTCCTCTTCTGTCATCGGACAATTGAGGTAGGCTGCCTCTCCTTTGTCATACCGTGATTTCAGGTAGACTTTGTCCATATCGATGCTGTCTTTTTCAAGGATTGGAGCTGCTGCATCGTAGAAATACAGATATTCTTCGCCTGTCAGCTGCTTCAGCTGCTCAGAAAGTGCTTTTGATGTCAGCGGCCCTGTTGCAATGATTGTAGGACCTTCAGGAATTTCCGTCATTTCATCCGTAATGACTGTTACGTTCGGGTGTCCTTTTACCCTCTCTGTTACAAGACCGGCAAATTCATGTCTGTCTACAGCAAGAGCGCCCCCTGCAGGCACTGCGCAGTCGTCTGCAGATTTAATAATCACAGAATCAAACATTCTCATTTCTTCTTTCAGTACACCAACTGCATTTGTCAGCCCGTTTGCCCGCAGTGAATTGCTGCAGACAAGCTCGGCGAATTTATCTGTATGATGGGCAGGCGTCTGCTTCACAGGTCTCATTTCATAAAGATTGACGGAAATTCCGCGGCTCGCAAGCTGCCAGGCCGCTTCACTTCCGGCAAGGCCTGCTCCAATGACGTTTACTGTTTTTTCATTCATTTTGAACCCTCCAGCTTTAAGCAAATAAAGAAGGTGAGCAGGATCACTCACCTTTACTTTTGCTGCTCTTCTTTATAATCACAGTGCACACATTGTACCTGTATGCCTTTTTTGAGTTTTTTCTCAACTAGCATATTATCACACTTTGGACACGATCTTGCAATCGGTTTATCCCATGAAAGGAAATCACATTCAGGAAACTGGTCGCAGCCGTAGAAAATGCGGCGTTTCTTTGACTTTCTTTCCACAATGTTTCCTTTCTCGCATTTCGGACAAGGAACACCAATCTCTTTCACAATCGGCTTTGTGTTCCGGCAATCCGGGAAATTCGAACATGCCATGAATTTACCGTACCGTCCCATTTTGAAGACCATTGGACTGCCGCATTCCTCACAGTCAATTCCTGCAGGCTCATCCTTAATTTCGATTTCTTCCATTTCGTTTTCTGCGACTTCGATCCGTTTGGCAAAGTCTTTATAAAAATCGTCGATGATGTTAACCCATTGCACCTGGCCGTCTTCTATTTCATCCAGGCTGTTCTCCATCTTGGCCGTAAACTCGACATTAATGATTTCAGGGAAAAACTCCATGATCAGTTCAAGCACGATTTCACCGAGCTCAGTCGGTATAAACCGTTTGTTATCCAGCGCTACATATCCGCGTTTTTGAATGGTATCTAGCGTCGGCGCATAGGTCGACGGTCGACCTATTCCCAGTTCTTCAAGCGTTTTAACAAGCCGGGCTTCTGTGTACCTTGGAGGCGGCTGAGTGAAATGCTGAGCCGGTTCGATATCTTTTGAATAAACCGTATCTCCTGTTTGAAGATCAGGAAGCATGCGGTCTTTCTCCTCGACTCCGTCATCATTTCCTTCCACATACACCTTCATGAATCCGGGAAACTTTACTTTGCTTCCGTTTGCTCTGAACGTGACGTCATTGTTTGTAAGATCCACGCTCATCGTATCAAGAACAGCCGGTGCCATCTGGCTTGAAACAAAGCGCTCCCAGATGAGTTTGTATAACCGGAGCTGATCGCGGCTTAAAAATTCTTTAAGGGATGCGGGATCTTTAAGCGTTGAAGTCGGACGGATGGCTTCATGTGCATCCTGCGTGTTTGCCTTTTTCTTAGCGGCTTTTTTTGCAGGATTGTTGTACTCGGGGCCGTACTTTTGCTCAATGTATGACATGGCTTCCTGCTGGGCTGTTTCAGATATGCGGGTTGAATCGGTACGCATATATGTAATCAGACCGACTGTTCCTTCTTTTCCAAGGTCCATTCCTTCATAAAGCTGCTGGGCGATCATCATCGTCTTCTTAGCTCTGAAATTCAGTTTGCGTGCTGCTTCCTGCTGAAGAGTGGACGTTGTAAACGGTACCGCTGGATTGCGCTTTCTCTCCTTCTTAGTCACATTTGTGACAGAGAATTCGTTCCCCTTTAATTTTTTCTGAATTTCTTTTACATCATCTTCAGTATTCAGCTCTGTCTTTTTGCCGTTTATTCCGTAAAAAGCTCCCTCGAACTCGTCTTTTCCTTTGAGGAAATGACTGCCGATCGTCCAGTACTCTTCCGGAATAAATGCTTTGATTTCTTTTTCGCGGTCTATGATCAGACGGACTGCAACAGATTGAACTCTTCCTGCGCTCAGTCCTTTTTTCACTTTCTTCCAAAGAATAGGGCTGATTTTATAGCCGACAAGGCGGTCAAGTATCCTTCTTGCCTGCTGTGCATCTACGAGATCCATGTTAATCGGGCGGGGATGCTTAAAAGATTCCTTGATGGCATCTTTTGTAATTTCATTAAAGACAACCCTGCAGTCTGAAAGAACATCCACGTCCAGACTGTGTGCGAGGTGCCACGCAATGGCTTCCCCTTCACGGTCGGGGTCAGCTGCGAGATAAACTTTTTTTGCTTTTTTCGCTGCTGTTTTAAGTTCTTTCAAAACCGGGCCTTTACCCCTTATTGTAATGTACTTCGGTTCGAAATTCCCTTCAGTGTCAACGCCGATCTGACTTCTCGGCAGATCGCGGACATGCCCCATTGAAGCCTTCACCTTATATTTTTTCCCTAGATATCGTTCGATTGTCTTCGCTTTTGCAGGCGATTCAACAATCACTAAAAAATCCGACATACATCATCCTCCTAAAAGAGGTATTCTCTCTCTTTATTTTCATGTTTCATCATCAAGGTTTTTTTCGCTATTGTCATTTTATATGTTCAAGGGACGATTCTGCCCAAAAGAGCCTGCGCTTATACCGGCCATAATCAAAATCTTGCTTAAACAGGTTAAATCTCCACTATTATTAAATATAGTGATGCGGTTTGTCAAACAGTATTTGGATTGATGGCTTAATTTTCAGCGCATGCAACCTGGACGGAGAGGTCATTCAGGACATCCAGTCCGTCTTCTGCCAGGTACGCTCCCTGCTTAATAAGCTGATTCGCGCCAGCAGATGCTGCATCAAAAATGGATCCCGGCACAGCAAACACCTGCCTGCCCTGATCGAGTGCGGTGCCCGCTGTTATGAGTGATCCGCTTTTGGATTTCGCCTGTATCACAACCGTTCCAAGACTCAGCCCGCTGATAATGCGGTTGCGCATGGGAAAGTGCCATTTTTGCGGTTTGGTGTCCGGAGGATGCTCTGAGAGAACTAATTGATTTTCGGTCATCTCTTTAAAAAGAGGCAGATTTTCTTTCGGATAGAAATGATGAAGTCCTCCTCCAATTACACCTATCGTTGGAGCCTGCCTCTCGATCGCTCTCTGGTGGGCCAGGGCATCTATTCCTTTTGCCAGGCCGCTGACGACAGTCCAGCCTGCAGATATAAGGGGATCTGTCACTCGTTTTATAGAATGGGTGCCGTAATTTGTGGGGTTTCTTGTTCCGACAATGCTGATCATTTTTCCGGAAGAAAGCAGGGCTGTGTTTCCTTTGCAGAAGAGAATGGGAGGGGGATCATGGATTTCCTTCAGAAGGTGCGGGTAGTTTTCATTGCAAAGTGATATGGCTTTAATATTTCTTGCTTTCAAGCGCGAAAAGGCGGCATCCGGATCAAAAGAATAGAAGTCAGTGAGAAAATGCGGCATAAGAGCATCTGACAGCCTGAAAACCCGCTGCAGGTCGGTGCTGTTAAGAGAGTAGACAGATAGAGGAGGGTCAAGTTTCAGCCACTTCAAGAGCGCCATATGGGTGATGCCTCTGCAGTGGGATAAATGGAGAAGTTCTTTCTCTTTTTTGTGCATTTTAGTTCCCTTTCTACTATTATATATAGTTTTAATGATGAATGTTTTTGTCATGATTTGACGAATGGAGGAGTGGGAGAAGCAACGGGGGTACATGGTAAAGAAGGGAACAGCATGAACGCCGTTCCCAACAGATTTATTAATGTGTTTTGCACTTTTCAAGCAAGTTGTTTTCTTTAAGAGCTTCAATAAGTGTTTCACCCATAACAGAAGGTGTATCAGCAACTTTGATGCCGCACTCATTCATTGTTTTGATTTTTTCAGCGGCTGTGCCTTTTCCGCCTGAAATGATGGCACCGGCATGTCCCATGCGTTTGCCAGGAGGTGCAGTTTGTCCGCCGATAAAGCCCACTACAGGCTTTGTCATGTTTTCTTTGATCCAGAGGGCAGCTTCTTCTTCTGCTGTTCCTCCGATTTCGCCGATCATAATCACAGCATATGTGTCTTCATCTTCATTGAATGCTTTCAAAACATCGATGAAGTTTGTGCCGTTTACCGGGTCTCCGCCGATGCCGACCGCTGTAGACTGGCCGATTCCTGCCTGTGTAAGCTGATGTACTGCTTCATACGTTAATGTTCCTGAACGGGATACAACGCCAACGTGGCCTTTTGTATGAATGTAGCCTGGCATAATGCCGATTTTACACTCATCAGGCGTAATTACACCAGGGCAGTTTGGTCCGACAAGACGGGTTTTCTTGCCTTCCATGTACCGTTTAACTTTCACCATGTCAAGAACTGGAATATGTTCAGTGATGCAGATAGCAAGATCAAGTTCAGCATCAACCGCCTCCATGATGGCATCTGCAGCAAACGGTGCCGGCACGTAGATAACAGAAGCCGTTGCGCCTGTTGCTTTTACCGCATCTTCCACGGTGTTAAAAACAGGAACTCCTTCAGCTTCAGTGTTTCCTTTGCCAGGTGTAACCCCGCCTACAATATTCGTACCGTATTCAAGCATTTGCTTTGTATGAAATAATGCCGTAGATCCTGTAATCCCCTGTACAATTACCTTAGTATCTTTGTTAATAAATACGCTCATTTCAGTCCCCCGCCTTTCTTACCCTACTAAAGATACGATTTTTTGTGCGCCGTCTGCCATAGATTCAGCAGAAGTGATATTCAAACCGGATTCATTCAAGATTTGCTTGCCGATCTCTACATTTGTTCCTTCCAAACGGACAACCAATGGAATTTGCAGGCCGACCTGTTTCGTCGCTTCAACTACACCCTGTGCAATGATGTCGCATTTCATAATTCCGCCGAAAATGTTGACGAAAATTCCTTTTACATTTTGATCGGAAAGGATAATTTTAAATGCTTCTGTTACTTTTTCAGCTGTCGCGCCGCCCCCAACATCCAGGAAGTTCGCCGGTTCGCCGCCGTAATATTTAATAATATCCATAGTTGCCATAGCAAGGCCGGCGCCGTTTACCATACAGCCGATATTTCCATCAAGGGAAATATAGCTCAAGTCATATTTGGATGCTTCGATTTCTTTTGCATCTTCTTCGTCAAGATCGCGGTATTCAAGGATATCTTTTCTGCGGTAAAGAGCATTTGAATCAAAGTTCAATTTTGCATCAAGCGCCATTACTTTGCCGTCCCCTGTCACTACAAGCGGATTGATTTCAGCAATAGAGCAGTCTTTCTCAACAAATGCGTTGTACAGGCTCATCATAAATTTAACAGCCTGTCCGACTAATTCTTTTTGAATATTAATATTAAAAGCAATTCTGCGGGCCTGGTATGCCTGCAGTCCTACAGCAGGATCAATCACTTCTTTGAAAATTTTCTCAGGAGTCGCTTCTGCCACTTCCTCGATTTCTGTGCCGCCTTCTTCAGATGCCATAAGGACAACGCGAGATGTAGCGCGGTCAAGAACAAGGCCGATATAATATTCTTTCTTAATATCGCAGCCCTCTTCAATAAGTAAGCGTTTTACTTCTTTTCCTTCAGGACCTGTCTGGTGTGTCACCAGTGTCTTTCCGAGAATTTCTTTCGCATAAGTTTCTACTTCGCCAATATTCTTTGCAACTTTTACCCCGCCTGCTTTGCCGCGGCCGCCTGCATGAATCTGTGCTTTAACTACTGTTACTTCAGTACCCAGTTCTTTTGCTGCTTCCACAGCTTCTTCAACTGTAAACGCCACTTTGCCGTTTGGTACTGCTACTCCATATTTTCTAAGGATTTCTTTTCCTTGATACTCATGGATATTCATTTCCCATCCTCCTAACTTATGTACGAAAAAAATAGACTGCGCTTTCATTTTATAAAATAGTTGATTCCTTGTCTACTATTCTGCAGAAATTCGTCGAATCCTTCATTTTTTTCTGATTTTTTCTCTAAAATTATTTTTCTAGTAATATAAAATTTTGTGATCAACCTGAAAAGTCCGTCCACTCATTCCTTGAGAGCAGGCCGGACTTTGTCCTTTCAGCTGACCGTTTCTTCTGCAGCCATCTCTTTCACAGGAGAGAAACTTCTTCTGTGGCATTCTGTCACGCCGTACAAATTCAGAGCTTCAAGGTGCTGCTTTGTTCCATACCCCATATTCTGCTCAAACCCGTATTGCGGATACTCGGAGGCAAGCTGCATCATCATCCTGTCCCTGGTTACTTTCGCCAGGACAGATGCCGCTGCAATGCTCACACTGCGTGCGTCTCCCTTAATGAGCGATTCCTGGGGAATGGGAAGGGAAAGCTCCATCGCATCAATGAGAAGGTACTCAGGGGCCGCTGGGAGCTCTTTCACGGCCTGCACCATTGCCGCCTTTGTTGCCTGGTAGATATTCAGCCTGTCGATGTCAGCAGGTGATACGATTCCGATTCCGAAAGCAATCGCTTCCTTGACGATAAATTCGTAAAAGGATTCTCTTTTGGCGGCCGTCAGTTTTTTTGAATCTGTCAGGCCGGGAAGGTAAAAGGATTCCGGCAGGATAACGGCAGCTGCGACAACCGGGCCTGCCAGTGGTCCTCGGCCAACTTCATCGATCCCGCAAAGAAGGTGATAGCCTTCTCCTCTTGCTTTCTTCTCGAAAATCATCATTTCTTCAAATTGCTGCTTTTTCTTAAGCTGCTGTTCATAGTCTCTCGCCCACTTGTCAGCAAGCTTTATCACGCTTTTTCGCTCATCGTTTCTGCACTGGTTTAAAAACGGATCATCAGGGCTGCTTATCGCAGCAAGCTTTAAGCGGATTTCTTCCGTTGTCAGCTTTTTCATAGTTTCACTGCCATTTCTCTATGTATTCTTAAATTGAATGATTGTTGTTGCAAGTTTTTCTCTGATACCCGTTCCCTTGCGCTCCAGTCGCTTGCGGGGTCTCCCGTGTTCTCTTCATCCCGCAGGAGTCAAGTGCCTTCCGCTTCAGTCCACTGGTGTCTTATGATCATACATTCTGAAGCAGCATTAAACAGGCAAACAAAATAAAGACGCGCTATTGCAGCGTGTCTTCCTGGTGTATGTCTTCAGTTGTTTCGAAGCTCAGCCTGCCAAGCTTTTCCTGACGTATTTCCCTGACGATGAGTTCTGCAGCTTTATCGTAATCCACAAAGCCTCCGGACATCATGCATCCGCGTTTCTTTGCGACGGCATCAAACAGCTCGATACGGTCTTCAGGGATCACATCTAGGGCGAATCTTTCCTTAAGACGGTGCGGGTAATGGGCGCTTAAAAACTCAAGGGCAAAAAGAGCTACTTCCTGCAAGTTAAGAATGGCATCTTTAATCGCACCGGTCGTTGCAAGCTTTAATCCCACCAGCTGATCTTCAAACTTAGGCCAGAGAATTCCCGGAGTATCAAGCAGCTCCAGTTCTTTTCCGACTTTTACCCACTGCTGTGCAGTTGTAACACCGGGTCTGTCTCCGGTTTTAGCCATATTCTTTTTTGCCAGCCGGTTGATGAGGGTCGATTTTCCGACATTCGGAATTCCGATAATCAGTGCTCTTATGGCTCTTGGCCTCACGCCTTTTGCCGCGAGTTTATCAAACTTCTCTTTCAGCACTTCTTTTGACATCGTGACAATCTGCTTGATGCCTGTCCCTGTTTTGGCATCAATCGGGAGGGCGTGAATGCCCTGCTCTTTAAAATAGGCAAGCCATTCCTGCGTTGCTTTTGGATCTGCCATATCTGCTTTATTCAGCAGAACAATCCGCGGTTTGGCCGAGATGATTTCATCAATCATCGGATTTCTTGATGAAACCGGAATTCTTGCATCGACAAGCTCAAACACAATATCGATTAATTTTAATTTTTCGGTAACCTGTCTTCTTGCTTTGGCCATATGGCCGGGAAACCATTGTATGTTCATTCTTACCACCTGCTCTTATTCCTTACTTGACAAAACGGATATCGTTCAGAGGCCAGTAAATCAGGCTTGTCTGACCCATTACCTCGTCTTTTGAAACCGGTCCGATATGTCGGCTGTCTTTGCTGTAGCGGCGGTTATCGCCCATAACAAAAAGCTGTCCTTCAGGGACCTTTTCCACTGTAAATGGCTCTGTAAGCGGTCCGTCTATCAGTGTGTTCTTGTATTCTTCAAGGTAAGGCTCTTCGTAGGCCCTTCCATTAATATAAAGTGTATCATCTTTGTATTCAATCCGGTCACCGGGAAGTCCTATGACTCTCTTGATGTAATCCTTCTCTTCTGTTGCGTGAAAGACAACGATGTCAAACCGCTCTGGATCACCAATTTTGTAGCCGATTTTGTTGACGATCATCCGGTCCTGATCATGAAGAGTAGGCATCATGGAAAGTCCGTCAACGACAATCGGGGCAAACAGGAAATAACGGATAACGGCTGCGAGTATTACGGCGATAGCAAGTGCTTTAATCCATTCAAACAACTCGCTTTTTTTTCGAGTCATGCTTTGAATTCACCTTCTCATACACTTTATTGTAGGCTGCTTGTTTGTTTATAGTATAGGATGACAGCTTTATTTGCAGTCATATTATTTTTTTAATGATGAAAAAAGGGCTTGTTCATAGTAAACAAGCCCTTTCTGGTGCAATTATCGAATTTCTTTAATACGAGCCGCTTTACCGCGTAGTTCGCGCAGGTAGTAAAGTTTCGCACGGCGTACTTTACCGCGACGGATTACTTCTAACTGTGCGATTTTCGGTGTGTGAACAGGGAATGTACGCTCAACGCCTACTCCGTAAGAAATCTTGCGAACTGTGAAAGTTTCGCTGATTCCGCCACCACGACGCTTAATGACAACACCTTCAAAAATCTGAATACGCTCGCGAGTTCCCTCAACAACTTTCACGTGTACACGGACAGTGTCTCCAGGACGGAACGCAGGAAGATCAGATCTTAATTGTTCTTTAGTGATATCTTCAATTAGTTTTTGCATCGTTTTCAACTCCTTCCAACAGATGTTCATTACAAACCATTTCATGCAGCGGAACACCGTTTTAGTGCGCGGCACCTATCAAGGAAAAAACCTTTATAGGCAACCAAATCACAAGAAACATCATATCATATTGCCCGGACGCATGCAATACTTCAATTATTGTTTTTTAAATTCATCTATCCACTTTTTCTGCTTATCTGACAAAGTGTATGTTTCAAGAAGATCCGGTCTTCTCTCATACGTTCTTCGGAGGGATTCTTTTTCCCGCCAATCTTCAATTTTGGCATGATTGCCTGATATCAGCACATCTGGCACCTTCAGTCCCCTGAAGTCAGAAGGCCTCGTGTAGTGAGGATGCTCAAGCAGGCCTGTGCTGAACGAATCAAGGACTGGAGAGTCTTCATTCCCAAGCACGTCAGGAAGAAGCCTGACGACACTGTCAGCGATCACCATGGAAGCAAGTTCCCCGCCCGTCAGAATAAAATCTCCAATTGAGATTTCATCTGTTACAAGGTGTTCTCTTATCCGCTCGTCATAGCCTTCATAATGTCCGCAGATGAAGACAAGATGATCTTCCTTTGCAAGCTCTTCTGCTTTCTTCTGGGAGTAGGTTTCACCCTGCGGACATACAAGGATTACTTTAGGGGCGGAGCTTTCCTGTTTAATCGCTTCAACCGCATCAAAAATCGGCTGCGGCTTTAAAACCATGCCCGCACCTCCGCCATACGGATAATCATCAACGGTTGCATGCTTGTGATCTGAGTACTCTCTGAAATTTGTCACATTAAACTGGACGGCGCCTTTTTCTTCCGCTTTTTTTAAAATGGAGTTTCCTATGACTCCGTGGAACATTTCAGGAAAAAGCGTTAAAAAGTCTATTTTCATTCTTCAATAAGTCCTTCCATCAATGAAATCACAATGCGCTTTTCTTCAGGATTAATTTCTTTAACCACATCATCAATAAACGGGATCAGCGCATCCTTCTTTCCTTTCCGCTTGATGATCCAAACATCATTTGCACCTGTTTCAAGAATTTCTTTAACGGTCCCTATTTCCGCACCTTCATCCGTTAAAACGGTGCAGCCGATAATCTCGTGGAAATAATATTCGCCTTCTTCTAGATCTGCAAGCTGGCTTTCCGGCACTTTGATGACGGAATTTTTATATTTCTCGACATCATTAATGGAGGGATGATCTTCAAACGTAAGCAAATTGAACGTTTTATGGAACCGGTGAGATTTGACTGTTACCTCATCAGGTGCTGTTTGACCTTCTTTAAATAAGTAGAGAACATTTCCCGCCTTATAGCGTTCTTCCGGGAAATCAGTTGTCGAGAGTACCCTGACCTCTCCCTTTACTCCATGAGTATTGACGATTTTTCCTACATTAAACCATTTCTCTGCCATATGTTCACCTCTAGCGTATTTCGACGACAATGCCGTCTTTTATCACGATGGTTCTTTCTTTCATAAGCTCATCCCAGCGGTCGCCGACGTTAATATCGACAAGTGCATTCATTTCTTTTTCTTTCATTTCGCTTCCGAGCGGGAGAGTTTCAAGCTGCTGCAGCTGAAAATCAGCTATTTTTATTTTGTCCATCCTTTTTGAGATCTCGCGCTGATACTGTTTTCTCATCTCTTCAGTCTGAATGGTTTTTTCTTTTTTCTTTAATTGAAAGGAAAGCTGATCAATCTCCCTTTCAAGCTGCTGTTTCGTTTGTTTGAATGTTTTCATGAGCTGCTCTTTGCTTGCTGCTGTCAGGATCTGTTTGACCGTTACCGTCTGGAAGATCTCCATCTTCATTCCTCCGTCAGCTTTTGTTGAGCCATTCTTCTCTTTTATTGTACAAAAAAAAGGAAGGCTGATCCTCCCTTTTTTTCTTAATCATTAATTTCAAGCTGAACTCTCTTTTTAGAGCTGGATCCTGCTGCATAAACAACAGTCCGAATCGCTTTCGCTATCCGTCCGTGCTTTCCGATTACCTTGCCGATATCATCTTGATGTAAGGTTAATTCGTAGACAATTTGATGTTCACGTTCATTTTCTACAACAGACACATCTTCAGGATGGTCAACAAGCGGCTTAACGATCGACTCGATTAACTCTATCATTGTAGCAGCCCTTATTTGCTGTGCTTAGCGTTATGGAATTTTTCCATAATGCCTTGGTTTGAGAACAAGTTGCGGACTGTGTCAGATGGTTTTGCACCATTTTGCATCCACTTAAGAGCAAGCTCTTCGTTGATCTCAACGATTGCAGGGTTTGCAACCGGGTTGTACGTTCCAACTGTTTCGATGAAACGTCCGTCACGAGGAGAACGAGAGTCTGCAACTACGATACGATAGAAAGGAGATTTATTAGCTCCCATGCGTTTTAAACGAATTTTTACTGCCATTTTAAATAGCACCTCCGAAAATATTTCAACAAGATAGTATGATATCAGTGAAAAACCACTTTGTAAAGTGTTTTTTCTTAACACCTAAAAATTGTTACATGAACGGAAACTTCATTCCGCCTTTTTTCTTGCCTTTTGACATGCTTGTCATCTGCTTCATCATCTTTTTCATGTCCTCAAACTGCTTAAGCAGGCGGTTTACTTCAGGCACGGTTGTCCCGCTTCCTTTGGCAATACGCTTGCGTCTGCCTGAGTTGATGATTTCAGGATGCTGCTTTTCTTCCTTCGTCATCGAACGGATGATGGCCTCAACAGAGCCGATCTGCTTTTCATCGACTTGGGCATTTTTCAGGCCTTTGATTTTATTTGCTCCCGGAAGCATGCCGAGGAGCTCATCAAGCGGTCCCATGCTGCGGACCTGGCCAAGCTGTTCAAGGAAATCGTCAAATGTAAACGAAGCGGTTCTCATTTTCTGCTCGAGTTCTTTCGCTTTCGTTTCATCTACGTTTGCCTGAGCCTTTTCAATAAGAGTCAGCACATCACCCATACCGAGAATACGGGAAGCCATGCGCTCCGGATGAAATGCCTCGATCGCATCCAGCTTCTCTCCAAGACCGACAAACTTGATTGGCGTCTGAGTGACAGAACGGATGGAAAGCGCCGCTCCGCCCCGCGTATCGCCGTCAAGCTTCGTCAGAACAACACCCGTAAGTCCAAGCTGCTCGTTGAAGCTTTGGGCAACATTGACAGCATCCTGACCTGTCATGGCATCTACCACAAGGAAGATCTCATCAGGTTTTGATAATTCTTTTACCTGCTTAAGCTCGTCCATTAAGGTCTCGTCAATGTGCAGGCGTCCCGCCGTATCAATCAGAACATAATCATGATGCTCTTTTTTGGCGTGTTCAATTGCCTGTTTGGCAATCTCAACAGGACTTACCTGATCCCCAAGTGAGAAAACAGGCATACTCAGCTGTTTCCCAAGCGTTTCAAGCTGCTTGATTGCTGCAGGACGGTAAATATCCGCTGCAACAAGCAATGGCTTGCGGTTATGCTTTTTGCGCAGAAGGTTGGCAAGCTTTCCGGTTGTCGTCGTTTTACCTGCCCCCTGCAGACCTACCATCATAATGACAGTCGGCGGCCGGTTAGCAACAGCAATCTTGCTCTGCTCCCCGCCCATTAATGCAGTCAGTTCTTCTTTAACAACTTTAATGACCTGCTGGCCGGGCGTAAGGCTTGTCATGACTTCCTGCCCGACAGACCGTTCGCTTACTTTTTTAACAAAATCTTTTACGACTTTGAAGTTAACGTCCGCTTCAAGCAATGCAAGACGCACTTCGCGCATCATTTCTTTAACATCAGACTCCGACACTTTGCCTTTGCCGCGGATTTTTGCGATTGTATTCTGCAGTCGGTCGGCTAATCCTTCAAATGCCATACATGCCGCCTCCTAATCTAATTTCTCAAGCGATTCAACAAGCGATAAAACCTGTCCGTTCCCGTCCAGATCCGCCACTGCTGTTTTCAGCTGTTGTATCAGCTGCTGCCGCTTTTGAAATTTTTCAAAAAGCAATAATTTTTCTTCATATTGTTCGAGCATCGCCTCAGTCCGTTTAATATTATCATAGACGGCCTGGCGGCTGATGTCATACTCTTCAGCAATTTCACCCAAGGAGTAATCATCCAGATAATAAAGCGACATATAGCTCTTTTGCTTTGGTGTTAACAACGATTGATAAAAATCAAACAAGTAATTCACTCTCGTTGTCTTTTCAAGCATCACTAAGCTTCTCTCCTTTGTTAAGGGAATTGCCTTTACAAGCATTAGTTTACATTTTCGTCACATGTATGTCAAGTTTTTTTCTTGACTGCCAGAAAAGCGGAATCGCCCCAGCATTTCTCTAAACTGAGCACCGGAATTTTATTTTACTTGCCATTTTAGAAGAAACACTTGAATTTCTTCTTACTTTACTTGAAAATCCAGATCCATTACTTGCTTAAATCCCGTGTTTACTTGAAATTTCCCGGCTGTCTTCCAAAACAATCGTCTTCATTCTTCCTTAATAAAACCGCTCCCTTCAGCAAAAGGGAACGGCTTTCATTTATCCTATGCTTCTTCTACAAGATCCGCAAACAGGCCGTAGACGTACTGTTCTGCGTCAAATTCCTGGAGATCGTCCATTTTTTCGCCTAAGCCGACAAGCTTTACAGGGATGCTCAGCTCATTGCGGATGGCAAGGACGATGCCGCCTTTTGCCGTTCCGTCAAGCTTTGTGAGGACAATGCCTGTGACATTTGTCGCCTGGGAAAACTGCTTTGCCTGTACCATGGCGTTCTGGCCCGTGGTCGCGTCGAGAGCCAGAAGGACCTCATGCGGAGCACCCGGAATTTCGCGCTCGATGACCCGTTTTACCTTTTCGAGTTCGTTCATGAGATTGACCTTGTTTTGCAGGCGTCCTGCTGTATCGCAGATCAGCACGTCCGTTTTTCTCGCTTTTGCCGCCTGAACAGCATCGAACATGACGGCTGCCGGATCTGAGCCTGCGGATTGCTTAATTACATCCACTCCCGCACGCTCTCCCCATACTTCCAGCTGCTCAATTGCGCCTGCACGGAAAGTATCTCCCGCTGCAAGGAGGACTGATTTGCCTTCCTGCTTCAGCCTGTGGGCAAGCTTGCCGATGGATGTTGTTTTGCCGACTCCGTTTACGCCGACAAACAGAATCACATTTAGGCGTCCTTCCTGAATGTTAAGCTTTGGAGACTCTTCATCTTCTCCTTCATAAATCTCAACAAGCTTCTCGGAAATCACTGACCTTACATCTTTTGAGTCCTGAATATTCCGCCGCTTTACTTCCATCTTCAGCTCATCTATCAGGTCCATCACTGTTGCAACGCCTACATCCGCGCCAATCAGTACTTCTTCAAGCTCTTCAAAAAACTCTTCATCTACTTTGCGGTACCGGGCAACGAGATTATTGACGCGTTCAGAAAATGATACTCTCGTTTTCGCAAGCCCCTCTTTATACTTTTCCGGTGAAGCATCAGGCTCCTGCTGCTGTGTAAATTTATCTTTTAACTTTTTAAAGAAACTCACTTAAGCTTCATCCTCTCATCTTGATTCGGCAAATTCTTTCGTTTCCTCCAGGCGGACTGAAACCATCTTGGATACGCCTGATTCCTGCATCGTTACGCCGTAGAGTACATCTGCATCTTCCATTGTGCCTTTTCTGTGTGTAATCACAATAAACTGTGTATCCTGGCTGAATTTTTTAAGGTACTGCGAAAATCTGTGTACATTGGCCTCATCAAGGGCTGCTTCGACTTCATCGAGCACACAGAATGGAACCGGCCTCACTTTTAAAATGGAGAACAGAAGGGCGATGGCTGTAAGAGCCCGCTCTCCGCCAGACAAGAGGCCCAAGTTCTGCAGTTTTTTGCCAGGTGGCTGAGCGACGATATCCACACCGGTGTTCAGCAGATCGTCCGGATTTGTAAGCCTGAGCTCCGCCCGGCCCCCTCCGAAAAGAGCCTGAAAAACACTTTCAAAGTGTGACCTGATTTCAGTAAAGGTCGTGTGGAATCTCTTCTTCATTTCTTCATCCATCTCACCGATTACCTGATGGAGTGTATCTTTGGCCTCCTGAAGATCGTTGCGCTGGTCTGTCAGGAAATGATAGCGTTCGGACACTCTCTCGTATTCATCGATGGCGCCAAGGTTGACAGTGCCCAGTTCTTCAATCGCAAGCTTGATCAGCTTGACCCGTTTTCTCGCTTCTGCAGCATCTGTCTGAAGCTCATACTTTTCTTTTGCCGCTTCAAACGAAAGAAGATACTCTTCGCGAAGATGATTGAGCCTGTTATCAAGCTCCACATCGTAACGGTTCAGCTTAACTTCCTCATCCTTCAGCAGCTCTGAAAGCTGTTTATACTGCCTGTTCAGTTCTTTGACTTCTTTTTCTGCTGTTTCAAGCTGATCCTGAAGCTTCAGGCGCTGACTTCTTCTAACAGAAATAAGTTCAATCGTTTTATTTTTATCTTCCCGCTTCTCTTGTGCTGTTTGCTCGAGTTTTTCTTCCCCGGAGAAATCAGAATTCATTTCATCCTGAAGAAATTCCAGGTCTTCCTTAGCTTCGCGGTATTTTTTCTGCTGCGCGAGCCATTCATGCTCTGTCCGTTCAGCAAGGCCGCGCTGATTTTCAAGCGCCTGTTTTTTGCCGGCAAGTACGACCTTTACGTCTGTTATGTCTGACTGAACTTCTTCCTTGGACATTTGCTGACTGGATTTTTTAGCGCTCAATTCAGCAATAAGCTGATCGAGCTCTCTTTTTTTGCTGTCATCCTTTTCAAGTCTCTCGGTCAGTTCTTCTTTGCGCTTTACCATTCTGGCCTTTTCTTCCTGATATGATTCTTTTTCGGCATCATAAAGAGAAAGATGGCTGTTCACATTCTTCTCCATCATTTCAAGTTCTTTCAGGTCTGACCTGACAGCCCCTGTATCCATACGGAGCTGTTCTCCTTTTTCCCTGAGAGATTCAAGGCTCTTTTCACCCTCTGAGATCGACAATTTCAGTGATTTGACCTCTTGTTCAAGCTGATTTGTCTTATCGGACATTTCGCTGAACTGTTTGTCGATCGTTTCCAGTTCGCGGCTTCTGCTGAGAAGAGAATTGTTCTTTTGCTTTACTGCGCCGCCTGTCATCGATCCGCCAGGATTAACAACATCTCCGCCGAGGGTCACAAACCTGAAACGGTAGTTTAAAAGACGCGCCAGTTCATTTGCCCCCTTGAGATCTTCTGTCACAATGACCGTTCCAAGGAGATTTAAAACAGCTTTCCGGTAAACAGGGTCATACTCAGTCAAATCAGAGGCAATCCCTTTAAATGCCGGATGGCTGCGCAGTGTCTGCAGATCCTGAGCAGATACGGTCCTTTCCTTCATAACAGTGAGCGGAAGAAATGTTGCCCGTCCAAATGCATGCTTCTTTAAGTACGCGATAGCGGTTCTTGCCGCCTGTTCGTTCTCTACGACAACATGCTGGGCTGCCCCGCCGAGAGCAATTTCAATGGCCGTTTCATAGAGTTTATCCGTTGAGATAAGCTCCGCAATGGCCCCGTGAATTCCTTCAAGGTCATTCCTGCGTTTCAGGATCTCCTTTACTCCCTGGAAGAACCCTGCATAATCTTCCTGCATCGATTCGAGCATTTCCTTGCGCGATTTCGTCTGCTGCAGATATTGATAGGCCTGGTAAAGAGCTGTTTCCCTCTTTTGGTAGGCTGCTTTTTTATGCTCAAGGCTTGTCTGGGCGGTTCTGAACGTCTTAATTTGCTCATCCAGGTCTGCTTCAAGAAGGGAAAGTCTCGCCTCAAGCTTTCGTTTTTTCTCTTCCGTTTCGCTTCTCTCGCTCAAATACTTTTGATTGGCTTCTTTCAGGCGGCCGGTCTTTCTTGCCTGCTGCTCAATCTGCTCATTTATGTATGTGATTTCATTTTTCGCCTGGGCTTCTGCATTTAATAGATCAAAGTATTCGCTTTTAAGCGATTCAATCTTTTCTTCCATGTTCTGATCAAAGGAGGACAGAAGAGACTGTTTCTGCTGAAGCTGTTCTTTAAGGTCTGCCACTTCAGACTGCAGAGCTTTAAGTGTTCGCGACTGTTCTTCTTTTTCCTTTTCGAGCGCATGGATGCGTTCTGATGCTTCTTTTACCGCATGCTGGAGCTGGGATTTGTTCTGGCTTGCATTTTTTTTCCGTTCTTTGAGAACTTCTTTTCTGCCTTCCAGCTTTTCAAGGTCTTCACTTGCAAGAAGGAGCACCTGCTGAAGATCATTGATGGATTCATCAAGCGCGTGAGTCCGGTCTCTCACCTGTTCAATATCCGCTTCTTTTTTCTGAACAGCGGCATAGAGACTGCTTTCTTTCAATTTCCCGTCTTCTACTGCTTTTGAAAGAGCTTCCCATTTTTGATGAAGTTCCTCAATTTCATAGACGGTCAAAGCTACTTCAAACTGCTCGAGTTCCTCTTTTTTCTCCAAATAGTCTTTCGCGATAGAAGCCTGGATTTTAAGAGGCTCTACCTGTCCTTCAAGCTCATGGAGAATATCCTGGACGCGGTTCAGGTTTTCCTGCGTTTCAGCCAATTTGTATTCGGCTTTTTTCTTTCTCGTTTTATATTTAAGTACGCCTGCTGCTTCTTCAAAGATGCTGCGGCGCTCTTCTGCTTTGCTGCTTAAAATTTCTTCTACTTTTCCCTGGCTTATGATTGAAAAAGCTTCTTTTCCGAGCCCGGAATCCATAAAAAGGTCGACAATATCCTTCAGACGGCAAGTCTGATTGTTTATCGAAAACTCACTTTCACCGGATCTGTACACTCTTCTCGTAACAGAAACCTCGTGATAGTCGATCGGCAAAAACTGATCCCCGTTATCAAGAGTCAGTGTGACTTCCGCCATGTTGACGCCTTTTCTTGAGTCGCTTCCGGCAAAAATGATATCTTCCATTTTCGTTCCGCGGAGAGATTTGGCCGACTGTTCTCCAAGCACCCATCTGATGGCATCCGTGATATTGCTTTTCCCGCTGCCGTTTGGTCCGACAACAGCTGTAACACCTTTTACAAAATCGACATTCACACGTTCAGCGAATGACTTAAATCCTACAATATCCAAACGTTTGAGGAACATTATGGATCCTCCCTACTATTCTATAAAATCATCCATATTCTATCATAATTTCTGCCCCGCAGGTTTAAAAACATATGCAAAAGGACTTGCCCGGCAGAAAATCGCTGTACATAAAGAGAACCCCCTTGTATTCGGGGGTTTATCCATTAAAGCGGCTTCAGTTTTGTTAAGGCTTCCTGTGCCGCGTGCTGCTCGGCCGCTTTTTTTGATTTTCCGCTGCCTGTTCCGAGGATCTCGCCGTTTAACGAAACCGTTGCAACGAACTCTCTGTTGTGGGCAGGTCCTTTTTCCTGAAGAATTTTGTACTCAAGGGATCCTTTGCTGTCCCGCTGGACAAATTCCTGCAGCTGGCTTTTAAAATCCATCACATGAGAAAAAGCACCATCATTTATTTTAGGGAAAACGCATTTTTCGAGGAAATGGACCACAGGTTCAAGGCCTGAATCCAGATACAGTGCACCGATAAAGGCTTCAAAAACATCTGCAAGAAGTGCAGGTCTTGCTCTTCCGCCTGTCATTTCTTCCCCTTTTCCAAGAAGCACCAGCTTACCGAATGAAAGCTCGTTTGCAAACGCGACAAGGGACGGTTCACAGACGATTGCAGCTCTGACCTTTGTGAGGTCTCCTTCGCTCATTGTCGGATATTTCTTGAATAGGAACTGGGAAATCGTCAGTTCAAGTACAGCGTCTCCTAAAAACTCCAGCCGTTCATTGTCTTCATACGGCTTTTTGCGATGCTCATTCACATAGGATGAATGTGTGAAGGCTTGGTACAATAATTTTTCATTTTGAAACGTATGGCCAATTTGCTCCTGAAATTGTTTGAATTCTGCTTTTTTGACAAACGATCTTCTCTCTCTGTAATTCATCTTCGGCATAATAACCTCCATCACTTAAACAACAGCATCTAACGTAATCTTTCAAAAGGGATAAAGCCCCGCCTTATAACGGGGCTTTATTTGCAACATTACTGTTGACTTTGTATGTAGTTCACAGCGTCGCCCACCGTTGCAATCTTTTCTGCATCTTCATCAGAAATTTCCATGTCGAACTCATCTTCAAGTTCCATAACAAGTTCTACAACATCAAGGGAATCAGCGCCAAGATCGTCCTTGAAAGAAGCTTCCATTTTCACTTCTGCTTCATCAACACCAAGACGGTCAACGATAATTTTCGTTACGCGTTCAAGTACTTCTGCCATAACATTTCACCTCCCCTCAAAGTATTATAGTGTATTATCCTTTTAAAAAACTAGCCGAAATCAATGATTGCAGAGCATGTGGAACATGTTTTTTTACATGACCATGCCGCCGTCTACATGAATGGTCTGCCCCGTAATGTAGCTGCTTTTTTCAGAAGCAAGAAACACGGCAGTGTGCGCGATGTCTGAAGCTTCGCCGAATCTTGCAAGAGGGATCTGTTTCAGCATTTCATTTTTCACATCTTCTGTCAGTTTATCCGTCATATCAGTCGTAATAAACCCGGGAGCAATCGCATTCACAGTAATATTTCGTGATGACAGCTCTTTAGCAGCCGTTGTAAGACCGATTACACCAGCTTTTGCTGCTACGTAGTTTGCCTGACCCGGATTTCCGCTGACGCCGACAATTGAAGCGATGTTGATGATTCTGCCGTAACGCTGTTTCATCATTTGACGGGTAACGGCTTTTGTTGTGAGGAAAACCCCTTTTAGATTAATGTTGATGACATCATCCCACTCGGAGTCTTTCATTCTCATCAGAAGGTTATCTTTTGTGATGCCGGCATTATTGATTAAAATATCCAGTCTGCCGAAACGCTCAACCGTTTCTTTTACCATCGCTGATACTGATTCACTGTCACTGACATCTGCCTGTACAGCAAACGCTTCTCTTCCAAGAGCTTTAATTTCGTCAACGACCTCATTTGCCTTAGCTTCGCTTCCGGCATAGTTGACCGCTACATTTATCCCATTCCGTGCAAGTTCAAGTGCGATGGCCCGGCCGATGCCTCTTGATGCACCGGTAACGAGCGCTGTTTTACTCTCTGTCATAACTGAACCTCCTTCAGTTTTTGAACAGCTGCTTCAAATGATGCCATATCTGAAACAGCTATCACTTCTGCACTCCGGTCAATTTTTTTCACAAGTCCGGAAAGAACCTTTCCAGGGCCGATTTCAACAAATACTGTTACACCCTGATCAATCATTTCTCTCACTGATTCTTCCCATCTTACAGGTGAATATAATTGTTCAACTAATAAACGCTTAATCTCATTTTTATCTGCAACAGGCTTGGCGGTTACATTGGCAACAGCAGGAATGGCCGCATCGTTTACCTCAAGTTCCGCAAGGACCGCTGCAAATTTTTCAGCAGCAGGCTTCATCAGTTCCGAATGAAACGGACCGCTTACATCAAGCGCAATAGCGCGTTTGGCACCTTTTTCTTTTGCAAGTGCCGATGCCTTTTCAACGCCTTCTGCTGTCCCGGAGATCACAATCTGGCCCGGGCAGTTTAAATTCGCAAGCTGGACAGAAAATCCTGATGCTGTTACCTCTTCTGTTACGCTTTTCAATGCATCCGCATCCATGCCCATGATTGCAGCCATAGCTCCTATGCCTGCAGGCACGGCTTCATTCATATACTCTCCGCGCTTTCTTACAGCGTAAACGGCATCCTCAAAGGACAGCACGCCGCTTGCAACCAAAGCTGAATACTCTCCGAGACTGTGCCCGGCTGCATAATCAGGCGAAATACCGTTTTCTCTGAATTTCGAGAGAATCGCTGTACTTGCCGTCAGAAGTGCCGGCTGAGCATTGTAAGTGAGTGTCAGTGTTTCCTGCGGCCCTTCAAACATAATCTCTGAAAGTTTCATGCCGAGTTTTTCATCTGCCGCTTCAAAAATGGACCGTGCCGTTTCTGACTGATCATGCACATCTTTCCCCATACCGACTGACTGCGAACCCTGACCGGGAAAAATAAACGCCAATTTACTCATGATAATCTCCCCTCATGCATTTAGTTATCGGCCGATTTCTCAACTGAACGTCTAATCGTGCCTGTTACTTCATTGCTGACCATTTCCCGCGCCTGGCGGATGGCGTTATAGACGGCGTTCGGATCTGATGAGCCGTGTGCTTTGATGACCGGCGCTTTTAAACCGAACAGCCCCGCACCGCCATATTCGGAATAATCCAATTTCCCTTTAATGACTTTAAGCTTTGGTTTCAGAACAGCTGCGGCAAGCTTTGACTGAAGATTGCTTGTCAGAGCTGTTTTCAGCATTTTGAACACAGAAAGTGCCGTCCCCTCAATGGTTTTAAGGGCAACATTTCCGGTGAAACCGTCTGTGACTACAACATCCGCGATGCCGTCAAGCAAATCCCTTGCCTCCACATTGCCGATGAAATGCAGATCTGAGCCTTTCAGCAGCTGGTATGCTGCTTTAGTTAACTCATTTCCTTTCTTTTCTTCCGTGCCGACATTCAGCAGGCCGACACGCGGCTTTTCAATTCCTCTTACTTTGTTTGCATAAATGGAACCCATCATGGCATATTGCAAAAGCTGCTCAGGTTTGGCATCAGCGTTGGCACCGACATCAAGCATTAAAAACCCGTTTCCTTCAATGGTTGGCAGCGTCGGAGCAAGTGCAGGCCTTTCAATCCCCTCAATCCGTCCTACAACGAAGAGCCCGGCAGTCATTAGAGCGCCGGTGTTTCCGGCGGAAATGCATGCATCCGCCTCCCCTTCTTTGACCGCGTTCGCCATCAGCACCATTGAGGCATCTTTCTTTCTGCGGACGGCTCTTACAGGCTCATCCGTTGCTTCGATTACCGTATCTGTATGTACGATCGAAATTCGTTCTTGATTTGTCAGATATTCTTTTATTAAAGGCTCTTTGCCGTAAAGTGTTATTTCAATATCGCTGAAAAGTGTGACAGCTTTCATTGCGCCTTCTACGATTGCTTTAGGAGCGTTGTCTCCTCCCATTGCATCAATTGCGATCTTCATTGCTGAAACCTGCCTTTTTTGTTGTTTTTGAACGGTACATGTCAAATTCTCCTGAAAAGACAAGCTCACTGCCTACATAGCTTGTGACTTCTACCGTCGTTCTGCCTTTTTCTTCATCTGTATGGATGACTTTTGCCTTTGCGACAACTCTTTCTTTTTCCTTTACTTGCCTTGTGAAACGGATATTTGCCTTTGCTGTAAGAGCAAGCTCGTCATCAATGACCGCCACTGCAAGCGAATTGGCCTGGGCGAATAAGTGATGCCCGCGGGCAATCTGATTGCGGCTGAAAACATGCTCTTTTTTCACTTCGAAAATCGATATCGCAGAAGAATCAAGCTCTAGATCAATAATCTCCCCGATCACTTCTTCTAAGGGCAGAGATTTCACTTCATCATCGAGCTGCTTTACTGCCACATGCTTTATCCGTTCTCTTAGCTCAGGAATGGAGAGTTCAAGGCGGTCAAGCCTGACCGTCTGGATACTGACCTGGAATTTATCAGCCAGTTCCTCGTCGGTAATAAAGGGTGTGTCATTTATTGTCTGCTTCAGCAGAGACTGCCGTTCTTTTTTGGATTTTCTCATTGCACTAACACCGTCCGCACTCTTAAGACTAGGTACTAATAGTAGTATATAAGCAAATAAAGCAGATTGCAAGGACTGATTGCAATCTGCTTCTGTCTCAAAATCTCTTAATCTAATTTTCCGCCGCTTATGATGCCTGATGCGTATACATAGTCACGAAGCTCCCTGTAGTCATCAGATTTCCAGAAGGCTTCTGACTGCACAAGCTTAGCCGCATCGTTTCTCGCCGTTTCTAAAGCCCTGTAATCATGGACCATGTCCGCCACTTTAAATTCCGGCATTCCGCTTTGTTTTCTTCCGAAAAAGTCGCCGGGGCCTCTCAGTTCAAGGTCCTTTTCAGACAGTTCAAAGCCGTCCGCTGTTTCTGTCATGACCCGCATTCTTTCTTTGCCGGTTTCAGATTTCGGATCTGCTAGCAGGATGCAATAGGACTGGGCGCTTCCGCGGCCAACCCGGCCTCTCAGCTGGTGAAGCTGGGACAGGCCAAAACGTTCTGCATCATAAATGACCATCACGGTTGCATTTGGCACGTTTACGCCAACTTCAACTACTGTTGTGGAGACGAGAATTTGAACCGCATTCTCACTGAATTCTCTCATCACTTCATCTTTTTCTGCACTTGAAAGTCTTCCGTGCATAAGCCCTAGCTTCCACCTGTCTCCGTAATAGTGTACAAGTGTGCTATGGACATCTATGGCATTCTGCACATCAAGCTTATCCGATTCTTCAATAAGCGGACAGATTACATAAGCTTGCCTGCCTTCCATGAGCTCTTTATCAATAAACTTAAGGATACGGTCAAGCATCTCATGCTTGACCCAGTAAGTTTCAATTTTTTTACGTCCTGCAGGAAGTTCATCAATGACAGATACATCCATTTCGCCAAAGGCCGTAATCGCCAGCGTCCTTGGAATCGGTGTGGCCGTCATAAAGAGCACGTCCGGATTTTCGCCTTTTTCGCGGAGCACCTTCCGCTGGCCGACCCCAAACCGGTGCTGTTCATCTGTTATCACAAGACCAAGCTTTGAAAAGTGAACATCCTCCTGGATCAGAGCGTGCGTACCTACAAGAAACTGTATTTCTCCTGACTCCACCCGTGCAAGCAATTCCCGTCTTTTTTTACCTTTTACAGAGCTTGTAAGAAGGGCTGCCGTAACGGGGAAGCCTGCAAAAATCGCGGTTAATGATTCGGCATGCTGTTCGGCAAGAATCTCGGTCGGAACCATGAGGGCTGCCTGATAGCCGGATAAATAGGCAGCATACATCGCAATCGCCGCAACGACGGTTTTGCCTGAACCTACATCTCCCTGGAGAAGACGGTTCATTCTGTAAGCAGATTTCATATCCGTCAGAATTTCGCCGATTACCCGCTCCTGTGCATTCGTCAAAGGAAACGGAAGAGACCCGATAAATTCTTCCAGTCTTTCCCTGTGAATTTCGTGGGAAACTCCCTTTGACTGTTCACGCTGAAATTTTCTCAGAGCCTGCATTTTCAGCTGAAACAAGAGAAACTCTTCATACACAAAATACCGCCTTGCATGTTTCAGATCTTCATGTTTAAGAGGGTGATGCATGGTCAGGATGGCTTCTTTTTTTGCGGGAAGCCTGTATGCCTCCATCAGCTGTTCAGGAATGACATTGCGAATCTCCGGGCCGTATTGGGTGAGGGCGTGATTAATCAGTTTCCTCATGGTTTTTACCGTTATATTTTCTTTCACGGAGTAAACCGGCTCGATCTCATGTTCTTTTGCATGAGGGCCAAAGACGATTTGGTTGGCCGTAATCGTCTGGCGGTGTTTGTCCCATTTTCCTGTAACCGTGACGACAGAACCGAGTTCAAGCTTCTTTTTATAATAAGGCTGGTTAAAAAAGACAGCGCTGATCAGGTAATTTCCGACTAGAATTCTTACAGTAAGCCGTGATTTCTTTTTGCTGAAAAAGGCAAGAGAAGGTTCGCTGTGAACCTTCCCTTCGACTGTCACCCGCTCATCATGCTGTACGTCCGCTAAGTCTTTCAGGCGATAATCTTCATAACGATATGGCAAATATTCAATTAGATCCATGACCGTCAGAATGCCCATGCTGCCCAGAACCTCTGCAGATTCAGGACCTACTCCTTTGACTGCACTGACAGGCTGCAGCAGCGGATTAACTGCGTTCATCAAGTGATATCCCAAAGATTTTTGCTTCAAGCTCCCGTCCTGTTGGCGTAGCGGCAAGACCTCCCTGTGCAGTTTCTTTAAGAGCTGTCGGCATGGATTGTCCGATTCTGAACATCGCGTCGATGACTTCATCGCAAGGTATGCGGCTTGTAATGCCTGCAAGCGCCATATCGGCGGCAATCATGGCATTGGCAGCACCCATTGCATTTCGTTTTACGCAAGGGACTTCAACCAGTCCCGCAACAGGATCACACACAAGCCCGAGCATATTTTTGAGGGTAATAGCCATTGCTTCTGCAGCCTGGCTTGGAGTCCCTCCGGCGAGCTCAGTTATCGCAGCAGCGGCCATGCCTGAAGCTGAGCCAACCTCTGCCTGGCATCCTCCTGCTGCACCTGAAATGGATGCATTGTTTGCCACAACGAATCCAAAAGCACCTGATGTAAACAGGAATTCAATCATTTCCTGCCTGCTCGGGTTTAATTTATTTTTTACAGCAAAAAGAGTCCCCGGAACAACACCGGCAGATCCTGCTGTAGGCGTGGCGCATATCGTTCCCATTGCTGCATTGACCTCGTTCGTTGCGACCGCCTTGCTGACAGCATCAAGAATGTATTCCCCTGAGAGAAAATTTCCTTTCTCGATGTATGCCTTCATTAGAACAGCATCGCCGCCCGTAAGTCCTGAATGGGATTTGACTCCTGCGAGCCCCTTTTCAACCGCCTGTTCCATGACCGTCAAGTTCTGGTCCATCATTTGAAGGATCTGCTCCCGGGATCTTCCGGTCATCTCCATTTCCTGCTGAATCATAATTTCCGCTATTTTAACGCCTTTGCTTTCTGCAAGTTCGACTAGTTCTGCTACATTGCGAAACATTTTTTTACCCCCAATCGCATCACGGTTAATCTGCTATTTTTGTCACCTGAAGAATATTCGGCAGTGTTTTCAGCTCATCAAGCACTGATTTGTCAATATTCTGGTCAACTTCAATGGTCATTAGCGCAAGCTTCCCTTTTTCCTTGCGGGCAACATTCATATGTCCGATATTAATCGCGTATTTTGCAAGCACATTCGCTACAGCTGCAATCGCACCAAAACGGTCATTATGAACCACAAGAATGGCAGGATGGTTGCCTGAGAGCTTCAGCTCAAAACCGTTCAGCTCTGTAATTTCAATCTTCCCTCCGCCGATGGAAATGCCGACAAGCTCAAGCTGGCCGTGGTCATCTCCAATAATCACACGGGCTGTATTTGGATGATCTGTAATCGCTTCTTCTTCGGTAAATGTCACTTTCATCCCTTTATCAGATGCAATGTCAAGCGACGTTTTAATCCGCTCATCAAATGTGTCAAAATCAAGCAGGCCGCCGATGATGGCTACATCCGTTCCATGGCCCTTATAGGTTTTTGCAAATGACCCATAGAATGAAATGGCTGCCCATTTAGGTTCTCTTCCAAATAAGCTTCTTGCTACTCTCCCGATTCTTGCAGCCCCTGCTGTATGTGAACTTGAAGGACCAATCATAATCGGTCCGATTATATCAAAAACACTTCTGTATTTCATATGCTCCCCCCTGAACATGCATAGCCTGTTGTCTCATGCTTGCTGTGTGTTTCCTTCATAGTTTATCAGATAAACACAGCTTAAGAAAACGGAATCATCACCAAAATTGCAACCTGAATTTGGACATAAGAAATAGAAGGGGATCGCCCTTCTATTCTTTCCTGCTTATTCGATTGAAAAAATGTAGGAATAAAGAGGCTGCTCCCCTTTATGGACTTCTACTTCCACATCTTCAAATTTACTTTCGATATAGGAAACAAGTTCCTGCATTTCATCATCGGCTGCATCAACGCCCTGAAGGACAGTCAATATTTCGTCGTCTTCTGTCATCATGGAATCAAGAAGTTTTTTGGCAGATGCCAGCTGATTGCGGTCTTTTGTCACAATCTTGCCGTTTGCAATACCCATGAAATCGCCCTTTTCAATATCAAGGCCGTCAATATTCGTATCGCGGACTGCGTACGTGATCTGACCTGTCTTAACCGTTCCAAGCGCTTCTTTCATGACTTCTTCATTCTCCTCAGCTGCTGCTGACGGGTTAAAGGCAAGCAGTGCTGCCATTCCCTGAGGAACGGTTTTAGACGGAATCACGATGACGTTATCATCCACAACAGACGCAGCCTGCTGTGCAGCCATCACGATATTGGAGTTATTCGGCAGAATGATCACTGTTTCAGCATTCACATCTTTAATGGCCTGGACAATGTCCTCTGTGCTCGGGTTCATCGTCTGTCCGCCTTCAATGACAGAGTGTGATCCGATGCTGCGGAACAGCTCGGCAATTCCTTTGCCCATTGTGACAGTCACAATACCGTAAGGCTGTTTTTCTTTCTTTTCAGCAGGCTTTGATGGTGCATCCCCGCTGTCAAGCAGACTAGTATGCTGCTGGCGCATATTCTCAATCTTCATATTGATCAGGCTGCCGTAGGTCTGTGCATATGTCAGAACTTTTCCAGGATACTCTGCGTGAATATGTACTTTTACAATTTCATCATCTGCAATGACCAGAAGGGAATCACCATGTTCACTCAGATCCTGTCTGAACGCATCTTCTTTGAATGGCTCTTTATCATCCTCAAAGCGCACCATAAATTCCGTGCAGTATCCAAATTCAATATCTTCTGTATTGATGTGGGATGCAACGCTTTTGTGGTGCTCTGCGCTCACAAGGTCCGTCATGGACGCTGCAACTTTGGCAGAAGACACTTTCTCACCTTTTAATACGGCAAGAAAGCCTTCATAAACAAACACAAGACCTTGTCCGCCACTGTCGACAACTCCTACCTCTTTTAGGACAGGAAGCAGGTCAGGGGTTCTTTTCAGTGATGCCTTAGATTCCGCAAATACAGCTTCCATCAATTGATCGATGCTGATCTCCGGCTTTGCCTCTATTGTATCAACAGCTTTTTTGGCTGAATCTTTTGCTACAGTTAAAATTGTTCCTTCAACGGGCTTCATGACCGCTTTATAAGCTGTGTTGACGCCAGCTTGAAGAGCAGCTGCAAATTCAGCTGCAGAAATCGTGCTTTTTGATTCAATTGCTTTTGAGAATCCTCTGAACAGCTGGGAAAGAATAACCCCGGAATTTCCGCGGGCTCCCATAAGCAGGCCTTTTGACAGTGCCTGACCGACTTTGCCGATATGCTCAGATACATGATTTTGAACCTCTTTCGCTCCAGATGTCATGGAAAGGTTCATATTCGTCCCGGTATCTCCGTCCGGAACCGGAAAAACGTTCAGCGCATCTACATAATCTGCATTGTTTGACAGGTGGCCTGCCCCCTGCAAGATCATTTCCGCAAAACGTTTTCCATCTAAAGTTGTAATTGACACGGACTTTTTCCTCCTTACTACGGGTTCGTTACACGAACACTCTGAACAAAAATATTGACTGAATCAACAGCTAGTCCGACTGTTTTATCCAGTGTGTACTTCACTTTCGTTTGAACATTATGTGCCACTTCAGAGATTTTCGTTCCGTAGCTGACGATAATGTACATATCAATGTTGATGTGATCTTCTTCCTGGCGGACAATAACGCCCCGGCTGAAGTTTTCTTTTCTAAGAATTTCAGTGATGCCGTCTTTGATCTGGTTTTTGGATGCCATTCCGACAATGCCATAACAGTCAATGGCTGCACCGCCAGCAACCGTTGCAATGACTTCATTGGATATGTCAATGTGTCCGTACTTTGTTTTCATCTCGATGGACATGATGGTTCCCCCTTTGGAATTGTTCGCATAGGCTAAAGCTATTTTACTATATACAGGCGATTTTTAAAAGTTATTCTGCGGCACAGCTTTAAGGACCTCTTACCCTATAGTATTATTCAGCATGAAATATTCATGTATGTCAAGGAAAAATTCTTGAAAGCAAAAGCAAGAACTATTGCATTCAGAAAGGAGTTGTGATAAATTATTAAAGTATCTCATGACAAACAAGACTATTAATGTTTGAATTGGTAAGGTTTTTTGCAGTTAGGAGGGAATACGATGGCACGTAAATGCGTAATCACTGGTAGAAAAACACGTTCTGGAAACTCACGTTCTCACGCAATGAACGCTTCAAAACGTACTTGGGGTGCTAACCTTCAAAAAGTACGCATCTTAGTAGACGGCAAACCAAAACGCGTATATGTATCTGCTCGCGCTTTGAAATCCGGTAAAGTTGAGCGTGTATAATCAAAAGTTCTGCTTTTGATTCCCATAAGGGAACATATAAAAAAAGCACCGCTATGGCGGTGCTTTTTTTATAGTTTCAAAACCTCATATCCGCTTTTCATTAATCCTTCTTCATCGACCCAAGCATTGCCCTGATAATGCCACCTAAAAACTTCGGTAACTTGATTGTATAAAATTTCATACTTTCCCTCCTCAGCCATTCGTTCAGTTTGCTGCTGGGGCGAAGCCCATCATGTAAGAAACCGGTTATGCCCAGGTTATGTGGTTAACCTTCATGTTTGAAGTTATTCATCAGTACTTCTTACCATCATTAATATGCCGCTGCTGAATGAAAAAGTACCGGATGGACGAATAAGTTCATTACTAATACAAAGTGTCGATCCAAGCTTTATATGACAGCCTGAAAGCGGATATTTAAATCCCTCAAGTGTAATATCCCTTACTTCCGGGCTCACGGGCAGAAACGAGATATACGGAAATCTGCTGTCAGAATGCACGCTGCGGGTGCCGGGGAGGAAAACAGAAAGCTGATTTTTCCGGTCAATGATTTCAATTTTCGTTTCCGGATAACGTGCCAGAAGCTGTGTGTTTGCAAGGAAGTGATCAAGCCTGCCGCCTGTTGAACCGAAGAGGATGATGGCTTCAGGGTTCATTTTCACCGCCCATTCCAGGGCAATCTCCGTGTCTGTCTGGTCCTTTTCCGCAGGAAAAAGATCAAGATGCACAGCTGAACTGTTCAGCGTGTTAAGCTCTTTTTCTGTCACAGAATCAAAGTCTCCAAACGCCCTGTCAGGTATAATGCCCGCCTGCTGCAGATAAATCACTCCCCTGTCAACGCCAATCCAGACGGCATCTTCCGTTTGATAATCTTTCAATGATGGAATATACGTTTCAGGACCTCCTGCGACGATGTGAATCTTCACTGCTAACCACTCCTGTTTACATAATAATGTTATGGTTTAAATCTAAAAAAAGAGAACCGCTCTTGGCGGTTCTTATGCGTTTCTTATTTGATCAATAGCCTGTTTGCGGTCACTCTTGTTATAAACAGCAGAGCCGGCAACCAGGACGTTTGCTCCTGCTTCAATGCACAATCTTGCTGTTTCGGCGTTTACTCCTCCGTCTACTTCGATTTCTGTTTGAAGGCCCCGTTCTTTAACCATGTCAGCCACTTCTCTTATTTTCGGAAGAACAGCATGGATAAAAGACTGCCCGCCGAAGCCCGGATTCACCGTCATCAGCAGGACAAGATCCACTTCATCAATCACATGCCTGATTATATCAGCAGGGGTATGAGGATTCAGCACAACACCTGCTTTTACGCCTTCTGATTTAATCAGCTGGATCGTACGGTGCAGGTGAGGGCATGCTTCAGCGTGAACAGAAATAATGTCAGCACCCGCTTTTGCAAATGCCGGGATGTATGCATCCGGATTTTCAATCATCAAATGCACATCCAGCGGAAGCTTTGTCACAGGTCTGATCGCGTCCACAATCAGCGGACCGATCGTGATATTCGGGACAAAATGTCCATCCATCACATCAACATGAATATAATCAGCTCCGCCTCTTTCAACATCCTCTATTTCCGCTCCAAGCTTTGAAAAGTCTGCTGAAAGGATGGAAGGTGCAATTTTAATCATGATCAGTACCTCGGCTTTCTGTCTTTAATTTCTTCTATAAAGCTTAAATAATGTTCATATCTGTAAGCAGGAATACTGCCATTCTCAACAGCTTCCTTCACGGCGCATTTCGGCTCTGAAATGTGCGTGCATGCCCTGAATTTGCAGTTTCCGCTCACACCCCGCATCTCAGGGAAACAGTAGGAAAGGTCTTCTGTTTCTATGTTCATAAATTCAAGTGAACTGAAACCGGGGGTATCAGCGACAAGGCCGGTTCCGACCTGGATAAGCTCCACGTGGCGTGTCGTATGTTTTCCCCTGCCCAAATGAGACGATATGCCGCTCGTCTTCAGTGAAAGTTCAGGGCGCAGAACATTCAGCAGCGAAGATTTTCCGACACCTGACTGTCCCGCAAAAACAGAGATTCTGCCGTTCAGCAGCGGACGCAGTTCAGTAATTCCGTCTTCCTCGAGAGTAGAAGTGAGCATCACCTCATACCCGATTTTTCTGTAATCCGCTGCATATTCTTCGATTTCCTGACGCTGTTTTTCATCCTTGATCAAATCCATTTTGCTGATGCAGATGACAGGTTCAATGTCATTAGATTCAATCAGAACGAGAAAACGGTCAAGCAGAACAGGGCTGAAATCAGGCTCGACTGCTGAAAACACTAAAATAGCCTGATCAACGTTTGCAATCGGGGGACGGACAAGCTCGTTTTTTCTCTCGAGCACTTCCTGGATTGTGCCTTCCCGTTCATTTTCGTAATCATACACGACTTCATCGCCGACAAGCGGGGTGATTTTGTTTTTTCTGAAAACCCCGCGGCCGCGGCACTGGATGGTCTTATCACCGTCAAGACAATAGTAAAACCCGCTTAACGCTTTGATAATTTTGCCTTTAGGCATACATTTCCTCCTTGGTGATTCACGTATTACTCATATGGGATGGTTTCGGTTTTCTCAACGCGGTTGTCAACCATTACCATGTAATAGGCTCTTCCACCGGGCTCGATTGTGAATTCGATTTCTTTAGTTATGCTCTCTGTAATAGTAAAGATTTGAGAATCATCGGCTACAGACCGCTCGGCATCATCGATGCTGATTTTCACTTCTGCCGGCTGTCCTGCTAGCTCTTCCGGATAAGGAATTTCAATTACCCGTTTGACTTTTTTGGCAGGCTTTTCTTTCGGCCCGAGGGAAACAGTGGCCTCAACGGTGTCGCCCGGAAGTACTTTTGCTGACGGCTCGGGAGTATGTGAGATCACTTCCCCCTTAGTCACAGTGTCAGAAAAGTCTTCCTTCGTTACAAGCACAAGCTGTTTGTCTTCGATATAGGCATTCAGAGCTTCTTCTGAATAGCCTCTTAAGTCCTGAAGTTCAAATTCCTCCGGCCCGGCGCTTACAGTCAGCACGATTTCATCTTCGCTTGGAATGACCATGTCGCCCGGTTCAGGATCCTGCTCTAAAATCGTTCCCGCTGCTGCTTCATTAAATTCTTCTTCGACCGTGATTTTTTCAAATCCTTTACGTTCAAGGAGCTCCCGGACTCTTGTAATGTCTCTGTCAACATAATCATCAAGCTCGACTTTCTCTTTGCCTGAGCTCTGGTAGATGATAATGCTGTCCCCTTCCTTTGCCATTCTGCCTGCTTCAGGTTTCGTTCTGACGACATCCCCTTCCGGAATTTCGTCATCGGCAATCAGGATGGGATCATCCACTTCAAATTTTTCCGAGACAAGCTTCTCTACCGCATCCTGATATTTCATCCCTGTCAGATCAGGAACTTCCACATCCTTTGGCATCATCAGGGCCGGCACAACGGTGACAGCGGCAACTCCTGCTGCAAGAAGGATCAAAAAGAGGCTGATCAGGATGACTCCTGCTTTGCTTTTTTTCTTTTTCTCTTCTTTTTTCTTTTTTTCTTTCTTTACCGGGGCATTTTTTGCAGACGTTTCTTCTGCAGCCGGTTCAGGCGCACGAACTAGCGTATCACCGGTTTTTTCAAACATATCTGAATCCGTGATAATCGGAATGGCTTTTGTTGCCTCTGTATCTTCCGGTATGACAAACTTTTCTTCATGAAGCCGTTCCGGATTTAAAGCGGTTGAAAGATCGGCTTCCATCTCTTCAGCAGACTCATAGCGGTGGAACGTGTCCTTTGCCATTGCTTTTAAAATAATGTTTTCAACACTTTGAGGAACCGTTGCATTCCAGCGCTTGGCAGAAGGCGTTTCAGACTGCAGGTGCTTCAGCGCAATGGAGATGGCCGATTCTCCGTCAAACGGCAGTCTTCCGGTCAATAATTCAAACAGGACAATGCCAAGTGAATAAATATCTGATTTTTTATTTGCCATTCCTCCCCTTGCCTGTTCAGGCGAAAGGTAATGGACAGATCCAAGGACAGAATTGGTCTGGGTAATCGTGGTCGAGCTCAGTGCCATTGCAATTCCGAAATCCGTTACTTTCACATTGCCATGGGGATCGATCAGGATGTTATGAGGCTTGATATCCCGGTGGACAATGTGGTTTTCATGGGCGTGTGCAATGGCTGATACGATTTGCTCCATAATATTGAGTGCTTCTCTAGGGTGCAGGGGAGCATACTGCTGTATGTATTGCTTAAGTGTGTTTCCTTCCACATACTCCATGACAATATAGTAGATGCCGTCTTCTTCTCCAACATCAAAAATGCTGACAATATTCGGGTGGGCAAGGCTTGTTGCGGACTGAGCCTCACGTCTGAACCGTTTAATGAATTCGTCGTCGTTTGAAAAATCGAACCTGAGAACTTTCATTGCAACATCGCGGTCTAAAATCATGTCCCGCGCCAAATATACGTTAGCCATTCCTCCGCCGCCAATCACGCGGAGTATTTTATATCTGCCGCTTAACCGCTTGCCGATCAGCACGCCCCATCACCCTCTTTGATTTCAGACGGCTGTTTGACGATGACGAGTGAAATGTTATCCTCTCCCCCGTTATCATTCGCCTTTCTGATCAGTTCCTGAGCAATGGTCTGAAGCGCCCCCCCGGATGAAAGCAAATCTTTAAGCTCCTCTTCACCTACTTTGTTCGACAGCCCGTCGGAACATAATAGAAGAAGGTCAGATTCTTCAAGACAAATAGAAGTCATGTCTAGTTCAACATGTTCTTCTGTCCCTAAAGCCCTTACAAGAACATTTTTGCGCGGGTGATGCTCGGCATCTTCTCTTGATATTTGTCCGGATCTCACCAGTTCATTGACAAGTGAGTGGTCTTCTGTAATTTGTTTGAATCCGCTGCTGTTGCAGAGATAGCCGCGGCTGTCGCCAATATGGCCGACAGTTGCAAAAGCTTCTGTGCAAATAGCCGCCACAACAGTCGTTCCCATTCCGCTGCAGTCAGGATGTGTTTTAGCATGGTGCAGCAATGTCAGATTCACCTTTGCCACATGGTCCGAAAGCCAGCCTGAGGCGAGATCCGGGGAGGAAATGCCCGAGGCATCCTCCCACATCTCTTTTAATGCTGCAATTGTCATCTGGCTTGCTACATCACCTGCTAAATGGCCGCCCATTCCGTCAGCCACGACGGCTAAAACATCACCGTCTTTATTTTGAAAAACACCAACGCTGTCTTCATTGTGCTGTCTCACTTTTCCCCTGTCTGTTGCGATAACGGTTTCCATGAAGTCACCTCGTCTCCTCTTTGCGCTCCTTCGCTCTCAGCTGACCGCATGCCGCATCGATATCATGACCCTGCTCGCGTCTTGTCGTTACATTAATGCCGCGCTTTTTCAATGTTTTCTCAAAAAGATCAATCTGTTCTTTAGGAGTTCTTACATAATCGCGCTCAGGCACATAGTTAACGGGAATCAGGTTTACATGGCATTTCAGATGCTTAATAAGCGCTGCGAGCTCTTCAGCGTGTTCTACCCCATCATTTACTCCGCCGAACAGCCCGTATTCGAAGCTGACGCGTCGTCCTGTTTTGTTCACATAATACTCAATAGCTTCCATTAGCTCAGGCAGTTTATATGCTCTGTTGATCGGCATTAAGCGGCTTCTGAGTTCTGTATTCGGTGCATGCAGCGATACAGCGAAGTTAATTTGCAGCTGTTCGTCCGCAAATTTGTAGATTTTAGGAATGATTCCGCTTGTAGATACGGTAATATGGCGTGCACCGATATTCAAACCGTCGTCATGATTGATGATTTTAAGGAATCCCATCATTTCGTCATAGTTATCAAACGGTTCTCCGATTCCCATGATGACGACATGGCTTACCCTTTCTCCAAGTTCATCAAGAGCCTTTTGTACTTTTACGACTTGAGCAACGATTTCTCCTGCTTCGAGGTTGCGTTTTAATCCGCCCAGTGTTGAAGCGCAGAACGTACAGCCGATCCGGCAGCCGACCTGTGTTGTAACGCATACTGAATTGCCGTATTCATGGCGCATGAGAACCGTTTCAATGGAATAGCCGTCGTGCAGCTCGAATAAGAACTTCATCGTGCCGTCGCTTGATGTCTGCTGAATGATCGTTTTAAGCGTGGTAAGCGTAAAGTTCTCCTCAAGTTTTGTTCTGAGCGCCTTTGAAAGATTTGACATCTCTTCAAATGCTGTTGCCCGTTTAATATAAAGCCAGTCAAAAATCTGAGCAGCCCTGAAAGGCTTTTCTCCGTTTTCTGTCAGCCAGTTTTTTATTTCTCCCAGTTCGAGAGAATAAATGGAAGGTTTTTTGTTTTCTTCGATGACTGTTTTCTTTGTGCGTTTTACCTCTTCCATTTTTACACCTTCTTTCTTAAGCTTGCTATATAAAATCCGTCAGTTCCGAAATAGTGGGGCAGAATCTGCACTTGCCCGCCGTCTGCATATGGCTTTGCAGCCTCCGGCAGCCGGTCAGCCATTGCTGAATCAAGTTCAAATTCACTGTGTTCTGCAAGAAATTTGTCAACAACCTGCCCGTTTTCTTCGCTGTCAATTGTACATGTACTATAGACTAGTGTACCACCTTTTTTAAGTAAAGGCGCGGCAGATGACAGAATTTCCAGCTGAATTTGCGACAGTCTTTTCACGTCTTCGGCTGATTTCGTGTATTTAATGTCAGGCTTTCGTCTGACAACCCCAAGTCCTGAGCATGGGGCATCGACCAGTATTTTGTCAAACTGTTCGTTTTTAAAGCGCTCATGCACTTTTCTGCTGTCCATTGCCTCAGTCTTAATGTTCGTAAGGCCGAGTCTTTCCGCCTGTTCTGTGATCAGGCTGACTTTCTGCTTGTGGAGATCAAGGGAGTAGACGGTCCCTGTGTTCTCGAGAATCTCCGCAATATGGGTTGATTTTCCGCCCGGCGCTGCACATGCATCTAAAACAGCATCTCCTTTTTCAGGTGCAAGAGTTCTGGCAACCAGCATCGAACTTTCATCCTGAATCGTAAACCTGCCTTCTTTAAATTCTTCCGTCTGCACAAGGCTGCCTTTCAGGCTTTTAATAGCATCAGCAGTCAGATCGCCTTCTTCAATTTGAAAGCCTTTTGCTAAAAGCTGCTCCATTAGCTCCCCGCGGGTGTTTTTCATAAAATTGACACGTGCTGATACACTTGGCGGCGTCAAAGTGGCTTCGCACATTTTTTTTGCATCAGCGGCCCCAAGCTGGCTGATCCAGCGCTTCACAAGCCATAGCGGGAAGCTTGTTTCAACAGCGATGCGCTCTGCCTCATCTTTTATCTCAGCAGTGGAGGGCAGCCCCTGCCGCTGAATCGATCTTAAGATGCCGTTGACAAAGGATGCAATGCCTTTATGGCCCCTGTGTTTTGCAATTTCAACTGCCTCGTGAAAAACAGCGCGCTCCGGCACTCTGTCCAGGTATACCATCTGATACACGGAAAGTCTTAAGAGATTTTGCACCCACTGCTCAGTTTTTTTGGCATTTTTAATAAAAGGCGCAAGATAAAAATCCAGCGTATCCCTGCGCTGCAGCGTCCCGTATACGATTTCTGTAAGCAGAGGGATATCAATCTCTTTTACTCCGTGCTTTTTTATCATGGAGTTTAGCAGAAGATGGCTGTACGCCTGGTTTTTTTCAATCATGAGCAGCGTTTCAAGAGCCGTTTCACGGACATTATTTTTCTTCATGGCTCTCTCCCAACTTGTCTCCAGCCTGGATTTGTGCGCCGCGAAGGAAATCTTCGCCGTTCATTTTCTTCTTTCCGGACGGCTGAAGTTCTGTGATCTTGATGGCTGTCGTATTTCCTGTGGAGACGACGATTCCATCTGAATCAATTCCGATGACGGTTCCCGGCTGTGCGGTATGAATGCTTCCAGTCATTTTTTCTCCCCACCAGATTTTCACAACCTGGCCATTAAGGTAGGTATAGGCAACAGGCCAGGGGTTTAATCCTCTGATATGGTTATAAATGTCCTCTCCGGACTTCGTCCAGTCAATGATTTCCTGTTCCCGTTTAATATTTGAAGCGAATGTCGCTTTTTCGTGATCCTGCTTCTGCGGTGTAAGCTTGCCTTCCAGGAGTGAAGGCAGCGTTTCAGACAGAAGATCCGCCCCTGAAGCACTTAATTTATCGTGCAGAGTTCCTACGTGATCCCGTTCATCAATTTCCACTTCAGCCTGGGTAAGAATATCGCCGGCATCAAGCTTTTCAGCCATATACATAATGGTTATGCCCGTTTTCTTTTTCCCCTGAAGGATTGAATAATGAATCGGAGCCCCGCCTCTCAGTTCAGGAAGCAGCGAAGCATGGACATTAATGCAGCCGTGCTTAGGCGCTTCCAGCAGTTCATTCGGAAGAATTTGCCCGAATGCGGCGGTTACAACGAGATCAGGCTGCAAAGCGAGCACTTTTTCAAGTTCTTTTTTATCCCTGATTTTTTCAGGCTGCAGAACGGGTATATTCTGCTTTTCTGCTTCCACCTTTACAGGCGGCGGCGTAAGAGTTTTTTTTCTGCCTTTTGGACGGTCTGGCTGGGTCACAACCCCGACCACATTGTACCCCTCATTTATAAGTCTTTTTAAAACAGGAACCGAAAAGTCAGGAGTTCCCATAAATACAATTCGTGTCATGACCATCATCCTTCCGATTCTTCTAGCTCTTCTTCATTTAAATAGGCTGTCACCTTGGACGTGAAAAGAATTCCATGAAGGTGATCAATTTCGTGCTGGATCGCTCTCGCTAAAAAACCATTTGCCTCCATCACAAATGGTTTGCCTTTGCGGTTTTGAGCTTGCACTTTTACATACTCGCTCCGCTCTACTTCTCCAAAAAGGCCGGGAAAACTCAAGCAGCCCTCAGGACCAGTCTGAGAGCCTCTTTTTTCAATGATCACCGGGTTAACGAGTTCAATCGTCCCGTGATGATCATCTATATCAACAACAGCTGCACGGACAGGCACTCCAATTTGGGGAGCGGCAAGTCCCACACCGTCAAGTTCAATCATTGTATCATACATATCTTTCAGCAGCTTTGACAGTTTCCTGTCAAATACTGTTACATCTTCACATTCCTGCTCCAGCACATCTGCCGGATGCAGAACAATCGGTTTAATAGCCAATGAAACGTCCTCCAACTACTTAAAAGCTTATTTTTTCTCCAGTTTTGACGCTAATCCGAATTCTGAAACCTACATCATGGCGTTAGGATTCATATCGATTGAAATGGACAGCTGATTTTTGTTCATATCCTGCTGAAACCGTTCAATGATCATCTTCAGCGCAGAATGAAGATTTTCTTCCCGCTTGTATTTTATCATGCATTGATAGCGATATCTATCGTTTACCCTTGGAATTGGCGAAGCGGACGGACCGAGAATCTGAACATGATTTGACAATTTGTGATTCAGGTGCTGGGAAATTTTCTCCGTCACAGAGACGGCCTTTAACAGATCAGGGTGACTGACCGTGACGAGTGCAAGAAAGTAAAACGGAGGGTATGCATGCTGCTTTCTTGCTGTCATCTCCTGCATGTAAAATGAATCATAATCATGCTTTCCTGCAAGCTGGATACTGTAATGCTCCGGTGAATAAGACTGGATCACAACTTCTCCCGGAAGCAAATGCCTTCCCGCCCTGCCGGAGACCTGGGTCAGGAGCTGAAACGTTTTTTCGGAAGCCCTGAAGTCAGGCAAATGCAGCATCGTATCTGCCGTCAGAACTCCAACAAGCGTCACATCTGGAAAATCCAGTCCTTTTGCAATCATCTGTGTGCCTAAAAGGATATCCGCCTCTTTGTTGCCGAACGCCGTAAGAAGTTTTTCATGCGCCCCTTTTTTCCCCGTAGTATCAACATCCATGCGGATAATCCGGGCTTCCGGAAGAACTTTTGCCAGTTCCTCTTCAACCCTCTGTGTGCCGGTGCCAAAAAAGCGGATATGCTCGCTTCCACACTCAGGGCAGACATTCGGCATCGGCTCCTCATGACCGCAGTAATGGCATTTCAACAAATGTCCGCGCTTGTGATACGTAAGGGAAATGTCACAATGGGGACAGCCCTTTACACAGCCGCAGTCTCTGCACATGATAAAGGAGGAATAGCCTCTTTTATTCAGGAACAGGACCGACTGCTGCCCTTTTTCTAACCTGTCTTCCAGCTTCTCAAGCAGAACTTTAGAAAACATTGTCCTGTTCCCGCTCCTGAGTTCATCCCGCATATCTACAATTTCCACTTCGGGAAGGGGGCGGCTGTTCACTCGTTCTTTTAAGGTAAGCAGCTGATAAACCCCTTTGCCTGCTCGTGCAAACGATTCAAGAGAAGGAGTTGCGCTGCCGAGGACAACAGGACACTTGTGGCGCTTTGCCCTGTAAATGGCTACATCCCTTGCATGATAGCGGGGATTTTCTTCCTGCTTGTAGCTGCCTTCATGCTCCTCATCAATGATGATCATGCCAAGGTTTGTAAACGGAGCAAAAACGGCAGACCTTGCACCTACGACAAGCTTAACTTCACCGCGGCGGATTTTTCTCCACTCATCGTATTTTTCACCGATCGAAAGTCCGCTGTGGAGGACCGCAACAAGCGATCCGAACCTTGCTTTAAACCGGTTGACCATTTGCGGCGTCAGTGAGATCTCAGGGACAAGAACAATCGCTTCCCTCCCCTGATTCAGCACAGCTTCAATGGATTGAAGATAAACCTCTGTTTTCCCGCTTCCGGTGACCCCATACATCAAAAAGACATCATGCGCCTTCCGTTCGATGCCGTCAAGAATAGGAGCAATCGCCGTCTGCTGTTCTGGTGTAAGCGGCAGAGACTCTGTTTTCTGGAATGTGCGGTCAGCATAAGGGTCTCTGTAGATTTCTTCGTAGGATTCAGACAGAAGGTTTTTCTTGATCAGAGTTTTGACGGGAGAGTCCGTGATATTCAGTTTAAGCAAAAGCTCCTGCAGAGGGACAGCTGCTCCGCCATGTTCTGAGAAATAATCCAGCACTTTTTTTTGCTTTGCTGCCTGCTGCGTGCATCCGGAGGCTTCCTCTTTCAGCACGTCTGATGTGACAGCAGCACGGATGACCTTCTGTGTTTTTTGTTTGTTTTTCTGTTTAACCCGGTATATGACCTCAAGCAGCCCGCGCTCAATATCCCCCTGAAGCTCTTTCACGCTGTCGCTTTTTTCTATCTCTTTCCAGAAGATGCCCGGTGCGTTCTCAAACCAGCGGGCAGACATTGGATGCAGCCTGTCCTTCGCCTCAGAGGATGTCAGGCGGATCTCTTTTTCATACTTCGCTTTCATGGCAGCAGGCAGCATGGCCTGAAACGCAGAAATTTTGAAGCAGAGTGTTGACTCTGTCAGCCAGTGGCCGATGTCAAGAAGCTCCGCCGTCAAAGCAGGCGTTATATCCATAACTTCCGTAATCGGCTTCACTTTGTCAAAATCGCTGCTGTCTTTCAGAGCGATAACAAACCCCTGCACCGCACGCGGTCCGAATGGCACGATCACACGCATGCCGGGTTTGATAAAACCCATCCATTTTTCAGGAATCAGGTAATCGAACGCCCTGTCTGTCTGCATGGCTTTAACATCTACGATTACACTGGCAAACTTCATCATTTAAACTCCTTTATCAAGACGGATAATCTCGCGGAGTATATTCTTTGAAACTTCTTCTTTGGACATAACGGGAAGTTCCATTTTTTCTCCGCTCCGCTTATAGATCGTGACAATGTTTGTATCCGTGCCAAAGCCGGCTCCGTCCTGATTTACATTGTTGGCCACAATCATATCAAGGTTTTTCTTCTCAAGTTTTTTTAATGCATACTCCTCAACATGATGAGTTTCAGCAGCAAATCCGACCAGAATCTGATGTTCTTTCCGTTCGCCCAGCTCTTTTAAAATATCCTTTGTCCGTTCAAACTCAATCACAAGATCGCCGTCCTGCTTCTTCATTTTTTCATCTGACACAAGACGCGGGCGGTAATCGGCGACAGCAGCCGACTTGATCACGATGTCCGCCTCGGCGAACCTGTTGACTGTTTCCCTGTACATGTCTTCTGCTGATTCCACCTGCACAGTTTCCACACCCTGGGGCGGTGCAAGACTCACCGGACCGGACACCAGAGTGACATCGGCTCCCATGTTTCTTGCCGCAGATGCAAGGGCATATCCCATTTTTCCAGTCGAAGAATTCGAGAAGAATCGGACCGGATCTGCTTTTTCACGTGTAGGGCCGGCGGTTATGATTATTTTTTTGCCTTTTAGAGGCTGTTCAGCTTCAGCGGAAAAATAAGCAGTAATCAGCGCGGTGATTTTCTCCGGTTCTTCAAGCCTGCCTTTTCCGACATACCCGCATGCAAGATATCCCTCGCTCGGTTCAATATACTGATAGCCGAACTGAGAAAGGGTCAAAATGTTCTTCTTAACGGCAGGGTGATCATACATATGGACGTTCATAGCCGGAGCAATCCATACAGGGGCTGTTGATGCAAGCAAAGTTGTCGTAAGCATGTCATCTGCTATTCCATTTGCAAGCTTTCCGATTGTATTGGCTGTAGCCGGTGCCACAAGGATCAGATCCGCCCAGTCTGCAAGATCGATGTGAGCGATGACGGCAGAATTTTTTTCATCGAACGTGTCATAGTAGACATCATTTCTTGACAGTGCCTGAAACGTAAGAGGCTGGACAAATTCACGGGCTGAGGCCGTCATGATCACTTTCACTTCTGCTCCCGCCTGCACCAGCTTGCTTGTCAGCGCAGCCGCTTTATAGACTGCAATTCCCCCGCTTACACAAAGGAGTATCTTTTTACCCTTCATTTTACATCCCCCCATCAGTGCTGTTTATCCTGTAATTGCCGGCAGTATGAAAAAATAACAACCCATGATGAATCAGGTTGTTATTTTTAAAAGCGATTCAATTAGTCTTGTTTTTCATAATCAAGCAGGCCTGAATGAATTTCTTCAAGTGCTTTTCCTACGTATTTATGAGAAACAGGCTTCACGATCTGCTGATCGTGATTTTCCTGCATTTCGCGTGCACGTCTTGCGGCAACCGTTACAAGCGTGTATTTTGAATCCAGTTTGTTCATAAGTTTGTCAATAGATGGATATAGCATATGTTTTATTCAACCTCCAGCATTTTCTTATAGCGAAGTGCGATGCGGTCACGTCTGCAGTGCTCAGCCGTTACGATCGCACGAATGCGTGCACAGGCAAGGTCCACCTGGTCATTTTCGACTACATAGTCGTATGCATCCATCATTTCGATTTCTTCTTTGGCAGCAGCCATTCGGTTATTGATGATATCCTGTGTCTCAGTGCCGCGCGTAACAATGCGGTTTTTCAGCTCGCTTAAGCTCGGCGGCATCAGGAAGATGAACAGCCCTTCCGGAAATGCCTTTCTGACCTGCAGGGCACCTTGCACTTCAATCTCAAGGAAGACATCTTTTCCTTCACTGAGCGTTTTTTCAACGTATTCAACAGGCGTGCCGTAGTAATTCCCTACGAACTCCGCCCATTCTAGCAGGCCTTCCTCTTTGATCAGCTGCTCAAATTCCTCTCTGGTTTTAAAGAAGTAGTCGACTCCGTCCACTTCTCCCTCGCGAGGCTTGCGCGTTGTCATGCTGATCGAATATTCAAAGTCTGTATTCTGCGAAAAGATGGCTTTCCGCACTGTACCTTTGCCGACTCCTGAAGGACCCGAAAGCACGATGAGTAATCCTCTTTCTTTCATATCCAGAACGTTCCCTACCCTTCGTCTGTTAACTCGTCTTTATTTGAAAGCCTGTGGGCAACCGTTTCTGGCTGAACCGCAGATAGTATAATATGATCACTGTCCATAATCACGACCGCTCTTGTTCTGCGTCCGTAAGTCGCATCAATAAGCATCGCTCTGTCGCGGGCATCCTGAATGATCCTTTTTATCGGAGCTGATTCAGGACTGACAATCGAGATAATCCGATTGGCAGAAACAATATTCCCAAAGCCAATGTTAATTAGTTTAATACTCATCTGTTTGCTCCCCCTAATAAACGACAACCCTATTTTTGCCCTAAAAGGCCCGGCATAAACGATTAACTTCTAATTATTCAATATTTTGAACCTGTTCTTTAATTCTTTCAATGACGCTTTTCAGTTCGACTGAGCATCTCGAGATTTCCTTGTCATTCGCTTTTGAACCGATCGTATTTGCTTCGCGGTTCAGCTCCTGAACAAGAAAATCAAGCTTTCTGCCGGCAGGCTCAGGCTTTTCCATTGTCTGCCTGAACTGAAGAAGGTGGCTTCTTATTCTTATAATCTCCTCTGATATGTCCGCCCGGTCAGCAAAGAGGGCTGCTTCAGCTGAGATTCTGCTGTCATCGATGGAGCCGCCTGACAGCTCAGCCATCTTCTTTTCGAGCCTGTTTTTATAACGGAGCACAACGTCCGGGGCATGCTTTTCAATCTCGTCTGCATATCCCTCTATTTCAGACAGCTGCTTCAGAAGATCAATTTTCAGATAGGATCCTTCTTCGCGCCTCATATCCTTAAGCTGCATGGCAGCACCCCTGACAGCCGAAAGAATTAATTCTTCAAGTGTTTCATTTCCTTTAGCCATTTCAGCCACCGAAAAGACACTGTCGAGGCTAAACAGATCTGAAAGCTTCAGCCTGCTCCCGGTCTGATACCGGTTTTCCATTTCAGACGCAGCATCCGCATACTGGTCAAGCAGCTTCCAGTCAACTTCAATGACCCGTTCTGCCAGCGCTTCGCCTTCAATCGTTATGTATACTTCAACCCGTCCTCTTTTAACCTCGGATGAGATCACTTTTTTGATTTTATCCTCAACAGACATCAATTGTCTAGGCATTCTTACGTTAATTTCAAAAAAACGGTGATTAACCGATTTCATTTCGGCTGTTATGGTGTGTTGATCATTTCTCTCAGTTGAACGTCCGTATCCTGTCATGCTGCATACCATTTTTATCACATCCAATTCTCTGATCATATCATAAGAAATGCTTTTCTGTGTCTTTAAACAAAAGAAAAGGTAATAGAGAACTCTATTACCTTTAAAATTATAGCATATTCTCCCTTTTTTTACTTGTCAAAAGTGACCCCGCCAGCAAAAAAGTTGGAATGGCGGACAGGCCGAGAACAAGGAGCCAGTCTCTGGCCAGAATCGGAACTGTGTGGAAGATCGGCTGCATCGGAGCGTAGTAGATGACACCAAGCATGAGCAGGACGGATGAAATGACTGCTCCGACGAGGTAAAGATTTTCGAATGGATTTCTTAAGAATACGGACCGCTCGCTTCTGCAGTCAAAAACGTGAATCAGCTGGGCCATGACGAGCGTTGCAAACGCGATGGTCTGAGCATAGATCAAGTTTTCCGGGTCTCTGTAATAGACAATCATGAAGGCAGCCAGAGTGACAGCACCGATTAAAAACCCTCTTGAAATGACTTTCCATCCGAGACCGCGTGCAAACACACCTTCTTTATGGTGCCTCGGTTTTCTCTGCATCAGATCACCTTCAGGCTGATCAAGACCGAGGGCCATAGCCGGAAGTCCGTCTGTGACAAGGTTCACCCACAGAATCTGAATCGGAACGAGCGGCAGCGGCAGGGCCAGGAGCATCGCAAACAGCATAACGAGAATCTCGCCGACATTTGAGGCAAGCAGATACCTGATGAATTTTCTGATATTCTCATATATATTGCGTCCTTCTTTAATAGCAAGTTTTATGGTTGCAAAATTGTCATCAACCAGAATAAGAGAAGAGGCTTCTTTTGCGACATCTGTTCCTGTTATGCCCATTGAAATCCCGATGTCGGCGGATTTGATTGCAGGAGCATCATTCACCCCGTCACCCGTCATGGCAACGACGTGTCCCCTGCTTTGCAGCGCTTTAACAATTTTAAGCTTATGCTCGGGCGAAACCCTTGCAAAGACATAGACATCTTCCACAACCGCCGCAAGCTCTTCATCCGACATGGCAGACAGTGCCGCACCGTCCAGCACTTTTCCATTTGGAGGAAGGAGATCAAGCTGAGAGGCGATAGCGCGTGCTGTATTCGCATGGTCCCCTGTGATCATGACGGTTTTAATCCCGGCCTGCCTGCATTCTTTCACGGCCTGTTTTACCTCAGGACGCGGAGGATCAATCATGCCCTGCAGCCCAAGAAACACGAGGTTTCTCTCAACTTCATGCTGATGGTACACACTTTGTACGGCTACAGGTTTAAATGCAACTGCTATCGTTCGCAGTGCCTGGGAAGCAAGGCTGTCGATCGCTCCCATGATTTCCGCTTCATATTTTGAAGATACAGCATGCTGTTTTTCTCCCCATAGAACAAAATCAAGTTTTTTCAGAAGAATATCAGGAGCGCCTTTTGTAACAGCAAATCTTTTACCGTTTTTATCCTCGATAATGACACTCATCATTTTTCTTGTTGAATCGAAAGGAAACTCTTCCACCAGTTTGAACTGATTCAGAAGAGATTCTCTCGACAGTCCCGCTTTCATCGCGGCAACAGCCATAGCCCCTTCAGTCGGATCGCCGTCGAGAACATAGTCGTCATCTTTTTCGGTTATTTCTGCTGTGTTGCAGAGCATGCCGAACGTCAGAATCTGCTGCAGCGGCCTGCTGTCTTTCACAAGCACTTTCTGGTCATTGATAAAAAACTCGCCTTTTGGCTGATAGCCTGTTCCGCTCAGTTTCCACGTTGTCCCGCCCGACCAGATGTGCGTAACCGTCATTTTGTTCTGTGTCATCGTACCTGTTTTATCCGAACAAATGACAGATGCGCAGCCAAGCGTTTCAACAGCGGGAAGCTTTCTGACAATTGAACGCTGTTTGATCATCCGCTGGACCCCAAGAGACAGCGCAACGGTCACGATTGCAGGGAGCCCCTCCGGGATTGCCGCTACGGCAAGCGACACTCCTGCAAGGAACATATCGTAAAGCGCATGTCCCTGTATGACTCCGACAGCTACTACTAAACATGTAAGGGCAAGGGCTACAATGATGAGAATTTTGCCAAGCTGTTCAAGCCGTCTTTGCAGCGGGGTTTCAAGCGTTTCAGCAGATTGAAGAAGATCTGCAATCTGTCCCATCGCGGTGTTCATTCCGGTCGCGACAACAACCCCGACACCATTCCCCCTCGTCACAAGCGTTCCCATAAACGCCATATTCACGAGATCCCCAATTCCTGCGTGACTGTCAGAAAGGGCGTTTGTGCATTTGGCAACAGGAAGAGATTCACCTGTAAGGGCTGATTCTTCAATTTCAAGGCTTTTTGCTTCAAGCAGCCTTAGATCTGCCCCGATCCTGTCACCGCTCGAAAACTTTACGATATCACCCGGAACTAGGTCCTTCGACTGAATTCTTGTCCACTCACCTTCTCTGAGGGCCTGGACCTGTGGCGCCGACATTTCTTTCAGGGCCTGCAGAGACTTCTCTGCTTTCTGTTCCTGAAAAAAACCAAGGATCCCGTTTACCAGCACAATGGCAATAATCGCAATGGCATCAATGTATTCGCCGAGCAAACCGGATATGAGAGTTGCTGCGAGCAAGACAAGGACCATAAAATCTTTGAACTGCTCAAGAAACACTAAAAAGGCTGAAGGTTTTTCCGCTTCCTTCAGTTCATTAAATCCGTGGTGCCTGACCCGTTTCTGTACGTCTTTTTCAGACAAACCGTTTTCCCTGCTGGAATGAATGGACTCTAGTACTTCCTCAGGTTTCACTTCATGCCATTTCATGAATGATTATTACACCTCTCAATGCTCTAAATAGTAGGACAATCTCTTCTAATGCCAATTTATTCAGACCTGTCCGAAAAAATGCTATAATAATTCGAATGAACAATTGTTTCCTAAACAGCTATAGAAAAGGGTGCTTGCGATGTCATTTGATGGCATGTTTACATATGCGATAACAGAAGAACTTAAGAACTCACTTGAAAACGGCAGAATCTCAAAGGTTCATCAGCCTTATAAAAACGAACTCATTTTTGTGATCCGCTCAAATGGAGCCAATCATAAGCTTTTGCTTTCTGCCCACCCGAGCTATGCAAGAATTCACTTAACAGAAGAGAGCTACGAAAATCCGAGTGAGCCTCCAATGTTTTGCATGCTGATGAGAAAGCATCTTGAAGGCGGAGTCATTGAGGAAATCGGACAGATTGGTATGGAGCGGATTGTCTATATCGATGTGAAAGGACGAAGCGAAATTGGAGATGTCACCTACAAGAGGGTGATCATTGAAGTCATGGGAAGACACAGCAATATCATTTTGATAGACCGCGGCAGGAATATGATTCTTGACAGCATCAAGCATCTTTCACCTGCTGTAAACCGCCACCGGACGGTGATGCCAGGACAGGAATATGTGCTGCCCCCTGAGCAGATGAAAGCCGATCCATTTGAAGCAACAGAAGAAACCGTGCTCCGGAAGCTCGATTTTAACGCAGGAAAATTAGACCAGCAGATCATGCAGCAGTTCTCAGGGATCTCCCCGCTGTTTGCACGCGAGATCCTGTTCCGCGCAGGCCTTGCCAACAGAAGCAGTCTGCCGCAGGCCTTTCTTTCTCTTGTCGGCGAAATCAAGCAGCATCATCTTTCGCCTGCCATGATTGAACTTCCGGAAAAAGATTATTTTTACATTCTTCCCCTCACCCACCTGGAAGGCAGACAAAAGCCGTTTTCAACCATATCGGAAATGCTTGACCGGTACTATTACGGAAAAGCAGCAAGGGACAGAGTGAAGCAGCAGGGAAATGATCTTGAACGGTTCGTGCAGAATGAAATCAAAAAAAATAAAACGAAAATCAAAAAACTTGAAGGAACGTTAAAGGATGCTGAAAAAGCTGAAAAGTACAAGCTTCAGGGAGAGCTGATTACAGCCAATATGTACGCTATTAAGCGGGGAGATGCATCGGCGGATGTCATCAATTACTATAACGGGGATACGGTCACCATCACGCTGAATCCTCAAAAAACGCCGTCAGATAATGCACAGGCCTATTTTCAGAAATACAACAAAGCCAAGAAATCTGTCGCCTACGTAAATGAGCAGATTTCACTTGCCGAAAAAGAAATTGCCTACTTCGAAAACCTTTTCCAGCAAATCGAATCCGCTTCACCGAAGGATATTGAGGAAATTCGCGAGGAACTCATGGAAGGCGGCTACCTTAAAAAGAAACAGACAAAAGGAAACAAAAAGGCCAAACAGGCAAAAATCGTGCTGGAAGCATACCGATCCAGTGACGGCACCGAAATTCTTGTAGGAAAAAACAATAAGCAAAATGATCACCTGACAAACAAAACGGCAGCCCGGGATGATATCTGGCTTCATACGAAAGACATTCCAGGCTCCCACGTCGTGATCCGCCACCCCGAGCCAAGCGATGAAACAATCCTTGAAGCAGCGAATCTTGCAGCGTACTTCAGTAAAGCGAAAGGCTCAAGCTCTGTTCCTGTAGACTATACAAAAGTCCGTCACGTCAAAAAGCCGAACGGCTCAAAGCCCGGCTTTGTCATCTACGACAACCAGCAGACGGTTTATGTCACGCCGGATCCTGATCTTGTAATCAAGCTTAAAAAGTAAGAGAAAGACCCCGGAAATGACGATTTCCGGGGTCTTTTACCTGAATCAGCATTTGCATACCATGAGCGTGTTTCCGTCCGGGTCCTGGAATGTAAAATAATGATCATGCTGAATGTCCGATTGCTGAGCAGCTCCTTTTTCTTTAATGAATGCATGAGCTGTTTTAATATCTTCGGCATTAAAGTGAAACAACGGTGCTTTTGTGGCTTCTCCTTCTCTGTAAATTTTGCTGTCGAGAACGGCACCTGTTCCCTGCATCGGGAGAACATATAGATGGCCGAACTGAATTTCACCTTGAGGTTCCACGCCAAGAATGCTGCAGTACCAGTCTCGTGCTTTTTCTACATTGCTGACAGGAACGAACACGGTTCCGATTTGGTTGAGTACAGGGCTTTTCATTTTTTCTCCTCCAGATTTTTGTTAGAAGTCCTTTGATACCATTCCATTTCTTTTTTTGAATTCCTGCTTGCTTAGGAAAACTATGTAATTTACTCGTTCTCTTGTGCTGCAGCAGTCACAAGTTTATAGCAGGGGGCGCTGGGAGCTTCATCATATGAACGAAATTGTCAAGGGTCCTCCCGTACACCGTTTTTTGAACGTCTAGCCAAAAGGATGAGATACATTTTAAGGTAAAGAGGACGTGAACTACTCCTCTCTTTTCTATTGACAGGCTTTTTAATAATCATTGTCGATTCCAAATCGTACCCGTTCCCTTGCGCTCCAGTCACTTGCTTTCCGCGGGGAGGACCGGGAGCTTCCTCAGCTGCGCTTGCGGGATCTCCCTTGCCCTCTTCATCCCGCAGGAGTCAAGTGCCTTCCGCTTCAGTCCACTGGAGCTTGGAGCATTCTAATAAGCTTTAAAAGGTTTGAAATAGACTCATGTTTTAAATTCAACAGTGAGTCAGATTACATTTTAGATAAGGCTCTGTTAAAGGTAACAGGTATGGATGAAAGGTGTAAACTGCCAAATAACATGCTAATTAATATAAACAATTAGCATACTGACCGGATAGGTATTGATATGCACGTCAAACGGCATACGAAAAAAGGAGCTCAATCTAATACGGATTCTCTCTTGTTTCATTAAAGCACCCGATTGCTTAATAAATCGCCAAGCAGAAAATTAAATGGAGCCAGCAAAAAAGAATAGTATGACAATTGGAAATAGAGAAATGACAATTATGGCTAATACCGCTAATTTAATTGCCTTTTTCGCAGATATATTCCATATAAGGTAAAAAGACCAGCAAATTAAGACTGCTCCAATAAATAATCCTAATAGAGTGGGAACTGGTTCAGAAATACCTAGATATGTATGACCAATTGACATTTCCTTTCCACCAATAGGTGTGGTGAAGTTTATTACTGACACGCCCATAAGCACTAAGCCTGCTAATATACTTGCATATCCTAGCTTCTTATTCATTTATAGATAACCGCCACCTTTTGTCCAGCCTTCAAAATAGCACATACAACCTTTACCTAGTCACTTATTACAATACTAAATGAAATATTAATCTTATCCCAAACCCAAGCCTGAAATAATTTATCTAATTCTGTTTTCAAATTTTCACCATTTAATTCCGCGTCAATTCCTAATTCTTTAAGACTAAATGTTTCTGTCGCTTCTATACCTACATAATTTGAACTAGCGAAAGAAAAGGTAACTGTTTTATCCAACGGTCATCCTCCTACCTTTTAAATCTTTGCTTACTTCTTAAAGAGTTCAATAAAAGAAGCGATTATCCCTTCTTGGATAATCGCCCCCGATTGCTAAACAATAATATATAAAGGTTATCTCAATCTTCTTTTGAGTTATCTTTTTCATTTCTAATGAAATTTTCTGCGTCAGATTAAATTATTTCTATGTAATGACTTTTTTTAAAAGGTTTTGTTAAATGCGAGATACCTCTAAGGCTTCCTTTGACGATTGTTTCATCCAGTTCAACATCAACCTTTACTGTTAGATAAACCTTGTTATTATATTTAACTACACCAGTTATTTGTTTATTTGCTAAATCAATGCTTGTATATTCAGGAGCCAGTCTTAAAGGGGCAAAGGTTGTAAATCCTATATTACGTTTTTTTGCTAGTCCAAATAATAAATTCCTAACAAACCCTCTTGATTTGGTCAGCTGAGACATCTCCTTCACAGTTAATAACATTCTCTACATACCTAACTGTCCACAATCGCCTGCTGCATTCGCCCCTTTAGTTGAATATCTATCAAAAATTAACGTGCTGGTGTGTTACTTTTCAATAAAGTTTTTCCAACAAATGCAAAGGCAATTAACAAAGTAATAAAACTTGCAACAAAGAAACCCATTGCATATGTAGGGATATTCGCTTCTGGTACTCGGTCATTTATTTCTAATCCTAAGAAGTGTACTCCAATGCCATCGCCATCCACATTTGATCCAAGAGACCATAAATCTATTCCTTTGTTGACCATTAAAACTGTAATGAAAGCAAGAAAAGTGAAAACAATCCAACGATTAATCGCGTTCATTTTATATCCTCCTTATTCAAATTCATCTCAAGTGCCTATCAAACAATCCTGCCCTTAAACGAAATAACTGATATTCCCATTTTACCATAATTGTCCAATATTCTGTTTAATTGATATAAATGAAAAAGCACACCATTCTAATTGTTGAATGGTGTGCGAATGACTTTGCAATTTCCTGTTTAGCACCTTCTGAACCGAAACCGTTAATCTTAGATAGGATGCTTTTTTATAAAAGTTCCATGCAGTCATCTGCCAGCTTTTTTAGGAGTTTCTTTTTTTCTTCATTGCTCAGATCAGATGCGTGAATGTGTTTCCGCTGTTCATGCAGTTCGTTCAGTTTGCTGATGAATGGGTCGTTCAGCTGTCCGGCAAAATGATTGGCTATTTCTTTGGCTATAGCTGGGCTTGCGCTGTCTGTTGAAACCGACAGGGTAAGCCTGCCTCTTTTTTTGATAGAGGGAACTTGTACATTTCCAAGGCCGGCTTCACCCGCAATGTTTACAAGCTGGTGTTTTCCTGCCGCTTCTGCAGCCCAGGCATTTACTTCCCTGCTTCCGGCAGCTGCTATGATTAAGAACGCATCCGAGAGATCTTCTTTTTGAACCTCTTTTTGCTTCCACGTAATGATGCCGGCATGGTGAAGCTCCTGAATTTCCGTAGCAGCCTCAGGGCTTACAACTGTGACAGCTGCTCCCTGCTCAAGAAAAACGGCAAGTCTTCGGCATGCGATTTTCCCCCCGCCTATGATGACGACTGGCCGGTTTTTCACATCAATCATTAATGGAAGCATGCGTTTTTCCCTCATATATAAAGTCAAATGCACCGTCCCGGTTTGAAACGGCTTCCTGCACGCGCTCAGTAAAGACTTCCTCAACCCCGCTGTCGTATCCAAGGTATCTGCATACCGTTAAATCCTTATGGGGAACAGACAAAGCCTTTCTCATAACCTCTCTCATGACAAGACCTGTAAACAGCAGATAAGGGACAAGAAATATCCGTTTGTCACTCATGCCTGCAACCCTTTCAAGCATATCATCAAGACTCGGTTTTGCTGCTGTCACGAAGGCTATGTCCACTTCGCTCCCGCCTGCACGGTCTTTTACAAGCAGGCTGATTTCCTTTAAATCTCTTGCCACATCCGGATCTGAGCTTCCTCTGCCGACAATGACGATGAGCGATCCGGGACCCGGATTTCCCTGTTCCGTTACTCGCTTGAGCACACTCTCAGCCAGTTTTTCATGAACGCCGATTGGTTTTCCGTACGTTACCTCAACATGCGGGAAAAGCGATGCGGCTTCTTTCACTTCTTTTGGTATATCCTCTTTCGCATGAGCGGCCGTCAGCAAAAGCAGGGGCACTACCGCGATTTTTTCAGCCCCTTTTCTGACGCATGCAGCGAATCCTTCTTCAATCGAGGGCTCGGCCAGTTCAAGAAAGCAAATTTCCTGAATATCCGCTTCGATGTGCGGCTGGATCCGCCTGATAAAGGAGACAGCCTCATCACAGGCCTGTCTGATCCGGCTGCCGTGGCAGACATATAGAACAGCCTGTTTCATCCTAAAGCACCCCGCTGATGGCAGCTTTAGAGGCTTTTTCCTCAAACCAGCTGATTTTTTCGCGGTAGCGGACAACTTCTCCGATGATGATCATGCTGGGGTTCGTGATTTTTTCAGTTCTGGCAATCTCTGCAATCGTTTCAAGCGTTCCGGTTACAGTCTTCTGAACGTCAGTCGTTCCCCAGTGAACAAGCGCAGCAGGGGTATCTTTGGACTTTCCGTTTTTCAGCAGCTGCTCCTGAATATAGGGCAGATTCCCCACTCCCATATAAATTGCAAGTGTATCAATCCCTTTTGCAAGACTTGCCCATTTTTGCTCTTCTTTTTCATCATTTTTATGGTGCCCTGCAACGAAGGCAACGCTTGCGCTCACATCACGGTGTGTGACGGGAATCCCTGCATATGCAGCAGCAGCTATTCCCGATGTGATGCCGGGTACAATTTCAAACGGGATGCCGTGTTTGACAAGGGCTTCCGCTTCTTCTGCACCCCGGCCGAACACAAACGGATCTCCGCCTTTCAGACGGGTGACGGTTTTTCCGCTTTTAGCGTAGCGGACAAGAAAATGATTGATTGTTTCCTGCTTCATTAAGTGATAATCTGGCAGCTTTCCGCAGTAAATAAGGTCTGCACCTTCTTTTGCATAGGAAAGCAATTCTTTGTTCACAAGTCGGTCATATAAAATGACATCGGCCTTTTGAATGCATTTAACAGCCTTTAACGTGATCAGTTCAGGATCACCAGGTCCTGCACCTACTAAATAAACATTCCCCATTGATAGACTCTCCTTACTTATATGAAAACTGCCTCGCTGCGTTCGGCGTGTGATGTAGTGATTCTTACAGTCTACTATATCAGGAAAACGGAGCATTTTTTAGAATATTTTTGTTAAATCAAGCCTCTTTCAATCAAAGCTTTTGTCAGCTGTTTGACACACTCTTCTACTGAGTGCTTTTCGGTGTCCATAATGATTTCGGGATGAAGAGGTTCCTCGTACGGGGCGCTGATTCCCGTAAAGTTCTTAATCTCTTCATTTCTCGCTTTTTTATAAAGACCTTTAGGATCACGCTTCTCGCATTCTTCAACAGAACATTTCACATAGACCTCAAGAAATTCATTCTCTCCGACAAGCGATCTGACAAGATCTCGGTCAGCGCGGTAGGGTGAAATAAACGCCGTCAGGACAATCTGCCCGCTTTCCACAAACAGCTTTGAAACCTCGCCGATCCGGCGGATGTTTTCTTTGCGGTCTTCTTCACCGAAGCCAAGATCACTGTTCAGTCCATGTCTCACGTTGTCTCCATCCAGCACAAATGACTGGGCGCCGCGGTCGAACAATGTCCGTGCAAATGCGTTTGCGACAGAAGACTTGCCTGAAGCAGACAGCCCTGTAAACCAGAGGATAAAGCTTTGATGCTTATTTTTATTATGCCGTTCTTCTTTTGCGATAGATGCTTGATGCCATACGATATTGCTGCTCATCATTGTTTCTCCCTTCTTACGAAACGACTTCTTTTTTTAGTCCGCTGATCAATACTTCAATCACTTCAGGCCTGCTGAATGTGCTTGGCGGCACTTCGCCGTTTCTCAGCATCTGTCTGACCTTTGTGCCTGAGAGAATGACGTGATCTGCGCTGTCATGAGGGCACGTTTTCGTTGTAGCCATACTTTCGCATTTGCTGCAGTAGAAGCTGTGGTCGAATTTCATCGGCTTAATGCCAAGCTCCGCTTCTTCAAATTGGTCAAATATCTTCTGAGCATCATATGTGCCGTAATAATCACCGACGCCTGCATGATCTCTTCCGACAATAAAATGAGTGCATCCATAATTTTTGCGGACAAGCGCGTGGAAAATCGCTTCTCTTGGTCCTGCATATCTCATCGCAGCAGGGAAAACGCCAAGCTCCACTCGTTCTTCCGGATAGTAGTTTTTAAGCAATACTTCATAGCTCTCCATGCGGATTTCTGCTGAAATATCATCAGATTTCGTTTCGCCGACAAGAGGATTCAGAAACAATCCGTCAACTGTTTTAAGGGCAGCTTTCTGGATGTATTCATGTGCTCTGTGCACAGGATTTCTTGTCTGGAAGCCGACTACGGTTTTCCAATCTTTGCTTTTAAAAATCGCTCTTGTTTCTGATGGATCAAACGTATATTCTTTAAACGGCTTATCGGGACGCTTGATCAGAGTGATTTTGCCTCCTGCATAGATGTCTTCTCTTTCATGCAGTTTTTTCACTCCGGGATGGGCGAGATCCGCTGTTCCGTAAACATTGATCGCTTCATTCGTTTTATCCGGCTCATAGAGATCTTCGATTTCAATCAGCCCATACACTTCGCCGCCATACTGAAGCTTTGCTTTTTCTCCTGTCTTCAGCGACGCTGCTGTTTCTCTTGAAACCGGAAGCGTGATCGGAATGCTCCAGACCGTGCCGTCTGCAAGTCTCATGCTGCTGACTACACTTTCATAATCCTCTTGTGTTAAAAAACCCGTAAGCGGGCTGTAGGCTCCGATTCCGATCAATTCCAGATCGCTGAGAGCCATTGCATCGATTTCGATCACCTGATCGATTTCATGTGCAGTGACTTCAGGATTGTATACATCAACTAATACTCCACCATGCGGATGTAAACTCATTTATTTTTCCTCCTAAACTGACCTTTTTAATTGGTTTTAACGTTAAATGCCTCCGCCTTCTTCATGCACGGCACGCTTTTCATCCTTTATCGCCTTCATCAGGCTCAGTGCACCTAGGGTTGCCAGCATGACACTCAGAAGAACGATAAGGGAGTACATATCCTTTTCCAAAAACAGTTTGACAAGCATATACGATATGGCAAGTGAAAACAGCGGTGAAACAATCCAGATTCGGATGATTTTCTTCACAATGTGCTTTTGAAGAATCTCGCTTCCGCTTTTCGCCATTCCAAGTCCGATAATAGCTGATGAGGTCACCTGAGTCAGAGGGACGGGAAGTCCGAAAATGGAACTGGCAATCACAAGTCCTGCTCCTGTACCGGAAATCAGAATGCCTTCAGGCTTTGAATACCGGGTAATTTTCTTACCGTTTGTTTCAAGCACTTTTTTGCCGAGAAAAATCGCTCCAAGAGCAACAAATGCTCCTCCGAGCAGGGTCCCGTCCGGCACCGAAATCAGGCCGGCCCCGACAAGCGGCCCCACTGCGTTTGCCACATTGTTCATTCCAGCTGAGAAAGCCTCGAAAAATCCGGCCAGTATCAGGATGCCTGTAAGGAGCGGACGGTCTTTAAAGAACGGTTTATGCTGCACTTTATAAAGCCCTTTGCCGAACAGCCAGGCAATTCCGAAAGCTGCGACAGGAACAATCACCCAGAACATCATGATAATCATCAGTGATTTAATAAATAGGATCTGATAGGCAATTCCCACTCCCACAACGGCTCCAACCGTCACCTCGCTTGTTGAAAGCGGGATTCCCAGCAGGTTTGCAAGAAACAGCGAGCTTGTCGCAGACAAAATAATGATCAGAACAACTTTCACATCAATGATATCCTGCGGAATAATTCCGGCACTTATTGTCTTAACAACCTCTCCCCCGCCAAGATACGCGCCTGCAAAAACACCGATGGCGCATATAAATAGGGCATGCCGGGCTTTCGGAACTGCACCGGAACCGTAAGCTACTCCCATGGAAGCAGCGGCCCCGCTCGCTCCAATATTCATGGCGAAAAAGAGACTGATGGCAAGCGCACCCAGTTCAAGCACGGCAATCCCTCCTTATCCATGCAGGCCGCATTCTGTTTTGCCCTGGCCGCTCCATCTGCCTGAGCGCAGATCATCTGCACTGAACGCAGGCTGCGTGCAGTGGAAACAGCCGATGCTAGGATATCCCTGATCATGGAGCGGATTATAAGGGAGGTCATTTTTATGAACATAGCGCCAGACATCTTTCCACGTCCAGTGAATGAGAGGACAGACTTTTACCGACTGAAACTTGTCGTCTTTATTGATAAATTGCACATGTTTCCTTGTTTCAGACTGCTCTCTCCGAAGCCCTGAAATCCACGCTTCTGACTGAGAGAGTGTTTCATTCAGCGGCTGAAGCTTTCTGATTGCACAGCATTGATTCGGATTTGTTTCCCACAGCTTATCTCCATGCTGTTCAGCTTGTTCTGCAAGGGTAAGGGCAGGTTTTTTCATCGTGATTCGGAGCTTGGGATACTTTTCTTTTACACGTTCAATGGTTTCATATGTTTCCTTGAAATGAACATCTGTATCAAGAAACACAATCGACGCATCCGGTTTTACTTTTGAAATCAGGTCAATGAGAACCATGCCCTCAATGCCAAAGCTGCAGGCATAGACAATCTCTTCGCCGTAATGGCCGTAAGCCCACTTCAGCACATTCAATGCGCCGCTGTACCCGTCGTCTGTTTCAAAAGTCTGTTCTTGCTCATGCCATGTTTTGTATGTCAGCATGCTGATCTTCTCCTCACTTTTCAGGTCCCGCACAAAAAGCTTTTACCATCAGGACAGGAGCCCGCTTTTGTCAAAACGCCTCCGGTTTGTCCGGTCAGCATCCTCATTTCATTCTGATTTTTTCATTTTTCTCAAGCTGAATCACTTTTCCGTCCTGAACGATCAATGTCACAGAACCATAGCTCATTGTGTTCAGCATTTCCTTAAGCCTGTCGATGACCGCGTCAAGTTGTTGATCAGTACCCACAGTGGTCCCCCGTTTCTTACCCATTAAAAAAAGCCTTCCGGTTTGAAAGACTGTTCAGGCATCAACCTTATCTTCCAAAATGGGTTTCATTTTGCTGGATGTAGCACCTTGCACGCATGCAGGTTGCCGGGCTTCACCGGGCCAGTTCCCTCCGCCTCTCTGGATAAGTTTATTATATTTTTCTAAATTTTATCACAATTGAAGACTATGTCAATCATAGTTTTTCTATCGGAATTAAAAAACATCTCTTTTTTTAGAACTAATTATAAAAAAGTGCTAGATTAACAGGGTTTGAATAAGGTGTACTAAAGTTCGTCCGGGAGGTGGGAGTTATTTTTCATTTATTAAGTGCAGCTGTCTTTTTTTATGCTTTAGGCGGATTTTCATTAGCTTATGCGGCAATGGAGATTGATGACCCAGCCATTTTTGAAAAAATGAAAGAGGAACGAGGAGTGATGAAGTGTTTCGGGGTGATCGGTTTTGCGGGATTTAAACTCAGCGGGAAATGGCTGCCTGCACCCTGGCAGAAAAAAGGATTCAGAATTGGCTTTTTGCTGATCAGCACACTGGCTTTTTCCGGCAGCATGCTGATATGGAAATAAAAAAGGCATCAGCTCTTCCTGATGCCTTTTCTCTTTATACGTTCAGCCATTCTTCTGAAGAGGGATTTTCACGCCATTTCTTCAGCTTGGCTAAGTCTTCTTTTTGAATGGAGCCTTTTTTCAGAGCTGTTTCAATCAGAGATGAATAGTCCGTCAGTGATACGGAATGAATGCCTTCTTCCTCAAGCATCTCTGTCCCTTTTTGCAGTTCATATGTGAAAATGGATACAGCGCCGATCACTTCGCATCCGGCTTCTCTCAGAGCTTTAACGGCCGTGATGACGCTTCCTCCGGTTGAAATCAAATCCTCCACTACTACCACTTTCTGTCCTTCCCGGATCTTTCCTTCAATCTGATTGCCCTTTCCGTGACCCTTTGGCTTGCTTCTCACATAGGACATCGGCAGATTCAGAAGATCACTTACCCATGCAGCATGAGGAATTCCTGCAGTAGCCGTGCCTGCTATCATTTCAGCTTGGGGATAATGCTCTCTGATCAGAGCGGACAGACCTTCTGCAATGTTTTTTCTTACTTCCGGATAAGAAAGCGTGAGGCGGTTATCACAGTAGATCGGTGATTTGAGCCCGCTTGACCAGGTAAACGGATCATTCGGGCTAAGGAATACAGCTTCGATTGTCAGCAGTTGTTCGGCAATTTGATGGTTCATACAGGCAGTCCCTCCCAGGCGTTTTTCATTTCAGTATAGGCGGCAAGCGGATCCGGTGCTTTGGTGATGCTCCGTCCGACCACAATTCCGGTTGACCCAAGCTCTCTCGCTTTTTCAGGAGTTGCCACCCTGACCTGGTCATTTACTGCATCTCCGCTCATGCGTATGCCGGGTGTTACGGTCATAAACGAGGCTGGAAGCTCGCTGTAGATGCGGGGCACCTCCAGAGAAGAGCAGACAATACCGTCAAGGCCGCTTTTCGCCGCAAGCTTAGCGTAGCTTAGCACCGTATCATCAAGGCTTTTGCTGATCAGCAATTCGTTCTTCAGCATCTCTTGCGATGTGCTTGTCAGCTGAGTGACAGCAATGCAGGCGGGACGCTTGGACCCTGCAGGTGTTCCGGCCTCAAGACCTTCCATTGCAGATTCCATCATGGCACTGCCGCCGGCAGCATGCACATTGACAAGATTGACTCCGAGTCCGGCAAGACCCCTCATCGCTTTTTTCACTGTTTCCGGAATATCATGGAGCTTAAGATCAAGGAAAATCTCATGTCCGTCTGATTTCAGCTGATCTATGATTGCAGGACCTTCCCGGTAAAAGAGCTCCATGCCTACTTTTACATACAGCTTCTGTCCGGACATCTTTTTTAGGAATTCTCCTGTTTCCGAAGCATCCTTAAAATCAAGCGCGATAATCAGCGGTCTCTCGTTCATGCTTATAGCTCCTTCCGATGCATTCTGTAATGTGGTCAAACCCGTACTTTTTAAGTACATGAGGCAGTTCTTCAATGATTTCAGGGCAGACAAACGGATTCACAAAGTTGGCTGTTCCTACGGCTACGGCGCTTGCTCCAGCGTACATGAATTCAAGAACGTCCTCTGCTGTCTGAACACCGCCCATGCCGATAATCGGAATAGATACAGCCTGGCTGACTTCATGAATCATGCGGATGGCTACCGGTTTGATCGCTGGGCCGGATAAGCCGCCTGTGCGGTTTGCAAGAACCGGCTTTCCTGTTTTCAAATCCAGCCTCATTCCGATTAGCGTGTTGATCATCGTTAATCCATCTGCTCCAGCCGCTTCGATGGCTTTGGCAATTTCAGTGATATTGCTGACGTTCGGTGACAGCTTGACATAAACAGGCACCTCTGACACAGCTTTTACTGCGCGCGTAAGGGAAGCTGCCATCTCAGGGTTTGTACCGAATGCAATTCCTCCGGTTTTAACATTCGGACAGGAAATGTTCAGTTCAAGCGCGTGGACATTTTTCGCCTTGCTGATTTCTCTTGCAACTTCGACATAATCTTCCTCTGCTGAGCCCGCCACATTTGCAAGAACCGGCACATCGAATGACTCAAGCCAGGGAAGCTCATTTTCAAGGATTCCATTTTGTCCCGGGTTTTGCAGGCCAATTGCATTGAGCATGCCCGCTTCTGTTTCAGCCACCCTCGGCGTAGGATTTCCAAACCGCGGTTCGGCTGTTGCTGCTTTGATCATGATGGCTCCAAGTTTGTTCAGGTCATAAAGGCCGGCGAATTCTTTACCGAATCCAAAGCAGCCTGATGCCGGCATAATCGGATTTTTGAGTGAAAGTCCCGGAAGTTCAACATTCAGCATGACAGCACAACCTCTCCTGCTTTAAATACCGGCCCGTCGGTGCACACTTTTTTATAAGATGTGCCATTCGGGTCATCTGCTGTATGGCACACACATGCAAAGCATGCACCGATTCCGCAGCCCATTCTTTCTTCAAGAGAGAGAAAAACAGGCTTGTCAGGAAAAAGATTTTGGAGGTTTGCAAGCATGGGGGTCGGACCGCATGCGAAAAGAGCGTCAAAATCGATGCTGCGCTCTTTGATGCAGTCTGTGACGAACCCTTTCGTCCCGTATGAACCATCTGCCGTCGCAATATAGGTTTCTCCGAGTTTCTTAAACTCACTTTCATAGAAAACCTGATTCGCAGACTGGAAACCGAGTACGTGGCGGACGTTAACACCCTTTGCAAGCAGACGCCTTGAAAGCTCGTATAAAGGAGGGACTCCGATGCCGCCTCCGACAAGAAGCGCTGTATCTCCCTGATCCAGGCTTTCCGGATCAAATCCGTTTCCAAGCGGGCCGAGCACATCGACCAGTTCTCCTTCTTTCCTTGCAGAAAGGAGCTTCGTGCCCGCTCCCTCTGCCCGGTAGATCATCGTGAATTCCCGCTTTTCTTTCTCTATTTTTGCAATGCTGATCGGTCTTCTTAAAAGAGGAGATGCTGCACTTGAAACTTTGATATGAACGAACTGGCCGGGCTGGTTCATCTCATCGACCAGACTCCCTTTTAATGTAAGTTCATAAATTCCCTCAGCAATTTCTCTCTGTCCGGCAATGATCATCCATTCTTTTCGGATCAAGCGTACGTCACCTCTTTGCTGATAACTCGTTTTGGCATTTGTTCTGTTGAGAAGGTCATTGACTCTAAAACTCTTAAAATCGCTTTTGCTGTGTCAAGGGATGTGAGACACGGGATGCCGTTTTCAACCGACTCGCGTCTGATTCTGAAGCCATCGCGCTGCGGCTGTTTCCCTTTTGTCAGTGTATTGATGACGAACTGAGCTTCGCCCGTGCGGATAATATCCAGCATAGTAGGAGACTCACTGCCGATTTTGCCGACGATTCTCGCTTCTACCCCGTTCTCATGCAGGTAGCCGGCTGTTCCGCTTGTTGCCATGATCTGATAGCCGATTGCACTGAAGCGGCGGGCTACCTCCAGACCTTCTTCTTTATCTTTGTCCGCGATTGTCAGAAGGACCTGTCCGTAGTTCTGCACTTTCATTCCTGATGCGATTAGGCCTTTATAAAGAGCTTTTTCAAGAGTTGTATCTTTTCCCATCACTTCGCCTGTCGATTTCATTTCAGGGCCGAGCGTAATATCCACTCTGCGCAGCTTTTCAAAAGAGAAGACCGGCACTTTGACATAGACGCCCTCGCTTTCAGGCTGAATGCCCGTTTCATACCCAAGCTCCGGCAATGATTTGCCGAGTATCACCTTCGTTGCAAGATTTGCCATCGGCACGCCTGTTATTTTGCTTAAGAAAGGAACCGTGCGGCTTGATCTTGGATTCACTTCGATGACAAATACTTCATCTTTATAGATGACAAACTGAATGTTCAGAAGCCCTTTAATGTTTAATCCCCTTGCAAGTGCGATTGTCCGTTCAGTAATCGTCTTTTTGATATCTTCCGTCAGTGTTTGCGGAGGATATACAGCGATAGAATCTCCGGAGTGGACCCCTGCACGCTCGATATGCTCCATAATTCCAGGAATAAAGACGTTTTTGCCGTCTGAGATCGCATCAACTTCTATTTCTTTTCCAGTTAAATATTTATCGATCAGTACCGGGTGCTGCGGATTTACTTTTACAGCATTTTTCATGTAATGCAGCAGATCATTTTCCTCATGCACGATCTCCATCGCACGTCCGCCGAGAACATATGACGGTCTGACAAGAACCGGATAGCGGATGGATGAAGCAATGGCAACCGCCTCTTCTACAGATGTCGCCGTTTTTCCAAGAGGCTGGGGAATGCCGAGAGTGTTTAATGTGTGCTCAAATTTATCTCTGTTTTCCGCACGGTCCAAATCCTCAAGAGATGTTCCGAGAATCTTGACGCCTCTTGCTTCAAGTTCATCCGCAAGGTTTATCGCTGTCTGTCCCCCGAACTGAACGACTACCCCTTTAGGCTTTTCAAGTTCGATGATGTGCATCACATCTTCCGCCGTCAGCGGCTCAAAGTAAAGCTTATCAGAGATGCTGAAATCGGTTGAGACGGTTTCAGGATTGTTGTTGATGATAATCGCTTCATATCCGGCTTCTTTAATGGCCCATACGGAGTGTACGGTTGCATAATCGAATTCTACCCCCTGGCCGATTCGGATTGGTCCTGAACCAAGGACAATCACACTTTCTTTATCTGTAACAGCTGATTCATTCTCATCCTCATACGTGCCGTAGAAGTAAGGTGTTTCAGATTCGAATTCTGCTGCGCATGTATCAACTGTTTTATAGACCGGGAACAAGTTCAGCTGTTTTCTGAATTTGTATACCTCCCGCTCTGTTGTTTTCCAAAGTTCAGCAACAGCGATATCAGAAAAGCCCATCTTTTTCGCTTTTTCAAGGACAATTGCATCAAACTTCGCTTCTTCAATAACACGCTCAAACTTGATGATATTTTCAATTTTCACAAGGAAGAAAAGGTCAATTCCGCTCCACTCATGAATCGTTTCAATTGATACGCCTCTTCTGATTGCTTCAGAAAGATAGAACAGCCTCTCGTCTCCTGCTCTGCGGATTCGCTTTTCAATCTTTTCATCGCTGAAATCGGCTGCGTGTTTCAGATCGATATGGTATTGATCCGCTTCAAGTGAACGGACGGCTTTTAGAAGGGATTCTTCAAGCGTTCTGCCGATCGCCATCACCTCGCCGGTAGCCTTCATCTGCGTTCCGAGTCTGCGGTTGGCTGACTCAAATTTATCAAACGGCCATCTCGGGATTTTTGTGACGATGTAGTCGAGTGCCGGTTCAAAGCACGCATACGTCTTGCCTGTTACCGGGTTCATCATTTCATCAAGAGTAAGTCCGACCGCAATCTTTGCGGCAAGCTTCGCGATCGGATAGCCTGTTGCTTTAGATGCAAGAGCTGATGAGCGGCTTACACGCGGATTCACTTCAATGATGTAGTACTGGAAGCTGTGCGGATCAAGAGCAAGCTGGACATTGCATCCGCCTTCTATGCCGAGTGCACGGATAATTTTAAGAGAAACGTTCCTGAGCATCTGGTACTCTCTGTCACTGAGCGTCTGGCTTGGTGCAACGACGATGGAGTCGCCTGTATGAATGCCGACAGGATCAATGTTTTCCATATTGCAGACAACAATCGCGCTGTCATTTTTATCACGCATCACTTCATATTCAATTTCTTTAAATCCTGCAATGCTTTTTTCAAGCAGACATTGTGTGACAGGGCTGTATTTCAGTCCGCTTGTCACGATCTCGATCAGCTCTTCTTCATTTGAGCAAATGCCTCCGCCTGTGCCTCCAAGTGTATAGGCAGGTCTTACGATGACAGGATAGCCGACTTTTTCTATAAAAGCGTATGCTTCTTCAAGGGTGTGCACAATATCGCTCTCCGGGACAGGCTCGTGGAGCTCATTCATCAGCTGTCGGAAAAGGTCGCGGTCCTCCGCTTTTTGAATAGCGCTTAATTTTGTTCCAAGAATCTCAACGTTGCATTCTTCAAGAACCCCTGCTTCCGCAAGCTGAACCGCCATGTTAAGGCCGGTTTGGCCTCCAAGAGTCGGGAGAAGTGCATCCGGGCGTTCTTTGCGGATGATTTTCGTCAAAAACTCAAGTGTCAGGGGTTCAATGTACACTTTGTCTGCCATTTCTGTATCTGTCATGATCGTTGCAGGGTTCGAGTTTACAAGGATGACTTCATATCCTTCTTCTTTAAGGGCGATGCAGGCCTGTGTTCCTGCATAGTCAAACTCTGCTGCCTGGCCGATGATAATAGGCCCTGATCCGATTACTAGAATTTTTTTGATGTCTACGCGTTTTGGCATACGTTGATCCCTTCTTTCTTGAATGTTTCAATCATGTCGATAAATTGATCAAATAGTCCGTTTGCATCTTCTGGTCCCGGTGAAGCTTCCGGATGGTACTGCACGGTGAAGGCAGGAAGCGTTTTATGCTTCAGTCCTTCTACAGATCCGTCGTTTAAAGCAAGATGTGTAACCTCAAGGTCTGTTGCTTTTACTGAATCAAGGGTAACGGTGTATCCGTGATTTTGGGAGGTAAGAGCTACCTTTCCTGTTGACAGGTCTTTTACCGGATGGTTTGACCCGCGGTGTCCGAATTTCATTTTTTCCGTATCGGCTCCCCCTGCAAGGGCAAAAAGCTGATGGCCAAGGCAGATGCCGAACAGAGGAATTTTCCCTAGCACTCCATTGATCATCTCAAGTGCATGAGGGACATCTTTCGGGTCCCCAGGCCCGTTTGACAGCATGATGCCGTCTGGATTTAACTGAAGGATCTCTTCAGCAGTTGCCGTATGGGGCACAACGACCACATCACAGCTGCGTTTGTTCAGCTCGCGGAGGATGCCGTGTTTCATCCCGAAATCGACAAGGACCACTCTGCATCCGCGTCCCGGGCTTGGATAAGGTGATTTCGTCGAAACAGTTTCCACCTGATTTCTTGGAAGCTCCGCAGATCTCAATGATGCAAGCACCTCATCTACATCTGCATGCTCTGAGCAAAAAGCGCCTTTCAGCGTTCCATATGTGCGGATAATTCTTGTCAGCTTGCGTGTATCTATGCCTGCAAGTCCGGGAATTCCCTTGATTTTGAAGTACTCATCAAGAGAAAACTCGCTTCTGAAATTTGATGGCACTTCACATAATTCTTTTACGATAAACCCGTTGATGAATGGAGAAATCGTTTCAAAATCGTCGCGGTTAATGCCGTAGTTTCCAATCATCGGATAGGTAAGCGTCACAATCTGCCCGCAGTATGACGGGTCTGAGAGAATCTCCTGATAGCCTGTCATTCCAGTATGGAACACGACCTCTCCCATTGTGTCCGCTTCGCTTCCAAATCCCTGTCCTGTAAAAATGGTGCCGTCTTCGAGAATCAGATGTCTGATCATACGTTTACTCTCTCCCTTTTCCATACGATTTCGCCTTCAACGATGGTTGCTTCCGGCCAGCCTTTGCATGAATAGCCTGCAAACGGTGTGTTTTTTCCTTTTGAAAGGAACGTTTCCGGATTGATGGTTTTTTCTTCTTTTAGATCAAGGATCGTCAAATCCGCTGCGCGGCCTTCTTCAATTCTGCCAAATGGCAGGCCAAACGTTTCCGCCGGCTTAGCTGTTAGAAAATCAATCAGCTGTTTCAGCGTCCACTCTCCTGACTCAACAAACCGGGTGTATAAAAGCGGAAATGCCGTTTCAAGTCCCACTATGCCGAAAGGAGCAAGGCTCAGCGGTTCAGCCTTTTCTTCCGCTGTATGCGGAGCATGGTCAGTCGCGATAAAATCAATTGTTCCGTCAAGCAGCCCTTCAATCAGCGCTTCCCGGTCTTCTTTCCCGCGGAGCGGCGGATTCATTTTGTAATTTGTATCCAGTCCGGGAATATCTGTGTCGCACAGCAGAAGGTGATGCGGCGTTACTTCCGCTGTTACGTTTATGCCTGCTTTTTTCGCATCGCGCACCACTCTGACTGACTCTTTCGTGCTGATGTGGCACACATGGTAGTGGCAGCCTGCGGCTTCAGCCAGCAGTACGTCTCTTGCGATCTGCACAGATTCACAGATAGAAGGAATTCCATTGATCCCGTGCCTTTTAGCAAATTCACCGTCATGCAGAGCTCCTTTATAAATCAGTGAGTTGTCTTCACAGTGGGCTACAATGCTTGCACCCGTTTCTGACGCTTTTTTCATTGCCTCATACATCATGCCGGCAGATTGAACGCCCACACCGTCATCTGTAAAGGCAAACGCGCCTGCTTCTTTCAGCTTTTCAAAATCCGTCAGCTCTTTGCCCGCCTGTCTTACCGTAATGGATGCATAAGGAAGAACGCGTACAGAAGCTTTTTCTTTAATCCGGTTCGTAAGCCAGTTCATTTGCTCCGAATGGTCCGGAACAGGCTTTGTATTCGGCATGGCGGCAACAGCTGTAAATCCTCCTGCAGCAGCAGCCATCGTGCCCGTTTCAATCGTTTCTTTATGTTCACCGCCGGGTTCCCTCAGGTGAATATGTAAATCGACAAACCCCGGGGAAACCAGTTTGCCATCTGCATCGATGACCTCAGCTGCAACCGCTTCGATGTTTTCGCTGATCTCTGAGATAATTCCGTCTGAAATCAAGATGTCGGCTTTCACTTTCTCTCCGCTGTCCGTTAGTATGAAGCCGTTTTTAATGATAGATTGCATATGCTGCTTCCCCCTTGTTAAGTGATGCTGCGCCCTCAAGCGCGCGTTTTAAAACGGCCATTCTGACATATACACCGTTTTCCATTTGCTTAAAAATTCTCGATCTTCTGCATTCAACCAGTTCATCAGCAATTTCAACGCCTCTGTTCACCGGGGCTGGATGCATGATAATGGCTTTCGGCTTCATCGCTTTTTCTCTTTCTAATGTAAGTCCGTATTGTCTGTGGTAATCCGCCCCGCCGGTTGTTTGATTTTCATGTCTTTCATGCTGAATTCGCAGGAGCATGACGACATCGGAAGCTTGAACGGCTTCATCTGTCTCTGCATATGTGCCGTATGTTTCATCCTTCCACTCATCAGGCGCACAGAGCAGGACATTTGCCCCGAGCCTCCGCAGAACCTCCGCATTAGACCTTGCAACGCGGCTGTGCTTGATGTCTCCATGAATGGAGACGGTCAGACCTTCGAACTTTCCAAACTCCTGGCGGATGGTCAGCAGATCAAGAAGCGATTGTGTAGGATGATGGCCGCAGCCGTCTCCTGCATTTAAAATCGGAATTCCGACTTTCTCTTTCAGTTCTTCGAAGTACTCATCTTCAGGATGTCTGATGACGACTGCGTTTGCTCCTATTGCCTCAAGCGTGCGCACTGTATCATAAAGGGTTTCTCCTTTTTGCACGCTTGAATGTGAGGCATCAAAGTTAAGAACGTTCAGGCCAAGCCTTTTCTCAGCTACTTCAAAACTGAACCGTGTTCTTGTGCTCGGTTCAAAAAACAGGTTCGCAGCAAACAATGCCGTTTTTTGAACTTCAGCCTTTCCTGAACGGAATTTTTCTGCGTCCTTTAATATGTTTAAAATCTCATCTGCAGGCAGATCATTCATTCTAAGCAAATGCTTCATCATCATCTCTCCCGTCGTTTTTCTGCAAAAAAACACCCTGAAATCCGGTTTCAGGGTGTGAGAAGGCAGGACAAAACCAAAAGGTTGCTTTGTCCGTGCCCGTCCACCCTTGTAAGCCTCTCTGGACTTTTCGTTAAAAGGTGTTCTTATGCAGCTGTATGTTCATTTGCAGCTGTTTGTTCACGTTCAGCAGCTTTGCGCCCCGGTAGGACCAGGTTCAGGGCAATGCCGATGATTGCCGCAAGTGCCATGCCGTGAAGTTCAAACTGCTCGCTTACTTTTATCATGGCTCCGCCAATCCCGATGACCAGGATGACTGAGGAAATCACAAGGTTTCGTTTATTTCCGAAATCAATCTTGTTATCAGTCAGCATTCTTAATCCTGATGAGGCGATAATCCCAAACAGCAGGATGGATACGCCTCCCATAACCGGTGTCGGTATAGAGCTGATGAATGCTGAAATTTTTCCGATGAAGCCGAACACGACGGCCATAACCGCAGCACCTGCGATGATGTAGACGCTGTAGACCCTTGTAATGGCAAGTACGCCGATGTTTTCACCGTACGTTGTATTCGGCGGTCCGCCGATAAGTGATGCGATCATCGTTGCTACTCCATCTCCGAGGATGGAACGGTGCAGACCAGGTTCTTTCAAGTAATCCCTCTCAACCACTTTACCAAGAACAAGCTGATGTCCGATATGCTCTGAGAGGGTCACAACTGCGACAGGGACCATTAGAAGAACGATTTCATAGGAAAACCCTGGAGTATATGTGACAAAAGGTATGATAAAGTCCGGTTTTTGAAACAGTTCTGCCCCAACAACTTTACTGAAATCAACCAATCCGATTGCGAGGGCGTACAGGTAGCCGCCGGCGATTCCGATCAGAACAGGAATCAGGCTGACAAAGCCTTTAAATGCAACCGAACATACAATCGTTATCGCAAGCGTCACAAGAGCTACCGAGAAGTAGGTCAGGTTATATTCTCCTTCAGGGCTGTTCATGGCCATATCCACCGCAGTTCCTGCAAGGCTCAGTCCGATGACGATGATGACAGGACCGACGACCACCGGAGGCAGAAGCTTCATGATCCACTTGTATCCGACGATTTTAATCAGCAGGGCTACAAGTCCGTAAACGACTCCTGCCAGGAAGCTTCCGACCATTGCGCCTTCGGGTCCTTCAGCTGCCTTAGCTGCGATAATTGGTGCGATGAAGGCGAATGAGGAACCCAGATAGGCCGGCACCTGGCCTTTTGTGATCAGCAGAAACGCAAGCGTCCCAAGCCCGCTTGAAATCAGGGCGACAGCAGGATCAAGTCCTACCAGGAAGGGTACGAGGATGGTCGCTCCAAACATGGCAAACAGATGCTGAAAGCTCAGGGTGATCCATGTGAGCGGCTTTGGTGTTTCTTTTATATCAAGCTGTAGAGCTTCTTTTCTTGGTTTCATGTCTTTTCCCCGCTTTCTTTTTATAAAAAAACCTCTTTGCATGAGGCTGCAAAGAGGCATAATCATCCTGTCAAAAAGAATCACAGGTGTGATTTTACGTTCCTTTTGCAGCCTCTCTGGACTTCATTAAAAGGGTTGGCTATTCTTTTTCGTGTATGGCGACCTGATCGTTTTTATCCACTTCCATCAGTTCGACAACAATTTTTTCAGAGCTTGAGGTCGGGATGTTTTTGCCGACATAGTCCGCCCGGATCGGAAGTTCTCTGTGTCCCCTGTCTACCAGGACCGCGAGCTGGATCTGTGAAGGTCTTCCGATGTCAATCAGCGCATCAAGCCCTGCGCGGACTGTTCTTCCTGTATATAGAACGTCATCAATCAGGATGACTGTTTTGTTTGTGATATCTGCAGGAATATCCGAGCCTTTCACGAGCGGCTCCTCATTCACTGTTTTTTTGGAAAGGTCATCTCTGTAGAGTGTAATGTCAAGCTCTCCTACCTCTACAGGCTTGCCTTCAATCTGTTCGATCCGTTCTGCAAGCCTTTTGGCAAGATGGATGCCTCTTGTCTTGATCCCGACAAGAATGACAGAATCAATGCCTTTGTTTCGTTCGATAATTTCGTGGGCAATTCTTGTCAATGCTCTTCTGATTGACTGCTGGTCAAGCACAACTGCTTTTTGGGGCATGCTGTTCACCTCTCCTTTTGAACCTGAAAACAAGAAAATCCCTCCTGCCGTTTGGCAAGAGGGATTGGATGCGTGCTTAAATATACGCAGACTATGCGCATAAGATCCGTTTCCTTCTCAGCCTCACGGGACTGTCTTAAAGGTTCATTTTTCAACTACAGCTATTATGACAAATCATATGGCTTGTGTCAATGACTTTTTTTCAGATCTTCGATTACCTGCTGAAATTCAGCAGGAAGAGGAGCATTAAATTCAAGGTACTCGCCCGTGCGGGGATGCTTAAAGCCGAGAACGCCTGCATGAAGCGCCTGGCCTCCGATATTCGGCGTTTTTTTCGGGCCGTATTTCGGATCGCCCACAATAGGGAAACCAATGTATTTCATATGAACTCTGATCTGATGCGTTCTGCCTGTCTCAAGCTGGCACTCAATCAGCGTGAAGCCCGCAAAGCGGTCAAGAACATGAAAATGAGTGACAGCGTCCTTGCTGTGCTCATTTGTAACCGTCATGCTCTGGCGGTCCTGTTTATCGCGGCCGATCGGAGCATCAACTGTTCCCTTGTCATGCTGAATAATCCCATGAACAATTGCCTGATACCGTCTTGTAACCGATTTTTCTACAAGCTGGTTAACCAGCGACTCATGCGCCATGTCGTTTTTGGCAACCATCAGAAGTCCTGATGTGTCTTTATCGATCCGGTGGACAATGCCGGGTCTCATAACACCGTTTATACCTGAAAGGTCTTTGCAGTGGGCCATCAGTCCATTTACAAGTGTTCCTGATAAATGTCCAGGTGCAGGATGGACAACCATCCCTTTAGGTTTATTGACAACAAGAACGTCTGCATCCTCATAATAAACATCAAGATTCATTTCTTCCGGCAGAACATCAAGCGGTTCAGGATCTGGAATGAGAAGAGTGACCGTATCACCGGGCTGAACTTTATAATTGCTTCTTGACTCCCCGTCATTCACTTTCACATGTCCTTCTTTAATCCAGATCTGGACCTGGCTTCTTGACCAGTCTGCATTTTCTGCAGCAAGCAGCTTATCAAGGCGTTCATATTTATTGCTGTCATCAATCTTAATTTCTATGCTGTTCATTCACTTTCTCCTTCTCTTGTTTCCCATCTAAAAGCATGACAATAAAGAGCAGCGCTACTCCCACACAAAGAGCAGAATCCGCTACATTGAAAATTGGAAACGGGTATGTACCAATATAGGTTTGGACAAAATCAACCACTTCCTGATGAATCACTCTGTCAATAAAGTTGCCGATTGCACCGCCAAGCATTAAGCCAAGGGCAATCCCCATCAGACGGCTGCCGTTTGTATATTTTTGGATATAAACAACCAGGCCGGCTACAACGATAACCGTAATCACGTAAAAAAACCACATCTGGCCCTGAAGAATTCCCCAGGCAGCTCCCTGATTCCGATGTGAGGTAATGTACAGGACATTTTCAATAACCGGTATGCTTTCCCCGATTTCAAGTTCTTTTACAATCAGCCATTTCGTCAGCTGATCCAGTGCAATAATCACAAGTGCGATGAGATAGTAAAGCACAAGCTTTCCCCAACTTTCCTATAATATACTTATGAATTGTATCACAGGCAAAATAGAAGAGCAAAGCTTGTCTGAAGGTATTATTGATATTCTTCTGCTTCTAAATAAAGGGATGGATGATAATAAGTATGAGGCAGGGATTTTCGTTCATACAGTTCCTGAAAAGCAAAATCATGTATGCTTCTTGCAGTGGGGATAATCGCTAATTTTTCAAGTTCAATTGCAAGTCCGGTTTCTTCACAAATGCCGTACGTTCCGTTTTTTATTTTAAGGAGCGCTCTCTCAACGTCGTTCAGCTCTTCTTTCACATGTCCCATAATTGTTTTTTCTTTGTATGGATAGAATAAATGAGGCTGTTCTGTCTCCATATCAAACAGACAATGATCAAAAAGCCTTGACTTAAGCTCTCGCTGCATCAATTGAAGCTCATGCCAGATAGCATCTATACTCATAGCGGACATCTCCTTGTGGCTTGGCTTTGTACCTATAGTCTATCCGGATTGAAGGCCCTCACGCTGATAAGAATTTTCCTGTGGAGGGAATAAGAAAAGCGGAGCCGACCGTTTAGGCCTGGCAGTCAGATAAGAAATCACCGGAAAAGTCCGGGTTTGACTTTTTTGGGGATTTTGTTCTGACAGAAGGACTGGGAGGCGGAGCTGGACACCAAGAAAAGCGGAATCGCCCGTTTAACTCCGGGAGTCAGATAAGGAAACGGCGGTAAAGGCGCTTTTTGCCTTTGCCGACGGTTCCGTTCTGACAGAGGAGTTGGGCGATGAAGCTGGACACCGCGAAAACCGGAATCAGCCGTTTAGTCAATAGGAGTGCACACAAAAAAAACCGCTGATCATTTCAGCGGTTTTTCTATGTGTTTAAGCAGTCGTATAATGTTCGTCAACAATCGCTGCACAGCGCGTGCAGAGTGTTTTATGATTTTCGTTTTCGCCCACATCGGTTGTGACAACCCAGCATCTTTCACATGTTTCGCCTTCAGCAGGCTTAACTGTGATTTTTACTTTTTCGCAAGTATGTGCATCCTCTGGAGCGTCCTCGTAATTTCCTGCAAGCTTAAAGCCTGATACAATGAACAGCTGCTTTAAGTTTTCGTCAATTGATTCAAGCAATTGTTTCGCTTCCCCGTTCGCATATACTTCGATGCTTGCAGTCAGCGATTTGCCGATTACTTTTTCATTGCGGGCTTCTTCAAGTGCCTTTAAGACATCATCGCGAAGCTCCATGAAAGCATCCCATTTCTTCTCAAGCAGGTCAGCGCCGGCAATTTCTTTGCTTTCAGGCATATCTGTCAGCTGAACGCTTTCTTCTGAAACAGAGTCAATGTGTGCCCATACTTCATCAGCCGTGTGAGGAAGAATTGGAGCAACCAGCTTGACAAGTGAAAGCAGCGTGTCATAAAGAACGGTCTGAATGGCGCGGCGCTCTTTGTTATCAGGAGCTTCGATGTAGAGAACATCTTTAGCGAAATCCAGATAGAAGGAACTCAGTTCGATTGTGCAGAAATTATGAACCGCATGGAAGATGGCCGCGAACTCATAGTCATCATACGATTGTTTCACTTTGTCTGTCAGCTTGTTCAGCTTCACCATCATGTAACGGTCAACATCGCGAAGCTCGTCAAACGCGAGGGCATCTGTTTCCGGATTAAAATCAGCAAGGTTTCCAAGAAGGAAACGGAAAGTATTGCGGATTTTTCTGTACACCTCAGCCACTTGCTTCAGAATGTTGTCTGAAACTCTTACATCAGCCTGATAGTCAACAGAAGCAACCCAAAGACGAAGAATGTCTCCCCCAAGCTGGTTCATAACTTTTGAAGGCAGCACAACGTTCCCAAGAGATTTACTCATTTTGCGTCCTTCTCCGTCCAGGGCAAAACCATGGCTGAGAACGCCTTTATATGGAGCTTTTCCTGTTACAGCAACACCTGTGGACAGGGAAGAGTTAAACCAGCCGCGGTATTGGTCAGAGCCTTCCAAATAAAGGTCTGCCGGACGCTGCAGATCATCTCTTTCAAGCAATACTGCCTGATGCGATGAACCAGAGTCGAACCAGACATCCATGATGTCCTGTTCTTTCGTGAAGTTTCCATTCGGGCTGCCAGGATGCGTGAATCCCTCAGGAAGAAGATCTTTTGTTTCACGTTCAAACCAGATGTTTGAACCGTGCTCGCGGAACAGGCCGGATACATGATCGATTGTTTCATCCGTAATGATCGGCTCTCCATTTTCTGCATAAAAGACAGGAATCGGAACTCCCCATGCACGCTGTCTGGAAATACACCAGTCCCCGCGGTCGCGAACCATGTTGAACAATCTTGTCTCGCCCCAGGCAGGTACCCATTTCGTATCTTTTACCGCCTGAAGAAGATCCTCGCGGAAATCCTTGATGGATGCAAACCACTGGGCAGTTGCACGGAAAATGGTCGGTTTTTTTGTTCTCCAGTCATGAGGGTATGAGTGTGTGATGAACGAAAGCTTAAGCAGTGCGCCTGCTTCTTCAAGCTTTTCTGTAATCGGCTTGTTTGCCGCATCATAGAACATGCCTTCAAACCCTGGAGCTTCGCTTGTCATATGTCCCTTTTCATCAACCGGACAAAGAACACCAAGACCGTATTTCTGACCGACGATAAAGTCATCTTCCCCATGGCCAGGTGCAGTATGAACGCAGCCGGTACCGGCATCTGTCGTAACATGTTCGCCCAGAACAACGAGGGATTCGCGGTCATACAGCGGATGCTTTGCAGACACTCTTTCGATCTCTGCGCCTTTGAATGTTTTGACAGCCTTATAGTCTTCCCATCCGAGTTCTTTAGCTACCGTTTCAAGCAATGCTGATGCAACAACGAATGATTCCCCGCCTGCATCTGCCACCGTATACTCAAGGTCCGGATGAACAGCAATGCCAAGGTTTGCAGGAATCGTCCACGGAGTAGTCGTCCAGATAATGATTTTTTCTCCGCCGCTCAGCACATCATTTCCCTGTGCAACAGTAAATGCTACATAAATAGAAGCAGAGCGTTTGTCATAATACTCGATTTCGGCTTCTGCAAGAGCAGACTCACTTGAAGGTGACCAGTAAACCGGCTTTAATCCTTTATAGATGTACCCTTTCTTCGCCATTTCCCCGAACACTTTGATCTGCTGGGCTTCATACTCCGGATTCAGCGTCACATAAGGATTTTCCCAGTCACCGCGAACACCGAGACGCTTAAACTGCTCACGCTGATTGTTGATTTGCTCCCATGCATACTCTGCGCACAGCTTGCGGAATTCAGCTACACTTAATTCTTTGCGGTTTACTTTTTTGTTTTTAGTAAGAGCCGTTTCAATCGGCAGACCATGTGTGTCCCAGCCCGGAACATACGGAGCGTTGTATCCGCTCATTGATTTATAGCGGACGATAAAATCCTTCAGCACTTTGTTCAGTGCATGCCCCATGTGGATATCTCCATTTGCATACGGCGGTCCGTCATGAAGAATAAACATCGGGCGGTCTTTTGTGCGCTCCTGCACTTTTTGGTAAATCGTCATTTCTTCCCATTTTTCCTGAATTTGCGGTTCGCGGTTAGGAAGGTTTCCTCTCATTGGAAATTCGGTTTTCGGCATCAGCAGGGTATCTTTGTACTCCATCGGTATTCCTCCAGACAGTTTGTAATGGGGCAGAGAAAACACAAAAAACCTTCTCATCCCAGAAGGGACGAGAAGGTTTCTCGCGGTACCACCCTTTTAGATAAGCTAAAAAAACTGCTTATCCTCTTTGAGATTCGTAACGTGAATAACGCGTTTTTGCTTACTGATTCTATAGGTTCAGCAAAAAAACTCGAGGGTGATTTTCGCAAGTTTGCTTCTTTGCCGGACTCGCACCAACTCCGGCTCGCTTTAAAAGATTTCATACTGCTACTGTCCCTGTCATGGTTTTTTAATCATTTATTTAATAGTAGTCATCAAATTATATGTGAAATGGTGCTTCAAAGTCAAGACTGCACCTTTGATTCTTCGCGTTCCTCGTATAATGATTCAAGTTCATACTCAAGGAGGTGATCCCAGTCATCATTTTTAAGAAGGTCAAGCTGTGCTTCAATCAGCATCTGGAAGCGTGTTCTGAAAACTTTCGACTGCTTTTTCAGCTCTTCAATTTCCACAGCTATTTTTCTTGATTTAGAAAGGGATTCATTAATGATCCGGTCAGCGTTTTTTTCTGCTTCCTTCACAATCAGCTTAGCTTCCTTTTGTGCGTGGCGGCGTACTTCCTCAGCAGCCTCCTGCGCTACAAGAATGGATTTATTGAGTGTTTCCTCGATATTTGAAAAATGACCAATGCGTTCGTTCAGTTCAGTCACTTTGTTTTCGAGTTCTTTTTTCTCGCGGATGGCAAGCTCATAATCTTTAATGACCTGGTCGAGGAACTCATTGACTTCGTCCTCGTCATAGCCCCGGAACCCTTTGTTAAATTCTTTGTTATGGATATCAAGCGGTGTTAACGGCACTTCTGCCACCTCCAGTATGTATTGATCATTCGATCTTTCTTCAAGTATAATTCATATTTTGACAGAAAAGGCAAAAATCCTTCTATTTTCCCAAATTTATTTTTGAATGCCGTATGAGATTTTCCACTTATCTTTCTTTGTTCTGCCATCAATCGACAAGATTTTGGATCTGCCGTGGCCTCTGACAGAAAGCGTGTCTCCCTCTCTGCATTCAAATGACGGCTGCTCGATGACCCGAAAGTTTACTTTCACATAACCCGTCTGAACAAGCGCGCCGATTTTTTGCCGGGAAATGTTATAAACAGATGCGGCAACAGCATCAAGCCTTAAGGAACTGACGGTCGCTGTTTTTTCCAGCATTTCTTCCACATGGAGGATGCGCTCACTCCAGTCAAGTGCGCTCAGCGAAACTTTTGCCCGGCCGATCTCAGTCAGATTCATCAAAAGAAAAGATTCTGTTTCTTTTGCAGCGACCAGCTGAATCCGGTCGCCGGAAAACAGCAGATCGCCGAATTTTGACCGTTTGAGCCCGAGTGACATTAAAGCACCCAGTACTTGCCGGTGTTCAATGGCAACAAATTTAGACGGATACCCGATCTCAAGCAGGGAAAGCTGGAAATCCTCATGGGAAGGAACAAAGTAGTCCGGATAAAGCAGAGCCCGTTTTCGTTCCATATTCTCTCCCGAAAACTGAAGACACACATCCGTGCTTGATCCGACGACTGCTTTAACCATTTCCTGCTCTCTCGGGTCAAGAAAATCCGTCAATTTTGGAGCATAGCTGTTCATGACACTTTCTTTCCATTCTGAAGCCTGATCGATAAAATGCCGTTCTTCCTGTCTGAAGTGCTGATAAATGTGGTCCATATTAATCTTCCAGCCTTTTCGTTAAGCTCTTATAAATTGATGCCAAAATGAAAACAGTGCCGTTATGTACGGCACCACCTGTATCTTATCCAATCATTGTGAAAATTGAGTTAAGCCCGTATCCTGCAAATCTTAAAGCAAGAAGTGCAACAATTGGTGAGATGTCAATCATGCCAAGCGGCGGAATAAACCTGCGGAAAGGTTCAAGGTACGGCTCTACAATTTTAGCAAGCAGCTGTCCGAAACTGCTCTCTCTTGCATTCGGAAACCATGAAAGCAAGATGTAAATAATAATCGCATAAGAATAAACCTGCAACAACGTAAATAAAACATCAGCTACTACGCCCATTTATTTTTACCACCTCTGATCTTCTTCCGAGACAATTTCTGAAATCGAGCCTGCAACATCAACGTTATCCGGTGTGCACAGGAAAATATTCGCTCCTATTTTCTGAATGTCTCCACCTATAGCGTACACAGTTCCGCTTAAAAAGTCTACAATGCGCTTTGCCTGGTCATGCTGAATGCGCTGCAGATTGACAACAACTGCCCGTCTGTTCTTCAGCTGATCGGCAACATCCTGTGCTTCGGCGTATACCCTCGGCTCGCATAAAACCACTTTAGATGATTTCTGAACACTTTGCAAACTGACAACATTCTGTTTGGTCTGCTGCGGCTTTGGAGTAAACGGCTGTTCTTCCTCGTAATCATAGTCCTGATGCCTCTCCTGCTCAACGTATTCATATTCTTCCTCATCAAGGGCAAAAAAGCTTTTAAACTTATTTTTAATACTCATGTACGTGACACCTCCGATTTCTTATCCAACCAGGGCTGAGCCGATGCGTATGAAAGTAGCGCCTTCTTCAACCGCTATTTCAAAGTCATTCGACATCCCCATAGAAAGCTCACTGCAAGGTGCATACGGCAGATGAAGGGATGTTACTTCCCCGCGCAATGTACGGAGCCTTTTGAAGGATTCTCTCAATACATGTTCATCATCTGTGTTAGGTGCCATAGTCATTAACCCGACGACAAGAATGTTCGGATAATTCTCAAGCTCCTTAACAAATGGGAGAACTTCCTCAGGTGTCATGCCATGCTTGGATTCTTCTCCCGACGTATTCACCTGAATGAAGCACTTTACTTTATCATCGGCCCGTTTATCAATTTCTTTAGCAAGCGAAAGCCTGTCCAGGGAATGTATGTAGTCTGCTTTATCAATCATGTCTTTTACTTTTCTCGTCTGAAGGGTTCCGATAAAATGCCATGAAGCGCTGTTGCCAATAGCTTCATATTTTTCGGCAAGACCTTCGTTTCTGTTTTCGCCAAGATGGGCAATGCCTGCTTCAACAGCTTCTTTCGCCCGTTCGATGCTGACATATTTCGTGACGGCAATCAGGCTGATCTCATCCGGATTGCGGTCTGTTTTACTGCATGTATGTTTAATTCTGGCACGTATTTCCTCTAAATTCTGTTTCACGCTCACAGTTGTTTTTGCCTCCCCTTTAAACCGATAAATCCAGCCATTCTTCCGGTTTTGCCCTGATCTCTCCTGTGTGAAAAAAACAGGGAAGATTCGCAGCTTGTACAAAGCGGACTTGTCAATATGCGGGACTCACTCAGTCCTGCTTTCAAAAGCAAATATTTGTTGAGCAGCTTTAAGTCAAGCGAATACTGCCCGGCAGACACCTCTTCATATGGAGAAGGGAAATCTTTAGACAGCGCGTTGTTTACTCTATCAATGACATAATCATCAACTGTATAGCAGCAAGGTCCGATGGATGGTCCGATGATGGCGTAAATGGATTTTCCCGGGACGCCTTCGTTCTGAGTCCACGTTCTGGCCATTTTGCCCCCGATATCAAGGACTGAACCTTTCCAGCCTGCATGAGCAGTGCCGACCAGCCTTTTTTCAGGTTCATAGAAGAAAAGAGGCACACAGTCTGCGTAGCAGAGCGAAAGCATCAGGTCTTCTTCATCTGTGTAAAGGCCGTCTGTTTCCGGAACAGCCGAAGCATAATTCATTGTCCCTTTTGAACGGTCTTCCCTGCGTGCTTTATAAATGCTGCTGTCATGAACCTGGTCTGCATACACCCAATGTTCAAGAGGCATATTCACGGCTGATGCAAGGATCTTTCTGTTTTCTGTTACGCATCCGGGATCGTCGTGGACATGAAGGCCAAGATTCAGAGACTGAAAGTGACCGCTTGAGACTCCACCGTTTTTTGTTGTAAATCCGATAATGAGATCTTCATTTAATTGTTCCCAGTCCGGGCTGTTTAAGTATGTCTCATGCTGAAGGTTAAGCGGATTCTGAGTCATAAATGATCATTCCTTCTGTTTGCTGTTCTAAGCATTTTATATACGACTATATTTTACCACATCTTTCCCATTCCGACAGAAAGATTGTTAAATTAATTCGCTGTTTTGGTCTATTTCCCTATTTACACGGACTAAAATCACATCTTCCCCGATTTTGACAATGTTCCTCCACGGTACGATGACTTCTTCCTCCTTGCCGAAAAAACCGAGAACTTTGCCCGGCCCGCTGATAAAGACTGCCTGAATCTTCCCCGTCGTTACATTTATATCAAAATCCGATACCATTCCGAGCTTCTTTCCATCTGAAACATTGACAACATCTTTAGTCTGAAATTCAGATATATTCATCATCGCATCCGCCCCCCGTCTACTTAACTATATGTATGAATGTGAGCGTTCTATTCCCTCAAGTTCATGAAAAAGAGCCGTCTGAAGACGGCTCTAGTTCTGTATATTCTTATTCATTTGTTTGATAGCAGCTTTTTCAAGCCTTGATACCTGCGCTTGTGAGATGCCGATTTCCTCCGCCACTTCCATTTGGGTTTTTCCCTGGAAGAACCGTTTTCTCAATATGAGTTTTTCACGCTCATTAAGCCTGCGCATTCCCTCTTTTAAAGCAATTTCTTCAATCCAGTGTGAATCGCGGTTTTTTTCGTCACTGAGCTGATCCATGACATAGATTGGATCTCCGCCATCGTTGTAGATCGGTTCAAAAAGCGACACCGGGTCCTGGATGGCATCCAGTGCAAAGACGATTTCTTCATGCGGGACTTCCAGTACCCGGGATATTTCTTCCGCTGTCGGTTCTCTTGAGGTTTTGCTCATCAATTGTTCTCTGACCTGCAAAGCTTTGTAGGCAATATCACGAAGAGATCTGGAAACCCGGATCGGATTGTTATCGCGCAGATAGCGCCTGATCTCTCCAATAATCATCGGTACAGCATAAGTTGAAAATTTTACATTCTGGCCAAGATCGAAATTATCAATGGATTTCATAAGTCCAATACAGCCAACTTGAAACAGGTCATCGACAAACTCACCGCGGTTGTTAAATCGCTGAATGACGCTCAAAACCAAGCGAAGATTCCCGTTCACGAGCTTTTCCCGTGCATCCGTATTGCCGCTTTGCATGTCGCGGAACAGGATTCTCATTTCCTCATTTTTCAGGACTGGAAGTTTGGAAGTATCTACTCCGCATATTTCAACTTTATTTCTTGCCACATCTTTCCCTCCTAACAGGAGCTGCTGTACAGAGTTAAGTATCTCCTTAGGTGGGAAAAATATGCACATGTCCAAAAGCCAAAAATCACGAAAGTGACTCCGAAGCATACAGGAACTGGAAATTAGGCGGATAATATTTTTTTAGACCATTTTATTGAATTCTTTGCGCAATCTTTTGATAATTCTCTTCTCAAGCCTGGATATGTAAGACTGGGAGATCCCCAGCATATCCGCGACATCTTTCTGCGTTTTTTCTTCTCCTCCCTGAAGGCCAAAACGCAGTTCCATGATCTGCTTTTCCCGGTCATTCAGCTGCTGAAGAGCTTTAAGGAGAAGTTTGCGGTCCACATTGGCTTCAAGATCTTTTGTGATGATGTCCTCCTCGGTTCCGAGAACATCCGACAGCAGCAGCTCGTTTCCGTCCCAGTCGATATTCAATGGTTCATCAAATGAAACTTCAGACCGGATCTTGTTGTTTCTTCTCAGATACATCAGGATTTCATTCTCGATGCATCGTGATGCATAGGTTGCAAGCTTGATTTTCTTTTCCGGATTGAAGGTGTTGACAGCTTTGATCAGTCCAATTGTTCCGATGCTGATCAAATCTTCAATGTTAATGCCTGTATTCTCAAACTTCCTGGCAATATAGACGACAAGTCTCAAATTTCTTTCAATCAGAATGGAGCGTGCCGCCTGATCGCCTCCCGGCAGTTTTTTCAGAAGGACTTCTTCTTCATCCTTTGTAAGCGGGGGCGGCAGTGCTTCGCTTCCTCCTATATAGTGGATTTCATCTGTTTTCAGGCCCAGCTTCATCAGTAATTTATACCAGAGATACGTAATCTGCAATTTTAGTTTTTTCATGATTCTCTCCCTTCTATTTTCCTTTACAGCTGAGTACACTACTACAGGATAAAGATATCGCTGTGTTCAGAACCATCAAACGGGTGAGATTTTGGTTTGATGGCACTTATCGGTGCGTTCGGGACCATCAAGCGGTTGAAATTCTGTTTTGATGGCACTTATACCTGAGTTCGGTACCACCAAGGTGTTGAAATTCTGTTTTGATGGCACTTATCGGTGCGTTCGGTACCATCAAGCGGTTGGAATTCTGTTTTGATGGCACTTATCGGTGCGTTTGGGACCCTCAAAAGATTTAAGTTCTGTTTTGGTGGCACTTATCGGTGCGTTCGGTACCACCAAGCGGTTGGAATTCTGTTTTGATGGCACTTATCGGTGCGTTCGGTACCACCAAGCGGTTGAAATTCTGTTTTGATGGCACTTATCGGTGCGTTCGGGACCATCAAGCGGTTGAAATTCTGTTTTGATGGCACTTATACCTGAGTTCGGTACCATCAAGCGGTTGGAATTTTGTTTTGGTGGCACTTAAAACTTCTTTAAGGACCCTCAAAAGATTGAAATTCTGTCTTGATGGCACTTATCCCTGTGTTCGGGACCTTAAACAATGGCACTGATCGCAAAATTTGAAACCATCATTCGGTTATAAATCCTGTTTTGGTGCAACTTGTCACTGCGTTCTGAACAACCCTTTATGAAACGTCCTGCACGGCTCCGCTCTGAAGCATTTTCGGATGAACAATGCAGTCATATTCCCCTTCAGGCGACAGGCTTGTTCGGTTCAGCCCGATAATCGTTTTTGAAGCAAGAATCGTTTCATCTTTTGTTGTCACGATGACCTCATCCGGTTTTAAACCGATTAAAAACTGATTTGATTTTCCAACGACTCGAAACGGAATAATTCTTACTCTGTTATCCATAGAATGAGATTCACTTGACGCGGTTAGAGCCGTCATCACATCTTCCTGAAGCGCTATATCAAGCAGCGCATCCGGAAGATGCCCTTTCAGCTTATTGGCATCTGCAATCATGACCGGGGACTTTGAGATGGGATCATAAAGCTGATTTCCGCTGTCAATCAGGCCCTTCAGTGTAAACGATGTTTCCCCAATCCTGACGTAAACCGAGACGATCATGTCATATTGAATCTTTTTCATTTCAAGATCATCCAGCCTCTTTCTTGAAAAATACCAGGCTGCAGGAAAGCCGGCGATGACAAACAGCCAGCTGACAGGATCTCCGAAACCTCCTGAGTTTGTCATTAAAATTCCGTCTGTAAATCCGATTTCCGTCTGAATAAAATAATGGGCCCCCATCATGGCCCCGCCTACCATAAACGTAACAAAATAAAAAGTAAGCAGACACTTGGCAAAGTACTTAAACCTCTTAAATCCAAAGGCTGCAAGAATCATAAAGACAGAAACGGATAACTTGCCTAACGGATGCGTTGCAATGGGTGCAAAAGGAGTGAACAGAAGGACAACGATGCCAGATCCAATCAAGGCTCCAATCAAAATCCTGATCTTCATCAGTTTCTGCTTCAGCAAAATATTCGTCAAAAGCAGCAGGAAAAGATCAAAAGAAAAATTCAAAAACCAGATGACATCCAAATATATGGCCACGTTAAACTCCTTCCCCTGAGGTTTTCACATCTAAGAAAAAATAAGGGCGCTGTCCGATTGGATAGTAATAGTATAGCTGAGCCCAGCAGGTGAAGTCTGTCAGTTACTGCCGATAATATAGAGTATTTTTGATAGATATCGCTGCTATTTGTCGATGGAAAAGAGTGGATTAGCATATGGAATTCTGTATGAACATGAGTTATGTATATAAAAAACAAAAACTCTCATTCCGCAACCGGAATGAGAGTTCTTTGTGAGCTTATTTGTTTGCAGGTTTTTTGCCGTTTATAAACAGTTTGCCATCTGCGACGGCTCTTGTTTCGTTGCCAAAGTCATCTTTTGCAATGACTTCGATTCTCGCACCGTCAGCTTTCATATTGGATGTTGCCGTGTAATAGCCCTCGTAATGTCCTGGTGATGTTTCTCTCAGCGGAAGCTCTGTTGCATTCTGGATGCGCGCATTTGTAAGCGGCATATGAAGAACGAACGTTGCATCCAGATCTTCTTCGCTGTCAAATTTTATTTTCACGCTTTCACCTGACTTGATGTATTTATCCTCGGCAGGTTTTAGATTTTCAATGACCGGTGCATCATATTTCACATATACTTTAACGGTTTTCTTCAAACGGTTTCCTGCTTTGTCTGCTGCAAGAACGGTTATTACATTCTCTCCGTTTTCAAGCAGAATCCGTTTAGAGAATTTGCCGTCCTTGACGGCAGCTTTTTGTCCATTAACTTTTATCCAGTCCAGATTATCATCTGCAACGGTTCCGCTGACCGTTAATGCTTCCGTGTTCAGCTTTTGTCCGTCTTTAGGATTTTCAACGGTGAATGCGGGTTTGGTTTTGTCCAGTGTCACTTTTACTGCATTAGATGCATCTGTCATGCCTGCATCTGTGCTGGACTTGGCAGTCAGAACATTTTCGCCTGTATTCAGCATGACTTCTGCCCGGAATGTGCCGGTTTCTGTAGCTTGCACAGAAGCTGCCTCTGTTTCTCCATTGTAAATATGAACAGTGGTTGTCGGTGATGCTTTCCCCTCTACAACAGCCGTTTCTTTGTTTGTGAACGAACCGTCTTTAGGTGAGGTAATTTCCGGAGCAGTCACTTCATAGTCCACAATCGCCCTGATCATGTAGTTTCCTTCTTCAGCAGGTGAAGGTGACCAGGCTCCGCTGACCATCTGCCAGCTGCGTCCGGCATTTTCGCCATCTTCATCTGTTGCAAGTCCAGGCGAATTAGGGTTTGCTTTCGTTTGAATGTAAACCATATAGAAATCGCCATCCACAACTACGCCCTGGTCAAGCAAGTTGACCATTGTCCATTCCCCGTTGCGCAGCGCTTCTGCATTGATCGGTCCGGCAAGCTTTTTGCCCGGTGCACCGTCCGTTCCTGAAGCATCGTAAATGGCAACCTGGAATTCAGTGCCTCCAGGTACAGGCCATTCTGTATCCCAGAACCTGAACAGTCCGCCCGTTACCATCGCTCTCTCGTTTCCTTCAGCAAGAGACATTTTCACAGCCCAGCCATTGCCTGCTGCATTAAATGCTCTGGCGTTTTCAGCTGTCCCGTCGTCATATCCGATCTCACCCGGGTACCCGATGAACGGCTTAAGCGTAATATTTTGAACAGTTGTCTGTTCTGCATCGATCGTGATGCTAGTGTCCTTGGCATAATAAGAAGGTGCCATCGCTTTCAGCGTATAGTCTCCTTCGTAGGCTTCAATTGAATATTCCCCTTGTTCATTCGTTTGAACAGGAGTAATGGCGGCATCTTCAACAAGCAGAAGTGTCGCGTTTGCAACCGGCTCGCCTGTTGCTTCGTTTGTCACTACTCCGCTCACTGTTCCTTGAGGAAGTTCTTCTAGAACAAAGTTTGCTTCTGTGATGCCGTCGTTTTCAATTGTAATCGGCATGGTTTCTGTCGCAAATCCGTATGCTTCTGCCTGGAGAGTAAATTCTCCTGCACCATGAACGATTTCATAGCTGCCGTCCTGAAGGCTAGAGTATGTCGATCTTCCTGTTTCAACAATGCTTACTTCTGCTCTCATTGGAAGGGCAGCAGGCTGTGCATGGTCAGTTGATCCTTTGGCAGCAGTGAACGGTGCGGGTTTGATTTTGTTCGGATACACTTTTTCCTTTTTCTCTTTTGAAGCTTTATCTGCAGTTGCAGATTTGCCTTCAACTCCAAGTGACGCTTTGTTCTGAATTTCAATCGGAGTATCTGATAGTTTTACATCGTCAATGTACCATCCGTCTTTTACGACGCTGCCGTCCGATGTAACGTTGAACGCAACATAAATGCGCTCTCCTGCATACCCGCTAAGGTCTACCTGTCCATCCATCCAGTTTTCAGTGACCCCGTTTACCCGTAATGCCTGAGTCCATGTTTCCTGATCGGTTGAAACGAAAACATGTCCATAATCATACCGGTTTTCAAGTTCATGCCACTGCTTGAATTGAAGGAACGCAGCTCCTTCTGCCGGCAAATCAATTGGAGGCATAAGCAAATTCATGTTTGCCCCGTTTTCGTAATCGCCGTCAAGGTTGGTCGCAAAAACGTTTTCACCTGAAGCTGCATTCCCCGGGCCGTTTACAGGTGCTCCATGCTCCCAGCTGTTTTTCACTCCGTAAGAAGTCCATCCTGCAGCGCCTGATTCAAAATCCTGCTCATAGCCAGTCGTAATGCCTGGCTGAACGGCGATTTCATATTCTTCTGATACCACTTCATTTGCGCCAAAATCAACAGCTTTCCACTTATATACAAGTGTTCCTTCTTCTAATGCCTCACCAGGAATGACTGCTTCGTAATTTCCATCAAGGAAATCACCCGACACTCTGGCAGCTTCAGCTGTCTGCCATTGTCCGCCATTGCTTTGGTAATGAAGGGAGACGTTTGTCACGCTGATATTATCGGATACATTCACCGTTAATGGAAGATTCATACCCGCGAATGCCTCTGCAGGCCCTGTATGTTCCATAACCGGAGCCTCTGCATCTTCTCCTTCTTTGGCAACCTGTCCTTTTACTTTTCCAAGACCTGTCATCAGAGAGGAAACCGCATCATAGGCATTTACCAGTCCATGGCCATATCCGTTATTAGGTGAGTTTGTAAAAGTTGAATCCGTAAGTGGTGTTGCTGTAGTTGTCAGTACGTTTTCGATTTCCTCTACCGTAATGGAGGAATCAACCTGCCTCAGCAGGGCAGCTACAGCCGAAACGTGAGGTCCTGCCATTGATGTACCATTCCAGCCGCCTTCATAAACTCCGCCTGGAACAGATGACCGGATGTTTACGCCCGGTGCTGAAATATCAGGCTTTGTTTCATTATAAGGTGACGGTCCCTGAAGCGAAAAGCTTCCTAATTGGTTGTTGATGTCTGTTGCACCTGTTGCAAAGGATTCAGGATAGTTTGCCGGGTTGGCAATCGATCCTGGACCTCCCGGGTTAAATAATGTCGTGTTGCCTGCAGAGAATTCCGGAAAGATTTCTGCAGCGCGCCATGCATTGACCATTGGCCTGTACCATTCATCAAGCCCTGCTCCGCCTCCCCAGGAGTTGTTGACTACATCCGGCGCCATTTCAGGGTGCGGATTTCCGGCTGCATCTTTAGGAGCAAGAATCCACTCTCCTGCCTCAAGCAAATCTGCATCTGTTCCGCCGTTTGCAGTGAATGCTTTGACAGCAATCCACTTTGCACCTGGTGCAACACCGATTTGGTTATTGCCGTTCGGCTCTGCGCCTACCATCGTGCCTGTTACGTGCGTTCCATGCCCATCATCGTCATAAGGCGCTTCCTGATTTGCTGTAGCATCAAACCAGCTGAACTCGTGATCAGGTGCATTTGGTGCAGCTGGATTGTAGCCGCGGTATTTTTCTTTTAATGCCGGGTGGTCCCATTGAACACCTGTATCGATCGAAGCAACAACGGTTCCGCTGCCGTCGATGCCCATCTCCCATGCTGCAGGAGCACCAACTTGATTGATGTTCCACTCTGTTGCTGCAGGAGACGCGTTTGCTTCTGTCTGTTTACCTGCTGCTTTCTCTTTAACTTTATGCAGCTGCCGGACTTCATTTGGAAGCACCTTGTCCACTTCCGGGAAAGATGCGACCTTTTCCATCACTTCCTTTGTAGCCGTAACAGCCATTCCGTTTACGATATAGAAAGACTTTATGTCCTTCGCATTTCCGGCTTTTTCTTCTTTCGTTAAGTATGTTTTCAGATTATGCTGAGTTTCAAAGGCTTTTGCACGAAGGGAAGAAACGACAGCCGACCGTTTCTCATATTTAGACTGAACTGCTTTGGATTCAGCTTTTGCAGCATTTTTTGCAGCTTTTGCTGTATCAACTTGTTCTTTCAGCTTAATGAGAAACGTCACCTTTTCTTCTTTCTTGAAAGATTCTGCAACCTTCTTTGAAACTTTATCAGCCGTTATGTTTTTTTGATTTTTAACAGATGTGCTGACGTTTGTGCTTGCAATTGACACACTTGGCGCAAGCAAGGTTAAAAGCAGGATAATGATTGACAAAAAACTGAGCGATTTCACAAATTTCTTCGGCATTCTTTCAATTCCCCCTTATAATGGTGTATGCAGTTCTGCATCCTCCCTCCCTCTGAAATGTATGTACGTTCTGAGCTGTTACACTAAATGTAAAGAAAGTTTTTTGAAAATTTTGTCATTATTTGCACCCAAAATATCCCTTTTGCAGAAATGATCGATTTGACGGAGAAGGAAAGTTATGTAAATCAGGACAAAGGAACGCCTGTCTTTTTTTACTCTATTAAAGATGCGTTGAACACGGGGATTCAAACGGCTTATTTGAAAAGGACAATCGGACTATGAATAAAAAATAAATGTAAAAATAAACATTTTTACCTGATTTAACCATTTTAAGTTTGCTCAGGCAGAGCTAATTGTCACAATACAGGGAATGGTACTCACTATCAGCAGATTTCTCGGGGGACTAATTACGTCTTTTATCAATGAAGAACAGGACAATATGAGGAGACAGGTCTTATGAATAGAAAAATGCAAAAAAAAAAGACATGGCTTCTGGCCATGTCTTTTTTTGCTATTATCTGCGTTTATTGCGGTTTCGCAGGAATGTCGGGATATCAAGTGTATCATCGCCTTGCTGCATAGAACGGCTTGACATGTCCTGAGCAGGCTCCTCGCGTTCGCGTTCACGTTTCATTTCTCTTACATCACGAGGTTTAGGTGATGGTTTAGGAGCCGTGTTTCCAAATGGTCTTGACTGCGGTTTGCTGTGATTGATTTCAACTTCGTTAAAGCCTGTAGCAATAACAGTTACCACAATCTCATCCTTCAGGTTTTCGTTAATAACAGAACCGAAGATCATGTTTACGTCCTGATCTGAAGCAGTAGCAACGATGTCGGCTGCTTCCTGAACTTCATAAAGACTCAGGTTTGAACCGCCGGTAATGTTCATCAGAACACCTTGTGCGCCGTCAATTGATGTCTCAAGAAGCGGACTTGAAATAGCTTTTTTAGCTGCTTCTGCTGCTCTGCTTTCTCCAGTTGCAACCCCGATACCCATAAGGGATGAACCTTTATTTGACATAATTGTCTTAACATCGGCAAAATCAAGGTTGATTAGTCCAGGGACAGCAATCAGATCTGAGATACCTTGTACACCTTGGCGAAGAACGTTATCCGCTTCGCGGAAAGCTTCAAGCATCGGTGTGTTTTTGTCTACGATTTCAAGAAGACGGTCGTTCGGGATAACAATCAGCGTATCAACTGATTCTTTCATTGAAGAGATACCGCCGGCAGCCTGCATCGCACGCTTGCGCCCTTCAAACGTAAACGGACGTGTTACAACCCCAACAGTCAGGGCGCCAAGGTCTTTAGCGATCTGGGCGATGACAGGAGCTGCACCGGTACCTGTACCGCCGCCCATTCCAGCAGTAACGAAGACCATGTCTGCTCCTCTTAAAGCCTCTTCAATCTGCTCTTTGCTTTCTTCAGCTGCTTTTTTGCCGACTTCAGGGTTTGCGCCTGCGCCAAGGCCTCTTGTAAGCTTTGAGCCGATCTGCATTCTAGTTTCTGCTTTAGAAAGATTCAAAGCCTGTGCATCAGTGTTTACAGCGATAAAATCTACACCCTGAACACCATGTTCTATCATACGGTTAACAGCGTTGTTTCCACCGCCGCCAACCCCAATTACTTTTATCGTTGCCATGCCGTCAATATTGCTTTCAAACTCCAACATACAAAATCCTCCTAATCCATCGAATGACTTCCTCTTGATGCATGTTATTCAAAGAAGTAACCAAAGAATTTTTTCACTTTGCTTTCTTTTTTCTCTTCTTTTTCTTTCGCCTTAGCGCGCTGCTGCTGATTCTGCTGCGGCTGAGGCTCTCTTTGCGCTGTCATTTCAGCCTTGTCCGGAACAGCATTTGAACTGATGCTCCGGCCCTGAATTTTCGCATTTTTAAAGGCAAACTGTATCAGGCCTACTCCAGTCATGTACTGCGGTTCTCTGACCCCGATATAATCCGGGCTTGCAATGCGGACATTGCTCTGAAGCACATCCTGTGCAATTTCAAGCACTCCTGGCATGCTTACCGTTCCTCCGGTGAGAACAAATCCTCCTGGCAGGTCCCTGACACCGAGTCTCTTAATCTCGTGCTGGACGAGCTCAAACATTTCTTCCAGTCTGGCTTCTATAATATCAGAAATTTCAAGCTGATTAAATTGCTGTTTTTGATCTGTGCCGATAATGGCCGCTTCAAACACTTCTTCTTCAGAGGCGTAATCATAGTAGGCATGTCCATGCTTTACTTTGATCCGCTCAGCCTCATCCGTCGTTGTGCGAAGACCGATGGACAGATCCTTCGTTATGTTTTCTCCGCCGATCGGCAGGACGCTTGTCGTCTGCAGATGACCTTGGTCAAAGACGGCAATTGTTGTTGAACCGCCCCCGATATCAACTAGGGCTACGCCAAGGTTTTTCTCATCCTTAGAAAGGGCAACAGCTCCTGATGCAAGCGGCTGCAGGCATATGTCTGTAATTTCGAGCCCTGCTTTCTCTACGCACCGAAGAAGATTATGTAAAATCGTTCTTGATCCGGTAATAATCGTGCCTTCCATTTCAAGACGCACACCGATCATTCCGCGCGGATCGCTGATTTCATCCAGTCCGTCAACAATAAACTGCTGAGGAATCACATCTATGATCTCCCGTTCCGGAGGTATTGACATAACTTGAGCAGCATCAATGACGCGTCTGATGTCCTCGTTTGCTATTTCGCGGTTTTCGCTTGAGACAGCCACAACACCGTGGCAGTCCTGAAGCTGAACATGATTGCCGGTCACTCCCACTACAACTCTTCTAAGCGGGATGCCTACCATTCTCTCTGCCTGTTCTACCGCTTTTCTAATAGAATGAACGGTCTCGTCAATGTCGACGATCGACCCTTTTCTGAGTCCTTCTGATTTAACATTGCCTACACCAATAATGTTCAAATTATCATCTGCCATTTCGCCGATGATAACCTTAACACTGGATGTACCGATGTCTAGACTTACAAAGATTTCATTGTTGTTCATTCTATGGCACCTCCTTAACTTATCATTTCCATTCTATTATTAGAGGAACAACAATACAATGAATCTAGTTTTACATATTTGTAACAATGCTGAAAAATGCTGTGACATTTGAAACATGCATGTCACACAAATTCCAGCCTGCTTCGTGCAGGTTCTAACATGAAATAGATACTTAAAGTGAGTATTCGTCAAATCCTTGATTTTCCCTCTTAAAAAATCAACTTTTTTTAAGTTTTTGGCGCGATTCAGTCCAATTGGCAATAATGATTCGTCTGATGACGGCAATATTCTGGAACAGTCTGACTCCAAAAGCAAATATTGCTACCAAATACAAGTCTACACCAAGATGAACACCCAGAAAAGCTAAACTTGCTGCCAAAATGATGTTAAAGAAAAAACCTGATACAAACACCATTTCATCGTACATATTCTGCAAGTGCGCGCGAATCCCCCCAAGCAGTGTATCAAGTGCCGCAAGGATGGCTATGGAAAGGTAATTCGAATATTCGCCGGGAATCCGGAAATCAGTCAGCAGTCCCAATGAGATGCCAAGAATCAACCCTAAAATGGGAAGCCACATTATGAATTCTCTCCTTTTTCAAACGGTTTCATATTCTGAACCCTGATCACATCATCATACGGGGGGATCGTCATGTTCCCTTTTGGCTCCGAGATGGAAAGTCTGAGATTATCAACAGCAAACGTATCCATAACCGTTGATCCATTTAACCGGCTGAAAAGCTTTTCTGCATCCTCGCCAATCACCTTAATCTCAAGAGGAAAAGAATGCAGGCTGTAGCCGTCTATCTTCGTTTTGCCGTTGATGTCCCGGATGACGGTCGTATTGACGACTCTCCGGCCATCTATTGAGATACTTTCTGCACCGTAGGAATTAAGTTCATTTAAAAGACGCTTCAGCAAATCCGGTGCAACACTGTTTGTTTCCGTCTGTGTCAATGACTCCTCAAACAGCGGGGAAATCGTAATCGTAATCCCCTCCCCTGTTACTTCGGTCAGCCCTGCTTCTTTCTTTAGCTCTTCTACAGTTTCCTTCAGGGTTTTTTCAGCACTTTGGCTCTCATCATTCTCATATGTATCGATCAGCTCTTCATACTTGCGGATCTCAAGCAGAAGCTCAGACTGCATCATCTGCTCTGTTTTGAGTGCCTCCCGCAGCTGCCACATGTCTCTAGTATCTCTGACCTGAGGTTCCTGAATGGACTGAAACTGAACAGCAAGCATAAGGCCGAATATCATTGTCAGTATGGAAAAGCTGACACCCTTCAAATTTTTCTTCAAGGCAACCACCCGTCAAGATTTCTTTTCTTGCAACAATGGATTCATTTTAATCTCATCTTTTTTCTCAAGGGTAATGACAATGTTGTCATATGCTACTTGTTCCACAACTCCGCCTGCAATATTCAGAGCCTGGTCGAGCACAGCAGGATCGCCGATGGCTGAAATGACAAACGGTGCGGGAAATTGATTTCCATCCACAGTTACAACAGGTCCATTACAATATATATACGAATCATGCGATAATCTCTGTCCATTGATCGCAACTGCACTTGCACCGGATATGAGAAGTTCGTTGATCACTTTAAAAATATGGCCTTCATGCACAATGTAATTATTGACATTTTCACCTTCAGGTATGTAGGAAGAATCTTCAAGAGTGACTTCAATGCCCTCTCCTTTTACACCGAGCTCTCCTACATACATCCGGTATTTCTCGGCATCTTCAACCAGGTTAAAATAAAGCTGCTTTTCATTTTTCAGATCTTCTTCAATTTTCCTGACCTTTTCCTGTGTATCAGACAATTGCTTTTGAAGCTCGGCATTTCGTTCCTCCTGCTTGATCAAAAGCTGCCTTGTCTCATATTCTTTGTCCCATTGTTCAGAAGAAATGCCGCTTTCAGGCTGTTTTTCTTTCGTTAGCTGATAAGAAAAAGCTACAAGAAAGCCAAGCACAAGCATGATTAAGGAGAGGATGACATACCTACCCCTCATTTTCATTTTCATTTTGTTCCGTCGCCTCCGCCTCTGTTTCGTCTGCAGCTCCTTCAGCAGGAGTGGTGAGGTCAGTTTCCCCGCTCTTGTCAAATGATTCAAAGTATGTGCCGACTTCCATATGGATAATGCCCTTTGCACCAGGCTCAAGCTGACTGACAATGGAAGGATAATTTTTCATCTTTTCTGAAAAACCTCTGACAGATGCCTGTACTTCATAGCCGTCATTCATGTACAGCGTGATATGCCACCGGTCCATTTCTTCAGGTGTATGATAAATTTCCGAAATGGCATTTGAAATGCTGTCAGGCAGGCTCATTAATTCAAGAGCCATTTCTTCTATTTCTTCAGCGTTTTTCCAGTTCATCAGAAGCGGTGCGTCATCTGGAAATGCACCGGTTACAGGATCAAGTGTTCTTCCGTTCTCAAGAATCGGCGAAAACTTGTCCCCATTTACGACGTATGCCACTTTCTGAAACTCATTGACTGCAATCGTTACCTTATTTGGCAGCTCTTTTTCAATCCGGACATCCTGAATTTGGTCAAAGTCAGACAGCGCCTCCCGAACTTCACTTACCTCGATGCTGAAAAAACCTGTTTTTTTGGTAATTCCGCTCAAAGAAATGATCTCTTCGTCAGAAACAGTTCTGTTGCCTTTTACCTCTATGGAAGACACTTTGCTCAGCGGAGACTGAAAGTAGATGACAAGCAGTATGAGGATGAAAAAGACGGATAGAAAACCTATTAATCTGCGGTTTGATTTTTGCCTCCGGTGCTCTTTTAACTTGGGCACCCTGTCTTCAAGCGAAACGACTTTGCCTTTTTCCATGTATTCACCCCTCATCCCGAATGACTTTCGGGGCCGTAAAATCTTCTTAAAAAGAGAAACAAACGGCATGCTGGATGCCGTTTAGCAACTGTGCTTTTAATAAAGATAGTATACCACAATATAAGGAAAAAGAGATAAGCAATCATCACATTTGACCGGCAATTTCAACCTCCGTCTCCATTTTCACTCCGTGCTTGTCATAAATCGTCTTTTTGACATAATCAATCAGGTCAAGAACGTCTTTTGCAGTGGCAGTGCCCGTGTTCACGATGAAATTTCCGTGGAGATCGGAAATTTTCGCGCCGCCGATCTGGTGGCCTTTAAGTCCTGATTCCTGAATGAGCTGTCCTGCATAGTAAGGAAGGGGATTGCGGAATACACTTCCGCAGTTAGGCAAATCCCACGGCTGTGTTTCTCTGCGGTAATCCTTATTCTTTTGGAGCTGTGCCGTAATCTCTTCTCTGTTCCCTTTTTGAAGCTTCAGGACGGCTTCAAGGCAGATGCCCGGACGCTTTTTCTGAAGCAGCGATGTGCGGTATGAAAACTCGAGTTCATCAGCAGTCAGCCACTCCATTTTTCCGTCTTCAAACAGAATGTGTGCTTTTATGAGAATTTTAGACATATCTGATCCGTGAGCTCCGGCGTTCATATAGACAGCGCCGCCGACTGAGCCCGGAATTCCCCCTGCGAATTGAAGACCTGACAGTCCCTGCTTGGTGAGCAGTGTTGTCAGCTTAATCAGAGAGTATCCGCCTCCGGCTGTCACCGTCTCTCCGTCAATCTCCATATGGTCGAGGCCCTTGCCGAGTTTAATGACAACGCCTTTGATTCCTGCGTCACTGACAAGCAAATTTGAGCCGCGTCCGATTGCTCTCCACGGCAGTCCGCTCTCATTCACAATGTCCATTGTCTTTTTCAAATCACTGATGGAGCCTGGTTCCACGAAAATCTCTGCAGGTCCCCCGATTTTAATGGTTGTGTGTTTCGCTAAAGGTTCGTTATGAACAACCTTTCCTACCTGTGCCTCTTGAAGCTTATTAAGTATGTTTTCCATGACAGCCTCCTGTAAAAATTGTTTGTCATTTTCCCTGCTGTGTCAGAAGGAGCCTGTAAAAGCACAATATCTTCCTTTCCCTCTTGAACCGCAGTTAAAACCCTTTTGTATGTTTTTATATTCTATGAGCACAATGCCCAATCAATTTTAGATTCTTATAGACTTAAAAATCAGCCACTTTCCCGCAAAACGCGAGGAACCCTGTTTTTCAACAGGGCCCCGTTACGTATAGCGTCAATACCTGGCATATCTGCTTATGTTCAGCAGCACACCTACTGCCATGAGCATCAGCGTAAGCGAAGAGCCCCCGTAGCTTAAAAACGGCAGAGTGATCCCTGTTACCGGCATTAGACCTGTTACAACTCCAATATTGATCATTACCTGTATGGCAACCATTGTTATAATGCCGATTGCAAGGTAAGAACCATACTGATCGGGTGCCCCGAGCGCAATCCTCACTCCGCGCCATAACAGGAGGCCAAACAGAAGAATGATCAGCGATCCGCCAATAAACCCGAGTTCCTCGGCAAGAATGGCGAAAATAAAATCTGTCTGCGGCTCCGGCAGATAAAAAAACTTCTGCCTGCTTTGCCCGAGACCTAGTCCAAACAGACCGCCCGGCCCGATTGCATATAATGACTGGATAATTTGAAAGCCGCTTCCGAGAGGATCTTCCCACGGATTTAAAAAAGACGTAATCCGTTTGATCCGGTAAGGTGCGGAAAGCACCAGAGCTGCAAACCCTGCCACACCAAGAAGGCCCAGTAAACCGAAATGACTGATTCTTGCACCTGCCACAAAAATCATGACAATGCACGTCCCGACCATAACCGTTCCCGTTCCGAGATCCGGCTGCAGCATGATCAGCGCGAATGCGGTAAAAACAAATGCCAGCGACGGCAAAAGCCCTCTTTTAAAGGAGGTTATTTTCTTTTGATTTTCCGATAGAAATTTAGCTAAAAAGGCAATCATTGCAAGCTTCATAAATTCAGAAGGCTGTATGGAAAAAGCCCCTACTCCAATCCAGCTTCTTGATCCGTTTCTCTCCATCCCGATACCGGGAACAAGGACAGCGAGAAGCAGGATAAAACAGACGATGACAAGCATTTTCGCCCATGTTCTCCACGTCCAGTAATCCACATTCATAATGAAGAACATGGCTACGACTCCGACGCCTGCGAACAAAAGCTGCCTCTTGGCAAAGAAAAACGAATCTTCGAATTTATACGTTGCCCATACTGCGCTTGCACTGTAAACCATAATCAGTCCAATTGTCAGAAGGAGCAGCGTGATAATGACTAGTATAAAGTCCGGTGCAGATCTTTTTGCCGTCAACGCCAAACACCCCAATATAATGGAATTAGGGCGCGTGTACGAGCCCTTTACTTTAGCTTATGCACGGCGTTCTCAAACATGTCTCCTCTTTGTTCAAATGTTTTATATTGATCCCAGCTTGCACATGCCGGGGATAAGAGTACGATGTCGCCTTCCTGAGATAAGCTGAACGCCGCATAAGCCGCCTGTTCAACATTATCGACACGTTTAACCTCTTCTATTCCCGCATCTGCTGCTATTCTCTCAAGCTTTGGCGCAGTCTGGCCAAACGTAATCAGAGTTTTGACATTCCCGAGGAAAGGAATCAGTTCATCAAATTCATTGCCGCGGTCAAGGCCGCCGGCAAGTAGTACCGTCGGTGCATCAAATGCCTGGAGAGCTTTTGAAGTAGCCAGGATATTCGTAGCTTTTGAGTCATTGTAATATTTAACGCCATTTATCGTGCGGATAAACTGCAGACGGTGTTTGACCCCTTTGAAAGAAGTCAGAACACGGCGGATGGCTTCTGTTTTTGCACCGCTCAGTTTCACCGCACAAACAGCAGCGAGAATATTTTCAAGGTTGTGTCTGCCTGGAAGAACGATCTCTTTTACATCAATGATTTTTTCATCGTTGAACCAAACGGCACCGTCTTTGATGTACGCTCCTGATTCAAGCTCTTTTTTAACGGAAAAGAAAATCTTTTCCCCATTACCGGCGGCAGCTGCTTTTACAACCTCGGCATCATCCGCGTTGACAACAGCAAAATCACTATTCTGCTGGTTGGCATAAATTCTTGATTTTGCAGAAGCATATTCTTCTCTCGTGCCGTGATAATCAAGATGGGCATCAAACAAGTTCAGCATCAGGGCAATTTTAGGCCGGAATGTTTCCGTTCCCATCAGCTGAAAAGAAGAAAGCTCTGTAACGATGATACTGTCTTTGTCTGCTTTCTCTGCCACTTCACAGGCGACTGTTCCGATATTGCCGGCGATGAGTGACTTTTTCCTGTCAGACAGCAGCATTTCATGGATTAGGGTCGTCGTCGTCGTTTTCCCGTTGGAACCGGTAATGCCGATCATGTCAGCTTCTGAGATTAAATAGGCTAGTTCAACTTCTGTAACGATTGGAATTTGCATTTCCAGCGCTTTTGCAAGCAGAGTGTTTGAATATGGAATACCGGGATTTTTCACAATGTATTCTGCCCCGTCGAGGAGTTCAGGCGGATGGCTTCCGCACACGACGCTCAGCCCCATTGCCTCAAGCTCCTGCGCTGATTCGTTTTCTTCCAGCGGCAGCCTATCATTGACTGTCACGTGCGCACCCAGTTTATGTAAGAGCCTTGCTGCAGCCAGGCCGCTTTTTGCGAGCCCGAGCACAAGGACATGTTTGTCTTTAAAATCGTTAATTTGTTTCATGTTATAACCACACCTCTACGTAAATTCCAAGAACGGCGAAAATCAGCCCTACTGACCAGAACGTCACGACAACTCTCCATTCCGACCATCCTGTCAGTTCATAATGGTGATGAAGGGGACTCATCTTAAAGACGCGCTTTCCTGTTGTTTTAAAAGAGATTACCTGAATAATAACGGAAAGAGTTTCAATAACAAATACTCCGCCGATCAGAACAAGCAGGATTTCAAGCTTGGTTAAAATGGCGATGGTTACGATTGCTCCGCCTAGCGCAAGAGATCCTGTATCTCCCATAAATACTTTTGCGGGGTGAGCATTAAATACGAGAAATCCAAGAACAGCCCCTACGACTGCTACAGAGAAAATGGCCACATCATATTGAGATTGATTCCATGCAAGAACAGCAAATGCTCCAAACGCAATGGCAGCCGTACCTGAAAGCAGACCGTCGAGACCATCCGTCAAGTTAACTGCATTAGAACCGCCGACAAGCATGAAGACAATAAGCAGCACATACGCCCATCCAAGATCAACACCGAGCTCAGTACCCGGAATGCGGACCTCTGAAGAGAATCCAAACTGTCTGAAAACGATATAGAAAATAACAGCAATAATGATTTGCCCGAGCAGCTTTTGTTTCGATGTTAGGCCGAGGTTGCGCTTCATCACAACTTTGATGAAATCATCCAAAAACCCGAGAAGGCCGTAACCGAACGTAACAAATAAAAGCAAATACATTTCAACGCTTGGTTCTGCAAATTTGTAGCTCATGACAATGGTTGTCACAATGACAGACAAGATAATCATGATGCCGCCCATCGTAGGCGTTCCTGATTTCTTCTGATGCGATTTTGGCCCTTCATCCCTGATGCTCTGTCCGAATTTAAGCCTTCTTAAGAAAGGGATAAAGATGGGAGATATCAGAACACTGATTAAAAAGCCCATTAGTATTGTAAAGATGATAATTTGTTCAAGCATGTATAGATCCTCCCTGGTATCACTGCAGGACGCAGGCCCGTAAGCCTGAGCGTCCCTGTTTCATTCATAAAGTACGGATAAGTCCGCCGGTTATTGATTTAATTTAGATTGTACCGCACGCAGCGCAACCTCGCGGTCATCAAAATCGAATACCTCTGATCCGATAATCTGATACGTTTCATGACCCTTGCCTGCAATCAGGATCACATCCCCCGCTTTTGCTTCATTTACTGCGTAAAAAATCGCATCTTCCCTTTTTTCGATCGTATGGAAATAGGCTCCTTCAACACCTTCTTCCATTTCCTTAAGGATAGCAGCAGGCTCTTCGCTTCTTGGGTTATCCGATGTGAAAATGGGCTCTTCTGCATACTTGACAGCTATTTGCGCCATGATGGCCCGCTTCGTCCTGTCTCTGTCCCCGCCGCAGCCGACAATGACAAACGTTTTCCCTGCAGCAAACTGCTTAACTGTTTTCAGGACATTTTCAAGACTGTCAGGTGTATGGGCATAATCAACGATGACAGAGAAATCCTGGCCTCCGTCAACGACTTCAAATCTGCCTCTTACCCCTTCAATCTCAGCCAGTGTTCCGGCAACAATTTCAAGGCTTACACCAGAAGCAAGACACGCTGATGCAGCAGCGAGAGCGTTATAAATGCTGAATTTGCCGATGAGTTTCATTTTGATGTGCTGTGAGCCAAACGGTGTGACAAGGTCAAATGCCGTTCCGCTTGGAGACATGACGATGTTTCGTGCAGATACATCGCATTCTGAATCAATCCCGTATGTGAGAATATGGGCTGCTGTCATGCTCATAAATTCGCCTGATGCAGGATCATCTGCATTTAAAACCGCCGTTTTGGGCTTATCCGGGTTAAATGTATTGCCAAGCTGAGAAAACAAGAGCCCTTTGGCTGCGCGGTACGCATCCATTGTCTCGTGATAATCCAGGTGATCCTGGGTAAGGTTTGTAAACACGGCTACATCATAGTCACATCCATGGACGCGGCCCATATGGAGAGCGTGAGATGAAACCTCCATCACACCATGGCTTACTCCTTTATCTGCCATTGTACGGAATGTTTTTTGAAGGGTCAGGCTCTCAGGTGTCGTATTTTTGACACTCAGTTCTTCATTGCCAATCTTTATGTACATTGTTCCAATCAGGCCGGTTGTTTTCCCTGCATTTTCAAGAATTTTCTCAATCAGGTGTGTCGTTGATGTTTTTCCGTTTGTTCCTGTTACGCCGATCAAATGCATGCCTTGTGTTGGATGGCCGTAAAAAGCATCTGCAAGAAGCGCCATCGCACGCTTAGTATTTTTAACAACGACAACAGGCACCGGCAGGTCTAAAGGTTTTTCAGACAGTACAGCGGCTGCGCCGTTCCTTACGGCCTGCTCTGCATAATCGTGTCCGTCAACCGTATATCCGCTGATGCAGATAAATAAGCTGTCCTGCTTTACTTCCCGTGAATCCATTTCAATCGAGAGAATTTCCGGATTTTCCTCCACATTCCATTTTATATTCTGAAGCTGCGAAAGCAGTGTGTGTAATTTCATTTTTACCAAATCCTCTCAAGAACCAACAATAGTTTCTGTCTTTATTTTAGTCGTGCAGCAAATCGTCCTTTTCCATATACGGCCTGCCGGCATACCGGCAAATGGTCATCCTTTTGTCAGAAAAACGCACAGTACCTATTTTATCTTATCTTCGGTAAAAGAGCCATATCCGCATTAAAAAATGTGCGGGGGCAGAGCTGTTTCTCCCCAAACAAAAGCGAGGCAGTCACGTTTTGTGAATGCCGGCTTCAGAACATATGCGTTTAGTCATTGTCTTCTGATTTTTTGCTTCCTTTTCCTAAATAAAGACGAAGTGTTGACCCTTCTTTCACCTTTACGCCTGCTTGAGGCGACTGCTGAACAACTGTATCTCCGGATCCTGCGATATCAAGTTTGAGATTCACCATCTGCTCCCTGAGTTCCTGCGCTGTAAGCCCTACAACATTCGGAACGCTCACAAGTTTTGTGTCTAGCCATGTGTATTCCTTCTCGATTTGGTTTTTCCGCGGTTTCACTCCAAGCTCCCTCAGGCTGTCTTCCATAATGTTTCCGACAATCGGGGCTGCAACCGTTCCCCCGAACTGCACAGTGCCCTTAGGATTATCGACTGCTGTATAAACAACGATTTCCGGGTCGTCTGCCGGAGCAAATCCAATGAATGAAACAATATAGTTGTTCTTCATATAGACACCGTCTTTTACTTTTTGAGCTGTCCCTGTTTTTCCGCCTACACGGTACCCCTCAACAAATGCGTTTTTCCCTGTTCCTTGGGCTACTACACTTTCAAGTGCATATCTGATTTGCTTCGACGTTTCTTCGGAAATGACTTTGCGCTTTGCTTCGGGTTCTGTGCTGCTGATCACATCTCCTGTAACAGGGTCGATCCATTCCTTAGCTATATACGGGGTGTAAAGCGTACCTCCATTTACAGCTGCCGCAACGGCTGCAACCTGCTGGATCGGTGTAACGGATACCCCCTGTCCGAATGCGGTCGTTGCCTGTTCCACCGGTCCTACATTTTTAACATCAAACAGGATTCCCCTGGCCTCTCCCTGAAGATCAATGCCTGTTTTCTGGCCAAAACCGAAGTTTTGGATGTATTTAAAAAGGGTGCTGGTTCCAAGTCTTTGACCAAGCTCTACAAAACCCGGGTTACAGGAGTTCTGAACAACTTCAAGGAAAGACTGGCTCCCGTGTCCTCCGCGCTTCCAGCACTTTAATCTGGCCCCGCCAACCTCCACTGAACCCCCGTCATGAAAATGCTCTTTCTGCAAATCTACTTTTTTCTCTTCAAGTGCAGCTGCAAGTGTAATGATTTTAAATGTTGAACCAGGCTCATAGGAACTCCATACAGGGAGGTTCCGGTTATAGATGAGCGGATCGACATTCCGGAAATCCGCCGGATCAAAATCAGGTCTGCTTGACATCGCAAGGATTTCGCCGTTTTTCGGATTCATCGCGATTGCGATCATGCCGTCTGGATTGTATTGTGCCTGTGCATTATCGAGTTCCCTCTCGACGATCGTCTGCACTTTTGAATCGATTGTCAGTTTTAAATTCAGGCCATCCACCGGAGCGGTATATTCATCAGCCTCTTTTGGCATCCTTTTCCCTTTAGCATCAGAATAAAACTTCACATATCCCTTTGTTCCTTTCAGCTGTTCATCATAATACGACTCCAGTCCAAGCAGGCCCTGATTATCAATTCCTGCAAATCCGAGTACGTGCGAGAGGTAGCTGCCGAACGGATAATGGCGTTTTGAATCCTCCGCTATGTAAACACCTTTTAAACCGAGTGCCCTGAGTTCTTTTGCTTTTTCATGAGAAATCTTTCGGCCTTCGGGATTAATTCTCTGAATGGATTGCTTCTGGGTGATCAGTTCATAAGCACGTTCTTTCGGCATATTTAGAACAGCTGCAAGCTTTTCTGCCGTGCCCGCCGGGTCCTCGACCTGCCTCGGCACAACGAGAACAGACGGAGCACTCATATTCGTCGCAAGCTTCACGCCGTTCCTGTCCAGAATCTCGCCCCTCTCCGGCTCAAACGGAATGTTCCGGCTCCAGGAATCCTTCGCCAGGGCTGTCAGTTTGTCTCCAATAAAAAATTGAACGTATCCAAGGCGGATATCGATAATAAGAAAAATCAGAAAACCAAACATCAGCACCATTGCAAGCCGTTTGCGCACCGTCACATTTGAAACTCGCATATATTTTCCTCCTTACTTAAGGCTCGTTCAAATATATGCTTGTACCGTGAGTACTAGAACTTTGACTGGACAACTAGGAAAAAGCAAAAAGAGAGCCCGTCCAAAGCGGTCCGGGCCCTCTCTTATTCTGTTTCAGTCTCTTCAGATTCTTCCGTTTCATCACCGGAAGCCCCCGCTGGACTTTGAAGTTTCACCGTCAGCCGGTCATTTTTCTGAACACGTTCACCTTTTTTGATTGTTTGAGAGGCAGCATAGCCATTCCCTTTTACCTCAAGCTCTAAATCAAGGAAATTGGCAAGCTTCATGACATCCCGCGATGACCATCCGGTAAGATCAGGCATTGACATTTTCCCGTCTGTCTTCAGAAAAACCCGCCCGTTCGCGATCAATCTCGAATCTTCTTCGGGGTATTGTTCAATCACTTCATTGCTGCTGCCGAGAATGACGGCATTCATCTTATTGTCCTGCAGCCATTTTTGTGCAGCTGTGACACTTTCCCCTTCAAAAGAAGGAAGCTCAGAGCCTACTTCTGTCTCCGCTTTTTCCGGTTCTTCTTCCACTTCTTCAGTCGGCTGGATTTTCATATACTGAAGACTGTTTTTCATGACAGAGTTAAACACGGTCGATACGGGCATTGAACCTGTTTCCGTATCTTTAAGCTGCGGCTTTTGCACCGCTACATAAACAAGGAGTTCAGGGTCTTCTTTCGGCGCCATTCCGAGGAATGAGAACACAAAATTGTTTCTGCCGGTCAGATATCTTCCATCACTGCCTGCCATCTGGGCCGTTCCTGTTTTTCCGGCCACACTGTAGCCTTCAATTTTGTATGGTTTTCCTGTGCCTTTTTCGGAACTTACGACTGTTTCAAGAATGTCGAGCACTTCTTTTGAGGTTTTTTCCGAAATTGGCGTTCCCGCTGTTTGCGGTTTGTTTTCTTTCACCGTTTTTCCGCTGTCAGGATCAACAATTTTATCAATGATGTACGGCTTCATCATTTTGCCGCCGTTAGCAATCGCCGTAGCTGCCTGCACCTGCTGAATTGGCGTTACAGTGGATCCCTGGCCGAAAGCGGTTGTTACTTTTTCAATATCATACTTGTAATTGAAGACTCCGTTTGCTTCATTGGGAAGATCGATTCCCGTTTTTTGATTCAGTCCGAATTTCTCCATGTAATTCATAAAGCGGTCAGGGCCAAGCTTTTCTTTTGCAAGAATAGCCATCGCGACGTTAGATGAACGCTGAACACCTTCAAGGAAAGTAATCGTCCCCCATCCGGTTTTGTTATGGTCGCGGATTCTTCCGCCTTCTACTTTATAGGCGCCGGATTTATACAACTCGTCCCTATTGAAGACACCCTCTTCTATAGCTGCTGCCACAGTGAAGATCTTCATAGTTGAGCCGGGCTCAAAAGGATAGGCCACTGAATCATTATAATAGTTATTAATATCACGGACGTTAGGGTCAAAGCTCGGGCGCTGCCCCATTGCCAGTATTTTTCCTGTTTTCGGATCTGCGACAATTCCGATGATTTTTTCAGGTTCATATTCTTCAGCCGCTTCGTTCATCGCATCTTCAAGGAATGTCTGAATCTTTTGGTCGAGTGTCAGATAGACCGTATCTCCATTATCTGGAGCAACAATCTTTTCCTCGCCGTTTGGAAGCTTGAACCCCTGCTTGTCGCCTTCAAATGCCATATATCCGTCTTTTTCCTGAAGGAACTTATCAAGGCTTTTTTCAATTCCAAACATGCCGATAGTTTTCTTTGAACCTTCTTCTCTTTGGGCATACCCGATAATATGTGATGCAAAGGTGCCGTTTGGATAATACCTGTGCGTATCACGGATAAAACCGATACCCGGAAGGTTTAATTTCTCAATTTTGACTTTGAGTGAATGACTGATGTTTCTGCCCGCTGATCCAAATTCGACCTGATCGGCATCTTTTTCAAGTATATCCTTGACTTCACTGTTTTCCATATCAAGGAGGGGAGCAAGCTTTTCCGCCGTTTCCTCAGGGTCAAATACATGTCTTGGTTTTTTTGGAGAAGTGGTCATTTTTTCGTCAAGTACAGCGATCAGAGTGTACGTATTTGTATCCTCGGCAATCACTTCACCTTTTCTGTCTACAATGGAGCCCCTGCTTGCTTCTATTGTCCGCTTTCTTTCATACTGTTCCTGGGCCCTTGCGGCAAGGACTTCCCCATTTACTTCGCCTGTTGTCTGCAAATACAAGAAACGGATGACTAAGACAAAAAAGAGCAATGCAAATATTAAGGTTAATATTGCTGCTCCTCTGTTCATATTGATATTTTTCGGCTGATTCATGATTAGTCATTTACTACTTTCACTTTATTCGTATCAAGCTCAAGTCCAAGGCCTTTAGCTATGCCCATTATGCGCTCATAGCTGCTTAGCTCTTTTACCTGTACGCCAAGATCTGCGTTTACTTTCTGCTGATCCTGGATTTTTGCTTCGATTTTCTGAACGGCCACATTTCCCTTGTAGACCGCGACGCTATTTGAAACAATTTGAATGGCTGCAAACAGCAGAACAGATAAAAAGGCAACGATCAGCACTTTTTCGCCGATTGTGATTGTAGGTCTTCTTTTGATGACCACAGATTGCTGCTGTTCGGGCATTTGCTTATGCTGCTCTTGCCTTTGCTGCTGGATTTTCACAGCTAAATTACTCATGAACAAAACCCCCTCGTTTCATCTATTTTTTACAGTTTTTCAAGTATACGCAGCTTGGCTGATCTTGCACGATTGTTTTCTTCAAGCTCTTCTTCAGATGGTGTAATCGGTTTTCTTGTGATCAGTTTCACTTTAGGCTTGAATTCATCAGGTATAACCGGCAAATTAGGAGGCAGTTCCGGTAATGAAGCAGCTTGCTTGAATGCCGTCTTGCAGATTCGGTCCTCTAAAGAATGGAAGGTAATGACACTGACTCTGCCGCCGGGTTTAATCATTTCAACTGCTTGTCCGATCGCTTCTTCAAACACTTTCAATTCATCATTAACCGCAATTCGGATCGCCTGAAAAATCCGTTTGGCAGGATGGCCGCCTTTGCGTCTTGCAGGTGCGGGAATGGCATCCTTAATTAGTTCCACCAGCTCTCCGGTCGTCCGGATCGGCTGAATTTCCCTTGCAGCTTCAATTTTCCTTGCTACTTGTTTAGAGAACTTTTCTTCTCCGTATCTGAAGAAGATTTTAACCAGCTCTTCATAGGTCCACCCGTTCACGACATCATAGGCGGAAGTCCTTGCGTTCTGATCCATTCTCATATCAAGAGGTGCGTCATGATGATAGCTGAAGCCTCTCTCAGGTGTATCTAATTGCGGCGATGAAACTCCGAGGTCGAATAAAATGCCGTCAACCTCTGTTACACCAAGGTTTTCAAGTTCTTCTTTTAAATGTCTGAAATTGCTCTTAATAAATGTTACTTGTCCTTTGTAGGACTCTAATAGAGTTTCTGCATGCGAGAGGGCTGCATCGTCCTGGTCAAAAGCGAAAAGATGCCCTTTTTTTGAGAGCTTGGACAGCAAGTAAGAACTGTGTCCCGCTCCGCCTAATGTGCAGTCGACATATACCCCATCTTCTTTGATGTTCAAACCATCTACCGTTTCATGCAATAATACTGTTTTATGTTGAAACATTGCTGGTACCACCTTTATCAGATTCGTACGTACTTGGGATGCTGATTTTGACATTGCTATTACTCATTGTTGCACAAGAGATTATTATATATCAAAACCAATCATATTTTCAGCAATTTCGGCAAATGAATCTTCCTGTTCGGCTACATATGTATCCCAAATTGCCTTATCCCAAAGTTCGATCCGATTTGATACTCCGATAACAACACACTCTTTTTCAAGCTTTGCATACTGCAGAAGCGGTGCAGCCAGGTTTATGCGCCCCTGTTTATCAAGTTCGCATTCAACAGCACCCGAGAAGAAAAATCTTGTAAATGCACGTGCGTCTTTTTTTGTTAATGGAAGGGCCTTCAGCTTTTCTTCGATCATTTTCCATTCACTCATCGGATAGCCGAACAAGCATTGATCGAGTCCTCTGGTGATGACGAAAGTTTCTCCGAGTTCTTCGCGGAATTTGGCTGGAACGATCATGCGGCCTTTTGCATCAATCGTGTGATGATATTCTCCCATGAACATGTCCGTCGCCCCACTTTCTTTCTCTCGGTCACCACTTCCCCCCACTTCTCCCCACTTCCTATTCTACACGTTCTTTTCATAAAAAAAAACCCTGTATTCCACAGGATTTCAGAAATTCGTTCTTTAAATTTTGACAACTTTATGATGGAAGTTAAAAGAATAGCGAAGCTTCACGATTTCGTGCACAAAATGGGGTCCATATTTATTCAAATAATAGTAAATATTCCATGTTCTCTCCTGAAATCCGCCATTTGGCTGGAGAGATTTCGCGATTCTTGTGAATTTATCCAATTCCGCGCGGTGCTTTTGCTGAATTTTTTTGTCGACGTAAGATTGAAGCAAATCAAGCTGCGACTGAATGAAAAATGCATTTTTCTCAAGAAACGGTTCCAGACTAGCGTCTTTTGATACTGCTGACTCCCGCAGGTTTTTGTGAATCCGTTCAATCTCGGTCTTTGCTTGAGAAATTTCAGGGGTCAGCTGAGAAGGCTCCATTTTTGCAAGCCACTCTTCACGGACTTTGTCAGCCCCTTTTGAAAACAGGTCATCGATCGTAAGTGAAACTTCCCTCATGTCCGATTCAATGGACCGTTCAACAATGGTGATATTCAGCCTTGGCACGACAGGCGGCATGTGAAAGCCTGCTGTATCAAATACTCTCTTAAGCTCTGCCCAGTAAGAAATTTCTCCCGGCCCTGCGATAAAGGCAAGTGTCGGAAGCAGATATTCCTGCATGAGCGGCCTTGTGACAACATTGTTGCTCAGCCTCTCTGGATATTGTTCTGCAAACTGCTTCAGTTCCGCCTCTGTAAACGACTGACCTTCGGCCGAAAAGACGGAATCACCTGTACGCTTCAGAAGCAGACGGTCACCTTTGCTGTCATGGTAGAAAAGATTTGCGCTCGTGTGATCGGCTTCAATGATCGGCTTGTAGCCAGCTTCTTTCATGAATGCCTGCTGAGCTGAAAGGCTCTCAGACAGCTCTTCATTTTTCAAGATCAAATGCTGAAAAAATCCGGCTTCCATTTTTCTGAGCTCATGATCTGAAGAGTTAATGAGCACCAATCCGTAATCCGAAAACATTTCATATGTAAGATGTTCGAAAAACTCTGTATATGTGGCTGAAACAGACAATGTTTGTTTCAGGCTGTTCATCAGCTCCATTGTATAGTCGGTTTCCCCGAAAGTTTCAAAAATAGAGCAGATAAAGTTCCAGCATTCCTCGTGGTCGATATTCTTATAGAACACAGGAATCTTTTCATTCATGGCTGTTTTAACAGCCTTCTTCTTGATAACCCCGTTTTGAGAGACATGCAGATGATTGACCTCAGCAAAGTCATGGTCTTCACCCGCCACCCAGAAGACTGGAATGACCGGAACAGAGAGCTTTGCTTCCTGCTGCTCTGCAAGGACGAGAATTGAGATGATTTTGTGAATTGTATAGAGCGGTCCTGTCAGAAGACCTGCCTGCTGTCCCCCGACGACAACAAGACTTTCCGGATCTTTTAAACGCTCAATGTTCCGAATCACAGGTTCCTTGTCCTGAAAATGCTTTTGGTGGTACCTCAAAAGATAGGAGGACAGCTCTTCTCTTGCGAATGTTCTATTTTTCAAGTCCTTCACTCTTTGTTCATAAACGGTGTCATCCGTAATGCTGTAGTCAAAGTAGTCAGCTGTATTCAGCCTGCCGCTGATCAGATCTTCGACTAATCGGTTTGAATGGCGAAGGGAGAGGTCAGTAATCTCCATTTGTGTAAACTTCCTTTCCGGGTTATGTAAGCATCCGAGAAGAGTATAGCATTTATCCGGCTGAAAAGAAAAAGACTTTGCCTGCACCTTCAGATATATTCGAGTATCCCTCTTACTGCTCCGAATACCGCAAGAATGGTTGATAGCGGAAGGAGAATCAGAAAAGAAAATCGCCAGCACTTTTTGAAGGCTTTTGACAGCGGCACAGAAGAGCTCGATCTTATCATATAAATGAGAACAGCAAACATCACAAGCAGCAGAAACAGAAAAATGCCCCCGTAAACAGCGGTATCAGATAAAACAAGCAATTTAAAATAAATGGAGAGCGCGAACAGAATGACAGCAGCATCTGCTGCATACAGCATACCCCTTTTTACATTTCCCGTTACAGCTGATAAAACAGCGACCAGAATGAGGAAAGTAAGCAGCGGCAGAGACACGGCAAATGCTGCCAGATTTATGATCCATTCGCTGTTCATTCTTTTTCCCCGCCTTTAACTGCATGATACAAAAACTCAAGCAGAGGAACCCGGGTATTCTGCTTTTTTGCCTCATCAAGCAAATAGCCGATAATGCCGTCAATCTCTGTTTTACGGCCTGCTTCCGTATCCCTGAGCATGGACGACCTGTTCTCCGCCGTCCTTCTGCAGATCTCCATCACTTTTTCCCACTCGGCATTTTCATCCGTTATACCCAAAATCCCGGAAGCTTCTTTAAATACCGATTTAGCCATTCTGCTGTAATGCGGGTTTTCAGTAAGCTCACCGTTTTTCACTTTTAAAAGTGCTGTCAGCGGATTAATCACTGCATTTGCAAGCAATTTTCTTGAATGTGATTCTTTCCAGTTCCGGGCAGCTTCAAACGGGAAACGTTCTGAATGAAGGTCCGTAAGTGTCAGAGGAGGCTGATCAGGGAAAAGAGAACCCACTTTAATGACACCCGCACCCGTATGCGCGACAGTCGCATCCCCCGTCTTTAAAGATCCATGTTCGACAGAACCGATATAGACATTATGTCCTTCAAGAGATTCAAGCATTGGGATATGCGACATGCCATTTTGGAGAAACAGGAGGTTTTTCCTTTCTTTCGTTTCTTTTAATAAAGGAAGAACATCGCCAAGCTGATACTGCTTGACCGCTATTATCAGCAGCGGCTCTTTGAAATCCTTGCCGGAACGCGCTTTCACATCTTTTACAGTTGTTTTCTGATCGCCATGAATAAGGATTATTCCTTTTTCATTGATCAGGTCTGACTGTTCTTTTCTTCTCGTGTAAACTGTGACTATGTGCTCTTTAGCCAAGTAAGCTGCACAGAGCATTCCCACAGAGCCTATGCCGATAATGCCAATTTCCATATAAGCATCCCACCGTTTCTCATTCGTTTCTTTATCATAACAAAATAGTAAAAATGTTCCTATAGCTATTCCGCCGCCTGTTAGGTGAAATTTTCGCCAAATAAAAGAAAACAAGCCAGCTCATGGCTGGCTTGTTTGTCATCAGACCGGATAGACCGGATGCTTGCGTTCGCCGAATGGAATGGCTTTCGTTTCATAAAGGGAAAATCTTGATATCAGCTCTTCTCTCAGATTATCAGCAGAAACAATATCATCCACAATCATTTCTGATGCGAGCTTATAAATATCAATATTTTCTTTGTATTCCTGCTGCTTTTCAAGAACAAACTTCATTCTTTCTTTCGGGTCTTCAATTTCATTAATTTTGTTTGAGTAAATGGCATTCACTGCTGCTTCAGGACCCATAACGGCGATCTGCGCAGTTGGAAGGGCGATTACACAATCTGTTTCAAATGCAGGGCCTGCCATCGCATAAAGTCCTGCACCGTATGCTTTTCTCACAATCACGGAGATTTTAGGCACAGTTGCCGAACTCATCGCTGCAATCATCTTTGCCCCGTGGCGGATAATGCCGGCACGCTCCACTTTCGTTCCAATCATGAAACCCGGCACATCGGCAAGGAACAGGAGCGGAATGTGAAAAGCGTCTGCCAGCTGCATGAATTTTGCCGCTTTGTCGGCGGAATCCACAAAAAGCACGCCTCCTTTTACCCTCGGCTGATTCGCGATAATGGCCACGACTTTCCCGTCCAGTCTCGCAAATCCTGTGATGATTTCAGGAGCAAATAATCGTTTGATTTCAAAAAAACTGCCTGCATCAATAAGTGAATCAATGCATTCATACATATCAAACGGCGCATTCTGATTGTGAGGCACAATTTCTGTAAGCGGTCTGCCCTGTTTTGGCAAAACAGGTTCTGCTTCTTTCGTAACGCTCAGATAGTTTTGCGGGAAGTACGTCAAATAGCGTCTTGCTTCAAGAATCGCCTCTTCTTCTGTTTTCACAAGAACGTCACCGCATCCGCTCACCGAACAGTGCATTCTCGCACCGCCCATTTCCTCTAGCGAAACTTTTTCCCCGATGACTTTCTCGGCCATGCGCGGAGATCCAAGATACATGGAAGCATTCCCGTCAACCATGATCACAATATCGCAAAAAGCAGGAATATAAGCTCCCCCCGCAGCTGAAGGCCCAAAGAGGAGACAGATTTGCGGGATGCTGCCGGACAGCTTTACCTGATTGTAAAATATTCTGCCTGCGCCTCGGCGGTTTGGGAACATATCAATTTGATCCGTAATTCTGGCACCTGCAGAATCAACCAAATAGAGGAGGGGCACTTTCAATTTTTCTGCTGTTTCCTGAATGCGGATGATTTTTTCAACGGTTCTGGCACCCCATGATCCCGCTTTGATCGTCGAGTCATTAGCCATCACGCAAACCGTTTCTCCGTTTATTTTTCCGACAGCGGTCACAACTCCATCAGATGGAAGATCGCCTGCCTGATTATTGGCGAACTTGCCGTCTTCTGTATACTTTCCGTTGTCAAACAGCCTGTTCAGCCGTTCCCTGACAAACAGCTTGCCCTGGGCATTCAGTTTGTCGTGATATTTAGGGTGTCCGCCGGCTTCGATTTCAGCTGTCTTTTCTTTAAGCAATTTTTCAAGTTCATCAACTTTCATCATTTGGAATCCCTCCTCCATTAAGGTTTTAAAACAAGCAGAACGTCGCCTTCGTTAACAAAATCCCCAGCTTCTGCTTTCACCTCTTCCACTGTGCCGTTTCCCGGACTGTCGAGGGGGATCTCCATTTTCATTGACTCTAGCATGATCACATCTTGTCCAGCCGCTACTTCATCACCTGCTGCCACTAATACATGTAATACCGTTCCTGCCATACTTGCTTTAATTTCGATCATGTTTAAATCCTCCATTCATGGTGTTTGGTTACTTTATTCATGTTTTTTGAATCTGCTGAAGCCTTTCAGCACTCTCTTATGCCAAAACGGCCGTCTGCAGGAAGGACGTGCTGTATGTGCCCTTTTTAAACTGACTGTTTGATAAGATCGTCAGAAATAACGGCAGATTGGTTTTAATTCCTTCTACTTTAACTCCGTTCAAAAATGTCTCGGCTTTAGCTAATGCATCCGGACGGTTTTCACCGGTTACAATGATTTTTGCAACTAGCGGATCATAAAACGGTGTGACTGTATCCCCTTCTGCATAGGCACAGTCGACAATGACTCCGTCCGTTTCATTAAATGTAAACGCTTTAATTAAACCTGGTGACGGAATGAATTTCACAGGATCTTCCGCATAGAGCCTGAACTGGATGGAATGGCCCTCTTTTGTGATCTCAGGCTGCAAGAATGGAAGCTTTTCTCCTGCCGAGGTCCTGATTTGCCATTCAACAAGGTCAAGTCCTGTTATTCCTTCTGTCACCCTGTGCTCCACTTGAAGTCTTGTATTCATTTCAAGGAAATAGAAATTTTCTTCTTCATCCACAATAAATTCAATCGTGCCGGCATTTATGTACCCTGCATGAACGGCTGCAGCAACTGCAGCAGCGCACATTTTTTCCCGGGTTGCTTCAGACAGATGAGGCGATGGTGATTCTTCCACCACTTTTTGGTTTCTGCGCTGAACAGAACAATCCCGCTCAAACATGTGCACAACATTCCCGAACTCATCACCAAAAAGCTGAATCTCAATATGCCTTGCTTCTGAAATGAATTTTTCAATAAACACATCATCATTTCCAAAGTAAGCTTTTGCTCTCGTCTTGACGGAAGCAAAGGATTTTTTCAAAGCTTCCTCGTCATCGCAGCGCTGCATGCCGATTCCTCCGCCGCCTCCGCTTGCTTTCAGCATGACCGGATAGCCGATCTCAGAAGCATATGCGCATGCTTCGTCCATATCAGCAAGTCCTGAGCTTCCCGGCACGACGGGAACACCTGCTTCTTTCATTGTTTTCCTAGCCGCTACTTTGTCACCCATTATGGCAAGTGTCTCAGACTTCGGGCCAATAAATTTAATCCCTTTCGCCTCTGCCGCCTGGGCAAACTCGGTATTTTCGGACAAGAAACCATATCCCGGGTGAATGGCATCCACTTTTTCACGGACTGCTATGTTTAAAATATCATCTTTTAATAAGTAAGATTTCGCTACAGGCGCTTCACCGATCCTGAATGCATAATCAGCTGCCTTTACAAAAGGCAGTCCTTCATCGGCATCCGAATAAACAGCAACCGTTTCTATCCCCATTTTTTGACACGTTTTCATAATCCGGAGTGCGATTTCTCCCCTGTTTGCAATTAAAATTTTCTTCAATATTCTCCCCTCCCATGATGATAAGAAAATCCCCACTAAGTACATTTCTCCATCTTTTTAAAGATTCCTTCCCGAAAAATGAAAACGCATACGAAAACCTTTCTTAATTTTCTGAGCATGGTATAATAAATGCAAAGCTTTACCATTTTAATGATCTTAAACGCAAGATTCATAGGCTGCAAGGGGGCATAAACCATGTTTAAGGTAGAAAAATTATTAATAAATTTTAAAACGCTGGAAGAATTTAAGAAGTTCAAAGAGTACGGGCTTCAGGAACTCTCCATGCTTGACGATCTTCAGGACAATATCATTGAAAATGACAGCAATTCACCATTTTACGGGATTTACTTCGGGGATAAGCTTGTCGCCCGCATGAGTCTCTACCGTGTTGATAAAAGGTTTGATGTTTACTTTGAACCTAAGCAGGATTATCTGGAGCTTTGGAAGCTTGAAGTTCTGCCTGATTATAAACGCAAGGGCTGCGGCACGGCGCTTGTTGAATATGCAAAATCCTATGGTGTGCCGATTAAAACAAATCCGCGCGTGAAATCCGGGGAGTTCTGGTCAAGGATGGGATTTGAGCCGGTAACGTATGATATGGAGCGCGATAAGGGAGAAAATCCTCTCGTATGGTATCCTGAAGGAGTATCAGAGCAAAAAAGCGAAAATGCATAAAAAATAAGAAATGACCGCTTGTCAGCGGTCATTTCTTATTTTTCTGTCCGTTCTATTTTTCCGTTCTGGTCCACTTGAAAATTCACTTTTCTGCTTCGTTCATCATCTCTCATGACAGCTATGTTTCTCGCTTTTTCCATCATTTCAATCAGCATCATATAATCCTCTTCCACCATCTTAAGATTATTATGAATCGTTTCTTTTTCTGACTTAGCCTGTTCAAGATCATGTTCAAGCTGCTTTATGCGCTGAGCCAGTTTTTCATTTTCACTCTTGAGCCCTGCTGGACTCCCTGAGTTCTCATAGTTTTGCAGAAAGGCAATGACATCCCCTAACGTCAATGCGCCCGCTTCAGCAGGTTCGTGATCAGCTGTGCTTGAAGCCTGTTTTTGAGGCTGGTCGTTCGGTTCCTGGCTGCGCAGCTGTTTACGCTGCGTCTTGGCAATCTCAATTGCAGATTTATATTGCTTTCTGACATACGAATTCCAGCGGAAACCGCATGCAGCTGCCGTTCTGGACAATTTTCTGCCGACATCTTCGAATGCAGCAAGCTGCGTGCCGCCTTCCCGGATTTGTCTGAGTACGATCTCTGCCAGCATTAAATCCTCATCCTGTGTCCAGGCATCCTGCCGTGTAGTCGTCATTGTCTGTTCCCCCTCAATGCGCATTTTTTACATACTTATGCGCCTGCTAGAGTAGATAGACTAATTGACAATGTTTTAATACATGACTTACAAGCTCTTTTTTGCCGCGTCATTTTTGGCGAGGAACTTCTGCACCAGCCGCATATGTTCTTCACCTGTCCAAAGCTTTGCACACTGGCGGATTTCTTTGTTCATACGGTCCCTGAGTCCTGTTGCCATCCACTTTTCAACCTGCATTTGCTTATAAGCTTTCAGCACCGGCGGGAAAGATACAAGCGACTCTTTCACATAGCGCAGCGCTTTGGATTCAAAGTCGGAAGCTTCAAGAACTTCTGAAGCAAATCCCAGTTCTTTTGCCTTTAGTGCCCCTAATTTTCTTCCGCTCATCAGCATCGTCATAGCAGCATCATGCTGTATTTTTTCAAACAGCAGCGTGCCGCCTCCCCAGCCGGTCGTGATTGCCTGACTGCCCTGAATAAAGCCGAGGTCGGCACCAACGCTGACCAGCCTGAAATCAGCAGCCGCAGCAATCTCCATTCCGCCCCCGACAGCTGTTCCGTTAATGAGGGCAAAGACCGGAAGAGGAAAAGCAGCGATCCGGTAAAGAATATCGCCCATTCGTGATAGCATTTCAAATGCTTCCTCCTCCGTCTCAAGGGCATGAAAAACGGAAAGATCTCCGCCTGAGCAAAAAGCCTTTGTCCCGCTGCCGGTTATCGTCAGTGCAAGAATTCTTTCATTATCCAGTGCGCTAGCAAGAATCTGGCTCAGTTCATTCATGACATCAAAATCTATGGCATTTCTCCGTTCAGGCCTGTTCAGCGTAACCTGAAGAATACCCTCGCTTTCGACTGCTGTTACTTTCCCCATATGCATCCCCTTCTTGCCGTTATTATCTCCCCTCTTATTTTATAGGAAGGATAAGAAGCAAACCAGCACAAACACAAAAAAACGCAAGGACCCTTTAGGATCCTTGCGTTTTTAATGAAGCTGTTATTTGCTTACAACTTCTTTTCCTTTGTATGTTCCACATTCTTTACATACGCGGTGAGCTAATTTCACTTCACCACAGTTTGGGCATGCTACCATACCAGGCACTTGCAATTTGAAGTGTGTACGACGCAGTCTCTTTCTCGTTTTAGAAGTTCTTCTAAAAGGTACAGCCATTATTCCCACCTCCTTACAGAGTTTCGTTAAAACAGTGTGTAACAGCCTATATATAAGTGCTAAACAATAGCATCAGCTGTCTTGATCATCGAAAAATTTCGATAACCCGGCAAGTCTTGGGTCAATCTTGTTTTTGTTCTCTTCTTCAGAGATCACTTTCCAATCTTTTCCCTCTTGCGGGGCAGCCTGATCATTTTCTTCAACAGAATCGCTAAAAACCTGCATCGGCACTTCCAAAAGAATGTTTTCTTTAATAACAGGTATTAAGTCAACGATATCTTCCTGAACGTGATGGACATCTTCTTCCATCTCGAAGTCTGCATTCGGTTTTAATAAAAACGTTTCAGTTGTATGAATTTCGAACGGAAATGGAACATCCACCAGCGTTCTTGCACAAGGGAGAATCAGCGTGCCGGAAAGCGTCAGATGAAAGACAGCTTTTGAAGAGCCGAGATCTGCTCTGCCTGTTACTTTAACAGGAGAAATATCGCGAACTTCAGAAAGAGCGCCTCTCATATCGGTTAACTGGATCGTTTCATCAATCTGCAGTCCCTTGTTTTGCAGTTTGTTCAATTCATTAATAGACCATTTCATATGGTATCACCTCAAGGCAACAAAGGTAATTATAGCTTTCGCAATAATATTTGTCAATATTTTTTCTTTACAGTGTTTAGTATACATGAATAAGCATTTAAAGCAAAATATTCGGGGCAAAAAACACGTTTTTTTATGTCAGGTGCATGGAGGATTTTTTTCAGGAGGAATTCATTGTGCAGTAATATGAAATCTTTTTTTGACCTTTTAGGTCTGCTGCTGTTCTTTGAACGGTCATATGCGGCTTTCTTTTGACCCCTCAGCTCAGATGCTGCTCTCTGAACGGTCATATGCACCCTTCTTATGACCCCTCAGCTCAGATGCTGCTCCCTGAACGGTCATATGTAGTCTTCTTATAACCCTTCAGCTCAGATGCTGTTCTCTAAACGGTCATATGCCGCCCTCTTTTGAACCTTCAGCCACCACCCTTTTCACTGAAGGGTCGTAATACAATCCTGTTTGCTACCTCAAGCTTCAAACCGGTCCCTCAAAAACAGCAGAACAGCTTTTCCAAGAACCGAACTTGACTTCCTCCGCTTCAGGAGACATGATTTATGTAAAACATTTGGTTTGGAGGCATGCCCACTTGAAAGCGGTAGGATTGGTTGTGGAATATAATCCGTTTCATAACGGACATCTTTATCATCTTGAGGCTTCAAAAACGGCTTCTGAGGCAGATGCAGTGATTGCCGTGATGAGCGGCAATTTTCTTCAGCGCGGCGAGCCTGCTCTTGTTTCAAAATGGGCGCGTACGAAAATGGCATTAAAGCAGGGTGCAGATCTTGTGATTGAACTCCCTTATGCCTATGCAACTCAAAAAGCTGAAACCTTTGCTGATGGTGCCATTTCCATTCTTGAAGCGCTCGGATGCAGCAGTGTATGCTTCGGCAGTGAAAACGGGGAGATCTCTCCTTTTCTTGAAACAGCCGAGCTACTGAACAGCCATCATGCAGAGTATCAGCAGCTCGTTAAACAGTTTATGAAAGAGGGCATGAGCTATCCCAGTGCCCAGACTTCAGCATTTCTTGCCATTGAAACGGATTCACGCCCGCTTGATCTGTCCCTTCCGAATAATATTCTGGGCTTTCAGTATGTTCGTGCAATTCTAAAGCAGAAAGCGTCCATACGTCCCCTCACAATCAAACGGACCGCTGCAGGCTATCATGATGAAGATTTTAATTCATCTCCGATCGCAAGTGCAACAAGCATAAGAAAAGCGCTGTTTTCAGATGAACAAAAGGATATTTCCCGGTTTGTTCCATCGTCTACTGACGAGCTTCTGCGCCAGTATGATTCAGAGCACGGCGTTCTTCATCAATGGGAAAACTATTTTGACCTGCTGAAGTATACGGTCTGCACGATGAGCACGGAAGAAATGAGACAAATCTATGAAGTTGAGGAAGGCCTTGAAAACAGGGTGAAATCTGTGATGATGCAAGCGGAATCGTTTAAAGAGTTTATGGAACAGCTTAAAACGAAACGATATACATGGACAAGACTGCAGCGGATGTGCCTTCATGTTTTAACACGGACAACGAAAGATCAAATGCTGCAGGCAGGCGGACGCGCTCCCTATTTAAGGCTGCTAGGAATGTCTGGAGCAGGCAGGTCCTACTTAAACATGGTGAAAAAAAACCTGGAGACGCCGCTTGTTTCTGTTCTTTCATCATTCAGCCACCCGCTGCTTGAGCTTGACATCAAAGCTTCAGGGGTTCATGCGATGATCCTGCCTGAACCGCTGAGATCCCAATGTATCAAACGGGAATATTCCACTAGACCGATTCAGTATGACAGGGAGAAAGACTGTTTTTTGTAGAACTTAGTTCAGTTGAGGCTTTTATACGAAAAAACCACGCAGAAATGTTTCCGCGTGGTTTTTTCGTATAGAGCCGTCCGTTTTATTTCACGTCCAGCTTTTCGAGATAAGTGATTGCGTCGTCAAAGGTGTCAATCGGGACGATCTTCATTTCTGTGCCTATATCTTTTGCCGTCTTGACCGCCTCCCTGTAATTTGACGTTTCAATGCCCTCTTGATTTGGAGCAAGGAAAATATCTGCCCCTGATTTATCGGCAGCCACAATTTTCTGCGAAATCCCTCCGATCGGACCGACTTTTCCATTGTCGTCAATGGTTCCGGTTCCTGCAATCTGATGGCCCTTTGTGAAATCCTCTTTTGTCAGCTGATTATAAATTTCAAGCGACATCATCAGTCCTGCTGAAGGCCCGCCAATATTGCTTGTATCAAGCGTGATGTCCGGATCGGTTTCAATTTCCCTGTCCGTCACAAGAGATATGCCGATTCCCACTTTGTTCGGGTCGTTCGGGAAGGTATCTGCCACAATCTCTGTTTTTCCTTTTTTTCCATTGCGTTCGTATGTAATTTCGATTGTATCGCCTTTTTTCTTCTTGCCGACATATGCAATAAATTCTTCAGCTGTTTTAAATTCGCTGCCGTCAACTTCAAAAATTCTGTCGCCGTTTTTCAGTTTGCCTTCAGAAGGCATATCTTTTACCACCTGCATGACGTAAATTCCCCTGAAAAGATAATCTACCTTTTTGCCCGCTTTTTCATAAGCAAGCGCAACCGCTGATTCCTGAGAAGATTCCATCATATGAAGCTGCCGGTCCAGATACTCATCATCTGATTCACCTTCCTGGACAACGTCCTCAAGAGGAAGGATTTCGTGATACGGGAACACAGAAGCTATGGCGTAAGAGAAGATATTGGCTCTTCCAAAACCTACGGTTGTAAGGGAAAAGCTGCCTTCCTCCTCATAGCCGCCCTCCACTTCAATAATCGGCTCAAGCTCCGTAGCCATTCCGGGCTTCGTTATATAAAAAGGAAGCTTAATAAAATTCAGCACCGCTGCCAGAATGATCCCTATAAGGATCGCTCTTACCAGTTTAGTATTCTTCTTCATCCTGCTGAGACCCCTTCCAGCTCTCTATAAGCAATTTTATTTCCTCTACATGCTTTTTTGCTTCGTTTTCACCAATTTCAATGATTTCTTTAATGTTTTTAAATGCTTTGGAACTGTACTGCTCGACATGCGGGCGAATCATGATGTCAGAAGCAATTTTCCGGTGATGAACAAGTTCATCCTGCATAATATCAAGACTTTGCAGAATAACATCAAAGATGGATGTTATTTCTTCCGTCTTTTTCACGCGGGAAACGTCCACTGCAATGACGAGATCAGCCCCCATTTCTTTGACCACCGATACGGGAATACGATCGACCACTCCGCCGTCGATGAGCAGTTTGCCGTCAATTTTTTCAGGAACAAATATGCCTGGAATCGCAATGCTTGCCCTCACCGCATCTGCCACAGGCCCTTTTGTAAAGATGACTTTTTTTCCTTCGTACAAATCCGTTGCCACAATAGACAGCGGAATTTCGAGATCTTCGATATTCATCCCTCTTGTAAAAACGCGGATAAATTCCTTTACGCGGTTTCCGGCAATGAACCCCATTTTCGGCACAGTAAAGTCAAGATAGTATTTCCGTTTGAACATCACTGCAAGTTTATATAAATGCTCAAATCCGAGCCCCGTTGCATAAAAACTCCCGACAAGCGCGCCCATGCTGCTTCCGGCAATCATATTGACAGGTATTCCTTCATCGTTCAATACTTTCAGTACTCCGAGATGTGCAAATCCGCGCGCTCCCCCGGATCCCAGTGCAAGACCAATTTTAGGTTCTCTTTTCAAAGAGATACCCTCCTCTGATGTCAATTCGTTCATTAGTCAATTCTATGGTCTAAAACGGTCCCCTATTCTCGTATATTGAAGTATCAAAGAGTGTACAACCCTGCAGGAAGTCTGAATTTATTTTATCACTTCCTGCTTTCAAAAGTATAGAAAGAAGCAAGAGGGGGACGCATGTTGAATTCATCTAAAATGAAGACACTCGTGCTTGGATGCTCGCTTTTCATCCTTGCATTTGCCATGATCATAAGCCCGAAGGTTTCCTTTACTGCTTCTAAGGCAGGGCTTGAATTGTGGTGGGGAGTTGTTTTTCCGTCTCTTCTTCCCTTTTTCATTCTCTCTCAGCTATTGACCGGCTTCGGTGTTGTCGCCTTTATCGGCGTGCTTCTTGAACCAGTTATGCGGCCGCTGTTCAGAGTGCCCGGCATTGGCGGATTTGTCTGGGCGATGGGATGGGCTTCAGGGTCTCCGGCAGGCGCTAAACTGACTGCAGAGATGAGGAAGAAACAGCAGCTTACTGCAGGAGAAGCAGAGAGGCTTGTTTCATTTACAAACTCGTCAAATCCCCTTTTCATATTCGGTGCTGTAGCGATCGGTTTCTTCAACAATCAGGCACTTGGTCTTCTCCTTGCAGCTGCCCACTATTCCGGAAATCTTGCAGTAGGTCTTACAATGAGGTTTCACGGCAGGGACAGCCAATCTGAAAATCAGGACAAATCAAGAAAGATTCCGTCCATTAAAGAAGCTTTTGATGAAATGCACAGAACACGTATAGAAGACCGGCGCCCAATCGGCAAAATGCTTGGCGATGCCGTTCTTTCATCCATCCAGACGCTTTTAATGGTAGGCGGCTTTATTATCTTATTTTCTGTCATAAACAAACTATTATCCCTTTTATCTCTGACAGACGCAGCGGCTGCAGGATTCAGCCTTATTCTCGCTTCTGTTCATTTATCGGCTTCTCTTGGTCTTCCCCTCGTTTCTGGGTTATTTGAGATGACTCTTGGCAGTCAGCTTGTGAGCACGGTTGACACAGACTTGCTTCAAAAAGCAATTGTCGTCAGCTTTATGCTCGGCTTCAGCGGATTGTCCATCCAGGCGCAGGTGGCAAGTATCCTTGCTGATACAGATATCCGTTTTCAGCCGTTTTTCGCTGCAAGGATCCTGCAGGGCATTTATGCGGCATTTTTCGCCTGGCTCTTCTGGAAACCGCTGTATTTGGGTGTTTCCGGTTCAGAGGTTTCCGTCATTCCTGTATTTTTAAGGGAAGATGCGCCGGTTGTGCTTGGTTCCGTCTGGTCCGTGCTTACGCAAACAGGTCCTGTTATTACACTTTTCTCACTATCCGTCTATGTCATCATCTATGCCAAGAGAATGCTTCAGAGAAAGTGAAGAATCCTCATAAAAAAGAGGCCTCAATTCATGAGACCTCTTGATTTTATTTGTTGAATTTTTGTTTAAGGGCGTGCTCAACAGGCTTTGGAACAAGCTCTGAAATATCTCCCCTGTACTTGGCCACTTCTTTTACAATGCTTGAGCTGAGGAACGAATACTGATTGTTCGTCATCATAAACAGGGTCTCAACATTCTCATCAAGCACTCTGTTCATGGATGTGATCTGCATCTCATATTCAAAATCCGACACTGCACGGAGCCCTCTTAAGATCGTGCTTGCTTTTTTGCTGTTTGCATATTCAATCAGAAGGCCTTTAAACGACTCCACCGTGACATTCGGCATATCCTTTGTCACTTCCTGCAGCAGCTCGATGCGCTCATCCACATTAAAGAGCGGATTTTTAGAAGAATTATTCAGGACGCACACATAAACATGATCAAAAACTTTTGCTCCCCGTTTAATAATATCCAAGTGTCCGTAAGTCACAGGATCAAAGCTTCCCGGACAAACTGCAATGCTTGCCATCTTACTCCCCCGTCCCTTTATCTGTGTGTGCAAAAATGGATACCCCGCTGATGCCGTATGTTTCTTTCCTCGTCATCACAAAAGCTCCGATTGTTTCCGGCAATTCAACATCATGATCATGCTCAGCCACAATGATGCCGCCTGTCTTCAAAAGTTTAAGCTCGTCTATTAATTCGATAAGCGCTTTCAATTTTTGTTTCTTATACGGCGGATCCAAAAACATGAGCTCACAGGACAGCTCTCTCTTTGCCATCGCTTTCAGTGCTCTCTCTGCATCATTCCGGTAAACCTCGGCCTGACCCTGAAAGCGGCAGGCTTCTAAATTTTTATGTATCGTTGCGATTGCTTTTGCTTCTCTGTCTACAAATATGCACGTATCCATTCCCCTGCTGAGCGCTTCGATCCCAAGACCTCCGCTTCCTCCAAACAGGTCAACAGCAAGACCTCCTTCAAAATAAGGCCCGATGATATTAAAAATGGATTCTTTCACTTTATCAGTTGTAGGGCGCGTTGACGTACCCGGTACACCCTTAAGCGGGCGGCCCTTGCAGCTCCCAGAAACTACTCTCATCTTTTTCACCACTGTCATTTTATGTCTTTACTGCATGAAAACAGCCTGTTTTATCGTACCATAGAGAATGGGCAAATGCATTAAAAAAAACCCCGCAGGCATCCTGCGGGGTCCTTCTGAACCAAAAAAAGCACGCTTTTTTTGGGCAGAAGGCAAAGGGAGAGGAGAAACCGGAGGAAGAACTTATGGGGAAACGTAAGTCTTCTCCGCGGTTGGCAACAACATCTCGATCGATGTTGTTACTAACATTATCCACTAATCATCCGGACCCTATACATCTTCTAACATTTTTTCTGAAAGAAAATAAAATCATCACCTACCGTACTTTCCAAAAAAGTGATACATTATGTGAAGAACGAACAAACAGGGGGACAAATACGCATGATTCAGCGCTTTATCGAACTTGGAGCAGGATATTCCGACCTATATGAACTGATTGAAACATCTAAAGCTAATGCGCACCGTGTCTCAAGATTTTTAATCTTGGAGACAGATACAGATGGAAGAAGCATGTCTTCCTTTGCGGTAGTTATGCAGCCGACTGACCCGGGACAATTTCAAGCCATCTATCTATGCCTTGAAGGTATTCCGGCGGGTGAAACGAAGCGCCGCCAACTATTCCAGGAGCTCTCGGAGTCTCTTGAAAAACCGATGATTGCACTAAATGTGAAATCCTCTGGAGAGTTTGCTGAGAAAGAGTTATATTATCAGTATTTAACAGGCATTCTCAGAATGAACAGATATCTGCCTGCCTGGCAATAAACGCCGGACTTAACAGATCAAAAAAAGCGCAGCCGCGAGGACTGCGCTTTTTCTTACAAGCCAAGTTTATAGTCATATTCTTTCGCTTTATCAATCTTCGATTCAAACTCCAGTTTAAGAAAGGGCTTATATGACGGTTCAGCATGCTTGACGAATGAAAAGGAAGAAACCTTTTCGATTGTATGTTCAACCTGCTCCATGTCACAATATAAGACGACATACTTTAATTTTTTTGATACGTAGTGGATGTTGCCGAATTTGCGGAGCATTTTAATCTGCTTTAACGAATGCATCCATATAATAATGCCTTGACGTTTATCAAACATCGTTCATATTCTCCCTTTTTATATTCTCCACTTGAAGTGTAACAATTTTCTAATTTTTTTACAATACGCAGCTTTTTTGAAAGGAGCTGGCCAAGTTGGATCTTGAGCAGACGTTTCAGCTGTTCCTGCGGCTTATGAATGAGGACAAACGCCTTGCGTGCACGGTTAAAAAAACAGCAGGCATCCCGTTTCTTTATATTGCGCACAAAGGAAATGCATCAGCAAATGAGCTTGCCTTACTGATTGAGAAGTCGGCACGGACCGCCATGCGCGGCAAAAGGCTGACGGCTGAAACCGTTTTTGTCAGAGAGGATAAAAATCTTTATGTATTCCGCCACCGTTTTTATGTGCCCCAGGAAAAGATGTTTTGCTGCGGTAATTTATGCGATGACTGCATCCGTTTAAAAAACAGACATAAAAAACGAGGCTGAGCCTCGCTTTTATGATGCTTTACAGCCGCACGACCCGCCGGAGCCGCATCCGCCCCCGCAGCTTGACCCGGAATCAAAGAACGGATTGCCGGTCGGCACTTTGATATTCTGCGACACGGCTGTGCCAAGTTCGACGCTGATCTCATCAAGGAGATTCTGCAGCTCTTTCTCCGCTTTTTTAAACGCAGACACTGCATCATGGAGGTCGAGCTCCCGTTTAGCATCTCTCATCGCTTTTGTTATTTCTTTATATTGGGGATGGTATTTACCAAAACGCTGAACATCCTCATATAAATTCTTTATCTCAACAAAACGCGCAATCACTTTCTGTGCAGATTTGTCTTTTCTTAATGTATCTAAAGTGCGGCGGTAATCTTCCGCAATTTCTGATTGTACCACTAATGCGCCAAGAAGCTCAGCTTCATCGAGCAATTGAACACTTTCCATTGTAGCTAGCATAGAAACATCACCTCAAACTACATTCTACCATGTTTGCGCCTCAATGGTAAATGGAGCGGCTCGTCCTGCATCAGATTGTGACGTTCCACGTCTTTTTCAGATGATAGCGGGAAGAGTCGTTGTGGAGCACTTCTATAAAAATCGTATGGGTTCCTTTGTCCAGTCCTTTTATGATAAATGCAGCTGTATGAATTTCATCTGTTTTTTTTCCGTCAATATACAGATTCAGATAGCCTTCTCCGTTAACCTTTTCCCCGCGCTCATCCGAAAAGGAAAAATTCGGGATGTAGCATTCTATGTATACATTGCTTCCTTTAACATGATGAGTGACATTGAGCTGCCTCGGCTGAACGGCTGTTTCAACCGCCTCATCTCCAAGCATGCTGACTTCCATAGGGACCGTTTCCTCCCCCTCAGGCCGGGGCTTTTCATTCGAACATGCAGATAGAGCCGCAGCCAGAGCCAACAGCAAAATAAAATGTTTCACAGTAAACAACGCCTCCTTTTCACGGTAGTTTCACCAGAAAGAAGCCAAATATGTCCGGATAAAAGAAAATAGAAGAGAAAGTCTTTACCTGACCCCTCTTCTATTAATCCTGCTGCCTCATGGACTGTAGCATGCCGAGCATCATGGAAGCCATGTTGACGGAGTTTGAAAATTGGGCTACCTTGTGAGGAATGGTTTTTTGATAATAATTCATCATCGCAAGCTTCATTGATTCGGTGTCGCCCGGGTTTCTCGACAGCTTTCTGTACCACTGCGGCTGCTCGCGTATGAACTTTTTTAATTCGTTGTCTGCTGCAATCATGTCCTGAATTTCTTTTCTCATCTCACCCGCTCCTGCTTAATCTTTTCTGAAAGAAAATGGATTACTTTGCGTTTTTGACTGGCCTGAAGAAGCACCTTTTGTCAGCCCGAATGTTGAAAACAGATTTTGAATGGAAGAAATTGTGTTGTTCATGTTGTACAGATGCTGATTCATCTGATTTGCGTCCATGTTTTTAACAGCCGTCATCATTCTGGACATAAAATCGGATTTTTTATCCTCTGCACTTTCAGCCTCGGCCGCGTCTTCCCTGTATTTTTGCCAGGAAGCATCATTTTCTCCGAGCAGATACCAGTCTTCAAATAATTCCTGCCATTTTTTATCGCCTTTTCTTACCTCTGAAATCAATTTTGGATGTTTTTTTACAAATTCTTTAAATTGTGCAATAGATGGATGTTCTTTTTTCTCAGTCATTATGATCACCTCTGCTTACATTCGCCTGCTTTATTTTATTTTTGAACGGTCAATCGGTTCGCCCAATTTTTCAAAGGAAGTGTCATTTACATCCTTCACTGGAAAATCCTGATTGCGCTCAGTTTGCAGCAGCTGATAAGATAAAAGCAGCACAGAAAGGATGAGTGAGACATGGAAAAGGCAGAAATTGCGAAGCTTTTGGCTGAAATAAAGGAGGAAGATCTTCAAGCAGCCGAGCTGTTTCTTTTGGGACTGCAAAAGAAAGCGCAAAAAGAAAACGGTACATACATAGGAGCATTCCTTGCGCCAAGCGGGGAATACAGGGAAAATGAATTTATTTTAAAAATACCGAACACCCCTTTAATTCAAAATTCACTGGATATTGTGCACGGAGGCATCACTGCTACTCTGCTTGACTCTGCAATGGGCTCTCTCGTCCATCACGTCCTGCCAGGCCATCTTGCAGCTGTAACGTCTGAAATGAAGATCAACTATGTGGCTCCTGGCATAGGCTCAGAACTCACTTGCACCGCATCTCTTATCCATAAGGGCAGCAAAACGCTTGTGACAGAAGGCAGAGTCGTCCGGGATGACGGAAAATTAATGGCCCATTGTACAGCAAGCTTTTTTATCATCGACAGACCAGCTCAATAAGGCGGGGATCCAATGTTTCCATTTTTTAAAAAGACCTGTTATTTCTGTAAAAAGAAAGTGAAGCATTCAGAGGTTTATCTTGGGGAAAAACAGAAGAAAATCCATGTGTGCAGGCTTTGTAAAGCCTATGCCGAACGAAGAGCATACCGCAAAGCATAAGAAAAGACATCCAGCCCGGATGTCTTTCTGTCTTTATTCAAAAGGCCTGATGAAGTTCTGTGTATAGTAAAGCTCGTTAACACCGACACCAAGCTTTGTAAATTCAGGGTTCAGCAGGGCTTCTCTGTGGCCTTTGCTGTTAAGCCAGCCTTCAACAGCAGCAATGCCGTCAATGTACTGGGCAGCAATATTTTCACCCGCAAGCTGATAAGTGACTCCTCCTTCTTTCAGTCTGTCGCCAAGAGTTCCTTCAGTTGGTGACTCATGAGAGAAGTAATTGTTGACGAGCATATCATTGCTGTGCCCGAAAGCAACCTCTGAAGTCATTTGATCCCATTCTACAGGCGGTACGCCGTGCCTGTCGCGGATCACGTTTGTCAGATCCAAAATCTGCTTTTCTGCGCCTTCTTCAACCGCCTTCCACTGTTCATCTGTCAGTTCGGCGGGTTCAAGAAGTTCCCCTCTGTAAACCACTTCGTATGGCCTCTGCTTGATGAGGGTCTCTTTATCCAGGGCCCTTATGCTCGACAGTTCTCCGTCAAATTTATCCAGGTAAAGCTGAACAAAAATATCTCCAATCTGCACAATAGGCCTCGTGTTCATGTCTTCCTCGGACATTTCAAATCGATAGGAACTGCCATTTAAATCAATGGAAATGCTTGAGGATATAGAATTTGTTTTAAAAACATCTCCGGCAGGCTGTCCGAGCTTATAAGGATTCACATTGACATCAGGTCCAATTGCATAAACGGTGACAACCTTATTGTCCTTCACTCCAACCTGCAGATATTGCCTGTCATTCTGATTATAAATCCACCATTCATAATCGTAGGAAGACGGATCAATCCTGACTGGCTCCCCCAGTGTATTCACGATATCATCTGATGATTTTCCAATGAAGGATAATACCCCTTCTTCCGGCACGTTCAGCTGCTCTTCAGACTGCCCGGCGAGCTGTTCGCTCTCATCCTGCTGTCTGATCGGCTGCTCATGATTTCCATACTGAATATATAAAAAATAAGAACCTGCAATAATCAGCAAAAGAAAAAACGTCTTAAATATACCGCCCAGCTTTCATCCCTCCAGGTCTTTCGTTTCTGCCATTATATGAAACAGCAAAATCTATATACTAGTAAACAGTATTTCACAAGATTGGCAGATAGTATATCCTTTTATAGGTCATTTAATCAAAAAACAGGTTTTTTTTCAAATCGTACGGTTCAGGAGGGCTAAATCGTTTAAAAAGGAGCATGCAGCTGCATGCTCCTTTATTCTTCAGTGCAAATGGCTGCCGTGTTCGGAAATGTCTGAGAGCGCTGTTCCCGCTCTTTGGTCTGACAGATGATTAAGTGACAGGTCTCCCAGTGAAACCATCCCGAGCATTCGGCCATTTTCCACTACAGGAAGCCGTCTGATCTGATGCTCGGCCATGAGCCCTGCAGCTTCTTCCGCTGTTGCATCCGGGCCGATAGTACAGAGGTGATCACTCATTACATTTGTCACCTTGTTAGACCCCGGATGTTTTTCAGCTATTCCACGGATAACCAAATCACGGTCTGTAATCATTCCAATCAGCTTATCGCCTTCGACTACGGGAATCGAGCCTACATCCCAGTCCCTCATCTTAACAGCAGCCTCATAAACATTATCAAGCGGTGTACATACTTGAATATCTTCAGACATAATATCTCTCACTTTTTGCATCTTTTATCCTCCCTGACAAACGATATGTGAACGAAAAGTTCCGATACACCCAGTTTGTCCAAAAACAAGATAAAGATGTAAAATAAAAGGTAAAGATTGAAAGTTCGATGCATTCGTACTATGATTGAAGGGGAGTTCATTAAAGCGCTTTACTAATGAAAATGCCGCGACAAGGTTTTTAGGAGGGAATACATAATGAAAATGGAAAACACGGGACTTGACGGGCTTACGGTTGAACTGAACAGACTGGATGAAATCATGGATGATCTTGGAATTGTCCGTGCAGGGCAATGGGATTATGAGCGCGTTACATATGACCGCAAGTTTGAAAACAAAGGGGAAACGTTCTACCTGCGCATTCCAGGCTATGCTGCTGAAGGTGATATCGGATCGAGACATGCGGTGATAAAACTCATGACTCCCCTTCTTGGAAAGCACTATTATCCTCATGGTGTTGAATACGGAGAAGGCGAGGATTTTCCAAATGCTGTTTTAAACACAAGCAAAAATCTTCTGAAACAGCTGAAAGAAGAAATCGGACGCATCGTATAAGATCTGTTTCTGTCCAGTGCAGAAGCAGATGCAAAAAAGCAAAAGCTCTCGCAGCTTTTGTTTTTTATTTTCTTTATTTTTAAAACTTTTTTGAAGAATTGCCAAAATTCCGTTCCTTAATTCCGTACTTTCGTACTATAATTTAGAGAGAAAGATTGAAAGGAGCAAAAGATTGTCTACTATATTTACTAAGCGGCGCCTCCTCACTGCATTATTCATAGTCCTGATCGGGCTGATCATCTATTTTCTTCTGCCGATCTCAGTTCCTCTCATTATGGCTTTTCTGACTGCACTTTTGCTGGAGCCGCTTGTCAGGCTTTTGCAGAACCGTGCAAAACTTCAGCGGAAACTGAGTGTCCTTATCACCTTTTTGCTGTTTTTATGTCTCATTGCTGTAAGCGGCTATTTCATTACGACGAAGGTTGTCGGTGAAGCAATCATTACGATTGAAAATGCGCCTGAGTACATAAATGAAATTACGGTTGCCTGGAATGAAATTGAAGAAAGATTTACACACTCGGCAAAAGATCTTCCTCCCGAATTTGTAAATGAAATCAGCAATCAGGTAAAAGAATTTCTTGAGAAGACAAAAGCAGATCTTGCAAGCTCCGTTAACATCGAAAATGTGAAAACGATCATAACGAACATTCCCGATTATATGGTCAACATGCTCGTATTTTTAATCGCACTGTTTCTTTTCATGCTGGAGCTGCCCAATCTGAAGATGCGCATGTATGCACATATGAAGGAAAACACTGCGCAAAAAGTAAACTTTATGATTAACCGCATGTCCTATGTTATTTTCGGCTTTGTCAAAGCTCAGTTTCTTGTAAGCATCATTATTTTTATCGCTTCCTTTATCGGTCTGATGCTGATTATGCCCGAGGTCGCTCTTGTCATGGCCATCATCATTTGGGTGATTGATGTGATACCGATTATCGGCTCCATCATCATTATGGGTCCATGGACGCTGTATCACCTTATCTCCGGAGATACTATTCTTGCAGCAAAACTCGGCATCCTGACTGCGGTCCTTTTAATCATCAGAAGGACAGTTGAACCGAAAGTCATGGGAAGCCACATTGGTCTTTCCCCGCTTGCAACACTGATCTCCATGTATCTTGGACTGAAACTGTTCGGCGTCCTTGGATTTTTCATCGGCCCGATGATTTTAATTATCTACAACTCTGCAAGAGAAGCAGGGATTATCCGCTTTACATTTAAAATTTAAATTGCAAGAGCCGGACTGAAATTGTCCGGCTCTTATTTTATAAAAAACAATACGGTTTTTCTCCCGGCAATGTCTTTTCAAGAAGTCTCACATCGTGCTTAGAGCCGTTTATATACCCGGCCCCATAAAGCATGCCCGGATTCAGGCTTTTAAAAAGGAGCGCAGCGAGAATACTGCTCTCAACAGACACCACACTTCTGCAGCCGGCTGATTGAACAGCTCTTCCCTTCCCGTCCTCGATGCAATATATGCCGCTGTTTGCAGGCAAGGATGAATCCGTTACTCGCAAGTACAGGGGACTCTCTGCGTTGTTAAAAGGAAACACAGCCATAAAATCAGGCAAATTAATGATTTTTCCAATAAAGACTGGAAGCTGACGGCTTGATAAAAATGGATTTTTCAACTGATATGGAAATGAATCACTCTCTTGCAGTGTCAAGATTAATTCATTCGCTGGAAGCGTCCTGATTTTGTTCCAAAGGGCCGGTTTGGCTTTCGGGCTGATTGCGGCCCATTCTTTTATATGAAGCTTTTGATCGGCCATGAAACATTTCATATAGCCAATGGCTTCACCTTTGTCGTTATTCGCTGCAAAAAGGGAGTATTGAGCCGCACTCTTGAGTTCCGTGAGGTCGTCAGAAGAAGAAATCAGGCAGGTTCGATGCCCCGATAATTTCTTCACGATCTGTTTTGACAAGTATTTACCGCTGATTCCATTGGCTTCAAATACTTCACAGGAACTGTTAAATGACCGTAAATAAAGGCATTCGGGAGCCATTCTCCATTCCCTTGCCCTTATTAACTTTTCAACTCCATACTTCCTTTTGAATGAGAGAGGCATGTGATCAAAAAAAACCAAGTGACATCCCTGACTTCTCCATTCTTCAAGGAGACCGCTCATTTGCCTGTCCAACTTGCTGGACCTCCAATTAATGAAAGGGGATGCACTTACTTGAACGGCTTTAAGCTTATGACCCGAATAAGTCAGCTCTCTAAGGCGGACAAATAAATCCTCCCCGGGTGCAGCTTGAAAAAATGGCAGATCTGCTTCCATTCTTTTTTTGGCTTCGCCTATGCTGCACACCCCTCTTCTACGCTTTCTTTTTCAGCTCCCAGGATAAGAAAACATCTTCTTTTTTCGTGCAGATCATACCGAGCTTTTCAAACAGTTTGATGGATTTGCTGTTCTCATCCAGACACTCCATCTGAATACTGGCTACTTTTCGTTCACTTGTCAGCCATTCCATGACAGCATCAATCGCTTCATAGGTCAGACTTTCTTCATCAGCCGCTTCATGAATGTTGTAGCTCAGCTCGACTGTCCCGCTGTCATCAGGTATTCCCTGAAGAAACAAATCTCCGATAATTCTTTTTTCATTGTATAAAATGATCAGCCAAAGACCCAATCCGTGCTCCTGATCGTTTTTCTCGAGCTTTTCAATAAACAGCGGGAGCATCCCTCTTACAGCAGAAGAAGGCCAGGCACAGGGTATTCCAATCGGGGACCGGGTTTCCAGTTCCTTTCTGTGAAAAATCAGCGACTTTGCAATATCCAGTGAACAAGGAATAATTAAAAGCCGGTCTGTTATAATTTCGATCATCTTCCCGACACTCCCTTTCAAGAACTCCCTCATACTTTCATTTTATGGCCATAATGAGCGTCCTATACTTCCTGCAGAGCGTTTTTTCAAGATTAGAGCATAAAAAAAGAAGCAATAGAAATCTTTCATTCTATTGCTTCAACAATTAAAATCCCAATATCGCTTTAAAAACAGATGTCGTTTCTCCGCCTTTGTATTGAATATAAAGGAGAAAATAAACAGCAACTCCTGTGATTGCAGTAAAAAACCAGATGATGCTTGTTCCGGGTCCAAGCTTTCTGTGCCTTGCGAGCCTGTTTTTAAAACCTGAGACCAGCATGATGATTCCAAGCACTGCCCCTACAGTTGCAAGAGTGATATGGAAAATCAAAAATACAGTATAGTAGATTTTAATCGAATCCGGTCCGCCAAAAGCAGTGTTCCCGACAAAGATCGTCCGCGATGCATAGACAATAAAAAAGATTACTGCAAATACAGCGGCCGTCATCATCGCCTTCTGATGCGCCTCTATTCTCCGCTGTTTGATAAGATACCATCCAACGGCAACGGCTGCAGCGCTGAGAACGATAAAGGCTGTACTGATTGTAGGTAAAAGAGGTACGTTCATATTGGCAGCTCCTAATATAGTAATCATAGATTGATAAGCAGAAAAACCGGAGCGTATCTTATTTTACCGGCTGAGGAGCAAGACGGCTGCGTTCTTCAAGTTCGTCTTTCTCTCTTTCTTTACGGGCCCATTTAAAGAAAATAATTCCGAGCAGTCCTCCATAGACAAATTCCTGAATAATCTTCATCATGATGCCGCCAAGCTGCTGGTCTTCAACTAGAGGAAGGGTATTAAACATTTCCGGTCCTGTCAGATCAAGACCTGCCAGCATGCTTGCAGGAACGCACAGCTCAAGAGCGCTGGCCCAGGCGCTTGGATTCGAGTAGGTGGAATACAAAGATGTCTCTGCAAAGATAATCAGCGCACAGGCCGGTGTAAGCAGCATTCCATTTGCAAATATGTAGCCGATCTTCTTAATTCCGCCAAGCTCTCTCCATTCGGGAAGCTCATTTAATAGAGGCCACCACATAAGCATTGCGGCAATAAAAATAAAGATGGTAACAGCCGCATGAAGAATATGGTCTGTTTTCACCGCATCAAAAACAAGAGGAATATGATAGAGCGAAAATACGCCATTAAATACAAAAAGGGCAATCAGCGGACGGGACAGGAAGGAAACCGTCTGTTTAATTCCCGGTCTGTATATGATGGCTCTCCACATCCATACGGGCACACCGTAAATCATAAGCGGCGGAACGAGCAAATATAAGAGGGCCATTTGTGTCATATGTGCACTGAACATTAAATGCCCCATTAAATCCAGAGGACTGCCTTTTACCGCATAAAGAAGCAGAATGGACGACGTGAACAGAGCTTTCTGTTTGATCGTGACAGGAGCGCTTTCTTTAAATCTGCTTCTCAGAGGCCCTGCTGCAAGGAAATAGAGCACAAGAATGCCTGCTGTAAACAGAAAAAAAATCGGGCTCCACATTGCTCTAAAGCCAAACATTTCTAAATTTAACAATGAGTTCAACTCCTATTTCTGCTAATACTCCTTGTCTTATTATACACCTTAGATGAAGCGCTATCAATGAACGTTCTATGACAAAGACAGGCGTCCCGCAGGATTGACTGAAAGAAAACATAAAAAGAATCCGGCTGAAAAATCAGCCGGATCAGAACTTACCACCAAATGATTGTGACAAAAGCAAGGACTGTCAAAAAGGCAACGCCGATTCCTGAATAAAGGAAAAGCGCAGGCACCTCATGTCCTTTGTGGCTCATGTGCATAAAGTAGTAAAGCTGGAAAATAACCTGTACGACAGCAAGAAGAAGGATAAATGGAATCTTAAACCATTCTGCTATGCCGTCATATCCGATTGCAACAAACGCAACGACAGTCAGAAAGATCATCAGTGCAAAGGTTACAACCTGATACTTCATATCTTCTTTGTTTTTCTTGCGGCGATAAGCAAGATCTACTTTTGGGTTTCCTGAGTTTTGATTTGCCATCAGTTTATCCCACCATTCCCATTAAGTATACAACTGTGAAGATGAATACCCATACAACGTCAATGAAATGCCAGTAAAGACTTGCAACGTAGTATTTAGGTGCGTTGTATAAGTTCAGTCCTCTTTTTGCATTGCGGACCATCAATGTTGTAATCCAAAGGAGACCGAATGCCACGTGGGCACCATGTGTTCCGACAAGCGTGTAAAAGGCAGACCCGAGTGCACTGCTTGTAATCGTGAATTTGTATTCATGAATATAATGATTAAATTCATAAATCTCAAGTGCTAGGAAGGCAGCTCCTAATAGAACCGTGATTCCCATCCAAAGCTGCATTTTTTTAAATTGAAAGTTCTTCATGTGATACATTGCATATACACTGGTCAGTGAACTTGTCAAAAGAAGCATCGTTGCAGCAAATACGAGCGGAAGCTCAAACATTTCCTGGGTAGTTGCCCCTCCGTTGTCAGAATCCCTGAGAGCCAGGAACGTCGCAAACAACGATGCGAACAGGACTGTCTCTCCGCCAAGGAAGAGCCAGAAGCCCAAAAATTTATTTTTGCCTTCAAGGGTCGCCTTTTCAGGTGAGGCAGGGAACGTTTCAGCTGTCAATTTTTCCTCAACATGCATTATGCCTTTACCCCCTTATCGTTATCATCATTCATCAAATCTTCTTTGTGGATGTGATAACCGTGATCATCAATGATGGAACGCAGGAACATACAGCCTAGAGTAATGCCAAATCCGATGATAACAACCGGGATGCCCCATGCGTGTTCTGAATGATAAAGCAGTCCGAATGCAGCAACGAACAGTCCGAAAGACATGATCAAAGGAAGAATCGATCCATTAGGCATGTGAATATCGCCAAGCGGTTCTGCTGGAGTCATTCCTTTATTGCCTTCCATTCTTTCTACCCAAAGTGCATCAAGTCCGCGTACAAGCGGAGTTTGTTTAAAGTTGTATTCAGGTGCCGGTGATGAAACGGCCCACTCAAGGTTGCGCCCGTCTCCCCATGCATCTCCTGCAGCTTTTTCACCTTTAATCGATGAAATAATGATGTTCCAGAGCAATACGATTGTTCCGGCTGCCATCAGGAATGCACCGACTGTACTGATTAAGTTACCCATTTCAAGTCCCTGGCCAGGCAGGAATGTGAAAATACGGCGCGGCATCCCCATCAGTCCAAGGAAATGCTGAATAAAGAAAGTTAAATGGAATCCTGTAAAGAACAGGACAAATGTAACGACGCCAAGCTTTTCGCCGAGCATTTTTCCAAACATTTTCGGCCACCAGTAGTGAAGGCCTGCAAACAATCCCATGACAACTCCGCCTACAATAACGTAGTGGAAGTGGGCTACAACGAAATACGTGTCATGATACTGATAATCTGTTGGAGCAGCGGCAAGCATGATTCCTGTTACTCCGCCCATTACAAATGTCGGAATGAAAGCTACAGACCAGATCATCGGAACCGTAAAGCGGATGCTTCCGCCCCACATAGTAAACATCCAGTTAAAGATCTTAATGCCCGTAGGAACAGCAATTGCCATTGTGGCAACGGCGAAAATGGCATTTGCAATCGGTCCAAGACCAGTTGTAAACATATGATGCGCCCATACCATGAATCCTAAAAAGCCGATAAGCACAGTTGCGAATACCATGGAAGAGTATCCGAAAAGACGCTTTTTAGAAAAATGAGGAAGGACATCAGAGAAAATTCCGAATGCAGGAAGAATCAGGATGTAAACCTCAGGATGTCCGAAGATCCAGAATAAATGCTCCCAGATAATCGTATTTCCGCCAAGCTCAGGAACGAAAAACCCAGTTCCGAATACACGGTCAAACATCATAATTGCAAGACCCACAGTAAGCGGCGGGAAAGCAAATAAGATAAGTGCAGATGCAACAAATGTTGTCCAGGTAAAGAGCGGCATGCGCATATAAGTCATACCAGGCGCACGCATGTTAATGATTGTTGCCAGGAAGTTAATCCCTGCAATAAGAGTTCCGAAACCTGATATCTGAAGACCCAGAAGATAAAAATCAATTCCGTGTCCCGGTGAATTGAGGGCAAGCGACGCATAGTTCGTCCAGCCTGCATCAGGTGCTCCCCCTAAAAACCAACCCATGTTCAGGAACAATCCTCCAAAGAAGAAAAGCCAGAACCCAAGTGAGTTCAAGAAAGGAAATGCAACGTCGCGCGCTCCGATCTGAATCGGTACAACCGCGTTCATAAATCCAAAAATCAGCGGCATCGCTGCCAGGAATATCATGGTCGTGCCATGCATAGTCAATACTTCATTATATAGTCCGGCTGAGATGAAATCATTATCCGGTACAGCGAGCTGAATACGGATCAGCATCGCTTCCAGACCTCCCACGAGGAAGAAGAAGCCGCCGGAAACCAGGTAAAGGATGGCGATTTTCTTATGGTCTACCGTTGTCAGGTAGTCCCAGAGAACTGCGCCGAACCCTTTTTTCTGAGTTAACGTACTCACAGTGTTACCTCCCTTTTATTCTGCTAAGACAATCTTATTTGGCTTCTACCTTCAAGCCGCTTAAGTATTCTGTAAGAGCATCAAGTTCCTGATCATTCAGTTCCGGATATGTTTTTGTCATTTTATTGCCCGGTTTGTACTGTTCAGGATCTTTAAGCCAGTTTCTGATGTTCTCTTCATTATGAGGAAGAATTCCTGCAACTCGTGAACGCTCGCCGAAGCTTGCAAGGTTTGGAGCAGTTCTTGCCTGTTCAGGACGCTCATCCACCGGAGTGACAGCATGACAGCCGATACAGCTTTTTTCCTGGAACAGCTTCTCTCCCTCTTTAGCAAGGTCAGAAGATGCAACAGCTTTGGCATTTTTCATTTCTTCAGCCCACTGAACAAACTCTTCCTTGGATTTTGTTTCAACTTTAAAATCCATCAAAGCGTGTGAAGGTCCGCAAAGCTCAGCACATTTACCGTAGAAATATTCTCCGGCCTGCTCAGCACGGTCACCGTCAAAATTAAGCCAGAATTTATTCACATTTTCCGTGTTTGTATCCATTTTTCCGCCTGCAGAAGGCACCCAGAATGAATGCTTAACATCGGAAGCAATCAGATTAAAGTAAACCCTTTCATCTGTCGGCACAACTAAATCCTGGCTCGTGATGATCCCGTAGTCAGGATACTCGAATTCCCACCAGTAAAGGTTTGCTCTGACGTTTACAACGACTGCATCTTCAGGCTTGCGGTCTTTTTTGTCCATCGCCTTAACGTCTGCAAGCTCAAATGTTGCAGAAACAACAGGAACCGCCAGCACAAGCAGTAAAAGAATAGGAATAACAGTCCAAATGATTTCCAGTTTATGACTTCCCTCTACTTGCTCAGGAATTTTATTTTCCTCACCTTTGCGCTGTCTGAACTTCACAACCACATAAATGAAGATCACAGTTACGACTGCGATTACAATGACCATGATGAGTGTACTCAAAATCATAAGCGAGTACTGCATATCCGCTACTTCACCAGCTGGTTGAAGAGCGGAAAGATATGGTTCACCACAGCCGGCTAGGACAAGTGTCAGCATTGCAAATACGGCAACGAGACGAAATTTTGTCAGCCTCTTTTCCATAGCTAAATCAAACCCCTCTTTCAGTAAATTAATCCCCGCATGCTAAACAGGAATCGTCAATTCCTTCTATGTAAATTCCTAAAAGAAAGAATTTCTAACCTAGTTGATCGTGAAAAGTACCATCGCCACAAAAAGGATCGTTAAGTAGTTCAGCGAATAAATAAACATCCACTTTGCCCATTTTAGGTCATCCTTAGCCCTTATGCCTGACAGGGCAATCACCAGCCAGCCGATGTTCAGGACAGTTGCCAGAATGATGAATGCAGCCCCGAGCTGAAACAAGTAAAACGGCAAAGGCAACAGACAGATTACCCACACCATCATTTGCCTTTTTGTAACAGCAAATCCGTGTATGACAGGCAGCATTGGTATCCCGGCTGCCCGGTATTCCTCAACCCGCTTCATTGCGAGAGCGAGGAAATGGGGCGGCTGCCAGATAAACATGATCATGAACAATACCCATGCCGTCACACTGAGGTCTGCATCAACAGCTGCCCATCCTATGAGAGGAGGAACGGCACCGGAGATGCTGCCGACAACTGTATTAAGCGTATAGTGGCGTTTTGTCCACATTGTATATAAAAAGACGTATGTAATTACGCCGATCAACCCGATAAGCGTTGCTGCTGCCGTTGTCATGGAAAGCATGATAAATCCGAATGCAAGCAATAAAACACCAATCCACAGCGCCTGAATTGGATTCATTCTGCCTGTGACAGTCGGCCTCGTCTTTGTCCGCTCCATAATATGGTCTATGTCACGGTCATAAAAGTTGTTAATGGCACAAGATCCTGCAATCACAAGAGCTGATCCTGAGAGCGCATACAGAACTGTGTCAATATTCCCAAGAAAACTTTGCCCGTTAAAATACAGCGCAAGCCAGATGCCTGTAAAAGCGGTAATCAAATTGGAATTAACGATTCCCATTTTGATAAGGCTCAAAAAGTCTTTTAATACGGTTGTTTCATAAACTACCTCACCGAATCCCGTTTCTTTCGAGGTCCTTGAATCTGGCACGTATGACAGTCCCCCTTTTTGCTCTGCTGCCGGCTGTGCAGCTTGCTATATCATACTAAATTAAGCAATATTTTCAAAATCGCTTCCTTCTTGATATTAAACCATAATCGGTTCTTGTTTTGTGAACAAAATATGAAGAAGTTTTGTCGAAATTGTGAAGCAGAACAGGAGAGCCGGCTAATTCATTGAAAAGCAATTCATTCACTGATACTCTAAAAATAAATGGCATACCTTTATGACCACGTTAACATTCTATCATACCTGTCAGGAATTTTTTATAGATAATGGAATCTTTTGCGAAAAAATGATTCTAATGGGATTTCTCCATATCATTCCTTTTCATTCAATCTGTTTTGCCAGTATAATAAACAGTAGATAGATATTGTCATTATTTGTTGCCTGGCCGGACTTTGAAATGTCCGGTTTTCATAAGCTCATTACTACGAATAAGAAGGTGAACATCTTGCATCGAGCATTAAAAGGAATTGGTGTGCTCACAACACTTGTGATGCTTCTTGTGCTTCTAGGGGGAGCGCTTGTCACAAAAACGGAATCCGGCGCAGGATGCGGAGATTCATGGCCGCTTTGCCACGGAGAACTGATTCCGTCTGAAATTACCCCGGAGCTTGTCATTGAGCTCAGCCACAGGGTGGTCAGCGGCCTTGCTGGGATTCTTGTCCTACTGCTTGCTGTTACTTCCTGGATCAAGATTGGACATAAGCGGGAAACGAAATTTCTGGCCGCACTTTCATTTTTCTTCCTGATTCTTCAGGCGCTTATTGGTGCAGCCGCAGTAAAATGGGGACAGTCTGATGCCGTTCTTGCCCTGCATTTCGGTATTTCTCTTATCTCTTTTGCATCAGTGCTGCTGCTCACCCTGCTGATTTTTGAAGTGGACAAAAAGTTTGATACAGAGTCCCTTATTATTGATAAAAGGATGAAATTCCACAGCATCGGCATCATCAGCTACACATATATCGTGGTCTATACAGGCGCATTTGTCAGACATAAAGGCGCAAGCCTCGCATGTCCGGAATGGCCGATGTGCAGCAACAGACCATACGGACTGCCGGCAACCCTGCATGAGTGGATTCAAATGGGCCACAGATTTGCAGCTGCTCTGATTTTCGTTTGGGTGGCATATGCTGCTTATACCGCAGTTAAGCACTATAAACATCAGAAAGTCGTCTATTATGGATGGATCATAGCATTTGCCCTTATTTCCATGCAGGTCGCATCAGGCGCGCTTGTCGTATTAACCGGGCTGAACCTTGGTGTTGCCCTGGCCCACGCACTGATCATTTCCTGTCTGTTCGGCGTGCTGAGCTATTTCATCCTGCTGATCAGCCGCAACCGCATTAACCGTGAGGCTTTAAAAAACAAAGAAGATAAGAAAGCCATATAAAAAGAGAGGCGATGACGCCTCTCTTTTTTATATGCCCTGAAACATTTCAATTGCTTTTACCCGCTGTTCGCTGTGATTAACTGTAGGTTCCGGATAATCGGTTCCGATGATGCAGCCTGCTTCTTTCTGCTCCCCGCTGCTCATCTTCCACGGCTCATGAATTCGTTTCACGTCAACGTCCCGAAGCTCGGGCACGTATTTTTTGATGTACTCTCCGTCCGGATCAAACTTTTTTGATTGCGTGACCGGATTAAACACTCTGAAATACGGGACCGGGTCTGTTCCGACAGATGCTGCCCACTGCCATCCTCCAATGTTGGATCCGGGCTCATAATCGACAAGTTTTTCTGCAAAATACGCCTCCCCGAGTCTCCAGTCAAGCAAGTAATCTTTCGTTAAAAAGGAAGCTGTGATCATTCTCAGCCGGTTATGCATCCATCCCTCTTCATTCAGCTGCCTCATGCCCGCATCAACGATCGGATAGCCTGTTTTACCTTCTTTCCACGCTTTCAGCCTCTCTTTATCCGTATTCCATTTGATTGACCGGTAGCGCTTATCCGCTTCTTCCTTCACGCTGTTCGGGAACTGAACGTACACCATATTATAAAAGTCCCGCCAGGCAAGCTCCTTGATAAATGTTTCTTTTCCCGTATCCTGAGGATGATCCTCAGTCTGCATGATGTGGTGATAGACGGTGCGGATAGAGATGGTTCCAGTTTTTAAATATCTTGAGAGCCTGCTCGTCCCCGCTTCAGCCGGAAGGTCTCTTTTTTTATGGTAATCTTTTAATTTTTCGTCTGTAAACTCCTTCAGGGTTTTTAACGCAGCTTCTTCCCCGATGTCCTCCCTTTCTTCAAGGCTGCCGATCATCTCCTCGAGCTTTTCAGCACCTGTATCTGGGAGGTCCTGTATGGAAACGGAGCAGGCACTGAGTTTTTTCAGATCGATTTCAGCAGGCTGTTTTTTTTCAAGCTTGCTCCACGCTTTGTAATAAGGCGTGTAGACTTTGTAAAGGGAGCCGTCCTGCTTTTTCACTTCCCGGGCCCCATGAAGGAAATGATCCTGAAATGTCCAGTAATCGACCTCATTTTCTTTCAGAACCCTTTTCACCTTGTCATCACGTTCTTTTCCGTAGCCTGTTTCATCTTCATTAAATAAAAACAGGTTGATCTCAGGCACCTTTTCAATAACCATTTCCATTATTTCTTCTGTCTCGCCATACATCAGATGAAAGGCAATTTTATGATCCCTGCAGTTGTCCATAAACGCCTTTAATGTCTGAAAAAAATAGTGATGGCGGAAGTCTGCCGGCTTTTCGAGAAAAGCTGGATTCAGCTGAAAAAACAAAAACAGCTTTCCGTTATGTTCTTCTGCCCATTTTACGGCCTCAGACAGGGCTGTATGATCCTGCAGCCTCAAATCTCTTCTGAACCAGACTGCTGCTGTCTTCATGACAATCACCTCTTTCATGATTGTACTGTTTTCCCCAGGCGAATGAAAGAAATGATAGGCTTCCAAATAGAAAAAGACAAGAGCGGGGTTTACACCGGGCTCTTGTCTTTGACGTTTTTACAAATGAGAGTTATACAGTCATTTCAATCAGCAGATCACCAGTCTGAATGGCTTCTCCGTTTGAAACATGAATCTCTTTTATGGTGCCTGAGAATGGGGCCTGAACGGTCGTTTCCATTTTCATAGCTTCAGTAAGAAGAAGATGATCGCCTTTGCTTACTTTTTCGCCCTTTTCGATAAGCACTTTAATGACTGTGCCGGGCATTGTCGCGCCAATGTGATCCTTATTGCCTTTATCTGCTTTCATTTTGGCGGTAACCGTCGCCTTGACGTTTTCATCGCGGATAATAACTTCACGCGGCTGGCCGTTCAGTTCAAAATACACAACCCGCGTACCGTCAGGCTGAGGTTCGCCTATTGATACAAGCTTTACAATCAGGGTTTTCCCCTGTTCGATTTCAACTTCAATCTCTTCGCCAAGCCTCATTCCGTACAGGAACGTAGGTGTATCGAGTACAGAAATATCACCGAATTGCTCAAACGTCTTAGCGTAGTCGAGGAAGACTTTAGGGTAAAGCGCATGGGCAATCGCATCAAAACTTGTTACCTGACGTCCGAGTGTTTCAAACAGTTCTTCTTTTAAGGCAGGAAAATCAACCGGTTCAAGCAGCTCTCCCGGTCTCACTGAAATCGGGTCTCTGCCTTTCAGGATGATTCTTTGCAGTTTTTCCGGGAACCCGCCATGCGGCTGGCCGAGATAGCCTTCAAACAGCTCTACAACTGAATCAGGGAAATCAAGCGTCTCGCCGCGCTCGAAGATATCATTTTCTGTCAGATTGTTTTGAACCATAAACAGGGCCATATCGCCAACTACTTTAGAAGACGGGGTCACTTTCACCAAATCTCCAAAAAGATCATTGACGCGTCTGTACATTTCCTTCACTTCGTTCCAGCGGTCGTCAAGGCCGACGCCTTTAGCCTGCTGCTGAAGATTGCTGTACTGTCCGCCGGGCATTTCATGCATGTACACTTCAGAGTGAGGGGCATTCATGCCGCTCTCAAAATCCCGGTAATAGTGACGCACGCCTTCCCAGTACTGCGAAAGCTCTTCAAGCGCTTCAATATCAATATTCGGACGGCGCTCCATTCCCTGCAGCGCATGGTACAGAGAATTGGCGCTCGGCTGTGAAGTCAGCCCTGCCATCGAGCTCACAGCTGTATCGACGACATCGACACCTGCTTCAATTGCTTTGGCATATGTAAACAGGCCGTTTCCGCTCGTATCATGTGTATGAAGATGCACAGGGATATCGATTGTTTCTTTCAGTGCAGAAATCAGATCATAGGCTGCCTGAGGTTTAAGGAGACCCGCCATATCTTTAATTCCAAGAATATGCGCGCCTGATGCTTCAAGTTCTTTCGCAAGATTCGTATAGTAGGCGAGATCATATTTCCGGCGGGAAGGATCAAGAATGTCCCCCGTGTAGCAAATGGCCGCTTCTGCAAGCTTGTTGGATTTTCTGACCGCTTCAATGGCAGGCCGCATTCCCTCTACCCAGTTCAAGCTGTCAAATATCCGGAAAACGTCAATGCCCGCATAGGCTGACTTTTCTACAAACTCTTCGATCACGTTGTCGGGATAGTTCTTATACCCAACAGCATTTGATGCACGAAGGAGCATCTGAAGCAAAACATTCGGGACTTGCTTTCTGACTGTCAGCAGTCTGTCCCACGGATCTTCTTTTAAGAATCTGTACGCTACATCAAATGTAGCCCCGCCCCACATTTCAAGAGAAAACAAGTTTGGAAGAAGTCTTGCCGTCGGCTCTGCAATATGTTTGATGTCATTTGTTCTGAGTCTCGTGGCAAGCAGAGACTGATGGGCGTCGCGGAAAGTTGTATCCGTCAGCAGCACTTCATCCTGCTCTTTCAGCCAGTTTACAAGACCCTCAGGTCCAAGCCTGTCCAGAATCTGTTTCGTTCCCTCAGGGACCGGTTCTGAGTATTTGACTTTTGGAATATGAAGCTTGTCAAATACAGGTTTCTTTTTCTTCTCGATGCCGGGAAATCCGTTGACGGTCACATTGCCGATATAGGAAAGCATTTTTGTTCCCCGGTCTTTTTTCTTCGGAAAGACAAACAGCTCCGGAGACGAGTCGATAAAAGAAGTATCATATTCACCTGACATAAACTTTTCATGCTTGATGACGTTCTCTAAGAACGGAATATTCGTTTTGATTCCGCGGATGCGGAACTCCCTTAAGTTTCTGATCATTTTGGCAGCTGCCTGTTCAAAGGTAAGCGCCTGTGTTGAAAGCTTTACAAGAAGAGAGTCATAGTGAGGTGTAATGACTGCCCCCTGGAATCCGTTGCCGGCATCAAGCCTGACCCCGAATCCGCCGCCTGATCGGTAGGCCATAATTTTTCCTGTATCCGGCATAAAGCCTTTCAAAGGATCTTCTGTTGTTACCCTTGATTGGATGGCATAGCCTGTTACTCTGATCTCCTCCTGCTGCGGTATGCCGATTTTACTGCTATGGAGGGCATGTCCCTGTGCAACCATAATCTGCGTCTGCACAATGTCAATTCCAGTCACCATCTCAGTAATCGTATGCTCTACCTGTACGCGGGGATTAACTTCAATAAAGTAGAATTCTCCGCCTGCTACGAGAAATTCAACGGTTCCGGCATTCACATAGCTGACGTTGCTCATCAGCTTGACAGCTGCATCGCAAATCTCCCGTCTGAGTTCTTCGCTTACAGATACGCTTGGTGCAACTTCCACAACCTTCTGATGACGGCGCTGAACCGAACAGTCGCGCTCATACAGATGGACGATGTTTCCGTGGTCATCCCCGATAATCTGAACTTCAATATGCTTTGGATTTTCAATCAGCTTTTCAACATACACTTCGTCATTGCCGAATGCAGCCTTCGCTTCTGATTTGGCGCGATCATAGCTTTCTTTCACCTCAGAGGCGCTTCTGACAATACGCATGCCGCGTCCGCCTCCGCCAAGCGAAGCTTTGATAATGAACGGATATCCGTTTTTACGGCCGAAATCAACTACATCCTCAAGGCTTGCAACCGGTCCGTCGCTGCCGGGAATGACAGGGATTTCTGCCATTTCGGCCTGTTTTCTCGCTTTTACTTTGTCCCCGAACATATCGAGATGTGCGGATTTAGGCCCGATAAAAATAATGCCTTCTTCTTCGCATCTTCTTGCAAAATGAATGTTTTCAGACAGGAATCCGTATCCGGGATGGATGGCATCAACCCCGTTGTTTTTCGCAATTTCAATAATACCTTCAATATCAAGATAGGCATCGATCGGTTTTTTTCCTTCACCGACTATGTATGCTTCGTCTGCTTTGTAACGGTGGAAAGAGCCCGAGTCCTCCTTGGAATATACAGCGACCGTTCTGATGTTCAGCTCCGTGCAGGCGCGGAACACGCGAATGGCAATTTCACCGCGGTTAGCTACAAGTATTTTCTGAATTGTTTTCTGCGTCATAGGAATCCCCCTTAGGCTTCATCAGTTGCTCGATTATTAGTATAGCACATTTAAAATTAGTATATCACTTTAATTTTGCTGAAAAGGAACCGCGTTGCCTTTAAGCTCAGCCGTTTTTTTCACTTCGTCCTTCTGATAGACAGAGCGGTATTTGACAAACATCGAAATGTTTATGAGCAGGCCCATCGAGAGCATCAGCAGGATCATAGACGATCCTCCGTAGCTGATAAACGGAAGCGTAACCCCTGTTATCGGAAGAAGACCGGTTAAACCGCCGACATTAATGGCTGTCTGAATGCCGATCATGCTCGAAATCCCAATGGCAAGGAGTGTGCCGAATGCATCATCGCAGCTGCGTGCAATATGAAATCCCTTCAACACAATAAAAGCCAGGAGAACAAGGACAAATAACACGCCAAAGATGCCAAGCTCTTCAGAAATGATCGCAAGAATAAAATCTGTATGCGATTCAGGCAGATATCCGTACTTTTGAATGCTTTCACCAAGCCCAAGGCCGGTAAGCCCGCCAGAACTAATGGCATAATACGAATTGATGAGGTGGAAGCCTGAATCTCCTGCATCAGCAAATGGATCCATAAAGCCAGTGAATCTGCTTACACGCTCCGTTGTAAAGATATCATCCCACATAATAAGAACAAGAGGACTGATCAGAACAACCATTGCCAGACCAAGAATCAGCAATTTCACAATATTTTTCATGCCAAGTCCCGAGCACAGGACCATTGATATGGCGATCATGGCAATGATGGAAGCAGAACCGATATCCGGCTGCAAAATGATCAGAACACAGATAAACCCTGTAAAGATGATCGGAGGCAGAACTCCTCTTCCAAAGTGATCGATATAGGCCTGTTTTTTTTCATAAACGGCAGCGAGATACAGAATGACGCTCAGTTTCACAAATTCAGCAGGCTGCAGCTTAAAACCCATAACGGAAAACCAGCTTCTGGCTCCCCCTGCTACCGATCCGAAAACAAAGATGGCAAGAAGCATGCCGATCGAAATCAGAACGACGCTTCTGAGAAACACCGGCTGCAGATAAGCTCTGTACGGAAAAAACATGGCTAAAAGCAGAACAAGAAATCCCGCGGCAACGAAGATTGACTGCCTGACAAAGAAATGGTCACTCGCATAATCCCATCTTGCAACCGCTGAAATCATACTGGAACTGTATACCATGACAAGCCCGAATCCGCACAGAAGAAGCACCGCCAGAATAAGGGAGTAGTCATATGATTTTAAGATTTTTTTTATCATTTTATCGCTTCCTATCGTTACAAGTTGCTGTTTTCATGATGTAGATCTTTTTCCTTTATTGTTCGAGATTGGCAGACGGAATTCCTTCTGAAATCTTGGTTTAAGGGGCACGACTTATGTTAACCCGCTAGACAGGCGGAAACAAGTTAAAAAAGTATGTAGGTCTAAAGCTCCGGGAATGATTTACCTTATAAAAAAACTCAAACTGCAATTTTCAGGCAGTTTGAGTTTTCATTTTCATTCTGTAAGCTTTACCTTGAAGCTTATTTTTTCGTAAAAGCTTCATGAAGTGCAGACATCTCTCTCTCAAGTGTGTCGAGTATCGCCTTGCCTTCTCTTTCATCAATAAGATCAAGTCTGACAGCAAAGTCAATCTCTCTTGAAAGTCCAAACATTTGTGTATCTAAAACCTCTTCGTAAAGAGGACATTGAGGCATCGTCAAATTGTCCATTTGGACTTGAATCAGCTTCGTAATTTTATCAGCATCCGCTTTTAAAAGAGCAAGTGCTTTTTCTCGATGATCAATTGCAATCTCAGACGCCAATTGAACCCCTCCGTTCCCGAGCGATTACCTTAATCTATCTATTAATATTATAGGGTAAGCGTGAAAAAATCAAGAAAAAACAGGGTGTTTCCCGCACGCCGGCCCTCTTCCGCTAAAAGATGCTCAATTCATATTTTTCTGACAAAAGATGAAGGAGTTTTATTCCTGCAATGCTGTTCCCCTTTTCATCAAGTGACGGCCCAAAGATGCCGATTCCAAACTGATAGGGGACGATTCCCATAATTCCGCCTGAGACCCCGCTTTTTGCAGGAATGCCTACTTTTATTGCAAATTCCCCTGAAGCATTATACATTCCGCACGTTACCATAAAGGTTTTGCAGATTCTGGCAATATCCTTTGGGATCAACTGCTGTTCCGTTTCTGGGTGCTTGCCGTCCAGCGCAAAAACAGCCCCTATCTTTGCCAGGTCCAAACTGTGCATCTCAATAGCGCACTGATTGGAGTACAGATCAATCAGATCTTCAACGTCACCTTCAATTATTCCGTCTTTTTTCATGAAATAGCAGAGCGACCTGTTCAGCCAGGCGGTTTCAAATTCAGACGCGGCCACATTTTTGCAGATGTTTATTTTCTTGTTAAACGTAAGCTTCCTTATGAAATCAATGTACCTCAGCAGTTTTTCTTCCTTTGTCGAGCCTTTAATCATATTTGTGACCGCGAGCGCCCCGGCATTGATCATTGGATTCAGAGGGCGCTGTTTTTCGTGTGTTTCGAGTTTGACGATCGAATTAAACGGATCTCCGGTCGGTTCCATTCCAACTTTGCTGAAAACGAAGGGCTCCCCGTGATCCATTAAAACAAGAGCCAGGGTCAGCACTTTTGATATACTTTGCAGAGTAAACGTCTTTTCAATATCCCCGGCAGACATACAGGAGTTTTCCACATGGTAAATGGCAACGGATAAATCATCCGCTTCTGCTTTTCCAAGCTCCGGTATATAATCCGCCACTTTTCCTTCTGACGTCACCTTTTTCGCTTCTTCCACCAGTTCAGCAAGCTCTTCATTCGTCTTGCACGGCATTTCCGTTCACCTCATCTGCTCATCATTATGAAACGTAGTTTGCCCAATTAAAAGAATCAGCATGAGCGGCATGACAAAATACAGGAAAGCGCTTATACTTTACAAAGAGCTTACTAAAGGAAGGACGTGCAGCAATGGAATCCATCATTACTCTGACAGGAAATGTAGCCTATCCAATTACACTCGATCCGGGGGTCTGGATTTTTGATGACCGCAAAGTGGATCTGAACACTTATTTTGAGGAAACCAGAGACTCCGTTGACGAGCTTGAAGAATACACAAAAGCTGTTTCAAAACATTGGGATCAGGAAATAAAAGAAGGTGCGCGGATGCCGGAAGAAAGAAAAGTTTCAAAAAAAGAGGCGATTCTTAACGGAACGTTCGGAATCCCATTTTACCCGTTTCTCCAAAATGCCGAGCCGAGAGCGGATGCACGAAAAGTCATTTTTTCCACTGGCGAAGGAGAAATTGAACTGACTCTGGAAGAAGCCTCAAACGCCGTAATCGGCTTCAGCAGAAACGGCAAACCCCTTGCAGGTGACGGACCTGCTACTCTTTACTATGGTGACGGAAGCAATAAAGACAATCCTTTTAAAAACATAAAAAGAATAATTGTTGAGTAGAAAGCATTCTCTGCTTTCCCTTAAGAAAGCCGCTGAGATCAGCGGCTTTTCGTCTTTTTTATAGCAAATCAGCGGCCAGCTGGGCGAGGCCTGAGCGCTCCCCTTTGACAAGTCTGACATGCCCTGCAATTTGCTGGTCTTTAAATTTCTCCACTACATAGGTTAACCCATTGTTGTATTCATCCAAGTAAGGATGATCAATCTGCTCGGGATCCCCCATGAGGACAATTTTGCTCTTTTCCCCAACCCTCGTCAGGATTGTTTTCACTTCATGCTTGGTTAAATTCTGAGCCTCATCAATGATGATGAATTGTTCAGGAATACTTCTTCCTCTTATATATGTGAGGGCTTCTACTTCAATCGAACCCATTCCGGCAAGAATGGCATCCAGTTCCCCCGGCTTTTTGGCATTAAATAAATACTCGAGATTATCATAAATCGGCTGCATCCACGGTCTGAGCTTTTCCTGCTTTTCCCCCGGCAAATAGCCGATATCTTTTCCGACCGGCACAATGGGTCTTGCCACAAGCAGTTTCTTAAATGATCCCAGGTCCTCTGTCTGCATAAGTCCAGCGGCTAAAGCAAGCAGCGTTTTGCCTGTTCCTGCTTTCCCGATCAGCGTCACAAGAGGCATATCGTTTCTCAGAAGCAGCTCCATTGCCATTGTCTGCTGTACGTTCCTCGGTTTTATCCCCCAAATATGATCATGATCAAAGACCAGACGTTTTACTTTTTTCCCGGTTTTGTCCACAATTCCAATAGCAGATGACGAACCGCCGAGAGCATTCTTCATAATGACAAACTGATTCGGATAAAATGGATGATTTGTCACCTCTGCCAGAATCAGCTCATTTTTTTCATAAAACCTGTTGAGATCATCCCCGCTTATATACAAATCAAGATAGCCCGTGTAGATCCGGTCAATCTCAACCACTCTGTCGCTCAGAAAATCTTCTGCAATCAGCCCGATTGCATCTGCCTTTACTCTGACCAGCGTATCTTTGCTCACCAATATGACAGGTCTGCCGTTTTCAGTTGTCTCTTCTTCAATTGACAGATTTTTCGCCACCGCAAGGATCCGGTTATCATTCGTTTTTTCGATGAAAATCTCCTGCAGCTCGTGAAACGAGCGGTGATTCAGTTCAATTCTTAAAAAGCCTCCGCCCGGCAGCGGTATTTTTTCGTGCAGCTTTCCGATGAGCCTTAGGCTATCAATGAGTTTGGAAACATGTCTTGCATTTCGTCCTATTTCATCCATATACCTTTTTTTGAATCGACCTCTTCTAGTACAACTGCTGGAATGACTACTTCGTTGTCTTCAAATGAAAAAATGGAATTCGGATCTTGAAGTAAGACATTCGTATCCAAAACATAGATTTTACTCAACCTTCCGCCTCCTACCTTATACGGGTTTTTAGAGCGTGCTGCGCGTGCTCGGGGTCATGAAATAATCAAGCTGTAATTGAAGCGTTGCTAAAATATATGAAATGGTGCATAAAGATAGAAGATTTATCGGACAATAAAATTAAAAAGCATGGTCTAAAAGGAGTGATTACATGCGCAGTATGACATTTTCAGCATTGGTCCTTGTGCTTATGCTTTCAGCCTGTTCTTTTAATCAGGGATCAGAACAAAACCGTTCTGAAGATCAAAACGGAAAACCGATGAACGTCAGGAACTCTGTCAATGAACCGGTTGAAAAGAAAACGGGCCAGCAGATTTCACGCCGCCTCGTTGATCTTGCAGGCCGGGTGCCTGGTGTAAATGATGCCAGCGCCGTTGTTCTCGGGAGATATGCCATTGTAGGGATTGATGTGAACTCAGAGCTTGACAGAAACAAGGCTGAATCCATTAAATATGCGGTTGCTGAAAGCATTCAGCACGACCCGTACGGTGCAAATGCTGTCATCATTGCAGATGCCGATACGACAGTGCGTCTAAAAGCAATCGGCAAAGATCTTCAGCAGGGCAAACCGATCTCAGGCATTCTTGATGAGCTTGCTGCCATAGTAGGCCGTGTGATGCCCGAAATCCCGAATGATGCGCTGAACAATCAAAACCGCAATAACAGACCGACTGAGCAGGACAACAATCAGCTCAACACGAAAGAGCAAAAAGAGCTTGACCGCGAACAGAATGATCAGTCAGAAAACCATTTAAACAAAGATTGAAGCAAAAAAAGCTTAGTTCACGCTGAACTAAGCTTTTTTCATGGCTTCTAAAACCTGGCCGTCAAGCTTAGCTGCTGCTTTTTCATCATATGTTTTTTCATATGCTGGTTCAGCCGAAATTTTCGAACCGTAAAACATAACATCTCTTACTTCAGAGATCACCAGTTCGATCAGGGCAAGCTTCAGTGGGACAGATTCAAGTTTTTCTTCTTTTATATGTGCATTTCCGTTAATAGTATATGTAGACTCATTTGCAAGCAGCGTCAGAGCTGCAGCAGGATGCTTTTTGACATTTTTGACAATGCGCGAGCGGTTATCAACCGCAAGGTACACCCGCTCCTCATCCGGCGCAAAAACCCAGGAGACGGCTGACACATTTGGAGCGCCTGTTTCAAAGTCAATTGTGGCAAAAACAGCAAAACGTTCTTTCTGGAGATTGTCAAACAAAGGCTGAATCAATTTGGTTTCTGACTTATTAGCCATTTTCTTCCCTCCATATTCGTTGTATAATGCTATCATACCTTTTTTTTCTAATGCTTGCTACATTCAAATTCGGACATCCTTTTTGCCGATAAACTCCGCTGCCTGCCGAACTTACGAATGGAACTGGCGGCTTAATCAAATTCAATATCTCCTACAAAAAAAGAATGAGGTGTCACATGAGAGTAAAATGCGTGCTGTGCGACAAAGTTGAAACGATCCATGATGAAACACTCCAGGCGAAGCGTCTGCGCAACAGGCCAATTCATACATATATGTGCAAAGAGTGTGAAAACAGAATAGAAAACCGGACAATTGAACGGGCAAATACGGGAAATTTCAAGCTTTACAGAGATAAAAAAACAGAGGACAGCTGGTAGTGGCACTGAGAGGCGCCATCGCCGGCCTGCTGAGCGGAATCCTTTTGGGGCTTTTTCTTAAATTTGCCGAACAATTCAGCGGTGAAAAAGTATATGTCTTACTGCTGAATATCGACTTTATTTACAGCAGGCCTCTTCCTGAACTTGCTGAATTTATTCTGCATTTGGCGGTGGCTGTCGCAATTGGCATCGTCTGCAGCTGGATGACCCGTGCTTTCAGGCTGTCTGAAGGAAAAGTATGGGCTGCATCTTTCCTCCTTACCCTGCCTGCAGCTCTCCTTTATTTTCCCCTTACCATTCTTGCTGTTAAAGAAACACCCGGCATTTTTAATATTGAAGCGATCTCCTGGTGGATTGCCGGCCATATTCTGTTTGCCGCAGTGCTTGCGGCATGCATACACAAAAAGACACCTCAACGTTGAGGTGTCTTTTTAATAGTTCTTATATTTTTCAGGTTCAGCTTCAATCTGCTCAATCATGCTGTCAATCAGTTCAACCGGAAATCTGGATGATTTCTGTTCCCCGTTCAGCTTATACGCGACCAGGTACATCACATCGTCCTTTTGGACAGAAATTTCCTGTATGTCATGATTTTCTTTCAGCAGCTGATCAAAAAGGCTGAATGTATCTGCTGCTGCCGTGTCATCAGGACGGGCGTCTGCCACTGTTTTAATGGAGAGCCAATTGTAGAGGGAGTCCTGAATAGACTTCATGTTGCGGCATCCTGCTGCTCGGCTTTTTTTGCCCTGTGGAGTCTGATTTTATAAATAATCAAAATCAGTGCAGCCACAATGAGTCCTTCTGCAACAGGCAAAAACGCCCCTAAAAACGTCAGAACCGTACAGCCGAACATCAAAAACAAGTAGATGACAATTGTCTGAAGAAGAGGAAGCTTTTTAGCAAACCCCAGCTTGAATACGACAATTGACAGTCCGAGAATGACCAGATATAAGATATTTGCCCCTGTTTGTGTATCGGGTTCTGTTGCCGTATAAATACTGTAGGCAACCGGCCACATACTTTCGTATACGTTCATCCCGCTATCCCCTCCATTGCACGTCGAGAGTCAGACTTAAAGCAATCCTGCAAGCTTTTTCTTTTTAGCCTGCTTTTCGCGTTCGTTCTTATCAAGAATTTTCTTTCTCAAACGGATTGAAGTAGGCGTAAGTTCGCAATACTCATCTTCGTTCAAGTATTCAAGAGATTCTTCAAGTGACATGATGCGAGGTTTTTTCATTGTGCTCGTTTGATCTTTGTTTGCTGAACGAATGTTTGTCTGCTGCTTCATTTTGCAGATGTTAACAACAAGGTCGTTTTCGCGGTTGTGCTCTCCTACGATCATTCCTTCATACACGTCTGTACCTGCATCAAGGAAGATGATTCCGCGGTCTTCGATTCCCTGGATACCGTAAGTTGTTGACTTTCCGTTTTCCATTGAGATCAGTACACCCTGACGGCGTCCGCCAACCTGGCCAGGCTGCATTGGCTGGTAGCTGTCAAATGTGTGGTTGATGATGCCGAAACCGCGTGTGATAGACATGAACTCAGTAGAGTATCCAATTAATCCGCGTGCAGGCACGTTGAAAATCAAACGGACTTGACCGTTGCCGTTGTTGATCATATCAAGCATTTCGCCTTTGCGGGCACCGATTGATTCCATAACAGAACCCGTGTGCTCTTCAGGAACATCGATTTGAACACGCTCAACCGGCTCACAGCGGACTCCGTCAATTTCTTTTACGATAACTTCAGGTTTTGAAACCTGCAGCTCATAGCCCTCGCGGCGCATGTTTTCAATCAGGATGGAAAGGTGAAGCTCACCGCGTCCTGACACAATCCACGCATCCGGAGATTCTGTGTTCTCAACACGAAGGCTGACATCTGTCTGAAGCTGCGCCATTAAACGCTCTTCAATTTTACGTGACGTCACATATTTTCCTTCGCGGCCTGCAAATGGGCTGTTGTTAACAACAAACGTCATTTGAAGAGTAGGCTCATCGATTCGCAGGATAGGCAATGCTTCCTGATGCTCAACCGGGCAGACAGTCTCCCCTACGTTGATGTCTTCCATTCCGGAAACGGCAACAAGATCCCCTGCCTTAGCGCTTTCGATTTCAACGCGTTTTAATCCCTGGAATCCGAATAATTTCGTTACACGGAAGTTTTTAATGCTTCCGTCGATTTTCATTAATGAAACCTGCTGGCCGACAGTCATCGTTCCGCGGAATACACGGCCGATTCCGATACGTCCTACATAGTCATTATAGTCAAGAAGAGCTACCTGGAATTGAAGAGGCTCATCTGTGTTGTCAACTGGTGCAGGAATGTTCTCAACAATAGAATCAAATAATGCAACCATGTTTTCTTCCTGATCAGCCGGGTCAGGGCTTGTGCTTGCCGTTCCGTTCATGGCAGATGCAAAGATAACCGGGAACTCAAGCTGTTCTTCATTTGCATCAAGTTCGATGAACAGGTCAAGAACTTCATCAACCACTTCTTCAGGACGTGCAAAGTCGCGGTCAATTTTATTGACAACTACAATCGGCGTCAGATTTTGCTCAAGTGCTTTTTTCAGCACGAAGCGTGTTTGGGGCATACATCCTTCATAAGCGTCAACAACAAGAAGTACGCCGTCAACCATTTTCATGATGCGCTCTACTTCTCCGCCAAAGTCGGCATGTCCTGGTGTATCCATAATGTTAATGCGTGTATCTTTATAGTTAATTGCCGTATTTTTTGCCAAGATCGTGATTCCGCGCTCGCGTTCGAGGTCGTTTGAATCCATCGCTCTTTCTGCAACTTGTTCGTTCGCACGGAACGTTCCTGCCTGGTGAAGCAATTTGTCTACAAGCGTCGTTTTCCCGTGGTCTACGTGGGCAATAATCGCAATGTTTCGAATATCATTTCGAAGTTTCACATTTTCATCTCCTAAAAATTTAAAATAACCTAGTGTATTATACCACAAACTTTTGTAGAAAAAAGAAATCATTTTATGTAAACTGTTAAAAGGGGCAGTATTTTCTGTCCAAACCGCTTTAAAGGGGATGAAAACAACGATGAAATCCGGAAAATGGATTTTCTTTCTTTTAGCTTTTACAGCGGCAGCTTCTATGGTTGCAGTCGGCATCGCTGTCGGGGAAAGAAGCATAATCGGAGTCGTTCTCTCGCTGCTTGCACTTACCGGAGCAATGGGATTTGGCTTTGCCACAAAAAAGAAAATGCGCGATAAAGGAATGCTTTAGGAGCCTGGATATGTGTCCGGGCTTTATTTTTGTATTTTTTTACTGCATGAAAAAAAACCTGCTAAGCAGGTTTCACTGTAATCATATACTCTTTACCGCCCGCATCCCGTTCAAGCTTCAGCTGCTCAAAGTCGCACGATGCGAGAAATTTCAGCCATTCAAGCTTATCCGCAGGACAGCCGGCAAAAACGGCTTTATGGCCCGCCTTCTTCAGATCGGCTGAGATCCGCGAAACCATTCCTTTTCCGTACCCTTTGTTTCGCTGGTCTTCTTTAACAAGTACTGTTCCTAGCCACGGTTTCTCGTTTGAAGGAGACCAGCTGATATGAAAGGAAATGCCGATTGCTTCATTATTGCAGCTCCATATCTGCCATTCCCCGTTATACATCTTGTAAGAAAACATGTATTCCAGAGCCTGCTCCGGGAGGCATTCTTCTTTTTGCCATGCAGGGCTTGAAGCTATGAGCTCCCTGAAAAAATCCAGATCTGAATCCTCGTATGGTCTGCTCTCAATCATTAGTTGTTTAAGTACTCATTCAAAATCGTGTCATGAATCCCTTTTTTCGCAACGAAAATACTGTTTTGTCCAAGCATATTGATTGGTTTCCCGTCAAGAGTGCTTGCTTTTGCTCCGACTTCCTCAAGCAGCACCAGGCCGGCTGCGAAATCCCACGGTGCAAGCCTCAAAGTGATGTAGGCGTCAAGCCTGCCCGCTGCAACATATGCGCATTCAATCGTAGCAGAACCATATGACCTTGTGCCTCTGACCGCTTTTGCAACAGGAACAAGCTTACTATGGTCAAATCGTTTATTCTCCATTACCCACGTAGCGTTCAGGGCTATGACGGCCTCATTCAGCGGAACATCTTCAAGCTTAGGCAATTCCGCGTCATTCATATAGGCGCCCTTTCCCTTTACTGCATGGTAAAGCTCATCATGCACGACATCATAGATCAGGCCGACCTGTCCGACGCCGTTCTCATAAATTCCAATGGAAATGGCAAAATTGCGCTGCTGGTGAACAAAGTTCATCGTTCCGTCGATCGGATCAACAATCCAGATAACGCCGTCCATCGAGTCAGGCTTGTCCCCGAAGCCTTCCTCACCAAGAATTTTATGATCGGGATATGTATGGTTGATTTTAGAAATTAAATATTGTTCTGTTTCTTTGTCCATATTCGTAACGAGATCATCGGGATTCGATTTGGCCTGAACAGACAGGACCTTCTGAAAAGACTGCCTGATTTTTTCTCCTGCCTCATAAATCCACGTTTTAGCATCCTGTTCAATCTTAGTCCAATTTTCCATGTATAAACCTTCTTTCTATGTAGGTAACCTAATTGCAGGGTTAATGGCTGTGAAAGACTTCTATATAGTAAGAATAACGCAATGAATTTAAGAAACGCAAGCGCTCTGCAGGGAGGATTTGTCTGCTCAGATAAAAACGAACCCTGTGCTGAGGTTCGCTTTTGTTTGCGGCTGCTATGCCTGAAGTCTGATCCATTCTTTTCTGAGTCTTTCAAGCTTGCGTTTGCATTCATTCTTCTTCGTTTCATCATTTTCGGTCATGGCGTCGTAAAGGGTGGCCAATTCATAGTCCAGTTCGAGCTTTAGCACCCCTATGCGATGATCTGATTCCTTTTGTCCTGTCGTTCTCACGATTTGTTTCATCTTTCTACCGCCCCTTTCAAAAATTGTCTATAATTGTTAACCGGTGACTTTTAATCGATTGACTTAATTTTCTGATATTTTTATATATGATATGAGATATGGAAATAGGATGCAACTTGGAAGTGAAAATTGTGTATTTACCTATTATTTTTTAAATACCACATTGAAGGAGTGTCGAAACGTGCAAGTTCCTTTCGAATATGCGCACACCTGTGCTAAACTGATTCCATTACCTGCAAACGGGAGGCAATCATATGGAATTTAAAGGATTTACAAATGAAGATTTTGATGTTTTTAAAATAGATGGACTTGATCAGCGGATGGAGGCGCTCATATCTACTGTCAGGCCAAAGCTTGAAGTGCTCGGGGAAGTGTTCGCGGGTGAGCTGTCTGCCATGACAGGAGAAGAGATGTTCTCTCATGTTGCAAAGCATGCCCGCAGATCGGTTAACCCTCCGAATGATACGTGGGTTGCATTTGCCGGCAGCAAACGCGGCTACAAAATGCTGCCGCACTTCCAAATCGGACTTTGGGAGTCACACGCCTTTGCCTGGTTTGCCGTCATATACGAAGCTCCGGTTAAAGAAGAGTACGGCGAAGCGATTGAAAAAAACTGGAGCAAATTGAAAAAGAATATTCCTGATCACTATGTATGGTCAGGCGATCATACAAAACCTCAGACCCTCGTTCAAAAAGAGCTGAGCAGCACTGATTTTCAAAACCTGTTCCAGCGTCTTCAAAACGTTAAAAAAGCGGAATTGCTCTGCGGCATCCGAATTGACCGCGATGACGCAGTAAAGATGAGCGGTGACGAATTTATCAGCACCGTGCAGGATGCATTCAAAACACTTCTCCCGCTTTACAAGCTGTCTCAAAAAGCTGCGGTTAAGTCATAAGAACCAGACAGGGTGCCATCTAAGGATGGCACCCTGTTTTGATTTTGAACGGAGCATACCCGTCCTTTTTTTACATTTTAATTATTTCAGCATCGCTGTTGTCTTTGCTTTTTTTCACAGCCCTGTAGCTGGAATAGCCGCTTATTTCCTCAAAATCATCGCAAATGTTTTTTTCCTCCGCTTTGCTTGGGACAATTTCTTTAAACCTGCGGTATTTCTTCATGAAGTCTTCTCTGCTGATCCCCTTTTCATAGGCTTTCTCGACTGCCTGAAAAAATGAGATGACGTCGATGATTTCTGTTGTCGACCAATCCGGCTGTATTGGATATTGATAATCCACTCTGTTCACCTGCCTTTTTCCTGCTGCTAGTTCCATTTCCCTCTGATTTCCGAGGCTTCTGAGATGATTCTTGAAAACAGCTCGTCCACGCTCGGAACATCCCTGATCAGCCCTGTAACCTGGCCTGCCCAGGCAAAACCATTGTCTATCATACCATCATATATGTATCTTTTGTTAGCTTGTCCGCTAATATAATCTTTCAGCTGCTCATAATCTGCCTTTTTTTGCTCCATGTCAAGAATGGTGTCCGTCCAAGTCCCTGCAAGCGCGCGGGCAGGCGTGCCTATACTGCGTTTTATCACGACTGTGTCTCTTTCAGAGCTGTTCACAAGGGCTGTCTTGTATGCCTTATGGGCATGGGTGCATTCTTTAGTAGCGATAAACCTTGTGCCCATTTCAATTCCTTCTGCACCAAGGCTTAATGCTGCCATAAGGCCTCTTCCGTCTCCAATTCCGCCTGAAGCGATGACCGGAATGGAAACCGCATCGACAACCTGCGGAATGAGGACAAATGTGCCTGTATCATCCCGTCCGAGATGTCCTCCCCCCTCCTGGCCGACAACCATCACAGCATCAGCACCAAGCTCTTCAGCTTTTTCAGCCTGTCTTCTCGCAGCTACAAGCACAAGTTTTTTTTACATTCACCTTTAGCTGCTCAAAAATGGGTGCAGGATTTCCTCCTGTCATCGTAATCACGGGCACTTCTTCATCAATTGCAACCTGAAGCAGGTCAGAATAAGGTCTGCCGTGCTGGCCGACTGCGAAGTTGACGCCAAACGGCTTATCAGTCTTCATCCTGACTCTCGCGATCTCTTCTCTCAGCAGTTCAGGCTCTCCAAGCGACATCGCCGTGATCTGCCCAAGCCCCCCGGCATTCGACACTGCCGCAGCCAGTTCCGAATAAGCGAGATATGCAAGACCTCCCTGTATGATCGGGTACTGAATATTAAGCATATCGGTTATTCTTGTTTTCCAGTTCATCATGATCCCCCCTTTAAAATCGTACTGTATTCCACTTCTCTCAAGACAGCCGTTCTCCTTCTTGCTGTGTGAAAAAAGGAACACTCATAATGAAAAAAGTGGTGCCGCTTTGGGGAATAGCGCCACTTTCGGAGCTCCCTCAGTTGCAAAAGTGGCAGCACTCTGTGGATTGGCGCCACTTCTTATGATCCCTCAACGGCAAAAGTGGCAGCACTCTGGAGAATGAAGCCACTTCTAATGATCCCTAAACGGTAATAATGGCAGCACTCTATGGAATGACGCCACTTTAGCAAACACTTCAACAGAAGAATAGTGACTACGCCTAGGAAATGACCCCACTAACTCGTTGTTCCAGTCAGATCAGTCAATTAAAGCAATAAAATCCGAAACGGCTTAAACCGTTCGGATTCTTTTTACTGAGTTTCCTTGCCCGGCCCTAAAGCCTTACCTTTGCCCCCACACCGGCAAACAGTCTGGAAGGATTTTTTTCTGTCATGGTTCTGATTTGCTCTTCCTGCACTCCCTTTTCCCGAAGAGCCGGAATAACATTTTCAAACAGGTGGGCAGGGTGCCAGTTCTTCATTTTCTCCTGAACCTGCTTCGGGAGGATCAGCGGTCTTCCCATCCAGTAGTTTACGGTATCGTGAGACATCATGATTTGGTCTGCATACCCTTTATCAAGTAATTCCATCAGCGTCTTTATTCTTATGTCATCGTCAGGTGCTCCCACCATTCCCTGAATGCCGAAACGGTCAAAAGCTATATAAGCTCCGTGCTCAAGAACAGCTGAGTGATAGTCAGTATCCGTATTGCCGCACATGTGTCCAATGACGATCTTTTTCGGATCACAGCCAAGTTCAATGAGCAGTTTGATTTGTTCCGGCCCCATTGTGCCTTCCTGGGTGTGGGTAAGAATCACCGTGCCTTCTTCACGGTGAACCCTTGCTGCGGCTCTGAAGAACATTTGCTCATAAGGCGTAATTTCACCCTTGCTTGATGCAAGTTTTATAATTCCAGGCTTGATGCCCGTCTGGCGAATGCCTTCTGTCAGCTCTTTTTTGAACATTTCATAAATTTCTTCTTCTGCCGTCCCGAGGCCTTGTCTGAATTTGAAGTAAGGAGTAGCTCCTTCCCCTTCATAATAATATCCCGTGGCGCAGATAATCTGGAGGCCGGTTCTTTCTGATATTTCCTTCAGCAGCTCCGGATTTCTGCCGCACTCATTCGGTGTAGGATCCACTACTGTATCGACTCCGAAGCTGAGCAGCTGAAGAGCGACGGTTATGCCTGTTTCAAGGGCATCCTGCTCATCAAAGCCTCCAAGGGAATCGTCACCGTGAAAACCCGGATACCCGAAAACAAAATGTTCATGAATCAGTGTTTTGCCGAGCTGATCTGCCGGGATCGGCCCTGTAACGGTTTCAACTGTGCCGGTCATTGCGCTTCACCCCATCACCTTTTGTTTTTCTTCTTCCTGAAGCTTCCGCCAAAGCAGCTTGCCGCTTGAGGTCATCGGAAGGCTTTCTCTGAATTCGATCATCCTTGGATACTTGTAGGCTGCCATTTTTTCTTTTGCCCAGGCGATGATTTCCTCGCCGTCAATTTTCCCCTTATATTCCTGATTCAGAATGATAAAGGCTTTGACCGTTTCTCCCCTGCGTTCATCAGGTACGCCGACCACGCATGCCTGCATAATGGCAGGATGCTGATAAAGCATGCCTTCAACCTCTGTCGGCCACACTTTAAAGCCCGATGCATTGATCATTCGTTTTACTCTGTCCACGATAAAGTAATAGCCTTCTTCGTCGCGCTTTCCAATATCGCCGGTCCTGAAGAATTTTTTTCCTTCAATCTCGACAAACGATTTTTCATTTTCCTCCGGTCTTCTGTAATAGCCTAAAAAGACTTGCGGCCCGTTCACGACAATTTCGCCTTCTTCTCCATTTTCAAGCTCCCGGCATGTCACGGGATCAATAATCCTTGCATCTACATCAAATGAAGGGATTCCAAGACATTGAAGCTTCGATCTGTCAGGCGGATTAAAATGCGTCTGGGCAATGGTTTCTGAAAGCCCGTAGCCCTCAATAAATTTCAGGCCGGACAATTGGTACAGTCTTTCTCCAACTGCTGCAGGAAGAGCTGCACCTCCTCCTGCAAGATTCATCAGGCTTGCCATATCCTCTTTTTTCAGGGAAGGATTGGCCATAAAGTCGATCAGCATCGTGCTGATTGTTATCCAGTGCGTCACTTCTTTATCCCTGATGGTGTTTCTCGCATATTCCCTGTCCCACCTTGTCATCATGATCATGGTGGCACCAGAGAGGATTGGGATGTGCATACTGTGTACCATGCCTGTCACATGAAACAGGGGCAAAGTCGCAAGACATACGGCATCAGACGTTGCATTCAGCCAGTGATAGCCTCCGAACGTGTTTGCTTGAACGGTGCGGTGAGTATGCATGCACCCCTTTGGAAGTCCTGTCGTTCCCGATGTGTACGGCAGTACAGCGAGATCATCAGCTGATGCCGTCATTTGTGAAGGCACTTCCAGACTCGACAGCGCATCCTTCCAGTGAATATGCCCGGTTTGACCAAGCTCAATCGGCCCCATTTTTACTTCTTCCGGTATTCCATGACCGGGGCTCCCTGCCTGCAGATAATCAGAATAGGTTGAAACGATGACATTTTTCATCGGGACTGAATCCAGCAAAGGAAGCACCTTGGCGTACAGCTCCTGCCCTACAATACCTGTCTTTAACTCGCAGTCGTTTATAAAAAATCTCAGTTCTTCTGAAGTGTTCATCGGATTAATCGGCACGACGACGCCGCCGGCACGGAGGATGGCATAATACCCGATGACAAACTGGGGCGAATTTTGAACGAACAGCAGAACATTTTCACCTTTTTGAACGCCCATTTTCTTTTCAAGGAATCCGGCAAGTGCTTCGGTTTCTTTTAAAAGCTGTTTGTATGTAAGTTCTGCGCCGTAATAATGAATGGCTGTTTTGTCCGGGTATCTTTTTGCAGACAGTTCAAGGTTTTCGTACAAGGTTGTTTCAGGTACTGTCAGTGTGTATGGCACCCTGACCGGCCAATGCTTGAAATGAGATTGAATCATATGTGTTCCACCTTCCTTACTGGTTTTGATAGCGCTTACAGTAACATTTCTAACTTTTCTGATAAATACCTTTATTCTTTGTGGAAAAATTTTTTCTTATCATCACATGGTTTATTAAGTAACTGTTACTTAGTTTTTTAAGTTGTACCCGTTCCCTTTCGCTCAAGTCACTGGTGTCTTATTTAAAGACTTTGAAGCAACCATAACTGCGAACACAGACTTAATTAAAGACAGTTTCCCGCTGTATACAGCGGGAAACTGTTAAAATTCAATCTTTCAATCTGCAGGACAACCTTACTTATCCAATTTCACAAGCTTTCCGTCTTCTACGACGTGGATGGACGTTTTCCAGTTGAATCCGTTGTTTTCCACTCCGGTCAAGTGCCATACCATTTGCTCGTCTTCAAGTTCTTTAATTCCTTTATCCATGTTCTCCATGATTTTCGCCGGGTCTGAGACAGTGCCTGCTGCCTGCATTGCTTTCACTGCGACGTGAAGGGCCTGATAGTTAAATGCACTTTCGGCTGTAGGAATGCCGTCAGTCAGCTCTGCATATTTGTCAACAAACGCCTTGCCTCCCGGTGCGTCGCTTTCACTGATTGGAAGCGTCCCGATCGCACCCTCAAGCATTTCATACCCTCCAAGGACCGGTTCCATTTCTTCAAATTTCGCCTGGTCCATAATCATGATACCGCCTTTAAACCCAAGCTCTCTCGCCTGTTTGATCAGCAGTGCCGTCGGCTGGGACGGTCCCCCCACAAACAATACGTCAGGTTTTTCTTTAAGCGCATTTGTCATGATGGTGAAAAAGTCTGTTTCTTTGCTGAAATCCACTGAACCGTCAAAAACGATTTCTCCGCCTTTTTCTTCCCAGACCGGTTTAATGGTAGCCGTCCAGTCTTTGCCATATTGTGTAGCAGTCGGAATCAGTGCAAGCTTTTTCCCGAAGCGTTCCATCTGATAATCAGCATACGGCTCAGGATACGCGTCATATGCAGGAGGAATGCTTAATGTCAGCTTATTGCCCTGTTCCTGGATTTTCGGTTCGCTTGTATAGGCCCCGATGATGAAGTTTTCCTGCTGGTTAAAAACTTGCGTCGCGAACACACCGCCGCTGTGCGGAACAAAAACGATCGGCGCTTTATTTTCCTGCACCAGCCTGCGGGCATTCGTACCCGTTTCATTTGGAAGGTACTTGTCATCAAGCGATACAATTTTCACCTTGTATGTTTTTCCGTCGACTTCAAATCCTTCTTTATTTATCTCGTCTGCCGCCATCGTCAGGCCTCTCAGCGTATTCTCCCCGTAAAAAGCAGCGGGACCGGAAAGAGGACCGCTGTATCCGATATTGACTGTGCCCTCTCCGCCTGCATCTCCCCCGCCTGACGCACCGCTTGAATTGCATGCTGCAAGACCCATTAACGACATCGAAAGCCCAAGAACCATCCCGATCTTTTTAAGCGATTTCACAGAAATTCCCCCTTGTTTTTCATCAAAATCGACTTCTGCCCAACCTATTTGCGCTGCAGGCATGCCATTTGCAAAAAAAAACTATGTCAAGCGCCAATATAGGCGCGTTTGACCTCATCGTTATCAAACAGCTCTTTTTTTGTCCCCTGCATCACAATCTGTCCGTTCTCCATAACATAACCTCTTGTTGAAATGGACAAAGCGGCATGCGCGTTCTGTTCAGCGAGCAGCACCGTCGTCCCGTGCTTATGAATTTCCTGGATGACTTTAAACATCTGGTCTACAATCAGCGGTGCGAGTCCGAGAGAAGGTTCATCAAGCATCAGAATCTTCGGCTTCGCCATGAGAGCCCTGCCGATGGCAAGCATTTGCTGCTGACCGCCGCTGAGCGACCCTGCAGCATCTTTCCGTTTTTCAAATAGAATCGGAAACAGGGCATAAATGTCATCCAGCTGTTTTTGGACAGCCTTTTTATCTCTTCGCCGGGTATAGCTTCCCATTTTCAGATTTTCAAAAACACTCATTTCAGAAAACAGCTTTCTGCCTTCGGCGCACTGGACAATACCAGCTCTGACTAATTTATAGGGCGCCATATTATGAATCTTCCGGTCTTCAAAATGAATGTCGCCGGAAGAAACCTTGTTCAGGCCCGACAGCGTATGAAAAAGCGTGCTTTTCCCTGCACCGTTTGCCCCCAGAATGGTCACAAGCTCTCCCTGTTCAATTTCCATGGATACGTTTTTCAATGCCTGAAATCGCCCGTAAAAAACATCAATATGTTGCAGCTTCAGCATAGGCATGTCCTCCAAGATAAGCTTCAATCACGTTTGGATCTGCCTGAATATCGGACGGCAGACCTTCTGCAATTTTTTTGCCGTGATTGAGAACCATCACTTTATCAGCAAGACTCATGACCATCTTCATCTTATGTTCGATGAAACAGACTGTATATCCGGTGCGCTTCAATTTGAGGATCAGCTCGGACAGTCCGTCTGTTTCATCGGGATTAACTCCTGCTGCCGGTTCGTCAAGAAGGATGATCTGCGGTTCAGTTGCAAGAGCAAGTGCAATGGCCACCCGTTTTTGGGCTTCCTGTGAGATGGCAGAAGCCACTTCGCCTTCTAAATGGTCGACCCCGCAAAAGGTAAGAGCTTCCATCGCTTTGTCATAGCACAGCTGCTGCTCCGACCGTTCCCTTTTTGTTTTAAAGATTCCGTCAAACAAGTTTGATTTCGTTCTGAGGCGATGGCCGATCAGCACATTGTCAATGACAGTAGCGTCCGAAAAAAGACTTGTCGTCTGAAACGTCCTGCCGATTCCGAGCTTTGCCATCCTGGCAGGCTTTGCTGCCGTCACATCTGTTCCGTTAAACAGGATGGTTCCGGAAGTCGGCCGGTGAAAACCGCTGATCAGATTCAGGAATGTGGATTTTCCGGCTCCATTCGGCCCTATGATTGCGGTGATTTTCCCTTTTTCAATCCCAAGGTCAACTTCATTTACAGCCGTCAATCCCCCGAAGGATTTTGTCAGCTGCCTGATTTCTATCAGCATCATCCAGCCTCCTTTATTTTCCTCTTTGCATCAGCAGGCCTGCGCTGCGAGAAATACATTTTCAGAGAGTGATAGCTTCCGACAAGCCCTTTTGGATAAAAAAGCATGATCAAAACGACGATCGGACCGAAAATCAGCATTCTGTATTCTTCCAGAAACTGCAGGGACTGTGTGACAGTAACAATCAAAAATGTACCGAGAACAGGTCCTGTCATCGTGCCGATTCCTCCGACAAGAAGATACATCAGCATTTCAAACGTGACGGTGATCGCTGAGATATCCGGCCCGAGAAAACGGATAAAACCCGCATACAGCACGCCTGAGAGACCCGCAAAAAAAGCGGAGAGGACAAAGGCGAGCAGCTGATTTTTCATAATATTGATCCCGATTGTCTTTGACAGATCCTCACTTCCCCTGATGGCAAAGAGCGTTCTGCCGAATAGAGAGTCTTTGATTCTTTTAACAGCGATGATTGTTCCGAGCAAAAAGAACAAGATAAAATAGTACTGCGATTCAATCGTGTCAAAGGTGACAGGACCAAGAGGCGACGGCACAGGAATGCCGATCAGCCCTCTTACTCCACCGGTGACTTCATCCCACTTGTCGATGACCAGGTATATAATAAACCCCACACACATGGTGTATATGGCGAAAAAATGGTGTCTTGTCCTTAGCGCAATCAGACCGATTACAAAACTCAGGGTTACTGTAACGGCAAGCGCAGCTGCAAATGCAAGCCAGAAATTCATCTGATAAGTAGATGTCAGTATTCCGAGCGTGTAGGCGCCTGCCGCAAAAAAACCGGCATGGGCCAAAGACAGCTGGCCTGTAAACCCCGAGATGATGTTAAGTCCGTAAACAGCGATGGACCAGATCATGACAAGAATGAGGATTTGCTTATGATAATGATTTTGAGAGATTAAAGGAAACAGCACCGCAATCAGCAGAATAACAGGCAGCAGTATTTTTTGAACCTTCATGTACGTGCCCCCTTTGAAAAGAGACCGGTAGGCTTAATGGTTAAAATGGCCACGAGGAGAAGAAAGGCAAAGATGTCTTTATAATCGTTTGAAAGATAAGTAGCCCCCATGCTTTCAGTCAGCCCAAGTAGAAATCCTCCCGCTATTGCCCCGGGAATACTGCCCATCCCTCCGATAATGATGATGACGAAGGCTTTCATAATGACGAGGCTCCCCATCGTCGGAAAGACGAGATTGATTGGAGAAGCTAAAGTAGCGGCTGCAGAAGCAAGCGCCGCTGCAATGGCAAATGTCAGCATGGCCACCATATTGGCGTTGATGCCGACCAAAAAGGCGCCGTCCCTGTTTTGTGACATTGCGACAATGGAAGCTCCAATCATCGTCTTTGTCAGGAAAAAATGCAAAGCAAGCATAAGGAGGACGGATGATACAACAACCAGTATCCGCTGCTGCGTGATGGTCAGCCCGAATATTTCCACTACCCCTGAAAAAGGCGTTGGCATTTGTTTGTAATCTGTTCCCCATATCAGCTGCGCCAGCGCTTCAAAAAACAGCATCAGGCCGATTGCAGCAACCATGACTCTCATCGGATTGACATTTCCAAGGTATTTAAACACTACTTGCTCGCAGAGAATGCCGAGACCAGCAACAATCAGGATCGACAATATGAGTGCTGCCCAGTAGTTCATGCCATACTGAGTCATAAATAAGAGACTGACATAAGCGCCGATCATATAGAACGAACCGTGGGCGAAATTCGGGATATGCAGAATGCCGAACACAAGCGTCAGCCCTAAAGCCACAAGACTGTAAACGCTTCCAATTGTAATTCCGTTAAACAATTGCTGAAGAAATAATTCCATAGCGGCCCCCTTGCTCATGCTTATTTTCATTCAATTGCAGTCCATCTGGAAGATATTCATGACAGGTACATATCAGAGTAGATGAGAGGAGTTTTTGCAAAACTGCTGCTGGATAAGGATGGATGTAGTAAAAGATAAGAGGCAGGGGGACTAAAGCCCCCCGCTTTAAAAAAATTAAGGCACGAGAATCAGTTTTCCTTTCGTCTGTCTACCCTGAAGCATTTCATGAACTTCACCTGCCTGTTCGAGCGGATAAACGCCGCCGATCGTAAGCTTCAGTTCTCCTTTTTGAAGATGTCCAAGCAGGTCAGACAAACTTTGAAGATAGATTTCTTTCTTTCTCATAATCTGAGGAAGAAAAAATCCGATGACAGACAGGTTTTGAGCCATCAGCGATGATGGATAAAGCCTTGATTGCTCCCCGCTCGCCACGCCGTAAATGACCAGGCGGCCAAATGGAGCCATGCAGGAGAGGGTTTTCCTGAAAACATCTCCTCCGGCCATCTCAAGAGCAACATCTACGCCCTTGCCGTCCGTCAGCTGCAGCACTTCCTTCTCCCAGCCTTCAAGTGTATAATCAACAGCTTCATCTGCCCCCATCTCAAGAGCAAGCCTTCTTTTTTCAGCCGTACTGGCTGTTGCAATGACTTTGCCTGCCCCAAACAATTTGGCAAGCTGGACGGCAATGGTACCGACTCCGCCTGCAGCCGCATGAACAAGGACCGTTTCGCCTTTTTCAACCCGTCCCATTGTTTTTAAGATATGATAAGCACTCAGTCCCTGCAGCGGGAGAGACACAGCCTGCTTGAGATCCACTCCTTCAGGAACGGGAATCAGCCCGCGTTCTTCTGCAACGGTATATTCTGCATAGCCTGTAGCTCTGCTTGATCCAAGAAGGGTAACGACTTTGTCGCCCTTTTTAAAACGGGTAACCCCGTTTCCTGTCTCAGCGACCGTTCCAGCCACCTCTGCACCGGGAACAAACGGAAGCGGCGTATCAATCACATACTGCCCTTCCCTTCTTGCCGTATCTGCATAATTGACGCCGATTGCTTCAATTTTAATCAGCACTTCGTTTTCAGCCGGCTTCGGCACATCAAGTTCCACTACCTTCAATACTTCCGGTCCGCCGTATTCTTTTAATTGGATCGCTCTCATCATCTCTTCACTTCCCCTGAAAGACTGGCTTGCGTTTTTCTTTAAATGCATGAATGCCTTCCTGATGATCTTCTGTTGAGATCATCAGCGTCTGTGCGATCCGTTCCTGCTCAAGAATTTCATCAAGTGTGCTCACCGCTGAGGCATTGATGATTTTTTTCATCATGCCATATGCTTTTACAGGTCCCTGGGAGAGCTTATGGGCATATGAGACAGCTTCATCCTTAAGCTGCTCAAGCGGGACTACTTTGTTTACGATGCCATATTCTTCAGCCTGGACAGCTGTAATCGGTTCAGCATTGAAGAACAATTGCTTTGCCTTATAAGGTCCAATGATCCTAGGCAGAAAATAAAGGCCTCCTCCGTCGGAAATCAGCCCGACCTGTGAAAAGCTCATCACAAACTTGCTGTCTTCGGCAGCCAGAATCTGATCGCACGCGAGAGCAAGGTTGAAGGCTGCACCTGCGGCAAACCCATGTACAGCGGCAATGACAGGTTTATCAAGTTCTTTAAAAGCCTTGATGCATTCATTCAGGCGGCCAATATGATCATAAACCTGCTGGCCGTCAGCCTCTCCCATCGTTTTGACGTCCCCGCCTGCACTGAACGACCGTCCTGATCCTGACAGGACAACCGCTCTGATGCTGTCATCTTTTTTTGCTGCGGCAAGTTCATTCGTCAGTGACAAAATCATCTCTGCACTGAAAGCATTCAGCCTTTCTGGACGGTTCAGCGTTAAAAACAAGACATTTCCGCTTTTTTCTACTAATAAATCACTCATCTTAATTCCTCCCTGGTTTATGTAATCAGCCAGCCGCCGTCTGCAAGCAGATCGGAACCGGTCATATATGATGCCTCGTGAGAAGCAGCAAATGCAATAATGTTCGCAATTTCTTCAGGCTTGCCGACACGCTTCAATGCGGTATTCCGCTTTATCGCTTCCGTGAATCTTGCATTTTGAAGACCCTGCTCTGTCAGGGGTGTTTCAATGAAACCCGGTGATACCGAGTTGACTCTGATGCCATTTCGCGCGAACTCATGTGCAAGCGCCCTTGTAAAATGAATGACGGCCGCTTTAGCTGCACTGTAATGAGGGATTTCCGCCCCCGCCTTATGTCCTGAAAGAGACGCTACGTTGACGATTGCCCTGTTGTCGTTACCCTCATCGCTGCACTCAGCCATGTAGCCGCCAAGCACTTTTGATACAAGAAAAACACTCTTCAGATTGACATTTTGAACAAAATCCCATTGTTCTGCTGTTGTATCCATAATTCTCGAGTGTACAGACCCACCAGCGTTGTTGACGAGAATATGCAGATCGCCAAACTCCTCTTTCACATATGAGAGAAGTGAGAGGACATCCTCTTCCTTAGTAACATCAGCCGCAAAAGGAAACGCAGCTTGCTCTGAATGGTTCAGCTGCTCTGCCGCCGCCTTCAGTTTTTCCTCGCTTCTTCCTGCAAGAATGACTTTTGCTCCTTCTGATGCAAGCTTTCTTGCCGTTTCAAGCCCGATACCGCTACCTCCGCCTGTCACTACAGCGATTTGGTTTTGAAATCTCAATTTTCCCACTCTCCTTTCATGACGAGTTGACTTTCAGATGGCGGTAATCGATTAATTCATCTCCGTATAGGACCGGCACGCATGAAAAGCAGTCTCTAGCGGAAATAAAGCTGATTTCCTCCTGAAAACCGTATTTCTCGAGCATTTTCCCGACTTTGGATTTCGCAAGTACGACTGCCGGTTCTTCTTTGCAGCCTTCATAAAACAGCTTCGCAGTCTGGGCGGCATCACTCAGTTCATAGCCCCCCGCTTCTGCCAGGTGCTGAATCAGGCAGCCTGCGCCGTAGAAATCTTCCAAACTGAAATGCCCGGACGAACCGGAACAGACAAGGATGATTGTATCCTCACTGTGGTCTTTAGTAAGGGCATTTGCCACTGCTTTGGCATTCAAGAGCGAGCAGGCGAATATTCTTCTGGCAGGACTGCTTTTATGAATGGCAACCGTTCCGTTTGTCGTAGATAATATGATTTTTTTCCCTTTGGCTGAAGCCTTCAAAGCGGAGGGGTTAGGATCCAGAAATCCATCAATCGTCCTTCCCTCATATTCGCCGACAAGCATGCAGTCATCCTTGTTCATTTCCGCTGCACGGCTTCGGGCCTGTTCACCGTCCAGAACAGGGATGACGGAGCGGGCACCATGCTCAAGAACAGTGGCAATGGTTGATGTGGCAAGCAGCACATCAAAGACTACCGCAATTTTGCCTTTCATTTTGGCTTCGTCTATTTCTTCTTTTCTGGTCACAACATGTATTTTCCCCATAGTCAGCCCTTCTGTGCCAGCCGCAGTGCATGCTGGATGAGGATTTCAGTATATGGCCCAAAGCGGGCAAAGCGCTGGTCATTTGTCTGCCCTTTTTTAAAGCGGTAATAGATCTGCTGGCAGATGACGGCAAGCTTAAAGGTGGCAAATGTAGTGTAGTAATGGATGTTTGCTGTATCTCTGCCGCTTTTTTTAGCATAGCTTTCTATAAATTGCTTTCTGGTATAGAAGATGCCGCTCGCTGTAACAGAAGGCTTGCCCATTCCTTTTTTCAAAGGCTCCGGATCATCCTCCTCCATCCAGTAGCTCATGGCGGCCCCGAGATCTGCGAGAGGATCCCCGATTGTGGTCATCTCCCAGTCAAACAGGCCGGTCATTTCTTTCAGGTCACTTGAAAACAGCGAATTATTCAATTTGAAATCATAATGAATTACCGTCGGATCAGGTGATGCTGGCAGGTTTTTCTCAAGCCACTCTGTCAGCAGCCTGACTTCTGGTATATCATCTGTTTTTGCCCTGTGATAACGGCCGATCCAGCCATGCACCTGACGCTCCATAAATCCTTCAGGCCTGCTCAGTTTTTCAAGCGCCGTACCCTTATACGGAACATCATGAAGACGGACAAGCGTATCGACCATCAGCTCAGAAAGAGATTTGCCAAGTTCCCGGGTTGCTTCGATTCCCTTTGGAAACTCAGTGTCGACCAATACACCGTGCCGTCTTTCCATAACGAAAAACGGGCTGCCTGCAATCGACTCATCGCTGCTGAAAAAATAAGGTTTCGGCGCCAGAGGAAACAATGGATGCAAGTCTTTTAAAATGACAAATTCCCGTTCCATATCATGCGCTTTAGGAGCCACTGGTCCAAGCGGCGGCCTTCTGAGCACCCCTTCCCAGCTGCCGATCTTAAGGGCATACGTTAAATTTGAAGCACCTGTGCCGAACTGATTGATTTGAAGAGTACCTTCAGGCAGCTCTTCTATTTTCGTTCTTAAGTATGTCTCAAGAACCCCTGCATTCAGTTCTTCTCCTGTTCTTACCGGAATAAGCTGAGACATCGCGCCACCTCTTTTTTTGAAAATTCAGATATTAATTCTTGCAGCATAATTCTTCAGCTGTTCTACAAGATGGTCCGGCATCTCTTCTGTTTCCTCGGTTTTAAAGTTATAGGTCACAATGACCGCTTCGCCTTCTGCAATCAGTCTTCCGGATTCCTGTTCTGTAATTTCATGATGAACGGTGAAGCTTTTTTTTCCGATTTTCATAACGGACGTTTTTATGATCAGGTGTTCATTGAAGTAAGCCTGACCGCGGAAATCGCATGTTGCTCTGGCAAGGATAAACGGCCAGTCCCCTGAAGACATGCAATATCCGAGCGCTTCAAAAAACTGAACGCGCGCATCTTCAAGGTAAATGAAGTAGCTAGTATTGTTCACATGCCCAAGCGCATCTGTTTCACAAAACCTGACTCTCATCCGTGCTTCATGCATGGAGCATCTCCTTACTTATGGCTGAAAGCAGGCTTTCGTTTTTCAATGAATGCCTGTACGCCCTCTTTAATATCTTCTGTCTGAAATACCTCTTCAAACAGGCCAGCTTCAAGATCCAGTCCTTCTTCAAGCGTGCTGCTCATGCCCTCGTCTACCGCTTTTTTAATTTTGGACAGGGCAGGAAGCGAGTGGCGCGTCATGCGGCCGGCAAGTTCAAGGGCTTTTTGAATTCCTTCTCCCTTTGGTACAACATACGAGACGAGGCCGATTCTTTTTGCTTCAGCTGCGTCAATCGGATCTCCCGTGAACATGAGCTCTTTTGCTTTAGCTGCTCCAACCGCTCTCGGAAGCCTCTGAGTGCCGCCTCCACCCGGGAATAATCCGAGTTTAATTTCCGGAAGCCCTACCTGGGCATGCTCCTCGGCTATTCTTAGATCGCATGTTAATGCAAGTTCACACCCTCCTCCGAAGGTCATTCCGTTTAAAACCGCAATCACCGGTTTAGGGAACTGTTCAATTTCATTTAAGAATGCGTGTCCTTCCAGGAAATTGGCTTTAATGCCTTTTTTCCCGATAAGGTTCGGAAATTCTTTAATATCAGCTCCGGCCATAAACGCTCTGTCACCCGCTCCTGTCAGAATGACCGCAAGTGTCTCATCATCTTCTCTGAGACTTGCAAAGGCTTCTTTAAGCTCTCTTGTAACCTGCTGGTTCATGACATTCAAAGGGGGATTGCTGATTGTGACAACAGCAGCTGCTCCATGTTTTTCGTAAGATACAACGCTCATTTTTTCACCTCTTCTTTTTGATAGGTGTACCATCCCTTGCCCGTTTTTCGTCCAAGATCACCTTGACGCACCTTCTGCTCAATGCAGGCAAAAGGCTTATCAGCAGGGTCTCCCGACTCCGCATACCTTTGCTGCATGACGTAATAGCCGACATCAATGCCGGACAGATCCATTAATTCAAACGGCCCGATCGGATGATTCAGTGCTTTTCGGCAAATGGTGTCGATATCCTGAAAACTTGCATACCCTTCTTCATACAGGTAAACGGCTTCTCTTTGCAGGGCACCCAAAATCCGGTTGGCGATAAAGCCGGAAATTTCTTTATTCAGAAGGACTGCCGTGCGGTTGATTGTGTTACAGACATCCATCGTCAAATCGGCTGTTTCTTTTGACGTGTCTTCACTCATGACAACTTCCACACAGTCCATGACAAGCGGCGGAAAAAAGAAATGCATGTTGACAACTTTGTCTGCACGATTTGTTGCTGATGCAATCAGTGAATTGACAATAGTTGAGCTGTTGGATGCAAAAATGGCATGAGGCTTTGCCATTTGGTCAAGCTTTGCAAACAATTCCCTTTTTACATCCAGCTTTTCAACGACTGCTTCAATGATAAAATCAGCGTGGGCAGCAGCCTGTTCAAGCGAAGGTGTAAAGGTAAGCCTTCCAAATGCCGCCTCTTTTTGCTCCTCCGTCAGTTTGGATTTTGATACCCATTTGTCCATCAATTTACGGAGAGATGCTTCCGCTTTTTCTAAAGCGCTTTCTTGAACGTCCTGAATCACGGTTTCATAACCGCCAAGGGCGCACAGCATGGCAATCTGATGGCCCATCTGACCCGCTCCAATGACCGAAATCTGCTGAATATCTTCCTTTTTCATCATCATCTCTCCTTTTAACTACTGACCAGTCGGTATAATTAGAGCAGGGAGAGATCCGGGACAAAACCGGAACCCCCTTTACCCTTTCAATCCTTGGAGCACCATTTTCAGAAAAATATCCGATACTTCTGCGTCAGACACTCTTCCGTTTGGATCAAACCAGAAGTAGCTCCAGTTTGTCATGCCGAGTATACCGAAGGTGACAATATCCATCGGCAAGTCGGACCGGAATTCCCCTGCTCCGATTCCTGCTTCAAGAAGCTGCTGTATGTTCAGTCTGAACTGGTCGCGTTTTTTAATGACCTCAGCCATATCCTCTTCTGTCAAATTTCTCATTTCCCTGAAAAACACTTTTGCGCTTAAGCCTTCTTTTTCAATATCATGAATCAGCATATAAACAATTTCATGCAGCTTTTGCTTATATGGCTTCGAACCGTCATGGATGATTTCTTCCTGTTTTCTCAGAAGCTCATCAATGTATTTTAAATGGATGGCCATAAGCAGCTCAGTTTTGCTTTTGTAATAGTAATAGAATGTGCCCTTAGTGACGCTGAGTGCATCGACGATGTCCTGAATGGACGTTTCCTTAAAGCCTTTTTCTCCAAACAGCTGAATGCTTTCCTGGATGATTTTTTCCTTCATATTGGCTAATCCTCTCTAGCTTAGATTAAAAAAAGTATACCATAAGCACTTAAAGAGATTCATAGTTTCCTGTTATCTTTGAAGGGTTTCTTCCCGCAAGGCCCTGCGGAGGATTTTGCCCACGCTTGTTTTCGGAAGTTCGCTTCTGAATTCAATCATCGCCGGTACTTTATAGGCAGCAAGATTGGACCTGCAAAAGGCGATAATCTCTTCATCTGATGCCTGCCGCCCTGCTTTTAACACAACAAAAGCTTTGACAGTCTCTCCCCTGTAAGGATCAGGCACCCCGATAACGACAGCCTCCTGCACCGCTTCATGTTCATAGAGAACTTCTTCTATGTCTCTCGGGTACACATTGTAGCCGCTTGCGATGATCAGGTCTTTTTTCCGGTCAACGATGTAAAGGTATCCCTCTTCATCAACCTTTGCGATATCGCCCGTAAAAAGCCAGCCGTCCCGGAGCGTATTGGCCGTTTCCTCAGGCATGTTCCAGTAGCCCTTCATCACCTGGGGGCCTTTAAGGATGACTTCTCCGAGTTTTCCGGCAGGCACTTCTTCTTTGCCTGTTGCCACATCGACAATTTTATAAGCCGTGCCCGGCACGCCGATTCCGACGCTCCCAGGCTTCCGCTTGGCAAACGGCGGGTTGCAGTGAGTCGTTGGAGCAGCCTCTGATAATCCGTATCCCTCAAGAATTTTGGCACCCGTTTTGCGCTCGAATTCATTCAGCAGCTCAACAGGCATCGGTGCACTGCCGCTGTTGCAGATGCGGATGCTGCTGATCCCGTACTCCTCAGCTTTAGGATGGTTGGTAATGGCCACATACATCGTCGGTACACCCGGAAAAATGGTCGGCTGTTCACGTTTGATGGTCTGCATCACTTCCTCAAGGTCAAATCGCGGAAGCAGAATCATTGAATTCCCTCTCAGGACAGTCAAATTCATGCACGAGGTCATTCCGAAGACGTGAAAGAGCGGGATTACTGTCAGGCAGCGTTCTGAGCCGGTCTGAACTTCATGCTTGAAAAATTCGAAAGACTGATAAATATTTGCAATCAAATTTCTGTGTGTAAGCATCGCCCCTTTTGAGCGCCCGGTCGTTCCTCCTGTATACTGAAGCACGGCGATATCGTGCTCCGGTTCAATCTGCACCGGAAGAACCTCTCCTGTTGAAAAAGAAAGAAACTGCGAAAACGTAAAATCTCCCTCTGCAGGAGTCATTTCCTCCTGCAGACTGACGGTAATAATCCGCTTTAAAGCCGTGCCTGCACTGACCGCCTTTACTCGCGGATAAAGCGCATCATATACGACAATCGTTTCCGCGCCGGAATCATTCAGAATATAATCAAGCTCCCGTTCGACGAGCATCGGATTAACCTGGGTGATAATGGCTCCCGCTTTAAGGGCTCCGTAATAGGCTGCCGGATATTGCGGGCAATTTGGAAGCATGATCGCCACCCTGTCCCCTTTTTGAACGCCTTTTTTCTGAAGCGCTGATGCAAAGGCAATGGTCATCCCGTACAGCTGACGGTAGGAGATGGATTTCCCGTAAAACGAAATCGCCTCTTTGTCGCCGTAATTCTCAACGGTTTCTTCAAGCATCTGCGGAATGGAAATGTAGGGTATTTCGAACTCGTGACTGACAGTATCCGGATAATTAGCTAGCCATTGATCCAATTGAACTCCTCCTTATGCTAAAAAAGATAGACTTTTTCAAAAGGTAATCGTTCCTCCGTCTGCGAGTAGAGCAGCAGCTGTTACATATGAGGCATCGTCGCTTGCCAAAAACAGCACAGCCTTAGCGATTTCTTCAGGCTGGCCGATTCTGCCGAGCGCATTGGATGTTGTATAAATGCCCCATCTTCGTTCATCATTCCGCCATTCATCAACAATGGCTGTATCGATCACACCCGGAGCAATGGCATTGACCCGGATCCCGTCTTTCCCGTAATCAAGCGCGGCATTTTTAGTGAGGGCTATGACTCCGGCTTTTGAGGCGTTATAAGGAGCCATTCGCTTTTTCCCTTTTATGCCGAGCACGCTCGACGTGTTGATGATCGATCCGCCCCCGCTCTGTTTCATATGCGGAACAGCATATTTCATGCCGAGGAAAACACCCTTCAGATTAATATCAACGACTCTGTCCCACTCCATTTCTTCCATATCATGAAGCTTCACACTCTGATTTGAAACACCGGCGTTGTTAAACAGGATGTGAAGGCCCCCGTATGCGGCAACAGCCCCATCCATCAGTCTTTCTACATCTTCAGCCTTTGCTGCATCTGTATGTACAAAAAGACAGGAGAATCCTTTTTCCCTCACAGCTGCAGCTGTTTTTTCCCCGGCCTCGTGATCGGCGTCCCCGATCACAACGTTTGCTCCATGTTCAGCAAAGAGGAACGCCGTTGCTCTGCCGATTCCTCCAGCTCCCCCGGTTATGACTGCTGTTTTCCCCTCAAGTCTCATCACTCAGACTCTCTTTCAATGATGGCGGCGATTCCCTGGCCTCCTCCGATGCAGGCCGTAATCATTGCAAAACGGCCGCCTGACCGCTGCAGTTCATATACGGCTTTCGTCATAAGAATCGCTCCTGTCGCACCCAATGGGTGTCCATGTGCAATCGCACCGCCGTTTACGTTCAATTTGCTGTGGTCAAACTTCAGTTCACGGTCACATGCCAGAACTTGAGCGGCAAACGCCTCGTTCAGTTCAATCAAATCCATGTCGCTGAGTGAAAGGCCTGATTTCTCAAGTGCAAGCTTTACTGCAGGAACCGGACCTATTCCCATAATGTTCGGGTCTACTCCTGCAACTGCATACTGTCTGACTGTACACAGCGGTTTTAGTCCAAGCTCCGCCGCTTTTTCGCGGGACATGACGACAACAGCGGATGCCGCGTCATTTAACCCTGAACTGCTTCCAGCCGTAACCGTTCCGCCTTCTTTAAATGCAGGCTGGAGTGCTTCCAAACCCTGAATCGTCGTATTCGGACGCGGGTGCTCGTCTCTTTCGAATAGAAGCGGCTCCCCTTTTCGCTGAGGAACAGGGACGGGCACAATCTGCTCGTCGAATCTGCCTTCTTCGACAGCTGCGGCCATCCTCGCTTGGCTTCTCAGTGCATATTCATCCTGCTCTTCCCTGCTTATTTCGTATTTGACCGCCAGATTTTCTGCTGTTATGCCCATTGGCGGATTTCCGATCTCCTTCGGCGAAAGGACAGCAGATTTAAATTTTGGCGGTGCAGGACTGAATGCTTTTTTCGGCTTTTCCATCAGAAATGGCGCAAGGGACATGCTTTCTGTTCCTCCGGCAATGTAGACGTCTCCGTCACCGGCTTTGATGGCCTGGGCTGCAAGACAGACTGCATTAATGCCTGAGCCGCATTGCCGGTCTACTGTCAATCCGGGAATGCTGATAGAAAGGCCGGTTGTTAAGGCAGTGAGTCTTGCAATATTGCCTCCGCCTGACAGGACGTTTCCAAAAATAACATCATCAATCATATCTGCCGTAACGCCTGCACGGTTCATGGCTTCTTTTATGACGATTGCCCCGAACTCATTCGGTTCCATGGCGGATAGCGCACCGCCCTGGCGTCCGATGGGTGTTCTGACTGCCGCTACAATGACAGGATCTCTGTTCATTCTTCTTCCTCCTTACATGGCATGTGTTCCGCCGTCAACGACGAGAACATCACCGGTCATAAAGTCTGATGCTTTAGCTGCAAGGAACAATGCAGCTCCTTTTAAATCCTGGTCGGTCCCGAACCTCTTGAGCGGCGTCATGTTCAGGAAATGGTCTTTTCCATTCTCGATAATGACCTGGGACATTTTTGTCGGGAAAAATCCCGGGGCAATCGCGTTGACATTGATGTTGTATTGGCCCCATTTCACAGCTAAATCCTTTGTAAAGGTAATAACCGCTCCTTTACTGGTGTTATAGGCAATCGTATCCATGTAGCGCGGGTCTGTCCCTCCAAGGCCTGCAACGGAAGCAATGTTGATGATTTTTCCGCTTTTTTGCTGGATCATGTGCTTTCCTGCTTCCTGTGACATCAAAAAGGTGCCCGTTACATTCACATTCATGACTTTATTCCACGCATCAAGCGGCATGTCCTGTACCGGAGCTCCCCATGTAGCACCGCTGTTATTGACGAGAATGTCAATTTTTCGGAACGTGTCCACTGCTGTCTGCACCACATTTTTCACATCAGCCTGATTCGTTACGTCACACCCGAGTGCGATCGCCTTGATTCCGTATTCACTGCTCAGCCTTTGCGCTGTATCCTCACAGGCAGCTGCCTTTCTGGAGCAGAGCACGAGCGATGCGCCGGCCTGGGCAAAGCCTTCCGCCATCTGGGCGCCAAGCCCCCTGCCGCCGCCTGTAATTATGGCGACCTTGTCTTTCAGATCAAAAAGTTCCTTGATGTGCATGATATCCCTCCTTATACAGTCTGCAGATTCACATCGTATTTTTTCAGTTCAAGTCTTGCCAGCTGTGCACGGTGAACCTCATCAGGACCGTCGGCGATTCTGAGCGTTCTTGCCCCTGCCCACTGAGCCGCAAGCGGAGTATCTTCGCTTACTCCGGCTGCTCCAAATGCCTGAATAGCACGGTCAATGACTTTTAAAGCCATGTTTGGAGCAATCACTTTAATCATGGCAATTTCCGTTTTCGCCTGTTTGTTTCCAACTGTATCCATCATATAGGCAGCTTTCAGCGTCAGCAGCCTTGCCTGCTCAATTTCAATTCGGGAATCAGCGATCCACTCTCTGACAACACCCTGGCTTGATATCGGTTTACCGAAGGCTTCTCTCTTTTGTACACGCTTACATAATTCTTCAAGCGCACGTTCTGCAGCCCCTATTAAGCGCATGCAGTGATGGATGCGGCCCGGTCCAAGGCGGCCCTGGGCAATCTCAAACCCTCTTCCTTCGCCTAGAAGCATATTCTCTGCAGGAACGCGGACATCCTTAAACGTAATTTCAGCATGACCGTGCGGAGCATGATCATAGCCAAAAACGGGAAGAACTCTTTCAATAGTAACTCCCGGAGTATCGAGCGGCACGAGAATCATAGACTGCTGCTCATATTTAGGAGCGTTGTAATCAGATTTACCCATGACAATCGCAATCTTGCAGCGCGGATCTCCTGCACCGGATGACCACCATTTTCTTCCGTTGATGACATACTCATTACCGTCGCGGATAATGCTCGCTTCAATATTTGTCGCGTCAGCTGAGGCAACGTCTGGTTCTGTCATGGAAAAGCAAGAGCGGATCTCGCCCGCAAGCAGCGGTTTCAGCCATTTTTCTTTCTGTTCATGCGATCCATACCTCACAAGCACTTCCATGTTTCCAGTGTCAGGTGCAGCACAGTTGAAAACTTCCGGAGCGAGCAGCGAACGGCCCATAATCTCACAAAGCGGAGCATATTCAAGATTTGTCAGCCCGGCACCATATTCGCTTTCTGGAAGGAACAAGTTCCACAGTCCCCGTTCCTTTGCTTTGGCTTTCAGCTCCTCCATAATAGGAGGAATGGCAGACCATCTCGTTTCCTGATCATTTAATTGCTCTTCATATTTCTTTTCATTCGGATAGACGAATTCTTCCATAAAAGAGATTACCTGCTTCTGCAGCTCAACTACCTTTTCTGAATACGAGAAATTCAACTCTCATCACCCTTTCATCCACCTTACTAACCGGTTGGTATGTAGTTCTGTTTCTATCATAATATGATTCTGCCAAAAAAGACAACTATTATTCTAAAAATTCTGTTAAATATTCATTGTCCCCCGTTTATCTGCCCGCTAAAAACTCCTTTCCAATCCTTGTAGAAAGTGATATAATTCACTTGTTTTATGTGTAAATGAACGTGATGAAAATAGATTACGCACTAAAGAAGGTGGGAATACAAATTGTCGCAATATGAAACACCGTTATTTACAGGGCTAAAAGAACATGCAAAGAAAGATCCTGTACAATTCCATATTCCTGGACATAAAAAAGGAGCAGGCATTGACCCGGAATTCAGATCTTTTATCGGGGAATCTGCTTTATCTATAGATTTGATCAACATCGGCCCGCTGGATGATCTCCACTCTCCTAAAGGCATGATAAAAAAAGCCCAGGACCTCGCAGCAGAAGCATTCGGAGCTGACTATACATTCTTCTCTGTGCAGGGCACGAGCGGGGCCATCATGACCATGGTAATGGCCGTCTGCGGACCTGGAGATAAAATCCTTGTCCCGCGCAATGTTCATAAATCTGTTATGTCTGCCGTAGTTTTCTCAGGTGCAACACCGATCTTTATCCACCCTGAGATTGACAAAGACCTCGGCATTTCGCACGGCATAACAACCGAATCTGTTGAACATGCACTTGAGCAGCATCCTGATGCAAAAGGGCTGCTCGTCATTAATCCTACGTACTTCGGCGTTTCAGCTGATTTGAAAAAAATCGTGGAAATTTCTCATTCCTACAACGTGCCGGTGCTTGTTGATGAAGCACACGGCGTGCACATTCATTTTCATGATGACCTGCCGCTTTCAGCGATGCAGGCAGGTGCTGATATGGCCGCTACAAGCGTTCATAAGCTAGGTGGCTCCATGACTCAAAGTTCGATCCTCAATGTGCGGGAAGGACTTGTTTCGGTTCAGAGAGTCCAGACAATCCTGAGCATGCTGACAACAACGTCAACTTCCTACCTGCTGCTTGCATCCCTTGACGTGGCAAGAAAGAGGCTTGCCACAGAAGGACGCGATCTTGCCGAAAAAGCGATACAGCTTGCAAATGAAACAAGAAACAAAATCAATGAAATCGATAAAATTGAATGCATCGGAGAAGAAATCATCGGCACAAAGGCCGCTTATGATTACGATCCGACGAAATTAATCATTTCGATTAAAGAGCTCGGACTGAATGGCTATGATGTAGAAAAATGGCTGCGTGAAAACTATAATATCGAAGTGGAAATGTCTGATTTATACAACATTCTCTGTATCATCACACCTGGTGACACGGAAAGAGAAACCGGAATCCTGGTTGAAGCGCTGCAGGCGCTGTCGGCGCAATTTGCACACGCATCAGCTGATAAAGCTAAGCCGGAGGTCATGCTTCCGGATATTCCAGTACTGGCTTTAACGCCGCGTGACGCTTTCTACGCTGACACAGAAATCGTTCCGTTTTCAGAATCTGCTGGCCGGATCATTGCAGAGTTTATCATGGTGTATCCTCCGGGGATTCCAATTTTCATTCCAGGAGAAATCATTTCAGAAGAGAACCTTTCATATGTGCGCAAAAATCTTGAAGTCGGGCTTCCCGTCCAGGGACCGGAAGATCCGGAACTCCATTACCTGCGGGTAATTAAAGAGCATAGAGCGATTAAATAACTGAAGCATGGTGCATGCTGAAACCCCCGGGAAAGAGTTCCCGGGGGTTTGTTTTGTTATTTATTTGATAACAGCGGATTGGTGTGATGCTGGGCAGCTTATAATTTGTTCTGTCTGATTTATGGGGTACCATTTTGACGCTTTGCTGCCCTATAAATTGCTCCGCCTGATTTATAGGGCACCATTCTGGCTTTTTGCTTCCCTATAATTTGATCAGTCTGATTTATGAGGTACCATTCTCGCTTTTTGCTTCCCTATAACTTGTTCCGCCTGATTTATGAGGTACCATTTTGGCTTTTTGCTCCCCTTTAATTTGCTCCGTCTGATTTATGAGGTACCATTCTCGCTTTTTGCTTCCCTTTAATTTGCTCCGTCTGATTTATGAGGTACCATTCTCGCTTTTTGCTTCCCCATAATTTACTTCGCCTGATTCATGGGGTACCATTTTGATGCTTTGCTTCCCTGTAATTTGCTCCGGCCGATTTATGAGGTACCATTTTGACGCTTTGCTTCCCTGTAATTTGCTCCGTCAGATTTATGGGGTACCATTCACCTTGTCTTTTAAACAGCAAAAAAAGCATGCAGGCCCCCCTGCATGCTTTTCAATCTTCTATTTAAACCCCTTGAATAACTGTCATTTCTCTCTCTAGTACTTGGCAATCGCAGCTTGTGCATTTTCCGTACAAAACACTGACCTTTTCATCTTCAAAATGATCGATCGTTCCGTTGCAGGTTTGACACACGATTGTTCCCATTTCCATACCCCTTTTTGAATGGATTAGCACTATTTGAAAGCGCTTAATACTTTGTAACTTTATAATAATATAACACATTTAATCCGTCAAGCCTAAATTGTATAACACATTTAATCTTTTTATCTCTAAAAGTATTCTTTTTTGAAAAATGCACAAAAAAACTGGCGGAACGGATCTGTTCGCCAGTCTTTGCTTAACTATTCATATTGAGTTGTTAATTGGACGGACGGGATGACTTCACGGAAGAAATCTGACAGTTCTGCTGCCTGCTGCAGTGTATCAATCCGAAAGGTGCGCATGAGGAATTCGAGGTCTTCGATATCTGATGAGTCAAGGAGAACAGATTTTCCGGTCTGAAGGCAGATGACGAGAGGTTTGCCAAAAAACATGCCTGAATACACGATGGCCATATCGTACCTTAAATCACTGGAAGCAAAACCAACATACCTGACATTTGCCTGTTCGGTATCATCATAAAACTTTTCCAATGTGTTCATGATGGCCTCCTTCTTTTTATCGGATTATTCAGATTAATTATACTTCATTATTCCGAAGAGCACAATCATTTCCCCTTGAACTTGCAAGCCGGCGGATAATATGTAATATTTTAAATAATCGGACATCTATAAAATTGTGCTTAGGAGTTGACGCAATGGCCTCACACGCTTTTATTCATTTAGTCGAAGGATCTGCTCAGCAGACAATATCCCTCCAACAGGTTGAGGAGCTCTTTCTTTATTACAAAGAGATAACAGGAAAAACGGGCGAACAGCTGCAGTTTGACTATGACCAGTCTGCTTTTCCATACGAGTGCAAGCATGAGGACGGATATCTCTCCCTTACCTCTGAGGAGCGCGGCTATGCAAAAATGTATATTGGAGCAGGTCCCGTGAATGAAGAGGCCTTTTCATTTCTGCAAATTACCCTGCCGGCAGATTCCAAATATGGCGACAGAAATAAAGCAAATGAATTTTCAAAGTTTCTGGCAAAAAAACTAAAAGGGGTACTGACTTTATTCAACGGAAGGAAGATGTACTATTACAAAAGATGAAAACAGCGATCGCCAAAGATCGCTGTTTTCATTCTAAAGAGGAGTTTCAATTGTATCAGGATCAGCCATTTCATACCCTTTTTGTTTCAGTCCTGTCACAATGGCGCTTAATGCTTCGCTTGTCCACTTGCGGTCATGCATTAGCAAGTTTGCACCATCAGTCAAGTACGGAGTATTGATCATGATTTCTGTCAGTGCTTCTTTTGTCTGGTAATCACTTTCCCAGTCATAGCCGTACGTCCAGTTCATCAGCACCATCTTTTCCTCTTCCGCAATTTTTCCGCTTTCATCTGTGTTGCTTCCAAACGGAGCTCTGAAAAAACGGGGACGTTCACCCGTTATTTGCTCAACGAGATCATTCAGAACCGTAATTTCCCTTTTCTGTTCTGAAGGGGTCAGGTCCTTAAGATTGGAATGGGTCATTGTATGATTTCCAATAGGGAAGCCAAGCTGATAAATCTCTTTCAGTCTTGCTTTCTCCTCTTCCGTATCCAGGAAATGACCATTTACAAAGAAAATCGCCTTTACTCCCATCTTTTTTAATGTCTGAGCCATCTCCACACTGTGCTGATCAGGAGCATCGTCGATAGTCAGAAGCACCGCTTTCGGGCTGACATCAGGACTTAAAGGCTTAAGTGACCAATTTTCCGGATCGATTTTATATTTTGGCGTTTTATCCAATATGGCTGGCTGTTTAGTCTTTTCATCTGATTCCAGATCTGCTGCAGGCTCTGGTTTTTCCTCCCCTGCCTCATGTACCGCTTTCTCTTCCTCAGGCGGCTTTTCTTCGTTTTTGCCGCCAGTTCCTGATGCAGTGCATCCTGCAAGGAAAAAAGCTGCTGCCGTCATACAGAGTGCTTTTCTCACGTTCTTTCCTCCCCGGTGCATTCTTTTTAGAATAATTTGCCGCCGATTGCTTCACTATATAGGAAGAGGAATTAATTAACAACACTTCTTATTTCCTATTTTGAAGGAGGTCTGAATATGAAGAGACTAACACCTGTTTTTATCCTTTCTCTCATCGTTTCTGTTCTTTTTATTTTGTGGGGAGCGCTGCCAAAAAGCATAATCGGGAGTGCCAATCTGTCAAATGTAACGACACTTATCCACGGATTTATTATTGAAAAATTCGGCTGGTTTTATCTGCTGACTGCTACTTTTTTTCTTATTTTTGCAATTGGATTAATTTTTACGAAGTACGGAAACATCAAGCTTGGAAATGATGATGATGAACCAAAGTATTCTTACCTCAGCTGGTTTGCGATGCTTTTTAGTGCCGGCATGGGAATCGGACTTGTGTTCTGGGGAGTATCTGAGCCGATGAATCATTACAGCGCACCTCCTTCCGGTGAAGGATTCACGGATGAATCTGCCCGTGCTGCGATGCGCTACTCCTTTTTCCACTGGGGCCTTCATCCTTGGGCCATTTACTCGGTTATCGCTTTATCACTTGCTTATTTTACGTTCAGGAAAAATCAAAACGGAGTTATCAGTAATATTCTTCGGCCGCTTATTGGGGATCGTGCAGATGGAAAGGCCGGCGTACTGGTAGACTTCCTTGCAGTGTTTGCCACCATTTTTGGAGTTGCAACGTCCCTTGGGCTCGGCGCCATTCAAATTAGTGCAGGTGTCTCCTACTTGTTTGACGGAATCAGCAATACATTTTCAACCCAGCTGATTATTATTGTGATAGTGACCTTTCTTTTCATGCTGTCTGCTCAAACAGGGCTTGATAAAGGAATTAAAATACTCAGCAACGTTAATATTATTCTGGCGATTGCCCTCATGCTCTTTCTGCTCTTTGCAGGCCCGACAAATTTCATCATGGATTTGTTCACGACAACCATTGGCGGATACCTGCAGAATTTGACCTACATGAGCTTCCGTCTTACGCCTTTTAACGAGGAAAGCACATGGGTTCAGGATTGGACCATCTTTTACTGGGCATGGTGGATATCGTGGGCTCCGTTCGTCGGCACATTTATCGCACGGATTTCCAGAGGTAGAACAATCAGAGAATTTCTGATCGGTGTTCTTGCTGTTCCAACCATTTTCGGTGCATTGTGGTTCTCAGTTTTCGGAGGTTCCGCATTATACCTGCAGCACTTTATGAAAAAGCCAATCATGGATATCGTCAATGATAAAGGGATGGAAGTCGCTCTGTTTGCTGTCCTTGAACAATTTCCGTTTGGCATGTTCATGTCACTGCTCGCTATTCTCCTGATTAGCACTTTCTTTATTACTTCAGCCGATTCGGCAACTTTTGTGCTTGGCATGCAGACAACAGACGGAGACTTAAATCCGCCAAACAAAATCAAATTTGTATGGGGCTTTATCCAATCTGCTGCAGCTGCCGTTCTCTTATGGATTGGCGGTCTTGAAGCTCTTCAGAGGGCATCCATCATTGCTGCACTTCCGTTTGCCGTCATCATGATTTTAATGGTCATTTCGTTAATGAAATCATTGAGACGCGAAAAATTCCCTGTTATGAATCGGACTGAGACTAAAAAAGACACTTTGTAATGAAGTGTCTTTTTTCTTTGCTCTTTCTTACCCTCTCATATCGAATTTCAGTTTTGGAGGGTACGCATTCTTCTCTTTCTTACCCTCTCACATCGTTTTTCAGTTTTCGAGGGTACGTATTCTTCTCTTTCTTACCCTCCCACATCGTTTTTCAGTTTTCCAGGGTACGCATCCTCTCGCTGCCTCACCGTTCCACCTTGTTATGAAGTAAATTATAAATTTTTGCGACAAACTGTCATTGTATTTTTCATTTTTGTAACAAATAGGTAACATTCAGGGGAATATTCGGAAAACATGATAAAATAGCATTAATTTAGATTAACGGAAACTGTAAAATAGGTACGAAGTAGGACTTAGTTCGGACCGTTACGACCATTTCATTAAAAGGGGTGGACAATATGGCAAAGTCGGTTATTGTCGCCTTCATCATGCCAGTTTTTCTTCTTTCATCTTGCAGTCTGAATATATCCTCAGAATCGCTGCGTCCAGAAGACGATGATAAAAAGCTGCTGTTTTTTTCAGATGAACAGGATGAACACCGGGAATCTGTTTATTTTGATGCTCTGATTGATCTGAAACAGGATTTCCCCGAAGAAGTGGAAGACTTGGAATTTGTTGAAACGAGCAGTGATGAAGACTATCCTGTAGACATTGATACATTTCCTTCGCTTGTGGTTGTAGACGATAATCGCGTCCTCTTCCAGATTGAAGGCCACGTAGGAACAAAGGAAGAAATTATTAATCCCGTTGTAAAAGCTCTTTCAGGCAGCAGCGGAGATCGATAGACGGATTTCACACCGTCTTTTTTTTCTGCAAAAAAACCCCCTGATGGATGCCATCAGGGGGTTTGATTATTATTTAATAATGTGGATTGGGCTTCCGATTGCAACTTCAGCAGCTTCCATTGTGATTTCTCCCAATGTTGGATGCGCATGAATTGTCATTGCGATATCTTCTGCAGTCATGCCAGCTTCAATTGCAAGGCTTAGCTCTGAAATCATATCAGAAGCAGCCGCACCTGCGATTTGAGCTCCGATAACAAGACCGTCTTCTTTACGTGTAACAAGTTTCAAGAAACCGTCTGTTTCGTTAAGAGAAAGAGCACGTCCGTTAGCAGCAAATGGGAACTTCGCTGCAACAACTTCGATTCCTTCTTCTTTAGCCTGTGTTTCAGTGTATCCAACTGTAGCCAGTTCAGGCTCAGAGAATACAACAGCAGGAATTCCGAGGTAGTCGATTTCAGCATGCTCGCCGGCAATTGCTTCAGCAGCAATTTTACCTTCGTATGAAGCTTTATGAGCAAGCGGAGGACCTTCAACGATGTCACCGATTGCGTAGATGTTAGAAACGCTTGTACGGCACTGCTTATCAATTTTGATAACGCCGCGGTCTGACATTTCAACGCCTACTTGCTCAAGTCCAAGCTCATCAGTGTTTGCACGGCGGCCAACAGTTACAAGAAGGTAATCTGCTTCAACTGTCTGCTCTTCGCCTTTCACTTCAAAGGTTACTTTTACGCCGTTTTCTGTTTCTTCAACAGATTTTGCTTTTGCTTTTGTATGGATTTCAACGTTTCCTTTTTTCTTAAGGTTACGCTTAACAAGAGAACTCATTTGCTTTTCGAAGCCCATAAGGATTTCATCCATTGCCTCGATGAAGACAACTTCAGAACCAAAGTTGGCATAAGCTGTTCCAAGCTCAGTGCCTATGTAGCCTGCACCGATAACAACAATTTTCTTTGGAATTTCGTTCAAGCTTAGAGCACCAGTTGAATCAAGCACTCTTTTAGAGTATTTGAATCCTGGAATTTCAATTGGGCGAGATCCAGTAGCAATGATTGCGTTTTTGAATTTGTACGTTTGAGATGAGTTGTCATCCATTACTTTAATAGATTCGCTGTCAACAAAGTAAGCTTCTCCGCTGACAATCTCAACTTTGTTTCCTTTAAGAAGTCCTTCAACTCCGCCGACAAGTTTCTTTACAACGCCAGCTTTGAATTCCTGTACCTTTGTAAAGTCAACTGTTACGTTTTCGGCTTTAATTCCCATGTCTTCAGAATGCTTGGCATTCTCAAAGCGGTGACCTGCAGCAATTAAAGCTTTTGAAGGAATACATCCTACGTTAAGGCAAACGCCGCCAAGGTTTGCTTTTTCTACGATTGTTACTTTTTGTCCTAGTTGTGCAGCGCGGATGGCAGCTACATAGCCGCCAGGTCCCGCACCAATGACAAGAGTATCTGTTTCAATAGGGAAATCTCCTACTACCATTGAATTACGCCTCCATTAGAATAAGTTGTGGGTCGTTCAATAAACGCTTAATGTGATTTAGAGCATTTTGTGCTGTAGCACCATCAATCATGCGGTGGTCAAAGCTCAGTGACAGCGCAAGTACTGGAGCAGCAACAATTTCTCCGTCAACAACGATTGCTTTTTCAGCGATGCGGCCGATTCCAAGAATCGCAACCTCTGGGTGGTTGATAACCGGAGTGAACCATTGGCCGCCTGCAGAACCGATGTTTGTAATCGTGCAAGAAGCGCCTTTCATTTCCGCAGCAGAAAGTTTACCGTCGCGGGCTTTTGTAGCCAGGCCGTTAATTTCATCAGAAATTTCAAAGACTGATTTGCGTTCTGCGTTTTTAACAACAGGAACCATAAGTCCTTTTTCTGTGTCAGCGGCAATACCGATGTTGTAGTAATGCTTTTGAACAACTTCTTCGGTTTTGTCATCGATTGAAGTATTAAGAACCGGGTATTTCTTAAGCGCTGATGTAAGAGCTTTCACTACGTACGGTAAATATGTTAACTTAATACCCTGCTCGGCTGCAACACCTTTGAACTGTTTTCTGTGAGCAACAAGGTTTGTTACGTCCACTTCGTCCATCAATGTTACGTGAGGAGCTGTATGCTTCGAGTTAACCATTGCTTTAGCGATCGCTTTGCGCATCGGGCTCATTTTTTCGCGTGTTTCAGGGAAGTCGCCTTCTGGAACAGCTTGTTTAGCAGGTGCTTTTTGCTCTGCTTTTTCTTCTTTAGCTTCTGCCTTCGGAGCTTCAGCCTGAGCTTCAGCAGCAGGTTTAGAACCGCCATCAAGGAATGCGTCGAGATCTTCTTTGCTTACGCGGCCGTTTTTGCCTGAGCCTGATACCTGACGGATTTCAACGCCTTTTTCACGAGCGTATTTGCGTACTGATGGCATTGCGATTACACGCTTGTTTGGATCTGCATCAGCCTGATCTTGTGCACCTGCACCAGTTGCTGCTTCTTCTTCCTGTTTAGGAGCTTCTTCTTTTTTCACGTCCTGGCCGGCTTCAGCTGTAGCCTGAACTTGAGCTTCCTCTTTTTTAGACTCTTCTTTAGCAGGCTCATCGCCATGGTCGTCACCTTTAAATTTAAGGTTTTCGTAACCTGGTGCATCAAATGTGATAAGAGTTTGTCCAACCGTAGCAACAGTTCCCTCTTCCACTTTAACCTCAATTACTTTTCCTTTGACAGGAGAAGGAATTTCTACGACTGCTTTATCATTCTGAATCTCAGCCAGAACATCATCTTCGTTTACTTCATCGCCAGGCTTGATAAACCACTTTACAATCTCACCTTCGTGGATACCTTCACCGATATCCGGCATTTTAAATTCGAAAGACACGGTATACTACCTCCTATTTTTCATATGGAAAAGAAACCAGGTGTCAGGTCTCGGAAGAACTTTGATCGTTCAAATGCTTTTGCGCCTTCGATGCGCTCCATCATGAAACAATAACACTCTGCCCGGACCAACTGATTTCTTTTCATAAATGTATAATTAGAAATTCATTACTTTTTTAGCTGTTTCAATGACATCCTTGAAGTTAGGAAGCCATACTCCCTCTGCTTGAGAGAATGGGAAAACAGTGTCAGGAGCTGCTACGCGAAGCACAGGTGCTTCAAGGCTTAAGATAGCGCGGTCGTTGATTTCAGCCACTACGTTAGCTGCAATGCCGGCTTGCTTTTGAGCTTCCTGTACAACAATTGCACGTCCTGTTTTTTCAACAGATGCAATAATTGCGTCAATATCAATCGGGCTGATTGTGCGAAGGTCGATAACTTCTGCAGAAACGCCTTCTTTTTCAAGCTCTTCAGCCGCTTTTAAAGATTCATGAACCATTGCTCCGTAAGTGATGATTGAAAGGTCTGAACCTTCGCGCTTCACTTCTGCTTTGCCGATTTCAATTGTGTACTCTTCTTCCGGAACTTCCTGGCGGAATGAACGGTAAAGTTTCATGTGCTCAAGGAAAACGACTGGGTCGTTGTCGCGGATAGCAGAGATTAAAAGTCCTTTGGCATCGTATGGAGTTGAAGGAATAACAACCTTCACACCAGGCTGCTGCGCCATAAGACCCTCTAAGCTGTCAGCATGCATCTCAGGAGTATGAACGCCTCCGCCAAACGGTGAACGGATTGTTACTGGAGAATTCCAGCGGCCGCCTGAACGGTAGCGCATACGTGCCATTTGTCCTGAGATGGAATCCATTACTTCGTAAACGAAACCGAAGAACTGGATTTCAGCAACCGGACGGAAACCTGTCAGGCCAAGTCCGATTGCAAGACCGCCGATTCCTGATTCAGCAAGCGGCGTGTCAAACACGCGGTCTTCGCCAAATTCTTTTTGAAGTCCTTCTGTAGCACGGAATACTCCTCCGTTTACGCCAACGTCTTCTCCGAATAGAAGAACGTTTGAATCGTTTTTAAGTTCTGTGCGGAGAGCATCCGTAATTGCTTGAATCATTGTCATTTGAGCCATGGCTTACTTCGACTCCTTTGCTTTGTAGATTTCATATTGCTCTTTCAGATTGAATGGCATTTCTTCATACATGATATCCATTAGATCTGTTACTTTTTGTTTTGGATATTCATCCGCTTTTTTAATCGCTTCTTTAATATCTTCTTTAGCCTGTTCGATCACTTTGTTCTCTTCTTCTTCGCTCCAGATGCCTTTTGTTTCAAGGAATTTGCGGAAGCGTACAAGAGGATCTTTTTCTTCCCACTCGGTGTCAAGCTCTTTTGTGCGGTAGCGTGTCGGATCATCGCCGGCCATTGTATGCGGGCCATAGCGGTAAGTAAGTGTTTCAACAAGTGTCGGGCCTTCGCCGTTTACAGCGCGCTCGCGTGCATCACGCACAGCAGCGTATACAGCAAGTGCATCCATGCCGTCAACTTGAATACCTACGATACCTGCAGCAGCCGCTTTTTGAGCGATTGTCTGTGCAGCTGATTGTTTTTCAACCGGAGTTGAGATCGCAAAACGGTTGTTTTGCACAACGAAGATAGCCGGTGCTTTATAAGCGCCTGCAAAGTTGATTCCTTCGTAGAAATCGCCCTGAGATGCTCCGCCGTCACCAGTGTAAGTGATTGCAACAGCTTTTTTATCTTTCTTTTTAAGTCCAAGTGCAACACCCGCTGTCTGGATGATTTGAGCACCGATGATAATTTGAGGAGATAATGCATTTACATCCTCAGGGAACTGGTTTCCGTGGAAATGTCCGCGTGAGAAAAGGAATGCTTGGTATAAAGGAAGTCCGTGCCAGATAATCTGAGGCACATCACGGTATCCAGGAAGAACGAAATCTTCTTTTTCAAGTGCAAAATGAGAAGCGATCTGTGAAGCTTCCTGTCCTGCTGTCGGTGCATAAAATCCTAAACGGCCCTGGCGGTTCAATGAAATTGAGCGCTGGTCCAAAATACGCGTATACACCATACGGCGCATTAATTCTTTTAATTGGTCATCTGACAAGTCCGGCATTGCAGCTTCATTTACTACCTCGCCCTGCTCATTCAGAATTTGGAACGTTTCAAACTGCTTTGCAATTCCTTCAAATTGCTTTTTGCTGTCAACTACAGCATTTTTCGTTTTAGCAGCCATCTAAGTCACCTGTCCTTTCTCTAATAAAAAATAATTCTTGATTATATGACACATACAGCATTAGCCTTCCCAAAATGACATCTTATGACACATTATTTTAGGCTTCACTCTACATATCTTTATACCACTTTAGAGAATGCCGAAACGTTCTCTATGTATTGGACAGTACAAAAATCTGTACTAATTAAAGGGAAGAAAAAAATTAATACAATTCATTTCAACATGTTTTAGTGTACACCATTAAAAATGTATACGTCAATTGATTTATACTGATATTCTTTCAACCTTTTTGCTGCTTTTCATTTTACTTTTATTCCCTTTTAATCAATCTGTACTATAACTATTTGATATTCTGTACTATAAAAATCGATACAGCATTGTCTCTTTTTGCAGTTCCAGACATATCCTTCGTCAGCATACAAAAAATGCAGGGGCGGCTGCTCCCTGCATTCACTGAACTCCATTATGACGTTTTGCCTTTGGCATCTGACTGCTCGACTTCAATTCCGGCTTTTTTGTAAAAATCCATCTTAGCCTTGTTGTACTTTTCAGTAAAATCGTTGAATTCTTTATTCAGAGCCGCCACTTTTTCGTAGCTGCTGTTAATTTCCGTGATTTTCGCTTCCAGTTCCTCAAGCTTCAGATCTTTTTTCTGAAAAAGCTGATACAGCTCTTTATCAAGAGCGATCGCTTCATTATAAGCTGCAGAAAGTGCATCGTAAGCGTCGTAGCGCTGCTGCATCAATTTTTGCAGGTCAGAAGCTTTGCTTTTCAGAGCCTGATCATCCAGGTTCTTTGAAATGTCCTCAACTGCTTTGAATTCTTCTTTCGAATCCATGATGCTCTCTTTTTCATCTTCGGCTCTTTTCTCTCTTTCTTCAACGACAGAAAGTGCTTCTTCAGAAAGTGAGACGATTTTTTCATACTCTTTCATGCCGAGTGAAATGATTTCTTCGTAAAGTTCGTTTTCTTTTTTCTCAAGTTCCACCAATGGCTCCTGCTGATCTTCGAATGAACTTTCCGCCGAAACGGCTTTCTCAAGAGCATTATACATTTCTTCCTCTGCAGAAGTACCGCTGCAACCTGCCAGGAATAATGCTCCGGCAAGCAGCACTGCAGAAGCTGCAACCATTTTTTTCACCGCGAGTCCCCCTAACCCATTCAACATATTTACTATAAAAGGTTCTGGGTATTTTTACAATATTTTTATTTGTTTTAAAACTCCGGCATCTGAAAAATGACATTCATTTTTTGGGGAACTGGGCTATCGTCTATACACATTCAACCAAAAAACATAGGTTATATTAGACGCTGAAGGCTGATGCACAGGCTGCTGAGGGTAAAGCGTCACATTTAAAGGAGGTTTTCTCATGTACGGTTATCCTGGATACGGTTATGGCGGCTGCGGCTATCCTGGTTATGGACGCACGTTTGCTCTGATTGTTGTATTGTTTATTCTATTAATTATCGTAGGAGCAGCGTTTGTAGGTCATTGCTAAAAATGGCTTGCGGCAGCAGAGCCCACATTCGATGTGGGCCGCCGCATCCAAAAATGATACTGGTGGACAAGCAGGACTTTTCGTTTGATCCAAGTTCCATTATACTTAGTAAGATAATTCAGCAGGAAAAGGAGTGTGAGTCCGGGTGATTACTACGGAGGATATTATCAGGGAAGGTCATCCAACCTTGCGTAAAGCTGCAGAAGAAGTGCCGATGCCGCCTTCTGATGAAGATAAAAAAACGCTGCAGGAGCTGCTTGAATATGTCCAGAACAGCCAGAATCCCGAGATGATTGAAAAATACGGCCTGAGACCCGGGATTGGCCTTGCAGCCCCTCAAATAAATGTCTCCAAACGGATGATTGCCATCCGGTTAACAGATGAAAAGGGCCAATTGCACAGTTACGCTCTGTTCAATCCTAAAATTGTAAGTCATTCAGTTGAGAAAAGTTATTTAACAAGCGGAGAGGGCTGTCTCTCAGTTGACAGACCTGTTCCGGGATATGTTCCGCGCTATGCGAGAATCCGGGTAAAAGCCGTATCCCTTGAAGGAGAAAATGTAGACCTCAGACTTCGCGGGCTGCTTGCCATCGTCTTTCAGCACGAAATTGACCATTTAAACGGTGTGATGTTCTACGATCACTTCAGCAGTGAAGACCCTTTGCAAGAACCTGAAGGCGCCATTGCAATCGAACGGTAAAAGTAAGCACGTAAAAACCTGTCTTCTCTGCAGACAGGTTTTTTCTTATAGAAGACCGGTTTTCTTCAAGCCGTTCAAAATACCGTCTTCATCTACACTCGTTGTGATTTCATCTGCAATTTCTTTGAGTTCGGAAACCGCATTCCCCATAGCCACGCCGGTTCCTGCAAATTTAATCATTTCAAGGTCATTCAGCCCGTCACCAAATGCATATACATTTTCTTTGCTGATATTTAGGCGTTCGATAAGCTTTTTGATCCCCTCTGCCTTTGATCCGCCAAATGGAAGAATATCTGTTGCAAGTTCATGCCAGCGGATGATGTGAAAATCCTCGTATTTTTTATAAGCCTCTTCTTCGCCTTCTTTGCAGAACAGCAGCGTCTGATAAATCTCACGATTCCGGTAGAATTCCGGATCATGCTCTGGGTGCATGAATTTCAGGCTTCCCATGCTTTCATGTATGTAAGGGTGATCTGTTTCTGTTGACATCATCGTTTCATTGCTCATAAAGACAAGCGGATGATTCGAAGTTTTTGCGTATTCATATAATTCTTCCAGACGTTCTGTATGAAGCGGGTTTTTATAAATCACTTCACCTTCGAAAACAACATATTGTCCGTTGAAGCTGACAAAGGAATCGATTCCAAGCTCGCGGCGAAGGTCTTCAAACATGAACGGGGCTCTTCCTGTTGCAATCGCAACATGGTGTCCCGCTTTTTTCACATCCTCTACCGCTTTTCTTGTTGAATCAGGAATTTCCTTATCATGATTAAGCAATGTTCCGTCTATATCAAAAAAGATTACGTTACCTGTCATAGTATAGGTCTCCTTACTTGTACTTAATTTGGACAGCTTTTACATGACTCATCATAGCGGAAAATAAATGCAGCCACAACCAAAACACCTGCATTTTTTGCCGCAGCCCCCCCCTTCCATAAATACCCATGTTATCTTTTCCGATATTCACATATACTAAGTCTGGCAGATTCGAACGGTAAACAATCCGAAAATTGGACAAGATGGGAGTGTGGGACATAATGATGAAAAAACTCAGACGCAGATTGCGTTCTCAATGGAATAGCATTCTCGGCAGAAAATCAATAGCGTAATGAAACCTTTCTGCCCGCAGAAAGGTTTTTTCTTTCCTCCAAAAACGCCCCGGGACCGGGTGAGGGTTGGCTTAGAGGCCATTATCGAATATAATAGAACAAGTTAGTCTAACATACGGCAGTTAAGGAGAGATTTGGCAATGTTATACAAAGTTTATTTTCAGGAAAAACTCGGAGAGGTTCCTGTTCGCGAAAAAACAAAAACCCTTTATATTGAAGCTAAAACAGAAGGCGATGCACGCAATAAACTGAAGGAACGCAATCACAACATTGAATTTGTTCAATCTGTTGAAGGTGCTTACTTAGAATACGAAAAACAAAACGAAAACTTTAAAGTATTGGAGATTTGATTTTATGAAATTTGTTAAAAATGACCAGGTAGCGGTTTTTGCTCTTGGTGGACTTGGAGAAATCGGGAAAAACACGTACGGTGTCCAGTTCCAGGATGAGATCATCATGATTGATGCGGGCATTAAGTTTCCTGAAGAGGAACTGCTTGGAATTGATTATGTTATACCCGATTATACGTACTTAGTAAAAAACGAGGATAAAATTAAGGGGCTTTTCATCACGCACGGCCACGAAGATCATATTGGAGGAATTCCCTACCTTTTAAAGCAAGTGAACATTCCGATCTACGGAGGTAAGCTTGCCCTCGGACTTATCCGCAACAAATTAGAAGAGCACGGTTTGCTTCGCCAGGCTAAACTCATCGAAATTAAAGAAGATGACATTATTAAGTTCAGAAAAACGTCTGTAACATTCTTCCGCACTACTCACAGCATTCCGGATTCTTATGGAATCGTTGTCAAAACACCGCCGGGAAATATCGTCCATACAGGAGACTTTAAATTCGATTTCACACCTGTCGGCGAACCTGCCAACTTGACGAAAATGGCTGAGATCGGCAAAGAAGGCGTACTGTGCCTGTTATCAGACAGCACAAACAGCGAAATTCCCCATTTCACAATGTCAGAGCGCCGCGTTGGGGAAAGCATCCAGGAAATTTTCCGGAAAGTCGACGGACGCGTCATTTTCGCTACCTTTGCATCCAACATTCACAGGCTCCAGCAGGTAGTAGAAGCTGCGGTTCAGCATGGCAGAAAAATTGCCGTATTTGGCCGTAGCATGGAATCTGCCATTACAATTGGTCAGGATCTTGGCTACATTCAGTGTCCGAAAGATACATTTGTTGAGCCTCATGAAATTAACCGCCTTCCTGCAAACAGAGTGACCATTCTCTGCACAGGAAGCCAGGGTGAACCGATGGCTGCTCTTTCCCGCATCGCGAACGGAACACACCGCCAGATTCAGATTATTCCTGGCGACACTGTTGTTTTCTCATCTTCGCCGATTCCGGGCAACACAATCAGCGTAAGCCGGACCATTAACCAGCTCTACCGTGCAGGAGCAGAAGTCATTCACGGTTCATTGAGCGACGTTCATACTTCAGGCCACGGCGGCCAGGAAGAACAAAAGCTGATGCTGCGCCTTATGAAACCTGAATACTTTATGCCAATTCACGGTGAATACCGCATGCAGATTATGCACTCCAAGCTCGCAAAGGATTGCGGAGTAGCTGCAGAAAACTGCTTTATCATGGATAACGGCGAAGTGCTTGCATTAAGCGACCGCGAAGTGTCCGTAGCAGGCAAAATCCCTTCAGGATCTGTTTACATTGACGGCAGCGGAATTGGCGACATCGGAAACATCGTTCTCAGAGACCGCCGCATTCTTTCAGAAGAAGGACTTGTCATTGTAGTCGTAAGCATTAATATGAAAGAATTTAAAATTTCAGCCGGTCCAGACATCATTTCACGCGGATTTGTCTATATGAGAGAATCCGGCGACCTGATCAATGACGCCCAGGTTCTGATTACAAAACACTTGAATAAAGTGATGGAACGCCGCACAAGCCAGTGGTCTGAAATCAAAAATGAAATTACAGACACACTTGCACCGTTCCTGTATGAAAAAACAAAACGCCGCCCGATGATCCTGCCGATTATCATGGAGGTTTAATCTAGAATGCTGCAAGCCGGGATTCTTCCCGGACGCACCATCTTATATTTTTTGAAGAAGACTGCCCTGCTAACGGCAGTCTTTTTCATTCTCCGAAGTTATGCTTTTACCGGCACATTCTCCTCCTTAAACCATCTTGAAGCTGAGTGTCATTTGGGGTATAATGAACTGACCGTTCAGTCAAGTACTTTTAGATTCAGAAAGGTAGTGCCTAAGCGATGAAAAAGCCATCCTCTCTTGAAAAATTTGTACAGCGTTTAAAAGAAAAAGGTGTAAAGGCGGACGTGATCAGCCCTGCCACTAAAAAGGCGGTCACTCTTTTGCAGATCGACAGAAAGACTCAGTTTGAAAATTAGAGCAGCATTGCATTCTTACATACATTTTAAAAAACCGGTCCCAGAAATTTCTGGGACCGGTTTTTTCTGTTATATATGTCTGAATTCAGCAACATCAAATATGCCTTCGCACGTTATTTTCAGCTCCGGAATAACCGGAAGGCCGAGAAACGACAATGTCAGAAACGGATTAAAGCTGTCCGGAAGGCCGGTTACAGCAAGAGCATCATGAATCTTTTGCAGGCCATCAAGAACTTTTTCATAAGGCTGATCTGACAGCAGACCGGATACAGGAAGAGGAAGCTTTGCGAGGATTTTCCCGTCAGCCGCAACGGCAAGTCCTCCCCCCATTTCCTTGATTGCTGCTGCAGCGTGGATGAGATCCTCATCACTCATGCCGGCAGCAATGAGGTTGTGAGAGTCATGTGCAATCGTCGTTGCTATGGCGCCGCGCTTCATCGGGAACCCTTTCAGAATTCCTTTGCCGATCAGCCCGGTTCCTTTATGACGTTCAGCCATGATCAGCTTTACGTGCCCAAGATCTGCGGATGGAACAAAAAATCCTCCTTCCGTATTGACGCACTCCTCAGCCCTTCGCGTGATGAGCTGATTGGGCACAGCTTCAATTATAGTCATCAGCTGATTTTCGTCTGCACGGACAGCAAGCATGGAGGAATCGATTTCAGGAAGAACAACAGAATCCAGCAGCATGCCGGGAACCTTTCTTCGATCTGCGGTTTTCACCGTTTTTCCATTGGCTGCGGTTAGCACCCCTCGCTTATAAACTGAATCAACTTTAAAACTGCTTAAATCATCTACGAGTACAAGATCTGCATCATATCCTGGCGCTACAGCACCCTTGCTTTTAAGCCCGTAACATTCTGCAGCATTCAAAGTCGCCATCCCAATGGCTGTTACAGGATGTATACCATGTTTAACTGCAAGTCTGATATGATGGTCCACACTTCCCTCTTTTACAAGATCATCAAGGTGTTTATCATCTGTGCAGAATAAAAATCTGCGGGCATTCTTCTGATTGACCGCCCCAATAACCCGGTTAAAGTCTTTAGCCGCAGACCCTTGCCTGATCTGCACATACATTCCCCGCTGCACGCGTTGTATTGCCTCTTGGGCAGTCGTCACTTCGTGATCCGTACTTATTCCGGCCGATCTGTAAACATTGGCCATATCCGAAGGGAGCCCCGCCATATGGCCGTCAAGCAAGCTGGAATGCTTCAGCGCCATTTCAAGCTTATCCATCATACTTTCTGACGTGTTACTTACAGCTACATAGTCCATCACTTCCGCAAGGCCAATGACACGTTCATGCAGAAAAAAAGGCTGGAGGTCCTCTGCTTCAAGTCTTGCACCTGAATGCTCAAAGCTTGTTGCCGGAACACAGGATGGAAGCATAATGAAAACATCAAGCGGTATGCCCTCTGAGCTGTCAAGCATGTACTGAATGCCATTCACCCCCGAAACATTGGCAATTTCATGAGGATCTGCTATCACGGCAGTTACTCCGTGCGGAAGCACAGCTTCAGCAAATTCGTGAGGAGGAACCATGGAGGATTCAATGTGGACATGACCGTCAATCAGGCCGGGACAGATAAATTTGTCTGATGCATCGATCTCATCATGCCCCTCATAATCGCCGATGCCGACTATTTTCCCCGCTGAAACGGCGACATCGCCCTGGATGATGTCCAAATTAAACACATCCACGATACGGGCATTTTTAAAAACAAGCTCTGCTTTTTCTTTTTTTGATGCAGCCCGGATCTTGTATTTCAATTCTTCTTTTTCAGTCATAAAAAAACCCCTCGCTTTTATAGGCTTGCGAAGAGGATGCAAAAGAAAGACGCATGTGTTTGCGCCTGTTCTAATATAATCCCCGCAGTCAAACTTTTTACGGCAGTTCGGTAGAAACTTTTGGACCTTATTTCCAAAATTATACGAGAAAAGATGTTTAATTAGTTTCATATACTAAGGCACATCAGCCTTGCAGTCAATCTTTTTTTCTGCTTATAGAAAAGCTCTTTCTGAGGAAGGCTATAAAAGGAAGGCAATAAATAAAGCCGCAGGTGCTTGACAGCCTGCGGCCTGCATACAAGGGTCCCGAATCTGGGGCCGGCCTGAAAGAAACAGTCAAAGAACATTCCAGACCTCGCCTGCAGCCGAACAGCCGGGGGTCTATTTTTTATGGTCAAATGACAGGATGGCAATGATAAGCGTGGCGAAAGAGATAGCTAACGTCAAGCTTTCAAAGACTGTCATCCGGGCATCACCCCCTTCCTTTGCTTCAAAAGAAAAGAGACAGGGGCTCAGCCGACCGCCCAGCTGGAATCCAGCATGTATACATTATCAAGTATGCCACTTTTCCAAAAGTACAAACGGACAGACGAGGCATGTCATATGAAAAAAAGACACGCAATGTGTCTTTTTTAAGCTTCCAAAACCCGCTTTTCAAACCGGTCTATATCTGTATCTGCACCTATGACAATCAGAATATCGCCTTTTTGGATAATTTCATCGGCCTGGGGAGATACGAAAATTTCTTTATCTCTTTTAATGGCAACAATGTTAATCCCGTATTTTGCACGAATATCAAGATCAATCAGCGTGTTTCCATCAAGCTTGCTGTTAGCCACAATCTCAACGATGCTGTGTTCATCTGAAAGCTCAAGATAATCAAGCACATTGTTTGAAATAAGATTATGGGCAATCCGTCTACCCATATCCCGCTCTGGATGGACAATCTGATCGGCGCCTATTTTTGAAAGCACCTTTTCGTGATAATCATTCTGGGCTTTGACCGTAATGAACTTTACTCCCAGCTCCTTAAGCATCAGAGTGGTGAGGATGCTCGACTGGATATTATCCCCAATCGCAACAATGACATGATCAAAGTTTCGGATACCAAGGCTTTTAAGTACTGCCTCATCTGTTGTATCCCCTACAACAGCATGTGACGCGATGTTGGCAAATTCGTTCACTTTATCTTCATCAAGATCAATCGCCATTACTTCCATGCCTTCTTCACTGAGCTCACGGCAAATGCTGCCGCCAAAGCGTCCAAGGCCGATAACTGCAAAATCTTTTTTCATATGTACTTCCTCCAGCTATCATTTTGCAAATAAATGTTACCATAACTTTAAACCCAAAAAATCAAAATGGCAAGCGCCATCCAGGCGGCCTTATCCGCAGAATGAAATCCTACATTTCGGGTAGCTCATCCATATAGCGTTTTATTTGCTTCACATATTCTGGACTTAGTCGTCCCTCAGCACCTTTTAATATCTCTGACGAATAATGACCAGGCGGCCGAAACTCTTCTTTCTTGTCGATGACTGTAAAAGTCAGACACTGCTTGTATTCACGGCCATTTACCTTTACTCCGATAAATGCAGGGCGGTACATGCCTGTTCCTACGCCTTCTCTCACATAAAGATACTCGACAGCTTCTTTGGAAACTCTGTACAGAATTCCTTCCGCTCCCCCGTGTTCCTCAACAAGATCTGCACGTCCGCCGTCATGTACGGAAATAGTGAATTTCACCGAATATCGCTCTGTTTTCCCTGCCCCTATCACTTCAGAAAAGTGATGATCGACTCCTGCAAGTTTGAAGCGTTCTGTATCCATGCAGGACCCATAAGCAAAGTACAGCGTTTCTTCTGGCAATTCGGAAGCAAACAAATATTCTTTCCAGTCGCCGCTCTCAATCTGTTTCATCCCGTTTGTTCTGCTTTCGTTCATTACATAGGTAAGAGCGTGGAATTCTCCAGTATCCGTCATAACAGTGACTTCTTTAAGGTCAAATAAGTTATTCTGGTGGTTTTCGGCAAAGTACCCCTCCAACTCATGGATGCGTTCCAGATTTTCTTTGTCCAGTACATACAGCTCCCCATAAACAGCTCCGGATTCAGCTGTCATTGCAGGATATCCTTCCCCCGTGTCATAAAGCTTTCCTGACGTCCGAGCCTGTTCAGCTATGCACGAGGCCTCTTTCATATATGTAAAATTGCTTTCTCCGTGCCGGAGTGTTCCATAAACAAACAAGCTTACTTTCATTATGTTCCTTTTTCTCCTTTCACGGCTGATTTTCTTCAGTATACCATTTTCTCAATTGCCGGTATATTCTGACTGAACCGGCAGTTCAGCAGTGAATCCTTCTTTTTTCAGCAATGGCTTTTTTCAGTTTTTGCTGCATATAGCCGATCCCCTTGCACCCGCTTAAAGGAAAAACAGCTTCCCCTTCAAACACCGAATCTGCTATAGGTCTGAATTTTTTTCCGCCAAGGACTACTTGGCGCTCATACTGCATCAGATTTTTTTCGGCTGCCTGCTTCTTTAAGTCTTCCAGTTTCATAATCTCGTCTGATTTCATGCTGAAAGAAAGGTTATATGGACCATGCACTGGATCCTCCGGCAGCAGGAAACCGTGTTTAGCCGACAGAATCACCCATTGATCATGATAGAAAAGATCTGCATACTGTCTGCAAAGCAAATGAAACGTTCCTGTATAGGCGTATTTTGCCTCCACTTCGCCAATATCCGGCTCCTTATCCCATATTTTCCTGTTTCCGCACGGTATGATACAAAGCTCTTTCATCTCTGAATCCATCCTCCTGGAAGTTTGTTCTTGTTCATTTAAGCGGTGCATGCATGCTAAACTCTAAGTATTGGAACAAACAATATATAAAGCAAGTTTACTTAAAATCTATCTCAGGGAACATATTGTTGATTTCCTGAAAAAAACCGCGTGGTCCTGCAGCTTTCGCTTCAGCACCACGGATAGTCCGTTCCAAATGCAGCTGCCATGCCAGCAGCTTCTTCTTTGCGTTTTTTTCTGATTGCTGCCCGCTTCAGTGCGGAGTCATGCAGCATTTTTTCTGTTTCTGATTCAGGCACCACCTGCGGGACAGGTGTGGGCTTGTTATGTTTGTCTACGGCAACCATCGTTAAAAACGACATGGCGCAAAGGTTTCTGTTGCCGTTCAGGAGATCTTCGGAAATGACTTTCACAAATACTTCCATTGACGTTCTTCCTGTATACGTCACAAATGCTTCAAGACAGACTGAATTCCCTTCATAAATAGGATGAAGAAAATCAACAGAATCTGTGGACGCTGTGACGACCGGCGTCCTAGCATGCCTGATTGCTGCTATTGCTGCAACATCGTCGATATACGACATCAGCCTTCCTCCAAATAACGTCCCGTAGTTATTTGTATCTGACGGAAGGACAATGCTTGTTTTCACAACAAAAGAGTGTCGGCAGAACTTTATTTCCACTTACATTCACTTCCTTTTTCGGTCCTTTCCTTTGTATGCCCTTAAAAACCGAAAAAATTCATGAGGAAATAGTTGATCCTGCCCCCATAAATCGACACTCTTTGCAGAATACTTATGAAAGACTCGAAATCTATGAGGATTGGGTGAAGATAAATGTTTTCTACTTCTGAAATTGGAATTGATTTAGGCACAGCAAACATTCTTGTCTACAGCAAGGATAAAGGAATTGCTCTAAACGAACCGTCCGTAGTGGCGATTGATACTGTTACAAAAAATGTACTCGCCGTCGGCACGGAAGCAAAAAGCATGATCGGCAAAACGCCTGGTAAAATAGTGGCTGTACGCCCTCTTAAAGACGGTGTCATTGCTGATTATGATGTGACCACAGAAATGCTTAAACAAATTATGAGAAAAGCGTCGAAGAAACTTGGATTTTCAATCAGAAAACCAACCGTTGTCGTGTGCACGCCTTCTGGCGCTACAAGCGTTGAGCGCCGCGCCATCCACGATGCTGTCAAGAATTCAGGCGCAAAGATTGTTCATTTAATTGAAGAGCCGGTTGCTGCTGCAATTGGCGCTGATCTGCCTGTTGATGAACCGATCGCAAATGTGATTGTTGATATCGGCGGCGGTACGACTGAAGTTGCCATTATTTCATTCGGCGGTGTCGTATCATGCCATTCCATCAGAATTGGCGGAGATCAGCTTGATGAAGATATTATCGGCTACGTCCGCAAAAATTATAACCTGCTGATCGGTGAGCGCACAGCGGAGAACATCAAAATGGAAATCGGATATGCCCTTGTCAAACATGAAGAGCTTCATATGGATGTCAGAGGCCGTGACCTGGTGACAGGACTTCCAAAAACGATTACACTGTCATCTGCAGAAATGCAAAACGCTATGAGAGAATCCCTGCTTCACATTCTTGAAGCGATACGCGCTACACTTGAAGACTGTCCGCCTGAACTAAGCGGTGATATCGTAGACCGCGGTGTGATTCTGACAGGAGGAGGAGCTTTAATGAAAGGCATGCAGGAGTGGCTGAGCGAAGAGATTGTCGTTCCAGTTCACCTTGCACCAAACCCTCTGGAATCTGTGGCGATTGGAACAGGCAGATCTCTGCAGGTTATTCATAAGCTTCAGAAAGTCTCTAAATAATCATAAAACGGACCGCTTCCTGAGCGGTTCTTTTTCTCATCAAAATAAGAACATATGTTCTTTTATTTCATTCTACCATTTATTAATTCCAAATTCAACCTTAGCAAAATATTCTTTTTTTCTCCAAATTTTTGAAACTTTTTCTCTTTCCTTTTCGTCTTATCTAATGTATGATTCACAATAAATGATAGATAACTGGGGGAGAACATCATTAAACGCTTTTTAATTGCTGTAATTGTTGCTGCAGGTTTAAGCGGATGCGGATTGGGAGAAAAAGAGGTGCTGCTGACAGCTAAAAATGCCGTCAGCGCCAAAGCGGTCTCAGCAAAAGCTGCTGAAATCAGCCGGGAGTTTGCCTTAATTGACCCAAGGGACGGCAAAGCAGTCAAAACCATCGAAGCCGCTCCTCTGTCAGATAAAGCAGCCCACGCGGAAAATATGCAAAAGCTTGTGAAAGAGCTTGCCGGACAGTATGACAGGCCAATGACACCTTCAAAAATAAGAAACGGCCAGCTTGAACCTGGTCAAAGCAGAGTTATTCTGGATGAAAAAGCATTGCTGCAGCAGCTGCAGTCGCTTCCTGCTTTTGACAGGGAAATTATCCTTCCGATTACAGAAACTCAACCAAACGTTACGGCAGAATCATTGACCGGAGCTTCTCAGAAAGTGATTGGAACCTACAGAACGACATTTAATGCTACAGTAAAGGGCAGGAGCATGAATATCGCTTTGTCTGCAAATGCGATCGACCAGATTGTACTTGGCCCCGGAGACAGATTTGCTTTTAATCAGACAGTCGGCGAACGGACTCCTGCACGCGGATACCAAAAAGCAATGGAGATCGTCAATAAAGAATTTGTCGAAGGCATCGGCGGAGGAATATGCCAGACTTCAAGCACCCTGTACAACGCAGTGGCTCAGGCAGGACTTGAAATCATTGAACTTCACCACCATTCCAAAGAAGTCGGCTATGTTCCTATAAATAAGGATGCTACCGTTTCATGGGGCGGATATGATTTTAAGTTTATGAACAGCAAAGACCATCCAGTCATTATTAAGACTATGACAGACCTCACAAGCGGCAGTCTTCAAGTACAGATCATTGAAGCAGTAAAATAAACAACTCGCTGGAGCCAAAAAAAGCTGAGACGGAATTCCGTCTCAGCTTTTTTTGCGTTTCTCAAGAAGATTTTTCTCGCGGATAAGCCTTGCAAATTCATTATCATATTCCTGGAATTCAGGATGATCCCTGTTTATAAGGCTAAGCTTGCCTATTACTGCTGTCAGACGGTTATTCACTTTCAGCAGTTCTTCCTCATCGTCATTAGTTACTGTATTTCCATTCTTTAATGCTGAATAATACTCACCGATTCTCATATCAGCTCTTCTAATGCTGCCGTTCTCAAAAACCAGCAGTTTATCGCACAGTTTTTCAACAAAATATCTGTCGTGGGAGATGATGATGAGGGTTCCTTCAAACTGACTCAGCGTTTCCTCCAGCTGCTCCCTGCTTGGCAGATCGAGATGGTTCGTCGGTTCATCCAGGATCAGACAATCGTATTCGTTTAAGATGAGCCCGGCCAGTTTGACTCTGGTTCTCTCGCCAAGACTCAAGCAGTCAATCTTCTCATTGATTTTCTCTTCTTTAAGCCCCATATTGGCAAGAAGTGTCCTCGCTTCTAGCAACTTATCCCTGCCGACTGCATGCATGGCATCCAGGACACTTTCATCCGCATTTAAGTCGCCCACATCCTGGCTCAGACAGGCGATTTTCAATGTGGGGCTCTTCCATAATTCTCCACCGGACAACACTTCAATTCCTTGAAGTATTCGTATGAGAGTCGTCTTTCCTGCACCGTTCCTCCCGATGATCCCTATTCTTTCTCCATGTTTGACGTAAAAATGGCTGCTTTCAATCAGAGTGCGGCCGTCGAATGATTTTTGAAGTCCTTTTGCTTCAAAAATCCGTTTTCCCCTCTTTCCGGCAGCGTCAAATTCAAACTGTACAACAGCTTCCTCAAGAGGCTTTTCAACTTTATTTTTTACAAGCTCGGCTTCCAGCCTTTTCATTTTAGAACGCACCTGCACATCCATTTTTTTTGCTTTTGCCCGGTGATATTCTTTGTAGCCCATTTGCCTGCGCTCAGACAGACTTCCCTGTTTTGTTGAGTTCCGGTGTGCCTTTTCAGACCAGCTGCGCAGGTTCTCCATTTGCCCCTCAATTTTCGCCTTATGACGCTGCTGCTCTTCATAATCGTGCTTTTGCTCCTCAAGCTGCCGCTTTTTTTCCTGTCTGTACGCCGTATAATTTCCTTTGAACTCCTTTAGCTTTTTGTTGTGGAGTTCAAAAATGTGTGAAACGGTCCGGTCCAGAAAATGCCTGTCGTGGGATATGATCAGTACTGCTCCCTTGAATGTTTGGAGCCAGTCTGCCAGCCATTCAATGCCATGATAATCAAGATGATTGGTCGGTTCATCCAGAATCAGCAGGTCCGGATTTGATGAAATGACCTGAGCAAGAGCAAGCTTCAGCTTTTCTCCCCCGCTCAAATGCAGGAGCCGCTCCTCTTCCCAGTCAGCCACCTTTTGAAGTCCAAGCCTGCCTGCTGCTTCAAGCATCGTTTGATCCCCTTGGCTGTTCAATGCGTCTTTAAAATGCTGCACCGAATAGTCTACTGACTGCAGTAAATAGCCAATTTTAAGATCGGCTTTCCTTGTAATGCTGCCTTTGTCAGGCTCGAGTGCACCAAACAGCAAATTCGCAAGTGTTGTTTTCCCCGTACCGTTATAGCCTGCCAGACCGGCACGATCACCTGCTCTGATGTCAAAACTGACATTCTCGAAAACCGCTTTATCTCCATAATGCTTTGTCAGTCCGTTTATTTTCACGATTGCTTTTTCGTTCCGTTTATTTTTAGCCATAAAAAAACCTCCCAGTTTGCCCTAGAGAGGATTTTCAACCATATGTAAGAAACCGAAAGAACCTGGCATAAAGATGCACAGAAAAATCCTTTCAATTCGGAAATGGTATGAAAAATGAGCACACTCATCCTATTCTCTAGGTCCCGTTTTTTCTTTATTCAAAAAACGTTTAGAAAATAAGATTAGTTCCACATTGTTTCAAGCACCTTTTCCTTTCCAAAAATAGACTATACTTTAGTATATTCAGTATTCTGATCAGAAGTCAACAAAAAATGGAATGTTTAAAGCAGTTTTTCATACAAATCAGCGAGTTTCAGATTTTCATCAGCGCACGGCATATGATCTTCCTTGCACCAGCAGGCGCTTAAAACGGCTCCGCAGTATCCCCACCGGATCATTTTATTGAGGTTAAGTCCAGTCTCTTTCTCAAATATAGACAACCTGGTTTGAAGGATATCAAATGGCTTTTGCTTACTAAAAAGATTGTTTCTGCAAAAACTGGTCACCTCAAACTCCTTCTCGCCGATCACGCCTTTGGGGTCAATCGCTTTCCATTCCCCGTAATGGCTGAGTATATTATTCTGATGCAGGTCTCCATGCAAAAGAGTGGGATGATTCATTTCAGACAGCAGCTCTTTTACGATCGCAGATGCCTTTTTGAGGTATCTTTCGGGAATATCTTCTGCACGGTCCAGACCTTTAAACCAGTATGCTAAATGAGGAAAGTGCATGCTGCCCCAGTCATCCGCACGAATTTGCCCCATCACAGCCGCTGCAGCAGCGACTGCTTTTTCATCCTCCATGCTGTCTGAGAGGACCGTCCCCGGAACTGCCTTTTCAAGCAGCAAAAACCCTTCATCAGTATGATCCTCAAGCAGCTTGATCACTCCGGCGCCCCTTCCAAAAACAGTAAGGGCGTTTTTTTCGTTAATAAGCTCTTTATCAGCAGGCAATCCCGCTTTAATAACCGCTTCCACGCCGCCATTAAGCGTCACTTCAGCAACAAAATGAAAGGTCATTGGATAGAATTTGCCTATCCTGATGCCGTATTTCCGCTCCCAACCGGCAAGCCTGTCAGGAAGATCCCGAAGCCAGACATCTCCATTCTCACCATGAACGCCGCTGATTGTCTGCCTGAACGTTTCAGGAAGCATCACGATTCTTCACTGTATGCCTGGTCGGCCAGGAGCTTATAGGTAATGTCATCTGCCGGAGGGTTATGAAGTCCGGCTCTTACATCCCGGTAATAGCGTTCTATAGGAAGCGAGCGGAAGATGCTCTGCCCGCCGACAATTCTCATTGCAAGATCAACGACTTCAACGGCCGCGTTCGTTACAACCGTTTTGGAAGCTGCCAGTTCCGCTGAAAGTGTGTGCCGCGTATCGGGATTCTCATCCCACTTTTCCGCTGTGCCGTACAAAAGGTGTCTAGCCGTCATAAGCTTTAAATCCATTTCGGCTGTCTTTCTTCTGACTTCAGGAAGCTCAGAAATCGGATGGTCCAAACTGTTTGGCTGATGTTTCTTCGCAAACTCCACTGCGAAATTTCTTGCGGCAATCGCGATTCCAAGATAACAGGCCGGAATATGAAGGAGCCAGCCCTGGGGCATTGGTTTTTTGGCAGGTTTTGAACGGTAAGAAGCAAGCGCCTGATCATCGAGCACAACATCATCCAGAATGAGGTCATCGCTTCTGGTCCCTCTCATGCCAAGAGTATCCCACGTTTCCATAATGGAAAGTCCTTTTGAATCCTTCGGAATAATAAATTCTCCCACTTCACCGGATTCTTCTATTGTTGCTGTAATTAAAAAATAATCAAGGGCAGGGGCAAGCGATGTAAAGATCTTTTTCCCGTTGATGACCCACTTATTTCCCCTGCGGACAGCCGTTGTTTCCGGTTTTCCCCCTCTTACAGGACTGCCGCTGTTCGGCTCGGAAGCAGCGCTGTTGATGATTTTGTCGAACTGTATGATTTCTCGGGAAATCTGAGCGTACAATTCTTCCGGCCATCTATCGGTTTCTCTTATGTTCATTAAAATGCCAAGATGCCAGCCAAGCGACAGCGCTGTCGGTCCGTCTCCCTGCGCCAGGATTTCCTGGACCATAACAAAGTCATAAAGAGAAAGTCCGGACCCTCCGTATGTATCTGGAATGGATAAAGTTAAAAATCCGGCTTTTTTTAAGTCATCAAAGTTTTCAAATGGAAAGAGCGCATGGCGGTCATAATATTCCGCACGCTCAGAAAAGGTTTCAGCAAGTTTCTCCGCCTTTGCGGCAAGCTGTTTTTGTTTATCTGTCTTGATAAATGATGAATTCCGCATACATCCACCCTCTTTCTGACTATATTTTATCTCTTTCATACACCGCTTGAAAAGAATTCCGGTTTGAGCCCAGATGAAAATAGAATACTCAGTCTTTTTTATTTCCTAAAACCGCCAGTTCTGATAAAATAGAACCAATCTTATATAAGGAGCTAAACAAATGACTTCTTTTCAAAGTAATCTAGAAAAATATGCCGAGCTGGCCGTTAAAGTTGGGGTAAACATTCAAAAAGGACAGACGCTTGTGATTAATGCTTCGCTCGATGCAGCGGAATTCGTCCGTCTTGTCGTCAGAAAAGCGTATGAAACAGGAGCGAAGCATGTTCAGGTTGACTGGGCGGACGATGAAGTGACGCGCGCCCGTTTTGAGCTTGCTCCAATGGAAGCGTTCAGCGAATTCCCTGAGTGGCGTGCGAAAGGGCTTGAAGCTCTGGCTGAAGGCGGTGCTGCGTTCATGTCCATCGTTTCATCATCACCGGATTTGCTGAAAGGCATTGATTCAAAACGCATCGCGGCGAATTCAAAAGCTGCTGGAACGGCGCTTTCAACCTACAGAAATTACATACAGGCAGACAAAGTGAGCTGGTCTGTCATTGCTGTTCCTTCTGAAAAGTGGGCGGCAAAGGTTTTCCCTGATGCAGGAGACCAGGCAGTTGACCTCCTGTGGGATGCTATTTTTAAAGCAACACGCACTGATCTTGAAGATCCTGTTTCCGCATGGAAAGAACATGACCGCTCACTGAACAGCAAAGTCGAATATTTAAACGGCAAAAAATATAAAAAACTTCACTACCGTGCAGAAGGAACCGATTTAACGATTGAGCTTCCTGAAAAACATCTTTGGATCGGCGCAGGCAGCACAAATGAACAAGGTCATGACTTTATGGCCAATATGCCGACAGAGGAAGTGTTTACGGTCCCTGCAAAAGAAGGCGTAAACGGTACAGTGGCGAGTACAAAGCCGTTAAGCTATGGCGGCAACTTGATCGACAACTTCTCCATCACGTTTGAAAACGGGAGAATTACCGATGTGAAAGCAGAAGAGGGCGAAGAGATTTTGAAGGAGCTTGTCGCTACTGATGAGGGATCTCACTACCTTGGCGAAGTTGCTCTCGTGCCTCATGACTCCCCGATCTCAATGTCGAATGTACTTTTCTATAATACGCTGTTTGATGAAAACGCGTCGAACCATCTGGCAATCGGCAATGCGTATGCTTTCTGCATTGAGGGCGGAAAAAAAATGTCCCGCGAAGAGCTTGAGAAGAACGGCGTCAACTCGAGCATCACTCATGTTGACTTTATGATTGGCTCTGAAGAGATGGATATTGACGGCATTCTTGAAGACGGCACAAGCGAACCGATTTTCAGAAAAGGAACATGGTCTATTTAATTCAACCGGATTCACCAAACCTGCATGGCATCCGTGCAGGTTTCTTTTAATGGAATTGACGCTGCATGCAGCCTTCATGTACCATAGAAAAATAGCTTAAAGAACGGAGCGTACATGATATGAAATCTGTAGAAGTCTACATTCTGTCCGGATTTTTAGGGGCAGGGAAAACCACTCTATTAAAAAACATTCTGAAACAGGAACAAGAAAACGGAAGAAAAATTGCCGTCGTGATGAATGAGCTCGGTAAAATATCCATAGATTCGGATGCTGTTTCTGATGATATTCCGCTGAAAGAACTGCTCAACGGGTGCGTCTGCTGCACGATGCAGGGACAGCTTGAAGCACAGCTTCAAGGCATGCTTTCCCAGTATGAGCTTGATGCCATCTATATTGAGACGACAGGTGCAGCGCACCCTATAGAAGTCCTTGACGCCTGTTTGTCTCCTGTTTTTGCAGACAAACTTGCCATCGGTGCCATTGTCACCCTTGTTGACGGCCCCCGCTATCACGACCGTACCGGTCTCAGCATTCAGCTTCAGAAACTGCTTCAGGAGCAAATTCACCATGCAGATGTTGTGCTACTTAATAAAATCGATGCCTTATCAGATTCTGAGCAGGCCTCCCTTGTAATGGATATTCAGAACATAGCTCCTGCATCGAAGGTACTGCTTACCCAGTTTGCATCCGTCCGCCTGAGTGATTTTCAGCAAGTGACACGCATGAAGAGACGTGAGCACGAAGAGACTCATGTCGAGCATCATCTGCATTTAAAGACGTATGTTCATACCTTTACGGGTCCGATTGATTTTGACTCATTTGAGAACTTCCTTCGAACGATGCCTGATACGATCTACCGGGTAAAAGGCTATGTCGCTTTCACCCGCTCGGCGGAAACGTATCTTTTTCAGTATTCCTACGGGATGCCGCTTTACATGAAAGAACCTGTCAAAATGAAAAAAACCCTTGTCTTTATTGGAGAAAACCTGGATCACCACTGGCTGAAACAGGAACTGGACAGACTTCAGCAATAAAAAAATCGTCCTGCACGAGCTGCAGGACGATTTTTTCTATTTCTGGCGCCGCAAAATTATGCGTACATCCCTTGTACTTGTTTTTGAACATCTTCATTTTCAAGGTACTCATCATACGTCATTTGCTTGTCGACAACGCCGTTTGGAGTAACCTCAATGATGCGGTTGGCAATCGTCTGTACAAACTGATGGTCATGGGACGTAAAGATCATAGCGCCTTTGAAGGCAATAAGACCGTTGTTCAGTGCTGTAATCGACTCAAGATCCAAGTGGTTCGTAGGTTCGTCAAGAAGCAGGATATTTGAGCTGCTTAGCATCATTTTTGAAAGCATGCAGCGTACTTTTTCTCCTCCGGACAGAACGCTTGCTTTTTTAAGCACTTCTTCCCCTGAGAACAGCATTCTGCCGAGGAAACCTCGAAGGAAGCTCTCGCTTTGGTCATTCGGCGAATATTGGCGGAGCCAGTCAACAAGGTTCATGTCGACACCTTCAAAGAACTCGCTGTTGTCTTTCGGGAAATAGGCCTGGGACGTTGTAATACCCCATTTAAACGTTCCGCTGTCCGGCTCCATTTCACCCATCAGAATTTTGAAGAGCGTTGTAATCGCGATTTCGTCGCGGCCGACTAACGCAATTTTGTCCTCTTTGTTCATGATAAAGCTGACATTATCAAGTACTTTCACGCCGTCAATCGTTTTAGAAATGCCGTCTACACGAAGAACATCATTCCCGATTTCGCGCTCAGGTGAAAATCCGACATACGGATAGCGTCTTGATGAAGGTCTGATGTCATCAAGAGAAATTTTATCAAGCAGTTTCTTTCTTGAAGTAGCCTGCTTGGACTTTGATGCATTCGCACTGAAGCGTGCAATGAACGCCTGAAGTTCTTTGATTTTTTCTTCTTTTTTCTTGTTCGCATCCGAAGCCATGCGGGAAGCCAGCTGGCTTGATTCGTACCAGAAGTCATAGTTTCCGACATACAGCTGGATTTTTCCGTAGTCAAGGTCAGCGATATGAGTACATACTTTGTTTAGGAAATGACGGTCATGGGATACAACGATGACCGTATTCTCAAAGTTGATCAGGAATTCTTCAAGCCATTGAATCGCCTTGATGTCAAGGTGGTTAGTAGGCTCATCCAGAAGTAGAACATCCGGTTTGCCGAAGAGAGCCTGTGCAAGAAGAACCTTCACTTTGTCTCCGCCAGCAAGATCTGCCATTTTCTTCGTATGAAGATCTTCAGTGATGCCAAGTCCTTTTAAAAGAATGGCAGCTTCACTTTCTGCTTCCCATCCGTTAAGCTCGGCAAATTCGCCTTCCAGCTCAGCCGCACGCATGCCGTCTTCATCTGAGAAATCAGCTTTCATGTAGATTGCATCCTTCTCCTGCATCACTTCATACAGACGTGCATGGCCCATAATGACGACCTGCATCACTTCAATTTCCTCATACTCGAAGTGGTTCTGTTTCAGGACAGCAAGACGCTCTCCAGGTCCCATGCTTACGTTCCCTGACTGTGCTTCAATTTCTCCGGAGAGAATTTTAATAAATGTTGATTTGCCTGCACCGTTTGCCCCAATTAATCCGTAGCAGTTTCCCGGTGTGAATTTTATATTAACATCTTCAAAAAGTTTGCGGTCACCATAGCGCAATCCTACATTGCTTACTGTTATCATTAAAGTTAAGCCTCCATCTATACAATATCTACAAAATTATAACACGAACCGGCAGAAAAAAATATGCATACAGAATCTGAATTCAATGTTCACAGTCCTGACATGTTGAATTTCCGTTTTTTATGGTAGGATTATGTTCAGTACATCACGGAGGTATTTGCTATGAAATTACTGACTCTTATGGAATATTCTCTGTATATCTTCTTTACGGGGCTCTTCCTCGCATATACGGGATTCAAAACAAGCAATATGACCTTTTTCATTGGTCTTGTGATCATTTATCTGCTTGTGCATTTTTTCAGCAAAAAGATTCTCACCCGGCTTGGAAAAATAGATGACAGAGTATCGTTTCCAAAAACAATCCTTGGGATTATCGGTTCTGTTTTTATCACCATGCTGATCTTAACTCTCATCTATACGTAAAAAAATCAGACAGCTGTCTGATTTTTTATGTTCCGGATTCTTTTTTAAATCTCTCCTCAATCTCCTCCATGCGCCTGCGGTTAACGCCAAAGTCATAGTAGCCTGTTCTGGAGGACGATTTAAAATGAATGCTTTTCGCTTTATCGTCCAATTCAAAATGTACATCGTCTTTAAATTTCAGCTTATCTGACGTGAATACTGCATGCAGCCGCGTACCGCTCTGCTCTGCAATCTCAGCGCCTTTCATGGAAAAAAGAACATTGCGCAGGTGATTCATCGCTTCAGACGCACTGCATGAATACGAAATGGGATTCATGCTGCTCCCGCCTTTTTCATTTACCGTTGACACACAATTTTTTGTCAGCTTTGAACATGCTTTTATTGTCATTATTCATCCCGCCTTTTCCTTCTTTTTCCCAATCTGAGAAAAAAGAAAACGCCTAATCAGTCGCCCATATCAGCCGGAGGTGCCGGATTGTTCCTGTTCATGCGTTTTTTAACAGCGAGCCATATGGCAAAGCCTGCAAGGAAGAGAACGGCAAGGACAGGCAAGTTTCCGGCTGTAAAGACGATGATGGCTGAACCTGCTGACAGAAGGGTATTTATGCTTTCCATGAACTGCTGTTTTGTTTTCTGCCACGTATTCAGGTTTTCATTCTCAAGGCCCGGCACATTGATTTTATTTTCTGAGAGATGAATGGAAACGGTGGCGAATGCCGTTTGATTGTTCAAGTAATTGATTCTGCCTGTCAGCTGTTCAATTTCTTCCTGAACAGCACTTAAATCATTTGAAATTTTCAGGAGATCCTCCGTTTTTTGAGCTTCTTTCATAAAGCTCAGCAGCCTCTCCTCAACGGTCTTTTTTGATTTCAGCCTTGATTCTAAATCCACATATTCCTCCGTTACATCCTGCCCTGAAACCGTTTGGTTTTCAACCTTGATGCTTCCCTTTTCAATCGTATTCAGGAATGACTGAAAGGCTTCCTGAGGGACTTTTACGGTCAGCATGCCTTCCTGCGGCTGGTCTTCTTCCCCTGAATATGTATTTGATTCCATCACATACCCGCCCAGTGAAGCAAGTGTTTTCTGAATGGATGACACAGCTTCCTGATAGCTTTTCACCCTCACGGCCATGTCAGCCGTGTAGATCACTTTGCGGTTCTGCGGAACAGGTGCGGCTGTTTTGCTGTCATTTTGCACCGTTTTTTCTTCAGGAGCAGGATTTTCGGATTTCTCCGCAAAGTCGGCATTGGACATTTCTTTTGATGAACTTCCTGAGCTGTCCATTTTTGATTCCTCTGAACTGCTGCAGGCTGAGACGATCAGAATTAAAATAATCATAAATAAAGACACCGAGAATTTTCTCATGGATTGACACTCCCCTTTTTCTTTAAACGATTAGACGAGAGTGTTTTCCATTTCGTTACATTCTTTCTATTATTTTGTTGACCTTATTTTTTCAAAAGGATAAAAAATGAATGCCGCTTTTCCTTCGATGCGGCTGATTTTAATGCTGCCGAGGCCATTTCGTGAATCCATGCTGTTCGCGCGGTTATCGCCCATGACAAACACCTCGTCTTTTGGAACTTTGACTGGCGGAAAGTCCTCCATAATGTATGTGCCAAGCTGCGCTGCCTTCTCCTCGTTCATTTTAATATACGGTTCATCTGAGGGGTGTCCATTAACACGCACCTTGTGATCTCTCACTTCCACTGTGTCACCCGGTAATCCAATCACCCTTTTCACATAATGCAGACCCTTCTCTTGTCCGCTGATAATGACAATATCTCCATGCCTTATTCCTCCAGAAACATATACCGCTTTGTTAACAAACAGCCTCTCCCCGTCATGAAGCGTCGGATCCATCGAAGAACCCTCCACCATGTAGGGCTCAAACAAGAACAGTCTGATTAAAAGAGCTATTCCTGCTGCAAAAAGGAGTGCCTTGCCCCATTCCATCATGAAATGCCTTTTCTTCACTGAATTCATCACCGATAACCTCCTCTGCAGTCCTCTTAAAGCCCTCTAAATAGACACATTCTACACAAGCAAGTAATTAACAGTTAAGTTTGCCGAAAGCAAGTGAAATTCCTCTAAAGTAAAAAAATTCCTGTCTTTATAAAAATGAAGGACGAAAAAGACGGCCTTCTGAATACACTTTATGGACAAGGCTTGAAAGGCAGATGAACAAATTGGAGATGATTTTATTCATTATTAAACCGCTTGTACTCGGCATCAGTCTGGCTGCCCCGGTCGGCCCTGTTAAACTTGAGATGATCCGGAGGGGAATTAAAGGGGGGTTTTGGCCTTCCATGCTTGTAGGACTCGGTGCGGTCACAATTGATCTGGTCCTTATGTTTCTTATTTTTCTCGGACTTGCTGTTTATCTTACCCATCCTTTTTTTTCATATCTTCTTTGCGCGGCTGGTTTTCTGCTATTGGCCAGGCTAGGCATTAATAGCATGATGAGCGCGCTGTCTGAAAAAAAACTGCTGAGACATGCTGATGAGATTTCCGGCGAAAAAAGTTCATACTGGACAGGATTATTGATTGCTCTCGCCAATCCGTTTATTTTTATTTTCTGGCTCGGTGTTTACGGTTCAAGTTTAACAACTCTTGGCCCCGGCCACTCCTTCATGTATCTCTTCCTCTACAGCATGCTGATTATTGCAGGCATCATTTTATGGAATATCAACGTGGCAATGACGGTTCATTTTCTAAGAAACTATTTGAAAGAATGGATTCTTAAAGCTGTAACATTTGCTGCCGGAGCTTATCTCCTTGGCTACAGTTTTTATTTGCTTTCACATTTATTCGCGCTGCTTATTTAAACAAAAAAGAGGAATTACCCGCTGGGCAATTCCTCTTTTTTGTTTATCATTTCAAATGGAAGCGTAACAAGATATCCTGCATAGAACAGCACTTCCTTTGAGTAAACGGGAAGTTTCGTTTCCCATGTTCTGTATGCGGATGTGGTGGTTGGAGATGAGTAAACGTTCATCCCGATTTTTTCTGCAAGCAGCACCGATCTCTTCATGTGGTAGGGATCACTCACGATGGTATATGATTCAATGCCTGCTTTTTGCCCTTTTTCATAGGCGAATTTCAAATTGTCTTCTGTCAGTCTGGAACTTGTCTCAACTAAAATATCTGATTCGCGGACACCCTGATCGACTGCATAGTTTTTACCGACTACAGATTCAGGCAGATCGGTCTGAATCGCTTTGCCGCCAGTAAAGATAATTTTCTCTACCTTTTTTTCCTTGTACAGTTTAATGGCATGATTGATGCGTTCTTTAAAAACAGGAGACGGTTCTTCTCCCCAGGCGGCTGCTCCAAGAACTACCGCTGCATCTGTTTTGACTGAATCGTGTTTGTTTCCATAGAACCATATGCTAGCTGAAGAATAAAGAAACAGTCCGATAACCGCTATCATTGTCAGTTTTAGCAGTGCTCCTGCAAGTTTCATCATACATCATTCCAATCTCGTGGCACATAAAATCTCTATTCCCTTTGTACCATCATCACAACCGCGTAGCAAGGGTTTTCTGGGATTTTCCTGTTTATGGATGATGCTTAGCAGCTGTAACACCGTTCCCTTTCGCTCCAGTCACTTGCTTTCCGCTGCAGTCCACTAGCAGTCATTTGGACTGCTTAAGCACTCAAAAAAACACACCGATTGCTTGAGCTCGTCGGTGTGTCTTAAAACTTTCTCAGTATTCCTGAACAAAATCCGTCCAGAAAATTTGTTTATTCATAACGCAGGGAATCGATAGGATCAAGCCTTGCTGCTTTGTTTGCGGGCAGCATGCCGAATATGATGCCTATGACCATTGAGAATGCGAGTCCTCCCAGGACGACTTGCCAGGATACGAGTGACGGCCATCCGGCGAATACGGAGACGAGTGAAGCTCCTCCTGCACCGAGGAGGATGCCAATGATGCCTCCAATGAGGGTCAGTGTGATGGATTCGATGAGAAACTGGGTCAGGATCTGACGCTTTGTTGCCCCAAGCGCTTTTCTTATGCCGATTTCCCGGGTTCTCTCTGTGACGGATACGAGCATGATGTTCATGACGCCAATTCCGCCGACAAACAGTGAGATGCCTGCGATTGAACCAATGATCAGGGTCATGATTCTGGTTACCTGACCAATTCCTTCTGCAATCTCTTCCATATTAAACACTTGGTAGGAATCTTCCGTATCATGTTTTTGATTGAGCATGGAGGTGGCTTTTTTTCCTGCTTCCTGCAGGCTTTCTGCGTCTTTTGCCTGCAGCGTCACCTGATTAAAATCAGATTTGCCGAAAGAAGCGCGATATGTATTGGACGGGATGTAGATTTCCATTGAACCGAACGAAAACAGCCCCTCCGGTTTTTCAAGCACTCCGACAATTTCAAACGGCTGACCGCTGATCCAGACAATTTCCCCAATCGGGTCAGTGTCTTTGAAGAGCTCTTTTTTCGTCTCCTGGCTGATAATTCCGGCCCTTTCGCCTCCGATAAAATCAGCTTCCATCAGATTTCTTCCAGATTCGATCTTCAGCTGATTTACTTCAATATAGGCCTGATTAATGCTGAAAATCGACGTATCGGCCGTTTCCTCTTTATGACGCACCGGCATGAACTCAGAGCTTGAAGCAACAACCTTTTCAACTTCCGGAATGCTGGCCATGTCATTAATATCTGACTGGTCAAAAGCGGACTTCATATACGCGTTTGGGTCTGATTGCATTTCTTCTTCACTTGGCTGGTAAAAGACTTCGATCGTATTGCTGGTACCGGTGAACTGTGATTTAAGCATTTGCTCGCCGCCCTGGCCGATGGCTACAACTAAAATAACAGATGCAACCCCGATAATGATGCCAAGCATTGTTAAGATCGACCGGAGTTTATGAGCGAGAACAGAGGAGAACGCCATTCTTATGTTTTCAATAAAGCTCATGCGTTTCTCCTTTCTGCTCCGTGAGAGGTAATTTCACCGTCTCTGACCATAATGACCCTCTTTGTATAGTCGGCTACTTCCTGTTCATGGGTGACGATTATGACAGTCGTGCCTTCCAGATTAAGGGCGGCAAATTGCTCCATGATCGATACACTCGTTTTCGTATCTAAAGCGCCTGTCGGTTCGTCAGCAAGAATCAGACGGGGCTGATTGACGATGGAACGGGCGATGGCAACACGCTGTTTTTGCCCCCCTGACAGTTCATTCGGTAGATGATTGATCCGCTCTGAAAGACCGACCTTTTCAAGCGCAAGTCTTGCTCTTTCCTCCCGCTCCTTCTTTTTAACGCCGGCATAAACCATGGGCAATTCAACGTTTTTAAGGGCTGTAAGTCTCGGAAGAAGCTGAAACTGCTGAAAGACAAATCCGATGGAGAGATTGCGCACGCCTGCAAGCTCTGAATCCTGATAGCCTGCCACATCTGTCCCGTCGAGGAAGTATTGGCCTTCTGACGGCCGGTCCAGACAGCCGATGATGTTCATCAGCGTTGACTTGCCTGAACCGGACGGCCCCATGATCGAGATGAATTCCCCCTCTTCAATGAAAAGGTTGATGTTCTTCAGAACGTCGAAGGATTCTTTTCCGACCTTGTAGCTCTTTGTGATGCCTGAGAGCCTGATCATTTGACCGTCACTTCCGTCCCGCTCAGAAGATTGTCTTCGGGTTTTGCCACCACTTGATCTTTATCTGTCAGCCCTTCTTTGATTTCCATATAATCAGAGGAAGCCGTACCGATTTCAACTGTTTTCTTCTTTGTTTTGCCGTCTTCTACTGTATAGACGTAATAATCTTCACCGTCCTGTTTGACCGCATCTACAGGCACTGTCTGTACGTTCCGCTTTTCAGTTTCAATTTCCATAATCAGCTTAAAACCGGGTTTTGCCTTCATTTCACTGCCTTCAATGATGACTTCAACAGGGTATTGAACGGCTGTATTTTCCGTTCCCATCGTTCCCGCTGCAACTTCCGGCAGAAGGCCGATTTTACTGACTTTCCCCTTCCATTTAGCATCTGTCACCACATCAGAACGAAGGGTTACAGGCTGGTCTTTGGCAACTTTAAGAGAATCATATTCCGACAGAACTCCGCTGACAATATAGGAATCTGTTTTGGCAATATGTATGACCGCTTTCAGCGTACCGTCTGCAGACTGTGCATGCTGATCTTCAACCGCAATAACAGTGCCGGCCATCTCGCTTTTCACTTCAAGATTCTCAAGCTGCTTTTGGACTGTTTCTTTCTGAAGATTCAGCTGGCGCAGTTCGATGTCTGCCATTTTAAGCTCCATCTTCAGCTGATCCCGCTCTGCTTCAACGGTTTTTTCTGCTTCTTTTTTACCTGTCTGATTTGCTAACTCTTTTTCTTTTTCATCAAGATCCTCCAACTGATTTTTCAGCTGGCTGATTTTAAGATAGCTTGATTCTATAGACAGCATATTTTGTTCTTTTTCAAGTGCTGCCTGTTCATTTTCATAACGAAGAAGAGGCGTTCCTTCTTTAACTGCATCCCCTTCTTTCACCAGGACTTCGGCAATCCGGCCTTTTTCAGGCTCCTGATAAATGTATTGCTCGCTTTGAAACTTAAGTGTGCCGGGAACCATTACATTTGAAACGATCTCCCGGTCTGATAGATTCACTGTGCTGACTTTAACCTCTTCTGTATTCATGGCACGGTATACATTCACACCTGCAAGCAATACGATAATGGCTGCAACTCCGATGGATATCCAGACTTTTTTCTTCATGCTGCCGGTACCAGTCCTTGCAGCACTCCGCCGGCTACAGCAAGCACAGCTCCAAGTGCAAAGAAGATAATGGCGATTGTCCATGAAGCTGCTTTAGAAAGACCTGCGACTTTCTGAAGTCCAAGCGCCGTCAGAACAACACCCCAGATTGTAAACACTTCTACTGTCATTAAAAGACCGCCAAGACCGCCTTCAGCACCGACAATGCTGTTGACACTTGTATAAGGATTGACATAATTCTCATCTTTAATGAAAAATGCAATAAGTCCGTTTAACAGGGTACCGATTGACGTAACAAAAGAAATATAGATTGTCATAGAAAGAATTTGCTTAAACTTAACCGCTGAACCGGCCATTTTCACAATCGCCAGCGTAATGGCAGCCATAATAATTAAAACAACAATGCTTCCTATAGCTGCTACTACTATGCCGACAACGCTCATCACCGTAGTGAACATGGCCGCTTCTTCAGATGACATTCCGATTTCACCTGTCATATCTTCCGTGAGTGCCGGCGTATGAAAAACGGTAAGCACCGTCCCAATTAAAATCATCAGCGTAACAAGAAGAAAACCTGCAAGTACTTTAGGGTTTTGGCGGATGCGTTCGAATTGTTCACCCGGGTTCATGATCATACCGAATAATGATGGTTTTTTCGGCGGCGGTGTGCTTCCTTCCAAAACAGGATTCGTTTGATGTTCCATATCCATATACCTCCATTTTTTATGTATTCTGTAAGTAATACGAGCGAATTAGAAGAAGGTTTCAGTTTTTCTATAAAAATCCCAAACTATTTTTCTGCTGATGAGTTTCGATATGGCTGATGCATGACCGGGCTTTCTTATTCGGCCTCTCTTAAATCCTCTGCCAGTCCATCGTCGTCTATGTTCTGAAACCCCTGGATCTTTCCATTCTCCTTCGTTGAGAATAGCGCTTCCCCTTCTACTTTTGCCGTTTTATCTTCTCCATTCTTATGCTGATAGACGACCTCTGCGCTGAACTTATAGAGCGCGGATTGGTTTTCTTCCTTTTTAACCGTCAAATTTTTAAGACTCAGCGTGTATTCATTTTCATATGCCAGTATTGTATATTGAGCACCAATCGTTGACAGGAACGTATTGAAATAATCTTCTGTCATATAAGGCCCATATTCTTTTTTTATAAATGCATCCAGTTCCTTGTTCACTTCTACTCCATTTACAACTTTCTTGTATTCAGGATTCAGCATTAAGTCTGCAAAGGTCTCATCAGGACCTGTGAAAAGACGGTTCAACACTTCGTTGACTGCTGTCTCTTCCTGCTTCCTTTCTTCTTCCCCGCTGCATGCTGCTGTAAAAAGTGCTGCTAAAATGATGATCACGCCTGCCAATACCCATTTTCTCTGTAACATATAATCACTCCCCCTTTTTTATCATTACGGTTCAAATCACTTATAGTTTCAATTTTGCAGCATTAGCTTGCAGAATGAGCCATTGGACGCAAAAAATGAGCCAGCCTAAATGGCTGACTCATTGCTGTTAACCTGCATCCAGCATTTTAAACTGTGACTTTACCAGTTCGAAATAAATCCCCTGATGTTTCATTAAAGCATCATGATTGCCCTGCTCCATAATGTTTCCGTGATCGAGGACGATGATGTTGTCTGCCTCGCGGATGGTTGACAGGCGATGGGCGATCATAATGGCGGTTCTGCCCTTCAGCAGCGTTTTCAGAGCCTGCTGAATTTTCATTTCAGACTCCGTGTCAATGCTTGCTGTTGCTTCATCAAGAATGAGAATTTTCGGATCTGCAAGAATGGCTCTTGCGAAAGAAAGAAGCTGGCGCTCACCGACAGATAGAACATTTCCCCGCTCTTCCACTTCTGTCGCGTAGCCGTTCGCCAAATCTTTTATAAATTCATCAGCTCCAACCGCTTCAGCTGCAGCAATGACCTCTTCATCTGATGCGGACGGTCTGCCGAACCTGATATTCTCCATAATCGTTCCGGAAAAAATAAACGTATCCTGGAGAACAACACTGATTTGCGAACGGAGACTTCCTATTGAAAGATCCTTGATGTTATAGCCGTCGATTTTCACTTCGCCTCCGGTAGCATCGTAGAACCTGCTGATCAGACTCGCAATCGTGGTTTTTCCTGAGCCGGTATGTCCGACAAGTGCTACAGTCTGGCCGGACTTGATTTCAAGAGAAACGCTGTTTAATGCCTTTCGGGTGCCGTCATAGGAAAATTCGACTCCATCAAATTCGATGTCTCCTTTCATATCCGGCAGGACAACCGGGTCATCCTTTTCAGATACAATCGGCTTTTCATCAAGAAATTCAAAAATCCGTTCAGAGGAAGCCATCCCCATCAGCAGCTGATTGTACACCTGACCGAGTCTTGAAATCGGCTCCCAGAACATGCCCAGATAAAAAGCAAAGGAAACAAATTCTCCGATTGTAATCGATTCATTTGCAATGAGAGAAGCGCCAAACCAAATCAAAATCGCTGTTCCGATCGCATTAGTCATTTCAACGAAAGGACGGAATACGGCATTCTTCTGGGTCGCATCCTGCCAGCTGCTGAAGTTCTCTGTGTTGATTCCATCAAAGAACTCGATGTTCTCTTTTTCCTGAGTATACGCCTGCGTCACGCGAATTCCCTGAATACTCTCGTTCAAATGCGAATTCAGCATTGATTGCTTAAGCCTTACTGTCTGCCAGGACCTTCTGATTTTTTTCCGCAGGCTTGTTGAGATAAAAAACATCACAGGCAGTATTATCATGATTGCAAGGGCAAGCGGCGGACTGATAGTAAAGAGAATAACGATAACGCCGATCAGAAGCAGGAAATCCATTAATAGATTGATAACCCCGCTAGTGAACAATTCCTGAAGAGAATTGATGTCATTCATAATCCTTACCAGAATCGACCCCGCCGACCTTGAGTCAAAGAAACGGTGGGAAAGGGACTGTACATGGGTAAACAAATGCTTGCGCAAATCATAGATCACGTTTTGCCCGAGCATATTCATCCATCTGATCCGGAGAGTATTCGCAACATAGGAAACGAGATACAGTCCGAAAATCGACCCGACAAGCACCCACAGCAGATCAAGGTCTTTTTGGACGATCGCTTTGTCGAGGGTATAGACGCCAATCAGAATCGGCACAATCAGCCTGACGATCGTTGTCAGAATGACCGTCAAAAAAGACAGGGGCAGAAGATTCTTTGAATAAGGCTTGATATAGCCCATCAGCCGCCCCATCTGCTTCCAGTTAAAAGGTTTTTCGATAATCTGGTCCGTTGAATAATAGAACCTCTGTTTAATCAAATTTTGTTTTTCATCCGTTTTCATGTTCCCACCTACCCTGCGTTTGACTGAACTACGGCTTGCTGGTCTTTGTACTGAATATCATAGATTCGTTTGTATGGGCCTTCAGCCTGAAGGAGCTGTTCATGCGTCCCTCTCTCTGCGACCCCGCCGTCTTCAAGGACGATAATTTCGTCTGCATGCTTTAGTGAAGAAATGCGGTGGGCAATGATGATCGTTGTACGGTCCTTCATCACCATTTTTAAATCCTTTTGAATCCTGAATTCTGTTTCCATGTCAACAGCACTCGTTGAGTCATCCAGAATCAGAATGCTCGGGTCAACACATATAGCGCGTGCTATCGAAATCCGCTGTTTTTGACCGCCTGACAGTCCCATTCCCCGCTCACCGAGCATCGTGTCGTACCCTTCAGGAAGCTCCATGATAAAATCATGCGCCTGTGCCCGTTTTGCCGCATTCACAATCTCATCCATCGTGGCATTCGGATTCCCGTAAGCTATATTAGATTTGATGGTCGTAGAAAAAAGGAATGATTCCTGGAGCACAACTCCAATGCTTCCCCGCAGTGTTTTAATCGTATGATCTTTAATATCTTTGCCGTCTAATAGGATCTGTCCCGAAGTGGCTTCGTAAAAACGTGTCATCAGCTGGGTGACCGTCGTCTTTCCTGATCCTGTCGCGCCTATCAGCCCGATTGTTTTCCCTGGAGGCGCATCAAACGACACATTTGTAAGGGCAGGAACATCTTCATCATTGTATGATAAGGAGACATTCTTGAACGTAACATGCCCTGACAGCTTTTCTCTGGAAAGCTGTTCATCCCTGTCCGTAATTTCTTCATCTGCTTCCAGAATTTCGAGCAGTCTTTCACCGGATGCCTTTGACTGTGAAAATAAGTTGATGACAAAGCCAAGGTTCATAATCGGCCACATGATGTACCAGACGAGACTGTAAAAGGCTACAAGTTCCCCAGGCTTAAGAGTGCCGTTTATCACCATATATCCTCCAAAACCCAATAGAGCAACAACGGAGATGTTTCCGATAAACTCCATAAGCGGAAAATATTTTGCCCAGACATCTGATGTATCCAAATATTTTTGACGATACTCGTTATTGGAGGAATTAAACTTTGAAATTTCAAAATCTTCTCTTGATAGTGATTTTACAGTATGAATGCCGCTGATGTTTTCCTGCACGTTCGTGTTCAGTTTTCCAAACGATTTCCTGATGCTTCTGAAAGCCGGATGAACCCGTTTGTCAAAACGGTAGACGGCAACTGCAAGAAACGGAAGCGCCGCAATCGTGACAAATGTGAGCGGCACAGAGTAATAGAACATGACGCAAAGACTGATGGCAATAAGAATAATGAAGCGGATAAGTTCAGCAATCCCGAATGAAAGAAAAAACCGGAATCCTTCTACATCTGCTGTGAGCCGTGACATCAAGTCGCCTGTTTTCGCATTATCATAGTAGCGGAACGGCAGCCTCTGCAGCTTCTCATAAAGTTCATTTCTTAATCTGTAGACAGATTTGATGCCGAACATGTCGCCAAGATACTGATGAAAGTATGTAGCAACTCCTTTGATCACCATTATTCCGACAAAGCCAAGGGCGATCCACGGCACAAGCGAAAATTGCTCTTTCAGCACCACATCGTCAATCGTAAACTGAAGGACCATTGGATACACAACAGTAATCCCCGTCATAATGAGCAAAAAAGCCATTGACCATAAAAAGTCATTTTTGTAAGGCATATAGAAGGCCTTAAGCTTCTTGAATGTTTCCACTTCTTATCCCTCCTCCGGCCTTAACCGTTTTCCTCAACTGTTTAAAATTTACAACGTATTACTTAATATATCGGGTTTCGAAATATATTTCTAGTCATTTTACTCAATTTTTTAAAAATTAATGCTAATTAATGAAACAGGTTTAAAACTTTATATTGAAACGCCTCCGTTCTAAGGCTTACATGAAAAAAACATGGATACACTCATCCATGTTTTCTCAACATTATCTATTCATATGCTTAATCTGCTCGTTCATGACTCCTGCTTCTGCAGCTGCTTTTTTGTCTTTTTCCATATCGCCAGGCGCATTGGCTTCCCCAATAATGTAACCGCAAAATTCCATGCCAACGAAATCAAAGATATATTGAAACTGCTGGATCAGCGGCAATGCCTTTATTTTCGGGGAGTCTCCGCCTGCAATGACTACATAGGCTTTTTTCCCTTTGACTGATTCTTTAAAAGATAATGTTTCATCCCGTAATGCCTGTGACCATCTGTCGAAAAAGTCTTTCATGGAACCAGACATTCCGTACCAGTACAGCGGTGTTGAGAAGACAACAGTGTCTGCCTTCAAAAAGGCGTCAATCACAGAATGAAAATCATCTTCGACCGGCTGAAAGCCCCCTTCCTCATGACGCTTATCTGCAATAGGCAGGATCGTCTTTTTACGGAGATGGATAGCCGTATGCTCTGTTCCCTCCAGCACCCAATCTGCCAATTTTTCTGAATTGCCGTTTTCCCGGCTGCTTCCGTAGATGGCTAAAATACTCATTCTGACACTTCCTCTTGATTTGTTTTCAGCTGTTTTGCTTTGTTTAGTATGTGCATGACACAATCTGATTTTGCAGATGCATAATCATTGCCGCTTTCCCACTCTTTTTCAGAGAGGACTATTTTGGTTTCTTCATAATAGTTAAGATCATCTGGATTCGCCCGAAGATGGTCACGGAACAAAAGATGATCCTCCCACCACTGATGAGTTACAGGCACAGCATGAATATGAGCGATTCTGTGCTCCCGGGAAACCGTCAGCCCCTCAACTTCAACAGGATTTGGATAGAGGTCAAGTACATCCTCCCTTACCCCAATAAAAAACCGCCGGAATGGCAGTGCCTGATCGTAAACTTTCTTGTATATGTACGGCTCTCCTGAAAGAGCTGAAACGACATCGGGCAAGTCTTCTTCATCTGGTACACCAATCAGAATATCGATAATCGGCTTGGCAGACAGACCTTCAACAGACGTGCTTCCGATATGTTCAATTTTAATATCCGCATTTTTAAAGCAGTTTTCAAGCTTTCTCTTATGCTGCTGGAACTGTATTTTCCAAGCCGGATTATATGCTGCAAGCTCAATTTTCATTTGCAGGACTCCTTCATTAAAATTAACCTTGACCATCGTACCATTTCCTGTAAGGTTTTTAAAAGTATTTTGCATGACTTCGCTGCGAACGAATTTTCTCCAAAGACGCCCACCCGGCAAAGCTTTTCCCTGCATATACTTTTTTTGTGCAGGCATTGATGAAATGCTTATCCCTGTTCAAGGAGATGTTACTATGGAAAATCAGCAGGAACTGCTTGATATGAATGATGTCAGAAGACCGTTTGGATTTGGCGGGTTTGGAAGACCTGGGTTTGGATTTGGAAGACCGGGATTTGGTTTCGGGAGACCGGGATTTGGTTTCGGGAGACCGGGATTTGGCTTTGGCAGACCAGGATTCGGTTTTGGATTCGGACGCCCGTTTGGCTTTGGCTTTGGCAGGCCGTTTGGATTTTATCCGTTTGGATTTGGTTTTCCATTCTTTGGAGGATTACTTGGAGGACTTGCGCTGAGCTCGCTCTACAATCCATATTATTACGGTTACGGATATCCTTATTACCCATATTACGGCTATTATTGAAAACGGGAAGAATTTCTCTTCCCGTTTCTTATTTTTTCCGGGCAAGAACCGATGAGCCCTTTTCTGCATATGGATAACGTAAAGATGAATAGAAGGTGAAGCAATGCCTACAGTTGTTAATCTCTACTGCTTAAAGGTTAACAGTATTTCCGGCAACGGATCCGTAACAATTGGGGAAGCGATTCACAACAGTCATACATCCAACAATAAATCTCAGGGACTTAACTCTTCTTACGGTGACACTTCCCCTGCAGAGGCATTAATGGAAAACGTTTATATTGATCCGGATGTAAATGATCAAACCGATATTGCCAACTCTGATCCTATCAGCATAGGTGTTCCGGCGCCGGTTCCTGTTCCTATACCAAATCCGCCTGTGAACGGGTTTCCATTTCCGGTGCCTGCAATGGCTGGTCCAGGTTCAAATATGGATTTACCTCCTGAGGTATACGTTCCGATTACTAAAAAGTAAGGAGTTAAAGATATGCCCTTTCAGATAAATGTGTTTAACTTTCAGGTCAACGGTGTTACCCAGAACGGGAATGTTGACTTGGGTCCTACTGTCCATAACAGTCATACCGCAAACAGCAAATTTTTTGGCGTTAATTTTTCTCTTGGCAATTTTTCTCCAACTTTTTCACAAATGAACACATGTACAATTGATCCGGACGTAAGCGATCAGGATCAAATCGCGAATCCCTCGATGCCGGTCGTCAGCCAGATATAAAAATGGGATTAAAGGAGGAGCTTTATGGATATTCACAAGGTTCAAAAATGGCTGGAATTTACGAATGCCAATCAGAAAAATGATTTCTGGCAGAATATTTTTGATCAGCAAAAGCCTGAACGGGTTTTTGAGGAAGACCATAAGCCCCTTTATGACCTGTATAAAAGCGATACTCATGTATGTGCAGTTATAGAGCTCCCCGGGGTTGGACGGGATGATGTCACCTTTGCACTTAAATCCAATATCGATTTGATTGTAAAAGGCCATAAAAGGGCTCTTTATCCTAAGGAAATGGAAGTTGAAATACATCGTTCCTACGGGGATTTCGAGTGGGTCATCCGGCTTCCTGAACCTGCCCACGCCAATCAAATCAGCCTCCATTTCGATCATGGTCTTGTTTATGCTGCCTACCCTGTTTCGAGAGCGGAACCCATTCAGCCAATAGAAGGTCACAACAATCTAACTTAAGTGTGTGATACTATGCTATTTTCTTATTTTAAAAGGAAACTGCTGGCAGACCTTAAAGATCAGACAATGATTGAACGGGATCAGCTGGTGAAAAAAATTGAATCTCTTGAAAACGAAATCGGCATTCTTGTTAAGCATTTGGCTAAAGAACAGGTGAAAGATGTTTGGCAGAATGAATCCCGTTCGATCATTATTGAGAACGTAACCATTGAAAACCTGAACATTGATCAGGCGGATCTCAGCAGCAATTTTGGGCAGCTTGGCATCAACGAATTGAGCGGCCAGCTGAACATCGGCACAACGTATCAATCAAAACTTTCGGATAAGATTCCGGAAAAAACGAACAGACTGTCCGGACATTCCGGGGAAGCAGGGCCGAAGACAACCATTCGAAAAAGGCGGGATGAATAGGAACCTGCGGAAAGTTCCTCATTCATTACATAATAGTAAAGCTGAAATCACGTTAGATTTCAGCTTTTGGCGTTAGTCATTTTCAATCACTTTCAGTACCTTTGCCGGATTTCCTCCGACAACTGTGTTTGCAGGCACGTCCTTTGTCACGACGGCACCGGAAGCAATCACGGCATTGTCGCCAATCGTTACGCCGGGATTGATGACAGCAGCTCCACCGATCCAAACATTGTTCCCAATGGTAACCGGCTTTCCAAACTCTTTGCCGCTGTTGCGTTCTTTCGCATTTAAAGGATGAGTTGCCGTATAGATGTGAACACCAGGTGCAAGCATGCAGTTGTCTCCGAATCTTACCTCGCATACATCCAGAATGACACAGTCAAAGTTGGCGAAAAAGTTTTCACCGACATGGATATTCGAGCCGTAATCACAGCGGAAGGTCGGCTCAATGTAGACATGGTCGCCAGTTGAACCTAAGAGCTCTTTCAGAAGGCTCACACGTTCAGGGTCTGTTTCAGTTGTTTCGTTAAAATGACGGACAAGTTTCCTTGCTCTGATTCGTTCCTCTGCGAGCGTTTTGTCTTGAGGGTCGTACATTTCTCCTGCCAGCATGATTTCTTTTTCCGTTCTCATAGTTGTCGCTCCTTCTGATTTTTAATACCTAAAATCTTACTCCTTTTTTCACGTTTTGTTAAGTGTTACAAAATAAAAAGCAGCACAGATTTCTCTGCACTGCTGGATGTATTTATGACAGGTCCGCTATGGCATTCAATTCAGAAATCAGTGTTTCTACAATGAATGCTGCATCCTCATCCTCGATATTCAGAGGCGGCGAGATGGCCAGCACGTTGTTGAAGCCTGCCACTGTTGCCCCGTTCTTTCCGATCAGCAGCCCTTTTTCCTTGCAGACAGCCATGACTTTATTGACAAGGCCGGCATTTAACGGGGCTTTTGTTTCTTTGTTTTCGACAAGCTCGACTCCAATAAGAAGACCTTTCCCTCTCACATTGCCGACCAGAGGATTTTTCTGCAGCCTTGACGTTAGTTCAGATTTTATTTTTGCGCCAAGCTCAGCCGACCGCTCGAACAACTTTTCTTTTTCAAAGATTTCAATGTTTTTAAGGGCCAGGGCACAGGCTGCAGGATTTCCTCCAAAGGTATTCACATGGCGGAAATAATCGTATTCCTCCGTCCCTTTAAAGGCTTCATAGATTTCTTTTTTCACAGCCGTCGCAGACAGAGGAAGATAGGCGCTCGTAATTCCCTTTGCCATGGTAATGATATCCGGCTTCACACCATAGTTCATGAAACCGAATGCTTTCCCGGTCCGGCCGAATCCGCAGATGACTTCATCCACAATCAGGAGTGCGCCATGCTTTTCACATGATTCCTTCACACCCTGCATGTACTGCTCAGGCGGCATCAGAATGCCGCCTCCGGTAATAATCGGCTCCATAATAACCGCAGCGACTGTCTCGCTGAGCTCCCACGTCATGGCCTGATCAACCGCCTGAACCGATTTAAGCTCGGCAGGCTTTATGCCTTCTTCTTCAGGAAAACGGTACTGATCGGGCGGCGCCACATGGATAAAGCCCGGAGCAAGCGGTTCGTATTTGTACTTCCTCTGCGCCTGCCCGGTTGCAGCCAGTGAACCAAGAGTGTTGCCGTGATAGGCTCTGTACCTTGAAATAATCTTATACCGCTCACTGCTTCCTGTCTGCTGATGGTATTGACGGGCTATTTTAAATGCTGTTTCATTCGCCTCAGATCCGCTGTTTGAAAAAAAGATGACATAGTCCCCGCCAAGCATGTCATTCAGTTTCTCTGAAAGCTCAATGGCAGGCAGATGACTCTGTGTCAGCGGAAAATAAGCAAGCTTCTTCAGCTGTTCATAGGCTGCTTCTGCAAGCTCTGTTCTTCCGTATCCTGCATTGACGCACCATAATCCGGCCATGGCATCAAGGTACCTCTTTCCGCCGGCATCTGTCACCCAAGCTCCCTTAGCCTCTTGTGCGATAATGGTTGCCTCGGGATTAAACGGCTTCATCGAATGCCACAGATGCGCTTCATCTTTTTGCAGGGCATCTTTTACATCTGTACTCTTTTGCATACTCATCCTCCCTGTCTGTTAAAAATCAAAACGGGATGTAATCATTTTTTTCCGCGTATAGAAGTTTACGCCGTCTTTTCCGTTAACATGTAGATCCCCGTAAAAAGAATCCTTCCAGCCAGAAAACGGGAAGAAGGCCATCGTCGCAGGCACCCCTACATTGATGCCGAGCATTCCGGCATCCGCTTCTTCTCTGAACGTGCGGATAGCCTGCGCATCCTTCGTATAAATGGTTGCACCGTTTCCATAACGGGATTTGCGGATATATTCAAGGGCCTCGTCAAGGTCTGATGCTCTAAGAACACTGAGTACCGGCGCAAAGATTTCTTCTTTTGCAAGGGTCATGTCCGGTGTGACTTCATCGAAGATCGTCGCACCTAGGAAATAGCCTTCTTTGTTGCCATCCATATCTCTCCGGCCATCCCTTACAAGCGCCGCACCCTCCTCCATGCCTTTTTCTATATAGCCGATCACTTTTTTCAAATGAGAATCACGAATAACCGGCGTCAGTAAAACCTCATCATCCAGGCCATTTCCCATCACAAGTTCATCCGCTTTTCGCTTAAGGATGTTCATGAACTCGGTTCCGTCTCCGACCGTGACAACAGCACTGCATGCCATGCACCTCTGGCCCGCGCTGCCGAATGCAGAACTGACAATATGCTGGGCTGCTTTTTCAAAGTCAGCGTCCGGCATGACGACATGATGATTTTTCGCTCCCGATAACGCCTGCACCCTCTTTCCATTAGCAGCAGCTTTTTCATAGACATATTTGGCGACAGGCTGTGAGCCGACAAATGAAATCGCTTTTATTTCCGGATGTGCGAGCAGGCCGTTAACCACATCGCGGCTTCCGTGAACAATGTTCAGCACACCGGCCGGAGCCCCCGCTTCCGTAAACATCTCCGCAAGTCTGTTTGACAGGAGCGGAGTCCGTTCTGAAGGCTTCAGCACAAAAGTATTTCCGCATGCTACTGCAAGAGGGAACATCCAAAGCGGCACCATCATCGGAAAATTAAAAGGCGTAATGCCTCCGACTGCCCCAAGCGGGTAACGGAACATTTCAGAGTCCATCTCTTCAGCAATGCCAGAAAGCGACTCGCCCATCATCAGACTTGGAGCCCCGGCAGCAAACTCCACACACTCAATTCCCCTTTGAACTTCCCCGTAAGCTTCTTTATATGCCTTGCCATTCTCTGAAACAATCAGTTTCGCAAGTTCCTCATGGTTTTTGGACAATAAGTGATGATAGGCAAAAAGAATCCTGGCCCGCTTTGGAACAGGCACGCGCTTCCAGGTCTTAAAAGCTTCTGCGGCTGCCATCGCAGCTGCATGCACATCCTCTTCAGTTGAGATCGGCACAGAAGCTATTTTCTTTCCTGTCGCAGGATTAATGACATCCTGCATCTCACTTCCAGCAGCACTCACCCATTTCCCGTTAATAAAATTCTTTATAACCGCTGCCTCATTAGCAACTGTCATTCTCATCCCTCCTGAATACTGAAAATTCTATAAACTCATTATCCCCCACAACACCCCCGCGTTCATTAGACACACTGTAAAACAAAAGAAAGGAAGAATGCTACATAGTGACAAGAAAAGCGGAATCGCTCGTTTAGCTCCGGGAGTCAGATAAGGAATTGGCGGTAAAGGCGCTTTTTGCCTTTGCCGACAGTTCCGTTCTGACAGAGGAGCTGAGCGATGGAGCTGGACAATGAGAAAAGCGGAATCAGCCGTTTAGCTCCGATAGGCAGAAAAGAAATTGACCAGAAAGGCCGGGTTTGCCTTTTTGGGCAATTTTGTTCTGACAGAGGAGCTGGCTGATGGAGCTGGACACAAGAAAAGCGGAGCCGACTGTTTAGGCCTGGCAGTCAGATAAGAAATCATCGGAAAAGTCCGGTTTTGACTTTTTCGGGGATTTTGTTCTGACAGAAGGACTAGGAGGCGCAGCTGGACACAAGAAAAGCGGAATCGCTCGTTTAGCTCCTGGAGTCAGATAAGGAAACGGCAAAAAGTCCTGTTTGCTTACCCTCACATATCGAATTTCAGTTTTGCAGGGTAAGAAACTCCCCTCCCTCACAGCAAAAAGAGCACCTCCGTATAGAAGTGCTCCTAATCTACTATTCAATTTTATGCTGCAGCGGGATGGTGCCTTCTGTATTTCGGACAAAATCATAGGCCATCAGCATAAACTCCAGGGCGAGGCGCTTGTCTGAATTCATGAAGTTCTCCCCAAGAAGAAGCTCAAGTTTTTCAATTCGGTGGTACAGGGTCTGCCTGACTATAAAGAGCTTTTTGGAGGTTTCCTGCTTCGACCCGCTGCAGGCAAGATAGGTTTTCAGCGTAATCAGCATATCACCGTTGTACTTGCGGTCGTATTCAAGAACGGGACCGAGGTATTCATTGATTGTCTCTTCTAGGTCACCGTGTTTTTTTAAAAGAGACATCATTCTGTACATATGAAGATCCTGATAAAAGCAGCTTTTCCCTTCTGCTGAGAGAGAGTCCTGAAGGGCCAGTGTTTCTTTGGCCGTCTGATAGCTGTATGGAATATTCCCCAGTCTGTCCGCAAATTTTCCCACACCGATTGTGAGGGAGGAGGCTCTCTGCCTCTCTGTTCCGCTTCCTGAATATATTCTTGAAATCGCACCGCTCATGCGGTCTTTCCAGTCCTGCCTGTTCCGTTTGTTTCCTGCAATGAAAATCAGGTGATGGCGCACTTCCACGGTAAACAGGTGAAAGCCGAATTGTTCAAAAACGGTTCTGAATAATAACTTAAAATACGTGCTGTCTGCATTTTGTGTCTGGCCTGCTGCATCAGGGGATAATTTGCAGATGCACACCGCGCCTCCGTTAAGCCTCAGCATGGGATCTTGAAAAGCAAGCTGCTCTTTGATCACTTCATCGGTATATTCCCCCTCAAGCCAGTTGGTCAGCCACTCACTTTCTTCTGCCATTTTTTTCTCTTTTACATAGAGATCCCTGAGCAAATGCTGGGCAAATGCATTTGCCGTTCGGTCTAATACGAGAAGATCAAATTCGTTCAGTTCTCTGCACTCGGTCCATATATGCAATTCTGCATACGTTTCGCCGAGTATTTGGACGGGCTGGCTGGCCGCCCCTGCTTTCTTTTCCTCACTTCTTAATGAAAAGAGCAATGCTTCCTTTTCGCTGCTGTCAGGTTCCGGGAAAAAATCGGTTTTATTCCCTCCGAGAGCAGCCGCCACCTGTACTTCCAGATAGGACTGCATAAATTTGAGGATTTGCTTGTAATCTTCAATTTCAAGAAGCATCTTGTTCAGCTGCTGAGAATAGGTTTCAAGTTCAGATAACAGTTGATATTGTTTATTGATGATGAGGGAATGCACATCTTGTGTAATTTCAACAAAAGGCACTTCGTGATGAAACAGAATGATGGGAAAATGGCGGGAATCTGCAAGTGCAATCACCTCTTCAGGTATGGTGTGGATATGGGTGCCGAGCTCAATGCACAGTCCGGCAGCCTGCCTGTCGATTAATTGCTGAAGAAAAGAAACAAGTTGTCCGGGATGATCCTTGAAACCAAGACCGGTAGTCAGAATCAGTTCATGACCATTTAAAAGATTGCTGATTTGTATCGATTCGACAATATGCACCCATTTCAGCTGCCGCCGCAGGCCATTTACTCCTGCGATGACTTCAGTCCGGGAAAAATGCTTTCGATTTAAAATCTCGTCAATCGTTATGTATGATTTCATCCGCACACCCCTTTTTTGATGTCGCTTCCTTTCATTATAAAAGAGGCACAGGGTGAACACTATACGTTTGTCAGCTTTTCTCACAAAAAAGATAGGACAAAATCTGCCCTATCCGCGTCGAACCATGTCAATTTTTAGCTTGTGCAATCAGCATGGCCGAAAAGTATTTTCGACCGTCAGCCGTTTTCACATGCATCTCCGCCTCAGTATCATCCTGATCTTTGAAGACAAGGAATGCTCCGCTCAGGTTTTCCGTAACGGAAGAAATCTTCCACCCTTTTCCGAGATAGTAATCCATTTTGTCCCGTTCAGCAAGATACTCCTGATAATCTGACATCCTTCTCCTCCTATTAAATATGTTCTGTTGGAGCAGCTGTGATTGCGATGTTCGGTTCATATTCCTCTTCAAGGTCAATGATCCAGTCGTTACCCGCAGTTATGCCAAGATACTTGGAATCATCCGGGTCATTGATCTCAGCCTGTGCATATTTTTTAAACCACCAGTATTTTGCAAGAAGATAGTAGCTTGCCCCTCCGGCTGCAAAACCTATGATAAAAGAGTAGTCTTTAAAGATTACTGCAGCTGCTCCCCCGGCAATCCAGGCAATGTAGCCCGCTGCATTGATGCCTTTATAGTATTTGTACTGCCCTTCAGCTTCGTAAAGATCTTTTACATTCACTCTCCGCTTTCTGAGAAGATAGTAGTCTGAAATTAAAATGCCGCAGATGGCAGAAAGAATGCCTCCGACAACGAGCAGAATTTCAATAATGACCCCAAACAGACTCCACGGCTGCACGACAATTCCGATTATGCCCGCAACCGCAACCCCTGCCCAAAAAGGAACTTTCGGACCGCCGACATTTGAAAAAATGGTCGCGGCCGGTATGAGGTTAGCGGACGTATTTGTCGACCACTGGGCCAGGACGATCATAATGAGCAATATGCCGAGAATGATGCCTGTTGCAGACTGCTGCAGGGCAACAACAGGATCATAGTTCGTCACAGCGATATAGGACACAGCACCAATGACGACCATAAACGTTTGAACAATTGGATAGGCGATCAGATTTCCTGCGATTTGGCTCCTGTTTCGCTTAAACCAATTACGCTCCATTTTAGGCGCCTTTACAAACCTGGAAAGGGAGGGCATATCTGCCGCAAGCGTTCCCCAAAATCCCATGTTCGCCATGATGACAACCATAAAAGCGGTGACAGCTGCCCCTCCGGCTGCCGGACTCTCTACCCACGACCAGACGCTTCTTCCCTGCGCAAGAGCCTGATCTGACAGCGTAAAATACATCCATCCGGAAATAAGAATAATAACGGGTGCCGCGAGATCTGCAAAGCGCTCGATCGCTTTCATGCCAAGAGCCGTGTTGACAACTTGCAAAATGGCAAAGATGAAAAAGCAGACCATCCAATTATCAAATCCAAATAAAGTTGCAAGAATCGCATTCATCGCGCTTGCTCCGAAAAACGTATTGACTCCAAACCAGCAGGAAGCCACAAATCCCCTCACTACAGACGGAATGTGTGTTCCAACCGTACCAAACGGCGCTCTCATGTAAACTGGAAAACTTAAACCGTGCTCAACACCAATGTCTCCTGTTAGCGTCATAATAAAACCAAGGGCAACGGATCCAACTATGGTGGCGGCCACGACCCATCCAAGCGGAAGAGACTGAACCCCGGAACCCCCAATGGCAAATGCAGCAAGAACAACAGCCATCCCTACCCAAATCAGGCCAAAACCAAGTGAACCAATGTTTTTCTTATGATGAGGAATCGGCAGCAAATCCGGAGATTTCAAATAACCTTTCGCCACAATACATGTCCCCTTCCGCATGAAACATTTAAATTTTCAAAGCCTTACTCTTATATTGAGACTTTTGAAGAGCCGGCTGTTCCAAGCTGTTCCCCGTATTTGGCCCGTTTTATATATTGCCCGGTCCCTGCTTTTCCTGCAAACTGTCTGTCGCGCACGACAAATTCCCCTTTTGAAAGAACAGAAACGGGCACTCCTTTCACCTCCATGCCTTCAAACGCATTATAGTCCACAGCCATGTGGTGGGTTGAAGCAGAAATCGTTCTCTCTGCTGACGGGTCAAACAGCACAAGATCGGCATCAGAGCCAACGGCAATGGTTCCTTTTTTCGGATACAGGCCGAACAGCTTCGCAGCCTTGGTGCTCGTTAAATCAACGAACTGATTTAAACTGATCCTGCCTTTACTTACCCCTTCAGAAAAGAGAATGCTGAAACGGTCCTCAATAATCGGCCCGCCGTTAGGAATTTTCGTAAAGTCCCCCTTGCCAAGATCCTTTTGGCCATTAAAATCAAACGAGCACTGATCAGAACCAAGTGTCTGCAGCACGCCTGTTTTCATGGCGTTCCACAAAACATCCTGGTGCTTTTTCTCGCGCAGCGGCGGTGACCAGACGTACTTGGCCCCTTCGAACTCAGGCTTTTCTAAATAAGACTGATCAAGCACAAGATATTGCGGGCATGTTTCTCCCCAGACATCAAAGCCTCTGCTTCTTGCTTCGGCTATTTTTTCTACAGCCTCTGCACAGGAAACATGAACGACATACAGCTGTGATCCCGCAAGACCTGTGAGCTGGGCTGCTCTTCCTGTTGCTTCGCCTTCTACTTCAGGCGGACGTGTAAGAGCATGATAAACCGGATCTGTTTTGCCTTCTTGGAGTGCCTTTTTTGTTAAATAATCAATCACGTCCCCGTTTTCTGCGTGAACCATGACAAGACCGCCGAGCTCTTTTGCGGTGAGCAGTGTCCGGAAAAGGGTTTCATCATCTGCCTGAAAAACATTTTTGTAGGCCATAAAGACTTTAAAGGAAGAAATTCCTTCTTCTTCAATGACAGAAGGCAATTCATCAAGGACATGATCATTGATTTCTGAAATCATTAAGTGGAAGCTGTAATCAATTACGGCTTTGTCTTTGGATTTCTTATGCCAGGTCTGGATGGCATCCTTTAATGGCTTTCCTTTTTCCGTCAGGCAGAAATCGATGATGGTCGTTGTGCCTCCAAAGGCTGCTGCGGTTGTCCCTGTTTCAAAATCATCTTTAGTAACGGTTCCTCCAAACGGCATATCAAGGTGTGTATGAGGGTCAATTCCTCCCGGGAAAATGTAGCATCCGTTTGCATCAATGATTTCTGCACCGTTTTCTGTCAGATTGAGGCCAATGGCAGCAATCTGTTCTCCGATAATGAGAATATCTCCCTGAAAGGTATCAGAAGCCGTCACAATCGTTCCGTTTTTAATGAGTTTTTTCATGTGTATCCCCCTTTCCTATTTCACAGCATTGGACGTTCCAAGAGAAGCAATCGCTGACTGACGCTCGTTCCACGTCATTGGCGGCAGCTCATTTGCAAGTTCAACCATGTCGATAGCCCCGTCAACAGGACAGACGATAGAACAGAGATTGCAGCCGACGCAATCTTCTTCCCTTACTTTTAAGTATGGTTTTCCGTCAGACGTCATCAGCATATCAATGCACTGATGGGACGTGTCTTCGCAAGCAATATGGCATTTATTGCAGTTAATGCAGACGTCTTCATTAATTCTTGCAGCAATTTTATAATTCAGATCAAGCTCGCCCCAATCTGAATACCTTTCAACCGATTTCCCGACAAGGTCCATAACGGACGCAAGACCCTTTTCATCCAAGTAGTTTGAAAGACCTTCAATCATGTCTTCAACTATACGGAAGCCGTGATGCATGGCAGCTGTGCATACCTGCACGCCGGTTGCTCCCATCAGCATGAATTCAACGGTGTCCTTCCAGTTTGAAATCCCTCCTATTCCTGATATCGGAACATTGATGCGGGGATTCCTCGCACATTCAGCGACCATGTTCAGCGCAATCGGCTTAACAGCAGGACCGCAATATCCGCCGTGAGCCCCTTTTCCTGCTACATGCGGAATCGTATTCCATGTATCGATGTCTACTCCTGCAAGGCTGTTGATCGTATTGATCATCGAGATCGCATCAGCTCCGCCTGCCACTGCAGCTTCTGCGGTCACGGTGATATCGGTAATATTTGGTGTCAGCTTCACGATAACAGGCGTTTTCGCAGCTTCTTTCGCCCAGTATGTCTGCCTTTCGACAAGGTCAGGCACTTGACCTGAGGCCGCGCCCATTCCTCGCTCTGCCATACCGTGAGGACAGCCGAAATTCAGTTCAAGCCCGTCAACTCCGACATCTTCAACACGCTTAACAATTTCATGCCACTTTTCCTGTTTTGGCTCAACCATTAAGGAAGCGATAATGGCATGATTCGGAAACCTTTTTTTCGTTTCATAAATTTCCTTAAGGTTCACTTCAAGCGGCCGGTCTGTAATAAGCTCAATATTGTTAAAGCCTGCAACGCGCTGTCCATTAAAACTGACTGCTGCAAACCGTGAAGAAACATTCAGGATCGGATCACCGAGTGTTTTCCAGACAGCTCCCCCCCAGCCTGCTTCAAATGCCCTCTGAACCTGGTAGCCCGAGTTTGTCGGCGGGGCTGAAGCAAGCCAGAACGGATTCGGAGACCGTATCCCGGCAAGATCAATCTTTAAATCAGCCATAGTGAATCCTCCTTTATAGAAAAGTGGAACCGCCTCGATCAGCTCCGAAGGACAGAAAAGGATCAGCCAGAAAAAGCCGGGTTTGCTTTTTATGGCTGAGCCGTTCTGGCCGAGGAGCTAGGCGGTGGGCAGTTCCTAATGACAAATTGAAATCACAAAGCAGGGTTGAGCGCCTCTGATATTAGTTTTTTGTGAATCTGATAAGCTGTCAGTTTCCCCTGCTGGGCTGCAGAGACGACCATGGCTTCGCCCTGGCCCTTTCCGAAGATTACGTCACCGCAGGCAAACACTTTATCATTCGAGGTCTGATAAGTCCCTGATGAGAGCTTTACGACTCCGTCTGCATGGTCGAGCCCAAAACTCTCTATGAGAGATACATATCTTGATTGGCCGATTGCCCGGATTACTGCATCTGTTTCAATGATGAATTCAGATCCTTCAACAGGCACCGGACGCGGACGTTCTCCTTCTCTTGCTGAAACAAGCTCCATTTTGATGCATTCAAGGCCAGTCACTTTATTTTCTTCATTTTTAATAATCCGCTTTGGTGCCGTCAGCCATCTGAAGACGACGCCATCCTGTTTGGCAAATTCATACTCAAACTCGTAGGCTGTCATTTCAGCTCTTGTTCGTCTGTAAAGAATGCTCACATCCTCTGCACCAAGGCGGACTGAGCAGGTTGCAGCATCGATTGCCGTATTCCCTGCACCAATTACGACCGCTTTTTTCCCCGCAAGCTTAAGCGTTTTTTCCGTTTTTGTTTCTTTGACAAATTCAATCGCATCATAGACACCATCTGCATCCTCGCCTTCTATGCCAAGCTTTGGCACAGCAGCCATGCCTGCGGCAAGAATCACGGCATCATACTCCTCAAGCAGCTCTGAAGGCAAAATGTCTCTTCCAACTTTGGTATTCGTTCTGATCTTCACATCTAGGCTCTTCACCTGATCGACTTCCCAAAACGAAATGGCCTGCGGCAGCCTGAATGAAACAATGCCGTATGTGTTTAAGCCGCCTGCCTGACTTTCCGCTTCAAAAATGGTGACTTCATATCCAAGCAGGGCAAGTTCTCTTGCAGCCGAGAGACCTGCAGGACCGCCGCCTACAACGGCAACGTTTTTTCCGTTCTTCTCCCCTGCTTTAAACAGGACCTGCTCATTATGAATCGCCCAGTCGGTTGCATAGCGCTGAAGGTTGCCGATCATAATCGGTTTCGTGGAAGAATTCAGCACACAGGCTCCCTCGCAAAGTTCCTCAGTCGGACAAACACGGGAGCAGCTTGCGCCGACGGGATTTGCCGACATAATGGTTTTAGCTGATCCTTTCAAATTTCCTGAAGCGATTTTCTTAATAAAAGAAGGAATATCGATGCCGGTCGGACAGGCTTTAATGCACGGTGCATCATAGCAGTACAAGCACCGGTTTGCTTCCTCAAGTGCTTCCCTGGCAGACAGGGGCGGTTCTACTTCCATGAAATTTTGTTCAAGTTCATGGGCCGTAATCTCTCTCATCAAGCTCATTACCTCCTTTTTAAGGCAGCAGGGCCGTCATTTCCTGATACGTTTCAGGGCGTCTGTCACGGTAAAATTGCCAGGTATCCCGGACTTCGCGGATCACTTTTTTATCCATCTCTCCAATGACCACTTCATCTCTGTCACGGCTTCCTTCCGCAACAAATCTGCCCCTTGGATCGGCGAGATAGGATTGTCCGTAAAATTCACCCATATTCCAAGGCCCCTCATATCCCACCCTGTTGATGGCGCCAATATAATAGCCATTTGCGACAGCATGTGCAGGCTGTTCAAGCTTCCAAAGGTATTCAGACAGGCCTGCAACTGTTGCTGAAGGATTAAAAACAATTTCCGCACCGTTCAGCCCGAGAAGCCTTGCTCCCTCAGGAAAGTGCCTGTCATAGCAAATATAGACACCGATCTTCGCAAACGCTGTATCAAAAACAGGGTAGCCTAGATTGCCTGGCTTAAAGTAGAACTTCTCCCAAAAACCGCCGCCGTCTTTTCCGACTCCGACATGAGGGATATGATGTTTGCGGTATTTCCCTAAATACGTTCCATCCGCGTCAATGACAGCAGCTGTATTATAATAGGTTGCTATTCCTTCCCTTTCATAGATCGGCAGCACGATCACCGTTCCAAGCTCCCGGGCAAGCTCCTGAAACCGTTTTGTGGTCGGCCCGTTTGGAATTTCCTCTGCTGCATCGTACCATTTCGTATTCTGTTCCGTGCAGAAATAAGGGCCGTAGAATATCTCCTGAAGACAGACAATCTGCGCACCCCTGCTGCTTGCTTCCCTCACAAGCTTCACGTGCTTTTCAATCGCCCGTTCTTTATGGATATCCACAGCCTCATTTCCGTCTGTATCGTTGCTTGCCTGAATTAAACCGATGACCACCTTATCCGGCATATAAAAAACCTCCTCTGCGTCAAATAAATAGTCTAAATATTAAAAAAATAATACCTGTCTCTATTTTACTTTTAACAAATTGGGTTTACACTGTACAAATTGTTAAATGGTTAAGGAGATTTGTCTTGCAGAATGTAAAATATAAGCAGAGTGCTGTCAGTAAATCTGACACTCTTTTCTATAAAGTTGTTTTATGGACACTTTTTAGGTAGGATAGGTAGGGAGTATACCCTGAAAGATTGGAATGATACATAATGAACATTGCAGCCTATACGGTTGAAAAACTGCAGGATCCATTTGGCATTCTCACCGGAGACCGGTATGAATTTATTCTTGACCTTGAGGTAGATGAAGAGGATGAGCTTTATACTGAAAAAGGTCTTCTCATGAAGGTGATTTTTGCTGTTAACGACACCGGTGAAGGAACCGTTTCTGTTTATCATCTGATGGAGCAGGAAACAAATGCCGTCCTTGATTTTGAGCTTGAAGAAGAAGAAGAAATGATGGTTAAAGCATTTTGCCAGAAGCATTACAGAGAAGAATAGAAAAAAAACGAGCAGGGTAAGCACCCTGCTCGTTTTTCTTTTGCTTATTTTTTGAAAATCCCAAAAGGTTTTCCAACAGGCAGCACTGTTTTTCCGAAATGAGTATTCAGCACCGCTGCAGCAGAACCGTAGAACGACAGCAGGGCAATGATCATTTCAGATACAGCAGCAAGCATGTGGGTTGCCTCATGCATGATATCAAAAGCACTTAATGAAAGTCCGATAAATAAAAAATCGATAAAAACAAAAATCAAAAACAATACCTTATGTGTTTCCATCGCACCGACTGTCATGAACAGACTGAAGATCAGATAGCCGATAAAGGCAAAGCCAAGCTGTTTCGGATCGGCAGCTGCTGCAAGCTTCTCGCCGAACACTCCCATTTGAATCAGCCAAGTTGCGCCGACTCCAAGCCAGAAAAGGCCAAAAGCGCCAAAAGCAGTTGTTCCAAATGTGTTGTTATGCTTTGCGTCGTGAATACTTGCAAAAAGCTGGGCAAAACCTCCGAGGAATATAGCCCAAGGCAATATAAGAGAAAGCCCGTCAGTTAATCCTAGTTTTTGTGACGAAGCCACTAGTGTTACCATAGCGAGTCCAAAAAGCCCGATTGCTGAAGGATCTGCAGTAGTGATTTTTACTTGCTGTACATTTTGTTGATTCATGGTGAGCCTCCTAAATTTTTAACACATACTCGACCACGATACAGGATGCAGATACTCGTGTCAATGGATTTTTCATGAGCTGATAAAGGTAACCGTTTCCAAAGATATTTATGACCTTTCATTCATCACCGGACTTTGTGAAAGGTCATATTTTAGCATCTTATGACTCTATATGCATCGATGGGTTCTGTGAAAGGTCATTGCCTTATTGCTTATGACCCCTCATGCATCGACGGACTCTGCGAAAGGTCATTAACTGATTGCTTATGACCCTTCAGGCTTTGAAGAACTCTGCGAGAGGTCATTACCTGCTTGCTTATAACCCTTCCTTCATCAGCTGAATCTGCCGAAGGTCATATACCAGTTGCTTATGACACCTCATGCATCAACGGACTCTGCGAAAGGTCATTACCCGCTTGCATCGCACGAAACTGCGAAAGGTCCAGCCATCAGTTCAGTTCTAAACCTGGATTTCCTGGTTTTTTTTGCTGCAAATCCAGGAAAAAAGCGCATAAAAAAAGCCGCTCAGACCTGAGCGGCTTTTTCGTTCATTATAATTTTACAACATTCTCAGCTTGAGGTCCGCGGTTGCCTTCAACGATGTTGAATTCAACTTCTTGGCCTTCTTCTAATGTTTTGTACCCTTCGCCTGTGATCGCGCTGAAGTGAACGAATACGTCGTTTCCGCCTTCAACTTCGATAAATCCAAAGCCTTTTTCTGAATTGAACCATTTTACTTTTCCAGTCGTCATGAGAGAAAACCTCCAAAAATTTTTTAATATGCCCTACTATTTACAACATGGTAAATAAAATATTCACATATTATAAAGAGTATCAATTAGAGGAATAGATAGTCTTTATAACATGTGAATGCTAAATGCCATATAAAATCATGAAAAGATTTTGATAGTTTGACAAATCTATTGGTTATTCATTTATTATCTGTGAACACAAAGCAACGAAAGCCCTACCTCTCTCTCGTCCTTGCGGCTCCGATGACCGCGCCAGCTTGAATTGAGCTAACAAAAATCAAAGGATTTGAATTTGAAGCATTTGTCCATATAAGGACTGATTGACTCATTATTAATATGGTAGAAGGGTATTTCATAATGAACTAACTTTTTCATTATACATGGAAAGGTTTAGAAAATCAAATAAATGGTTAAAAATGTCGAAAAAAGAAAGCGCTCCGCAGAACGGAGCGCTATTTTTTCATTCTGCGTTTTCTGTTTCGGCAAGCACGCGGTTTACACGTTTCTCAAGCATTTTCATGCCGCTTCCGCCTGCCTGGAAGTGACGGAGTGCTCCTGTTTTGTCAAATACATAATAAGCAGGAACATACTGATTTTCGAATGCATCTGTAAGCTTATGCTCACTGTCAACAAAGATTGGCTGTGTAATATCATGCTCAGCCGCAACTTTTTTGATGTCCTCAAGGTTCAGGTCGTCTTCTGATCTTGGCATGTGAACAGCCACTACATTCAGTTTGTCTTTATACTGGTCTCTGAATTCATTTACCTGAGGCATTGCTTCTTTGCAGAGGTGGCAGCTTACTGACCAGAAGTGAATCAGTGTAGGTTTTTCTCCAATTAAATCTTCTTTCGTCTGCTGGCCGTTCAGCCATTCAGTCGCGCCGCTTAATTCCGGCATTTGTGCACGTAATTTCATTGTGTTTCCCTCCATTGCTTGTTTAAAAAAGGCCTAACAAATAGTTAGACCTCTCATCAACCGTTTATTAAAGTGTAGCTTGTCCAGGTTTCCAGTTAGCCGGGCAAAGTCCGCCAGTTTGAAGAGCCTGAAGCACACGAAGTGTTTCATCTACGTCACGGCCGATGTTGTTGTGGTTAACAACAGCGTATTGAAGTTCGCCGTCAGGATTGATGATGAATAGTCCGCGAAGAGCTACGCCTTCTTCTTCAATAAGGACGCCGTATTCGCGTGAAACCATATGGTTTGTATCCGCTGCAAGCGGGAATTTAAGATCGCCAAGGCCGTTTTCTTTGCGGTCTGTGTTGATCCATGCAAGATGAGTGTGAATTGTATCAGTAGAAACGCCGATTACTTCAGCATCAAGATCTTCAAACTCATCATAACGGTCTGACATTGATGTAATTTCAGTCGGGCAAACGAACGTGAAGTCCATTGGATAAAAGAACAGCACTGTCCATTTGTCGTTTTTCATATTTTCTTCAAGGCTTACTTTTCCAAATTCCTTGTCAGCCATTACCGCATCCATTTCAAAGCGCGGTGCTTGTTTACCTACCATGCGTTCTGCCATGATGTATCCCTCCAATATGTAATTGATATCTGGTATCGATATCAGCTTAATTGAGAATCACAAATCGATTTTCTCAATTGTTGTCTTGTTTATTTCACATTGACCATTATAGTGCAACGACTATTTTTAGTCAATGTTAAATAATAATTAATTTAAAAAGGCTCTGTGCCTAAATAGGAGCACATGTATTGGTATTCCCTTTTCAGATTGAAAACAATCACCAAATCTCAGCAATTTCTGATTAAATTCTACAAAATCAAGTTTAACATGATGTCCTTGGGGTAACCAAATAATTAGTCTTACTTTATTAGTACAGGAAGGATGTTGGTTCATGGAATTTTTTGATTTAATCAGCAGAGTAAACTGGGTTGGCATTTTGACTGCAGCCGGTGTCATCACACTCAAGCTGATCGGCATACTTATTGCTTTTTTGGTTGTAAGGGCTATTGGCACAAGAGTGGTTGAAAAGACGTTTAAGAGGGTTCAGGAGCGTCAGTCCATTTCAATTGGGAGATCCAGAACGCTGCAGAGTCTGACACTCAATCTCTTCTCATATATTCTGATCTTTATTTTTGTCGTGATGGTGTTTGAAGTATTTGAATACGATGCAACTGCTCTTCTCGCAGGGGCTGGAGTTGTAGGACTTGCCATCGGTTTCGGCGCACAGGGACTTGTCAGCGATGTGGTGACAGGCTTCTTCCTGCTCCTTGAAAAACAGCTTGATGTGGAGGATTATGTAACAACAGCAGGATATTCTGGAATCGTTGAGCAGGTTGGCCTTCGGACCACTCAGATCAGAAGCTTTGACGGGACGCTTAATTATGTGCCGAACAGAGAGATCATCAGCTTAAGCAATCATTCAAGAGGCAACATGCGTGCTCTCGTTGATATCGGCATTTCATACGATGATAATATCGATGAGGCTATATCGGTTATTCAAAAGGCGTGTGATGAAATGGCCGCCGAGGATGCATCGATCATTGAAGGACCAAGTGTGATCGGTGTTCAAAGCCTTGGCGCATCGGATGTTGTGATCCGGATTATCGCCAAGACAGAGAATATGATGCAATGGGGCGTAGAGCGCAATCTTCGTAAAAAAGTGAAAGAAACACTTGATGCACACGGAATTGAAATCCCGTTTCCTCATCAGGTTTATATTGAGAAGAAACAGTAAAAAAACAGCAAATGAGCTGCCGGCTTCGGCAGCTCATTTCTTTTTTATTGAAGCCTGCTCTCTACCTGCTGGCAGATTTCATCAGCTGTATAACCGCTTGCTGTAAAAACAGAACCGCTTGTTACAGCATTGCTGATTCCCATAATGTTGGAATCCTGGCCTGTAATAATGCAGCAGTCACAGCCTTTTGCATCCTCTTCATTGCGGAGTTCTACAACATCATACCCCTTTGACTGAAGTGCAGCTGTTACGTCTGATAATGATTGTTCAACACCGATTTTTGGCATCTCATCCACCTCCTAAGACTAATGTGTCTCATAGGAGGGACCTTTATTCTGATAAGCCGTTCGCTTTGTAGAGAAAATATCTGCACATAAGGTCAACAGCCGCCCCTATTGCTTCCTCTTTAGGCTGAAGCTTTGAATGATGAAGTCCAAACGGGGAGTCCACTCCGAGCCAGAACATAAATCCCGGAATCTCATCCAGCATATATCCAAAATCTTCGCCCGTCATGGCCTCTCTGCACAGTACAACCTCAGTATCTGTGTTCACTTTTGCAAATTCCATGAATTCTTCCGTCAGCTCATGATGGTTGTATACCTGATGGTACATCGAACCGTAATCAATGGACGCGCTGCAGGAATAGCCGACCTCAAGCCCTCTCACAAGGGCTTCAATCCGTTCTTTCACTTTATCCATCGACTCTACGGACAGTGTCCGGATTGTTCCTTCAAGCCTTGCGTTCTCTGCAATAATGTTCTGAACGGTGCCTCCTGTTATCTTCCCGAACGTAATCACCGCACTGTCAAGCGGATCAACGTTTCTTGAAACAACCGTCTGAAGCTGGGTGACAAGTGATGCAGCCGCTACAATCATGTCTTGAGCCGTATGCGGATAGGCTGCATGTCCGCCTTTCCCCTTTAAGTCAATGAATAATTCCGATGTATTCGCAAATAAAAGACCGGGACGTGTAGCGATTGTCCCGACAGGATATTCAGGGGCAATGTGAAGAGCCGTAATGAAATCAGGCTTCCACTCCTTCATTATTTCGCTCCTTAGCATCGGTTCAGCTCCTCCGGGACCTTCCTCTGCAGGCTGAAAAAGAAACAGCAGATCATCTCTTACAGGGTGCTTGACGAAATACTGAATGATTCCAAGCGCAATCGTCATATGGAAATCATGGCCGCAAGCGTGCATGAGCTCAGGATGATGGGACTTGAACTCATAGCCTGTTTCCTCCCGGATGGGAAGTCCGTCAATATCTGCACGGTAAGCAAGTGTTTTCAAAGGAGCTGTTCCTTTCACTTTTACAAACAAACCGGTTTTCCACTTTTTGATTTCGAGTCTTTCTGCCGGTAAATGCCCGAGATGTTCCAAAAGGTAGGCTTGAGTTTTAAACTCCTGGAAGCCAAGCTCAGGAATGCGGTGCAGATCCTGTCTGATTTTTGACAATAGGTGCATTTGATCCAATCGTATCCCCCCTGATTCTATAGAGAAGGCGTGGGTGCTAAAACACCCACGCCGGTCAATCATTCAAGTATTAAAGCTGTCTAAGCTCTTGTTTGATTTCAGTTTTTGATTTTGTTTTTTCATCGATTTCTTTAATTTTGCGGGCAGGCGTACCTGCTACAACTGTATAAGGCTCAACATCATCAATGACGATTGCGCCTGCAGCAACGACAGCGCCTTTACCTACAGTAACACCTTCTAATACAACGGCATTGGCTCCGATAACAACATCATCTTCGATGACAACCGGCTTTGCAGATGGCGGTTCGATGACGCCTGCAAGAACAGATCCCGCTCCAATATGGCAGTTTTTCCCTACTGTAGCACGGCCGCCAAGAACAACGTTCATATCAATCATCGTGCCTTCGCCGATTACTGAACCGATGTTGATGGAAGCTCCCATCATAATAACAGCGTTATCGCCGATTTCCACTTGGTCGCGGATAATTGCGCCTGGCTCAATTCGCGCTTTGATGTTTTTCATGTCAAGAAGCGGAATCGCTGAATTGCGGCGGTCATTTTCCACAACAAAATCATCTATTTTCGCTTGATTTTGAGAAAGAACCGTTTGAATTTCAGCCCATTCGCCAAAAACAACACCGCTGTTGCCGTTTATGAATGTTTGTGAAGAAGATCCAAAATCGATTCCTTCAAGATCACCTTTCACATAAACTTTCACAGGTGTCGATTTTGTACTATTTTGAATGAACGAGATAATCTCATTCGCATCCATCATTTTCATATGTATTCCTCCTTCAGACTATATACCTCATTACTGTATCAAAGGACGGGTTTGTTGACAAGCTGAAACCTGGCGCTGCATTCCTATCATTGATTTTCCGGCAGCCTCCCTTCTGCAGCTGTATCTGCAAACATTAGCTGAAATAAAAAAACAGCTTTATCAGCTGCTTGCAAAAAAATCGTCACTTTTACGATATCCCTTCTTCGTTCAGAATATCGAGAAATGCCTGCACTTGTTTCAATTTAAACGATGACTCAAACCCAAGCAGCCATGTATCCCTTACTATTGGATCTCCGTGCTCGTTTAATAATGGGATTTTATGAATGTCCCGATTGTCGTCCACAAGCGTGACTGACGGAAGTATCGCATATCCGATTCCGTTGTAGGCCATTTGTTTGCACGTTTCAATCTGGTCGACAACAATCGTGCGCTTTGGACTGCTCTGAAAATGTTTATGCCACCAATCCTGAATCTCCTGATAATAGGATGAGTCGCTTTTAAACTGAATAAAGGGCCGCTCGGTATCAATTAAATCCTCAACCTTATGAATTTCTGAATCCACTAAGTACAGGGTGTCTGTCAGCAAGTGCTTCTTGACCCCTTTCCACTCCGGATTTCCTCTGATGATGCCAAGGTGAACGTGATCTTCATACATGCTTTTTAAAATCTCGCTGCTCCACCCCGTAACAAGGGAAATCTTTGCATGAGGATATTTGCTGACATATTTTTTTAGGATGTTAGGCAGCCAGTGCTGTCCAATGATGGATGCCACAGCGATTTTCAGCGTTCCGTGCACTTCTCCTTCAAGCTCTGAAATTTCTTCACGCAGTTTTTCTTCTTTCTTTGTCACTTCTTTTGCGAATGCTACAATCTTTTCTCCCGCAGGCGTAAGCGTCAGCCCTTTTTGTGAACGGATAAAAATTTGAAAGCCCCATGACTTCTCGATGGACTGCAGCCTTTGTGACAGCGCAGGCTGGGAAACAAAAAGCCGTTCGGATGCTTTTCTCATATTCATTTCTTCAGATAGAACTACGAGCATTTTTAATTCAGTCAGCTGCATAAATACCTCCTCTATAAGTTTTCCTTATATTATATGCTAATTTATTCATAATTTCATTATTGTCACTCGAAGAATATACTAAGGTTGAAAAGCGCGCTTTAACTCCTCAGGAAGATGTGATGCTTTATGGAATGGCCGATTTTTTTCATCGGTACTGCAGCAACCTTCATCGGAACACTTGCAGGAAGCGGCGGGATGATTAACATGCCCCTTATGCTCATGTACGGACTGCCTATTCACACCATTATCTCCTCCAACAAATTTGCAAATACGCTAAGTTCGTTTTCAAGCTTTGCTGTCCTTGTGAAAAAAAAGGAAGCGAACGTAAAAGAAATGGCGGCAACTGCGCCTTTTACGATTGGCGGAGGCATACTCGGGGCTTACTTCACAAGTCAGCTGAACGGGGAAGTGATGACTGTCATCGCTCTTTTTCTCCTCCTTTTCGCTTTAGGGCTCAATCTTTTGAAAAAACCGCAGGAACAGAAAATGGCCGAACCCCGGCTGAAGAAACGGCTTTACCCGCTTGTATTTGGAATTGGAGCGTATGACGGCATGTTCGGCCCCGGACAGGGAACTCTCCTTATGTACACTTTTTTGCATAACGGATTTACCTATATTAAATCGGTTGCCTTTACACGTTTTCAGACTTTCTTAAGCTGCACCGGGGCATTCACAGCCTACGCCTTCTCAGGCATCATGAACTGGAATATTGCGCTGAGCCTTGCTGCAGGAAGCATACTTGGAGCACAGATTGCCGTACGTTTTGCAGCAAAGCTCAGTTTTAAACAGGCGGCTTGGCTGATACGCCTGATCACTGTTCTCCTCATTCTGCAGTTATTCTATAACCTTATCGTATAGGAGGTTTTCTAATGAAAATAAAAAGACTCCATCATCTGCAGCTGTGCGTTTCTCCTGCAGAAGAAGAACATGCCCGAAAGTTTTACATTCAAGAGCTCGGATTTGAAGAGATACCCAAGCCGCCTGCCCTTCTGAAAAATGGCGGTTTCTGGTGCCGGGCAGGAGAAATAGAACTTCATATCGGCCTTGAGGAAACGGACGGCACCAAAAGCAAGCGGCATCCTGCCTTTGAAGTAGAAGATCTTGAAGGTGCCAGGGATTTTCTGACTAAGCTTTCTGTAGAGATAAAAGAAGAAATTGGGGTTCCGGGTGTTAACAGATTTTCATTTTACGATCCGTTCGGAAACCGGATTGAACTGCTTGAACTGAATTAAATAGCAAAAAGGCGCGGGAGTTATTTCTCCTGCGCCTCTTTCTTTTCTTTCGGAAGCCTCAATATAAGCGCGAAACTGATAACAGCAAATACAAACACCATGATATAGACACTGTGCAGGGAGTAGGTCAGCCCTTCTTTTAAAGCCTGCATAGCATCAGCAGAAAGCTTTGATGCTTCCTCAGGGCTGAGGAGCCTGTTCACGGAATCTAGATCGATTGTTTCGCCAATTCCTTCTTCTCTGAAATAAGACTGCAGCCGGGTATTTAAAATGCCTCCAAGCAGAGCAGCGCCGATCGTATTGCCCAGCGTTCGCATAAACATGTTTGCCGCTGTTGCCGAACCCCGCTGCTCCCAGCTGACTGTACTTTGAATAGAGACAATGAAAGCCGTTGTGGTCATTCCCATCCCTATGCCGACCAGGAAGGAACCAAAGGCAGCCCAGAGAGGGCCGTCGTCAGGTGTCAGCGTGAAGAAAACAGCACTTCCGGCAATCAGGGCTGCACCCCCGATAACCGAGGTGGTTCTAAAACCAATTTTAAAAAGAAGCCGGCCTGATATAGTTGATGCGATTGGCCAGCCAATGGACATAGCGGTAAGAGTGAATCCCGCTACAATCGGAGTCTGTCCCATCACAGCCTGTACAAATGCCGGCAGAAAAGAAGAGATTCCAATCAGCATGACACCTGTTGTTAATGAGGTCATATTTGCGATGAAAATGCTTTTTTCTTTCCAGATACTAAACGGCATCATAGGCTCTTTTGCTCGTTTTTCCTGTCGAATAAATAGGACAAAAGTAAGAATGGCTGCCGATGAGATCAGCAGCACCGGACTTGACATCCATGGCCATCTGATGCCTCCTTCTACAAGAACAATCATCGCTGTGCTTATGGAAAGAAATAAGAATAGGGCTCCTTTGTAATCAATTTCATGTTTTTTCCGCTCCACATTTTCATGGAGATATAAAACAAGCCCTGCAATCGCTAAAAGCCCAAGCGGAATATTGACCCAAAAGACGAATCTCCAGCTCACAAACTGGACTAACAGCCCGCCGATTGCCGGTCCCATAATGGCTGAAATCCCCCATACGCTTGATAAATATCCCTGAATTTTAGCCCGTTCTTCTTTTGTATAAATATCCCCGACAATTGTCGATGCAATCGGCATGACAGCGCCAGCACCAAACCCCTGAATAAAACGTGCTGCAATCAGCCACTCCATCGAGCTGACCATCCCGCACATTGCAGAACCGGCGAGAAAAACAGAAATGCCGAATATTAGAACAGGCTTTCTGCCGAATAGATCGGATAACTTTCCATAAATCAATACGGTAACAGCATTCATCAGCAAATAGGATGAAAAAACCCAGCTGTATAATGAAAATCCTCCAAGCTCCCCTACAATCGCAGGCATGGCTGTAGATACAATCGTGGCCTCGATGGCAGCCATAAACATTGCGAGCATAACCGCAGCCAGGATAAATGGGCGCTTCATATTCGAAGACTGCTGCTTGATTTCTTCTTTTTCAAGAATAGCCTGTGCCACCTTCATCGTCTCCCTTTTCTTTAAAAAAGCAAAAGAAGGAGCAAATATACCTCTCCTTCTCTCCCGGAATTTATCTGTTTTCAGTCATTTGTTTTTGCAGTTCTTTCAAAATGGCGCGTCTTGTCAAGATTCCCTCAAATATGCCGTCATCATCGACAACGCAGACAAAAGAGTGATCAATGACTAAATCCAGCCCTTTTGATATTGGATCTTTCAAATGCAGCCTTGGAATATCCGCATTCATTGCTTCTTCAACCTTCATATGTTCAAGCTTTTCAAATTCGATTCGCTGGAGGCCTAAGATAGCATCCATCATCATGTTTGTGCCAAGAAGTCCATGCAGTTTAAAGAAAGGATCAAGAACCGGCACCGCCGTGTAGCCTGTTTTTGTCAAAACAAGCAGCGCATGCTCAAGGTTATTCCCAATCTGTACATGTGCAACCTTATCTGAAGGTATCATATATTCTTCTATCGTTGATTCATTCTTTGTATGTATGCTGATCACATTTGTTCTCCCTCTCTAAAAAAGTTCACACCGAACCCATTTACCCCGCTTTAATAATGTTCAAACCACCTTTTTATTCTACCACAAAGAGGCAAAGAAATGCGGACTCATCTTCCCTCTGCCATCCTCTTATTTGCATCTTCCAACATGAAAAGCAAAAAAAAGATACTCTTGCTAAGAGTACCAGGTGTATGTAATCATTTCACTTCAAATCGGATTCGGTCATAAAGCCGGATCAGTTTTTGATAAGTTGCATGATCGGACTGTTTTGTGCCGTTTTCAATTTCATAAATCTCACTGCTGACAAGTTCCAGAGCATATTGCTGTTTAAGAAGAAGCTCAACTAAAAATTTTTGGTCGTCCTGTGAAAGAATTTCTGCTGCAGAATTCATAATAGATTGCCCCCTTAATGGTAGATTAATCAAAGAAAAAGCACTGCGTCAACCGCAAATTCCGACAGATTCATTATTTTGTGAACCGATTGGCATAGCTGAATGCAGTATAGGAGTCAGGCTTGATTTTTGCTTCCAGGCCCATAGCCTGAATTCTTCCGGTCATCTCCTGAATAAGGTCCTTTGTCACACCCTTCCTCCCAATATCCAGATGAATTTCAAATGTAAGATCTGCTCCTTCATCCGAATAAGGAATAAGAATTTCTGCAAGCTCTGCTAAATAAACGGAAGTAAACGCATAGGCAAGCTCCTGGCTTAAAGTCGTTTCCATGGATATTTTCTCATGAAGGCTCGTCATTGGCCGCGGGATGACCGTATTCTTCAGGCAGCCCCACGCTCCTTTTCCAAGACGGTGAACATGAACAGCAGTGATAAACTTTGTTTCTGTCTGATGAACCTGTGAATCTGTGCCGATTGACAGAAGATAGGTGCTTCTCGGGTCTTTCTTCAGGAAGGATTTAATTTTATGGATCATAGCTTCAAATGACATGTTTCCTTCAGAGACATTGTAAAAGGCAAAATGGTCAGTCATATGACAGCTCCTTTTCAGCGGAAATTACAGAACCAAGATATTATATGCTTGGCTGAAGAGAGTATTGAGCAAATTGGCGTAAATTTTATAGTATATTTTTTCCTCAAAGCACTCTTTTTAAACAGTCCGCTGTTTTCCGCTGGACAGATCCTCCTCCTTTTCCCGGGTCACTATATATAACGATTGAAATTGAATGAAGGTTTCGGATTTTCACACAAATTTATAAAAACTTTTTTCATTTAACCAAATGTTGGTTATAGCTAGAAAATGAACGCAAAAAAAACAGCCAATGATTTTGGCTGTTTACCCTTTTTTCGTTTGAATATTACGCATATGATAATGGCAGCTGGAACACGAATAATTGACATTCTGATTCGACAGAGCGGTCAGCACTTCACTTAGCGGCTGCTGCTCATGGCAATTCGGACAAATGACGCTTGGTTTCGTATTCATCGGTTCCCTCCCGTTTATTGGAGCAAATCAAAAATTTCAATTGCGATCATATCGATGTTGTCAAATTGATAAGACTGGGGCTTTTCATCTTTTTGGAATACTTCAAGTTCGAACGTATCCGTTTTATCAAAATATTTAACACTGCAGCGTTTTTCACCCTCAACTTCAAAGAAGCGCTGGCTTGGTTCATTCGAAACGGCATTTTCCTGCAGACTTTGAAGTCTTGTTATGATACCTAAAAGCTGTGACATTAGTATCACCTCCAACAGAGTGAGTCAACTTGAGGTCCGCCTTCGCCTCTAGTTTGTGCGTCCTTCTTTATTCTATCCATCAGATTTACAGCTGCCTGAAAATTCTTTACATCGTGTCCGGGCAAACATAAAATGAGTATGATGGGAGAAATAAAATGATCACAAGGGGGTAAAAACGTGTCGCTTGTAACCAAAATGGATGAACGTTCAGCAATCATCGACAGTCATGATTTAGGGATGACGGGTCGTACAAGTTCCTATGTATTACTTGAAGAGAATATCACACTCTTTGAGCCTTCATCAAGTCCTTCTGTTCCACATATTAAAAATGGGTTGAATGACCTTGGCATCCGGCTTGAAGATATTTCCTATATTATTGTTACCCATGTCCACCTTGACCATGCAGGCGGAGCGGGTCTGCTCCTTGAGAGCTGCCCGAATGCAAAGGTTGTCGTGCATCCAAAAGGGGCCAGGCATTTAATTGATCCCGGCAGACTTATTGCCGGTGCAAAAGCGGTGTACGGTGAACAGTTTGACGGTCTTTTTTCGCCGATAGTACCAGTGCCTGAAGACAGGATTCTCACCATGTCAGATGGTGAATCCATTTGGATCGGACCGGATTCAAAGCTCACTTTTTATGATACACCGGGGCATGCCAATCATCATTTCAGCATTTTAGACCATAAAAGCATGAGTATGTATACAGGGGATACAATCGGCATTTACTATCAGGAACTGCTTTCTGAGGGGCTTGAATTTTATTTGCCTTCCACTTCCCCGAATCAGTTTAACCCGGAAGCGATGCTTAAAGCCGCTGATTTATTTGACAGTTTGGACTTAAATGCAATCCATTTCAGTCATTTCGGAGTGAGCCGCAATCCAAAAGCCGCTACGGCTGCACTCAGGGAATGGCTACCCGTCTTTATCAGGGCAGTGGAAACAGGCGCCGGTCAAACCGGGGTTCAGTCTTTAGAAAAAGCAGCAGAACATGTTAAAATGGAACTTCAAAAAGAAATTTATTCTTATCTTGATCAAAAAGGCATTCCAAGAACACACAGCGTATACAGAATACTCGATCTTGATCTGTCCGTTTGTGCCATGGGTCTTGTTGATGCATATGCCAAAAAGATAAAGAGCTGAAAAAAGGAGCATGACAGGAATGAAAGAAGTTCATGTCTATACACAGCCCGACTGTCCGCCGTGTCAGGTTGTCAAGCAATATTTAGATCATCACGGGATTGAATACAGTGTTTTCAATGTAGCGGAAGACGCGGAAGCAAGAAAAAGAATGACAGGAAAATTAAACTCTTTTTCTACACCAACAGTGACGGTAGACGGGAAAACAGTAGCAGGATTCGATTTGCAGAAGCTTGAAAAACTGCTTGAAATTGGCTGAACGAGCAAAAAGGATGTCCCAAAGTTTTATTTTTGGGACATCCTTTTTATATACCTGCTGACCTCATAAGCCTCTTAGCAATTTCATCAAAATCCTCTTTAGAAATACCCGGGGCGAATTCTTCTGGTATTTCTTCCAGATCCGGCACCGGCGCTCCTGATGGCATGCCGTCAAATACTTTTAGAGGCTGGCCGTCAATCGGATGCTGTCCCTTCCAGATTTTATTTATGTCTTTATAATCCGTATCACTGAACGTATAAAGCCTCAGATGGATGCCCATGTCCTCAAATTTTTTCGCATCGGCAAAGGCTTTATTATCAAGATTAGGTATCGGCAGCATTTTTCCGACATCAACACCGGTAATGACTTCAAGAGCTTTTGCATATGCAACGACATGCACCCCGCCACGGACGAGCAAGTACCCGATCATCTCTCTGGCTACCGGGTGGTCCGTCATCTCATACACTCTCATTTTATGCGTCCTCGCCCCGCATTCAAGGAAAAAGTTATGAAGCAGATCAAGGACCAGGTTCCCGCTGTTGAATACATTTTCTCCCGTCCATGGTTTTCCCATAGAGTCAAAGGGATAGGAGGTCTGTGCCGTCTGAATAAAATGCTGGCTGTTCCTCTTGTCCTTTGCCCCCTGCATAGGTGTCGCATCAGGAGGTGCAGGATAAGTGGAGCCGCTCAGGATTAAATTGATCGTATTGGAAACGAGCTCAACATGGCCAAACTCCTCGGCCGTTATGCTTGAAACCAGATCATAAAAAGGCTTCAGCTTTTTCTTCTGCCTGAAATTGAAGGACTGAAACATATAATTATTAAGCGTTGACATCTCACCGAATTTTCCGCCGAGCAGCTCCTGAACGGCAGCTGCCGCATTTGGATCCGCATACTTCGGCTTTGGCAGCTCAATCAGCAGCCGGTTAAACCGCTTTATCATCCCGTAATCCCCCTTTAAAAGAGTGGTTCCCTTTAGAGGTTATGCAGGCCGGAATTTGTCTTATTACCTGACTGAGAACTGGAAGATGTCTTTCTTATCACTCTGCATTTACAGCAGCACTCTTAACGTCATAGGCGTAAGCGCTCAGCAGAGTTTTCATCTGAAAATAAGGGTTTAAAACAAAACTGAAACCGCCCTCATTTCCAAATAGAACGCCCTCAGGCTGATTGAAAATCAGGCTGACATTAAGCAGATTTTGTTTCTTTTCGGGAGATTCAGTTTTCGGCTCAGTTTCTGAAAAGATGACATCATCAATTTTATACTCGCCGTTCTCCTTCACAAACAGGACAGCCTCATATTGGTCATCATAGCTCACAGGTCCTTCCTCTTCAGCAGGAAAAAACTGAAATAATTTATACGTGTTTTTCTCGGCACCGAACGTCAGCTCTTCCTCATAATTGAAATATGGCATGCTGTACGGGATAAAATCACTGCCGTATACAATATAGCCGTTTTCAGTCTCTTTTACGTTCTCTTTTACGTAGGTTTCAATAAAGGAATGAGTGAAATAAGGTTTCATCATAGCCTTTATTTCATTTAAAGGCCGTTCCTTTTCGGTGAGAGAGGCTTGTACCTCTGATGCCTCCTGCACTGCCTGAACCGACTGTTCCTCAGTCAGCAGTTCCTCAGCAGAACCTGCATGTCCGTAACCCAGAAATAATATAAGTGCGACGAGTGTGCTTAAAAGAAGTTTCATGTCATTACCCTCCCGCTAATATCTGTGCTTAAATTTTATCAGAGTCTGTGTCGTTTTTATCCAACGATAATCCACAAAATACCATCATTTTCTGACAATTTCTCTTATTTTATTCCTTACCCTATTGAAAAAAGGTTAATCGTATTTCTTGTCAAAACAAAAACAGCAGCTGATTGCTGCTGTTTACCATGTACGTGTGAAAGCAAGATAAAAAATGTAGACCGCAATGAAAGCTGCTGCTATCAGGCAGGCCAGAAATACAGGATTCCTAATATAGGGATGCGCCTGAATTTTCTCATTCATCTGGGTATCGTGTTCGCTCTTTCTAGTGTCCACAAGCCGCCCTACACCAATTGTGTACAGCAGTCCGCCTCCAGCAATCATAAATGCCAGAATAGCCAGAGCGAGTGTGAATTTGTCCATATTGTCACCCCTTAGAGTGTTCTTTCTATCTAGGATGGCGCAATGAACAAAATTTATTACAGCAGCCCCTCATTTTCGTAAAGATAGGAATAGGGCAGATCGAGGAACAGGTAATGCTTTTGATCAATCGGGTAGGAGAATGTTCTGATGGATTCACCTGTTTCAATGTCGCTGTACACATCACTGAAAAAGCCTTTTTTCCTGATCTGCATTTTCATGATATTTTCAAGAAAATAAGGGCGCCAGCTCCAGTTTTTTGGTTATAATGAGGCTGAATTTTCCATTCATCGTCTTTTTTCAGGAAGTTCGAGCTTTGCTGAAAACCGTCCCCGTCGCAGACGTAGATCCTGAAACAGCAATCGTTCAGTTCTTCCGCGAGTTTTTTAATGAGTTCATCAAATGAACCTGCAGCATGCTTGGATTCTTTTGCAAACAGAAGACTGATTCTTTGATGAAACTGTTCAGACAGGTCATAGAAATGCTGCGGTTTTTTCTTTTCATACCTGATAAACGCCTGAAACTCTCCTGTCATTTTCTCTTTCAGGAGGTAAGGTTCTATTTTGCCTTCTCTTGGCGGCTGAAGATAATCCCCCTGAAAAAAGCGGCCGCCATTTTTCCAGGCGTACTGAAATTGGAAGTGAAGGTCAATTTCGCTGTACAAAATGGCTGCACCTATTTTTCTTGCAAGCAGGGATATGGAATACAGAACATCGTGATACGTTTGCAGGGGCGACGTTAACCTGAGTGGCTGCAGATCAATTTTCAGGATATTGGGCATCAGAAGAGCAATTCTGTCCAAATTGCTGCTTGCTTTCCCTACATTTTCAACCGCCATTTTAATGCCGTATGTCCGGTAATAGGTAAAAACATGTGTAAGCTGCCGAATATCACCTGTAAATGTATGCTCTGTAATTTCTATCACGATCCGTTCAAGATTTCCGCCCTTTTCCTGCCATTGAAACAATAATTCGAGAAGACTTTCCCCGTGATCGAGCATAAGCAGATTTGCATCTCTGTTAATAAATATCAGGGTATCATCAGCCGGATCTAGAAAATCATCAAGAGCTTTATGTAAAATGTGGCAGTCTGCCTCAAGTCTGTATTCATCAGGAATGGAATCATCTCTAAAGAAAGGCCCCATGCTCTTCCATTCATTGTTTAGGTTGATTCTCCCTACGATCTCATACCCGATTGCCTTTTGTTCGTCTGCACTGAAAATGGCCTGGTAGAACGGTCTGGCGTCCTCCAGGTTTGACATAATATCCAATGGATCCAAATCCCATTCCCCGCTTTCTCTCTTTGTTTTGTATGATTATACCATAGTGAGAGGACGGTTTAATGGTGCTTAAGAAATGAAAAAAGATGCTCTGAGGCGAGCATCTTTTTGAATGTATCGTCAGTGATTAAAACGGGTGCTGATTCAGCCATTGTCCGCCGTCTAATGTAATGCATTCTCCGTTCATGTATGAAGCTTCATCAGAAAGGATGAACGAAGCAAGGGCTGCGATTTCCTCAGGAGTTCCAAGACGTCCAAGCGGTACACTTTTCAGCGTTCTTTTAGCTGCTTCCTCAGATTGAAACAGCTTGTCCGCTCCCCCAGTTCTCTCAATAGGACCCGGTGCGATGGCATTTACCCGAATGCCGTATTTTCTTCCCCACTCAACAGCAAGCGTTCTTGTCATGGACAGCACGCCTGCTTTCGCTGCAGCAGAGTGAATGACACCCGCTCCTGCTCCCCAAGCATATGTAGCAACCATGTTCAAAATCGATCCTTTTTGCTGCTTTTCAATCCAGTACTTCCCTGCTGCACTGCTGCAGTAAAACGTTCCGTTCAAGACAATATTGATAACGGAGTTCCAGCCATTAACCGAAAGCTGTTCAGCCGGACAGATGAAATTACCCGCAGCATTGTTGACGAGACCGTCAATGCGTCCGAATGCTTCATCGGTTTTGCGGATCAGCTCTTCTGACATTTCAGGCACTCTCACATCCATCTGAAATGGAGTGATTGTCCCTTCAAGACCTGTCATTTCTTCTTTGGCTGCTTCTAAATTTTCAAGTGATCTTCCTGTAATGACAACGTTCGCACCTTGTGCCGCAAACTTACCCGCCATTGCTTTTCCCATCCCGCTGGAACCGCCTGTAACTATAATTACTTTATCCTTCAACAAAAACACCCCCAAAATGAATGACCATTCATATTTTACCATAGTTTTCTAACAATTAAAATAATTATCTCAAAAAGAGGAAAACAGACCTTCTTTCTAAAAGTAGTAGGGGCAGTTTTTTTGAAAGGGGGCGGGCAGTCTGGAACACACCCATTCGAGGAGAAGTTTTCTCAAATTTTTTTTATCGGCAGCTGCAGGAATGCTGTTTGCTCTTTTTTTCGGCTATGGTTATGCACGTTATATTGAGCCAAAATTGATGAAAGTGACTCAAATCACTATGAAAAACGGCAAAATCCCTCCGGCCTTTGATGGCCTTAGATTGGTTCAATTCAGCGATACCCATCTGGGTCATGATTATTCAATTGCCCAGCTGGTCAAAGTTGTCAGTAAAATAAACCAGCTTTCTCCAGACATCATTTTATTTACGGGAGATCTAGTCGATAAACCGAATCAATATGAATATTTGCACAAAATTGCCCCTGAACTGAAAAAATTAAAAGCACCGCTAGGAAAATACTCCATATATGGAAATCACGACCATGGGGGATACGGGACAGACGTTTATAAGGCCATAATGGATGAATCCGGTTTTTCTCTGCTGAAAAACAGCGGCAAAAAGATTTCTTTGCTGGATGGTTCATTCATCTATTTGGCCGGGATCGATGATTTGATGCTTGGAAAACCTGATTATGAGCAGGCGCTTGCCGGTGCAGACAGCAGTCATTTCACTCTCCTTCTTGCACATGAGCCGGATGCTGCACTGGAAGCGAAAAAGCACCCTGCAGACTGGCAGCTTTCAGGCCACAGCCACGGCGGACAGGTCCAGCTGCCCCTTTATGGCCCGCTCATAACTCCTCCCTTTGCTTCTGTCTATACAGAGGGCATGTATGAAGAGGATGGGCTGACCCTTTATGTGAACAGGGGGCTTGGTACGACGAGGCTTCCTTTCCGATTTCTTTCTGTCCCTGAAATCACTGTTTTCACATTAAGAACAAAAGAAAAAAGCACCTGAATTAAGGTGCTTTTTTGGTGCTGCAGCTGAACCCGGACGATATTTCTGACGGTAAAAGCGGGCCTGAAAAATAAAATCCCTGGCCCCTGTTGCAATTCAGCGAAAGCAGCCACTCCGCCTGATTCTCAGTCTCAATTCCTTCTGCGAGAACTTCAAGAGAAAGACTTTGAGCAAAGTGAACGATTGAAGCAATGACAGCGGCATCTTTGCCATCGCTGATTCCGCCTTTAATAAATGCCGGGTCTATTTTTAAAAGGTCCACAGGATACGTTTTAAGGCTTTGCAGCGAAGTTAATCCGCTCCCAAAATCATCAATCGCAATCCTCACACCGATTTCTTTCAGCTTCTTTAAGGCAAGTGAAGCTTCTTTTTGGTGATGAAGCGCGCTTTCAGTCACTTCAAGTGTAATTTGCCGGGGCAAAATCTGATAGGTCCGAAGCAGCGACCTGATCATTTCAGGAAGGTTGCGCTGCTGAAATTGTTTGGAAGACAGGTTAATGGAAATGCATTGGTTCCCGAATCCCTCAAATCTCCACTCTGCAAGCTGCCTGAACGCTTCTTCCATTATCCATTCTCCAATGGGAATAATTAGTCCGGATTCTTCTGCAGCAGGAATGAATTCGGCAGGAGAAACGTTTCCAAGCACCTCGCTTTCCCACCTGACAAGAGCTTCAAAACCCTCTGTCTCGCCCGTTTCAAGGTTAATTTGAGGCTGATAGACGAGGTGAAGTTCATCGTTTTCAATCGCCTGCCTGAGGCCTGAATCCATATCAAGGAGCCTTTTTGACCGGTGGTGGAGCCCGGCGTGAAATACTTGAAACTGTCCCCTTCCCTGATGCTTGGCTTCGTACAGGGCAAGGTCGGCCCCCGCAATCAGTTCTTCCCCGCTTATTCCATGCTCAGGGTACAGGCTGATTCCGATGCTCGGACTGACAAAATAAACAAGCTCATTGAGATAATAAGGTTCGGCAAACAAATCAAGAATTTGCTTAGCGAAGGAGGTTGCCTCCAATTTATCCGTTTTTCTGAATAACAGGATAAATTCGTCCCCTCCATGGCGGTATACACTGAAGGACGGTGCTTCAATGGACTGCAGGCGATCACTCACTTTTTGCAGGAGAAGATCTCCTGCCGAGTGGCCTGCTGTATCATTCAGCCATTTAAACCTGTCAAGGTCAATATACATGAGCGCATGAACAGAGCCCGCATCACTGCTGAGACAATCTTTAAGATGTTTTTCAAGAGCCGTCCGGTTCAAAAGTCCGGTAAGTGCATCATGAAAAGCCATATGACTGATCAGGGCCTCATGCCGCTTCTGGTCAGAAACGTCTTTAGCAAACAGATAGATGCCCTGAACGCTTCCATTTAAGATAATCGGAAATGTTTTCAAGTGAAGGTGCCATTCCTTGCTTTTCACTGTCAGCTTGACATCTGTTTCAAACGTTCTTCCTTCAGAGGCTTCCGATAACAGCTTTTCAGTTTCAGCTGCATTTTGTTCAAACAGTTTGAATATGGACTTTCCTGTAATTGAAATCGTTACTCTTTTAAAAAGATTAATTGCAGCGGGATTTGCCGACAGGATTGTGCCGTTCAAATTGAGTGAGAGGATGCTGTCATTCGTGTGATCGAACAGGGACCTGTATCTCTGCTCGCTCTCAATGAGCTTTTGCCTTTCAAGCATTCGATCTGAAATATCCCTTGTGACTGAAATAATATAGATGACGTCTCCTCTATCGTTTAAAATCGGCGTCAGCATCGATTCACCGAACATGACCGATCCATCCGATAACTGCACTTGATCCTGGAAGGAATAAGGTTCTTTTAACTCAATGACGGTCCTATACATTTCCGTGAGGAGAAGGGAGGTGCTTTTATCCATCACATCCGAAAGCGCCATACCCCCGTAATGATCAGGAAGACCGGCATGCCTCACTCCTTCGTCATTGACAAATACATACCGCAGCTGCCCCTCATCAACCTTCATCAGAAAAACAAGATCTTTTATATGTTCAAGAATGATGGCAAAAATGATGGATTCTATTTTTTCAATGTTTTCTTCTGAACTGAAATCTTCTGTAATGGCTTTCTTTAATTTATTCATGATACCCTCATTCTCAGCATGATCTTTATCACGCACTTCACCGTTTTTAATTAGTCTTTTTTCATAGTATCATATCCTGCACTGCCTGTACTATGATTCCTTCTGTGAAAGTGGGCTGTTGCTATTTACTCCACGCAAAAAAAGAGCACCTGAACGGCACTCTCCTTATCATTCCTCATCCTCTGATACTCTGTAGGACAATTTTCGCAATATTGCCTGGCTGTCAATCTCCTCTTCATGGGGGAGCCGGGATACATAATGATAATCACCGGACGCATCCTGTTCTCTGGCTTTGACATTATCAGACAGCATAATATCAAGCATTGAAAAGATTCTCGTCTTAATTTTCACATCAAACACCGGAAAGAGTATTTCAACCCGCTTTTCCATATTTCTGGTCATCATGTCTGCTGAGGATAAAAACATCTTATTTTCGCCGTTGTGATGAAAAGAGTAAATCCGGCTGTGCTCCAAAAACCTGCCGACAATGCTTCTTACCCGGATCTTTTCACTGATTCCCTCAATTCCCGGTCTCAGGCAGCATGTGCCCCGCACAATCAAGTCAATCTTCACTCCTGCAATCGAAGCCTCATAAAGCTTCATAATAATCGCTTTATCTGTGAGTGAATTCATCTTCGCAATAATTCTTCCGTTTCCGAAATGACGGTGGTAATCAATTTCCTGATCAACAAGCTTTAAAAAATCGGTTCTAATATCGAATGGCGCGACTGAAATGTGATGAAATTCCGGCTTTTCTGTGTAGCCGCTTAAATAATTGAAGAAATTGGTCGCATCAATTCCAAAGTGGTAGTCAGAGGTAATCAAACTCATGTCCGTGTAAATTTTCGCTGTCTGATCGTTGTAATTTCCGGTCCCCAGATGAACAAACCGTTCAATCAGGCTGTTTTTCCGTCTGACAACAAGCGTAATTTTGCTGTGGGTTTTTAAATAGGTCATCCCGTAAATAACATGACATCCCGCTTTTTCCAGTTCTTTTGCCCACTGAACATTATTCTCTTCATCAAACCTTGCTTTAAGTTCAACTAGGACGGTTACCTGCTTGCCATTTTCAGCCGCTTTTTTCAGCGCTTCAATAACAGGCGATCCGCCGCTTACCCTATAAAGAGTCTGCTTGATGGCTAATACATCAGGGTCTTCTGCAGCGTCTCTGACAAAATCAATCACAGGTTCGAAAGATTCATAGGGATGGTGCAAAAACAGGTCCTGGACGGCTGCGGTCTGAAAAACATCATCATCAGCAAGAAGATCTTTAGGCGGCTGCGGAATAAACGTTTCATAAGTCAGATGTTCAAATTTAGAACTCAGCTCTTTGTAAAAACCAAACAGAAAAGTAAAATCGAGCGGTCCGTCAATTTCATAAACATCGCCGCTGTGGATCTCAAGTTCTTCAAGGAGATAATCCAAAACGTGCGAATCAAAGCCGTTCTTTCTCACTTCAAGCCGGACGGCTGCACCCCATTTTCTTTTCTTCAGTTCTTTTTCTATTTCCTTCAGAAGGTCTCTTGCCCCTTCTTCGTGTATGGTCATATCGGCGTTTCGGGTAATGCGGAAAGGTGTGACCGACTGGACGTGATAGCCGTGGAACAGTTTATGTATATAGCGGGTGATTACATCTTCCAATAATACATATGAGCAGTCTTTTTCGCCTGAAGGGATGGGAATAAACCGGTCGAGCACGGCCGGAACCTGCACTATGGCCGTTTTCGCCCTGAATTCTTCTGTTTCAGAATGATCTTCAAGCTTCACGACCAAATTGAGGCTCTTATTCAGAAGCATGGGAAATGGCCTGTATGCATCAACAGCCATTGGGGTCAGCACGGGAAAAATGTGCTCGTCAAAGTGTTTTTCAATAATGACAAGCTGGTCCTCCTTAAGGCTTTCTAAGCTTAAGAATACAATCCCTTCCTTCTTCAATGCGGGTAGAATCACGTCATTATAGGTGCCTGCCTGGAGATCAACAAGTTTATGATTCAGTTCTGATATTTGCTTCAGCTGCTGTTTCGGGGTAAGTCCTGCTTTGTTCTCAGGTTTGCCGAAACCCGCCTTCACCTGGTCCTTTAGACCCGCAACCCTGACCATAAAAAACTCATCAAGGTTTGAGCTGAAAATCGCAAGGAACTTCAAGCGTTCCAAAAGTGGGTTTCTGCTGTCAATCGCCTCTTCGAGCACTCTTTTGTTAAAGGCAAGCCAGCTGAGCTCCCGGTTATTGTAATAGTGAGGGCTGCCAAGTTTTGCTTCATCGGTGTGCAATGTGCTCATAAAAAAGTCACCCTTTTGAATTAGTCATTTGGATTCATTTGTAATGATAGCACTTGAGGTTTAGAGGAAAGTAAATGGTGTGTAAAGATTATATGTGGTTTATGTAAATGCTGCAGAAAAAAGAAGAGCTTCTCCTCTTCTTTTCCTTTTACTAATCTATTGCTGAAACTTTAATTGAATGTTTTTCTTCAGAAATTTTTCAAGATTCTTTTTTTGTTTTTCTGCCTGATACTCCTCAGGCATATAATTGCCGTCACATGTGATGATGCAGACTGTGCGGTCAATTTCATCCTGCAGGCTGACAGAACGGACAACATTTCTTTTTGTTGCATTCAGACTGTAGGCAAATTTAATGATGGCTCCAAGCAGCATGATCTTGTGCTGTTCAACTTTTGAAAACCAGTGTTTGAAAGGAGCTGAATATTGTTTGTAGGCAGACTTGCTTTTAAAGGAGGCGATCAGCGCAAGCTTCAGTCTGTCTCTGTGGGACAGACCGTCTATCGTCCGATTGGCAATCAGGTAAAAGGTATGCTGGCTGCTTGATTCCGAATCAATGTACTGCCCCAGATTATAAACGAACGATCCTCTCCTGATCAGGCGGATATCTTCTTCTGTATAAGAAATTTTCCCCGCTGCAGCTAAACCGGAATACAGCTCAAGGGCAATTTTTGTGACATGCTGCACGTGATCAAGGTCAATGTCATAATCACTCAGCAATTCGTGAAAGCTTTCTTCAATGACACTCGGAAAAATGGCTGTTCCTGTGCCTCTCGTAAGCTCTTCATAAAAAACGCCGTCCCTCAGGCCCTTTCGGCTCAAAATAAACCGGTCTGAAGCCGTAATGGCTGTCAGCGTGACAAAAACCTGCGCTGCCGGAAGAATAATATCAGCCCTGTCTTTTGACAGTCCCTCCGTTCGTTGCAGCTCATGCATGGTCATGGGGGAAAGAAATTGCTGAACGTCCAGGAGATCGTTTCCTGACATTTCATATAAGTGGACGCCTGCAAGCGGATATTCCTGCATGGCCTGGTGGATTTGTACGATATTGCGCGCACTTCCCCCTATTGCCACTACCGGCAGACCTTTATTCATAAGCCAAGGCAGTGTTCTGAAGTTTTCTTCAAGATATAGCCTGAGCTCATGCAATTCTGTCTTTGTCGGTTTTTCCCCTTTTACAAACTCTTTTTTCAAAGACAGGGCTCCGAAAGGAAAGCTGTGATAATTTATGAGGCTGCGGTTTTCAAAGTAGGTAATCTCCGTACTCCCCCCGCCGATATCAATGGTGATTCCGCTCCTGATCTGAGTGGAATTTACGGCTGCGAGGAAACCGTAATAAGCCTCTTCATATTCGGAGAGAATGCGGATGGTAAAATCTGTCTTTTCTTTGACTAATCCTAATACGGCGTCCTTATTGACAGCCTGTCTGATGGTCGCCGTTGCTGCACACTTCACATCTTTAAGGTCATGATGCCTCGTTACTTCCTGAAAACTGAGCAGAGATGAAACTAAAACGCTGATTCCTTCGTCGTTTAAGAAAGACTCATCTGTTAGATAGTTCCGGAGCCTCGCCGATATCTTTACATTTTCAATTTCTTTGAGTCTCCGGCTTTTATCACGCTGATAAATAACCAGTCTCATTGTGTTAGAGCCAATGTCAATAATCGCATATTTTTCCTTAATCATCTGCTCAACTCCTCTGAATATAGAAAATTATACCACATCGAAGAAACGGAGTGGCACAGCGGGCGGAAACAAAATCCATATGTGCACATATGATGCTTTAACACGCCGGAACTGAGCAAATGCCTCAAGAAACCGGAGCCTAGTCATGTGAAACGAAGTATTCATCACAAATAAAGCGGTGAAAACAGATGATCTATCTTGTAAAACCCGGTGAGACCCTCACCTCTATTGCCCAGGACTTCCGCATCAGTCCGACGGTTCTCATTACTGCCAACCAGCTGTCAGATCCAAATAAATTAACCGCCGGACAGCCTCTGATTATTCCCGGGCTGCCTGAGCCTTCTTCCATTCCATACAGCATCATGATATCGATTGGCCGCAGACAGCTGACTCTGCTGAATAGAGGACAAGTGATGAAAGTCTATCCGATAGCTGTCGGGAAGATTCTTTCAAGAACCCCTATTGGAGAATTTGTCATTGTCAACCGACAGCCGAATCCTGGAGGTCCATTTGGAGTGCTTTGGCTCAGCCTGTCAAAAATTCATTACGGCATACACGGCACGAACGATCCAAGCTCAATCGGAAAGGCTGTTTCAAGAGGCTGCATCCGCATGCAGAACAAAGATGTCCTTGAGCTCGGGTCCCTTGTCCCGAACGGAACAAGGGTATCCATTCGCCAGTAAAATTTTTACAAAAACTTTATGTTAAAACGAACATGTTTCTATTATAATAACTACTGTGACTACTATCCTGCAAAATAAGGAGCAGCATAATGAAAATCTTTGAAAACAGAAATTTTGTGAAGCTCTTTTTTGCAGCACTCGCTTCGCAAATGGGCACTACAATCGGAAATATGGCCTTTGCCTTTTACTTATTGGACCGCTTCAGCCACCAGCCGTCCTATGCGACACTGGCAGAACTGATGTATTCACTTCCAACGCTGTTTGTTTTCTTTTTGGTCGGGGTGGTAGCAGACCGTTTTGACAGAAAAAAAGTAGCTGAAAACTGTGACTGGATCAGAGCCTTTCTGACTGTGATTCTGTTTGGTTCCCTGTTTTTAAATTCCATCCCGCTCATCTTCTTCCTGCTCTTTTTAAGAAGTGCAGTGACAAAATTTTTCTATCCTGCAGAAGCAAGCCTCGTGCAGGGAATTTTAAGTAAAGAGCAGTATGCTCAGGCTGCAGGGCTGAACCAGATTCTGTTCAGTATCTTCATGGTTTTTGGAGTGGGGCTCGGTGCAATCGCCTATCAGACAATCGGACTAAAGGGCGCCGTGGTTTTCGACTTTATCAGCTTTGTCATCTCAGCAATACTCATCCGGCGCTGCAAAATCCCCATGGAGACAAGACTTCCAAATGGAAAAGCGAAATGGAAGGATTTCAGTCTTTCTTCCACTTACCGTGACTTTAAAGACGGCATTCTGTATATTGTAAAAAACAAATTGCTCGCTTCGCTCGTGTTCGGTTTCTTTGTATTCGGGTTTGTGAATGGTGCTTTTTCCATCCTTCCGATCTTTACTATGAAGTACGAGCTGTCGCCTGACAATTACGAAAAGTATGCTTCATTTTTCGCCATTTCCCTTGGAGCCGGACTTCTTGCCGGAAGCCTCATCGGTACATTCCTGTCTTCAAGATTTAAGCCGCATCAAATGATGATTTATCCGATTTTCGTAAGCGGCATTCTGATTTTTATGCTTGGTCTGACCGATCATCTTGGCATTTTTCTTGCCACTGTGTTCATTATTGGGACATGCATTGGACCAATTAATGTGGCCATTGGAGGCTGGATGCCTAAAATCGTCCATCCAAAACTGATGGGCAGAGTAAGCGGATGGACAGATCCATTGATGATGTTTGCTCAGTCCCTGACCCTTGGCATTATTGCCGTAGTCTTTCCGAAATTTATCAGCAACATTGAATATCTCTACTATGGAATGGCCACTGTGATTCTTTTCGTTTTCCTTTTCTATGCCCTTACTTTGCCAAAGCTAAGCAAAGAACTCGAGTATTCCCAGAGAAAGCTTTCACAGCGGACAGGAAAAGAACAGATTCATATTTCGTAAGTCGTTTTCACAGCAGCAGACATCATCTGCTGTCTTTTTTTTTCAAGTTTTCAGTGTTCCGGTAAAGATTCAGAAAAAACAGCCGATATTACTGGAGAAGTATTGACTGAAAGTTGGGTCCCCAATTGACACTATATAAAGAGTTTATAACAAAGTTGATCATTCATAATTTTACTGCGTCTTTATTGGCTGTATTTGGCGTGGGTTCCGTTCTTATTTTTACTACACTTACGATTTCAGCATCAGAAGTCATGCTGCTGATGCTGCTGCTCTTGTGTTCGGTTATCTGCATGAGCCTTTGTGAATGGGCTCTCTTCCGAATACACATTGCTCCGATCAAAAACGTTTTCAAAGACAGAGATACCTCTTTGGACACGCTTGATGCTGCTTTCAGACAGGCACACCGTTTTCCGCTTCTAAGCGTATACAGAATTTTAGGTCCTCATCTTTTTGGCTTTTCTGTTCCTGCGGTTCTGCTTGGAATGTGCCTAATAAAAAATAACTTGCTGAATATCCCGCTATCATACATTCTTCCAGCTTTTGCAGTCACGTTCTTAGTTGCGGGCATGCACAGCGTCATTGAATTCTTTTTATGTTCCAAAGCGGTGAAGCCTATGCTTATTACCCTCCGCAATAAAGGTCTTATGCTTTATGGGACGGATCTTGTGCCTGACCGGGAAATCCCCATCTCTTTAAAGTCCAAAGTCATGTTCAGCGCCATCTACATTGGTGTATACCCGCTGCTGCTGTTTGCTCTGGCTTCACAGCTGCGTTTTAAGGAAGGTGTGGCTCCGGGATTGCCTGAATATTGGAGCTGGTCCATGCTGATTGTCATTATGTCTGTGCTATTTGCGGTTTTTGGCTCTTTTTTGCTGTTCAAAAACATTTCTGAACCTATTGAGAAGCTTCAGGAGGGCATGGCAGAGGTTGAACAGGGGCAATTCCATTACCGGAATGAGGTTTATTCGGATGAATTTGCAACGGTTATCGCTGGTTTTAATAAAATGATACGCGGGCTTAAAGAGCGTGATCAGATCAATAATCAGCTTCTGGAAAGTTTGTATACAACACTTGCCTCTGCACTAGATGCAAGAGATCCTAATACCGCTGGCCACTCCATCAGAGTAGCGGAATATTCCGTTATGATTGGCAGGGAAGCAGGATTATGTGAAGAAACTCTTGATGACTTGAGGAAATCAGCGCTTCTCCATGACATCGGCAAAATCGGCATTAAAGACAGCATCCTTATGAAAGAAGGACGCTTGACCATGGAAGAATATGAAGAAATTAAAAAACACCCGGTTATTGGTGCAAGCATTCTCTCAAGTGTACAGCCTGCTGAAATGCTCCGGCCTCTCATTCCAGGCGTCAAATATCATCATGAACGGTTTGACGGTCATGGATACCCTGAAGGACTCGCAGGAAATGATATTCCTCTTTTCGGAAGGATTATGGCCGTTGCGGACGCATACGACGCAATGACTTCTGACAGACCATACAGACGCGGAATGCCGTCAGAGACAGCGCTCTCCATTATTAAAGAAGGACGCGGCACACAATGGGATCCTGTTTATGCGGATTATTTCCTGAAGATCATGGATTCGTTTTCAGATCGTCAGCTGATGAACGAAAACCGGGAAAACGGGTAATTGATTTTAGATTAAGTTTGCATTTTACACCTGGAAACGTATAATTTAGAATAAGCGAATAAATGTGCAAAGGAGAGAGAAAATGGACGATCAGCGAAATCAGCCGCTTAAACCAACGACAGATAATGTAGCAAAAGCAATCTATATCGTAAACCGGCATGCTAAGACGGCGCCAGACCCGAAATTTTTATATATGCTGAAGAAACGTGCCCTTCAAAAACTCTTAACCGAAGGAAAAGCAAAAAAAGAAGGACTACACTTTTCCAATAACCCTAAAAACAGCAAACAGCAGTCAGACGTTCTTATATCTGCCGGAGAATATTATTTTCATATGCCTCCCACTAAAGATGACTTCGAAAATCTCCCACATCTCGGTTCACTGAATCAGTCATACCGAAATCCAAAAATACATTTATCCCTGGCAAAAGCAAAAGCACTGCTTCAGCAGTATGTCGGCATAAAGGAGACCGTTTCAAACCGCCCCAATAAAACTGCACCTACATACAAAAAACCTGTATTTAAACGCTTGGGCGAGAGCTATTGAAGAGATATATGAAAGAGGCCTTTCCTCATATGGAAAGGCCTCTTTCTTCATCCTGCAGCCCTAAAGAATATATTGATCAATCATGGAAACGAGCTCAGCAATTTCAGGTTTGCTTACTTGTCCGTCCGCCCCGACTTTTCTACCTTTATGTTTAAGATCCTCTGTTATGAGCGAAGAAAAAATGAGAACAGGCAGAACCGCAAGCGCCGTATGCTCCTTAATGCGCTTCGTCAGATGGTGGCCGTCCATTTGCGGCATTTCAATGTCTGTAATCACCAGCTGCACTTCATCTTTTAATGCACCGCCGCTGCTGCAGAGCGTTTGAAGGTAGTCCAGTGCGTCTTTGCCATTTTCAAAAAATTCCAGATTTACAAATCCCGCTTCCTGCAGAGTATCATGCAATAGCCCTCTGAGTAATGGCGAATCTTCTGCGATGACGATTTTCTTATCTGACCGTTCGCGCTTTCCGAGCTTTTTTATTTGATTTAAGTGAATGCCCGATTCCGGATTAATCTCAACAATCAGTTTCTCAAAGTCAGGCAGAAGAATCATTTCCCCGTTCCACTTCACGACTCCTGTAATCTGACTTTCAAGACCCTGGTAAAGCCGGGACGGTTTTTCAATCAGGCTCCATGAAATCCGGTGAATCTGAGTGACCCCATGCACATGAAAGATGACCTTTTGCTTATTAAATTCCGTCACAATCAGCTTGTCTGCAGAAGAATTTGGATTCTCCCCAAGACCAAGTGCTTTTGCTGTATTCACTACAGGCAGAACTTCCCCTCTCAGCTCAGTAATGCCTTCAACATTCGGATGGGCATGAGGCACTTTTGTCATAGTCTGAAGCTGGATGATTTCCTTCACTTTAATGACATTAATCCCGAATTTTAGTCCCGCTACAGTAAATTCAACGATTTCAAGTTCATTCGTGCCGCTTTCCAATAATATCTCTGTCTGCTGCATCGTTTTCTTCCTCTCTATAGTTACACATACCTTATATATCGGAACAATTTGATCTTTCTCAACCGGACAATGAAAAAAAGCCTGAGGAAATCTCAGGCTTACGCTTCATTGTCAGGAACAAACATATGGACAGCAAGCCCGATGCCTGCAAGAATCATCAGTGAGCCAATGGCAATCCTGCTTGCAAGATCACCGTAATCAGCGAGAACAAGTGTGATGGTTCCGTAAAGGAGCGGTCCTGCAATGGATGACACCTTCCCGGAAAAGGCAAAAAGGCCGAAGAACTGTCCCCTCTTGTTTTCCGGCGTCAATTCCACAATAAACGTTCTTGACGTGACCCACATAGCTCCAAGAGAAACTCCGAACAAACTTCCAGCAACCCAGAACATGGCTGCATTAACAGCAAATGCCGCAAAAGCCAGCGCTATGACCAGGATGATTCCTACATACATGATGCTTTTTTTCGTTCCTGATGCCTTTGTAATATATCCAAAAAGAAAAGATCCGGCTATGCTTGCCACCGTTGAGACAAGATACAGCAAAATAAATTCACCTGATGAGAACCCTACAATGGCCTTTGAATAAACAGCCATCATCGCTACTGCGGTGGCGATGGCATCGTTTAAAAAGAAATAGGCAATCATGAATAAAAAAACGGCTTTATACGTTCTTATTTCTTTGAATGTACGGATAATTTCTCTGTAGCCATCGAAAAATCCCGTCTTTTCAGGTTTACCCGCTAAGGGCTTTTCTTTTACAAAGAAAAAAAGCGGAAGGGAAAAGACTAAAAAAAGAAGGGCTGTCGGTATAAATGCCTTGTGGAAGCCTGAATCTCCAACATACAGATAAACACTGAGACCGACAAGAGTCCCAACATACCCTACCGCAACACCGAATCCTGATATTAAAGGAATCTGCTTGCCGGTGCCTAAATCAGAAATCATCGTATCATAAAAGATCAGGCTTGAATGGTAAAAGAATTTCGCCATGATAAAGAGCAAAATAACGTACACTAAACCAGCGGGGAGTCCAAAGAGCGTATAAGAAAACTCTGTCATTCCAAAAACCCCCATAAGAATGGTGCACAGCACGGTTATTAAGGTAAAAGGAATAATATATGCCTTCTTTTTACCCGATCTGTCAATTAATACGCCGAACAGCGGAGAAAACAGAACGAGCAGGAAGCTTGCTGCTGCATTGGCATAGGATATAAATGAACTTGCAATCTGGTCCAGTCTTTCGTTTGCGCCAATGACTTCCTGCAGATAAAAAGGGAAGAAAATGGTTGTAATATTAGATGAAAAAATAGTGTTCGCAAAATCATAAAGCGCCCATGACAAAATAGGGAGCGACAAGTACAGTTTCCAGGCCCTATCCTTTTGAAGGCTAATCGTTTCAGGCTTTTCTAAGTGTGCCATTTTGCATCCTCCGTTTTCTTTTTGTATGGTTATCTTCTTTAAACAGGAAGCCGCCACCTGCCCGTTTACAAAAAATTAACGTGAACGAGCTCCTGTCTGTTTAATAAGAGTCATGATTAAAAAGCCTCTCACAGAAAATGACAAATAAAGATAATGCACAAAGTCTTCCCTCTTGGTATAATGCTATATGTGAATCGGCTGATGCCGGTTGTACGGGTTGGGTCGAGGGTTACTTTTTAAGGAAGGGTTAAAAATTGCATAAGTACTTTCAGCTTGAACAGCATGACACGACAGTCAAGAAAGAGCTGCTCGCAGGAATGATTTCCTTTTTTACGATTGTCTATATCGTAGCCGTTAACGGAGCGATCTTGGCAGACGCAGGCATTCCGATTGAAGCAGGCATTATCGCCACCATTCTTACCTCTTTCACAGGTTGTGTACTAATGGGCTTTATTGGAAAAACACCGATTATTCTAGTTCCAGGGATGGGGGTGAATGCGTTATTCACCTACACCATCTGCGGTTCTATGGGACTTTCCTGGCAGGAAGGTCTTGCCGTCGTTTTTGTCTCAGGTCTTCTTTTTGCACTTGTTGCATTCACGAAGCTCTCCGGCATCATCAGCGCTTCCATACCGGACTCGCTGAAAGAAGCGATTACGGTCGGAATTGGGATATTCCTTACGTTTATCGGTCTGCAAAAAGGCGGAATTGTCACCGGAAGCGAGACGACGTTCGTCAAACTTGGTGATTTTACAGATCCCCATGTCTTCGTTACGCTGATAACATTAATCATTACAATTGTGCTGTTTGCCAGGAACATTCCGGGCAACTTCCTGATCAGCATTCTTGCCGGTTCAGCCATTGCTGCAGGATTTGGCTTGATTGACAGTTCTCAAAGCAGCGGGACCTCCTTTTCTGCGGCGTCGTATACTCAGGTTTTTGGCGCCATGTCATTTAATCAGATGGCAGATCTCGCATTCTGGACGGCCACTTTCTCACTCACGATGGTCATCGTGTTTGAAAACATCGGCCTTGTTCACGGACACGTCAATATGATCAGCAGACAAGACAGGTACAGCGGTTCGCTCAGGGCAAATGCCATTTCGGCCATTACAGCTGGCTTATTCGGAACTAGTCCAACAGTAAGCACGGTCGAAACAGCTGCAGGAATTCAGGCAGGCGGACGCACAGGACTGACTGCCATCACAGCAGGCTTCCTGTTTTTAGGATCACTGTTCTTTCTGCCGTATCTTAAATTGATTCCAGACAGTGCAATTGCCCCTATTTTAATTTTAATCGGCGGGCTGATGATTCAGAATATCCAGAACATCGATCTGAAAGATTTTACGGAAAGCTTTCCGGCCTTTTTGATCATTGCACTCATTCCCCTTACCTACAGCATCGTAGACGGAATGGCCTTTGGATTCATTGCTTATCCAATCTTAAAACTTGCCATGAAACGCACAAACGAAGTGGCCCTGCCGCTTTACATCATCGCAGTGCTGTTTCTTGCTAATTTTATTTCACATAGTATATAGATAGAAATGCGGAATCGCCCGGTAAGCTACGGGAGTCAGATAAGGAAACGGCGGTGAAGGCGCTTTTTGCCTTTGCCGACGGTTCCGTTCTGGCAGAGGAGTTGGGCGATGTAGCTGGACAATAAGAAATGCGGAATCGCCCGGTAAGCTACGGGAGTCCAATACAAAAAACCCAGTTCAGCTTGAACTGGGTTTTTTACTGCTTCTTAATCATTCGAATCACAATATACAGGGTTGTAAACAAGAAAATGGCACCGGCAACGGCTAGTGCCTGCATGAGAAAAGAAAACATGTGATCTCCAGTCTCCCCCTTTTCCGTTATACTTTCTCTCCGAATATTCGTTTCTCCTTCTTCTCTTCAGTGAATCATTTCCTGATATAACTGAAGGCTGATAATTACGCAGGTGCCCTTTCCAAGCTCACTTTCGTATTCGACTGTGCCGCCCATTTCCCTGATCAGCCTGTTTGTAATCATCGATCCAAGACCGGTGCCTTTTGATTTTGTGGTATAGAACGGCAAACCGAGTTTTTTTCTTACTTCCTCCGTCATTCCTTTTCCGTTATCACTGATGGCAATGCTGATGGTGCCGTCTGCATCATTCGTTGTTTTGGTTATTTCTACTTCCCCGCTGTCTTCAATGGATTCAATTGCATTTTTAATCACATTCATTAAAGACTGCTTAAGGAGATGGATGTCCCCGTATACGGCATTTCTTCCGTCAGATTTGAAAGTCAGGCTGACATTGGAATAATACCCGAGCGGTTTCAGCAGCTCAATGCTGTCGATAAGCACATCATCTATATCAATCTTCGTCATTTCACGATTTTCGGGCTTTGACAGCAGCAGATAATCTGTAATAATTTTGTTTGTCCGGTCCAGTTCTTCTAAAATCAAAGGTGAAAACTTCTTCAGATTTTCATCAGCTGTATTCTGCTGGATATATTGGATAAATCCTCTGACCGTAGTGATTGGATTGCGGATCTCATGGGCAATAGCTGCTGCCATTTGGCCAATTGTCGTAAGTTTATCCATATAAACCATTTCATCAAACTGCTTATTTGTTTTTATGAGGCTTGCAATAATATAAATCATCGAAATACATGAAAAGTAAAAGGTCAGGAAATAGACAAAGTAAAAAGGAAGTCCCAGAAAATTGATCTTAGAGTAAATGATCAAAATATAGACAGCAAAATAAACGGCAAAAATGATGCTTCCAAACATGTATTTATTGCTTGACTGAAGAAACGCCTTCCTGAACAGCAGTGCCATAACATAAGCAAAGACTGTAACAGCAATCCCGATCTGATAGAATTCTCCGCCGATTAAAAATCTGGCAAAGCATGTTACAATAAGAACAATTCCACCTGACAGAAAACCGGAATACAGGGTGACAATCATCACAACAACCATTCTCAAATCAAAATTCGTATCACCGAGTGTTTCGATCGGATACGCCATGCAAAGAAGAGCGCCGAATGAGCTGATCAGCCCATAAATGATTTTCTGTTTTAATGCCTGCTTCTGGGTTGAATGAAACGGAAAAAACAGATTCGCATTATAGGTAAGGGAAAAAAGAATTGTAATATTAACCAATAAAGGTTTCATCATTTGCAGCACACGTATTCCTCCATAAAGGAACTATTTTTTCAAACACTTTATTTTACAGGATAGAACAGAAAATAGATAGATGGTTCATTTACATTTCCACCGATATCTTTCCCTTTTATCGATTTAGTGAACCTTCATGTAAAATCGTTGCTAAATGGTCAAACTAGACTATATAATTTAAGTAAGCTGATCAAGATCCACCAGCTTCGGTAAAGCGAGGTATGCTGTATGTCAATGAAATTGGTCATACTAGGGCTTTTAATGGAACAGGATGCCCATCCCTATGAAATGAAGCAGATTATGGAACAAAGACATATGGACCATTTTATGAAACTGCAGAAAGGCTCCTTGTATTATGCAGTGGAACAGCTTTACAAGAAAGAGCATATTGAAATTGTTGACATTATTAAAGATACGAACAGGCCTGATAAAACGATCTATTCGATTACCGAATCAGGGAAAAAACTCTTTCACAAATTGATTCTGGACGAACTGTCGAGCGATTCAAATCTGTATCATCCTCTTTTTACGGGCGTTGCTTTTACTCTCCACAGCAATCCTCAGGAAGTCGCAGATGTTCTTGAAAAGAGAGTGGAGCTTACAAAGAAGAGAGTGACAGAGCTTAAAGGAATACTTGACTTATATAAGAAGCTTCCGAGAGCTGTTATTCACTTAATTAGAGGATCAATACTGCATGGAGAAGCAGAACTTGCCTGGTTAACCGATTTAATTAAAGATGCGCGTGCAGAAAAATTAAACATACTTGGTGGTGCTGATGAAGATTAGATTATTTGAAGAAAAGGATCTTGAAGAAGTTATTAACTTATATATTGATACAGTCTGTGAAATTAATGGAAGAGACTATTCATCTGATCATATACATGCACTTGCTCCAAAAAGACTTGATCACTACGAAAATTGGGGTGACCTGCTGACAGTGAACACGACTCTCCTTGCTGTAATAAATAAAAAAATTACAGGATTTGGCACACTGACTCATAACGGAGACATTCATTTTTTATATTCTCATAAAGACCATCAAAGGACGGGAACCGGATCCGCCCTTCTTGAGGCACTGGAGAAAACGGCAAGAGATTCGGGCCACAAAAAGGTCACTCTCAGTACGGGATTAACAGCCCGGACCTTTTTCATGAACAGGGGCTACTCGGTTATAACTGAGCATTACGTGTCTATTGATCCCATGCTCTTCATTCAGTACAAAATGAAAAAACACCTTTAAACTTCCTGTAAACGATTTCGATTTGGCGATTTTATGACATCTTCTTTTCAGCCGCGGATTTCATTCGAAAACATGGTAGAATTCTAAATGTGTTTTTTGACTGATCTCTAGTAAAAGAAGGTGTTTTTTCGGTGGGAACCGTTTTGCTGTTTCATGAAAATCAGGATATGACTGTTCTTGAGGATATTCCTGAAGAAATATATGTGCAACTGAAAGAGAATGCGGGTTCAGACTCGTGCAGCTGTAAAGTGAATGGCAGAACGATGATTCTTCCCCCCTTTCATTTCGCTGTCTGGCAGGAGCAAATGGATTGGGATTTCGGATATTAATGTGCCAACGCAAAAAGGGACGCTCAGATGAAGCGTTCCTTTTTACGTTGTGCTGAGCAAAGCCCAGAATTTCCATTCACTTCCTTACCCGCTGATGCATACTGTGAGTTGTAGGCTAATGAGGAGAGGAATGTGAATATGTACAATCCATACGATCGTCAGGGATTTCCAGGTTTTCCGGGAGGAGGCTTCGGTCCTGGAGGAGGCTTTGGTCCTGGAGGAGGCATGCCGCCAGGTCCGCCGCCAGGATTTGGAGGCGGAGGAACGCAGGCACCGACAGGCCCCCCTCCAAGCCAGATCCCCCAGCAAAGTCCATCACTTTTTGCAGTAGACCCGGGAGCCATCAGCGGATGTCTTTTCCGCTTTACGTACGTTTGGCTTAACAATGGAAACAGCTTTTGGTTTTACCCGACCTTTGTCGGCAGAACATCCGTCGCAGGGTACAGATGGAGACCCCGCCAATTCAGATGGGTCTATTTCGGAATTGACACGCAGCGGATTGCTTCGTTTTCTTGTAGCAGATAACCAGAAAAAGCGGACGGCCAAACAGCACGTCCGCTTTATCTTTTATTAATCCCCGATAATCCCTGTATTTTTCATTTCATCAAGCGGATGTTCGATTCTTAAGAAGGCTCTGTCTACTGCCATTTTTGCTGAGTTCGCGTAGTGGATTTCCACGGTCCGGCGCTCGTCAAGATAGGCTCCTTCAAATGCGGCTTCCTTCAGCTTCGCCGCCCACCCTCCGGATGTTTCAATGACAACGGCAGGCTTTTTATTCATATAGGCAGCAGACAGTTCTCCCAATGTCCCATTTCCTCCCCTGATCATAATGATCGCATCACAGGAATGAACCAGCACAAGACTTCTGTAATCAAAGGATAAGCCCGTCGTAATCGGAACGTCCAGGTAATCGTTGGCAACATGAGTCTCATCTCCTGCAAGAATCCCGATGACAAGACCTCCCGCTTCTTTTGCCCCTTTGGACGCCGCTTCCATCACTCCGCTTCCGCCGCCTGTCAGCAGCACGGCATTTCGCTTGGCAATTTCAGCTCCCACTTCTTCACTTATTGCCCGCACTTCAGCTGGTATCTCTCCCGATTGGCCAATAACAGCAATTCTTTTCAAAACCATCCACCGCCTCAGTCTTTTCCTTTATTATACTATGATTTTCCTCTTCATTCTTTTAATTAAACGTAAAAAAACTGCCCGAAGGCAGCGTGTATGTGCGTTATAGCTTTGTTCCTTTATGATATCTGAACCAGCCCATTTTCGCGAAAAAGTAAATCATTCCGGCTGCAATCAGCACCATGATGCCCACAACAATAAAATAATTATATTTGCCGGTAAGCTCCGGCATGTACTGGAAGTTCATTCCGTAAAGCCCTGCAATAAATGTCAGCGGAAGGAAAATGGACGAGATGACCGTCAATGTCATCATGACTCTGTTCATTCTGTCTGAACTGATGGACAGATAGCTGTCCCTGATATCTGCGCTCAGCTCCCTGTTCGCATCAATCATTTCAACAAGCTTCAGCAGGTGATCGTATATATCCTGAAAATAGATCTCATCTCTGATATAGGCTTTAAGACTGCTGGAACTGATCATCCTGTACAGCAGGTCCCGCATTGGAATGATTGTTCTTCTCAGCTTATACAAATCTGTGCGGATATCAAAAACACCTTCCATCAATTCGCTGATTGTCAGATCCTTCGTATTCTCCTCAATTTCATTCAGCAAGTCCTCAAGCTTATAGACAGGAGGGAAATATTCATCTACCAGCTGGTCCATCAGCTGGTGCATCAAAAGGGAAGGCCCCCCTTCCTTTAAGCCTTCGTCCTTTTTCATTTTAAACCAGATATTATTCAAATCCCTTATCGACTTTTTATGAAAAGTAACCGCGTAATTCCTCGCAATAAAAAGATCGAGTTCTTCAGCTTCAAGAGTTTTTTGCTGAATGGCATGCATGACAACAAACAAATAGGTGTCATATGTATCAATTTTCGGTCTTTGAACAAACTCCACACAGTCTTCAATGGCTAGAGGATGAAAGCGGAAGAATTTGCTCAGCAGTTTCGTTTCATCTGCGGTAGGATCCTGGAAATCGACCCAATACCATTTTATTTCGGGTTTTCTCAGTTCTTTAAGGGGCAGGTCATAAACAACCTCCCCGCTGGATTGAACGGCTAATGTACGTATCATTCTGTCACATCTTTCTTTGTAGATAAATATATTTTTGACTTTTACCCTTCTTACTATGTTACTAAACACGCGCAGAATGGGTGAATTTGACGGAATAATTGTGTATGATGGTATAATAACACGTTATTAGATTACATAGAAAAAGGATGAACATGATGGAGCACCTTATTAATCAGCAGGTTAAAAACATTCAGATCTCTGGCATCCGCCAGTTTTTCAATATGGTTTCCGAATTTGAGGATACCATATCACTCACAATCGGCCAGCCGGATTTTTTAACTCCAGCTCATGTGAAAAAGGCCGCCATCGAGGCGATTGAGAGCGATTTTACCACGTATACCCACAATGCGGGCTACCCCGAACTCAGAGAAGCTGCCGCTGCCTTTGTAAAAGAAAAATATGGGCTAACTTATCAAGGAAAAGATGAAGTGATAGTAACAGCCGGAGCCAGTCAGGCCATTGATATTGCATTCAGGACCATCCTTTCTCCGGGAAGCGAAGTCATTCTGCCAGGACCGGTCTATCCCGGCTATGAGCCAATCATCTCACTTTGCGGAGCTGAAGCGGTGCACGCTGATACAACAGAACACGGGTTTAAATTAACGGCAGAACTGATCAGCAGACATCTGACTGAAAAAACGCGCTGTGTCGTCCTGCCGTATCCATCCAATCCTACAGGCGTTACGCTTGATGAGGAAGAACTGATGAAAATTGCCGAACTGCTGAAAGGCAAAGATCTTTTCGTTCTGTCAGATGAAATATACAGCGAACTTGTTTTTGATGGAAAACACCGTTCGATTGCGTCTTACCTGCGTGATCAGACAATCGTCATAAACGGACTTTCAAAATCACACAGCATGACCGGCTTTCGAATCGGGTTTGTGTTCGCGCCGGCTGCCATCAGCAAGCATTTGCTGAAGGTGCATCAATATAACATATCCTGTGCGTCCTCCATCTCGCAAAAGGCTGCTCTGGAGGCTCTTACAGCAGGCAAAAACGATGCAGCACCTATGAACGGTGAATATTCAAAAAGAATGAACTATGTGTACAGGAGATTAACGGAGATGGGGCTTCCGACTGAAAAGCCGGACGGATCCTTTTACATTTTTCCGAGCATCAAGCATTTCAATGCCTCTTCTTTTGATTTTGCCTATTCGCTTGCAAAGGATGGGGGAGTGGCTGTAGTGCCGGGGAGTGCATTTTCTGCTTTGGGGGAAGGATACATCCGTATTTCTTATGCCTGCAGCTTTGAACAGCTTCAGGAGGCGATGGACCGGTTTGAACACTATATAAAAAGCAGGTAAGATTGGCCAGCGGACGCTACATGCTTCGCTGGCTTTTTGCCTTTTATGCTTCAGGCAGCTTCAGTGTAAAAACCGTGCCCATTCCAGGCGTGCTCTCAATGCTCATGCTGCCTTTATGATTTTCAATGATCTTATATGTGATCATCAATCCAAGGCCTGTTCCTTTTTCTTTCGTCGTGTAGAAGGGTTCGCCGATTTTTTTCAGGGCTTCTTTAGGTATTCCCTCCCCTTCATCTTTCACATGCACAAAAATGAAACCTTCCGCTTTTTCGAAACGAAGCTGAATGGTCCCTCCTTTAGGCATGGAATCAATCGCATTTTTAATCAGATTAATGAACACCTGTTTCAGCTGGTTCTGATCACAGTGGATAAACAGTTTTTCTTCCTGGGGAACGGTTTGTATGATGACATTATTCATGATTGCCTGCGTTTCAAGCAGCGTTGCAACGTCACTTACAAGAGCAGTTAAGTCCGTTTTTTTCAGGACCCTTTCCTGAGGTTTTGCAAGCATCAGCAGTTCACTCAGGATCAGTTCAATTCGGTTCAGCTCAGAAAAGACAATTTCGTAGTACCCTTGATCGTGGCGGTTTGCAGAATGCATAAGCTGCAGAAATCCCTTGATAGCCGTCAGCGGATTGCGGATTTCATGGGCAATTCCGGCTGCAAGCTGTCCTGCAACGGAAAGTTTTTCAGAGCGAAGCATGAGCTCCTCTGCCTTTTTCCGGTCAGAAATATCCCTTAAGATCACTTGAACGGCCCGTTCGCCAAAATACGTGGTGGGAATGCAGACCATTTCCGTATAAATTGTGCTGCCGTTGTATGTATGCCAGGATTGCTTCGTTACTTCCACTTCAGATTTCTCTTCGACAATACTGCGGAGTTTTTCCCTCACCTGTTCATGATCTTCCTGTTCCAATAAGGCAAAGACGTTTTTGCCGAGCATATCAGGGTAGTCTAAAGCTTCAAAAAGCTTTACTCCAGACTCATTAATAAAAACCCATTTGTCTCTATGAATAACAGCGATGGTATCAATGGAATTCTGAATCAGGAGCTGATAACGCTCCCTGCTTTTCTGAAGAATTTTCTGGAACTTCTTGCGTGATGAAATATCAATTAGAACGACCAGTTCCGCCGGCTTGTTTTTATAAATGGCGGGGGCCGCTTTAATTTCCACTTCTACAGGTGTTCCGTCAAGCCTTCTCCACGTTTGTTCGATAAGGCCGACATAGGAGCCCTGCTGCATTCTTTGTATGCGATTTTTTACAATGTCATGGTAATCATGATCGATGATATCAAGAACATCTTTCCCAAGAAGATCTTCTTTTGAGGATCCTCCAAGCAGGTCAATAAGGGCCTGATTGACATAGCAAAGCTGGCCCTTCTGGGATATAAACAGGGGACATGGCAGTTTTTTTAAGCAGCTCTGTCGCATGAATGCTGATTTCCTGTGATTCTTCACTTAAAAAGGGATTATTCAGCTGCACACGCCTGGACGGATCTCCATGCCGGCTTGTTTTCGGAATTTTCAGCTTGAGAATAATCTGATTTTCCTCTGCAGCTGCAGCTCTTATAAAATCAATATCAGCTTCCAGCCATATATAGGTTTCATTCTTTAACATGAAACGAAAGGTGCAAGGATGAAGATGATGTTCATTGTAAAAATAGCTCTCCACTAAAAAAAGATCATCTTTATGAACATATTCCTTCAATACGGTGCCAATCATTTCACTGCTTTTAAAGCCCAGGTGCTCCTCGCTGTTTGCAGACACAAACTGAAACCTGCCGCTGTCGTTCATCACTGCAAACAGCTCTGCCTGCGGCAATACCTGATATTCGCTTTCTGTTTCCTGCTTCATGCATTGCCCCCCCTTAAAATGTGAATCACAACACAATTCCGTGCTTTCTGCTTTTGGGAAACAGCAGTCAAAATGATCGTCATGCGGGAGCCTGAGAGGAGAAAAAGGAAGAAACAAGGAAGCAGATGACCTTCGCCTGCAGAACGTTCGATTTTACTTAACAAAATTCGATTCTGTCTTTCAAAATTCCTTTAAGATTTCCTGAAAAAGTTAATTTTTTTCCGGGTTATGCAAGGATCGCTGTCATTCTAGCTATCAAAAAAGCAAGCCGGCTTGAGATCCGGCTTGCTTTTAACCTTTATATTCACCTGCATTTTTTGAAGCTTTTTCTTTTTTTGCTTTTTCTTTGTGCGCGCGGTTTGAAGCGGCACTGCCAAGCTCATTGCTGAACTCAGAGTCCGTTTTGCTTGAGTCAAACCCTTTTTTGTTTTTCTGATCCGCATCGTTTTTGTTTGTTTTAGACATGTTCTTCCCTCCTTTGACTTATCTTAGTTTTGGCATGTCCGCTTCAATTATGTGAAGATTTTTCGTTTTCACCCTCGAAGGATTTCAGCATATTTACCGCATGTGTGACAACACCGCCTGACCTTAATAGTGCTGCTGTCATAGCGGCTTCCGCCAGTTCTTCCTTAGAGCAGCCTTCCTGTTTAGCACCTGCTGTATGGGAGGCAATGCAGTATGGGCATTCTGACGTGTGCGCCACCGCCACTGCAATCAGCTGCTTTTGTTTGGCAGATAGCTTGCCGGCAGTCATTGCCTTAGAAAAAAAGGCATGGGCCGAAGCACCGATTTCCGGAGTCAAATCGCTCATCGTTTTTAAATCTGCAAGATCCGAGCTTTTATAAAAGGCATCTGCAGCATTACCGTCGTATGCCCTGTGCATCTGCATTCTATGAGCATATGCGCCGCCTGCTTCAATTGCAGCCGCGACCATGACTGCTTCAAATAATTCTTCCGCACTTGCCCCTTCTTTCTTTGCTTTTTTCGTATGATAATCAATGCAGTAAGGACATTCCGTTGCATGAGAAACAGCCACAGCAATGATTTCCTTGTCCTTTTTCGTTAAATGACCGTCACTCAGCACTGCTTTGCTGAATGCAGTATATGACTGATAAAGCTCAGGCGCAAGATCAGGAAACCTCTTCATAAGCTGAATGTTTTCAGGAGAGTAAAATCCCATGTGATCCCTCATTTCTTTGATTTACCCTATTTTTTCCTACTATATAATGGGCTACTCTGATTTCAGAAAAAAAGGCAAAGAAAAAAGCCTTCCTGTGAAGGAAAGCTGGAGTCTGCCTGTTATTCCTGCCCGGCTTCTTCCTGCGAAGAGACATCAGCCGAACTGTCTGCATCCTGATTCTGCGGTTTAGGATCAAGGTTTGCATAGGCTTCGATTGCGCGCTTGGCGATAAGTTTATTAACTGGATGTGCAGCGGTTTTGCCTGTATAAGGGACAATGACACTTATAGCAACCTCAGGGTTTGAAGCAGGATAATATCCTACAAAAGCGAGGTTGTTTGTTTCTGTTCCCCAATAGGCCCGCTTGCTTTGCTCACCATAATACAGTGTTTGCGAAGTACCTGTTTTACCTGCAACATCGTTGTCTCCAAAGTAACCTGCCGCCGTTCCGCCTGTTTTAGTGACAGCTTCAAAACCGCGCTGAACCTGTCTGATCTGTTCAGGTGTGTTATTTATTCTATTAAGGATGGTTGCTTCATGTTCAGTCACAACTGGACCAAGCTGCTTATTTTCATCTGGTGAATGAATGCTAGTCACAATCCTAGGTTCAACTCGATAGCCTCCGTTTGCAATTACTGAAACATATTGCGCCATCTGCAATGGTGTATAGGTATCATACTGTCCAATTGCCATGTTTAGCAGGATACCTGCATCCGGAGGTGTATTCTGCTGTCCTGTTGCCTCATTAGGGAGGTCAATACCTGTTGGAACGCCTAATCCGAACTGGCTATAGTAATTCCTCATCTTCTGAAAATCTGCAGAAGATGCGTTAAATGGTGCGTTAGGTACATAATTTTCTCCAGCAATATCGAATGCAATTCTGAACATGTAGACGTTAGAACTTCTCTTTAGAGCCGTGATTTCATTTACCGGTCCCATATTTCGCACTGATTTTTTTGGTTTTGTATCCTTTATAAGGATAGGAGCATCATTATAAACAGTTCCCATCGACATTCCATTCTGGTATCCGGCGAGAACAGTAGCCCCTTTAATGGTAGAACCTATTTCATATTGGGATGTAAAGTTTCCGATGATATAGTCATTCATCTTCCCCTCTTCAAAACTGTACTTCTTCCCTGACATGGCAAGCACGTCGCCTGTATGCGGGTCCATCATGACCGCAAAGGCTCTGTCCACGAGGTAATTTCCGGATTTTCCTCGGGCGACTTTCAGTTCTTGTTCAACAATTTGATCGAGCTGCTTCTGAAGCTCAAGGTCAAAGGACAGTTTTAGATCATAGCCGCGTCTTCCTTCGTCGATGACCGATTCGGAAATGACATTGCCGCTTGTGTCCGTCACATATTGCACTTTAGATTTTCTCGGATTCAGATAGTCTTCGTACTGATACTCAAGGTTGCTTCGGCCAACCCGTTCGTTGCGGGCATAGCCGCGGGCTGTGTAATATGATTTTCTTGCTTCAAGAATTCCCTGTTTAGGAGTTGTCACACTGCCGAAAACCCCTGTCAGAAGGTCGCCGTTGGGATAGGAGCGTTTCCAGTCTGTGATGATATCCACACCTGGCAGATCTTCAAGATTTTCAGCCACGCGGGTCAGCTCGTCCTTTGTCAGCTCTTCGCCTTTTGTCAGGCCTGTAGCTGTTACAATTTGGGGCTCATAGGCATAGCCGGATGAAAAACGGGTATAAAGTGCCGCTATTTCAAGTTCTGCAGGATTAGCCTTTAATGCTTCAAGTTCTTTTACGGGTACCCGGTCGATCTGAAGCTTATAGGTTTCACTGCCTTTTTTCGATTTTTCCTTTTCGGTTAAAAGGTCTGCTGCATCTTCCGGGTTCGCTGCCACCCAGTAGTCCTTCAAATCCCGTTCTTTCAGAAATTCGGATGGAACTTCAATTAATGAAGCCAGTTTCGCAGCAGTCTCGAGCTTGTCTTTTGCTTTGGTTGTTTTTTCAACCGTATACGTAATTGCGTCTACGCCAATGTTCTCAACAAGGACATTTCCGTTCCTGTCATACATCTTACCCCGGGGTGCAGGGAAACTGGCATAGTTGGACTCTGTGCGGCTGACTTCCTTGGAGAATTCCTCTCCCTGGACAATCTGCACCACACCAAGCCGGATTATAAGTGCTACAAACAGCAAAAACACAAAGAAAAAGAAAACGTTGATGCGGATTAAGCGTTTTTTCTTTAATTTCCGCAGATCCGCCTGACTATTGCCTTGCTCAGTCAACGCAGTTTATCTCCTTTCAAAATCGGATTCATCCGATTGTGGGTTCATTCATCTAATTACAACCCTATTGTAACACTTGTGTAATACTTGTTACACAAAAATGGGGGTAAATTTTTTGTCAAGAAACAATTCAATGAAAAAGTTAGTTTTGCTGGATAATGCTAGAAATAATCCGCCAAAAATCTTTAGGACCAGACAGCTGTTTAAACCGCTGCAAATTCTTTGCTGTCAGGTTTTTGTGAGACTTACAATTTGTAAGGACGATAGATTGGCATTCTGAATGAGTGTCAATGGAAAGCACTGGCTGATATATTACAAGAATCGTGTGTTACGATATGTGTGTAGCAAGGAACACAACAAAAAAAACTCTTAGGAGGAATTTTTTCATGAAGAAGTCTATTGCACTTTCAGTTGCAGCAGCAGCTACTATTTTTACATTTAATGCGGGTGGACAAACTGCAGATGCAGCAGCGCCACAGCAATCAAATATGCAAGTTAAAGCTTACCAAATTGCCGGTCAAAACTGCAATTTAAATCAGGAACAAACACAGGATATGCTGAAAAACATCAACAATCCTGAGCTTCAAAAAATGGTTGAAGAGCAGCTGAGTCAGTTTAAAGCACAGCAAGGACAGGCTGCACCACAGGCACCTCAGCAAGAACAAGCTCAAGCGCCTAAGCAAGAAGCAGCTCCAGCACCTGCACAGCAGCAGGCACCTGAAGCAAAAGAAGAAGCTCCAAAGCAAGAGCAAACTCAGGCTGCAGTAAGTGAATTCGAGAAAAAAGTTGTAGAACTTACGAATGCAGAGCGTGAAAAGCAAGGTCTAAAACCGCTTCAGCTTGACGAAGAACTAAGCAAAGTAGCGAAAGAAAAGTCTAAAGACATGCAAAGCAAGAACTACTTTGACCACAACAGCCCAACTTACGGATCACCATTTGATATGATGAAAAAGTTCGGCGTTGAGTATACAACTGCAGGTGAAAACATTGCAAAAGGACAAGCTTCTCCTGAAGAAGTTGTTCAAGCATGGATGAACTCTGAAGGTCACCGCAAAAACATCATGAACGCTGACTTCACACACATCGGTGTGGGCCACATTGAAGAAGGCAACTACTGGACTCAAATGTTCATCGGTAAATAATAGAATTTGATAATGTGAGACAGCCGGGATATCCGGCTGTCTTTTTTATGTGAGAGACATTTTCAGGCGGACCATATCAAGACACGGTATGCCATTTTCATAAATCGGCTTATCATAATGATCCAGGAAGTAATTGCTGATGATTCCGTCCATTCTGAAGCCGCACTTTTGATAAAGGGCCAGCTGGTCAAGGCTCGAATTGCCTGTACCAATCTCAAGAAAATCATAACCGCCGGTTTCCCCTTCGATTATGGCACGTGCGAGCAGTTTCTTTGCGATTCCTTTTCCCCGAAATGCTTCATCGACTGCAAGATTCATCACTTCTAATGATGTGGATGACCGTTTGACGAGAACCAGTACACCAGCCGTCTGTTCTTGATGTTCTGCCAAAAAAACGATGCTTTTGTGAAGGTACTTTTGAATGGCTTTTTCCTCGGGATCTGCTTCAAGCAGCAGGTGCATTGGGGCAGCTTCCCCGCCAATCAATTTTCTGATGGTGATTTCCATAACTTGTACAAAGCCTGTGTACCGCTCTCGGCTTCCCCTTTTTCTGATAGCTCCGTATAAAGCTTATGGGCAAGAGCGAGGCCAGGCACCTCCATGTTCATTTGTTCAGCCTCTTCAATGGCAATGCTCATATCTTTCAGAAAATGTTTCACATAAAATCCCGGTTCAAAATCATCCTTCAGCATTCTTGGTGCAAGATTGCTTAATGACCAGCTTCCCGCAGCGCCTGCCGAAATGCTTTTCAGCACATTTTCAGGATCAAGACCTGCTGAATGCGCATACGCAATCGCTTCGCTGACACCAATCATACCGGCTGCAATGGCAATTTGATTGCACATTTTAGTATGCTGTCCGCTTCCTGCAGGACCCTGGTAGACAATATTTTTCCCAATAATAGAAAAGATTGGCAAACATGCTTCAAATGCTTCCTTATCTCCGCCGGCCATAATGGACAGTCTGGCCTCTCGGGCACCGACATCGCCGCCGGAAACAGGTGCGTCAATGGAGTAAATTCCCTTTTGCTTCGCCAGTTCATAAATGTGTATGGCAAGGCTCGGCTTAGAAGTGGTCATATCAATCACATAAGTGCCGCTTTTGGCAGCATTTAAAATGCCATGATCCCCCAAATAAAGCTCCTCTACATCTGATGGATATCCCACCATTGTCATGATCACATCAGAGTGCCCGGCCAGTTCTTCTGCTGTTTCTCTCCAGACAGCTCCCTCTTTAAGCAAATCCTCGGCTTTTTCTTTTGTTCTCGTATAAATGGAAACAGGATAGCCTGCTTTCAGCAAATGCATGGCCATGCTTGTGCCCATCACTCCTGTTCCGATAAATCCTATGTGTGTCATGAATCTCTCCCTCTCTTATTCAGCTTCCTCTTTTTATATAATGGAAGACTTTTCTTTCAGCTTATCATATTCTTTCATGACAAAATGAAAAAAGATGATAAAGAACGTCTGGATGTACAAGTAAATCGGAAAAGAATATTGCATTTTGTATCCTTTGCCAAAATCAAAGATTCCGACTTGAACGGCCACCCATTCATAAAACACCGAAAACATCGACCAAAGAATGATGTATGGGATTGTCAGAATTCCTCTTATACGGAAGTGCTGATAAATATAAAGAAAAAAGTATCCGAAAAATCCATACATGCTGTAATAAATAAAATCCCACACTTCGAAGTTCGGGGAATCATTGACATCATAAACGTCATATGGCGGAATGGCTAAAATGTGATCTGCAGTCAGGCCGATAAGTGCACTGAACGTAAAAATCAGGACTGTCACGCCTGCCGGAAATTTTTTAGGCAGCTTTGCCATGATCAGGAGAGCAACAGCAATGGTAGCAAGAATATAAAGCTCATTTTGCATCCCGTTCATCTCATCGTCACTCCCCTTTTCAAAACTGGCCTGAATAACGTTAAGGCAATCAGTCCCGTCAAAAACAGCAGCGGAGTATGGATAAGCGGCACCGCCCATCTGTTATCCACATACTTCATCACATGAAAGTACATGCAGAGCTCCTCCATGCCGACTACGATGACAAATGATGCCATTAATAGAAGCAGCTTGCCAAGAATGCTCCTGACGGTTAAAAACAGGTGAAGAATAAGCAAAAACAGCAGAGGTATAATTAAGACTCTTTGTAAAATTAAGACGGTAAATCCTTCGGGCGTTTCATACGGTACCGCCCATCTCAAGTTTTCAGTAATTATTGAGCAGAACATATTATTCATAATTGAAGTCGCCATAAAAATAAAAGCAGACTCAATCGGGTTGCATTTTTTAGGCAAATACACATAAATGTGAATCAAAAGCCAGATGATTATTGCAGCGAGAACGATCGCCATTCATGGAAGCCACCTTACCTAGTTTATCTAAGGCTTAGTTTACTTCACAAACGGCCGTTCTATACGGACTTAACCAGACCGCCGTCAATAAGCTGGGTCTGTCCGGTCATATACGTATTGGCTTCTGACAGCAAAAAGAGAACATAGGCTGCAAATTCACCTGGCGTGCCGTACCTGCCTGCAGGAATTTTCTTTTTGTTTAGCTCTTCTGCTTCTTCAGCACTTATTCCAAGTCTCTCAGCTGCAGCCTGATCAAGGGAGGCTGTACGGTCAGTCGCAATCCGGCCTGGTGCTGCAGTATTAATCAAAATTTGATAGGGCGCAAGCTCGGCTGCGAGCGTCTTTGTCAGTCCGACAATCCCTAAGCGGAACGTATTGGACAGCACAAGGCCGGGGATTGGTTCTTTAACAGAAGACGAAGCGATATTAACAATCTTACCGCCTTTTCCTCTCATATAGGGGAGAACAGCTCTGATCAGTCTGACGTGGCTCATGACGTTCAAATCGAAAGACTTTTGCCAGTCTTCATCTGTCATCATTTCAAATGTGCCTGTAGGAGGGCCTCCTGCATTGTTAACAAGAAGATCTATTGTTCCGAAGCGTTTTGCAGTCTCCTCGACAAGCTGCACAATTTCCTCTCCATTTGAAAGATCGCAGGCTTTGTATTCAATTCTGCCGGAAGCTTTTTTGGAAATCTCTTCTTTGACCCTGTGCAATTTTTCAGGGTCTCTGCTGGTAATCATGACGTTAGCGCCCTCTATTGCAAGCGCCTCGGCAACAGCTCTTCCGAGTCCCTGGCTGGATGCTGCAACAAGTGCAGTTTTCCCCTTAAAACCTAAATCCATCTTCAGCACCTCTTCCTGATTATCTTCTCTTTTATAGTATCAGGATATGGACAGGAATGTCTTATTTGAGATTTAAAACCAGAAAAAACAGAGAAAGCCCCTGTTTTTTCAAGTGAAATATTCAATTTTTGCATTCGGGAAAAAGTCATCGATATAGCTCTCAAGCGTATCTCTTAAATCGGCTTCTTCATCTTTCTGATAAATATACTTTCCGATTCCATATCTTCCCCACTTATAGCGGCGGTCATCTTCATTCATTTCCAGCTTCGACTTCGGATAGTTCTTCTGAATGACACGCTTGGCAGGCTTTGTGAACCTGTGCTGAATCATCTCAAAGGTAATATCGTCTCTTGCTTCCGGCGGCAGCAGTTCATCAAGTTTTGTAAAGAGCTCTTTATAGCCTTCCTGCCATCCTTCATGTATATAGATTGGCGCAACTATAAATCCGAGCGGATATCCTGCCTTTGCAACTTTAACCGCAGCTTCAATGCGTTTATCAAGCGGCGATGTTCCAGGTTCAAAATTCCGGATGACATAATCTGCATTAATACTGAAGCGAAATCTTGTCTTCCCTTTGTGATCGGCATCCAGTAAGTGATCGACATGGTGAAATTTTGTCACAAAACGCAGGCGGCCCATGTCTGTCTTTCCAAAAAACTCAATCGCCCTTTTTAACGAATGTGTCAAATGATCAATGCCGACGATATCAGATGTACAGGAGGCTTCAAAACGGGTCATTTGCGGGGCCCGCTCTTCCATGTATTCCTGAGCACGCTGAAAGATTTCATCTGTATTCACGTACGTTCTGATATAAGGCTTAGATCCCATCGTCGTCTGCAAGTAACAATAATGACAATGACCCATGCATCCTGTAGCAAGAGGTATAGCATACTCGGCAGATGGCTTTGATGAATCAAAGTCCAATGTTTTTCGGACTCCGACGACTAATGTTGATTTCGCATTCCGGTATTTCTGAAGATCGTTCTTGCCGGGAATATTGCGCACCTGATTATGTGAAGTTGTTTCCCTTATTTCAAGACCCATCTTTTCGAATTTTTCTTTCAGCTCCACACCAAGAGGGTATTCAAGCGCCCTTGGTTCGATATAGACGAGCTGCGGCACGAATGGTTTCACTATGCTGTCACTTCCTTCTGATTAAAACGGTATGTTACTAAGGTTTGTCTTTCAGGGTGTTCATATCCTTTTTAAATATTTCCTTAAACTGCAAAGGGCTTCCGGGGCTTCTCAGACACAAAAAAAACTCCGCATAAACGGAGTTTTACTCATATTGCTCGTAATCAAAGAGCTTATTATACATCTCTTCCGCATCTGAATATGATGGGAAAATCGCGTCTTCTTCGTCTAATAAGTGGTATGAATCGTGGATAAACAAAGCTTTTTGTCCGGGCTCTGTCGGATGATCCACAACTTCGGCCTGCTGAATATTTGCTACGTTGGCTGCATGTGGGTTTCGGTAGATCACATACACCTTATCTCCTGCTCTGACATCATTTTTCTCCATTTTACATCACCTTTCAATCGGTTGATGCAGTTAGTTTTTACCCATTTTCAGAAACTGATGCAGGGAAAGTGGCCGTAACCGTCGTACCTGTGCCTTTTTGGCTCGATATGGAAAGGGTTCCGCCATGCTGGCGAATAATCTTTTCAGTAATGACAAGACCAAGCCCGGTCCCTTTTTCCTTTGTTGTAAAGAAAGGCTTTCGGATCTGAGTGAGCAGATGCTGGGGTATTCCTTCTCCCTCATCGGTGATTATGACCAGGATACAGTCCTTTTCAGCACGTGCTTCAACCTGTATATTTCCGCCGCCTGACATTGCATCAAACGCATTTTTCAAGAGGTTGATCAGAACCTGTTTCACCTGGTTTTCATCCCCCATTACCGGGAGCTGATCAGCCCCGCACTTGAACTGAATGCCGATGTTTTTAAGGGCACTCTCCGTTTCAAAAAACCGGATGATGGACTGGATGAGTTCTTTCAAATTCATTTCTTTCTTGTAGACAGCCTGAGGTTTCGAAAGGATTAGAAATTCACTTACGATGCTGTTCATCCTTTTTAGTTCCTGAAGCATAATCTTCGTATAGTGCGGGTCGATAATGTCTTTCTTTTCATCCATCATTTGCAGAAAACCCTGGATCACCGTCAGCGGATTCCGGATCTCATGAGCAACGCCCGCAGCCATTTGACCCGCTACCTTCAGTTTTTCATGCTGAAAAAGGGCAAGCTCTTCTTCTCTTCTTTCTGTCACATCGCGTATCATTTCGCAATAGGCAATCAATTCCCCGTAGGGATTATAAAGAGGTGTTGTCGTCACTTCAACTTCTATACTTTTACCGGATTTCGTTCTGTCTTTCCTGGAGCTGACGCCTGACTTTTCTGCTGAACGAAATGGATAAAGACAGCCCGCAATTTCCTGATTGCTCCAGCCGTAAAGGGCTGTAAACGCAGGATTTATATCTTTTACCGTCCGCTCTGGATCAATAATGGCTATGGCGTCATGACTCTGTGAAAAAATAAGGTCGAATTTCGCCTCTGTCGTTTTCAGGTTTCTTGAGACCTTGTCATTTTGCCGCTGCACTTTTTCCCAGAGGTAATTTATGTATTTGATGTAGTACGACAGAATAACAACAATGATGATGGCAAAAAACACATAATACATGACATCTATTTTTTCAAACGAAGCCGAGATGATTTCAAAACTGTTCAGAAAAAAATAAAACTGGCTGCAGATGGTGACTGCACCTGTTATAAAGACAACCTTCAGATTTTGAAACACCGCGCTGAAAATGACTGGAAAAAGCAAGAAAATAAAATTCACTATATATGGATCTGTGTAGTTTAAGGCAAATAAATAGCAATAGATAAGCCCAAGCGAACTCCAGACAAAAAAAGAGTCCTTCTTTATAGTCCTGAGAAGGAAGGTGTAGCACAGGAGGATGCCGGCAAAGATCAAAACAATCGGAAAATATTTATAGCTTCTTTCAATGACTAAAATAAAAAGCGCGTCCAAAATAAAGATGACCCACATGGACTGCAGCAGGAGTTTTTTTCTCAAATTTTGATTTTCTATCCGGTTCACGAAAGCTTCCCCATTTCTTCTGCATTCGTGACTATTTTACCACAACTTGCTCATTTAGTGGGAAAGCTGAAGGAAAAAGACAAATAAAAAAGACCTGCCGCAGCAGGTCTTTTAAACTCACACGTTGAATTTCGCTTTAACAAATTCAACTACTTCTTCTGTTGTGCTCATGGAAAGGATTTCTTCTTTAAAGCTTGCAGCTTCTTCTTTTGAAAGGTTCTTAATCAAAGAACGTGCCGGAAGGATTGAAGTAGCACTCATTGAGAACTCATCAAGTCCAAGACCAAGAAGAACTGGAATCGCTAAAGGATCTCCTGCCATTTCTCCGCACATGCCAACCCATTTGCCTTCTTTGTGAGCAGCTTCAATAACAAGCGTCACAAGACGAAGAATAGCAGGGTTATAAGGCTGGTACAAGTATGAAACGCGCTCGTTCATACGGTCGGCAGCCATTGTGTATTGGATCAGGTCGTTTGTCCCGATGCTGAAGAAATCAACATCTTTCGCAAACTGATCTGCAAGCACGGCAGTTGAAGGAATTTCAACCATCATGCCAATTTCGATTGTGTCTGACACCTGAACGCCTTCGCTTACAAGCTTCGCTTTTTCTTCAAGAAGAATAGCTTTAGCTTCTCTGAACTCGTCCACAACCGCAATCATCGGGAACATGATTTTCAAGTTTCCGAATGTGCTCGCACGAAGCAATGCACGCAATTGAGTGCGGAAGATTTCCTGTTCCTCAAGACAAAGACGAATTGCCCGGAAACCAAGGAAAGGATTCATTTCTTTAGGAAGATTTAAGTATGGAAGCTCTTTATCTCCGCCAATGTCCAGAGTGCGGACAACAACAGGCTTGCCTTCCATGCGCTGGAGCACAGCTTTGTATGCTTCAAACTGCTCATCCTCTGTCGGAAGCTGGTCGCGGCCCATGTAAAGGAATTCCGTACGGTAAAGGCCGACAGCTTCTCCGCCGTTTTCAAGAACTCCGCGAACATCGTCAGGAGTTCCGATGTTGGCTGCAAGCTCAACATGCTGTCCGTCTTTTGTAATAGTTTCTTCATTAACAAGCTTCGCCCACTCAGCTTTTTGCACTTCGTATTGAGCTTTTTTCTTTTCAAAGCCTGCAATCACTTCTTCAGAAGGATTGATGACGACATCCCCGTCAATACCATCCACGATGACAATGTCGCCGTTTTTAATGTCAGAAGTGGCTTTTTTTGTACCGACTACTGCCGGAATTTCCATGGAACGTGCCATGATCGCCGAGTGTGATGTTCTGCCGCCGATATCTGTCGTAAAGCCAAGAACATACTGACGGTTAAGCTGTGCAGTATCTGATGGTGTCAGATCTTCGGCAATGATAATCACTTCTTCAGAAATCATGCTTGGGTTTGGAATTTCAACTCCAAGAAGATGGCCGATTACACGTTTTGTCACGTCGCGGATATCCGCTGCACGCTCTTTCATGTATTCATTGTCCATCGATTCAAACATGCTGACAAACATGTCTGCTGTTTCTTTCATTGCAAATTCAGCGTTGACTGATTCGCTGCTGATTTTGTCTTTTACAGGATTAAGCAGTTCAGGATCGCTGAGCACCAGGATATGCGCTTCAAAAATTTCAGCTTTATCTGCACCAAGTTCTCTGAATGCATGCTCTTTGATCTGTTCAAGCTCTGATTTGGATTGTTGGATAGCTTCTTCAAAGCGTGCGGTTTCAGAAGCTTTATCTGCAACCTCGCGCTTTGTTACTGTAAGATCTGGTTCTTCTAGTCGGTAAGCTTTTGCAATCGCGATCCCAGCTGAAGCTCCAATCCCTTTAAGTTCAGTCATTATTCGCCTAAACCTTCTTTTTTCATTGTTTCTTCAAGAGCTGCGATTGCATCGTTTTCATCTGAACCAGCTGCAGAAATTGTGATTTCTGAATCTTTAGCGATGCCAAGAGACATAACGCCCATGATTGATTTTAGGTTAACTGTTTTTCCGTTATATGCTAAGTTCACATCAGCATCAAACTTGCTTGCTGTTTGAACAAGCACAGTTGCCGGACGTGCGTGGATACCTGATTCTGCTGTTACTTTGAATGTTTTTTCTGCCATAATTAATCAATCTCCTTTATAGTTAAATAAAGCTAGTACACAATACCTTATCATAACAGCCGCATCACATGATTGACAAGTGATGCGGCTTAAGTTCATTTATTTTTCAATCGAAATGATGTGCTCCTGACCAGCTTCAACGCTGCCGGATGATTTAATCACAATCGATTCGCCTTCGTTTAAGTTCGTGAAGACGATCGGCGTCATGATGGACGGTGCGTTTTGTTTCACGAAATCAAGGTTCACTTCAAGAAGTTTCTGGCCTTTTTTAACTGTATCCCCTTCTTTTACGAAAGCTTCAAAGCCTTCACCTTTCAGGTTTACAGTGTCAATGCCGACATGGATCAGAATTTCATTCCCGCTTTCAGATTCAAGGCCGATTGCATGTTTTGTAGGGAAAACATTCAGGATTTTTCCGTCAACAGGAGAAACAATTGTTCCGTTTGAAGGAGTAATCGCAATTCCGTCACCCATCATTTTGCCTGAGAATACTTGATCAGGAACTTCTGTGATCGGGTGAATCTCACCTGTCATCGGTGAAACAAATGAGAACTGATCTACATCATTTTTAAGCGGGCCAGGTACGATGTCCTCTACCTGTTCTTCTACTTCTTTTTCTGCTGAAACAGGTTTTGCCGGTCTAGGCGTTTTGCCTGCCATTACATCCTGAATCTGTGATTTCAGGCTGTCTGATTTAGGACCGTAGATTGCCTGGATGTTGTTTCCAACTTCTAGGACTCCTGCAGCGCCAAGACGTTTCAGACGGTTTTTGTCTACTGCTTTCACGTCATTTACTGTCACGCGTAGGCGTGTAATGCACGCATCAAGATGCTTGATGTTTGAGCTTCCGCCAAGTGATTCAAGAATGTTGTATGGAAGATCGCCTGCAACTTCCGTTGTTGTGCTTGCATCTTCATCTTCCTGTTTGTCCTCGCGGCCAGGTGTTTTCAGATTGAATTTGCGGATAGCAAAACGGAATCCGAAGTAATAGATCAGCGAGAATACAAGACCCACTGGAATTACAAGCCACCAGTCAGTACGGTTTGGAAGAATTCCGAACAGGAAGTAGTCAATAACCCCGCCCGAGAATGTCATTCCGATTTTCACGTTCAGAATATGCATTGTCATAAAGGACAGACCTGCAAAGACTGCGTGAATGGCAAACAAGATAGGTGCAACGAATAAGAATGAAAATTCAAGCGGTTCAGTGATACCCGTCAGGAATGACGTTAATGCGGCTGAACCCATGATGCCTGCAACAAATTTTTTGTTTTCAGCTTTTGCTTCATGATAGATCGCAAGTGCCGCAGCAGGAAGACCAAACATCATGAACGGGAATTTACCTGTCATAAATGTACCTGCTGTCAGTTCAGCGCCATCTTTGATCTGTGCCATGAAGATACGCTGATCTCCGCGCACGATTTCTCCGGCCTGAGTTGTATAATTTCCAAACTCATACCAGAACGGAGAATAGAAAATATGATGAAGACCAAAAGGAATAAGAGAACGTTCGATTAAACCGAATACGAATGCTGCCAATGTTTTGTTCGACTCAAGAAGTCCAGTTGAAAAGGCATTAAGTCCTCCTTGTACCGGCGGCCACACAAACAGCATAACCAATCCAAGAACAACTGCTGATACAGCGGTCATAATCGGAACAAAACGTTTACCTGCAAAGAAACCTAAGTATTGAGGCAGTTCAATGTTAAAGAATTTGTTGTACATGTATGCACCAAGGACACCAACGATAATACCGCCGAAGACCCCGGTCTGAAGGGTAGGCATTCCAAGCACCCTTGCATATTCAGGATGCAGCTGCTGGAAGAATTGCGCAAGCTCTACAGCGTCGCTCGGAATTTTCCCTGTCTGAATAAGTACTGCACTCATTGTAGCGTTCATGATTAAGTATCCGATAATGGCTGCAAGACCAGCAACACCATCACCATTGGCAAGTCCGATAGCAACACCTACTGCAAAAAGCAGCGGAAGGTTTGCAAAGACAATGTCCCCTGAAGACTCCATTACTTTAGCAATCAGCTGGATGATGTCATTTGTCAAAAATGGCACTTTTGATGTTAATTCCGGATTTTGCATCGCATTTCCAAATGCCAGCAGGATCCCTGCAGCAGGAAGGATGGCAACCGGCAGCATAAGTGCTTTACCAATTTTTTGGAGAACTCCAAATAAATTTTTAAACATGTTTTAACCTCCTTGAGGAATAGTTTGTGTAAGCAGCAACCAAAAAAAACATGAAAGCAAATTACAAGCGTTTACATTTCAATCCCAAAAAGAACGCAAAAAAGGCATGGTGCAACAAGGACATCCGCACTCAAAGGGTATACTTCCCCTGATTGGCGGTTTCAACACGTACTTGTTCACTCATGCCTGATCGTATCAGTAACACGTAAGGTACTTTTTCAGATTAAGTTTTGTTTGTTAAACGGTATAAATGGAGGGTAAGATACACAGCCTCAGCTTCATATACCGGTTTTTTCAGGAATTGCTGCATTACTTTGATCATTTTCCAAGATGTATTGTAGCACAGCGGATATTCTTTTTTCAACAGTAAAGCAAATTTTTCTGGCTCCTCAACACTTTCACCGGATAAAACTCTTTCAATCGTATACCGCAAATGCCTGACAAGCCTCATGTAATTCACGCTGTCCTGATTGACTTTCAGCTTCATGGAATCCTCAATGACGCCGATCAGCTGTCCGATCAGCTGTGAAAATTGATTCACATCCGAGATTGGTTTGTTCGTAATGGCACTATGAATGTGCAGAGCAATAAACCCGATTTCCCCGACCGGCAAGTCCACTTTAAGCCGGTCATTGATCATATGAACAACTTCCTCTGCTATCATGTACTCATTTGGATAAAGGGTTTTGGTTTCGGTCAAAAACGGATTTTTAATATCCATCCCTTTTTGCAGACGCTTAATGGCAAAGGTTATATGGTCAATAAGCGCGATATGAATATGTTCATTAAGGGGGAGCTTTACCTGTTCTGCAATATAATGAATCACATCGCTCACAACCTCAATCATATCTTCATCTACAAAAGGCAGAAGCATTTTAAACTGCTCTTGTTCCTTCTGATTTTTAAGAACAAACATTTTTTCATAGGATGTTTCTTCAAGCCTGTCCCCGCGTTTACGGCCAAATCCAATCCCTTTGCCGATCAGCACGACTTCCTCAAACGAATCGTGCTCGGCAATCAGCACATTATTATTCAGTACCTTTTTTATTGTAAAGGACTCCTCCACGAAATCCTCAGCTCCTTTTATCTCTCAATGCTTCATATCGTACTAATAATGTCATATGCAGTCAACTGCGAAGAGCCTTGCCGTTATTTATCTTCCGGCGTATACTCTGTTTTTTCAAAATCCTCTTTGTTTCCAACGAAAAAAAAGGCTTCTCCTTTATTCTCATCTCCGCCTGATGCGCCGTGGATCATCTTTCCTTCTGAAAGCTCTTTGCGTTTTCCCTCTTTATCCACGTAATAATACTTATTTGAGGCCCATCCATCATGAATATCTTTTTCCTTCACTTCTGCATGCCCCTCTTCGGTCACATTATATTCTCTCTTGCCTTCACCTTCTGCAGGCTCATTGTGAACGGTCACCCAGCCAGTAAAACCTTCAGGAATCAAAAATGTACGCTGGCCCTGATCTGCCTGTTTACATCCTGCTAAAAGGGATAAAGCCAAAACGAAGATAAGTATGTTTTTCATTCTCATCACTCCTTAAATATCATGACTATTCGTTAGGATTGGCCATTCATGTAAAACTATCCTCATGTCCGCCTTCATGAAATTACTGCCAGAAAATAATCTGCGATATTGGGGAAAGTACAAAGGAGGTGTTCATCATGAAAAAACAAATCATATGCTTTTTATCTATTTTCTTCCTTATAGCCCTGCCTGCAGTCAAAGGACATGCAGAAGAAAAGGAAGTGAAAGTAATTGATGTAGAGACTGGCGATGTTGTAAAGACCGCTCCTTCTACTGACTACTATTCAAATGAGTTAAAGAAGGCTATTCAATCAATGAAAGGCATTACTGTCAAAATAAACCCTCTTCCCAAAAAAGGATACTTGGTTCTCATTCAGCCTGTTATGCCTTTTAAAGTGGAAAATAAGTGGTTCAATGGCATTGTATCAGAAGGAATGATCGTATACAGCAAAGAAGATGATCCCCGCCTGATCTTGTTTACAGATGAAAATAAGCCGCTGTTCTTTGAAATAAACTACAGCCCTGAGAACCTGATCAAAACCCTTGGAGTAGAGCAGCCCTGAAAGAGAAGACAGCTTACAAAAGACCATTTAATTGCAGCCGCAGCAATGTCTCTTTAAAATAAACCAAGTGTTATGTTTTTAAGCAACATACCGAAAGGGAGGAACTCCGGCATGATTAAATTATTTGTAAGTGACCTCGACGGGACACTGCTGGATCATCAGAAAGAAGTATCGGATAAAGACATCGAAGCCTTAAAGCATCTGAAAAAATCAGGTGTAGACATATGCCTTGCTTCTGGAAGAATGGATGTGGAGATTGGGGAGATCTTAACGAAAATCGGTGAAAAATACCACCGGATCAGTCAGAACGGAGCCTTTATCAACACTGACAGCGATGAATCGCTGCATGCTCTTACTTTTGAGAGTGTGATTGCACAGGAAGTTTTTGACGTTGTTCGCGCAGAAGATTTTCTTACAATTGTCGCAGATTACAGCACAAATTATACAGAACGGCGGAATGAAGCCGTGACAAGCATCGAATCCCGTATGTTTGCTCCTATAACAGAAAATGAACAATTGGCTGAAGGGATAGGCAGGGATATTAAAGCTTCAAAGATTTCCATACTTGGTGAGTATGAGTCCTTGCTGCCCCTTCAGAAAAAACTCCGCGAAAGGTATCCTGATACAATCGAAACGTACATATCCGACAGTCAGTGCCTGGACATCATGCCCAAACATATCAGCAAAGGAAATGCGCTTCAGATGCTGATTCAGCACCTTGATATTGCGCCTTCTGAAATTGCCTGCATCGGCGATTCTTTTAACGATATACCGATGTTCCGCTTAACACCATTCAGCTTCGCTATGGAAAATGCGCTGCCGGAGGTAAAGAAAGAAGCCGCCTATACTGCAGCTTCTGTCGGGGATGCAATTTTAAAAGTGATGGAGATCAATGACAATAATGGATAACTGCAAAAAAGGCGAGATGCTCGCCTTTTTTTAGCTTGCTTTTCCGCTGGCAAGGTACTCAGCAAAAAATTCATCAGCCGGGATAGGCCTGCCGCCAAGGTATCCCTGAAATTCAAGACAGCCGAGGTTTGAGAGCAGTTCTTTCTGCGTCAAAGTCTCCACACCTTCAGCAATAACCTTCAAGTTAAGATGGCGTGCCATAGAGATGATCATCGAGACAATAGCTTCGTTTCCATTTTGGTGCTCCATTTCCTTAATAAAAGACTGATCGATTTTCAGCCTGTCGATATTCAGTTTTTGAAGATAGCTTAAGGAGCTGTAGCCTGTTCCAAAGTCATCCATGCTGATTTCAATTCCTCTGTCTCTAAGCAGGGAAAGTTTCATGTTTGCCTCGAGCTCATTGTCCATCATGGCTGTTTCAGTTATCTCAAGCTCAAGACTTGAAGCCCTTATATTGTAAATAGAGAGAACATCGTCGATTGTCTGCACTAAATCATCCTGATAAAGATGCAGGTGTGAAATATTAATTGAAATTCTTCCAAAGGATAGTTTTTTTCTTTCCCACTGCTGTACGTGTTTTCCAACTTCTCCAATGACAAATCTCTCAAGGTCAAAGATCAGGCCTGTTTCTTCAGCAATCGGAATAAACGTTGAAGGAGGAATAAATCCAAGTTCCTTATGATTCCACCTGACCAGCGCTTCAGCCCCGATGATTGTAGACAGATTCTCTTTAAATTTCGGCTGGAAGTAAACTGTAAGCTCCTTGTATTGAATAGCCTTTCTCAGTTCATTTTCAATTTTGATTTTTTCGATCATCTTATCGTTCATTTCCGGTGTATAGATGCTCCAGCTGTTAGAGCCGTTTACCTTTACATCATACATGGCAATGTCCGCATACTTCAGCAGCAATTCCTCATCCGTGCTGTGAGTCGGATAGTGGGAAGCCCCGATGCTCGCTGTTACAAGACAGTCATTTCCTCTGACCTTCATCGGCAGCCTGAAGTGATGAACCATGTCATGTGCATGTTCATTCGCTTCCTCAAGTGAGACATCCAGCAGAATGACACTGAACTCATCTCCCCCAAGCCTTGCTGCAAACGACCTTTCGGGAAGCACCGCAGACAGACGCTCCGCGATTTTAATGAAAACCTGATCGCCAAAAGCATAGCCATAAAGATCATTGAGCCTTTTAAACCTGTCAAAATCAAGACTTAATACAGCAAATGTCTTTTCTTTTGCGATGACTTCAGACAATTTTTGCACAAAAAATCTTCTGTTGGGCAAACCGGTCAGCTCATCGTGATATGCGAGATAGTTAATCCGGGTTTGAGCTTTTTTGCTTTCCGTAATATCCTTTATGACTCCGTATACACCTACAACTTCATTGTTTACTACCTGCCTTACGGCTGTGATGAGAATATCGAGGTTATCACCGTTCTTTTGCTTCAACTTTAAAGAGAGATCATTATCGATGAGAGTGCCCTTTACGATCTCTGAAAAATAATGCAGCACTTTTTGATGATCCTCTTTGTGAATCAGCTTTAAAAAACGCAGGCCAATCAGCTCTGATTCATTCAGCTGGGTCATCACACCCGCTATTTTGTTGACAGATGTAATGGTTCCCTCTAAATCTGTCGAAATAACAGCATCAGGGCTTTGGTGAAACAGGGACCTGAATCTCTCTTCTTTTTCATGAATTCTCTCAGTCTGTTCATACATCATTGTTTGGCTGTATAAATCCGGAATCAAAGTGAGGATAAAATTTAAAAAGAAAACGAATAGGAACGGAAGCAGATACACGTATTTTCCGCCTTCTGCAAATTCAAAATCCAGGACAGATGTCATGATGACATATGGAATTCCCGAAAGTGCAATTCCTCCGATGATGCTGCCTGCTGTACGATACCTGATGGACCTGCTCCGATTCATTTCCCTGTCTTGAAGAGCGATCAGCAAAAGTCTTACACCCGAAAAACTGAAGGCAACTGACAGGAGCAAAGCAAAAAGAATCAGCAGCGGCTTAATTTCCAAATGATCGCTGAATATGACCATGTAGCCGATAAAATCAACCATAACAATGCCGGCAGACATACCAAATCCCGTTTTAAAATACGCTGAGGTGTTGAGATTTTCTGTGTCTCCCGATCTGATTGAAAAGATGGCAATCATGCTGCATAAACAAAAGCTGAGCACCAAATATAAAGAGAACCATTTTTCTGAAACAGGAAGACCGGCAGAGAAAACAGCCGTTACGTGCGTCATCCAGAACATGAACCCCAGCAGCAGGCTCATCACCCAATGATTCGTTCTAAAGGAAGGTTTCGTATTGTATTTGCGGATGGCGGCAAATATAGGAGCAAGATGATAACTTACTATGGATAAGAGCATGACAAGTAAAACCAGCAGCAAATCTGCATTCACAAACATCGATCTGAACTCCCCCCTCATCCCTTATATCGAACGAAAGGAGAGATAGTTAAGAGGTTCTGTTCGTTTTTTTATAAATTTTGCCCTCTGTATCCCACACTATTTCTCAAGTTAAAAGAATGGAATCCGGGATCGTTTCCAAAAAAATGATAAAAAGAGGTTTAAAATGCTGCAAATTGATGCAAACTATCGAACGAAAGTGAATTTCACTACTTGAAAGGAGGGGAAAAAAATGAAGCAAGAGCAAAACAACAAGCAGCAGCAAAATATGCAGCAACAGCAGCAAAACCAGCAAAATCAGCAAGCTGATACAGAATTTGCACAAGAAATGAATCAGCAAAAAGCTAACAAAAAACAAAAATAAGTTTACATAGTGTAAGCTGATAAGGACGGTTAATTTAACCGTCCTTTTTCCATTGTTCCGGCAAGCGCTGAATTTTTTAAAAATCAGCATGCGGGCAGGGATTTTCACTTTTTTTATGATATAATGTTTACGTGAAGCTGCAGATGGTGCCACATCTACAGCCAAAGCAGTCAAACTGCACTTATACGGATCAGCAGCATCTTTTAGATTGCACTTGCACGGGCCTCAAAGGAACATACCGAGGTCTATTTTTTTTGTCCGAAGCCAAGCACGGCTACAATCAGCGTAGCAAATGAAACCATCACAACTAAGCTCTCAAATATTGTCACCATTCATCCCCCCTTTCCCCAGGGGTTGAAACTGATCCATAAAAGATTGACCTGCAAGTCCATTATAACATTTTTCGAACAAAACAGGAACATACGTTTGCATTTTGATGCTATTGTACTAATAAGTTTCCAAAAGAGCCAAAAAAAAGAGAGCGCATATGTGCCCCCGGTTAAGTCTTAACTTTGGTGCGGTCCATTGTGTTTAAGGCGATTTGCATCTTAGCAAGTGTTCCTTTAAGTGTTTCTTCATGGTTGCACTGATCATTCACGTACATTTCCGACAGATCATAAATGGATCTTGACAGCAGTTCGGCCACGTTCTTAAGTGAATAAGCATCAGGTGCGTATCCATCATGTAGCACTTTTCGCAGAATCTCATCACTCAGTTCTTTGATTTTGGCTGCTTTCTCTTTCTCCCTCATGATTCATCCTCCTTACGTTTCATACTATATTACATTCGCTTCACGAGCAGAATTCCCTTTGTATGATTGTGTCGAGAAATAAATCTGCGGCAGATGCCAAAAAAAAGCGGCCGAATCCGGCCGCTTCTTCAGGATGGTTCAATATGAACATGGACATGAGAAATCTTGTGTTCCATTTCCATCCTTCTTTCAACGAGATCTGTAATTTCATGGCTTTCAGTCACATTCAATCCGGCATGGACCTCAATTACGACATCAACAAGAACACTGCTTCCGAGGTACCTTGCTTTAATATCCTTTATTCGGTCGACTCCCGGTGTTGATTCAACGGTGGATTTAAAGCTGAGAAGCTTCTGGTCATCAAAACCGTCTGTCAGAGAATGGGCCGTATCTTTAAAGATATCCCATGCTGTTTTACAGATGATAAACCCAATGGTAATGGCTGTAAGAGTATCAAACCACGCAATCCCAAACTGAGAGGCTGCAATGCCGGCAAACGCCCCCAGACTTACAAGCGCATCCGATCTGTTGTCATGGGCGGCGGCAACGAGAGCTTTGGAGTTGATTTTTGCAGCCAGAGCCCGGTTATATCTGTAAACACCGTACATGATGGCCGCACTGATAATGGCCGCCCATGCGGTAATTAGGCTTGGGGATTCTGTTTTCGGCTCAATAATAGATTTAAAGCCTTCAAACAATACTTGAAGCCCCACTGACATGATAATAAAAGATGCGACAAGCGCAGCTATGGCCTCTGCTTTGAAATGTCCATACGGGTGGTCCTTATCCGGCGGCTTCTGGGAGATTTTCAGCCCGACCAGAACGGCAGCGGAGGCAATAACGTCCGTGCCGTTGTTCAGGCCGTCTGCAAGCAGAGCCTGAGAGGAATAAAGATAGCCGATCGAGAGTTTTGCCGCTGCCAGAATTAAATAGGATGCGATGCTCAGCCAAGCTCCGCGCTCCCCCTTTTTCAGGTCATCATAAACATCCACTTGTTCACTTCCTAACGCCGGTGAGGGCCGGCACAGTCTTACTTGCTGTTCAGCTGATTTGGAAGCATCTGGATTGTACTGTTCAGAGTGTCCAGTTTACTTTCAATTCTATGCAGCAAATAGAGCGTCACCACGATTGGAAATCCGACTTCACTCACTACTTGAATCCATTCTTCCATATTAGGTTTTCCTCCTTTTCCATCATTTATTGCACAAAGACTGAAAACACGTTTTTTCAACTGTTAACAGCCGGCATGATTTGAATACAGGAAAGGGCCGGATCCTCCGTGCATGGGATCCGGCCCTCTATCTTTATATCGTCAGGTCTGCTACATTGCGCTCAACGATGCGGCCTCCTTTTTTGCTGATGAAGTTTCCCCCCGCTGAAAAAAATGCGTTGGATGCAAGAATTTCATCCATTGCAAGTGACACGTCACCGGGCACAACAGGTTCTTTCGGAGAATCGATCATCAGTTTCACGATTTTTCCCTCTTCATTTAAAAAATGAAGTTCAAGTGTTTTTGCCATAGTCCTCCCACCTCCTTCCCTCCAGCTGTTTTTTCATTACGCCATGACTTGATGAGAATCATTGCGTTCAACATGCAAAAGCGTTTCCGTCTGCAGTTCCGCAATGGCTGCTGCTGCCTGCAGCAGCTGTTCAGGCGTTGCTGTTGTCTTAATGTTGTTGTAATTTTTGTACTTAACTGCCGGCTCGCCCTTTTCATTTAGACCCATATCAAACACAAGGCGGAGCTGTGAATCAAGAATGACTGTTTCTGCCATTTCATCACCTCCTTTCATGAATGTTATACATGGATATCATGAATGGAGTAGCATTGTCAGGCATCATTTTTTTCATCTTTTACTTTTCATGTTCAAATTTACTGTATGTTCTCTGTTTTTTTACAGAAAATAACATTAGATCATATTCTTCTATACATAAGACAGACAGGGATAGGCAGGTTAGAATGTGAAAACAACTAAGCTTGAAGTTTTGTTATGGAGCATAGCATTTCCGGGGTTTGGGCAGCTGCTGAACAGACAGCTTGTGAAGGGGATCCTTTTTATTGCTCTGGAAGTGATTATAAATACGTACAGCCATTTTAACAGAGGAATTATGCTGAGCTTTTTAGGGGAAATAGATACTGCTTTTCAGACGGTGGACTTTGGATGGCTCATGTTTTATCCATGCATCTACATGTATGCTATGTATGATGCTTACAAACATGCAGATGGACATCAGCCTGAGCTGTCCTTTCTGCCATTTGCATCCTGTGCTTATTTTGTAACAGTCGGGTTAATGCTGTCCCCCAAAGTGCGGCTGTTTGGAGTTTTGCCAGGGCCGATATGGCTTCCTATGCTCTCTTTGATCCCCGGACTCTCCGCTGGATTTTTCGTCAGATACCTGCTTCTCAAGATAAAATAAAACTCTCTATGGTGTGTTTCACAACCTGAATATCGGGTAAATAATGGCTAGAGGCAAGATTTCAGCCAATCATGAATTCACTTACTCCAGCTGGCGCGGGCTTGGAACCGCAAGGACGTTTGAGAGGCAGGGCTTACGTCGTGTAGGTGGTACCGGCATGGCTGAAACAATCAGACTTTCACAAAAGTACAGTCTACTATTACAACTACTTATTGCACACGCCGCTGTATGCGCGTGTGCTTTTCATTGCGGTCAAGGGGTGTTCAAATGAAGCATTTGGTGCTGCTTGGAGGAGGGCATGTTCACGCTTCCTTCCTTCAGAGAGCTAAATCAGAAAAATGGAATTGCCGCATCACATGTGTTTCTCCTTCTGAATATCAGTTTTACTCCGGCATGTTTTCCGGATTTTCAGAGGGGCTTTATGAGGAAGCAGATCTGACTTTCAGTATTGAGGCGCTCTGCAGAAGAGCAGGTGCGGAGTTTTTAAAAGCAGAAGCAGTCAGAATTGATCCATTGAAAAAGGAGGTTCTTCTGCAAACAGGGGGAAAATTGGCTTTTGACCTGCTCAGCCTGAACCTCGGGTCAGAAAGTCATTCCCCTTTTCCAGGTCATCCGGCAGTCCGTTCCATAAAGCCGGCCTATACCTTTCCTGAAAAGATGAGAAAATTCAGAGAAGCAGACTCACCCGTTATTATAGGAGCAGGAATCGCAGGGTTGGAGCTTGCATTATCCGTATCAGCATACAGAAGGAAAAACGGGTTCCTTTCAAATGTTACGATTCTTTCAAACAGCGGCATAGCACCTTCTGCAGCTGAAAATATCTCTAAAGGATTGACACGCCTGCTTGAAGAAAACAACATCCCGCTCTTTCTCCATCAGTCAGCTGTATCCGCCAAATTACAATCAATACACACAGAAACCAGCAGGATTCCTTTCGACTCAGCGCTTATCCTTACAGGACCGGCTCCGCATCCCATGCTGAAGGAAAGCGGGATTGCATGCGATGAGAACGGTTTTATGCTTGTCTCAAAGACTCTTCAATCTGTTCAGTTTCCTTATATTTTTGGTGCAGGAGACTGTGTATCGTTTGAGGAATACCCCGGTCTTGCAAAGAACGGCGTATATGCCGTCCGGCAGGCTCCAGTCTTGTTTAAAAATATCAAGAGATTTCAGCTCGGGCAGAAGCTAAAGCCGTTCAAACCTAAAAAACGCTATTTGAGTATTCTTTCTGCAGGAAATAAAAAGGGGGTTCTGCTATACGGGACATACTCTTTATACGGCAGTTTCCCCTGGAAAATAAAGCACTGGATTGACAGAAGATATATGCAAAAGATGAAACGCTGAAGAATTTTTCTTCAGCGTTTTACTTTGATCCATTTTTCTGTCAGTTTAGGCACAATGCCTGAAAAAAGTTTTTCTCTCCAGTACAGGTCCGCCGTTTTTTGAACAGCTGCTGCCCTGTTGGGATAAGGATAAACCATCTGGGAAAGATCGCCGATTTTTTTCCCGAGCTGACTGGCATATACGACAGGCTGCATCCAGTCTCCCGCTCCCTCTCCTATTGCGTGGGTACCTAAGATAGCGCCGTGTTTATCCGTTATGATTTTCACAAATCCTTCTGTCTCATCTTCGGCTATAAATCTGTCCACTTCATTGAGAAGAGCCTTGTATACGCCAATATCCCTGTGATTTTTCCGCGCTTCATCCTCTGTCATGCCAAGATGAAAGATCTCCGGGTGCGTATATGTAACCCAAGGCATGCTGTCATACTTGACGGTATGCGGCAATCCAAGGACTGCTTTTTGAACGACGCCTTTTCCTTCCAGGCCGGCAGCATGAGTAAAAAGCTGGTTTCCGTTAACATCTCCGATGGCGAAAATATGCGGAACGCTCGTCTGCATGGAACGGTTGACTTTCACGGCTCCTTTCTCGTCGCATTCGACCCCTATAGTCTCAAGCTTCAGCCCGTCACTGTTCGGTTTTCTTCCGGCTGCTACGAGAATATGGCTCACTTCAAGCGTTTTAAGAACATCATTCTGCCGTATCACAAGCTCTTTCCTGTCTTCAAAAGAAGACACTGATTCAATGGCTGCTTCTGTTAAAATGGTGAATTCCTTACTTAGCAGGCGGGCTGCGGTCTCCCTGATCTCATCATCTTCTTTTGAGAGCGGCAATGAGGACCTTTCAATAAGTGTTACTTGGGTCCCAAGCCTGGAGAAAGCCTGTGCAAGCTCCACTCCGATCGGTCCTCCGCCTATAACGGCAAGACTTTCAGGCAGAACCTCCAGATTAAATACATTCCGGTTTGTCAAATAGCCGGAATCGCGGATGCCGTCAATATCCGGAATCGCCGGTCTTGAGCCTGTTGCAAGAATGATTTTTTTCCCTTTGAGGATGTTATCTCCCACACTGACCTCATGACTTGAAACAAAAACGGCCTCGCCGTGAATCACATCGATTCCAAGACTCTCAAAACGCTCATCATCATCATGCTCCTGAATAACAGCTATCGCCCTTTGAACGGACTCCATCACTTTTTTCATATCGGCTTTGCCTCCTGAGGTAAGTCCGAACGCGGCTGCTGCTTTTTTAGCGCTGTACACTTTGTTTGCTGCAGCGATAAAAGCTTTAGAAGGAACACAGCCAGCGTGAAGGCAGTCTCCCCCTAAAGCTTTCTCTTTTTCTATTAAAGCCGTCTTCGCCCCAAAGCTTGCAGCGCCTGCAGCAGCCGTCAGCCCCCCTGATCCTCCGCCAATTACAATTACGTCATATTCCATGTCTGATCCCCCTATTTCAAAATGGTTTTCGCTTCTCTCAGCCTCTGCATGGCTGTAAACAGTTCAATTGCAAAGAATAAATAGGTAATTAGAATAAGGTGATCAGTTAAAAGAATCATAAGAGAAAACAAAATAAATCCTTCTGTCCTCTCAGCCAGTCCAGCCTGATAATAAAAGGTTTTCACTCCCTGTTTTTCGCTGACGGCCCCTACTGTAAGGAAGATTGTCATTGAAAGGATAATAGAAACCGACAACAGCAGAAGGGCAAGACGCGCATCAGGAAACGCAAACGCAAGGCCTACGATGACACTTATTTCAACCACCCTGTCAAATGTAATATCAAGAACGGTTCCAAATCCTGAAGGTTTCGTCAGCCTCGCCATCGTTCCGTCAACGGCATCCAAATATCCGGATAGCCACAGTACGGCCAAGGCCCAGAAAGGCTGTCCGATATAAACGAAAAAGCCGGAAGACGAACCGATGATAAAAGCCAGAACCGTCACCTGATTCGCCGTGAGTCCCGCTCGCAGGAGACGCTTTGCAGAATGATGGATGATGGGCTGAACATATTTTCTTGCATGTGTATCAAGCATACATTTTCCTCATTTCGATTCATTGGTAAGCAGCTGTTTTACTTTTTCCCTGAAAAGAAGGGGCAAGAGCATCAAAAGAAGAAATACAGCTCCTGCAGCAGCAAGCAGCAGCACGTTCCCTTCGGCAAAGCTTGATCCTAAAAAGGTGAAGGCAAATGTACCCGGGATTACCCCTATAAAAGTTGCAGCCGCGAATGGAAGAAGTCTCACTTTTGAAATGCCGGCTGCATAGCTTATGGCATCAAAATGGACAATCGGAATCAGCCTGAGGATAAGCACATAGAAAAATCCGTTCTGCTCAAGCTGCTTTTTCAGTGTCTGCATTCTTTGATTATCTGATTTCCTGAACATGTCAAGCTTGAAGGTGCCGGCTGCCAAATAAGCCACAACGGCTCCAATTGTTGCGCCGGCCAGAGTATACAGTGTCCCCAGATAGGGGCCGAAAGCAAGGCCGCCTGCAAGGGACATGACAGACGCCGGAAAAAGAATTAACGGCCTGACGGAATATAAAACGATATAAAGGAGCGGTGCAGCTGCCCCGAAGGATAACATCCAGTCCTTGATCGTCTTAGGCTGCAGATTCAGATAACGGCTGTTAATCCACAGCAGCACTCCCGCTCCCGCAGCAATGACAAGCAATTTCCATACACTGTTCTTTTTCATCCTGCATCTTCCTCTTTTTCGGAATGATCAAACGTCTGAATGAGTTCCGGATGAACGACTTCAACATAGACTGAATCCTGGATGCCTGCCAATATATCTGAATGGATGGTTATTCTATCATTTGCATCTTTCAGTTTAAGCGTATAGAAAGTGACGCCGTGCTTCATGAAAATGTCTTCAATTTCAGCAGCATAGCTGTATGGATACTGCTCCTTCTTATCGACAGCAAGTCTCAGGTTGCTGATGTGCACAAAGGAGCCGATGCCGGTCATCATCCCTTCACTGAAGATCGAAGCGGCAGCTTCCGTTTTAGGATGCAGATAGACGGTTTCCGGGACATCTGCCTGATGAACCCTTCCGTCAGCAAGCACGGCTGCCCTGTCCCCCATGTACATGGCTTCTTCCATATCATGTGTAACAAATAATGCAGACATGCCCTCTTCCTTAAGCAGCCTTCTGACCCACATCCTCATTTTTTTCCTGAGCTCTGGATCAAGACTTGAAAACGGCTCATCCAAAAGGATCAGCTCAGGTTTCACGATAAGTGCCCTCGCTAGAGAAATCCTTTGCTGCTGGCCGCCTGATAATTCGTTTGGATAAGCATCTGAATAAGCTGACATATCCACTTTTTCAAGCATCGCAGCGACCTGTTCCCGCCGGTTTTTCTTTTTAGCTGCCTTTAACCCGTACTCAACATTTTCAAATACCGTCATATGCGAAAAAAGCAGCGGCTGCTGAAACATCATGACGACCGGACGTTTCTGGGGTTTACTCCAGGTTACATTCTCTCCGTTAATCTTAATTTCACCCTCATCCAGCGTCTCAAGTCCTGCAATGCACCGCAGTAAAGTCGTTTTTCCCGTCCCCGAAGGACCGACCAGTGAAACAATTTCCCCTTTGTGTATGGTCAAGTCCATCCTGTCAAAAACAGGCTTTTGCTTATACATTTTTGTTAACGCGCATAGTTCTATTCCTTGATTCAAACCGATCACCTTTTCTGATATGGAGTTACTAAGCGAAGCAGCCCTTCAAACAACAGCCAAATCCCAATCGGAAGGATGGCAAACAGCAGAGAGAAACTCGCAATCACCGTGTCATCTGCACTGCTGAAGTAAGGAAAATACAGACCTGCAAGTGTAAGTACATTTCCGCCTCCTATTAGAGCTGTAAGTAAATACTGGCTCAGGGAGATGGTGGATGCCAAAAAAATAACGCTTCGTATGGACGGAATCAGCTGAGGAAAATAAATGGTGTAAAACACTTTCAACCTGCCGGCTCCAAGCAGAGCAGCCTGTTCGCCCGTCAAAACTCCCGCTCTCTCAAATCCTGAACGCATTACCTTGATGGTGTAGGGCAGAGTCGGGAGAAGGTGGATCAGGATGACACCTGAAAGCGACCCGGCCAAGCCTGCCTGGATAAACACTGTATGAAGTCCCATTGCGATGGCCAGAACCGGGACAATGACAGGTGTAAGCAGCAGCGTTTCTGCTGCTGATTTCCCTTTAAAAGAATGGTGGGCAAGAACCTGGGCAGCCGGTATGCCAAGCAGCAGGTTCAAAACAATCACACAGACGGCTATCGTGATGGACTGAGACAAAGCTTCTGCCAGTTTTGGCTCATCCATCAATAAAGCGTATCCTCTTACTGAGAAAGTTTCCGGAAACAGTCCCGTCCATCCGGATGTCATGCTTTTTGCTATAACGAATAACACCGGGGCTGTAAACAGTATCAGCAGAACGGCCATCACAGGACGGGACCCGCTGCCGTGTCGGACGCTTTCCACCGTACTGGACCTGGTTATTCTTTCTCTTTGCTTATTGAATAGAAGGTAAACAGCTGCCAGAGCTGCCAGAATGACAGCAGTCGAGAGAATCATAACCGCAAATGCAGCCGGTCTTCTGCTCCAGTCGCCCGAATAAAACCACTCATAAGTTAAAACAGAAACCATTTTCGGGTAAGTCGTCCCAAGCAGAGCAGGCACTTCGTAGGCTGCAAAAATAAAGGAAAACAAAAGGATAAAGATTTCAATTAGACTCGGGATGAGCACCGGCCATTCCACCAGTTTAAAAGCATCCCATTCATTGCCTCCGAGAGTATACACAGCATCTTTGCGTCCCGTATTCAGCTGCAGATAGACAGGAAGAAGGATGAGAAGAACGAACGGAATCTCTTTCCAAACATACGTGAGAATAATGCCGGTCCCTTCTGAATCTTTCATAAAATCAGGAAAAGCGCCTGTTGAAGAGATCAGTCCCAGTTCTGTTGAAATGGATGAAATCCACCCGTTCTGTGATAAAAGTAAAAACAGCATATACCCCCATACAAAATGGGGGAAAAGCATTGGAATCCATGCAGCAAGCTTTAGATATCTATTTTTCAAAAGCGGATAGACAGACCTGATAATCAATAGCCCAGCCAAAATAGAGATGACTGTCGACAGCAGGGTGATTTTCAGACTATAAAATAATGAGTCCCTGAAAGACTCATTAGTAAAAAGATCTTGATACGCTGACAGGCTTTTCGCTCCATCAGGCGCCGTTAAGCTCTCAGCCGCAGCAAGCCACAGTCCTGCAAAAACCATCAACAAGGTAAACAGGACTGCGGGGACGGCAGGCTTCAGCCTATTTCTTACCTGCCACTTCATTCAGCCAATTCTCCTTTAACCAGTTCACATATTGTGCGTCCACTTCAGGAACAAGCGCTTTTTGGAGCACATCCTGAGGGAGCACTGACTGTCCCCTTTCGATGTCATTAAACTTCTTCTTTTGCTCCTCGTTAAATGTTTCTGGATCAACAGCCATTCCCTCTCCCCAATATGTGCTGTCATACTTCGCAAGCTGAGCTTCCGGAGACATGAAGAAGTTAATGGCCGTCATAGCGCCTTCCGGGTTTTGAGTGTTAAATGGAATGCCAAGAAAATGAGTGTTTCCGAGTGACCCGGAATCAAGCACGAATGATTTTGTCGTTTCAGGGAAAATTCCTTTTTCGATTAAGCTTTCCGCTCTTGCTTCGTTGTAGCCCATTGTCATCCACACTTCCCCGCTGCTGTACAGTCTGTCAAGCTCTGTCAGCGTATTCGGGTAAGTAGCTCCCTTTTTCCATAGAGATGGTTTCAGATCATTCAGATACGTCCACATATCAGAGCTTGATGAGGCAGCAAGTTCTTCATCAAAACCCTCTTTTAAAAACAGGTCTGCTCCTCCTCCCGACTCATAGAAAACATGCCTTAAAAATGCATTTCCCGTGAAGTCATTTGCATCGGGGTACGTGAACTTTCCGGGATTATCCTCTGCCCATTTCTTAAGTTCTTCAAGTGATGCCGGAGGATCCTTCACCTTCGCCCCGTCATAGTGAAAAACAAACTGCACCTTGCCCCACGGCGCTTCAAGACCTTCTGTTTTTTCACCGAAATCATACTGAATATCAAGGGCATCCCCGTTGATATGATTTTTGAAGTTCGGAAGCTTTTCTGTGAATGGCCCGTACAGAAGATCACTGTTTTTGGCGTTTTTAAAGTTTTCGCCGTTGATCCAGATAATATCTGTTGAACCTTTGTTTTCTCCCGCCTTTTTCTCGTTCAGGAGCTTTTGAAGAAATTCAGGGGCGTCCATCGGAACCCGTTCAAGGGTCAGTCCATATTGTTCTTTAAGCCTCGGTGCAGCCCAGTCGTCAATGTACTGGTTAATTCCCTCGTCACCGCCCCACATAAACATTCTGACTGTCGTTCCATCTGCTTTGTTTTCAATCTCTTCCCATGATTGATCAAGTGACTCCCGGTTTTCATTTTGAGCAGACGACTGGGAGCATCCGGCTGCCGCTGCTAACAGAACTAAAAACAATAAAAATGGCTTCATTTTATCCTCCTTTAAGGGTCATCCTCTCTTCATGATGCTATTAACCTGACGCGGATTCAAGCAGGAATATGCTTTCATGAAAAGATAACGGAAAAATGTCCTGATTGGATGACGGTATTTTTTTCCTTATTTCATTTTTTGGGATATAAATAAACCTGACCAATTATGATCAGGTTTCGTGCTTATACTTGAAATTCTCCAACAAGCTTTGAGAGTTCATCAGACAGATCTTTCAGACGGTCGGAGGAGGCTGCTACTTCTCTTATGTTTTCAGAAGACTGGTGCACAGAAGCGGAAACTTCTTCAATCCCAGCTGCTGACTCTTCAGACACAGCAGCAACTTCTTCTGCCGCCCTGTTGACCAGCACCATACCGCCTGCAATTGTTTTCAAGTAATCGTCCACATTGGCTATCTTTTCATCAAGCTTTCGGATCGACTTTGTGATCATCTCAAATGATTCACCTGTTTGTTTAATAGATGAAGCAGAATCTTTCACACGGAGCTGTCCGCTGTTTAAAGTGGCTGCTACATTTTTGGAAACGTTTCTGAAGTCTTCAACAATCCTTGTAATATCAGATACAGAAGCCGATACCCCTACAGCTAGTTTTCTTACTTCATCCGCAACAACGGCAAATCCCTTCCCGTGCTCTCCTACTCTCGCAGCTTCAATCGCAGCATTGAGAGATAAAAGATTTGTCTGTTCGGCAATTTGTTCAATGACCGTAACAAGCGCAGCAATTTCTTTTGTTTTTCCATCAAGATTCATGACTTCTGCTGCAGATGTATTCATCACACCCATGATGTCATTCATTCTGGCAGAGGATGAGTTCATCTGAACAGATCCCTGTGAAACTAAATGCATGACTTCATTTGATGACTTTCTCATAAAGGCGCCTTCTTCATTCGCTTTTTCGAGCTGCCTTGAGAAGTCATCCATTTGAGATGCGATGTCTGATGAAGCATTGGACTGCGCGGATGAACCTGCAGCAAGCTCCTGCATTGTTGCAGATACATGCTGGCTTCCTTCGTTGACTTCGCCGGAAGCTTTGTTTAACTCTCTGCTTCGCACTTGAAGTTCTTCAGATGCTTTTTTAATTTGGCGGACCATGTTGTTCATCTTTGATTTCAGCTCATTTTGGGAAGCGGTCAGCTGACCGATTTCATCCCTTCCACCATATTCAAGGTCCTGCGCAGCTAGATTCCCGGCTGATATCTCATGTGAGAAGCGGATGACCCGGTTGAAATGCCTGATGATCATTCTTTGAACGACGAACGTAATCGCCGCCGAGAGAACAATAGAGACAACTAAGGCTAAAAGCAAAGTGAAAGCAATCTGTTCCATGCTGCTGCGGGAATCTTCAGCTGCATCTGTTCTTTCTTTGTTTTTCAAGTCCCTGAGCTCATAGAGGGCTGTAATGGTCTCATCTCTGAGTACATTGGCTCTCTCTCTCGCCTGACTTAACGTTTGAGAATTGTTTTGTTCAACCGCCGGCATGATCGTTATGTAAAAAAGATCATTTAACATTTTGTCATTTTGAATCATCTTTAAATACAGGGCCGTTTCTTCCGGATCATTGAATTCTTTTTTGCTTTTGTCTCCTGCATCCAGCAATTTCTTTCTCTTTTCAAGATAGTTTTCTTTGTTTTCATCTGTAGGATTAATGATGTAATCAGCAATGGCAATATCCATCGACCGGAAAATTGAACCCATCTCAGTGATTGTGCTTGCGCTGGTGCTCAATTTGTCCATTTCTGAAATATGCCCGTCCACTCTGCTCAGCTGTGCAAACGTTACCATCATAGAGATCGCAAAGAGAAGAATGCACATCATAACAGAAAAGCTGAACTTCCAGCCAATTTTGATATTTCTCCAGAACATGACCGCTTTTTTCATATTTTTAACCCCTTTATTCTTTATCTACATTTACTATCGGAGGCAGAATGGAAATGTTTAACCTTCCAATAAGTCTATTTTCATAGGCCTTATTATTCATATCATTCTATTATTTTGGTATAATGGATTTATTATGAAATAAAGGGGATTTGTTCATGCATGCTTGTTCGTTTTGTTATCAGTCATTTCCAATCAGCCCGGCTGGTTTCTTAACTCTAAAAAATACAGACTCAGCCTATATGAGCTTCCTGGAATCATCCGGTTTTACGTTCAAAGCTGACGGAAGCTTCCACCTGGCCTATTCAACTAAACATGAACTCAAAGAGAAAATCCTGCCGTTAGCTCTTTTTTTTGCAGATAAACCATGGCTTGCCGCCATTCATTCAGGCATGAAAGAAGAAAAAACATCTTTTCATGATCTCCAGTTAGTCTGTGCCCATATTTTGAACGAGGAGACTGTCCATCTTATACAAAACGGAACATTCGTCAGCCATCTGCAGCCTATCATCCATGCACAAAGCGGCAGGCTTTACGGCTATGAATCACTGCTGCGTGCGATGGATCAGGAAATCTCCCCATACCGGCTCTTTCAAACAGCCGTCGAAACGAACATGCAGTCAGTCCTGGATAAAAAGGCAAGAGAAGCTGCGATTAAAGCGAAGGCATCTCATATTCCTGCAGGCATTAAAAGCTTTATTAACTTTCTGCCTTCCACCATCTATAATCCGGAGTATTGTCTGAAGCATACCTTTGATATCGTAAAGAAATACGGGGTTTCTCCGCAGGATCTAGTCTTTGAAGTCGTTGAAACGGAAAAAATAGAGGATGTCGTTCATTTAAAAAAAGTGCTTAACGTATACAGGGAGAATGGAATGAAAGTGGCTCTCGATGATTTAGGGGCAGGATACGCCACACTTGATATGCTTCATGAACTGCAGCCAGATTATGTGAAAATTGACAGGCATTATATCTCGAACTGCCACAGCGACACAGAAAAACAGGCTTTCGTGTCAAATGTCATAGCCATCGGCAAAAAGCTCGGCATTCAGGTGCTTGGCGAAGGTGTTGAAACAGAAGAAGAGTTTGCTTTTCTCAGAGAGAAAGGGATCGATTTTATACAGGGCTATCTTATAGGCAAGCCAAGTGCAAAACCGGTTATTCCAATGATCTTAGCGGGTTAGCAATATAAAAAGCAGCGGAATCAACTCCCGCTGCTTACCTTTTTGACGCTCTGTATCCTGCCTGAGCGGCTTCTTTTTCTGAACAGAACAGTTCCTCTTCTTCCGTCACATCATAATACTGGCCGTCTGGAAGATGGTAGATTTTCTCTCCTGAAGAAGAGATATTCCCCTTGATGGCGCATGACTCATCCTTGCTTTCTGCAGGCGCTTCCTCTTTTTCCTGGAGATCCCTGAACCCCTCGTCTTCAGCTGCATAGTTTTCAATGCTCCATATTCCGATCTCGCTTTGCTGAGCCTGCTTTTGCAGCTCATAAAACCGGTCTACATGCTTTGTGTTCGGAGCATACACATATCCCACTCTTGCAAGGCCTTTTTCTATCAGCATTTCATTAAACATCTTCCCGTCCACGTGAAGATAAACAAGGAGCCGTCCGTACTTGTCTCTCTCGCCAACGTCGAGTTCAAGCTCGACTTTTTTTCCTGAGAGCGTGTCTTTGGCAAAGCGGCTGGCTTCAGGGCCAAACGGCTGAACCGGTTTATTCGGATGGACGGTTTCGGGTGTGTCAACAAGCAGGAGGCGAAGCGTTTCTTCTCTTCCTTCTGCCATTACTTTTACGGTATCTCCGTCAATTACTTTGATAACTTCAGCCTCAATAAATGATTCGGAACTGCTTTCTTGTTTATCCTGCGGTTTTTCTTCCTGGACTGCAGGTGCAGCGGCATCTTCTGTTACTTCTTCTTTTTCATCCTGCATAACAGCAGGCTGTCCGGTTTCGGGCTGCTCTGCCGCCTCATCTGAGCAGCCAGCCGAGAGCATGGCTCCGAGCATGAGTGCAATCCATTTTTTCATGTCGCTCTTCCCCTTTTGTAAAATCAGGCCGTTCCTTCAAACGGCATAAACAAACCGCACATGCAGTGCGGTTTGTGAGTCTTACTGAATAATTTGCAGGTCTTTTGGAAATTTTGTCAGCGTTTCATGGCCGTCTTTTGTAATGCATACATCATCTTCTATACGGACGCCGCCAATTTCAGGAACATAGATGCCCGGTTCAATCGTATAAACCATTCCCTCTTTAAGCACGCCGTTACTTGTATGGCTTATAGACGGGTACTCATGAACGCTGATGCCTAGCCCGTGGCCAAGCCGGTGAGGGAAATACTCGCCGTAGCCGGCATTTGTAATGACATCTCGTGCAATCTGGTCAAGATCTCCGATTCTTGTGCCGGGTCTGCTTGCATCAAGTGCTTGCAGCTGTGCGTCAAGAACGGTCTGATAGATCTTTCTTTGTTCACTGCTGACAGATTTGTAAGCTAGTGTCCGTGTTATATCCGAGCAGTACCCATCAAGAACAACGCCCATATCAAACAGGACAAAATCTCCTTCTTTTAAGGCTGCAAGCCCAGGGTTTCCGTGAGGCTGGCCTGATTTTTTCCCGAACAGAACCATCGTTGAAAAGGACATTTCGCGTATTCCTTTCCGCTTTAGCTCATATTCGATTCTAGCAAGGACGTCCATTTCAGAAACGCCTTCTTTTAAGGACTGAACACCGATTTCAACACCGTAGTCGGCAAGTTCTGCTGCCTGCTTCAGAACGGCAAGCTCCTTTTCATCCTTTACAAGACGAAGCTCATTCATAATCTCTTCAGCTGATACTAAGGCTGCATCCGGAAGAATCTTCTGAATTTCTTCTGCTCTTGAAAAAGGAAGAAGTTCCTTTTCCACGGCTGCCTGCTTCATATTTTGCCGGCCTCTTTTATGAATGGCCGTTTTCACTTTTTCCCATGGATCTTCATGATCGGCATATCCGATGATTTCACCTTCAAAACCTGCGTCTCTCGCCTGGGAGACTTCCATGCCGGGACAAATAAAAAACGGTTCCGCCTCTTTAAATACAAACAGCCCCATTAATCGCTCATGAGGATCCGTGTAAAAATTTGTCAAGTAGAAAATATTTTCTGTTGACGATATGAACGCAGCATCTGTGTTCTGCTCGTTAAGCCAATCGCCGAGTTTTTGGAGTCTTTCTTTCTTCATCCGCACTCTCTCCTTCATCTGCATATCTCTTCTCTATCATACGCCAATTTCATCAGAACTTAAAGAAGGCGGTTTGACTTCCTCCGCCGGAGTATGACTTTTTTTCATCTTTCTTTTAGATAATGCCCGGTTCAGACGAATCCTGTTATACCGCTGAATCATGATAAACGGCAAATTGAAGCAGGCTGCATACAGTCCATTGATAAGAACTGAACCAGGAGTGTTCCAAATAATAAACAGCAGAAAGGCAAACAGCTGCATCCAGTGGGACAGCTCTCCCCTTTTTGTCTCAAGGACGAAACGTTCCATGTCTTTTGCCGCATGCAGGTGTTTTTTTGACATGCCGCCCGGAAACAAACCGCCAGCTTCAGGCATTCTGTCTTTCCATCTTTTGATCATCAGCCGTTCATAAAGTCTGCCGCTTTCCTCAGCGGACTTTTCATTCCACATCCAGTTAAACCGGCAAATGGAGCGGCCGTCCATCCTGCTTGTCAGCAAAGAAACTGAAAGGTGGATGCCTACCCATGCCGCTATGTTCAAGGCCACCGCCTCTGCACCTGTCAGCAAGATCACTTAGCATCTTCCTTTACAATAATTTTTCTCCCTTTCCATGATGCTGACTTGCTGATGAAGGTCCTCCAGAAAGATGTTAAAAAAACGAGCATGAAAAAAACGGCATGAAAAGGAAAAAAAAGAGCCGTGATGATGCCGAAAGAACCAATCTTTCTTACCGTCATCCAAATATGCAGAACAGCAGCAGCATAAAGAAGAGCATATACCTCCCGCCACTCACCCAGCCGGAATTCAGTCAAAAAGGATAAACATCCGGCTATCCAGAGCACAAATGGAAGCAGAACCTTCCAATCCGTCGCCTTCGCTCCGCTTGCAAATGTTTTTGAAAAGCCGGCAACAAGAGATGCGGGACCGTCCGGATACATTCTCATTGAAAGAGCGCCTTTTCCGCTTATGCAGCGGACAGGTGCTCCAGTCCGGCTTACAAGGACGGCAAGTTCCATATTTTCTGCGACTTTGTTTTTTATGAGGCCGTGGCCGCCCCAATTAAAATAATCTTGTTTTGTACAGATCATGCACTGTCCAAACGCACCGTATGAAACACCTTTTCTCTGAAGGAAACGAAAAGCGCCCATTGCCGAAAAAGCTGCCAAGTGGAAAAAAGCAGAAAGTGATTCGTATGGCTTTTGTATGCTGTGATACGGATGAATGGACAGAATTCCGGAAGCTCCCTGATCAAGAAAGGCAGCGGCCGTTTTTTCCGCGCCAAACTCCTCAAAGAAAGTATCTGCATCAAGAAACATGAGCCACTCTCCTTTAGCTTTCTTTGCCCCCGAAAAGCATGCCCATGATTTTCCGAGCCAACCTTCCGGAGGTTCCTCCGCATGCATGACTTCTGCTCCGCATGCAGCCGCAATCTCGGCCGTTTTGTCTTCTGAACCATCATCGACAACAAGGATTTCGGCTGGATATTGGCCTTCCAGCGAATGCAGCAGTCTGCCGATATTCTGTTCTTCATTTCTTGCAGGAATAATAATAGAAAGCCTGCGGAGAGAATCTTTATCTCTGTTTTGCTTTTCAAGAGTCTGAATTCTGTATAGAAGGTAAAGGCCGGCAGCTATACCGGCTGCAATTGTAAACATGCACATCACACTTTCCTAATGGAATGATCCGTCCCGCCTCCATGCGGACAGCCCGCCATTCTCCTGCAAAACTGGTTTAAAACAAGCTTTTCAGGGCAGAATGGATGTCTGTAAAGACTGGTCATTAGTTTAGTCAAATTAGAAGAATTTCATAAGGAGGGTTTTCGATGAATAAGAAAGCAGTCATTATCGGCGGCGGGCTTGGCGGGCTGTCAGCGGCTATCAGGCTCCGTTCAGACGGCTATCATGTCACAGTAGTGGAGAAAGGAGAACGTGTCGGCGGCAAGCTTAATATGCGCGGCGGACTCGGCTATACCTTTGATACAGGACCGTCTATTTTGACAATGCCCTGGGTGCTTGAAAAATTATTTAAAAGCGCCGGGCGGAATCTATCAGATTACCTGATCATTAAAAGGATTGAGCCGGGCTGGAGAACATTCTATGAAGACGGGACAACGATTGATTTAACAAGCGATTTGCCTGTTATGCTTGAGGAACTCAAAAAAGTTTCCGAAGAAGATGCAAACGAATTCTTTGATTACCTGCAGTATTGCAGTAAAATGTATGAATACAGCATGAAGAGCTTTTACAGCAAAAGCCTATCCGGCCTGAATGATCTCCGCTCTCTTCACAGCGTGAAGGAACTGCTGATGATGGAACCGCTGAAATCAATGGACGGCGTCACACGCAAACATTTTAAAAACAAGAAAATCAGACAGCTGTTCAATTTTCTGATTATGTACATAGGCTCTTCACCTTACCATGCCCCTGCCGTTCTTTCGCAGCTGACTCATGTGCAGCTCGGGCTTGGCGTCTACTACGTTGAAGGCGGCATGTACAACATTGCACTGGCCATGAACAAACTGCTTCATGAACTAGGTGCTGACATTCTGCTGAACACAAAGGCAGAACGTATTGTCACTGAGGGCTCAAGAGCAGCCGGCGTCGAGCTTGCAGATGGCAGAATCCTTCATGCAGACATTGTTGTATCCAATCTGGAAGCCATTCCTGCCTACAATACGCTTCTTAAAGACAAAGCCGGCAGCAGCCAGAAGGCGTCAGATCTCCAAAAATATGAGCCTACCGTATCAGGTCTGGTCATGCTTCTTGGGGTAGACCGGACATACGAAAATCTTGCCCATCATAATTTCTTTTTCTCGGAAGATCCCGAAAAAGAATTTCATCAGATTTTTAATGAAGGCAAGCTTGCAGATGACCCGACGGTTTATGTCGGCATTTCGGCAAAATCCGATCCGACTCAGGCACCTTCCGGAAAAGAAAACTTGTTTGTTCTTACTCATGTTCCTCCTCTTAAGGAGGGTGAGAACTGGGAATTCAGAAAAGAAACGTACCGGGCACAAATCCTTGATAAGCTTGAGCGCATGGGGATGACCGGGTTGAGAGAGCATATTGAATTTGAATATACGTTTACACCAAACGACCTTCAAAGTTTATACGGAGCGAACGGCGGCTCGATTTACGGAGTTGCTACAGACCGGAAGAAAAATGGAGGATTTAAAATCCCGAGCAAAAGCACGCTGCTTGAGAATCTGTATTTTGTCGGAGGATCCACCCATCCGGGCGGCGGAGTGCCGATGGTCACCCTATCCGGACAGCTGACCGCAGATTTAATAGCAGAACATGAAGACAAAAAGCCTCAAATCAATCAAGACAAAGAAATTTCCTGAACATGCAAGAAGGATAAGCACTGAGCTTCATCCTTCTTTTGCCTTTTGCCCTTATTTTATATGTATAAAAGGATGTGATTCCATGCTTCTCCTGTTTGAGATTTTCCTAGCCTGTCTTCTCGCCTGGACTATACTTAATTCACTTTTCATGCCGTCTTTAAAAAAAGGTTCGACAGGTGCGGCACCTTTAGTATCAATCTTGATTCCCCTCCGCAATGAGGAAAAAAATGCAGAAGATCTTGCCGCATCCCTTAAAAACCTTTCCTATCCAAACCTTGAAATCATCATGCTTGATGATCAGTCTACAGACCGGACAAAAGAAATCCTGACTAATGCAGCAAGGAATGACAGCCGGTTTAAAATTGTGACAGGTTCAGACCTGCCTGATGGTTGGGCAGGCAAAGTGTTTGCCTGCCACCAGCTCAGCAGCATGGCATCAGGCGACTATTATTTATTTCTTGATGCAGATGTTCGCGTACATAAACATACGATCGAACGTTCTCTCGCCTTAATGAAACAAAAAAAAGCAAACATGCTTTCCGGTTTTCCCCGCTTTCCGGTTAAAACAATTCTGGAAAAATGGCTTGTGCCCATGCAGCATCTCTTAATCTATTTTCATCTTCCCCTTTACCTTGCCAATTACACACCTATGGCAGCTGCATCCGCTGCACACGGAGCTTTTATCATGTTTGAAAAAAACGCATACCGCAAGTTCGGGGGACATAAGGCGGTTAAAGACGCCATAGTAGATGATGTGGCTCTTGCAAAAATCACGAAACAAAACGGATATCGCGCGGTCCTTGCGAATGTCACGGAGTATGTCACCTGTTATATGTATGACAGCAATAAAGCTGTTTGGGAAGGGTTCAAAAAAAACATTTTTCCGGGGTTTGGGCGATCAATTTTAATTGTTATTCTCTTTTCGCTGTTTTACGGATTGGTCTACCTGTTTCCTTTTTTTCTAGCACTCTATGGAATTACAGAACTGATTCAGGGGAAAATGAACCTGCATTTTTTTGTCCCCTACTTGCTTATCGTACTGCAAAAAGCATACATCGACTTACGCAGCAGGCAGACACTGGCTTTGTCCCCTGCCATTCCATTTTCGGCTGCAGCCTTCCTGCTACTCCTTTATGCGTCCATGTTTGCTTCTGTCAAAAAAACCGGCTATACCTGGAAAGGAAGAACCTATGATTAATCCTTTAAAAAAGGAATTCTTCCGCACTTTTGCACATTCCCAAGGTTTACCTCTCTGTGATAAGGGAATGTAACAAGTAACTTTACCAGGAGGTGCAAGAAACATGTCAAATCATCAAGTAAAAGACGAGTCAATTCAAACCGAAAAGATTGAGAACAAGCTGGATTCTATGAACAACGAAAAAATGGACGCGATCCTAAGAGACTTTGAAGAGTTTAAATCGTACTTAGGCGACAAAGTTGAAGCCGGGAAACGTCTCGGACTGAGTGATGAGATGCTGGCCAAAGGCGCAGAAAAAGTGGCCGGTTACCTTGCCAATAACGTAGAACCTAAAAACAGCGAAGAATATCTTCTCCACCAGCTTTGGAAAGTCGGAAATGATGAAGAAAGACATTATCTTGCGCACATGCTGGTCAAACTGGCCAACGAAACAAATTAACAGAAACAGAAAACATCCATCCAGGAAGCCTGGATGGATGTTTTCTATTTTAATGAAGAAAGATCCTTTTTTACATCTTTCAGTAAAGCATTTCCTCCGCGGGATACGATTACTTTTGCATACTTCGCCGAGCGTTCAAGCTCAAGACCGGTACCTTCTTCCACAAAAAACGATTCTATGCCGAAATGAACGCTGTCATAGCCGTTGTATTTCCCGGTGAGATAGACGGTGTCCTGTTCAGGCTCTCCCATGTCGGCCGCCCTTCCAATGACAGGCTTTCCTTCCGGTCTGAAAACCCCAGTACTGTCCTTCTTCACCTTAACAGTGACAACCGTGCCGCTTTTCATGGTTTCATCCCCTTCAAAACGGCCGGCTTCATATCTAAGCTGAACATAATCCCCCTGCAGCACAGATCTCGGATCCAGCGGTTCCAGTTGAAGAATGACAGACGTTCCTTCTTTTAAGGCAGTCTCATTGGCAACAGACTGATATCCCGTAAATCCCAGCTGCAGAAGGACAACTGCTGCAATCATCGCCCATCTCTTTTTTGAAAATGCAGATTCCCCTGCTCTCTTTTCCTGGTCAAAGTAACGGACAGCTGCAAACAGCACGATGCCAATAACCAGGAAAGTGACCGATTTATGAAGAAGCTTCCAGGCAAAATCGTAATATAAGCCTGTCAAAAACAGAATGAAAAACACCCAGGCTGCATTTCTCTTAAACACTTCCTCCTTTTGCTGATAAATGACCAGTGCCGCAAGATTCAGTCCAAAATACAAAATCTGATATACAAGTGTTTCCCGCCAGTCTGTCCCCCAGAACGCTGCAGGATACAACAGCAGAAACCCATATGCCAGAAATACACTGTCAAGCTTTCGCAGAGGCTTGAACGGAACCAGCAAAAGGGCAAATTGGATGAGTGACAAGGCTGCAAGAATCACTCTGAAATGATCCGTCCACTCAAAATGAGCGGAAAACAGATTAAGCAATACAGCAAGCACGAAAGAATAAGAAAGAAATTGAAGGAAACCTTCCCTCTCAATTAAGAGGATGACTGCTCCCGCTATAAGAAAAAGATAAACAGCCGCTGTATCCATGATGGTGAGGACCCCGAGAGCTGACAAAAATCCTGTAATGTAAAGCGTATATCTTGCTGCAGGATTTACTGTTTTCAGCACTGCAGCCAAAATCAGAAACACCATACTCACGATTGCCAAAGCATAGGAGGACTCAAATATAAGGTAAAGCAAGCCCGCCAAGCTTGATGACAGTAAAATGGAAGATGTGAACGTGATGATGACAATCAGAATATTTTTAGACACTTTAAACGCTGCCGAATCACTTGATGCCTGTTTAGCTGCTTTCACTGCTGCAAAAATCCCGGCACCTAAAAAGATAAGAGCCAGAAGAATGGTGAAAAAGTAAAAGCTGAGTCCTCCAAGCTGATCTGACAGTCGTATGCTCATCTCGATATATTTTGACAGAACATAGATGCCGGCCATTGTGAAGCCAATAAACGTCAGGCCCTGATGCCCCGCTTTTTTCATGAAAGAAAAATAGCTCAACAAAAGAACGGCAAGGAACAGGACATTCATCCAGAGACTGTAGGTTTCAAATACATAGTAAAACGACATGATGATCAAAAAGAGGTGAACGACAGCAAACGCACAATATTCAAGCACCTTCAGACCCAGTGACCTTGCAAGAAAAAAGACAAGGCCATTCAGCACCACGATGCCCAGATAAATGAGGAGCTGCTCAAATTCCGTCCGGTAAAGAAAGATGCTTGACGGATAGAGATAAAACCAGTAAGAAAGCATAAACAGCACGTAGGATAGTATGGCAAAAGGCTGATAGCGGGTAATAACAGCAAGCAGCAGGGGTGGAATCAGCCATATGACAAAAAGGAGATAGCTGTCTGCATGTGAATTGTAAATTTGCCCGATCAGAGCGACGGCAGCCCCAAAGGACACTGCCCCGCCAACCAGCAGCCATCTGGTCAAATCCGGCCTCTTCATCCATTTTCCAAAAAGAAAGCTTCCTCCATAAAACAGAATCATAATACCTGCTGCAAGGGCGGTCTTTTCCGTTCGTTCAAAGCCTCCCCAGTTTGATGCAAAGAAAAAGATGATGCCTGAGAGGATAAAAATAATTGAAGCTGCATAGCCAAGCGGGATCGTTTTTTTCATCTTACATGCCCCTTCCTTTGTACACGTTTCACAGAAAAGCAATCATTTGTGTTCGTGGTGTAATATTACACTATTTTCTATATTGTGTAAATACAGAAAATGATTATTTATTTGTCATCAACATACATACTCTTTAACTAGTTTATCATCATTTTAAAACCTCATCATAGAATCTGGTGTAAAAAAGGAGATTGCGCATTGAAAGCGAATACATTTTAGTGCACACAAGAACTAAAATTGGAGGGAAACGAATGAAAGCAGTCATTTCACTGTCGAACAGGCTTATGCAGCGCTACTTGCCCGACCCGTATTTATTCGTCATTATTCTAACTCTTGCCGTTTTCTTCCTTGGTCTTATCTTTACGCCGTCCACCCCTCTTCAAATGGTGGAATTCTGGGGAGGAGGATTTTGGGGACTGCTCAGTTTTGCCATGCAGATGGTGCTCGTTCTTGTAACAGGCCACGTTCTCGCAAGCAGCCCCCTCTTTAAAAAGGGGCTCAGCGCAATGGCTTCCGCGGCTAGAACACCCGGTCAGGCCATCGTCTATGTAACGGCAGTATCGATGATCGCAAGCTTTATCAACTGGGGTTTCGGCCTTGTCATCGGAGCACTTTTTGCTAAGGAGCTAGCTAAAAAGGTAACAAATGTTGACTACCGTCTTTTGATAGCAAGCGCATACAGCGGATTTGTTATTTGGCATGGAGGAATTTCAGGCTCTGTTCCGCTGACGATTGCAACAGAAGGGCATTTTGCACAGGATCTGATTGGACTGATTCCGACATCCGAAACCATTTTTGCCCCGTTCAACCTGATCATTGTTGCCGTATTGTTTATCGCACTCCCGCTTGTTAACAGATTGATGATGCCGGGAAAAGAGGAGACGATATCAATTGATCCTGCTCTTTTGAATGAGACAGGCGCTGAAGCTGCTTCGCTCGAGTTTGCCTCTCACACTCCGGCTGAAAAGGCTGAAAACAGCAAAATCATCTCAATGGTCATTGGCATAATGGGCCTGATCTACCTTATTTCTTATTTTATGAAGAATGGATTTCTGCTGAACCTGGATGTAGTAAATTTCATGTTTTTATTTTTGGGCATCTTGTTCCACGGCACTCCGAGGAATTTCCTGAATGCTGTGGCAGAAGCCATTAAAGGCACTTCTGGAATCATCATTCAGTTTCCGTTTTATGCAGGCATTATGGGGATGATGGTCACATCCGGACTCGCTGCGGTCATTTCAGAAGGCTTCGTCTCCATTTCAAATCAGCAGACATTCCCGGTTCTTGCATTCTGGAGTGCGGGACTTGTTAATATCTTTGTCCCATCCGGCGGCGGACAATGGGCGGTACAGGCACCCGTTATGATTGAAGCTGCCAAAGCACTCGATGTATCCATGCCAAAGACCGCGATGGCCGTTGCCTGGGGTGATGCATGGACGAATATGATTCAGCCGTTCTGGGCGCTTCCTGCTCTTGCCATAGCAGGTTTAAAAGCAAAAGACATTATGGGCTACTGCGTTTTTGTGCTCCTTATCAGCGGTGTCATCATTTCACTTGGATTTTTCTTTCTCTAGGGGATCGATTGTTTAAAGATGGATGCACATTTTTCACAGCACATGTTTTTATGTATAATGAATGGTGGAGTATGTTCTTACCCAGTTAAGGAGATGTTCGCATTGCTGAAATGGATGAAACGCAGAATAGTCCTGCTATTATGTCTTGCCGGTTTTGCTTCGCCATTTATCTTTATTCAATTAACAGATTGGTTTTATTACAGCTCGCTCATTGGCTGGATTCTTGGCTTTATCTGCATTTCATCCGCTTACGTCATCGTAAGCAGACGGCCGGATGAAGAACCGGCCGGAGAACAGTAATTTTCCGCAAAAAAACGGACGAAAATAATTCGTCCGTTTTTTCATGCCTTCAAAAGGCGGAGACCATTTAATATAACAAGGATTGTGCTGCCTTCATGTCCTATGACGCCAAGGGGCAAATCAAGGATTTGAAGAAAATTTGAACAAATAAGCAGGGCGATGACAGACATGGAGAAGACGATGTTCTGCTTCACGATCCGGTCCATTTTTTTAGAAAGCTCAATCGCTTTTTTCAGCTTTGTCAGGTCATTTTTCATCAGAACGACATCTGCTGTTTCAAGTGCCACATCCGTGCCTTCCCCCATTGCAATGCCGACATTAGCCGCTGCAAGGGCTGGGGCATCATTAATGCCGTCGCCGATCATGGCGGTCTGTCCGTATGTTTTTCCGAGGTTTTTCACTTCAAACACCTTATCATCAGGCAGACATTCCGCCACATACTGATCCACATTTGCAGCTTCAGCAATTGATTTTGCCGTAGATTCATTATCTCCTGTAAGCATAACGGTATGGATTCCTGCTTCTTTCAGTTCCCGTATAGCCGATACAGCGTCATGTCTTAAGCCATCCTGAAGACAAAGTACGGCTGCAAGAGTCTCCTCATTTTTTACATAAACGACTGTTTTCCCTTCTTGTGCCTTTTTCAGTCCAAATTCAGTCAGCTTGTTTTGCGGTTCATTCTGGTCAGGCTTTCCGATACTCCATTTACCGCCTTTCCATACAGCGCTCACACCAAACCCTGATTGCTCCTGAACTTCAGCCATACCAGTCTCTACATGAGGATATTCTTTTTCAACATGCTTGACAATCGCTTTTGCCAGGGGATGATTTGACTGTTTTTCAATTGAAGCTGCTGCAGACAGAACATCTGTCTCATTCATCTCTTTTAGGATCATCACGTCTGTTACTTGCGGTTCTCCCTTTGTCAAAGTCCCTGTCTTATCAAAAGCGATGACCTTCAATTTGCTCAAGCGCTCTAAATGAACGCCCCCTTTGAAGAGGAGTCCGTTTCTGGCTCCATTGGAAATGGCAGACAGTGTTGCGGGTGTAATGGATGCAACAAGAGCACATGGCGACGCAACGACCATCAGGACCATGGCGCGGTAAAAGCTTTCGCTGAAGCTCCAGTCAAGCAGGTAATGAGGCACAAACATCATGAGGGCAACTGCCGCAAGAACACCTTTTACATACGTGCCTTCAAATCGTTCAATAAAAAGCTGGGATGGTGACTTCTCAGACTGTGCGGATTGCACAAGCTCAATAATTTTCTTAAAAAGTGTTTCATCGCTGTTTTTTGTAACAGCTACTGTGATGGAACCGCTCAAGTTAACGGTTCCTGCATAGACGGTATCCTCCGTCTTTTTCTCGACCGGAATGGATTCACCGGTTATCGCTGCCTGATCGATGCTTGTTGTTCCTGAGACCACTTCCCCGTCTGTTGCAATCCGCTCACCAGGTCTGACAACAATTCTGTCTCCTACTTTGAGTTCTGACACATGCACTCGTATTTCTCTTCCGTCTTTCAGCAGTGACGCTTCTTCCGGCTGAAGTTCCATGAGTGCAGAAAGTTCTCTTTCACTTTTGTTCATTGTAAACGTTTCGAGTGCACCGCTCAGCGCAAAGATAAAAATTAAAATGGCTCCCTCTACCCAATAGCCGATAAGTGCTGATCCGATGGCTGCAAAAACCATCAGAAGTTCAACATTCAGCTTGCGGTCTTCAATCGTTTCTTCAATGCCTTCTTTCGCTTTTGCATACCCTCCTATAATGAATGCCGATATAAACAGGGCAGCTGTAAATGGGGTGTCTCCCTGCTGTGTCTGCAGGAGCCATCCGCAAAGGATCAGCAATCCCGATAGAAGTGCCGCTATAAGTTCGCCGTTTTCTTTTATTCTATTAATCACTGATTTCCCGCCATGTTCAATCGCATTTTCATTTAAGCTCATTGTAAGCCTCCTTAATTGAGAATCATAATCATCATCATTCTCTGTATAAAACACAAATGCTGCCCTCAGAGCAGCAACAGTAACCTATATATAAAGGTTTTGAACTAGTGTATGTTCTATTATAGCAAAATGTCACCGAAACTCAACTAAAAATTATTATTATTTCTATTTAATAATTATTATCATTTGAATCGTATTCCCACCGGAAATGAATTAAGGCAAATTGTTCCGATAACCGGTCTTTTTTTTTAAAAAAACTTCACTTTGGAAAAGGATTCCAGTAAAACGTGGAGAAAAAAGGAAGAAAGGAGGCGGGATAATGGTATGATTCAAGGAAAAAATGTCCTTCTCAGAAGGCTGAACCATGATGATATCCCTATATTATGGGAGTTTATATACGGTGAAAAAGATCCAGAGTGGAAGAAATGGGACGCTCCCTATTTCCCTGTCGGCTTTATGACAAGAAGAGATTTTGAAAAGGAGAAAAAAAGAGAAGCAAAAGATTTGTATTCAAATAAAATGTATATTGAAGTAAACGGACGCCTGATTGGAATGGTGACATACTACTGGGAGCATCAGCCTTCTAACTGGCTTGAGGTCGGGATCGTCATTTACGAGCCGTCCGACTGGCACAGGGGAGCAGGCACAGAGGCCTTAAAGCTCTGGGTCCGGCATTTATTTGAAAAATACAAGCTCATAAGGATTGGCTTATCCACTTGGTCGGGAAATACAAGAATGATCAGGGTGGCAGAAAAAACAGGCATGCGGCAAGAAGGCAGGATCAGGAAGTGCCGATATTACAATGGCGTTTATTATGATGCCATTAAGATGGGCATGCTGCGCGAAGAATGGCTGTCATTTTCATTGAAAAATGTATAATACCTCTTCATGATTCCCAAAATAGATAGTGGTTTCTATCTATTTTCTTGGCGAGGTGAACGCTTGATGGCATTAGTTGTTGTTTGCAGAAGCTGCAGCGGGTCAGGCAAGGTGAAGATCCATTCTGTTCTTCCCTTATCCCGGACATGCCGTTCATGCAGCGGATCAGGTAAACTTCAGGAATTCACATACAAAAGCTGAACAGCAAAAAAAGGAAGCAGTTTGCTTCCTTTTTCCATTCTACTTTAAATTGACCAGCACATTCCATACAAAACATAACAAACCCGCGACAACTGCAAAGGAACCGGCGATGGTCAGGAAAAGCAGGCTGCTGTTTCCCGATACAGCAAACACCAGGCCGATCATCATTAATGGCAGGCCGATGTTGTGCAGCCAAAAATGAGATTTCGCAAGAAAGTGGTCCGTCAGCTCAGGAAATAAATAATACAGAATACCCGCAATGGTCAGCGTCGTCCAACCGAGAAGATTCACGTGTGCATGAACCGGCGCAAGCACATAATCATGGGCCATGGACATGTACAAACCGAGAAACAGCCCGGCAGCCAGGTACAGCACTGAAATTTTAATGGTTTTGATTCCCATATTAAAACCTCCTGCCTGGAGTTACTTCTTCCTAACTTTACGCACCTTTTTCCTCTTTAGAAATTGTCCTTTTCAATTTTTACATGAACATGCCCACAAACACAGCTGTGATGAAGCTTGCAAGTGTCCCGCCGATAATTGCCTTGAATCCGAGCTTTGAAACGAGCGGGCGTTTTGAAGGTTCGAGCGAGCCCAGTCCGACAATCAGCTGTCCAATTGAAGAAAGATTGGCAAAGTTGCATAGCGCTATTGACAGGATGGCTGTTGTTTTAGGCGAAAGCTCCTCCATCGACTTGCTTAAATCCATAAAGGCGACAAATTCATTGACTGACAGCTTTGTTCCAATAATGGAAGCCGCTTTAAATGCATCATCAAACGGAACGCCAATCATCAGGGCAAGCGGATAAAATACGTACCCGAAAATTTCGGACAGGTCCGTTCCAAGAAGTCCAAGTCCCCCGTTGACAAGGGCAAGAATACTGATAAAAGCAATCAGCAGTCCCCCGATATTAAGTGCTAGCGACACTCCGCTCACTGCACCTTCTGCAATGGCCTCAAATACGTTGGCATGCTTCGTTTTTTCCATCATCACATTGTCATTTGTTTTTGAAACTTCTGTCTCAGGTTCAAGAAGTTTGGCTGTTATCAAAGAAACAAACGGAACGCTGAAAACCGAAATCAGCAAATACTTCATCTCAATGCCCATTAACGAATATCCGACAAGAATGGCTCCGCTGGCAGATGCGGTTCCGCCTACCATGACGGCAAACAGCTCCGAACGGGTCAGATCCTTCAAGTAAGGACGGACAAGAAGCGGCGCTTCGACAAGGCCAAGAAATGAGTTGCCGACAGCGCTGAACGTCTCAACCTTTGTTGTCCCAAGCAGTCTGCCGATTGAAAGGCCGATGATTCTTACGACAAAAGGAATAATTCTCATATAATAAAGTGCGGATATAAGGGCAGAAATAAAAATGATCACTGCAAGAACATTAATGGCAAAAACAAAGGTAATGTTCGTTTCTTCCCCGTAGAATCCTCCGAATACAAATTGAATTCCCTCAGAGCTGAAATCAATCATTTTCTGAACGCCTAAAGCTGCTTTTTCAAGGATAAAGGCCCCTGCCTCTACTTTAAGGACAAACAGGATAAAAACAGTCTGAAGCAATAGTCCGATGCCGATCGTTTTCCAGTTAATGCTTTTGCGGCTGCTGCTGAGGAGCCAGCCAAGAAACAGAATGCCTGCAAGTGATAGTATTCCATATAAAATGCTCAAGTTGTATGCCCCCATTTTTCGTAATCAACAGCCGTTTTCCTTAGCGAATCATTTCGGCGGTCGGATGTCTGACCTCTTTACCAAAAAAAAAGAGACCGCAGTTCATCTCTCTACAAAGAAAGCTTGAACAATGGCCTCAATAAATGGACGATCCGTTCTTACTTTCCCTATAGTCCGGCAATTTAAGGCTGCCAGGTAGAAACTTATGGACCATATCTCCATGATTATATAAGGAAAACGTATGAAGTTATTTCTGTATTTTACGTTGGACACAGGACTTTTTCAACCCGCTCCGTTATTTGCAGACTAGAAAGTTTATTTCGAATCATCGGTAAACATTGTCTCTTCTTTTTGTCAGCCACACGGTAATGCCTATTTTCTCGCAGATTGTAAAATAGTGCATGAACGTCAGGAGCACAATGCCCGTGTTCATGCCGAGTATGATGCCGGTCATATGAAGCGACTCTCTCGAACCGAGGAAAAAAATCATCGCAAACGAAACGATATGCGACCAGAGCGTATGATAAAAAGCATCTTTTACAAGCCCGAGACCTATTAAATAAGCCTGCATGGGGATGACGAAGAAGTGAAACAGGAAATACGGCCAGAGCAGTTTCAAATAAAAGGCTGCCTGATCAGATGAAAAGAAAAGACTTGTCAGGGGCTCAGCAAACAGATAAATAATGAAAACCGCCGGAACCCCGTAAAGCATAGTAAAGGACATGGACTGCTGCAGAAGATTGCGCAATGTTTTCGTATCCTTTTGAGCATAAGCATCCGAAACAGTCGGTATAAGCATGATCATAAGAGAATGGGCAATAAATGCCGGAAAAAAACCAATCGACATGGCAACGCCAGTCAGCATGCCGAAATGCTCTGTTGCGGCTGCTGCCCCGAATCCGGCGGCCACAAGGGCTGTCTGAATCAGAAAAGGCTGGATGGCATTTGTTATCGCATGAAAAATTCTCAAGCCTGTTGTCGGCAGGGAGACAGAAAGCAGTTTTTTCCGGGCTTCTGTTCCTGTAATTGGAGTAAAGCTCCCCCGCCTGAGTGCATGCATGTGAATCATGAACATGCTTGTCAGGTAGAGAAAGACAATCAATTCGCTGCCTATAAAAGCACACAGAGCAATCAGAAGCGCCTGCTGGCTAAAGTTAAATACAGAGAAAACGCAAAGCAGAACGGTGAACTGGACGGCTTTTCTCAGAAAATTGGACACCGCGATCTTCCCCATCTGCTGCACACCCATAAAGTATCCCCGGGCAATGGATGAAAATGAGGCAATCGGGATGAGGCCGATAAACAGCCATTTGACTGCGGGATGAAAGCCATCCAGCAGCGGTGTGGCCGTAAAGAGGATATAAGTCCCTGCCAATACGGTGAATGTGACGGCAGCCGTCATTTTCAGGGCATGCTGCAGCATGCTGTAGTGAAGGACTTTCTTATTTTCTGCTATGTATTTTGAAATTGAAATGGGAAGCTCAAGACTTGCCAGAACAATCACCAAAAAGATAACAGGCAAAATGGACATATACCTTCCCATGCCCTCTTCTCCAAGCTCCCTCGCAAGAATCATATTGACGAAGAATTCGATGCATTCACTGAAAAAGGCTGCGACGATTAATAACAATGTTCCTTTAAAAAAAGAATTCATGCTGCTCCCCCCTGCTAACAGGATATGAGACAAGGCATGAAATTATTTTAGTATTTAGGGCGCTTATTCGATCACGCCTGTTTCTGTGATGGTGACAGACGGCTTAATTTTCACTGAAAGCTCAGGATAGGTCTCTTTCCAGTCTTTTTGAGTAAATCCTCTTACTTTGCTTTTGATTATATCGTGCAGTCCTAACGGATCGACATTCTGTTCCTTAAATTGCTCAATAAGCTCAAGCGACTCTTCAGCAACCACCTTCTCAAACGCTTTTTCCATCTGGTTTTTAATTTTTGGCGTAATCATTTTGCCGGTATACTGCTGGACAAAGCCGTTAATTTTTACATCTATTGTAATCTTTGAAGGGTCAGCTTTATCAAGCTTCACTTTCCTGTCTGAAGAAATCGTTTTAATAGCTACCTGGTTCTTGTCCGGAAGCTTTAAAGCATAGGATCCCTCTGTAAATTTATCAGCAATCAGTTTAAAGAAGAACAATTTTTCATTAGGAATTTCACCGATCATTTTGTCTTCTTTAAACAGGGCGAGGCCATCAATTTCAACAGAACCTGCTTCATTTTTCTTTAATATCGGCAAGTACGGATCGGAGTCATTTGAATACAGATCATACAGAAAAATATGAAGATTTGTTTTGGGGACATCCCGGTTTTCAATGTTATGCTTAATCAAATTTGAAATATAAGGTGCCGCTCCTCTGTTTCCAAACTCCGACTTCATGATTTCATTTGCATTCTCCCTGCCGACAGTGAGATAAACCCTTGAGCCTACGCTGGCATCCCTTTGAAGCGTGTCCACAAGATTTGTAATCCCCTTTTTTGCAACCTCTTCTGAATATATGACGACCGATATCTTCCCGAGCACAAGCGGATCAGATGATTTCCGCTGGAGATGGGTCAGAATGTCTTTGCTCACTTCTGTAGAGGACGTATCCTCAATAATCTCGCTTTCGACGGGGGCATCCTGTGTGTAAACAGGAATAATGACCGTGCCTTTCATCCTGTCTGAGCTCTCCATGTCATACCCGACGACTGTAATAATGTTCACATCATCAAGAATTTCTTTTTCAAGGCAGCCTGTCAAAAACAGCGGAATAAGGACTATCAGCCATTTACGCTTTTTCACTTTTTTTGCCCCCTTTTTTTAGTTTCCTGTATATAAGAGTGCATAAATAAAGCATTGGAATATAGGCTATAAAAACGTAAAATCCGACTTCCCCCAGAAATGAATTCAGCGTATTGATCTGCTCACGGCTATTCATGAAGTTGATCCCGGCATAGGTGACAGCAAGAACGATAAGGATCGTGTATTTTTGCTTAATTTTAATCAGCTGCTTCATTCCCCTGCTTGCGCACCAAAGCGTGAGACAGACATTTGGAAGAATGACAAGATTCCAGTTTGCGATGCCTATATACTCAAATCTCTCTACAAACGGCATTTCAACGATTTTCCAGATTGTAAGGGTTGCCCACACATTTTTCTGCAGCTGTTCTTCACTGAAGTAAATAATGCTGAACAGCATGATGATCAAATAGAGAAGGGTTGTTACTGCTATACCTATATGAGCCCACTTTTTTGATTTTTCGGGGTTTTTTATAAACGGATAGTACATGAACAGCGCTTCGAATCCAATAACAGTCAGAGACATGTTTTTTGTGCTTTTTAATAAATCTGTTAATGAGTGGTCAAATATCGGCATCAGATTGTTAAAATTCGCAAATTTAAGTGTGAAAAGATAGGTCAGAATTAAATAACTGGGAAGAACGACCCCAAAAAAAGCGATGCCGGCCACCACCCTGAATCCGCCGCTTAATATGTAATAAGCGAGGACGAGAAAGAGGAAGCTGTAGAGCCAGACATTTAAGTCTGGAAACATCCACACCTGGATGACTTCAATAAACGTTCTTAGTACATTGGTGGCAAGACAGGTAAAGTAAATGATGACCACAGCATTAAGAGCATTTCCTATCCATTTCCCAAAAAGCTTTTTCTGCACATCAAGAATGTTGCCTTCTTGATCTTTAAGTATCTGATAGATCAAGAACACTGCGATATGGACTGCAAGCCCTGATCCTAGGACAGCAATCCATGCGTCGTGCCCGGAATCAAGAGAAATAAAGCGCTGAAACCCGAGTACACCTACACCGAATTGCAGGGCGTGTATCAGGTAGAAAACCATATAGGGCGAAACCTGATAGCGTTCGGCAATTTTTTTCAAGTCCGGGACACCTCCTTTGTGCAGTCTACTCGTCAATGTCGTGTTTCTGTTTTGCCTGTTTCGATGAGAATTTGTCCGGTTTTTTCGTTCTGAGAGCAAGCGGTCTTTTGCTTAATGTTGAAAATGGAAACCTGATGATCGCATCCTTCAAATCCCTTGCTCTTGCAGGGAAAATCGGCACCAGGAACGGACGGCCGAGCGATGTAAGCCTGAGAAGATGGGCCGCCAGAAAACAAAAGCACAATACAATGCCCAAAAGCCCGTATACCTGCGCAAAAAGTAAAAACGGAAACCTTAGAAGCCGGATTGTATTGCCCATTTTATAAACAGGTGTTGTAAAAGAAGCGAGGGCTGCCAGGGCAACGATAATAAGCAGGACATTACTTGTAAGACCCGCTTCAACAGAAGCCGTCCCGATAACGATCCCGCCCACGATGCCGATTGTCTGGCCGACTTTCGTAGGGAGCCTTGCCCCTGCTTCCCTCAATAGTTCAATTGTCAGCTCGAGAAAGAGAGCTTCCAATATAGGAGGCAGCGGAATTTCTCTCCTGGATGTTACTAGTGTGCTGAGCAAATCTTTTGGAATCAGTTCATAATGAAAAGTCAGAGTTGCTACATATACCGGTGTAACCAATATGGAGAAGGCAACCGCAAAAACTCTTATAAGCCTGAAGAAGGATGAAAGCACCCAGTTTAAATAATAATCTTCAAAGGATGAGAAAAATTCGATAAGCGTCGTCGGTCCAATCAGAACCTGAGGAGATCCGTCGACAACTACAGCTACCTTCCCTTCAGCGAGTACGGCTGCAACCCGGTCAGGCCTTTCAGAATCAAGCACCTGCGGAAACGGCGAGTTATGGTTGTCAGATATGAACTGCGCCACATATCCGCTGTCGCCAATCTGATCATAATGGATGTTTTTCAGTCTTTGTATAATCGTGTTGACGTTTTCTTCATCTGCAATATTATCAATATAAAGAACCGCTGTTTTGGTTTTTGACAAGTCACCTATCTGCAGTTCTTTAACACGCAGCTGCGGCACCTGTATCCGTTTGCGGATAAGATTTATATTAAACTCGAGCGCCTCGACAAAGGCTTCCTTTGGCCCTACTACACTGAACTCCACTTCAGGGAGAGAAATATCCCTTGCTTTATTCAGGGTTGATCTAAGAAGCGCACAGGGCGTCCCGTATTCTGTCATGGAAATAATGACATACCCTTCAAGCAGCTTTTCTGATATAACATCTGTATCGATCGTTATGATGACTTCTTCTATTGGCACAATCTCTTTGAGCTGAAGCAGACTCGTCCATTTTTCCTTAAGCAGCGGCCCTAATATACTTTCATGCAAAAGTGTCGGATCCACTACTGTCCTAATGTAGGAAATCCAGAATTTCAGCTCTTTTGCATCGTGCTCAAATTGAACAAAATCAGATGACGATTTAAAGCAGGTGATCAGTTCAGCCATCGATTGTTTTGGTTTTCCGTTTTCCTTCATCATCTCGTTCATTTGTCTCACCACGTTTCATGCTCATTCTTTCCCTTATATTTCCTCCCCCGGCAGGATTTATTCGAATGAGCAAAAAAACTCCTTTCCGCTTAGGAAAGGAGTTGAGAAACATTATTTTGCAAAGACGTGATCACCAATTGTAAGCGTAATTTCTCTTGAACGGATCCAGTCACTTTCAGCCGTCACAGGGTTGTAGAAGTAGACAGCCTCATTGTCCATTCCCTGATAAGCGAGCGCTTCCTGGACAGCTTCTTTTGATTCTTCATCTGCCGGCTCGTTAATTGCACCGTTTTCTACAGGAGAGAAGGCATAAATGTCCGATACCTTCTGATAGATAACATCTGTGATAGAGTCCGGGAAACGCTCATCTTCTACCCGGTTTAAAACGACCGTTGCAACTGCCACTTTGCCTGCATATGGTTCACCTTTTGCTTCAGCATGAACAATGCGTGCAAGCAGATCCTTCTCTTTATCTGAAATTGATTGAGGAATCTGAAGCTCTTCCCCAACGTATAATAAATGTCCGCTTTTATGATTTAAAGACTCAATATCTTTAACAGAAACTCCGTGTTTTTTTCCAATCAGCCAAAGTGTATCGCCGTGCTGCACTTTATGGCCTTCTGCAGCCTGTGCCTTTTCGAAGCCGAATAGGGATACAGTCATCGCTGAAATTAAAGTAAAGAACGCTAATTTTTTCATATGATGTAGACCTCCAGTTGTATAGCATCCAAATTTGCCGGATGAACATTTTAATCTGTGAAGCACATATATAAGCCTAACAGGTTTATTTACGCTCTTCATTGCCAAAAAACTGGAAATACATCCAATCCGGTTCCACACCAAAGAAATTAGGGCATTTCCCCTTTAATGGTCATGCCATTCTCCTCATTCCCCGCACATCACAGAGGAATCCGGTTCACATCCGTCTCTGTTCTTGCATGATTTCGCCGGTATCGGCATTTTACCGGACGGCAGCCATTTCCTATGATGAAGATACCGCGGAATACCCTTGAGAGAGCGCTCCCTTCAGAAATGGATGCACCATGGACGATTTCACGTTTGCAGAACTTGAGAAACAATATAAGCCAATGATTTACCACAATATTAAAAAGCTGTGCATTACCCGTAACCATGATGAATTTTATCAGGCAGGCCTTATTGCCATTTGGAAAGCTTCAAAAACATATGATCCGGAAAAGGGATCATTTGAAACGTACCTTTATACAAGTATTAAAGGCTCTATGCTGAATGAAATGAATAAGCAAAATAAAAACAAGGATTTGACCGAATCAGATGTGATGGAACACATGATGATTTCCGATGATCCATCAACTTTAAAGGATATGGAAGCCATGATCTTGGCGAACTGCGACATCCTCACCAAACATCAGCAGATCTGGATGATATCCTATTGCCTGAAGGAAAAAACAATCAGTGAAATTGCCGCAAGTGAAAATACCACTCCCGCAAGTGTCAAATCATGGAGAAGAGGCGCAGTTAAGAAGCTCAGATCTCTGAGTGCTGAAGAATGGAAAGAGAGATTTTGGGTTCAGCCAAAATAAGCAAAAAAAAGCCGTCTTGCGCGACGGCTTTTTCAGCTTCTTGGGGTCTCGAGATATTTGTATACAACATTTCCGCCCTGCTGGGCAATGCCGCGGAAATGCTTGAAATCGTCCCGTTTAACAAGAACTTCGCGAAAAGGGAGAAATGAATCCTTTTGTACATGATATTCATTCATTTCCCCGCTCTTCAGCGAGTCAAGTACTTCATTTGCGAGCTGCTTATCCATAAGAACCTGATTCCTCCTGTTCGTTTATCATTGCAAGTTTACTAAGGAGGAGGGCGCTTGTCCAGCGCCTTTATGCATACACTTTTGACAGAGCTTCATCTATCTCCGTTTCCCCTGAGAGGATTTCAAATGTCTTATTTTTAAGTTCATCTTTTGTAAGGGCTGCAATAAGGACAGCCGCCACATCTTCTCTTGGAATGCTTCTTCCTTCATTTTGATTAATTTTATCCGCAGCTTCGATTTTGCCTGTGCCGCGTTCGTCCGTAAGTGCGCCGGGCCTTACGATTGTATAGGACAAATCTGAACCTCGCAGGTACTCATCCGCTATGGCTTTTGCCATGAAATACTGCTCCATATCTGATGGTCCTGCCGTCGGGTTGTCTGTCCCCATCGAACTGAGCATGACAAAATGTTTGATTCCATGCTTTTTAGCTTCATCAATCAGGTTTTTGGCTCCTTCCTGATCAACTGAAATTGTTTTATCAGGTCCTGTTTTTGACCCTGAGCCCGCTGCAAAAATAATCGCATCGGCAAGATGTACGGCGTGCGAAACGTCACCTTCAAGGTCACCGACAACCGTTTGGGCCCCAAGCTTTTCAAGCTCCGGCTCCTGTTTCGGATCGCGCACCATGGCAATCGCCCGATGCTCGCCCTCTTTTGCAATTTGTTCTATTAAAAGTCTTCCTGTTGTTCCATTTGCTCCAGCTATAAGTACATTCATTCCAACCAACACCTTTATAAGTAGTATGCTTGTACTTTTCCCGGGTATAGGGAGGTTTAAACAATGAAACTGTTCAGACTAGAACGTGATGGGGTTTGAGCCAGTCCGTCAGCTGTTCGAACTGCTTTTCGGCATCCTTTATTCCCTGATTGTAAAGTCTTTCTAGCTTGAGAGGATTTCGCTCGATTCTGTCCACTTCAAGCTTTTGCGATGGCCTAATTACAAATACGTTCCCTTTTTGCTCTTGTTCTTCAATATAATCAAGTGTGCTGTTGTATTTTTCGTAGCGGGCGAGCATCGCATCTGCAAGGAGCGGGTACTGTTTAAATGAACGTCTGACCATCCATTCCATGCTGCTTTTTTTCTTCCGGTAATCTGCATTTCTCGTAAGGATGACCACATTCCTCACATTTCCGTCCTCTTCAGACTTTTTAACCGGAATGGAATCGGCAATTCCTCCGTCAAGCAGCTTTCTGCCCCCGTACTCAATCATGGGAGCGATAAACGGAAGGGAGCTTGATGCCCGGAGCAGCGTCAGAATGTCCATTCCGGCGTCTTTTTTATCATAATAGACAGCTTCTCCCGTCACACAATCCGTTGTTCCTACTATAAATGTCTGATTGCTTTTTAAGAAAGCATCATAATGAAAAGGCACGAGCTTATTGGGGATTTCATCGAATATAAAATCCATTCCAAACAGCTGCTTATGTCTGATATAATTTCCGAGCGATAAATAGCGGGGGTGGCTGACATACTCGATGTTTACTGTTTTGTTTCTTCCCCTTTGCCTGGAGACGTAAGAAGCGCCCATACATGCCCCGGCAGAAACTCCAATGACATAAGGAAAATATAATTCTTTTTCCATAAAATATTCAAGCACGCCTGCGGTGTAAACACCGCGCATGCCTCCCCCTTCTAGGACAAGTCCTGATGAAACCACGTTGATCCGCCTCTTTCCATGCTGATTTTATACTACTATAACATGTTCGGCACTTGCTGTTAATCCAATCTGCCTGCCTGTTTTTTCGAAATTCTTGCACAATTTTGCCTGAAAGCCTTTACTTACCTGTAAAAATAATGTTAAATAGTCCTAATGGGGGATCTGTATAGAGAAGGAGAGAGGAAATGAAAATCGCTAAAGTAGGCAATGTGATTGAATTCAGAGACGGTTTACGCGGAATCGTAGAGAAAGTTAATGAAAATTCAGTGATTGTAGACTTGACGTATATGGAGAATTTCCGTGATTTGGATCTTGAAAGACGTACGGTCGTCAATCATAAAAATTATAAAATCGTGAAAGAACAACTGCACTAAGAAATGCGGAAGCGCCTTGCTCAGCTCCGAAGGACAGAAAAGGATCCGGCGTAAAAAGCCGGGGTTGCTTTTTACGCCGGATCCGTTCTGGCCGAGGAGTTAGGCGCTGGAGCTTTACAACAGCACAAAAATGATATACTATCTTTTCTCTTTAAAATGAGCAGCCTGGAAGAATTTTTTCTTTCAGGCTGTTTTTTATGCTTGAGCTCATGAGGAAGCTCTTTTTAACCAATACTACTCTGTAACGACTAAATGAGGTGACCGCCATGGATTTCCGTTTGCTGACACTGGAAGACACTGAACAGTACAGAAGTTTGCGTCTGCAGGCACTGGAGGAGCTGCCGTTTCATTTTGCCTCTGCCTATGAAATTGAAAAAAAAAAATCAATTGAAGAACTGATGGATGAAATCAGGCCATCCGGCTCTCAATTCATTGCAGGGGCGTTTTCCGGCAGGGAGCTTACCGGCATAACCGCGTTCAAGCAGGAGCCTCTTCATAAAATGAAACACAGAGGACAGATCCTGAGCATGTACATATCCCCTTCTGCCAGAGGAAACGGCGCGGGAAAAAGCCTGCTAACGTATCTTTTGGACCGCATAAAAGAAAACCCTGCTATTGAAAAAGCAGACCTTGCAGTGGGAGCTGAAAATAAAGGGGCCATCGCCTTATACAGGTCTCTCGGCTTTGTCCAGTACGGAGAGTATGCGAATGCTTTAAAGGTAGACGGAGAATACGTTGATGAGCTTTATATGACACTGGCGTTAAAAACAGAAAAAATCCGCTGAAAGACAGCGGATTTTTTTATGTACAATTATTGATACACTTTAATCTTTACCGTTTTTCTTCCCCAGTTAACAGCACTGCTTTGACTGGCGATGAAAACATCGATTTTATTTCCGTCTATTGCTCCTCCGATATCAGCGGCAATTGCTTTTCCGTAGCCTTCAACTTCGACTGTTGAACCGATTGGTATAACGTTTGGGTCTACGGCAATCACTTTTGCTTCCGGATACTTGTTCAGATCAACACCCATTTTCGTCACGCCTGAACATCCTTCACACGATGCTGTATATGCTGTACTCGTAACAGAGAGCTCTTTAACTGTTCCGGAAACACCGCTTGATCTCTGCTTCAGTTTTGCAAAGGTTTTCGGTCCGGCGATTCCATCGCTTCCAAGACCGTAGTTCTGCTGGAAGCTTGCCACTGCATTTTTGGTTCCGTTTCCATACATGCCGTCAGCAATGCCTGAGTAAAAACCCCATTCCTTCAGTAAGAGCTGAAGATCTGTAACCGGTTTTCCCATATCGCCGTAGCGAAGCACTTTTATTTTCTGCAGCGTTTGCGGGCCGGCAATTCCGTCCACTTTGATTCTGCTTTTCTCCTGAAAATCTTTTACCGCTTCTCTAGTTATCGGGCCAAAGTAGCCTGTTTCCTCAAAATAAGGATAAACACTCTTTGATAAAAGATGCTCCTGAAGTTCTTTCACATCTGAATGGCTCATTCCTTCTGCAAGGGTTCTGTCACCAAGTGCAGCTTCCCCGCTCAGCGGAAACATGACACTGACGCCAAGTACTGATGCTCCAATTAATCCCATAAGCTTTTTCCTCATTGTGTTCCTCCTCGAAAAGTGATTATACATAACACTATTCGACAAAAACCTGGAATTACAGGTGCAATGAGGTAAAAACAAAGCATTTGAACTAGAAAAATGGCAATGATTAGTGCCTATTTCGACAAATGTCTCATAAGTGTCTAAGGTACCGTTCAGGTGCGTTCAGAAAATCTCTTGTCATCTTCACATGCTCCAGTTCATCGTAGGAAACACTTAAAACCGGGTACTCATCAAGCGAGTAAAGAATGGCACCGGGAAATGCCATTAATATCGGCGAATGCGTGGCAATAACAAATTGAGAGCCCTCATCCGTCATATCCTTCAGCATACTGATGAAGCTCAGCTGCTTCATAGGAGAAAGCGGCCCTTCAGGCTCATCCAGAAGATAAAAGCCATTCGGCCGGAATCTGGACTGAAAAAAAGATAAAAATCTCTCACCGTGGGACCTGTTATCAAGTCCCCTTCCATATAAGGACTGAATTTCCGCCATCGCTTTTTTGTGAGGTGACGCAGCAAGCTGACGCGCGAGAATGGATTTCCCCCGGTATTCCTCCTCCACTTCTTCAACCCTTTTCTCTGCTTCAGCTCTCATTCTGGACACATTCCGCGCATATGTCAGAAAATCATCTGCTTTCAGATAGAAGCCTTTTTTCGTTTTTGCTCTCCAGGTAATCTTAAGGTGGTTAGTGAATGCTCTGATTTCAGCATTCATATCCTGTTCCTCCTCAGAAGCAATCCTGATGAGGCCCGCATGCTGGGCAATCGACTCAAGCAGTGTGGATTTACCCGTGCCGTTCTCTCCCGCAAGGATAGTGACCGGTGCTTCAAAGGATAATTCAAAAGATTCTTTAAAGAGAGGAAGATGATAAGGATATCCCCCGTTTTGATGACCCGCAGTATAATGTACTCTTTTTAAATGGACCAGCTGCAATCCCCTCCCGCTCATGCTTTCTTTCATTATACGATAACGGTTTTCTTATTGTCTAAGAGGGAATAATAACGGTATCATTTTCATATAAAAGGAGGCGGTCCCCCATGTGCGGAAGATACACGCTCTTTGCTGAATACGCAGAACTTGTAGAACGGTTTCAGATTGGCGCAGCCATAGAGGAAGATCAATACGTCATAAGCTACAACATTGCCCCCTCGCAGCATGTTGCAGCCGTTATTAACGACGGAAAGCAAAACAGAATGGGCTACTTGCGGTGGGGTCTTATCCCGCCGTGGGCAAAAGATGAAAAAATCGGCTATAAAACCATTAACGCACGAGCCGAAACGCTATCTGAGAAACCAAGCTTCAGAAATGCCTTTATGAAAAAAAGATGCATCATTCCTGCAGACTCATTTTATGAATGGAAGCGTGAAGAAGGGACAAAAACCCCAATGAGGATAAAGCTGAAATCAGGTGCGCCATTCGCAATGGCAGGGCTGTGGGAATCCTGGAAGTCGAAAGAGGGCAAAGTCGTCCACTCATGCTCTGTTATCACAACAGAGCCAAACAGGCTAATGAGCACAATCCACGACAGAATGCCTGTGATCCTTAAAGAAGAGGACGAATCAAGCTGGCTGAACCCGAAGCATACTGATCCGGACTATTTAAGACAGTTTTTAAAACCTTTTGACGAAGCTCAAATGGAGGCTTTTGAAGTCTCTTCTGAGGTGAATTCAGTTAAAAATAATGGGCCGCATCTGATTCAGGAGATTTGCTGAGGTTTGCATACTTCTTTAAATAAGCAAAAAACCAGTTCCTGAGACAGGAACTGGTTTTAATGGTAAAAATAGAAGCCACAATTGCCGTAAGTCACGTAAGAAAGTTTTAAACCACCACTTCTCAAAGTGGGTGTTTGCAGCAGCCTTCCTGTCTTCCTCTGCAAATGGAGGCATGACATTCCGGGTGCGATGTAAAACTCCCTATTACAGCTTAAAGGTTAAAACTTAATTATCATTACGCACAATGCAGCTTGTAGTAGTATATTACATCATGACAGCCGATTGGTCAACCGGCAAGTTTTTTTCGGGGCAATGCGCATATAAAAAATACAAGACTGCCATGTCGCGCAATGCAAATCCGGGTTATAATAGAAGTGTGCACGTAATTCTTCTGCATGGGATGGTGATTCGCATGAAAAACCGTGATAAGCGCCTGAAGCGCAAACGCGACATGATCAAGGATTACATTAAAAGCAGGCTGAAAAATTTAAAGCCAAAGGCAAACAAGTCACCCGTTTCAAACCACCAGACAAATAAGCCATAAATCAGCAAGTCCCCCGCCCGCAAAACGGGCGGATTTTTATTTACCCTATAAAAATGCGCAAAAAAAACAGCCTCTTTAAAAGAGACTGTTTTTATATGTCAGCTTAACAATTAAGCTTTTTGAACGTTAGTTGCTTGAGGTCCGCGTTGACCTTGCTCTACGTCAAAAGTAACTGCTTGGCCTTCGTCTAAAGTTTTGAAACCTTCGCCTTGAATAGCTGAGAAATGAACGAATACGTCTTCTCCGCCTTCGCGCTCGATGAATCCGAAACCTTTTTCTGCGTTAAACCATTTTACTGTACCTTGTTCCATTGTTGTTGCCTCCTCGTATGCTTTAGCATACTTTGTATTACTATCCTTGCTCTTGTGATAACAAAAGGCGAAAAGTTGTAAACTTTGTCTTTCCTTGCGTACCGAACAAAAATAATTCTTTTAAACCATACCATGTATGAAAATAAAAAGCAAATTTTCTCGGTAATTTTTTTTATCGGTTATCAATTTTCTCCGGATACATATCGTGGTTCATCATGCGGTGCTCCGCCATTTTCTCGTACTTTGTCCCTGGTTTTCCATAGTTTGTGTACGGGTCGATGGAAATACCGCCGCGCGGTGTAAACTTGCCCCAGACCTCAATATAGCGCGGATCCATAAGTTCAATCAGATCATTCATAATGATATTCATGCAGTCTTCATGGAAATCTCCGTGATTTCTGAAGCTGAACAAATAAAGTTTCAGTGATTTACTTTCCACCATTTTCCTGTCAGGAATGTAACTGATGTAAATGGTCGCGAAATCAGGCTGTCCTGTTTTCGGGCAAAGACTTGTAAACTCCGGGCAGTTGAACTTTACAAAGTAATCACGGTTCACATGCTTATTATCAAATGACTCAAGGATCTCAGGGCTGTACTCAAACAAATAGTTTGTCCCCTGATTTCCGAGCAAAGTTACATCTGTCAGTTCTGAATCTATTCTTCCAGCCATTTTATACGTCCTTTCTATGTTAAACTCCCCTTTTATTTCCCCATACGAGCGTATGGAGCTGAGGCAGAATACGGGCACTGTTAAGCTCTTTTTCTTTTGCTGACCGTTCAATCAGCCATTCGTATCTGGACAGCAGATGTCCAATCAGCTTGTCGTCGCTAGTTTCCTGCACAAGATCATTGCCTACTTGAATGTAGAATGGAAGCTCTGGATACGTGATGTGCACTTTTTTAGCAAATTCAAGGTCTGCTTCATCAAAAACGACCACTTTAAGACTCGCATGACCAAGCCTGTTTTCTATGTCCAGATAATCGATGATTTCCTTCAGTTTATCGAAATCCGTGCTCATTCCCGAGCTTGGAGGTTTAGGTGAAATGGTCAAATCATCAATTTTGGAAAACCATGGCTGAAGACGGCTGCCCTGCGTTTCGATGGCAACCTTTATCTCCTTCTCATGCAGCAGGTCAACCAGCTCTGATAAGTGAACGAGCAAAGCCGGGTTCCCGCCGGAAATCGTAACATGGGAAAAAAGATCTCCTCCCAGTTCAGACAGCTCGTTCCAGATTTGTTCTGCAGTGAGCTGCCTGATGTCATCTTTAGCTGAACCATCCCATGTGAAAGCAGAATCACACCAGCTGCAGGAATAATCGCATCCCGCCGTTCTGACAAACATCGTCTTCTGGCCGATGACCATGCCTTCTCCCTGGATAGTCGGGCCGAAAATCTCCAAAACCGGAAACTTCTTCATCCTTTTTTCACCAGCTTTGGACGATACATGACGTAGCTTGTCGGGGTTTCACGGACAAATACTCCAACACATTTCGGTTTGTGGGAAAGACTGTCCAAATGCTGCTGAATCATTTCGCAGATTGTTCGCGCTACCACTTCTGTCGTAGGGAATTTATTTGGATCTTCATCATTAAAAACGTCATGTTCATTTAAGATGGTATGATCAAAACGGTCATGCACAAGCTGCTTGATATGGGCAAAATTTATGAGAAATCCTGATTCGTCAAGCTCGTCTCCTGCTACCGTTACATTGATAAAGTACGTGTGGCCATGAAGGCGCCGGCATTTGCCCGCTTCTTCTTTAGGCACATAGTGTGCTGCTGACAGCTGCATATCTTTGTTAAGTTCAAACGTATAGGGATGCAGTGTCTGCGGATACATTTGCTGGATCATGAAGCCTCTCCCCCTTTGGCTGAAATATACTCGTCAAGCCCTTTTTTACGGAGGCGGCAGGCTGGACATTCTCCGCACCCGTCTGCGATAATACCGTTGTAGCATGTAAGTGTTTTATCCCTTACATATTCAAGGGCTGAAAGCTCATCTGCAAGCTTCCATGTTTCGGCCTTATCAATCCACATAAGCGGAGTATGGATGACAAATTGATCATCCATGGCCAGATTGATTGTTACATTGCATGACTTTACAAATACATCACGGCAATCGGGATATCCGCTGAAATCCGTTTCACATACCCCTGTCACAATATGCTTTGCGCCAATTTGTTTGGCAAGCACTGAAGCAAATGTTAAAAAGAGAAGGTTTCTTCCCGGCACAAAAGTAGACGGAAGCTCTCCTTCCTTATGTTCAATGGCGATATCATCTCTTGTAAGAGCATTTGGAGCCAGCTGGTTTAACAGAGACATATCGAGCAGATGATGGCGCACATCAAGCTCTTTTGCGATTTGTTCGGCCACATCAATTTCCAGTTTGTGACGCTGGTTGTAATTGAAGGTTACGGCCTCCACTTCTTTAAACTGCTTCTTCGCCCAGAACAGGCAAGTTGTGCTGTCCTGTCCTCCGCTGAAGACAACAAGCGCTTTTTCATTTTTCATTATATTTTGCCTCCTCATAGTAGAAGAGAGCATTCTTTCACAACCCGATTCCTAAAAATCGGCATAAGAAAAGACACCCTGAGTGTTCAGAAGTGTCCAGCATGTAAGTCCTCAACTAAAAAACAGCAGATTTGGCTGTTTGATCTTAGTTTTTTATAGAGGGTTGTGCTAGAACCTCTCCCGCACGCACATGCGCGGATTTTATCATTTTTTTTACCGTTCATACTATACCACGAACGGTCTGTTACATCAATCTATTTTAAAGGAGGAAATGCCGTGCCGCTCAAACCTGCTCTTGTAAAAGTAAAATCAAACTTCTGGATAACGCCAGCTGCCTATGCCGTCCTTTTCTTCATCCTTGCCATACTCAGCATGTCGGCTGACAGATTCCTTGCTGCACGAGGATATTTCAGCTATGTCCCTTCCATCTTCCTGACAGATAAAGAGCTCTCCCACACGATCTTGAGCGCAACCTCCACCTCGCTGCTTACAATGACAACCATCACCTTTTCATCTGTCCTTGTCGTTCTGACCACCTTTTTGGCTAATTTCTCGCCAAGAACCATGCATAATTTCAATACCGATTCAAAAATACAGCGGGTGCTAGGTGTGTTTGTTGGAGGGTATATTTATTCTCTCGTGCTTCTCAACCAGGTGAGAGAAAATGAGACGAGCAACGACTTTATAGTACCCACCCTTGCAATTCTTGTTGCCTTCTTATGTGTGGGCATGTTCGTCTTCCTGATTCACCATATGACTGAGTGGATTAAAGTAGGAAACGTGATTTCAAACATCACGAAAGAAACACTCGCCTCGATTGATGATAAGAAAAGACCTGAAGAAAAAAGAACTGAAAAAGAGCCCTCTTTCGAAGATGGGATTGAAGTTAAAAGCGAACATGAAGGCTATATTGAAGACATCGCTGTAGATGAACTTGTTTCCTTTGCCGCAAAACACGGAGCAGCCGTAAAGTTCCACAGAGATCAGGGAGCGTATGCAGATGAAGATATCCCACTCTTGACACTTATTTCGGATAATAAAGAAATCCGCCCGGAAGATGTCTTGAAATACATCACGTTTAATGCCGATCATGAATCAAAAAACGACATTGAATTCGGTATTCAGAAGCTTGCTGAAATCGCTTTGCGGGGCATCGCTCCAGGAAAAAACGACCCGGAAACAGCCATTGCATGCATTGAGCACCTTACTCAGATCCTCATCAAAATCGGGAAACATCATTCCCCTTCCCCCTACCACAGGGACAGCGAAGGGAAAATTAGGGTCATCCTGCCAAAGCCTGATTTTCATGATTACCTGTATACAAGCTTTTATCAGATCCGTCATTATGGAAAAGAGGATGTTTCCGTTATGGCCTCTATTTTAAAAGCGCTCATCCTGATTGCTGAAACAAACCGGGAGGAAATTAAAGAAGATATTTGGTCTTTTTCTCAATACATTTATGAAGGACTTGACACGATAGACTGGCTGAGCCTTAATAAAAAGCACTTGAATCGTGAGCTTGCATCACTTGCGCTCGCATGCGGCAAAAATGACCGGTCACTTCAGCTTTAAGACAGAAGAAAAGGAATCCGTTAAATGGATTCCTTTTTGCGTTACTGCTTTTTTTGAGTTCCTTCTTGTTCAAGTTCTTTAAAGGATTTTACTTTTCCGTGTTCATTTTGAGATTCCTTCCGGATGTCCCATTGACGCTGTTTTTGTCCTTTTGATTGAGTCATCTCCCGCAGCTCCTTTGCTGAATAGATTTCACTATTTATTTTGCCCCCGCCTTTGTGATTTAGCACAAAAAAAAGATGCCGCAGCATCTTTATTGGGTGGCAGCGATTCCATCCTGAATGACAGGCACGCTAGCTTCCTTTTTTTTTCGGATCATTTCCAGATAGCGGATATGGTGATTTTCCATATCTTTCACCTTGAATGAGTAAGAGCCGAGTTCAACAAGCTCTCCTTTTTGGATATCGTATTTCTCAGTCAGCATCCATCCGCCAATTGTATCTACATCTGAATCATCAAGCTCAAGGCCGAAAAGATCGTTTAATTCACTGATCAGGACTTTGCCGTCAATAATGTAATGATCGTCATTGATCTTTTGAACGAGAGGCACTTCATCCGCATCGAATTCATCACGGATTTCTCCAACGATCTCCTCGAGAATGTCCTCTACTGTGACAAGGCCTGCAGTCCCTCCATACTCGTCAATAAGAATCGCCATATGAATATGCTCTCTCTGCATTTTTAAAAGCAGCTCCTGCACAGGTACAGACTGAGTTACCTGAATAACAGGCCGTATATAAGTTCTTAGGGAGAACTGTTCAAGTTTTTTTGACTGAAACAAATCGGTGAAAATTTCTTTAATATTGACCATCCCGATAATATGGTCTTTATCTCCGTCAACAACGGGGTATCTTGTATATTTTTCACTTTTAATAATTTTAAGGTGTGCCTGCAGCGGTTCATCACTGTCAAGCGATATAATCTGTGTGCGCGGCACCATGATTTCTTTGGCAATGCGGTCATCGAACTTAAAAATTTTATTCACATATTTATATTCCGACTGATTGATTTCCCCGCTTTCATAGCTTTCAGACAGAAGAATCCTGAGCTCTTCTTCGCTGTGAGCGAGTTCATGTTCAGATACCCGCTTAAGTCCAAAGGCTTGAGTGAGCATTCGGGCAGAGCCGTTCAGAAGCCAGATCGCCGGAAACATCAGCCTGTAAAATGCAATAAGCGGTTTTGAAAAAGCCAGGGTGACCCTTTCTGCTTTTTGGATCGCGACTGTTTTCGGAGCAAGTTCTCCGACAACTACGTGCAGGAAGGTAATAATGGCAAAAGCAAAAGCAATCGCAAAAAAGTGTGCAGCTGCACTTGGTAGATTCAGCTTTTCAAAAACCGGCTGAAGAAGCTTCCCTACCGCAGGTTCCCCGAGCCACCCAAGTCCAAGTGCGGTAATCGTGATTCCCAGCTGACAGGCTGATAAATACTCATCCAGATTATCCGTCACCCGCTTTGCTGAGAGGGCCTGTTTGTTGCCTTCTTCAATAAGCTGATTCAGACGGGAACTCCGGATTTTTACAATGGCAAACTCAGACGCTACAAAAAAGGCAGTCGCAGCAATTAAAACCGCAATTATGAACAAATTGACTATGTCCAAATAAATTCCCTTTTTCGCAGAAACGAAAAAGGAGTCACCTCCCGGAAAAGTTCAATCTTTAAATAATAGATGGTGAAACCCTGTCATGAAGGTATTACCCCATCAATCACCTCTCCCGAAAAAATATAAAAAATTCTGAATATAAACCATCATAATATGAAGACTGTCACCAGTCAAACAATCCTACGTGTTGTTTTCTTCATAAATATGACGAAAATCAAGCTATTATGTTTGAATTGTTTTATTATTCTGCCTATTTAAAATTTGTTTTCGTTCCCGGAAGGCGGAGCTTTTCTGACCATTAGCAAGAGGAGAAAGATGAGGCTCATGTAACCGAAAACCGGGTACAAGACCGCAATCAGCGAGCTGTAGTCAATCAGGCTGATAAAAAACGCACCGCACAGCAGCAAGGCAATAATCAACATGCCAGGAAGAGGAACGACGCTTACTAGATGGCGCTCGAGACCGAACAGGTTCCCGATTACAGATGTAAACACTTCCCCGTAGATCACAAGAATATAAATGATAAAAAACGAAAACACAGATGCCTTCATGACTTCTGCCATCGGGATGTCGTAGGAGATGACATCGCGCAATGAAGACAGCGCAAAATGACTGCTGAGCAAAATAAATGTGAGAATGGCTCCGCCTGCAATCCCGCCCCATTTTGCCGTTCGTTCATCCTCAATTTCCTTTGCAAGCGGGACAAGCACAGCCTCCGCCATAGCAAGATTAAACGCCGCGTACGAAACGGCAGAGATGATCCACTTAAAGGATGAATGACCGGACATGAGACTCTTTGCCGAATGGGCATCAAAAGATGAGGCTGCCACAAGAACACTGAACAAAATCAGCATCGGCACAACAATGATATTCACGCTGAAAAGACCCTTTGACCCAAATGACATGGCAATCAGCGTCAGCGCAATCGTCAGCATAACGCCAAACCGGCTTGAAAGGTTAAGCTGCTCTTCGAAAATAGCGCCCGCCCCTGAAAGCATGACAGACGTAACCCCGAACAAAACGACAAGCATAAATAGATTCACGACTGTACCGCATGATTTTCCGAACAGGAAAAAATTAAGGTCCTGATACGAATTTGCACCTATCCGTTTTGAAATAATCATTATTTTGGAGCCAAGATGCATAAAGAAATAACCGCATAAAAGAATGCCAAACATTCCATAAACGCCATACTGCGTAAAAAATTCAACAATCTCCCGGCCGGTGGCAAATCCTGCCCCTACTACCGTTCCAACATATACAGCTGCTATCTGCACGACCTGAAACCACTGTTTCTTCATTGTTATGCCTCCGATACGAACCCTGGTCTTTTCATATGTATATGAGACAAGGTGCCAGGAAAGAAGGACAGATTGTCACTGTTTGAGGAAAGGAATGGCTCAATCCTGAAATGAAAAAAAAGGTAAAGCAAAATACTTGAAAGTCAAAATAGGTCAAACTATAATAAGAATCAAGATCATCCACTTGAGATGATTTTTCTACTAACCAAAAGTCAAAGATAGTCAAAGTCAAACATAAATTTACTGTATGGAGGTTTTCACTATGCTATGTCAAAACTGTCAAGCTAAGAAAGCATCTGTTCATTTAACTATGCAAATCAACCAGGAGCGCCATCAAGTCATGATCTGCTCTGACTGCTACGCTCAGTACAGAAGCGCCGTTCCAAGCGGAGGATTCGATCATGTTCCGCCATCACAGCCATTCGGTCCGCGTGCTGAACAAACGGCACAAAAACAAGGCGCAAACGGGATCCTTGATCAGCTGGCACGCAACCTGACACATGCGGCCAAAGCCGGCGTGATTGATCCTGTCATCGGCAGAGATGCGGAAGTTGAACGATTAGTTGAGATACTGAACAGAAGAAACAAAAACAACCCTGTTTTGATTGGAGAGCCGGGTGTCGGCAAAACGGCTGTAGTAGAGGGCTTTGCTCTTAAAATTGCAGAGGGCGATGTTCCGGCGAAACTTAAGAATAAGGAAGTCTATCTTCTTGATGTTGCTTCACTTGTAGCAAACACCGGGGTCAGAGGGCAATTTGAAGAGAGAATGAAGCAGCTGATCTCAGAACTTCAGCAAAAGAAAAACATCATTCTATTTATAGATGAAATACACCAGCTTGTAGGCGCGGGTTCAGCAGAAGGCTCAATGGACGCAGGCAACATTTTAAAACCGGCACTTGCGCGCGGAGAGCTGCAGGTTGTCGGAGCCACTACTCTGAAAGAATACCGTCAGATTGAAAAGGATGCAGCACTTGAACGCCGCTTCCAGCCTGTCATGGTTACAGAGCCTTCACTGGAAAAAGCCATCGAGATTTTGAAAGGCATCCAGGACAAATACGAAAAATACCATGAAGTTTCTTATTCGGAAGATGCGATTAAAGCAACTGTTATGCTATCGCACCGCTATATCCAGGACCGTTACCTGCCAGATAAAGCCATCGATCTTCTTGATGAAGCGGGATCTAAAAAGAACCTTCAGTCAGGCGGCGGTGAAGATATCAGCGGAAAACTCGCTGAGATCGCACGAAAGAAAGCACAGGCTACTAAAGAAGAAAACTATGAGCTTGCAGCTAAACTGCGTGACGAGGAGATAAAGCTTGAAAGCATGCAGACAACATCACATGCAGTAGTGGAAGCAGAAGATATTGAGGCCATTATCGAAAAGAAAACAGGCATTCCTGTAGGCAAGCTGCAGGAAGATGAGCAGGCTCAAATGAAAAACCTTGAAAGCAAGCTCTCCGGTAAAGTCATCGGTCAGGAGGAAGCCGTAAAGAAAGTGGCAAAGGCAATCAGAAGAAGCCGTGCAGGGTTGAAATCAAAACAGCGTCCAATCGGTTCATTCCTGTTCGTCGGCCCTACAGGAGTCGGAAAAACGGAATTGACTAAAACCCTTGCATCCGAGCTGTTCGGTACGCGTGATTCACTGATCCGCCTGGACATGAGTGAATATATGGAAAAACACTCTGTCTCAAAAATTATCGGATCACCTCCGGGCTATGTCGGCCATGAGGAAGCAGGACAGCTATCCGAAAAAGTCCGCCGCAACCCGTACAGCATCATCCTGCTTGATGAAATTGAAAAAGCGCATCCCGATGTGCAGCATATGTTCCTTCAAGCCATGGAGGATGGCCGCCTGACAGACAGCCAGGGCAGAACGGTAAGCTTTAAAGATACCGTCATTATTATGACAAGCAATGCCGGAGCCGGCCATAAGAAAGTTACAGTCGGCTTCGGAAACAGCGAAGCACTGAACGAAAGCTCATTGCTTGAGTCACTTGGGTCATTTTTTAAACCTGAATTTCTCAACCGTTTTGACAGCATCATCGAATTTAAGTCTCTGGAAAAAACAGATTTGCTGCAAATCGTAGACATTATGCTTGATGAGCTTCAGGAAACGCTCAATGAACAGCACATTAAGCTGAACATCACAGATGAAGCAAAAGAAAAAATAGCAGAGCTCGGCTACCATCCTGCCTTTGGTGCCCGCCCGCTCCGCAGAGTCATTCAGGAGCATGTAGAAGATGCCATTGCCGATGTACTGCTTGACGGCAGCCAAATCTCAGAACTTACTTTAACGCTTGACCATGATACGCTGACAGTAACACAAGGTTAAACATTGATAAGAGCTGAATTCACAGGAATTCAGCTCTTTTTTTTGCTTTAATCTTATATGGATAGACCGGGTGAAGGAATTCAATTTCTATCCGGTCCTCTATTTCAATCTCAAGCGGGTGGATTTCTGCCCCTCTTTGAGTTGGGAACCACGGCCTCCCCTGATTCACAAGAACAAATGAACCGTGATGATCCCCATAGAATGAAAACATGCGGTCTTCCCCGTTATGGATATCCTTCAAAAAATTTAAATCCTCCTGCATGTTCTTGACACAGGTGCATGGCATACCTACTTCAGAGACATCAAACCAGCCATTCCGTTTTTCGCAGATCTCCTCCCTTACAACCATTTCCAGTATGTTGCCTTCAGAATCGTAAAAGTAAGCCTGTTTCCCTTTCCAATCCATAATTTCTTCGCCTTGTTCATTTGAAAGCAAAGGCAGTCTTTCGGCCATCATGTCAAAAAAGAACTCATTTACCCTAAAGCAGAGATGGTAATATGCGGATTTCTCTGAATGTGTGAACGTCAAAAGCGTTTTTCCTGACTGAACAGTAAAGGAGTCAGAGTCTTCGGAGATTAAGTTCATACTCAGTGGTTCTGTGTAAAATTCTTTGAGCTTTAAAAGGTTTTTTGCGTGCATTTTAATGTGCAGGAATTTCATTTGGCCCACCTATTCCTTTAATAGTAATAAACTGATGCGGCAGAATTTTTCAGTTACTGCCGGCGGTTAATCAATCACCTTTTCAAGTATAGGTTTTTTGTCTTCATCTTTGCTCAGCCTTTGTGCTGAAATTCACTTCATTCATTAGACTAAAAAAACCGCCAGCTTACCGCTGACGGTTTAAAGATTACAGCTTCGTATCATCCACCTGATCAAGCCACTCGCTGATCTCTCCTGTAACAGACTGCACACAGCCATCTTCAAATGGAGAAATTAAACGCGCATCCTCCACCAGCTCAAGGAACGACTTGCTTCCGCCCTGCTTGCAGAGATGAAGGTAATCTGCCCATGCGGCATCTTTATCTTCGTGCATTTTTTTCCAGAACTGAAGAGCGCAGATTTGAGCAAGCGTATAATCGATGTAGTAAAATGGCGAGTTGTAAATATGGCCCTGACGCTGCCAGAAGCCTCCGCCATCTAAGAATTCGTTGTCTCCGTAATCACGGTGCGGCAAATACTTCCGCTCCATTTCTCTCCAGGCAAGTTTGCGTTCCTGAGGAGAAGCTTCAGGATTTTCATAGATAAAGTGCTGGAACTCATCTACAGCTACTCCATATGGAAGGAACTGAAGAGCTGCACTCAAGTGGCTGAACTTGTACTTTTCCGCATCATCCTTAAAGAAGGATTCCATCCATGGCCACGTGAAGAACTCCATGCTCATTGAGTGAATTTCGCACGCTTCATAGGTCGGGAAATGATATTCAGACAGATTGAAATGACGGCTCATATAGACTTGAAACGCATGTCCCGCTTCATGTGTGAGCACATCAATATCCCCGCTTGTCCCGTTAAAATTCGCAAAGATATAAGGGGACTTGTAATCTTCAATATACGTGCAGTATCCTCCTCCGGCTTTGCCTTTTTGAGCCAGCAGATCCATCAGGTTTTTCTCGATCATAAAATCAAAAAACTCATTTGTTTCAGGTGATAATTCCTCATACATTTTCTTGCCGTTAGAAATGATCCATTCTGCATCGCCTTTTGGCGCTGCATTTCCTGTTGTGAATGCAAGTTTTTCATCTGCAAACTCAAGCTTGTCCAAACCAAGCCGTTTTTGCTGCCTTTTGCGGAGATCCGTTGCAATCGGAACAATATATTCCTGAATCTGATCACGGAAGTTTTTCACCATCTCAGCATTATAATCCACACGCTGCATGCGCTGATACCCAAGCTCTGTAAAATTGGAAAAGCCAAGTTTTTTGGCAATCGACGTTCGGACTTTAACCAATTTATCGAAAATGTCATCGAACTTTTCACCGTTCTCTGCAAAAAATCCAAAATAGGCATCAGAAGCGCGTTTCCGTATGTCCCTCTCCTTTGCTTCGAGAAGCGGTTCAATCTGGGCGAGTGTATACTCTTTGCCGTCAAAATCAATTTTTGCAGAGGCAACAAGTTTTGTATATTCCGTCACCAGTTTATTTTCCTGCTGAAGATCTGCAAGTACTTCAGGGGAGAATGTTTTCAGCTGGGCATCAGCAAGAAGGAACAGCTGTCTGCCGTACTTTTCTTCAAGGCCGTTTCTGAATTTTGAACCTGTAAGAGCTTTGTAAAACTCCGTTTCCAGCGCTTTAATATGAGGATCCAGTTCATCCAGATAGTCCTGTTCTTCCTTATAGAACTCATCATTCGTATCAATCGTATGACGGATGGAACAGAGGTTGAATGCCGTTGAAACATGCCCCCTGATTTCTCCTATCTTCTCCAGTGCTTCTTCCTGCTTCTCCAGTGTTTCCGCCTGTTTGAACAGCTCCAGTGCTTCGTGGAAGGAAGCTTCTACTTCTTCTTTCACAGGACGGCTGTATGTATAATCCTGAAATTTCATATGTATGGTCCCCGCTTTCATCTATTAATTATTGCCTGCCACGGTTTACTATTCGCGAAAAAAGTGCTGAATCCTTTCTATCTCTTTTTGAAACTTTCCTAAAAGTTAAAGAAAAACAGACGATATTACTAATAAGAACTAGTTTCGAAAAAGGATTTGGTGAATTCTATGGATAAAACGTCCCTCATTGGATTATTGTTAGGCATTATCGCAGTCGGCGTCGGCATGTTCATGAAAGGGGTCAGTCCTGCTGTACTCCTCAATCCGGCAGCTCTGCTCATCATCATTGCAGGAACAATTGCCACGGTTGTCACTGCTTTTCCGACAAGCGAGATTAAAAGAGTTCCAAAGCTCTTTGGAGTTATTTTCAAAGAGCAGCAATCTCTCAGCATTCAGGAATTGATTCCTATGTTTTCTGAATGGGCTCAAGTAGCACGGCGCGAAGGATTGCTTGCCCTTGAAGCAAAAATTGCAGATGTGGAAGATCCGTTTTTAAAGAATGGACTGAGCATGGCTGTAGACGGTCAGAACGCTGAGTTTATCCGTGACGTCATGACGGAGGAAATTGATGCAATGGAAGAAAGGCATCTTGCCGGCGCATCAATCTTTTCCCAGGCGGGCACGTACGCACCTACTCTCGGAGTGCTCGGAGCAGTTGTCGGCCTCATTGCCGCACTCTCCCATATGGATAATACAGATGAGCTCGGAAAAGCAATAGGAGCAGCGTTTGTTGCCACATTAATGGGGATTTTTACGGGTTATGTCCTCTGGCATCCATTCGCAAATAAACTTAAGAGAAAATCAAAGCAGGAAGCTAAAGTAAAGCACGTCATGATTGAAGGGGTGCTGTCAGTCCTTGAAGGACAGGCTCCAAAAGCGATTGAGCAAAAACTCGCAACCTACCTTCCAGCTCACGAAAGGGACGGGCTGCTCGCTGAGGGAGAGAAGCTCGATGGCTAGAAAGAAAAAAAAGAAGCATGAAGAAGAGCATGTTGATGAGTCCTGGCTGCTGCCGTATGCAGACCTGCTGACCCTGCTCCTTGCCCTTTTTATTGTCCTGTTTGCCATGAGCTCCGTTGATGCGCAGAAATTCCAGATGCTTGCCCGCGCATTCAACAGCACATTTACAGGCGGAACAGGAGTCCTTGAATATCCAAGCCCTGTGCCGGACGGGGATATGGAGCAGCTGGATGATAAAAAGGAAGTAAAAGAGGATCAGCAGGAAGCACAAAAAGAAATGGAACAGAAAAAGCTTAAAGAAATTCAGGAAAAAGTAAATGCATATATTAAAGCAAACAACCTCGAGAGCCAGCTCAAAACGACCCTTACAGATGAAGGTCTGCTGATTACGATTCTGAACGATATCTTTTTTGATTCAGGCGAATCAGCCATCCGAGGCAAAGATGAGAAACTGGCAAAAGAAATTTCAAATCTGCTCGTCATGAATCCTCCGAGAAATATTATCGTGAGCGGCCATACAGACAATGTTCCGATCTCCAATGCCGACTATGATTCTAACTGGCATTTGAGCGTGATGAGAGCCGTGAATTTCATGAAGCTCTTGCTCGAAAATGAAAAGCTTGATCCAAGAGCCTTTTCCGCCAAAGGATTTGGTGAATATAACCCCGTTGCCGACAATGCAACAGACGCCGGCCAGCAAAAAAACCGCCGTGTTGAAATTCTGATTCTTCCAATTGAACAAAACTAGTAAAAAGCGCCTGACTGCAGGCGTTTTTTTGTTTGAAATATTAATTGATTGAACGTACAGGCAAGGTTAAGGAGAAATGGCGCCACTGCGGCGAGTTCCGCCACTTTTACAGGGTATTCATATGAAACGTGGCAGCACTCAGGCGCGTGGCACCACTTATACGGGGTCTTCAACTCAAATGTGGCAGCACTCTCGTGAGTGACGCCACTTTTGCGGGGGTCTTCAACTCTATGTTGTAGCACTCTACTGAATGGCGCCACTTTTGCGGGGGTCTTCACCTCAAATGTGGCAGCACTCTACTTAATGGCGCCACTTTTCCAGCGGTCTTCACCTCTAAAGTGGCAGCACTCAGGCGCGTGGCGTCTCAATTGAGTGTCTGTGTCATCAAATGCCAATCACAAAGGCTTTTATACCAACAGAAAAAAATCCGGACTAATTAACTCCCAGTCCGGATTTTTCTTTGGCTATCTGACTTTATCCCAGCATTTTCACTCATGACTGTCGCGGGCATGATATCCGACTTTTTTCATAAGATCAATGACAGTCTGCTTTTCCTCTTCCGATAATATGCCGACAATCTCATTCAACCGTTCCTGATGAGCAGGAAAAATGCGTTCAATCAGCTGTTTTCCGTTTTCGGTGATTTGAGCAAACGTCACACGGCGGTCTTTTTCGCACGCCTTTCTAGTCAGCAGCTGTTTTTGTTCCAGCTTATCGACTACATAGGTGATGCTTCCGCTTGCAAGGAGGATTTTCCCGCCGATTTGCTGCAGGGGCTGGTCGCCTTTGTGATACAGCAGCTCCAGTACGGCAAATTCCGTCGGATTAAGTCCAAAGCTTGTAATCTGTTTATTCACTTGATCGTTAATGGCACGGTGAGCACGTGACAGCACGATAAAAAGCTTTAGTGACTGTTCAATATCTGTTTGTGTATTTTCCACTTTTCATCAATCCTTCGATAACTAAATATCTTGAATTCTAACTATTAATAATACAGACTTTGTTTTCTGCTGTCAAGAAGAGCTCATTCGTGCAATTTAGAAGGATTGTTTCCTTCTAATAAGGCAGCAGCATTTTCCATGAAAACTCTCCCCTTTTCTTTCCATCATACATAAAAAGTCCTATTTCTTCAATAGATGGTTTCAAGGTTCTCACAACGCTTTTCCCAATTCTTCCTTCCTAGTAGAAAACATGTAAATGGTATATAATTGAAAGTATGCCTAATCGGCAATATCAAACTGGGGCGATTAACTTGCTGAAAGATTCTGCACACTACAGAAAAGCTGCCGTCTATTTTTTAATCGTGCTTATCCCCTCCCTTTTGATCAACACAGGCATTTATTTGTATCAAAAGGATAAAATCATGGATGAACACAGGGAAGAGGCAGCGTTTTTAATTACCATTCACAAAAATCAAATTGATAATCTGATACAGGATACAAAAGCGAGGCTTGAAACAATGTCCCTCATTCTTGAAGAAGAAACGGACACAGCAAAAATCCAGCGCATTCTGAATGAAGCGCACAGCCAGGAACCCCGCTTTTCCGGTCTTTATTATGTGAAAAAGAACGGTGAAATAACAGCCGGAACGTCAAAACTGATGAAATCTGTCAACATATCAAACCGCGCGTTCTTCCAAAGTGCCCTGGCTACAAAACAGTCGAAAGTTTCAGATGCTTATTTCGGAAACATAACAGGTGATTATATCGTTTCCATCGGCACTCCCGTACTTGATGATGAAGGAGAAGTCAGGAGTCTGCTTGTAGCAGCGGTTAAAGTCGATTATCTTCAGAACATCATGAACGTGATCAGTCCGAGACTGACGATAAGTGTCATAAATGGCAGCGATCACACGATTTTCACTGCAGGCCGCTCAGAACCGACCGGCAGCATCGAACCTGTACGCGTTTATTTAGATCAGATCCCCTGGAAACTTGAAGGCTTCCCTGAAACCGTCATCACGGCTGATCATACGAAAGACATTGCGGTGTACATGCTGATTGTTTTCGGTCTGATGAACATCATTTACATTCTCATTCAGAATTACTTGCTGAAGAGGCGTGCTCTCTTGGAACAAAGCCAGATTGATGCACAGAAAGTCGAGCTTGTCGGAACACTCGCTGCAAGCACCGCACATGAGATCCGGAATCCTCTTACGGGAATCAAAGGGTTTATCCAGCTGCTTCAGGAAAAATACAAAGATTCAGAGGATCAATATTATTTTTCTGTCATTGACATCGAAATTCAGCGCATTAATGAAATTGTAAGTGAATTTTTAGTCCTCGGAAAACCAACAGCCCATCACCATGCTGTAAATGATCTGAATGCGATCATCCTGGAATTGTCTCCGCTCCTTGGATCAGAAGCCAACTTATACAACACAGAATTGGATTTAAAGCTGAATAAAGAACCGCTTTATATTTTCTGTACAAAAGATCACATAAAGCAAGTCCTTCTGAATCTTGTAAAAAACGCTCTGGAAGCGATAGATAAGCAGGAAGGAAAAGTGACGATAGCTGTCAGGAAGTTCGATGGCAATGCGCAAATTAAAGTAACGGATACAGGCAAAGGCATGCCGCAGGAAGTTCAGTCCAAACTTTTCCACCCTTTCTTTACGATGAAGGATACTGGAACAGGACTTGGTCTTGTCGTATGCAAACGCATCATCACCATGTACAAAGGCACGATATCAATTAAAAGTGTGCCAAACAAAGGCACCGAAGTAACAATTATGCTCCCTCTGACAGAGCCAAAAGCCTGAGGCATCATTAAAACACAAAGAAAGAGTGACAGGATCGCCTGTCACTCTCATTTGCATTTGCCTATGTATCCTGTCAGCTTGTAATAATTTCCTCAATCCTCTGCAGGGTGCTGTAGCCTAAAGCTACATCAGATGCTTTTGCATTTTCAGCGATCTGATCAGGATGAGATGCACCGACAAGGGTGCTTGCAACGTTATGCTGGCGCAGGGTCCATGCAAGGGCAAGCTGGGCAAGTGTGATGTCGTGCTCTTTTGCGAGCTGATCGAGCAGCTCTACTTTGCGGTTCACCATATCATTTAAGATCTGCTTCATCCATGAATTGACGTTTTCACCTGAAGCACGGCTGCCTTTCGGGATCAGCCCCTCTTTATACTTTCCTGTCAGGATTCCCTGAGCAAGCGGTGACCAGACAACTTGAGATACACCGGCATTTTCGCACATAGGGATGATTTCTTCTTCAATATCCCGGTGAAACATATTATATTGCGGCTGATTGACGACGATTCTGTCAAGAAGATAACGGTCTGATACACTGAGCGCTTCCTGAATTTGCGCAGCCGTCCATTCGCTGACCCCTGCATAAAGAACTTTTCCCTGGCGGATCAAGTCGTCTATTGCCCTCAGCGTTTCATCAAGAGGCGTTTCCTGGTCATAGCGGTGGCAATAAAAAATATCGACATAGTCAAGGTCCATTCTCTTTAGACTCGCATGAACCTGTTCCATAATATGCTTTCTTGAAAGCCCTCTGTCGTTCGGCCCGTCTCCCATCGGCCAAAACGCTTTTGTCGTAATGACATAAGAGTCGCGCGGAAATGATTTAAGCGCCCTTGACATGACGACTTCTGCTTTCCCGCGTTCATATACGTTGGCACTGTCGAAAAAGTTGATGCCCGCTTCATAGGCCCTATGGATAATTTCAGATGCTGCCCGCTCATCTACTGTTTTCCCAAATGTAAGCCAGCTTCCAAGACTGATTTCACTAACTTTTAACCCCGATCTCCCAAGCCTCCGGTACTGCATCTCCATTCCCCCTGTTGTGCATGATCAATATCGTTATCTTTAACTTATCAGAAATTTCAAATATCGTAAAGAGAGAGAATCGCCGTCCTTGCGACACAATTTGACACCGCCCCCTCCTCAAATCAATCATTCTCCTTCATTTTTTCTCTGCTTCGTCATCAAACAGGTGCAAAGTCTATCTTTTCACAGACAAAATCAGCTATAATATGGCTAACATAGATCCGTTTAAAAAAGGAGCAGTAACATGACAGAAGTTTTACTCGGCAGCACACTGTCTGCCCTTGCTACAGGACTCGGGGCTCTTCCTATCCTGTTCCTGCAAAATACGATTACACACAGGTGGAGAGATATTCTGCTTGCTTTCACCGCAGGCATCATGATGGCTGCATCCATGATGAGCCTGCTTCCTGAAGCGCTGAATCAGGGAGGGTTTCTTGAGGTCTTTGCCGGACTCTTTCTCGGTGTTTTGGTGCTGACGACACTTGAAAAAAAAATCCCCCATATAGACCTTGAGCATTCAAAATACGGCATACAATTTGACGAAAAGGCGTTCCTGATTATCGCTGCGATCACGATGCATAATCTGCCGGAAGGACTTTCTGTAGGTGTCAGCTATGCATCAGAGCAGTCAGAGACAGGAAATCTGATTGCTTTCGCCATTGGTCTGCAGAACGCTCCTGAAGGATTTCTCGTCGCCTTATTCCTTTTTAATCAGAACATCGGCAAATTTAAAGCTCTGATCATTGCAACTATGACAGGCGCAGTTGAGATCATAACTTCGCTTCTGGGATTTTATTTGACGTCATTCGCGGACAATCTCGTTCCTTACGGCCTGTCCTTTGCAGCCGGGGCCATGCTGTTCATTATTTATAAAGAGCTGATTCCTGAAAGCCACGGGGACGGAAATGAACGGAATGCAACCTACTCCTTCATTCTAGGAATATTGTTCATGATTCTGCTCATTGAGACCTTCGGCTAAATAAAGCGAAAATAAAAACGGCTGAGCTGCGAGCTCTGCCGTTTTTGGTTCTATATAGTAAGTCCTTCCCGATCTGTCCATTTTTTCATAGAATGAATAAACCGCATAAAAGGGGGGGTTGTCCGGTTTTCTTCTTCAAAAACAATCTGCTGGTATTGGTTTAACAGCATGTCCAGTTCCTGGCTGCACTTCACGGCCTCGCTGCTCGTATATCCTCCGGCCCTTGCAGAGTCCATCATTTCTTTCCTTTTTGTATCGATGCTCTCAAGCAGCTGGGTCTTATCTGATACAGTTGACATTTTCTTCCCTCCGCCTCATCCAAAAATATCTGTAATGGGAATAAATATTCAAGTAAATTATTACAGATACTTCTAAACTTGTAAATAGATTAGCAAAATCCGACAGCTTTTTTACAGGACTTTTTGACAATTCTGTTAACACACTTGTATGAACCGACTCGTTTTCCTTTCTTTTCCCATATTCCCCCACATTAAAACCTATATTTCCAACTTTTTTTATAATAAAAAAGAACCGGATTTACCGGTTCAGCAGTTATTTTATCAGTACTTTATCACTTTTGTTTACATCATCCACCGCGGTCACTCTGAAATCTTTTTCTTCGAGTTTTTTAATGATTTTATGAAGCTTTTTTTCTGAAATATCATGGGACAGATTGACGATGATCCGTCTTAAATATGTATCACCATTATCCAGAGTGAGCAGCCCTTCAATATTTACATCTTTGATCGCAGAAACAAGTTCCTTGATGGCACCCTTGTGTTCCTTAGTGCCGACAGTCAGGATATATCCTCCTGTTTTCATGCCGAATGAATCTTCAAGGACATCCATAATGTTACCATGTGTAATAATTCCGGAAAATTCATCTTTTTCATTCAGAACAGCTAAAAATGGAAGCCTTCTGATTGTCAGAAACGTTTTAAAAAACGAATCCTCCTCGTAAACAAATGCATCCTTATCTACAATCAAAGATTGAATTGAATCCTCATCCTTGCCCTGCTTTTCTACATAATAATCGAGCAAATCAACTTTATAGATCAAACCTGCAAAAACTGTCCCGTTGTCTTTCAGAACAGGAATGCTGCGGTAACCTGATTCTTTCAGCAATTCGTAAGCTTCTTTTACAGTACTCTCCGCCTTGCAGTACCTGACATCTTCTTTTTTTACAAAATTGTAGCGAATTTTCATGCGGACATTCCTCCCCTCTTATATTGTTGAAAATTTACCATAGAACAGGACAAGAGTAAAGAAAATTCTAATTATTAAGCCCACAAGAAACCCCCTTCCTGAAAATGAAGGGGGGATTAAGACTGTTTAAGCCTGCTGCTGTTCTTTTTCGTAGATAGGCACCCATCCTTCAGTCGTTACAAAAATGCGGACTGCTACTACTTTGCGGTCTTCCTGAAGCGTAAAGTAGTGGCGGATGTTCGGAGGAACAGAGATCAGGTCGCCGGGATTCAGTTCAACGTCGAAAAATGAGCCGTCTTTTGCCTGGATAATAAAAATACCGTGGCCGCTGACAATAAAGCGGACTTCATCATCTGTATGATGGTGCTCCTTCTGGAAATTTTGAAGAAGCTGTTCAAGATTCGGCGTGCTTTCAGACAAAGAAATAACGTCCTGTGCCTTGTAGCCGCGGCGTTCCGAGATATCCGCAATTTCATTTGTGAACACCTGAAGAATTTCTTCTTTCTGTTCATCAGAAAGGCTGTAGTTTTCTCTCAATGCCTCCGGCAGCTTCTCAATATCCCATTGCTCATAAATGACCTCCTGCGCATTAAGAAATGCTGAAACTTCCTTTTGATCTGTTAATCTTTCATTCGTTTCTTGAAAACGGATTGTCGCCATCCTTCATTCCTCCTGTATGGTAAATTTATCGCACGAGCGATTTTGCCTGTTTAAGAGCAAGCAGTTTCACTTGATAGGAAAATAAAAATTCGCACGCTTCCAGCACTTTTTTGGCTTCAAACGCGTCTTTTCCCCAAACCGTAATGCCGTGGTTCCGGATAAGAACGGCACCAGAGCTGCCTTTGACATGTCTGCCGAAGTCAGCAGCAAGAGCAGGAATGTCCGCAGGGTTTTCAATAATCGGAATATGCCATTCGGCATCCTCCTCCCACAGCCCGAAAGCTTTAATGATCTCCTGCCCTTTGAAGGTGATTCCGCCTTCATCGCCATACAATTCAGAGATCACATTATTGTCTACAGTGTGGACATGGAGGCTGCAGCCGGCACTGGTCCGCTTATAGATTTCTACGTGCAGAAGGGTTTCTGCTGAAGGTCTTTGTGCTGTATCTTCAAGGGGTGTTCCAGCACCGTCCACAAGCAGAAAATCTTCATCTGTTTGGAGTCTCTTGTCTTTTCCGCTTGATGTGACCAGAAATGAGAGCGGATCTGAATGAACTTTTATCGCAAGATTTCCGCTTGTTCCCGGAAACCAGTCCCGTTCAGCAAGTTCCCTTTTCACAGCTGCAAGCTCACTCCAGCGCTGTTTATATAAGCTCATACTGCCGCCTCCTGCCTTTTCTTCAGCCCTTCAATCACGTCATAAAAAGTTGAAAATGCCTGATGCCGCAGCTGAAGAGTTTCACATTTTTCAAGAAGATAATCCCGGGCAAACACAAAATCTGCAAGCTTTGCCGCTTCAAGATCTGTCACCGAATCTCCGATTACAATGACCTCCTGATCAGAGGAAGCAAGCTTTCTGATGATGCTCGGCTTGCAGCATCCGCAGTCATTTGTGCACCTGTCATCACATGAGTTCGGCCAGAGGATTTGAACAAATTCCCCGCTGAAATCTGATTCGTTGCAGTAGACACGGTCATGTTCTACAAGCCCGTTTAACAGCGGATAAACGAAAAAATCAATTCCTCCGCTCACAATGTACAGCGGTATTTCATGATCTTTTGCAAACTGAACAAAGTCACTGAATCCGTCCCGGATCTGTGCGGTGAACAGCAGGTGCTGAATCATATCCGCCTTGAGTTTTGAAGGGATCAGCTCAAACATCCTTCCGACGCCTTCACGGACTGAAATGCGCTGGCTTAAAACATCATCTTTTAAAGTGTTCCACTCAGGAGGAGCGAATCGTTTCATGAGCGCGATAATATTGTCATTGTTTGTAATGGTGCCGTCAAAATCACAGATAATAACCGGTTTGCTCATCGGCCCGCCTCCACCTGACCCCAAAGATCAAGCGCAAGCTGTAGGTCGCGTTCGCTTTTAGCTTTTTCAGATAATGAGATGCCTTCAAGTACAGCATCGATTGCAGAGCGGAAAGCTCTTCCGCCCGCCTGCGCGCCGTTTGGATGCCCGTGTACGCCTCCGCCGGCATTAATGACGCTGTCGATGCCGAAATCCTGGATAAGAACAGGAACAAGGCCCGGATGAATTCCAGCTGATGGAACCGGAAACGTTTCTTTTATGCCGGAAGTCTCTTTGCACGCTGCACCGATGGACAGTGCCGCATCCCTTTCAAGTGCCACACTGCCGTATGGCGACGGGAAGAGGGAAAAGTCCGCACCGCATTGCCGCAGCAGCTTTCCAAGCAGCAGAGAGTGCGAAATCCCGTATAGGGCGGAAGAAGACAAGGCTCCGCTTACAGCAGGGTGCGCCATGATCGGGACATGAATCTCCCTGTCTTCTGCAAGCTCCTGCAAAACGTCAAGACCATAAGCGAAAACATTAAACAGCAGGGCGTCCGCCCCGAGCTCTGCAGCGCGTCTCGCCTTCTCTTTGAGGCTGAAGGTCTTTCCAGTTAAATTAACAGCATACATAGCTTTATGGCCGGTCTCCTCATACACGCTGCCAAGCACTTCTTTTCCTGCTGTAATTCTTTGCTCAAACGGAGTCAGAGGATTGTCAAACAGGATTTCGTCATCCTTTACAAGGTCAACGCCGCCAAGTACCTGATGCCTGAGCTGTTCTTTTAAAAACGCGAGATCACGTCCAATGACTCCTTTGAAAATGCTCATGAGAAGAGGCCGGTTATAGACTCCAAGCTTTTCCCTGATCCCGCTTATGCCAAATGCAGGTCCCTGAAAGGAAGAAAGAAGATCTCCTGTAAACTCCAAATCAAGCAGTTTCACTTCGCCGTCAAGGGAAAGCTTTCCGAAAACCGTCGTAAGGACTGCAGGAAGGTCATGAGAGTAATTAAGACCAGGATAAAATATTTTTACAATTCCTTTTTTCACTTTTTTTCCGAGAAACTCCGAAATGCGTTCTTCAGCATCCGTTTCTTCAACTGATACAACTTGGCCCTTGTGCTGTTTCAGCTGCTGCTGTGTAAGCTCCGGAAGGTCCGTCCATGAGCCGACCGTAAGGCCTATGGCGATTCCTTCTGCTTTTTTTTGGATGCTGCTCTGATCATAGATGAGATAAGTTGCTGTAACGCCGCTCATGATTATGCCTGCCTTTCGAATTAGAAAATAAAAAAGGTCCCCTCCGCTGACGGAAGAGACCTTATCTGAAATGGGTAAGATCCTTATCTGCCAGCAATTGCTGCAAGATTTAGCACCGTGCTTAAACATCGTTTAAGTCGGTTGCCGGGCTTCATCGGGCCAGTCCCTCCACCTGCTCTTGATAAGAATTGTATATGTTCTGAATAACCTGAAATTAATTTGGATTATGACAGCTTTTCCCTCAGCTGTCAACTGACTGTGAAAAGAGATTTAAAGATTTTATTCTTTCAGCTGCTTCTCTCAATCTCTCTTCAGAGGTTAAAAGTCCCGCACGGACATACCCCTCACCGAACGTCCCGAATCCAATGCCCGGCGCCACGCAAACATGAGCGTGTTCCAGCAGATAGTCAGCGAATGATTCCGATGTGAATCCCCCGGGTACAGGCAGCCAAGCAAAGAATGATCCCGGAGGAGCCTCCACTTTCCAGCCGGTGCCGTTCAGTGCGTCTATAAACGCCGCACGCCTGCTTTCATAGCGTGCGACAAGCTCGCTGACGCAATCCTGCGGGGCAAGAAGAGCAGCAGCTGCTGCTTCCTGTATTCCGCTGAACACACTGACAAACATGTGATCCTGGAAAAGATTAATCGACTCTATGACGCTTTTATTGCCGACTGCAAACCCGATCCTCCACCCTGCCATATTATACGTCTTAGACAGCGTATAAATTTCAATTCCAGTCTCTTTTGCTCCCTCGGATTCAAGAAAGCTGACCGGCTTTTTGCCGTCAAAGCCAATTGCTCCATAGGCAAAATCATGCACGACGCAAATGTCATTTTCTTCAGCAAACGCAACCGTGTCATCGAAAAAGCTCCGGCTTGCAACTGCCCCTGTAGGGTTGTTCGGATAGTTTAAAAACATGAGCTTAGCATCCGCCTTCGCTTTTTCAGAGAGCTTGGAATAGTCAGGCAAAAACTCATTTTCCTTCAAAAGAGGCATATATTCCATACGGGCCCTCGCAAGCTCTACGCCTGACCAATAATCGGGATAGCCCGGGTCGGGAACAAGAACCGTCTCACCGGGATTAAGGAGACACTGCGGAATTTCGACAAGACCTGCCTTTCCCCCAAATAGAATCGCCACTTCTGTGTCAGGATCCAGTGTAACGCCATATTCCCTTTGATAAAATTCTGTTATCGCCGTTTTCAAAAAACGCTGTCCTCTGAACGGGGAATATTTGTGATAGTCCGGTTTGCCTGCTGCTTCCTGCAGGGCTTTTACAATATGAGGCGGCGTCGGCTGATCCGGATTCCCCTGGCCAAGATTAATGACATCATGTCCGGCCTCAATACTTGTGTTAACTTTTGCAACGAGACCTGCAAAAAATTGTTTTGGAAGATTATTTAATAGCGCTGATTGCTCGAACTTTTTCATCTTTGCACCTTCTTATGAAAATTCTTGAAATTCTAGTGAAAAATCATATATTGTTATAGTCAGCTTGTAAAGGAAAATATTTTTTAGCGGAGATGACGCATATGAAACTTAAAATCGCCTGCCTTCAGACAGACATTGCTTTCGGAAAACCGGACGAAAACATTGCAGCAGTGGAAGAAAAGATGAAATCCATCATGCTTAGCGACAAACCTGATGTGATTGTACTGCCGGAGTTATGGACGACCGGATATGACCTGACACGTCTTGATGTGCTCGCAGATGATGAAGGAAAACGCACCCCCTCTCTGATGAGCGGACTTTCAAAAAACTGCTCGGTTAATATCATAGCAGGGTCTGTGGCTAAAAGGACAGAGGCAGGGGTAACGAACACCATGTACGTGTTTGACAGACAGGGTGAACTCTTGCACGAATACAGCAAATTGCACCTTTTCAAACTGATGGATGAACACTTATATCTAAATGGCGGCACAGAAAAAGGGCTTTTTAAGCTTGAAGGAATTCAAAGTGCCGGAGTCATTTGCTATGACATTCGTTTTCCAGAATGGATCCGCGCTCATACCGTTAATGGAGCTGAGATCCTGTTCGTTGTCGCAGAGTGGCCGCTTCCGAGACTTCATCACTGGAAAACCATGCTGATCAGCCGCGCGATTGAAAATCAGTGCTATGTTGTGGCGTGCAACAGGTCCGGTGCTGATCCGAAAAATGTATTTGCCGGCCATTCCATGATCATTGATCCATGGGGAGAAATTCTTGCTGAAGCAGGGACAGAGGAAGCCGTTCTTACAGCAGAAATCGACCTGGAAAAGGTAAAAGAAATCCGAAAGCAAATTCCCGTTTTTGAAGACAGACTTCCGCATTTTTATTTGTAACTTTCTAAAAAAAAGCATTGACATTTTTCTTTAAAACCTGTTAACATTCAGAACAAGTGATCAATTGTGAATTATTTGAAAACAAAACCTAATATAATCTCTTATCAAGAGCAGGCGGAGGGATTTGGCCCTATGATGCCCAGCAACCGACCGTAATACCATTGCGAAATGGGGCGCAGCTTTTTGCGCCGGAAGACTTCTTCCACAAGGCACGGTGCTAATTCCAGCAGAAAGACATCTTTCTGGCAGATAAGAGGTGCGAAGCCTGCGCCTTCAAGCCTCTTTCCCTGTGAAAGAGGCTTTTTTACATGTACATAGTCTCTTTCTCAGACGACATGTTCTTGCTGCTGGCAGTAAAAGTCCATATGAAACCGGAGGAAGAATTCCATGTCAAACTATCAATCTTATGAACCATTAACAGAAAGCGCTGCCGTCACACTTGCCCTCAGGCTCGGATTATTTGAGGAAAAAAGCGTGCTTTCCTGCACGGAAATAGGAGACGGCAACTTAAATCTCGTTTTCCGCATTACCGATCAAACAAATAAAGGCCTGATCATTAAACAGGCTCTTCCATATGCAAAGGTTATTGGCGAGAGCTGGCCGCTTACGCTTGACCGCGCAAGAATTGAAAGCAGCGCCATGCTCAAGCAGTCTGAAACGGCAGGAGAATACGTGCCGAAGATTTATTACTCAGATGAAACACTTGCCATTACAGCCATGGAGGACCTATCCCATCTTCAGATTGCACGCGCCGGTTTGATCGGAGGCAAAGAATTCCCACTTCTTGGGCGCCACATTGGTGAATTTCTCGGAAAAACCCTTTTCTACAGCTCGGATTTCGCTTTAAATCCGCAGACAAAAAAGCATCTGGTAAAGCAGTTTTCAAACCCTGAGCTCTGTAAAATAACGGAAGATTTCGTTTTTACAGATCCCTTTTTTGATGTGGAATCAAACAGTTTTGAAGATGAACTGAGACCTGCAGCAGAAGCCATTTGGAACGACACGGAACTGAAGCTTGAAGTTGCCAAGCTGAAGCATAAATTTTTAACAGAAGCCGAGACTCTTGTTCACGGAGATCTTCATACGGGCAGTATTTTTGCAGATGATGAAACGACAAAAGTCATCGATCCGGAATTTGCTTACTATGGTCCAATTGGTTTTGACTACGGGCATTTCACGGCAAATTTATTAATGAATGCCATTTCACGCGAGGAAGCAAAACAGCAGGTCCTCCTGGATCATATTGAAACGGCGTGGACTGTATTTGCCGAGGAGTTTTCTAAAGCATGGGAGAAAGACGGCCTTGAAGTTTACACAGGAATCGACGGCTATCTTTCCTTCATCCTGGAAAAAACATTTGAAGATGCGGTTGGCTTTGCAGGTGTGGAAATCATCAGAAGGACCATAGGGCTGGCGCACGTTGCAGACCTTGATTTAATAGAGCCGCATGACAGAAAGATTGAAGCTAAAATCCGCGCGCTCGAACTCGGAAAGAAACTTGTCAAGCACCGCAGCAGCATCAAAACACCTGCACAAATTGCAGACTATTTCAAACAAGTACCTGTCAGATAAGGAGCATTCACCATGACATACCAGCAATCGATCATACCCCGTTCTGTCGAATGGAAAGAATCCTATATCCGCCTTCTTGATCAGCAGAAACTGCCTGCTGCGACGGAATATCTTCACCTCGAAACGGTTGAGGATGTGTGGGATGCCATTAAAACCCTTAAAGTGCGCGGAGCCCCTGCAATCGGCATTGCAGCTGCTTTCGGGCTCGCGCTCGCGGCAAAAAACTATGAAACAGATGATATTTCGAAATTTCAAAAATGGCTTTCCCGCGATCATGATTATCTTGCCAGTTCAAGGCCGACTGCCGTCAACCTTTTCTGGGCTCTCAGCCGCTTGAAAAACAGTGTGCAGCATGCCATATCTGCAGAAGAAGCAAAAACAGTTCTGCTGCATGAAGCGATACAAATACAGGTTGAAGATGAAGAAACGTGCAGGAAAATCGGCGAGCATGCTCTGCCTCTTTTTAATGAAGGCGACGCTGTTATGACCATATGCAATGCAGGCTCTATTGCCACAGCAAGATACGGAACGGCTCTCTCGCCTTTTTACCTGGCAAAAGAAAAAGGCATCCCTTTGCGTGTATACGCCTGTGAAACACGTCCTGTGCTGCAGGGATCAAGGCTGACAGCATGGGAGCTTATGGAGGCAGGCGTTGATGTAACGCTGATTACAGACAGTATGGCTGCGCATACGATCCGCACAAAACAGATCTCAGCCATCATTGTCGGTGCTGACCGGATTGCTGCAAATGGAGATACAGCCAATAAAATCGGCACCTACGGCCTTGCCCTTCTTGCACATGCTTTCCAGATTCCGTTCTATGTAGCTGCACCTCTTTCGACCTTTGATCCTGCAACAGGCAGCGGAGCAGACATTCCAATAGAAGAGCGTGATGCTGCAGAAATCACTCACATAGCGGGCTGCCGCGTTGCACCTGAAGGAGTGCAGGTATTTAATCCCGCATTTGATGTAACGCCTCATGAACTAATAACCGGCATTATCACAGAGGAAGGCGTTTTATCCGGAGACTACCTGCTGGAAATAAAAAACCTCTTCCAACAAGCCAAAAAGTAGAGCCATCCGGCTCTACTTGATTTGTTTTGTGAAGTGGATGATGGGCTTGCCTTTGTGCACTCCCTCTTTAAAAGCAGAATACCCCATCTTGATCCAAAACTTCCTCCCCCGCTCATTTTCGGTCAGGACTCCAAGCCTCATTTCAGAGAACCCTTCATCCAGAAGCAGCTTTTCTGCTGTCTCATATGCTGCAGCGGCATACCCTTTTCCATGATAAGAACGGTGAAGAATAAACAAGCCAATCCATGGTTTTTTATCACTCGGATTAAGCGGGCAATATTCGAATATGCCTGCAGGAAAATCGCCGTCCATGATTAAAAATCGTTTGGCACTGACTGCTTTCCCTTCTTCCCTGTCTTCTGCTATGTCCTGCTTATTAAGCATTTCCCTGTCTTCAGAAATTAAGTTATACGCAGGATTTGAGTTCATGATACAGAGTTCTGCATCAAGGAGATGCTTGTCCTGCACCGGTACAAATGTCAGCATACAATGCCCCCTATTCAATCTTCGCCCAAAGCTCTTTAGGGTTCAGTTCATAGATGCTGTTCTCGCGGTACATCATATGATTCACTATAAATTCCCGCCTGATCGTCGCAAAATCTTCGTGGTATTTTTTTATGATGTCATTGATCTCTTTTTCCGGATATTTTCTTCCCGGCTCAAATTCTTTAGCCAAGTGATATAAAACAATAAGCCTTCTTTTCCGCTGCGGCGGAATGGTTTTTAATTTTCCATCTTTTGTTAAATAGTTCCCCAGAATTCTCGCATGTTCACCCGTTTTTTCCTGATTCATCTCAAGCTCCCCTTTTCCAGTGACAATTTCCATCATCCCAAGTGAAAGCTGCTGCAGCAGCTTTTCGTTCACCTGAAAATAGACGGTGTTTTTTACCCGTTTTTCAGTGACAACGCCTGTCTCCCTTAGTTTCGCTAAATGATGTGTGATGGTAGGCGGCGTCAAACCCAGTATTCCGGCCAGCGCCTGCCCGTTTTTAGGGCTTTTCGCCAAAAGAGCCAGAATGCGGATGCGTGTGGCATCTCCCATTACTTTGTGAAATGTGACAAGTTTGCTGAGCTGTATAGTTGTTCCCCTCCATCTAATTCGATTATTATCTAATTAGATGATAATCGAATTAGATATTTCTGTCAATCTCGGTTTTGAAAAACTGGCGCTTTGCCTGGGAGGGGGTAATTGCTGTTATGGGATGTTTGCAGCACAAACTCAGATTGTCGCGAATACGTTTTCGTTCTTAAGCGACTTTTACAACACTAACCCTGACTAGCACAGTGGTGAAAGTATTCTTAACTGTTGTTTACAACACGAACTCTGACTGGCACAGGGGCGAAAGTGTTCTTAAACAATGTTTGCAACACAAACTCTAATTCACAGCAAGAATAAAGTGTTCTTAAACGATGTTTGCAGCACAAACTCTGATCCGCAACAAGACGAAAGTGCTCTTAAACAATGTTTTCAGCACAAACTCTGATTCACAGCAAGAAAAAAGTGCTCTTAAACAATGTTTGCAGCACAAACTCTGCCCCCCAACAAAACAAAAGTGCTCTTAAAAGCTGCCCCCAGCACAACCACACAAAAAAAAGACCCAAGCATTCAGCTTGAGCCCATGTCATCATAATTTCGTCCGGATATCCCACAGTTCAGGAAAAAAACGGTGATCGAGTACTTTTTTTAAATAGGTGACGCCTGAAGATCCGCCTGTTCCTTTTTTGAATCCAATGATCCGTTCGACTGTTTTCATGTGGCGGAAACGCCATTGCTGAAGCCAGTCCTCAATATCGATCAATTTTTCAGCAAGCTCATACAAGTCCCAGTAGGTGCCGGGATTCCTGTATACTTCGAGCCAGGCTGCCTCTACTGAAGGATCGCCTTTATAGGTCAGAGAAAGATCCCTGCTCAGAATCTCATCTCTAATCGGAAGCCCTGCTTTAGCGAGTGCCTGAATTGAAACATCATAAATGCTTGGGCTGTTAAGGGCTTTTGACAGCTCGCTGTGCAGCCCTTCATCTTTTTTGTAAATTTCCAGAACATGCGTGGTTTTATAGCCGAGGGCAAATTCAATCAGTCTGTACTGATGGGACTGAAATCCTGAAGCCTGGCCAAGCTTGTCGCGGAACTGCACATATTCAGACGGCGTTAATGTAGAAAGCACGTCCCAGGATTCGATAATCTGTGACTGGATTTTTGAGACGCGGGCAAGCATTTTAAATGCCATCGACAGGTTTCCATCTTCGATTGCCTGTATGCTCGCCTGCAGCTCATGCAGAATCAGCTTCATCCATAATTCGCTGACTTGATGGATAATGATAAACAGCATTTCATCATGATGGCCAGATAATCGGTTCTGACTGCCAAGCAGCTGTCCGAGACTCAAATATTCCCCGTATGTCATCCGGCTGCTGAAATCGGTATGTATCCCTTTTTCGTCTTTTGGATCTTTCATGATTTTCCCCCCGCCCCAATTCTCCTCATGCAAAAGGAGTTCATCGCTTGAACTCCTTTTCACTTTATCTGTTCTTATCAGTTAAAATCAGCTTTTTCTGTTCTTCTGTCAGCACATGCATGGCAGTCAGGAGACTCGTATAAAATGCAAGTTTATTCGGCCTTTTCCACATTTTAAGCCCGCCCTTCCAATTTGCCCTTGAGCAACTTTTTTATCCTTATCAAATGATATGTCGCGAAGGCTAAAAAGTGACAAGCAAACCTACATTTTATATGGTATTTTTTCCAGGTCCAGCAGCACTTGCTTTAAATGAACATTCGCTCCTGCATACCCCGTCATTCGGCCGTTTGCTCCGATTACCCGGTGGCATGGCACAATGATGGGAAGATTATTTTTTCTGTTGGCCTGTCCGACTGCGCGGACAGCTTTTGGGTTGCCTGTCTTTACAGCGATGGCCTGATACGTGCAGGAAGTGCCATAAGGAATTTCAGTGAGCGCCTGCCACACCTTTTCCTGAAAGGCTGTTCCCTTTTGCTTCAGAGGCAGGCTGAAGTCTTTTCTGGTGCCTGCAAAATATTCATTCAGCTGCTTCTCTGCTTTATTGAGGAGCGGGTCTTCGCTGCTCTCCTGCACCTGATTTTTTTCCATGAAATCATGCAGGTGTTCTTCCATTAAAAAGAGATTCGTTATATACGTTCCGTCTGATGTTATGCGGAGAATTCCCATTGGCGTGCTGACTGATTTATATGCGTTCATGATGTCTTCCTTTCAGCATGATGTCTGATGAAGCGGCAGGCTGATATGAAAAGCTGTGCCTTTTCCGACTTCGCTTTCAACCTCCACTTTTCCGCAGTGCTCTTCGATGATTTTGTAGCTTACCATTAGGCCGAGTCCAGTTCCCCTGTCTTTCGTTGTATAAAAAGGTTCCCCGAGGCGCTTGATTTTGTCTTCAGGAATGCCTGACCCCTCGTCAATAATCGAAATATGAAGTTCATCTTCGTTTTTCAGGGATATATTGACCTGGATTGTACCGCCTGACGGCATAACCTCAATCGCATTTTTTAAAATATTGATAAAGACCTGCTTGAGCTGATTCGGCTCGCAGTATACATGAGGCACGCAGCCATTATGAAAAAGCTCGATCTGCACATTGACCAATATAGCCTGAGCGTTCAAAAGATCGATTGTTTCCTTCATTATGGTCACGACATCTTTTTCCTGATAGGAAATGGCCTGCGGCTTTGCGAGTATGAGAAATTCTGTAATGATGGATTCAATCCGGCTCAGTTCAGATGTAATCACGTTAAAATACATGGAAAAGTCTTCTTTCACATTCGCCTCAAGCAGCTGGATAAAACCCTTTAAAGCCGTCATCGGGTTTCGGATTTCGTGCGCAATCCCTGCTGCAAGCTCTCCGACAACGCTCAGCGTGTCAGATTTGCGGAGCCGTTCTTCAAGCTCCTTCTTCTCCGTAACGTCTCTGAAAATAGCCAGGTTCATGTTTTCGATAATATGCCGTTTTAATGAAAATTCAAGAATTTTTTCTTTGTTGTTCTGGAGTTTAAATGGAATTTCCTCTGTCATTTCGTCCATGAGATACATGGCGCTGCCTTCCATTTTATCATAGGAAATGAGCTCATGCAGATTGTACTTATGGATGTCCTCAAGAGGGATCTCGAGGATTTTTCCTGCTGCCTGATTGGCGTCAATAATGGTGTAATTGTCATCGATCAGTACAATGCCGTCCATTGCCCCGTTGAAAATTTTCCTGAATTTCTGTTCGCTTTCCCTTAATTCTTTTTCCATTTGCTTTCGGTCGCTAACGTTCCGGAGAATAGTCAGATGATGCCCGTCCGTTACATCCATTTTAGATGTGAATTCCAGCTGCTTGCACTGGCCGTTCGGCATATAAAACAAGAGCTCCTCGCGAATAGCTCCTGATTTTACATATTCTTTTTTGACTGTCCTGAATTTGGATTCACTGAGATCCATAAAATCAAAAATGCTGCTGCTGATCAGGTTTTCCATTGAAAGCTCAAACGTTCTGCAGGCTGACTGATTGGCGCTGATGATCCGCCCGTCATTGTTCCAGATAATAATGGCATCTATTGCATTTTCAAATATTTCCCTGAAACGTTCCTCGCTTTTGAACAGTTTCATTTCCATATTCCGCTTTTCCGTGATATCCCTCATAATGGCCATGTTGAACCCGCTGAGCACATTGGAGGTGGATGTAAATTCAAATACTTTTCTGCGCCCTGACAAAAGCGTCACAGGCATTTCACCTTTTGCCCTGCCTCCTTCATTTAAAATAGACCAGAGCTTATCAAGTTTAAACTGATTCTGGTGCTCAACAAAATCCTCTAGCTTAAATGAGCCCAGGCTGTTTTTATCTATTTCAAAATTCAGACAAAACGAGCCGTTCGCATCAATAAACTGGCCGCTCCCGTCAAATATGACGATGCCGTCTACCGCCCTGTGAAACAGATCTTTAAAGAGCTGTTCGTTGATCGTCCGTTCCCGCTCAAGCATTTTGTTGGAGGATATATCCCTCATAAGAGCAAGATGCCGGGTTCCGAGTGCATTTTTCTTAATGGACAGTTCAATAAATTTCACCTGGCCGTTGTCAAGCTTGATAATCAGTTCATCTTCTATTTGATCCCTGTCACGAAGCTCGTCCACTTGATTCAGCAGCTGCTGGTGGGGAACAAGTGAAAGAAAATCACACATCTTTCTTTTGCTCATTTCCTGCTTATCCAGCTGAAAAAGATGACAGGCAGATTTGTTGCAATCTATAAAATGAAACGATTCATCAAGGATGATGATCGCTTCCATCGCACTTTCAATAATCAATTCCTGCTGACGGCTCTCTTCTGCAAGCCGCTTATTTTCTTCTTTCAATATCGTGATCTGCTCCTGCAATGACGTCACTTCACATTCATTCATTACTTTGCTCATGCATCATTCCGCTCCTTGCCGACGGGCAAATTTTCATCTCCCCTGTAATTCTACAGAATACTGAATAGTCCTTCACCGTTTTACCTGATTTGACAATTTTATTGCTAAGGACCTATGCAAAAAGGAGGAATCATGGAAGAATGCAAAAATTTGTTCTTTTTACATGCACCTTACAACTTCTTTACAATCCCTTTAAAAACAGCTATATTGCTATTTGGCTGTTTTAAACTCTTTTAAGAAAGGGTACAAAGGGTAGTAATATCCCTTATGGGAAAACTAACTGCAGGAGCCTTTAATGACTTCTGTGAAAATGGGTGATACTGTGAAAAATCGTGAAAGCTATTTCGATAATGCGAAATTTATTCTGATCATTCTTGTTGTGTTTGGTCATGTTATTCGCTCATTTATTGATGATAACGAGTTTATGCTGAATGTTTATAAATTTGTGTACACCTTTCATATGCCTGCCTTTATCTTAATATCAGGCTTCTTTGCAAAAGGGTACAATAAAAAAGGCTATGTTCAGAAAATCTTTAAAAAACTGATTATCCCGTATTTGATTTTCCAGGGAATTTACTCTGTCTATTACTTCCTTGTTGAATCCGAAAGCGCTCTTGCCGTCAATCCGCTCGATCCGCACTGGTCGCTTTGGTTCCTGATGAGCTTGTTTTTCTGGAATCTCTTCCTGTTCGCCTATACGAAGCTTGATAAGAGAGCAGCCATTCTTGTCGCCATCGCGCTTGGAGTAGGAATTGGCTATGTCGATTCAGCAAGCAATTACTTGAGTGTGTCAAGAACGTTTGTCTTCTTCCCGCTGTTTTTAGTCGGGTTCTATCTTGATAAATCACACTTCAAACGACTGACTGGAGTAAAAGTGCGCCTCGCATCAATTTCCATGCTGATGGCAGTTTTCGCCGCCTATTTCTTTATGGATTTTGACTACGAGTGGCTGTTTGGTTCAAAACCATACTCCCAGTTTGGCGGAGTCGGCATTGAAGACGGGCTGATCCGTCTCGGGTTTTACACACTGACATTTGTCCTTACATTCAGTTTTCTTTCCCTGATTCCTAAAAGCCGCTTTTTCTTTACACATTGGGGAACACGGACATTTTACGTTTACCTGCTGCACGGATTCATTGTCAGATCCTTCAGAAACAGCGAGGCTCTCGAATGGCTTAAAGATTATCAGAGCGTCACACTGATTGTTCTTCTGTCCGTTCTTCTGACGTTCATCTTGTCTACAAATGCTGTTAAAACTGTTACACAGCCGATTATTGAGCTGAAAGCAACAAATCTGCGCAAATTCTTCAAAAACAGAGAAGAAAAGGTGCAGTACCGCTAATAATAGGACCCGCTGCTTGTGCAGCGGGTTTTTCCATGTTTTTAGGTCGCTTTATTATGGATAAAATGTGATAGAATAGATAGGATTAAAAATTATGTTAGAAGTGGTGTTAATAAATGAACGTTGTACTGAGTACGCTGAACGCAAAATACATCCACACAAGTCTTGCCCTGCGCTGCCTGAAAGCACATGCTCAGCCTGACTTTGATGTGGCCATTGCTGAATATACAATTAAAGATCCGGCGATGAATGTCGTGACCGATCTGTTTCGCATGAAACCTGATGTTGTTGGTTTCAGCTGCTATATTTGGAATATCGAAGAAACCATTAAAATCATGAAAATGATGAAAAAAATCGATCCTTCCCTCATCATCGTGCTCGGCGGTCCCGAGGTGACGTATGACACAAGAGAATGGATGGAATCCATACCCGAAGCGGATTATATTGTCATCGGCGAAGGTGAAGAGACGTTCAAGCAATTTTTGACTGCTCTTCAATCAGACAAAAATATGAAGAATGTCTCTGGAATTGCCTACAGAAATCATGGCGAGGTCCTGATCAATCCTCAGCGGAATAAAATCAATCTGGCTGAACTTGCTTCTCCTTTTCGTTTTGAAGAGGACATTCCACACCTTTCAAAGCGGGTTACCTATATCGAAACAAGCAGAGGCTGTCCGTTCAGCTGCCAGTTCTGTCTGTCTTCCATCGAGGTAGGCGTCCGTTATTTTGACCGTGAAAAAGTGAAAGATGACATCCGCTACCTGATGCAAAACGGCGCTAAAACCATAAAGTTCGTTGACAGGACGTTCAACATCAGCAGAAGCTATGCGATGGAGATGTTTCAGTTTCTTATTGATGAGCATATGCCGGGAACGGTTTTTCAATTTGAAATAACCGCCGACATTATGCGGCCTGAAGTCATTCAGTTTCTAAATGACAATGCCCCAAAAGGACTTTTCCGTTTTGAGATCGGCGTGCAGTCCACAAATGATGCGACAAATGATCTTGTGATGAGACGCCAGAATTTCAGCAAGCTTACGAGGACAGTCACAATGGTTAAAGAAGGCGGAAAGATTGACCAGCATCTTGATTTAATTGCCGGACTTCCTGAGGAGGATTATACATCCTTTAAAAAGACATTTAATGATGTATTTGAAATGCGTCCTGAGGAGCTGCAGCTCGGCTTCTTGAAAATGCTGCGCGGCACAGGGCTGCGGCTGCGCGCTGCCGACCATGACTATGTGTACATGGACCACTCGCCTTATGAAATCCTGAAAAATAATGTTCTTTCTTTTGAAGATATCGTGAAGATTAAACAAGTTGAAGATGTGCTTGAGAAGTACTGGAATGATCACAGGATGGATGCAACGGTCGAATTTCTGATCAAGAATGTGTTTGAGACCCCGTTTGATTTCTTCCAGCAATTCGGTACCTACTGGGACGAACAGGGATGGGTCCGAATCGGGCATCAGCTTGAAGACTTATTTAAACGTCTTTATGAGTTCCTGTCTGTCCTTCATAAAGAACAGGCTGACATGGCAGAAGGATTTATGAAATACGACTATCTGTCCTCTCAAAAACATAAACCGCGCAAGCCATGGTGGAACGACATGCTGACGAAGTCAGAGCGCAGCACGATTTATCAGGCGATTCTATCCCAGCCATCACTGCTTGGAAAAGAATTTGAGGAAAAAGCTTTCACTGAAAAAGATCTTTATAAGCATACGATTCTTGATAAGGTGCCGTTTGACATGGATGCATTTTTGAGAAACGGAGAAATGCTGCCCGGCGAGAGCATCCTGCTTGTTCATTATGATCCAGTTACACGGACGGCAAGCTCCTATGCTGTACAAGAAAACAAACTCCATAATAAAGTCAGCTGACATAACAAAGAAAAACCGCTCCCCTGAGCGGTTTTTCTTTTATTTGCATGTCTTCTTTTTGGATGATGCCGCCTCCAAAAACTTTGCTGAATTATAATCGCCCATTTCAGTGCCGAACTCTTCTTTCAGCAGATCAGGATCCATCTGCTTTTTATGCTGTCCGCTCTCTTTGCTTTTGTGTGTCTTCTTTGTCATGAGAATGACCCTCCTGACCGTCCCTTGCTGCCGTTTTTACTGTTGCGGTTTGCACCCTTGGCAGGATTCTCGCTGCTGTATACCGCCTCTGCAGCAAATTCAGTATCGGCCATGCTTTCTTTCGGTGTTGTATTATTTTTCACTGCCTGATTTCTTGCGGCTTTTCTTTTCATCTTCATACCCCCCTGAAAGTCTGTGAGAAGCACCTCACTGTTTATAGTGTTAGGCGAATCCGAATCCTTCATTAGAGGGAAAACGAGTCAGTTTTGCTGTTTATTGTGTTTGTAGGCAATAAGTACAATCTCTTCGCCTGTTTGTTCTCTCAGTTCATTTTCCATCTTTTTCACTTTTTCAAGAAACTGATCCTGAAGAGCTGCAACCGGAAATTCCTTGTTCATATCCTTTTCCTCCTTGTAGATGTCTCTTTCATAGCCTGCCAAAAAGCAGACAATACTACTACAGAGGTGATGAATATGAGTGAAAAAGATGAATTTGCGATGGATGAAACAATGCCTCACCAGGCAAGTGCCCCGTCCTTTAAAGGAACAGGCATAACCATGAAAAAACCCTTTATCAATGAATACGGCGTTTTAATCGGGGACAGTTTTTATGATTCCAAACAGTCTCCCTTAAATCAGTGGAGCGATGATGTCGATCCTTCCATCATGGCGGGCGATCAATGGGTCCATCCTACTAACGACATCGGCTGGAACACACCTGAAAACCGTGAGCTTTTAGAAAGCAAAAAAAAGCCTGATGGCTTTCCGTTTTCTCATCCTGATAAAGATGCAGGGTATGGACAGGATTAGAAATAAGCCCTTTTTCCCCAAAGGTGCAGCCATTGGGGAAAGAGCGGCTTTTATTTGTCAAAACTTTTAACCAAATAGTGAGACAGTATATCTGAAAGTTCCGGTCCTTTTTGAATGATTACTCCTGATTTAAATGCTTCGAAGCCATCTCCTCCTGATGCAAGATAATTGCTTGCGGCCGCACGATACATTTTTTTCTCTTCAATTACTTCACCATCTTCTGTCTTTAATTCTTTTATCCTCTCTCCCTTTGGCGCACTCCGGTCGATCTCAAAGGTCAATCCTTTTATTTGAAGCAAGTTCTCTGCTTTTAAACTCCACTGCTGTTCAAGAACCTCTTTTATTTGTTTCCCGGATAAAGAAACTTCTGCAGCGTAATGATTAAAAGGGAGAGCGGCAATAAGGTGCTGTTTTGTCACAGGCCCTCTCTTCAGGCTTTCCCTGATGCCGCCATGATGGACGAAAGCAATATCGGTATTCATTTCTTTCATCATGGATTCAGCCAGGAGTGCGGCAAGAGGTGACTGGCCCTGATGATTCTTTTTTCTTGTTAAATCGCGGGGAAGACTCCCAATTTCCTTGCTGTATTCTGCTCCCACCTTCTTCTTGTATTTATCAATAAGCTTGAGAGCACCTTCATCGGGTACAGCCTGACTATGGTCGGTCAGGATAATTTGCGCTTCTTTCTGGATGATTTCCTTCTGGCTGCGGTCAATAAGAAGCGTTACATCAGAAAAGGCTTTCCCGTAAGAATAGCTCTGTACAATCAGCTTGTTTCCGATTCTGGTATTTGCACGCTTATGGCTGTGAGCCCCGAATATGACATCTACTTCATCGGTGATTTTCGGAGCCATCTCGACAAGTTCTTCTCCAGCACGTTCACCGTTTTGATCTGAAGCTGCGGCTGCATGCGCCAAAACGACGATTGATTCTACTCCGAGTTTTTTCAGTTGTGAAGCTGCCTGATTGATTGCCTCAGACTCATCAGTAATTTCAATCTGCTCCCGGTTTTCAGGAAGCAGAAATTGATTGGTTTCTTTCGTTACCACACCGATTATGCCTATCTGTACGCCGTCCATTTCTTTTATTGTATATGCTGGAAAAATCGGTTTTCCTGTCTCTTTATCAATCACATTGGCTGAAACATAATCAAAATCGGCACCTTTGAAGTATCCTGTACTTCTGTGATACCCTCCGTTTATCAGCCTTTTAAGCTCTCCGATTCCTCTGTCAAATTCATGGTTTCCCGGTGTGCCGGCATCAAACTTAAGCTGATTCATAAACTCAACGGCCGGCTCATCCAGAAACAGGGATGACAGCGGCGGACTTCCTCCTGTCATATCACCCGCATGCAAGAGCAGCGAGTGCTCATGCAGCTCTCTCCGTTTGTTAATATGAGCAGCAAGATATTCGGCTCCGCCCACCTTTTTGCCTGATTGAACAGAATGAGTGTCCAGCTGACCATGAAAATCATTGATTCCAAGCAGATGGATTTCAGTGAGCTTGCTGTCATCTGTACCTGCGCGCCCTTGACTTTCTCCAAAAACAGATGCAAAAAATAAAAATAAAACTATCATGAATAAAATGCCTGCTGTTTTTACAGAATGCTTCATTGGCCTTCCCTCCCTCTGATGCTGCTTCTAACGTATCACGCCAGAATGAAGCCCATCTAAAGTCAAGGTAAAGGATTATTAAGAATTGTTAAGAAGCAGATAAAAGCTTTTACAGATGGTAAAGGTATCAAAAAAGAAGCTGCGCTGGCAGCTTCTTTTTTGATTATTGCTTAAGATAGGCGGAAAACGCCTGTTTTACTTTTGGCACCACATAATGGCTTCCGCCTCTGTCTTTCACATCCTCAATCATCATCGCAATCAGCAGCTTTGGCTGATCCGTATTCACAGCCACAAACCAGCCGTTTTCCTGACCTATTTCACCTTTAGCCATCTTCAGTTCGGCTGTGCCGGTTTTTCCTGCGAGCTTCAGACCCGGCACGACAGGCTCATGGCCGGTACCGCTTGGATCATCCACGACGCTGATTAAGTGATTCAGGATTAAGGAGCTCTGTTCAGGCGTTAGAATGCCTTCCTTCCAAATCTCAGGAGCTGCATCATCCTTTTTCTCAAGATAAGGCATAATCATGCTGCCGTTATTGACAAAGGCCGTATAGGATGCAGCGATATGAACCGGACTCATCAAAACCTCGCCCTGCCCGTATCCTGAGTCAGCCAGCAGGACGTCCTTTGCAGCAAGATCAGACTCCGCGACTGATGAGTCCGCAGTCGGGAAGTCAAACTCAAATCGCTCCCCTAGCCCAAAAGCAGCTGCTCCGTCTTTAAAAGCATCTGCACCCATTTCCAGCGCTGCTTGTGCGAAGTAAATGTTGTCAGATGAGACAAGAGCCCTTTTTAGGTCAACCGCTGAATAGGCGTCTGTTACTCTTGTGACAGAGTAATTCCCCCACTCAGGCCCTTTCTTCCAGGTTAAACCCGTAATGGTTTTGACTTCAGCGGGATTCAGTGTCCCTGCTTTTAAACCCGCTGCAGCTGTAAGAGGCTTAAACACAGACCCCGGAGAGAATGTTTTATTGAATTTGGCGCTCAGCGGATTCCCTGTCTGTTCTGTAAGCGCCTGATAAGCTGCACCTGACATTCCAAAAACAAAGCTGTTCGGATTGTAGGCCGGGCTGCTGACAAGCGCAAGTGTTTCCCCTGTCAGCGGATGAACTGCTGCAGCCGTACCTGAATCACCTTTCAGCTGATTGTAAAGCACTGTCTGCAGAGCAGAGTCGATTGTTACAGTGATGTCCTTGCCGTCTTCGGCAGGCCGCTCTGCAATGGTTTCGTTTGAAGGATCTGTATAAATTCTGAATCCGGTTTGCCCCCGGAGATCGTCTTCGTAAACTTCTTCAAGCCCTGCTTTTCCAAGCTGCGATGTACTTGTATATCCTTTCCCTTTCAGCTCTTGGAGTTCCTCACCGGAAATATTGCCTATGTATCCGGTTAAATGGGCAGCATTCTCACCCAGCGGGTAGTACCTTGAGGATACATCCGCCTTTTGAAAACCGGGAAGGGATGTCACTTTTTTGAGCAGCTCAGTTTCTGAAGGGTCCACCTTTGCGACCGGCACGGACATATCAGGCTTAACCCAGCTTGCTGACAGCTTTTTATCTATGTCCTCAACTGTCAGATTCAAAAGCTTTGCCGCTGCTTCTTTTGCAGCTTCAGGATCGCTTCCGAGCTTTTCAGGAACTGCCTGGATCTCAGGAACGACGGCATTTATGGCCAGACCTTTACCGTTTTTATCCAAGATGCTTCCCCTTTCCGGCTTATCTTCCGAAATTCTGACCGCATCTCCTTCCTTCAGCTGCGGAAATATCATCGATGGATTCCACGAGATAAACCAGTTGTCTCCATCATCCGTCTCTTCCTTAACGAGTGACGCCTTATTATCGAATGCAACAGGTCCTGCCAGAGTATCCATTTTCAACGAAAACGGCAAAGAGGCTTCTTTCTCATCTTTTCTCTCTTCTGGCTCCTCCGGCTTCTCATAGCTGATGCTCAGATTTTCCGTCTCAATAGACTTATAAATCTGCTGATATCGCTCTGTAAATTCCTGCTTTGTTATGCTTTTTTTAGCATCTGAAGATAAATAATCATACATTCCGCTGAAATCCTGGTCATTCCACAGGCTGACGTATTTCTGAAACCGCTCTTCAGGCTGCGGTCCCTTTGAACATGCCGAAAGAATCACAAGCATTACTACCGAAAAAAGCACTGCCATCCATTTTTTCACGTTATCTTACCTCTCCCAAGACGTATTAGCTAAAGTATAGCATAGACAAGGGAGAATTTTCCTGAACGAAACTCTGTGAAACAGCAAAAGCAGACAGTCTCTCTGTCTGCTTCATCCTTTGTCACCCGATAATAACGCGCTCTTTCGGATAGTGGTAATTTGGTTTTGATGCTTTTGATCCGATAATGTAAATGAACGTAACAATGCCGATCCGTCCGATAAACATCAAGACCATTATGATGCATTTGCCGATCGTGCTCAGCTCTGCTGTAATTCCCATTGATAAGCCTGTCGTTCCGAATGCCGAACATACTTCAAAAAGAATTTCAATGAGCGTGAATTTTTCTGTAATTGAAAGAATAAACACGGACCCAAAACAAAGGACAAAGGCCATCAGCGTGACGACGAGTGATTTTTTCACATCATCCTCATGAAGTTCCCGTTTGAAGATCTTAATGGTTTTGTTTCCTTTGGCAAAGTGATAAAGGGCAAGCAAATTTAAAGCAAATGTCGTTGTCCTGATCCCTCCGCCTACTGAGCTTGGGGAAGCTCCGATAAACATCAGAGCGCACATGACGAGCAGCGTGGCTTCAGAAAACAGGCTGACATCCATCGTTGCAAGTCCCCCGCTTCGTGTGGCGGTTGACTGGAACAGGGAATAAAAAAAACTTTCGTGCCAGCTTTTCCCGCTGAAAAAAAACTGATACTCAAGCAGTGCGATCATAATCGTTCCGCCGATAACGAGCAAGGTATATGTGACAGTCGTCAGCTTTGTGAAAAGGGAAAACCTGTACTTGCCTTTTTTGCTGAAAAGAAAGGTCTTCACTTCAATCAGCACTGGAAATCCAATCGCTCCAAGCGTAATTAAAAGAATGATGACAAACTGAATAAAATAATCGTCCGCATATGGAATCATCGATGATCCCGTAATGTCGAAGCCTCCGTTTGTAGTTGCACTGACTGAATTAAAGAAACCGTGCAAATACGCTTCCTGCCAAGTGGGATAATAGTTTAAAAAGTAAGTTCCAAGAATCATGCCTCCGCAGAATTCAATGATCAAAATTAAAAACAGGACCTGCTTCATCAAGTTGACGATTCCGGAAAGGGCATACTGATTCTGATCAGCCATAATCAGTCTTCTTTCTCTAAGGCCAATTCGCTTGCCGACAATCAGCCAGACGAATGTTCCAAGCGTCATGACGCCAATCCCCCCGAACTGCAGCACAAACATCAGAATGAAAATGCCGGGTGTTGTCAGGGTATCTGCTACCGTTATGACGCTCAATCCTGTTACGCTTACAGCACTTACAGCTGTAAAAAGACCGTCCATAAACGTCCATTCTACTCCCGCCTGATGGGCTACAGGCAGGCTAAGCAAAGCAACCGAGACGGAGACCGCTATGGCATAATAAGCTACAATCAGCTGAAAAGGCGTTAATGATTGAAAAAAAGTTCTAGTTCGGTTCATGGATATCGTTCCTTAAAATTTAGGGTGAACTGCATGTTCTCTATCATAATGAAAACCTGGACGAATGAAAAGGGGTTCTCCAAAATTTATCTGTCGCGCCTATTTTCATTTTCAGCATGTGCAGACGAAAACATACTTTGGGTGAACAAACAAAAAAAGAGGAGACATCATCTCCTCAGATTCATACCCTCGTTATTTTGCTTCTAAACGGCGGATTCGCTCATCAAGGTCAGGATGAGTTGAAAAGAGGGCAAGCCCGCGTTTCCCGCTTATTTTCAATGACGCGACTGAAGATTGATCGCTGCTGATCCGCTGCGTGTATCCTTTCAGCATACGCAGAGCGTGCACCATTTTGTCCTTGCCTGCGAGATCGGCTCCTCCCTTGTCCGCGTAGAATTCTCTGTGGCGGGAGAAAGCAAAAACGACAAGGCTTCCAAGAATCGAAAACAGGATTTGGAACACTAAAACAGCAATAAAATGAACAATCGGCGCCATGTCCTCTCTTACAAACCTGGAAGCAATCCAAGCTGCAATTCTTGCCAGGAACACAACGAATGTGTTGACGATACCCTGCAGCAGAGTCATCGTCACCATATCGCCATTAGAGATATGGGCAACTTCATGGGCAAGAACACCCTCGACTGCAGCGTCATCCATTTCTTCAAGCAGACCTGTGGAAACGGCAACGAGAGAATTATTTTTAGACGGACCCGTTGCAAACGCATTGACCTCGCGGGACTGATAGATGCCCACTTCAGGCATTTTTCTGATGCCTGCAGCTCTTGCAAGTCTGTGAACGCGTTCTACAAGGTTTCGCTCATATGCAGATAAATTCTGATCCGGTTTCAGAACCTTTACGCCCATCATCATTTTAGCCATCCACTTTGACATGATCAAAGATATAAATGAGCCGGAGAAGCCGACAACGGCACTGAATACGAGCAGGCTGATGAGATCGATTCCACCTTCAGCCGTTACATAGGAGCCGACTCCAAGCAAAGATAAGACAATTCCTATTGTTGTCAGTACGAGAATATTGGTTAAAAGGAACAAAAAGATACGTTTTGCCATCTTGCACCCCCAAAGGTTTTGAGTTCATTTGAACTTATATTATAATTTATAGTATAAAGAATAAAGAGGAATAATCGCAAATACTAAGCACTTGGTAATGTTATGCAGCACGATCTGAAAATGGCTGTTTAAAGAACAGACACTTAAATGACAAAGAGGTGATGCGCATGAAAATACAGCTGAAACGCTCAGAAATGGCCAGACTGCTATTCACTCTGCAGGGTGAAACGGATGCAGCTCCGGCATCTATACTGAAAGAAATCGGGATCGACCCGTCTGATTTTCCTGATTTCATCAGAAGTTCCAAGCCTCTGCCAAGAGGACTTTCATCAAATGAAATTGTTTCACTTGCAAAACTGTGCGAACTGACTTCTTTAAAGTCCACATCGATTCAGAATTGGATAAAGAGGGATATGAAGGAACTGATCGGATCACCTGAACACGGCAAAAAATATTCAATCGAACAAGCAGCCATCCTCCTCATTGTGAGAGACCTGAAATCAGCATTTGATTTTGATACGATCAGGCATTTGCTGAAGCTGCTGTTTAATACATTATCAGACCGGAGCGATGATTTGATTTCACCATTGCGATACTATTCAGCTTACGGGACAATTCTTGAACGTATGGAATCGATCACGGTATTCTCGCTTTCTGAACATGAGCTCGAAAAGGATGTTCAGGATCAAATACAGGCGGCTCATGACCTTTTTCAGGATCTTCCGGAAGATGGCTGGAATCAGGTGAAGGATATTTTGACGATCACCGTGCTTTCCGTCATCACATCCTATCTTCAGAAGAGAACCCGTCTTTTTCTGCAGGAGCATTTTAAAGAAATGTAATTTACTCAATCTCTTCACCGCCTATCACAGGGCACAATTGCCAGTATAGATTGTCCGTTTGAAACAAGACTATAAACACAGCCATATGGCTGCAAACTTTTATGAAGGAGTTGAATATAATGGCACGCAGCAGCAATAAATTGCTTGTTCCAGGCATTGAACAGGCCCTGGATCAAATTAAATATGAAATTGCACAGGAATTTGGCGTTACGCTTGGTTCTGATACAGTTGCACGCTCTAACGGTTCTGTTGGAGGAGAAATCACGAAGCGCTTAGTCGCACAAGCACAGGCTGGTCTTGGCGGACAAGCTTCTAAAACTGAATAACATGGCAAAAACCGCAGGAAGCCTCCTGCGGTTTTCTTCTTTCTATCTATGTAGCAGGTGCCTATCCGGTCTGTTTTGCTTTCGCGGCACCCTATGTTTCAATCACGATCAGATCTTGACCCCTCATTATCATCATCGTCATTGTCGTCGTTGTCGTTCTCTTCATTTTCGTCGCGGTCATCATCCCGGTCACGATTGTAGCTGTTCCAGTATGAAGATCCATCGCGGCTGCCGGCGTCTCTGCTGTCATCATCTTCATCACGGGATTTCTCTTCATTCCGCTTTTTTTCTTTCTCTCTTTCTTTTCTCGCTTTATCTGCTTCTTTTCTTGATTGTTTTCCTTCAGCCTTTTCTTTTTCTGACTGATTCTCAATCTTCATGTCCGTTTCTTTTTCTTTAGGAGGTTTTGGAACAACAGGCTTTTTGTCGATTTCCTTGTCTTCGTCCTCTTTCAGGCCAGGCGCTTCTTTATCCTTTTTTGGCGCTTTAGGCGTATCTTTAACAGGAGGTGCCGTTTCAGGAGATTCCTTTTTGGCTGGTTCTGTCTCTTTCTCAGCCTTTTCCTCTTCATTGCGCTTTTCCGCTTCTTCTTTCTCTGCAGGATCAGCTTGTTCTGTTTTTTGAAGTCTTACATATTTACCAGTAGAAATCCCTTGTTCCACTGCTTTATTGCGTGTTTCAACATCTGTCTCTACCGCCTGAACATTCAGGCTTTGCTCCTTGTAGGACTCTTTCAGGCGCACAACATCTGCAAGCATTTTCTTTTTTTGTCTCTTCATGCTTGTCATCTGCTGTTACCGTCGTCACAAAAATCTCTTTATCGTCTGTTAAATAGCCGAGAGATTTGCTTTTGTCCACAATGGTTGAAAAGACATCTGATACACTGCGTTTATTCATGTCTTTCAGTTCGGCAAGCATAGCCTTCCCATCTTCATTCATGGGTTCAATCCTTATGACTTTAAGTTCTTCATTTAATTGAAGCTCAAAGCTTGGATTGATATCAATCGTCATATAAGCATATACTCTGTCCTCTTTCAAAACGGGCAGCACGGTAAAAAAAATAAGAATAAGAGCTGCAACTGCAAGTAACCCGTTTCGAATTCCGCGCAGATTAAAAATACTTACTGATTTTGATGCTCTTTCGCTTGTATCTGAAAGCTGAAAAAAAGTAATTTCCTCACCCAGCTCGTATGAACGTTTTTGTTTTGCTGCTTTCAAAAATTGTCCATCAGGGGTAAGCAATGTAACATAATCATCATTACGGTCAACGACGATCCCTTTTTTCATGATTGAAGCACCCCTCTTATATAGTCTTTCAGATAAACGTAATCCCCCGATAAAATAATTGTCATGGCAATAATATATTTTCTGTTTCTCTCTATTGTTTTGCGGCTGACAGATACAAGCGATTCAAGCTGTTTAACTGGAAGCTGTTTTTTCGCAAACAGAATCCGCTTCAGCTCATCGTGCTCAATCAGAACTTGAGCTACTTTTATTGCATTTTGCCTTGCATCCATATGTTTTGGAGAATTCTCCATCAGCTCTGAAAAAGAAAGGCCGAACTCCTGGAGCACTTTATGGAAATAAACGATCTCTTCCCTCCGCTGCTCCTGTTCAATGAGCTTTTGATGCTCTTCAACGGACAGCTCCGCTTCTATCTTGCTCTGCGAAGCTTCGCCTTCTTCGTGTTCCTGAAGATCAATATTTACTGTTTGTGCGTTTCTTGCTTCTTTCCGAATATAGTCAATGACTTTTCTCTTTATAATCAATTCGGCAAAAGCGAGCAGGGAACTTCCCTTTTCAGTTGAATATTTTTCAATGGCCTCATTAAAGGCAATTAAACCAATGCTGAATTCATCGTCTTTTTCATCAATATACCTTTTGCACACCGAAGAAACGGTTTTTGCCACGAAAGGTTTATACTGGTCAATTAATGTGTTCTGCAATTGTGTGTCGCCGCCCTGGATCTGCAGGACAGTTTCTTCTAAAGTTGGTTTCTTTTTGCCAAGTTTAAACAACAGGCTAAGCACCGGTTCTCACCTCAGTTCTCCCATATTACTTCGTATAATCATAGCTAATTTGCCCTGAGAGCGCAAAGGAAGAAATTTGGAATCGTGAGAGCCTTGAGGTAAAGATGAACCTTTCAGGCGTTGATGAAGCAACAGATGAAGAATTATTAAGGTTGTTCTCCTTTCTTTTTTCTTACTAAACAGCTACGAAGCGAGTTCGGAATTTGAGGGTGTAATATTAGTTTTTTTACAAAAAGGTTACAAATAAAGGTGGAAATCCAGGTTAAAAGTTGTTTAATTGTAAAAATTTTAATATAAAGCGTCTATTTTATCCACAAAATGTCATTTATCTTCAATAAAAAAACACCCCGTTAAGGGTGCTCAATCAAGTCGGTCTTCAGCTTTTTCTACCAGTTTCTCTTCTTCTGATTCCGGCCGGGCGCTTTCATCTTTGGATAAGAACCATCCGGCAACAGCGATTCCTGCAAGTACAATCCAGAAGATAAGCTTCCATGTTGCAGATTCAATGAAATGTTTATCGATGATGTTAATATCCGGGTGAGCGAGCGTGTACAAAGCAAGCTTCACTCCCACCCAGCCCACAATGACAAATGCAGCAGTCTCAAGACTCGGACGTTTTTGCAGCAGGGCGACAAAAAAGCTCGCTGCAAATCTCATGATAACCAGGCCAATGATGCCCCCGGCCAAAATGACGGCAAACTGTCCGCCATCCAGACCGCCAATTTCCGGCAGTCCCGTTGCAGGCAGTGTTACTGCAAGTGCGACTGCCGCAAGGATAGAATCAACCGCAAACGCAATGTCTGCAAGTTCCACTTTAAGGACCGTCATCCAAAAGCCTGATTCTTTTCTGTCCTTTTCACCATGCAAATCCTTTTTTAAAACGAATTTCTTCACTAAATGATTTATGGCAATAAACAGCAGATAAACAGCCCCTATTGCCTGTACCTGCCAGACATCCACCAAAAATGAAATTAAAAAAAGCGAGCCGAATCTCAGGACAAAAGCTCCTGCAAGTCCGTAAAACAGGGCTTTCTTCCTTTGATCATCAGGTAGGTGCTTAACCATCACGGCCATAACAAGAGCATTGTCTGCCGCAAGAATTCCCTCCAATGCAATTAAAACAAGCAATACCCACCCGTATTCAAGCAAAAGGGCAACATCCATTCAACATTCCTCCTATATCTGTATTTTCTCTATATACCCAATTTCCTTTCACTCTTATCAAAAAAACATCTTTTCCTAATGTTGGAAAAGATGTTTCAGGAAATCCATGTCGGGATGCAGCAAGTGTTTTTAGCTGATTTTCTTATCCTGAGAAATGGCTGATGGCTTGATGGCTTTTCTTGTGATGAATTTGTACAAAATAAACGCAGCTACGATGACTGCAGCGGCAGGAAGAAGGTAATCGTTCGCCATTCCGCCCACCTGCTCCCATTTATCCCCAAGCTTAAATCCGAGATAAACATACAGGAATGTGATCGGCAGCATAGCTGCAAAGGTATAGATGGAAAATACCCAGACGTTCATTTTTGCCATGCCGCATGGAATGGAGATCAGCGTTCGGACTCCTGGCAGAAACCTTGCTGTAAAAGCAACCATAGCCCCGTTTTTTTCGAAAAACAAATCCGCTTTAGCGAGACTTTCTTCATTGATAAACATGTATTTTCCATATTTGATGAGGAAGGGTCTTCCTCCATAGCGGCCAAGTGCATAAAGGGTAAGCGGACCGATAGTACCGCCGATCGTGCCGGCAAGCACAGTGCCCCACAGCAGCATATCTCCCTGATACACCCAGTATCCGGCGAGCGGCAGAACAATCTCGGCAGGCACAAATTCAAAACAAAGAGCAAAAAGCACCCCAAAATAGGAGAGGTCTTTAAAGTACTCAATAAAAGCAAGTATGTAATGTTCCATATTCAGTTCCAGACTCCTTTATTCAAGGCTTTGAATCCGTGCAGTCCTTTCCTTTTATCAGAAGCAGCCGCACAAATCAGCCTTTCAGTTCTACAAGCTATCATACTATACATACCATTAAAAAGGGACAACTTTACAATACTTTTATTTTGGCATTTTTATGAACGCTTATTTTACAGGGGTGATGAAAATGGACTGGATTCAGGCGTTTATTTTGGGCGTCATTCAGGGACTGACGGAATTTCTTCCCATCAGTTCAACTGGCCATCTTTACTTGGGCAGAATGCTGTTTGGCATGAAGGACGGCGGGATTTTTCTCGATACGATGCTTCATATCGGCACATTTATCGCCCTGATTGTCTTTTACAAAGATATTCTATGGAAGCTTTTGAAACAGCCATTCAGCAAATTAACTCTTCTGCTTGCTGTTGGAACCTTGCCTGCGGTTGCGGCAGGTGTTTTCATCAGCGATTTTTTTGACGGCATCAGCAAATCAGGGGCAACGATCGGATGGGAGTTTCTTATTACCGGAGCATTTTTATGGTTTGCTGATTCCATAAAAAAAGGAGCAAAGAAACTCGATGACCTCACCGTTTTTGATGCCTTTTTCATCGGTTCCTTTCAGGCCCTTGCCATCTTCCCTGCCATTTCAAGATCGGGAATGACGATCGTAGGGGCTCTTATGAGAGGAATTGACAAAGAAACAGCTGCTTATTTTTCGTTTCTTCTGTCAATCCCTGCTATTTTCGGAGCCATTCTTTTTCAAGTATCCGATTTGTTTTCAGGCGAGGCCGCGACTATTGGCTTCTTTCCTCTTTTCGTTGCAACGCTAAGTGCTGCACTGACAGGATATGTGGCTGTTAAGTGGATGATTCAATTTGTGAAGAATCATTCGTTGAGGGGCTTTGCGGTTTACGTATGGGTATTGGGAGCGGTTATTCTATTCATTCAGTTTAAGGGGTAACAGAAAAACAGCGGAGCCTTTTCCGCTGTTTTTTAGTGTTTGTTTTTCCTGCCGTAAAGCATCTTTAAAAGCGACTTTACTTTCGTGTACTTGTTTTTGTAAGGATACCACTGCATCTCTGTCTTTTTTCTGCCCCTGTCCACCATGACTGATTTCTCATGACAAAAGCGGCGGATTCCGTCCTTGCCGTGATACTTTCCGATTCCGCTCTGTTTCACTCCTCCGAAAGGGAGATGCTGGTTGGCTATGGACATCATCACATCATTAATAACGGCGTTACCAGTTTCAAGTCTTGAAGTAACACGCTTGGCTTTTTTAAGATCTTTGCTCCAGACGCTTGCATTCAGCCCGTAGACCGAATCATTGGCCAGAGCAATGGCTTCTTCTTCAGACTGAAACGGCATGACGGCTGCAACAGGCCCAAAGGTTTCATCCTGCATAATTTTCATGTGCTGCTTTACGTCTGCAAATACCATCGGCTTAATGAACAGGCCTTCTGACAGCTCCCAGTTTTCAGGAAGCGCCCCCGCAATGAGTCGTGCGCCACCCTCAACAGCATCTTCCACGTGGTCCTTTATCACTGAAAGCTGCGACGGATGTGTCATCGCGCCGATATCATCATCCTCACCCCGCCCCTGCTTCAGCTTGACTGTTTCGGATACGAGCAGATCAAGAAATGTTTCATACACAGCCTCCTGCACATAAATTCTCTCTGTACTCATGCAGACCTGCCCGCTGTTTGTGAAGGAACCCCATGCAGCAGCCTTCGCTGCTCTTTCAAGATTTGCATCTTCAAAAACGATGAAGGGGTCCTTCCCGCCAAGCTCCAGTGTAACGGGAATCAGGGTCTTTGCGGCTTCTTCCTGAATCTTCTTGCCTGCAGCAGCAGACCCTGTAAAAAAGATAAAATCCGGTTTAGCCTTAACCAGCGCCTGCCCCGTTTCCTTTCCACCATGAACAACCTGAATGACTCCATCCGGAAAACCTGCAAGCTGGACGGCTTTTTCAATAAACAATCCTGTTTCAGCGGTTATTTCCGAAGGCTTCAAAATAACGGTATTTCCTGCCGCCAGAGCATTTACGACAGGCACGAGTGCGAGCTGGAGGGGATAATTCCATGGCGAAATAATGAGAGCGGCTCCTCTTGGCATATATTCAATGTAGCTTTTTTTCCCTATAAAGTGGATCGGTGTTTTAACACGCCTCGCCTTCAAACTTTTTTCAGCATTTTTCTCAAGAAAGGACAATGTGTCAAGGACAGGCATTAAATCTGCTGTAACAGCTTCTATTTTTACTTTTCCGGTGTCGGCTGCGAGAACTTCAATGCATTCCTCCATATGGTCAATCAGTACGTGTTTGAGCTTTTTCAGATATGACAACCGTTCACCTGTACTCTTTTCTCTCCAGGAGGCAAACGCTCTTCTTGAAGAATTCATGATTTGGCTGATGCGGAAATCAGATGTCTGATCAACGGATCCTGCCACTGCCATTTCAGCCGAGTTTAATTTTGCCGCAGATTTACTGTGCTCCATGTCTTCCCCTCCTGTTCTTTTCTAGAAATATTCCCATTTAAAAAGATCATAAACAATAAACAGCTGAACGGAAGCTGCACATTATCACAGAAATTCTGGCAAACCTAATGATATATCATCAAGGAAAGCAGGAGATCTGATATGCACACCATTTGGAAAGGATCCATCAGTTTTGGACTGGTCAATATACCGGTTAAATTATATGCCGCTACTGAAGATAAAGATGTGAAACTGAGGAATTTGCACAGTAAATGCCATACACCCATTCAATATGAAAAGAAATGCCCGAACTGTGATGAAGCAGTCGGAAATGACGACATTGTAAAAGGCTACGAATACGTAAAAGGAAAATTTGTCATCCTTGAAGAAGACGAACTCAAGCAGCTCAAGCAGGAGCTTGAAGATAAAGCGGTTGAAATTATCGACTTTGTCAACCTTGATGAAATCGATCCGATCTACTTTAATCGCTCTTATTTTATAGGCCCCGGCGAAAATGGAGCAAAGGCATATTCCCTTCTTCGCGAAGCCCTGCTGAAATCGGGTAAGATCGGTGTTGCAGAAATGACCATCCGTTCCAAACAGCAGCTCGCCGTTTTGAGGGTATACCAGAATACGATTGTAATGGAAACCATTCATTACCCGGATGAAGTCCGAAAAGCATCAGACGTTCCAAGTGTCCCGGAGAAGACAGATCTGGGGGAAAAGGAACTTGATACAGCAATCATGCTCATTGACCAGCTGACAACCTCTTTCAATCCAGAATCTTATAAAGATGACTACCGGGAAGCACTCCTGAATCTGATCCAGAAAAAAGCCGGCAAGAATGAGGGCAAAACACCTGCAGATGCTCCGCGTGAAAATGTCGTTGACTTGATGAGCGCCCTTCAGGCAAGCATTGACAAATCCAAAGAAAAGCCGGCAGCAAAAGAACCAGCTGCAAAAACAAAGAAAAAACCGGAAGCCGGCAAAAAAACGAAAACAGCCAGAAAAAAAGCGTAAGGACAGTCCCGCTGAGCGATCAGCGGGATTCCTGCTGTCCCCCAATCCATTTCGCGGCATCAAGCAGAGAAGGAAAATTCATATCCGCGCCATGATCAGTTGAGCCGACCAGAATGGTTTTGGTTCCGGCTTTTTTTCCGGCCATTATATCCACATCCCTGTCACCGATCATGTAACTTTCTTCTATTGTAATGCCATGCCGTTCAGCAAGATCTGTAATCATGAGAGAACCGGGCTTTCTGCATTCGCAGCCGGCATGCGGGGAATGTGCACAATAGGCGACCTCTTCGATTTTCCCTCCCGCTTTTTCAATCTCTTCAACCATTTTACGGTGGATATCTTTAAGGACAGCCTCTTTCATATACCCAAGTCCAACTCCGCCCTGATTGGTGACGACAAACACTTTATAGCCTTTATCGCACAGAATCCGCACGCCCTCTGCAGCGCCGGCAAGCAGATAAAGCTGAGAGGGATTGTTCACAAAGCGGACCCTCTCTGTAAGCACTTCGTTTATCACACCATCACGGTCCAAAAATACGGCTTTCATCATTAGAACATCCTTTCATAAACAAATCGTTAATAAGAAATAGTAAGAGTAATAAAAAGCAAAGGAAGTCTGCTATGTATGTAAAACCAATGCTTCCATCTCTTTCTTTAAAGAAGCCTGAAGGAAGCCAATGGAGCTTTGAAATAAAATTTGACGGATTCAGAGCCCTTCTTTCCATCTCAGAATCAGCCATTTCCTTTACAAGCCGGAACGGAAAAGACCTTGCTCCTCTTTTTCCCGAAATCATAGAAGCTGTCCGTTCAAGCTTTTCCAAGTTTCAGCCGTTTATGCCTTGTACACTTGACGGGGAATTAACCGTTTTGCAAAGTGCGCACAAAGCATCATTTGAGAAGATTCAAAAGCGGGGCAGGCTGAAAAAGGAGGAGAATATCCAGCGTGCAGTACACACTGATCCATGTACGTTTTTGGTGTTTGATCTTATAGAGTGCGCCGGTGAAAAGACAGCTGCTTCCCCTTTAAAAATCAGAAAGGAGAAACTCTTATCTCTTTCTGAAGCATGCGGTTTTCCGCTCACCCCCGCACCCGGGGAAGTCCGCATACAATATGTCCCCTCTTTCTCAGACGGAGATGCCCTGTTTAAGAATGCGATACGCCATGACTCAGAAGGAATTGTGGCGAAAGATCTAACCAGCAGGTGGGAGCCGGGCATCCGGACAAAAAACTGGCTCAAAATAAAAAACTATAAATACGGCCTTGTATTTATTCTCGGATATGACAAGAAAAACGGATACTTTAAAACCGGCACATACGATCACGGCACGATTAAGGAAGCCGGTGTATTTTCCCACGGGCTTGAGGGGGAAAAAAGAGAATCCCTAGTGGAGATTCTCAGACAAAATAAAGAGACGGAAGATTCCCAATGGATTACGATTGCTCCAGCAATCTGTGTGGAACTTCAATTTCTCGGACTGTACAAAAATCAATTGCGTGAGCCTTCATTTCATACGTTCAGATTTGACCTTTCTCATGAACTCTGCACATGGTCACAGCTTAAAGTACATTCTGTTTCCGTTCATGAAGACATACAGCTTACTAACCCTGACAAGCCTCTTTGGAACAAACCGGTGAGGTCAAAGGAAGATTATCTTGCTTACTTGATTGATGTTTCTGAAAGCATGCTCCCTTTTCTTGAAGATAAACACTTGACTGTCATCCGCTATCCGCACGGTACTTCTGATGAAGCTTTTTATCAGAAAAACTGCCCTGACTACGCGCCGGATTTTATTAAAACATCATTACATGAAGGAATAGAGTACATTCTCTGCAACGACCACTCCACTTTATTGTGGCTCGGCAACCAGGGTGCCATCGAATTTCACGTTCCCTTTCAGACCCGAAAGTCCCATCAGCCAAATGAAATCGTATTTGACCTTGACCCGCCTTCAAGAAATGAATTTGGACTTGCTGTAAAAGCGGCTCTTGAAATGCACAAACTATTTGAATCATTCTCTCTTACGTCTTTTCCAAAGCTTTCAGGAGGAAAAGGCATCCAGATTCACATCCCCATAACGGAGGGGACATTTTCCTACGAGCAGACGAGAAGCTTTACAGAATTTATTGCTTCTTATCTTGTACAGGTATTCCCTGAAGCATTTACGATTGAACGACTGAAGAAAAACCGCGGAAACAGGCTGTATGTCGATTATATTCAGCATGCAGAAGGAAAGACCATCATCTCACCCTATTCTCTCAGGGGAAATCCTGCCGGAGCCTATGCAGCAGCACCGCTCTATTGGGAGGAAGTAAAGGACAGCCTTAATCCCGACTCCTATACAATGAACACTGTTGCCGATCGCCTGCAGGATCAGCCATGTCCATTTGCAGATTTTTTTACATCTCCGCAGGATAAAGTGATAACGCAAATCCTGCATTTCATCGAGGAGCAAAAATCAAAAGAATAACAGCGCCATGATCCCGAATTTATTAAGCCAAACATAATTCACCTGGAGAATGACAAAAATAAGTCATACTCTTATATAAATGAGGCCTGACCTATGCCGAATTTTTTTTGGTTCTTTCTCCTTCTCGCAGCAACCGCAGCGCTTGCTTATGCAGCTGCTCGAAAAGACCGTCTCATGCTCGTTCCTCTGTGGCTGTTAAATGCGGGGCTTGCGATTATTTTTGAAGTAGTCATCTTTGTTTTCTTTCATTCTTATACATATAAACCGGAAGTTTTCAGTGACCCTTTCTCAGACAGCTCATTTGGCTCTATTTTCAGCCAGCTCATGATTGTCCCGATGATTGGAGTCACAGCTGCATTTTACAGGCTCACCTTTCCGGTGATGCTGCTGATCAGTTTTGGCATGTCAGCTGTAGAATTGTTCTTTCTGCATTTGGGGATTTATGAGCATCACTGGTGGAAAGTTTACTATACAACTTTGCTGCTGCCTGTTGCCTTTCTCATTTCATCCTGGTGGTACAGGCTGCTGAAAAAGGACAATCAGCCCGCTGCCAAACTCGGCCTTTACTTTATGAATTTGAGCATATCCTTAACAATCACATGGGCAGCAACCGTTCCGCTTACCATGTATTTGTTTCAGCCGGGATGGTTTGAAAATCCCGTCCGTGATCATCTTGCAGCAAACTCGGTCTTTTTCAGCATTGCCTGCTTTTTTTACACACTGATCGTCCTAATCCGCCGCAGAGCCATTAAACTGCTGCTTTTTCTTATCCTTCTCATCACTCACTATTGCCTGCTGGAAAATGGATTAATTACTTATCACACCGGCTTCGCCTCGTTCACAGCGCTCCATCTGTTCTTTATCGCAGTGAGCTGCCTGATGTGGAAATGGACACAGGATGCTGTCAAACTTCACGCTGATTAAAAATAAAAAATCCCGGATTCGGGATTTTTTATCTGAAAAGCAAATGCTGACTGTGAACGCCTGCTTTTTTCAGCAAAGCCATCAGCTGCTGCTGTTCGTCGATGGACAGGCCGGAGAAAGCCCGGGCCATCCGCAATGTATGTACCGGATAGATCTCATCCAGGTAGGTTCTTCCTTTTTCAGTAAGATTGGCATAAACAGAACGCTTGTCTTTTGGATCCTGCTCCCTGTATATAAATTCATTCTTTTCCAGCTTATCAATCACATACGTAACATTCCCGCTGACAAGCAAAAGACGCGAGCCAATTTGCTGAAGCTTCTGCGGTCCTTTCGTATAAAGAAGTTCAAGCACTGAAAACTCTGTCGGGTTAAACCTGTGTTCCTTGCTGTCACGGATTGAATGTTCAGAAACACTCTTAAATGCTCTCGCAAACGTTTTAAAAAGATTCAGTGCAAGTTCAAGTTCTTCATTTGTATAAGACTTCATTCTCATCGCCCTCTTACCTTAACATTGTGAAGATATCTAAAAATTCAAAAAACCATATGGATTATTTTACTATGAAAACACTGTTTTTTAAAGGCTTCTTTCATGCTGGAACTTTGACTCATTCAGTAAGACGAGATCCTCTTTTTTATTGATATTTGCAAATTGGTCAGGCCGGTCAAAATGCGATTGATCGAGCATAAGCGGCTCTGCGGCATGCAGCAGTGACATCATTTTCAGTTCCCTGTCCTCAAGCTGTTTCTGCAGTACAGGAAGCAGCGAGCAATGGTACATCGCACAAAGCGGATGAACTTTTCCGTTTATAACAGGTACAACAGCTGAATGTCCAGCCGTTTTCAACCCCGTAAAGACAGAGAGAGTCTGCCGGTCAATAAGCGGCATGTCACAAGCAAGGACCAGGTACCATTCAGATTTTACTATTTTCATAGCCGAGTAAATTCCGGCAAGCGGTCCAAGTCCTTTAAAAGGAGGACAGTCTTCAAAACTTGTGATCCCGGGATCTTTCCATTTGCGCCCGGAGACTGCCGCAGTATCTGATACCGCTTTCAATTCCGTATATGAATGCGAGAGGAATGTGCCGTTTTTGTATGGTTCACATGCCTTGTCAGACTGAAAGCGCCGCGACATTCCGCCGGCCAGTACAATACCTGCAACTGTCATAAATGCCTCCGGTAACTTCTTTTTATCATCTTACCACAATTTCGTGTCCCGAGGCTATCTTCTCTTTTTCCCTCTGTTCCTGCACCGCGAGTTTTCCAGACAGCAAAAAAAGCCGGAGAACCTCTCGGCTTTTGGCGGGGATTTCATGAGGAAAGCTGATTAGAAGAATGGCATCAATTTTGCAAATTTCGCCCGCTCTGAAGAGCATAAACCCGTATTCTACGGCTGCACAGGTTTTTTATGGGTGAGTTTCATAAAAGGCACACTGCTGTAAAAATGCTGATATTCCTTTTTTAATTCAGACAGCGTCATGCTGCTAAGCACCTCTTGGTCGTATATGCCGAGCGAGTTCAATTTCCTGCTGTAAAAAACCCTTTGATCTTCAAGAGCTTTCCTGAACAATTTGCTCATTTTTCACTTCTCCTTTCAAACTGTCTAGTTATCACTTTACCCGCTGATTGTAAGTCCACGGTTAAGCCAGTGTAAAAGTTCAGCTGAATGTGTTAAAAAGCCGTAAACGGTCAAGACTAGTCTCAGGATCTTACATGGAGGAGGCTTGACGATGAAGCATATCCGCCCGATTGCTTATCGTACACGTGACGAACGGCATCAAATCTATTTTCTGAATACACTTGAACCGAAAAACGAACAGCTGTATATTGCTGAATTCAAATCCGGGATACTGCTGCTTTTATATGCCTATGAACACAGATATGACCGCTTCAGCGATGTAACTTCTATGTTTACAGAAGACTATCTTTTTGAGCTCAGTCATTTTTTAACGAATTTTCTTCCTTCCCGAATGGCCAGAAGATCAGGATGACTTTTTCAGGCATGAGTTTTGCATGTACCTCAGAAATTCATGCGCATCCTTTCCGATTTCATTCTGCAGATCCTCAAGCATTTCATCCCTCCTTACATCCAGTTCTACAATCATCCTGGCAATTTCAGCTGCCTTCTTCAAATCCATGGTGTCTCCTCCTTCAATCTGTTAATTCAAGTGTAATGAGAAAAGATTCATAAATCATCATTGTTGTTAAATAAACTCACAATGTTTTTCATAAACCTGACAATTCATGTTAGATTTTCTGACAAAAGTGCACTTCAACTCATTTCCATAAGGTATAATTGGAAAAAGAAATGAAAGTGCGGGGTGGAAAAATGGAACAGCAAGACCACTCATATAAAGATAAAAAAGTGATTTCAATCGGGATTGTAAGCGAGCTTACCGGGTTATCCCTGCGCCAGATCCGCTATTACGAGGAGAGGCATCTGATTTCTCCGCAGCGGACCTCAAGAGGCACACGAAAGTATTCTTTTTCGGATGTAGAACGATTAATGGACATTGCCAACAAACGAGAAGACGGCGTGCAGACGAATGAAATTCTGAAAGAAATGCGCAAGAAGGAAATGCGTTCTAACCCTGATTACCGCAAAAAAATGCTTGAAGGCCAGCTGAACGCACAGTTCCACTTCCGCAATAAAAAATGAGGCGCCGTGCGGCACCTCATTTTTTTATAGTTTAAACCGGTTTACAAGCTGTGTAAGTCTTGATGAGACGGCAGCCAGTGAATCAGCATGTCCTGATATCTCTTCCATGGACTGGCTTGACTGTTCTGCAGAAGCAGCAGTCTGCTCAATCCCTGCCGCAGCCTCCTCCGATACAGATGCAATGCTCGAAATGGAATCATTCATGACTTCGCTGCTTTTCATAATACGGTTTAAATCCTTTTGAATGGTCGTGATTCTTCCCGACATCTCTTCAATGTACTCTTTTATCTCGGAAAAACTTTCCCCTGTCTGACTGATGGATGCAGACCCTTTGACAATTTGCTTATATCCATCCTTCAGGTTTTCAGCCACCTCTTCCGTTTCTTTACGGACATTGCTGACTATCTTGTTAATATCAACAACCGAGCTTGATACCTGTTCAGCAAGTTTTCTGACCTCATCTGCGACAACCGCAAACCCTCTGCCGTGATCCCCCGCTCTGGCAGCTTCAATCGCTGCGTTTAGAGCAAGAAGATTTGTCTGATCTGCGATGCTCTGAATGACATCCACCAAAGTGGATATTTTCTCTGACTGCTCATCCAGATGCTCTACTTTTTCAACAGTTGTTTCCATGAGTCCATTAATGCGGTTCATCTGATTCACAGATTCATTCATAAGTTCATACCCCGCATACGAATGAGTGAGGACTTCAGCTGATGCCTTTGCAACAGCCTCCCCGCTCTGATTCGCTACGTAAATGGATTCCATCAGTTCACCCATCGTTTCAGAAAGATCCGAAGCGGAAGATGCCTGCGTTTCAGCTCCCGATGAAAGCTCCTGCATCGTTGACGCAATTTGTTCGCTTCCTGCTTTTAACTCTTTTGAAGAAGCCTGCAGCTGACCGCTTTGCGCTGAAACAACAACTGATGCTTCCGAAATGTCCCGGACAATTCCGCTCAGCTGCACATTCATTTCATTTACAGATGCAACAAGACTGCCGATTTCATCTTTCGAATCAAGGGACATAGGCTCATGATTCAGCTGCCCTTTTGAAATATCCTCCATCCTTTTGGCGATGGAATGAATTGGTTTCGTCAAGGCATTTGAAATCCGGACAGAAAGAAAAATACCCGCTCCGATAATTAGCAGTGACAAAACAATTCCAAGGATATTAATCAATCTTCCCTGACTGATGATGGCGTCACCATCTCTTACAATCGATTTTTCGCGCTCTGCAGCCAGGGCGTCAAAACCCTTTGTAAGCTCATCCGCAAGATTCTGAACATCGCCTCTCAACGTCTGATTGGCTGTCACTCTCATTCCGGAATCAAAGCTTTTAATCACATCTTCCTCAACCATCTTCTCCCACTCGGAACTCTTTTCCATAAGCTCTCTGCTTTTAGGATTCACACTTCGTTCAAGCAGGTTTTTCTGAAGAGATTTGCTTTCTTCCGTCAATTCATAATACTGATCTTTGTATTCATCTTTTCCATAAATGAAGTATGCCCTGATCAAAGAAACCCGCTGCGTGATTTTGTCCCTCAGCTTCCCTTCAGCAAGCAGCGACTGCATATCCTCCTGCACAATTTTCTTCGTCTGGCTGTTGACCATCGTGAAACCGGCAATCGTAAACCCAGCCATCAGCAGGCTGAGCACCATGATAATCGAAAAACTCCCCAGCAGCTTGCCCTTCAATGTGAGGTTTGACCTCTTCTTTACATTCCATAATTTTAACTTCTTCATTTCCAGACCTCCCTTTTAACCAAATCTGCCTAGTATGTATGTGTGCAAAAAGACTTATACACCATACATCGGCCATTTTGGCAGAATATTTAGCAAATCGGCAGGTCAAAAGAATGAATGGAGCAATTGATGGGGGAAAGTGTTGCTATTGACGGTTTAGAACACTTACTTGGTTCAATTGATGAGGGAAAGTGCTGCTATTGACGGTATAGAACACTTACTTGGTTCAATTGATGAGGGAAAGTGTTGCTACTAGCGGTTTAGAACACTTACTTGGTTCAATGGTTAAGGGAAAATGTTGCAATTGGCGGTATAGAACACTTACTTGGTTTGATTGATGAGGGAAAGTGTTGCTATTCACGGTATAGAACACTTACTTGGTTCAATTGATGAGGGAAAGTGTTGCTATTGACGGTATAGAACACTTACTTGGTTCAATTGATGAGGGAAAGTGTTGCTATTCACGGTATAGAACACTTACTTGGTTCAATTGATGAGGGAAAGTGTTGTTAGTAGAGAATGATCCACGCAGCACTCCAACGAATGCCCCCACAAACTAGGTTTCACTCCAGTTAAAAGTGGCACCACTACAGCGAATGACGCCACAAACTAGGATCCTTCTACCATAAAAGTGGCACCACTACATGGAATGACGCCACAAACTAGGATTCACTCCCGGTAAAAGTGGCACCACTACAGTGAATGATGCCACATACTAGGATCCTTCTACGATAAAAGTGGCACCACTACAGCGAATGACGCCACAAACTAAGACCCTTCTCCGATAAAAGCGGCAACACTAGTATAAAAACACACAAACACGAATCCATTCATAGACTTTAAACATAAAAAAACCAAACTAGCACCCTAGTTCGGTTTTTTTTGACTAAAAATAGTATCGAGCCAAACTCGCTGGTCACAGCCTATGTTTAAAGATTAAACAATTTTTGGATGATCCGGCTCCGAAACAATCTTCGGGTGATCAGGTTCAGAAACAATTTTCGGATGGTCCGGTTCTGAGAAAAGTCCAACTCCCGCTGCAAATGCCAGAGAGAATACGCCAGTGGTTAATCCAACTAATAGTTTCTTCATGAATCATTCTCCTCTTTTCCTAATTTGAATAAGCTCTTTTTAAAGCATGACATACGATTTGATAGTAGTGTGCCGCTGATTTATATTTGTGGCGCTCTTCGAAGTAAGAGGCCATGAGCTCCGAGTATTCGATAATATATTGCTGCTTTTCATGTTCAATAAAGTATGGAATTACCACTTCCAGCATAAAGAATTCAAATTCAGCTGAAAGGTTGCCTTTTAGCAGAGAATCATAGACTTTAAAATGATAAGCATATTCCTGATTAGGATTCTGCTTTAAAATGGTTTGGCCTTCAAGAATCCACTTTTCGGCCTCCTCTTTCTTGTCCAGCTGGTAATACGCGTAGAGAATGGAGAAAATTGTGCTTAACGCCTCATGTTTATTTTTGTACTTCAAGGCCTCGTTGTAATGAATAATTGCCTGCTCGTATTTTTTGGTGATAGAACTTAAATACCCCATGTTATGGCAGATCATGCCCAGTAAACTTTTATCATTCAGCTGTTCGGCTATTTTTCGGGCAAGCTGATAGCTTTCCTCTGACCTGCTGTACTCCTCACACCTCAAATAATTAATCCCAAGCAGGATCTGGCATTCAGCACACCTCATTAAATCATATCTTGACTGGTAGATATTTAATGCGAAGTGAGTATATTGAATGACCAGGGCTGCCTTTCGCAGCTGGCTGAGGGTAAGGGCGATTGAATAATAGAGATCCGCTTCTTCCCATTTTTCAAAGGGGAGATGCTTCGTTAAAAACCGTTCAGCTCCTTTAAGATGCATGAGGGCTGAGGAATATTTGCTCTGAAGGTAGTGATGAAGCCCGACGAATTTCTCGTAATAGTACGTCATTTTTTCTTCAAAGATATCTTTATAGAGGCTGATTTTCTCAAGCTTTGCTTCTGCTTCTGCAAAATCTCTTTCTGTGAGCAAGTATCTGAACTCAAAAAGAACAAAATACAGCATGGCTGTTGTGTCGCTTGTGGAATGGATTTTCTCCCGGAGCTCTTCGTATCTTTTTTTGAGAGTATCCTGCCTGCGGTGAACGATATCATGGTACCAGTCAAACAGGGACTTCATGAGCGGAATTTCTTCTTCTTCGATGAGGTTGATTGTAAGTCTGCTGCAGAGGAAATCCAACACCTCGATGCTTGCTGTGGTCTGGTTATTTTCAATTTTCGATAAGTATGAAGTGGAAATGATGCCTCTAGACAGTTCCTCCTGGGTCATATTCTGCTGTATGCGATAGAACCTTATCCGACTTCCGATTTCCATGGGCAGCACCTCATCTACTAATCTGTATATGTCATTCTCTCTTTATTATGACGATTCCTTGTCGTTTCGTATTGGGAAAATAGACTTAATTTTCCGAAATTAATCGAAAAAATACGACCTTATTTCCCAATATTAAAAGTTGTGAGGAAACACCCCTCTGCTTTTCTGCACTAAGCGGTGAAAAAAGGCTCATTTTTCCCAATACAAGACCTTCTATTAAAATGGTAGCATAATTAATAGAATAGTCAATCTATTCAGTTATTTATTCTAGGGGGGAATTTGATGAAAAAGAAAAAGATTTTCAGTCTGCTTCTTGCTGCTATTCTAGCTTTCACAATGGCATTTTCCATCCAGCCGGCAGGAGCGGAGACAGTAAAAAAAGATTACCTCATCGGGATGAAACCAACTGTTAAAGATTCTAAAATGAAGGCATCTATCATCTCCGGTTTCGGTGGCAAGGTCAAGCATCAATATAAATATATGAATGTTGTTCATGCCACCCTGCCGGATCAGGCAGCGGCAGCACTCGAGAAAAACCCGAACGTACTGTTTGTTGAAGAGGATTTCCAAGCAAAAGCCATTGGACAATCAGTGCCTTACGGAATCTCACAAATTAAAGCAGACGCTGTTCAGGCGTCAGGGGTGAAAGGAAGCGGTGTAAAAGTTGCCATTCTCGATTCCGGAATTGACGCTTCCCATGAAGATCTGAATGTTTCTGGCGGAGCAAGCTTTATCCCAAATGAGCCCGATCCATTTGTTGATGGAGACAGTCACGGGACTCATGTAGCAGGTACTGTGGCAGCATTAAATAATACAGTTGGAGTGCTTGGTACTGCACCGGACGTTTCTCTTTATGCTGTAAAGGTTCTTGATTCGACAGGTAGCGGCAGCTACAGTGGAATCGCACAGGGAATTGAGTGGGCTGTTGCTAATGGTATGGATGTTATTAACATGAGCCTCGGCGGCAGTCAGGATTCAACAGCTCTTAAACAGGCCGTAGACCTCGCTTACAGCAGAGGAGTAGTCGTTGTTGCTGCTGCAGGAAACAGCGGAGCAAAGGGCAAACGGAATACGATTGGCTATCCTGCCAAATACAGTTCTGCCATTGCTGTTGGAGCCGTTGATTCAGCAAATGCCAGAGCTTCATTTTCAAGTGTCGGCAGCGAACTTGAAGTGATGGCTCCGGGTGTAAATATTTTAAGTTCGGTTCCTGGAAATAAGTATGCATCATTTAATGGAACTTCAATGGCTTCGCCTCATGTAGCTGGTGCTGCAGCCCTTATTTTGTCAAAATATCCATCCATGTCTAATACAGAAGTCCGAAGCAGGCTGAAAAGCACTGCTCTGCCTTTGGGCGACCCATTTTATTATGGTGCGGGATTGATTAATGTCCAGGCCGCCATTCAATAAAGCAAAAGAGCTCACGTCCTGCGTGAGCTCTTTTCTATCTTTAAACAATTTTCAATTCCACTTCAATATTACCTTTGACCGCTTTTGAATACGGGCATACGCCGTGAGCTTTTTGAACAAGCTCCATCGCGCGTTCTTCTGAGACCTCTGGAATATGAACTTCAAGTACAACCGACAGTCCAAAGCCGGAGTCATCTTTGCCGATCGAAACGTGGGAAGTGACTTTTGTCTGGCCAATTTTCTCACGCTCAGTACGGGCAACCAGGTTCAGCGCACTGTCAAAACATGCTGCATACCCTGCGGCAAACAGCTGTTCCGGGTTCGTTCCTTCTCCGCCGCGTCCTCCCAGCGCTTTCGGCATCTCAATTGCAAGATCCAGGAAATTGTCAGAGGTCTGCACCCGTCCTTCCCTGCCGCCAATGGCTGATGCTGTTGCAGTGTATAGCTTTTGCATGTGAATCTCTCCTTTGATTTTGTATAATTTAATTGTGCACAATTTATTTTTGCAAAACTAATATAACAAGGGTATACTGTTCTTGTCAAATATGAAATGTCAGGAGAATCATTCATCATGGCATCAGAAAACTCTCTCAGCCTGGAGCAGCAGCTTTGCTTTTCCATCTATGCCTGTTCAAGAGAAATGACAAAACTGTACAGACCTATCCTGCAGGAACTGGGGCTGACCTATCCTCAATACCTTGTCATGCTCGTTCTCTGGGAACAGGAAGAAATCAGTGTAAAAGCACTTGGAAAGGAACTGTTCCTTGACTCCGGCACTCTTACACCGCTGCTGAAAAGACTGGAAGAAGCCGGTTTTGTTCAGCGCAACCGCTCAAAAAAAGATGAACGCAAAGTAAATATCTGTTTGACAGAGCGCGGCAGAAAACTTCAAACAGAAGCATACCGCGTTCCAGAATATATGCTTTCAGCGAGCGGACTCAATCAGGAAGATTTTGAACGATTAAACCTTGAGTTCAGAAATTTACTGAAAAAGCTGACGTCTATCAATACAAATGTTTAAAAAAGGAAAAAATGGACGATATATAGATTAATAACGCATGCAGAGGAGCGGTGGTATGTTGAACCGAATGGACATGTTAATCGAAAAATATCGGAAGAAAATGGTAGAGAGCGCTAAACGTGAAGGGCTGAGTTCCGCTTCCACAGTCAGGGCAAGCCAGCAGCTGGACCGCCTCTTAAACATTGGCAGCAGAATCCAGGATGCTTCTAATTGAAATCATATATAAAGCCGGGTGAAACCAATCAGGTATCACCCGGCTTTTTTCTGTTCATTTGCTGGATTCGGCAAGAATATATAATATTGGAATATTTTTGAAGTTTTACATGAACTTAAAAGGAAACTTATGTCATAATAGAGGATGGACTTCCAGCTTTACCGGCTTCAGTCCTAAGTAGTTAATAGTTGCGGCCGGAACTTGTAAATGGAAAGGAGACATTTTACGAATGCAAAAAACGGCGATGCTTTTTTTATTTCTCGGACTGCTGGTGCTGCTTGGAGGGTGCACTGAAAACATAGCCAAAGAACCTGCCTCTACAAAAAACAGCTCATCTTCAGGTTCAGGTGCGAACATTGATGATGACGCGGAAGCGGTTATAGATGAACCTATAAATGAGAAGAAGGAATCTGCTCCTAAAGAAGCAGATTCCTCCTCTGTAAAAAGCGGCGATCCAAAAGACATTGAAAAGAGCGGGGCTGATGATGACAGCTCCAGGCAGACAGACTCACTGAACAGCTACTCCACCGAAGAAATTGAATACGCAAGAGTGTGGGCTCAGCTTGGTCCGAATCAGGAGATTGATGAGCTCAATATCAGGCATATTCCCCCGGGAGAACCTGTCAATCCCAATATAGACAACAGTGCAGTCTATCCGGAAGGCGTCATTCAGTTATCCGGCTCCCGTTTAGTTGATGGATCGGTTACTTACAGAGGAAATGGCGACGGAACCATTCATGTGTATGCGACCCCGATGCGCTGGGAAGCTCCCCCTCCCGGTACTGATGAAAAAGAACTTCAAAAAGATACAGAAGATATCCTGAACAACACAAAGCTCGTTTCTATTGAACCAAGGGATGGTCAGGAGATTATCAGCTTGATTGAAAAGTTAGTGTTCCGCTGATATCCATATAAAAAACCAGGCTCAAAATCTGAGCCTGGTTTTTCATTAATACCGTTTCAACGCCGTTTCTATTCAGATCACTCTTATTTTTTTTCCGTAATCTGATCAACAAAATCAACAATGATCCGGTCATCTTCCGTTTCCCTGACGCGCAGGACAATCGCTTTTCTCTCCGTCTGGTCATCCTGGTCATAATAGGCGCGGTAAACGTAAAAGCTTTCTTCCTGAAAATCAAAATCCTTTAGTTCCAGATTGTCAATTCCCCATTTTTTCTTGAGGGAAATCAATTCTTCGGGTGTATGATAAGCCCCTTTGAGGTAAAGGTCTTTCATCTCCCTTTCATCTTCTTCTAAAATTGCCTCTAACATATCTTCTGCTGCAACAAGCCTCCGGTCTCTTCCTTCGTCTTCGTCCCTGCAGCCTGACAGAAGAAATGCAAATAAGGCTGTCATGAGAAAGAGTGTAACTTTTTTCACTAAAGTCCTCCTGCGCTCTGCAAAAGACACGTCTTCTGCGTCAGCTTGATAATGTAGACATGTGATCCGGCAGGCTGAACGTTATTTTCTGCATCGCTTCGTTCCAGTCTATTTTCAGCTTCTCGCCAACATCAATATCACAGAGATTTCTTATTTCGCTTGGTATGGTCACGGTTCCTTTGCTGCTTATAATGGTTTCGTTTTCAAATGTGCTGCTGTCATTTTTCATCAGCTGTATCGTTCTGCCGTCTGTTCGTACAATGACACGCTCACCTGACTGTATGTTTAGTTTTTTTCGTATATAGGAAGGAATCAGCACTTGACCATTTGACCAAATTTTCACGAAAAATGGGCCTTTTTTCAACGATCTCACTCCATTCCTTTTTAAGATGCCTTCAATTATATCATAAAAAGAGCATCATTTCTCCTCCCGGCTATGCTGTTAAAGCTGCTTCCTGGCTGTTGAGCTTCTCAGAACAAGTTCGGTCGGCAGCAGATAATCCCTGCCTTCTATCCCTTCATTCAGAGCCTGGTAAATCAAGTGGGCCGCGAGAGACCCAATTTCGTAGTTAGACTGCTTAACGGTTGACAGCGGCGGAGAGATATACTGCGAGATTTCTATGTCGTCAAATCCAATGATAGAGAGTTCATGCGGTATTTTTAAACCCGCTTCCTTAAAGGCTTTAATCGCACCTACCGCCATTTCGTCATTTGCGCAGAAAACAGCAGACGGGGCGTTCCCCTGCATCATGAGAATTTTGCCCGCAGAGTACCCTCCTTCGCGTGTATACTGGCCCTGAAGAATCCAGCTTGGATGGAGATGAATTCCCGAGTCTTTCAGAGCCTGCTTATAGCCTTCAAAACGGAGCTGATTGTCGCGGTTATGCGACGGTCCCCCAATATAGGCAAGCTCTTTATGGCCAAGATCGATGAGATGCTGCGTTGCCTGATATCCGCCTGAAAAATTATCGACGAGGACATGAATGATGCTGTCACTGTCGAGCTTGCGGTCAAGAACGATAATCGGAAAATCTTCTCTGACGGACTGCAGAATCAGCTCATCCGGAAGGCTTTCAGCAAGAATGATGACCCCGTCTACTCTTCGTTCTCTTAAAAATTTTGTCGCAGTGGATACATTTCCGCCGATGGCGCTGCAGGCAATCAGCCCGTATTTGTGAGTGAGAAGGGTATCCTGTGCGCCTCTCATCAATTCTGAATAAAAAGGTCCTGACAGGTCCTGGACAATGATGCCGATTGTTTCTGTTTTGCTGCGCTTTAAATCCCTGGCTATCCCGTTTTTCTGATAATTCAGGGTTTTGGCAGCTTCCAGAACGCGTTTTGCCGTTTCTGAATTGACTCTTGAATTATTGTTTAATGCATAGGATGCTGTGGAAACAGCAACACCGGCCAATTTTGCAACATCTTTGATTGTGGCCATTCTTCTCCACCTTACTTTCATGGCTTCTTCTGAATTACTTGAACAGAGTTTTGCGCGGGGTGCTTGGGGTGAATAAAGAGAGGAAAGGTTTTTTTGGAAATAACCCGTACAAGCAGGTGTCAAACCCGCCTGTACGGTGTATCCCATATAGAAATTCTTATGCCCACCACATATTTGCAGGCTGTTCTTTAATCAGTACGCTCTTTAAGTTTGATACTGCACGCTGGAAGCCTTCTTCAATCGACATGATCGGATCTTCATGTTCAATGCTTACAACATAGTCATAGCCGTATGTTCTAAGGGCACTGATCATATCTGACCACTCCTGCATGCTGTGTCCGCAGCCGACTGAACGGAAATTCCATGCTCTTGACTGAATTTCTCCGTATGGCTGCATGTCTGTCAGCCCATACATATTGATGTTGTCCTGGTCAAGATACGTATCTTTAGCGTGGAAATGATGAATCGCTCCCTCTTTTCCAAGGATTTTAATCGCTCCAACAGGATCAATTCCCTGCCACCACAAGTGACTTGGATCAAGGTTGGCACCAATAGCTTCACATGTTTCCTCACGCAATTTCAGCAGCGTGTATGGAGTGTGAACCAGGAACCCTCCGTGAAGTTCTAATCCGATTTTCACGTTCAGGCTTTGAGCAAACTCGCCGACTTCTTTCCAGTAAGGAATCAGCTTTTGCTCCCATTGCCACTTCAGAATGTCGCCATATTCGTTTGGCCAAGGGGCAACCGGCCAGTTTGGATATTTAGCATTTTCGTGGTCACCTGCAGTACCGGAGAAGCAGTTGACAACCGGAACGTTCATTTCGTTTGCAAGCTTGATCGTTTTAACAAGTGTTTCATGAGACTCAGCAGCAAAAGCCGAGTCAGGTGAAATCGGATTGCCGTGGCAGCTGAATGCGCTGATTGTCAGTCCGCGTGAAGTAACTTTCTCCAAATACTCATTTTGCTTTTCCTTGTTGCCAAGAAGCTCCTCTAAAGAACAATGTGCATTTCCAGGATAGCAGCCTGTTCCAATCTCAACAGCTTCCACACCTGATTCTTTCACATAATCCAGCATTTCATCGAGGTTTTTATCTGAAAATAAAACCGTGAATACTCCTAGTTTCATCGTGATCTTCCTTTCTATGCTTTTAATAGTTCGTCCATTTTTTTCGAATTAAGCGCAACAGCTTCCATTAACTCGCCTTCAAAGTGCTCCTGCTCAGCAATGAACCATGGCAGTTCCAGGTCTTTTCCAAGAGTCAGCAGCCCTTTCATATCAAGGGTTCCTTCGCCTATGACTGTGCTGTGCTTAACACCGTTTGTTTCTTTCATATCTTTAATATGGAGACTCGCAACACGGTCCCGCTGTTCTTTAATCAGTGAAAGCGGATCATAGCCGGCATAAGTAACCCAGTAGCAGTCAAGCTCAAACTTGACCAGATTGCGGTCTGTTTCCTGAAGCAGGACGTCAAATGGCGTCTGATCTCCAAATGATTGAAATTCAAAATCGTGGTTATGGTACGCAAGCTGAAGTCCCTGCTGCTTAATCACTTCCCCTGCTTTGTTCAACTCCTGCGCAACGCGTTTATATGCATCAAGGTCCGTGCGCTGCTCTTCTGTTAAATAAGGAACAATAATTAAATCGTTGCCGATTTCTTTATTGTAGGAAATGACTTGGCTGAGCCCGTCCCCTGTCACTTGTTCATAAGGCACATGACTCCCCGCTGCCTTCAGTCCATACTCGTTCAATGCCTCTTTCAGACGGTCTGCCGGCGTGTCGTAATAGCCTGCAAACTGTACCCCTTCATACCCGTATCCGGCAACTTCTTTTAATGTGCCGAAAAAATCCTTTTCGAGCAGCGTTCTGATTGTATAGAGCTGAAGCCCTTTTTTCGTCATGAGATAATCCCCCTTATGATTAAAGTTTTACGATTGTTTTTGTTTCGTTTGACTCTAATGCGCCAAGTACGATCTTCAGAGATTTGTAGCCTTCTTCCCCTGAAACGGCAGGCTCTGTATTGCCGATGATGCTGTCGACAAATTTATCGATCACTTTAGATGAGGATTGTCCGCCTTCATCATTTGACTGAATTTTGCCAAGCTCATAGTTTACTACTTCGCCAGTCGTATATTGTGCGATTAAAGAGAATTGAGGGTGATCTTCTAAACGAAGCACTCCTTTTTCACCGTAGATTACCGTCGCATTATCTTCCTTGCTGTATGACCAGCTTGCTGCAAGCGTTCCCATGATGCCGCTTTCTGTTTTAACCACGCAGACAGCGTTATCATCAACGTCCGCTCCCTCTTTAGCAACTGTATCTACAAAAGCAGCTACTTCTGTTACTTCTTCGCCAAGAATGTAGCGCATTAAATCAGCTTTATGAACACCAAGGTCTCCCATAGCGCCGATAAATGCATCCTCTTTTTTGAAGAACCAGCTGTCGCGTCCATCAGCACTCCAGCCTTCCGGACCGCCGTGGCCAAATGCCGTGCGGAAAGAAAACACTTTTCCGATATCTCCGTTTTTGATCAGCTCTCTTGCTTTCTCATGAGAAGGCACAAAACGCTGGTTGTGTCCGATCATAAGCTTGCGGTTGTTTTTTTCAGCGGCTTGAATCATTGCTTCTGCTTCTTCTTTTGAAGTGGCCATCGGCTTTTCGCAAAGAACATGCTTGCCTGCATTCAGCGCATCAATTGACATTGGCGCATGAAGGGCATTTGGAGTACAAACGCTTACAGCGTCAATCTCTTCAAGGGCAAGAAGCTCTCTGTAATCTGTAAATGCTTTTGCATTGTACTGCTGTGCAGTAAGGTTTGCACGGTCTTCGTTAATGTCGCAGACAGCAACGATCTCAGCAAATTTGTTTCCAGCCCACTCAGGCAGATGTCTGTGTTTTGAAATGCTTCCGCATCCGATAATACCGATTTTTAACGTTTTCATGTTTCTCTTCCTCCTAGTAGTTAAAAAGATGAAATCGATTCCTGCTGCAGAAATCTCTTATTTTTTCTCAAAGTATACTGGTTCGCCGGTTTCGGACGATTTATAAATCGCTTCCAAAATTTCCGTTACAATCAGGGCCTGTTCAGGCTTTACAACTGGATCTTTGTCTTCGACAATGGCTTCAATCCACAGTCTTGCTTCAATATCAGCTTCACTTTCAGGCTTTCCGTCCACAACAGAAGCCCCGGATTCATCAAGATCGACATTTGTCGTATAAAGCTTCCCGCGGCGTTCCCCATTAATGCGTAGGCCGCTGTCCATATCCGCTCCGCCTTCTGTTCCCATCAGCGTGCATTTACTTTCTCCGATATTGACGGTATTCAGTGCCCAGCTTGACTCAAGAAAGATGGTGGCGCCATTTTGCATCGTAATATAGGCAAAAGCCGAATCTTCCACCTGAAACTTTTCAGGATCCCAGGGTCCCCAGAGATTTGCTGCATGTTCCTTAGGTCCGAGCTTATGAAAAGCTGTTCCGACAACCATTTTCGGCTCGTAATTATCCATCATCCAAAGTGTCAGATCCAGGGCATGGGTGCCGATGTCAATTAGCGGTCCGCCTCCCTGTTTCTCCTTATCTAGGAACACTCCCCATGTCGGCACTGCACGTCTTCTGACTGCATGGGCCTTCGCAAAATAAATATCGCCAAGCTCCCCTTCTTCGCAGAGATTTTTCAGGTGCAGGCTGTCTGCGCGGTAGCGGTTCTGATAAGCAACAGAAAGCTTTTTGCCTGTGCGCCTCGCTGTTTCAAGCATTCTTTTCGCTTCGGCAGCTGAAGTTGCCATCGGCTTTTCACACATAACATGCTTGCCTGCCTCAAGGGCTGCAATTGAAATATCTGAATGGGAATCATTCGGTGTGCAGACATGAACGACATCAATACCCGGATTTGCAAGCAATTCCTCATAATCTGTGTAGTGTTCAGCCATCTCTGAACCAAACTGCATTTTTGCTTCGATGGCTCTTTCTTCCACAAGATCAAAGAATGCCACCATCTGAACATTCTTCAGGCGTGCGAGAGCAGGCATATGCTTGCCGGTTGCAATTCCTCCGCACCCGATAATTCCAACTCGAACAATCGTACTCATTGTCCACCTCCGGGTTCATTCCGGCCCATTGTCAGGACCCGTTCTGGAAGCGTGCTTAAGCCGCTGCCGTATTTATACGTGATTTGAAACGTTTCACAAGATATGGGGCAAATATGTATAAATCCCTTATTCCTGTTCTTGAAAATCAATGTGAAACGTTTCGACAAACTCATTTTAACATGAAAGCGCTTTTAATCAAACAAAAAATAAAAAAATATTTATCTCTGAGATTCTTTTTCTTGTAAGCTTAAAAAAAGGATGAAAACGGAAAACTTTTTCAGACGTTTGAAGTCTAATGAGTAAAGAGGCAAATGCTTTCTCATAAAGCTGAAACTTGTTTTTTATTATCAGGATATATGATCCCATCAAGGAGGAATCACCATTGACAGACCCCACTCTCGCAAAGGCAGCGATCAGGGGCGATGACCGGGCCTTTCTGCTTGTCATGAAACAGCATAAAGAACAGCTTTACCGGACCGCCTATTTGTATTTTAAAAATGAAAACGATGCGATTGAAGCTGTTCAGGAAGTGACGTACCGTGCGTATAAATCACTCAAAAAAGTGAAGGAGCCGTCTTATTTTACAACGTATCTGATCCGAATCATGATGAACTACTGCCATGATCAGCTTAAGCGTCAAAAGAAAGTGAAGCTTGACGAAAAGCTAGCCTCATCCGGTACGGCTGCAGATTCCCTGCATTCGGTGGAAATTCAGGAGGCGCTATGCAGCCTCAGTGAAAAATATCAGGATGTCATCGTCATGAAATATTTTCAGGATCTGAAAATAAAAGAAATAGCCGATCAGTTAAACTGTCCGGAAAGCACGGTAAAAACAAGACTGAAAAAAGCGCTTTCCCTGCTTAGAAAACATTTTGAAGACAATGGGGGTGAAGGTCATGTTTGAAAAGGAAGAGGCTCTGCTGGAAAAGATGAAGACGAAAACAGATATGATTTCCGTTCCATTTGATGAGCTTGATGATGCCATCACGGCCGGATTTCAAAAAGCAAAAAAGAAAAAAAGGCCTTATCCTTTAAGATGGGCCGCATTGGCCGCTTCCCTGTTCATTTTTATTTTTATCACGTTAGTCAGAGTTTCTCCGGCGTTTGCTTCCTATGTCAGCAGCATCCCGGGCATGGAACAAGTGGTTGAAATCATCAGGTACAATAAAGGGTTAATGTCCGCCGCAGAAAATGATTTTGTACAGGAAATTGGCTTGTCCGATGAGAAAAGCGGCATAGAAATCACCCTGAACTCAGCTATTGTCGACCAGAGAAAGCTCCGTATTTTTTATACCGTTCAAAACAAGGCAGAAAAAGCCGAAGCTGGATTAAAGAATGTCCAACTAACATCAGGAACAAACAATCTTAACGAAAATGCGATGATCAGCTTCGGACATACCGATGAAACGCTCTCTCATAATGAGAGCGAACATTCGTCGATTGATTATGACTTTGCAGATCCAATGAATCATGAGGATTTCAAGCTGAACATTGTTGTGAAGACACAAAGACCTCTGTCAATGGCTCAAGAAGATACGTTTCAATTCGATTTTAAACTGGATCAGGATTTAGTGAAGGAAAAGATGAGAGAGATTGAGATGAATAAAACCGTTTCAGTAGAAAACCAGAAGATTACATTCAGAAAACTTGAAATCACTCCTCTCTCTGCAGCCCTTTACGTAGAATACGATAAAGAGAATACGATGGAGCTATTCGCCTTCGATGATATCAGGCTTACAGATGAAAAAGGCGAGCCATGGTCACTTTTCCATAATGGATTGGTGGGAACAGAAGTCAGCGACACAGAAGATGTGATTTATCTGGAGAGCAATTACTTTGAAACACCTAAAGAACTGTATCTGGAATTCAGCAGAATACGGGGAGTCAGTAAAGATGATGCAGAGGTCATCATTGATCCTGTCAAAATGAAAGTTGTTAAAAAGCCAAAAGACAATTTTTTCAGCCTTATAGAAGTATCAGAAAATGAAGTTGGGTTCACCTATACCGAAGACAGAGAAATGTCCAGCATGCTGATTAATGACGTGACTGATGCTAATGGAAAAAGCGTCTATGTCCATTCTTCCAATGAGGACTTTGGAGACGGCAAAAAACGCTTCTCTGTTCGATTTGACCGCCGGAAAGCAGGCAGCGGCCCCCTGACCATGAAGTTCATCGACTATCCAGGCTTTATAAAGGAAAAAACAAAAATCAAAATCAAATAAAAAATGCCCGCTCAGATGAGCGGGCATTCCTGTTTAGTTGCGTCGCAGCTTTGCAAGCAGGCGCAGGATCTCAAGGTACAGCCAGACAAGCGTCACAAGAAGAGCAAAGCCTGCATACCATTCCATGTGCTTAGGAAGCCCTGCATTCGACCCGTTTTCAATAAAATCAAAATCCAAAACAAGGTTAAGCGATGCGACTATCACAATCGCAACTGAAATGAGGATTCCAACCGGGCTTGCATCATGCAAAAACGGAATGGCTACACCGAAAAACCCAAGAATAAACGACAGCAAATACATGATTAAAATGCCAAAGGTTGCGGCAAAGACACCCAGTCTGAAGTTGCGTGTCACTTTAATGAGCCTGAAGCGATAGGCAAGCAGCAAGGCCAAAAACACGCTTGCTGTCAGAAGGACCGCCTGCATCACGATTCCTTCGTAGAGGGATGCGTAATAGGCTGAGATGCCTCCTACAAACATTCCTTCAAGGACCGCATACACGGGCGCGAGCACCGGCGCTGTTTTCGGAACAAAGCTTACAATCAGTGCAATCACAAATCCGCCGATCGCCCCTCCGATCATGATGGCAGATACGTCCTGCCCCTGTGCACTGTAATACCAGGCAGCTCCTGCGGCCGTAATTAAAATAAACAGCAGCAGAAACGATTTATTAATAGCACCCATCAGCGTCATGGGCTGGCTGGAATAAGAACCTTCCCGTTTGGCAAAAGCTCTCAATGCAGGATTCGATGTTCTCATAAGATCAACTCCCTTTTTCTTTCACTAGTAATACGGACAGCTGCGAAAAAAGTTTCACAGTGAACGCATCTTGATAGTTTCATTATATCGTAATGATCTCTTAATATGAAAATCTTCTGCTGAATCTCTTGTTCTGGGAAAAGAATTCAAAAAAAAGAACAGCATATCAACATCTGCTGTTCTCATTGCGTTTAATCTTCATTATATCCCTTTTTAATAGGTAACCGATATTCGCGATGGTTTGTTCTACATACTGGGGACCTTTTCTCAGTGCTTCTTCGAGTGTGACTATGCCCGGCACAATGGAAAATACAGCTCCAATCCCCGCTTCATAAACAGATTCATATCCTTCTCCAATTGAACCGGCAAGAGCAATGACTGGAATTCCATGTTCCTTCGCAAGCTTTGATACGCCTGCAGGAGTCTTGCCATGGATGGTCTGGCCGTCAATTCTGCCTTCCCCTGTTATGACAAGGTCTGCATCTGACATGTGCTGTTTAAGATTCACTGTATTTAATACAATGTCCACTCCACTCTTCAGTTCAGCGTTTAAGAAGGCCATCAGTCCCGCTCCCAGCCCTCCGGCAGCACCGGCTCCCTTTGTTTGCGCCACATCTGCCCCGGTTGTCTGTTTTAAAAGGGATGCGAAATGGGCAAGATTGCGGTCAAGAATGGCAGCCGATTCAGCCGTTGCCCCCTTTTGCGGGCCGAATATGGCAGATGCACCATTTGGCCCTGTTAAAGGATTGTCCACATCGCACGCTACTTCTATTTTCACTTTTGAAAGTTCTGGCATTAAGCCGGAAACATCAATTTCCGCAAGCTCCGCCAATGCTCCCCCGCCATGTCCGATTTCCTTTTTCTGATCATCCAGAAAGAGAGCTCCGAGGGCTCTTGCCATCCCCATTCCGCCGTCATTTGTTGCACTGCCGCCGATGCCGATGATGATATGCTCTGCTCCCTTTTCGACCGCATCCCTGATCAGCTCTCCAGTTCCGGCCGTTGTCGTTATTAGAGGGTTTCTCCGTTCCGGCGGCACTAAATGCAGTCCCGAGGCAGATGCCATTTCGATAACAGCTGTTTTTCCATCACCCAGCCAGCCGTACTCCGCATCTGCCGGATGACCGAGCGGACCTGTAACCGAAAGTTTTGTCATCCTGCCGCGTGTGGCATCAACAAGAGCCTGCACCGTCCCCTCTCCGCCGTCTGCAACAGGCACTTTTACAATTTCCGCACCGGGAAACGTCTTTTTAAGACCTCTTTCAGCTGCTTCGCATACTTCAAGGGCCGTCATGCTTTCTTTAAAAGAATCAGGTGCGATGACAATTTTCATCTCGAACATCTCCTATCCAAACAGTTTAAATACACCAAAGATCAGGGTAGAAATCACTGCAAGCGTCAGCCCGACAAGTGATTCATATGGAATAAGCTTCATTCGCTCCTTCATCCCCATAAATACACTGCCTCCTGTTGCATGGAAGAAGCTTCCGTGCGGAAGGTGATCAAGAACGGTTGCACCTGCATGAACCATAGCCGCACCTGCAAGTGCAGGAATTCCAATCTCCATGATTGCCGGAGCAAACACACTGCTTGCAACAGCTGTGCCCGCTGTTGTAGAGGCTGTTGCTGCTGACATTAAAATCCCGGAGGCCGGCGCCAGAATATAGGCAGGCAGACCGGATGCATTAAGTCCAGCAACAATGACATCTTTCAGCCCTGAATTTGCGATGATGCCTGCAAGTGTACCGGTTCCAATCAGCATGATCGCAACACCTGACATCTTCAGCAGACCGGATGCCGCAAACTCTGTTAAACGCATCATATTTCTTGTAGCAACTGCACCGATCAGCCCCCCTGCAGGCAATGCAATAATCGGGTCTATTGCTATATCAAAGACAGGCCGCAGGGAAAGAAGCAGAATTGCTGCAGCCGGACCGCTGACAGCTGCCGCAAATGATGGAAGGGTGCTCCCATCCTTTGAAATGATTTCTTCCGACTTGATCTGCTCGCCTTTTCTCACCATTCTCTTAGCAAGCACATACGTGACGGCCACACCGAAAATGGCAGGAATGGCGCCTGCCGCCATGACCGATGTTAAAGGAACATTAAACGCATCAGAAGCTGCTATCGTATTCGGATTTGGCGACATAATATTTCCAGCTTTTCCTCCACCGATCATGGCAAGGAGTATCGCAGGCTTTGAAAGCTTCGCTTTATATGCAATGGCCAGGGCAATCGGCGCCACTGTTATGACGGCCACATCCACGAACACGCCGACCATAGTAAGAAGCATGGTCGATAAGACCAGGGCAAGAAGTGAACGCTTTTCTCCAATTTTTTTTATAATCGTATCTGCAATCACCGAAGCAGATCCTGATTCAATCAGTACTCCTGCCAGGACTCCCGCTGCGAGGATTCTAAGAACCGCGGGGGTAATATCTTTTGCTCCCGCGATCATCAGCTCAACGGTTCCTGTCAGATTTACTCCGCCCAGAAGCCCCCCAATAAGAGCTCCTGCCATCATTCCATAAGCGGGAGGAACTTTTTTCAGAATTAGAAAAATGGCTGCAATGAGTGCGCATAACGCCCCGAAAGCGCTTACTTGAATCTCCATCGTGATTTCCTCCTTCTCTCTTTTCACTCCCTTAATTGTAATCGCTTACTTTTATGAATTCATTGTCCGTACAGACAAAAAAAGACGGCCTGCAATTGCCTCTTTCTTGTGCATTTGCACAATCAGACAACCAGCACAGCCGTATAAAGCGTCAGTAAATCTTTCATTTTCCGCGGGTTCAAAGAGGTCGATTCTTCTATTTTATCCAGCCTGTATCTTAGTGTATTTCGATGAATAAACAGCTCTTCTGCTGTATGGTTCATATCTCCGTTCTGATTGAAAAATAATCGCAGGGTGTCAAAAAGCTCTCCATTTTTGTCCATTTCTTCAAAAGTGTTCTTAATATCCTGCAAGTAAGCATCTTTTTGCCTGTCATATCCTCTTCGAATCAATACAGGCAGTGCCATTTCTTTATAGTCGATAAATGAACCTTCTCCCCCTCCTCCTGAAGCAAGGGCCTCCTTTGCACTTTCATACGAAAGGGCAGGGCCGTTAAATCCCTTATAAACGTAGCCCGCTGCCCCTCTAAGCGAATATTGCTGCGAGAATTCCGCCATTTTCAGTAAAAATGCGGGGCTTTGACTAGAGCGGCTGTCTTTAAGAAGCACAATTTCACCAGCACCCGGAATGACAATCAAGCCATCTTCATCTGCAGCGGCTTCAAGCTGTTTTAAGAACATGTTCCGTTTCTTTAAGTTCATATCCTCTTTTAAAATAAAGACAATAGCCTGCCTTTCAATGTCCAGATTAATCCGCAGCCTTTGCGCCCGTTCTGCAAATTCTCTCCTGTCCGTTATTTCTCCTTTTATCAGCTGAATCAGTGTTTCCTGCCTCAACGTTTCATTCCACCGTATTTGATCGGACAAATATGCCTGCTCAACGGTCAGTTCTGCCGCCATTTTCACAAGTTCTCCGAGCGGCCCGACCACATCCGGATCTCCTGTAATGCCAATGACTCCAATTAATTCGTGATGAAAATAGATTGGGAGGTTGACTCCTTTTTTCATCCGTTTTTTGCCGTCTTCTTCTGATACAACGGCTTTTTTCCCGGTTTGAATGACACTTATTGCACCCGTATGAATGTCTCCAAGCCTTTTCTTATCTCCTGAGCCAATGATTGTGCCGTCTTTGTCCATGACATTTATGTTATATGGAATGATGGACATTGTTCTTGATACGATTTCTTTTGCGAGTTTTTCATTCATTGTTTTTCACCTGCTGATTTTTGATTTATCTTACCACAGCTCCATTATTTAGAATTAATGAAACTTTCTGTAAAATTGAGCGTATTACTGATTGAAGGCCTATTCCTTTTCTTCCGCAGTTTAAAACGGTCAGGGGGTGATCAGCATTTCAGTTCATACTATTGAGGGCATTTACCTTGCAGGACTCATTATTGCCGGTGTTCTGACTCTTCTCTTCGTCTTTATCGGAGACATCTTTGAAGGAATGAGCGAAGCCGTCCCTTTTTTCAGTCCCACTCTTGTTCTCGCTTTTATCACATTCTTCTGTGCGGGCGGATACATCTTTGAAGTAACCGGCATCTTCTCTACCATATTATCTGCTTTTCTTTCCGTTATGGCATCCGGTGTCCTTGTTGCTCTTCTTCATTTTTTCGTCCTTGTCCCTTTGTCATCTGCAGAAGAGTCTCTTTCTTATCATGAATCGGATTTAAAAGGACGAACAGGACAGGTCATTACATCTATTCCTGCAGACGGCTTTGGAGAAGTGCTGCTTACAAGCAGTGTGGGGTCCATTTCAAAAACGGCCTCAAGCTTTGATCATACACCAATTGCCGGAGGCACGAAAATACTGGTGATTGAAAGCAAAAACAGCATCGTCTATGTAGCACCCTATCAGCCATTCGAAGAAACTCTTTAGGAGGTATTTTATGTTAACCACTATTATTATCATTGCTGGAATTGCTCTTTTTGTCCTAATCGCTCTGCTTGCCGTTTTTGTAGCCAAGTACCGTACTGCAGGACCTGATGAAGCATTGATTGTTACGGGAAGCTATCTGGGCAGCAAAAATGTCCACATGGATGAAAACAGCAATAAAATTAAAATTGTACGCGGAGGAGGAACGTTCGTGCTGCCTGTCTTTCAGCAGGCTGAACCGCTGAGCCTCCTGTCAAGCAAGCTTGATGTATCAACTCCGGAAGTGTATACAGAACAAGGGGTTCCGGTCATGGCGGACGGCACCGCGATTATTAAAATCGGAGGTTCTATAGGCGAGATCGCAACCGCTGCCGAACAATTTCTCGGGAAATCAAAAACAGACAGAGAGCAGGAGGCACGTGAAGTCCTCGAAGGGCACCTGCGCTCCATTCTTGGCTCTATGACTGTAGAGGAAATCTACAAAAACAGGGAGAAGTTTTCACAGGAAGTACAGCGGGTCGCTTCTCAGGACCTGGCAAAAATGGGTCTTGTCATCGTCTCCTTTACCATTAAAGATGTCCGCGACAAAAACGGATATCTCGATTCACTTGGAAAGCCCCGTATCGCTCAGGTGAAGCGGGACGCAGATATTGCAACAGCGGAAGCCGAGAAAGAAACGCGCATTAAACGTGCTGAGGCAGCAAAAGAAGCAAAAAAATCAGAGCTTGAGAGGGCAACAGAAATTGCAGAAGCTGAAAAAATGAATCAGCTGAAAATGGCAGAGTACAGAAGAGACCAGGATACGGCTAAAGCAAACGCTGACCAAGCCTATGACCTTGAAGCGGCAAAAGCACGGCAGAAGGTCACTGAACAGGAAATGCAGGTCAAAATCATTGAACGCCAGAAGCAGATCGAGCTTGAAGAAAGAGAAATCCTGCGCCGCGAGCTTCAATACGATTCTGAAGTAAAGAAAAAAGCAGACGCTGACCGTTATTCAGTAGAACAAGCCGCTGCAGCAGAAAAAGCGAAACAGCTTGCAGATGCCGACGCGAATCAATACCGCATCGAGGCACTTGCAAGAGCAGAAGCTGAACGAATCCGCATGGACGGTCTCGCAAAGGCTGAAGCCGAGCGTGCTCAAGGGGAAACAGAAGCTGAAATCATCCGTCTCAAAGGACTTGCAGAAGCTGAAGCTAAGGAAAAAATTGCAGAAGCCTTTGAACAATACGGCAAGGCAGCCGTACTCGATATGATTGTGAAGATGCTTCCTGAATATGCCAAGCAAGTAGCTGCGCCCCTGTCCAACATTGACAAAATTACTGTCGTGGACACTGGAGGCGGCGGAGAAAACAGCGGGGCGAATAAAATCACAGGCTATGCCACCAATCTCATGAGCTCCCTGCAGGAAACACTGAAGGCATCATCCGGCATTGATATGAAAGAACTGATCGAAAACTACTCCGGCAAAGGGAATATCAGACAAAGCATCGATCAGCTTTCATCAAGACAAAAAGATACAGATCAAGCTGAATAATTGCCTCAAAAAAAGCGCATGCCGGTGTCAGCATGCGCAAGCAGGAAGAGGTGTCTTACAAACATGAGGCTTATGAGAAAAATTATTTTCTCATAGCATATCCTATTCAGCGTACAGGAGATTGCTATGTGGAATTTGTCCATTTTTAACAAATTCCGCCAAAAATCAGCAATTGCCTTTATACGCCCCGCACCGAAGCTACAGCCTTTCAAGAAACATAAAAAGAAGCTGCTGATCTTACTCATCAGCAGCTTCTCTTTGTCATGTTATACTTAGTTGAAGAATGACGCTCCTACAATGATTAAAAGAATAAACAATACAACTACAAGCGCGAAGCCGTTTTCGTATCCACCTGACATGTCTCTTCCTCCATTTCACCTCTTATTCACTTTCCTTATCAAAATATGTAGAATGATAGAGATTGATATAGGACAAGAGTGGAGATTTGAGAAAATCCCTCAAACGCCCTGAGGGCACCCTGAGGGATACTTATATCAGTCTTTATCTTCCCATTCCGTTTTGACCGTTTCTCCGCTTTCAGCGGAAATTTCAACTTCAGCTTCTCTGCCGTCTTCTGCCACGATCTTAAACTTGTAGACAGCCTGGCCGTCATCACTTTCAAGCTCCGCTTCAGTGACCTTGCCTTTCACTTCTTTTAAAGCAGCCTTTTTGGCCTCTTCCATTGTCACTTTAACCTCATCCTGATTTACACTGCCGTCATCGCTGCTGTCGTCGTCCTCATGCATTTTTGTCACTTCGCCGGTATCGGCGTTAATGGTAAAATCGTATTCTATTCCTTTTGACTTCACTTCGGCTTCATAAACCCAGCCGTCAGCCTCCTGCTCAAGCTCCATTTCTGATATACTGCCCTTTTTCTCCTTCAGAACGATTTCTTTTGCTTTTTCATAGCTGATTTTCAAATTTTGTTTTTCTGCTGTTTTTTCTGCCTGCGCTTTATCTCCAGGCGTGATAAACTGTGAACCTACCCCGATTCCTCCGACAATTAATGCTCCGGTTAAAATAGCTGCTGTTTTTTTCATCTGAATTCCTCCTTGGTTTGTATACATTTATCCTACCTCTGAAAAATGATAAACAAGAGAGAGAAAGATTAGAATTTGATGAGAAATTGATTAGTTTCTGGTGTAAACGATAAAAAAGAACCTTTTGATGGCAAAAGGTTCACTTTTAATCTTCAACAGAAACGGAAAGGACAGTTCCTGTAAAAGCATCAACTTGAACGGTTGTCTCATTCTCGCCATTTTCAATTTCAACCTCGTAATAAAGCCGGCCGTCCTCCTCTTCAAGGTCAAGATCACCAACCTCACCCTTTGCTTCTTTCCTTGCAATTTCAATCGCCTGTTCTTCTGTCAGCTTCACCTTCGGATTGTTTGACCCTATTGTCTTCCGGTCTTCAGATAGTATCTTCCCGCTTGACGCATCCATCTTCAGCGAAATTTCATCCTTGCCGGCTACAAGCCGGATGCTGTAAGCCTGTTCAGGTTCATCGTAGGACAATGATTCTACCTTTCCTTGATATTGCTCCTCAGCAATTTCCTTCGCTTCTGCCGTTGTAACAGGAAGACTTCTTTTCTCATAAACGTCTTTTATTTTTTTCAGTTCTTTAATTTTACCGGCATCAGCATCGACGGACACCGAGTACAGGGCTCCCTTTTCCTCAAGTTCAGCAATGAAAAGATGTTCTCCGTCTGCCCGTGTCTCTTCGAGTGCAGTGATTGTTCCAGAGTACTGGCTGTTAACAAGTGATCTCGCCTCTGCTTCAGTGAGAGGCTCATCCTTGAAAAAAACCAAAACAGCCAGTGATGCTGCACATGCTAAAAGAATGAAAGTTATCAGCACCGTCCACTTGTTTGGCATGAACTCCCCCCTTATGTGCCTATATGTTCAGAATAACCCGCAAACATTAAAATTTCATGAGAAAGCAGGGAGATACACATGAACTTCTGTCCCCGTCCCTTCTGAACTGTCAATCCGAATCTCGCCGTCATGTGCAGCGACAATTTTCCGGGCAATCGACAGGCCAAGGCCCGTTCCTCCAGTTCCCCTGGCACGTGCTTTATCCACTCTGAAAAACCGCTCAAAAACAAAGGGGAGATCTTTTTGGGGGATGCCGATCCCGCGGTCTCTGATGCAAAAATGAATCATGTCCCCCTTTTGATCGATTGTGCATTCAATTTCTTCTTCGCTGTATTTAAAGGCATTATCAAGTAAGATAAAGAGCAGCTGTTTAAGCTTTAACTCATCTGCAGACACCATCACTTCCTGCTTGAAAAAGTGATAGACCACGCTTCTTTGATATACCTGTTCCAGGCTTTTCCCTGTTTGCCTGCATAGAGCTGCTGCATCTGTTCTTTTCGTTTCAGCCTGCATGTGTGCATCATTTTCTGCAAGCAGGAGGAGCTGGGCTGTCATTTCTTTCATTCTTACTGCTTCAGAATAGATGGCTTCAACCGCTTCTTCCATAATCTCAGGCTTTTTTGTGCCCCATCGTTTCAGCAGTTTAGCATAGCTTTCAATGACCGTCAGAGGAGTCTTCAGTTCATGACTTGCATCAGACACAAACTGCTGCTGTTTTTCAAAATTCGTCTGAATCAGCCCGATCATTTTATTGAATGTTTCGGTCATTTGATGAAGTTCATCTTTTTTTGAACCGCTGTTTGTCTCTATTTTTTTGAACGTCTTTCTTTTGAATTTCTTCCATCGTTTGTATTAGCGTGTGAATGGGTTTCAGGATGATTCTGCTTAATGTGCTGCCCGCTGCAAAGATCGGCAGCAGCACAAAAAGAGAAGCCAGGGCTAGGACGACCTTCAGCCGGTCCATATCCTCATCAACATGCGAAAGGTTTTCTGTCACCTCAAGCTGGACAACTCCACCGTCCGTCCAGATGAGAGGAATGGCAGCCCTTGAGAAGGTGACACCATCAGATTTGACAGTGCCGCTACTTTCAGAAGCTGAGTAATCCGGATCAAAATCTGAACGGTACTCTCCTTTTTTAGAAACAGTGGCAAGCTGCCTTGACGACTCGTCAATGATTCGGATCATTCCATCTGCAGGTAAATAAGCCCTTAAAAGATTCGTTGTATTCATCGTTCTGCCGTCTTCTTCCTTTAATGCTGCTGCAACGGCATGTGCCTGCTTCTCCGTTCGTTCAACCTCGCGATCAAGAGTGACTGTTAAAAAAAGAAAATAAATGGCCGCATGAATGCCAAGGACAATAATCAGCATCCATACCGTTGAAAACAGCTGGATTTTATGGCTGATTTTCATTCTGCTGGCTCCTTGATAGAATACCCGACCCCTCTAGAAGTGTGGATGAGGGGCTGATTATCGCCGCTGTCAATTTTCTTTCTCAAGTACCGTATGTACACATCAACAACATTTGTGTCTCCGCAGTAATCAAACCCCCACACTGCGTTTAGAATCTGCTCCCTGTTTAAAACCTGATTTTTATGCGAAAGCAAATACACAAGAAGATCAAATTCACGCGGAGTTAATTCAATTGAGTCATCTCCTCGTGTTACGTCCCTTGTTTTTATGTTCACTATAAGATTTCCCGCCTTTAGAATTTCTGCTTCTTTCTGAACATGAGCAGGCTTCGCTGAACGAAGGCATACTCTGATCCTTGCAAGAAGTTCTTCAATCTGAAAAGGCTTAGTTATATAATCATTTGCTCCCTGATCAAGTCCGCTCACTTTATCCGGCAGGGTATCACGGGCTGTCAAAAGAATAACCGGTGTTTGGTCATCCTGTGCCCTGAGCCGTCTCAGCACTTCCAAACCAGTAACCCCGGGCAGCATGACATCAAGAAGGATGCAGTCCCATGAAGAAGAACGGATTTCCTCGAGCGCTTCAAGGCCGTCATGTACAGAATGGACGCTGTACCCTTCAAATTCCAGCTCAAGCTTCAGAACACGCGCAATTTTCACTTCATCTTCCACGACCAGAATTTTTTCCATACGAACTCCCCTGTGTTTTTTTACTTGCAGTATATCACAGTTCCATGAGAACTCTTACCATCCAGCTGGCAAACATTCCTGAACTGGGGTACTATAAAAAGACAAGCTTGAACGGGAGGGACAGATTTATGGAAACGATTGTGATTGCTGCTGCAGTCATTATACTGGCAGTTATTTATTTCATAAAAAAGACTTCAAACCGCGGGCAAGCAAAATCCATGCTGACAATTGCCCACAGGGGAGCTTCGGGATATGCACCAGAGAACACCCTGGCATCCTTTGACAAGGCAATGGACATGAAAGCCGACTTTATCGAAATTGACCTCCAGCTGAGCAAAGACGGAAAACTGATGGTGATCCACGACGATTCTGTCGAGCGGACAACAAACGGCAAAGGCAATGTACGTGACTTGACCAGCCGCGAACTTCAGGCCTTAGATGCAGGCAGCTGGTTTGATCCCGTTTTTGCAGGGGAGCGCATCCCGACGTTTGATGAAGTTCTCGACCGGTATCCTCAAAAATGCGGATTGCTGATCGAACTCAAAAGCCCTGCCCTTTATCCCGGAATTGAGCAGAAAGTCTATGACGCGCTTGCAGGCAGGGGGCTCATTGAAAACCGTGAACCCAAAATCATTGTTCAGTCGTTTGATACGAATTCAATGAAGCTGTTTCATAATATCGCTCCGACTGTCCCAATTGGCGTACTCGTAAAATTCACACCAAAGGGAATCTCAAATGCCCAGCTGGAAGAGTTCAAAAAATATGCAAACTACGTAAATCCAAACAAACGGCTGGTGACAAAAAAGCTGATTTCCCTCATTCACGCACATGACATGAAAATCATTCCCTACACCATCCGTGACAGAAGATCTGCAAATGCGTTTCTTCAGCTTGATTTGGACGGCATTACGACCGATTTTCCTGATTATATAAAACCAGCAAAAGCATGAAGCCGCGGCTTCATGCTTTTAAAGTTACACTCATTTGCGGTTCAGAGAAAAGCCGATATGACTTAAAACCCCCTCGACATCTCCTCCAATCAGGATATTATCCAAATCAAGATTCAGCTGAACAGCCTTCATCGCCAAATCAGGACGTATTCCTGTAAGGGCAGGTGTCACCCCGATCAGCTCAAGCATTCTGACGAGGTTAAGCAAATGAACGCTCACATCGTCATTTATTTGAAGAATCCCCGATAAGTCGATGATCAGGTAGTTTAATGACAAATCTGTACTCGAGGTAAGTGCCGTATGTATGATCTTTTCTGCACGGTATTCGCTGATATCACCAATGATCGGAAGAATAGCCACTCCTTTAGTGATTGGGACAATCGGAGCTGACAAGTGAATAATTTCTTTGTTCGCCCGGTCAAGCTCAAGTACATAAGAAAGGAGGGTTGCCATCGTTTCAAATAGCTCAACATGCTTATCTGTAAAAGGAAGAGAATTTGTATCCAGTCCGCATATTGTTCCGTAATTCTCTCCGTTTTCATAGTAAATCGGAATGCCGATAAAACATCCTCCGCCTAAATTTTTCGTCACATCCAGATCCTTCGTCAAGCCGCTGCCTGCCAAATCCGGAATAATCAGAACCTCTCTTCCCCGATCGACGCTCAGCTTGCAGAATGTTTCCCTGAATGGGAGCTCAGAGCCTTCCTCGAGGAGTACTGAATCCTTATTAAAAACTTTCACAATTTCATTACGCTGCCGATCATTTTTCGCAATGAACAAGGTGTTAATTTCAATGAACTTGCTCATCATTTGAAGTATGCTTTCAGAAGCTTCATCAAAATTTGAATATTTCTTTATCGGCTTGCTCAAACCTAATAGCGTGTCTGTCACTTCTGTTCACCAGCCCTTCTGAACTTCATCGTTGATCTTTCTCGTTCTAAGAACCTAGCACTAATACCCATTATGATGAAAAATGAAACACAATAAATCTGTGTGACAGGAATTTCAGCGTATTCAGCCTCCATTAATTTTCATAACATTTCCATTTTTCAATAACAAAAGGTTTCCTGGAATCTTCATGTATAATGAGTTTTATCATCTATAGAAGGAGTCGTACGGAAAGCATGCACATTGTTATTCGCTGGATCAGCATCATCACAGGCTGTTTTGCCGTGTCGCTCGGCGTTCATCTGCTATCATCCTCAGAGCTTGTCATCGGCGGAACGGCAGGAATGGGAATTGTAGCACAGCACCTTTCAGCCTACTCATTCGGAACTCTTTTTTTTGTCATTAACTTGCCTTTTTATGCACTTGCCGTCACACAGCTGGGCATCGCATTTACCCTAAGGACGTTCATCAGCGTCAGCATCTTGTCCATCACCTCAGAATTTCTGCAGCAAACATTCATTGTCCATTTTCCGCATCCTGTCATCGCAGCCATACTTGGAGGAATCTCCATTGGAATCGGTCTCATCTTCTTATTCAGAAACGGATCGTCACTTGGCGGCATGAACATTCTTTGTATTTTTCTCGAGAAGAAATTCGGATTCAACCCAGGCAGAACCATGCTTATCACCGACCTGATGATTGTCGGATCAGCACTGCTTGTATTCGGTCCCCTGCAAATTATCTACTCGGCCATTGCCATCTTCGTCATGACGGCAATTCTCGGAAGATACCATAAAAAAGCTCCGCTCGAGCGTGAAAGCGGCCATGCTGAAACTGAAGAAAACAGCGTTTCGGCAACAGCCTGAAAAAACAAAAAGGAACCGGGTTTTAATCCGGTTCCTTTTTGTTTTCATCCAAACAGCCACTGATAAATAATAACTGCAGCAATACTTCCGAAGACTATGAATCCCCCTATTGTCGGACTCCCGTAAACCGTCCGGTTCCAGGCATCTTCCCTCACCTTTGTCTTATCATCATTCTTATCCATCGAACCCCTCCGCTCAAAGGATACATTAATATATGATTGGAACAGGTGCAGTCTTCCTCTATTTATACAATATCCTCGGATTCTCTTTCTGGCTGCATGACTCCAAAGCATACAGCGACTGCTGTGCCCCAAAGCGCACCAGGTTACGTTCCAGCTTCATGCCAATCTTCTCAAGCATTTTGCATGATGCCAGATTGGCTGTCTGCGTTTCGGCAAGGATAACCGGAAGATTCATCTCTTCAAAAGCATATGTTATTACGGCACGGACAATTTCAGAAGCATACCCCGCTCCCCACCATTTTGGCAGGAACTGATAGGAGATTTCCGTATGCACGCCTTCATGGTGCACATCAAGAGAAACAGTACCCATGAACTGCTGAGTCATTTTTTCCCTTACAACCCAATAAGGCAGCTGGCCTTCAGCGACCTTTACAGCTTCAATCATAGGCGCAAGCGACTCTTCATCACGAACTCCTCCCAGATATTTGCGCACTTCCGGGTTTAAATAGAGCTGTTTTACTTCTTCTATGTCTGCTATTCGGATCCGGGACGCCTGACACCTCTTCGTTTCAATCAACATGTCCACCGCTTTTCCATTTTATTCTTGCTACCACACGAGATACTGATGAAATATAAAAAAGCAAAAAGCAAGAAGATGGAAAGAACCGCGGCTGCCCCCGAGCATTTCCTTATTTTCTGCTGCCTTCTTTTTCTCTCTTTCGCGATATGATTGCTGCACTGCCCTCATATTTACCTGTTTTCTCATAAAATGCTCCCTTTACAGCAACGTTGAAAAGGAATTCTGTTTACTTAACTAAAACATTCTCTGTATTCCATATATATCCTGCAACCTGTGGTTATTTATTTGGATTGCAGCCAGATTGGATGATCATGCTTTTAGTTGTACGGTCTCCGAGTTTGCTTACCCCCGCAAATCGTTTTACGGTTTTCGAGGGTACGTTTCTCCTGTTTGCTTACCCTCGCAAATCGTTTTACGGTTTTCGAGGGTACGTTTCTCCTGTTTGCTTACCCCCGCAAATCGTTTTACGGTTTTCGAGGGTACGTTTCTCCTGTTTGCTTACCTTCGCAAATCGTTTTACGGTTTCCGAGGGTACGATTCCGGCTCTTACTTACCCTCCCAAACCGTTTTACAGTGCTGGAGGGCAACAAAAAAGATGAAATCCGAAGATTCCATCCTTTTTGCGTTTACTTATAGATCAAATATTCTTTTCGTACTTTTTTGAATGCATCAAGGTCTTTTTTGTATTTGTCTGTTATGTCAGAGACTGCTGCTCCTTCAAGGATCATCGGTCTTGTCCATGTGTTGCCGATCAGCTTGTCGAAGAAGTTGTTTGATAAGAACTCGAAGTCTTCCGGATACATGTCATGGACGGTTTTGACGATATGCAGGCCTGTCGGCACGGCATCAAATTCTTCTCTGTCCGTCACATAAACTTCTACACCATGGCTGAGTTTGCCTGCATGTTTAGAGAACATCGGTGTAAATGATGCAGCCCGGAACTTCACGCCCGGCAGGCTGAGTGCGTTCAGCTCCGCAGCAAGGTCTGTGCTGTTGATGAACGGTGCTCCAATCAGTTCAAACGGTTTTGTTGTACCCCGTCCTTCTGAAAGGTTCGTTCCCTCAATCAGACCAGTTGCAGGATAGACAAATGCTGTCGACACAGTCGGCATGTTTGGAGAAGGCAGAACAAACGGAAGTCCTGTGTCATCGTAATCCATGGAGCGTTTCCAGCCTTTCATTTTCACGACTGTGAGATCGGCTCCGATGTTGAATTCTTCATTAAAGAGAGAAGCAAGCTCTCCAACCGTCATGCCGTGCTTAGTCGGAATCGGATAAAGTCCGATAAAGGACGCTGCTTCCGGTTCAAGGACAGGTCCGTCGACACTGTCCCCTCCCTGCGGATTCGGGCGGTCGAGCACGACAATCGGAATGTTGTTTTCTTTCGCTGCTTCCATGGCATAAGCCATTGTGTAAATGTATGTGTAGTAGCGCGTTCCGACATCCTGGATGTCAAAAAGAAGAATCTCTACGTTCTCAAGCATTTCAGGCGTCGGTTTTTTTGTTGCACCGTACAGGCTGTATACAGGAAGTCCAGTTTTTTCGTCGATGTAAAACTCGACGTACGAGCCGGCCTGAGCATCTCCGCGGACGCCGTGCTCAGGACCGAAAAGGGCCGTCAGTTCAATCTCCGGATCGTTATGGAGCTGGTCAACGATACTGTTCAGGTTTGAATCAATTCCCGTCGGATTTGTAATCAGCCCGACTTTTTTCCCCTTGAGAAGTTCTTTCTCATTCTTCAGCAGTACTTCAACACCCGGTGTGACTTTGTTTTTCTTTTTCTCTTTATGGGCAGAAACATCTTTATCAGCCGGCCATGCACTGATTGCAAGCATCAGTACCGTTATGAGCACAAGTATTCGTTTCATTTCAGCCTCTCCCTTAGATCAGATTATTTAAGCTGTTTGCCTGAGCGGATGTCCAGTCCATATCCGAACGGATACAGCGTTTCTTCTGGATTTGTGACGGATGGAATGTCGACTGGAAGCTTGCCTTTTGGATTTGACTCTCCGAAGATCGTTCTGATTCCGGCCGGGATGTTTGGCTGTCTGTATGCGCCGTTTGAATAGCCTTTGAAGCCGTAAACGGCCATGACAGCTTTTGCTTCTTCAAAATTTGCTGCGTCATACGGATTGCGCATGCTCATAAGGACAAAATCTTTGCCTTTTGACTGTGCATCTTTCATGACTGCTCTCGGGAAGGCCGTTGCCCATTTGCTTGAATCCTGTACTGAGTCGTCAATGACGCCGTCGTTTACAGCCGGGTCGTTTTTCACCACATAGGAACCGGTAATGACATAATCAGCCCCATCAATCATCGCTGCTGTTTCAGGACCGAATGTTTTTCCGGAGAAAGCATATCCGGAGACTTCAACGTCTTTTTTCTTGCCTTTTAATTCTTTAATACTGCGTGTCATCGCTTCTACTTGATCCGCAAATGGTGCAAGCACCAATACTTTTTCGCCTTTTTTCGGCTTGAAAGGAAGTGTTTTATCTTCGTTTTTCAAAAGGGTGACAGCATCTTCTGCCATTTTCTTTTCTTTTTTCAGGTGATCTTTGTTTCCGACTACTTCAAGTGCATTTTCTACTTTTTCCTCAATAGGAGTTGAATCAGGTGTTAAGATGCCGCGTTTTTCCTTCAGTGTAAGAATGCGCTCAACGGATGCATTCACCTGCTCAATCGGAAGCTCCCCTTCTGAGATCGCTTCTTTCACAGCATTGAAGACAGATGCAAGATTTTGCTCCATATCAAGTGAATTTACCTGTGCAGGCATTAATGCGATATCCACACCGGATTTCAGTGCAAGAACAACAGCTTCTTCCTGGCCGAAGTTGTCGGCGATGGCTTTCATATTCAGGGCATCCGTAATGATGACACCGTTAAAGCCCATTTCTTCGCGAAGCAGTCCAGTCAGAACTTTCTTGGAAAGCGTAGCCGGAACAAGAATTTCCTGTCCGTCTTTTTTGCTGATGTACGTCGTATCGTCAAATGCCGGGAATTGAACATGAGCCGTCATGACCATGTCAACGCCTTCATCAATGGCTTTTTGGAAAGGAGCGAGTTCCACAGCACGAAGTCTTTCTTTGTCATGCGTCACGATAGGAAGCCCATAATGGCTGTCTGTCGCTGTATCGCCATGTCCCGGGAAATGCTTTGTTGTTGCAGCCATGTTCTGGCTTTGAAGTCCTTTGATTGTCTGGATGCCAAGCTTTGAAACAAGTTCCGGATTGGAACTGAACGAACGGACGCCGATTACCGGATTCCCCGGGTTATTGTTCACATCAACCGACGGACCAAAGTTAACGTTCACTCCGAGAGAGGAAAGCTCTTTGCCGACAATTTCACCTGTCTGATAGGCATATTTTTCACTTCTTGCAGCACCGAGTGCCATATTGCCTGGAAGGTTTGTCCCTGTCTGAAGACGCGTGACAATCCCGCCTTCCTGATCAATTGTAATGAAGAGCGGAATACCAGGGCTTGCCTGCTGAAGGCCGTCCGTTAAACGTGCTGTCTGTTCGGTCCCGACAACGTTTTCTGCGAAAAGAATGACTCCCCCAAGGTGATATTTCTGAATAATGCCGCCGACTTCATCGTTCATAACCGTGAAGCCTGTCGCAGTGCTTTCCCCTTCTTTTTTCCAGTTGCGGAAATCAGGCATCAGCATCTGTCCGATTTTTTCATCAACGGACATGTTTTCTACAATGGCTTTCACATCTGTTTCTGCCGATGCTTTAGCCGGCTTGATTCCGGCTAAAGCTGATACTGACAGGACCGCTGCAAGAGCGGCGGATATCCATTTCTTTTTCCCCATGTTACCCATCCCCTTATTTTTTATTTGGTTTCCATAGCTTCATAAACAGCGGTTACAACACTTCCATAGCTGCCTGTTGTAAACAGATCTCCGAAGAATTGATTAGAGTTTGCTGCCGGATTCACGAGCGGAGAGTGCTTTTTATTTGTTAAAAGAACGATGCCAAGATCATACTCAGGATCAATAATCGTGACAGTGCCTGTCCAGCCTGTATGACCATACGCGCTGTCGCTTGCATACTTGCTGAACATCCAGTCCATGCTGTCGTTTCCATTTAATCTCCAGCCGAGGCCGTACGTGCCATTCATGTCAGAAGGCTCTACGAATTCTTCGATAACCTCTCTGTCAAAAAGCTTCTCGTTTCCGTAGCCTCCTCCATTCAGCATCACTTGAAGAAGAACGGCAAGGTCCTGTGTTGTTGAAAACAGACCTGCGTGTCCAGATACACCTTCCATTGAATAGAAGGCTTTTTCATCATGAACTTCCCCCTGAAGTGTATATGTTCTGATGTTCGGGAAGCTGATGACGCCGTCGCGGGTATTGCCCATAAGTTCTGTTGCTGAGATTTCCTTCGGTTTAAACCCTTTTTGCAGCGGATTAAAGACTGTATCCTTCAATTTCAAAGGCTTGTACAATTCGTTTTCAACGTATTGATCAAGCTTTTGTCCAGTAATTTTTTCAACGATCGTGCCAAGAAGCATATAATCTACATCGCTGTAAATATTCTGTGTTCCCGGTTCATATGTAAGAGGCGTCTTGTTGATATTTGCAATTGTTTTTTCCCGCTCCTGCGAATACAGTTCCTTTGATACTGCAGGGTTATGATATTGCGGGTCAGGCTTAAATCCTGCTGTGTGATGCAGGACATCAATAATGCGCATCGTGTCTTTGCCCTTGATCACATCAGACTCTGAATCCTTAAATTCCGGAATGTACGTTTGAACTTTGTCGTAAACATCCAGTTTTCCTTCGCTTGCCAGTTTTTGCAGAGCAAAGTTTGCAGCATACATTTTTGTATTGGAGGCGAGGTCAAACAGCGTATCGTTCTCCATCTTCAAAAATTTCTTAAGCGGTGTATGACCGTCAAATTTTTGTTTGTAGCCGTAGCTTTCATTTTTTACGATTTTGCCGTCTTTTATGACAATCAGAGCGGCTCCCGGAAAACCGGCTGCGACTTCTTTTTCAATCAGCTGGTCTACTTTTTCAAGTTTTTCAGAAGAGAAACCGGCTTCTTCAGGTTTTTTTGCTTTCGACAGAACAGAGTACTCTGTTTTAGCTTTAGGCGAGGCTTTGATTTCTGCAAACGATGCAGATGGTGCGATAAGCGATAGAGCAAGAACCGAACTAAGTGCGCTGGCTGTCCATTTTTTCATGTGTTTCCCCTTTGTTTTCCGTATTTTTTTAAACCGCGTCGATCTTCACTTTTTGTCCGGGCAGGGCAAGGTTCAAAAGCGGCAAATCCTCATCTATCACTTTTCCGATGACATTCACTCTTTCATCTGCTTTTAAGACCCGCCTGCAAATCTGGACTTCTCCCCTGTAGCGGCCGTACCCGCTGTTATCCATCGTAATCATTCCTATTTGCCGTTCAATCGTATTGCATGGTTTTACCTCTTCAGCCAATCGCGTATCTTTTAGTCTGAAAACATCTCTTGATGCATCTGGCCGAAACTGATAAAAGCCGCCTGTAAACTGGTCTGAATGAACCCTTAGAGTTAGAATATTCCGTCTTTTATAAAGAGACAATTTTTCTATCAGGCCGTCTTCTGTACCCGGGTCGCCTATATAGACGTGATCGACCTTTTGAAGCAGTTCAACACCGGCTGCATAGGAGGATATGTTTCTATGTTTCTCTAAAGTTGGCAGTCCATCATACAGCGGTCCTCTTTTTGTCCCTGTACCGGGGATGAAGGCTGCTGTCTCAATGCCGTATTTTCTGAACAGCTCATTTTGAGAATGAAAGAATTCTTCGTCTAAACCGGTTTCTCTCCTCGGATAGAAATTGTGCCATGCTATCGTCTTTTGAGGTTCCAAGCCTTTTTTCAGCAAAGATGCAAGCTCGGGCCCGGTTATCGTGCTCGCATTAATAGAAAGGGCAAAAACGGCAGACAGTGACTGTATCGCAGCTTCATCGAATCCGTCATCAAGTCTGATTCCCCTGATACCAAATGCAGAAAGCTCTTCAAAATTATGTATGTCAAGATGCTTTAGTGTGGAAGGTGATACGTCGGCATGGATCTCAATGTCATGGTTTTCTGCAAGTGCCAGAAGCTCTGCCGCCCTCTGCTTCAGATTTCCCTTTTCTTCAGGAATGTGAAGCGAGGTAAACGCCCGCTTCACGCCTGATGCTGCCGCATGCAGAATCTGCTGTTCTGCATGCGGGTCCTGAAGATAAAATGATATGCCGATCACTTGAACTCAGCTGCCATTTCGTCTTTAAATCCGAATAGATACGTAAAGATGAAACCTGCAGCATAAGAGATGGCGAGTCCTGCAAGGTAAAGAAGGATCTGGTTTGTGTGAACCAGGAATGTCAGCGGAAGGCCGGATACACCGACTGCAATTGTCGCAATATCAAAGTGCGCCTGGAAGGCTCCCCCTACTCCTGCTCCAAGACATGCTGTCAGGAAAGGACGGCCCAGAGGCAGTGTGACACCAAAGATCAGCGGTTCGCCGATGCCGAGCATGCCTGATGGAAGACCGCCGCCAATGGCGCGCTTCAGGCTTTTCTTCTTTGTTTTGAAGTAGATGGCAAAGGCTGCCCCTACCTGACCTGCGCCTCCCATAGCAAGAATCGGAAGAAGCGGATCATCGCCGATTGAATTAATCAGCTCAAGATGTACAGGTGTCAGACCCTGATGAAGACCTGTTACAACAAGCGGAAGGAACGTAGCTCCAAGGACAAAACCGGCAACTACTCCTCCAAGATCAAGCACGCTCAGAAGTCCTTTTGTGATCGTATCAGATACAAACCCTCCAACTGGCATGAATACGATATAGGTTACGATCCCTGTAATTAAAAGTGCAATGGTAGGTGTAATGATAATATCAAGAGACTGCGGAACAAATTTGCGCACCTGCTTTTCAACGAAAGCAATAAAGATAGCAGCGAAAAGGACTCCGATTAAGCCGCCGCGTCCAGGAAGAAGATTTTCGCCGAACAGGGCAATATCGCCCACTGCGGGGTTAATGACCAGAATACCTGCGAGTGCGCCAAGCGCCGGCGAACCGCCAAATTCTTTTGCCGCGTTTGTACCGACTAATATTCCTAGGTAAGCGAATAATCCTGAACCTATAACAGTTAAAATAATGGCCAGCTGTGAATCGGCTGCAAGCCACTCTGCCTGGACAACTGCTTTTGTAATACCGGTAATCAACCCGGATGCGACAAGTGCCGGAATCAGTGGAATAAAGATGCTTGCAATTCTTCTGAGGAACAGTTTAAAAGGCTTTGCATTCTTTTTATCGATTTCCGACTTGTTTTTCGATGCGGCATCCTTTAAGTCGAATCCGTCCGCTGAAGCAAGCAGCTTTTCAAACTCGGCCGAAACCTTGTTGACAGCTCCAGGTCCAAGAATGATCTGAATCGTCTCTTCCTCTACAACCCCGAGAACACCGTCTGTTTTTTTAATGGCATCCATATTTACTTTTGATTTGTCATACGGAGAAACTCTAAGCCTAGTCATGCAGTGTGTAGAAGCACTGACGTTTTCTGCTCCTCCAAGATGCTCAAGCAGCTGCTCGGCAATGAGTAAGTTTCTGTTATTCCCCTTAGCCATTCTGTAATCCCCCTTTTGTTGTGCCTATTTCATTTTTTCTGTCATTGATTTGATCGCCGCTCTTGTATTGTCAATATATCGAACGGTCTCATCATACTGCTCGGTCGCCATTCCGAGGAATAAAATATCAATCATATAAAGCTGCGCAAGCCGTGATGACGTCGCGGCGCTCCTGAATGGAGCTTCATTTGAGAAAGAAGTATGAAGCGAGACATCGCTGAGTGAGGAAACAGTCGTCTGCCCGAAATGGGTAAGCCCAATCGTTTTCACTCCTCTTTCTCTTGCAAGTTTCATCACATTGACGATTTCCTTCGTTTCACCCGAAAACGAAATGGCGAAAAGCACATCGTCCGGCTGTGCATTTGCTATTAATGTTGCAACAAGATGCATATCTGTAAAGGCAGTTGCTCCTTTGTTGATGCGGATCAGCTTTTGCTGGGCATCCTGCGCGACTATGTTTGATGCGCCTACCCCGCAGAAGTGAACGTTTTTCGCCTTCATGAGCATGCTGATTGCCATTTTCAGATTGTCATGATCAATAATCTCCGCTGTATCTCTTATAATCTGAATCGTATTGCTTGTCGTTTTCTCAACAACTCTGTAAAGAGATTCACCAGGCTCAATATCACGGTAGCCTTGTTCAACAGACTTCATCAAGTCGCCGGCAATTCTCATTTTCAGATCCTGAAACCCTCTGAGTCCAAGTGATTTGCAGAGCCTGACAACAGCTGCCCCGCTTGTCTTTGCCGATGTGCTGAGCTCGCTTACGGTGCTGTTTACCACTTCGTGCGGATGTTTGAGAATATATTCGGCAAGCTTTTGTTCAGATTGCGGCAGCTTGGAAAGCATCGTTTGGATAATGGAGAGAGCACCGGTTGTCATAGCTTTCGCTCCTTACCCTTCATGAAGTGAGATGGCTTTTCGGACATCTCCGTCTGCGCGAAGCAATAAATCAGATGCTTCGTCATACGCGACTCCCGCTTTAATCATGACAATGGACGGCTTCACTTTCAGCTCCGCTTTTTCAAGAGTCTCTTTTGCCGTTTCATAATCTGATCCAGTTAACGTCTGGATGATGCTGACGGCCCGTTCTTTGAGCTTGTAGTTGCTCACATTCACATCAACCATCAGATTTTCATACACTTTTCCGATTTTGATCATGGATGCTGTTGAGATCATGTTTAAAACCATCTTGTGGGCAGTAGCCGCTTTCATTCTTGTTGAACCCGTTACAACTTCAGGCCCAACAATCACTTCTATACCGACTTCCGCCGCTTCAGAAATTTTCGCTTCTTTGTTGCATGAAAGAGCGACTGTTTTAGCCCCGATGCTTTTTGCATATTGAAGGCCTCCGTAAACATAAGGCGTTCTTCCGCTTGCGGCAATGCCTACTACCGTATCATTAGCTGTGAGCTGGATGGATTTTAAATCATTTACTCCAAAATCTTCTCTGTCTTCTGCTCCTTCTACCGCTTTAACAAAAGCTCGTTCCCCACCGGCAATCAGCCCGATGACTGTATCCGGTGATGTACTGAAGGTCGGCGGGCATTCGACAGCGTCGAGGACTCCGAGCCTGCCGCTTGTGCCTGCACCAATATAAATGATCCTGCCTCCCTTTTTAAGAGATTCATAGGCAAACTCTACGGCCGCCTTCACTTCAGGAAGAACTTCTTGTACTGCCGCCGCTATTTTCATATCCTCGTTATTCATGATCGAGAGGATTTCAAGCGTGCTTGCGCTGTCGATCTTCATTGTTTGTTCATTTCTCAATTCTGTCGTTAATGAACGCAGCTGTTTTTCCATAAAAGGATGTTGCCCCCTAACAAAATTCTTACTATTCAGTATATTTTAATCTAAACATAATTTCAATTTAAACTTAACTTTTTTGAAATTACATTTCAGATTATACGTCCATGATAGCGCTTTTATGACTAGACGGCAAGAGGTGCCGACCTGTTTTCTCAATTGTAAATTATGTAAATGCCCACAATTTTACGGGTCTTTTGATTCGTTTTTTGTGAGCGGGGCATGAAAAAAGATTGGTTTGTATGCAGATTCACATAAGCAAACAGGAAAAAGGAATGATTTTTCAATCAGAACAGAAAAAAAAGACCACAGGATTATGCCCTGTGGCCTCAAAATCACAATACTCGTTTGTCCTTTGCTTCTCTGATCCAGTCCGGAAACTCATTCAGTAAACGGTCATAAAGCTCTTCATCTGTCATTGCATCGATGTTCTGCACATGGAAGAAGTTTGCGTTGTCGATGAACCTGCCTTCCATTGTGTCCAGATTTTCAAGCACTTTAAAATTGGAATCTCCAATCCCGACAAACTGCCAGAAAAGCGGCTTATCAGAAGATGACACAACCGGTTTTTTAATTGTGCTTTTACAGCCTCCGTCGTTTATAAACACGACAAACGCAGGATCACTGCTCGGCTCTTCCTTTAAATATTTTGTCATGACATCAAACATGACCGGCGGTTCATCGTTGCGCCCGAATTTATGTATAGAATCGTTAAAAAGAATCTCTCTGTTTACATAGTTTTCGAAATCTCGTTCTGTGACTGATGGAAGTCTTGTAAATTCATTGTCGTATACCCAGACGTCAAGCATTCCGTCATCATCAAACTGGCTTGCCACTGCAAGAATTCTCTCAACCACCTTTTGCACGGTTCCATCCTTGTAGAGGCTCCGCATTGAACCGGAAATATCAAGAACAAGACCTACTCTTGCGACGACACCTGTAAGCTTTTTTTTCTCAAGAACGATACCGGCCGTTTTTTTCATCAAATTGATTGTGCTCATGTTCACAGCCTCCTATCAGACATCAAGTCCGTAGTTTCGGCATAATGCAGCGAGTCCTCCTGAGAAGCCGCTGCCGATTGCATTAAACTTCCAGTCCTGGCCGTGCTTGTACAATTCGCATACAACTACTGCTGTTTCGACTGAGAAGTCTTCACCGAGGTCATAGCGCAGCACTTCTTCAGAGTTGTCTGCATTTACAACGCGCACGAAGGCATTGGAAACCTGGCCGAAGTTCTGGCTTCGGGCTTCTGCATCATGAATGGTAACGGTAATGCCGATTTTCTCAACGTGAGAAGGCATCAGGGAAAAATCAATGATCATCTGTTCATCGTCCCCGTCTCCTTCACCTGTGCGGTTATCCCCTGTATGTTCAACTGCCCCATTTGGACTCTTTAAATTGTTATAAAAGATAAAATCAAGATCGTTCTGTACATTTCCATTTCCATCTGCAAGAAATGCCGACGCATCCAAATCAAAATCTCTGCCGCCTGAATATTTATTCGTATCCCACCCAAGACCGATAATCACTTTTGTTAAACCCGGATTTGTTTTCGTAAGATCAATGCGCTGTCCTTTTGATAATGAAATTGACAAGTTGATCACCCCTAAAAATATTTTCCATTAAAGGAAGTCTGCTTCTATTGTACTACGAATCTAGCACAAAAAAGTTTCAATTTCCAATTTTTCGCTGCACATTCAAAAAGATTCTCATGTTTAAGGGATAACCATGAGTGGAACAGTCTACTAGATTGAAATTGAAGGAGGATCACTATGAAACGGCATAAATTATATACTAACGGTGAATACATGGATTCAACTTCAGATGAAACAATTGAAGTCGTAAATCCGGCGACAGAGGAAGTCATTTCAGCCATTTTTGCAGGTACAGAAGAAGATGCAAACAAAGCGATTGAAGCGGCATTCAAAGCTCAGAAGCAATGGGAAAAAGTCCCCTCAGCAGATAGAGGAAAAATCGTCAGAGCTCTTGGGGACAGGCTGAAGGAACGGCGTGAAACCTTTATTGAACTACTGATGGAGGAACAGGGAAAGCCATATCAGCAGGCAAGCGGTGAGGTTGATACGGCAATTGACTACTTTTACTACATGTCCGAGTGGGCACGCAGGATTGAAGGGGAAATCATTCCGAGTGACCGTCCGAATGAAAACATCCTGATGTTCAGGAAGCCGATAGGCGTTGTTGCGGGAATCGTCCCATGGAACTTTCCTGTTTTCATCTTGGCAAGGAAAGTCGCAACCGCTCTTATTACAGGCTGCACCATTGTTCTCAAACCAAGCCAGCAAACACCAAATACCGCAGCTGAGTTCACAAAAATCATTGATGAAATGAAAGATATTCCTCCCGGCGTTTACAATTTCATTACCGGAAAAGGTTCGACAATCGGAAACGTGATGGCCTCTCACCCTAAGGTTGGCATCATTACCATGACCGGCAGCGTGAAAGCAGGAACAAAGGTTATGGAAGCAGCTGCCCAAAACATCACGAAGGTGAACCTGGAGCTTGGCGGTAAGGCACCTGCCATCGTGACGAAGCATGCAAATCTCGAGACTGCCGTTAAGAGCATCAAACAGTCGAGAATCACAAATTCCGGTCAGGCTTGTACAAATGCGGAACGTGTGTATGTGCATGAGGATGTTGCTGAAGAATTTATCGAGAAAATGACAGTAGCTATGAAAGATACAAAGGTTGGAATGCCTGCAGACAGAGAGTCTGAAATGGGACCGCTCGTCAGCAAGGACCGCCTGGAAACGGTTGAAAAGATGGTTCATAATGCTGTTGACAGCGGGGCAAAAATTCTTACAGGCGGAAAACGCGCTGACATAAACGGAGGATTCTTTTATGAACCTACCGTCATAACAAATGTCAGCCAGGATTCAGAAATCATCCAGGAAGAAATTTTTGGACCCGTGCTTCCGATTATGACGTACAGCACGCTTGATGAAGCAATCGAGCTTGCAAATGATTCTGATTATGGCCTCTCATCGTCCATCTATACAGATAATGTCCACGAAGCCATGCGTGCAGCAAATGAACTGAAGTTCGGCGAGACCTTCATTAACCGTGAAAATTTCGAAGCCATTCAAGGCTATCATGCCGGCCTGCGTAAATCAGGGCTTGGCGGAGCAGACGGCAAACACGGGATTGAAGACTTCACTGTCACACACGCCGTTTACATGCAGTATGACGACAAAAAAGCATAACAAAAAAACGTTCAGGCATTTGTCTGGACGTTTTTTCATAATTCCTCCCCCATTCGAGCATGATGAATAACAGGAGGGATTTTTTGTGACCTATTCAAAACCGATCAGAATCATCATTCTTATTCTTTCCTGGGGAAGCCTGTTCTTATTAAAGCCCGCTTCCATCCTTCGCTTTTCGCCTGCCTCTTTTCTTGTCTCATTGTTGTTGGCGGTTGAAACAATGATCGCAGGGCCTTATCAGCTTTGGACGATTAAAGGAGGAAAGAAAAACCGCTTATGGGGAGATCTGAGCTTTATATTCGGCCCGTTCATTTCAGGAACCCTCTGGATATTCCACCTTACATACGGAAAATTTTGGAGGTTTATGCTGCTTAATGCGGCCATGGATTTCCTATTGGCCTATCCTCTCACCTACGTTTTCGAAAAAACAGGTTTATATAAGCTGAAGAAATTAAATAAGCACTGCCTCTTTGCACTTTCGGTTTCCTATGCAGCTTTGATTTACGGCTATCAGAAGGTACTGGAAGGAAGTTTTAAAAAAGAATCATCCTAGGGGCTGGGAGAAAACATGTCGGTAGTTCACTTGAAAATATTCTTAAAATTGATGCTGTTTCAGGGTATGACTACACAAATGAGGTTCCTTTTCTGATAAAAGTGGCAGCACTATCGCGAATGACGCCACAAATGAGGTTCCTCTTCTGTTAAAAGTGGCAGCATTAACGCGAGTGACGCCACAAATGAGGTTCCTCTTCTGTTAAAAGTGTCAGCACTAACGAGAGTGACGCCACAAATGAGGTTCCTCTTCTGATAAAAGTGGCAGCACTAACGAGAGTGACGCCACAAATGAGGTTCCTCTTCTGATGAAAGTGGCAGCACCAGCGCGAGTGACGCCACAAGTGAGGTTCCTTTTCTAATCCTTTAATATGAAAAAACACCGAACCGGCTAAACCCTGGTTCGGTGTTTTTTTATGGCTGAAACCGTTATGTGCCAGCGTCACTTTCTTTATTTCCGAAGCTTTTGAATAAGTTTTATAAGGACAGCCGCTGCAATGACGATTACGGAAATAACGACTGTTCTTTTGATGGCAGCCGGATCCTGCATAACATAAATGGCAATATACGCCCAGATGAAGACAAGCGGATAATAGACATCATCATTTTTGAATGTAAACCAGACGGCAAGCACGGCTCCGACAATCAGCATAATAACTGCCCAGGCGAGCTCATTCAAGCCAAGGAATGATTCAATGCCTGCCGTATAAAAGAAAATGAAAAAGTTTACGATTGTTGCAACTGAAATCCAGCCTAGATAAATCGAAAACGGTGTTCTCATGAGCCATTTCCGTTCTGGTAAACGCTGAATGCGCGTATACACGATAATCAGGGAAATCAGCAGTCCCAGCATGACAAGCAGCGAGACCGGAAACAGTTCATAATGGAAAGCAAAAAGCCATAGGCTGTTAAAGATACAGCTCAGGAAAAACCAAATGCCAATCTTTGCATAGTTCATGCGTTCTTCTTCATTCACAAAAAATTGTCTTGCCGTCCAAATTCCAAGCAGCAGGTAAATCAGTCCCCAGATGGAAAATGCATAGCCTGCAGGCGTGAACAAAACCGGGATACTGTCAGACACCTCAGCTGATGTCTGTCCATTGAGCGGCAGGGCATTTGCCAGATAGTTAACAACAATGACGAGAACATATCCCGCCGCATTCAGAAGGGCAAAACCGGAAAATCTCTTCATGATGACCTCCTCCTTTTCACAATTAGTGTATTTTGCCTGTCTTTTTTTCATACCCTTAATTAGTCAAATTAAAATAAGCAGAGCACATTTGGGAATTTTGAACGAGTCATGAGTTTCTTCTCGTCATTCATCATGCTTTTACTCACGTCATCATATATCTAAAGCATTACGAGTAAAGGAGAGGGAGAGATGAAAGGACAAGTAAGGCTGCTCCCCCATAAATATGGCCCGATCGTTAAAAATGTGAAAACCAATTCTGAAGGTGTGGTAATGATTCAAGCCCCAGAGCTTTGGGCAAAGGGAATCCGCGGGAGGGGCATCACCATTGCAGTGCTTGATACCGGCTGTGACATCAACCACCCTGATCTGCGCGGCAATATAGCAGGAGGGCGTAATTTTACGACCGATGACAACGGGGACCAAAACCGGGTGACCGATTACCATGGCCACGGCACTCACGTTGCGGGAACAATAGCCGCATCAAAAAATGTGGGAGTTGCCCCGCAGGCAAAAATCCTTGTTGTAAAAGTACTCGCAGGAGACACAGGAAGCGGTGAGTACGACTGGATCGTGAAAGGCATTCTTTACGCCATAGAACAGAAAGTTGATGTTATTTCCATGTCACTTGGAGGACCGTCTGATCATTCTGAGCTGCGCAAGGCTGTAAAAAAAGCCGTTGCAAATCAGATATCCGTCGTTTGTGCTGCGGGAAATGAAGGAGATCAGGACGGAGGCACTTCCGAGTATTCTTATCCCGGCTCATACAATGAAGTAATTTCGGTTGGCTCAATTGGATTTAACAGGGCGTCTTCCCCCTTTTCCAATTCAAATAACGAACTGGATTTAGTTGCACCGGGCGAACGGATTGTTTCAACGATACCCGGAGGGGAATATGCTGCGTTCAGCGGAACCTCTATGGCCACACCACACGTTTCAGGTGCACTTGCTTTAATTAAAGAGCTTGAAGAAAAAGAATTTGACAGGACGCTGACTGAAGCTGAAGTATACGCTCAGCTGATTAAGCGCACGGTTCCAAATGGCAATCCAAAGACGCTCGAAGGCAATGGGCTGCTCTACTTGACAGCGCCTGATCTGCTCCGGGATGCTGCCGAAGGAGATTCAGAAGAATAATAAAGAGCCATCATCCGCATAAGATGATGGCTCTTTTTGTATGATCTCAAGTAGTCACCTGAAAAAATCCGCTTAAACAAACTGATTGTTCCTCCTGAACTTCTCCATCAGCCCTTTAGCGAAGTCATTGGCCTTTTTCAAATCGCCTTTTTCCATGTAATAATCAAACAGCAATAAACCGTAATGCTGTGCCGGAAGAACATATCCAAGTTCTTTAAAGTGCGGATAAGCATGGTTTTCTATGTACTGATAGTAGGATTCGACTTCCCCGTTTATTTTTAATAGGTGCATCGTAAAAAAATGAATAAAAGTCTTATTGTCGTCTTTTTCGGCGAGTGACAGACCCTTTTGGGCAAGGGCTGCCAGGTCTTCCTTCTTTGTCAGGCCCTCTTTTGAGAGAGCATTCACATATCCTTCAAAAGAACCAAGGTAATTGGGATCTCCGGGCTGCCGTTTATCGGCAGATTTTTTATAGTATTCTGCTGCAGCTGTAAATTCCCCCTGCCTGAGCTGATGATATCCGAAATTGTGGTGCAGCAGCGCCTGCTGATGAGACAGTCCGTAATCTCCTGCCATCTCTATGAGGCGCTCATATTCTTTGTTTTGAAAAACAGCATCATCCGATTGCTCCAGCTGAATCAGCATAAGCATTTCCGTTTCAATGATTCGTGACAGGCTTCTGTTTTCTGTAAAGAACTGGAGGGCTTTGCCCGCATAAAAGTAAGCAAGGACATTTGAATGAATCGAATGGTAAGCAAGCGCCAGATCGTAATAATATTCACGGTTAGAATATTCTGCAAGATTAATTTCTTTTAATACGGCAATTGCTTTAAAGTAATCATGCCGGGCTCTCAAATGATAATTCCCCTGGATATGCAGCAAAAGATTTTGTTCATATGGGGACAGACCGGTCCACAGGCGCATCTCGTTTAAAAGAGCTTCTGCTTCTTCATTTTTAGAAGATGATAGATAATACCTGGTTAAAATAAGCGTATATGTACGGTGAAAGTCCTGAATCTGAAGCAGGCGGCTGTTTTCAAGCTGCTCTTTGACAGCTTCGGTTTTTGAATGGCTTTTGTGTATGATGGCTTCGTGCCATTCATTAAGAAGTTTTTTAATCTTATAGTAGTTTTCAATTTCTGAATCGATGCTGATTCCAAGCCGCTCGCACAGCAATTGAATGGTTTCCTTCGATACTTCTGTCAGCCCGCGTTCTATTTTACTGATGTGCGTGGCCGAACAAATCGCCTCACCAAGGTCCCTTTGCTTTATGTTGTAGAATTCACGGTAAAATTTAATTATTTTTCCTTCCAGCATGCTGCGTCATCCCCCTGTGTCAAAGCATCTCTATAAACCTATTATAACGGCATGCCCAATTGATTGGCCCCGAGTTCAAACAGAATATTTTTCGGCAGCAGAAATACCCCCGGGAGCCCGGAGGTATTCACTTCATTATTTTGAAAGAACGTGCAGGATCATTTCTGCATCTTTTTCATCCACATTCATTTCATCAGCCAGCTTCAAAGGATCTTCTGCCAGGCCGGGTTTTCTTTTCAAAGCATGCAATGCCTGATAGCAAAGGCTTATCGGTGTTTTTTCAATGCGGGTGGTGATGATTCTGCACACCCCCTGCTTTTCTGTCTGAATGGCGCCAAACTGCTCAAGCTGCTGCATTCTGAGAATAGCGGTCCTCTTTGACAATCCCAGTTCATCCGACAGCTCGCTGATGTCATATGCGACATTTCCGTCAGCATCTCGATGAACCAGCAAATACCCTAGAAGCTTTGAATAGATGCCTGATAGATGTACCAATGCTCTCTCATTTATGTTCATTTCTATGCCACCTAATCCAATCTGTTACAAATCAGTATACATATTGTCTTAGGGCCAATGTTTCATATCATCATTTTGTAATATAGTTTTTACCCGTTTGTTATATATCTGTGAATTTTTAGGAGTTTAATCCTTTTCATCGTCTAAATCAATCATCTTATCTGAAAAACCGAACAGCCACGTCAGGACAAATGCCGTTGCGACTGCGAGAAAGTTCACAGCGAGATACATGATGATCTGTCCATTTAAGTACAGCAGAACTCCCGGAATTGCCGTTATCGCCATTCCTGTTGCTTTAAGGCCTGCAAGAGAGGCAGCAAATCCGCCGATGCCGCCGCCAATCAGAGCCATGACGAACGGTTTGATATAGCGGAGGTTCACGCCGAAAATCGCGGGCTCTGTGATTCCGAGCAAAGCAGAAAAAGAAGATGGCAGCGCAATGGCCTTCAGTTTTTTCGACTTGGTTTTCAGGCCCACAGCAAGCGCCGCTCCCCCCTGTGCAACGACAGAACACGTAATGATCGCATTGTACTGATTGTATCCGAAGCGCTCGAGCAGCTGGATCTCAAGCAGGTTAAACACATGATGGACGCCGGTTACAACAATCAGCTGATTTAATGAACCTATGATGAGACCGCTTATGCCAAACGGCCAGTTTAATATGGCTACTGTGCTGTTCAGGATAAATTCCTCAACTGTATGAAAAACTGGTCCTATGATAAAGAGAGAAAGAATGATCATGAATAAAAGCGTTAAAAATGGTGTCAAAATCAAATCAAGCGATTCTCTTGTATGTTTCCTGATTGAACGCTCAAGTTTTGCTCCTATTAGCCCCGCGATAAATGCAGGGAGGACCGACCCCTGATAGCCAAGAACCGGAATAAAACCGAAAAATGTCAGCGCCTCGGCTTTATCTGCCGCCACATCGTAGGCATTTGGAAGGGCAGGACTTACAAGCATTAAGCCGAGCACCATTCCAATGACGGGATTTCCCCCGAAAACCCTGAACGCAGACCATGCAACAAGCGCGGGAAGAAAAGCAAAGGCTGTATCCGTCAGCACCTCTGAAAACGTAATGACATTTTGCGGGATCTGTTCAGGTGTCATGCCGAAAAAAGCAAGCACCTGCTCCTGGAGGATAAGGCCCCTAATCCCCATAAAAAGCCCGGTAGCAACGAGAATCGGAATGATTGGAACAAAAACATCCCCAAACGCACGGACGGATCTTTGAAACAAATTGCCGCTTTTTGCTGCTGCCTCTTTCTGTTCATCCTTTGCAGACCCGGTAACACCTAGCGCAATGACCTCTTCATAAATGCGGTTCACCGTCCCTGTTCCGAAAATCAGCTGATATTGCCCTGAATGAAAAAAGGCTCCCTTTACTTTATCAATGGACTCCGCTTTTTTCTGATCAATGTCTTCTTTCCTTTTCACCATTACGCGAAGCCTTGTCGCACAGTGCGACACAGATGTGATATTTTCACGGCCTCCAAGTGCCCAGATGACTTCTTCGGCAATTTTCCGGGTGTCTGACATGGAATCCTCCTGGATGTATTTGACATACATGTAATTTCCCTCATTATCTCTTCTTTTAAACAGAAAAAATAGCTGAAATTTCACTCAAATCAGAAAATAATGATTGTCGAAACTAAATATTGCGGTATAATTTAATGAATAAAAGCATAAAAGCGTAAAAGCAAATAAAACGGGGGTATGTCAAATGAACTGGAAAAACCTTGGAATGGGAATCGCACTGTCAAGCATGATGATCGCTGCCGGCTGCGGAAGCAAAGAAACGTCGGGAGGCAGCGGCGAAAAGACCTATCAGGTGGGTGTCACTCAAATTGTCGAGCATCCTTCTCTTGATGCTGCTTTAAAAGGATTTCAAAAAGCACTGAAAGATGAAGGTCTAAAGGTTGACTATGACGTGCAGATTGCAGGCGGCGATCAGAATAATAATCAGACCATTGCAAGCAATTTTGTCGGCGATGGCGTTGACTTGATCTTCGCCAACTCCACACCAAGTGCTCTGAGCGCACTCAATGCTACTAAAGATATTCCGATTGTTTTCACTTCAGTCACGGATCCAATAGGGGCAGGCCTAGTCGAAAGCTTTGAAAAACCGGGTGCAAACATTACCGGAACGACAGATACTCACCCTGATGCCATTCCGAATACGGTCAAATTCATAGATGAAAATGTGGACGGAAATAAGGTCGGGATGATCTATAACTCAGGTGAGCAAAACTCGGCGGCTCAAATTGATCTTGTTAAAAAAGCAGCTAAGGGAACAGATATTGAAATTGTTGAAGCATCTGTTTCAACCTCAGCTGAAGTCAAGCAGGCCGCTGAAAGCTTAGTCGGAAAAGTAGATTCTTTCTATATTATTACTGATAATACGGTCGTATCCGCTTTAGAGTCTGTTATTTCTGTTGCAGGCGACGAAGACATTCCCCTGTTTGTCGGAGAGCTTGATTCAGTAGCCAGAGGCGGTTTTGCTGCTTATGGATTTGACTACGGGGACATTGGATATGAAGCGGGCTTAAAGGCAGCTGATATCCTAAAAGGAGAAAAAAAAGCGGGAGATATCCCTGTTGATTACCCTCAGAAATTAAAACTGCAGGTCAGCAAAAAAGCGGCTGAAGCGATGAATGTTGACATAAAAGACTTTAAAGACGCTGAATTAATCGATTAAGGAGGATACACCATGTTTACTGCCCTATTCTCTTCTGTTGAATCCGGACTGATCTACGCCATCATGGCTCTTGGTGTGTATCTTTCCTTCAGGATTCTCGATTTTCCCGATCTCACCGTTGACGGCAGCTTTGTCACAGGTGCCGCGGTATGTGCTGCATTGATTGTAAATGGCGTTAACCCTTTTATCGCAACTCTGGCGGCCCTTGTCGCCGGATTTGTTGCAGGGTGCCTTACGGGAATTCTTCACACGAAAGGGAAAATCAATCCCCTGCTTTCGGGGATCCTGATGATGATTGCCTTATATTCGATAAATCTGCGGATCATGGGACAATCAAACGTCCCTTTGCTTCAGGAAAGCACGGTCTTTTCTGTTTTGCTTGATGGCTGGAATCAGCTTGGAATCGACGCATTTATACAGTCTGTATTTGTATCAGCAGGTCTTGAAGCATTTATCCCGAAAACATGGTCAGTTCTCGCAGCCATGTGCGCCATTATTGTGCTTATAAAGCTTTCACTCGATTATTTCCTGAAAACAGAAATCGGCATTGCCATCCGCGCTGTCGGTGATAATGAAAAAATGATCTCAAGCTTTTCAGCCAATACGGATCTTCTGAAAATTATCGGTCTCGGCATATCCAATGCACTTGTTGCCTTTTCTGGTGCTTTCATCGCTCAATTTTCAGGATTCAGCGATATTGGCATGGGAATCGGCATGATCATCATTGGTCTTGCATCTGTCATTATCGGGGAAGCCCTTGTCGGAACAAAAACAATCATCCGGGCAACTCTCGCTGTCATCATTGGAGCCATACTCTACCGCATTATTATTGCGCTTGCGCTTAGAGCAGACTTCCTTGAGACAGGCGATATGAAGATGATCACAGCAGCGATCGTCATAGCGGCCCTCGTCGTGCCGCAGCTGCTGGCAAAACAGAAAGAAAAAAGGAAAAAACTTCTCAGGAGAAAGGGAGATGTTCATATTGCTTGAGCTGAAGCAGATTGAAAAAGTGTTTAATGAAGGTTCTCCCGATGAGAAAAAAGCTTTGAACGGGCTTTCCCTTTCTCTTAAAAAAGGAGATTTCGTAACCGTAATCGGCAGCAATGGAGCAGGTAAATCCACCTTGCTGAACGTTATATCTGGCAGGCTTTTTCCTGATTACGGGGACGTGCTGATCGAAGAAAAATCGATGACAAACCTGCGCGAGCACAAGCGCGCCAAATACCTAGGCCGCGTTTTTCAGGATCCGATGGCCGGAACATCACCTGCGCTCACGATAGAAGAGAATCTCGCCATCGCTTATGCACGTGTCCATAAACGCACACTGAGACCCGGCGTTACAGCGAGGAGAAAAGCATTTTTCAAGGAAAAGCTGACGACGCTCGGCCTTGGACTCGAAGACAGACTCTCTGCAAAAGTCGGGCTTCTTTCAGGAGGCGAACGGCAGGCGCTTTCCCTTTTAATGGCCACGTTCACGAATCCGGGAATACTCTTGCTCGATGAGCATACAGCTGCACTTGATCCTTCCCGGGCCGATCTCATTACAAACCTGACAGAAAAGCTCGTTTCAGAAGGTCAGTTAACGACTCTGATGATCACCCACAATATGCAGCAGGCAGTCGACCTTGGCAATCGCCTTGTCATGATGGACGGCGGACGAATAATCTTTCAGGCAGAGGGAGATCAAAAGAAAAAACTGACCGTAGCCTCCCTTCTGAACGAATTTTCAAAAATAAAAAGCGGAAGCTCACTGTCAGACAAGGTCATGCTGAGTTAATAGAGGGTTACATTTCTCCGATTAGTGGTAAAGAAAGACAAATCACTAAAAGGAGATGGGTTGGATGAATCAGGAAAAACAAACCTACTATATTGACGTGGCAAGCGGAGAAATTCTTCAGAATCCTGCAGAATCAAGTCCAAGCTTCAAACTGTATGCCACTCCGGCTGAAATTGATCAGCTGAAGTCCTATTACAGCGAAAACAGCTCGGCTGACTTTCAAACCTTTCAGCGTGCGCAGGTTCCATTCCGCGAATATCATCATGATGCAGAAAACAAAGCCTATGACGATTCGATGAGAAAAATTTACGGGATGATTTATTTACTTGGGGACGAAGAAGCCAAACGCCATATCGAAGAAAATGGCATTTTGAAAGACAATCATTCGGATAACCCGGAACATGTGGAAAATTTCAAGTAACCGCTTGATGTTACTCAACAATAAAAAAGATCCGCTGCACAGGCAGCGGATCTTTTTTCATTCTAAAGTCTTTCATACAGACATTTAATTTCTCCTTCTATTTCTTCTTTCCGGCTGTTAAGCAGGATCAGCTCATTTAGTTCACTTTGTTTATTCATATTCAGTTCAATCTCATACACCTCATGTTCAAGCTGTTCAATTTGGTTCAGTACGTCCTCAACATTTTCCCGCATTCTTATTTGCGGTTGTTTCGTTTTAAGAATTGAAGGCTGACTTTCTTTAATGCCTTTTGGAGACTGATTCATCACTGGCTCCATTTTTTCACGGGCCCAGGCATAGTTCCCATCAAAGGAGTAGAGCTTTTGCTGATGGATCCAGCATGTCTTTGTAAAAAGCTTGTTGAGGAAAAAACGGTCATGGGAAACGGCCAGGATTGTTCCCTCAAACTGCTCAATCGCATCTTCAAGCACCTCCCTGGAATCTATATCCAGATGATTTGTCGGCTCATCTAAAATAAGCACGTTCAAATCCTGCTGCATAAGCTTTGCAAGCTGAATTCTCATCCGTTCGCCGCCGCTTGTATGCTTCATTTTTTTAAAAACGGCTGGTCCGTAAAACATGAACCCTGCAAGAATGTGACGGGCTTCTTCCTCAGATGCATGCACATCTTCCCTGAAAAAATCAATAATTGCAGCATCGGTGTCCTCAAGCGCAAACTGCTGGGAAAGGTAACCGACCTTTACACTGCTGCCAATTTTCACAGCCCCGCTTTCAGGTTCGACCTGGCCCATGATCATTTTCAGCAAAGTGGATTTGCCCGACCCATTCTCCCCGACTATAGCGGTTCTGTCTTTATACTGAATATCCAGTGAAATCTCTTCTAAAATCGTCCGATTTCCAAATGATTTTGAAGCGCCTTCAAGACACAATACTCTTTTTCCGCTTCTGTCCGTCTCTTCAAAGGACAAATTCATTTTTTTATGCTGCAGGACAGGCCGTTTCAGTTTCTCCATTCTCATGAGCGCGCGCTCCATATTTCTTGCCCGCTTATGAAGGCCCTCATTCGGGGGATTAGCCTGATTTGCCCACTCTTTCAATCTTTTAATCGCCTCTTTCATTTTTTTGATTTTTTTCTGCTGATCCTGATAGGCCTGAAATTCCGCCAGCAGCCTTTTCTGTTTCTGGGCGATAAAACCTGAATAATTAGTGTGGTAGACAGTCACTTCCCCGCCTTCAAGATCAAGGATTTTTCCAGCCGTCTCATCCAGAAACGCCCGGTCATGCGATATTACAACAACGGTACCTTTATATTCTTTGAGATAGCCCTCCAGCCATTCTACAGCTGCAATATCCAAATGGTTGGTCGGTTCATCAAGCAGCAGAATATCCGGCTGCTTTAAAAGGATCATGCCAATTGAAACTTTCGTTTTTTCTCCTCCGCTTATGGCCTGGAACTCATTATTCAGGAGTTCCTGAAGCTTCAGTCCGCTGGCAACAGCCTGCACCTTCGCATCCATTTCGTAGCCCCCGAGCAATTCAAATTGCTGCCTGCAGCTGCCGTAACGCTCCATCACCCGTTCTATTAGATGGGGATCTTTTTCCTCAGCCATTCTCATCTCAAGTTCAGCTATCTCAGCTGACAGCTCTGTCAGTTCAGAGAACCCCTCTCTCAGCACATCTTCCACAGTCGTACCTTCAGGGAAAACAGGGATTTGCGCCAGATAGCCGATCTTTTTTCCTTTTTTAATAGCAATTGTGCCTTCGTCCGGCTGCTCAATTCCTGACAAACATTTAAAAATCGTCGTTTTCCCTGTACCATTTCTGCCTGTAAACCCAATCTTTTCGCCTTCGTTTATTTCAAAGCTCAGCTTTTCAAAAATCAGCTGGCTACCGTATGATTTTGTTAATCCCTGAACCGAACATATCGTCATTAGTAGGAACCCCTTTCAAATATAAAAAAAAACAGAATAAGCAGTTTCCTGCTTATCCTGGTTCTTCAGCGAGTTTATCTGAACGCGCCAAAACAAAAAACGGAGAGCTAATAAGCCCTCCGCATCACTTGTGGATAAGAGAATCTTCTTAACGTTTGAATGTGTTTATGCAGTTGCTGAAAAAGGACAGACGTATCCCGTCAGCAGCAAATGCATGAAAAATAGCACGACACAAATAAAGGTATGATAATTCTTTACCGTGCAGCACATTCAAACTGTTCATCTCTCATCCACCTCCGTTCCTTAAAGTACTACTATTATAACCTGCCGCTTTCAGAATTATCAATCCATTCTTCCAAATACATGTATTTTTACCATGAGGATATTCTAATGATGACTCAGGAGGAGGATTACATATGAAAAATACGAACTCGAAACTGCCCCGGTTTCCTGAACCTTACTGGAGAGACACGTCAAACCTTCCCGCTTTTCCCAAGCTTTCAAAGCACATAACTGTTGATGCTGCTGTAGTCGGAGGGGGCATTACCGGCATCACTTCAGCATATCTTCTTGCGAAAGAAGGACTTAAGGTCGCACTGATTGATTCTGATTGTCTGCTCAATGGCACGACCGGCCATACGACTGCTAAAGTTACCATTCAGCATGATCTTATTTATCACGAGCTGATTCAGCATGCAGGCACAGATGGGGCCAAACACTATTATGAAGCGAACCAGGCAGGTCTGGATTTTATAAGGAATACCGTTAAAGAAAAAAACATCCCGTGTGATTTCAGCAATCAGGATGCCGTTCTATATGCAGTTTCAGATGAATCGCTGGACAAACTCCTTAAGGAAAAAGATGCTTATGATGCTATTGGCATTCCTTATGAGTTTATTGAAAAGCTCTCGTTGAATATAGACATTAAAGGCGCCCTGGTTGTAAAAAACCAGGCTCAGTTTCACCCGCTGAACTATTTGCACGCCCTTCTTGAAGAAATGCTGCAGTCTGGTGTACAGATTTATGAAAACACAGCGTTAATTGACGTGAAAGGCACAAAAGAAGAGCCTGTTCTGCTTTCAAATGAAGGTTTTGAGGTCACTTGTGAACATGTCATTGCAGCGACTCATTTTCCTTTTTATGACGGAAACGGCTTTTATTTTGCCAGAATGTATGCTGATCGTTCATACGTCATCAGTGCAAAAACGTCAAAACCGTATCCCGGCGGCATGTATCTAAGTGTCGATGAACCTAAGCGTTCGCTAAGATCCGCATCCTCCAGCGGTCAGGATGTCGTCTTGATCGGAGGCGAAGGACATAAAGCAGGCCAGGAGAAAGATACCCACAAACTTTATGAAAAGCTCGAAGGTTTTGGAGAAGAGATTTTTGGCTTGGAGGAGATTACACACAGGTGGTCCGCACAGGACTTGTTTACATTGGATAAAATCCCGTACATTGGCCCCCTCACATCAAGCAATCCCAATATCTACGCAGCCACGGGGTTTCATAAATGGGGCATGACAAACGGCACGTTTGCTGCACATATGCTCAGGGATTTAATTGTGAAGAAAGAATCACGCTATTTTGACCTTTTCACTCCGAGCCGCTTTCACTCTGACCCTGGTGTAAAAGAATTTCTGAAAGCAAATGCCGATGTAGCAAAGCACCTAATAGCAGGTAAAATCAAGCGTCCATCAAAGACACCTGATGATCTTCATGCTGATGAAGGCTGTGCGGTGATGGTGAACGGGAAAAAAGCAGGGGGCTATAAAGACGAACATGGAGTGCTTCACCTTGTGGACATGACCTGCACCCATCTCGGCTGCGAAGTGGAATGGAACAGCGGAGACCGCTCTTGGGACTGCCCGTGTCACGGGTCGAGGTTTTCTTATAAGGGTGATGTGATAGAAGGGCCGGCTGATAAGCCGCTGAAAATGATAAAGGAAGAGTAAGTTTTGCAGGGGGGAGACCTTGGGGCTTTACTTACCCTCCATTAACGTTTTTACCGGTTTACTGGGTATCATTCTGCCTTTTGCTTACCCTCCATCAACGTTTTTACCGGTTCACGGGGTACGATTCGGGCGCTTGCTTACCATCCAATAGCGTTTTTACCGGGTTGCTGGGTACGATTCTGCCTGTTGCTTACCCTCCATTAACGTTTTACCGTGTTGCTGGGTACGATTCGGGCGCTTGCTTACCCTTCAATAACGTTTTTACCGGTTCGCGGGGTACGATTCGGGCGCTTGCTTACCATCCAATAGCGTTTTACGGTTTCCGAGGGTACGATTCCAGCATTTGCTTACCCTCCCAGATCGTTTTACGGTTTCCGAGGGTACGATTCCAGCATTTGCTTACCCTCCCAGATCGTTTTACGGTTTCCGAGGGTACGATTCCAGCATTTGCTTACCCTCCCAGATCGTTTTACGGTTTCCGAGGGTAGGATTCACACGCTTGCCGTGTTTTAATTGTGCAGACAAAAAAAGACTCCTTAACAGGAGTCTTTTTCAGTCATTACTTTTGAACGTTAGCAGCTTGTGGTCCACGAGCGCCTTCAACGATTTCGAAAGTAACTTCTTGGCCTTCTTCTAGAGATTTGAAGCCTTCGCCTTGAATAGCAGAGAAATGTACGAATACGTCTTCTTGACCTTCTGCTTCGATGAAACCGAAACCTTTTTCTGCGTTAAACCATTTAACTTTACCTTGTAACATGTGTGTATCCTCCTCGTGCGCCAAGCGCACAATTGTATTACTATCCCTGCTCTAAATAATATTCTTCAAGACGAGTGCCTTTTTAATCATATTACGAACAAAAATAAGTAACTTCATTATAACAAAAGCCTAAAGGACCCGCAACCGTTTCTAAGATCTTTTTAAAGTAGGAATCTACTTGTCTGTGTGCATATTATGGCAGAACACGCGCAGCGTTCTTCCACGACATGAGCCTGCCTCTCAATTGTGACACTTTTCTTACAATTGACCTCTTTTTCTACTATTTGTTCCCTGCTCATATTAAGATATAAGTTCCTATGAACCTATAATCTTACCAGATGGCAGGTGTTACACATTTTATATTACAGAACCCTGAAACTTCACGAGAAAAAGCCGTGGGTTACCTTTATACATGGTGCAGGCGGAAGCTCGTCAATTTGGTACAAGCAAATAAGGGAATTTAAAAAACATTTTAACATCTTGCTCATTGATCTGCGCGGACATGGAAGATCCGCAAAGGGGATGTGGAAAGAGGGCGATGATTTTTCAGACATTGCTGAAGAAGTTATCGATGTTCATGACCGGCTGAAAATATCCTCTTCTCATTTTGTCGGGATTTCACTTGGCACGATTGTTATTCAAACCATCGCGAAGATCAGGCCAAGGCTTCTTTCTTCCATGGTTCTCGGCGGGGCCATCACAAAACTGAACGTCTTTACGAGAATGCTGCTTGTTGTTGGCAACCTCGGCAAAAGAATTCTCCCGTATATGTGGCTTTACTCTTTGTTTGCCTGGATCATAATGCCCTATGCAACTCATAAAGAATCCCGCACGATGTTCATCAGCCAGGCAAAGAAGATGTGCCAAAAAGAGTTTATTCAATGGTTTTCACTGACGCGTTTCGTGAATCCGTACTTGATAGAGCTTCAAAAAGACTTCCACAAAATTCCTGTCCTGTTTTTAATGGGAGAACAAGACCATTTATTTTTAAAGCCGGTAAAAGAGATTGCCTCGGAAAATAAGGATGTACAGGCCGTGTACATAGCTGATTCAGGTCACGTCTGCAATATTGATCAGCCTGACAGATTCAATCATCATGCTGTCTCATTTATAGTAAAGACAGAAGCAGACCGTTTTTCTGTCCGCATAAAAAATGCCTGAATCAGGAGATGATTCAGGCATTCTTCTTTATTTCAGTTTTTTCAGCTCATTGGATACAAACTCAACGTCTGTTCCGACGATCACCTGTACATCTGTTTTCGTCAGCTTGATTACGCCTCTTGCACCAGCTTGCTTGAGTGCTTTTTCATCAATTGCACCTGCGTCCTTCACTTTAAGGCGAAGGCGCGTCACACAGTTATCAATCTCTGTCAGATTGTCGCTGCCGCCAAGACCGGCCATATATTTTGCTGCCATTGCAGCATATTTGTCTCCGCCCGCAGCAGGTTCGCTGATTGCTTCCTCATCTGTCTCATCCTCGCGGCCAGGCGTTTTCAGATCAAGCTTCTTGATCAGGAAGTAGAACAGGAAGAAATAGATTGCAGCATACACAGCTCCCATGACAAGGAGCAGCCATGCATTTTTCGCAGCCGGAGCGTTAAAGTTCAATACATAATCAATGGCTCCAGCAGAGAATGTAAAGCCAAGGTGAATATCAAGCAGCTGTGCTATTGCCATCGACGCACCGGTTAAGACAGCGTGGATAACATACAGCAATGGCGATAAGAACATGAACATAAACTCGATCGGTTCTGTAATACCTGTTAAAAATGATGTAAACGCAACACCGATCAGCAAACCTGATACAGCTTTGCGGCGCTCTTTTTTAGCAGCCATAATCATGGCAGCTGCAGCTGCAGGAAGGCCGAACATCATGATCGGGAACATGCCTGACATGAAAAATCCTGCACTTGGATCACCGGCGAAGAATCGGTTAAGATCACCTGTCGCTCCGTTATATTCGCCGAATACAAACCATACCAAACTATTAATAAACTGATGAAGTCCTACTGGAATTAAGATTCGGTTTAAGAATCCATATATGGCTACACCTGCGGCACCAGCCTCGGTTAACCAGACACCCACGTTGTTGATCCCTTCCTGCACAGGACCCCAAAGATAGCCGAATGCAAGAGAGAGAATAAGCATAACGGCAGCCGTAATGATGGGAACAAACCTGCGCCCCCCAAAGAATGCGAGCCATTCAGGCAATTTTATCTCTGAAAAACGGTTATATAAGAGACCGGCTATAATACCTGCTATAATCCCCCCAAGAACGGACAGCTTAATATCCGGATTGATGACTTCAATCCCTTTCGTTAAAACCAGGTAGCCAATTGTACCTGCAAGCGCGGCCGAACCATGCCCATCCTTCGATAAGCCGATTGCAACCCCAATGGCAAAGATAAGAGCCAGATTTGCAAAAATGAAATCGCCTGTCTGCGCCAATAACGGAATGCCGAGCAGGTCATCCTGTCCAAGGCGCAGCATAAGCCCGGCAGCCGGAAGTACGGCGATCGGCAGCTGCAGTGATTTCCCTATTTTCTGTAAAAACCCCAACATAATAATTCCCCCTTACTTGTTTTTATTATCGAAAAAGCGATGAATCGCTTGTTTCAATCTCCCTTGAGCCTCATGAATATAGAGGCCTGCTTCTTCCCGTGATGCATGTGTGACTGTCATGAAAATGGCTTCTTTAAGATTGTACTGCGTTTTTTCCATGGTTAGTCCTGCTGTTTCCTCATCAATGCCCGTCGTTTCCGCCAAAATCATCTCTGCCCTCTTTTTCAGTTTGCGGTTGATCAGTTTCATGTCGGCCATCTCATTTCCGTATACTTTCCCAAGCTGAATCATGACACTTGTTGAGATCATGTTCAGAGCGATTTTCTGAGAAGTCCCCGCTTTTAATCTTGTTGACCCCCGTATGACTTCAGGTCCAGTTGTAAGTTCTATGGCAACATCAGCTATCTTGGATATGACGGAATGTTCATTGTTGCTGATCGATATTGCACAGGCACCCGCCTGTTTCGCATAGTCAAGGCCGCTTACAGCAAACGGAGTTGAACCGCTGGCTGTGATGCCGATGACACAGTCCTGCTCAGCCAGTGAATGGGATTTCAATTCCTCCCTGATGGCGTGTTCATCGTCTTCAGTCTCCTCAAGCGGCATCCACATCGCTTCATTTCCTCCAGATACAATGGCCGTCCACCTGTCTTCCTCTACAGAAAAAGTCGGTCCGAGCTCCACTGCATCAAGCATGCCCACTCTTCCGCTGGTTCCTGCTCCAATGACAAACACTCTTCCGCCTTTGTTCCATCGCGCTACAATTTCATCGGCTGCTTCAGCAATTTTGGGAAGTGCTTTCTCCACTGCAGCAGATATTGCCGCGTCCTCCTGGTGCATAAGTTTAACCATCTCATAGGAAGTCATTTCATCAATGGCAGACGTTCGGATGTTTTTTTCTTCTGTTGCGCGTTTATTCATGAGAATCGCTCCATATCAATGGTGAATTTATAGCGGTCAGCCCGGTAAACAGATTTAACGACTTCAAGGGGTTTATTTGATTCAAGCGTGCTTCTCCGCTCGATCATCAGGACCGGGGCACCTTCTTCGACCTGGAGCATTTCCGCTTCTGTCCTTCTGGCAATAGAGGCCTCAAGAACTTGGCGTCCATGCTGAATCTTCAGTCCCAGTTTATTTTCCACGTACTCATAGATAGAAGATTGAGCGATTTCTTCGGTCAGATCGGGTGCCACTTCTTTTGAAATGTACAGCATTTCATAGGCCATCGGCAGCTGGTCTGCAAGCCGGATCCGTTTTAATTCAAAAAGGGATGTTCCCGCTTCCACCTCAAGCTCGGAAGCAAGGTCATGACTTGCAGGCACTACCTTGAAGCTGATGACCCGCGTACTTGGTTCAAGGCCCCGCGACCTCATATCCTCAGAAAAACTGGTCAGCCCCTGAAGCGGCTGTTCAATTTTCTGGTGGGCGACAAACGTTCCCTTCCCTCTCTGTCTGTAAAGAAAGCCATCATTTACAAGGTTAGAAAGAGCTTGTCTGACAGTCATTCTGCTGATTCCGTACTTTTCCGCGTATTCTCTCTCAGATGGAATCATCCGGCCTGGTGTCAGCTCCTGATTTTGAATTGCTTCTTTGATGGCTTCTTCGAGCTGATAGTAGATTGGCAGGGGTGAGTTCTTTTGAATCATCTTGCAAACATCTTCCTTTCATCCGGCTGAAGCTTTGACAGGGCTTCCCGGTCTGCAATAATCACTGCATTCGGGTGGTTTCTAAGGACAGTCGCCGGAATATCTTCAGATACATCCGCATGAAAAAGATCATTTAATATAGCTGCTTTTTGAACACCTGATGCAAGAAGAAGAATTTTTTTGCTTCTCATGATTGAAGCGATTCCCATGGTAACCGCATGTTTCGGTACATCTTCGATTCTGTCGAAATACCTTGCATTCGCTTCGCGGGTCGATTGTGCAAGCTTCACAAGATGGGTGTTTGAATCAAATGAGCTGCCCGGTTCATTAAATCCAATGTGCCCGTTCTGACCTATTCCCAGAAGCTGCAGGTCAATGCCGCCGCTTTCGCTGATCAGCCTGTCGTAATCCCCGCACTCTTTCTCTAAGTCGGATGCTTCTCCGTCAGGAAGATGTGTATTGGCAGCAGAGACATTGACGCTGTCAAAAAAATGCTTCTTCATGTACGTATGATAGCTGTTTTCATCATCTTTATGGAGACCTGCATACTCATCCAGATTAAAAGTTCTAACTTCAGAGTAGTCTGTTCCGTTATCCTGATGGTCAAGGATCAGCTGCTGATAGGTGCCTAAAACCGTTCCTCCCGTTGCAAGCCCAAGCACTGAGTCTTTTTTGGACCGGACCTGCTCTGAGATTATTCTTGAAGCAAGTATGCTCATTTCCTTGTAATCCTTCGCTTCAATCAGCTTCATTTGTCAGCACTCCCTGTAAAAGATATCGTTCCTCTGCAGATCGTCATCATCACATTTAACTCGTCATCGAGCACGGCAATGTCTGCATCTTTTCCCTTCTCAAGGCTCCCTTTTCTGTCGTAGACCCCAATTTGTTTAGCAGGATTAACAGATGACATCGTGACAGCATCCAAAAGAGAGCATCCCGTGAATGACATCATGTTGACCGCTGCATCTCTAAATGTAAGAATACTTCCCGCCAGTGTTCCATCGGCGAGTGTCGCCCGCTCCCCGTCAACTGTTACTTCCTGTCCGCCAAGATCGTATGTGCCTGGACCGAGCCCTTTAGCACGCATGGCATCTGTTATGAGAATGGCCCTTTCACTGCCTTTCATTCTATAAGCAAACTTGACCATTTCAGGTGCAATATGAATGCCGTCCACAATCATTTCCGTCATCACTTCATCCTTCATCAGAACAGCGCCGGCAGTGCCTGCATCGCGATGATGAATGCCTCTCATCCCGTTGAAAAGATGTGTTGCATGATGAACTCCGCTTGCAACCGCCGTCTCCACTTCCTGATAAACAGCATCACTGTGGCCGATTGACGGGACGATTGACAAACTCTTTAAATGGCTCGCAAGCTCATACCCGCCTTCGCGTTCCGCTGCCAGTGTCACAAGTTTGATACTTCCGCCTGACTCTTCATGCCACCTGTCAAAAAGTTCAACTGAGGGTTCAATAATATTTCCGGGTGCCTGAGCTCCTGCGCGTTTCGGATTTAAAAATGGACCTTCAAGGTGAATGCCAAGGATCTCTGCACCGGTTTGATTTTTTTCTTTTAAGTATCCGGCTGTATTAACAAGCGCTTTAGAAATTTGTTCTTTACTTGAAGTCATTGTAGTTGCCAGAAAACTTGTTGTTCCTTCAAATGGAAGCTTTGAAGTCATTGTTTGCAGCGCTTCTTCAGTAGCATCCATCACATCCGCGCCATGTGCGCCGTGGATGTGGAGATCAATAAACCCCGGCACGGCCTTTGCAGCGTGCTTTAAATCAATTACGCGCTCAAATCCGCTCTGCTCCTGATAATCCTCCATCATCCCGACTTCTTTTATTTTTTCATCTTCTATTAAAACGTACCCACTCTCAATAATGGATTCGCCAGTATAAATTTCAGCGTTCAATAAGCATATTTGTGCCATCATTACAGCTCCTTGCATCCGTTTTCACACATACTATAACATCTATTCAACTAGTTGTCTATACCAGTTTATATTTCATTCATTTCCCTTAACTTACCCTGGCCTCCTTCCGCGCATCCGCCTTACTCCAACTTCCGTTAAAAGAAACTTAGAACGACATTTGTCCGTCATAACTCCAGGAAAAATATGCTAAAATAAATGAGAGGAGGTCTGTCATGAAGTTTAAAGTAAAGCGAAACCCAATTCTTGTATGTATCATCGTGTTTTTAATTCTTTTCCCGTTTTTTCTCCTGTATCAGGGTGAACCCGCGGCACCTCTTGTTTTTCCTTTTTTAATTGCAGCCTTTCTTGCACATGCTCTTTTTAACTCCTATTTTGTCATTGCAGATCAGAAACTGAAAATTGTATTCGGACTCATCAGAAAAGAAATTTTTATTAGAGACATGAAAGAAGTGCACTATTCAATGAATCCACTATCTTCACCGGCCTGGACATTCAAGCGCCTGAAAATTGTGTACACAGGTTCTTTTTCATCAAGCCGCCCTGCCTATTCAAAATTTGCGCTTGTTTCGCTGCCAAAAGATGAAAAACGTTTCTTCAGGGAGCTGACGATGATTAATCCGGGTATTTCCACTCCAATATAAAGCATCCCTTTTCACTTTCAGGTTTTAGATAAAGGAAAGGAAGGAATACATACACTATCACGTTTAAAGGAGATGTATGTATGAATAAGCAGACACTGAACAAAGAAGTTCTGGACGTTCTTGAGAAACACAAAGTCGGCACATTGTCCACCGTCGTGGACGATAAACCCCACTCCCGCTATATGACCTTTTCCAATGATGAACTCATGCTCTATACCCCGACTAATGTTCACACGCACAAAGCAGATGAAATTGAAAAAAATCCGAACGTACATATCCTGCTTGGCTATGAAGGTGAGGGATATGGTGATTCCTATGTAGAGTTTGAAGGAACAGCGGAAATCAGCACAGACCAGGAACTGAAAGACCGTATCTGGAATGAGCATATGAAAAATTGGTTCAAGGGTCCTGATGACCCGGACTATATTGTTCTTGCCATTAAACCGAACAAGATCCGCCTGATGAACAGCGGACAGAAAACACCTCAGACACTGGATGTCTGATCCGCTTATGCCAATTCCTTGTTTTCACCCGGCCATCGTGAGAAAATAAGGGACGAATGAAAGCATAAAGGGTGATTTCATGTACTATGTTGTAGTTGATATAGGCTGCTCAGACTGTGGAGAGGCTTCAAACGTAGTTGGTGTCTTTACAGAAGAAGATAAAGCACGCACAGCTTTAGAGCAGTATAAAAAAGCAAACAAGCTTGACTTGTATGGCGACGACCACCAGTTTTTAATTTACGGGGTAAAGGAACTGAATCAAATCCACAATGACAGTTTTGACCACTGTATTTATGACAGTCATGAAGACTAGCATCCGGCGCCTGTACTGGCGCCGTTTTTTTATTAAGCAACTCCTTCCAATTTGAGCAAAACGGTTGATGCTTTTGCTCCAGTCCAGTACAATAGATAACTGTGTTTTACGTACGGACTACCATAAAGGAAGGAGATATTTATGTATCAATCTGTACTGACTGGCGGAAATCAGGCACCTGTGGACGCGGAAGAACTGCAGTTTCAGCTTTATAGAATGCAGGATAATCTCAAGGAAATCGCCAAGAGGTGGAAAGTTGTCGGAATTGATCAGACAAAAGAAGACAAATGGGTCGTTGTTTATGCACAAAATGACGGTGATTCATGCAAAGTGATGCTTAATGATTGTGAAACAGCCTATCGGGGGAAATGGGATTTTTCCATTCATGCCACCTATTCAGACGATCAGGCCATTCATATTGGCGACATTAAAGGCCCTGCAAACAAAGGCTACGGATCAATTTGCATGAATTATTTAAAAGAAATCGCTAAAGACCAGAACATTCCATCTATAACCGGGGATATCGCCAAAAGAGACTGGGATCACGTCGACCGTCTTGTGCACTTTTACGAAAAGCATGACTTTAAAGTAAGCATTGATTACGAAGAGCAGGCAGGAGAAATTGAATGGAATGCTATGCAGTAGAAGCAGCTATAAAGCTGCTTCTTTTTTTATGCAAGTTTACATTTTCTTTTTCTGAAAAATTCTAAAAAATGCGATTACAGTAAGTAAGATAAGGGTATGTACAACTAGCGCATTTTTTCCTGTTTACCATAATCACTCATACCATACAGAAAGGAGACTTGGAGCAACTTATGAAAAAACAAGTATATCTTATGATCCTGCTTCTGATGACAGGTGTTTTTTTATCAGCCTGTGCTGAGAAAGAAAAATTATCAGACGGAACAGAATTGATTGACAAGGATGAATTTGTATTTGCTGCATCAGGTGAATTCAAACCATTCAGCTACGTGAAGGACGATATGACGATGACCGGATTTGATGTTGCCGTCGGAGAAGCAATTGCGAAGGAGCTTGGACTTAAGCCCGTTCAGAAACGGATTAAATTCAAAGGGATTGTTGAAGGTGTCAAAACCGGCCGGGCCGACGCCGCTGTGGCAAGCCACACCATCAATGACCAGCGGGCAAAGCACGTGTCATTTTCCACACCCTACTACTATTCAGGACCTCAAATTTTCACGCGTCCTGACAGCAGCATCAAAACAGTTGAAGATCTCAAAGGAAAAGAAGTCGCTGTAGCCAAAGGCTCTACATATGCTGCAACCGCAGAGAAATATACAGACAACATAAAGATGTACGACAGCGATATCACTGCTCTTAAAGCGCTTAGTACAGGCCGCCATGACGCGGTGATCACCGATTTTGTAACAGGAAAAAGTGCAGCAAAAGGCGGATTTGACATTACCGGACAGCAGCTGATTGAACGAAGTGAACAGGCTGTTGTTATTCCGCAGGACAACCCCGAACTCTTAAAGCGTGTTAACGAAGCACTCGAAAACCTGCGCAAAGACGGAACACTGAAGAAAATCAGCATTGAGTATTTTGGAGAAGACATTACAACTAAACCGGAATAATCACTGCCTGTACAGAAAGGATGTTGTTTATATTGCCTAGCTTTTCTCATTTTTTTGATTCTCTCATAGCAAGCAGAGGCGTATTTTTCGATGCGATGCTTGTCACTCTCCAGTTGACAGTAGTGTCCATTTTAATCGGGATTGTCATCGGCCTCTTTTTCGCATTGCTGAAAATATCCAAACTGAAAGTGCTCGGCTGGATCTCGGATGCTTATATTTACCTTGTCCGCGGTACACCATTAATCGTTCAGATTTTCATTCTGTACTTCGGTTTCAGCGGATTGTTTCTAATCCCTGATTTCTGGGCTGCATCCCTTGCTCTCGCCTTCCACAATGGTGCCTATATTGCTGAAATTTTCAGGGGCACCATCCAGTCCATCGACAAAGGTCAAATGGAAGCGGGCCGTTCCCTCGGCATGACAAGAGGTCTCACAATGAGGCGCATCATCATGCCTCAGGCGTTCAGACGTGCGCTTCCTCCTCTTGGAAACCAGATGATTATCGGTTTAAAGGATTCTTCTCTGGCAGCATTTATCTCCATCAATGAATTATTTAACGTGGCGACCACACTCGGTTCAAACAATTTCGATGAAATGACATTCCTGCTGATTGTTGCCGTTTACTACTTAATACTGGTTGCAATTCTGACACTCGTTGTAAACGGACTTGAAAAGAAAATGTCCATCAGTGACCGCTAAAGGAGGGAATCTTTTTGGAATCAAAAGAAATGATCAAAGTGGAAAAGCTGAATAAATCATTCGGCGACCTGCATGTCCTAAAAGATATTGATATGAAGGTTGGTGAAAGCGATGTTGTTTGTTTAATCGGATCAAGCGGATCCGGTAAAAGTACCCTTCTCAGGTGCCTTAACTTTCTTGAGAAAAAAGATAACGGAAAAATCATCATAAACGGCGAAGAAGTCACACAGGGCACACATGACATCAACGAAGTCCGCCAGAAAGTCGGCATGGTGTTCCAGCATTTTCAGCTGTTCCCTCATAAAACAGTGATTGAAAACATTATGGAAGCACCGCTGATGGTAAAGAAAATGAAAAAGAACCAGGCTGAAGCGGAAGCACGGGCTCTCCTTGAAAAAGTTGGCCTTTCCGACAAAGCAGATGTCTATCCGAACAAATTGTCAGGGGGACAAAAGCAGCGGGTTGCCATTGCCTGTGCACTCGCCATGAAGCCTGAAATCATGCTGTTTGACGAACCTACATCCGCTCTTGATCCGGAACTTGTCGGAGAGGTGCTCGCAACGATGAAGGAGCTTGCAGAAGAAGGAATGACTATGGTTGTCGTCACACATGAGATGCAGTTTGCGAGAGAGGTTGCCGACTGGATCGTATATATGAACGAAGGCAGAATTGTTGAAATCGGACACCCGGAGGAGTTCTTCTCAAATCCTAAAGAAGAGCGTACAAAAGAGTTTTTAAGAACGACTCAGCTAAGCTGAAGAAAAGCCGCAGAACATGGTTTCTGCGGCTTTTTCATTTCCCCCCGAACCTGTGGATTCTTCTTCCACCTCATTTTCTCTTGCCAAAGGGAAGATTATTGGATATGATGAAAACGAATTCAAGAGGTCTGACGACTAACCACTATTTAAACAACTCCACTTGAGAGGGGAAACTCCATGAAAGAAAGAACACTATTTTTTATCACAGGCTTACTGGCCCTTACGCTCGGTGTGGCGCTGATTATCAAATCAGGTCTCGGCGCATCCTCATGGGACGCCCTTGCAGTAGGAGAATCCAATTTATTTGGGCTCACAGTCGGTACCTGTATTTTTATAAATGGCATCGTGCTGATCTTTATTAACTCATTTTTGATGAAAAAGAAACCTGAACTGCTGGCAGCAGGAAGCATTCTCTTAATTGGTGCATTAATTGACTTCTGGCTTCTTGTCGTTTTAAAACATTATTCCCCTTCAGGATTATTCTTCCAGGCATCTGCTTTAATTGCCGGGATTTTGACAATGGGCATTGGCGTTGCGGTTTATCTTCAGGCAAAGTTCCCTGCAAGTCCGATGGATACACTGATGGTTGCCATCCATACCCGTTTCGGTCTTAATTTAAGAAATTCAAGGATCATCAGCGAAACCTTTGCGCTGCTTCTCGCTTTTGCTTTTCAGGGAGCAATCGGCATCGGCACATTTGCTGTAACACTGACGCTTGGGTTTGTTGTTCAATATTTCCATCCGAAGTTTGAGGGATTGCTGCTGCGTATGAGCAGCAGATTATCCTATAAATAATTAAAAATTTGTTATTGCTTTGTTCCTATAAATCTATTATAGTTGAATACGTCAGAGGTCAGACATCAGATGACGCTGACTCTCTTTTTCAAAGTTGATGAAAGCGTATACAGTATTCTTTCAAAAAACGATTACTATTCCATCATAGAGGTGAACGAAATGAAATACCTGATTGCCCTTCTTGGACTTGCGATTGTTCTGGGTCTTGCCTGGGTTGCAAGCAGCGACAGAAAGAAGATTAAGTTTAAACCAGTTGCATTAATGATTGTTATTCAAATCGCTTTAACGTTCCTATTACTGAATACCAAATTCGGACTCATTTTAATTACAGCTATTGCCGACGGTTTCGGAAAGCTGCTCGAATATGCAAATGAAGGAATTATGTTTGTCTTTGGAGGACTCGCGAACGATGGACAAGCTCCGTTCTTCCTGAATGTTCTTCTTCCAATCGTCTTTATTTCAGCATTGATTGGGATCTTCCAGTACTTTAAGATTTTGCCTTTTGTCATGAAGGGCATAGGTTTTGTACTGAGCAAAGTTAACGGAATGGGAAAACTTGAGTCTTACAACGCTGTCGCATCTGCCATCGTTGGTCAATCAGAAGTTTTCATCACCGTTAAAAAACAGCTTGGACAGCTGACATCACAGCGTCTTTACACGCTTTGCGCATCTGCCATGTCAACTGTATCCATGTCCATTGTTGGAGCATACATGACAATGATCGAGCCAAAGTATGTTGTAACGGCAATCGTCATCAACCTGTTCGGCGGATTTATCATTGCTTCAATCATCAATCCTTACACTGTTTCAGATGAAGAAGATATTCTCGTCATTCAGGAAGAAGAAAAGCAGTCATTCTTTGAAATGCTTGGCGAATACATCATGGACGGCTTCAAAGTAGCAGTTATTGTCGGTGCCATGCTGATCGGTTTCGTTGCACTGATTGCAGCGGTCAACAACATTTTTGATATGGTCTTCGGCATTACATTCCAGGGTATTCTCGGTTACATCTTTGCCCCATTCGCCTTTATCATGGGTGTTCCTATGAATGAAGCAGTAGCTGCGGGCGGAATCATGGCAACAAAGCTTGTGACAAACGAATTTGTAGCCATGATGGACCTTGCAAATGTTGCAGATACGTTCAGTGAGCGTACACTTGGTATTATCTCTGTGTTCCTTGTATCTTTTGCCAACTTCTCTTCCATCGGAATTATTGCCGGTGCGGTGAAGGGTCTGCATGAAAAACAAGGAAACGTAGTTGCACGTTTCGGTTTGAAGCTGCTTTACGGTGCTACACTTGTGAGTATCCTGTCAGCGATTATTGTAAGTATCGTACTATAAGAACAAAAGCGCAAGCGCCTTGGTCAGATCCGATAGGCAGATAAGAATCCGACGGAAAAGTCCGGGTTTGACTTTTTTGACGGATTTGTTCTGACAGAGGATCTAGGCGCTGGAGCTGGACGAGGATAAATTTGTTATGTTATTCACAGCCTTTTATTCTTTATAATTTCCTGCTTAACAATAAAAAACAGATCCCGCTATTTAGCGGGATCTGTTTTTTTTATTACCTTACTTCAGCTTTTTTCCATCAAACATAAACCGGTAAACCGGCAATTCCTCTCCAATCTCTGACGGTATATAGCCGAATGTGACATAGCTGTCAATCGACTCGGGCTCAAGGGAGAGAGACAGCAGATTATTTTGCGGCTGAGCAGACAGGAAGATATATGAGCCTTTCGGGAAAACGACCTCTTTTTTAGTGAGCTCTGTCTCTACTTCGACCAGCTGCTTTCCTTCGTACTGTTCCGTCTCTTCTTTGCTTGTAATCTGATAGGCTTCAACAGGGAGTTTCATTTGTTTCGGAAGCTTAAATCCTTTTACCCCCTGATTCATCAGCCTTGCTGCAGCATCACCCTGATCAGGCTGCAGGACATATGCGGTCGGACGCTCGCGTGTCAATGTCGGAACAGCTTCTGTTGCACTGAAGTAGTTAACAGGCACATCCTGAACGGTTCCGCTTGCAATATCAACCATTTCAAGAGTTTGTCCATCTATTTCCAATGCCTCACTGTTCACATAAACAGGATCATTGTCTTTTGGAAGCAGGCCTTTTTTAACTAGCTTTGCCCGTTCAGCTGCAACGATCACTTTCACTTTTCGGGCATTTTCTGCTGTTTGTCTTAAGATGTTTTCATGTGTCGCAATCTGTGCTGCAACCCTGCGCCCGAAGTCCTCTCTCCCAATATCAATGCCCCTGCTTTCCACAAGGAACGAAAAAGCAGGCTGCAGTCCAAAGGAGTTTCTTCCGATGCGCGGTTCTGTCCCTCCTTCTAAAATATCGATTTCACCATTTGTCACAGCCGATGTATAATAACGGTCAGCTGAAAACCCTTGATCTTCAAGTGCATCAAACGTCGGTTCGACATAGAGGCTGTCTGACATGGTTCTGATTTTTTCAGGAATGTTTAAATTTCTGCCTGACAGCAGCAGGATATCATGATACTTCAGAAGACCCTCATCCCCAAACCGGTCGAACGAACGGGTGTATGGCGTATATTCATGGGCATCAATGACAACTTCTGGCGTGTACTTATTATATTCTCTATGAATCGCCTGCACTTCCGGCGATTCAAGCTTGACGTGGTCACGGTTGCCGTCAAGGCCATTTTGAAGCTGTCGTTTAAAATTGTAAGAACCATCCGGATTTACACGTGGAACAATAATAATATTGATATCATCGAGCAGCTCTTTCCCAAGCTCGCCAGTCAGACGATTTGCGATGGCGAGAATGGATTCACCGCTTGCAGGCTCATTTCCGTGAATCTGGCTCTGAATCCAGACCGTCGGCTTACGCGATGCGTAGCTCGGTTTTATGCTCCCGTCCTTTGTAAAGTAAAGCGCAGGAATCGCCATTCCGTTTTGCGATCTGCCAATCTCTTTTACTGATACGTATGGAGATTTTTTTTTGAGTTCTTCTATGTAAGCAAGCATTTCCTCCTGGGTGGTAAAGGCTTCTTCACCTTTAGTAAAAGCCGGTGTTTCATCAGTTAATGCAACATCGGGAAAAAGCGGCCTTACTTGTTCGGGCTGTGTATACGTTTTTCCATAGTATGGTGTTTCTGCGCTGACTGCAGGGGCAAGAAGGAAGCTCGCTGTCAGCAAAACAGGAATCGCCTTTTTCTTCAAATTTTCCCAACTCCTCTTGTCATTTGCTTACAATCATAGAGGAAAAAGAGTATATTATCAAAAAATTCAAACTAGTTTTATTTTCCTATGTCTTCCTATGGTATGTTCAATCCCATTCAAAACAGGAACATGGACAGGTTCTGATTCTCCTTATAATAGCGAATAAATACTCTCAGTATACGGAAGTATGTCTGATAAGACCGCCTTTTGGCTCAATTTTTTAAAAACCTTCCATAATAAAAAAGAGCCTAAACAAAGCAGCACGCTTCATTTAAGCTCTTTTTTTAATTGGCGGATACTTCTTCTTTCTTCCCGGTGATCAGTCTTGTTTTACCCATGAAAAAGACGGTGATCAGGGCAGCTCCAAGCGGAATAAGGGCAAACAGGAACATGGCGGTAATTGAATCTGACATCGCATTTACAACCGGTTCAAGCACCCCGGGAGGAATCTGCTCCCGTACTTCCGGCTGAAAAATTCCCTGAGGATTGCCCATATCAAAACCGTTGCCGGCAGAACCGGCATTTTCAAGCTCTCTTATAAAGATTTTTGTTTGAATAGCTCCGAAGATTGTCACTCCGATTGTCATGCCTAGCGATCTGAAAAAGGCATTCGTTGCGTTCGCTGAACCTCTGAAACGAGGGTCCAGATTATGAATGGACGCATTTGGAAGGAGCGAAAAGGAAAATCCGACGCCAAATCCTGAAAGTATCATAAACAGCGTCAGCAGAAGCCTTCCCGTGTCCGGCGTCATCGTGCTGAGCAGCCCCATTCCGGCTATAAAGGAACTGATGGAAACAAACATAATGCTGCGGTAGCTTGTTTTAGTCATAAAAGCACCCGCAAGCCCGCTGCCGACAACAGACCCAAGCATAAGAGGCATAAGAATGTAACCGGCACTTGTTGCTGATCCTCCGTATACTGCCTGAACGAAAATCGGAATGAAGATCGTAAGAATAATAAATGACCCCCCGTACAAAAAGGCAAGGATCTGTGAACTTGCAAACAGCCTGCTTTTAAACATCCAGAAGGAAATGATTGGATCTTTTGCTTTTGTTTCTGCCACTAAAAATAAAATCAAAAATAAGACGAAAGAGCCGAACAAGGAATAGGACTGCCATGAAGTCCAGGAAAACTCTTTTCCTCCAAGCTCAAGAGCAAACATAAGACTGACAACGCCGGCTACAAGCGTGAGGGCACCGGCCCAGTCAATTTTCTGGCTTTCAAGCTTTGCTTTTTCATGATAAAACTTTCCGACAAGAATGACAGATAAAAGGCCGATCGGAATGTTCACATAAAAAACCCAGTGCCAGCTGATGTATTCTGTTAAATAAGCTCCGATCAGCGGGCCGAAAACAGATGCAGATCCGAACACTGCACCTAAAAGTCCTGTCATTTTCCCGCGTTTTTCAGGCGGGAAAATATCAAAAACAATGGTGAATGCAATTGGCAGAAGCGCACCGCCGCCAACTCCCTGTATAGCCCTGAAGATGCTCAGCTGAGTAATGTTCTGTGCAATCCCGCACAGGGCAGATCCTGCAAGAAAAATGATAAGTCCAATGATGAAAAACCGTTTTCGTCCGTACATATCAGAAAGCTTTCCAAAAATCGGCATACCCGCAAGCACCGTCACCATATAGGCAGACGTCACCCACACGAATTGATCAAGTCCTCCAAGATCACTGACAATCGATCCCAGGGCAGTTGCAACAATGGTATTATCAATTGCAGCCATAAAAATACCGAGGAGAAGACCTGCGACAACCAGCCGGGTATGTTGTTGAGATGCGTCCATTTCCTTCACTTCCTTAATAGTTAAGTTGATGAATCTTCATCATCTATTATAGTCAAATTTGAATAGGATACCAGCATAAACTGCAAATAAGCGGGCCAGTTACAGACCCGCAGCGGTTTTGGTTTTCTTTCGTATTTCTTTATATTTCTCAAAATCAAAGCTCTTCAGAAACTGCTGTGCGGAAGAATACCCTGATTGATACAAAAACTCGATTTCGTCTTTATTCAAATTAAAATCAGTTGCTGTTATTCCTCCTGTAGGAATTTGGACTGTGCGTCCTTTTGTTTCTTCAGTCAAATGTCTAAGATCGTGTGCCTGCAGCATCGTTTTGAACATATTTTTGAAAAGATGAACGGGTGTCGGTATAACAGCCCCCGCCTTGATTTCTTCTTTAATAAAACGGAAGCCGAAGGTTGGAAAGCGAGGTTCTTCTTTCGAATCAAACAGCCAGATCGGAAAATTGCTCAGCAATCCGCCATCTAATATATAGGAAGTGAACTGGGAAGATGATTTCCATTTTACCGGCCTGAAGAAAAAGGGAATAGATGCGCTCATCATAACCGCTTTAGAGACTTTCAGATCGGTGGGTTTCATCTTGTATTTGGGCAGATCATCAGGCAGGATAAGTATTTCGCCATTGGATACGTCTGAGGCAATGATTTTCAGCTTATCTTGGGGCAGGTCTGCAAATGTGCGAATCCCTTTTGCCGAAAGGAGACCGTCTATCCATTCTTCCAGATAGCTGTTTTTGTAAAAACCGAGATGAATCATGAGCTGAAGCAGTCCGCCGATGATGGGGATGTAATTCAAAAAGGTTCTGCCCCTGAATTTTGTAAAATCAAGCTCTATGAGATGCTCCCTGATTTCATAGCTTTTATAGCCTGCTGCCAAAAGGGCGGCAATGACTGCACCCGCAGATGTCCCTGCAAGGCGCTCCCATTCAATTTTTTCTTCCTCCATTGCCTGAATAGCACCTGTAAACGCAATGCCCCGGACTCCTCCGCCTTCAAATACTCCGTCAGCTTTCATTTGTGCTTCACCTCCGGAATGATCTTCTTTCTTTATTCTTGTTTTTCTGTCAGAAATCCTTTTTGTCTAACACATCCATCAGAAAAAGAGGGAGAATCATGACATTCTCCCTCTTGCTCCTTACTTCCCTAACAAACCTTCATTACTTAAGTACTGCTCAGCAACTTCTGCAGCCGTTTTCCCTTCAACATTTACCTGATAGTTCATTTCTCTCATTTCGTCATCCGTTATTTTTACTGACAATTGATTCAGGGCTTCCTCGAGTTCTGGATGCTCATCGAGCGTTTCTTTTCTAAGCAGCGGTGCTCCCTGATAGGGAGGAAACAGATTTTTATCGTCTTCAAGGACTAAGAGATTATATTGTTTCAGTTCACTGTCTGTTGAATAAGCATCAATTAAATTGATTTCGCCTGTCTGAATGGCTTCATACCTGAGCTTAGGCTCCATTGTTTTTAAGTTCGCAAAGGTGGTGCCGTAAACTTTCTGTATACCTTTGTAGCCATCCTCCCTGTCCGAAAACTCAAGAGTGAACCCTGCTTTTATATTCCCTGCAGCCGGTTTAAGATCTGACATTTTTTCAAGGCCGTACTGTTCTGCAGCTTCTTTAGGCACAGCGAGTGTATACGTATTGTTGAATGACATCGGCTCAAGATATGCCATGTCAAACTTCTTGAGCATACCTGCTTTTGCCTGCTCGTATACTTCTTTCCGGTCAGTGCTGACGGCCTCTTCTTTTAAAAAGGTCGTAATTGCTGTTCCTGTAAATTCAGGGTAAATATCAATGTCTCCTGATTTTAGAGCGTTAAAGACGAATGTCGTTTTTCCAAGACCGGGCTTTAATTCAACCTCAAGATCCGTCTCCTGCTCGATCAGCAGTTTGTACATATTGATCAGAATTTCCGGTTCAGCCCCCAGTTTTCCTGCAATGACAATGTCTTTCTTGCCGGCACCAAACGCAAGGGGCACAGCAACAGCCAGTATGGCAATTAATCCTGCAATGCCGATGACTTTCATTGATCGCCTCGATGCCGCTTTTTCAACGCCCCGCAGAACAGCATCAAAGAAAATAGCAAGCAGGGCTGCGGGAATCGCTCCGAGCAGAATCAGCATGTTGTCATTTCTGTCGATTCCAAGCAGAATGAGTTTTCCGAGTCCTCCTGCACCAATAAGGGCAGCCAGTGTGGTGGTTCCAACGATCAGTACCATCGCCGTGCGGATACCAGCCATGATGACCGGCATGGCAAGGGGCAGTTCTACTTTATACAGCCGTTTCATGCTGTTCATCCCCATCGCACGGGCCGCTTCAATTAAGGAAGAATCCACTTCTTTAATGCCGGTGTACGTATTTCTCAGAATCGGAAGCAGTGCATAGATGACCAGTGCAATAATGGCAGGCACTACTCCAATGCCGACAAGAGGAATCAGCAGTCCGAGAAGGGCAAGGGACGGAATGGTCTGCAGGACGGCAGAAACACCAATCACTCCTTCTGCGGCTCCTGATTTTCTTGTCAGATAAATGCCCAGCGGAATGGAAATGGCGACCGCGAGCAGCAAAGCAATAAAGGAGATCTGGATATGCTCAAGCAAAGCAGCTAAAAGCTCGCTTTGCCGTTCTTTAAATACATCAATAAATGCCGTCATATTCTCCCTCTTTCTTCCGCACGGCTGGCTAAAAACTGTACCGCGGACTCTCTCGTTATGGTCCCGACAATCTGTCCGTTCCGCTCAACAGGTATCATGTCTTCTGTCACCAGTCTCTGGAGGGCTTCCTTCCGGTCTGCCGTAAAGGATATCGGTTTTTTGAGCGGATCTGTTTCCTGCAGAGGCCTGATCCACGGTTCAATGGATCCTTCCAAAACAGCAGCCTGTCCTCTGTTTCCGATAAATTCTTTGACAAAATCGCTGGCGGGACGTCTGACGAGCGCTTCAGGCGTGTCAATTTGCACAGCTTCCCCGTCTTTCATCACACAAATCCGGTCACCGAGAGCAAGGGCCTCCTGCATATCATGAGTCACAAATACAATCGTCTTATGAATGCGCTTTTGCAGGTCAATGATATCCTGCTGGAGTTTTTCCCTGCTGATCGGGTCTAGTGCACTGAAAGGCTCATCCATCAAAATAATATCCGGGTCTGCAGCAAGAGCTCTGATGACCCCGATTCTCTGCTGCTGACCGCCGGACAGCTCATTCGGTTTTCTTGTTCTGTATGTATCCGGATCAAGCCATACCATTTCCAGAAGTTCATCTGTGCGTTTCCGTATTTTCTCTGCATTCCATCCCCTCAGTTCAGGAACAATCGCGATGTTTTCTTCAATCGTCATATGAGGAAAAAGCGCAATTTGCTGGAGAACATACCCTATATTCCACCGCAGCTCGTGAATGTCATAATCATGAACATTTTTGCCATCTATGCTGACAGTGCCGTCTGTGGCATCAATCAGCCTGTTGATCATTTTCATCGTCGTCGTCTTGCCGCAGCCGGAAGGCCCGATAAAGACAAAAAACTCGCCTTTTTCTATTGTTAAGTCCAGGGCGTTTACTGCCTTCGTACCGTCTTTGTATACCTTTGTCACATTCTCAAACCGGATCATCTGCTCACCTTTTTTCTATAGTGTTATCATAGCGCCACCAAATGTATTACCCTCTCCCGGCGAAAGATAAGCTTCTTTTTTACTCAAGAAAGGAATCTGCACCCAATTAGTGGAATTAGTAGTATCATACTAAAAAAGAGAGGATAAAATCCAATGGTTCAAATCCAGAAAGATTCCATCACAGGCTACAAAGACGGCACTGTTTCCTATTCCCTGCTCAGAAAAGCCTCTCAAGGAAAAACACTTGCTGTTATGTTTCCGGGCTACGGATATACAGCGCAGGGCCCGCTGTTTCACTATTCAACAGGAATTTTCCTGAACCGCGGTGAGGATGTCCTGCATCTTAACTACTCCTACCAGTCGCCTTTTTATGAATCATTTTCAGATAAAGAGCTTGATGATGCGTTAAAAAGAGATGTCCGGCATGTCATTGATACCGTATTAAGCGCGCACTCCTATGAACACTTTTATTTGATAGGAAAATCACTCGGCACGATCGCACTTGCTGCTGAACTTGGGAGAACGGCATTCCTCGATGCGAAAATTGTCTGGCTCACGCCTTTGCTGAAAAGGGATGATGTATTTGAGGGCATGTACACAAGCAAAAAGAGAGGTTTATGCATCATCGGCGATTCAGACCCCTGCTATGACCAGGAGCGCTTTGAGAAGCTTTCTGAAAATCCATTTCTTGAGCGTGTCCTCATAAACGGGGCTGACCACAGTCTGGAAGATTCAGAGGATCCGGTAGGTTCAGTGGATGTGCTGAAGGATGTTATGATGAATATAAAGAGGTTTTAAATCACTTCTAAATGGAAAAGACCGGTGCAGCTAATGCTCACCGGTCTTTCTCATGCTATGGCTTTATTCAAAAAGCTGGTCGATTGCTTTTTGAGGAAGAGCTTTCTCTCCGCCGAGGATGTAGTTAATAAATGTTTGTTCCTTGTAAGTTTGAACTGTCTCATAAGTAGATGAGTTGAACTTTACTGGATTTACAAGAACAACAGGACTAAAATATTTAGCAGCAAGAGCAGAACCTGCAAGGGCATCCGGGTAGTCTGCACCTGTTGCAAAATACATCATAGAAACGTCAATATCGTCAATAAATGTATCAATAATTTTGTTGTTCGTTGCATAACGGTCTGCACCGCTGATGCGTTTTTTGCCAGGCAATGCTTTTACAGAAGCGTCTGTAATTGCGCCGGGTCCTCCGATAATATATGTCCGGTCAACTTCCCAGTTTTTTATAAACGTTGAAACAGCTCCAGGCACTGAATCTTTTCTTGTCAGAAGAATCGGCATCTCCATCTGTGCCGCAATTGGCGCGATTGACAGAGCGTCAGCAAAGCTTAAGCCTGTTGCTAGAGTGACCGGACCGTACGTGCCGATTTTCTCTGCAATTTTAGCAGATGTTGCATAGCGGTCAGAACCGCTGATTCTTGAAACTCTCAGTCCCATGCCTTTTAATTCTTTTTCAACATTAGCAGAAACCGCTCCTGTTCCTCCGACAATGATGACTTTTGTGACATCCAGGCGGGTTAACTCTTTTTTAACAGCGCCCGGAAGTGCTCCCGGTCTAGTAAGCAGCAACGGAGCATTTTCACTGTATGCAAGCGGTGTAGCACTTAATGCATCCGGAAAGCTTGTACCGGTTGCAAGAACGGCCGTATCTGTTTCGCCTTCAAACCAGTCTTCCTTAGAGATATTTACAGCTGTTTCGTAGCGGTCTTCCCCAGAAATTCTCTGATATTTCTCCATTGCATCCTGGTAAAGTGAATACTGTTCGTTTAGGCTGACAGCACTTGAATTAGACACTTCTAAATAGTAAGTTCCCGCTGGAATTTGAGCTTCAATGCTTTGAAAACTCAATCCTTCATCTTCATCATAGAATGTGCTTTTAGCTGATTCTTTTCCATCTGACGAAAGCAAGCGGATCTTTAGTGTGCTTTCTTTGCCGTTTTCAGTGAATCCAATGAGGTTATAATGCGCCTCGCCATCTACTGTAAACTTATAATAATCGAGATCTTTTCCATTGTTAGAAGCTTGATTGACTGTTTTGCCGAAGATTGAATAGCCAGTCTCAACAGGATTAGCCTTAGTCAAAATATCGTTAGGCTCTTCCTCATAATACACTCCCTCTTCTTCATCAAATCCAAAAGCCTTCATTTGGCCTGCCTGAACCTGCGCTGCAGACCATTTCTCTGTCGTTTTTTCTGCCGCAAATCCCTGTGCGCCAGGCAAGGCGAGCATTAGCCCGCAGGCCAGCAATATTTCCTTTTTCATAATATCCCCCTATTCCTATGTATCAAATCTACTAGATTATACATTCTATCAGTGCTGAATGTAATAGGTACAATCTATTATTTCAGCTGATTTTTTTCGACTTTTTTTGACATAAAGAAACCCCGGCAAATGCCGGGGCCTGATTCATAAACTCTTATTCAAATAATGAAAGAATAGAATCTTCAGGTAAAGCTGTTTCTCCGCCGATGATATAATACATGGAAGCTGTGTCAGCATAATCAGCTAGTGTATCTTTCGTCGTTTGCTTGGCTCCCGACGGGCTTGTAAGGATGACAGGACTTCCGCTCATTGCTGCAAGGGCAGATCCTGCAAGGGCATCCGGGTAGTTCATTCCTGTAGCGATATATGGCGCCGACATATTCAGCGTGTCGCTGAAGTAAGAGATGATTCTGCTGTTCGTCACGTATCTGTCAGAACCGCCGATTCTGTCAGGCTCCGGGAATGATTTTGCCGTTTTGTCAGAAATCACGCCTGTTCCCCCGATAATATAAGAAAGTTCAATTCCGCTCTCATCGACAAAGTTTCTGACAACGGACGGCACACTGTTCTTCTTAGTAAGAAGGATCGGCATTTCCAAAGATGCAGCTACAGGTGCAATAGAAAGGGCATCTGCAAAGCTTTCTCCTGTTGCAACTGCTGCGAAGAAAGGCTCATCCAGCTCTTCTGCAATCTTGACAGAAGTGGCATATCTGTCAGCGCCGCTGATGCGTTTGATTTTCTTCACGCCAAGATTTTTCAGCTGTTTTTCTACATTTGCAGAAATAGCTGTTTTTCCTCCGACAAGAATAACCGTTTCCGTTTCCAGTCTTACTAATTCATCCTGCACGATGACTGGAAGCTGATTTGTATCTGTCAAAAGAAGCGGTGCATCGTTTTTATACGCCAAAGGTGTTGCACTCAGGGCATCCGGGAAATTGCGGCCTGTTGCTATAATTGCAGTCTCTGCCGTTTCAAAGCCCTCTTCAGAAAGCTTTACCGCTGTTTCAAAGCGGTTTTCACCCGCGATGCGCGTCCATTCAGTAAAGTTCTTTCCGATTCCGTTGATTGCTGCAGGAGCATCAAGGCGGCCCCATCCGGATACTCTGTCATATCCAGGAATAACTTCTTCTTCCTCGTAAGGGATTTCTTCCTCATAAGGGTACTCTTCATAGTTTTCCCATGGATTATCCTGCTCATCAAAAGCGATATCCTGAGCGGTCTTCGTGAGAATTTTTTCAATCTCAGCAGGAGTCAGATCCTGCTTGTGTGAAAGAAGCAGACCTGCAACCGCTGCAACATGCGGTGTTGCCATAGACGTACCGGTCATGTTTGTAACGTTTCCGTCGGGCATTAAGCTCGGAATGTCTGTGCCAGGTGCTACAAGGTCCAGGCCTTTTCCATAGTTGGAGTAGTCTGAAACCAGGTCGATTCTGTTTGTTCCGCCGACAGAAATAACATATTTAGATGAAGCCGGATAAGAAAGCTCCTCCATGCCGTCATTACCGCTTGCAGCAACTACTGTTACCCCGCGATCATATGCATACTTTAACGAACTCTCAATCACGCGGCTGTATCCTCCGCCAAGGCTCAGGTTAATAACCTGCGCTCCCTGATCTACCGCATATCTGATGCCAAAAGCGATTCCTTCTGTGTCACCGCTTCCTGCTGCGTCAAGGACTTTTACCGGAAGGATTTTTGCATGCGCGTTAATCCCGGCCATAGAATAGTCGTTGCCCGCTTTAGCGGCAATGATGCCGGATACATGTGTACCGTGACCGTTGTCATCCATGGCATCTGTATTTTTAGAAATAAAATTGTAGCCTTTGTCTGTCAGAACTTGACCGCTTAAATCAGCAAGCGTGTGATCAACTCCTGTGTCGGCAACGGCAATGACTGTATCTTTCAGGTCTTTGCCTTTCAGCAATTCCTGAAGCTGTTCAAACTTGATGTCTGCACCTTGAATTCCTCCGTCGCGGCCTTCGTTTTTAAGTGACCACTGGTAAGGATATTGGGCGTCGGCTGTAAATGACTGATAGCGCTGAACAGGCTCTGCATATTCTACTTCAGGCAGTTTTGAAAGACTGCTTACTGCAGATTTCAGACTGCTTGAAGAAGCTTTAAAGCCTCCTGTGCTGCCTTCAACTTCCATGACATACGTATCTGGAATGATGGATTTGTCTGCTTTTAAAGGTGCTGCAGACTGAATGCCGAATGCTTTTGTTTTCGATTGAATGCTGCTCAGCTTTTTGCCTTCTTTGAGTTTAACGATGACACGGTGTTCAGTACTTCCTGCTGAAGGGACACTATAGCCCCCCTTTTGAAGAATGGATGATACCGTCTTGTTTGTTAAACTGCTGATGCCGACAGCATTGCCGGTTTTCTTAATAGAATCCTGAAGGAACGATGGAACTGAATCAAGTGCTGTCGAGTAGAGGCGGTTAATGGCATCCTGATCCTCTTTAGTCACTTTATACGTGCTGCTGCTTCCTTTTTCAGCAACTTCGGCAAATAGACCTTTAAGCTGAACAAGATCTTGGTAGACCTGATCGCGGATCGTTTTGCTGAAAACCATTTTCGTGCTCAAAAATGGCGCGATTTTATAATACATAGCGGAAAGTTCCTTGCCGTTTTCCGTTTTTGCAAGCACATCTTCACGGATTGATCTAAGGTCTTTCAAAATCGCCTTGCCGTTTTCTCTTTCCTTCGTGCTCAGCTCAGCCGGACACTCGTCAGAACTCATGTATTCTGAAGGAGGAAGTGTTACCCCGTCATAAGAAAGAGTATAGGCTGCAGCCGGTGCTTCCGGTGCTTCTTCTCCTTCTATGTACTCTTCTTCATACGGATAATGCTCTACTTTCACATAGAAAGGGCCTGCCCATGCTACCGGGAAATCAAGCTGTACCGGTTCATTCGCATAGGAATATCCCATATATCTGTCAAACGCGCGGTTATCAACGGCGTTTTCAAGACTTGAATAAACGGTGATGTTCATCTCAAGCTCTGATTGAAATTTCACTCTGAGATGAGTGAAATCCTTAACTTCTGCTGCAGAAGGATCCACAGTATACCATTTTACATTTTCGCCTTCTTCAAACTGTCCTTCAACAGGTGTTCCTGCTTTGAGAAGGGCTTCTTCTTTAGGAACATCAGCCCCGGCTGCACCTGCGGCCTGGCTGAAAAACAGGGAAAAAATCATGACAAATGCCATGAAGCTGCTGATGGTTCTTTTCATTTAACTACCTCCGTTACTAGATTCATTGCTAATACAAATCTATTAAATCACAGAAATTTATAATATGGAAAACTTTTCTACTTTTTTAAGGAAGATTTAATATTGTAAAAAGGATTGACAAAAGACCCGGATGAGCTCCGGGTCTTAGCAGGATTAAAGAACCATTTCAGATAGGACGTAATGGTATAGAAGCTTAGCCGTATTTTCAAGTGAATCCTTATGAGTTCTTTCATATGCATGGGAAGAGTCAATGCCCGGCCCCACTAGTCCGTGGACGATGTCATGGCCTGAACGGATGGCAGCAGAGGCATCGGAGCCGTAGTACGGGTAGATATCAAGCTTATAGCCGATCCCGTTCTTTTGAGCCAGATTCGTTAAGTGCTTTCTAAGTCCGTAATGATATGGCCCGCTTGCATCCTTCACGCAAATGGATACGGTATACTCATCTGTTGACTGGCCGTCACCCATGGCTCCCATATCGACAGCCAAGTATTCTACCGTCTCCGGTGTGATATTTGAGTTGCCGCCATACCCGATTTCCTCGTTGTTTGAAATTAAAAAATGGGTTGTAAAGGGAAGCTCGGTCTGCTCTTCTTTTACTTTTTTCATCAGTTCTAAAAGCAGGGCCACACTCGCTTTATCGTCTAAGTGCCTTGATTTGATGAAACCGCCGTCTGTGATTTCAACCCGCGGGTCAAATGAAACAAAGTCCCCGACTTCTATCCCAAGCTCCCTGACATCATCAGCATTCTTCACTTTTTCGTCAAGGCGTATTTCCATATTCGCCTGATTGCGTTCAGCTTTGCCGGCATCTTTATACACATGTACAGATGTCTGATGCATTAAAATCGTACCCGTGAACATTTTTCCTGAGGAAGTCTCAATTTTGCAGCATTCGCCTTCGATGGAATTGTATGTAAATCCGCCAATCAGGTCGATTGTCAGTCTTCCGCTGCCTTTTATCTCTTTTACAATAGCGCCAAGTGTATCGACATGAGCAGTAAGCATCCGGTGACGGCTCTGATCTTTGCCTGGTATGGTTGCAATCAGGCCGCCTTTGCGGTTGCGTCTTGTTTCTATGCCGCAGGCGGATAAATAGTTCTCAACATATGTAATCACTTCATTCGTATTTCCAGACGGACTCGGTATGGAGACGAGTTCTTTTATAAGCTGCATTGTATCTTTCACCGCAGACACCTCTTTTGTCTTTTTTTCAAGTATAGCAGTTTCTTTTATCCTTTATATAGAAAAAACCGATATTCTGCACGGAACATCGGTTTTTCTATGCCGTTTAAATTTGTGTTGCGTATGAAATCATAGCAATTCCGTGCGGCTTCAGCTTAACGGATGGTCCATTCACTTTTTCACCTGTCAGCACACATTTTCCGCCTGCAGCGTTCTCAGGCAGCTCCGCTTCTGCATCGCGGTCTGTTCCATTTAGAACAAACAAAATGGTTTGATCTTCATGTGATTTTGTATACATGACAACCTCGTCCTCTGCTGCCGCTTCCATGAACTGAATCCGCCCTCTGTTTCCGAATGCAGGATTCGTTTTCCGGAGCGAAATCAGCTGCGTAATAAAGCTTAGCAAATCTGTATCCTGCTCCTCATCGTCCCAGACCATGCATTTTCTGCAGCCCGGATCCATTGCTCCCGTCAGGCCGATTTCATCTCCGTAGTAGATGCACGGTGCTCCCGGTGAAGATAAAAGAAACGTAAAGAGCTGCTTCACTTTGTCCGTGCTCTCTCCGCAGACGGTCGCGATGCGCGGCGTATCATGGCTGCCGAGCAGGTTAAAGGCAACTGCTGATATTTGCTCAGGATACATGAGCAAAGCTTCAGATGTACGGTTGATAAACTCGCTTGCCGTTACTTTCCCTTCAGCGAAATATTCAATCGCAACACTTGTATAAGGATAGTTCATGACCGCATCAAACTGATCTCCCTGAAGCCACGGCATGGCGTCATGCCAAACTTCACCAAGGATATAGACCTCTGGATCAATGGCCTTGATCTCTTTTCTGAATTCTCTCCAGAAATCATGGGACACTTCATTTGCAACATCAAGTCTCCACCCGTCGATGCCAAATTCCTTCACCCAGTACCGGCCAACTTCAAGAAGGTATTCTCTTACTTCCGGATTGCCCGTTCTCAGTTTCGGCATATTTTCAGAGAAACCGAACGTTTCATATTGCACCCTTTCCATCTTTTTTCAGAGGAAAGCTGTTAATGTGGAACCAGTCCTTATACTTGGAATGCTCTCCATTTACAAAAACATCCTGAAAAGGCGGGAATTCATAGCCGCAATGATTGAATACTGCATCAAGCATGACTTTAATTCCATTTTCATGACAGATGTCAACAAGGCGCTTAAACGTTTCTTTATCTCCAAACTGCGGATCAATCTCCATATAATCAATCGTGTCATATTTGTGATTTGAGAAGGCTTTAAAAATAGGTGTAAAATAGATGCCCGTCACGCCAAGCTTAACGAGATAATCAATGTTCTGAATGACTCCTTCAAAATCTCCGCCAAACGTGTTATTTGCAGTCGGCTCCGTGCTACCCCCAAGGCAGAGCTCCTTCAGGATTAAGCGCTTCGTCTCCATTTGCAAACCGTTCAGGAAAAATTTGATACCATACAGTATCTTTAACCCATGAAGGAGCAGTAAAAATGTCTTCTTCGTTAATATAAGGGAAAGTAAAGTAGCCGCCGGTATGTTCAGGTTTCTTTTCAATGAAACCCTGCTCTGTATAAATCAGCTTTTCGCCGCCTGCAATAATTTCAAATCCGTATTTCAGCCGTTTGTGCGGAGGCTTTAAAGCAATTGTCCAAATATCGAACAGTTCTGTCTTTCCGAGCAGCGTCATTTCTTCGTGCTCTTCTGATTTCCATTTCCACACGCCGTTTTTGTCCTGGTCCCATGTAAATGGATCTCCCCATATAAGGCGCACACTTTCTGCCTCGTTTTTCTTAACCTGCAAGCGGATATGCAAAGTGTCTTTATCGTAAGCATAAGCAAAATTGTTTTTTGGACGGTGATAGACTGCTTCTTTAGTTATCATTGTAGATTCCCCCAGTAAATAACTTAAACGTTTAAGTTTAGTGAAAAAGAGCAGATTTTACTCTGCTTGAATAGACGTATATTTTTCCAGATGGAGACCGCGGTTGTCTTTCATCAAATCGGACAGAACGTTGAACGCGGCGGCTGCCTTCGTTTCTTTAAATTCGACGCAGTTCACTCCTGCCGGCAGAATGGAAGGACAGCCGGATGTGCATATGACAGTGTCCTTCTCTATGTTTCTGTGCCTGCTTATTGAAGAAGCAAGAAATTCATTGAGAATGACTGCAGGCTGGCCCTTCTTTTTGTCCAAGAACGCAAGAAGATCTTTCTCACCGGAAGTAATATGAATATCATCCTTGTGAAAACCCGAATCCTTCATTATTCTTTCCGTGATTCCTGCATTGTGATAGGCTTCCATAATTAAAACGGCAGGTTCAGGTGATTTCTTTCTCGCAGCCTGAAATGCATCCTGATAATCAAAGATGACTTTATAAAAGAGATCATCATCAATGACGCTGTCGACTATTACCAGCGGAACCCCTGATGGAACGGTGGTTGAGATGCTGTAGAAGAAGTCCTCTTTTACATCAACAAGAATAACCCCGTCAAGTTTCCGTTCCGCAATAATTTCAAGATTCGGCTTTTCAACATCGATACTTGAAAGCAGAACATGATACCCTTGTTTAGTCAGAAGTTTTTCCAGTTCAAAGAGAAATTCTGCCTGATGGGACCGTTTCCATACCCCTTCATCAGCTCCCCTGTTCAATAGAATGCCGACAAGGCCTGTTTTTTGTTTCACGAGCGATCTTGCCGCAAGATTTGGGACATAGTTCAGTTTTTTGGCAATTTCAAGCACCCGTTCCTTCGTTTCTGACGGAATGGTCTGATTTTGCGCGCCGTTTAGTACATAACTGACCGTCGCAACAGATACACCAGCTTCTGCAGCAATATCTTTCATTGTTGCTTTTTTCATTGTTTCACCATTTTCACTTAATCGTTTAAGTTAATTATAAAGCATCATTTAAGCAATGTCCAGCTGATCTTCCTTTGCGACAAAAACCGGCTGGAGTGCAGCCGGCTTTTGACCATTATGCCTGAAGTCTTTTTTCAGAAGCTGCCTGTAAATCCGGTTCCGCTTTAACCACATATGTATCTGCCATCATATCGTGCAGGGCCCGTTTTCTGTCCGTAAATGCAGCCATGATGTAGCCAATATAAAAAATACTGCTTACTATGTATCCGAGGTATCTGATCCACGATTGACCCATGGAAATTTTTCCGCCGGTATCGTTAACGACTTTCAGACCCAGCATCTTTTTTCCAAGTGTTCCCTGAAAAGAGGTTGCAGGCATCATTCCAAAATACAGGATTGTACCTATTAATAGTGCAAGGGTTAGAAACCCTAAAATTCCAGGAATGAGTCCCTCTCTTACTCCCGATACCAATAAAAAAATACTAGGCAAAATTAACACGCTGTTCGTTATCAGCCCATCGATCGTTGCGGCGGCAAACCGTATCCAAAATCCTGCAGGTCTTTGTTCATTCATAAAATCAATCCTCTTTCATGTTTATTTTCTTGAATCTGGAAATCTTTTACCCTTTTTTACCATTATTAAAACTGACTATTTTCCTATAAATTCAAAAAAAATAACAGCTGCGTGAAGCAGCTGTTTCAACTATACCGTTCTTAAGATGGGCATTGTACAGCATCTGAACGAACCGCCCGATTTTATGATTTCTGAGATGTCCACTTCGATGACATTAAAACCCTTTTCCCTCAGCTTGCTGTTTACTTCCTTGTTGACTGGAAGGCTGATAACGGTTCTGTTTCCGATAGAAAGGACATTTGTTCCCATTGTAAATTGTTCGGATTCATTTATTTCGATCAGCGTGTATCTTTTCTTAAGCATGGCAAGTTCTTTCTCTTCAAAAGCCGGTTTGTATACGAGCGCCTCTTTTTCTGAAAGAACATTAAACACACAGTCAAGATGGAGATATTTTTCTTTAAAAGGCACCGGTATCACCTGGAACGCCGGCGCTTCCGCCTGGAGTTTTTCGATGGCACTCATGCACGTTCTGCCGCTTACCCCTGCGAAAATGGTTGTGCAGTCTATGATCACATCACCGCCTTCAATCCGGTGGTCATTAAGGCTGACCATTGGATATCCCTGAACATCCAGCCATTCTCTGAGCACCGTCTCCTCACCTTTTCTGATATCCTGGCCCATTTCGGAAACAAAGACCGTCTTTCCGATAGTAAAGCCTATATCTCTAGTAAAAACCTGCTCTGGATATCGCTCATCAGGCTGAAGCTTTATCACTTCTGCTCCGTTTTCAGTCAAAACACGGACAAATTGGCGGTGCTGCTCTGCTGCAAGCTTCCCGTTAATATTTTCATTGGCATAATGCCTTTGTGTTTCGTTAATGACTTCAGTAATCCTCATATAGTGAGGTTCACAAACCAGCACCCTCTTTAAAGAATCATATTCACTGAAGCAAGCTAATGTTTCTTCCGGTTTTCTGATGGCTGTCAAATGAATTCCCCCATAAAAAGTATGCTTTTATGAGATTATTCCCTATTCCTGCAAAATATTAAACTACCTTGTTATAAAATCTTACGCCTATTTTCGCAAACTGGACTGTTAGGAATTGTCAACCAACCCAATATGTTATATAGTCTTATAGGTTAAACTAATTTTTTCCTAATGAGGAAGGTACATGAAACCAGAAAATGAAATGGAAGCTCTGAAAAAAGAAAATCAGATGTTAAGAGAACTTCTTGCCGAATGGCCCGCCGCCTTTACGTATGTGAATCCTGAGCACGAACTTTCAGTCAGCAAGACACAGAAGGATGGCCATCCCGTAATCCGGGCGCTTACATATGAAGAGAAGCAGGCTCACACTAACCAGCGAATCTATTTATCTGCATCTGAATCCGGTTCTTTTTTGCAGACAGAAGAATTCTTATCCGATATTTTTGACCTCGTTGCCCATCATATCGTCTTCATCGACGGATCGGGCATCATTACATTATGCAATCTTCAGGCAGCCAAAGATCACGGCGTTGACAGAGATACAATCATAGGAAAACATTTGCGCGAGCTCGTCCAGATCCCTGATGAGCAGCTGCTGACCCTGGAAACTGCCCGTACTGGCATTGAGTTCGTAGACCGGGAAGTGCTTGATAAAAATTACGGCATTTTGAACACGCGCATTCTTCGGGACTCAGATGGAACGATTATGCGCGTCATAGGCACCTTTTACTTTTTGAATGCCATTAAAGAAGCAGAAAAGCAGGCAATCGCAGGAAGGATTGCAGCCGGCATTGCCCATGAAATCCGCAACCCCCTTACAACGGTGCGGGGATTCTTGCAGGTGCTGAAGGAATCTGCCGACCCCGATACAAAAGCGCTTTTTCAGTCTGTGCTAATTCCAGAAATCGACCGCGCCAATAAGATCATTACCGATTTTCTAAGTATCGCAAAGCCTGCAGAGATCAGGTCTGAAACGTTTAAAATAACTGACTTTCTCGAAGTTCACCTCGGTAGAATTTTAAAAAGTGAAGCTCTATTGTATGGGGTTGATGTTGAAATTGTCATTGATCCACAGGCAAGAGAAGCCGCAATACTCGGAAATAAAGATGAACTGCTTCAAGTTTTTCTCAACCTGTTTCAAAACTCGTTTCAGGCTAAAAAGAAAGACCCGCTCATCATACAACTAACTGCGGCTGTGACCGGCGACCGTCTGCAGGTTGCTTTCAAGGATAACGGCAGCGGCATCATCCCGTCTGCGATCTGCCATATTTTCGATCCTTTCTTCTCTACAAAAGACAGCGGCACAGGCCTTGGACTGTCCGTTTCGAAAAAAATCATTGAGAATCATAAGGGAACAATGTCAGCAGAAAGTGATGAAAACGGAACGGTTTTCTATATGGAATTTCCTTTGGTGACAGGCAAGTTCTCATCATAAAAAACAACCGGCAGCTGGGTAACAGCTGCCGGTTGTTTTTTGTTTGGGATCATTTTGATTACTGATAGTGTCAATACCGGTACCATTCATTTGGTATAGTTCAGTCAATCATGGTACCGTGCTCTAACGATAAGTGCCATCAAACCAGGTTTTCCACCCCTTGATGGTTCCAAACTCCGTGATAAGTGCTATCAAATCAGATTTCCCTGCGTTTGATGGTTCCTATCTCACCGATAAGTGCCATCAAACCAGATTTCCCGCCGCTTGATGGTTCCTATCTCACCGATAAGTGCCATCAAATCAGATTCTCCGCCGTTTGATGGTTCCTATCTCACCGATAAGTGACATCAAATCAGATTTCCCGCCGTTTGATGGTTCCTATCTCACGGATAAGTGACATCAAATCAGATTCTCCGCCGCTTGATGGTTCCAATCTCACCGATAAGTCCCATCAAATCAGATTTTCACACCGCTTGACGGTTCCTATCAGAACTCATCAGCCCTTCCCGACCAGCAGCTTCTCATAAATCAGCTTTCCAACTTCACTAATTGTTTTTCTTCCCCATTCTTTCTGTTCGAGCTGATCAATCATTACAGCAGCATACACCGTTGTATCTCTGTACTTTATGATCGCGCAGTCGTGCTCAATTCCGGGGAGTTCGCCTGTTTTGTTACCTGCGTAAATCAGGTCTTTATCCATGTTATAAGGAAGTTTATCAGTAAACTGCTGTTTTTGCAGGATGGCAAGCATCTTCTGTCTGCTATCTTCAGAGACAAAATCACCCTCGTTAATAGCCTGAAGGCATCTCACCATATCTGCCGGTGATGTGAAATTATCCATTCCAGATTGGATGGCATCAAGGTCCATCATTTTCCGGTTAAGCTTCGTATCGACAAGGCCGAGACCCTCAATAGTTTCATTGATTTTAGTCATGCCGATTTTTTCAATCACCCAATTGGTCGCGGCATTGTCAGAAACAGTGATCATAAGTGTTAAAAGATCCTGTACTGATAAGACGGCATCCTCTGATAAAGCCTGAAGGACACCGGCACCGCCGGTTTTTTCAACATCACGCAGCTTCACCTTTTCATTCAAATCCAGATTTCCCTTTTCAGCCAGCCTGAATGCTGTGAGAAGAATCGGCAGCTTAATCAGGCTTGCAGATGAGAAAACATCACTGCTTCCGGCTTCGAGCCATTCACCGTTCCACGAGAAACATGCACCCGCCCGTCCAGGACAACTCGATAAAATGTCAGCTGCATTCTTTACGAAATCGTTCATTTTTTTGCAGCTGCAATCTGCTCTGAGCCGCTGCTGCCGACTATGCCGGCATCATATAAATGGCAGGCAACGTAGTGATTTTCTTCCACTTCCCGAAACTCCGGTTTTTTGACAGAACATGCTTCCATCGCATAGGCGCAGCGTGTTCTGAAGACACATCCGCTTGGAGGATTCATTGGACTCGGCAGTTCTCCCTGAAGAATAATCCTCTCCCGCTTATCTTCAACATCAGGGTCCGGTATCGGGATAGCCGTCAGGAGTGCCTGTGTATATGGATGAAGCGGCTTTTTATAAAGGCTGCTGCTTTCCGTAAGCTCGACCATCTGCCCAAGATACATTACCCCAATGCGGTCGCTGATTTGTTTCACCATGGACAAATCATGCGCGATGAATACATATGTCAGTCCTTTTTCCTTTTGCAGGCGTTTCATCAAATTGACGACTTGAGCCTGGACGGAAACATCCAGTGCTGAAATCGGCTCGTCCGCAATGATCAGCTGGGGATCAAGGGCGAGGGCTCTCGCGATTCCGATCCGCTGTCGTTGGCCTCCGCTGAATTCGTGCGGATAGCGGTTGGCATGATCCCGGTTCAGGCCAACATCCTCGAGGAGCTGATACACTTTTTCTGTTCGCCCTTTTTTGCTGCCGTACATCCCGTGAACTTCCATCGGTTCAGAAATAATCTCAAGAACGGTGGACCTTGGATTCAGAGATGCATACGGATCCTGAAAAATCATTTGCATTTGGCGGTAAAAGGAAAACTTCTCTTTTCCTTTGAGCTGATGGATGTTTTTTCCGTTAAAAATAACTTCTCCATCTGTTTGATCGTAAAGTCCGAGAATAGTTCTTCCGGCTGTTGATTTGCCGCACCCTGACTCACCTACGATCCCGAATGTTTCTCCTTTTTTCACTGAAAAGGTAATTCCGTCTACCGCTTTCAGCGTTGCCCCTTTGCCAAGATGAAAATGTTTTTTCAGATTGCGCACTTCAAGCAAATTCTCCACTGTTATCCCTCCGTCTTCTGAAAGTAGCGTCTGGCTGCACATAGTTCTTTCTCGTAAATCGTTCCTGCCATTTCAAGTATCTCTATTGTTTTTCCTGTGTTAGGAGAGTGCAGAAGTTTTCCATCTCCATAATAGATCCCGACATGATGCAGGCTGCCTTTTCCTTCTTCATAGGCAAAAAACAGCAAATCCCCGGGCTCAAGCTGATGGAGTTCAACCTTCTCTCCTGATGCTGCCTGATCATGGGCATCGCGGGGAATGATATACCCGTTTGCTTTGCACATCGTATAGCTGAATCCTGAACAGTCAAACCCAAAACTGCTCATTCCCCCCCAAAGATATGGAAGGCCGAGAAATCGCTCGCCATCTTTTACAATATCTGCACCGTTTCCTTTAGGGATCTCATCAAACGAACCGGAAATGGATACATCTTCTGCTTTCAGCAGGCAGGTGCCAAGTGGCGTATTGACACTGATCCAATCAGTGTCTTCCTTTTCAACCGGCAGAATCGTCTGGAAGCTCAGCTCAAATAAAGGGGATTTTTCTTTAGAGAACAGCATCGTCTTCTTGCTTTGCACAACGGCGATCGGTCCGGTGCTCTCCTCTTCCCCTGCGGCAATTTGGGCGAGCGGCATCCATCCCGGATATCCGCGGTCATCTTTTGAAGAAGCCTGACTCGGCACGATGACGTGCGCGAAGCCATCTTCTTCTTCAAGGATCAGAACCTCTTCTCCAAAAAGTGCCTGCGTCTGAATCCGGTTTTCATCACATAGCGCAAGTCTTGTTTCATGCGTCAGCTCGTTCAGCCAGCCATCAAGGTCGGCCGGATTTGACACGGCTTTTTCATCCAGTTCCCTCGGTGAGTTCTTATCTGTCCAGATGGTTGCTGCTGCAACTGTTACTCTTCCTTTTTTTCCTGTCATATCGAGAGGGCCTCCCCGTCATTTATCCATACATCTGTAATGCCAAGTCCATTTCCTTTTGAAAATGTCATGTGTCTGCCGTCATATTTGACTCCGCCTTCTACGATTTCTTTTGCAAGCATCAGAGGAGCGTCAAAATCAAAACGGGTAATGTTTTTCTTTGCTGCCGCAAAATGAGCAGCAGCGGTTATGCCGACTTTCGTTTCGATCATGCTGCCGGCCATGCATTCCACCCCGCATACTTCTGCAAATCGGCTGATCATTGATGCCTGATAGATTCCGCCTGCTTTCATAAGCTTGATGTTGATCATGTCCGCACTTCGCGTTTTCAGCACGTCAAATGCCTGTTTTGGAGTAAACACGCTTTCATCCGCCATGATCGGTGTTTCCACGGCATCTGTCACTTGTTTAAGACCTTCGATATCATGTGCTTTAACCGGCTGCTCCACAAGTTCAATATCAAGACCCATATCCTCCATTTTCCGTATAACCTTCACAGCTTCCTTCGGCTTCCATCCCTGGTTGGCATCAAGGCGGATCTTAATACCCTGGCCGACCCTGCTGCGAATTTCCTTCACTCTTGAAATATCGAGACTGCTGTCTCCGAGACCCACTTTAATTTTCAGAACGTTGAAGCCCTTTTGGACGTACGACACGGCATCCTCGCCCATTTCCTGGACATCATTTACACTCACTGTAAAATCGGTTTCAAGCTCCTGCCTGTATCCGCCGAGATATTGATAGAGAGGAAGCTTGCTGTATTTTGCTAGACAGTCATGAACAGCGATATCCACTGCCGCTTTTGCACTGGAATTACCTGCAAGAACTGTTTGAATTCCCTGGAAAATACCTTCATAGTTTACGAGATTTTTTCCGATTAAAAATGGTTTGAGAACGTGATGGATGGCGCCTTCAATACTGCTTGTGCTGTCCCCTGTAATGACATGGGTAGGGGGTGCTTCTCCCCACCCGGTTATGCCTTCTGAACAAGTAATTTTCACAAGAACGGTTTCAGCAGTGACAACCGTTCTGAGCGCCGTTTTAAAAGGCTTGATAAGAGGCACCGCTGCTTTGAATGTTTCGATTCTTTCAATTTTCATCATCATCAGACTCCTGAGATTCCGCTTTGGATGGTTAACGTTTTTGTTTTCGTATTCATGACAGCTTTTGTTCCGAGCGGCACAGCAATATTGGGACTGCAGTGTCCGATTTTGAACCCTTTTATGGCAGGTTTGCCTGATAGAGCAACATAGTGAGCCACCACTTCGTCAAGCGGAATGGAGCGTTTTCGTTTTTGAGGAACGCAATTATGAAAGTCTGCCACGACAATGCCTGCTGCCTCTGTCAGTTTGCCCGCTGAATAAAGCTGGTTCATCATCCGGTCAATCGCATAAGGCTCTTCATCAATATCTTCGATCAAAAGCAGTTTTCCGGCAGCATCAATCTCAAATGGTGTTCCAAGTGAGCTTGCAAGCAGGGAAAGATTGCCTCCCACAAGCTCACCGTCGGCCTCCCCTTCTGTCATGATCTCAAGAGGAGAAATTGATTCGTCATATGTGATGCTGCTGCCGTCAAACAGCTGCTGAAAATAGGATTCTGTCAGCGGCAAAACGCCTTTTTCTTCTCCAAAATCAGAACTCAGCATTGGTCCGTGGAAGGTGACAAGGCCGGTATTTTGCCTGATGGCTGTATGTAAAAATGTAATATCACTGTATCCCCAGAAGATTTTAGGATTCTTCTTTATACCCTCATAGTCTAGAAGAGATGCCATTCTCGCCGTTCCAAATCCGCCGCATGCACAAATGATCCCTTGGATGCTTTCATCTGCAAACATGCTGTTCACGTCTGCTGCCCTGTCTTCATCTCTTCCTGCAAGATAGCCGTACTCGTCCTGAGCGTGCTTTCCAAACCGGTACGACAGTCCGTTTTTTTCAAGAAATGAGAGAGAGCGTTTCAGGTTTTCTTTATTCGGGGGACTTGCCGGGGAAATAATTCCGACCGTGTCTCCTTTTTTTAACGCTTGAGCTTTGATCATGGTTCATTCTCCTTTATAGACAAAAGGGGTGTTCGTGTGAACACCCCTTTTGCACAGCTTACTTCTTATCTGCCCATTTCAGTTCAAGGTATCCGACAGGGTGACGGACGATGCCTGATACATCTTCATTTTGAAGGTACACTTGGTTGTAGAAATGAATTGGAATGATCGGTGCCTCATCAAATAAGATCTTTTCTGCTTTGTAAAGCATTTCAAAGCGTTTTGTTTCATCTGATTCATTTTTCGAGTCCTTGATAAGTTTATCGTACTCAGCGTTTGTCCAGCCTGTGCGGTTCATGCTGTGGCCAGTCTGGAAGTTCTCAAGGAAGTTCACAGGATCTGCATAGTCAGCAAGGAACGAACTGCGTGACAATTGGAATTTAAGTGCTTTTTGGTCTGTTGCAAATACGTTTGCTTCAAGATTTGCAAGCTTCACGTCCACGCCAAGATTTTCTTTGAACATTTGCTGCAGAGCTTCTGCAATCTTTTTGTGTGTGTCATCTGTGCTGTACGTAAGTGTTACTTCAGGAAGTGTTTCATAGCCTTCTTCCTTCATGCCTTTTTCTAAAAGTGCTTTTGCCTCAGCTGCGTCCGTTTTGACAAGGTCGCCGCTGACTTCACGAAAATCTTTTCCTGAAGGATCTTTAAATCCAGGAGATACAAAGCCGTAAGCTGCTGTTTCCTGGTTCTTCGTTACAAAATCAACGATTTGCTTTTGGTCAACCGCCATAGCAAAAGCTTTGCGGATGTTTTTGTTTTGGAACGGCTCAAGTGTAACGTTCATGCGGTAGAAGTAATCTCCCGCCTGCTCTTCAACATTTGCTTTTCCTTCTTCAAAAAGAGTATCCGCAAGGTCAGCAGGCACGTCAGACGTATCTAGCTCACCAGTTTGGTAAAGCTGGAATTCTGTGTTTGTATCTTCTACAATTGCCCAGTGAACGCCGTCAAGCTTCACGTTTTTTGCATCCCAGTACTGATCGTTTTTCTTCATGACAAATTCTTTATCATGCTCCCATGACTCAAGTGTGAAAGGTCCGTTGCTTACAAATGAATCGGCTTCTGCAAACCACTCAGGATTTTCTGTTGCCACTTTCTCGTTTACCGGGAAAAAGGCAGGATTTGCAATCACGCTAAGGAAATAAGCCTGCGGGCTGATTAATGTCACTTCAAATTTCTTCTCGTCAACTGCTTTTACTTTTACATCATCTGCTGATCCAGTTCCGCTGTTATAAGCTTCTCCGCCTTCAATGAAGTAACCGAGGAAAGCTGCACCAGATCCAGTTTCAGGGTTTAATAGACGCTTCCAGGCAAAAACGAAATCGTTTGCTGTCAAATCGTCGCCATTTGACCATTTAGCGTCTTCGCGAATGTGGAATGTGTATGTTTTGCCATCTTCCGACACATCCCATTTCTCAGCAATTGCCGCTTCAGGCTCGTGGTCTTTGCCAAGACGGGTAAGACCTTCCATAAGGTTGTTCAGAGCATTCCAGGAAACCGCATCAAATCCGATGACCGGATCAAAGGATGTAGGTTCAGCCCCGTTGTTTAAATGCAAAATCTTCTCTTCGTCTTTTTCTTTTTTGCCTGTTTCTTTTCCTGCACTCTCATTAGCTGTACATGCTGCAAGCACAAATACAAGCATGGCCGTCAGGAACATTGCCAACCACTTTTTCATAATCTTCCCCCTCTTATTGTTTGATTTATATGTTATTTCATTGATGCTGCGGCTAAAGCCCGGCTGTCCTGCAGCCAGCAGTCTACGTGGTGCTCTTTGCTCAGGGCTGAAGTATATGGATAAACCCTGTCGCAAACCTCCATTGCATGCTCGCATCTTGCGGAAAACGGGCATCCCTGCGGAGGCGAAAACAGATCAGGAGGCGAACCCGCAATCGGGATTAGCTCTTCCCCTTCGATATCAAGTCTCGGTATCGAGCGGAGAAGCCCTTTTGTGTAAGGGTGCTGCGGCTGATAGAAGATTTCTCTTCTTGAGCCTGCTTCCACCACTTTACCTGCATACATGACTGCTACTCTGTCAGCGACTTGGGCAACAACCCCTAAGTCATGCGTGATCAGGATAATGGAGACACCCGTTTTTTTCTGAATGCCCCTGAACAGATCGAGGATTTGGGCCTGGATGGTGACATCAAGGGCTGTTGTCGGCTCGTCGGCAATCAGAACCTCAGGTTCGCACACAAGAGCCATCGCAATGACGATCCGCTGTCTCATCCCTCCGCTGAACTGATGAGGATATTGCTTCAGACGGCTTTCAGGACTTGGAATGCCGACGAGGTTCATCATCTCAAGCGCTTTTTTCTTCGCTTCGCTCTTAGACATGCTCTCATGCTGCATGATTCCTTCCATAATCTGATCGCCGATTGTCAGGGTGGGATTCAGTGCTGTCATCGGATCCTGAAAAATCATGGAGATATCTGCGCCCCTGATTTTCCTGAGGTCTTTTTCCTTCAGCTTTGTCAGATCCTTTCCCTTAAAGAGAATGGAGCCTGAATCAATGCTGCCTGGGGGTTCGGGAATCAGGCGCATAATGCTTTGGGATGTCACGCTTTTTCCGCAGCCTGATTCTCCGACGATGGCAAGCGTCTCTCCTTTGCGGAGGTCAAATGTTACTCCGCGGACAGCTTTTACAGTGCCTCCATACGTCTGGAACGAAACATGGAGATCATTAACTTCAAGTACTTTCGTCATGCTGCTACCTCCTTAGCTTTGGATCAAGCGCATCCTGCAGTCCGTCTCCAAGCACGTTAAACGCAAACATCGTCAGGGAGATGCACAGGGCAGGAAAAAAGAGGCGCCACCAATGTCCAGTTAAAATTGTCGAGAGGGCATCACTTGCCATAACGCCCCAGCTCGCAAACGGAGCCTGAATGCCGAGACCGAGAAAGCTTAAAAATGCTTCTGCGAAAATGGCAGACGGGACAGTAAGCGTGATTTGAACGATGATTGGACCCATCGTATTCGGAAGCAGGTTTTTCCTGATGATCCTGCTTGTTTTTGTGCCGAACGATTTTGAAGCATGGACAAACTCATAGTTTTTGATTTGCAGGACCTGTCCGCGCACGATCCGTGCCATGCCGATCCATCCTGTCACTGTAAGCGCCACGATGATGGTGAAAAGACCCGGGCCCATCACAACCATCAGGAGAATGACGACAAGAAGGTACGGAAGCCCGTACAGAACTTCGACCACGCGCATCATGTAATGATCTGTTTTTCCGCCTTTGTAGCCTGCAATCCCGCCGTACAGAACACCGATTGCAAAATCAATCAGAGCAGCAATGGCCGCTACAAAAAGGGAGATTCTTGCCCCGTACCACGTTCTTGTAAAAACATCGCGGCCAAGCTCGTCTGTACCGAACCAGTATTTCGCAGACGGAGGCAGGTTTTGATCTGTCAGCACCTGGGTTCTGACGGAGTGAGGTGAAATCAATGGGCCGAAAATCGCCATTAATGTGATAAAAATTAAAAAGATAAGGCCTGTCATTGCCAGTTTATTTTTCCGGAGCCTTCTCCAGGCATCGTGCCAGTAGGAGAGACTCGGTCTTACAACCGCTTCTGCTGCTTTGCTGTCTTTGCCTTTAGGGGCAAACCACGCATCAGGAATATCCCGGGACAGATGCGGATCGTGCTGTTTGTTCAGTTCCATTATCGTCCCTCCCGTTTTGACACTTGAATTCTCGGATCAAGAATTCCGTACGCAATGTCTACTAAAAACAGCATCACGATCAAGATGGTGCTGTAAAAGACTGTCGTTCCCATAATAACGGGATAGTCTCTCGTTCCGATGCTTTCAATGAAATATTTTCCCATACCCGGTATCGCAAAGATTTTTTCAATAACGAATGTTCCTGTCAAAATGCTTGCTGCGAGCGTTCCAAGGACAGTTACAACCGGCAAAAGCGCATTTCTCAAGGCATGCTTGAAAACAATTTTCACTGGTGAAAGCCCTTTGGCCCGAGCTGTTCTTATGTAGTCCTGAGTGAGCACTTCAAGCATGCTTGAGCGCGTCAGACGGGCAATAATCGCCATTGGTCCAGTTGCAAGCGCAAGGGTCGGCAAAATCATATGCAGCGGGCTTGACCACGTAGCAGCAGGAAGGATGTTCCAGTTGACCGCAAAGTTTTGAATAAGCAGTGTGGCCATAATGAAGTTTGGAACAGAAATTCCAAGCACCGCTATGGTCATGGCAAGATAATCAATAAATCCGTTATGCCGCAATGCAGCAATCACGCCAAGAGCAATTCCTGAAAATACGGCAACTGTCAAGGTGACAATTCCAAGCTCAAACGACACCGGAAAACCGCGCCCAAGAAGCTCGTTAACTGTCTGTGACGACTTTTTGATCGAAGGACCAAAATCAAATGTGACAAGCGACTTCATGTACATCGCATATTGAACCGGAAGCGGTTCATCAAGATGATAGAAAGCTTCAAGATTACGCTGGACAGCTTCGCTCGTCCCTCTCTCTTCGTTAAAAGGAGAACCCGGGATTGTGTGCATCAGAACAAACGTCAGAGTAATAATCAGCCAGATTGTCAAAATCATAGAAATCAGGCGTTTTATAAAGTATGTATTCATGCTATCCCACTTCCTAACAGAATGTCGTTCTCATAGCCAGTTCCGTCATCACAAGCATCGCGCGGTAGGCTTCGAGAATGTCCCTTGCCTGGAACGTGACAATCGTGGTGTTTTCTTTGTGCTCTGTTCCCGGCATGAGCGCTGCCCATTCAGCCTGTCCATAGTTGGCAAATTCAATGGCCATGAGCGGTCGGTCTGGAGGAGTGAGCGGTTTTACATGTTCTTTATTCTTAATGGCAAGTGCCGTCTTCTCTTTTATCAGCTGCTGTGCTTTTGAAGGAGTAAGAGATTTAACGACTGATCGTGAAATCGTCTCCTTTACGACGGCAGTCGTGACGTTTGGGATAAGAGCCTCCGCTTCCATAGCTGCCTGGTCATCTCCTGCAACCATAATGACCGGAACTCCGTGATAGCCTGCAACATAGGCGTTAAATCCCAGTTCACCGACGGCCACATCATTGATCCAGATTTCTCTCACACCGAAAATCATTGTATGTGACATGACCCCTTTTTTTGAAGCACGTGCATGATAGCCTGTGAAAACAGCTCCGCTGAAACTGCCGTCGAGGCCCTGAACCATGCTGTACGGCTTTACATCACCCGTGATCAGCTGTGTATCAGGATGCAGGTTTTCAATCAGGAGGTTGTTCATTTTCGAGTGGCTGTCATTAACAACGACTTCATTCGCCCCCGCTTCAAACGCCGCTTCTATGACAGCATTCGCTTCCTCTGTCATGATTTTCCGGCCTCTTTCATAGTTGAGCTTAGATGAATTCACATGTGTCTCATCAGCGAGTCCAGTGATTCCTTCCATGTCAACTGAGACATATACCTTCACCTGTATTCCCCCTGTTTTTATTTCTAATTTTCTTAAAATTATAAATTAAAAATCATTACTTTACAATAACATTTACATAAACATGCATAAATACGAATGAACTTCCTTGTTCTCCCATAGTTAATAAGACCTAATTTATTCCTGTTTTACTATATTCAAACATGAATACCATTCTATTTCCTCTCCTCTTTGATAGAGTAAAAGAATGAGTTTAAGAGCTGTATCAAAAAACAATAATGTTCAAAAAAAGAGAAAGAATCCTTGATAATAAAGGAGCTCTTTCTCTTTTTCACAGGATTGGCATTTGTTTTCAAGACGGCTCTTTCCCTTTTTCCCATCAGCTTACTTTGGATTATCAGCTTATTGTTTCGGCAGCCGAAAAACAGTCATTTAGACTCCCCGGCTGTTTTCTTTGCATAAATTTCGGCTGCCTAATGATCTTCCCCGTCCCTGATCAGCTTGAACGTTCCAGAGCCTTTTGCAAGCAGCTTTCCCTCTGAATCTCTTATTTCACCTTCCATAAAAGCAGTCTTATATCCGAGCTGAAGAATCTTTCCTTCCGCATAGATTTCTCCTCCCGTGCTCGGTGCCAGGTACTGGATGCTGGAATTGATGGTGGCACACCTTGTTTTGGACACAGATCTGAGAAGCATCCCCTGTACATAATCAAGCATGGTGGCATGTACGCCGCCGTGCAGTGTGCCGTTTGCATTCAGGACATACTCTTTCATCTGGAGCTTAATTTTCACTTCATTTTCCTCAAAGTGCACGATTTCGATTCCCATGTGCTGAAAAAAAGGACTTTCCTCAAAGCTCCGCCTTATTTCTTTCACATCCATTGCCGTTGCCATTAAAAGCCACCCCTTCTATCTGGACGTAAACTGCGGCTTTCTTTTTTCTAGGAAAGCTGCCGTTCCCTCATTTTTGTCCTCTGTGGAAAACAGGACGGCCTGTGCGAGCTTCTCAATCAGAAGACCCGTTCTCTGATCGGCATCAAATCCTGCATGTACAGCAAGTTTGGCAAGCTTTACAGCAAGCGGCCCTTTCGATAAAATTTCCTTTGCCGCTTCTTCTGTTCTAGCCTGCAGCTGTCCGCTTTCTGCCACCTCAGACACTAAGCCGATGCGATAGGCTTCGTTTGCATCAATGATTTTCCCTCTCAGAATCATGTTCATCGCGGGCCCTTTTCCAATCAGTCTTGCAAGCCGCTGCGTCCCGCCGGCACTTGGGATAATGGAGAGATTCAGTTCCGGCAATCCGAACTTTGCCTGTTCAGAGGCTATGCGGATGTCACAAGCCATAGCAAGCTCGCAGCCTCCTCCTAATGCAAATCCATTGACCATGGCAATCGTCGGCTTTTCATATGTCTCTATGTAGTCGTATACCTGCTGCATCCCCCCGGGATTAAAGACATCCAGAGCAGTCCGTGTTTTCAGCTGGCCAATATCAGCTCCGGCGGCAAATGATTTCTCGCCGCTCCCCGTAAAGATGATGCAGCCTGTTTCATCGTCTTTTGCCAGTTCCTGAAGAGCCTCGGTCATTTCATCAAGTGTTTCTTTATTTAATGCATTTCTGCGTTCAGGACGGTTAATGATCAAATAGGCAAACTGCCCTGATTTTTTCACTTCAATATTTGCAAAAGCATTCATCTATTTCAGCCCCTTGTTTTCAGCAATTTAAAATCTCCGTGTCCAATAGCTGCCAATGTCTGATCTGATCTGTATACCCAGCCTTCTGCAGATGCTATCCCGTCCCTGGAGCAGATAACCTTAGCTGTACAAGTGAAAAATGGAGCAGGTGTCGGGTCTATGATCGTTGAACTCAGAACGATAGTTGCAGTGGGAGCTGCTCCTGCGAGTGATGCTGCAGTCCCCATTGCAATATCAAGCAGTGTGTAAAACACACCGGTCCCAACCGTATCCTCATCAAGCAGATGCTCCCTGCACGTCTCAACCGAAATAACAACAGCGTCTCCTTGATTCTCTTCTCTTTTCATTGATAAATGGCTGAAAAACGAGGAATGCACCATGTCCGGAGCTTTCATTTAAACGAGCTCCAGCATCAGTGCCATTCCCTGTCCGCCGCCGATGCAGAGTGTTGAAATTCCGGTCTTTTTGCCGGAACGCTTCATTTCATGCAGCAGAGAGACCGTTATTCTTGCACCAGTAGCCCCAAGCGGATGACCGAGTGCTATCGCTCCCCCGTTTACATTCACTTTCGAAGAATCGAGTCCAAGCTCTCTTATGACGGCCAGAGCCTGGGAAGCAAAGGCTTCATTCACTTCGAATAAATCGATGTCTTCTATGGATTTCCCCGTTCTCTCGAGCAGTTTTCTTACGGCAGGGACGGGTCCGATTCCCATAATTTCCGGGGAAACTCCTGCCGCTGCCCAATCCGTGATTCTTGCCATTGGCGTAATTCCAAGCTCTTTGGCTTTACTCTCCCTCATCAGGACAACGGCTGAAGCCCCGTCATTTCTGCCGCACGCATTCCCTGCCGTGACCGTGCCTGATTTGCGGAAAGCGGGCTTTAGCTTTGACAGCTTTTCATAGGTTGATTCCGGACGGGGGTGTTCATCTGTCTTGAATGTAACCGGGCCTTTTTTAGTCGGCACTTCAACAGGTGCAATCTCCTCTTCAAAAAGTTGCTGATGAACCGCTCTCGCTGTTCTCTGCTGGCTTTCGATTGCAAATGCATCCTGATCTTCCCTTGTAATGCCATACTTTTCGGCTACATTTTCAGCTGTTATTCCCATGCCCAGGTGCTCTCCATAGATCTCTTTAGGCTGCTGGCCATTTTCTTTGTTCGAATCAACAAGTACAGCTGCATCTCCGCCAAAGCGTGATCCCCTTAAATAAATGGGAGCCTGGCTCATGTTTTCGGTTCCTCCGGCAATAACAATCTCGGCTTGGCCTGACATGATCTGCTGAACTCCTGATGCGATGGCCTGCATGCCGGATGCGCAGAGGCGGTTGATGGAAAAGGCGGGTGAAGTTTCAGGAATACCCGCACGGAGCGCTGCAACCCTTGCAACATTCGAAGCCATTGTCGTTTGCCTGACTTCGCCTAAAATGACTTCGTCCACCTGTTCGGGCGTAATCCCAGCGCGGACAACGGATTCCTGAATGACCCTTGCTGCGAGCATGCTTGCCTCAACGTCCTTAAGCGTTCCCCCGTAGCGCCCAATCGCTGTCCGGACAGCACTTGCAATAATAATTGAATCCATACCCTCACCCTTTCTATTGCTGCTGATACTGCTTTTTCAGCTGACCTGCAATGATGTTCTTCTGAATTTCGGACGTGCCTTCATAAATTCTTGTGATTCTTGCATCACGGAAAAAACGTTCAATCGGATAATCCGCAATGTACCCGATCCCGCCGTGCACTTGAACCGCCTTGTCTGCAATTCTGTTGTACACCTCTGACCCGAACAGCTTCAGCATGGCTGCTTCTTTTATAACTTTCATGCCTTCATCAACCATCCAGGCGACCCTGTAGGTAAAAGAACGCAATGCTTCAATTTCCATGGCCATCTCCGCAATCATGTGGGAAACTGCCTGATGCTCAAAGATTGGAACATCAAATTGCACTCTGTCCTTTGCATAAAGCATGGAAAGATCGAGCAGTTTTTGACATGAACCAAGATTCCTTGCAGCAAGCCCCGCTCTTCCGTTGGCCAGAATCTTCAGGGCATTCACATACCCCTGCCCTTCCTCACCGAGAACGTTTTCTGCTGGAACCTCGCAATCCTCCATGATGATTTCAGCCGAATGAGACCCGCGAAGGCCCATTTTCTTTTCAACAGCTCCTACTTGGAAGCCGGGAAAATCTTTTTCCACAATAAAGGAGGTGATTCCCTTCGGACCTTTGGCGGGATCCGTCACAGCCATTACAGTAAAAACACCTGCTTCCGTCGCGTTTGTAATGTAATGCTTCGTCCCGTTCAGGATGTATTTATCACCTCTTTTTACAGCTGTTGATTTCAGATTGGTCGCATTGGATCCTGCGCTCGGCTCAGTCAGTGCAAATGCTCCGATTTGCTCTCCGGCAGCCATTTGCGGGAGATATTTTTGTTTCTGCCCTTCATTTCCCATTTCCACAATACCAACGGTACCGATTCCTGTATGAGCGCCAATCAGCGTAGTGTACCCGTTATGTGTAGCTCCGATTTCTTCGTACAGAGCACACTTTCCAACCATTCCGATGCCAAGGCCGCCGTATTCTTCGGGAATACTTAAACCAAATAGTCCGAGCTCTTTTGACATGGCAATAATCCGTTCAGGGATTGCATTCGATTCTTCAATTTCCATTGCAGCCGCTTCAACCTCTGTTTGAACAAAGTCGCGGACACCCCGCTTTAACAGCAGAATATCCTCATCCAATTGAAAATTCATATGCATGGCCTCCTAGCTGTAAGTATAAAAACCGCGTCCGCTTTTCTTTCCGAGCCATCCGGCTTTCACGTATTTCACAAGAATCGGACAGGGGCGGAATTTTTCACCGAGTGTCCGGTGCAGATATTCCATGTTGCGAAGCCTTGTATCAAGTCCCACTAGATCGGCTAATTCCAAAGGACCCATAGGGTGATTTAATCCAAGCTTCATGGCTTTATCGATGTCTTCTGCAGATCCGACACCCTCCATAAGCATCGTCATCGCCTCATTTCCGATCAGGCAATTCATCCGGCTGACCGCAAAACCCGGGTATTCATTGATTCTCACGCATTCTTTTCCAAGCTTTTCGCCGAAATGAAAGCAGCTTTCAACCGTTTCATCTGATGTTTCGAGACCGCATATGACTTCAATCAGCTTCATTTTAGGGACAGGGTTGAAAAAATGAAGGGCAATACACTGATTCGGTCTGCCTGTCTGCGCGGCAATTTCAGTCGGGCTCATGGTTGATGTATTCGTCGCAAGAATGGCTGAAGGCTTTGCATATCGGTCAAGCTCTTTAAACACGCTGATTTTAAGATCCATTAATTCAAGAACGGCTTCTATGATTAAGTCGGCGTCCGTTGCAGCTGATTTCAGGTCAGTCGTAAATTCAAGGTTTGCGTTTTCTATGCTTATTCCGGCTTTTGCGGCTTGCTTGCTGATGTATGAGCGCGCCGTTTCCAAAGATTGTTCTGATATGTCCTGGATGGTCACTTCATAGCCTGCAGCAGCACATGCATAAGCAATTCCCCGCCCCATTGTTCCTGCACCGATCACACTGATTTTTTTCACCCTATCCCTCCACAGCGGCCTTTTCATACGTATAGAAGCCTTTTCCGGTCTTCCGGCCGAGTTCTCCGTTCTGCACTTTTTCACGGACTATTTTTGCAGGCATGTCCCGTTCGTCCCCGCTCTCTTCATAGCGCTGCATGCGGACAAAGTAATTGACGTCAATACCGGTCAGGTCCATCAGGGCAAAAGGACCAATCGGATGATTCAGCGCTTTCGTACACACCAGATCAATTTCTTCGTGAGAGGCATAGCCGTTTTCAAGCAGAAAGACAGCTTCATCCATGAGCTTGCCTAATATGCGGTTGGCTATAAAACCTGAAATCTCTTTTTTCAACAAAACAGGAGTCTTTTTAATCGTTTTAACAAATTCCATGGCTGTATTAGCTGTTTCTTCTGACGTGTGCGGTCCTTTCACGACTTCTACAAGCTCCATGACAAGGGCTGGGTTAAAGAAGTGAATGTTGCAGACTTTTTCAGGGTGGCTGGTCGCATCAGCAAGTTTCGAGCTTACGATCGTTGAGCTGTTTGTAGCCAAAATGGCATGCGGCTGCGTGATTTTATCCAGCTGCCTGAACAGTTCTCTTTTTACATCCAGCTTTTCAACAATGGCCTCAATGACAAGGTCGGCATCTCTTACATCCGCCAGGTTTGAGGTAAATAAAATTCTGCTGAATGCAGCATCCGTTTCTTCAGCTGTATACCTCCCCTTTTTCACCCGCTTATCCATCTGCTGATGAAGAAAATCCTTTGCTTTTGCCAGACTTTCTCCGCTCACATCCTGAAGCGTTACAGGATAGCCTGAAAGTGCACACACCATGGCAATCTGCGACCCCATTGTTCCTGAACCAATAACAGCAATCTCATGAATCTTCATTTCCATTCTCCCCTTTCAAACTCTCTTCTTTAATCAGCAGCCGCTTCAGCAGTTTTCCCACTGTGTTTCTCGGGAGGCTCTCCCTGACTTCAAACTGCTTCGGCACTTTATAAGGCGTCAGCTTTGTATAGCAGTATCCTTTTAATTCCTCTGCATCTATTAGTCTTCCATCTTTAGGAACAACGTAAGCTTTGACTCTCTCCCCGTGTTCTTCATCAGGCAGCCCTACTACAGCAGCTTCTTTTACATCCGGATGCTCATAAAGGACACCCTCAATTTCCTGAGGATAAACATTGAATCCGCCAAGAATGATCATTTCCTTTTTCCGCCCGACGATGTAAAAATAGCCTTCTTCATCCATCGTCGCGAGATCTCCCGTATACAGCCAGCCGTTTTGAAGTGCTGCATGCGTTTCGCTTTCATTTTTCCAGTAGCCCTTCATAATCTGGGGTCCCTTAATCAGCAGTTCCCCCACGCTTTTTGGACCGAGCTCCCTGTTGTCTTCATCTACAATCATGCAGTCTGTCAGGGGAACAGGAATGCCGATGCTCCCTATTTTCCGTTTTCCAAAAGGCGGATTGCGGTGGGTGGAAGGTGAAGCTTCGGAAAGACCGAACCCTTCTCCGATTCTTGTACCTGTCAGCTTTTCAAAGCGCTGAATGATTTCCACCGGAAGCGGTGCAGACCCTGAGGAACACAACTTTAAGCAATGGAGCTTCGCTTCCTCAATTTGGGGATGATTGACAAACGCAATGTACATCTTTGGAACACCGGGAAAAAAAGTCGGTCTGTACACTTTGATTTTTTCCAGAACATCATCAATCTCAAATTTTCGGAAAAGCAGAAGCCTTCCGCCTATGAAAATGCCAAGATTCATCCCGCTTGTCATCGCGTAAACATGGTAGAGAGGCGTTGCAATGAGTACGGTTTCCTCTCCTTGAATCATAGAGTCGCCATACATCAGGTAGCTTTGATAGACATTTGCGGTCAGGTTGTAGTGAGTGAGCATGGCGCCTTTCATTTTTCCGGTTGTCCCGCCTGTGTACTGAATCACCGCCACATCTTCCGCTGCATCAATTTCTTCCGGCTGATGGAGAGGCTTCCCGGATTCAATCAAGTGATCAAGACTGGAAAATGAATCGTCCTGCCCGTCCGGCTGAGAACCAAATGTATAAGAGAAAGTGAAGATATCACTGATTTTCCTGATGGTTTCTCTTCCCGCTTTATCTGCGACGATAGCGGTCACTTCCGCGTCCATCACAATCTGAAGAAGCTCCCGGGCCGTATACATCGGATTAATCTGAACCACAACAAGACCAAGTGCATGTGCGGCATAGTACGAAACAACATAATCAGGGTGATTGGCTAGCATCAGGCCAATACGGTTCCCTTTTACAAGGCCCAGTTCCCTCCAGGCTCCTGCCAGCCTGTCAACCCGGTCCTTAAGCTCCAAATAGGACGTCTCTTCTCCTTCAAACAAAATGGCCGTCTGATTTCCGTATCTCTCTGCTGTATTCTGCAGCATCATGTAGAGAGATTGCTCAGGCAGATGGACATCCCTGTGCTGGTAAAAAGAGTTCCAGGGCCGTTCTATTCCTTTTTTCACAATGCATACCCCCTACTTGCCAATTGCGGCCTGCTGCTCGGGCGCAAAATCGATTTTCTGCTGCGGTCTTACAAATGCAGTAAATAAGACTCCGAACAAAACGATCAGTCCGGCCATAAACAAGATGGACCAGTCAAACCCTGCTGCACTGTTTTCTCCGCCGGCAGCAACGATATACCCTGTAATAAGCGGACCTACAATTCCTGCAAGGTTCCCTGAAGACGTCAGAATACTCGTCATAAGATTTCCTCTGTCAGGCAGCAGCTGAATCATAATTGTCGGTCCTATCGTCAGGATAGCGTATGTAAGACCTTTAGCAAGGCACATAGCGATGATGACCCAGACAGCGTTTGTGACAAGAGCGGTAGAAGCTAGAAGCACTGCCCCGATAATCATGGCGTAACCGACAACATATACGCGCGAGGTCTTCCAATCTTTGTTTTTCTTAAACATTCTGTCTGATAAAACAGATACTCCGATATAAACACCGACTGAAACCAGACCGATGCCAGATACGGCATACCCCATCTCCATGCTGCTCATATTGACAACCTTCACAAGGTAAACAGGCAGCCAGACGGCAAACCAGACGACAAGAAGATAGGTTGAAAAATAAGCAAGCGTCGTAAAAAGGGCGGAAGGTTTTGACAGCATCAGCATAAATGCTTTCAAATCAAGTTTTTCGAGTTTTTTCACTTTTGGCTTTTCCTCTTCTTCAAGCTCATCTGCACGAGGAACATCTCTAGTAAACTGAATCGCCACAAACCACACAATGCTTGCCAGACCAAGAACTGCGAACGCAACCCTCCAGCCGAACATGTGGATGAGGGCGACTAAAATCGGAGCTGCGACCATTGCTCCAAGTGTTGCTCCTGAAACAACAACGGAATTTGCCAGGCCTCGAAGCTTCGGCGGAAACCACGTATTGGCGTGATTATAGGCAATCGGACTGAACGGACCTTCAAATGCCCCGAGCAAAAACCGGTAAAGCAAAAGAAGCGGAAGACCTGCAATGGCCAATACGCCAATCTGCAGCACAGCCCACGTAAGCATCAGAAAACCGAGAACCTTCTTCGCTCCGACTCTGTCTGCCCAGGCAGCCCCGAAAATACCCGTCACCGGATACAGCCAGTAATAGCTGCTTCCCACAAGACCCCAGTCGGCATAGGAAAGATTAAATTCCTTCATAATCGGCACAGCCGCAAGTCCAGTAATGGATTTATCAGCAAAGTTAATGAACATTCCGAAAAACAGCAGTACAAGCACAGTCCAGCGCATGTTGATTCCCCCCAGTCGCCTAATTTTCTTCAAGCACGCGTCTTGCAATGATCAGACGCTGAATTTCGTTCGTTCCTTCATAAATCTTAGTAATTCGCGCATCACGGTAAAAGCGCTCAACCGGATAGTCGGAAACATAGCCCATCCCGCCGTGAATCTGTACCGCTTTGTCCGCAACGCGGTTAAAAACGTCGGATGCAAAAAGCTTAGCCATCGATGCTTCTTTGATTACTTTTTTCCCTTCGTCAATCATAGATGCTGCCATGTAAGTCAAAGTCCGTGCTGCCTCTGTTTCGGTTGCCATATCCGCAAGCATCCATTGGATCGCCTGATTGTCGGCAATCGGTTTTCCGAATTGTACCCTTTCTTTTGCGTAAGATGCTGAAAGCGCTATCAGTTTGTCGCATGACCCGACAGCCCTAGCAGCAAGGCCAACCCTGCCTTCACTGAGAATTTTCAGTGCCGACATGTATCCCATCCCGACCTCACCAATCACATTTTCCTCAGGAACGATACAGTCCTCAAAAATCAGCTGTGCCGTATGAGACCCGCGAAGACCCATTTTTTTATCTTTTTTTCCAAGAGAAAATCCCGGAAAATCCTTTTCGATTAAAAACGCGGTGATTCCGCCTTTTGCTCCCTTATCCTTGTCCGTCAGAGCAAAAACAGTGAACACATCCGCAACTGGCGCATTCGTAATGAAATGCTTCGTTCCGTTCAAGATCCACTGATTGCCTCTTTTTTCTGCACGAGTTGAAAGATTCGTCGCATCAGATCCCGCACCCGGCTCAGATAATGCAAAAGCAGCAATCTTTTTCCCCGCTGCCATTTCCGGCAAATATTTTTGTTTTAAGTGCTCTGATGCGAGCTTCACCAGTCCTGTGCTTCCGATGCCAGTGTGAGCGCTGATCAGACTGACAAACCCATTGTGGGTATGACCGAGCTGTTCAAGCACGACCGCCTTTCCGACCGCATTCAGCCCAATACCGCCGTACTCCTCAGGAATGCTGATCCCAAACAGTCCCAGATCCTTCGCCTGCTCCACAAGATGATCCGGAATCCTGTCCTCATCCTCAATCTGCTGAGCGTACGGTTCAACCTCCTGATCAACAAAACTCCTAACCATTTTCCTCATTTGTTCAATTTCCGGTGTGACGGTTGCCTGCATCCTTAAATCCCCCTTTTTTGTTGTTGCTTATATAGATGCAAGAAGTGTGCCAAGATGTAAAACGGGAATCTTAAAGGATTTAAAGAATGAGGTGATTCATTTTTGAATTGAATTTGTCGAGATTACGGGGTATTTGCGATTCATTTTTGAATCAGAGGATTCAGGAATGAATGATGGAGGGTGCTGTGCCAAACCTTCGGGAGCATCAAGGGCTGATTGGTGCTGGCTTTAGACTATTATGAATTAGCAGCACAATCTCAGTGCGGGGCCAAGCCGAAAGTGCTCTATGCATGAGTTAGCTGCACAAACTCAGTGCGAAGCCCAGCCGATAGTGTTCTAAACTTGAGTTAGCAGCACAAACTCGGTGCGGGGCTCGGCCGAAAGTGTTCTATACATGATTTACCAGCACAAACTCAGTGCGGAGCCCCGCCGAAAGTGTTCTATAAATCATTTAGCAACACAAACTCAGTGCGGAGCCCCACCGAAAGTGTTCTATACATGATTTAGAAGCACAAACTCAGTGCGGGGCCAGCCCGAAAGTGTTGTATAAATGAGTTAGCAGCACAAACTCGGTGCGAGGCCCAGCCGATAGTGTTCTAATCTTGAGTTAGCAGCACAAACTCGGTGCGGCATGGATTTGGCGTTGGACTGTTATAAGCCTAGTTGGATCGTTAGACCGGGTATCGCGCTTGTTAGAGGTGCAATTCGGATCGTTAGACACTGGATTCGGACTGTTAGCTCGTTTAGAGACTCTGAGATGACCTCTTTTTTTAATGGAACAGGTATCCTGGTCACAAGGTTTCTAGAAAAGAGGCATCTTCGCTCTTTTTTGGCTGCGGCTGATTGCTGTTTTTATTGAGATTTGGACTGTATTTGGCGTTGCGTTGGACTGTTAGAAGCCTAATTTGGATCGTCAGACCGGGTACCGCGCTGGTTAGAGGTGCGATTCGGATTGTTAGACACTGGATTCGGACTGTAAGCTCGTTTGGAGACTCTGAGATGACCTCTTTTTTAGCTTGGCGCGTGGATCCTGGTCACAAGGTTTGGCACTCCGTCTAAAGTGTTCTAAACATGAGTTAGCAACACTAACTCAGTGCTGGGCCCTTCCGAAAGTGCTCTAAACATGAGTTAGCAACACTAACTCAGTGCTGGGCCCTTCCGAAAGTGCTCTAAACATGAGTTAGCAACACAAATTCTACCCGGAGCTCCGCCAAAAGTGTTCTATAAATGTTTTAGCAACACTAACTCAGTACGGGGCCTCGCAAAAATGCTCTATAAATGATTTAGCAACACATACTCAGTACGAAGCCCCGCCGAGAGTGTTCTAAACATGAGCTAGCAGCACAAATTAAAAGTCACGATTCCAACTCTATAAACCATCAGCAGCCCCCATAAAAAATGCCCCCAACTATATGTTAGGAGCATCATTTTATATCAGGTACAAACCGTCCTATTCCAACTCTATTTTAATCGGCTCCATTTTTTCAGAAGGCCGGTTCATGCTAAGTACACCAAACGGCACAGACAGTGTTAAATCTTTCATATCGGTTTCAGAGGGAATGGCATAGACCGACTGAAAGCGAAGTTCCTTATTATCAGCAGCTATACTTATTTTGCCGTTCATGAGAGTCTCTTTGTTTTTAATGGAAACTCCTTCTGCAAAGTTCTGAAATACGCCCTTTTTGAATTCCTCATCAGAAGCATTTGAAAGATGATAATCAACAATGAGCTGATCTCCATCTCTTTTCACCTGTTCCACTCGCAGCTGATAGCCAAACCGGCTGCTTTCAACGACAAGCGCTGGTGACAGTTTAGCCATTGTCGGAGACTCATCCCTTTCAATAACAGGAAGAACTGTTAACACATCTTCATTTTTTAAAAGATCATCTGTATATAACACGCGCCAGTCTGTGACGATCATTCCAGCTTTTTTCTCAGAACGGATCACCTGGCTGCTCACTGGAAACTGTTCTTTGCCTCCTGCATCCTTTATCTTAAAAGAGAGTTGGTCATATTCGTTTGAAAGAATCGTTTTGTATTCAATCACTGTCGTCGTTTTCCCTTTTGCGACAGTTTGAATAGTTACCGATTCGCTTCCTGATTTCGACACTCCGTTTACGGCAAGTACCTTAGGTTCAATCCGCTTTAAAGGTACTTCAAATTTCCAGTCACCTTTTTCTCCGGCAATTGAAGTGAATGTCAACGGAAGAGTAAAGTCCGAGGGAAGCTTCTTTTCATCCAAGTAATACTCAGCCGTTCCAATGTATCCATTTTCTGTTTCAACGAGTGAATGACTGCCCGCCAGCTGACTGGATTCTTTGCCGTCAAATAATGACAGGCTGTAGCCGGAAGCGGGATCATTCGGGCCTTCTTTCCATTTCTCCGGCAGGTTTTCCCCTTCGGCTTTAAACGTGATTCCGACAACATTTCCTTCATAATAAGCACTTGTCAGCGTAATACTTATTCCGCCGCTTTCAGCCTTCTCGTTCAGTTCCTTGACGAGTCCTGCTGAAGCAAGTTCTTTTCCTATCGTAAAGGAAGAGAACGGTTCATAGAGTGATCCAATCAGTGGAACACTCGCGAGCACCCCATTGACTGGCGCAAAGAAAAACCCTGTTCCAAGAATGATGGCAGCTGCAGATCCTGACAAAACTCCGGCAGAAGCGAACATTTTCTTCTTTTTTTGTTTTTTGCCTTCATGTATTCCGCGGGACACGGCGGCCATAATGTCGTCTTCCGGTACGGCAATTTGATCGATCTGACTGTCAAACCAGCTTTTGTTCATGGTCTTTTCCTCCTTCAAGGGCTGCTTTCAGCTCAGCTTTAGCTCTGCGCAAATAGGTTTTCACTGTGTTTTCGGGTTTTTCCATCATGTCTGAAATTGTCCGGATTGGTAAATCGTGATAATAAAACAAGAGAATAACGGTCTGGTAGTTTTCACTAAGTCCGCTTATCGCACGGACAAGATCCAGGTCATTTTCCTTTTGCACAAAAGAAACGTTCTCAAGGAACGCACTTTCCATGGCAACGGCTTTCTTCTTCTTTCTCAGCAGCTCAAAGGCTGTTCTGATTAAAATCTTCATCAGCCACGTACTGAAATATTCGGGCTGCTTTAACGTTCCAATCGAGATAAACGCTTTGCAGACCGTGTCCTGGAGAACATCCAGTGCGTCTTCTTTGTTTCTCACATATATAAACGCGGTTTTATACAGCTTTGTACTTTCCTGTTTGATCAGTTTTTCAAAGGCTTTTTCATTGCCTTTCATCGCTTTTTTTACAGTATGTATGTCCACTTCTTCCTCTCCTTTCAGCTGTTAGAGGAAACACATGCTGGAAAAGTTTCAAAAAAGTTCTATTAAAATCATTATACTTTTAAAAATAGTTCCGTCTTTTGAAAACACAAAAAAAGCCCAGCAAAAGCTGAGCTCCTTAATAGTACGGGGAAATCATCAAATACACAACAACACCTGTAAAGCTTACATAAAGCCAGATCGGCATGCTCCAGCGGACAATTTTGCGGTGCTTGTCAAGCTGGCCAGTCCATCCCCACACGAGTGAGAAAAGCGCAAGCGGCACAATGATGGCTGCGAGGAAGCTGTGTGTAATTAAAATAAAGAAGTACACGCTGCGGATGATTCCTTCTCCGCCGAACCGGGTCGTTTCAACTGAAAGGTAATGATAGGTCAAATACGACACGCAGAAAAGCAGAGTTGTCGTAAAGGCTGCCAGTATGAAGCCTTTATGAAGCTTGACGTTTTTCTTAATAATCGATACGAGCGCAATGACTAAAAAGACAAAGGTGAAGCTGTTCAGTACGGCATTGATCCGCGGAAAAATATGAATATCGAATGTAACCTCGCCGCCGTATCCGATCGGCAAAAAGAACAAGCCTAGGATGATGGCATTGACGACAAGGGAAAGGGTTACGATAATCGCCGTGTAATTCTTGCCTGAGCGATGTGTCTGTTCCATAAAATTCTCTCCTTGTGTTTCAATATGCTTTATTGTACCACGGGGAGAGCGCAGAATATTCGACAATTGTATGAAGGATGTGCCGGCGACAGGCCGTTCCTCAGGCAAATTAGTGGACAGGCTGCCTGACAGCAAGTCCGTACTTCTTCAGTTTTCGGACAATCGTCGGCTGGCTGCTGTCCAGAGCTTCTGCCATTTCATAGGTTGTCCGGTATTTTTGGACAGCAAGAGTCAGGATTTTTTCTTCCGCGAGTTCAGCAGCTTCTTTTAACGTGACAATTTCAGATAGCTTAATCGGCCCTTCCCCTTTGTACTCGGCCGGCAGATTCTCATGTGTCAGCACATCCTCTTCACTGATCAGCACAAGCCTCTCAACCAAATTGGCAAGCTCCCGGACATTTCCCGGCCAGCTGTAGGTGTAAAAGAAATCTTTCAGCGCTGCATCCATCCGTTTGCTCTTGCCGTACTTAAGATTGGCTTTTTCCAAAAAGAAAGTAACAATCGGCAGTATGTCGTTTTTCCGGTTCCTGAGAGGAGGAATGAAAATTGGAACAACATTGAGACGGTAAAATAAATCTTCGCGGAACTCTCCGTTTTGAACCATTTCTTTCAAGTCCTTATTTGTCGCAGCAAGAATTCGGACATCTGCTTTTTTAGAAACCGTTGCACCGACCCGCTGAAACTCTTTCTCCTGAATCACGCGAAGCAGCTTAACCTGCAGATTCAGCGGAAGCTCGCCCACCTCATCCAAAAACAGGACGCCTCCGTCTGCAAGTTCAAACATACCCGGTTTCCCTTGTTTATTTGCGCCAGTAAAGGCTCCGCCCTCATAGCCAAACAATTCAGATTCCAGAAGATCAGGGGGGATGGCCCCGCAGTTCACTTTAATAAACCTCCCTCTATCTGAGCGCCCGCTTCTGCTGTAAATGTAGCGGGCAAGCACATCCTTTCCGACGCCTGTCTCACCCAGAATGAGAACGGTCGCTTCCACGTTGACGATTCTGTCAGCCGTTTCATAAATGGCTGCAAGCTCTTCGCTCTCGATAATAACGTCACCGCTGCTGTTTTTTCTTTTAAGACGTTCAATTTCTTTTTTATAGCTGTCATTGAGTTTCGTTGCTTTCCTGAGAGCGTTCTGCAAATCGTTCAGCTCGGATAAATCTCTGATATTTGTAACGATGCTCTCAATTTCACCATTGTCATTAAAGACAGGGTTTCCTGTCAGCAGCGTTTCTTTTCCTGTCCGGTTGAGCTGCACCACTGACACGCTTCTTCTTTTTTCCATCACTTTATGGGTCACTGAATTTTCAAGAATCCCGCGCTCAATAAGAGCGTTTACATTTTTCCCTGTGTAATATTCCTTTGGTATGCCTGTAATCCGCTCGATGGCACGGTTCGTCCTGAGAGTGACCCCATCTTTATCTGTTATGTAAATGCCGTCATAGGAATTATCAATAATCGCATCCAGTTCCCGGTTAATCCGCTTTGATTCCTTCAGTTCATCAATCAATGAAACAAGCTCAGTCGAAATCGTGCCAATATAAAGGCAGTCCGCTGAATCCTGTATGGACGTTTTTATGAAAATACAGCTGGTGTTGCCGCATGCAGCCTGAATCAGCTTCCCGCCGCCAAGCTCATCCCACACGTCAAATACTTGATTGATATGGCGTCCATCAGTTTCCATACCGCCACTCAGCTTCTTTAAAGAGGCATTGGCCTGTACAATCACCTGCTCGTCCGTAGTCATCATGCACGGAAAAGGGATATTCATCAGCGTTTCTGTTTTCATGTCCTCACCGTTCAATCTTCAGCTGCTGATATTGAAAATGCAGATCAGACAGCGCAGCGATGATGGCATGGATGGCTTTTCCGCAGTAATGTTCCCTGACATGCTCAGTGACTTCATCCACCCCGTTCTGAAGGCTGTAGCCCCGGAGAAGGCGTCCGACAAAATCTCTTCCGTGCTCCGTTGCAAGGGTGCAGGAGGCTTCAAGAATCACCGCATATCTTTTATCAATTTCAACCGTAATGGTCAGCATATCGTATACGTTCTTCGCCGCCATTCCTGCAGGCAGGCGCGCATGTCCCGCAATAAACATCGTCTGTGAATGCATGGTGAGGTCCCTCTCTTTCAGTAAATGATTTCGCTTCTCTAACCTTACTTCTTTACAATCCGCGAATCTCCTTCCTTTTGTATCAAAAACGTACAGTCGTTACCTTCTGAAAAAACAGCATCTCATAAAAAATGCCCCTCAGCATAAGCATAAGGGGCAGCAGTTTACTTTTGTCTTTTCATTATACTGTTTTTAGCGAGCTCAAAAACGTCCCTGACATCTGAATAAGGTTCTTCCCCTCCATCAAATGTGCGGTACCAGAACACTCCCAATGGAGACGTCCCCGTGTTGTTCATCATCGCAAGAGAGATCTTGCTTTCTCTATCTACAACCACATACTGTCCCCCTGCGCCAACCGCCCATTGCAGCATTTGATCCTTTTGCTTTTCCAGCCACCATAAATAGCCGTACCCCGTAAATCTGTCGACATCGGTTATTTCAGAGTACGCTTCAAAACTGGCATCAATCCAATTTTCAGGAATGATTTGCTTATCTCTCCACTTCCCGTTATTGGCATAAAGCGAGCCGAACCTCGTAAGGTCTTCTGCGCACATGTAGAATCTGTACATTGGCATGGAAGTTTCTTCTGACTCCTGATAAACCACATTTGACGGCTGGAATTTCTTCATCTCTGTTGGTTTGGCAATCCATTCGTAGAAAGCTTCGCCTAGGGATGTGCCTGTCTCCTGTTCAAAAATGACGCCTAGAGTATTAAAATCCCAGTTGTTATAGTAGTAGTGCTCGTTATGGCTGTAGGTGCCTCTCTCAGGTCTTTTTTCTTTCATATCTTTTGATTCGCCCAAGGATGTAATGTAAATACCGGAACGTGCTTTCAGCAAATCTTCTACTGTCGCTTGTTTCTCCTTTTCAGAAAGCGGATTTTTCGTGTCATCAATCCCCAGCTCCTCCAGTGTTCGATCTACATTTATTAATCCTTTTGACTCGGCAATTCCAAAAAGAGCACTAATGAGGCTTTTTCTGACGGAGGCAACATTTGAAATTTGATCACTCTCTCCGTATTCGGCAAGCACGTTCTGGCCTTCCATAATAAACAACGAGTCCGCCTCATTTTTGTCCATGATTTCAGTTAACCTGTTCATTGTATTCTGACTGTCATAATCAGACTGATTCAGCTCCTTATGAAATTGATTGTTTTTTGAAATTGTAAATGGAATGGATAAATAACCGGCAGCTCCTGCTGTGCTAAAAAATAGAACTGCTGCTAGTATTATGGCTGTTTTCTTCACTGTAAAATCTTCTCCTTGTTGATTGATAACCATGATTATCAGCCTTAAAGCAGCTTTAAGGTCAACCTCTTTTTTAAAAATAGGATGATTTGTTATACTTTTCTCAGGCGCAAGAGAAGACAAGAGGTGTCAAAATGGTTGAAAAAGACTACTACACAATCGGCGAGGCTGCCAGGTTATGCGGCACAGTTGCTTCAACATTACGCTATTACGACCAAATCAGCCTGCTAAAACCAGCAGGGCTGAACAAGATGACAAACTACCGCTACTATACCTTTAAGGATATTGCCAAGATCAGAATCATCCAAAATTTGAGAGAGCTGAATTTTTCCATTGGGGACATAAGCAAAATGCTTGAGGAAGACAGCCTATCAAATCAGCTGACTGTCATGAAAAAGAAGCGTGATGAAATTGAGGATGAAATATACGAATTAAAGAAAACAGCTGCATCCATCAATCAGCGAATTGAAAATATGGAAAAGGAATTAACAATCATCCATTCTGATTCTGCCTCTGATTCCATTATTACGACTGCATGGCAGCCTGCAAGGAAGATTCTTTCTTTAAGGAAGCAGACGGAGCGTGCTAATTTAAGTGTGTATGTCCATTATTTTAATGAACTGATTGAACTGGCGAAAAAAGAAAAGATGATTCCATCAGGAAACCTTCTGTTAATTCATCATCATATTAATGTGAATCAACTGTTCAAACAGAAGGAATTTCAGAGTTTGATGAAAGATATTGAGGTCGGTATGCCGGCAGGACAGCTCCAGGATTCTCCCTTTTTAAGTGAAATACCTGAAGGAATGTACTTATCGATGATTACAAAAGGAATGGCAGGAAAAGATACGTTCATTGACATTTATTCGCGTATTCAGAAATGGCTGATTGAAAACAACTACAGAGCTGCAGGTCCGCTGATTGATTTGCTGCACACTGACATGATCAGCCTTCAGCCCGATCAAATTGTAGAGAACATTTTAACTGAGGTTCAGATCTTGATAGAGAAAAAGGATTAATTCAAACATAATAGAAAAAGAAGCAGGCTGAACGTTTTAGCCTGCTTCTTTTACCTGAAAGAGTATTATTCAGTTATTAACCTTCTCCCTCTCTTCCTCAAACGGCCAGCTCGGCAGCATATGGCTAAGCGTTTTATCTTCTCTGTACCCTAACACATACTCCGCCTGCATCACGGTATGAATTTCTCTTGTTCCCTCGTAAATAACAGGTGCTTTAGAGTTTCTCAGGAATCGTTCAACCGGATATTCATTGGAGTAACCGTACGCACCGTGGATCTGTACCGCATCGTTCGCCGCTTCGTTTGCGAAATCACAGGATTGCCACTTGGCGAGGGACGTTTCCCTTGTGTTTCGTTTCCCTTCGTTTTTAAGACATCCTGCTCTGAAGACAAGCAGGCGGGACATATGATACCCGGCTTCCATTTTGGCAATCATCTGCTGAACAAGCTGGTGTTTGCCAATCTCTTTTCCGAATGTTTTCCGCTCATGGCAGTAATTGACGCTCTGTTCAATACACGCCTGAATGAGTCCGCAGGCGCCGGCCGCAACGGTAAACCGTCCATTATCAAGAGCGGACATGGCAATTTTAAAGCCGTCTCCTTCCTGTCCAAGAAGGTTTTCTTTCGGCACACGGATGTTGTCAAAAAAGATTTCACCTGTGTTCCCTGCGCGAATGCCAAGCTTGCCTTTAATGGCTTTGGACGAAAAACCAGGCATCGTGCGCTCCACGATAAACGCCGAAATCCCGTGGTGCTTTTTGCTTTTATCTGTGTAAGCGAATACAAGAAAGTGATCAGCATAGTCGCAAAGAGAAATCCACGTCTTCTGACCAGTCAGTATGTAATGATCGCCTTCCAAAACAGCTGAAGTCTGCAAAGCCGCAACGTCCGACCCTGCATTTGGTTCTGTTAAGCCGAACGCTCCGACTTTTTCCCCTTTTGCCTGCGGAGTAAGGTATTTCTGCTTCTGTTCTTCATTTCCCCACTGCAGCAGCGTCAGGCTGTTTAAACCTGTGTGAACGGAAACGGCAGTACGGTAGGCTGTATCCCCGCGTTCAAGCTCTTCGCACACAATCGCTAGAGTGTTATAATCCATGGCACTGCCGCCGTATTGCTCCGGCACGCAGATTCCCATCAATCCAAGATCTGCAAGTTTTTTCAAAATAGACGGTTCAAAATGACCTTCCGCATCCCACTCGGCAATGTACGGGTTAATCTCTTTATCAACGAAATCACGGACCATTTTTCTTACAGCGTTCTGTTCTTCAGACAAGTTAAAATTCATCATTTGCTTCATCCCCTTTTAGTAGATATAAAAAAGCCGGCTGCGCAAAAAGGCAGCCGGCTTTTGTCAACGTTAAGAAATCTCTTCCATAGACAAAACAGCAATAAGAATTAATCATATGTTCACTGGTGCTAACCGTCATCACGGATCACAGGAAGGCTAATTCCATAGGCGTGAAATGCGATTAGTTATTAGAAGTATATCCAGTATTCCGAAAACAGGCAACCTTTTTTTGAAAATTCTTTACATTTGCATTCTATCAGACTTCCGCTTCTCCATTTTCCATCCTGCCGATTGACTCCCCATGGCCAATCTTTTACACTTGAAGAACTGAAAAAAGAAGCAGGTGATTCCAGTGGAATTCAAGATTAATTATCTCTCATTCTATTTGATCCAGGTGGACGGAAAAGACGAGAATGCCAATAAACAGTACAAGCACTTTCAAACATTAACGGCGGAAGAATATGAGCAGAACGCCCTGAAGGATTTTTTAGACGGTGAGCTGAAAAAAATAGTAAAACGGAAGGTCGAGAAACATCCCCGGAGCGAACAGGTCCCTACAAAACTCGGACACTTCGTAGTCGAACCCGGTTATGAACTCGATTCTAACCCAAACTATAATCTCTTTCACCGTGCACTGACAGCGGAAACAAAGGAAGCTTTTAAAGAAGCCGGCGAAAAGTTCGTATCTGCCTATCTCGATGCAAGCGCCGTCAGGGGCGGAGCATTCCTTGTTTTGTCGGCAACACCTGAGAAGTATTTTGAGGATTCATTTGTGTTTATTTTAAAATGTGATTTTGAACCTAAAGTGGCTTCCATTTCGGATGAATCAACCCTGATCCGCAATGTGCAGATGGCAATCACGACGAAAAATATGAAATCCATCCAATACCCCCACATGCCTGAAGAAGGAATGACAGAGCCCGGCGAGCTTAAAATTCATCAGGCTTCTCATGCCCGGTACTTTGAAGACTTTCTGAAGTTTGTCGAATACGGCGAATCCATGCCTGAGATTATGAAAACTCAAGTCATGAGCATGGTCCAGGAGCATGTCCTTGAGACCTATGAAGAGAACAGCCAGGAACGCCAGCAGTTCGAACAGGACATGGAAATCTGGGAAGCAAGCGAGAAGCGGGAGATTCAGGAGCGTCTGGATACCCATCAGGTCATTGAAGCGGCTGCGCAAATTGTGGAGCATACCCCCGAAGCTGAGCTGAAGATGAAGCTTGGGGAAACTTCTATTAAAGGACTCCTTGCAGACTACGGGGAAAACATTCATTTAGGAAAAATCAACGGTAGATATGTCCTCCTCGTAGAAGCGGACAGCATTCAATTTGAAAAAGGGGTATCTCCTATTGAATTTCACCGTCCTGACGAGCTGGGAGCAATTATTGAGAGAATTTCAAAGAAAGGGGAGTCATAACTCCCGCTAGGTTGCACGATTAAATTTTCTCTCCCCCTCACCTGTCTATTTCCCTTTCAATCCTATATACTTAATCTATTCAATCGGTTAAAAGGGGAACTTTCATGAAAGACGAACTGCATTATATAGGCAATAAGATTCAGGAAAACGCACGTGAAATTACTTTAAATATTCCGAATGTGCAGGATGCCAAGCATACTAAGCAGCTGGAGAATTCGGGATTCCCATTAGAAGAGCGAATTGCCTACCGGGAAGAACTGATCGGTTATTTGGGACAGGCTCTGTGTGATGTGAAAGTTGAGGGAAAAGTAGACCAGTGGAGCATGAAAATAGCAAAGAGAGCCATCCATTATGACGTCCCGCTGGCCCAGTGTCTCCGTGCAATCGGGGCATACAGGACGGCTGTTTGGGACACTTTGACAGAAGAGCTTCATAAAAACAATTTTTATGCAATTACCATGCTGGATGTTTCCAAAATGATTGATCCGCTGATTGACAGAGCGTGCAGTGTGACCGGCAGTGTGTATGAAAACCATAGCAATGAGTTAATGGAAGTGGCTTATTCAGCATTGGAAGAGCTGTCTGTTCCCGTTGTACCTGTAGCAGAAGGAATCGCCGTCATTCCTCTTGTTGGAGCTGTTGACACAAGAAGGGCCGCACTGATCATGGAAGTTTCCCTTAGAGAAGGCGCACGCCTGAATCTTGAAGAAGTCATCCTGGATGTATCCGGAGTTCCCATTATTGATACTATGGTGGCAGACCAGATTTTCAAAATCGTCAGTGCACTCAAAATCAGCGGCATCCATACTGTGCTTACAGGCCTTCGTCCTGAAATCGCACAGACCATCATGAGTCTCGGCCTTGATTTTAATCATATCGAAACAAAGTTTAACATGCGAAAAGCTTTGTATGACCTTGGATTTAGACGACAATAAAAGAAGCTTATATACATTAAAATCCGAACTGAGATTTCATCAGTTCGGATTTTTTCTGTTTTGTGTTATAACCCGGAGTGGTGCCACTTTTCTCTGCGATGAACCCTTATTTGTGGCACCACTCACCAGAGTACTGCCACTTTTCTCCGCGATGAATCCTAATTTGTGGCACCACTCACCAGAGATGAACATGCGGCATCCTAGATCAGCATTCAATAAAAACGGATTGAAAAACAATTCCTCCAAACCCCAAATACTCTATAACCGGAGCTGTTCTTTGCAGGACAAGTTCAAAATCAAAAAGCATACAGTTCCTCCCTTCATTTTACTGGATTAGACCGAGTGGAAAGCCGGGCAGTCTAAGGTCAGATACACCTGAATACTCAAGCACGCGCCTTGCTCCTTGGTTAAACCAGTGCCGTTATTCCGCCGTCCACAACTAAAACCTGGCCCACAATATAATCAGATGCTTTTCCCGAGAGCAGCAGAATAACACCGTCAAGGTCGCCCTCTGCACCAAAGCGGCGGGCAGGCACCCCTTTTAAAATGGACGCATTTTCTTTTTCTAAAATCGTTTTTGTCATTTTCGTCGGGAAAAATCCGGGTGCAATTGCATTAACCTGAATATTGTCAGGAGCCAGTTTTACTGCAAGGTCCTTCGTGAAGCTGATGACAGCGCCTTTGCTTGTGCTGTAGGCAATCGTATCCATAAGCTCTGCGGGAGTCCCCCCCATTCCAGTCACTGAGGCGATATTAATGATCTTGCCCGAGCCCTGGCGTTTCATTACTTTTGCAGCAGCCTGGCTGAATAAGAAGACCCCCCTGACATTGATATTCATGACTTTGTCCCATTTATCGGCGGGGAGTTCAAGCGCAGGCGCCATCCATGACGTACCGCTGTTGTTGATTAAGATATCAATTGTTCCAAAGTGAGCTACCGTCTGGTCGATGACATTCTGGATATCCTTTTGGCTTGTTACATCACAGGCAATCGCAAGGGACTGGGCGCCGAGAGAAACCAGTTCGCCACTGACCTTTTCGCATGCCTCCAAATCCCTTGAACATACGACAACATTAGCTCCCGCAAGTGCAAGCACTCTTGCCATTTGTGCGCCGAGCCCCTTTCCTCCGCCGGTAACTATTGCCGTTTTATTTTTCAAGCTGAATAGATCCAAATTCATTGCTCCTTTCTAAAAGCAGTGCAGTACTTTATATCTTAGTAAGAGTTTGTCTCAGAGGTTACACTATTTGATTCGTTAGCCCCCGCCCCTTTCGACAAAAACAGACGTTTTCAGCAGACAAGGATATGGGTATACGGTTAATAGCTTGATTTGGCGGGATTTATGCTAAAATAAGGACATACCAATTAGAGGAGGATAAAAGATGAAATACAGCGGGTATATTGGTACATATACAAAGGGAGACAGCAAAGGGATTTATTCCTTTACACTGGATACAGATGCAAAGAAATTGAGTGAACCGGTCGTTGCAGCTGAGATCGGTAGTCCTACATACTTGAATTTAAGCAAAGATAACCGTTTCGTTTATGCGATTGGAAAAGACGGCGAAGCAGGAGGCTTGGTTGCCTACTCAAGAAATGAGAAAACAGGGGAACTGACGGAGCTTAACAGACAGCTTCGCGAAGGAGCATCACCTTGCCACGTAAGTGTCGATTCAAGCAACCGGTTTGTCGTATCAGCCAATTACCATAACGGAACGATTGAATCACATGAGATGGATGTGATCAGCGGAACCCTTTCATCCGCCCTTTCCATCCGCAAGCATGAAGGTTCAGGGCCTAATGAAGAAAGACAGGACGCTCCCCACGCCCACTATGCCGGCTTCACGCCGGACGAAAAATACGTCGCTGCCATTGATCTTGGCACTGACAAACTTTATACGTATGAATTAAATGACGGTGAACTTTATGAAGTTCACAGCCTTCACTTAAAGAGAGGAAGCGGCCCGAGACATCTGACTTTCCATCCGAACGGGAAGATTGCTTATCTGCTGACAGAGCTCAGCAATGAAGTGGTTGTTCTTGACTATAACGAAGACGGCAGCTTCACAGAGATTGAGTATATCTCGACTCTTCCGGAGGATTTCACAGAAAACAGCCAGGGTTCTGCGATTCACATTTCATCTGACGGACAATTCGTGTATGCCGGCAACCGCGGGCATGACAGCATCGCCGTTTTCAAAACTGACAGCGACACGGGTAAACTGACATTCGTTGAACGCACGTCCACTGAAGGAAACTGGCCGCGTGACTTTGCACTGGATCCAACTGAAAACTTCCTGATTGCATCCAACCAGGAAACCAGCAGCCTGATCCTGTTTGAAAGAAACCGTGAAACAGGCAAACTGTCTCTTCTGCAGTCAGATGTTCATGTGCCTTATCCGGTATGCGTAAAATTCTTAAATCAATAAAAAATCTCAGAGCCCCGGCGGCTCTGAGATTTTTTTATATTCTTCTCCAGTCATTCCAAAGAGCAGCAAGTCATGATAGCTCCCTTGCGTATAAATCATATTACGCATTCTGCCTTCCTCTTGAAAGCCAAGATTTCTGTGAAGGCTGATCGAAGCCTCATTATAACTGTATACATGGGCATTTGCTTTTTGATAGCGCAGTTCTTCAAAGAAATACCGAAGCACAATCCTGATGGCATCTCCCGCATATCCCTTTCTCCAGTGCTCTCTGAATATACTGATGCCATAGCTGAATGTGCCGTTTCGGGGATCGCACTTATCCGTGCTGATGCTGCCTGCAAATTCCCCCGCTGTATTCTCAATTGAAAGTCTGACCGAATCCCCGTTCCAGCCCTTTTCCGCCTCAGCTTCTGTCCATCGTCTTGTTCCCGCTTCAGATCTTGGGCCATAGACAGCATCATTGAGTCTAGCTATCTCTGAATCCATCCCGTCCTTGTGAAACTTCACCCAGTCAGACGGCTGAACAGGCCTGAGTCTGACAAGCTCCCCCTGCCAGATGCTGCTATTTTCAGCCATTGCGCTCCTCTCCTTTTCATTCCACTTCCTTCAGCATTTTTTCAATGGAAGTCAGTCTTTGGTTTAACTCTTCGTTTACTTTTACTTGCTTCTGCTGAAAAGCCACGTGATCTCTCTCCAGTTTCAGTCTCTCTTCGGCTCTTGCTTCCATCCGTTTGAAATAGCGGATGATAAAGATTAAAGGAAGAATGATGAAGATGATCAAGAATAACAATGGCCCTACTAAAGTAATAATATCCCCCATAAAATATCTCCTTTTCGTTCTGCACAATTATTCTTTCTTTTTATCAGATATGCTTTCTGATGCTTCTGCAATGATTCCGGCATCGAGCGGAACACTGAAGGGAAGAAGCTCAAAATACTTCATTGCTTTCCCATCGTTTGAAATTTCATGCTCTCCCTGTATCAGTCCCGCTTCTTCAAGCTTCTTGAGATGCAAATATAATAGCGGGCGGCTGATGCCAAGCTCCCTTGCCATCTGGCTGACGTATTGCCGGTCCTTATGAAGGACTGCTATAATTTTCAGCCGGTAAGGATTGGAGAGAGCATCCAGAACCTTAAGTAAACTGTCTCCATTCATTTGTTTTTTCATATGTAATAATTATATGACAGGTGTAACTATTATTCAAGAAAATATTGGTATAATTTCTTTAATTTTGAAGTCTGTTACAAATCATGCAGGATTCACGTACACATAACAAGAACTAATAACTCACAAACATTTGGAGGTGCTGTGCTTGGAAACTGTTTATCTGATTTGCGTCGTTGCTGCCGTCGGGTTTTTCCTTTTTAATCTGCTTAGAAAAAACCGCAGGCTGCCTAACAATGAGTACACACCTATGAATGATATTGACAACGGCCTCGTCCGAAACTATCAGAATGAAATTCCCTTAAATGAAAGCAAACATGAAGCAAGATATGAAGAATACGAGGAGAGAAAATAAGGAATCTGTTCCTTCTTTCCCTGATTAAAATGAATGAACAGGAGCAAAAAAATGAACCGAAATGTACTGCTTGCAATTCCTTCCTATTCGCCTGATGATTCAGGCTTTCAGTGTCCCGTCGGAGAAACATATACCTATTGGAAAAAAATCATATCTTATTTTCTCACAAAGGCAGATACGGTTGAGATTCATTGCTGGAAAGATGAGAAAGCTGCAATCAATGAACTCATGCATTTTGAAGGAAAAACTGTTATGAAAGGTGACGGGGACCTCTGCATTTTCACCGAAAAGAAAACACCTGCTCTTTCTGATTTTCTCATAGAGAGCCACGTAACGAACGGCCGCCTGAAATGGTTTACGCTGAACTTGATCAGCGGCGGTGAAACTGTTCTGCATTCCGGTCACTGGGGGACTGAAATTGCCGTCTACGGTCTTTCGGAAGAAGATCTTGCATTTATCACGAAAATGGTTCCATCTGAAACTGATTTCACCTGGTGGTAAATCAGTTTTTTCATGCATGTTCATCCCCCCTTCAGCTCCAAAAGCCCCAGTTTCCTTTATTTCATATCAATTCCGGGCAGTATGTCACATATTTAAGCAAACTTTAAGGTTTCATTCAGCATGGTTTAATGGTCATGAAATAAAATTTTCATTGGAGCCGTACATGGAGAAAGAAAGCGCTTAAGGCATGTGCAAATACATATTAGGATGGAATACAATGAGAACACAGACCGTGCTAAGAAAAATGGATTCAGAAGGCAGAGTCACATTGCCTCAAAAATGGAGAAAGTATTTAGGCATTAAACGCTATGATCATGTTGAAATATTTGCAGACCACCATTCCATCACGATCAGAAAATTTGAGCCACAGAAAAAATGCTTCATTACAGGGAAAATCGATCCGGACAATTTTGTTTGCTGCGACGGAAAAGTTGTCCTCAGTCCTGAGGGAGTAGATATCTTAAAAAACAGACTGGGCGGCAGCACGAGCTTTATCATACGGCCATAAAACCCCCTGCCATCATGGCAGGGGGTAAACTTTTTATTTTGCTTTTTCCGGCTCGCTGTATTTCTCGCCGAATGTTTCAACAGTAACAGATTTCATTTTCTGGTCTTCAAGCGGCTTATCGTTCTCCGTTTCAACTGAAACAATTTCATCGACCACATCCATACCTTCCGTTACTTTCCCGAAAGAGGCGTACTCGCCGTCAAGGCTTGGATAGTCAGCCACCATAATAAAAAACTGCGAACCTCCGCTGTCAGGCTGCTGTGAGCGCGCCATTGAGATAACGCCACGTTCGTGTTTCAGGCTGTTTTCAAAGCCATTTGAACTGAACTCTCCTTTAATCGAATAGCCTGGACCGCCTGTTCCATTTCCGTCAGGGTCTCCTCCCTGAATCATAAACTCAGGAATCACACGGTGAAAAATCAGTCCGTCATAAAACTTATCGTTAATCAGTGAAATAAAGTTTGCAACCGTATTTGGCGCGACTTCCGGATACAGCTCTACTTTGATTTGCTTGTCATTTTCCATTGTAATGGTGACAATTGGATTTTTATCTACTTTTTTAACTGGCTTGTCAGCGCTTTGCTCCTGATCTTTGTTTCCGCATGCTGTCAGGATGAGCAAAAGCATGGCCATGATGAGTACTGCCGTCTTTTTCATGTCATCATCTCTCCCATTTCATTTGCAATCAGTTCATACGATCTCAGCCTGTCCTCATAGCTGTGTGTAATCGTAACAATCATGATTTCGTTCACGCCGTATTTTCCCGCCATGCCAATCAGCTTCCTTTTCACTTCTGCGGGATTGCCTGCGATTAATTTGCCTTCTGAGCTCTGCAGCATCTCACGTTCTTCCCGGCTGTATGTATAGGATTTTGCTTCTTCAACCGACGGAATGCCACCGGTGATGCCCTTCAGCTGCTGAATTCGCCAAAGTCTGAGACTCCCGGCCAGCTCTTTTGCTTTTTCAGTGGAATCAGCGCATACAGCACTCACAGTAAGCAGTGATTTCGGCTGTTTCAGCTCATATTTTGGCTGAAAGCGGGTTTTGTATTCTTTTAGCATGTCAACCCCGTCTTTGTCACTCATAAACTCTCCAAATGCATAGGCTGTTCCCGTCTGCGCAGCAAGCCTTCCGCTCTTTATGCTTGTCCCAAGAAGCCACACTTCAGGCGGGACCGCAGGCACCGGTGCTGCTTTCAGACTGGAATAGAAATTTTCTTCAGGAAAATCACCGTGAATAAAATGAAGCAGCTCTTTAAATTTGTGCGGCATTGTCCGGACATTTTCCAGGAAATTGTCTGATAACGCCATTGTTGCTTCTGCCGATCCCCCTGGTGCCCTGCCGATGCCAAGATCTATCCTTCCCGGGAAAAGCACAGAGAGCATATGAAAGGTTTCTGCGACTTTATAGGGCTTATAATGCGGGAGCAAAACAGCACCGGCACCTATGCGGATTTTTTCTGTTTCTGCTCCGATATAACTCAGCATAATTTCAGGAGCAGGACAGGCAAGACCGGGCATGTCATGATGCTCTGCTATCCAGTAGCGGTGATAGCCCATTTTTTCAGCTGCCCTGGCAAGACGGGCTGATTCCCTCAGAGCTGTTCCCGCTGAGGATCCGGATGAAATCGGGGACTGATCGAGTATACTTAGTTTCAATCCTTCCACTTCTTTCTAATGTGAGTTGAGTTGCTTAAACACACTGACAGACTAAAATGATGAACGGCATGATCTTCATTATTTTACCACGAATAACAGCGGAATACAGGGCACATCCTGTTAAAAGAACGTATAGACAGAGGTGACAGGTTTGACACAGATTACCCTTATCTTTCTTATTTTAATATGGATGCCGTTATTTATTGTCCTGTTCCGTTTTCACAAAAACCCTGATCCCCATTTAAACAAAGAGGCAATCACCTTTGAAAACAGGGTGCAAAAGCGCCTCTACACAGCTCTCCGGAACAATGGCTACTATGTCAGGGTCAAAGAAAAGTGCGGGCCTTACACGCTTGATTTGGTTCTTCCCTATTACAGAGTTGCTCTCCGCTGCCTGATGGATGCAGAAAAAATAGAAGATCTCGGCAAAAGGAATTATCTACGGAAACAGGGCTGGAAAGTAGTCGGTGTAACGGAAAAGGATATAGACGGGAAAATGACGACGGTTTTGCATAAAATTGAAGCTGCAGTTCTTGAGAAAATAAAATGAGAGCGGACGACGTGTCCGCTCTCATTTTATTTATTTTCTTCTTCAAGCGCTTTTGACAAGGTTGATTTGATCGAAACGTTTTCAAACGTAAGTCCAAGCTGCATCGACGTAAGGGCAATTTCCGGACGGATGCCTGAGAGCGTGGATTTAATGCCAATTAAATTCAGAGCATCAATCAGCTGGAAGATTTGGTGGGCAACCATTGTATCGATCATCACTACTCCTGACAGATCGATGAATAAATGAGCGACACCTTTTTCTGTGCACTGCTTCAGTGTATTTTCGAGTATCATTTTTGCACGTGCTGTATCTATATCTCCTACTAGAGGAAGAAGCGCCGTTTCACCTTTCAATTTAATCACGGGTGAACTCAGTTCATAAATCATTTCCTGCTGGGCTTTAAGCTGCAGTTCTGACGTTCTTTGTGTTTCAACGACAAAATGATAAATCACTCTGTCATGAGCTCTTACGATCAGATCTTTTATTGCCTCTATTTTCTCGCTTGTATACTCATTTGGATACATTCGAATAAATGCTGCGACCTCTTTTAAATACTGGCTTCGTGTACGCATAAACTCTTTGATCACAAATTGAATCGGTGTGCTTAAATGCTCGCCGTCCTTTGCAATGCGTACAATCCACTCCTCGAACAATTCCATAAAGTCCACATCTTCTTCTGAGAAGACTTGAATAAACCGCTGGTGAAATTCCTGATTTTGCGCTTTAAGCGCTTTAATGACTTCCGGATCATTGGATGTATAAACCCCTCCAGTATCTGACCGGTCAATGGATTCATACCATTCCTCTGTTAACTGCGGAGCACGCTGCTGCAAATAGGTGTAGAATTTCTGGTTTCTGTGCACGATGTTTCTCCTCCTGCTTCTAGCTCATTTCCTTCTCTTATTTTACTTCAATCTTGAAAAAAGCGCCAAATGAATGATTTTGTAAGGCATGCCAAATAACTCCAATAAATTGGGCAATATTTTAATTTCCCTGTTTTCTATCACCTTAAACCTAAAAATTGAATTTTTTATAGAAAAAAGAACCAATAAAGGCGTTTTCCTCTGCTATAATGACAGATGTTTGATAAATTTCCTGCATTCTTTACATATAACCGAAACAATATGAAACGAAATACGTCATGTCAGTAAGGCAAAAGGGTGGGAAGAAGAACGTGAATGTTGAAAAGCTGATAGAAACGCACCGGCCCAGAATGGAGAGAACGATCAGAAAAATCATAAAAAATCCCTCTCTGGCCGATGATATTATCCAGGATGCTTCCATCAAGATTTTCCGGTATTTCTCGGATTCAACGAGAACACTCCCTGAAAACATGGAAGCCTGGATTACCATCCTCTCTAAAAATACAGCCTATGATCACTTGCGGAAACTTAAACGCACTCAGGATGCTGTTTCGCACGCAAGCGAAGAATTGAAACGCCATGGCTCCATGGACAGCGAAACTCCTGAACGTGCTTTTCTCTCAAAAGAAATGATGCTCGAAGTAAAAGAAGTTTTTCAATCACTTGATCAAGAAACGAAAAACATTCTGATTCTGCGAAACCAGGGCCATTCGTATGATGAAATCGCCTCTCTGCTCAATATTACTCTAGCAAAGGTCAAAACAAGGGTATTCAGGGGACGCAAGAAACTATTGGAAGCACTTAAAAGTAAGGGGGTGCTCTAAATGAACTGCGAAACGTGCCGGGACCGGATTCTCCTATTCGACCAGCTTTCTGAAGCAGAACAGGATGCCTTGCTTGAACACATTGGAGAGTGTGACGGATGTTCTCAGGCTTTTGAGGAATATCTGCAGCTTGAAGAAGCCCTTGATCTCGTTTTACAAGATGAAGCTGTCATGATTTCAGCCAGGAAGAAAAAGAAGCCATACACCTATTTCAAACGTGCAGCTCTCATATGCGCATCCCTTTTCATCCTTTGCCTTGCAGCCTGGAATACCCCTCCGGTAAAAGCAGCCATCGAAAAAACGCTGAACGAGCTGATTGGGGACAAATTCCTTGAAATGGACAAACCTCTTGAGCACAAAGAAAGTGACAAAGAGAAAGAAAAAGAGACTGTGCCTGTCATCTATACAGTTAAAGTATCACCCGAAGGAAAAAAGACAATTTCCTATATGTCAGGCCGAAAAAACAGGCAGGAGTACGAAAACGGAAATTACGAAGTCTCAGATGGAACCACACGCCTTACTTATTATAAAGATGACCATGTCTACACATCTGAAAAACTTGATAACTCCATCTCCCAAATGACACAGGATATCTTTAATGGACTGGATTCCGACCAAATAAAAAAACTGGGAGAAACCACATATGCCGGAAGAAAAGCAGATATGTACGAAATTACCTTTGATGACGGCATGAAGGTTGAATACTGGTTCGATCAGGAAACAGACTGGATACTCAATGAGTTCAGATATGAGGAAGGGATAAAACTGCCGAACGATGATATGCCCAAGCTTGTTGAATTCAAAGTGATTGAAGCAGAGAAGGACCATGACCTTTTCGATGCCGTACCTCCAGAGGGAGCAAAAGAAATTGAATTTGATCCTATGAGGATACTTGAACTGGAAGAATAAAAAAACAGGGTGCCCGTCAGGACGCCCTGTTTTTTATTTAGTTTCACCCTAATTCTGCTTCACTGCTCATTCCCAGTGCAATTTCAAGGAATTGTCCTAATTGTCCTTCAATCTTAGATTGAACTTCTTCATCTTTTACCGGATTGTTCAAGTCCGATTTATCAACAAATTTATCAAGTACATAAACGCCTTTAAGAATGGTCTGTGCACTGAGAGCAGCTAAAAGAGGTTTTAACGAATAATCAATCGCAAGCAGGTGAGCAAAGCTTCCTCCCACCATTAACGGAAAGACAGGTTTATCTTTAAAGGCATCCTGAGGAAGAAGATCGAGGAGCGCCTTCAGAGCACCTGTGTAGGCAGCCTTGTAAACAGGAGACACAATAATAACACCGCTTGCCCCGCGCAATACTTCCCCAATATGTACAATAGAAGGATCGTCATATTTTCCGTGAATCAATACAGCAGGATCAAAATCAAGAACAGAAAACTCTTTTACCTCTGTTCCTTTTTGTTCAGCTTCCTTCCGAAGGAAACTAGATAATACGGCAGATCTTGATTCTGCTGAGGGACTTCCTGATATTGACACGATATAACTCATCTTTTCTCATCCTTTCCCGGTAAAAGAAAAGCCTCCATACAGCTTGACATTGCCGTACATGAGGCCATTCATTTACAAATTAGCATAAATTTTCAATTGTCTGTATTTTACACGAATGAATCGGATGCGGTCAAACTTAACCCCTTGCAGTTGAAAGACAGTAATACGTATCTTTCCCGACAATGCCGTCAGATGACAGACCTTTACCAGCCTGAAATGCCTTCACGGCACGTTCAGTCATACTTCCGAAAATTCCGTCAGCAGCACCCGGCGAATAGCCGAGACAGGAGAGCGTCCTCTGAATGGCGGCGACATAGGCGGACTTGTTGCCCGAATAACCGTTCTTGGCAAGATACGCATGGCTGAAATCAATCACGGTATTGCTGAGGACGACTCCGCAGATGATACCGCCGGACCGGACAAAGCCTTTATCCGACTTGCTGATGATCCACTGATAACCTTCATTTTCTGTACGGGCATTTTCTTCCCATGCACTTCTCCCGTTGCACGAATACGCTTTTGCATCTAATGACATATGTACTTCCCCCTGAAAAAATCATTCCGTTCAGGTACTCTGACTGCCGTTCCATTCTTTATGTATTCCCAGAAAGTACTTGAACCTCCATATAGGTACGAATGATGGGGCTGATTGGTTTCAAATTTCCATATGATTAATTCTCAGATGCCCGCTGTGTAAACAAGCTCGCAAGGACATAAGCACAGAGTGAAATGAGGATAGGCAGAACGACTGTGTGCATGCCGAGCGCATTCGGATACAGCCTGTCAAACAGAATGTAGGACCCCATTCCGAAAATCATCGATGCAAGCGCTCCGTATTTGTTTCCAAGGGTCCAGTACAACCCGAAAATCACAGGCCAGATAAAGACAGACTGCAGACCTCCAAAAGAAAACAGGTTCAGCCAGATCAGCAAATCCGGAGGACTCAGGGCAAACAGCACAACAGATACTCCTATAATAGTCGTCACCCAGAAGCTCGCTGTTTTCACTTGTTTTTCACTCGCATCAGGCTTGATGTAATTCAGGTAAATATCTTTCACAACAGCCGAGCTGACAAGAATCAGCAGGGAGTCAACCGTTGACATGATGGCTGCCATCGGCGCTGCCAGTACAAGACCTGCAAGCAGCGGCGGAAGCACTTCGAGCGTCAGCATCGGCATTACCTGATCTCCTACTTCAATTCCGGGAAGAACGGAACGTGCAAAAACGCCAATCAGATGCATGCCGAGCATAATGAAGCCGATGACGCCCGTCCCAATAATGATGGCCTTGTGCATCGACCTTGAATCCCTGTAAGACATCGCACGGACCGTAATTTGCGGGAGGCCCACTACTCCAACCCCGACAAGAATCCAGAAGGAGGACACATAAAGCGGCGTCAAGTCCCGCTCAGCACCGAACGGGGACACAAAATCTGGATTTTCAGCCACTAGATCTGCCATGATAGCAGGAATACCTCCACCGGCTATGATCACGGCAATCAAAAGCACAAGCGTTCCGATAAACATGATGACTCCCTGGACAGCATCTGTGAGCGCAACTGCCCTGAAACCGCCGATGATGACGTAAACAAGCACGGCCACCGCGAAAATAAATAAGGCTGACGTATAGGACAATCCCGTGAGAGATTCGATCAATCGCGCCCCTCCAACCCATTGGGCCGCCATCGCTGAAAATAAAAAGACGATGATGCTTACCGCAGAAAGCATGACAACAGCATGACTCTTATACCGTTCTTTCAGAAAATCGATCAGCGTGATCGCTTTATATTTTCTTGCCATGATGGCGAATTTTTTGCCGAGCACCATCAGAACAAAATAACCTGTCGCAAGCTGTGCCATTGACAAAAGCACCCATCCGAGGCCTTTCGTGTAAGCAACACCCGGACCGCCAATGAAGGAGCTTGCACTTCCGTATGTAGCAATCATGGTCATCGCAAGAACAAATCCCCCGAGCTGTCTCCCTCCAAGAAAATATTCCTGCAGGAACGAATCAGCGGACTTCACATGACGGTTTGCCCAGAATCCAATGAAAAAAATCAGAACCAAAAACAGCAAAAGAGGAAAAATAACAGACCAGTTCAATTCGAATCCCCCTCTTCTGCATCATCAAACGGCACTTCTTTAAAAAAGAAGCGAACAACAAGCACAACAAGGACAAGCATCACAATAAATCCAAGCACACAGCTGTAGAAAAACCACTCCGGCAAACCGAGCACGTATTTGTAGGATTCAGGATCGCCCGAACCGAGGCCGTACGCAAAGCCAAACCACCAGATAAAATTAAAAATAACAAGAACAAGTCCGATTTTCGCTTCCCTGTGGGCAATTTTAAATCGCCAGTCACTGCTTTTTTTCATACCCGCTCTCCTTTCAAAAGAAATTCTAGTATTTATTATAGCTATCTTCACTGGAAGAATCATCTAGGTTTTTCGGGCAGTCTTTCAAAAGAAACAGGTTTAGAGCCCTCCGACATAGGGAATTGTACTCAGAGGTCTGCTTCAAAAACACAAAAACATGCAAAAAATCTATCTCGCTTTTTATCACTTTTCAGTCACAATGAGACAAGTCCGGAAAGATGCGTTATACTGTTGGAGTGCCTTTTTTGCCCCTTCCTGCAGCGGACATCATGTTTACAGGCGCGCACGGCGCAATCATCCATCCAGTATTTTTGCCTGCAAATGCAGGCAGCTTAGTGTTCATGAGCAAATAATAGCTAAGTGAAAATGATTTGGTTAATGCATTTTTTTAACGCAATCTTTAAGGGTTAGTTACTATTGCTTCATAGAAATGAAAAAAGAGAATTGTTGGTTTTGCATGTTTTTGTGTTTTCCAATTGAAGTAAACCCTCTGCGAATCTATCAAAGATGGGAGTTTTTAATTGAATATGAAAAAAGTTTCAGCAGTATTTTACGTATCGACTGCCATTCTCTCTCTTCTTGTGCTTGCGGGTGTCGCTGCACCTAAAACACTTGAGAGCGTGACTGGAAGTCTGCAAGGAATGATTACAGATAAATTTGGATGGTATTATTTGATTGTCGTGACCGCGTTTGTGTTTGTATGTTTATATTTGCTCGTAAGTCCGATTGGCCGGATTAAACTTGGGAAACAGGAGGATAAGCCTGAGTTTTCACGTCCAACCTGGCTTGCCATGCTGTTCAGTGCAGGAATGGGAATAGGCCTTGTTTTCTGGGGAGCAGCTGAACCTATCAGCCATTATGCAATCAGCTCGCCTACAGGAGAGACAGGCACAGATCAGGCAATCCGCAATTCAATGCGGTTTACATTTTTCCATTGGGGCGTTCACGCCTGGGCTATATACGGAATCGTTGCGCTCGTACTCGCTTATTTCACCTTCCGCAAAGGCGAGCGCGGACTCATAAGCGCAACTTTGAGGCCATTAATCGGCCGCCATGCAGACGGTCCTATCGGGAAGGCCGTTGATGTGATTGCCGTTATCGCCACTGTCATCGGAGTAGCGACGACCCTTGGCTTTGGTGCCGTTCAAATAAACGGCGGACTTTCATTCTTATACGGTGTTCCTACTACTATTTGGGTGCAATTCGCTATTGTCGCTGTTTTCACCATCCTTTTCATCCTTTCTGCCTTGAGCGGACTTGGAAAAGGAATCAAGATTCTGAGCAACGCCAATATGGTGCTGGCATTTGCCCTTTTTATTCTAATGTTTGTTTTTGGACCAACGCTCTTTACACTTAATTTATTTACAGATACAATCGGAACCTATCTTCAGAACCTGCTGAACATGAGCTTCCGCATCTCGCCCCTTGACGAAGAAAACCGCAGCTGGATCAACGGCTGGACTATTTTCTATTGGGCATGGTGGATCGCTTGGTCACCTTTTGTCGGCATCTTTATTGCCCGCGTCTCAAAAGGAAGAACCATCAGGGAATTCGTTGTGTTCGTCTTGCTCATTCCATCACTAATCGGATTCCTCTGGTTTTCAACGTTTGGCGGTTCGGCTATTTTGCTTGAGCATGAAGGAATTGCAAAAATTTCTGCACTTGCCACAGAAGAATCTCTTTTCGGTGTCTTTGAAAACTATCCGATGGGAACTGTTCTTTCCATTATCGCCATGCTGCTTGTTGGAACATTCTTTATCACATCTGCTGACTCCGGAACATTCGTGCTCGGCATGATGACAACAAACGGCTCGCAAAACCCGAGCAACAGTGTCAAAGTGGTCTGGGGAATTTTCCTTGCTGCCATTGCCCTTGTCCTTCTTTATTCCGGCGGACTGCAGGCCCTGCAGAACACGATGATTATTGCTGCTCTTCCGTTCTCAGTCATTATGACGCTGATGACCATAAGCTTAATCAAATCGTTATCAAAAGAAGCAAAAGAACTGGGAATGACACAAGTTCCTGTTAAAAAGCAGAAGAAGAAAGTTGAGACTCCTGCATAAAAATAAATAGGCAAAAGGCTCAGGAGCATCCGCTCCTGAGCCTTTTGTTTTTATTCATTCTTTTTATTTTTCACTTTCCATATCTCATTCACTGAAACTGTCCCGCTGACTTCAATCCCAACTAAGACCATTGCTTTGCCTGTCGGGCTGTTCTTTGCCGAAATGAACTCAAGTCCTTCCGGTGAAACATCCCCCGCGATGGCTGCTGAAAAATCCCGTGTGTTAAAGTAATTGGCAAACTCCGGAGAGGCAGGATTCGAGACGTTATAAGCCATAACGCCCCCAATCCGCTCAAGTCCGATAAAAGCATACATGTCTTTCCCGATTTTTCCGATTTTTACATCCTCAGGTTCAGGTCCTTTTTTCGCACTGCGCTTTTCAAAGGCGGTATCATCATTTGACCAGTTAAAGACATCCGGATAGCGCTCTGAGGTCACGGTCTCAAAGTCGCTGCCGCTGTCATAAACGAGCTCCATCGTGTCAGCCTTCCGGACAGAGAAAGATCTTCCTCCAAGAGTATAGACGGCATCCGTCCCGCGGTCTGTCAGTATCTCAAGCTTGTCGAACTTGCCTGATTTCTTCATATACTGAAATGTTTCTTCTGCTTTTGCTTCTGACATTCCTTTAAAAAGCGATGAGTCGAGGGAAATGCTGTTTTTTACATCCTTGAAATCAGAGATGTTTTCAAACTCTTCCCACTCGGTAGCATCTCCTTCGTTTGCGGTAACAAGATACTCCTTACCCTTGATCTTCATATAAGCGACGCTGTCAGGCATATACGCCCCGAGAACCGGAAGCCGTTCAAGCTCAATTTTGTCATTCCGCGCTACATCAAGCTCGTTTCCAGGCAGGGAATGGTCTTTATAACCGAGTGATTTAACATATTTGACCCTCCCATCCTTCAGATCAACTGCTGCAATCGCATTGTTTTCCTGCAGGGTCACATAAGCAGTGCTTCCATTTTCATCAAGGGCGATGTATTCAGGTTCAAAATCCCTTACAGCATCTGCTTTTGTTCCATGATTTCGGATATGAACGTTATCCTCAATAACATTCTTGTCATGAAATAGTGTCCGTTTTACACTTCCAGATTTAAGATCTGCAATTGTTACAGAACCCTCAGGATCAATCCCCTTTTCCAGTCCTTCGCGCGGCTCGCCTTCATCAGCCGATACGATGTAGCGGCCGTTTTCCGAGATTTTGACCATATCAGGCTGAACGCCGGCATCAAATATTTTAAGCAAATTCCCTTCATAGTCCAATACGGCAATTTTTCCCCGCTTTGTGTAGTCCGCTTCCTGAATGGCAACAGCAATGATGTTCTTTTTCGTATGGATGTCAATGCTTGTTACATCTCCATACTGAAAGGTGGTTGAGTTTACAGCACCTGCCATATCCAAAGATTTCTCTTTTTTAAGCTCCTGCTTTTTCCCTGAAGCAAGTTTTGCAAGGCTTACTATATCGATTGTCTGCTGCTTTCCGTTAATCACATAGAATTTTCTGTTGTCAGAATTGTATTTAACAATCTCAGCGACTCCACCGTCTTTATCTGTCATTCCGGTACTGAAGTTTCCAATCTTCTCAAGCTGAAGGCTGTCCGTAAAGCGAGTGTCAGCTGAAGAATCTCCTTTCCATTTGGCTTCTGCAGGAACATTGCCCAAAAATCCCGCTGATAGGATCACACCTGCTAATGACAAAGCACCTAATTTACAATACAGACTTGAACGTTTCAATTTCATTCCTCCTGTCCATTTAAAAACCTACTTTAAGAGTAGCGGAAAATAGGTGTCGTTTACGGTTAAGATTCTGTAAAGAAATGTTGAGGCTTTGTAAAAAATAAATAAAAGCATACAACACAAAAAAGGCTTATCCAATAGGAAGCCCTTTTTGTCATGATGCAAGAGCAGTCTTCAGCTGCTTTCTCGCTCTATGTATTTTCGTTTTAACAGTCGGAAGTTTCAGGGAAAGCTGTTCGGCTATTTCCTGATCCTTCATGCCAAGAAACAGCTTCATCATCATAATTTCGCGTTCTTCTGCTTTCAGCTCATTCAGCGCCTCTTTTGCTTTTTCTTTCAAAAACGCATAATCAGCGGTATCCTCCACGCACTCTCTTCCATCCGCAAGAACAAGGTCTTCGAGGGAAGTCTCATTTCTCTTTTTCCTGATAAACAGATCGATCGCCGTTCTTCTGGCAATCGAGGACAGCCAGTTTTTCAGTTTTTCTTTTTCAAAAATGGTATCAAGCTTCAAGAATGCCTTAATAAAGGTTTCCTGGACAATATCCTCCGCCATGTGCGGGTCTCTTGTCATTCTCAAAGCAATTCTGTAAATCGCGGTATAGTAAATTTGGTAGATTTCGTTAAATGACGGCTTTTCATACACCAGTGCTGCTGGGGGCATCAGACACTCACCCATCTTTCTCATATTCTGTTTTCTCTCTTCCTGTTTGATTATAAGCCAGCAGCACGGGGCGTTAAAGGAAACTTTTTCTTAAGATTTTTTAAAGAAGATTTAAGAAATCATAGATTGAACGTGCTTTTAATTCGGAGAGCTGTTTCTTCAGCCGCCAGATTCGTATTATTAATCCTCGTATAATTTGTTCTTTTTATTTCTCCTTCGTCCGAGTTCAGTCTGTAGATTTCCATGCTTGACAGCAAATCATTTTCTGACCAATCAAGATTGCGCTTAGTTGGTTTATGTGCAAGGCGGTGTTCACTTTTGTTGCGGAGGAGTCTTGCATCAGTATCCGCTTCAAGTTCTGCAAAGTATATGTCCGCACCTTTTGACTCAAAAACAGCGCAGACCTCTTCCACATAGTCCCAATCACCTTGTTGATCAAACGCCCATACATATGTAAAAATCAAACCGGGCAAATCACTCCCTGCCACTTCCTCGAAGATTCTCTTCCTGAATTCGCCTACTAATTTTCTCCCCTTCTCTGTCCCGTAATCAAAAAAAGGACTTACAAGGTCAATCGTCATATGATTATGAAAAAGCTTCAAATCCGTTATTTTTTCAAGCTGCTGTCCCACCGTCATTTTTCCGACAGCCTGCGGGCCAAAAAGCAAAACAAATTTCATATTAATTCTCCTTATTTGTCAGGGACTTTTTCATGCACAAACTTGCGGATTTGCCGATATAGGGTCCATAGTTTGGTATAGCGCTGTATCCAGCCCTTTTATAAAGGTTAATAGCTTCGTGCTGCTTTGTGCCTGTTTCAAGAACTGCATCAACATACCCTTTTTCTGCTCCTGTCTGTTCGAGCTGACGCACAATCTCCTTTGACAGCCCCTGTCCGCGAAACGCTTTTTCAACAAAAATCCGCTTCAGTTCAATCGTGCTGCTGTCGAATTCCTTAAAGGCTCCGCAGGCTGCTGCCACGCCATCTTTATAAATCAAAACCACATCGTGAATATCATCCAGCTGATTATGGGGAGTGTATTCCTTTTGCAGATCCCCGTACCGTTCATGCAGATCCTGATCAAGCAGCTTAACGAGGCTTAGAAAATCATCATTGCGGCCATTTGTTTTAACTAGTTTCATTGTCATGTTCCACCCCGGAAATTAGAATACTTTCTATTTTCAGGCAACAGAAGGACAATTACAAGAAGAAAAAACATGTCAGCTTAAAAGCCGACATGTTTTTGATCTACTTCCCCCCAATAATCTCATCAATAATGCCGTATTCCTTTGCTTCCGCTGCACTCAAATAGTAATCGCGGTCGGAATCGCGGGCTACTTTTTCAATCGGCTGTCCTGTCCGTTCAGCAATGATTTTATTGATGTGCTCGCGAAGCTTTAATATGCGGCGAGCTGAAATTTCAATTTCTGCCGCCTGGCCCCTTGCCCCGCCAAGCGGCTGGTGGATCATGATTTCACTGTTTGGAAGAGCAAACCGTTTTCCTTTTGTCCCCGCCAAAAGCAGCAAGGCCCCGAAAGATGCGGCCATACCTGTACAGATCGTTCTGACATCAGGTTTGATATACTGCATTGTATCAAAAATGGAAAAGCCTGCTGTAATCGATCCTCCTGGGCTGTTGATGTAAATGGATATATCCTTCTCAGGGTCTTCTGCTGCCAGAAATAACAGCTGAGCCACTGTCACGTTTGCCGTGTGATCATTAATTTCATCCCCAATCATAATGATCCTGTCTTTCAGCAGACGGGAATAAATATCATAGGAACGCTCTCCGCGGCCTGAACTTTCAATAACGTAAGGGATCGTACTCATCCTTTTTCCTCCTTCATAAGGCTATACAGCCATTTTCAGAGAAGCAGACGAAGACTGTCTGAACGGAATGTACACAAGTGCAGGGCTGTCAGTGCTTTCAAAGGTGAGGATATCAGGCAATGCCTTCAGTAGCGGTGCAGGATCCTGAAACTGCAGTGACGTATACATCAAATCAGCCAGCAATTCCTTCTCCACCTCATCCCAATACGAATCTGTTTCACCCTTTTCTTTGGATAACCGCTTTTTCGCTCTGAATAAAGCTGATTTGACAGACGTCTCTGATGTTCCAAGAAGCTCCGCGAGTTCATTCGCCTGATAGTGAAAGACTTCTTTCAGCAAAAAGACAACCGCCTGCTTTGGCGTGCACTTTGACAGAAGATGCTCAAGCAAGCTCCGCCGTTCAATCATCTGATCCGCATGATCCGCACCGCTCATTTCAGGAATCTCGCACGGAGTCTCTTTCTTGCGCTTTCTGACCACATCTATCCAGTGATGATAAGCCATTTTATTCAACAATGCAGAGCTTAAGGCATTCTGATCATAGGTCAAGTACGCCTTCAGCATCACTTCCTGGGCTGCATCCTCACCGTCATATTTATCCTGGGTCAAAAACCGGCAGTATTGCTGCAGCTTCCGGTACAGCTCCTTCATATCGGGATGTTCCTGCTTCTTTTCCTGATTCGTTGACAGCCTGTTGCCTTGCATGCTCTCACTCCTTTTTGCCTCTCTGCTTTATAAACGGATGAAGACGGGTAAAAAGATACGGGTATGATTCTTTTTATTTTATACAATTGCCAGCTGATATGACCAGAGACAGTAAAATTGGTAATTTCAAGAATGTCTGATATGACATGAAATGGGCAGAGAATTATGGTAAGCTTGCCGTATCTTCAGGAGAGGGAGTTTTTGTATGCTGCTGCAGGCGCTGCTTATCTTTATTCTGCAGCTGATTTTCGTACCGGTTTTGACGATGAGGACCATCCTTTTGGTGAAAAATCAAACGAAATCAGCCGCCGGCGTAGGATTGCTTGAAGCGATCATCTACATCATCAGTCTGGGAATTGTTTTTCAGGATCTATCAAACTTCTATAACATCATAGCCTATGTACTCGGGTTCAGCATTGGACTCTTGCTCGGCGGCATGCTTGAAAAGAAGCTTGCGATCGGCTACATCACGTATCAGGTAAACATACCCGAAAAAAACACGGAGCTGGTCAGTGACTTAAGAAATGCCGGTTTTGGCGTGACGGTTTTTGAAGGACAGGGAATGAATTCTGTCCGCTATCGTCTTGACATTGTATCCAAGAGATCACGTGAAGATGAGCTTCAGGAAATCATCCACTTGAGGGAGCCTTCAGCCTTTATGATGTCTTATGAAATCCGTTCTTTTAAAGGCGGTTACTTAACAAAGTCGATGAAAAAAAGGCAGAGTATGAAAAAAAATAAAACGGTAAAACAGGAAGGCCACTCAATATAAGCAGCGGCCTTTTTTCTATGCATGCATAATTGGCGGAACATGCAATAGCTTGTAATAAGGACATCAAACAGGAGGGATCTTTCATGTGGGTGATCACCCTTTTTTTGAAAGAATCGGTCAAAATGTATGAATTCAGTACAGAAGAAGAAGCCAGGGATGCGTATAAACAGTTAAAGGGGTGCAAATTCTTATCTGAAATTGTTTATTTTAATGATCCTTGCTTCTTATAGAAAGATTTCAGGGGGCCGCCTCGCGGCCTTTTTGAGTTGTCCTAAAAATATGTCGTACAGGCACTTTTTCAAGAATAGGATGACATATAGAGAGTGTTTAGGAGGCTGTTAAATGACCGTTTTTCTGACGTACATCCTTCTTGGAGTTTCGCTTGCGGCACCTGTTGGCCCCGTGAATGCTGCCCAGCTGAACCGCGGAATTAAAAAAGGATTTTTTCATGCGTGGGTGTTTGGAATAGGAGCTTTATCAGCTGATATTTTGTACATGCTCCTTGTTTTTTTAGGTGTGTCTCAGCTGATTGAAAATTCTTTCATGCAGGTGTTTCTTTGGTTATTTGGTTTTTTTGTCCTTATGTATTCAGGATTTGAAGGTCTAAAAGGCGCCGGGGAAATACATATTGATAACCGGAAAGATGCAGGAGACTCCCTTTTTGGCTCTTTTTCTTCCGGTTTTATTATGTCCATTTCAAATCCGCTTACGGTGATGTTCTGGCTCGGAATTTTCGGGTCTGTTCTTGCAAAAACGGCTTCGGAATCAAGCGTGCAGGATTTAATCGGCTATAGTGCAGCGATTATCCTCGGCATTTTGCTCTGGGATTTCGCCATGGCCCTCGCTTCAAGCTTTGCGAGGCGTTTTCTCCATTCTAAGCTGCTCATTCTCATTTCCATCCTGTCTTCTGTATCGATGATCGGCTTTGGCCTCTATTTTGGATGGCATGCTCTGATTGTGCTGTTTTTCTGAGTTTTTGTATGAGGCTTCTTTTGCCTGTACAGACTAGAAAGAGCAAATCAGCAGGAGGAATGGTCATGGAACAATCTGAAATGAATCAGATGCAGGAATTGGTCAAGCAGGCACGTGAAGCAGTCATTCACGCTCAGATGAATTTTAATCCAGAAGAATATCAAAAAGCGTTTAAAGCACTGACTCTGGCAAAAGAGCATGTGAACGCTGCCAGGGCACATGAGGAAGAGACGCCTGCCCTGCTTCATGCGAGCGAGCATTTGATGCATTTAAACGAAACGCTGACTGCCCTACAAAGCACGAATTCTTTCTAAGGAGCCCTGAATCTATGAATCCGTCTAAAATAAGCTGTCATACTGAATACGATGTGATGGAAAGCGTCGTGCTGTGCAAACCCCAATTTATGAGAATCCATCATGTGATCAATGAAACACAGCGTCGCTACCATAAGGAAAATATTAATGTAGAAACGGCGATTGCCCAGCATACGGCGTTTATGAATGTCCTGAAGGAAAATGGCATTGAAGTGCACCATTTGCCTCCTGAAAAAGAATTCCCGGAACAGGTTTTCACCAGAGACATTGGTTTTACAATCGGGGATACCATTTTCATCTCAGCCATGAGCATGCCGGTCAGGCAGGGAGAAGAGCAGATTCTGAAGGACTGGCTGAAAAACCATGATATTTCTTATATTGATCTGACAGAAGACCAGACCGAGGGCGGAGATGTCATTATTCATCAAAAGACCGTTTACATAGGCATCAGCGAACGGACAACCGAGCATGCCATCGAACATATTCAGGCAGGCATTCCTGATTATACAATCATCCCGATCCCAATAAAGCAGGAAATCCTGCATTTGGACTGCATTTTCAACATCCTGTCCCCTACCGAAGCCCTTATCCATAAAGCAGGGATGGAAGAAGCAGAATACGAGCTGCTCAAATCACATTTTGACCTGATTGAAGTATCAGAGGAAGAGCAGTTTGCTATGGGGGCAAACGTCCTTTCCATCGGCCATAAAAAAGTCATCAGTCTTCCTCAGAATAAAGGGGTCAATGGCGAACTGAAAAAACGGGGATATGACGTGATTGAAGTTGATTTCAGTGAAATTATAAAATCGGGCGGGTCATTCAGGTGCTGTACAATGCCTTTAAGCAGGAAATCCGAAGCATGAGGAAAAGCCAGGGGAAATCCCTGGCTTTTTCATGTGAAAATGCTGATGATCGCAAGCATCATCCCAAGTCCGCCTATAAACGCATAGGTCGAATACCGTTCATTTCCATCCCCGTGGCTTTCAGGAATCAGTTCCTTATAGACAATAAAGAGCATGGCACCTGCTGCAAACGATAAACCGTAGGGAATTAAATCAGCAATATAGTTTGTCAGCGAGTAGCCGAGGAGCGCTGCTGCAATTTCGATGCTTCCTGTTAAAGCAGCAAATAAAAAGGCTTTTAGTTTAGACATGTTCTGATTCACAAGATACAGGGCAACAAGCAGACCTTCCGGGGCATTCTGCAGGCCGATTGCAAGCGCAATGATTCCTCCAAGCTCTCCGGAATCACCGGCATAGCTCACTCCAACAGAAAGTCCCTCCGGAATATTGTGAAGCGTAAGGGCGGAAACAATTAAAAACGTCTTTTTATCAAGGTTAGGCATATAACTGAGATTTTCACGTTCGGGATGGCTGTGCGGGATGTATTTTTCCATGCGGTCAAGCACAAATGTCCCAATCAAAAGGCCTGTTAAAACAACCCATACATTTGACTTGACAAGCGCTTCCGGTATCAGACTGAAGCTGCACGCGGTCACCATGATGCCTGCAGTGAAGGCAAGCAGCATATCCCTGAACTTATGCGACAGACGGTTAAAAAGCAATATGGGCAGAGCACCGAGAGCAGTGGCAAACGCAGAGATGGAACTGCCGATTATCATATCCAGCAAGAGATCACCTTCCTGCTTAAATGTATTCACGACTCCATGGTATGTATGAATGTTTAAAATTGCCCCCTCCTGTTTTTTCACCTCATACATAATTGTCCCCCCATATTCGAACAATACCACTGTATAGGAGGGATTGTATGAGCAGCTGTACACCAGCAGGCAAAAACAAAAGCCCGGCTAAAGGTGATCTTGCATGGTGGCAATTATCCCTGATCGGCATCGGCTGCACGATCGGCACAGGGTATTTCCTCGGGTCCGGCATCGGAGTTAAAATCACCGGGCCGTCAATTGTTCTTTCTTTTCTTTTGGCAGCACTCGGTACATACATCGTTTTTAACGTACTGGCAAAAATGACAGCAGCCGACCCCCAGACAGGCAGTTTCTGCTACTATGCAGGAAAAGCGTTCGGCAAGTGGGCGGCCTTCAGCTGCGGCTGGAATTACTGGGCTTCAAACATCCTGATTATGGGCAGTCAGCTCACCGCCCTTTCGATCCTTTCGCAGTTCTGGTTTCCGCATATCCCTCTCTGGATCTTTGCGACCGGTTATGCTATCTTGTCCATCCTTGTCGTGCTGACCGGAACAAAAGGGTTTGATAAGACGGAAAACCTGTTTGCCGTGATTAAGTTTGCGGCCATCCTCATGTTCATCGTGCTTGCTGTGGCGGCACTGGCAGGAATACTGTCAAGTTCAAAGGAACCTGTTGTCCGGAGCGGACTCCCTCCTCTTTTCACTGGAGGAATCTCGGGTTTTTGGGCCTCCCTAACCTACGCATTTTATGCATATGGAGGAATTGAAGTCATTGGACTTATGGCCATGCAGCTGAAAAAGAAAGAAGATGCTCCAAAATCCGGAACAGTGATGCTCATCTGTCTTGCGGCCGTTTATGTTGCATCTCTTGTGCTTGCCGTTCTCATCGTTTCTGCAGATGTGTTTCACGAAAATGAAAGTCCTTTTGTCACTGCCCTTTCAGCTTATAATCTGCCCTTTTTCCCGCATGTTTTTAACGGGGCTATTATTATTGCAGGCTTTTCAGCCATGACGGCATCTTTGTTCGGCGTAACCAATCTTCTTGTCATTCTGGCAGATGATGGCGACGCACCGGCCTTTTTTTCCAAAAAGAGCAGGAAACTAAAAGATCTGCCCCTGCCTTCGCTTGGACTCGCTGTCATCGGTCTGATTGCTTCTATTATTACGGCACTGCTATTGCCCGGGAAAATTTATGAGTATATTACAACGGCAGCAGGCATTCTGCTTTTATACAACTGGTTCTTCATTGTGATCTCGTCGCTTAAGCTGCTGAAGCAATCTGTCCTCATGAAGATTGCCTCCTGGACCGGCCTTGTGCTGATTGTGTTTGCTGTCAGCGGCACCCTGCTTGATCATGAAGTAAGACCGGGATTTTATGTAAGCCTGCTTTTTGTGATGATCATAGCCCTTGTCTGTCTGTTTATGAAGAAAAAATGGAAAGTGAAAAAGACTGCCCCTAAATATTTTTAAGGAAGGTGCGAAACATGGCAAATGCCAAAAAAGATCAGGCAACAACCGAGGATGCGGTCCTGCTGATGTTCCTCTCGCTTGCAGAGAATGACGGTATTGAAATGAATGTCACGCTGAATGTGCAGGGCACCCTGGTCTCAGGGGTGTTGATCGGCTCCCGGGCTTATTACGACGGAATCACAGAGTCAGCCCATGATCTCCGGGATGATACGATGTCGCGCATTATCGGGAAGCGGTTTGAAGATTTAAAAGACGAATATGTGAAGCAAAAACAAGAACAGGGCGATAAAAAAGCAGACGAACAGGAACCTCCTGCTTATATCCACCTTAAAAATGCAAAATATCAGCAGACACAAGCGGTCCATCCGGCTTGGTGGCGCGGGAAAGTTTCTTCTGTTGATGCTTTTTCATTTGATTCATTAATCTGAGGCTGGGACGTCACTATTTTAGCCATGAAAAAACCGGACTAGGGTATAGCAGCCAGTTCGGTTTTTTTGTTAAAGGACTATAATAAATTCCTATTAGTAGGAGCGATTCGCCGGTTTTAATAGGAATGGGTGCTCATTTGTGGCGTCATTTACCTTAGTGGCGTAATTTTTAGCAGGGATGGATGTTCATTTGTGGCGTCATTCACACTAGTGGCGCCACTTTTATCAGAGATGGATGTTCATTTGTGGCGTCATTCACCCTAGTGGCGCCACTTTTATCAGAAATGGATGTTCATTTTGGCGTCATTCAACGTAGTGGCGCCACTTTTATCAGAAATGGATGTTCATTTTGGCGTCATTCACCCTAGTGGCGCCACTTTTATCAGAGATGGATGTTCATTTGTGGCGTCATTCACCCTAGTGGCGCCACTTTTATCAGAGATGGATGTTCATTTGTGGCGTCATTCAGCGTAGTGGTGCCATAATTGAACCCCTTTCCCAGCCTCTTTTTTCATGAGAAAAAGCACCCTGATAAAGGATGCTTTTTAAAAAAACTTTGGTTTCAGCGGTTTAGGCTTGGCTTTAAAATTTTTAAACACAAAGATCAAAAGCAGAATACCTGCACAGCCTGCTGCGATAAAGGAAATCGTTAAGTAATTTTTCATAACAGCCGTCATGATCGGCGGGCCGGCTGCTACTCCTATAAACCTTGCTGAGCTGTAAAAAGAAGAAATCGTTCCTCTCTCTTCTTTTTCAATGTTTTCTGTCACCATCGCATCCAGGGTTGGCAGCATGGCGCCAATCGCGAGGCCAGCGATGCTTGTCACGAGAAACAGCAAAAACCATTCATCCTTCACAAAGCCTACAAATGCGGTACTGACCGATAAAATGACCAGGCAGAGCATCGTGATTGTCCTCATCACTTTTACATTTCCTTTAATGGTTTTCCCTGTAACATACGCTGAGATGCAAAGGACAAGCAGCGGAATAGCCAGCATGAATCCTTTTTTGATGCCGGTAACACCGTACTCCTTTTCCAGATAATCGGACAAAAAGTACAAGATGGAAAACAGAATCAGCATGATAAAAGCACCGAGCAGAAAAACCAGATACAGCCATTTCCCTTCTTTTTTAAACGTCTTTCTCGTTTTTGACAGGAACTCGCTGAAAGCAGGCGGTGTTTCTGTCTTTTTTGGCACCTTCACGAAAAAAAAGACCAAAACGATGGAAATCAGGCTGAAAAAAGAGATTGAAAAGAATGGGACAAACCACAGAATGGATGCAAAAAATGACCCGATGATCGGACTCAGCACTTTGCCGAATGTATTTGATGTTTCAATAATTCCAAGACATGAACTTGTCTTTTCGTCATCATTTTTATACAAGTCACCGACAAGCGGCAAAATGATTGGCGACGCACCCGCTGCCCCAATGCCCTGCAGTACCCTGCCGACAATAATCAGCATGTAGGGATCCGGCAGTTTCCAGGAGGCAAATCCTGCAATCAGTCCTCCAATCATGGCAATGATCAAACTTGGTATGATCACTGCTTTTCTCCCTGCCCGGTCTGAAAGATACCCTGCAATCGGAATGAGGATTATGGAAGCAATGGAATAGCTTGTGATGACCATACTTGACTGAAAAGAGGTAATGCCAACCTCTTTTTCAAAAACCGGAAGAACGGGGATCAGCATGGAATTTCCAAGGGTCATGACCAAAGGGATGGAAGCCATGCTGATTAAGCACCAAATACTTACCTTCTTACATTGTTCAGCCATAGCCGCACCTCATATCAGAATATACGCTGCAAAATGCTTTTTAAAATGACTGTATTAGTGTTTCCTTTTGATGGTGAATTATGTGCTGTGAATGGTTTGTCCCATCCTGGAGCAATCTAATATCGAACGAACGATGCGGAGGTGTCAACTATGAAAAAACAGCCATCAGAAGAGCTTGCAGGACGACAGTTTGAGGTTTCTGACTATGAAGGAAAATCCCAGCTTGAAAAAGGCCTTGCAGAGACGCACGAACAGGTCAGCGATGATTACTACGAAGGTACAATTGATCAGGAAGACAGTAAAAAATAAAACCAGACGGAACTTCCGTCTGGTCTTTTATCATGCTGCAACTGCTCTTCTGCGAATAAGGAAATACGATCCTGCTCCAGCAGCAATCGCTGCAGCTCCAATCAGAATCAGCATATAGTGATTGGTCGCAGTCGCCGGCAGTGAGCTCCCGCCTGAATGATGATCAGACTTGGCTGGAACTGCTGCTTCCTGCTCATCTTCCGTTTTCTCTGGAGCGGAAGGTTTTTTTGGTTCGTTCTTTTTCGGTTCAGCCGGTTTCACTTCAGGCTTTTCCGGTTTGTTTGGCTTTGGAGCCGGCGGTGTCGGATCTTTAGGGCCATTTGTCTTTTTATCGCTTACTTTAATAACAACTGCAGTCAGAGGCTCGATTGTGATTGTATCTTTTTTCAGCTTAAAGCCAGTTTCTTTCTTCACCTTTTCTGCTCCTGCCTCGTCGTTATCCGCGACAACTGTTCCTTTTCGAAGATCTTCAGAAAGGGTCAGGGTTCTTTCTTTTGAGTCTGCATTGACAAACACAGAGTACTCTTCTTTTTTGTCCGAAGAGACAGCTTTGTATCCGATCATCAAATCAGATGCCTGTATCTCAGGAGCTTCAATCATCGTAACGTTAGAATCAACAAGCTCTTTGCTGCCGAGCCTGAAGGCGTCAGTTGATTTTCTCAGTTCAATGAGACCTGCTGTGTATTCGCGTGTTGTATTGTTAATCGGATACGCACCTGCATCTGTTGCTTTTGTCCAGTCAAATTTGTTAATGGCATCAGACGAGTCGTAGGAATCATGAATGAAATAGCCGAACGATTTTCCGTTCTCGTCTTTGAGTTCATGGAACTTCTGCTGGGGCATTCCCTCGCCAAGCCACTGTTTTGTCCTTCCATACTCCTGTCCCGCATGCAGGAAGGCTGTTCCCTGCGAAGTCAGGATCATCGCGTTTCCAAGGCGGATACGGTCATGAATTTCCTGGTTGTTCTCAGGAACTGCAGGGTCTTTTTTGATGGATTGCGCGATAACGTCATACAATGGAAGATTGTCATGCGCTTCAATATACTGAACCATGTCGCCAGGATCGTCAGCCGGAGTATTCGTTGGCTGGCCTTTGATGTTTTTCAATATGAGGTCAATGCTTCTCGCGCCGCCTGTTAGGAATCGCGGTTCACCTTCAGAACCGAATCCCGATTTCAGCTCATTTCGGATCTCATCAGAGAAAACGCCGACATCATTCGTTTTGTTCATCCAGTCCTGATCGGCACCTTTATCGGCAAGCGCAGGATCTGAAAGCTGTCCTCCGAATGTTCTCCAGCCTTCTCCGATGAAAAGGGCATCCTTATTGATATCGGCAGCTGCATTGTACGCATTTTGGATGGAATCATAAGTGGCATCCCCCATCATGTCAAAACGCATGCCGTCAATCTTATACTCTTCAAACCAGTATTTAACTGAATCAATCATCAATTTTTCAGCCATGTAATGGTTTGTCGCCAGGTTGTTGCCAAACCCGCCGATGAAATTGCCGTTTGCATCCTGGAACGCGTAGTAATTTGGAACAATATCATTCAGCATGCTTGCTTTAGCCATGTGCGTGTAAACAACATCGAGCACTACACCCATGCCCGCATCATGAACGGCATCAATCAAGCCTTTCAGTTCTTTAATTCTAAGCTCCGGATCTGCCGCATTTTTTGAATAAGCTCCGTCCGGTGAGAAATAGCTATGCGGATCATAACCCCAGTTATACTCATTATTTGCAGCAGAATACTCCATTTCCCGCTGTCTCATGTTCGTTTCATCACCGTAATACCAAGCCATGACAGGGAGAAGCTGAACGTGCGTTACACCAAGTGATTTAATGTAATCCAGCTTGTCTTTAAACGCGTCATACGTTCCCCACTCTGACGTCAAATCGCCTTCTATTGAAGGATCAGATGTGAAATCTCTGACATGAACTTCCCAGATGACGGCATCTTCTTTCTTTTCATAGCCGTCAATCTTTGCAAAATCAAGTCCCGCAGGATCTGTGCCTGCAAGGTCAACGATGGCCGCTTTACCGATAAGATCCCCGTCCGGTCCTGCTTCACCTTTCGTGTTAACCGTAAAAGGGGCCATTGATTTTGCGTACGGATCAAGAACTTTCTTCATTTCGCCGCCGTTTGTTACCTCATACTGATAGTAGTATCCTTTTAAATCGCTGACTCCAAGGTCGCCCGGTTTGGCTTCAACAGACCAGACCCCTTTATCGCCCATCGATAAATCGAGTTTGCCGATTTCTTTAGATGCATCGTTTTTATCGTAAAAAACAGCTGTCACTTTGCTTGCTTTTGGAGCCCAAAGCTTCAAAACAGCTTGTCCGCCGCTGTATGATGCACCAAGATCATCGCCTTCATAGGAATAAAGCTCATCAATCATTCTCCAGCCTCTTGTGGCCGTTACGGATTTTGTTCCGTATGTGACCGTGTAGGCATCGCCATTCAGCTCACTGCCAACGGTTACTTCAACTGTAGAAGCAGACGTGATTTTCGCACTTTGAACAGGTACTTCTGCCCCTGCTTCATCTTGTATTTTTAGAAAAGAAAGAAGATCTTCTTCCGTTAATCCTTCCGTTCTTGTTAAACCAAGAAGCAGTTTTTGGCTCGAAGTGATTTCAGCACTTATAATCGCCACTGGATTTTCCCACTGGGATGATGTGTAAACCGTATCATCTGCGTTTTTGATCCAAAGATGATTATAGTCTTCAAGCATCGTAAACACTTTGTCGCCGCCGGTTTTCTCACCCGTCACACGGTTTACAACAAGAAAGCCGAGCTTCTTTGCGCCTTCTTTCACCTTTACATCTATGTAGCGGCCGTGTTCATCAGACTGCTCATCCGTAAATGGGACAGCATCTTTCGGCCATTCCTTCGGTGCTTCGGCTACGTCTTCCCATAGCCACAGTCCAAGATCCTTATAGTTTTTGTCATCCTTAACATAATGGATTCGTACTGTGTTCTCCGGGAGATCCGGATCCTTTTCAGCAGCTTTTGCTGCCGGCAGATTCAGCGCCGGAAACACCGCTCCCAGCAATAAAACAAAAATCAACATGCTCTTTACCCATTTTGTCATGTCTCAACCCCCGTTATTAATCGATATCCCTTGGATGACTGTAAACTTCCAACGATGCGCAAACGTTTTCATAAAGCGTTTACATTTCTAATTAAAAGGAATTTGTCTCATTGTGTCAATGTTTTTTTGAATTTTCATGCTATTTAGCCCGTGTTTTGTCTGACTTATAATTACTCCTTAATCCATCTTCTTCAACTTAAGCCATCAGCCTGTCACCCTTGTTCAAATAAGGGAATAGAATAAATCGTTATCATTTTTAGGGGTATAGACATTTTGTCTGCCCGATAAGGTAGTATAGGTGATTATTTTTTGAGGGGAGCAATGGAATGGCATTTCCATCGAATACACAGTTTCAGCCGATTATTCTTAATGGACAGCCAATTTTTGATGTGGTTGGTGATGAGTCGCCAATTTCGACGGATATCGTGGGCAACACGACATTTCCGGCTGCGTATGTCGCATATGACGGTACAACCATTTATTTCAGGATTCGCGTAAACGGAGATCCGAGAAATTCTCAGAACACGGGGTTTGCTAATTTCTCATGGGGATTTTTGGTTAACACATCAGGTACACCAGGGATCTATAACTGGCTGAGTAACGTTAATGGCCAGGATAACTCAATTAATTTAGTTCAAAACACACAGCAGGTTTTCAACTCTTGGAACGATCCGGCGGAAGGAACGAACGGCCGCGGTGCGCCAAACGTCAGGATTCCGATTGTGAATTTCGATGTGGCAAGAGTCACGCTTACGAACGATGGATCTAATTTTGGAGGAAATCCTGATTATTTTATAGATTATCAGTTTACGGCCTCACAATTTTTTCAAACTCTAGGCATTACGGCAAATTCAGCACTGCAATTTATTATTTTCTCTTCCGCGAATGCAAATAACTACAATAAAGACTCACTGCGGACATCTGAAGGATTTCAGTTTATAAATGCATTAACAGATCCTGTTACACCAAATGATGTGGATATTCGCGCGAAGCTTGCAGCTTCAAAAGTTATTACATTTGGTCCGGCATCTGTTGTAACAGGCAGCATTGCAACATGGAATCAAACAGTTACGGTTACAAATACCGGCCGTGCTCTCGCAAGGTCTGTCACAATGGCCGATGTTTTTAACATCGACCAGCTTTCGTCTGTCACAAATATAACAGCTTCAGCAGGCTCTGCTGTTTTTAACAGCTCAAACCGAACCTTGTCCTGGAACATTGGGAATTTGGCTGCAGGCCAGTCTGTTACGTTAACCTACAGCGTTACGGGTACCTTCACTTCAGCTGGTACGAGAAGGCTGAATACGGTCACAGCGTCAGGTATTGATGATCAGACAGGTGCCCAGCTTACTAACGCTGTTGCCTTTAACGACATTACTGTTACAGCGGCAGCCTCCATTACAGGTCAGGTAACTTCAGGGCAGACAGGATTGCCTCTTACAAACGTGACCGTTCAGCTTCGCAATTCAAATAACGTGCTTGTCGGCACAGCGACAACTAATGCACAGGGAAATTACAGCTTCACTCAGCTTTCTCCCGGCACTTATTCCCTAACCTTTATACAAGCGGGATTTACGACCCTCTCGCAATCTGCGACAGTTGCGGCAGGGCAGACACAAGTGGTCAATGTCATTCTTCAGCCGGTTCCAGGAACTCTTACAGGAACTGTTACAGCTCAAGGCGGAGCCCCAATTGCAGGAGCAACTGTCAGATTGACTGATCAGTTTAATGCCGTGATTGCGACCGTCACGACAAATGCAAGCGGTCAGTATACGGTTACCGGCATTACACCAGGTCAATATACACTTTCGGCAAGCGCTCCAAACTTCCAGTCCCAAACGCGCGGGACGACCATTGTTTCCGGCCAGACCACGACAGAAAACTTTACGCTTGCTCCGTCTCCGGGTACCGTCACTGGGACTGTAACGGCAAATGGCGGCACGCCTGTTCAGGGTGCGCTCGTAGAGGTTCTTGATTCAGCAAACAATGTCATCGCCCAGACCGTGACAAACGCCAGCGCACAATACACGGTAAGCCAGCTGTCGCCGGGAACGTATCAGCTGCGCGTTACAGCTGCAAATTTCCAGACCGGTATTCTTGGTTTTACGGTTGGGGCAGGTCAGACAACGACTCAGAATGTGGTGCTGCAGCCTTCACCTGGAACGCTGAGCGGCACAGTCACAGATGCAGCTAACGGAGCGGTTCTTTCAGGAACATCTGTGACTGTTGTCAATCAAAGCGGTGCCACTGTCGCTTCTGTTCTAACGAATGCACAGGGGCAGTACACGGTCTCAAACCTCGCGCCGGGCACATACTCTGTCACGTTTGGCAACTCAGGATATGCAAGTCAGACAATCGGAGCCGTTATCAAGCCAAATGCGACAACGACTTTAAATGCATCACTAAGCAGAATTGTCGGCGCAATCAGCGGAACCGTGACCGACAATCAGGGCGGGGCTATTTCCAATGCCACCGTCAATGTCTTTTTAAATAATAGTTTGATTGCATCAGTCAACACGAATGGTAATGGCACCTATACCATCCCAAACCTCGCACCTGGCAATTATACGGTTTCTGCTTCAGGCCAGAATTTCCAAACAGGGGTGCAGGGAGTTCAAGTTATTGGTTTCCAGACATCTCTTGTGAATTTTTCCCTTTCTCCAGATCCGGGATCTTTAACAGGCGCTGTGACAGCAAACGGGGGGACACCGGTACCAGGAGCTGTCATTAATGTTAGAACATCTGCAAGTGGTGCTGTCGTTGCAACAACTGTTACAAATCAGAATGGAATTTACCTTGTTGCAAACCTTGCACCGGGTACTTATTTTGTATCAGCAGCTGCACAGGACTTTCAAATTCAGAGTCAGGGTGCTGCCATTCAATCCAATCAGACAACTGCTCTTAATTTTACTCTTTCACCAAATCCGGTCACGATTATGGGGACAGTCACCAATCAGCAAACTGGCCAGCCGATTTCAGGTGCTCAAATACAGGTTAGGATTCTTGATGCCAATGGGGCTGTTGTAGCAACACTTTTCACTGATTTGCAAGGCATGTTCCAGGTGCAGCAGCTCGCACCCGGCACTTACACAGTTGTAGCCGGAGCTTCAGGCTTTCAAACAGACATTTCGTCTGTTTCTATCCCTCCTGGCGGTCAGGCAAATCTAACGATTGCTCTTGCGCCAAATCCCGGTTTTATCACAGGAACCGTTTCAAGCGGCGGAAATCCTGTTGCCGGAGCTTCTGTCGGAGTTGTGGATCAAAACAACGTGCAAATTCAGTCCGTCCTTACAGACAGTCAGGGGAATTATACGGTCTCCGGTCTGCCCCCCGGAAACTACAATGTCGTCGTTAACGCTCAAAATTTTCAGTCGTCTATTACTGGAGCTATTGTTACTGCGGATGCAACAACTGTAGTCAATGTGAATTTGGTGCCAAATCCAGGGTCCATTACTGGAACCATATCTCCAGTCGTTCAAAACACGATCGTCCAGCTGTATTCAGGTCAGGGCGTTTTTATCCAGAGTACTCTTGCGGATAACAGCGGAAGTTATCAGTTTTTAAACCTGGCTCCGGGAAATTATATCGTGACGGCGTCTGCTCCGGATTATACGACAGAATCAGCCGGAGCTGTAGTTGTCTCAAACGCTGCAACAAGTGTTAATATCACCATTAACCCAAACCCGGCTTCAATCAGCGGTACTGTGCTTGATCCTATTGGCACACCTGTTTCTAATGCGGTTGTGCGTGTAGTTGATGCAAATGAAACACTTCTCGGCCTGGCTGGAACAGATGCAAACGGCTCATATACAATTGGAAACCTGCCTCCAGGTTCATTCACTGTCATTGCTTCGGCACCTGATTTCGGTTCCGCTCTGACAGGTATTACCCTGCAGCCGGGCGGAAACGTGCCGAACGTCAATTTTACCTTAACACCAAATCCAGGCTCTTTAAGCGGGCTTGTTTCCAATGGGGCAAATGGCGCTCCGCTTCCGGGAGCAACGGTTGTAGTCCGCCAGGCTACTGGTTCGGGCGTTATTGCCGCAACAGTCACGTCGGGTTCTGACGGAAACTTCCTTGTTCAGGGTCTTGCACCGGGTAGCTATACAGTCACTGCCTCTCTATCTGGCTTTGGAACAGGAACGACGGGAGCTACTGTAGTAAGCAGCACAGTGACAACGGCAAATATTTCTCTTGTTCAGTTAAGAGGTTCAATCAGCGGGCAGCTTCGCGATTCGGACGGCAATCCTATTACGGGCGAAAATCTTCAGGTAAGGCTTCTGGATTTAAACGGTGTACTCATTCAAACGCTTGTGGCGCAGCCGGACGGAACGTTTGTCTTTCTTGACATCCTGCCGGGCAGCTATATTCTGAATGCTTCTGCCGCTGGATTTCAGGCAGCTTCTATTGGAGTGCAAGTGGCAGCTGACCAGGAAACACAAGCCATCGTCACCCTGCTACCATCTCCAGCTGTTTTAACAGGCCAGGTTCTTAACCAGCAGACTTTGGCAGGAATTGAAGGAGCTATAGTATCCGTAACCAATCCGAATACAGGTATTCTCATCGGCAGCGGCACAACAAATCAGGACGGCACATTTACCATTGGAAATCTTCCTGCCGGCTCGTTTCTTGCAAGTGCCGATGCACAAAACTTTGGCACGGCATCTGTCGCTGTTATTTTAACGGCAGGACAGACTGCAAATACACTCCTTTCCCTCACTCCAAATCCGGGAAGTGCTGCAGGTACTGTCGTTAACAGAGAAAACGGAGATGCCCTTCCTGGTGCAAGTATTCAGATTTTTGATCAGACCGGGGCGCCTGTCGTATCCGTTGTCACCAACGCTCAGGGCCAATTTACGGCGGCAAGTCTGGCTCCTGGAAATTACACGGCTATTGCCGCTGTCCAGGGTTTCACAAGTCAGACCATCAGCTTTATCGTTTTTTCAGATACTCAGTCGACTGCAAGCTTTGCTCTTGAGCCGAATCCTTCCCAAATCCGTGGAACAGTAACGAATGCGGGAACAGGAGATGCTGTCGCGGGAGCCAGTGTCATTATCCGCCAGTTTACGTCAACTGGCCCAATTATCACTTCAACGGCAACCGATTCATTTGGTTTTTATTCAGCACCAAATCTGCCTCAGGGAACGTTTACTGTCATCGTTCTTGACCCGTCGTTCAGTTCCCAGGCTTCAACTGTTGTACTTGAACCCAGTGAAACAGAAGATGTCAACTTTGCCCTGCAGCAGCTTCCGTCAACTGTGCAAGGTACCATCACAGATGCAGATACCGGCCAGCCTTTAATTAATACGTTAGTGAGCCTATTTGATGATACGGGCATTTTAGTCACACAAACTCAGACGGATATTAATGGTTTCTATCAGATAAACGGATTTGCTGCGGGAAATTATACAAATACCTTTACAAATCCCGATTTTCAGTCACAATCGTTCAGCTTCACAGCCCAGCCAAACCAGACATCTGTTATTAACGCAGCACTGATTGCAGACCCAGGAGGCATAACAGGCCAGGTTTTTGACGGCCAGACATTTACTCCGCTTGCAGGTGCTTCCGTCCTTGTCTATCCGGCTATAGGCATTAACCCGATCGCGTCTCTTGTCACAGATGGAACCGGCCGTTATACCCTTAACAGTCTGCCGCCGGGATCGTATATTCTTGTTGGCTCATTCACGAACTATGCAACGTCTTCAACAGGAATCACCGTACGTTCCAATGCCGTTTCCAGCTCGGATATTGTTTTAACACCCAATCCTTCTTCTATCTCTGGTACGGTTACATCCGAGTTTGGCCAGCCAATTATCAATGCCACTGTCCGGATCCTTGATCAAAATGAAACAGTTCTTGCTACAGCCGTTACGAATGAACTCGGACAATATAGCATTACCAATCTGCCTCAAGGCAACCAGCAGATCATTGTCTCAGCACCTGGATTTGCCACGCAGCTCGGAGGAGTTATTTTAACACCGGGACAGATGACTGAAAATGTTAACTTTGTATTAACTGCGAATACCGGAAGCATAGCAGGGCTCATTACGGCTTCTGATACCGGCCAGCCAATAACAGGAGCCATAGCCGTTGTAAGGACAATTGCAGGCGTACCTGTTGTAGTTGCATCTACTTCTACTGATGAAAATGGAAACTACTTTGTTCCGGATCTTCAGCCGGGGTCCTATACCGTTACAGGTTCTGCATCCGGATTTGGCATTTCAGTTGTAGGAGCCATTGTCGTCAGTGATCAGACAACTCAGGCGGATATCAGTCTGCCCCGTCTTGTCGGCTCGATTTCAGGAACGGTTACAGATATTCAGGGAAATGCCCTGCTCAACGTTCCTATTCAAATACGGGTCTTTGATCAAAGCGGCATTCTTTTGCAGACACTTGCTGCCCAATCAGACGGAACATTTCTCATCACAAACTTGCCTCCTGGTTCCTATCAGCTGACAATTCTGGCAGAAAACTATGCTGCAATGATGGTTGGAGCATCTGTTACAGCCAATGAAACGACAACTCTATCTGTATCTCTTACGCCAAATCCAGGTACAGCTACAGGCCAGGTTCTGAGCGCTCAAACTGGTACGCCGATACCAGGAGCAATCGTTTCGGTTACAGACACCAATGGTTTGCCGATCGGGAGCACAGTAACAGACAGCGGCGGAAACTTTATTATTCCTAATTTGCCGACGGGATCACTTGTGATTTCAGCTGTTGCACCTGATTTCGGATCTGACTCGCGTTCCATTATTTTAACGCCGGGAGGCACGGCTGCATCGATTCTGAGCTTAACGCCGAATCCTGGTACCATCAGCGGTTTTGTAACGAACGGACAATCCGGAGATCCGCTCTCAGGAGCTGTTCTTCAAGTGGTTGACAGCACATTGGCCATCGTTGGCACGCTTACGACTGATGCTGCCGGATTCTATCAATTTGCTAACCTTTCACCAGGCCAGTACAGAATAATAGCTTCAGCCTTTAATTTTGGCACTGATGTTCAGGATGTAACGGTTTTATCCAATCAGACAACAAGCGCAGATTTCGCATTAGCTCCGAATCCTGGGTCTATTTTCGGGACGGTTGTTAATCAGCAGACGGGAGCGTTTATAACTGGAGCCGCCATTGTCATCCGTCAATTTTCACCTTCAGGGCCTATTGTGCAGTCAACTGCGACAGACAGCAGCGGGCAATTCACTGTACTGAACCTCCAGCCGGGAACGTATGCCATTACAGCCTCAAACACAAATTTTGGCACACAGACGGCAACGGTCCTTGTCCAATCAAATGCTGTCACGAACACTGCTCTTGCCCTGCCTCCAAACCCTGGCGCAGTTACCGGCACGGTGACATCTGCTCAGACAGGAGATCCGCTTGCTAATACGCAAGTGCGCGTTTTAAATGATAACGGCATTTTAGCTGCCGTAGTGCAGACGGATTTAAATGGTGTATACCTTGGGCAGGGACTGACGCCGGGCACCTACACAATCGTCCTGATAAATGCAGATTTTCAAAGCAGAACGATAGGGGCAATTATCGGTGCAGGAGAGACTGTTACCGTAAATGCTGCTCTCGCTCCGAATCCGGGAACTATTACAGGCATTATTTCAGATGCTGTAAGCGGAAATCCGCTGCAAGGAGCCATTGTTCAGCTTTTCCCTTCTCAAAGCTTGATACCAATTGCAAATGCAGCTACTGATCAAAACGGGCGGTACTCGTTTGCCGGAATTGAGCCTGGAGAGTATATCGTCGCTGCAAGTGCAGAAAATTACGCGCGTGGAACTGCTGGGGCAACTGTGTTTCCTAATGCACAGGCAACCGTGAACCTGGGTCTGACTCCAAATCCGGCAGCCGTTGTTGGAACCATCATCCAAAACGGCGGTACACCAGTAGGCGGTGCAACAGTCCGCATTCTTGATCAGAATGAAACCGTCCTTGGTACAGGTATTACGGATCAAAACGGGAACTATACAATTGGCAATCTTCCTCAAGGAACACAAACGGCCGTCATTTCTGCTTCAGGATTTGGAACACTGCTGACAGGTGTCACGTTAAGCCCTGGCCAGACAACGACGCTGAACGCACAGCTAACGCCGAATGCAGGCTCCATCAGAGGAACCGTTACAGACCAGCAGACTGGACTGCCAATTGCCGGCGCCGATCTTGTCGTCAGACGGACTGGCGCTGCACCAATTGTTGTTGCAAATTCGACGTCAGGGACAGACGGGTCTTACCTTGTCTCCGGTCTTGCACCCGGAACGTATACAATTACAGCTGTCCGAAATGGGTACGGGGCAGCGACAACAGGTGCAACGGTTGTCAGTGACGCCACAGCGAACGCTCCAATAGTCCTGACGCCGTTATCTGGGACGATTGCGGGCACAATTACAGATCCGCAAGGCAATCCGATTACCGGAAACAATCTGCAAATCCAAGTCTTTAATCAGAATGGCCAGCTCGTTAAAACGGTTCTTGCAGGTTCTGACGGTACTTTCATCGTAAACGGCCTTGCACCGGGAACGTATCAGGTTGTCGTAACAGCACCAAACTATGCGACGGGAACATTCAGCAGCACCGTTGTTTCTGAACAAACTACTGCTTTAAACCCTGTCCTTCAGCCAAACCCTGCAGCAGTGAATGTAACTGTCACGAGCACTGAATCAGGCGATCCGATATCAGGAGCCATTGTCACAATTACACTGCCAAACGGAACAGTTGTCGGGATTGGGGTTACGGATGCAAACGGATTTGCATCAATTGGAAGTTTGCCTCCCCAGTCTCTTAACCTGTCTGTTGCAGCAGAGAATTTTTCAAGTTTCTCGCAGGCTGTTAATCTGTCACCGGGCCAGACTTTAAATACAGCCGTCTCTTTAGCGGCACAGAATGGCACCCTGTCAGGAAGCGTGTCAAATGCAGGCACATCTGCACCTATTGCGGGTGCAACGGTTGAAGTGTTTGATTTTACTAGAGGCTTAATTGCAACTGTCGCGACAGATGCGTTTGGAAACTATCAAGTTCAAAATCTCTCTGCGGGTGTATACCGCGTCATTGCATCAGCAGACAATTTTGGCTCAACCGTTCAAGAAGCAACCGTTATTGCCAATCAGCAAACCGCTCTCAATTTTTTACTGCCTCCAAACCCTGGTTCCATTCAAGGTACCGTCGTTAATCAGCAGACAGGTGAACCGATATTAGGCGCTGCTGTTGTTATCAGACAGTTTTCACCGACAGGCCCTGCTGTAGATTCTGTCTTTACGAATCAAAACGGCGAGTTTGCCGTGAATAATTTGGCTCCTGGAGCTTACACTGTTGTTGCTTCTGCTGAAAACTTCGGCACACAGGCAGGTTCCGTATTCGTTTCGTCAAATGCTGTTTCAACTATTAATCTTGCACTTATTCCTAACCCTGGATCTGTTCAAGGTACGCTTACAGACTCTCAGACGGGCACACCAATAGCCGGAGCTCTTCTCAGAATTCAAAACAGCAATGGTGCGATTGTTCGGGAGGTTCAAACAGACAGTGACGGCGTCTACAGAGTTGACGGCCTCGCACCCGGAAACTACTCGCTTACCGGCATAGCCCAGACGTTCCAGCGTGCATCAGTCGGATTCAATGTTGCTTCAAATGCAACAACGATTGTCAATTTAGCACTGGATCCAAATCCTGGTTCCATTTCTGGAAGAGTGACAGATCAGCAGACAGGCAGAGCTCTTGAAGGCGCCTCGGTTCAGATTTTCCCTGTTCAAGGTCTCTTTCCGATTGCGAATGCTCTTACAGACCAAAATGGAAACTACACGGTCATCGGCCTTGCTCCTGGTGAGTATATTGCCGCTGCGGATATTTCTAATTATGCACGCAGAGCTGTCGGTGCCATTGTAACGGCAGATCAGACAACAATTGCCAATCTTGAGCTTATGCCGAATCCCGCTGCAATCAGCGGAACGCTCACAAGTACAGGTGGGCAGCCAGTCCCAAATGCTAGCGTCAGAGTACTCGATCAAAATGAGACGGTGCTTGGCAGCGCACTGACCGACCAGAACGGCAATTATGTCATCAGCGGCCTCCCGCCAGGTTCTCAAACCGTGATTGTGACGTCAGAGACGTTCGCAGGTCAGATCAGCGGAGTGACTCTTGCACCGGGAGATTTCATTGAAAATGTTAACTTTGTCCTGACTCCCAACCCTGGAACCATCGAAGGTTTTGTAAACAATGCCCAGACAGGTGTTCCGATTGCAGGCGCCATATCCATCATCCGTCTTACAGGAGGAACGGGAGTAGTCGTAGCTAATGACGTAACGGACTCAGACGGGTTCTATTCCGTAGCCGGTCTAGCGCCTGGAACGTATACAGTTACTGCTTCAAAGACAGGTTTTGGAACAGCTTCTGTAGGTGCTGTTGTGTTCAGCAATACGGTAACTTCAGCAAACCTGCAGCTGAGCCCTAACACAGGAGCGATTTCAGGGATCATCACAGACCTGCAAGGAAGTCCAATTTTTGGAATGGGAACACAAGTTGCGGTCTATGATCAAAGCGGATCACTCGTAAAAACCTTGTTGGCCGGCTCGGATGGCTCCTATTCCATTCTGGATTTGCTCCCTGGCAGCTATACACTTGTCATCACTGCACCGAATTTTGCCGCTGCTGTTATCGGAGCGATTGTTGTTTCTGACCAGACAACTCAGGCAAATATCGCACTGACTCCAAACCCTGCGGCAATCACAGGGCAGGTATTGAATGCAGGCACAGGAGATGCAATTAACGGAGCGCTGGTTACCGTAACAGATTTAAACGGCCTTGTCCTGGCATCTGCAGCAAGCGGAATCGATGGAAGTTTTACAATCCAGAACCTCCCTCCTGCCACTCTGATTATATCCGCTGTTGCACAGGACTTTGGCGCAGACTCTAAAGCTGTTATGCTTTCACCTGGCCAAATTGGAACAACCACTCTGTCTCTTACGCCAAATCCCGGTACTTTGACGGGTTCGGTCGTAAATGCACTGGATAACCAGCCAATTCCCGGCGCTGTACTGCAAGTGTTCGATTTTACAGGTGCTCTCACCGCTACAGTACTGACAAATGATAACGGTTTTTACCAGGTTCAAAATTTGGCTCCAGGAACGTACCGTGTTATAGCCTCAGCAGCAAATTTCGGCTCTGCCGCTCAGGATGCAGCCATTGCATCAAACGCTGTGACGACACTGTTGTTCCAGCTTCAGCCAAATCCGGGAAGCATTACGGGGACCGTTTATAACGGGCAGACCGGTGCGCCTATTCAGAATGCAAGTTTGGTCATCAGGCAATTTTCCGCAGCCGGTCCTGCAGTAGCAACAACAGCAACGAACGCCCAAGGAGAATTTGCCGTATACAACCTTGCGCCCGGAAGCTATACGGTAATCGCATCTCAGCAGAGTTTCGGCACACAGACAGCTTCAGCGTCTGTCGAGTCAAATGAAATCTCTGTTGTGCAGCTGAATCTTCCGCCGAATCCGGGTTCTGTTCAGGGGACGATTACCAATGCGCAGACCGCAACCCCTCTTACGGATACACTCATTAGAATCATTGATTCAGGGGGCGTGCTGGTCGCCGTTTCCCAAACAGATTTAAACGGGGTTTACAGGGTTGACAGCCTTGCTCCCGGCAGCTATTCACTGGTTGCTGTAAACGCCGATTTCCAGAACCAGTCACTTGGATTTACGGCCATATCTGATCAAACCGTCACGTTAAACGCCGCGTTGAATCCAAATCCGGGAAGCATTACGGGAACAGCGGTAAGCACTCAAACAGCAGCGCCAATTGCCGGAGCATCGATTCAGATATATCCATCAGGCAGCTTTATTCCTGTCTTTGAAACAGTCACCGATCAAAATGGCAGCTTCACAGTCGGAAGTCTTCAGCCGGGGCAATACACGGTTACAGCTGCTGCATCCAATTTCGGAACCGTTTCAGTCGGGGCACTAGTTTCAGCTGGAGCAGCAACAGCTGTGGTCCTGTCTCTTTCTCCGCTTCCGGCAGCAGTATCGGGACAAATCACAGATCAGTCCGGGAATCCATTGCCGAATGCTGTCATTCGCATTCTTGACCAAAATCAGAACGTTGTCGGAACCGGCGCAACAGATCTGAACGGAAATTACTCCGTTGGAAATCTTGCACCGGGAACGTATACAGTAAGTGCTTCTGCCCCTAATTACGGAACGGGCCTCCAGGGTGTTTCCGTTGCAGCCGGCCAGACGCTGACAGGAGTGAACCTTGCGCTCACGGCAAATCCCGGATCCATCTCAGGAACAGTGACAAATAGTGCCACAGCGGACCCATTGGCCGGAGCCATTGTGACAATCCGAACGCTTCAGAGCGACAGCAATGTAGTTGTGCAAACAGTCAATACAGATGAAGCCGGAAATTATCTTGCTCAAGGTCTGGCACCGGGTTCTTATTCGGTCACAGCCAGCGCATCTGGATTTGCTTCTCAAACACAAACTGCACTTGTCTCAAGCAACCAGACAGCAACAGCGAATTTTGCTCTGATTGCTGAAACCGGGAATATTTCGGGTACTATTCGGGACGGCAACGGTGATCCAATTACCGGCAGCAATATCTTTGTCCGAGTTTTTGATGGGAATGGTCTTCTCGTAAAATCGATCACCGCTGAACCAGATGGAACTTACTCCATTATTGATCTTGCACCGGGGAATTATACAGTCGTTGCACAAGCGCCTGGTTTTGCGGCATCATCTGCCGCTGCAGCAGTAGTTGCCAATCAGACAACAGCTCTTGATCTTCAGCTGGCGCCGCTGCCTGCATCAATCACCGGGCAGGTATTAAGCCAGGGTACAAATACGCCGCTCCAAGGGGCTGCGGTCACAGCCAGTGTCGCTGGCCAGGTGATTGCTTCCGCTGTAACGGATGCATCAGGGAACTTCCAGCTCACGAATCTTCCTGCCGGCACAATTACGCTTACTGTTTCTCAGGCAGGATTTGCTGACAACGTTCAAGCAGTCATACTTGATCCGGGTGAAACAGAGCAAGTAACCGTATCTTTAAGTCCGCTGCTCGGGTCCATTTCAGGAACGGTTATCAATCAGCTGACATCTGATCCGATTGCAGGTGCCATCATTACCATCCGTCAATTTTCACCGGCCGGACCTGTCATTGCGACTGCAGTTACAGATGCTGGAGGGACATTCCTTTCAGCGAATCTTGAACCCGGATCCTACACGGTCATTGCCCAATCCGCCGGTTTTGGCACACAGTCGGCATCTGTCGCCGTTTTTGCAAATGAAGTTTCCAATGTGACAATCGGCCTCACGCAAGCTCCGGGAACGGTTCAGGGAACAGTCCGACGTTCAGATACAAACGATCCGATTTCAGGAGCTGCAGTCCAAGTCATACGCCGTGACGGCACTCTTGTAGATGAAGTCAGTACAGATGGAGCTGGATTCTACGCGGTTGAAGGGCTCCCGGCTGATTCGTATACGCTTGTCGTCTCAAGTCCGGCATTTCAGAATCAGTCTGTCGGCTTTACGATTCTGCCGGGACAGACGACAACGGTCAATGTATTCCTTGCAGCAAATCCAGGAGTATTGACAGGCACTGTAACAGACCTGTTCTCAGGCGGTGCAATTGCAGGGGCTGTTGTCCTGGTCTTTCCTTCACAGGGGATCATTCCTATTGCACAAGAAACCACTGACCAAAACGGGCAGTTTTCCGTTCCAGGTCTTGCACCTGGAGAGTACAATATCGTCGCTTCAGCATCAAATTATGCCAGACGGGGAACCGGAGCCGTTATTTTTGCAGGACAGACAACAGATGTCACTATACAGCTTTCTCCAAATCCTGCGACGATTTCTGGGTCTGTCACAGATACCGGAGGAACACCTGTAACAAATGCAACGGTCAGAATTCTTGATCAGAATGAAACGGTTCTCGGTACGGCAATCACAGATGAGTTTGGAAATTACTCTGTCAGCAACCTGCCTCAGGGAACCTTAACAGTACTCGCATCTGCGCCTGATTTTGCTGCAAATCTGACAGCTGTTACCGTAACGCCAGGCCAGATTTTGACTGATGTAAACATTTCTCTCAGTTCGCTGTTTGGAACCATCAGCGGCCAAATTACAAATGCAGCGACAGGTGACCCGATTGTTGGGGCCATTGCAGTTGTAAGGACAGTCGGCGGAACAAGCGTCATCATTGCAGCAGATACAACTGACGTAAACGGCAATTACTTGCTGGAAGGACTTTCACCAGGTTCTTACTCGGTAGTGGGTACAGCAGCAGGTTTTGGCTCGATTACTGTAGGCGCAATCGTTCAGGCTAATGCTCTGACCACAGCAAATATTGCCCTTCCGCCGGATACAGGCATGATTTCCGGCTCACTGACAGACACGGCCGGAATGGCTGTCACCGGGTCAAACATCGCTGTTCAGGTGTTTGATATCAACGGAATTCTTGTAAAAACTCTGCTTGCAGATTCAGATGGAACGTTTACAATCATGGATCTTGCACCAGGCACGTACCTTGTTCAAATCACAGCACCGAATTATGCGACTGCTGTCGCAAGTGCCGTCGTTGCTGCAAATGAGACTGCGGTTTTGCCTGTCATTCTTTCACCAAATCCCGCAACTGTAACAGGGCAGGTCATCAATGCCGTAACATTAGATCCTTTATCCGGCGTTATTGTAACGGTCACAGACTTAAACGGACTGATTGTCGGCAACGCGGTCAGTGATCAAAATGGTCAATTTACGATTCAAAATCTGCCGCCTAATACACTGAACGTCTCTGCTTCTTCAACGCAGCCGGGATTCGGCTCTGCTTCGGTATCTGTTCAGCTTGGACCTGGTGCAGTAAATAATGTCACCCTTTCCCTGCCTCCAGTTTCGGGTTCGCTTACGGGTACAGTCAGGGATGCACAGACTCAAAACCCGGTACCGGGTGCTTCGGTTCAGGTCTTTGATTCTACAAGAGCACTTGTTGCAACGGTGGTTACGGATCAAAACGGTAAATATTTAGTAAATAACCTGATCCCGGGAATCGTCAGAGTTACAGCTTCATCCGCTAATTTTGGAACAGTGGTTCAGGAAACGGAGATTTCTGCAAATGCTCAAACGGTTCTGGATTTTAATTTACCTGCAGATCCCGGCACCATTCAGGGAACCGTGCTTAATCAGGTGACAGGACTGCCGCTAAGCGGAGTGAGCATCGTAGTAAGACAGTTCTCTCCTACCGGTCCGGTCGTCGCAAGCTCAGCAACAGATGCCAATGGATCCTTTACAATTCCAAACCTAGCTCCTGGTTCCTACACAGTTCTCGGTACACTTCCAGGTTTCGGAACGCAAGCTGGATCAACGGTTGTTGAATCGGGGCAGACATCTTCTGTACAGCTCTCCCTTCCGCCGAATCCGGGTTCCGTTCAAGGGTTTGTAACAGAGGCTGGTTCAGGATTTCCATTAGTCAATACACTGATACGGATTGTAGATGTAAACGGTGTGCTCACGGCTGTTGGCCAAACGGATTCAAATGGAAGGTACAGTATTCAAAATCTGCCGCCAGGCTCTTATACCGTAACAGCCATCAATACGAATTTTCAGCAGCAGACTATCGGCACAACGATTGTATCCGGACAGACAGCAACGCTTGATATTGAGCTGCAGCCTGATCCTGGTTCCATTACAGGCATTGTTACAAATGCTGCTTCAGGAACGCCGCTTTCAGGAGCTTTTGTCCAGCTCTTTCCTTCTCAGGGACTGCAGCCTCTTGCAAGTGCTGTTACCGATTCACTAGGCAGGTACTCGTTTGCCGGCATTAAGCCAGGAACCTATTCCGTAACAGCGGATGCCGTGAATTTTGCAAGGGCCATTGTCGGGGTTACGGTCTCATCAAATACGGAATCAACGGCAAATCTTGCCCTGTCTCCTAATCCGGCAGCTGTTTCAGGTACGGTGAGAGATTTAGAGGGTAATCCGATTGGCAATGCTACCGTGCGGTTATTAAACGGGAACGAAACCGTCATCGGCACTGGCATTACCGGAGGAGACGGAACGTATACGATTTCCGGTCTGCCGCCTGGAACATTCAACATCATTGTTTCAGCTGGAGGGTTCAGTTCTTCGACAGCTGCCCTTACACTTACTCCGGGTGAAATCCAGTCCGGCATTGATTTTGCCCTCTCGGCAAATCCTGGTTCGCTTACAGGAATTGTGACAAACGCAGCAACCAGATCCGGATTAGCCGGAGCAAGCATTATCGTCCGCAACAGTTCCGGTGTCATTATCGCTTCTGGCTTTACAAATACAGACGGCAGGTACACGATTCAGAATCTTGCACCGGGTGTTTACAGCGCTGTATTTACGGCGGAAGGCTTTGGAACAGCTGTTATTGGCGCACAGATTATTTCAGATACAGCCGTTCAGCTTAACGCATCCCTCGCTGCACTAACAGGCAGCATAAACGGAGCAGTAGTAGATCAACAGGGAAATTCGGTCACAGGCCAGAATATTCTTGTGAAAATCTTCAATGAAAACCTTGTATTAGTCGAGGCGCTGACTGCTCAAGCTGATGGAACATTCTCTGTATTCAACTTGATTCCGGGAACATACCTGGTCAATGCTTCCGCTCCGGGATTCGGTTCAAATACGGTCAGCTCCATCGTTTTTGCCAATGGGGTGACTTCAACGTCCGTTACACTGACAAATTTGCCTGCCACAGTAACTGGAGTTATTTCTGACAGCGGCACGGGACTTGGCATTTCAGGTGCATCGATCATTATCTCAAGATCAAATGGCGTCATTCTAGCGACAGGATTCAGCGGAGATCAAGGGGTATTTACGTTCCCGAATCTGCCTGCAGGTACTTTCCTCCTGACAGCACAGGCCCCGGGATATGGAAACGCCACAACGTCCATCATCCTGACGGCGGGGGAAACGACAACTGCTTCGCTTGCATTATCCCAGCTTACTGGACGTCTTTTAGGGCAAGTAACAAGTGCACAAGACCTGGCACCGATTGCAGGAGCTGTCATCCAGTTATTTGATGAAAACCGTACACTCATTTTGACAGTCGTGTCCGACGCACGGGGGAATTTCACAGTTCCTGCCCTTTCCCCGGGCCAGTATACAGCCGTTATAAACGCGCAGGATTTTGGCAGTGAGTTCAGAGGCTTCACCATTACGGCAGGCGCAGATACCGTTCTTGCCATTGACCTGACACCGAACCCCGGCATCATTCAGGGGTTTGCCACAAATGCTGCGGGCGGCGCTGCCATACCGAGTGTAAGTGTAATCGTTCGCGCTCTCGGTCCTGCCGGTCCAATCATTGCGACAACACTGACCGACAGCAATGGATTTTATCAGGTCACAGGTCTTGCACCAGGTGCTTACAGTGTGATCTTCAGCGGTGCTCCGTCTTTTGGCTCTGAAATTGCAAGTGTTGTGATTGACCCTGGTGAAACGGAATTCGTCAGTGCCGTGCTGTCCCCTCAGCCAGGTACAGTACAAGGTCGAGTGACCGATGAGGCAGGCTTAGGGATCTCAGGTGCTCTTGTTCAGCTATTCAGCCTTCAGGGAGGGTTGCTCAGAAGAGTTCAAACAGATACAGACGGCAATTACTCTATTACTGGATTTACAGCGGGAAGCTACACGCTGTCTGTTCTTCAGCAAAACTTCCAGTCATCATCAGCTGGATTTGATGTACTGCCTGGTCAGACCGCGACCGTGAACTTCATCCTGCAGGCAAGTCCCGGGTCAATTACGGGTTTTGTAAGGGATGCTGTTACCACTCAGCCGGTTCCCGGAGCCATTGTGCAGCTCTTCCAAAGTCAAAGTCTGACCCCGATCGCGTTTACTGTCACGGATCAGCAGGGCTCCTATACCTTTAGCGGGATCCAGCCAGGCAACTATCTGGTTACAGCTTCGGAATTTAATTACGCGAGTTCATCAATTGGGGCCACAGTCGCTGCAAATCAGCAGGTTCAGGCAAATATTCTGCTTCAGCCAAACCCTGCTTCCATTTCCGGTCAGGTGACAGATGCCTTTGGATCACCGATTAACAATGCATCTGTGCGAATTCTTGACCAAAATGAGACACTTGTTGGATTTGCCGTAACCGGAGCTGACGGGACGTATGCGATTGGAAACATCCCGGCAGGCAGCTTTAAACTCGTCGTTTCAGCTGAAGGCTATCAGACCGCGCTTTCTGGAATTAGTCTCTCAGCGGGAGAGCAGCGGACAAATGTTAACTTTTCTCTTTTCGCTAATCCCGGCAGCATTTCCGGCAGAGTTACAGATGCATTTGGAAATCCAATTACAGGAGCAGTTGTGACTGTCCGAATTATCGGAGCCGGAGGTGTGGTTGTAGCCACAGTAGTTACCGATTCTGACGGAAATTACACGGCCGGAAGCCTTCCGCCGGGCTCCTATACTGTAACGGTTACAGCTCAAGGATTTGAAACGCGAAAGGTTGGAGCGATTGTCCAGTCAGATACTACTACTACAACAAACGTTGCACTTACAGGCATTTTTGGTTCTATAACAGGAGTTGTCCTGAATAACCTTGCTCAGCCGATTACGACTGCTTCTGTTGCAGTGTCCCTGTTTGATGAGAATGGCATCCTCATTTTCACAACGAATGCGCACTCAAATGGAAGCTTCACATTCCCGCAGGTGGCACCAGGCAACTATGTTATTACGGCATCTGCCAGCGGATTTGTAACAGGAATTATTGGTGCAGTTGTCATCCCGGATCAAACGTCAAATGTTACGCTGCTGTTGCAGACCGGACCTGCTTCAATTGCAGGATTTGTCACTAATGCCGCAACAGGTGATCCGATTCAAGGTGCTATTGTAACGGCAACAACCGTTGACGGCCAGGTGCTGGCTATTTCAACAAGTGCTGCTGACGGTTCATTCACCATCTCTAACCTGCAGCCTGGCACCGTTATCCTGACAGCGACCGCTACTAATTTTGGCACTGATTCTAAATCTGTCATTCTCGTGGCTAATACAACTGCACAAACAACTCTTTCGCTCAGTGCGAATCCGGGCTTTTTGACTGGTGTTGTGAGCGACCGGAGTTCGCTGCCGATTCCGGGAGCTGCCGTTCAAATTTTCGATATTACAAATGGTCTTGTCGCAAGTGTATTGACAGATAACACAGGGTCTTACCGGATTGATGGTCTGACACCTGGAACGTACAGGGCTGTCTTCACCGCAGCAGGCTTTGAACGATTGGCTGCCGGTGCTGTTATTGCAGCCGGTCAGACGACACAGCTGAACGTTCAGCTGAACGGGGCATTCGGAACGGTAAACGGCACAGTTTTAAATGCTCAAACAAGATCACCCATTCAGGGTGCTGCGGTTACACTAAGATATCAAGGTCCATCAGGGCCAATCTTTGCAACTATAATAACTGATGCAAACGGATTTTATGAAATTGGAGGGGTGACAGAAGGGCAAATTTCTATTACAGCAGCTGCAGGAGGATATGGGACTCAAGTTTTGAACGCAGTCATTTTCCCTAATCAAACAGTCGCGGCGGATTTTCTCCTTGAACAGCAAACAGCTGCCATCAAGGGGCTTGTCACTGCGAACTCCACCGGCGAACCGCTCAGCAATACGCGAATCAATATTATTAGTTCAACATCTGCTATTGCAGCAACAACTCAGACAGATAAGGACGGTGCTTACCTTGTACCAAATTTAGCCCCGGGAACATACCAGGTTGTAGCACTGAATATCAACTATCAAGCTGAGAGCAAATCAGCAGTGCTTCAGCCTGGAGATGTGCGCATCGTAAATTTTGAACTGGAATCGAATCCTGGTTCTCTAATTGGCGCTGTCAGGGATAAAAATACAGGATTACCTATACCTGGTGCGCTTATTGAAGTGGTAAATTCAGAAAATACGGCAATTGCTGAAGGTCTTACTGATCAAAACGGCAGATATTTAATAGAAGGGCTTCCTCAAGGGAATTACTCTGTCAGGGCTGCTGCAGCGGGATATATCAGCGTAATAAAATCTGCGGAAATTGTGCTGGGAAGCATAACTGAAATTGACTTTGAACTGAGTAAAACCCCTGCGAGCACAGGTGCAATTGCAGGTTACGTTCTTGATGCAGAAACGCAAGTTCCAATACCCGGCGCAAGAATTGAACTTTTTACAAGCAGCGGGCAGTTTATTGGCATTGCTTTTTCAAATCCAGACGGTGTTTACTTCTTTGAGAATTTATCGCCGAATGAATATACCCTTACTGCAGAAAAAGAAGGATTCAGTTCATCACGGATTACAGTATCGCTTGGAAATGACGAAAGCGTGCTCGACGCAAATTTCTTATTAGACAAAATACCTGGAACCGGAGCATTGACTGGCACTGTGCTCAACGCCATCTCCAGCAGGCCAATATCAGGGGCAAGAGTGGATATTATCAATGCGCAGGGAATCGTTGTAAAAACGGTATTAACGAATGCCGCCGGTACTTTTTCCGCAGACGGCCTTGTTCCCGGCAGGTACACCATTACAGCTTCTGCAGACTTGTATTTAACAGGTTCAGTTGAAGCGGTCATCCTTCCAGATGAGGTGACAGATGTAACAATCCTTCTCTCAATCAGTTTTGCCCGCTTAGAAGGAACGATCACAGATAAAAAATCCGGGAAACCAATAAAACATGCCAAGGTACTCGTTTTTTATCCAAATGGAAAGCTAGCTGCAGCGGCCATAACTGATCGGGATGGCAAATACGAAAATCTTATTGTATTGCAGGGAACGTATAAAGTTACAGCATCTGCAAAAGGATACCGTAAAAAATCAAAGACAATCTCTCTCAATTCTGGAGAGTCCGTAATCCTTAACTTTAAGCTTTCTCCTGTAAAGAAACCAAAAGGAAGCATATACGGAGAGGTAACGAAAGAAGCCGGGGAAGCTATCTGCAAGGCTAAAGTGAAGCTGTACAATTCAGAAGGCGACTGCATCGCTTCTGTGAAGACGAACAAAGAAGGACATTTTCAATTTAAACATCTAAAGGAAGGAATCTATAAATTAAAAGTGAAAGCAAAAGGCTACAAAAAAGAAAAAAGAAAGACTGAACTAAAATCCAATAAATCCAAAGTAAAGCTGTGCATAGAATTAAGAAAGAAAGAATGTTAAAGTATTAGAAAAATGAGTGGCTCAGTACCCGCTACATCTCTGCTGCATTCAGCATCAGCACTCTGTATCTTTTACTTGAGGCGGGGAGTAAAATACTCCTCACCTTTACTTGATTCTTATTATGCCGCTTTGTGTACACAAATAGCGGCTGCTTGTTCTTTTTAATACCAGTTTATATCCGGAGGAACCCTAATGATCAAACCCGCTCTCGCTAACAGCATCATTTCAGAAATGAATCACTTAATTGACGAGGAATTAATCGTTGCCGATACATCCGGTACAATCATTGCCAGCACGGATAAAAGCAGAGTTGGGACTTTTCATGAAGGGGCACTTATTTGCATACGCGAGAAATCCACAAGGATTATTACAGCTGAAGACCAAACAACCTTAGAAGGCGTGAAAGCAGGCATAAATCTTCCTGTCTTTTTCCAGCACCAGATTGCAGGAGTCATCGGGATTACTGGTGATCCTAAACGAGTATCCTCATACGGTGAAATCCTGAGGAGAATGACGGAGCTTTTAATGAATGAACGCTATTATTCCGAGCAGGTTGAATGGCGTGCGCGTGCACTTGAAGCTTTCGTCTTTGACTGGGTTCAAAAGTCAGACTGGACAGAGGAATTTATCAGTCAGGGGGAATTGCTCGGGGTCGATCTGAAGCTTGAAAGACAGGTTCTTATCGGTCACTGTTCAAGCGAAAAAGAAGAACTGATCAGCCATCAAACGCTGCTTGACCTGATGCAGTCCTTCACAAATGAAACAGCTGACGTCTTTGTCCGCTGGGGAAACGACCGGTTCGTCATTCTTATGGCCGGTCATAAGAAAAAAGAACGGACACACCACTTCGCCGGACAAATACGTGATTACCTCGAAAACCGGTACGGGCTTGATTTGTCAATTGGAATAGGTCAGCCAGCTTCCCCACAGCACGTTCCCCTTTCATTTCAGCAGGCAGAACGGGCTTTAAACACGGCGAAAAAAACAAAAGGGATTGTGTTTGATGATGACCTGCGCCTGGAAATGCTGCTGAAGGAGATCAAAAAGGAAACAAAAATGGAGTTTGTCAGCAGAACAATCCGTTCAATGGAACATGAGAGAGAGCTTGTCGATACCCTTCAAACATTCATCCTGCAAAATCAATCCTTTAAGGCTGCAGCAGACGTTCTTCATATTCACATCAATACCCTTCACTACAGGATGAAACGGATCGAGGAACTTACGGGATTGAATCCCCGCCATACACATGACATGACAATCTTATATCTCTCTCTTCTCTTTTTAGATGAACAGCCAAAAAAAGAATAAAAAAGCAGCAAATATTTGGAGGATTAACCATAGTTAATCCTCTTTCTCTTTTTTATGATAAAGGTACTTATTCGTTCATTTAAAGAGGAGGACTGTTTTATGATATCCGAACAATTAAAAGCAAAGCTTCAGGCCATTACAGGTGCAGAAAACTATGATGACAGCCGTGCAGGCAGACTCGTCTATTCCTACGATGCCACCCCCCAGTTTCAATCCCTTCCTGACGCTGTAATCGCTCCAAGAACTGCTCTGGAAACGGCTGAAATCTTAAAACTATGCAATGAACACGGCATTCCGATTGTCCCTAGAGGCTCAGGAACCAACCTTTGTGCTGGAACGTGCCCGACAGAAGGGGGAATTGTCCTTCTATTTAAACATATGAACCGTATTCTTGAAATCGACGAAGAAAACCTTACTGCTACTGTAGAGCCCGGTGTCATCACCCTTGATCTGATTCATGCCGTTGAGGAAAAGGGACTGTTCTATCCGCCTGACCCAAGCTCGATGAAAATTTCGACCATCGGCGGAAATATCAATGAAAACTCAGGCGGCCTCCGCGGCCTCAAGTATGGCGTCACACGCGATTATGTGATGGGACTTGAAGTCGTTCTTGCAAATGGAGATATCATCAAAACAGGAGGAAAGCTTGCAAAAGATGTGGCGGGCTATGATTTGACCCGTCTCTTCGTCGGCTCGGAAGGAACGCTTGGCATTGTCACAAAAGCCATTCTCAAGCTCATTCCGATGCCTGAGGATAAAATGACGATGCTCGCCCTCTATCAGGACTTGGAAGCAGCTGCGAAATCGGTGTCCAAGATCATCGCCGGCAAAATCATTCCGACTACACTCGAATTCCTTGATCAGCCAACCTTAAGAGTGGTGGAGGATTTTGCGAAAATCGGACTGCCTACTGACGTAAAAGCCGTCCTTTTAATCGAGCAGGACGGTCCGACTGATGTCGTGAAAAGAGATATGCTGAAAATGGCTGCCATTTGCGAAGAGGAACATGCGGTATCTGTAAGAGTCGCGGAATCTGAAGAAGAAGCAGACGGACTCCGGACAGCCCGCCGCTCAGCCCTTTCCGCTCTTGCACGGCTAAAGCCGACAACGATCCTCGAGGATGCAACCGTCCCCCGCTCTGAGATCGCCAAAATGGTCGTGGCCACAAACGAAATTGCTGAAAAATACAGCTTAAACATATGTACATTCGGCCATGCCGGTGACGGGAACCTTCATCCCACCTGCTTAACCGATGTAAGGGATCATGAAGAAATCGAACGTGTGGAAAAAGCGTTTGAAGAAATTTTCATCAAAGCAATTGAACTCGGCGGAACAATTACAGGAGAACACGGAGTCGGGGTCATGAAAGCCCCTTACCTTGAACTGAAGGCCGGTAAAGAAGGGATTGCCGCGATGAAAGCCATTAAGAATTCCTTCGATCCAAACAACATCATGAATCCGGGTAAAATGTTTGCAAAAGACTCCAGAAAACGGGTGGTGGTTTCAAAATGACAACAGTTAAAGAGCGTGAAACCATTCAGGAACAGTTTAAGGAGCGGATGAACGAGGATGAGCTTCTGAACTGCATGCGCTGCGGATTCTGCCTGCCGAGCTGTCCGACCTATATTGAGTCCGGCTTTCAGGAATCCCATTCCCCAAGGGGACGCATTGCCCTGATGAAAGCCGTAGTGGATGGCCTGATAGAGCCTGATGAAGACGTTGAAAAATCATTGAACATGTGCCTCGGGTGCAGAGCATGCGAGCCGGTCTGCCCGTCAGGAGTCAATTACGGCCACTTGCTTGAAGAAGCCAGGGACATTATCAACCAGAATAAAAAACACTCGCTGCCTGTGCGGACGGTCCGAAAAGCGGTATTTGACGGACTGTTCCCTCATCAGGAGCGGATGCGGACACTGACAGGACTCATCGGATTTTATCAGCGATCAGGCCTTCAGAAAGCCGTCCGTTCCACTGGAATGATGAAGCTTTTACCAGACAGTCTGTCATCAATGGAAAAAGTGCTTCCGGACATACCGACACGAAAAGAAATGAAAAACCGTCCCTCGTATCTTCCCGCTAAACCGGAGAAACGAAAGCGCGTCGCCTTTTTCTCAGGCTGTCTCATGGACACGATGTTTATGAAAACAAATGATGCCACCATGAAACTGCTCCAGCTCTCGGGCTGTGAAATTGTCATCCCGGAAAATCAGGCCTGCTGCGGCGCCCTGCACGGCCACAGCGGAGAAAAAGACTCGGCCAAAGACCTTGCCAAGCGGAATATCAAAGCCTTCGAAGACCTGCAAGTTGACTACATCATCACAAATGCAGGAGGCTGCGGCGCCTTTTTAATCGACTATGACCACCTGCTGAAGGACGACGCAGAATGGTCAGAACGCGCAAAAGACTTTTCAGGCAAACTGAAGGACTTTACAAGCATTCTGGCCGAACTTGAATTTCACAAAATGAAACTGAAGCTGCCGCATCAGGTCGTCACCTATCAGGATTCGTGCCACTTGCGGAATGTTATGAAAACATCAAGCGAACCGCGCAGGCTGCTGAAAGCCATCAAAGACATCGACTACCGCGAAATGAAAAACGCCGACAGCTGCTGCGGGTCGGCCGGCATCTACAACATAGTCGAGTCAGAGATGTCGATGCAGATCCTGGACACGAAAATGAAGAACGCCAAAGCAACAGGTGCAGTAACCATCGTTACCGCCAACCCCGGCTGCCTGCTCCAAATGAAACTTGGCATCGAACGTGAAGGGTTATCGGATAAAGTCAGGGCTGTACACATTGCTGATCTGCTGCTTGAAGCGGTTGAAGGCTGAAGACGAAAAAGGAACTCCAGATGCGGAGTTCTTTTTTTTATAGGGATGCATTTTCCCTTTTAGGTATCCCATATTTCTGCCGCACCGTTTTACAGGGTTGCATTCTTTCAGTTTGGTACCCTATATTTCTACCGCGCTGTTTTACAGGGATGCATTCTTCCAGTTTGGTACCCCATATTTCTGCCGCATCGTTTTATAGGGATGCAAACCACATTTTAAAAACAGAGGACACCTCCTCCCCATCCAAAATTTGCAAAAACCTCAATACAAACCTGCTTCGATGGACTCATTTTTATTTTCCATTGTAAATCATCATACTAAAGAGTTTTGATGCCTTTTCCTTACCTATATTAAAAATGTTTCATGACATATGGCCTCAATCTCATAAATACCTCTATTCATCCTCTTCCTTTTGGACTTAAAATCAGCGCAAATCCGAACATAAAAGTTAAGAGGTTTACATTTCCTTAACTTGTATAAATCTCTCTTTTCATACTATGATTTCTAATAAAGAAACAAATTCCCATCTCTTTCTCCCTTCGTTCTGTCTATTAATCTCACTGACTATAAGTTATGAGATTGATATAAAAATTTCATACAGGAGGCATTTACATGCTGAAAAAAGCTTCATTATCTGCTTTTGCACTGCTGCTCTCATTCACTTTATTTTTGCCGGAAACACATGCTACGCCACCGGGCACTCCGTCAAAGTCCACGGCACAAACCCAGCTTAATGCTTTGACAGTCAAGACAGAAGGTTCCATGACCGGATACTCGCGTGATTTATTTCCCCATTGGATTAGCCAAGGAAGCGGCTGTGACACCCGTCAGGTTGTGCTTAAGCGTGACGCTGACTACTACAGCGGCACTTGCCCTGTAACTTCAGGAAAGTGGTACAGCTACTACGACGGTGTAACGTTTTATGATCCATCAGACCTTGATATCGACCATATCGTCCCTCTTGCAGAAGCTTGGCGTTCAGGTGCAAGCAGCTGGACAACAGACAAACGCGAAGACTTTGCAAACGACTTAAGCGGACCTCAGCTGATTGCTGTAAGCGCCAGCACCAACCGCTCCAAAGGTGACCAGGACCCATCTACGTGGCAACCTCCCCGCGCCGGTGCAGCCTGCGGATACTCAAAATGGTGGATCAGCACGAAATACAAATGGGGCTTGAGCCTTCAGTCTTCAGAAAAAACCGCGCTACAGGGCATGCTGAATAGCTGTTCTTACTAATGCTTAACTGAAAAAACGGGCAGCCAAAAGCGGCTGCTCGTTTATGCTATAATCTATACAAATGACGGAGGTGACAGCATGGAGAAGAAATCAACTGTTTTTACAGCAACCCACGGTGTCATGACGACTGAAGTCGGCGTCATCAGCGGCGAGCTTGAACTTGTCACTGCCTGCGATGAAGACGGGGTCCTGAATCTCGCTATTACATACGCCGGGGCTGCGGAATGGTACACTCTTCCTGGTGAGGAATACCGGCTGCATGATGTGCGTGATCATGAGGTTGTGCATGAAATGCTTGTAAGAGTGCTTGAGCGTCCGTAATTCAATAAGCTGTAAATAAAGTGACAGCCGCCTGTTAAGTCGATCTTCGGACTTATCAGGCGGCTTTTTTAATGTGCTTAAAATGAAAAATCATTTTTTAAGATAACTCTTCAGGAATATCTAAATCAATTCCAATAAACCCTTTATACTCGTCTTCCGCAAAACAAAACGCAACTTCAGAAGCACGATACCTGCTCTTGACTGCTTTTTCGCTGATCCGCAGTGAAAATCCGTGACCAGTTTTTAAATAAGGGTGATCTGTTTTCGTATAAGTTTCTCCCTTATAAAGCAGATCCCTTAAACCCGCTGCTTCATCTGCGGATAATTCAATTCCCTCTATCGTTTTTTTCTTGTCTATATCAATAGAAATGAAAGCATTAACTTCTAGCTCTTCCGTTAAATCTATACTAATTTCCTTGTTTGCATTCAGATAAATATATCCCATATCTGCTTCACTGTCATAGCTTAGTTTCGCTTTCATTTTTTCAATCTCCTTTTCATAGATATTAAATAAAAATAATCAGACCGCCCTTCAATCAACTAAACACATTAAAACTTTAAATTAGAGCATTCGGGACCGATGATATAGAGAGAGGATGGTACAAAGGAATGATATTTATGGTAAAAGGATCGATTTTGAGGAAGCTGAGAGAGGAAAAAGGGATTCCGATAGGCTATCTCGCCCACGCTCTCGGTATTTCCATCAGCGCCCTTGTTGCAATTGAAAGAGGGAAAAAACAGCTCACAAGAGATCAACTTTCTATTATATCCGGGATTTTCAACATGACAATCGCCGAATTGATCGCCAGAAAGTAAAAAGAACCCGGACGATAAGTGTTTTCTGCGCTCATCGCCCGGAGTTTACATCACTGACTGCCGCATATTCCATGCACTTTTCTGCAAACAGGAGCACATCTTCTGAGACAGGATAAAGGCCTGACTCTTTTGAAGGCTTTTTCCGCACCTCCCAGAATTTCTCCATAAGTTCTTCATCTTCTCCAAACGTTTCCCGCGCTGCTTCCAGCAGCTGAAGTCCAATTTCCATTCCTGCATCGCTTTCAGGAGGAATGCCCCTGCTGATGCACCATTCCATCCTTCGCAAAAGGGATAGATAGAGTTGTGTTTGTTTGCCGCTGCCTCCAAGATCCGGGAGATTCTTTTTCAGGAACTGCTTTTCATCTTCAGCAAAATAATCAACCCACTTTTTTTTCACTGCCTTAGAGGAGTTTACAAGCTTTGAGACGCGCTCCCAGGAAAGGCTGCCTTCAAGGTCATACATGTTAATCAAAGAAGACGTATTTTGAATGCTTGTCTCAAGTGTGGCCAATTGATCCTGCAGGTGCTGATGATGCGCAATCAGAATATCCCGAAACGACAGCCTGTCGATCATCAGTCTGATGTCATCAAGCGACAGTGCCAGCGATTTTAAGAGCAGAATCTTCTCGAGCGTCAAAAGATCCTCTTCTGAATAATGCCTTCTGCCATTATCCTGCTTGCAGCTCGGCTTTAATAGGCCGATTTGATCGTAATAGCGGAGAGTTCTTACAGATACAGCATGTTCTTTTGAAACCTCACCGGTTGTCCATCGTTTCATTATTTCCTCCGAAACCTCTTGATTGTGACGCAGCGTCACCTTTTATACTGGAAGTATATCACAGTTAAGAAGGAGACAGATGAATATGGAAAATGGAAAAAACGCAGATTGGAAGAGAAAGGACCCTTGGGATGCAAAGACATTTCTGCTTCTGATGCTGCTTGAATTTGGTTTGGTTATGATTCTTGTAAAAGGCCATCTGCAGTCATTATATAATCAATGTCTGGGCAATTCTTTATACGCGGGTACGCTGACCGGTGCGACAATTGCTCTCATTCTATTAGCAGGAGTCTATTTTTTAGCGCTTAGGCCACATAATAAAACTTGGCTTGCAGTGGGAGTGCGTTCTTTCCGCAAAAAAGACTGGGGAATCATTATCTTGTGCGTGCTCTTCTTACTTGTTGCAGGTGCAGCTGTAATGGCTGCCGTCAGTTTTTTCGGCGTCAGCTATGAGAACAGTAAAACAGATACCCTTACTGGAGAAATTGCGCCTTCTGCCATCCTGCTCGCGCTTGTGAGCGCTGCAGTCATTTCTCCTGTGTACGAAGAAATTTTTTATCGGGGATTCTTATACAGATGGCTCCGCACAAGGCTTGGGGCCGTAGCGGGTATCCTGCTTTCTTCGCTGATTTTTACCGCTGCCCACTACCCTGTGACAAATGCGATGCCGGTCAATTTTCTTGACGGAATCGTTTTTGCATGGTCTTATGAGAAGACACATTCTATCTGGCCTGGAGTTATTATTCATGGGATTGTTAATGCGGTAACCGTGTTATTGGTTGTACTTATGTAAAAAAAGACAAAGCACCGTATCATTATGGTGTTTTGTCTTTTTGGCCATTTCAATAAAGATCCTTTCATTAAGAAGAAGCTTGAGCCGCTCCCCTCATCTGTCCTTCAGTTTTAGACATAGTTTTATGGCTGCTGAAACCCGAACAGTGCGATAAAAACCAAAAAAGCAGCAAGAGAAACACCGGCAGCGTTCAAACTAACTAGAATGCCTTTTAACCTTCCTCCTGCTCCAATAAGGGCAAAAAGCAGTCCAGCTGAGGCAAAAAGAAGCGGAAGAAAGACGCTTATCTCAAGAACCCCTGTATATAGAGAGTTTCCCCACTTTGTTAAGCCTGCCAGAAGCGGCAAAACGGCAATCACAAAACAAAAACCGGAAAGAAGTGAACGGGATTTCTTTGACATTTGAAACAGCTCCTATTTCTCTATTAACCTGTGCATATCATAATGATATGCTGATCCGGATCGCTGATTGTAAAGAATGAAAAGTCCTTAAAGCTGACTATCTCTGTTTCAATGCTGTACCCTAGCTTTTTTACATATGCAAATGATTTTTCTATATCATCCGTATGGAAATTAAAAAGGGGATGCTCTGTGGAACAATCATTTTTTGTAACGCCTGCAGGTCCGGCATCAAGAGTCAGTCCGGTATACTCTGAAAGTTGTATCGTGTAAACCGGGTCCTCAATTTTTTCTGAGTCATACGTCTGGCCAAGCAATTGGGTATACCATTCAACGGAATTCTTCAAATCACTGACATGAACAAAAACAGTATTTATTTTGTTATGAATTGGGCTGTTCATTTCATGACTCCCTTTCATTTTCAGCATGTATTTTTTAACTGTTATTGCTGAGACTGCTCCTCCCGCTGCATCCTCCAAACCAGCTCTTCAGATTTTTCTTTTTCGAGAAATGTCAGCCGCCATATTTTCTCGTGTGTATCATTAGCGAATTCAATTTTATGATTCAACCTCCATAATAGGGACCATTCTGCCTGCAGGAGAAACTGTTCATCCGTGTAGTCTGACGAAAAAAGCTTCTCACTTTTGATCACTCTTCCATTCCTTTTGGCAAGCTCCATGTATACGCCGATTTCGTGCACTTCATGATGACACATGATTCTGCAGACATATTTCCGGTTTGGACTGCTTTTTTTCATCAGGGGATAGATATTCTGGTAATTCATGTCTTTGATCTGCTGGAAAATCTCATCAAAAACCGCTCCATCCCAATCCAATGTTTCTGCTGCAATCTTCATACCCTCATGGACAATAGCTGCCGCTTCTCGCTTTTTGTCTTCATCGCTCAATTCAAAAAATCTCCGAACGTCTGTCACTAAAAATACCGGAAAATAGTCAAACATGAGATGTTCATATACGTCCATCTTCTGCTTCTCTTCCATATTTTCCAGGCAAAAAATCTGGATTCCTTTATAGTCTTCCGTTTTCAGCTTCGGCAAAAGGCGGCTGTACAGAAACGCCATGCACCTTGTCTGGGTTACAAAGGTCCAGTTCCATTCCCGGTTTGGTACATAGAGCTGAATATTTCTTATAACAGGCATTTTATACACCCCTATAGCTCGGACTCAGCTCACTCCAAACATCAAATGCATTTCCGTCCGAATCATGAAAGATAAAATTGCGGCCTGCATGTCCTCTATTTTCAATTTCGCCAGCCTCTGCCCCTTTCAATAACAGGTCTTTCCGCAAAGCTTCCAATGCTTCAAGGCCATCTACTTCAAAGGTCATTGAAAAATGCCTGTGACCGTCAGAGGCATTGAATCCCGTTCGCTCACCCGGAATGGCCTTTACAAGAAAAAAACTTTGCCCTGCAAAATCCAAAATGGCCTTTTCATTGTCGAGGTACTTCTCCACGGCACCCAATTTTTCCTGATACCACCCGGAAGCTGTTTTTGGATCTCCTACCGGAAGATAGGTCGTGCCTACTCTTTTAATCAAAGTGCTCATTCCCCCTGTCTATCATTTACAACAATCGGGACCCATAGTTCATGCCTCGGCTTATGCCCCGGACCATAATAGCACTCAATACATGGAAGACTGGCAAGTTCATAGCCTGAGGTTGGCATCCATTCTGTATACAAACGTTTCCAGGCATCAGGAATATTCGGAAAGACCGCCCACGAGCTCGGCGGAATCGTCAGAATCTCCGTTCCTTCCGGTGCTTGACCGTCATATCTGACGCTCATAAAATAGTCAAATTCGTCGTCCATAATGGCTGCCTCTTTTCCGCAGACGCCAAGCAGGCTTCCCAGCGTGCATTTTGGCTCCTCCCATGCCATGTCCTTCAGCTGCTGCATGAATCCGTCCTTTTTTGCAGCACTCCATAAGCCCGGGATGGTTTTAAATGCACGGCTCGTTTTTACCGGCTTGCTTTTCCCTGCGAGTCTTAATTCAAAATCAAGATGTTCGATTCTGTAGTCCACGGCCCTATCCCCTTCGGTCTATCCGTTTTATTTTCAGTAAGTGCTACCAAACCTTTCCCATCACAACCGTATGATAAAATTTGCCGTCTGAGAGAAATTTATCATTTCTCAAAACACCCTCCACTTCAAATCCGCATGACTCATAAAGCTTAATGGCTTTTTCATTTGTTTGAAGCACCTTTAGAGTCATTTTCTTCAGTCCCGCTTCTTCAGCCCAGGCAATCGATTCTTTCAGAAGGTTTTTTCCAATACCGAGCCCCCAGTACTCCTGTAAGACGCCAACACCAAACTCAGCCTGGTGAGCCAGCCGCTGCAGAGAGCTTCCCTCGCATCTTGAAAAGCCGGCTATTTTACCTTCCGCTTCAGCTACCAAAAAGAGGTTGCACGCTTTTTCCGAATCATCCATTATAAGCTGCCGGAAGCGGTGCTCATTCAGATGGGCTTCCCCTTGAACCCGGTCAAGGTTCTCAGTTTCGCCGTCAATTTTCCACCGCACTTCTGATAATTCTTTTGCGTCTTCAGGTTCTGCAGCCCGGATTACGTAGTTCACGTCACGCTTTGTATATACACTTGGATTCATTTGAATCTCCCCATCACTACTATATTTCTTTACCTGTTCCCGCTCCTGATTCCAACCGAAAACGATACTTTCTGAGAATTGTCCATCGTAGCCGTGCCTTTAATCACTTGCTCTTTTATCCCATCCGGCAGTGTAAATCCATTTTGATCTGTCTTGATTTTCTCCACGCCATAGTCCGTAAGGTAATAGACTTCTAATGTAAAAGACCGGTCTGTATTTAAAAAGTTCAGCTCAGCAAAGGCCTCTCCATTCACCTGAAATTCTGCCACTCCCACATCATCTGTCGGGAGAAGATAAGGTTCCCGGTCAATCGGACACCCGCTGCTGTCGTCACTGTCCCAGCACGAACCAAGCCTGATAGAGCTTGTCTGCTCATTAACTGTCAGCTCTGCCATAGGCCTAGGCTCGTTTTTAATTTCTCGAAATTCTGCCTTTTGAATGAGCTGAGGAATACACATTAGAACGTAAATCAACGCTGGTAAAAGGACCACACCTGCGATCTTGATAGGGTGGTTCACTCTGCGATAGATTAGAGCGTCCACCGCGAAAAAGACAGCTGCGGAGATGACCGGAATTCCAATTAGAAATGCAGCTTCTCCAAACAAAGCAAACCCAATAGCGGCAGCCGGAAGAATATGAATCAGAAAACTGACAGTGAGTTTGAATCTCTTACTCTTTTCCACAATAAATCCTGCAAGCAGGTGAACAGGCACACCAGCTATCAGCAGGAATGGTCCTCCGAACACGGTGCAAAAGACAAAGTTTCTCCCATACTGCATCAGCAGGTTTCCTCTGCTTTCAAATCCAAGCACAATAGGAAAAACAAGCAGTGAAATAATGATGGATAAAACGATCGTTTTTGTTCTTCTTTTCACGTTGTTCATTAATGTCCTCCAATAATCTATAAAGCGCTTACTCTTTAAATTATACGTTTCTATCAAATTTTGGTAAACAGAAACCATCAATCTTTTTAACTGCTGGTTTTTTAGATAAGCCATTTTGTACCATACAAAAAGAATCAGTCCGCTAATGAGTGACTCTTTCCTCTCAATTCTTTTCACTTTTCATCATAAAAGTTATTAATACGAGCCATTTATACCAGATTTTAAAATGTATTTTATTTAATTGAGCACCTTTAACCATTTCGTTCCAATTCTTTCTGCTTACGTTTTCGCTTTTTTTGATCATAATCTTTCTTTCAGCCGAATTTTTCCGCAAAAATATGAACAAAACCTTCACAGATATTAGGTCAATCGTGTGATTGAGATTGTTTTTTGCCGGGTATACACTTTAGTGGAATGAATATTCATTCCCTTATTTCATCCATGAAAGGCTGAATCAATTATGGCAACTGCAGGTACAAAACGGGACAGCATCCTATCCGGCGCATTGGCTCTTTTTGCCGAACGGGGCTTTGATGCTACTACTGTTCCGATGATAGCAGCGTCGGCAGGAGTTGGAGCCGGCACCATCTACCGTTACTTTGAAAATAAAGAAGTGCTTGGGAACAGCCTTTTTCAGGAGTATGTTGGAATCTTTACCGAGACTCTTCAGCATGAATTTCCTTACGAAGAGACGGTCAGAAACCAATTTCACCATATTTTCCAATCAATGATCCGATTTACAACAAAGGAAGTACATGCTCTCTATTTTATTAAAACACACAGCAATGCTCACTTTCTGGACGATGCAAGTCATGAGTGTTTTCATGGCCTTCTGGACATTCTGAAAACCTTCTTTGATTCAGGAAAAGAAAAAAAGAAATCAAGGAGATTCCTTCGTCTGCTCTGATTGCCATTGTTTACGGAGCTTTTCTTGAACTTCAGCGGCTGGTGCGAATCGGGGAACTTGAACCGGAAACAAAGCTTGTAAGAGACATTGAAGAAAGTATTTGGGACGCTGTACGACTACATGCATGAGAAACGATCTGTTTCTCATACAACAAACGGAATGAACGTTCATTCCGTTATCAAATTTTAAATAAGAGGTGCTAGTAAATGACAAACTCAGCTCAACTTCCGCAGCCAAAGACTTATGGACCTCTCGGCAGTCTGCCGGTTATAAAAAAAGAAAAACCGCTTCAGTCCTATATGAAGCTTGCGAAAGAGCTTGGCCCGATCTTTCAATTTCAATTTCCGGGACGCATAAGCACATTTGTTTCAAGTGCAGCTCTGGCAGAAGAGATTTGCGACGAGACACGTTTTGACAAAAAAGTGGGCCCCGCCCTTCAAAAAGTCAGAGCATTCGGAGGAGACGGCCTGTTTACAAGCGAAACGGCCGAACCGAATTGGAAAAAAGCGCACAATATCCTGCTTCCGAGCTTCAGCCAGCAGGCGATGAAAGGCTATCATGCCAAAATGATTGACATCGCCACTCAGCTTATTCAAAAATGGGCACGTTTAAATCCGGCGGAGGAAATAGATGTTCCTGAAGATATGACTCGCTTAACCCTTGATACGATTGGTCTTTGCGGATTTAATTACCGCTTTAACAGCTTTTACCGGGAAAACGCCCACCCATTTGTTGACAGCATGGTGCGGGCACTGGACGAAGCCATGAATCAGACGCAGCGTCTCGGAATCCAGGATAAACTGATGGTTAAATCTAAAAAGCAATTCAATGAAGACATTCAGTACATGTTTGGTCTGGTTGATGACTTAATTGCGGAACGCAGACGAAACGGCGATCAGGGCGAGGATGATCTGCTATCCCATATGCTGAAAGGAACTGACCCTGAAACCGGAGAAACACTGGATGACGAAAATATCCGATATCAGATCATTACGTTTTTAATTGCGGGTCATGAAACGACAAGCGGTCTTCTCTCATTCACCGTTTACTTTCTTATGAACCACCCGGATGTATTAAAGAAAGCGCAGCAGGAAGTAGATGAAGTGCTGGGGAGCGATATTCCGGACTACAAACAGGTGAAAAAATTAAAATATGTCCGCATGGTTCTCAATGAATCGCTGCGCCTGTGGCCCACTGCACCTGCTTTTTCCGTTTTTGCAAAGCAGGATACAACCCTGAGCGGGAAATACCCTGTAAAAAAAGATGACGTCTTTACTCTTTTAGTTCCGGAACTCCACAGGGATTCTTCTGTTTGGGGGGATGATGCCGAACATTTCAAACCTGAGCGGTTCGAGGATGCGTCTTCTATTCCGTATCACGCTTTTAAACCTTTCGGAAATGGACAGCGTGCATGCATCGGGCAGCAGTTTGCCCTTCACGAAGCAACTCTGGTGCTCGGAATGATTCTGCAGCACTTTGATTTTATCGATCACAAGGGGTATCAGCTGGACGTCAAAGAAACCCTTACCCTTAAACCGGACGGGCTCACCATTCGAGTTGCTCCCCGTAAACCGGGTATGACTTTTACGGCGTCAGCCGTGGAAGAAGCAAAACCTGTTCAAAAAGAAACCGAACAGGCTGCTGTTCTCACTCATGGTACTCCCCTGCTTGTACTGTATGGATCAAACATGGGAACAGCTGAAGGAATTGCCCGCGACCTTTCTGAAACAGGACGCAAGCATGGTTTTGATGCCAAAACGGCACCGTTAAATGAATATGCCGGCGGTCTTCCTGCAGAAGGAGCCGTTCTCATTGTCTCCGCGTCTTATAACGGCAATCCTCCTGACAATGCAGATGAGTTTGTTACCTGGCTGCACGAAACAGGGGAAGATACTCTGAACGGCGTCAGCTATGCTGTTTTCGGATGCGGAGACCACAACTGGGCAACTACGTACCAGCGCATTCCTGACTTTATTGACGAGCAGCTTCAACAAAAAGGTGCCAGCCGTCTTTCGGAAACTGGTCATGGCGATGCAAGTGAAGATTTTGAAGGAGATTACGAAAAATGGATCGGAGTTCTCTGGCCAAACCTGGCAAAAGGGCTGGCCATTGAACTGAATCAAAATGAACAGGACAGCAGTTCACTTACCCTGCAGGTCGTCAGTAATGTCAGCGATACCCCGCTCGCCCGCACCCATCATGCTTTTACAGCGGAAGTGAGCAAAAACCGGGAACTCCAGCATCTGGAAAGCGGAAGAAACACTAGACACATCGAGTTGCGCCTGCCAGAGGGGATCACCTATAAAGAGGGAGACCATCTAGGTGTCCTCCCTGTCAATCAGGATGCTCTTGTTGAACGTGTGCTCAGCCGATTCCGCCTGAACGGTGAAGACTATGTGAAACTGACAGGCGACCTTGGAAAAGCCGTTCACCTGCCTGCCGGAGTACCTGTAAAACTCAGGGAGCTGATTTCTCATTTTTCAGAGTTCCAGGAGCCGGCTACACGTTCACAAATCCGGGCTCTAGCTGCCCATACTGTATGTCCTCCCCATGTGATTGAGCTTGAAAAACTGCTTGAGGACGAGATATACAAAACAGAAATACTCTCCAAACGAATCACTATGCTTGAACTTGCGGAAAAGTACCTTGCATGTGAAATTCCATTTGAAGTATTCCTTCTTCTTCTACCTGCACTGAAGGCAAGATACTACTCCATTTCAAGCTCTCCCCTTTACAGAAAAGGAGAAGCAAGCATTACGGTCAGTGTCGTCAGAGGCGACGCACGGAGCGGAAATGGAGAATTCAAGGGAATCGCATCAAACTATTTAGCAGCACGATCAGAAGGAGATAAAATTGCCTGCTTTATCTCAACACCTAAATCAAATTTCCAGCTTCCTGAACAAACGGGCACCCCGATCGTTATGGTTGGACCCGGCACGGGAATCGCACCGTTCAGAGGCTTTATCCAGGCCCGCCGCAGTCTCAAAGAAAGCGGCGAAACACTTGGAGCGGCTCACCTTTTCTTCGGATGCCGCACCCCTGAACATGATTTCTTATATCAAGAAGAGCTGGAAAAAGCAGAACAAGACGGTCTTGTCACCCTTCACACTGCCTTTTCAAGAAATTCCGGCAGTGAGAAAGTATACGTGCAGCACAGACTGGCGGAAAACGCAGACGTCATCCTTCCTCTGCTGAAAGATGGTGGACGTTTATATATTTGCGGAGATGGAAGCAAAATGGCACCGGATGTGGAGCAAACATTAATCGAGTGCTACATGTATTTTTATCAAACGACGGAAGAAGAAGCTTCCTCATGGCTTGAATCAATGGAAAAAGACGGCCGCTATGCAAAGGATGTATGGGCGGGAGCTTAATGAAAGAAGAAAGCAGCGAACATTTAACGTTTGCTGCTTTTTTATATTACATGAATAGATAAAGATTATTTAATCCTTTTCATAACTGTACAGTATTCTTCAAAAGAAGCCTCTTAAGCTCCTCTACAGATGAAACCAAAACGCTTGGGCACGCTTCCTCAAGCTCCTCCATGGATCCATATCCGTACGTCACGCCAATCGAACGAATACCGGTGTTAACAGCACCGATGATGTCATGCTTTCTATCCCCAATCATCACCATTTCTTCCTTATGTACTCCTTGAAAATGATTCATGACAGAAAGGATGATTTCGGTTTTCGAAGCTCCTTTACCGTCAAGGCTGCTTCCTGCAACAAAATCAAAGAAGCGGTCAATCTGAAAGAATTTCAAAATTTCTTCAGCAAATACAGAAGGCTTAGAAGTGGCAACGGCTAATTTATACCCTTCTTTTTTCAGCCCGCTCAAAAGTTCTGGAATGCCGTCATATACCTTGTTTTCAAACATGCCTTTTTCTATAAAGCGCTCCCTATAGTAAGAGACCGCTCTTTCAACCTCCTGTTCTGAAAATGAATAACGCTCAACAAATGAATTCTGCAGAGGCGGTCCCACAAATCCCTCCAGCTTTTTTAAATCCGGCTCACTGATTCCCATCTTTAAAAGGGCGTATTGAACAGACTTGGTTATGCCTTCGCCAGGGTCAGAAAGTGTGCCGTCAAGGTCGAATAAGAGCAGTGCCGGTTTCATATAAGATGCCTCCCTATTATGATGTCATCACGTTTGTTAAGACTTCAACAAAAAAAGCGCCATCCCTTTTTTAGGAACAACGCTCCTGATCGATTAAACCGTACAAATAAAGTTTCTAATTTGCGAATACTCATAACGCGCTCTCTGACTTACGCCGCCCTGCCATGTGTAGCCTGAAACACTATTTTGTCTGATTTCCGTTGGAAAGAACCATAAGTCCCTGCCAAACGGACTTTGAAATCTCAGGCCGAGCAGACCCCATCTTCCAATACACCCGCACATCGCCGAGCGAATCTGATTTGTCGATAGAAACGATGAAAAAAAGGTTTGCGGCACCTGCTGGGCGAACTGCGACGGCGGCGGAAAAGTCGGTGCCTGTCTGTCATCATAATACCCTTCACTTGTGAAATCTGAATAGGAATATTCGTATGGTCCTTGTTGATACGGATAAAACATACCTATTTTAACCTCCCTGCATGCAGCAGAATTTCGTCATGCCAGCAATATATTCAGCTGGAGGAAGGTGTGTGAATGCCTATTTTTTATACGCCAGCCACTTGATCCCAAAGTGCTTTCGTATAAGCAATCTTCATGCCTGCACGTTCCATATTGCGCTGGCTTCCGCTTCCAAATGAAGCCTGTCCGGCTATGATGGAGCAGCCATGCTGTTTCGCTTCATCTATCCTTGCATCAAGCAATGCACGGTGCACTCCGCGGTTCCTGAATTCAGGCAGGACAGCTGAGGCTGCCATCGTACCGATGCGTTTTTTCATAAAAAGCACACCGATTCCGGCAGCTTTTCCATCCATACTTGCCAGATAAAACCGCCAGTCCTCATGACCATGAAGAACCAGATTGTTCTGTGCTACAGGCTGCTTTAAAAATTCAGGCATGCCAAAGCCTTTTGTATAAATCTCCCCGAACAAATCAAATTCGCTGGCTTCAAGAGGGCGCACACTTATATCCGATACCGGTCTGGTTGAAAGAATCTTTGCTTCCCCATACAGCACTGTATGAAAACCGCTTTGAAAAAAGCCTCTGGCTGAAAGGCTTCTGAATAGCTCTGGTGAAGACTGAGCAGGAGTTACCTCAAACCTTGGAGAAATTTCCCGTTCTTCATAAAAACGCAGAATGTCATCCAGCGTTTCGACCGAAGCACCTCTCACAGTGTTATAGGATGGTCCGGGAATATTTTTTACAGAGAATGCTGCAGTGCCTCCAGCCTTTTCTATCACAACATCCATTGGATTGCCTTCCATATTCCGTATCGCTGTAAGCCTTGATTCCAGTGCCTTCATTTCCGACTCTTCAAGAATGACGGCCAATTCCTTAGTTACTACAGATGACATGTGTACACCTCTTCCTGTTACTCAGTGACAAATACAACAATAAACCCTGCATATTTTTCAAACCTAAAGAAACAGTAAATACAGATTGATTATTTCTAGAAAGGAGCCTCTTATGAAAAAAGAAAACAAGAATAACCAGCCGCAATCACAGGAAGAAATGGAAACGGTAAAGGACATTACCCGCGTTGAAAACGGACAGCCTGTCCCGCAGCCGAAGGATTATGACGAAATCGAGTACTAGTGCCAAAAGCGGAAGCGCCTTGTTCAGATCCGATAGGCAGATAAGAATCCGACAAGAAAGTCCGTTTTTGACTTTTTTGTCGGATTTGTTCTGACAGAGGATTTAGGCGCTGGAGCTGGATGAGGACAACTTTGTTATGGTATCCGCAGCCTATTATTCTTCATAACTTCGTTAGCCATGAAAAAGGACTGCCTTCGTATCAGTCCTTTTTGCGTTGAAGGTAAACCTTAATCCAATAATTAAAGTCCAATTTTCTGTTCAATCTCTTTTTTCTGCCTCAGATGATGGCGAAGGTGCATGTCAACAAGCTCATACCACTCCTCCGCATTCAGCCAGCCAAACCCGCCATGACGCTGTTTGCAGGCAGGGTTCGTTTCCGCTGCACACTTTCCCTGCTGCTCCATTCTTTTCTCCACTTCAAGAAGCCCCTGCAAAAGCTCCTGTTTTGTGCGGCTATTGCTCGGCGTATTTCCAGGCAGATCAGGCAGCTTTATTTTAATGGCAGGAAAACCGCCTCTCTCAAACAGAGCTTTGCCTCCATCAGACTTTTCTAAATCAGGATCGGGTGCAGCTTTTTTACACTCTTCCGCGTTCTCTAAATACTCAAGGGAAACCTCAATAAGGTGCTGATACATCTGTCCAAGTGACCAGCTTCCGTTAGATGGAATTTCACTTAGTTTATGGTCAGGATAATGTTGAAGGTCCGCAGTAAATCCTTTTAACAATTGACTGTCACGCATTAGCTGTACCTCCCTCTTCTGTAAGAGAATAACCTTTTATACTTTCTTGTAAAAACCATAAATTCCTTTATTTGATTTACCCGTATCTTTTTAAAAGGGGTAATCGTTATAAACAGAGAATGGTATGAACATGACGGGAGGGAATCTAATGAACATTTTGATTTTAGGCGGGACACGTTTTCTCGGAAGAGCTTTTACAGAAGAGGCTTTAAAAAGGGGTTATAGGGTTACCTTGTTTAACCGCGGGACAAACAAAGGCCTTTTTCCCGGGCTGGAAGAGCTGACCGGAGACAGAAATGGAGATATGACGGCACTTAAAAATCGAAAGTGGGATGCTGTAATTGACACGTCAGGTTTTGCTCCGCATCATAACAGAAAAACGGCAGAGGTCCTTGGAGATATCGGTCATTACACCTTTATTTCAAGCATATCTGTATACAGGGACTGGATTCCCGCCGGTATTCAAGAAGATTATCCGCTGCAGACGATTTCGGATGAAAAGCTTGCGGAAAGTGAGAAAGGTACGCTTTCCCCGTATGAACATTATGGGGCGCTGAAGGCACTGAGTGAAGAGGAGGCTGAGAAGCACTGGCCAGGACGGGTACTGAATGTAAGAGCCGGACAGCTTGTCGGGCCGTTCGATTACACAGACAGGCTTCCATATTGGGTTCAGAGGGTGTCACAGGGAGGGCAGGCCATCGTTCCCGGCCGTCCGGACCGTCCCGTGCAGATGATTGATGTGAGAGATCTTGCTGCGTGGGTCTTCAATATGATTCTTCAGGGAAGGGCAGGCACCTACAACGCCACTGGTCAAAAAGAGACGATGGCAGAGATCCTCGAAACCTGCAAATCAGTCTCATCCAGCACGACGGACTTCGTATGGGCCGACGAAGCATTCCTGCTTGAAAACAACATAAAACCTTGGACAGACATGCCTTTATGGATACCTGAACACTTTCCACTTGAAGGTGAAAAGGAACCATGGAAAGGAACGTTTGAGATCAGCATAGAAAAAGCTGTCGGGGCCGGTCTCACGTTCAGATCACTTGCTGAGACCATCCGCGATGTATATCACTGGCAAAAGAACCGGGAACCTTCCGACCTGAAAGCAGGAATCTCAAGAGAGAAAGAAAAGGAACTGCTGCAGAAACAGAAACTAAAGCTTTAAAAACAGAAACGGCCATCCCAAAAGGAATGGCCGTTTCTCCTTATTTAACAAGCAAACTGTCAAGCTCCCGCATCTTATCGTAAGAGTCGAGCAAACGCTCAGGCACAAGGCTTCTGCCATACTCCCAGGCATTTCTCTCAATTTGGGACAAGAGCTCCTGCTTTTCCTCATCCCCGCCATAAACGAGCGTCCGGATGTCATGCTTGTTTTTCTGATAATCAAGATAGTACCCGACAGTATGATAAAGAATTAGTCTGACAAAGTCCTCATCGGTTTCTCTTACTCGTATCTTTCCTCTGTATCCGTTTATCTGCAGGTAATTAAATTTAAGCGTCCTGGTTGAAATGTTGTAGCTCATAGGGGCAGGCAGCTGATTGTCAAATTCATAGTCGATATAAATCTTTAATTCTTTTAACTCTGATTCAATAATTTTTTCAATCGTCCATATGTAGAGCATAGGAGCACTCCCTTCCATCCATATCGCCTATTATAACAAAGGAGACTTTTTATGTACTTGCTTTTGAAATTTGCTGTGCCCTTTTGTTACTCCAGTCAGCTCAAACCCATTTTCTTTGTAAAAAGCATTTAATTTTTCATTGTCGGCTACACAATCAAGCCTGATCAAGTCAGCTCTGACAGCCTTCGGAATCCATGACAGGATGACATTTCCGATTCCTTGTTTCATACAGGCTGAATTAACTGCAAGCCTGTGAAGATATACCGCGTTTTCCTCTTGATGCCCCCATATCTCCTGATCCCATTCATTTTGTGAAGGATAAAGAGTGAAAGTTGCGGTAAGCTCGCCATTTTTCTCGACGACATACGTTTGATTGTTTTCTATACATCGGACGATTTCTTCATCCTCTCCGCCGTCCGAAAGATAGCTCCATTGATTGATTCCCTGTTCTTGAATCCAATGAGCTGTATCTCTTAACAATTTTATAATGTGACTGCTCTCATCAGGTTCAGCCAATCGTATGTGTAGATCTGTTTTCACGCTGTATGTACTCCTTTTTTCATGTCATAATCGCAGAATCATAGTCCTCCAGTGACTGCTCCTCTATCAACTCTATACTTCTCTTGCTTTCCAAATAGGATCTGATATGTCCGCAAAGGTTTGGATAGAGCACCACCTTTTCTAGATCAGCAAGCTTCACCCACCTGACACCCGTCTGATTTGGATCAGGGTTTGCTGGCATCGCCGGAACAGAACCTTCTTTCAGCCTGCACTCAAACATGAGTGCGATGGAATGAGTTTCCCCGTACTTATTTTCATTCAGATGCGGGGCATACTCATAGACAAAAGCAAGCGGCCCGACTTCAGCATCAGCAGACGTTTCTTCTTTTACTTCTCGTCGTACAGCATCCTTTACCGACTCACCGGGATCAACCCCGCCGGCAGGCAGATTGTAATGCAGTCCGTTTTCATCGTCAAATTCAACAAGGAGAATGGAGTCATCTTCAATGATTAAGCCGCCTGCCCTTACTCTCATGTGGTAGGTCATTGTCTTTCGCCTTTCTTGTTTTAGTTGAAATTTCATTACCCTATAAATTCGTTTTATGATGTACGATTAATGGGTTTGCTTACCCTATAAATTCGTTTCTCAGTTTTACAGGGTACGATTCTGACTTTTCCTTACCCTGTAAATTTGTTTTCCAATATTATAGGATACGATTCCATCCGCCCCAATTCATCCACTACCTTCTTCTTCAAATCATCATATTGCAGCTGATTCGTATCCGCAAACGCCTCTTCCCTGCTTGATGGGAGATCGTCGTACTGCACGTCACCCTCAAATTGAGAGGCTGTGAAATCAACTCTGGCAGAGTCTATCTCGTTATAGAAATGCCATCCCTCTGCTGCACAGGTTTTCCTAATTTCTCCGCCTAAAAGATCATGAACCACAAGAGCCGTCACTCCGCACTGCCCTTTTGCCGGATTTTCAGGAGTCCATTTGGAGCTTGACTTCAAAGACCATGAGTTTAATAGCGCACAGCGTAAAAGCTTTAAATCTCCTGCGGACATTATTGGCCACGCCTTTCTATATTAAATGATCCCGAATTTCTTCAGGGCAAAAACGACGCCATCGTCCCCAGATCTTTTTGTAACAAAATCCGCCGCTTTCTTCACACCTTCGCTTCCGTTTCCCATTGCAATGCCGAGGCCTGCAAGTTCAATCATATCGATATCATTGTCACCGTCACCGAAGGCAGCGGCATCAGCCGGCTCACACCCAAAGTATTCCAGCGTTTTTAAAATAGCAAGAGATTTTGAAACATCCTGATCCAGGACATTCAGCACATACGGATGCCACCTCTTAAAAGTCAGATGCGGAAAAGCTTCTCTATAAAGATCCGCTTCTGTTTCCTCCGCAAATAAACACAGTAAAAACACCTCTTCAAGACAAGGATCAGGGAAAACGCCTGGGTATTCAGTCAGCGAAAGCGTTTCCTTCAACGAACTCAAAATGGACGCATTTTGTATGCCGTTCATCTTGAAATCTTCCGTATAAAAAGAAAGAGCATGCTTCTCTTTTTCTGCAAATGCCGCTACTTCCTTCACAATCGTTTTGTCCAGAGGGACCTTATGGATGACCTCATCTTTATGCTTCACATACCCGCCGTTTGCCGTGATAAAGGTTTCGATCCCCATTTCCATAAGTTCACCGCACATTGACAGGGGTCTGCCCGTGGCTGCGACCACTGTAATCCCCTTATTAAGCAACATCTTTACAGCTTTTTTTGTCGGTTCAGAAATAGTTCCGTTCTCGTGATGGGTAATCGTTCCATCGACGTCAAAAAACACGATCTTGTACGCCATGCCATTCTCCTTTTATTCATTCATCCTTGCATGAATCAGCTTCAAAAGCACTTCTTTCTCCCTCTCACCAATACTCTCAGAAAGTCTTGCCGCTGCTACAGGCAGAATCCATTTCTGAAGCTCTGACTTAGCAAATGGCTCTGTTTTTCTATAGCACCTTACATAATATCCGGCCAATATACGGCGAAAAACCCCTTGAACCCGGCTCGAAGTCAGACCGCCATAGTTAATAAGAAGAAAAGACCGCGCAATGTCCGCCAGCCGGCTTCCGGCGGCTGCATCCGCCCAGTCGATAATGACGTGTCCTTCTTTAGTAATCAGAACGTTGTCGGGATGAAAATCACCGTGGCATAAGACTCTTTCATGATCAGGCAGTCCGTCCAAATGAGAGAGTATTTTCTCTTTTTCCCTCTCGTTCAAGTGATTGCTTTGACTGATTCGCAATGCAAGCCTGTCTCTGAGAACAGGCAGCAACAGATCCCGGCAATTGTGAATGTCAGTGTGACATTTTGCCAGCAGTCTAATGTGATAGGGCATAAAAAGCGGACTGCGCTTCATTTCAGCCATCAGGGAAGCTCCGTAGATGCGTTCAAAGATCAGGGCATGCTCCTCCTTTTCAAAAGAAAAAAGTCTTGGCACCTGTAATGGAGTCTTTGCAATTTCTTCATAAATCGCAAATTCGTATTCAATAAAGTCACTTGCGATGTGTCTGTAAAACACTTTTGCCACTGTCCCGCCTTCACGCGCGATGACCTTGGCTGTATTGCCTGTGCCCAATACGGTTTCAGCTATGTTGTCCGCCTCCTGTGCTATATGTCTGCTTACCGCCGCCTAAAACAAAATCCCAATTCCCGCAAAAGCGAGTTCTTCGCAATGTACCTTTTGTTTATAGCTGTCTTTTTCAAAAGTATGGGTGTAGCGGCTGAGCTTGATCATTCCCACATCGTTTTTGGTGTAGAAGACGACAGTTGGGTGATCATTTTCATAATAAAATATCGGTCTCAGCGTTGGCGGAATCGTTTTAAATTCATTCCAGTCGCCAAGAGTGTACAAATAATCCACAACACTGTCTGCCTGTTCATATAGTTTTTCATTAAGCGGCAGAATATCGTCTGCACTCCAGTAGCTGGTTTGACGGCTGATTCCGAACTCCCCGAGCTCATGATAAACGACCGCTGCCTGGAGATAGGAAAGCGGAGTACGGTCGCCGTCTACTGCAAACATAAAATGATCAGACTGGCATTGGGGGATCGGTATTTCACCCTTTTCAATGATATTCGCAGGCATCGTCAGCTCCTTATCCTGGGGAATGGCATAAACAGCAGAAGATGATTGGCCTTCAGCCTTGTATGAATAGGCCCTGAGTTTATACCCTTTCTGAATGGCAAGTCCTGAAAAGCTTTTCACAATCCGTTCTGGATTTTGACTTGAAACACTCCACCCGTTTATGGGTTCATGCAAATCCATCTCATACCCGCAATAAAGGTTTGGCTTAACGGCTGATGAGGTGAATTCTGTCACTTCAGTAAATGCCGCTGATTTCACTTTTTGAACATACATCTCCCTCAGTTCCTCTGCCAGCAAATTCTTCTTTGAAGCAAGATGCGGGCACAGATGATAATAATCGCCAAAAGGATTCTTTTTTCCAAAGAGAGGAATTCCTGCCTGCTCAATCTGCTCAAGCCACTTGCCTTTCAGCTGCTTTAAAAATGTATGTGAATCCGACGCCCCTACGCCCCAGCCGATGCAGATCCAGGGGTGGCGTTTCAACTCTTCCATTGATGCGACCATATCTTCAATTGTCACAATTCTCCTTCCGCCCAGGTACTCGATATGAGAAATTGCCTCTTTATCCTTTGTGTTCTGAAGAGTAAACAAATTGAAAAGATGCACCCTTCCGTTCAGCGGTTCAAGCGGTTTAAATGCTTCCATGAGCCTGACAATCTGGTGCATCGTCGGATCAAGTGCCATTTCCGTAAAAATACGCTCGCCATGAAGCAGGTTTCTGACATCTTCACAGCTTGCACCTCCCGGGTTGAGCATTAGAAAACTTCCAATCGAGGTTTCACTGCTTCCAAACTGCAAATATGCCGACTCCCGGAAAGTTAAATTCCGGTTTTTATAAAACGTCCCGTACGCTTTTGGCTGGTTCATTTTATTCCTCCGTTCAGCTGGTTTCTCCCACACCCTATATTCTTCATACACCTGCAATTTCCTTGTTAAGATTCGTTAAAGAAAGAGAATGACGCGACCGTGCGTTCGCTAATTTCCGCCAAGTGTGTTACGCTTAACTGGAACAGGGGTGAAAACATGAACACATTTTATAGACCCGTTACCTTGACTGACTTGAACAAAGGACATGTATATTACCACTTTAAGGATGAAGAAATCTACTTGCAGAAGGTAGCTTCATATATTCATGCCGGCCTTAAAAATAAAGATCAGATTCTGCTGATTGAAAGCATGAAATTTTCGGACAAAGTGAGTCGTTATATAGAGGATCATTTTTCAGAAGAAGAACAGAATTCGATCAGATTAGTGAATAACTTTGATTACTATTCAGGAAGTTCCAAATTCAATATCGCTTCCATTCTCGCTTATTTTGACAGAGACTTAAGAAGTCTTTCAGATAAAAATGTCCGGCTGCGCACGTGGGCACATGTGGAGTGGATGTCTGACATGTCTGATGCAGCCCTGCTGAAAAGCTTTGAAATCTCATCTGACGAATTTATACTGAATGAAAACATCCTGTCTGTCTGTGCCTACCGTGATTCATCTTTGACAGATGATGCTAACGCCGCGCTTGAACAAAGCCATAAATACGTCATGACAGATGATCAATTTCAACTTTCCAAAAACTATATACAATCAGAAAAAACTGCTCAGTGTGATGGATGCTGAGCAGTTTTTTCATTTTGAAAGAAGATGCTTCATTTTTATAAAAGGATTCGCTGCAGCTTCAACGAATCTAAAAGGCATAAGGATAATGGCAGGAGGAAAGGTTATGTTGTTCATGCTGATTGTCAAAGCCTCAAAAAATTCAGAAGCCGGAAATCTCCCAAGCTCAGAACTCATGGAAGCCATGACGGCATATAACGAGGAATTAGTAAAAGCAGGGGTAAGGGTGGCGGCTAAAGGTCTGCATCCAAGTTCAAACGGCCTCCGCATTTCGTTTCCGGTACCGGGAGAAAACCCCGTCATTTCAGAAGGGCCGTTTACAGAATCAAATGATTTAGTGGCCGGCTTTATTTTAATTGATGTGGAGTCAAGGGAAGAAGCCGTCAAATGGGCCTTAAGAATGCCCGACCCGCAAGGACACGGGGAAGGCCAGATTGAGTTGCGTCAGGTATTTGAGTAAGCTGAAACAAGTATAGACATGTTAAAAGCACTGCGATTTGCAGTGCTTTTATTTTTCATGCATTCAGCTCTGCCTTGAAGTCTGCGGAGGCTCTTCCATCCATCCATTTTTAATCATGAGCTTACCGCCCTTTTTGGCATAGGTGAAAATGTCTTTTGCAATAATGGTCATTTTCGCCGGCAAATCAGACCGCAGGCTGAATGAAGTGCCAAGGGCATTGCTCGTCAGACCAAAGCTGCTCAGTAAATTGGTCAGATACATCATCATCTTCTCCGAGTAAGGGGACGTCTGTGAAAATGTCGGATTTCCCCAGGCAACAGCTGGAGGCTGAATATCGCTTTTCAGCAATGTCTCACTGAACGATTCAATGATTTGTTTAGCGAGATCTTTTCCCTCTTTAAAATATTGTCTCAGCTCTTTGTCATCAGAAGCCTGTTCAAAACCTTTCAAAAGCTGAAACCCAAGAATGTTGGTTTCAACTCCCTGATAGAGCAGCGAGAGTTCAATCGCATTCAGCGGACGTTTCTCACTGAACGCATCAAATCCTGCCATGTACTTCTTCTCTTTGACAAACTCAACCTTATCAGGCATAGGAATCATCGGCGGCCTCGTCAAAATGCCTTCATCAAGCAAGAACTGAGTCGCATCCGTATAGGTCTGCTGAGAGGTTTGTGACATCCTCATAAACAGGTCAGACATGTCGCTCCGGTAGGTCATGCTGAGGTGGAGCGCATTCAGCCCAATCGTCACTTTCATCATGATTCTCAAGAAAAGAATATCAAAATACTCATCATACAGCCTAGGCGTATCAGGCTTCACATCGCTTTCATTATACCCAACAGGCATCACGATTTTCTCAGCCTGAAAAATCCCGCTGATCTCCTGGATAAAAGCAGTCTCCTGATCGTAATAGTTTTGGAGCTGCTGCTTAATTTTTTCATTTTCCTGCGTATGTAAAAAATGCTCAAGCATCCGTGCAAACATCGTTTTCTGCTGATAGGTCATCCAAAGGTTTCCGATTTCAGATGAGGCGAGCTGCTTCGTCACAGTGAGGTTCCTCCCGATTTTAAAATTTCACGTATAGTATATACTCAAGAATCATTCTTTATTTACGCTGATTGCGCTAAAATACAGAGTGAAGGAGATGACGTACATATGCTCAGGAGCAACCGGATTCACATAAGACCTTTTACAAAACAGGATGCGGAAGACAGACTGAAGCTGCAGCTAAAAAACCGTTCTTTTTTTGAGCAATACTCCATGATTCGCGCAGAAGATTTCTACACACTCGAAACCCAGCAAAAAATGATAGAAGATTACGAACACCAAGCAAAAAAAGACGCCGAATATCAATTTGGCATCTACCTGAACGAAACCAATCAGCTGCTCGGTACCATCAGCCTTTTCCAGGTCATGCGCCACTCCCTCCAAAGCGCAGTCCTCGGCTACTTTCTCGACAAGGAGCACAACGGCAGGGGCTATACAACAGAAGCCGTCAAACTCGTTTTGGACTATGCTTTTAACAATCTAAAACTCCACCGTATTGAAGCAGGCGTCATGCCACACAACCTCGGCTCCATCCGCGTCCTTGAAAAAGCCGGCTTTCATAAAGAAGGACTGGCAAAGCAGAACGTCCTGATCAACGGGAAGTGGGAGGATCATGTGATGCTGGCGGTTTTGAATCCTGAAGACTCTGAGGGAGAGCAAGGCTGAAGCCTCTGCTTTCAGCTTATTTTCTGATTTTTAAAGCTCTCATTGACGAAACAAAACCTGCACTGTTATTCTTAATCCATTGTAAACGGGACATGCCGTGTATTCTGCATGTCCCGTTTTTTTGCAGAGGAATATCGGATAGTGTCTCAGTAGATTAGAGGCACCTCTCAATATGTTTGGGAGATGGCTGGAGGTTTTGTATTGAAAGTTACAAGAAGATTACTCGGATTATTTTCTAACAAATGGTTGATGGCGACTGTACTACTATTTTGCTGTGCAGCTTCCCTTTTGTTCGTGCATCATAACCATTCATTCTATGACCGGCCCATTGCAGAAGTCATAAAGACATCTCAGACAGGTTCATCTGAAGAGACTGACATGCATAATAATAAAGACCGGCTGTACACACAGCAGCTTACAGCAAAGCTGAAAAATGGAAAAGATAAAGGAAAATTGATCACTCTGACAAATGAATATTCCTTGTCCGGGGCCTTCGATCAAAAATATCACGCAGGACATGAACTGTTTGTTGCAATTGACAGCAGTACTGGCAAATCCCTAACAGGTACGGTGAAAGATGTAAAGCGTGATAAATATATCATGATCGCATCATGGCTGTTTATTTTCACATTGCTGCTTGTAGGGAAAAAACAAGGATTTTTCTCTGTCATCAGCCTCGCTGTCAATGGACTGCTCTTGTCCTATGCATTAGACGTTTACCTGAATAAAAATGGGTTAGGCTTGCTGACCGTCTGCAGCATAAGCGCCATTTTGTTTACCGTGATTTCTTTGCTGCTCGTCAACGGCTTTAACGGAAAAACATATGCAGCCATTACTGCGACCCTTTTAGGGACGTTTATTTCTTTGTTTATAGCCATGATCGTTTTAAAGCTCACATCTGGTAATGGACTTAGATATGAAGAAATGCAGTTTTTAACACGCCCACCGAAGGTCGTGTTTATTGCTGGGGTACTGGTCGGATCCCTTGGAGCCGTCATGGATGTAGCAATCACCATGTCCTCCTCTATCTTTGGCCTTTACGAAAAAAACACTCAAATATCCATAAAAGCACTTAAAGCATCAGGTCTGGAAATCGGAAAAGATATTATGGGGCCTATGACCAATATTCTGTTTTTTGCCTACATAAGCGGATCCATTCCCATGCTGATTTTGTATTTTAAAAATGCATCGCCGCTTGGATATACACTGTCCATGAATCTATCATTGGAATTAGCCCGGGCCATGGCAGGTGGGATTGGAATTGTGCTCACAATTCCAATTGGTCTATATACCTCCCTCTATTTTATTAACAGAAAGAAGGCAAGAATATGAATACATTAGTATGTTTTGCTGCCATCTTGTTTCTGTTAATGATTATGATTGGAGGCAGAAAAGGGGCAAGATCATTTGCGGCTTTATTCCTGAATTTTGTCATCCTCTTTCTTGCCATCCTTTTCATGGCTGATCCGAATCTTGATCCAATTCTTTTAACACTTGCTGCATCTGCTATTATCAGCTGCGTAAACTTGTTCTTCATAAATGAAGTGAATCAAAAAACAGCCGCAGCTTTTATTTCAACAATGATTACGCTCGCTATGCTCTTTTTTCTCATTGTCATTCTGACCGATAAGTTCATGATCCAAGGTTTTGGAGAAGAAGAAGTAGAAGAATTAAGCATGTTTTCCCTTTTCATTGGAATCGACTTTGTCAAAATTGGAGCTTCTGTAATTATCATGAGTACAATCGGCGCCATTACTGACATTGCCATCTCGATTACATCCCCGATGCATGAAATAGTGAAGCATCATCCGGACATCAAAAGAAAAGAATTATTCACATCAGGTTTATCCATCGGAAGAGACATTCTGGGCACAAACACAAACACACTGTTTTTCGCCTTTTTTGGCAGCTACCTCGGACTCCTGATCTGGTTTAAAGATTTATCTTATTCTTTAGGTGACATCGTCAATTCAAAAGTCTTCAGTGCCGAAATCATCACCATTATGTGTGCTGGAATAGGAGTTGCCATTGTCATTCCGATTACCTCTTGGATTGCCGCAGCGATTTATATTAAAAGGGATACTAGAGGGATTGAGGATTAATTTATAAAAGTCAAAATAAGGCTGTTTAATATTTTTGTAATGAGTTCTGTAAGAGTAACTGAGAATTAGAAGATTAAGCCGTTTTTGCAAATTGATTTATGGTGTACCCTGTATAAAAACAGGGTATATTTACTTTCAAAATATAAAAGGCGTGGTAGTATGTCTGAAAGAATTACAAAAGAACAGCGTTCAAATAATATGAAAGCTATTAAATCACAATCAAAACTTGAAAATAAAGTGTCAAAAGCACTCTGGAATAGGGGCATCAGATTCAGAAAAAATGCAAAATTATTTGGCAAACCTGACATTTCTATAAAAAAATATAAAATAGTAATATTTATTGATTCATGTTTCTGGCATTGCTGTCCGCTGCACGGGAATAAACCAAAATCGAATAAGAAGTATTGGGACAAAAAGCTTAAACGAAATATGGAAAGGGATTTGGAAGTAAACGAGTATTACAAAGATAATAATTGGAATATTTTGAGGGTTTGGGAGCACGACATAAAGAACAGCTTTGTAGATACAATCGATATCATAGAAAAATTTGTTCAAGAAAGTATAAAAAAACACTCCCCAATGAATGAAGAGTGTTCAAATACTTTTTAAATTAATGCTCCAAGCTCTTTTGAACAGCTTTCTTTATATTGAACCCAGCAAGCTTCTTGCTTGGCCCACTGTGTAACATTTCTCTCTCCAGCTGATTCTTTCAAATAGAATAGCGTCTTATCTGCAATCGTCCTTATTATATCGTCCCATTTATCTGATAGTGCCTGCTCTTCCCAAACATTTACCAGATCTATCTGATCACCATAGAGATAGCTGAGCATTGATGCAGAATAATAAATAACATTAGCCTTATACCCTTTTAATTTCATCTCTTCAACAATTTGGGTAACATGCTTGTTAATGATTGTTTTAGCTATGAGTTTTTGATAGACAGAAAGAGTCATCTTAGCTTGAACCCCGCTCTCTGTTTTCCAAAAACTCTTATTGAACTCCATAAACTTGTTAAAGGCTTCTTCTCCGCCCTTACTTGACACATGCGGATATCCTTCCCATGACATAAAATGCTTGGCTATATCTACTTTTGCCAATACTTTATCCTTAGGATATTGCTTTTTAAAGTCACTTTGTTCTTTTCCGCGTTTTCTGCGGTTAATGTCTACCATGTACTGACCTCTAGCTCTTTCGAAATACCACTTGCTCTCAGGCTTTCTTCCATCATACATTGGAATCCAGATATTTCTTGAGAATTTCTCAAGTTCTGCCATAAATCTTGTGTTTGCAAGCAGGTCAGATTTATTAATTTTATTTTGGGTATTAGCATATTCAGAGATTTTAGATACCATTTCGTCTTCAAGCAAATGCTGGTCAGCTGTCCTATTTTCATTCACCTGTAAAATTGTTAACTTCGCTTGTACATAAACATCTTTCAGGTCAATCCCATCTTTATATGCTTGATGTATAGATGCTGTTGTTTGCCCGCCGTTAACTATTTGCCATCCATGAAGCCCCTTAAATTTGTAGACATTCATTCCATTTCCAATCTGCTCAAATGTTCCTCCTTTGGCTACAGTAGAAATGCCATTGTTGTATGCAACAAACATTTTTCGCTGAATAGGATCTTTTAAAGTATTTCTGATTCCTTTGTTGGTTCCGCCCCTTGCTTGAAGAAACGATCTAACATTTCGCTCTACCAATTTCGGTCCCCATGCTTCATAAGCCTTTGCGAGCAGCTCTGCAGAAAGATACCCAACATAGCAATCAAAGTTTTTGGTCCCGCCTTGAATTGGATCAGGTACAAACATCATTTCAAATGTTTCTCCAAGCTCGTTTTCAAAGTCAATGTAATCAGATTGTATACCCTGTTCAGCTGTTATAAGCTGCTGAACTCGGTCTATGTCCCAGATCTGTACATTAACAGAATCTACTGCTGGAATTGTGATTTCAACTGCTTTATTTGCCGTATAGTACATATTAGTTACTACAAATATATTTACTTCATTAATTTGTGTTTTGTCATTTTCAATAAGTTTAGCTAAGTCATACGCTTCCATAGATTGATCTATAGAATTCAGCAAAGTCTTTGCATTAGTAAAGAAACGTTTCGCTTTATTTGCTATATCAGTCAATGCACTTCTATTTATGCTTAAAAGTTCATCCTCATTTTGTTCAAAACTGTATTCTGCTACAAATAAATCAAGCGAGCTGTTTTCTTCATTATAAGAATACGCATTTACAGCAATATTTTTTATAGAGTCTGTAAATGGAGGAACTAAAATCTCAGGTTCATCATCTCTATCCATAAAAGAAATCATTTTTTCTAGAAAGGGTATTTGATAACTGCCCGTTTTGGCAGCTTTTTCTTCTATATCCTCAATAAATTCTCTAAGAAATTCACTTCTAAGTCTGTTTTCAATCATTACTAACCATCCACTCTAAGATATTTATCAATTTCATCCTTGTCCCGTTTAAATTCTCCGCAATGAGATAAATCTACATAATAGCTCACATTAGAAATTCCTACCGGCAAATCTTCTTTCAATAAGCGAGGAAAGCCCTCTGAAGCCTCGTAAACTTCTGTTTTCTCTACAAAGAAGAATTTGTCCCCATACTCGTCATCTCTGAAACCCAGATCCATTAAAAAGTCATTGAATATGAGTCCAATTCTATCTGATCTGCTGACTACCTTTTCTCTGAGTTCAGAAGCTAAATCTCTAAGGGAAATACCATGTGTCTTGCTTTGTTCAATAAAACAAACATACAAAAACAGAGTTGAGTTAAATTCAGATATTTTCAGCTGATTTTCACTGGATATTTTAATCGTGCTTGCAATCTTATCAAATGTCGTTTTAATCTCTACACCGCATTTTGAATTTTTAAAATCAATTCTTCCTTTGGTCGGCCCTTCCCATTGTTCAATAACCAATGGCGGCTGACCAGGATTGTTTTCAAGCCATTCGTTGATAAACCACAGCTCTCCAAACAATCCGCGCTGCTGTTCATCAGAAAGTTTTTTAAATCCGCCTCGCTGAAAGAAAGTCCTCCACCTGTCTAGAACTGAATATATCGAAGAAAATAAAGGTTTGCTTTCCTTGTTTTCTTGCATAAGATGATCAACAAGGTTTTGCAGGACTACTTCAAAAATTTCAGTGCCATTTTCATCTTCTTGCTTTAAAACTAGGAAATAGTGCTTTTTTAACAAAAATAATTTCTCGAAGTACTCTACTTCGATTGATAGTCCTCTCCACTTTGGAAGAGAATTCACTTGATCGTTTTCCCAGGGCTCTTCACCCAGATCTATATAGAGCTGTCTTCCTAAGTTAGATGAGTCCATTCCGGCAAATATAAATGGCTTTTCAGCAGTAATAACTTTAAGTTTATAAATGTCGTTCTGATCTTTATTGGTGAATTCCATAGTCATTTGTTCAAATTCATTTTTAAGGCTTACCACAAATTATTCTCCTTTTACAGTCTTATTTGTTTGGTAAACTTCTTTATCGTCAATGTCTGTTCCTGGAAAAGAAAATGCTATTCCCAAAGGAACCAGCGATTCAGAGAACGGAACGTTAAGACTTTTGAAGACTTCCACTTCAGGATTTAGCGGATAAATCAGCATGAGTCCATTTTGTTTAGGGCGAAGTCTTCTTTTTTCATCCCGGTCTTTAATTTCTTTCATTTCTGGATGATCAAGATCAATGAATTCATGACTTGGTGTTACAATGGCTTTTATATCTATTTTATCAGCATTCTTTACCGGTTTAACTTTGACTCCGCGAGCAACAGCTGAATCCAGTTCAAGCTTGCCAAGCTTAACAGGATATTTACCGGCTTTTGTTCTATCAGCTGGATCACCTTCTACAACGGCTACAGTCCAATTAATAAGTTCAGATTTTTCGTTTGCTAAATCGATATAATTATAGATTTTCGCAGTGTCAACCTTCTCAGCATCTGCGGATGTTTTGTAAGAAGCCAAGTATTCTTTTACTGTATCAGAAGAAACACCTGAAGCAACATAGTAATTAGTTCTGCCGGAACCATATCTTTTTTCCTCTAAAGATAGGTTGTTAATCAGCTTTTCTGTAGCTTCCATATTATTCTTATAGAAGTTTGCATTTGTATCGAATAATCTTGTCTGCTGCAGTGTTCCCCCATAAATATAGGTTGAAAGTTGAGCATTTCTCATCTTTAAAGGGCTTGTTAATGTCATAAATGGATGTGCAAGCATTTTTACAGCATACTCTGCAGGAGTTTTCCCTTGCTTCGCAAGTCTGTCAAATTCCTTCCTAAGTTCAATCATTGCAATAGCTAAATGCTCGAAGTTAGATGCTATTTCGTCAGATGTATATATTCTGCATAAATCCATGTATCCTTTTCTATAGCCAAACCATCTTCCCATCTGCATCAAAGTGTCATACATAAGAGTATTTCTGAAGTAATAGGTAATACTTAACCCTTCTAATGTAAGTCCTCGCGACAGCTTATCACCGCCTACTGCTATTACATGCAGACCTTCTTCTTTATATTGATGATAGTCTAAAGCATCTTTGCTGTTTCCATTTATCTCAAAAATCTGAACGAACTCAATAGTTCCGCGCAGCTCATTATAAACTTCATCCCAAGTGAATTCATTTAAATCAGATGACCATTCTCTGCTTGTTTTCAAGATGTCCTTTTCATAGAGTTCTCTCATTTCGCCTATTAATTTGCTGTCAGGGTTATATTGAATCTGTTTTGAGATGTTTTGAAAAGTTTGCGATACTTCTTCTTTTACTGTTGATTGAACATCTTTGAATCGGGAAGTATGAATGAGCATTGAATTATGTTTATTTCTCTGACCTCTAAGGTTTCGGACGGCTATTACAAGCAGGAACATCATGATAGCCTCACGCATCTGGGCAGGCACTTCTTCGAATTTATCCGCGTCTGATTTCTTTTTCAAGGCACTGAACGCTTCAATGTCTTCTGTACCTAAAATTCGAATCAAACTTGGTCTGGAATCATCAGGGTTTTCATAAACGTTAAAAAACTCTTCAGGTCCGCAGTATTCTTCAGGTTTTGGAAGACCCACAAGAAAATCCTTTGGATAAAGATCGTACCCTTCATCCGCGGTTTTTTGATCCATGCCTATTAATAGGTTCGCAAAAGGCGTAGCTGTGTAACCCACATAAGCTTTACGATTAAAAACTTCAATAATTTGGCGTATTAACCTGTTAATTGTTTTTGGATCTTCGTTTTTATCCTGATTGGAAGTATCCACTGATGCTTGATCAGCTTCATCATCAATAATTAGAACAGGGATATCTAAGCTATGAAGATTTTTATGGTAAATGAGAAGGTCTCTTAGGGACTCCAAAACATTTTTATTTTTCTTTACCACCATTAATGTAGGCTGATTAAGATTTCTAACACCAGTAAAAGTTGAGTTTATATCTCTTTCTGCATCTGTCCAAGAGGATATAATATGTTCTGGTGTATTTTTATATATTTGTGCTACACCAATTGGATTCCCAGACTTATCAGATCTGCTGCCAATCACTTCTTCATCCAGTCTGATTTGAGTTTGAGCTCTCAGGTCATTATGAATACCAGAAAGAACTATAATTAATTTATATCCAACATCGTAGGCCTTATTAATGAGACCGGTAAAGTTAGCAGTCTTTCCTGATTGAACGTATCCTAAGACCAAGCCTCGTTTATCAAACGATTCTGAAGATAGAGGGTTGCCAAGAGAACTCATAATTTCGTTAGTAGTAGTGTCAATAGCTTGCACGGCTTCAATTGGCCAGTTCTTGATCTTGGTTAAGTATTCACGGTATCTAGTCCAGAAAAATGAGCTTGCTACCATACTGCCTTGAAACCAGCCTTCAACAGGTTCTGAACGAAAAACTGGAGGTTTTATAATAACTGCCCCAACTTTATATTTTATAAGCATCTCAAATGACCATTTTTCAAATTCGTGCTCTTCTTGATTGAATTTGGCTTTAACAGCTTTTTTCGCAAATTCCAGTGCCTGTTCTGCAGCCTCATTCTCATCGGAATAAAAACTCTTCATTAGGTGATAATTCGTACTGAATGTTTGATCAAACAAACTTTTGCTGTTAAGCTCTTTCAATTAACCCAGCCTCCAAAAGTATATTTTTAACTGTCATTCTGTTTATAGAATCAAAAGCAGGCTGAGTAATAATAGTAGTTAAGAGTTGCTCCTCATTATTGGCAATACCTATGGACAACATGGTAGATGCCAGCTGCACAACTAACTCCCTGTCCCCATCCGAAACTTCCTGAAGCATTTCTTCAGATGCTTTTGGAGAATCAATAATATTGCTTGGGGAACCCAGCTGCACGAACTTTAAATATAAATTTAAAAGCTTTGCATTCTTCTCATCTATGTTTTTTAAGATTTCAGACAGGAGCGGATTGTTTCTATTTAAGATAAATTGAGGTCCATCCTCTCGTCCTGACTGTTCCCATGTATTAAGGCTTCCTTTTGCAAGAGAGTTTCCCCCATTACCAGAAGATTGAGTCCTGAAATAAAATATATCTCTTGAAACTTTTCTTGCGATGCCTGCGATTGCGGCTAACCTTCTCTTTGCTTCTTCAGGCAGGTTAATTCCTGACTTTTTAATATCTACCTGCCATTCAGCATCGGCTGAATTTGGGATATCAATCCTTATGCGCGCCAGCTGAGAAGCTGCATCTTTTGGAAAAAGGCCCATCCAATCTCCAAAATAAAGAAGTCTGTTTTCCCGATAAATGTATAATCCTTGGTGGTCACGCCACCCTTTATAACCGCCAGCCTTTTTATATTCAGGTTCGCTGAGGTTTGAAGCATGCGGAAGAATATAATATTTAACTTTTATCCGGTTATCATTAATTCTGATTACCTGAAGTTCCCCTTCAATCGTCGATTCATGCTGAATCATGAACGGATTCCAGGGTGTAATTTTCTTTCCGTTTAAACTAACTGCAACATTGCTGTTTTCCAGTATAGAATGAAAAACAAATTCCAGATGCCTGTTAATTCTCTCTATTTTAGTATAGAATGTATTCTCTTTTATAATAGATTTGCCATGTCCCATAAATCGATCTAGTTTATCTATGCAGACAATTGTCCCATTATCCCCTTCTATTTCGCCTAAAAGATTTTTAATGTCTTGAGGAATTTCAGTAAAAAGCTCCCATTCATTTGTACTTGAGACATGGTCAAGATCCCAGCATCGCTCATAATAATTCCCTTCATATTTCGTGAGAACGCTCAGTCTTTTCCCCAATGAAAATGAAGCTGTTTTTAAGCCCATGCCAAAGCGGCCCAGCTCTTTAGCATCCCTTTTGTTTCTGGGATCTTTTGAACCTATATTCATTGCTTGCTGAAGCATTTCTTCATTCATGCCTTGCCCGTCATCGGTGATAGTAATCAATGAATCTGCTTGATTGTATTTAAAATCCACCTTTATACTGGAAGCGTTTGCATCAAGAGAATTGTCTACTAAATCTGCTATGGCTGTATTCGGATTATAGCCTATTGATCTTAATGCCTGAATGACCGGTGCTGCAGATGGCTGTGTAATAACAACATTCATTTCAATAAAAACCCCGCTTATTATCAATAAAGTATGTTGTCATTATATCAAAAAATTTACAAATTACACATTAGTATTTAACAAAAAAGAGCTACGACTTTAGTAGCTCTTTTTCAACATTTATTAAATGTTTGTTAAATTCATCATTAATTGACATAACTGGATAATCGTTCATTTGCAAAAGCATTGTTTCAGCAACAGCTCTTGCCATGAGCGGAGGAACCGCATTTCCTACCTGTTGGTACTGCTGGTCTTTTGAACCCATAAAAACAAAATCATCTTTAAAGGATTGCAGCCTTGCAGCTTCTCTGATACTTATAGATACAGCATTTTTAGGATGATTCCACATTGACTTCCTAACATTGACAACTGTTGGTGAAGGTTCATCATAGTTCAATCTCAAATAAATGGTATTTTGAGTTCGATCTGTATTCGCGTAAGTCGTTTTCATTTCATCCGTTAAATTATGAAAGTTTTTACCATTTGATTGTTTTATTGCCTCAAATCTTTTTATACTCAAATCCCTGCTTTTAGTATTAACATGATTGTATAGATTTGAATTATGTGTAGATCTGTAATATTTCTGCAAAGCACTCATTTTATTAGGCTTTGGATTATAAATAATTGGTTCATCACTTACTTCATAATTTGGTGCTATATCTTCCAAATCGTATATAGCGTCCCTAGTATTAAACGCATTGTCGACAGTATCTATCTTTTCAGGAAGAAAGACTTTATCACTCTCTAAAAATGCTTTCTTAACTCCAAGCATCATAAACCTATTACGCTTTTGGGGAACTCCAAAATGTGTAGCTGTCAATATTCCTTTATCTATGCTGTATCCCAAATATCTAAAAGTATTCACGAGGTAATCTACAATATTATAAGATTTTACATGTGCCCTCATTATTAATTTTCCTGCTTTAGAAGAATCACAGCGTATTTCTTCTATCACAATTTTTTCTTCTCTTAATTCTTTCATATGGAATAGATACGTATTCAGATCTATCAAAGGTTCTAGATTAGATGCAAATATAGAACCTTGCACTGGTCCTCTTAATAATCCAGTCAGGGCCGAAATAGCATTTTCTTTTATAGAACTTGGTATTATAACCTCATTGACTCTATTTTCGAGCATATCCAGCAATAGTTCCGTATCCTTTTTTTCTTTAATGTTAATAAGAAAAATTGATTGGGAAGATTTGCTTCTCTTCAAAATCTTTTTCATTCTGGACAATGCGGTTGTTTGAGAAATAAATGGAGTAATTTCTTTCTTAGAATTTACACGTTCAAATTGAGAGAGCAAGCAGGAATGTTCAGTCTCGAGAATATCAATTACGTCTGATTCCCAGAGGCAGTGTCCAGATGATATCTCACTTAAGTGTTTTTCTGAACTGAACTCGAAAATAGAATTTTCGATATGCTCAGTTACAAAAAATTTGTGTGTTTTAGAATTTATAGTTTTAACATTCTCCATCAAAAATGCCTTAGGCCTAATTTCTTTAATAGCTCTAACATATTCTTTAATCAGTTGATTATTGCCAGAAATCAAATAGTTTTTCTGTCTGTTCGCATTGGAGAAACCTTGACACGGGGGCCCGCCAATAACAACTAAATTATTTATGTCTAATTTTCTATCAGCAATTAATTTAGCAAAATCTATCTTGCTGATATCACTTTTTCCGGTTTCTGGATCCCTAATGATAATATCCTTGCCATTTTTGTGGTTATTAATATATGTCTTTGCCGCAGCTTCGTTAATCTCAATGGCTCCAGCTACTTCAAAACGGCCAGTTTGTTCAAATCCATTGCTTAAACCTCCTGCTCCTGCAAAAAGATCAATAATCTTTATTTTTGAATATGAACTCATAGTTAACACATCTCCCAATACAGTTAAAGCGAACGTATGTTCTTTTTTGATATTATACCATATCTTTTCAAATAATGATTTATTTTACCGTATTAGATTCTAGTAAAATTCTAGTATAAAATAAATAACAGTAAAATTAAATATTTATCATCAAACTATTTTTTACAAATAAGACCGGGAAGTGATGTGATATTAAAATGAATTGTATTAAAAGTGATATCCTCCAAGCCATCGCCACTCACCCCACCATCATCATCCACCGTCACATCCACCCTGACTTTGACGCCGTCTGTTCACAGATTGCTCTAAAAAAAACGCTGCAGCAGTCGTTTCCCGAAAAGAACATCTTTGCTGTCGGCTGCGACGCAGAGAACCTTGAATGGATCGGCAGCATGGATGTGATACAAGACCATGAATATAGGGATGCTCTTGTCATCGTTTGTGATACTGCTGAAATGAAACGGATTAGTGACCAGCGCTTCCAGTTGGGTGCAACACTCGTAAAAATCGATCATCATTCCGATGGAGAAAACTATGGGGATTTGACCTGTGTTGACCCTTCTTATAGTTCTGTGTGCGAGATGCTGGCAGATCTGTTTTTTTCCTATCCGGAGTCATTTAATCTGACAATTGAGGCAGCTGCTGCATTATACGCGGGGATAATGGGAGATACAGGCATGCTTAAGAATGGAATGGCCGGTGAACGGACGATGAGGGTTGTTTCACAGATAAAAAAATTCTCATTTAAACCTGAGCGCATTCATCGTCTGATGAAGAAAAACGGCACTGACTTATCTAAATGGAAACAACTTGTTGCTTATCGTGCACAGGTAACTGAACAGGGAATCGCGAGCCTTCGAGTCACAAAGGAAATGCTTGAGAACCTTGGTCTCGATTCCTATGAGGCAGCACCACTTATTCATGCCCTTGTCGCGTATAAACCAGCACGCATTTGGGTTCTTTTTATAGAGGAGGACGGTAAAATCAGAGTCCGAATCCGTTCAAAAACGGCCCCTGTAAACGAAATTGCGAAGAAGTTCGGCGGGGGCGGTCACAAGCTGGCAGCGGGGGCCTTGCTTTCGTCGTGGGAGGAAGCGGACCAGGTGGTTGAGGATTTGGGGGAGAAAAGAATGAGGTAAACCCGTGATTTTTAGTCTATTTTCGCACGGTGCGATAATCTGAATTTTCAGGATGGAGTCTAAACTCAGAAGGATATTTATAGTTAGCCGGAGAAATTTCAGTTAACAGTGTTTTCAAAATGAATTATCTTTATTTTAGGAGGGATAATATGGAAGATTTTTCGGCAGGTATTGATGATCCTTTTCACCGGGAAAGGACAGAAGAAGTTTTTAGCTGGATACAAAAAAAATATCCAAATTTAAACATAGAAATGAAATGGAACCAGCCTATGTTTACTGATCATGGCACCTTTATAATTGGATTCAGCGTGTCTAAAAAGCATTTAGCTGTCGCACCTGAAAGTGTTACAATTACTCATGTTGAGGACGATATTGTAAAGGCTGGATACGACTATACCAAGGAGATCATTCGAATTCCTTGGAAAAAACCAGTTGATTACTCACTACTTGAGAAAATGATTGAATTTAATATTCGCGACAAGGAAAATTGTACGACTTTTTGGAGGAAATAAGTAAACGGGAATGCTTGTCAAATCTGTGGGCTAGCGTATGACTAGAGAACGCAGTTCGATAACATGTTTGGCACATTACCTTAGCAATACCACTCCTCTTGTATAACGCGTTATTGCAAATACTTAAAGGCAGAGGATTAAGATCCCTCTGCCTTTAAGTGTTTGCTGACTTGTTTTAGTTCCTACTGCGTTTACACAAATAATTAAACAAACAGGCTAAGCAACAGAATAAACAGAAGTCCTGCTACTGAAATAATGGTTTCAAGCAAGGTCCAAGTAGCAAACGTTTCTTTCATGCTCAGGCCGAAGTACTCTTTGAACATCCAGAAACCTGCATCATTAACATGGGAGGCAATCAGACTTCCTGCGCCAGTTGCAAGGACAACCAAAGCCAGGTTTACGTCAGTCGTGCCAAGCATCGGGATAACGAGACCGGCTGTTGTTAGTGCAGCCACTGTCGCTGATCCAAGCGAGATGCGAAGGATTGCTGCAATAATCCAGGCAAGCAGGATAGGTGACATGGAAGTGCCTTCAAAAAGATCGGCTACGTAGGTTCCGACACCACCGTCAATCAATACTTGTTTGAAAGCACCGCCGCCTCCTATGATCAGAAGCATCATCCCAATGTGAGTAATGGCGGTCGTACAAGAATCCATTACCTGTTTCATTGGAATGTTGCGGGCAATTCCCATTGAATAGATGGCAAATAATAAGGAAATCAGCATGGCCGTTCCAGCTTCACCAATGAACCGAATGGCTGCAAGGAAGCTATTGTCATCAAGCCCAACTGTATTTTGTACCAGAGTAATAATGGTTGCAATTGACATTAGGATTACTGGAAGCAAAGCAGTAAATACACTAATGCCAAAGCCTGGTGTATCCTCAAGCTTAAACGTTTTTTGTTCTCCCAAAGAGGCAATGCTTCCGGTCTTCGTAAATGATTCAGGAACAATCTTCTGCGCAATTTTTGTAAAAACAGGGCCTGCCAGAAGAACTGTTGGAATGGAAATAATGATTCCGTAAAGAAGAACCTGGCCAATATCCGCCCCGTATTCACCAGATATAACAGTCGGACCCGGATGCGGAGGCAAGAAGCCGTGGGTTACAGACAGAGCGGCTGTCATTGGAATACCGAGATAAAGAATGGAAACTCGCAGCTGTCGTGCAATGGCGAAAACGATAGGAATTAAAAGGACAAGTCCAACCTCAAAGAAAAGAGCTATTCCGATGATGAATGATGCAGCGACAACAGCCCACTGGATATTCTTCACACCGAATTTGTTTACTAGAGTCATAGCAATACGCTGAGCTCCACCCGAATCAGCGATTAATTTACCGAGCATTGCACCAAGACCGAAGATAAGCGCAAGATGACCAAGTGTTCCGCCTAAACCTGCTTCAATCGTTTTGACGATCGTTTCAAGAGGCATTCCAAGTGCAAGTGCAACACCGAATGATACGATGATTAAAGAAACAAACGTATTCAGTTTTAAGCCCATGATCAGCACCAATAAGGCTATTATTCCAATTCCTACTATAATTAAAGGCATGTCTTACTTCCTCCTAGTGTCTGGTACTCGAGGTACCGATATCTATGTTGTACACATTCTACTCTTTTCTGTCTCCAACACCTTTATTGAGCAGTTCCTGAGACATCCAAAGGTCATCCACTTTGTCCTGTACATCATCGAAGTTTTGATGCAGCGACATTTTCATGAGCTCACGGTCCTTTGTTGTAATCGCATTGATATAAAGTTCGTGATTATTGAGGATCCTTTCGAAATCTTCGTATTTTTCCCTGAACCTTGCCCGCATTGAAAGCAGAATCAAGCTTTCCATAACAGGCTTTAAATTGTTCCAAATCATCATGATATAGGAATGACCTGAAGCCCTAATGATGGTTTCGTGGAAGAGGACATCCTGAAAAGAGAATTCATCTGCATCCTGATATTTGATTGCGACCTTCATCATTTCTACAATTTTATGAAGCTCTCTCTCCAGCTCCTTTGTATCTTCTTTAACAAGCCTTTCGAACACGAACGTTTCAATCAGCAGACGCACATCGTATATCTCCTGAATTTCCTTTTCAGACAGTCCGACAACTACCGCTCCCATCCGTTCCAGCCGAATCATATTTTCCGATGCAAGCGTCTTCATTGCATCGCGGACTGGTGAACGGCTTACAGAAAAATCAGCCGCTATCTTATTTTCAGAGAGAATGGTTCCGCTTTCAATTAACCCTGAAATAATACGCATCCTAAGCTCCGATGTGATGCGATCCCCGATGGAACCCTTTAAAATCCATTTTTCCGGATACATATATTCTGTGTTGTTCTCCATAATGCCACCTCATTTGATAGACAAGTATACTTGTATACAAGTATATTAACATGAATATTTATTTTTGCAAACGCTTAACCTTGAGATTTTGTTTTTAACAAGAATACACTATCCATTGATTTAGCAAGGGTTAGCCTATATATATTTAACAGAGGAGAAACTGGCTGCTTATGGGGCTGGATCATGCGGAGGAGGCAAATCTTGTAAATGTCCTGTCTTCGATGGCACGGGTTAGAATCTGGTCTTCTTTATTGAATATCCGAATGAAATTCGCATTAGGATTCGTTCAAGGAACATCCCGATTGATGACACTGCCCGGAGGTTTGGCGGCGGAGGGCAATTTTTTGCTTCAAGTGCCTCGATTGAATCATGGGAAAATGCGGATAAAATGATTGAAGCGTTGAATCGTAAGACTTAAACCGAATATTGGAACTATTTTTGGTTTTTACATAAGGCTAGGTGTTTGTGGTAGTGTAGTACTATTATGCTTATAAGAAGAGCGGATCTGTTCTGGCCGAGGCCTTTGGCGATTGAACAAGATAACGATTCGCATGATTTAATGATTTCTTGGCTATTTTCGAAAATATTGTTGCTAATGAATGTTAAAAGCCTAATGTAGATTGCAGCGGAAGGAACGGCAACATTTAACAACAATTTAAGCGAAAACAGCCTATTAAATAAACACGCTGCAAGTCAGCGTTCAATTATAATGGAGTGATCGTATGGGTAAAGCTAAAGCAAAAACAAAGAGCAGCAAAGGCGGGACAGGCGGAGGAACAGGCAAAAAGGGCTGGAATCGCTGGCAGGCTAGCGCCAATAAAAAGAAGAGTTTTAAGCCTTATACAAGTAAGGGCACGAAACAGCAGAACGATGAAAAAAGTTCAAAAGAATAATATGAATGACAGCACCTGGATCCTTTTTGGGTCTAAGACATCTCCGATGATTTGGAGGAGATTTTTATCCTCTTTCACATCTGTGTTGGCCGGTTTTGACAGGAGACGCCTTGGATGCCTGCTTGTCCATATATTCTAAGGAAGCGTTAGAACCATCTCCCTGCTTCCCTAAAATACTTACAAAATTCACATTGAAATAAAAAAATAGATGACCTCGGAAAGAAGTCATCTACTAATTTAATTTTTCATATTGGTCTGAAAAATAATTATATATCTGAAAGCTCAATCAATAATTATATTCAATGTTTTATATGTTTCTAGTCTCATTCAAGGATATTCAAAAATTCAGAAAAGCTATCTGCCACCTTATATGTTACAGGATCAAATTCACCGGATTCTTCATGAGACCAAATACATACACTAGGATTATTCTTATCTGCTCTATAATCCAAGCAGACAAAATCCCCAGCAAATATACTAGCTATTGGCAATACTTCCGCCCCTAATAAGTCTTCGTTATCAGTTAACCTTTCACCAATTTGAGTGAAAACAACATCTATGTCGTAAATTCCATTTGCATTATCCTCAATATCATCTAACATACATAAAAACCTTTCAACTGCATAACCGCGGTTACTATACTCGAATGTTCCATCATCAATCTCTGCTCCATTATTCTCTTTTATAAATCTCAAAAAGGACTCTGGAAGTTTAAGCCGCCAGAACTTCTCATGCTTTTTTATCAATTCATCAGTTGGCAAAGGTTTTACTATAGTGTTATGTTTAATTTTCATAGTTTATCTCCTTACTTTAGAGTGAACTATCTCGGGGCATCTGCCCACAACCCTGTTGATCTGCCGCCATTATGAATAGTTATATTGTGTATTCCAAAAGGGACCAGTTCCATTGTACCAGGAACTTCAGTGTGATGCCATGTCATACCTTCTGGTCTTCCACCAATTGCATTGTCAAGCCACTCAAATTGTTCATCGTCAGATTTCAACCATAGTTTTTCTGGTAAAATTTTCGTTTCTACGACAAGTCCAGCATTTTTAAAATCAGCGTATCCATACCTCATCCCATCTGCTTTAATAATGTTAACATTGGGAATTAGACCATCTGCGATAGCCTTTTCTTTGATCAACTTTTTTTGACGAGCTGTTAAATGCTCACCGCCATGAAATGACTTATTCCATGACCAAGTTTTATTTGTTTGAATCTTTTCGCTGTAAAGTCTTGCAAAATCATCAACAACATTATCAAAAGGTATAGTACCTTCAATAAATTCATCAATTTTTTTTGTATTTATATTATTCGATGTCTTAAATACTTCACCAATCTTACCACTTACATCTCCTACAACCTTCCCAACACTCTCAGTAGCATTAACAATCGTATCCTTAGCTTTTACGAATGACTCTCGGGAATTTTCAACTATATCGCGCATCATAAAAGGAATAGGCATACCGCTGGCATCTAACACTTCACCCATTTTGGTATCCAAAAACCCATCCACCATCCGCCCCATACCCATCTTCGTCCGAACCAGCGGCCCCTTCACAACATCCTCATAGGTCTTCTTCAATAGGACATTGATTTTCTCAGGGTTCAATACATGCTTGGCTTTCCTGTAGATATCCGCTGCCTGGTTGCTGAGGGCTTTCATGTTGACGATGGTTTTGAACAGGTTGGACTGGACAAAGTCGTTGATCTGTTTTTTGTAGCGGTGGGCTTCTTTTATGACGTTTTCCTTCATGTAGTCTTTGAGTTTTGCAGTGTCCATGACGTTGAAGGGAATGCTTTTTGGTTTTTCTGCCTCAGCCAGTTTTCCGAGTTTGCTCAGTTTGCCGGCTTTGCTGACTTTGTCGAGGCCGCCTGTGAAGAAGGTGGCGGCGATGGAAAGGGTGCCATAGGTGAAGAACCGGGATCTGCTGCGGGCGTCGCCGTTGATGACGTCGCGTTCCCATGCTGCTTCAAGGGCCCCTATCATGGCGCCGATGGTTTCGTCGATGTTGATGACGGCGTTTATGATGCCCGTGACCAGTCCAGGGAAATCTGTGAAAATGGCGATGATCAGGTCAAAGAGGCCTACGACAAGATCTTTGACAAACTGGTAGATCCCTTCGGCAATTCCGACAAAGACATCTCCGATGATTTGGAGGAGGTTTTTATCCTCTTTCACTTTCGTGTTGGCCGGTTTTTCACAGCTGGCGCCCTGGACTTGTCCATCTGTTTTTACAGTAGCCGGCTGGAAGAGATTTTGCAAGTCGTTTACTTTTTTTACGACGGTCTGCAGTTCATTCTCAAGGTTTGTCAGGAGGGAAGCCTGGCGATGATCGAATTCTGAGAGCTGTTCGCTCGTTTCATTTTTTTGCCTTCTTGCCTTCTCTACCATTTCTGCGAAGAAGCGGTCGTCTATTTTCGGCAGGTTCACAATGTCCGAGACTCTGCTAATTGTGGAGTTCGTTTCGTTCGTCAGCTGGTTTGTCCGCTCTCTGGCTCTGGTTAAGTCCTGTTCGACCTGCTGGTCAAGAAAACTCCTGCGGATATAACCTGAGCGGGATGGCTCAAGGTTATGGAGCGATTTTTTCATGCTGTCAAGCCCCGTTTGATAGTGTGCGAGAAAGGCAGAGTAGCTCGACATGACAGGGAGGTGATGTTTCTCATAGAAATAACGGATCGCTTCCCCGCCTTCGCCTTTGAAGGCATCTTCGAGATCAATGATTCCCTTTATCGCTGTTTCAAGCTGCTTGATTTGCGCTGTCTGTGACGTTATTTTTTCTTTCGTTTTTTCAATGGCCGAGTGAAAGGCATCAGCATCAAGTACATGTGTCATCCGTTCCTCACCTTCCTCCGGCGATCGCAGCGGAAAGATGTTCGTCTGCTTTTTTCATCTGATCGACCGATTGCCGGGTTGCGTCTGCGTTAAGAATCAGCAATTCTTTATAAGTTTCCATCGCTTTTTGACAGGCTTCATTTACCTCGTTCAGCTTTTTTATCGCTTCCAGTTCATTTCCCGCACCGATTCCTGCCGGAAAATCGGTCTGAAGAGCATGGATAGCTGATTTCATGGCAGCCAGTGCTTCTTCTATTTCACCGTAATGGATTTTTATTTCCGTTCCCAATCCGTTCCTCTCCCTTTACCGGGTTTTTTCCGAAAGCAATGCTTCTCTTCGCTCTTCAGCTTCAAGTGAGGCAATGGCTGCTTTTACATGGTTAATCTCCGTCATAATCTGCTGGATTTTTTGATCCAGCACCTGGAATACATCACGAAATTGAGACATGTGAATCTCCTCATGTGCCGGCTGTATATCGTTTTCCCGAACTCTATTAAACTCATTGGACAGCTCACCGTACCACGTATTAGACGTTAATTCCGGTTCGGCCGCCAAATGCCGGCTGCTGAAAAAGTCATACTGATGATCTGACAATTGACTGCTGCATGTGCGCAGCCGCTGAAGCTTCTCTTCCAAGTCACGCAGCTTTACGTTTTGGGCTGATAAAGACAAAGGTTTGCACCTCCTGTATAGATTTTCCTCTCAAAATTTTAACACTATTTACCAAACGTAACTATTAGCTATTAGTCCCAGTTTGAGAATTCGACACATTTTTTAATGAGTCTTACTGCCTATCTCCCAAACACTTAACGTGATGGACTTACCAAAAACACCGCAGTTTTTTATCGGAATCCGCAAAGCTGGACCGCAATTTCATCTTCTTTTTCTCCGTGAAATGAACAAAACACCTGTTGCGAGGGGCAGGTGTTTTGAAAAAATCATCGTTTTGTTTCATTGAGCTTATCTGACTTTAGCTCGATGATCTCTTTTTCAAGTTTATCGATCCGTTTCTTGGTTGTGTTTCTAGATTTAAAAATAAGCGACAGGATGCCGAATACCATAGCAAAGGTAAAAAGCTGAAAAATTATGTCCCCTGTGTTTGCCATAGAGCAGTCTCCTTTCCGGAAATAAGTATAATGAATATACGTTTCCGGTAAGAAAAAGTTTCATATATAGAGACTACCGGTACCCGCTCCCCTTCACAATTAGAACCAATATTACCGCAAGTATTAACCCTCCAAGAATAAACGGCCCGAGACCCGAACTGTAGACAAGATACACTTTCACATGCTTGATGGTCGTGACGATCACGTAAACGAAGAAAATCAGGCTCAGTCCGGCAATGAGCGGAATATATGGATTTCGCTTCAAGTTGATCAGCCCTTTTTAAAGCTTTTAATTATGCCTATGCCGGCGACAATTTGTATCATGCAAAAAAGGCGCCATTCAAGGAAGAATGTGCGCCAATTATATTTACATCTCTCTTCCCTTCGTCTCCATCTTTTTCGGAAAAAGTGTGTAGCTGAAGCTGATGAGAAAATCGACACCGAGAACCAGCGTCCAAATCTGCAACGTTCTAAACAGCTGTTCGGTTTGCTGCCCGTTGTTAATGTAGAAAATGATTGCTCCAAGGAAAAACGCTCCGATTGCCCATGCCAGGAGATGCCGCAGCCAGCCTTCCCGTTCACGCTTTGCATGTTCTGATCCGTACTTTGCTTTTTTCGGCGGTTTTTCTCCATTGGCAAATCTGTAGGCAAAATGCCGGTCCGCCCATTTAATCATGCTGTGCCCAAATGCGATGCTTACTCCTATATAAATCGCCGCAATCCCATGCACCATGGTGGCGGTTGCGCCATTTTTCAAATCAAGAACAGTTGCTGCAAGCAGCACTAAGTCAACAACCGGCGTACAAATCAGTAAAAATGCGCCAAGTTTCTTCTTTTTCAAAAGATACCTTGCAGCCAAACCCGCTAATACAAAGACCCAAAATCCAATTTCACATGCAATAATCAGCCAGCCAATCAAGTAAGCTCCCCCTTATTTAACACAAGTGTATGATTTCATAGTAGCAGAATGTTTTTTATAATACAACTGTGTTATAATAAAGACATGCCAAAAATAATCGATCATGACAAACGAAAACAGCAAATAGCCGAAGCCACATGGAAAGTGATTGCCGAGGAAGGCATCGAGCAGGCGACGGTTCGGAAAATTGCAAAGGCGACCGGACTGTCTGCGGGAGCCCTGAGGCACTACTTTTCCACACAGTCTGAGCTGCTTTTATATTCCATGAACCTAGTTTCTGAACGGGTGAAAGAACGGACAATGTCCAAAACGTATCAAGGGGATCCATTCGACCTTGTGAAAGATGCCCTGTCGGAACTGCTTCCGATTGATGATGAGAGAAGACTGGAAATGGAGGTGTGGCTCGTTTTCTCCGTCAAAACACTTGTAGAAGAAAAGCTGCGTGCTTTAAGCGAAGATGTTTATGTGGAAATGAAAGAAGGGATCAGCGCGATCATTCAGCTGCTCGTCAATCTTGGCCTGCTGAAAGAAGAGTGTAATCCGGATGAAGAAGCGGTCAGGCTGCATGTATTAGTCGATGGTCTTGCCGTGCATCATTTGCTGCATCCCGTTTCTTTTCCGCAGCAGAAGATGATGGATGCGCTCGAGTATCATTTGAAATCCATTTGTACGTTCTAAAGGGAGAACTATTCCGGTCCTCCCTTCAGTACTTCCTGCTGCCAGAGCTGATAGAGATAGATCAGCACTGCCATGAGCGTAAAGGTCAAATAGATCTCCCAGTTTGTATAGTTCACAAGCTTATACAGGCCAAGGCTCTCAAACCACTCATTCAAGGGAAAAGCAAACAAAGCATCGATTGCAAGGTTGATCAGCAAATACAGCTTAAAGTTTCCAAAGGTGAAATAAAGAATCCAGATCGTTCCGACCAAAAATGCTCCGTAAACGAACGGAAAATAGGTAATAATCTGCGGCAAAATGGTTTCTTTGACCACCCACCACTTGTATGTATAGGCGAGCTCATTCTGCACCGTTACAAGGAGCGATGCAAAGATGGCGACCGGCATGAACCGTTTGATGGTTTGCTTGTCCAAGAAAAACAGTGACAGCCATGGAACAATAAACGACGACCAGATGATAAAGTCATTGAGCATACCGTTTCTCCTCACAGGATTGATAGGTTTAATCTTTCCTATCCCTGGAAAATCACTCGGGTATAGAACAAAAAGAGCGGCCGCTGAATTGTCAGTGACCGCTCTTTTTGTTACATAGCCGTGCAAATTTCAATATAATGACCGTCCGGATCCGTTACATAGGCGACGGTTTGTCCCCATGGTTTGACTGTCGGTTCCTTTACAACAGGCACGCCGGCGCTTCGCAGCTTTTCAATAGTTGATTCAACATTCTCAACGGTAAATCCAACTTCAAAGCTTTGGGGAGCATCGGTCTGAGGCATGTCCAGTCCAATCAGTTCCTGCACAGACTCACGTGTATTCATGGATAAAGTCGTCGCCCCGGTGTCAAATTCAACATATGTTCCCTGCTGCATTTTCACCTTCAAACCAAGTTGATCACGGTAGAATTTCATTGATTTTTCGAAATCAGTTACATACAAAATGACATATTTCATTGATAAGTTCACTTGCACAGCCCTCTCTTCGATTATAGTTTCGTTAATTTCTTCCATAATTATAAGCTAAGGCTATACAGGGGAGAAGTCAACGTCAATTACTTGCACTTTTCAATGTTTAACTTGAGTAAATGATTCTTTTAGTTGAAAAAGGATATTCTTTACTTGCCGAATTGCTGCCTTCATTTGAAAATTTCCAGGCACCTCCTAAATTCTGATCTTCCATCCTGTGTTCTCTTAGAAATAAGGCCTTGCTATTCGCCTTTGGGCATCTAATACATACTGTTTTCATTTGCTGCATGCCATCCTATGATGCATATTCTCGATTACTTGCCATCTAAGCCGCTTTACTTGAATGAATACCTCTTTTTCTTGAAAAAGCACCACCTTTACTTGCCGAATTGCTGCCTTTACTTGAAATCTTCCAGTCGCCTCCTAATTACAACTTAACCAGCCAGATTCAGGCGGCAAAAAAGAAGCTGCCCATGCAGCTTCTTTAATGAAATATTACCTAACTCCCGAATGCTTCCTCTCCCATTCAAGAAGCCATGCTTTTCTCTGAATTCCGCCTCCGTAACCGCCAAGTCCGCCGTCAGAAGCAATGACTCTATGGCATGGAATCAGAATGCAAAGCTGGTTAGCGCCGTTCGCCCGCGCGACGGCTCTGTAAGCTTTCGGATTGCCCGCCTGAACGGCTAGCTCCTTGTAGCTGATCGTTTCGCCTGGGGGAATCTCTCTCAGCAATCTCCAAACGTTTCGCTGAAATTCAGAGCCCGCTTCAGAATAGACAGGAGTTTCAAACGTGAGACATTTTCCCTCAAAGTAATCGTTCAGCTCACGTTCGATCTGTTGAAGAACCGAATTATTGCCCGGAACGATAGCGGCAGCATGTTTGGCCCTAATGTTCTCAAGTTCTTTTTCCAATCCCCTGCGGTCGACAAATTCAAGAAGATACAGCACATCTTCATCCGCAACAGCAACCATTGGACCAAGCTTGGTTTCGATCCATTTTGCCGTAAACAGCCGGATGTCCCTATTTTTCTTAGGGACCGCACCCATTGTTTTGGCAAAGGCATCGCGGAAGCCGTTTCCTGACTCATAGCCGCTGTCCAGCTGTGTGTAAATCAACGGTTTTCCGTTTCGAATGTGCTGAAAAGCCATCCCGAGGCGTCTTGAACGCGCGTATTCGATGAAGGTCATGCCGAACTGTTTCTTAAATTGCCTTCTGGCTGTGTGCGCAGTAATAGACAGCTCATCAAAATCTTTGTCTGTCCACTTTCGCTGAGGATTTTCCTCAATGGCAGCCACGAGTTTTTTCACTTCCGGCGACAGCGTGCTCGGGGTACTAAGAGGATGACATCTTTTGCATGGCCTGTAAGAGGCAAGCGCTGCTTCCTGAGCTGTTTTGAAAAACTCGCAGTTTTCTTTTAAAGGCTTTTTCGCATGACATGTCGGCCTGCAAAAGATGCCCGTTGTTTTTACCCCGACAAAGAACGTCCCCTCGTACGATGAATTTTTCTCAACCAGCATGCTGTAGTAGTGATCAATCATTTTTTGATCGTGGATCATTTGGTTTTTCTCCTTTATAAAGACTATTCGTACTAGTATCTTATCAAAAGGAAACGAAACAAAAACCAGAAAAATGAACATCAATTTTTTCACAACGACGGATCATTTTCCCGCTTTAACCACAAACCTGTGCTGCTTCACTTCGAAATAGCCTTTTTCTGCAATCTCATTATGAATCATGAGTAACCGCTCTTTGAAAAGATCAGGGGCAAAATCCGGAACCTGCCAAGGAATCGCCTTTAAATAATAGATGAGAGCCCCAATGTCATAAAAACGCTGAGAAGGATGCTCCTCTTTTGCAAACAGAATAGTAAATCCGGCTTCTTCTAGTCCATGCAAAGCATTTGAAAGATTCCACTGAAGATATTCCTCATTTGGCTTCACACCAAGAGCCTCATTTATTCTAAGACAATCCAGACCGCCAACCTGCTGAGTCAGGAAGAGTCCTCCCTCTTTTAAGATGCGGCTGACTTCTTCAGGGGCAAAGGATTCATGCTGGTTCAGGATCAAATCAAATGTCCCGTCAGGAAAAGGAAGTTCTGCATCGTTATCAACGGGAACAACGGTCACGCCCAATGGCTCAAGTTTGTTTTTGGCGACCGAAATGTTCGGTTCATATCCTTCTGTTGCAAAAACAGATGCAGGGAACGGCTGCAGTTTTGATAAAATTTCACCGCCTCCTGTACCCATGTCAAGCATCGATGCTGAATCAGAAATAAGGGATTGCGCCATGCTGCCGTAAGACCATGAGAGCAGACCGCTCTGCATTCTTCCGGTTTCTGTGATGAAGGAAAAGTCCCATCCTGTGAAGGGTCTTTCCACTTCTTTCATATACTCTTCAAATTTCATTCTGTTTCCTCCTTGTCATTTTTATGGCTTATCCAATGATTTGAGGAGGACCTCTGATTAATGCAAAGCGTTGTTATCGTTCGTGATTAAATGGGTTCATGTTAATCTCCTGTCTGTTTAAACGTTTTGTTACTAAAATTATGGCAAAAGGAATGAATTTGCACAATTCATATTTTTTAATAAATCCAGACATTAAAGAACCAGTCCAATGGAATGGACTGGTTCTTTTGATTAAGATTTAATTACTTCCAAGTAGCGAAGCTGATTTCCGTCTTTCTCAAAGACTTTAAACAAATTGCCCTCTGCTTCGATTTCGGTTCCGGTTTCAGCATCAAGATGATGAGTGAGGAACCATCCGCCGATTGTATCGACATCTAACTCTTCCGTATTAAAGGTTGTTCCAAGCAATGTATTGACATCTTCAATCAGCAGTTTCGAATCCAGGATGTAGTGTCCTTCATTCAGCTTGCGGATCTCGGGAACCTCATCTTCATCAAATTCATCTCTGATTTCCCCGACGATTTCTTCTAAGATATCTTCAGCTGTCACAAGCCCTGAAGTACCTCCGTATTCGTCAATCAGCACGGCCATGTGTGTACGCTCTTTCTGCATTTTTACAAGAAGATCGTGGATTGCGATGGTTTCAATTACATTAATGACAGGATTAATGTAGTCGGCGATTTTTAAAGTGTGCGGTTCCTGCTTGGTCATGACTGCAGCTGTAAGCAGTTCTTTGATATTAATAAAGCCCTTAATGTTATCCTTGTCCCCGTCAACAACCGGATAACGTGTGTAGTTTTCATTTTTGACAATCTCAAAAATGTTTTCAAAAGAGTCATCTATTGAAATAGATACAATGTCCGTTCTTGGAACCATGATTTCTTTTGCGACTCTTTCATCAAACGCAAAGATATTATTCATATATTTCAGTTCGTTCTTATTGATTTCTCCGCTTTTATAGCTCTCTGATAGGAGAATTCTAAGCTCCTCTTCAGAGTGCGCTTCTTCATGCTCAGAAGCAGGCTTCAAACCGAACAGGCCAACCAGAATTCTTGCAGAACCGTTCAGGAACCAGATAAATGGGAACATGAGACGGTAAAACCAGATGATTGGAGTCGCAAATACAAGTGTTACCGCTTCGGCTTTTTGAATCGCTACCGTTTTCGGAGCAAGCTCGCCGATAACGACGTGAAGAAACGTGACAATCGCAAATGCAATACCGAACGAAAGAATATGGGTCATCGTTTCGTTTATATCAAATCGTTCAAACAATGGGTGCAGGAGTTTCTCAACTGTCGGCTCTCCAAGCCACCCAAGCCCGAGTGCTGTTATGGTGATTCCAAGCTGACAGGCAGACAAGTATTCATCAAGGTGTGTTGTGACTTTTTTTGCTGCAAGCGAGCCTTTTTTGCCCTCTGCAATCAGCTGGTCAATTCTTGAACTTCGGACCTTAACAATGGCAAATTCCGTCGCAACGAAAAATGCAGTCAGTGCAATCAATAATGCAATTAATAAAAGATTTATGGTTGTCAACGAGCAGTCTTACACGGGGTAAGACCTACACCTCCAATAATAGTTTTTGTTTCACCGCTAAAAGGATCTGCATTAAGCACTTTTTTAATACCAACTTCTTTTTTTGAAAAATTTAATGCAGCAGCAGAAGCAATGACTGAATTAAGGATAAGCTTTCACTTGAAATATTCTTTTTGAGACTCTCATACTTTTCAGGATCTGACTCTTTCAGCTGTTCGAGTGCTTTTGTGACATCCTGTTCCAGCCCCTGTATTTTAAGGCGGAGCTCAAGCACATCCACTTCCTCCGAAAAACGGCTGATAACCATTTTCTTAATCTCTTCAAGAGAATGCCCTTCTGCTTTGCATTTTTCAATAAAAGCAATTCGTTCTATAGAGGAATGATCATAGTACCTGTAATTTGAAGGAGAACGTTCCGCTTTAAGTAATCCCAGTGTCGTATAATAGTCAATTGTCCGCTTAGTTACTCCGGTAATTTCAGCCAATTCTCCAATTTTCAGTTTCTCAGCCCCAAGTCAATCCCCCCCAACCGTAACGTGATGGTTTTATTATATGTGTGACAGTTTATGATTACAACCAAAAGGAACAGACTTCGCAAAATTGTCAAAAAGTCTTTTCCTAATACACCATATTAATTTTCAGATTTTATTTTTCCTTGAATACCTCTATTATTCTCCAGGTAGATACCCAATCACTCTTTTCGTTTCTTGATCAACCAGAATAACAGGCGCACCTGCAGCCGTATTCGCACGGTCTTCAAACTCTACTCTTAAGACTTCGTCGCCTATGTACTGTTCGTCCATAAATTGTGCTTGCCCCTTATCCACCGTGTACGCTTCCACTTTTGCCTGTTCCCAGTCCCCGCTTACCCTGTTTTCCCATTTATTCTGTTTGATGAAGTTCCATCCTGCTTTTCTTACTTCCTTATATCCATCTTCTTCAGAATTAGAACAGCCTGTCAGCAGCAGGCAAAGCAGAAGCAGAATTGTTCTTTTCATAACAAACTCCTTCTATTTAAATATTCTGAAACTTATGCCGATTCTTATGCGTATACTTATTTAAGACAAGGAGGGCGTGACTATGAACTACAAAAATTATGAAAAGAAACATGTATTCGGAGTAATTGGTTTTCTCATTCTCATCCTGATTCCTTACTCTTCAATCCTCTTCCCATTTATGGTCGCCGATGTGCTTTATGCGACAAATCTGACGTGGTTTATCCAGCTTTCTAATGGAACGTACTTTTTGTATGGAGCCGGATTTCTGATGTGGGCAATTGCTGCTTTAATTGCTGCTTTCAGGAAAGCAGACCGCACTTTCCTTATATCAGGTTTGATTATTATTTTTCTCAGCATTGTGCCGTTTACAATCGGAGCCATTCAGCATAAACAGCTCAGTGATGAAGGAATTTCCTTCAGCAGAGGAATCGAACAGCACCAATACACATGGGATGAAGTGGAGAGCGCTGTTTTTCATTTGTCCAAGGAAAAAGGAGAACCCTCTGTTATTGAAATTGAATTCAAAGACGGAGAGAGTGTCTCCTTATTAAAAGACAAACACTTTACAGCGAATTACAGTTTGTTTCTGCAGAAAGTGAAGTATCATGAAATTGCGTTCACGGGAGATCATGCATCGTGAGGAATAATTGTGGTATCCGCTGTAGCAACGCAATTATTATGAAGAACTTTCTTCTTGTCCACCGTTTTAAAGGATATTCACCAGATACCCTCCTGCAATAAGCAAAGGAAAGACTGTAACAAAATGCAGTGTGATCAGATACTCTTTTCTCTCTTTTTCATACTTCCATTCCATGAACGTTCTAAAAGCAAAGAATGGAATAATAAATGCTAAAAACAGTCCAATAGAAAAATCAAAAATCATTAAACAGATTATATAGATCAGCAGCAGGATTCTTTCTGTCCACCGGTGCGCCGAGCTGACACCTCTGTAAATGAATCCCTTTGATTTTGGAATTTCCAATTTCTTTCTTAACAAGCTCTCTGACAGCGTTCCAATGAGGATGACGCCTGCAAAAAAAAGCAATCCTTTCAGCATACAAACACCTCCCATTCCATTATATTCCTTTCAACTTATGAATGGGTGCTTTTTTACTTAAAAAACGCCCAGGGCCTATGCCCTGAGCGTCATTGCTTATCCAGCCATCTTTTGGCTTTGAACGTTTTGGTCTTTCTTTTCAAGAGCACGGCTCCATCCAGTAAGGATGACAGCTCCGGCGACCATTACACCGCCGATCCATGCTGTGTGAATCAGGCCGATGGAGTCTGTAATGATGCCTCCGAGGAAGGCGCCGATGGCAATTCCTGCGTTAAATGCAGCAATGTTGATTGCCGATGCTACGTCCACGGCGCTTGGCACGAAGCGTTCTGCAAGCATTACGACGTAAACCTGAAGACCTGGAACGTTCATGAAGGCGAACAGTCCCATAACTAAAATGGTGATCAAACCTGCAATTTTAAATGGTGCTGTAAGTGTCAGGACAAATAGAACAATAGCCTGTGCGATAAACATATAGAAAAGGGCTTTGATCGGATTTTTATTGGAAAGCTTTCCGCCGATCATGTTTCCGATGGCAATGGCAATTCCGTATACAAGCAGAATAACGGCAACGGTCCCTTCTTTAAAACCAGTCACTTCAACAAGAAGCGGTGAAAGATACGTGAAGACGACAAAGGTTCCGCCGTATCCAAGGGCTGTTATTAAAAAGACAAGCAGCAGACGTCCGTTTTTCACAAGCTTCAGCTGATCGCCAAAGGTTGTGCGGTTGCCTTTTTTTAAGTTAGATGGAACAAGAATGCTGTTTGCAATGAGAGCAAGTATACCAATAAGAATAATGACGATAAACGCAAGTCTCCATCCAAACTGCTGGCCAATAAAGGTTCCGAATGGAACGCCTGTTACGGTAGCGACGGTAAGACCTGTAAACATGATAGAAATTGCACTTGCACGTCGGTCTTCAGGAACTAGGTCCGCTGCAATCGTTGAACCGATTGACATGAACACACCATGAGACAGCGCCGCAATCACGCGTCCGGCAAGAAGCATTTCAATGCTTGAAGCTCCGGCTGAAAGACTGTTTCCAAGAATAAAGACAATCATAATCCAAAGGAGCAGCGTCTTACGTGACATATTCGAGGTTAATGATGTTAAAACCGGTGCCCCGAACATAACTCCTACCGCATAAAGGGTGACGGTCAAACCTGCGGTTGTGACCGGGATATTTAAATCCTCTGCAATCATCGGCAGCAGGCCGACACTGATAAACTCCGTTGTTCCAATAGCAAATGCACTGACTGCAAGAGCTAGCAGCGCCCACATACTTCTTTTTTTATCTAAGCTCATGTATTTCTCCTCCTGGTAATTGATATTTATTTTAAAACGTGTATGGTAAAGATCAGCCGGCAAATGTTATTATGAGATATATCGAACATAAAGAAAAGTACGTACTTTCAAGTGCTGTAGGAACTAAAAAGTTAGGTAGGCACTTTTTGGTGCCTATTAGATAGGAGGATTTATATGGAGAAGAAATACAACATTCCCGTTGAAGCAACGCTTGAGATTATCGGCGGCAAGTGGAAATGCGTCATTCTCTGTCACTTGACCCACGGCAAGAGACGGACAAATGAGCTGAAAAAGCTGATGCCGAACATTACGCAAAAAATGCTCACACAGCAGCTGCGCGAGCTTGAAGACGACGGCGTGATTAACCGGATTGTCCATCCGGAAGTACCGCCGAAAGTCGAGTATGAATTGAGTGAATATGGCTGGAGCCTGCAAAGCATTCTGGATTCCCTTTGCGCCTGGGGAGAAAATCACATTACGAAGGTATACGGTGATAAATCAGCGGTGCTTGAAGAAAGCATTTTGAATAAATAAGCGGAATTCCATTGTGGAATTTCGCTATTTTTTTCTTCAAATGTCAGAAGAAAATGGTATATTTAATAAGTCGTTCATTTTTCTGAGAAAGGAGGAAATCACATGCATTGGTATCTGGATGTTATTAAGAAATATGCGGTGTTTCAAGGCCGTGCAAGACGTAAGGAATACTGGATGTTCTTTTTATTCAATTTTATCGTAACCATGCTTTTAACAATGGTTGAACTTATGATCGGACTCCCGTCTGTTTTAGTTATTATTTATTCTCTTATTGTTCTTTTGCCTTCACTTGGTGTTGCTGTGCGCAGACTTCATGATGTCGGCAAAACCGGATGGTGGCTGCTTATCAGCCTTATCCCGGTTGTCGGCGGAATTGTTCTGCTTGTTTTCAACTGTTTGGACAGCGAGCCTGGAGCTAACAAGTACGGGCCAAGCCCAAAATAAGAAAAATAAAAAGCGAAATCCATTTTTCAGGATTTCGCTTTTTTACATGGTCTTGCTGCCCTTTACTCCGTTAATCGAGTACTCAGCTGTGATTTCAGCATTGAGGGATTGGGAGACGGAACAGTATTTATCTTTGGAAAGCTGAATGGCCCTGATCACTTTTTCTTCAGGAAGATCGCCTTCCAGTTTGTAATGAATATGGATGGCTGTGAACCGTTTTGGATGGTCCTCTGCCCTTGTGCCGGTGAGGTCCATTTCAAATGCCGACGGATTGAGGCGCATTTTCTGCAGGATGCTGATGATATCAATTCCTGTACAGCCGGCAACAGCATGAAGTAATAGCTCTGTTGGTCTTGGTGCAGAGTTTTCTCCTCCCGCTTCTGTTGGACCATCCATTTTTACTGCATGTCCAGATGGCGATGTTCCTGAAAAGCTCATGTTTCCATTCCATTTAATTATTGTATTCACAACTGACAGCTCCTTCCACTTACACTCTTTCTTACTATTCTCGTGCTTCTTTTAAATTATAAGGGTTTTATCCACACAATAGCATGCAGAAAAATGGCCAAACTCTAATTAAATGAACCGATATGAAATTCCTGCATAGGTTAAAAAAGATATTCTCCTAACCAAAAGGGTGTGAAGTATATTGGAAAAACCTCTGGTTTCCATTATTATGCCAGTTAAAAATGAAGGAATTCATATTAAGAACACCATTGAATCTGCTTTAAACAGCAAAACAAACTGCCCGTTTGAAATCATTGTCGTTGATGATCTTTCAGACGATGGATGCTGCTCCTTTCTGGGTCAATCCAGAGAATCTCGCATAAAATTGGTGCGGACCTCCGGGCTCGGGGCAGCCAATGCCCGTAATGCCGGAGCTGATGCTGCGAATGGGGAAATTTTTATTTTTTGCGATGCGCATGTTTTCTTTGAACATGACTGGCTTGAAAAACTGATTGAGCCCCTTTTGCTGGGAACAGCGGATGCCGTTAATCCCGGGATTGGTGATTCAAAACGGCCAGCACGTGTAGGCTATGGCATTACTTGGAATAAACAACTTGACATTGAATGGAGAAAGGAAGGAAAAGATGGACCATTTCCTTCTCCTTTGCTTGCAGGAGGATGCTTAGCTGTCACTCGTGCTGCGTTTGAAGATATTGATGGATTTGAACGGGGATTTCAAGTTTGGGGACGGGAGGATGAAGAGATATCCCTCAAACTCTGGCTTTTCGGCTATCGCTGTTATATTGTCCCTTCAGTAAAAGTTCTGCATGTATTCAGACAGAGCTCACCGCCATTCAAGCTGAGCTGGAATCATGTAAATTACAACCTTCTGCGTATGGCACATCTCCACTTCAGTAAAGAACGGATTGAAAAATGCAGGAAATTGGTCAAATTCAGCCAGGAAGATAAACTGATGGCTATGCTTGAAAAAAGCGATATTGATCTGAAACGGGCTCTTTATGAGAAAAAAAGGAAGTATGATGATGATTGGTATATGGAGAAGTTTAATATTCCTTTTTAATTCTGCTAGAAAAGTTTTGAATTTCCAGTCAGTAATTGTGCCAAATAAGCTGAAATCCGATCGATTGAACCTTCAATCTGATGAAACAGCTCAAGGATCTGCTTTTTATTCCTTTCGACCCATTGCTGATAGAATTGCGGGTTTGTTTGCATCTTCGTAATGATTGACGTTAGTTCTGAAGCTGAGTGAACGGACGGAAACCTTACGTACTCTTCCGGATAATTATTTTGATAGATTTGAATAACAGGTCTGTTTAAAGCTGCTGCCTCAAAGATTGCAGTAGAATAATCCCCGATTATGAGGTCAGATTGAACAATCAGTTCATATAAATCTGTATGTGTAATAATTTCTCTCTCTTTAATAAGACCTTTTTGAATTAAAAACCTGCAATCTGACTTTTTAGAGTTTGGATGCAGTTTATACAGCACCTTCAAATGCTTTAAGGGCCTGATACTTTTTAAAAAGAGAGACACATTACTTATATTGAATTCTTCTTTAGGAGAGCCTGTAAAAATATAAAGAATTTGAAAGCTGTCTTTCCTGTTGTTTTTTTTTGCTTTGACTGTTGTCAGGACATGCTCCAATTTAGGATTTCCGAGAATAACTGAACTTGGAATCTCTTTTTTTCTATTTAGTAATTCCTGAAAAAAATGACCCCATAGTACAACTAGATCTGCTCCCCAAAAATCGTGCGGCTTATCCTTGTGTGCCGAAATTAACCCATGCTGCAATAATAAAAGGAAAATCGGAGATGATGCAGATTTAATAGATTCCACGCAGCCAGGCGTTAATATAAAATGAATTCCGGCAATACATTTTGGCTTAATTAAAGCAATCAATTGGTCCGTAAGCAGTTTATCAAATGCATATCTTTTGTAAAAAGCATACAGTTTATTTTTTTGGGAAATCGTTAACTTTGAAATCGCTGTAAACGATGCCAGCTCTTTTTCATAGAATCCGGAAAAATATGAAGCAGCACGTTTATAAAGGTTGTGTTCCTTTACAAAAGTATTGTAATAAATTTTATTGATTTTTTTGGAGAGCATGGCTAAATTGGGAGAAGATTTCTCATACACGATCAGGTGAATCCGGAAACCTTTTTCAGCGAGAGCATTGGCAATAGGAAATAAAAGATGTTCATAATCTTTGCGGTAGCACCCAAACATAAATAAAAGATCTCCCGAATACCATCCATTATTATTAAAAACATCCGCGTCAAAGTCTTTCATTTCCCCTCCATTATCAAATGAAGGCTTATGCTTGACTGGATCAAGAATTTCATGCCTGTAAAGCGGTTCAAGATTGTCCTGAATAATCGCTGGATAGTGGTTTTTCTTTGGCGTTGAATGCTCTTTTTCAGTCATATCAGCACCTCATACATTAAGCATTTTAGATTTCGTGTTATTTCTTATTCAGCAAATAGAGATAGATCTCTTTTACATTCCGGCACTGTTCTTCCAGACTGACCAGATTTGACTTGTCTGTCAGAAACGATTCCACTTGTCTATATAAGCCGGGTTTTAAGGTCTCATCGTACTGATAGGCAATAGGAACTTCTTTTTTCAAAAAAGACCCATGTTTCATACTATATAACTTTTCAAGAGGCTGAAGAATATAGGTGCTGTCAACTGTTCTAACTTCGATTCCCCATCTGCCTGGCGCCATCCAGTTGGCATGGTAACTAAAAAGAATGTTTTGATCTGTTTCTCCCGCACCTGTAAAAATGGCTCCATCAGGATGCCAGGCTAAGTGACCTGAAACAAATCCTTTTATGGACTTCGGCCTTCCTGCCAGAAAAAAAGCCAGATCAATGACATGCGAAGAATTTGCAAGGAGCCAAATCGTTTTTAATTCTCCTGAAATAGCACTGCCTTCGATTTTTTTGGACATCTCTGTAAAGTCAAAGTGAATCGAGCGGATCGGATTTTCTTCCGTTACCATGGACTGCAGTTTTTGTACAGATTCATAAAACCGCCTGTTGTAGCCAATGTAAACCCTGGCATGAAAGTTAGCGGCCGCAAATGCAATTTCGTTCAATTCTTTAAGGCTCGAAGCACCGGGCTTCTCCAGAAGTAATTCTTTTACTCCACTTTTCAACAGCAGCATAGCCGTAGATTTTAATTGATGGACTGGTACAGCCACAATGGCTTTCTGCTGTGAGTGGTTTGCTAAAAATGCTGCAAATTCTCCTGAGGATGCTGCATAACCCGTTTGTTCTTTAAATCTGGCTGCAGTCTTATCCGATCTAGTATATGGATAAAATGGCTGCTTCATCTCCTTTAGTACTTTTGCATATTCCACTCCCATTTCCCCGCAGCCAATCAGCAGGATGTGACTTATGTGATTGGACATTCTTCCACCTCATATCCAAGTGCTTTCGAAAAAAAATCATTCAACGGAGCAAGCAGTGCTAAGTGCAGCTGTTTGGACGTTTCATAGTCCGGAAGCAAACACACACCCGATACTAGGATAGCTTTTGCAAATAATGATGTGAGGCAGCTTTGCTTTGGATATTGAATGGCTTTTTCATAATGGGTATTCGTATGAATTAACTCAACCTTGCAGGTTTCCTTCAAAGGAAACACCGTCCATCTTTCATGACCAAAGTCGAATGTGATGCAGTATTCTTCTGGCGATTGGCTGTTGGCAGCAATGGTTAGAATAGATCCATGTTTCGTACTTGCTTTTAAGGTGCCCGTCACTTCCAGGTATCCTTTGCGCTTACTTTCAACAACGCTCTCAAGTTGTTCTGTTGTCACAATAATGTCTTGTGAATTTGTCAGATAAGATAGTAAATCAAGTTGATGAATGCTGTTGCAGCCGATTCCAAAATGCTTGTAGTCGACAGATATGTTAACCTTTGCCGTTATCTTCTTTTTTATTTCTTGATAAATTGGAAGAGTTCTTAAAGGACAGTTCACCCAGCAGCCCCGGACATGAAAATCTTTAAGCAGCTGTGACATGATTTCATAATCCTTCTTCTTTTGAAATAAAACCTTTTCTAATATAAGGTAGGCAACAGAAGTTTTCTTTAAGACCTGCTCGACTGCTTCTAATCTGACTTTGGAATTGGTTGCGATGATACACAAATCAATCTTGTCAGGAATGGCGATTAAGGACTCTGCCGAGTGACATGATATATGATTCACAGCAGCTTGATGAAATTTATTTTTTATTCGATTTAATGCCTCTGGGTCTGGATCAATCACATAGATATTCAGTGGTAAACCTGCTGAAAGCAGTCCTTCAAAATGTCTGAATCCAATATTTCCGCCGCCAACTATCAGCACATTAAACATGATTAAGATCTCCTTCTCACAAGGATGAAGTTGAAATGATTTCTTGCAGTTTAGATTTTACTATGGCAGGTGAGTCCTCGAAAGCTGACAGGGAATGACTCAAAAAGACTTGCAGTTTCTTCTGCAGGTTCAATGTAAACTCAGGGTCAGATGCCAATTGGTAAAGATTCTCCTTGAGCGAATTTTCGTCATTGACGATTTCGCCTGCTTCTGCATGCACTAAATGTGAATTGAGCTTATTATGACTAAGTTTATAATGGTATGGAATATTGGGCTGAAGAATGAGCAAAGGTTTGTTCAGAAGTGCAGCCTCAACAGCTGTATTAGACGAAATGGTCATTAATGCGTCCAGATGATGCAGAAATTCATAAAGCGGATAATCTGCAGGAACAAATTTTACATTTTCATTATTTTGAATGATTGAATACTCATGCTGATCAGCCCTGTGCTTTTTGACAATGAAAGATACAGGAAAGCTTTTGGGCACACTGTCTATCCATCGCTCAATCTGGTCATTTGTATTTGGAAAAGGCTGAGTAGTAAAGCCAATAATCTTGTGATTCTCTGGTATTTCCCATGTATTCATGAATTCTTCTTTTGTAAGATCGGCAGGCTTTCTTTCATAATAAAATTTAACGTTTCCTGTTTTAATAATTTTGGTTTCACTGATATTCCTGCTTTGTAAAAATTTCTTCTGGTTATCCCCCCATACAAAATAATAGTCTGCTCTAGATGGAATAAGCGGCTGATCTCCTATTAAAAGCAGCGGCATATTTATAAATGGAATCGTGTATTTTTTGGCTAACAGACCAAGAATTGTTCCAAAAATACTCGCTTCGGATGGACAAATAATAACGGAGGGTTTTGTTTTAAGGATAAGCTGGTCAAGCATGTAGACCCATTTTATAACCCCTTTATATGCTTTTAACAACCACTGTCTAAAGTGCTGACTGCTTAAATAATAGTGAGCGGGCAGAAGCTTCAGAGCCTCTTCAATCTGACTTCCAAGCAGTCTCTGCTGCTTATTTAGTACTTGATTATTCACTTTCATTAAGACATTTCTAAAATAGTAATGCTTGAAGTTAGGAGGTTTTTCTGCCGGCAGCGGCTTAGAAATAACTCCATAAAGGGTCACATCGTATTCACGCAGCTGCTCATAAGCAAAAGAACTGTATTCATCTGATAGCAAAATGGCCTTTCTGTTGGTTTTTAAGTTTACAGTGTTCACATTAGCGTTTTTACCCAGCTTTTGATGAATATCACTCATTTCCAAAAACCGGTTTTGTTTTCGCAGAATGGCGAGTAGATTGCGGTTAGATAAATTTGAATCAACAAATGGCTGAAGATGAGGAAGCAAGAACTGGCCTGCTAAGCAATGAGATAGAGGTACACCAAAAATAATAATGGAAGAGAAATACTTAAAAAAATCATCCAATAAGGAATATTTCAGCAAGTGATAATCATTTACTTCGTTTTCGCCAAACATTACCCGTCATCGCCTCTCCTCTATCCATTGTGTTTGTTCATAATTTCTGCAAGTTTCTTTTTCACTGCCGCAGGGGTCGTTTTTGGATCAACAAGAGTATTCTGTTTAAAAGCACCTGCCCGTTTTTTCAAGACCGGCAAATATCCTGGATCAGTATTTATTTTATTGAGTGCACTTAAGAAATCCATTTCATTTTTAATGGTTTCTCCTGCCAGCTTTTCAGAAAAATATGCTACATTTCTGTTATGATTCAGAACATAATGATAGGGCATTTTAGGCTGCAGAATCAGCAGAGGTTTATCCAACAGTGCTCCCTCAAACGCTGTTGTGGAAGCAATCGTCATTAAAATATCTATATGGTGGAGAAATTCATATAACGGATATCCCTCTTCAAGAATCAATACATTCTTTTGCTTTTTCAACAAGGGATAATCATATTTATCATTCCGGTGTTTTTTTACGATGATTTTCATTGCAGTTTGGTTTGCTGCAGAGGAAATCCATTGCTCGACTTGTTCATTTGTATTAAGATACGGCTGAGTCGTATAACCCACTAAAAGAAATTGATTGGGAATCTTTCTGTCATTCATGAACGTTTCTTTAGAACCCGCCATGTCCTTTCTGTCATAAAAGAATTTTACGTTGCCTGTGTCAAAAACATGTTCTTCAGGCACCAGCCTTTTAATAAACCATTCTTTTTGATCCTTTCCCCAGGCAAAATAATAATCAGCTCTTGAAGGGATAAAGTTAAGATCGCCAATCGTGGTAAGGGGCATGTTAACAAATGGAATTTGATACTTTTTGGACAGCAGCCCAAGAATGGTTCCGAAAATGCTGGCTTCAGATGGGTTTATGATGACAGCTGGCTTCGCTTTCAGGATGAGCTGATCTAATATCACTGTCCATTTAATAATTGTAATGCACGCATTTCCAATCCACTTCTGAAATGCCGGTGTGCTGAAATAAAAATGATTCGGACGCTGTTTCAGTTTTGCATCTACTTGCTTTTTTAAAGCAGTCTGATGTCTGGCTACAGTTTGCTTGCTGATATTAAGCAATTCATTTCGAAAAATACAGCGTTGAAACTTTTTAGGTGCTGGCTTTGGGAACTCTGTTTCGTGGACTCCGTAAAGTGTAATATCATATTCGCTTAATTGATCAGCAGCAAAAAGGAAATAATCATCTGCCAGCAGGATAGATGTTTTATTTTTAGCCAGTTTGACCGGAGCAATCTTTTCAAAGGAGAGCAGCTTTTGATTGATTTCTCCCATTGATTTAAAATCATGCTGTTTGCGGAATGCTTCAATCAGTTTAAAATTTTTTACATTTTCATCAACAAATGGCTGAAGATGAGGCAAAAGATAAAGCCTGGATAAACATTGTGCAAGCGGCAATCCTAATAGTTTAATTGAAGAAAAATAATCAAAAAACTCATAAAGCATAGAATATTTAATAATGTGGTAATCATTTACTTCCAGTTCTCCGAACATCTGATATTACCTCCCAGAGCTTTCACCTTATACGTTTTACAAATCACTTCCAAATATTCTCCGTTCCAATAAGTGCTCTGCCACACAAAAATCCGCCTCATCATCAATATCCACTGCTCTTTCGTTCGGAATGATGATCCCTCCTGGACGATCACCTAAAAAGTGTACGCTCTTATCCTTGAGGGTATCCGTAAAAAATGCATAGACTGAACCTGCGAGCTGATAGGCTCTAGGCAGCTTTTGGCGTGGGAGAAACGGATTCGCGCCCTCTAAATAGGTTGTTGGGGTGGAGCCTTCCATTTTCCATGCCTGAACCGGGTTGGTATCTGCTTCTGTGAAGGTTGCAGCCGACGTATACCTTTCTTTATTATCTATAAGAAGATCCAGGCAAGCATAAATATCTTCTTTCGATCTAAGGGGAGATGTCGGCTGAAGATAAAGAATAATATCATAGGTTTCATTTCGTTCTTTTAAAACAGTTAATGTATGCAAGACTGCATCAACCGGCTGTGAATAGTCAGCCGAAATATCTCCCGGACGCTCTATCACATCTGCTCCGAAAAATTGAGAAACGATTGAAATATTCAAGTCATCGGTAGAGACAACCGCTTTGTCAATTTCGGGAATTTCTTTAAGCAAACCGATTGTCCAGGAGATAAGCGGTTTTTTACAAAGTATTTTAATATTTTTATAGGGAATTCCTTTGCTTCCTCCCCTTGCAGGTATCAAGGCTAAGATTCGTTTATTTTTATACATCCTTTATTCACCTGCCTTCTTATTCAAAAGCCGCCACTGATCTATTGATTTATTTAACACGGCAAGTACATGAGATTCCGGGCAGTTTGTCACGTCATATGGGTTGCTGGATTCGATTTTCTTTGAATGCAGCAGGCTGCTGACAGCATTCACCACTGCTTTTTCATCATAGGGGATTTCGATTACGTTGCTTCCTTTCTCTCTCCCATTCTGCCGATTTCCAAGCAATACGAAAGGAAGGTGAAAAAAAGGCGCTTCTATTAACCCGCTGCTTGAATTTCCTATTAATACATCCGCTTGGCTTAGTAAGAACAAATAGTCTTTTTGAGGAACGGACGAAAAGAAGGCTGACTGTTCCGCATGCTGACTGCAGAATTGCCGGAATTTCTGATTGAACAATTCTCCGCCTGCATCACTGTTTGCTCCAATGAAAATCATTTGCTGATGTTTGAACGAATCAAGCGAAGAAATCAGCGTGTCAATTTGTATGGCTACTGGCACTGAATCCCTTGAATCCGGATGGAAAACTACTAAGAAAAGCTTACTTTTAGAATCAATAGAATATTTCTTTTTGAGCTCCTGCATCTGTGACTTATTCATGTTTTTCACTTCATTAATTTCAGTCTTTCTCAAGCTTCCAATCACTTGTATCCTCCATTTTTCTTCTCCGAGGTTCAATAGGTTGGTGCGGGATTTATCAGATGAAACAAAATGAAGATGTGCAAGCTTTGATATAGCATGGCGAATAGAGTCATCGGCTGAACCGCTGAACTCCCCTCCATGAAAGTGAACGATGGGGATGTTTAAATAATGAGCGGATATTGCACCCGCAAGCATTTCACCCCGATCACCCAAAACGAGCAGATAATCCGGTCTTATTTCATCTAAGATAGTTGAAAAATAAAGGATGCCGAGACCTAAAGATTGAGACATGGCAAGTTCGCTGTCACCTTTTAATAAAATGGCAGGTGAAGCTGCAATTTGAAGGTTATCTTGTTTAATAGCCTCAATGGTATTTCCATATTCTTGGATGACATGCATGCCCGTTACGATAAGCGATAAGGAAAAATCTTCGCTTTTATCGAGAGAAAGAAGAAGGTTCCGATAGATTCCATAGTCTGCACGGGTTCCTGTCAGACAGACAATATGTTTTTTATTCATAAAAAATCATCCCAGGATAACGGCTGATGCTGTTTTTTAAAAGTCTTTAAAATTTTGCCTAAAACATTCTCGTACTCATTAGCTTCTATGCCTTCCAATGGACGCAGGGCAACCAGATCCAGTTCAGTCACCACAGTACCGGCCGGCAGGTCACACTTCAGATAAAGACCTCTTCTGACAAGAGGTTTAACTTGTGTTTCAAGGTTTGTCAATTGCTTGTGTGGAGATCCGAGGGCCGTCTCTGTTAACCGTATCTGCCGCACCATCTCTTTGAACTCTTCTGCCGGCATTGAAGCAGCATGATCCGGTCCCGGCAGTGTCTGATCCAGAGTAAGGTGTTTTTCAATAATTTTTGCTCCAAGCGCTATAGCAGCTACAGGTATATGGATGCCGGATGAATGATCCGAATAGCCAATTGTAAATGGATAGCGGTTAATATAGTCTTTAATCACATGCAAATTGAGCTCTTCTTCAGGTGCCGGATAGCTTGACGTACAGTGAAGAATACAGATTTCCTGTTTTTCATTCAGAGATTGCAGGTAGCTGATGGTTCTGTCGATTTCCTCCAGCAGAGCCATGCCAGTTGAAAGAATAATCGGTTTCTTCTTTTTGGAGATTTGCTTCAGCAGGGGGAAATTAGTCAGGTCTCCGCTCCCTACTTTGAAAACCTTCATTCCGATTTCGTCCAATATATCCACGCTTTTCACGTCAAACGGTGTTGCCATGAAAAAAACATTTTTATTGTCGCAGTATTTCTTCAGTTCAATAAAATCTGCGTAAGAAAGCTCCAGTTTTTTGAGCATTTCATGCTGAGTTGCTTCCATTGTCTTTTTTTGATAGTCTGCTAGTCCGGCGGTTCTTGTTGTCAATTCGTCTGCCTGAAACATTTGAAATTTCACAGCATCTGCCCCTGCACGGACAGCTTCATCCACCAGTTTTTTCGCCATATCCAAAGATCCGTTATGATTAACCCCAATTTCCGCAATAATAAATGCTCCATTTTGCAGATTCAGCATTATCCTTGCTCCTTCGTTAGAAGCTCCTTAAGAGCAGCGATAACAAATTCTTGTTCCTCTTCTTTTAAATCATTAAAAAACGGCAAAGCCAAAGAGCGCTTTCCAAGCATTTCAGCGCATGGAAAGTCTCCTTCTTTTGTTTGAAAGAGAGATTTATAAAAAGCCTGCAAGTGGATGGAAGGGAAATAAGGCTTAGTCTGGATACCTTTTTCCAAAAGCTCTTTCATTACCTCATCACGGTCAGCTGTCTCAGGGACAAGAACCGGGTACACAAACCAGCTGATTTCAGCGTCAGGATGCTCAGTGAGATAAGCAACAGGCACTTGATGATGATCAATTAAGCTGCGGTAATGGTCAGCAGCTTTCTTTCTTTTCGCTAAGATTTCCTGAAGTCTTTCCATCTGGCCAATTCCAATAGCCGCATGTACATCTGACAGCCTGTAATTGTAGCCAAGCCTCTCGTGAATAAGCCACTCATTACTGATGTTTCTCCCCTGATTGCGAAGACTTGCACAAACCTCATACAAATCTTTCTTTTGTGTAACAAGCATTCCGCCCTCTGCAGTTGTGATCTGTTTATTTGGATAAAAAGCAAATATGCCAGCATCCCCAAACGTTCCGGCAAGCTTGCCTTTCCAAGTCGCACCCAGGGCTTCGCAGGCATCTTCAATCACTTTTAAGTCATACTTCAAAGCGATTTCCATAATCTTATCCATATTGCACGGATGCCCAAAAATATGAACAACAAGGATTGCTTTCGTTTTCTCCGTCACAGCTGCTTCAATCAGCTTTTCATTCATAACGGCTGTATCTGGATGTACGTCAACAAACACAGGCATTACACCTTCGTACAGTAAACAATTGCTTGATGCTATAAAACTGTAAGGGGAAGTAATGACCTCATCTCCTTCAGTAAGCCCAAGCGCTTTTACTGCTGCATGTAACGCACTTGTACCGCTGTTCATAGCCACAGCAAAAGAAACGTTCAGCAGATCCTTAAACTTGCCTTCAAATTCTTTGACTTTATCTCCCAAGCTCAATTTTCCTGAATCCAACACATCCATCACGTATTTCTTTTCTAAAGATGTAATATCGGGCTTCGATAAAGGAATCATTCCTGCATTCTCCTTTTTTAAGTAAGGCAATCTTGTAATAAAAGCTTCTTTTCCGTCTCTTTTATCATATTTTCCAACCTTCTTTTCGCCTGTACCAAGAGCCTACTCAATGAAAAATAGGTGATGCATCCTCAAACCTTTTTCTAATACCAGTATATTCCTATTTGCAAGCATCAGAAGAAAAGAGTAAAAATAGGCCAGTCCTTTTTAAAAATCAGATGCCATTTCCAGATTTGATCGCTTTTCTGTCATGTTTTCCGGGCTTGTCCCGGAAGAATTTGTCTTGACCTAATACGGACAGATGGAATGATTCTTGCCGTCTATCATTGCAATTCTGTCCTATCAATAGGGACAGACTAATAGATTTCGGATGGAAAAATGTATGCATTTCCTAACTCCATTTTGAACCGGAAAACATATGATACTACTGACGTACCTAATTCAATTTCTTTATAAAGGAGGTTTTTAATATTAACCAGAATCACCCTTCAACTGTTCATTCAAATCTGCACACCTTCTATAAAGATAAAGTGATCCTCGTTACCGGAGGTACAGGTTCAATCGGCAGCCAGATTGTCAGGGAACTAGTAAACTATTCTCCAGCGAAAATTATTGTTTTCAGCAAAGACGACAGTAAACAATATTTGATGAAACAAGCATTAAGAGATTATTCAAATATTTATTACCTAATCGGCGACATTCGTGATTACCGCCGGGTGGAATATATATGCACGGATGTTGATTTTATCTTTCATACTGCTGCGTTAAAGCAGGTGCCTGCCTGTGAAGATAATCCAGATGAGGCGATCAAGACCAATCTTTTAGGCTGCATAAATCTCATAGAAGCTGCTTTAAAAAACCATGTTAAAAAAGTTATCAATATTAGTACAGATAAAGCGGTTAACCCTACAAATACGATGGGGGCAACAAAGCTTCTGTCTGAAAAGCTGTTTCATCAGGCAAATATGAAACTTAACAACCATGGAACAACTTTCAGCTCAGTAAGGTTTGGAAATGTTCTCGGTTCTCGAGGTTCCGTTATCCCGCTCTTATTTGATCAGCTGATGAACAGCCAGCCATTGACCATAACAGACCTTGGCATGACTCGGTTTTTTATGTCCATTCAAGAAGCAGTGCAGCTTACGATTAAAGCATGCGCATATTCTGATGGCGGAGAAACCTATATTCTGAAGATGAAAGCACTGAAGCTGTCTGATTTAGTTGTCGGTCTGAAACAATATGCAAAAGATCATCAGATCACTGAACCGGAAATCGCCATTATCGGAGCAAGAAAAGGCGAAAAGCTTTATGAAGAACTGGCTTCTGAACATGAGTTGCAGAATGTCTATGAAAATGACGAAATGTTTGCCATTTCTCATATCCTGCCTAAAAACGGGGCATTTAAAAAAACAAGTCTTACTGATTATCGTTCTGACAAAGTCAAAACAATCAGTCACATGGAAATGATGCAAATATTCAAGGATTTGAAAGCATGAGATGGGGAATCATCGGAACGGGCGGCCACAGTAAAACAGTGCTTGAAGCACTTATGAGTAAAAGTACTTTTTCCTCGGTCACTTTTTTCACAAAATTTTTTCCTGACTCACCATTTTTCACTTCCTACAAAGTATTAAAAGATGAAGAAGCTACAAGAGCTGCATTTGATCTTAAAATTGATTCGTGGCATGCAGCTATTGGGGATGTTTTCATCCGGGAAAAAAAGATGCAGGAGCTGATTAATCATCTCAGGAAATTGCCTGTCATCATCCATGACCGTTCGATTATCAGTCCTTCTTCTTTAATAGGTGAAGGGAGTTTTATTAATGCAGGGGCTGTCATTAATGCAGATGCTAGTATTGGAAAAGGCTGTATTATCAACACATTGGCTAGTGTTGATCATGACTGCAAAATCAGAGATTTTGTAAATATCGGCCCCGGTTCTAACCTTGCAGGAACTGTGACAGTAGGCAGTCGTACAGATATTGGGACCGGTGTCAGCATCATACCTGGAATAACAATTGGAACCGGATGCATTATAGGAGCAGGATCAGTTGTGGTCCGGGATATACCGGACCACAGTCTTGTCTATGGAGCTCCTGCCCGAGTCATTAAAAAAATAAATACCGACAGTGAGGGGAATCCGAATGAATAACTCAGGATTAACATCCATTATCATTCTCACTCACAACGGCCTTTCTTACACGAAAAAGTGTCTTGCCAGTCTGATGGAACATACACCTGAGAAAATCGAGATCATTGTAGTTGACAATGCTTCTTCAGACGGGACCATTGCTTATCTGGAATCCCTTTCTGGCATTATTTTGATTAAAAATAATGAAAACAAAGGATTTCCTGCAGGCTGCAATCAAGGATTGAATAAAGCGGCAGGGGAATATATCGTCCTTTTAAACAATGATACTGTCGTGACAAAGGAATGGCTAAAACGCTTGAAATGGTGTTTAGATCATCAGCCTCAAGCAGGTATTGCAGGACCAAGATCGAATTTGGTCCTGCCTCATCAAGCCGTCCGGCAAGTCCCCTATCATTCAATGGAGCAAATGCACAATTTCGCAAACGAGTTCTCTCAAAAAAACAACCAGCAAGGATTTCAGGCCAGTCATTTAAGCGGCCTCTGCATGATTTTCAAACACTCATTAGTAGAGGCGATCGGAGGATTTGACGAACGTTTTTCCCCAGGGTATTTTGAAGATACAGATTTTTCACTTAGGGCGAGAATTTATGGAAAAAAACTCTGGGTGGCTAATGATGTATTCATTCATCATTACGGAAACAGCAGCTTTAAAACAAACCGGACACTTCAGATAAAAACAGTAAAAAACAGCGAAAAGCAATTTAAAGAGAAGTGGAATATCCAGGATCTCAGCAAAATCGCACGAACTGCGGATAGAGAAAAGCCTTTTAATCCGGAACGTCATTACGTTCCATTTTAAAAGGCTCTTTATCTGTTCTCTGTTTCCCAGTTAAACCCAATAACAGGATCATTCCACGGAATTCGTTTTTCATCGGGTTCAAGGGGATTGTAGGGTTCAGTTGTAAAATAAATGATGACGGCCGGTTTCTCTCCAAGAACCCTGTAGCCGTGGGCAACACTTTTTGGAATCAGGAGCATAATCGGATTGTTTTCGCCCATATAATAGACATCCGTTTGTCCTTTAGTCGGGGAGTGCTCCCTGAGATCATATAGAACAACTTGCGCATTGCCTGAAGGAAAAAACCACAGATCATCTTGTTTCTCATGATAATGATAGGCTTTAATCACAGAAGGATAGCTCATTGACCAAGATGCCTGCCCGAACTTTGAAAGAAATTCCGGTTCATCTTCTCTTATGAGCTCGGCAAAAAATCCCCGGTCATCCAGGTGCTTTACGAGTTTCTTTGTTTTCACCCCGTCAATCATCCGAATTCTCCTTATTAAAAAAGTCTTTTAGAGCTTCTTGCCAGGGACGCAGCGGGGCAAACCCTGCTCTTTCCAGTGCATGATGAGCCATGACTGAATATGCAGGCCTTTTGGCAATCGATCCATAAAGATCTGTTGAAACCGGAAACACCTTCCCGGAATTGAGGCCTGCTTCGCGAACAATGGCTTTGGCGAATTCATACCAGGAGCAGGCACCTGTATTTGAAACGTGATAGATGCCGGTCGTCTTCTGATCCAGTTTCAAGATGATTTCCGCCAGATCTTTTACATAGGTTGGAGAGCCTATTTGATCCTCTACGACTCTGAGAACATTACCTCCTTTGGCCTGCCTGAGAATGGCTTTTAAGAAGTTTTTTCCCTTATGACCAAATAGCCAAGATGTACGAATAACTGTGCCTCTTTTATAGTCAAGAACACACTTCTCCCCATACAGCTTGCTCAAACCATAAACTGAAAGCGGAAAAGGAGTATCAGCTTCTGTATAAGGAGCTTTTTTTTTGCCGTCGAATACATAATCTGTGCTGATATAAATCAATCGTGCCTGGACAGCTTCTGCAGCTCTGGCTACGGCTGCAGTCCCCCGCCAGTTTACCTCAAAGGCTTTTCTGCGATTTGCTTCACACTGGTCAACATCCGTAAATGCCGCTGCGTGTATAATCATTTCAGGTTTTTTTGACCGATGACTTTCTGGACTTCCTCTTTATTTGCTACGTCTAAATCACTTTTTGTAAGAGCTGTTACCTGCTGGTTTTGCTGCAGCTGTCTTGAGAGCTCTCTTCCCAATTGACCGCCTGCACCTGTTATCAGTACATTCAAGACATCACCTGCTTTCAACCGAGCCTTTGTCTATACCATTCTATTGTTCTTTTGATACCTTCATGAAAGGAAATTGAAGGTGACCATCCAAGATCTTTTTCTATTTTAGATGAATCTATGGCGTATCTGCGATCATGGCCTTTACGGTCCTCGACATACTCAATCAGGTTAATGTCTTTGCCAGTCTGTTTTAATATTTCTTCTATGACTTCTCTATTTGTTTTTTCGGTATTTCCGCCAATATTGTAGACTTCTCCCGATATTCCTTTTTCAAGCACCGAGTAAATAGCCCTGCAGTGGTCCTCCACATAGATCCAGTCACGGATATTTAGTCCATCGCCGTACAGAGGAATTTTTTTATCCGTTAGGGCATGCGTAATAACTTTGGGAATAAACTTTTCAAGGTGCTGCATAGGGCCGTAATTGTTGCTGCATCTAGTTATAATCACTGGCAGGCTGTGAGTTTGATAGTAGGAGCGGACAAGCAGATCGGCACTTGCTTTAGTTGCTGAATAGGGATTATTGGGTAAAAGAGCGGACTGCTCTGTGAAAGGAGGTTCACTGCGGGAAAGAGAGCCATAGACTTCATCCGTAGAAATTTGGATCATTTTATTTGCTTTTCCGGTCAGGACAGCCTGAAGGAGATGAAATGTTCCGTTAATATTTGTAGAAATAAAAGGAGACGCATCCGAAATACTTCGATCTACATGTGTTTCTGCAGCAAAATTAATGATGGCATCATATTTTTGATCAAAGATCAGAGATTCCTTTTCCAGGCTGCTAATATCATATTGAATAAATCGATAGCGTCCTGAGGCGTTAAAGGAATGAATATTCTTTGAACTGGCGGCATACGTCAGAAAATCTGCATTTGTAATTGAATAATCGCTATTTTTTAAGAGATAGGTGATGAAGTTCGCCCCGATAAAGCCCGCGCCCCCTGAAATCAAGACATGCTTTGTCATAGATCAGCCTCCCAATCTGTCATGCCATTTACAAGCTGGTTTGCCTGAAAAAGGGATTCATGCGTGCCTGCGTCAACCCACCATCCTTCTAATATATCAAAATAAAGCCGGCTGTTTGCTAGATACATCTTGTTGACGTCGGTAATTTCAAGTTCATTGCGATCAGAGGGACGCAGTTTTTTAATATAGTTGAAAACAAGAGAATCATACATATAAATTCCGGTTACACAATAGGGAGATAGCGCGCATTGCGGTTTTTCATGGATAGATTCTATTTGACTGCCATCCTGATTCAGAACCGCTACACCATAACGTTCCGGATCCTTGACTTTTTTCAGAAAAACTCTAGCCCCTGATGACTGTTTTTTATATTCGTTTACAAAAGAAACTAACGAATCTTCGAAAATATTATCTCCCAGCAGCACGACAAACTTTTCATTTTGAACAAAGCGGCAGGAGCACAGGAGAGCATCAGCTGCACCGCCTCCATCCTTTTTCTGAACTTCATACTGAAGAGAAACATTTAATATATCTCCATTGCCGAGCATGCTCTTAAAAGAACCGATGTGCTCCTTATTTGTGACAATCATAATGTCTTTTATACCTGCATTGCTCAGCTTTTTTATAGTCCAATAAATCATTGGGTACCTTCCTACTGGCAGCAGGTGTTTATTCATGACTTTTGTAAATGGGTCCAATCGAGACCCTGATCCGCCTGCAAGTATGACTCCCTTCATAGATACATACCGCCTTTAAACCGCTGATTTTAACCTTCATCACATATGTATGTTTCTTGAGGCAAAGATGACATTAACGGTACCCATTTCCTTAGAGTCATATCCCTCACTTTAAGAACATACTCCCTTTAATACCATGCTAAACAGCAGTCTATCAGCATTTTCACTGTTTTTTCAACAACAGGCGATTGACCGTAACTGATCTTGTCTGATTCTATATAATATAGCAAAAGGAAAAAGGTATTATTTTACATTTATACCTTTTCTTTTCTTTTTATATTCTTTATGTAAAGGAGTGTGCTTTTATTGTCTAAAGACGAAAGCAGAAAAGGTTTAAGAAGTGAACTGCTTAGATTGCGGAACAGAAATGTAGCCATTGTTACCTCTGGTGGTACATTTGCTGGTTCATTAACATTCACGCAAAATCGTGAAATTATTCGCTTAGCCCCCAATGCCCCAGGTTTGCTTCCTTCAGCAATATCTCTAAGAGAAATTGAAAATGTTACTGATCTCTCCTCACTGTCCATTAATGAATACGTGGCATTTGTGGCAGCAGAAGAACTGAACAATTACCGGTAATTGTCCAGGTCTCTGAGGAGTTTTTTGGTCGTTTGCCGTTCCTAAATGATTAAAAATGTATATATTGTAAGAACGAAATGAGGTTACCCGTTTTATTTTTAACCCATTTTATAAATTATTTTTCAATGCAAAGGAGAGTTAAAATTGTCAAAAGATAATAAGCCATGTAAATTTTGGGAAGATGAGCTGGAAAGATTAGACGGTCAGAATGTTACAATTATTACATCTGGAGGTACATTTGCAGGTCAGCTTGCGTTTGAAGATGAAGGCTGTATCGTGAGACTTGCACCAAGTGCTCCTGGTCTATTTCCTGCAACTATCTCCGTTCCGGAAATAGAAGTAATCAGTGATTTATCATCCCTTAACAGTGATGACTTCGAAGCATTCCTTCAATCACTCGAAGGTTCAGGCTTTTTGAGAAACTTCTTCCCTCCGTCAACTACCCTCTTTTTCTAGTAAAAAGCTGAAGATTTTCTTTAAAGCATATAAAAGGAGGCTGCGCCGGTTTGCAGCTTCCTTTTTTCTTATTCTCTAATCTGACCCCTACCTGTAATAATATATTTTATTGTGGAAAGGGCACTAAGCCCCATAGGTCCTCTTGCATGCAATTTTTGCGTACTGATGCCGATTTCGGCACCGTATCCGAATTCGAAGCCGTCAGTAAAACGAGTGGATGCATTATGATAGACTGCTGCAGCATCGACCAGATTCTGAAATTTCAATGCATCATTTTTATTTTCGGTAACAATAGCCTCTGAATGCTTTGTTCCATAACGGTTTATGTGCTGAATTGCTTCATCAGTACTCTCTACTGATTTTATACTTACTTTTAATGAAAGGTATTCTGCAGCCCAGTCTTCTTCTAACGCAAGTTCGGCATCACGTAAATGAGAACAGATTTTTTCATCTCCCACAATCTTTACAGACAGCTCATTCAATTTGCTGAGTAAATCTGCTCCGTATTGATGAAGCCACTTTTCATGAATCAACAGTGATTCCGCTGCGTTACAGACAGATGGACGCTGTGTTTTAGCATTGATCACAATTTTCTCTGCCATCTGAGGATCAGCAGATTCATCAATATAAATATGGCAGTTTCCTGCACCAGTTTCCAGTACTGGAACGGTTGACTCTCTGACTACAGTATCTATCAGGTTTTTTCCGCCCCGCGGAATCAGTACATCCAAGTATTCATTTAACGTGAAAAGCTGTTTGGCGGTTTCTCTGCTCGTGTCTTCAATCAGCTGAACCGCTTCATGAGGGATCGATGACTGCTCAAGTGCGCGGTGGATCACGCTGACGAGCGCTTTATTTGAATGGATGGACGAAGAGCTTCCCCTTAAAATGACGGCATTTCCTGTTTTCAGCGACAGAGTTGCAGCGTCAATCGTCACATTTGGCCGCGCTTCATAAATCATTCCGATTACGCCGAGCGGCACGCGTTTTTTCTGGATAAGCAGCCCATTTTCTTTTTGGATCGTCTCGAGGACCTCTCCTACAGGATCCTCCAGACTGATTAACTGGCGAATCGCAATAGCCATATCATCGATTCTTTGTTCAGTCAGCAGCATGCGGTCAAGGATGGAATCTGTCATGCCCGCCTTTTTTCCGGCCTCAATATCTTTTTGATTCTCTTTTATTAAAAAATCACGCTCTGCTTCAAGCTGCCCTGCTATTTGTTCCAGTGCACGGTTTTTTTCTTCTGTCGGCACCTGCATCATGTCATAGCTGACCGCCTTGGCAACTTTCCCTTTCCTCATAACCTCACTCATGGTTATCCCTCCGTTTCACGCTTTGACCCATCGGTCGCGGTGTATCACTTCGATGGATGCAAGCACAGCTCCTGCTTCTTTTGTCCGTTTTCCCATTACCTGCTTTAATGTTTCAGAGGAACAGTAAACCTCTCCTTTTCCAAGCACTCCGTTCGGCCCGTGAACTTCCACAACGTCACCGGATTCAAATGTTCCCGAAATGTCGCAAACACCTGCAGGCAATAAACTTTTCCCCTTCATAATGAGAGCAGACTCTGCTCCTTCATCAATAAAAATTTTCCCTTTGACTAAAGAATGAAGGGCAATCCACTGTTTGCTGCTTTTAAGGAAAGAGCGGGCTTCTATGTAGGTTCCATCGCCTTCACCACTTAGAATGCGAATGAACTTATCGTCGCCTCTTCCCGTTCCGATAAAAACAGATACCCCAAGCTCAATGGCAGTTTTCGCCGCAGAAAGCTTGGATTTCATCCCGCCGGTTCCGACTGAAGACCCCGCTCCTTCTGCTCCAAGCATCATTTCATCCGTAATGCCGGTCAAACGGTCATACCTTTTCGCATCTGTGTGATCGCGCGGATTTTTGTCATACAGTCCGTTGATATCCGTTAAAATAACGAGCTCATCGGCCTGAACAAGCCCGCTGACAAGTGCAGACAGCATGTCATTATCACCAAACGTCAGCTCCTCAACAGAAACCGTATCATTTTCATTGATAATCGGGATGATGCCTCTGTCTAGCAGTTCGCGAATTGTTGCAAAAGCATTTCTGTAACGCTCTTTTGATGAAAAATCCGTCCGGGTCAGCAAGATCTGGGCAGGAACAAAGCCATATGCCCCAAGCTGAACCATATACGCCTGAATCAGCAGGCTCTGGCCGACAGCAGCCGCGGCCTGCCTGCCTTTAAGCGTAAGGGGTCTGGCCGGATAACCAAGCTTGCGGAAACCTGCCGCAACAGCACCCGATGAAACGAGCAGCACTTCATGCCCTGCTTGTCTCAGCCGCGCAAGCGCTGCAATATGATCGGTGAACTTTTCCTGATCGATTTCTCCTTTCCTGTTCGTAAGAGAACTGCTCCCGATTTTAACAACAATCCGTTTTTTCATGAGGGTTGGCCTCCTTTAGTTTAGTAGATGGATGGAAGATTTTTTTGGGCAAAAGTGCCGCCGGGTTACGACCTTTTAGCTGCCGCTTTTTTGTATGAAGGGTTATATCTCCCTGGCTTATGACCTTTCAGCTCCTTCTTTTTGGTACGAAGGGTTATATCTCCCTGGCTTATGACCTTTCAGCTCCTTCTTTTTGGTACGAAGGGTTATATCTCCCTGGCTTATGACCTTTCAGCACCTTCTTTTTGGTACGAAGGGTTATATCTCCCTGGCTTATGACCTTTTAGCTACTCCCTCTTTGTACGAAGGGTCATTTCTCAACGGCTTATGACCTTTCAGCTATTCCCTCTTTGTACGAAGGGTCATTCCTCAACGGCTTATAACCCTTTAGCTACTCCCTCTTTGTACGAAGGGTCATTTCTCAACGGCTTATGACCCCTTCAGCTACTCCCTCTTTGTACGAAGGGTCATTTCTCAACGGCTTATGACCCCTTCAGCTACTCCCTCTTTGTACAAAGGGTTATATCACGCCGCATTATGACACTTTATCAACTGCCTGAAAGAAATTTTATGATGCTAAGAACAAAAACCTTGGAATAAAAAAAGCCCTCCCCGTCCTGTAAAATAAGGACGAAAAGGGCTTTGCTCTCCGTGGTACCACCTTGGTTGGATGCACGTGGCATCCCGCTTTGCCTGATAACGCCAGGCTGATGGCGCCTGTGTGTTTGGCACAGGACTCGGCAGGCAGGTTCTGCGGCTTTGCTGCTGCGGGGTCTCTCAGCTTATAAACCCCGCTCTCTTTTGCACAAAGTCCCGCATACTAGTCCCGCTTCAGCGTTCATTGATTTTTATATATTATGCGCAGTCGGAAGGCTTATGTCAATTGTTTTTTTCATAATAATTGGCAAGTTCGATGATCATTGCACCCATTCGTTCAAGATCAGGAGCAAGAGGATTATCTACCCCCTCTTCTGTGAGGGCTTCAGCTGTAATTTTCCCGACGGCTACTGGAAGTGTACGCGTTTTGAACGCTTCAAGTACATCCGCCGTTAAATCATGCTTTTTCACATATTGGAAAAACTCGCGAACCTGGATGGCAGCGGTAAAGCATACCGCATCAATTTCTCCTGCTTTCAGTTCATCGCATAGCAGGCTGACTGCTTTTTCATCAGGTGAAATGTGGCGGTACGGGAGCACCTGGTGGACAGATGCGCCTTTTTCTTCAAGAAACCTTATGAGTGCAGGTGCTGTCTCACCGTGCAGCTGCACCATGACTCTTTTTCCGGAAAAGTCTTCCTTTTCCAAAGCGCGGATAAGGCCTCTGGTTGTTCCGTCATCATCCTTTTTTAATGGAGCCAATCCAAGCTTTTTAAGCGACGCAAAGGTTTTGTATCCTCTGGAAGCAATGTTCGACTCACGGAGCTGTTTTAAGAATGCTTCTTCCTCCCCCAGCTGACGGGACAGCTTCACCAGAGTTTCTGTTCCAATCCCTGTCGTCAGGATGGTCCAGTCCGCTCCCTCATTTATGTACTTGCGCAAATCCGGTTCCACCTGCTCTTCAGCCAGAAAAACGGTTCCCTGCAGAGAGCGGACAAGCGGAGTGCCCCCCTGTTTTTCAATCAGCGTACTGATTTCGTCTGTTTTTCTAGATCCTGCAATGACAACTTTTTTGCCTTCCAAACCTCTTCCCATGCTGTGCGTCCCCTTTTCTGGAGTCTTTTAATTAAAGGTATCACGTGCAGAGAACCTGTTCAATGTGTTTTTTTTCACAAAGTGTTCAAACTTTATGTAATCGCTTTCAAAAACCTGTAGTATAATAGGAATATATTCATAGAAAACGATTACATTTTAAATTAATCCCTTTAAATAAACACGAAAACGGAAGGAGACATTCACATGATTTTAAAAGCATTGAGGCGCAATAAACTTGTAACTGTTAACTACTACATCGACGGTGCCGTTCAGACACTGAAAGGCCGCGTCCGCAATCTCGACCTGAGCGATCAGACCCTGTCACTTGAAGACGAAGATAAGAATGTCTTTTCAATCAGGCTGGCGGGAATTAAAGAAATTTATTAAGACCTGAAAAGAGCATCAAGAAAGCTGATGCTCTTTTTTTGTGTGACATGTGAAACGAAACGCATTTTTCTCCGTCTACTTCAGCAACACCGTTTCCAGAAGGAGGAAAAAATGAAGAAGATTCTTTTTGCCGCATGTATTTGTATTGTACTTGCCGGGTGCAGCCAGCAGGAGAACAAACAGTCCTACGCAGCTCTGCTTATGGCAGATGGGAAAGATTATCATGCAGAGGGTTTGTCTGAAGAGTATTCGCTTGGAAAAGAGCTTGGGAGGATTTCAAATAAAGTGGATGCGAGTGTTAAACCATCGCAGAATTTCTTATCGAATTACCTCGATAAAGGGACAGTCCTTTACCGTGCCAAAGAGGAAGAATCTGTGATCCTAGTGAAAAAAGGTGAAAAAATAGAAGTTTTTAAAGCTGCCGAATAAGGCAGCTTATTTTTTGAAGAGGCTTTCGCTTCTGTAAAAAAAGCACACCCCCTAAAGGTGTGCTTTTCTCCCAATAAAAGAATCAAGTAAATTCATAGTAAAGATCATTCTCAATCTGCTCTTTTCCTTCTTCCACAACGGATCGGAGCAATTGTTCAAGCGAATAAAAGCTTCGAATCGTTCTTTTCGTTTTGTAAGACACCTCATGCACATCTCCGGTGCTGTCAATTGCGTAATAAGCCTGCTTGACAAACGAGTCGGCAAAGATAAAGTGGTCTGGAGGGGTCCGTTTTCGTTTATAAAGCTGCTGCAAATCTTCCAGAGGGAAAGGTGAAAAAGACTCTTCTTCCTCACTCATTCCCCGGTAAGTGTCAGGCGCTTTACCTGCAATTCTCAAAAGGTCAAAGAACCAGCAGCCGTTTGTGAAGAATAAACATTCTTTGTACTGAAATGGAAAGACAGTCTGCATTTGCTCCTCGAAACGGGCGATTTCACTGACAGTAAGGGGAGGCTGCAGAGCAGTGTGCCATCTTCCCTCGTCAAGTTCCCCTAAGAGCATCGTCTTGTTTCTCAGGTTTTTATAACTTCCCCCGTAAATAGCGAGGATTTCGTTTTTAATGGTTTCGTAAAAAACGTTTACTTCCATCATCTAAACTCCTGAACAACAATCCCTTTTCCATTCTCCACTGTCACGTCCGCAAAAGCACCGTTTATCAGGGTCAGCTGCGGAGGCTGGTGTCCGCAGTCAATATCGTAGATGACAGGTACTCCAAGTTCAGATGCGAGATCCTCATAGACATCCTCTGCCGTATACCCCTCTACCGGATGGTTGGCCGGGCTTCTTCCAAAAAGGATTCCTGAGCAATTTTCAAACCAGCCGGCCATTTTCAGCTGGACAAGCGATATGCGCAAATCCGTTGCAGAAAGCGCGCAGTTTTCAAAATACCAGATGATCGGATCGCCGGCGATATGCTTTTTGGAAAAAGCCTCAACATCCCCAAGCGGTGTGCCTGCCAGATGTTTAATCACATCAATGCAGCCTCCGAGCAGGCGTCCCTTGACCTGTTCATCTTGACCGGACACTGTTTTCCAGACAGTTGGTTCTGTCAGATGATACACATGGGGTGTCGGGTTCTCGTGCTGCCACTTTTCTTGGTACTTTTCTGAGGAGATTTGAGTCACTTTCCCTCCTCTTTCTGTTTTCAGGACGGTTTCCCACATGGCAGAGGTTGGGTCGGACGATTCACCTCTTAAATCAATCAGGTTCGTTCCGTGAGCTGTTGCCATCCCCGTTTTAAGAGTAATAGCAAGTGTAAGTACGCTGACATCGGAGTATCCCAAAATCCATTTTTCCTTTATGGCATCGTAATCGACACCTTCCAGCATTTCCATCGCAAGCTCGCCGCCCCAAGGAGGGAGAATGAAGTCAATTCGATCATCCTGCATCATTTGATTTAATTCCTCTGATCGTTTTGCTGCGTGTGCGGATTTTGCTTTTTCCTGCGTCCAGGCTGTTTCACCTGTAATAATGGTATATCCCCTGGATTCCATTTTTTCAGAGGCCTGCTTCAGCAGTCCGTGCAATTCCTGCGGAACACCAGACGACGGGGCGGTTACTCCTATTACGGCATTTGATTTTAACAATGGATATGTAATCATTTTATCTGCCTCCCGATGATTTCCTGGAAAATAAGATTATGTCTGTTCCTTCGCGGCTGAAATGCCGGCCGCCTCCCTGAATTCCTTCGGTGATATGCCTTCAAGCTCACGGAATACGCGGGCAAATTGCTTCGGGTTTTTGTAGCCGACCCTGTCACTGACTTCAAAGATTTTCAAGTCAGGATCTTGAAGCAGTCTCTTGCTGTTTTCAATGCGGACCTTTTTCAGGTAATCGACAAAATTTTGACCGGTATTTTCCTTGAACACATGGCTGAAATAGGAGTAGTTCAGGGATATGTGATTGGAAACAACGGCAAGATTCAGGTCTTTTTGATAGTTTTCGCCGATAAATGCAAGTGCCTGTTCCATATAGGTCTGTTCAGTTGAGATCGACTTCAGCTGCTTCATATATTCATGTAGCCTCAGGATCAGTTCCTGTGTTTCATGAAAGTAATGATAGAAATCGCGGAAGCTGTAGAGATCCTCCATATGGGAAAGCTTCTTAAATGCGGCTTTTGATTCTTCTCCAAACCGCTCAAAAAAAGGTTCATAGATGATTCTGTTTATTTCATGATGGATGCTTTCGAGATAGTCGATCGAATAGGCTGTGATTCTTTCATGATCAAGTACTTTAAGCAGCAGAGACTTAATTTCCTGTTCTCTGATTGTTCCGAGCATGTTTTTGATTTTCTTGATTTCCTCAATGGGAAGCATGTCTGCTGCAGGTTTAGATGTAACCGTCTTGTAATCGATAAATGAGTGTCTCGGGTGGACAAACGAATATTTACTTGCCTCAGCAGCTTCCAGATAGGCCTCTCTGATTTCAGAAAAATCGGTTTTCTGCACGCTGCAGCCTATTTCTGCTTCAGGGATGTGCTGTTTAAGCAAATCGAGAACAGTTTGATCTTCTGTCAGAATGACGGTCCGGTCTTTCTGGTCCAGGAACAGGATTTCTTTTTTCAATACCTGCTCTGCTTTTTCGAAGAGGTTTCTCCCCTGATTCATAACGGCAATGAAATAGTGACCGCTTTTAGCTTCAAGCTTTGATTCCCCGCAAATTTCTTTAATTCGTTCTTTTGACAGAAGCGGATTCAGCAGGATGTACTGAATTTGTCTTAGCTGTTCCTCTTCAAGTTCCTGCTGAACGAGTGTTTTTGTCTTTTCCAGATCTTCCATTGAACTGCGGACGGTCTGGAACAGCTCGTTTCTGTTCACTGGTTTTAAAAGGTAATCCTTTACTTTGCATTTAATAGCTGCCTTTGTATATTCAAAATCATCATAACCGCTTAAAATGATCAGGATCGGTTTTTCGTCCGCGTCCTGCAGGGTGCGGATCAGTTCAATTCCGTTCATGCGGGGCATTTTTATATCTGTGATGAGAAGATCGATTTGTTCCCTGTTCATGATATCCAGTGCCATAAGCCCGTCTCCCGCTAGGAAAATATTCATTTCGCCCGGGAATTCCCGTTCAATCATGGCTTTAATGCCAAGCCTGATATTTGATTCATCATCCGCTATTAACAGATTGTACATGCTGTAAGTCCCCCTTTGTCTGCAAGTCTGGTACTAGGAATGAAACTTTTGTAAAAGCTCCCTCTTCGCTTTCTATTTGAAGTCCATAATCCGTTCCATAATGCAGGAGCAGCCGCTCATTTACGTTTACAAGCCCGATTCCAGACCCGTGAAGCGTTTCGGTATGCTGTCCTGCTGTAATTTTTTCAGACAGGCCGTCTTTCTCTCTATCATTCATCCCGGTCCCGTTATCTTCTATCTCGATCAATATTCCGCTGTCCGTTCTTTCTGCACTTAATTTGATAACGCCCTGCTTTTCAGCAAGCAATGGAATCAGACCATGCTTGACTGAATTTTCTACGATTGGCTGAAGAGACATCTTCAGCACTTCTGATGCCAGAAGCTTGTCCGGCACATCGACTTTGAGCGTCAGTCTGTTCTCAAGCCGCAGATTCATAATGTCAATATAATGTTTGATATGCGTCAGTTCTTCCTGAAGCAGCACAAAATCATTTTTCCATTTAAGATTGTAGCGCATCATGGAACCGAGGGAGGTTACGGCATCGGACGTCTCGTAATCTCCTTTTATTTCCGCCATCATCTTGATGTTTTCAAGTGTATTAAATAGAAAATGAGAATCGATTTGTGTCTTAAGAGCTTTAAGCTCTGCTTCTTTTGTTACGGCATTTTTATGCACAGCTTCAGCAATCAGGCGGTTAATTTTTGCCAGCATGCTTCTGAAATGGTAGGCAAGCTGTCCGATTTCGCTGTATTCATCCACTTCAACTTTCACACCGAAGTCACCCGCTTCAGCTTTTTTCATCGTGCTCATCAGCCTGTACATCTCTTTCAGCAAATACGAGATCATTTTGTATGTTAAAAACGAGAGAATCAGCACGAGGAACACAATGCCCCCAAGGACGAGATTCCCGGTGTTTTCTGTATCTGCAAAAATGGTTTCAAGAGAGACCAGGCTCAGCATATAGGAATCGATCGCTTCAATATAGACAGCTCCAGCAAGAATCGGAAGCCCTTGGTCTTCATAGTAAAAAGAGAAGGATTCTTTCTTCTTTTCCTTTTCAAAGTGGCTTGTAAGTGTATCTATACGAATCTCATTTTCTTTTAAAAAGCGGTTTTCAGGATTGACAATATAATTGCTGTTCTGGTCAATGACCATCATCGCAGAATCACCTGCGTCAACCGTACTGAACATTTTCGGGAAAAAGTTCTTTTGAAGCATGCTGATTTCAATGATGCCCAAATGTTCATCCTTCGGGTAATCCAGCTCCCGCAAGACTGAAATCTTGGCATTCGCCCGGTATGGATAGCGTCCGAGGATATCGTAATCCTGCTGTTCATACCACCACATTTCCATGCCGTTTCGGTCGATGGCTTCCTGCTTCCATGGCTTATCGGCAATCCGCTCCTCACTGAAAAGGATCGGCCACATTTCGTTTACGAAGGGATTGTTTGTGTAAAGGTGAATGTTTTCAATGGTTGGATTATTCACCTGAAGCCTTGATACATTTGAGAACGCATTCATTTTAAAGTTCAGCAGTTCGTCCACATTTGTTTCATCTCTTGATTTCACAAAATCAATAAATTCATTATCAGAGACGACCATCTGTGCCGTTCTCCTCATCGATTCGATATTGTTTTCGATATGAACTTTTTCTACTTCAAGGAGATATTCATTTTTTGTTGTAATGTCCTTTATCGCACTTTCATCCACTTGCCTCGTATAAATCAGGGTAAATGCAACGACTGGAATCATAATGATGAAAATATATAAGGCGATGAATTTTTGCTGCAATGAGAGTTTGAGGAACATTTCGAAGATCTTTGTTTTTATATTTCCTGCCATGGTGACACCTGCTGTTCTTTTGACGTTCTTTTTAGTATAAGGGATTTCTTCCCCGGATAATAGGGAAAAAAAAGGCTGCCGAAGCAGCCCTTTTTCTTACTTTTCTCCAGCATTCAGTTTTTCATTATTCTTTTCAAACATTTTCTTCTGGTACTCTTCTACTTTGTCATAGCCGTAATCTTCACGTTTTTTCAAGTAAGCTTTCATCACCTTATCAAACTCTTTGTCTGATTTTGCAAGAAGCAGCTTCGGAAGTGTTTTTCCCCATTCCTGGCTGATTTTCGTACTTGCAATGGCTTCTGCAGAAGTACCTGTCGGATTCAGGCCGTCATAAGCTGCAAAGCTGACTGTTTTGCCTTTTGTCCAGTCTTCCAATTGCTTGAACGGCTCCGCAGTAGGCGGGTTCCAAGGAAGACTCATATTCGTATCCATCAGCATCCAGTGTTTATAAGAAGCGCCGTATTGCTGGTCGAAAGCTGTTCTGTCCTTTGTTAGAAGGTCAAGAACTTCCGGTTTGAACTGAGGTTTTCCGTCTGTCTCATCGTACGTCACGCCTTTCTCACCGAAGAAGAAATCTTTTTGTCCTTCTTCACTGATCAGGTAGCTCATGAAAGCAATTGCACGGTCTTTGTCTTTTACATCTTTGGAGATAAGAGTAACTGTCCAGCCGGAAATGCTGTCCCCTGCAAGTGTCGGTTGATCACCTGCAGCGTTGGCAGGACCATCAACAGCAATATAGACAGAATTTGGATCTTTCGCATAAAGAGCCTGCTGCTGAGCAGCCATGTCACTGCGCTGATAGAGCATAGCGAAGTAGCGGCCTTGAGCAATTTTCTCTTCCATTTGCGGACGTTTGTCTACAAAAATATCTTTTGCAAGCAATCCTTCTTCATTAGCTTCTCTGAATGTTTTCAGCCATTTTACATATTCTTTATCTTCTGTGCGGTCATACAGCTTGCCGTCTTTTTCCATTGGAATGGCAAGGAAGTTTTGAAGATAAGCTTCAAGTGATGTATTACCTACATCTGTAAATTCATGAAGGCCAAGCGGAATAAGCGGTGCGCCGTTTACTTCAGGGAATTTTTCTTTTGCAGCTTGAAGAGCTGAAACAAACCCTTCAGGTGTGCTCATATCAGGACTTCCAAGTGCTTCGTACATATCTTTTCTTACTAAGAATGTTTGGTTAGAAGGCTTTAAGTCTTTGTATTTCTCAAAATCCTTTGGAGAAGATGATGCATTCGGGTAAGCGTATACATTTCCGTTCTCCTGTTTGTACCACTCAAGCTTTGCGTTATCTGCTACTTTAAAGAAGTATGGATCATATTCTTCAGCAAGTTCATTTAGTGGAAGAACAAGTTCGCCTTCCTGCATTTTCTTAACAGCATCTTCCCACCAGCCAAGGGTGATAAAATCAGGAAGCTTGCCTGAAGCAATCATTGTATTCATTTTCTCTGCTTCGTTTCCGGCAGGAGAAATGTAGTTGATTGAAACGCCTGTTTTATCTGTTACATACTTTGAAACGGCGTCCTCTCCCCATTTTGATGCGAACCAGGAAAAGTTGACATACCAGTCAAATGTAATCGGCGATGTATCTGCTTTCCATGCAGGCTCATCTGCTGAAACAGGCTTTTTGTTTTCTTTCTCCCCTGATGAAGCGGTTTCATTATTACATGCAGCTAGCATGGAAAGAAGAAGAACCGCTATAAGGAAAATGGACAGACTCTTAAACTTTTTCATAGTAAACCCCTCTCTAGTACCTAATTATAATAGACTTTCTTTCTATATGCATCAGCCCTTTACAGAGCCGATAAGCATCCCTTTTACAAAGTACTTCTGAAGGAACGGGTACACAAGAACAATCGGCAGTGTCGTGATGACCATGGTTGCAAGCTTGATCGATTGTGACGTTACCGTTTTTGTCGTGATGCTGCCTGGAGCATTCATCATCATCTGGTTGGAACTGGATTCTGCAACAACCTTATACAAATAGGTTTGTATCGGCTGAAGATCAGGGTTATTGACGAAGATGACCCCTGCGAAATAATCATTCCATTGATAAACACCCTGGAATAAAGCGATTGTAGCAATAACCGGCATCGACAGCGGCACAATAATCTTGATAAAAATCATAAAGTCATTGGCTCCGTCAATTTTTGCTGCCTCTTCCAATGATGGCGGCAGCTCTCTGAAGAACGATACAAAGATAATAAGATGGAAAAAGTTAAACATGGTCGGAATGATATAAACCAGGAAGTTATCAAATAAGCCCAGGTCACGAATCAGAAGGAAGTAAGGAATCAGTCCCCCGCTGAAAAACATTGTGACAATACCAATCATCATGTACAGTTTTCTTCCATATAAATCTCTTCTTGAAATCGCATAAGCTACCATCGCTGTGAAGAAAACGTGTGTGATGGTTCCAATAACCGTTTTCGCAATCGTGACTCCGAATGATGTCAGAATACCTGAGTTGGCAAAAACAGCTTCATAGTTTTGAAGCGTAAACTCCCTAGGCCACCAGTAAATGCCGCCATTAGCTGCATCTGCACCTTCATTCAGGGAGTTGACGATAACATACCAGATTGGGTAAAGCGTTATTCCGCAGATCAAGAACATAATAATGATGTTGATGTTATCGAAGATGTATTCACTTTTTGTTCTGCGGTTTAATTTAAACAGTTTCAGCACGTGATCTCCCCTCCTTAGAATAATGAAGTGCCGTCAAGCTTTTTCGTAATTCTGTTAGCCGTGTAAAGCAGAATAAAGGCAATAATTGCTTTTAAAAGACCGACTGCCGTTGCATAAGAATATCGCGCATTTTGAACACCCATTTGATACACATAGATATCAATAACGTTGCTAGCGCTTTCATTTAATGCATTACGGAGAACCAAGATCTGGTCAAAGTTTGAATTCAGCACACCGCTGACTGCCAGGATGAAAAGAATTGTAATCGTTGGACGGATCGAAGGCAGTGTGACATGCCACATTTTCTGAAAACGATTTGCTCCATCAATTGTTGAAGACTCATAGAGTTCAGTAGATACGCCCGCTATTGCTGCAAGATAGATGATTGCAGACCAGCCGATTTCTTTCCAGATATCCGAGATAATCACAATGCCCCAGAAGTACTGCGGTTCAGCAAGAAAGCTGATGCGTTCATTGATAATTCCGAGATTAAGTAAAATGTCATTAATAATGCCGATATCAGATAACCATGTTGTTAAAATACCGCCGAGAACAACCCATGAAAGAAAATGAGGCAAATACGTTATCGTCTGAACCATTTTCTTAAACTTCAGTGAAGTCAATTCATTCAGCATCAAGGCAAAAATGATCGGCAGCGGAAATCCGATAAGCAGCTTAATCAAGCTGATGCCAAGAGTGTTCTTAAGTACAGTCCAGAAATTCTCATCCTGCAGAAATTCTTTAAACTGCCTAAGTCCAACCCACGGTGCCTCTCTGATTGTGCTGATAATGCTGAACTCCTTAAAAGCTATAATCAGTCCATACATCGGCACGTAGTTGAAAATGAACATCCAAACCATACCGAGCAGTGCCATAATCTGCAAATATTTTTGGGAATTCATCCTCTTTAGATCCCGTTTTAATCTTCCTTTTTTTGTACTGGGCGCAATCACTTGCTCCTCTGCCCGTACAATCTTCGCTTCCATCTGCTCACCACCCCGATTTCTATGATGTTTTCTATCTGTCCTCATTGTAAGAAAAAGTGCCCTCCTGCATAAGTTAGAAAATTTCATATAAGGTATCAGAATTTTGGATTGGGGAAATAACCCTCTTAAAATTTCTCTTCTTCAGACAGAATAATAAAAGCCCCGCTCAGCGAGGCTCAAAGATTTGAAGGTCACATTTTCATACTGTTCCCTTCTCTATAAATATTGTTCAAGTTCATACAGGAGATACAAAGCAGAAGTGCATTACTTGGCATTTCTGTAAATGTTTTTTATGAATAATGGAATCAATTTAGGCAAAACTTGAAACCGCCTGATATTCAGAACCTGCAGAGCTGCTTCCTTTTCAAGCTCAGTCAGCGGCCAATCTGCCGGTATGAATGAGAACAATTCTTCAAGAAACTGTGTCGGAATGGTCTGGATGATTTCCAGCTGCTCTTTAAACGTTTGTTCATTCGGAATAAAGGATGCCATTATTTTATGAGTAGCACTTTTGAGAAGAGTATCAGGGAGGGTTTGCAGGCTGTCACACGTCCAGGCATTTGAACCGAAGATCTCTGCCTGGTCAATACTATATAAGAAAAAGACTCTGTCACTTTTTTCTTTCAGAAGAATGTTTTTCCGTGTCCTGTCAAGATTGCAAAGCCAATAATCAAACAAAATGATTTTTGCAAGGTCTTCCCCATTGACTATTTTTCCCACAGTAGTTTCATGTCCATTTACACAGTCCGGAACATAGTGGACAGCAAATTGATGCGGGGTATAAATAATCCCTTTCCGGTTTGGAAGCTGATTAAAAAATGTTTCCGGTAACTGAATTTGTTCTGCTTTAGGTACAGGAAGACCCATAAATCGTGCAAGACAATAACCGATCCACTCGTTGATGAGTGCTTTATTTTCAGTTGGCTTATAGAACTTGACCACATAATCATGACCGTTTTCTAGCTGGATAAGGTGAGCGTTCTCTGTCTTGCTTTCGAATAATTTTTTATAGACGCTCATGGTCCTTCATCCCTCTTTATTTCTTGAAACAATTCAATATACCGCTCTGCGCAATGGCTAAGTTGAAAATGCTCCATTACCCTTTTAACCGCAAAATCGGACAAGTGCTGGTAGTTATCTTTTTCATCAACTACCCGATAAATCATGTTTATTGCACCTCTTACATGATTTTCCCTGTAGAGATAGCCTGATTTTCCGTGCAACACGATTTCAGGAATGGAGGCTGTTCTTGGAGCAACTGCAGGTACCCCGCAGGCCATTGATTCAATAAAGGTATTCCCGAATGATTCTGATAGGGTAGTCGCCAGGGTACATCCCCCGGATTCCTTAATTTTTGCATACATTACAGGCATTTGATGATAGGGAATAACAGGGTGCCACTTTACCGCATCTTCTAATTTCTGCTTCTTTAATTCTTCGGCAAATAACTCCCGGTCCACACTTTTGTCGCCTCCTATCACCCAAAATTCAAGGTCATCCCGCTCTTTACTGATTACTTTCGCAATTTTGAGCATGAGTCTCCAATTTTTCCTCACATCAAGCCGGCCTATATAGGCAATAATTTTTTTCCCCCTGCATATGCCGGGGACTCCAGTTGGAATTTCAGGCTGTGCAGGAACGAATACATTCGGGTCGAGCCCGTTGTATATGACTTCAATTCGAGCTTCAGGATCAATAAGTGTCGAAAGGACCCGTTTTTGATAATGTGAAGGCACGATATAGAAAGATGGAGTTATTTGATTGCTTCCGCTGAGATTTCTTGAGAGCTTTGTTAATTCCGGTGTTCTTGCTTCAATAATGACAGGACCCTTGTACTTTGCATCCTTAAGCCACGTATATGCTTTGCTTGTATCCACAACAATCACAACATCGTACTGATTTTGTGTAAGAATATGGTTAATTTCCTTTTTATCATTGGTCAAATATACTTTTGCAACATCTTGAACCATATGCATGCCGCCAAGGTCTTTGCTGTAAAGAAAATCCGTCTCAATTCCGTACTTTTTAAAATAGATCGCCCGGTTTCTCCAGCCGGCGTTTACGCCGCCTACAGTGAGCAGTCTCCATATCACCAATATTTTCATAGCCTGCTCCTTTCCATTGCTATAAGGAGTATTTTCTATCCTGCGTTCTCTCCTGTTCCTTTAAAAGCTCCCTGTCTCTTTCTTCTTTGACCACTTTTCTGACAAGACTCTCAAGTTTAGCAGCATGCAGCTCTGCATCCCGTGTGGTCAACAGCTTTTTCACTTTCTTTTTCAGTGATTTTGAGTCCGGCGATTTTTCAGAAGAAATGACTTCATACAGTTTTCTTGAAAGCTGCTCCATTTCCATGTAATGGTTCCATTCGTGATAAAGCTCCGGAGCATCTTCCTGTACATGCGAGAGGAAGGTGTTTTTATACTCTTCACCGAGACTCAGCAATAGCTTTCTCGGATACGGATATGTTCGATTCCTCCAGACCGTTCTTCCCACATCAATCACTTTCAGGCTCCCATCCTCTTGAAGATAAATCTGCCTTTTATGATGGTCTATGCGTTCGTATCCAATTTCCTTAAAAACGGAAAGCATATCAATCAGCTTATGAGAAAGCTCTCTTGTAAGCGGATTCACTTGAAGGTATTCTCTTAAATCCACACCATAAACCATTTCCATGACGACAAAGTTATCACCTTTACAGTAAACCTTCGGAAGAAGACTGGTGTTTTTTCCAAGGGACAAAGCATAAAACTCTCTCTCACAGTCCTCCATTTCTCCGTACACCTTCATGCACATCTGGTCATTTATACGAAAAACCGCGCCTTGCCTTCCTTTACCAATCATGCTTAAATCTGATTTGTTTTTAACCTCCACATCTTTTTCTTCAAATTTCGTTACCCTGATTTTCTTTGCTTCTTTCTTGATTCCCTTACAGTTGATTGTAGCCATTTAATAAACACAGCCCCTTTCACCAGTAAATCCTTTAAATTCATCCTATATTTAATGCATTTTCGCCATTTTTTGACATAGTTGGAAACACCATTTTTAAGAAAATGTCAGGCCAATTAGTGCTGTTTGAAAAGAATCATTCAATAATCCTGAGTTGCCTGCATGGTCCGCCGCAAAAAAAAACACCTCCGACTACTCATCAGAGGTGTTTTTCAGCATATTCATCGCTTTGTATAGTTCAACGTCATGTTCACTGATCTTAGACAGCAAATACTTTGCTGACAATCTCAAATCTCTTACTTCTTCACCAAGTTTATGAATATCCTCTTCGTGGTCATCTCCGCCAGAATGTATGGCCCTTGAAAGCTTGTACAGCTGTTCCTCTGCCTTATCAAGTCTAGAATCTACTTGTTTTTCAAGTGCATCAAACCGTTTGTCCATACTGGATTTTAATTCTGTAATGGCCAGCAGAAGTTCCCTGTTTTCCACGAATATCCCCTCGCAATTGGTTAGTAGGAAGCATACATCTATTATATTTCCAGTAAGCGGGTGTTACCAGGGAAAACGTGATAAGTATTTGTAAAGCATTTGAAAACGATTTTTGGTTTGGATTGTTAAAAAGCTTGGTTGGACTGTTAGATGCTTGATTTGGATTGTTAGACCGTGAATTTAGATTGTTAAACTCACCGTTCGGACTGTAGGCATGCCTCGTGCTTTAATAGTGGCCTTTTGAGGTACTGCTTTGCAGCGCTTTTCTATATAAGAAGAAAAAAAAGACAAGGCTATATATCACCCTGTCTGATTTTGCACAAATTTTTGAAAAGAAAATCCTAATTTTTCTTGTATTTATCCGTCATTTCCTCTTTTTTCTCCTGAATGGAATCCTTCAGGTCTTCGCCTTCGGTCTTAACTGTATCAAGCATTGTTTCGTGCGTATCTTCAGCGTAGTCTTTCAGGATTTCATGGCGCTGGTCGACTAAGCTCGTGACCTCCTGGCGAACGTCATATTCAATTTGCTCTTTTTCCTGAAGGTAGAAAGCTGCTTCATTCAGCCTTGTTTTCTCCTCGTAAATCATGTTCGTCAAATCTCTTTTTTTCTCATAGAGCTCATTTTGTTTTTCGCTTTGCTCTTCCCATACTTTATTCCAGTTTTTGTTGCCCCAGTCCCACCATTCGTTCCACAGACGCTGGCGTTCATCTTCCCATAACTCCTGGAAATCTTCAGCCGTATCAACCGTTTCATACTGTCCGCCGCCTGCCTGAGCTACAGACATGAGCTGTTTTTGACCGTTGCTGTCTACATCGAAACCAATGATATTTACAACGGCTTCAATGTTTGAATCATGCAGCTCTTTTGCTTCTTTGGCAGGATCTCCGTCACATGTTTCAATCCCGTCGCTTACTACATAAATAATATTTTGTCCCTGCTTATCTGATTTCTCAAAGTCTGCTTTAGATTCTGAAATGGCTTTAGCGATTGGCGTCCAGCCCGTTGGCTTGAACTTTCCAAGTGAATCTTTAAATTCTGCTTCATTATAAGGCTTCAAATCATAGACCACTTCTGTGCTGTCGCACGAAAGCTTCTTATCACTGTCGCTGTTGCTGCCTTCCTGACCATAAACTCTGAGTGACACGTTTGCTCCTTCAGGCATGGAAGCAACAAAGTCATTTACAGCTTTTTTTGCCAGATCCATTTTCGTTTGGCCGCCAATTTTCTGGGCCATACTGCCGCTTGCATCAAGCAGGATTGAGATATTCGTATTAAGTCCAATCTCACCGTTTTCAAGCGTCATTCCTCCAGGCATATTGCTTAAAGAGGTCTCTATGCTCGGATTGAATTCTTCATAAAAATCATAATAAGGTTTGTAGTTTTCCCCTTCGTTCACTAGATTGAGCAGCTCCCCATAGATTTGAAAGCTGTCTTTATCTGCAAACGACTTTTCATCTAAAGCTTTATGTATAACCGCTTTATTGTAAGCATTCCCTGAATATTTTCCAGGTTCTTCTTTTACAATATCCTCAAGGCTGCCGGCTATTTCAACTTCATCCTCTTTTTCTTTCTCAGTAGCCGCTTCTTCTTTTTTAGCATTCTCTTTCTTATCTTCTCCGCCGGAAGCCTGTTCCCCGCCTCCGCATGCTGCAAGCGCAAAAAAGACGAAAAGAGCTGAAAGCAGCATAAGACAAGTCCTCTTAGTACTCTTCATATTTATCACTCTCCTATCAATTTTTTCTATCATTAAGGAATAATTCCAGGTCTTTAGAAAGACTTTTAAATTATACCTTTGATGAAAATGGGAAAAAAGATGAAATGGAAAATAAATAGAAAATGGAACAAAATCAGTAAAAATGAACCATCCATCTATTACCCTTCTTCATGACTTTTACACCCCTTATCAGAAAAAATTTCCAATAGGCGGTTTGGCGGTTCGAAAGTCGGATCGTACTTGCATGCTTTATATATTTATCTCTATGTGTATTCTTTACAGTAAAAAGCACCCGATGCATTCTATTAATGCCGGGTGCTTTTTCGTATTGTTATTAACAAAAAAGAGCTCCCCATTCCGGGAAACCCTTTAAAAGTAATGACCTGTGAGGGACTTGAACCCCCGACCCCTTCCCTGTCAAGGAAGTTTTATAATTATCCTTCAGTATCCTGCAAGTATAACTATTAGCCTCAATCCCTTATATATCAAGGATCTTGGACTTTGTATTTTACCTCTAATAACCTGTATAATTTTCTATTTATCGCTATTGGGAAACCATTTGTGAAACCACGAAACCAAAAATCAGTTAAAAATTTTATGCATACCTTATACAATATACTCTACAGCTCTTAATAGTAGAACAAATTTTTAAGGCTTTTAAAAAAGACATGTTTTCACATGTCCTCGTCTTCCTCAATATTCTCTGCCCTCACGCTGATTCCATTCGGCAACACCACTTGTGGAAAGTTTTCTCTAATGTAGTTTTCAATCCCTAACTCTAAAGAAAGTTGTAGCTTACTTGTATAATCCATCGTCATGTTAACTGCATCTTGCTCAGATATATTTGCAGGTAGTTCAAATTTAAAATCAAAATCAGCCGTAATTTCAGCAGCGCCTATGTAGTTTACTTTTGTTTGAGTTTTCATTATAAAATCTCTCCCTTTGTTTTGTAATTTTGCAAGGTTCATCTTGAACCTAACCTCACTGATAATTTGTAATATCGTAAGCAACATCTTCTTGTCTGTCGTGATGGTTCAAGATAAAATTCCACAAGGTACAATTTTTACAGAAGTTAATGATGAATCGAATAACCAAATCAGGATCTGAAAATTGACCTTTAGCAAGCTGCACATGAGCCGTATTTTGCTTGTAAGTGTATCCTTGCTTACTAACACCTACTAGCCATACTGTATCGTCTGAGTAATATACAGCGTTTTGATCATCGACTAGGTAAGCATTTACTTCTTCAAATTGGCCAGCAAGTTCGATCTGAATTTTGACTTGCTTCATCTCCATCACCACTTTCTAAACTTTTCATTTAACTTTCTAAACTTATAATATGATAAACAAAACTAATTGTCAACATAATTAAATAAAAAATTTAGATTGTTAAACTTCTTGTTTATCTGTGGTAAAATAAACTTATACAATATTTAAGGGCAGGTGTTAAAAATAAAATTCAAGCCAAGCTTTAAACCAATGGAAATCACATTAATTAAACGTGACAAAATGAAAGTCGATTTAAAAAGAGATCTTAAGATTTCCTCTGCTACTCTAGCCAAAATGACTAAAGGCGAATTGGTATCATTAAACGTAATTATTCAAATATGTGAATACTTAGATTGTAAAATTGAAGAAGTAATTGAATTAGTTGAAGACACGGATAAACCTACCGATATTTAATCTTCGGTAGGTTTTTTTGGCTTCAAAAAGTAAAAAACCACCCTAAGGTGGCTAAAAAGTTTTTGCTACTTCAACTAATAATTTCATCCCCAGTGGAACCATCTGCACAATAATGTAGCCCATACCAGCATTAGTAATTAAGCTTAAACCTTTTTCTTTATTCCCAATCATCCAAATGATCCCCCCACACATCATTACAATTATTCCAATGGGATAAGATAAGCCTTGAACTAAATCAACAATTGGATCAAATGCATTTACCGTCTTTTCAGTAATAACTCCACTAATTGCACCTGCTGAAGCTGGCTTAGATATGAACAAGGGATAAAGAGACATACTTGCTAATGAAGCAAATGCTATCTTTTCTTTTTTGCTCACCTTCCATTCACCTGACATGAACTCTTTTACAGACATTGATTGTGTTTTGGCCATTTTAATCAATCCTCTCCTGTTAACTGAATTCTGAAACGGTAAATATTAAAGCATCCAATCCTTCACATAGCCTCTTTAATTTTTCTCTTCTGTACTCTGTGGTAGTTATCCAAACAAACTTAGGCACATGACCGAAAACATTCAATTCAATTAGCTTTCGATACTTTTCAATCTTCCTCTCATTCTTTATCATCTTTTGAATATGGTCAGCCTCAACTATATGCATTCTTTGTTCCTCATAAAAAATTGCATCAGCTACTACAGCAATTTTAGTTTTTTGCGTTTTCAATCTTTGTTCCGACTTCCAGGAATCCGGCTTATCGAACGCAATGTAAATGTAATTTCTCATCAAATAATGACGTGCCTGTAACGTTTTATTCCTTGCCTTACCACCTACAATTGATCTCCCTTTAGCATTTAAATAATAAACACTTTCCCCATCACGAAAGCTACTTATTTTATCATTCATGTCCTTCAGTATTTTTTGGGCATTCCTATCTCCACCGAGATTATGAAGTATTTGCAATTGTGATCTGTTTAAATAATCAAGCTTGCTCAATGACAAGAGTATCGCTGTTTCCCGTGTCTCCTTTAATAGCATTTTCTTCAACCCTGACACCCTTTCTAGCTCGTATGTTAATTTGAGGCCTAATTACCTCCCTTATCTCTTCATCACTGATAAATGGAGTTTGAACTTCAATTAACTTAACATCTTTGTATAATGCTCTTCCTTGAATTAGAGGCAGTTTCTCAGCGCCTCCTTGGTCTAATACAACTCCACTTGCAGTTGAAGTATCTAAAACGAAGCACAATCGTCCTATGCAGTTTCTCTTCACTTGAGAGCTAATTGTCTCAGTTGTAGGATATTGGGTTGTGTAAATGAGTCTGAGGCCTGCAGCTCTACCTTTCCGTGCTATATCTTTCAACAACTCTTGACATTCTTTATTGTCAGCAATGTCTGCAGCTTCATCAATAATCACAAAATGTCTCTTCTTAAATCCAGCATCCTTTACATTTTTAAAACCTTTTTTCTTCAACTTTTCCATTGTTATCTCCATCTGATCAACAGCTGATTGCAGTGCTTCTAGAGCCTCATCTTCATTCGTGGCTACCGGTGTCTTTAACTGTTTTAACGAGTTATAGGGACTGAATTCCAAACCGCCCTTTAGATCAATGAGTGTAAATTCTACCTCGCTTGGATTGTTTTTAATCAGTGTTGCAATAGCATTATTTACCCAATTTGATTTGCCGAAATCGGTGGTGCCTGCAACGATGATGTGTGCCTTTTTATCAAAATCATGTTTAATTTGACCATTCCTACTTATTCCTACAGGAACTTCCCATCCTATACACCTGTCAACGTCACTGTATAAAAACTTGTTTGTTAATGGCTCATTGTAGATTTTAACTAATAAAACTCCATCATAAGAAAACTCGATTTCTTTTCTTGCGCCTTTGTTTTTACTAAGGATTTTCTTCAACTGGCTTATAATTGTCCGATCAAGTTTTAAATTCTTCAATTTCTTAAAATTAAACTCCAGCTCTCCACGTTTGTTATTTAATCCATCCTGAAAACGAGACTTTTCCTTTTCAAAATCATCTAAGGACAAACCTAACGGTATTCTGTAGGCCAATTCTGTTCCCCAAGCTTTTTTAGTTTTTCTGAGCAATTGTATAGTTCTTGTTTGTGTTCCTTCCTTAATCTTCAAACCGGAATTTGCAGCAATTCTTTGGAATTTTTCTGCATCATTATTTGCATTTTCATTTTTAAATTTTAAGTAAAGTAAGAATGAACCCATCGCTGCACTCGATGCAATTTCTATAAACATGAGCACCACCTCTTTATCTTAATATCTGTAAGATAGTCCCTTGGAAAACGAACTGAATAATAGGCTTTAGCTGCAGTAAAATCATACTTTATTGGTTCGTTTATGATTTCACCCTGCGAAAACTAATACGAAGATTGATTTGTGCTGTCGGTACATTATTGTTCAGATCATGGAGGCCAGTTTAGCGAATTTAGTTCCGAATAAAGGGACGTAATTTAAGTTATTAAGTTTATGGATTGTCTAATAACCGGCTATCACAAAAAATTTATGATTAATTAAAAAATTATGGTGAAAGGTTTATTTATAGAAATGTAGAAATTAGTGGTAAATGCTCTATGGAGGATATAAAATGTTGATAAGTAAAATAAAGCCATATATAGAATTATCACCCTATACACGCGAAGAGATTAGAAAGCAAATGGGTGTGTCTAATAACACCATTTCATTGTGGTGCTCCGGAAAGTCTAGACCAAATTTAGAGGATGCATTTAAACTATCCAGGCTTCTTGGTGTCACGGTTGAGGACTTGTACGATTACAGTGAGGATATCTGCTGAATGGTTTAAACAAATTAAGCTTGATAGTATCAAGAAAATTGAAGTAATAAAAAAAGTAATGCTCCTGATCAAATGAAATCAAGAGCATTACAAGTTGAAATTTTTATCCAACAATCCGATTATTTAATTGAGACCCAAGTTAAAGGATGATTAAAATGATTGTTGGTTCCAAACTTAGAAAAATCCGAGAACAAAAAGGAATATCATTAGGTTTCATTGCAGATTATTTAGATATGTCTGTAAGCGCATTGATGGCTGTTGAGAGAGATAAAAAACATATTAATTTAAAACAAGTCGATCAATTATGTAGCTTGTTAAATGTAAACAGAAGTGACCTAATAGTTAAACCTTAAGTTCACTTCTGTACGATTTCATAGTACCACTTTTTAGCTTTAAGCCAAGATTCGAACTCTGCACGAGCTTTACTTTTTAATCCACCAGTAAGCGCACGAGGATTCTCACCGTCAGTGGTGAATTTCACTTGGGCATACCAACCTTTTTCTTTAAAGTAAATTGATATCTCCTCGACCATTGCAGGACTTAGACCACCTGTGAGGATACGAACAGATTCCTCTTTCTTTGGTGCTGGTTTAGCTGCAGGTTTGACCGCTTCTTGCTTAGTTTCATGTACGTAAACTACACTAAAATACTCACATACAGCTTTAGCAACTTCTTGAGCACATTCCTTTTGAAAGGCTACATTCAGCATTAGACGTGCCTCTCTCAGATTATCCATAAAGCCAAATTCAAAAAGAACAGCTGGCATATGTGATTCACGAGTCATATGTAGGTTTTGTTGAACTAATCCACGATTCTTCTGCGGAGTTCCACCAGATAAATGTTTAAGTGCAATATTAGCAAATTTAGCAGCGTTACCTGTTTTACTATGTACATGAGCAGAGAATCCTTCAGCTTTAGACGTTGCAAATTTACCTGTAATTGCATTAAAATGTCCGCTTATCAATAAATCTGCTTTCACTCTGTTAGCTAAGTCAGTACGAGCTTTAAGCGGTACATCATAATCTGTTGGAGCAAGTTGAAATGTTCTGAAGCCACATCGTTTCAATTCAATTTCAAGATACTTTGCAAACTCTTTATTAAATTCGTTCTCTTTTACTTTCCTTTCAAGCTCAGGAATAATATCTGTTTCTTTTCCTGGAGTGCTCAGTCCATGACCATCATCAATTGCGATTAATTTTGTCATTTCAATTCCTCCCATAATAAAAAGCCACCCGAAGGCAGCTTATTTTTTTTCTTCTTGAATTACTTCGATCTTCTCAGTGACAATCAACGGAGCAGCTTCTTTATTTTCATCCTGAAGAACATGTAATTTGTCTGTTATTATGGCAGGAATCTTCATTCCAATTTGTGAAAGATTCTCTACTATAGATAAAATTTCATTTAGCAGATAAAACATTACCGTTCCATAAGCTACAAGACCATTCAGTCCTAAAATTGTATCGATAATGTTTGCAACAATTATCAAGGCAAATACGCCCACCTTTCGAGCATATCCATACATTGCCTTTCTACTTCTTAATCGTTTCTCTTTAATAGCTCTCATGATGCCTGTAATAATATCTACAAGCATTAAAAGCATAAGTAAATCTAAAAATTTCACTCCGCCAAATAAATAATTATGTATAAACTGTAAATCATCCATTACTTATAACGCCCCCTTTCTGACAAAATAAAAAGGAACCCGAAGGCTCCCTAGAAATTTTTAAATCCTTTTTCATCTACACCACGATCTTTTTTAAACATGGTGTAAATGACATATGATACGTTTTTTATAATAAGAAATACTGCAAAAATTAAAGCGAGTAATACAGCTCCTCCAAACCAAATTGTTAGTATAGGATCTATTAAAGATACAACATGAATGTAAATAAAATAAATTACCAATCCAATTGGAAAACCTAATATACCCCATAGACCCAATTTAATGTTCTTCATCAAGTGGATTCCACCGCTTTCATTCTTTGGCTTTAAGCAGACCATTCTTAGCAAGTCGAGTAATTAGAGTGTCTAATTCTTTGATTTTTTCCGTCTTTTCTTTTCCATTCATTTCTTTAGATTCAATAATTTCACGCTTCTGTGATTGTAGATCACTAATATTTCCTTGTAATTGATTAAAGAGTCTGGATACATCAGCATTAGGATTAATTTCCTTATTCTTCTTAGCAGATTTGTTCTCACGGTTTAACTGATCATACATCTTGTAGAAATCATTCACACTTTGATTATTTCCTTCAAGATTTTTCACAATGAAGCGATTAACGATAGGCAAATCTGCAACTCCGCGATCTGGTTTAGGAGCTTTTTCTACCCCACTAGCTTGTGCTATTGCATCAGTTCCCTGTAAGAAATAACCACCTAATCCCCCGGTATATCCCCTAAAAGCATGTTCAATTTGCCTTGGTGATTTACCAATTGCAGATCCGAGTCGTTTACTTAATTCACTTTGATAAGGGCCATATTGGTCTTCAGGAAGTAGACCTTCTTCTCTTCTTGGGACAATAGGTGCTTTATTAAATGAGTTAGAGTTTCTTGCAATTTCAATCCAAGGAGCGAATGCTGTAGGTAGCCAAGGCGGAGTGAATGCATTTCTAATTGTTACATCAAGTTCTTTGAATGCTTCAGGATCATTTGTCTGTAAGAAATCCAGCACTCTTTCCGGAACAGTACCAAACATAACTCCAATTTCAAAAGGCTTTGGAAGTTTTACGATGGTGTCTCCAGTTTTAAAGTGCCAATACAAATCCTTATCTCTTTGTGGTAAATCTTGGTACCATTCTTCATCCTTATTATACATGTAGGCTACAATAGAAGGAAGAGTAATTAATTGAGTAGCACGAACAGTAGCTCCCACCGGATTAGACTTAAATGTCCTGGCAGTTTTATCTAATGATTGTACAGCCGCATTGAAAAATGCAGTTATCTGATTGTAGTGTCTTCCTAGATTACCAGCACGGTTAAAGTCAATTAAATCTCTAGAATAGAATGCAGCTTCTTCTGTAGATGCTCCCTTTTTTAGACCTTTTTTAAACTCTCCAAGCCTAGTTGATTCCTCAGTAATTTCAGAAATTTTTCTTAGCGGAGTTAGACCAGCGTTTATTGTATTGCTTATTGGCTTCTTAGAGAAGTCTTTAATTTTCTGAGTCATCGGTCGCTTAATCATACTACGAATATCTTTCTGTAAATATTCACGGTCAAGAGTTGCTAAAATTGAATTAGCTCCACCAGCATTTTTCCATTTCCAATAAACATCATCTTTCTTAAGAACGTTTCCCATTCCATTAAACATGTCTACAAATGGTATAAATCCGTACTTTGAGTTAACAAAAGCGGAGAATTGATCTCGAAAGATGTTAACAGGGCCAAAGTCAGGAGATAAAACTGCTCCTTGTCTAAGCCAAGACGTAGGATGTGAAATGATTTTAAGGAATGGATGTATTTGATTGTTATCTAGCGTAAGCATTGCTTTATACAAATCTTCCTGCAATTCCATTTCAACTTTTTCACCGTTCCGATACACATAAACCTTATTACCTTCACCTTTGAATAAATTATCAATTGCATCCGCACGCCCATCATTACTTTGAACTGTTGCTTCATCTAGAACACTTGATAATCCATCAATTGAATTGTCTTGCTTTCCTTTTCCAATAACACGTCCCCACATATTATTCTCAGGAGCAGTTTCAATCAATTCAAGTAAAGATACACCTACTTTATTACGCTCTGCAATATTGTTGATAATGTATGTATTCTTAATCATGCTTTCAATCGGATTAACAATCTGCTTTTGAGAACCTGTTCGTTTTTTAGTCGGATTTGCAAGACTGGCCAATTTATTTGAGGCACTTAGGGGTTTAAAACCTCTTACACTAGGATCTTGCACACGGTTCATTGGTACATAGTTAGGATTTTCTTTAAATATCTGCTCAATGGCTTCATCAGTGTAATATCCGGATTCCTTTAATTCATTCAGAAGGCTTCTGCTGTATTTCACAAGTTCTTGCTGCGCTCCTGCGAACTCAGGAGTTTCAAGTTGTTTAATTGTAGCATCAGCTAATTGACGATCAGATACGTTTTCTAAACTCTTTGGCTTAATTCCAGCAGTTAATCCTTTAGCGTCATAATCTAAAGCACGCTTGGCTGTTAGATAAGGAAGAAATGTATCCATGCTGTTTTCAAATGGTTTTATGATTTCCTCTAATGAAGCCCCAACTTTTTGTCCATCAGTAGAGTAAATTCCACCTTTGAGATAAGTCTCTGCTTTCCCAGCTACACCACGAGCCAATCTTGCCTTAATATATGGGTTTTTATTAGCCGGAATGTTCTTTCCACCTAAATCCCTGACTGCCTTGTCGAGTGGTCGTAAGTCATCAACTACAGCTGTCATAATTTTATCGAATGAAGTCTTTTTCTTAGGTGCTTGTGAAGTCGTGTCAATCTGCTGTCTAACTAGTGATGCAGGGTTATCTAAATCTACAGGTATCGCATTCGGGCCTTCAATATCTGGATTAATCAACCGAAGACCAGGATCACGTCCACTACCTGCAGAAATGTTTTCGTATTGTCTTGGTGTACTTGGAGCTTGAGATGCTGCTGTTTCATTAATCATCTGAGTTGGTTGTTCAGGTTTACGAATAGCACTAAGCCTATTATATAAATCATCAGATTGAAACTCATTTCTTGCGGTTGGCTGAGGTGCCAATTTATTGAGTGTAGATTCACTCGGTTTACCTGTGTACTCTGGAACGTTTCCCTTTAAAGTTTTACCGATTCCAGCTTGTAGTGCTTTCCCTGCACCGTATAGAGCAGGATCTGCAATCGCTCCGGCAGCAGTACCAATCCCAATTAACGCAGCGTTATCTTTCCAGTTATAATCTTGTGGGTTAATAGCTTCACGGATACCGACTTCACCAGTAGAAAGACCTGCCCCAACAATTGCTCCTTCTTTTGCTAGTTGTCCAGCTTTCTGTAAACCTTTAGATCCCGCCTTCACTCCTAATCCCGCACCTCTAACAGCACCGTATGCACCTAAACCAGGAATAAGATAACCTGCAGCATCATAAGCGAAGTCAGCAACTTTACCTGCAGTCGACTCATTCTCACGTTTCTTAAATGCTTGGTTATCTTCTCCGGTCAAACGTTTAGAACCTTCTTTCAAGGCTCCCAACGTTCCTGTATTGGCAATACGAGATAAAGCACGACCTGATTCTTTCGTGATTGTGCTTCTTTCTGTGTTAGCAGCATCTTTGATGTTTTCGTCCATAGCTGTGTACATATTGGTTTTCTTGTCTCCGTCAAACATGTACCCGACACCTTTTCCAAAGTTCTTTAAAGGAGTTGCGATGTCATCCCAGACGGAGTTTTTCTTTTTTTTTGACTTGGAATCATTGTCTTTGCCCAAGTTAGCAATAAAATCTATAAGACTAGTCTCTTCTTTTTTTTTCTCTTTGTCCTTTTTTAATTGAGCATTATACTCAGCATTTTTCTTATCAGCTTCACTGAAATCAAGGTTATCAAGCATCTTTTGAATATTAGAAGGAAATACACCTGTTCGTTTATACTCCGCTTGAATGTCACGTTCTTTCTTAATTTGTTTTTCATCAGGCATGTGTCCACCACGACCCTGTTTTTGTGCTTTCTCTTGCTTCTCAGTAATTTTGCCAATTTCCTTTAACTTTGCATCATATGATTTTTTACTTTGTCCACCATATAACTCTTCTTCTTCAGCTCGTTTCTCAGCTTCTTTTTGTGACTTCTTCATTGCAGCAATATATTTTGTTTTTGCAAATTCTCCTTGTGTCTTTAACCTGCCAATTTCACGAGCTGAAGAAAGACCCGCATCATACGAGCCTTTCCCATATCTATCTTCAAATATTTTCTTGTATTTATCTGAATTGTAAGCCATTCATTCACCATCCTAATACCAATTGTTTTTGTCCCAGAATTGAAGTGCTTTTTCAGGTGAGCCGTACCTATCTTTGACATATTGAGCAGTCATGAGAATTTGATTTACTGGATTGCTGTAGCTAATTCCCATTTTCTTTTCATACTGTGAACGTGTGGAACTTAAAAATTGTCCATATCCCCAAGCAGAACTCTTTTTGTTCCCTACGCTTGGATTCCAAGTTGATTCACGTCCAATTAGTTCAGTTAAAGCGACCACCCAACTGTCAGGTATTTGTCCCGTCTGAAGCGCTTGAGCGAGGTGTCCTTTGTACGTTTGATACCCTGGTGCTTTCAATGCTTCTTTATTTAATTTCCATGTATTCGTATATGATGAACCACCTTTAGGAACCGAAGCAGATTCACCATAAATTCCCCTCATTTTCCCTGGTGGAGCTGAAGGTTGTGACTTTGACATTCCATTAATAATCTTCATTGGGTCTACAGGATTACCTTTAGAATCCGTTATTTTCAAGTCTAAATGAGGCCCACTTGAACGACCTGAATTACCTACCAAACCTAAATTTTGCCCCGTTGATATTTTGTCTCCTACTTTCAAAGCAGGAGCATCTTTCATGTGAATGTAACGATATGTATAACCATCTGCACCTTTAACAATTACGCCATGTCCTGCTGTTTCATTGTTAATAAATACTTGTGAAACTACACCTGATGAAAGTGATGGAATTTTAGCACCCATAGCACCACCAGGAGATTTTCCAGCAAAGTCAACTGCATAATGTGTACCAGTTGAACGTTTTTCTCCAAATTCTGATGATACTCTGAAGTTGTTTAAATAATAATTTGCTACCGATCCCCCTCCTCCGTTTACGGCAGAAAATCCAAAGCTGAACCTGAATAAGCATCAAGTTCTGCCTGATACTGACCTTTCATAAGTTCACCATTGTATTTCAGTTCGTAATCTCTCCATGCTGCATCTTCACCATACTGTTGTTTCGCCCATTCAAGCTGTGCTTTTTCTGATGCACTCATATTGTTATATTGGAATTCACGCCACTGCTTATTGTCAGCATATTGTGTTTGTTGGAAACTCTGATCCCATGATACGTTCTTTTTCTGTTCATTAAACTGATCAAGAGCCATCTTCTGATCAAATGCAGTGTTCTTCTGACTGAAGTCTTGACTCCATTTAGTGTTCTTCTGTTGTTCAGCAAATTGTTTTTGCCATTGATCCATATTGATGTTTTGCGAACGTTGTTGTTGAGCAGCACCTAATAAGTTCATGTTTTCGCTTCGTCTAGCTTGAGTATCAGCCATTGCATTTTGGAATGCTTCCTGTAATCGTTCATTGTAAATCCTGTTTTCTTCAGCAACTTGTTCTTTCCCAACATTAGCCATGTTTGCAGAAATATTTGATTTTTGAGTAGCTGCATCCCTGTAAATGTTCCCCATAGCTGCTTGTCTAGACATAGCAAGCCTCATATTTTGATCAGCTTGCATACCACCATTAATTCCTGCTCCTACTTGGCTTTGTGCTTGATTCATGTATTGTTGGAAATTGTTTCGAGAAAGAGCATCATTGGCACCATTTACATTCTCATTAACTTGCTTCATCTGAGTATTTAATCCTGTGCGTTTTGCATCTGCCATTGCTTGAGCTTGTTGTTGAGCAAAATTTCTTGAATAATCAAGGCCATACTGTTTCTTTAAGTCGGTTAACTGAGTATTATTCGTTCGATATTTTTCAATATCAATTGCTGTAGTTGGGGAAGGTGGTTTAGGAGTTACTGGTTTTTTGACAGCAGGTTTTCCCATAGCTACACGTGAAGTCGATGCTGTCTTTTTGTAGACTGGTATCATTTAAAAACCTCCTTAAATAAAAATAAGAGCCTTTTTACAGGCTCTTTTGGTTACTACTTACTTTTTGTGAGTTCAGCTCTAGAATTCCGAGAGTTTAAGATTACAGTCTATTTTCTTACCGAGAAATCAAGCCCTTTAGCGAATGTTAGGCTCTGAATGTTTATCGGGCTTGCATCGCCTGCAACCACTCCATAATAAAACTTGCTATAATCCACATTTTGAGTCACATATGGATTGATTCTTGAATCCCCTCTGTAACGATTAAAAGTAGTGTATCTTATGTTTAGATCAAGCAATTCTGCTGAATTTCTTTGTGTTATCTCACCCATAGCTTGACGGAAATAATTATTTGCATTAGTTGTTATGGATGCAATTTCAGGGAATACCACATGTAAAAAATCCTTATGAGTACATGTTAGTGCTGTGTAAAAATTAACGGTGTTAATTGTGCAATTCGATAGCCCGAACTTCATCTCCATGCTGCCATCTGTGCTGAAATCAAATACAGATGTCATGTTGCCTTTATTGTTTAGGTTAGTCTTTTGCATAAGGTGAAATTCATTTAAAACACACCAGGAACTTAATGGTACAGTGGCTACATCTGTTAAAGTTTGAGTCTCCTCGTACCCATCAACTAAGTTTTTCCATGGCACTTTTGCGTATTCACTTGTCTCTCCACCGTGGAAAGACCCCACCCATTTCCCTAAATCACTATCATAAATAGCGTAATCGTTGGCTCCGGCACCGTTAATAAAATGCTTACCTGACTGGAATGCTTTGAATTTATTTACTCTGCCACCATTGTAATTCTTCAATTCGTTAAAGTTAAAACAGCAGAAATAAAACACTCTTGTTGCGTCGTTGTTTCTTATTTCCACAGTGAGATTTTTTTCAGTGCTGAAATTTGCTCTTGGCAAATCGAAATTAAGCACAGCATAATTCCCTTGATCTGGCAGTCTGTAAGATTGAGGGTTGAAATTCTTAACAACTACGCCATTCACCAAAATGTCCACACTGTTGCTAGAACCGCTCGAACCCATAAACAGGATGTTTGTCAATGCTTCATAACTAGACTCAATTGTAAATGTGACACTTGAAGAAGCGCCTAACGTTTTTACACTAAAGCCATTTCCTGTTCCATCGTCTGAGATAGCACTGCCTGATGTCAATGCAGAACCAAAGTAGCCCTGTTCTTGACTTGTATTAATGCCGGCAGCAGAAAATGTTGAAGCGAATGTTCCTATAGTTGGATTAGCATCCCACCACACATACGATAGACTTGAATATTCTACCTTTTTTAGCCTTATCAAGTCCCAATTAACTCCAACCGAAGTTACACCAGTATCCCCGTTTTTTGTGTTAAGAGTATACAACAGGTAGCCTTTGTTGGTTTTTTGGATAACGACAAATTCATTGTTGTCTGTTTTTCGGACGATTTTAGGGTTGGATGTTTTCAATCCTTGTTTGGGTGGCATTGGATTGTAAGGAATCGTTTGATAGCTTAAAAAATCTGCTTTTGAAGGTTTTTCAGCTAATTGCGTACTGACTGCCTCACTAATATCAACAATGATGGGGTTACTATTTTTCTTTCCATATCCCATATCAGCACCTACCCTACACGGTTAACGATATAAGACGTTGAGCCTGTCACCGTAACCGTATTTCTTGGAGTGCCTTCTACTTTACCTTCCCACGGAGTCGCAGGAGGGACTTTGATGTTAAACCCATTCACGTTAAAAGTTCCAATGTTTGTTGGGTCAGCGTTGTAGATTTCAACGTGACTGATTGCAGCACCGAACGTTAAAGTTCCGGCAACTGCATCAGCCTGTGTCTTGGAGCTTTCTTTAAGACTACTCCCAGAGAGTTTAAGTTCCCCACCTACTTGTATTTTTCCATCTTCATCCGTTTTTATTGGTTTTGCTACTCCTGATTCAGAACGTCCTGCCATTCTTAACATTAAATCTGCCATTATTTATACCTCCCATGAATCGTTTTCGTTTGTTACTGCCATTGTTAAGGATTGCAGTTGTGTTAAAGGATCGTTAGGATCACTTACCTCCCATGTATCGTCTTCAGTTGTTGTAGCTTGCTTGATTGATTCAAGATCTATCTTCAATTGCTCAAGTTCAGCAAGCGTTCCGTTTACGGAAGTGGAAAGTGAAATTAGCGTACTTTCAACCTCTGACTTGAACGATTCATTTGGTTTCAATACCTGGTACTTATCTTCTAAATCATTAACTGCCAATCTAAAAATCTCTTGATCTCTTTTATAATCTTCGGCTGACATTCGGTCTCCAGCACGATATTGTTTCAATATTCCTTGTTCAATTTTTGCCATGTAATCACCCCTTAAGGCTTTTTCGTTTTAAAGATGAATCCCGCGCTCAATAAAGCGTTCGGCCCATCTTCTTGGTGCCGTATATCTACATTTACTGTATGTCCTTTACCTGTTATAGGAATTGAAACTTTCTTCTGCTGGGCATTATCAAAAGCACTGATCCCGAGCTTCCATACATCAAAGACCGTACCTGCATCAACACTGACGTTAGGTACATGTTCTTCAATCCACCGTATAGAATCATTTACAACTTCCGCTTTCGATTGCAACGTATTTAATACAGGATTGTTGTCTACATTCACAATCACTGATAAGTTAACGTCAGTATTGTAACGAGCTAGGATTAATTGAAACTCCTTCATTTTCTTGGGATTGTGAGGCTCACCAAAGTTATAAGATTTTGTTACAACTCTGTCTTCGTAAACATGTCCAGCATCCGTATAAACTGAATCATCGAATTTATATGTTTTCCCTGTTGTTTGGGACTGTCCAACAAGCTCACCATTCCATTCAAACAAGCGTGAAAAATCCATCAGTGGTGATATATCTTTAGTCCACATTCCTCGTTCATAATAGAGTCTGTACCTTGTATTTAATCGAGGAAAACAGATATGGTATTGATTACGAAAAACAATTGCACATGCATCTGTATCCATCGGGATCTCATTCTCAATAGCAGAATCAATTTTCGCCACATTCATCTTGTCTTCTGTAATACCCATACTTTGCAGCACATGTATGCCTTGTCTTGATAAAAAGGCAATATTATTCCCCATTACTCTTGCTGTTTCAGGAGCTATACAACCTATACCTGTATGTAATACCATTCTTCTAAATGGATCATTTCCAATTGGAGCCTTACCATATAATGCCTGGATACTGCTAGGCATAAAAGCTACGATAAAATCACGATATTGAACTAATTTTGTTAAGGACTCTTGCTCATTATTTTGAAACTCCAATGTATTTAAAACAGGAAAATATCTTGGATTACCAAGCTCTGATATGTATATTGTTCCTTTATTCTTTTTGTCTCCATATACAATCAACCGTTCCCAATGCAGCAGGATTCGATTGCAACTGTGCATTTGAGACGTGTCCACTTTCTTATTTTCATCAATTGCTGTTACTGTATATGGCATTTGGAACACTTGTGGAGAGTCTTCTGTAGGATCTGACGTGGAGCCTTGTTTTCTAGCATGGACTTGGATCTTATAAGTACCAGCTGTTTTAGGAGTGAATGTCCACGTTTTATCTGTTGACCAATTCTTACCTGGCTTAAAAGTGTCAAATCCTTCTCCCATATATTCAAATTTATACTCAATTACATCCAAAGCATTTACCTTTGATACAAAGGCAGTAAAGGTTGTTGGAGTATTAGCAATTCCTTTATTTAAAGATGGCGCAACACCTTCTAAACGTAAAAAAGCCTCTGTACCATCTTCTAAATAAGAGTCAGGATTCTCGGCAAGTCCATTCGTGCCGATATACAGAGCTTCTAACGGTTTTGGCTTATAAGCTTCTACAACTTTAGCAATTGTTCCATCATACTCAACAAGTTTTGTACCCGTAGCGATAAACATCTTGTCTTTAAATTGTACTGCTTCAATCATTCGATCTGTCTGAAATCCCGATTCAAGTCCCTGGATGACTATTTCCCCGCCATCCTTAAGCAACTTTCCATTTACAGCCACAATTGTATGGTATTGATTATTATCATTGTAATAACGGAAATATCCTTGCCCGTTACCATAAAGGTTCTCAGGTATTGCGGATTCTTTTTTTAAACTCCCCCACGTTGCCATAATAAACCTCCCTCACTGAGACATCACATTTACTGCGATATATGCGTCACCTGGAAGTGAATTGAGTTTAACTGATTGTCCTGTATTCATATCTATGATATTGATAAAAGTACGATTTCGAGTAACTGAACTACATTTTGCAATGTACCGTGCAGTATCTGGATTGTATTCCATATGTGCGTTTCCAATAGGTCTTTGCCACGATTCAACTGGAGAGAATTTAACTTCTAATGCATCTTCTGTTCCAACTTTACGTACTTCAATGCAGCCTGTATTACTAAATCGTCCAGGTGCATCATCAATGATCCATGTGTTTGAGGACTTAGTGTATTTCAACATACACATTTTCACTTCAGGTGAGTAATTGTTTGTGTTATAGACAGTAATAATAATGTTTCGAAAATAAACGCTTCCTACAACATCTCTCATTCCCATGACAATTCCCATATATGGACGAATAGTTGAGCCATCCCATGTCACGGTGTATGGTTTCCAGTAAATATCATCAATCTCAAAGTTTTCAACCGGTGTGCCTGATTGACCAATAACAACCTCTGGCCCTGAATATTGTTCAAATGAAACACTTCCTTTAGAACTAAGGTTTATTGTCCTAGCTTCAAAAGAAACTTCAACAATACTGCCTGTGGGTGCATAAACCGGCCAATAAGAGTAGCATTTATCTGTGACTGCTCCTCGGTGAAAACGGATTGCATCATTCTCAATAGTCAATTCTGAAGAGCCTGTAACAATCGAACTTCTATAAAGTTCTGTCAAATCACCGAATCTATATTGTTTAGTTACTATTGCATTTGGAATCATCCTAATACCCCCTTCCAAATGGAATTCTTGTTGTCATTGCTCCACGAACTCCCAATTTAATTAAATCTCTAAGATCATTATTTGAGTTAACAGTGAAGGCTTCAACTCTCAACCCTTTAGCCATAGACATTGTAGCAGCATTGATTTTAGATTTAGCAGCACTGATGAACGCATTCCCTAACGCTTTAACTTCATTTACATCCGTTTGAGTAAACTCGTTAGTCATCAGACAAAGTGCGATTTGTTTATCATAAAGACGAACCTTTTTCAGATAGTCCAGGTTATAAGAAGTAACCGCACAACCATTTGCAAAGCCATACGACTTAATAATGTTAAGCAATCCTTCAATCTGAACATCTGTATAGTTACCGCCTTTGATTTCAATGTAAGGGACAACCCCACCAAGTCTGCATGTTTGCAAGAATAATTGAACTGTACAAACCTTCGTATCTTTGTATCTAATGTTAAACCATTCTCCAAAATCTAAAGCATTTAAATCACCAAGAGTTTTGGAAGATACAGCACCAGTGCCATTAGATGTGCGATCAACAGTTGTATCATGAATGCATACCCATGCCCCTGTTGAAGTCATTTGAACACTGGTATATATCCCCCAGAATCCCATATCAATAGCCCATCTGAACGCAGGTAAAGTGTTCTCTGGAGCCTGTGAAGATGCTCCACGGTTAACAATTGCACGGATAAATCCATCATCTAAAACAGCATTGGGAAGCTTATTCTCCAATACACTTACTTTGGAAACCAATTCCTCTTGTGCCTCAGCTTCAGTTTTTAACCTTTCACCTAATGAATCCCATGTTTTATTTTTATGATCCTTTAAAGCATTCCCAAGTTTGTCATCAACATTTTGAAAGTTTTGACTCAAACTTGATTCAATACCAATATTGTCATCCGTTCCAGGTTTCAGTAAATTTAAATTTGGTGTATATTGAGCTGCCATCACTGCACCTCTTTCGGTTTCAGGCTTACCTGTCCATCAAAGGAAACTTCATAAAATACTACATGTCCTTCTCCGTCAACTTTAAAAATCTTTCCAATAACAGTGTCACCTTTTGCTGTTTGTACAAATTCTGTAGCTTTCAATTGTGTATCAAATCCACACAACTTAGGCTCGTTTAAAACTTTGCAACTAATAATGAACAAAGTTATACCTCCTCATTTAACTGCGCCCATGTTTTCCCCTTAATATCACCCCAAATAGCGCCTCGTTTGTGATTAACCATGCCGGTTCTTCTCACCAATGTTCCTCTTGGAGATATATCCATGTTTATTAACAAGGCCACTTCTGTATCAGCCATCTTCGTTTGGTCTGACATTGTATTTAATCCCCCTGAGAAGTCGGAGTAGGCTTCCATGCTTTTTAAAGAGGATCTGGGACGTGTATTTTGTCTTGCCATATAAAACACTCCTTATTTAGAATCTGTAGACATCAATAATCTGATAATTAATATCTTCTTTTTTCATTGTGTACATTTCAAATTCTGATTTTCGCTGATTGTACCGTCTTAATGCATCTTCTTGACTTTCGAATTCCTCATCAGAAAATAGTTCATGCCCAATTACATAAAGGACAATTAAATCGTGAAACTGTGAAGGAATTTCAGGAATGTCACTAAAGTTATTCAAATGATTTAACTTTTTGTAGTAATACAATTCAATTAGGCTATCCGAATTATTTGGATTAAGGGAAAGAATATTCCCCCAAACTTTATAGCCTCTTGAATTTACATCCTTCATCGTGACTTCATCGTGCGGAATTCCATCTACAGTTAAATGAGCAATCTCAAATAAGTCTTCGGGAAGAATGTAATTGTTATCGGTTGAATGTATTAATGTTTTCTTACTTTGTAATTTAGCGATAGGTGTTAGATCATCTAAGGCTCTATTTGCCCATCCGATTATTTTCTCAGATGGAACCGCAGTGTCTAAGTCCCTTTCAACTTCAGTTATAATATCTTGAAGGTTCATTACTTCACCTCAAATGGATTAGTTGATTTTAATTTCTCTTTTGATGCTGTCACGGATACGTTTATTTATCTCTTTAGTTTTTTCATGAGATTCTTTCCAAATTTGATAAATCACTTCAGGAACTTCAAATTGCTGCCCTCTTGGAATTGAGTAGATGACACCTTGCCATCCAACCGGAACAACATCATCAGGGTTATTGGGATCTTCTGGAATTTCAATTGATACTTTTTTCATTGCTTTTAACTTTTGAAGAGTATCCTTTTCATCTTTTTTAACCTGTGCTTCAAGATTCTTTTCAAGTTTCTGTAATTCTTCTTCAGCTAATGCTTTAGCTTTTTCTGCTCCTTTAACTTTCGCTTCTGCTTCTGCCTCAATCTTAGCTCTAACTTCTGCTTCAATTTGTGCTTTCAGTTCTTCAACATTTAAACTTTGTTTTTTCTCTGCCATATTAATAGCCTCCTAGAAATTAAAATAAAAAAAGAGGGGTTGCCCCCTCAATAATTAAACTGTAGCTCCAGACTCGTAACGTACGATACAAAGCTCATTCAGACGAAGTGCAGTGAAGACAGACTTCCACGCAACAGTATTAAATTGATTCATTGGATCAGCAGTACCTGATGAACCGGCTTTGTGGACAATGATTTCTGGTTTAGATGAACCAGCTACATCAGGAACACCATAAGCACCTTTACCGATGAAGATAGTACCGTAAACATCTGCTCCTGCTGAACCTGCACCAGCAAATTTAACTGCATTGTCAGCCTCTAAGAAGTAAATTCCATACATTTTACCAAGAATACCTTCAGCACGATTCTTAGTATCTACATATGTATTTTGATCTTTCCACTCTTGTGTTTGCATAAGGTCAGTTGCTACATCTGTATGAATGAAAGCAAGGTAACCTTTACCTCCACCAGGAACTTCAATTTGTTTAACTTTATTACGTTTCAGAGTACGTCTTACACGTAGAATATCCAATGCATTGATTTTGTCAGTAGCAAGGATTGCATTACGTGCTTTAGCTCCTGCAGAAACTACATTCGTACCAGCAGCAACGATATCACGAACAATTACATCCATTGACTCTCCGGCATTTTCTCCCATTAGACCAGCAGTTTCAGTCAGTAATGGATCTAGTCCAGTAAGATTGATGAACTCAGAAATCTTAGTGTAGTTACCGTAAGTCGAAACAGTAGCGTTTAGTTTAGTGATATTTAGGTCTACTCCATCAGGTGTAACACCTTCAGTAATAGCATTTGTTGAAACTGCAAGTGAATTCAAACGTCTGAAAGAAGTTGTGGCACCTGCGTTTTTAGGCATTACTTTCTTTTCACCATATTTCATGAAGAAAAGTTCAGGTAATAGTCTATCTAGCATTGTGTCCTGATAAAATTCTGCTTGTTCTGCTGTTAATCCGTTTACTCCTGCTGTTGCGTTATAACCTTGTACATTTGTTGGCATTTAATTTTCCTCCTAGAATTGAACGTTCTCCCCTCTAAGTACACGTTCTCTCAGAGCCTTCTTGTCTGCGGACGATAAATTGGAGTATCCAACTTTATGTTCTGCACCATCTCCAAGAGCACCAGGTGAACTTAAGGCGTTCGTTTGTAATTTTTGTATTGCTTCTTGTTCTTTCTGTTGACCGAGTGACTTGTAATTAATACGAAGATAAGAATCTAACAGTGATAAACCCTTTTCTTCTTTAAGTTTCCATACTTCAGGTGGTACTTCTTGGACTTCCGGAAACTCTGCAAAAAACTCTTGAGCTTCCTCATTAAACTTTTGTTTTTCTTCTTCCTGTTGTTTCATTTCTCTTGCGTATTGGATATCCGGATGTTGCTCCAATAGAGAGTTAAATGTTTCAGGATCAATTCCAGCATCATAATACTTTTGTTGTTCACGTTGTTGTTGTTCTAGCTGAAGAGCTTGTAATAATTCTTCATGAGAACCATAGCCAGCCAATTGTGCTACTGTTTGTAAATGCTGTTCAAATTCGTTTGCCTTACTCTGTACTTTCTCATAATTCATTCCTTTTTGAATGTAATCAGGAGCTTCATCATAAGACACACGAACAGCTTCCTTGTTGTACTTTACTTCAAAAAAGTTATCGTCCTGTGTGGTAGCAGGTGGATCTTCTTGAGTAAGTTCTTGCTGTATTGGTTGTTCATTGTTTACATCTGGTGTTGCTTCAGTGCTCTGGTATGTAGCACTCTGATCTTGCATTAGTTCTTCTGACATTTTGTTTCCTCCTTCGGCTGGTTTACCCGATGCCCAGTTTAATGTCTTATGACAGGACAAAATAAAAACACCTAGTTAATAGATGTCATGGTTTGTTGCATAATTTGTTCTTGTTCTTCTGGGGATAATTTACGAAAGTTATCTTGCTTATGTTTTGGTAAAGTTGATAAAAATTGATCAAATGGATGAGGTGCATTAGCTTCTTCCTGTTCCATTGCTTGCTGCTGTTCAAGGCTTTGTTGAGCAATTTGTTCATCTTGTTGCTGTTGTTGCATCATAGACTGTTGCTCTTGTTCTTGAGCCATCATCATTTGTTCTTGTTCCTGTCGTTCTTGTACCTTTTTAAGTAAACGATCCTTAAACGGAATGACATTTTTAGGAGCAAATTGCAGATAGTCTTCAATTGTGATTTTGTCTGTATCAAATAATTTATCAAGTGAAGTCATCATCAGTGTTTCTGAGTAAGATGATGAAGGGCCAATATCAATTTTCAGATTCATATCAACATCTTTGTATTGCTCACCATTAAATACATCAGTGTATTCTTCACCGTCTTCATCTTTGAGATTAACAACACGATCAGTATTATAATAAACACGCCAAAACTCAGACCAAATCAAGCCGACATCTTCCATTGCTTGATAAAAACGTCTTTTAATGGATTCGAGTGGTACTCCTGAAGCCTGTTGCAATAACATAACTGCAGTAGCATTGAGTTGAGAACTAGACTGTTCACCTAATGCATTCTCATTAGCCCCTGCAACATCACGAGTATAATTCAGGAATGAATCAAGCAAATTAGCAGCTTGATTGGAAGTTTGTCCAGGATTCATGTAAGCAATAGCATTATTCAATGAACCATTTGTACCTGTAACGTTAATTACTTCACCAGGAGTGTTTGTAATTTGTTGTTTCACAAAACTTTTATCAACCAACAATTTAGGCCAACTTGTCAATTGGATGGATAGTAATTGCATAGCCAAAAGGTAATTGATTGCTTTTTGGTTCGGAATGATACCTTCAACTTCAGAGATACCAAAGATTGTACTTTTACGTCTTTCCCATTGCATAAGAGCAATTGGATATAGTTTAAATCTCATATTAGTCTTAGGTTTAACTACTACACCACTTGCAACTTTTTGAAAATAAACAGTACCATTTTCTTTCCAATACTTAGTGATGACAGTTACTTTAGAGTCCTCAGTCATTTCCTTCTTAGCAAAGTCATATGCTTGGTCTTCAGTATCACTATCAGCTTTAATTAGGCTGATAAACTCCTTAGACAATCCATTTGATTCTGCTATTTTACGTACATTTGAAACTAAATCACGACTCGTAATATTGATAAATGGTTGATCCTGAATATTTGTACACTGTGGATTTCCAGGGAAGAAGTTGACCGCATCAATGATTTCACCTTGAATCTCCCCGACATATTTAAGACGATTACCACCTGATTTAGATGTGTCCCAATAATAATGCCAAATACAAGGGCCAGTTGTAGCTCCACTTTCCAATGCAACTTCATTTAATTGATCTTGTTTTACTTTTTCCCATGTAGTTTCTGAATATCGAGTAAACAATTCTGCTCCTTCGTATTCATTTGAACCTTCTTCAGTATCAGATGCAGAAAACACCATTTTAATATTTTCAGTCATAACAGAAGCTACCTTGTGATTGATTACCTGTTTAATGATATTTAGTACAGGACGAGGTAGATTCTTAGTCTTCTCTGTAACTGCTGGCCATTGATCTCCAGCTTTGAAACGTTCATGTTCACTCCATTTAGTGAAGAATCCCATTTCCTTCTTATAAGCTAATCCTTCTTTATATTGCTTCTCTACAAAGTCAGCTTGTTCTAGCATGTTGTATGTTTTCTTGGACATATTTATTTATCACCTACTTCTCTACACCATGAAACCATTCGTTTATGATGTTATCTTGTTCTTCCTTCGGTTTATCCTGAAATATTGCCTGAATAGGATTTACTTCTTCATCATGTGGTTCATGGTAATTCTCAACAGTTAATTCTTTATCAGAAGGCTGTATATTTGAAGGGTTGTTAAGTCCTAACTGAACCCCTTTTAACGTAAAATAACCCGTTACAAATGCTGTAACAGGGATAATAATTGCTATTAAAATAGTTACCAATCCATGTAGCCTCCCGACTCATCGTTATTGCTTTCAAACATCCAAAGATCATTTCTTTTTGGTGCTACAGGTAAATCAGCTGAGTAATAAAATAGACGGTTTAGAGCTTGACTGGCACTGTCCACATCATCATCATGTTTACCTCTTGGGAATGCAGCAAACTCTTCAATAAATTCATCAATCCAAGGTTTATCTTTAGGAATCCAAACGTTTCCTGCTCTTATGTAATCAGCTATTGCATTTACCCTGGCTACTTTACCACCTTGGGGATTAACGGGAATAATTCCACCTATTTTATTACGAAGCATACTAATAATTGCTGATCCATTTGCTTTATCCTCAATGAATATTCCACTTATATCAGGATGTTTAGCTTTCATATCCATGATGTTCTTTAAGGTGGTTGGGAAATCCATTCGTGCTTTATTCTTATCAATAAGATAAGCATTGACTTCACTTTTACCCCATACTTGTATAGATACATAATCAGATGTTTCACTGTCTTTAAATGCAGCATCAACAGACATTATTTTATGTTGTATCAAAGGTAGTGTAGTGTATTTTTGCCACCATTCACGTTTGATCATGTTACCTTCTTGTGATGTAGGTCTACCTTGATACAGTGAATTAAATGAAGATGAGGACATTTGTTTACGAATTTTAATAAAATCATGACCATATCTTTCAGGCCATAATGGTTCACCTATTTCTCTACCCAGTACATCATTATTATCCTCTGCTTCAAGTGGTAAGTTGATAACATGCCAAGGTAAAGGCTCACCGTATTCTTCATTTAGAAACCTTCCAATCAAATCATCTTCATGCCACCTTGTCATGATAACAATTACAATAGCACCAGGGTGTAAACGAGAAGAAAAGGAATCAATCCACTCTCCCCAAATCTTATTACGTGCAACTTGACTGTCTGCTTCTTCACGAGTCTTGATTGGATCATCTATAACCATTAAATCAGCACCTTGACCAGTTACACCTGATAAGATACCTCTAGAAATTACTCCACCTCTATGACCTTCTATGTCCCAATCAGTAGCAGATGATGATCCTTTTTTAATACCTCTTCCGAATATCTTGTCACCAAACATTTCAACTTTCTCTCTGTTCTTTTTACCAAATGTTGCAGCGAATTCAGTATTATAACCACCAATGATTACCCTATGATGAGGGAATTGACCGAGGTAAAATGATGGAACAGTCTCAGTAATTGTCATGGATTTTCCATGCCGGGGAGGAATCGAAAGTGCTATGTATTGATTTCTCATTGGTATATCACCAGAGATCATTCGTTTCTTATTATCAATCGCTTTTTGAATAACACTACATAAATACCTGGTATGTCTAGCATGTTCATAAAGTCCATCATGTACATATTCAACATACTCAGCATAATCAGACTTAACTTTATTAATGTATTTCAGCTCTAATAGCCGATTTAATTCAATTTGTTCTTCCTTGGATAGTCCATTCACCATTTCCACCTACTTTTGGACATAAAAAAAGACCTCTCAAAGTGAGAAATCCTTTAACGTTAGATCAATTTCATCTTGTGTAATTCCTATATACCGTTTAGTTATAGAAGGTGCTGAATGATTGAATATTTCTTGCAGAAAGGCTATATCCTTAGTTCTTCTGTAATAATGATATCCAAATGTCTTACGCATTGTATGAGTACCTACATCATCTTTATCAATCATTTCAGCAGCTTTAACAAATGCCCTGTAAGCTTGAGTTGTAGATATAGGCTTATCACCTTTACGACTAGGAAATAGCAGATCCTCATCATTCATACCTTTAATATAAGCGTTTATTTCGTTCTGTAGTGAGCTAGGTATCAAGAATCGTTTAATTTTCTTAGTTTTCTTCTCTTTAATGATTACATGAGACTTATCTTTTACATTGATCACTTTTAAAGGGAGAATATCACTCACCCTTAAGCCAGTATTGATGCCGAAAACGAATAGGAAACGATCACGTTCACTACAAAACCGTCTTAATGCCTGTTTCATGTCTTCAATTTCTTCAATTGTTCTTAATGGCTGCACATTTTTCTCATTCATCACGATACACCTCACTAAGTTTTTCATACATTGAATGTACGTTTTTATCATCTTAGTAAGATAATACCATGATTAACCAATAAATACAATGTTTTGTATGTACGAAAATATACAATTTAGTACATTCACGATAAAAGAAAGCTTTTATAGAGATTTAGCTTTCTCTAACAATTCCTTCAATCTGTTTTCACGTTCTTCATCTGTTAAATTATCAAATGTATGATTAACTTCAGCTGTATGTTTATATCGCTGCTTCATTTCGAAGAATAGTTTGATTGCGTGAATATTCCCCTTAACCGCTTCCCTGGACAATGCTTTCCATACAGAGCCTAACTCTGCATCAGTATGTACTTCAATCAAGCTATCAACATAATCAGTAAAGTATTTCTTTTCCATCCATCGATAAAACGTTCGTCTTGGCACATCAGCTTTCTTACAAAGTTCAACAATAGTTCCTGTTTCACTTGGATCTGCTAATAAGTTGGCCATACGCAACTGTTCAGGTTTCAGAATTACTTTTGTGTCACTCTGAGGCTTATCAGTTGTACTTTCAACTTGTTTATCACTCATCTCATTCACCCTTTCCATCCCTTTTTGTCATTTAATTTAGTTTTATATAACCTTTAATATATTTTTCTCCACGCTCATCTGAATTAATAATTGCGACCTTCTCTTGATCAAAGAAATCCTCAGTCAATAATTGAAATTCTTCAGTTTCACCATTACTATAGTAAAAAATAGCCTTCTTATCCGACTTCTTTACCTCAACAACTGTACGTTTTTCATGAATATCTACATTTTTACTCATTTACTCCCCATCTCCTTCACGCAATTATCAACCAATTCCTTAAAATTAATTTTGAAATCATCAAGTACCATACCAATTACCAATTCCTGATCTTTACTATTTAGCGCTGCAAAATCATCAGTGAAAATTGCTTCGTAATAATTACCACGCTCTATCCCACGATATACATCTAAAGCAACTTCATGAGATCCTTTTTTCACATTCCCAGGACTTATATTCAATTTAGAAACCACTCCGTCCATAACCTCAATCTGTTCATTTAATTTTCCTAATGCTTCCACCACTTCATTATTTATCTTCTTCAATCTAATCATTGATTGCTTAAGATCCTCATTACGCTTGAACAATTACTCTTCACCCTTCCCATATAATGCTTCCAACCTGTCCACACGCTTCTTTAAATCTTCAATTTGCTGTTGCTCCAAATAACGAATAACATTTCTAATTCGCTCTGGTGTTTCTTTTATAACCGCACTATCCTCAATTGCAGCATACAGTTCTCTAATTACATTCATTTCTCCAACTCCTCTACATACTACATAATTTACAAAGCTAATATTTCTAACGTTGCGAGTAAAATTGAGATCCCACTGACGATGATCGAAAATAAACTAGTTCTGTTTGCCTCTTTAATTATTTCATCAACTTCGTGTTGAACCTTATCATCAGTCATTAATATCCCTCCAATAAAAAACAGCCCCTTATTTAGGAGCTGCTTCTGATGTACCTGTTTTAATCCATTTACTTGAGATCACTGTTCCTTGTGCTGTTTTCAATTCATGCATTGATCCACAACTACAATAAGAATGCTGTACATATGCTCCACCATCAGGGACTTTTTCAAGCCTTTTCATTGTTTCCCCACATTTACAAACCATTTTATCTTCCTCCCTACCCTAAGATCACTAGAGATTCTAACATAAAATTCCAGTTTGTAAATATTTTCTTTTCGACACTTACCTTGAATAGTAGTTCTTAGATGTAGGAACAGAATCTTTAACGGCTGTCACTCTAATTAATTTTACGTCACTCATATTAAATTTATAAGTTTCTAAACCAGTTGCAAACATCATATTTCCATCAGTAGGGATATCCTCAATTACTGACTGCTCATTTTCACCTTCAACAATTTCTTTAACACTTAACTCATGATCAAAAAAATACCTTACAGAAAATTTACCCACTATAATTCTCCACCTTTTGTCATATTTAACACTTATATACAATACGACAAAAGGTGACTATTTTCCTTCTTTTTTTCTCTACACTTTTAATCAATAAATGCTCAGTTGTTAATCATCTTCATAAATGCTAAAATTAATTTGGTTAAATAATTTGTTCAGAGATTGTATCTACGCCAATAGATGCAGTCTCGTTTTCTTTTTGATACCTAGATAACTTATGTTTCTGTATGTAACTGTAAGCTATATCTTCAACTATCTTCTTTTCTTCCTCAGATAACAATTCTCTTTCCAATACATTATTATGACTTGCAAACTCTCCATTGATCCATTCAGTTGCAATATCATAAGCGTATGCTGCCATTTCCAATGCCTTTTCATACTTTTCAGACTTGAATCCACCAAAATAATATTTGTGCCCCTGAAACTTAGTCTGAGCCTTATAGAGACCCTTGTCTAAACTTATCCCTTTATATCCAGTTGAATTTTTCGAGTGAAGTCTAGAGTTACATTGATTTTCTCTGTTACTGGCTATCCTAAGGTTACATGCTCGATTGTCCAACTTGTCTGCAACCGGGTCATCTGTATTATTAATATGGTCAGTATGTAGCTTACTTTCGTTCTCCGTTATTAACCTATGCATTGCAATTACTTTTCCATCTTTGAAACTGTATACATATCCCTTTTTGTCACTTCTCCATAAATAATCTCCCAGGTTGTATTTCATGAAGGACTTAATATCAGTTATTGCTTCCCTTCCTTCATACTTACCAAAAAGTTTAATGTAAACTAATCCACCATCAATCCTGAACTCGTTTTTCTTATCCGCCTTTCTCATCATACTCATCCTTTTCTTTTGTTAGTAGCACATAATCGCTTATGTACTCTGTTCGATTCCATCGTTGTTAGCAATAAAAAAAGACTGCAGTTACCCCTAACTACAGTCCGCACTACTAACAAAGGGTGGATGAAACCCAACACAGCAAATAAACTTCACTTTACAAATTTCTTTCATTGACTTATAATTAAAATTGAGTAACTATGTATATTTTTAAAAAATTAATAAAAAACTCTCTTTAGATCATACACAATCCCGTCTTTAACTTTATATTCAATGCGACTTTTCTTCTTTTTCATGTCCTCACCTCAAAATTAATTATTGACTTCTGTATTCAACTAACGTATCATTATATTATCTATTGTTTTTTTTAAATAAAAATAAGGATTACCCATTTAGAGTAATCCCACAATACATATTAGTAAGATTCATAATAATAGCAAGAGAGTTAGCATTACTCACCCTATAGGCTTTCCTGCGGCAACAAATTGGATATCCTCTGCACTGTAACTCCCCTACTATAAGGGAATCTTTACACAATCCCACAAACCTAGTATTATCAACGGTTGTGGGATTATTTGTATTTAACTTTGTTACTTTATTGCACTTTTTTAAAAGATTTTAAGAATGTTTCTCTTTGAGTTGCATACAAAATGTTCATGAGTTTTATAGCTTGCTTATCTTTATTCTTAATCATATGTACCAACATTGCATACATTGTATCTTCTTTAACGGTTAATTTTTGTACCTTATAGTTGTAATACTTGATCTGGTTGTCAATGTATGTAATTCTTTCCTCTTTAGGTTGTTCCGCAAATGCTTTCTTAATTTTCGTACTCATCTCTTTAACATAAGTTAAAATCTTGCCTTCTTGAGACCTATTTCCATTCGATATATCTTTTTTATTTAACAAACTTACAAACTCCACATTTTCACGATGATTTGCATAATCCGTTTTCATTGCTTTGTACAAATAGTCCATTGGAGTATTATAGAATGTCACTTTATCCTTAATGTTTTCACTTTGACTAATGTACTTCCAAAATAAAGGTTTTGCTGCCACATTTTTGCTGATTGCCGTTTCCTCATCTGTCTTATCAATCATTTTTGAATACTGTTTAATGTACTTTTCAACATTTCGTATTTCTTCGTCAATATTAATGTCAAAGAATTTTTTAGACATGTCTATAGCAATCCCTGAAAGTATCGTCATAACTGACACTTTTTTCATGAGACCTTTTAATTCATGTTCCTTCTTACCATTGCTCCATTGATCCCAATAATATGACATTGATTCTTGCCCCAAGTTAACCACACGACCTATGTACTTTGTGCTTAAACTCAATGCAGAGTCGATTTCACTCATATGTTCCTTGTTCAATTTGTATTCTTTCTTTTTGCCTTTTACATTATTGATACATACTGGATATTTACCGAAACATCTTTTAGCTACTTCTAACAATTTTTCATTGTCAAACAGGACAAGTGTATCAGAGTCGTAGTCGCATCCAGATAAAATGTCCTGAAGTTCAAATTCAACCGCATTTACACAAACAATGTTATCAGTAAGGTTAAAATAAGTTTCAATGTCTTTAAGGTATGTATTCTTAGCCACTAACACATTTGATGGGGAAGTATGCGGATTTCGGAAGCCAACAACTTCTTTATCAAACTCGAATAATGATGTATAAATTTCGTTTCCTTTTAATGATAGTGATTTTAGATCCGTTTCATCAAACTGACCAATGCTGTGTTTTAAAAACTCCAGTGGGTTACCAAGCATGACACAATAGTCACCCCTTAACCGAAGTTTACCTTTTTTAATGTGAGTTAAATGATTATTAATTTCCTTGGTTCTGAAGTCTCTGAATATCTTAGTATTAACAATTAGTTTGTTTTGCTTGTATAAGTCCACAAACATCATATTGCTGTTCATATCATTCGCTTCAGCTATAAGGTGGTTAATAAAAGCTTCATCATTGTTCTTTAATTTTTCTATGTAATCTAACTCAAACTTAGCTAACTCAAAGATATTGGATTTGTACATTTTCAATGAGTTAATCATTTGATATGAGGTTTGTTGAAGGACTTTTCCTTCTTCGTCTAATCCTCTCTTAGATTTCTTTTCATGTTTACAAACCCCAAAAACACAATTATCCGCTTTAACAGCATTTTTCCAATGGTTAAACATTTGCCTTTCCTTATGGTCTCCTTCAAACACATGACTAAATTTGAGTGCTTTGAGGCTACTGGGTGTACAGATTAGATGTACATTCTTGGCCAGTATTTTCTCGCCTTCGAACATGCTGTCAATTCTCCAGGTATTGAAGTTGATATTGTTATTCTCAGCATAATCCTGAAGGTATTTTTGAATGTCGCAACTGAATGCTGCACTCTTAAACATGTGATTTCTAAGAAGCATCATTGACTGTCCTTCATCAAAATAATCAGCTTGTAAAAGTGATTCTCCATCAAATAATGAATTAACAATTTTAGTCTGCTTAGTGACACTGTCCAAAAACTTACCCTTAGTTTCAACTACATTAGCTAATCTGTAGAAGACACTTTCAACATCTTTTACAATGAGAATATTCTTTGGATTGATCTTGACTGTTTTCTCTAAGCTTGAACCTACTAAGGATTCGTATGCAAGTAGTGAAGCAAAATCAATTTCCATATTAGCTTTGAAATCTAATCCCATCCGGCTCCAGTTAATCATCCCATCGTATAGACCTTTTCTGATGAATAGGCATTCACCTTTTCTTGATTTGCTACTGCTTCGCTTATATACCACATAATCAATTTGAGAAAGAATTTCTCCAGTTTCTTCATCAACCTTCGTAATTGTAAATCCTTTTGTATATAGCTCTAGCCTTAAAGCATCACTTTTCACTTCTTGCCATTTACACTTACCATTTTCAGATTGACATTCTGATTTAATCGTCTGAATAAACGAGGACAACTTATCTTTATAATCTCCATCTTCTAGCTCTGCCACTTTATTACTTAGTTTCTTTATAAATTGCTTACCAGACAGGACTTTTTGTTTAAATTTAACGTTAATTAAATCATCAGTAAGCTGCTTTTCTTCTTTCTTACCACTCTTAAAAATCAGTCCTTGTTTCTTTAGTTTTATTAACTCTAAAGACATGGGGATCATCCCATCATATTCGCTTTTAACTTTACTACCTCTGACCATGTGACTATAAATATCTGCAGCTTCAATTGACTGTATGTACACTTGCTTTGATAAATTTAACATTAACATTTCCCCTTTTATATTTGTTTAACTGCTTAAATACGAACACTATATTGAATAAAATATAATATAGTGTTCGTTTATTTACCTTTTTAAAGTAAAATAAAAAAACCTTCACATTTACAACTTTTAAATTCGTAAATTGCTGATTATCCACTTACCAAATTGCAAACTTGTTTTGCGATTTGTAAATACTGAATCTGATTATGTATATTAAATTGAATCTGATTATGTATATGATATTGAATATTATTGTTACTCTTATTAGTGTGTAATTTATCTCAGATAATTTTCTAATTATCTCTGAATTGAGGGTAAATTATCTCTGAATTTTTTCCTATGTATCTCTGAAATTTTTCCAATTATCTCTGAAATTTTACACCTAGTTGATTTGAACTAAAGATGAACTTTGTTCTTCACAATATTCCTTTATCTTATCCAGCCTCAAAAAATAATGATTATTAAATTTTGTAAAGACCAATTTACCGTTGGAGTCGTATTCACATTCATTTTCTTTCAATTTGTGTTGTTCAACTTTTATAAACTTTCTTGTTTTTAAATACTTGTTGTATTTTATTACAGTCTTTTCAGTTATGTTTAAGTGACCTGCTGCAGTAGCTTCTGCAACAAAACAAAATTGTTTTAAAGGTTCTTTAGCGTTAATGTAGCTTTTGTAGTAATAAAGCAACCTCACTCCAACGTGTCCTACGGCTTCAATGACCTCTCTACTCAATACATAGTAAGGTAGCTGAGTAAAATATCCTCTTTGTTTATTAAATTCAGGAATTACCACTTTGTTTAGCTTAATGTAAAGGCCGCCCTTTCTCGGGAGAACTTCAATTTTATTTTCAATTATCTTCTTATTATGTAATCCATTTAGCGCTTTCTTGAACGTGTTATTACCCTTGAAGAACAAGTAGTGCATGAACGCTTTGTGATCTATTGCAAATTCTAAAGGCTTATCTTTTCCAGGCTGCGAGTAATAAGCCTGTAGTAATTTTGCTGTTAATATAAATTCTGCTGCAGTAAATTTGTCACTTCTGACAAGCTGTGTTGGTATCTGTATCTTAAAGTCTTTTGTTGCCATAATCATTCCCCTTTGTTTAACTGTTTAATTAGTTATTACTGATTAACGTGTTCTTTAATTGTTTGTGTAACCTGTTCTGTTCTGAAATATAACCAGAATCTACGTTGGTCATTCGAAATTGCTGTAGTTATGTATTTGATACCTTTATCCCTCATTTTGTTCTTTAATGAAAAGTCGTAACAGAAAAATAAATCTTCTTTTGTCATCATTTATCCACACCTTCCTGTGTATAATTTGTGTTTGTAAATCTGTATAAAACTGTTATTTTATAGAGTTATTTAATTTACTTTGGAAAAGGGGAACTCACTTACATCCCCCTGATATGTTATTATGTAATTGAATGTTTTACATATGTTTTTATGAGCCGGTGCCTAGGAACACTGGTTCATTTTATTTACCAATCCTGCTATGTAATCTGCCCCTTTCGGAGTAACCAATGTTACTTGCTTACATCCTACTGGAGTTGGTTTAGCTTTAAGTTTGAAATATTCTCTATTCATGTATGTCTGGTAAGGTGTATTATCTTTCATAAACACTTTCTCTTCCCGTAAGAATGAGAACAGATTGTTTCTTCCCCACCCCACAATTTTAGCTACATTCTTCATATCCATTAATCCGTCAGAATTGAGAAATTGCTGATACTTTTCTATCATTGGAGCTGCAAGTTGCAATTGTTGTTCAACAGCTTGTTTCTCCTTTAATTCCTGTATCCATTTTTGGGCACGACTAATGGGATCATCAATCATGTATGATGGTGTACTAACAGTTTTAATTGTTTCCCTCATTCTTTTGAACTCTTGGATGAACTTAACTTTAAATTTCATTGCTTCAACAGTTGTATATGACATTGCAATTAATGTAAAAGCATCTTCACTCAGGTTGAACTTTTCATAATTCTTTCCTCTGGATATGTAAGTTGAGCCGACAAAGTTGGCGGTTGAAAAATCTAATTCTCCAGCTTCAATCAATTTGTTAATCTGCGTGACAATGTCTCTCATAACTTTATCGTGTTCTTTTCCGAATACCTCAGCTATCGTCAAACTATCCGTTACTGCATTTCCATTTTCGATAAAAACTAATTGACTCATTCACATTCCTCCGATTCACGTTCTTCTAACATCAGTCCATACTCATCATCGATAAAAAAATCTACTTCTCCGCTATGCTCAATTCGGTAAAAGTCAACTTGATTAGCTGCTGCTTCTTTAAGTCCTTCGTCTGTTTCTTTATCACTTACATTTCTCAGAAATTCAATGTATTCATCTTCTAGTTCATTCTTCAAAATAAAGTGCTCAGTAAGAGCTTTCAGGTTGCTGTTTCTAATTAAAGTTTTTTGTGATTCAATTGTAATTTCCGCCAACGCTTCAAATTCATTTTTCAACTGAACATATGCATTTGACAGTTCTTTATAGTTATCCATAAATTCATTAACACCCTTGATTACTTTTTCTGTCGTACCATAATTTTGCAATGCTTTATTTAACTTTTTCTCCAGTGCAGTAATACTGTGTTTTTCCTTAGTTTTAAGACGCTTCTGTTTTTGCTCAATTGCCTTTTTGTAATCATGAATTTTTGTCATTATAAAATCTCCCTTTGTATGTTTTATTTAATTAAATTACTGCTTGCTTCGTTAATCCTTCTATAAATGCATCCTTCAGTTGCTCTCTTGCCTGAAACAGTACCCCACTACTAATCAATAAAACTAGTTCTTGTTGACTGTAATTTGAGAATGCTTGTGAAATAAGGAAGTCAGTATAAGTGTTGATAATTTGATCCGATGATTTTTTATCTTTCGCAATAGTAAAAGTAACTTGATCCAAATTCATTTCAACTGCAGCCTGAATAAAACTTTGTAACTCTTTTACACCTTGTTCTTTCTCAGCTTTAACACTCATTAAATTGACAACCTTATTCATTTCACATTCTCCTCTATTGGTTATATTGCTGGCACCATAGCTGCGATTTCATGTTGAATTTCCTCATCTGAGATACCAAAAGCTTTAATGTCTTCCTTAATTACATGTGTAAATTCCATAAATTCAGGTTCATTAACTAAATTGACAAGAAACTCTGCATACAAGTCTTCCTGGTTCGTTCTGAGGATGTATTCTGTGCGAATGAGTATTTGCATCTGATTCATTAAGATTTGCTTCTCGATGTCTGTTGATGCTGCATTCATTTAGTGAAGCCTCCCTTAAATTGATAGGTATGTATGTTAGTAGTTAATAAGTTTGTATGTATTACATGTCGCCGTTTAACCATTTCAGGAATACTGGTGTCGAAACTTTAATACGTCTACCTACTCTGACATGTGGAAATACTCCAGAGTGTACTAACTCATATGTTTGACGCTTACCACAATCAAGAATAGCTTGAATATCTTCAACATCGAGTACCGGTTTGTTTAACAGTTCATTCATCATCCCACCCCCTAACTTAATTAAATTTACTCATTAAGAGTTTTTAGAAACGAGTTAATTAAATTTACTCATTAACCATAAAAAAAGGATTAAGACTAATTTAATTTATCCGTTTACCGTTTTTAATCCCCTCTGATATCCTAAGGGTTAATTTCATTATATTGCCATGTTTCCAAAGAGTCAACAATTTTTTAATTAAATTTATCCATAAAAAAACTCCACCTTATTTAGGGTAGAGTAATTGTATGTTTTCAGTGTTTATATAAGTTGTAAGTGCGCTATACATGTGATATTCCTTGCCGTTAAGGATAGTTGAAGTAATGGCAAACTGTTCTATAATTTTATCAAGTTGTGGTTTGTCGAGGTTACCTTCAGAAAGTAGTAGATCATTTGCCATCTTAATTCTTCCAGACTTTTCAATGTTCTTTGGAGACAAGTAAGGCAGTTCAAAAAGTTCACTAATTGTTGATATTCTTCTATAGATTAAGTGCTTGTTCGCAGCGTTAGTATTTATTGTACCTCTGCTTAATGTAGACTTAATAACATAATCATTACTAACTAATGGAGCTTCTGATCTTCTTCCACTACTTTGCCCATTTCTGTTTAAATAAATTTCTTCTTTAGCTGCTTTTAGTGCAATATCAATTGCTCTATCAGAAACTTGGATGCTCCTTTTAGTAAACTTATTATCGTTTAGATGCATCGTGTTTTTATTTATATCCCCTGATCTAAGATTAAGTATCTCGGAGTGTTCATATCCATTAATACCTTCAAAAAGAAGTCTAACGATTGCTTTATCTTGATAATTAACAAGATCATTTTCAATTTGGATAATATCCTCTTCAGATAAAAAAGGAGTTATCTCATTAACGAACTTCTCAAACCATTCACCACCCACTTCCTTCAGTGGATTAACTTCCGTCCTTAATCCTTCATCAATCGACCAGTTTAAATAAGAAGAAATAACACGACCATAAGTTTTTGCACCATTGATTGTGTTAAAGTTCAACATTTGCATAAGTTTTTCAAGCTGCATTAATGAAAATTGATTAAGGTCTTTTTCTACGAATCCCTCGTGTTTAGCCGTTTTCCTAAATACTGTTGAGTAAGTTGATTTAGTGTCAGTTGGGAAATTCATAAGGAACTTATTTTTCAATTCAGAGTTATAAAATTTGTCAATTTGCATCTTTTTCTTCCTTTTTGGACTAATTTAATTTATCATTATAAATATCTTAATTTAATTTACTAATTAGATAGTAACAGAATTAAGAAAACTTGAAAAGGAGGCTTTTTTATTGGCGCATGTAAGAAAAGAAGGAAAGTCATGGTATTATGCCATAGACATGGGAAAAGATTTGGATGGTAAGAGAAAAATAAAGAAGAAGAGGGGATTTAAAACTAAAAAAGAAGCTGAAACAGCGATGAATATCATTATTAATGAAATCAATACAGGAAGATATGTAGAGCCTTCTCAGATGCTGTATGGGACGTTTATGGAGGATTGGTTAGATTATAAAGAACATACTGCAAATGTTAAGAAGACCACTCTAGACGCCTATACAAGGCTTACAAGGGTACACATTATACCTGGACTCGGAAATAGGAAAATTTCTGAATTAAATCAATTTGAAGTGGATTATTTCCTTAGAGATTTAACCAAGTCCGGTAGACTAGCCAGTGAAAGTGTACAGAAAATCTATACAATGATTAAAGATTCACTGGGAAGAGCAGTTAAACTCGGTCTAATCGCTTCAAATGTGTGTGATTTTGTAGATCGTCCCACTGCTACAAAAAAAGACTTACAGATATGGGATGTAGATGAAGTTGTAAAATTTTTAGATACAGCTAAGAAAGATCGCAGCTACATGGTATTCTATTTGGCAATAACTTGCGGAATGAGGCAAAGTGAGATCCTTGGACTCACCTGGGACAATGTAGACTTAAAAAACGGTACGATTTATGTGAAGAAACAATTAGAGCGAAATACAAGGGAGTTTACTACTCTTAAGACTAAATCCAGTAAAAGAAGTATATCCATTAATGAAAATGATGTGCAAGCATTGAAAGAGCAAAGGAAATTAATTGCTTCTGAACAATTGCACTCAACTCACTACACTAACATGAACTTAGTTTGTCCAACATCAACAGGAACACCTTACCTATTCGGCAACATAAGAAAAATATTTAACCGATTAATAAAAGAAGCTGGAGTTAAGCCTATTCGATTCCATGATCAAAGACACACTCACGTTTCTTTACTCTTAAAGTCTAATGTTAATCCTAAAATTATAGCCGAGCGATTAGGCCATGCCAACACAAGAACTACTTTGGATATATACTCACATTTACTTCCAAATATACAAAAAGACACCGCAAAGCTGTTTGGGGACATGCTTTTTGGTGCCAATAGGGAAATTAATTAATATACAATTGGGTGAATAAAAATAAAGAAAAGGTAAATGCCTTCATTTTTCAAATTTAATCCCTAGAAACCGGGGAAACCATTTGGAAACCATGAAGGCATTTTTCAAGTGCTTAAAACTCTTTCAAACGTTATGACCTGTGAGGGACTTGAACCCCCGACCCCTTCCCTGTCAAGGAAGTGCTCTCCCACTGAGCTAACAAGTCGCAGTATGTAAGTGTTGCTGACAAGTTTTATTATATGAGGATACGAGCGCAAAGTCAATATTTTTTTGCGCACGCTCCTCGTTTATGAGATTGATGGCAGAAGCTCAGTCTTATATCATTCTTTTATCTTGTATCCTCATATTATCTCTTAGCTTTCCTCTTCCATCTTTCGACTTATTTCCCAGACAATAATTTACATGACCAACTGCAAATCTGTATGTTTTAATGGTCGGTGGCGCTGCAGTCAGTGTGAGAAATTTTCCCTATTACTTCCCTGCACCCTTCTGTTTTCTTAAAATCAGAGAAAGGATGAAGCCGGCTGCCCATGCTGCCAGTGCTCCGGTTAGGGAGGGTAGAAACGATTGAGTTGATAAATACAGCCCTATGAAAGTTCCGATAGATAAGCCGATTGGAAGAAACCAGTTCAAGATAGCACCACCTATTATTGCTCTATGTCCTTTTTTTAGAACCAATCTAATATCTAATTCATTTACGCTTGCCCTGCTATACTCTGATCCTTGTCTTTCTTATAAAACATCTGCACAGCAAACAATCCGCCAAAAATAATTAATCCGATTGTATCAGACACACCTTCCGGATAAATCAGAAGCAGACCTGCTGCAATTGCAAGCAGTCTTTCAATCCAGTGCAGTTTTCTCATCCAGAAACCGATCATCCCGGCTCCGATCGCGATCATTCCTGATACAGCCGTGAAGACTACCCACGCAATTTCAGGTAGCGTTGTATCAATTAGCAGCATCTGCGGCTGGAGAACGAAAATGTACGGAATGATGAATGCTGCGATGGCCAGTTTTGCAGATTGTACTCCGGTACGAATCGGTTCTCCCCCTGATACTCCTGCTGCAGCGATTGCAGCTAGTGCAACCGGCGGCGTAATATCAGCAATGATTCCGAAGTAGAATACAAATAGATGAGCTGACAGGTCCGGATAGCCCAGGAAGATAATAGCCGGGGCCGCAATCGTTGATGTGATGACATAGTTTGCTGTTGTTGGTGAACCCATCCCAAGTATAAGGGCTGCAATCATCGTCAGGAAAAGGGTTGGAATAATAGCGCCGCCTGCCAAATCAATGAGGCCGTTGGCAAGTGTTAGTCCAAGTCCCGTTTTCGTGACGATCCCGACGATAATTCCTGCTGCAGCAGTTGCAGCGGCAACAGAAAGCGCAGATCTTGCTCCATCTACAAGTGCCAGCACAATCGCTTTTGGTCCCATTCGGGTATCTTTGTTGAACATCCCTGCTGCAATAGCTATGAGAATGGAATAAAGCGCCGCATGCATAACGGGTACTCCAATCATTAAGAAAACAATGATGGCCACGATCGGAAGCAACAGGTAGATTTTCTTTGCGACTTCCTTCCGGTTTGGCATTTCCTCGTCTTTTAATCCTCTAAGACCGAGTCTTTTCGCTTCAAAGTGGGTCATGATCCAGACGCCGGTGAAGTAAAGAACTGCTGGTATGGCTGCCGCTTTTGCAATGTCCCAGTAAGTAATACCGTTGCCGATAAATTCGACCATCAGGAACGCAGCTGCTCCCATAATTGGCGGCATCAGCTGTCCGCCAGTAGATGCGGCGGCTTCAACTGCTCCGGCAAACTCTTTTTTGTAGCCAAGCTTTTTCATCATCGGAATAGTAAATGAACCCGATGTTACAACGTTCGCAACAGAACTTCCGCTGATCGTCCCCTGCAGGGCGCTTGAGAAAATCGCCACTTTCGCAGGTCCGCCTACGCGCTTGCCTGCAATTGCTGCAGATAAATCGTTAAAATACTGGCCGACACCTGTCTGGATTAAAAATGAACCAAACAGAAGAAATAAGAAGATAAAGGTGGCAGACACACCAAGTGGCGTTCCAAGAATCCCTTCGGTTGTAAAAAACATGGTCTGCACAAGGCGCTCAAGGCTCAGTCCCCCATGCTGCAAGAAACCCGGCATATACTGTCCGAACAATCCGTAAAGCATAAAAATGACGGCAATGATCGTAATCGGCAGTCCAACAGCACGTCTTGTCGCTTCAAGGACGAGCAGAATGGCGATCAGGCCGATGGCAAAATCGGTAGATGTCAGGATGCCGACCCTCATGGCGATATCCCCCATAAATAATGGCCAATACGCACCGACCGCAATGCTCAGGAGCGAAAGAACAATATCAAGGGGACTGACCTGCCACCTTCCCGTTCTTTTTTTAGATTTCGTCATCGGGAATAAGAGAAAAATTAGTGATAAAGCAAAGCCTAAATGAACAGAGCGCTGGATTTGCGCGGTAAAGACAGAAACAATGGCTGTGTATAGCTGGAAGAGTGAAAAAGCAAGCAGCCCAAAAAAGACAATCCAGGCTACGATGCCTGTGAGCTTTCTGGTCGCAGATTCCGGGTCATACTTTTCCAGAATCGCCTGCTGTTCTTCTGCTGATAACGTTTTGTTTTCCTCACTCATTGATTTTCACTCCTTTCAAAAGCTGAAAAAGACTCATTTTGCTGCAGCTGATTCTGACCCATGTTCCCGGTCTTATGTAATCGTTCAGTTCATATTCCTTCCCATTCAGGATGACTCTGTGGTTTGCGACAACTTGTCCTGTGGCAAGATCGATGAACGGAAACCTTCTGTCCATATTTGACAGAATGTATTTTCCGTCTTTTCTCTCGAATGTTTCATTGCCTTCTGGTCCTGAGGGCATGCCGACCGCAAACGTTTCATAGGAAAGTTCAGTTTGTCTGATTTCCCCTTCAGATACTTTGTAAGTCTCAATAACATCGGTCAGATGAATAGAATGGGTGTATTTCATCTGAAAGTGATCCTCATCTTCCATCATAAGATATGCGAGCAGACGGCCAGTATCTTCATATTGAAAGACAACGGCCTTAAAAAAAGGAAACAAGCTGATGAAAATGAGCACGATGATTGAGACCAGGACGGATATAAGCACTCTTTTCATCCCTTATTCCTCCATAATGAAGTGATAGACCGCAGAAATCTGCGGCCTATCTCACATCCTCTTATTTCGATACGCCTTTTTCTTTAAAGTATTTCTCTGCACCAGGATGCAGTTTCAAATCGCCAATACCGTCAAGCGCTGTTTCTGCTTTGATCAGCGTTCCTTTTGCATGGGCAATTTTGTCTGTGTTCTCAAAAATGGATTTTGTGATCTCGTAAACGAGCTCCTCATCAAGCTCATCCTGTACAACAAGCATCGCCTTGACAGCTACTGTGTTCACGTCTTCACCAATTTTATATGTGCCGCTTGGAACAACATCCTCAGAGTAGAAAGGATATTTTTCGATCAGCGCTTTCACTTTATCTTCTTCAAGCGGTACAACGACTACTTTGTTTTGAGCTGAAAGGGTTTCAACTGCAGCAGTCGGAGTTCCTGCCGTAACGAACGCCGCATCGATGCTTCCGCCCTGAATGCCTTCAGTAGACTCATCAAATGAGAGGTTCTGCGCCTGAATATCCTCTACCGTCAAGCCGTGTACTTCAAGAATTTGAACGGCGTTAAGATAAGCTCCAGATCCGATTGCTCCTACTGAAACTTTTTTGCCTTTTAAATCTTCAACAGATTTGATACCGCTTTTATCTGTTGTGATCAGCTGAACTGTCTCATTGTAAAGTGTTCCAATGCCAAGAACGTTGTCAATTTTGTTGTCTTTGAACATGCTTTCGCCTGTTAGAGCATAAGTGGCAATGTCCGTTTGAGAGAATGCCATTTCAGCGTCGCCGCTTTTTAATGTCTGCATGTTTTCAACAGAAGCCCCGGAAGATTGAACCGTAGCTTTGTAGTCTGTGCTGTCAGAGATAATATCACCGAAAGATCCGCCGAGAGGATAATATGTACCGCCTGTTCCCCCGGTCAAAATACGGAGTGTTTTAGGTTTTGAATCTCCTGACCCTCCCGATCCGCTGGTACCCTCACTTCCTCCGCAGGCAGCTGCAACCATAGCAACGGCAAGCATCATAACAACGAGCAAATATTTTTTCATGCCTTTCTCTCCCCCTCTATTTGTCATAAATTTGTAATATTACCATTTTTATATTAACATAGCAGGAAAGATAATTGTCAATTAATTCTTAAAATTAAAAAAGCAACGTCTTATCCATTTGAATGAAAAATAGTTCGCTTCTTTAGAGTCATATTGCTTTCTTATTATTTTTTTATTTAGTATAATTATAAACTGATAATGATTATATTCATCTGAATAGTCACAATCATTAAAAGTAAGTACTTTTAAATGACTTTATCGGGAGGGAAATGTAAATGGAAACAAACAACAGCCAGGATCAAAAAAGCCACACAGCTGCAGGCCAGTGCCCTTTCACTGGTGCTCAGGGAGGTCACGCAGACAGTGCGATCACGACTTCGAGAAGTCCGCACGGTACAACAAACAAAGACTGGTGGCCGAATATGCTGAACCTTGGCATCCTTCGCCAGCATGATAAAAAATCTAATCCGTTCGGAGAGGACTTTAATTATAAAGAAGAGTACTCGAAACTCGACTATGATGCTTTAAAGCAAGATCTTCATAATCTGATGACAGACAGCCAGGACTGGTGGCCGGCTGATTACGGTCACTACGGTCCTTTCTTCATCCGCATGTCCTGGCATGCAGCCGGTACATACCGGACAGCTGACGGCCGCGGAGGCGGTGCTTTCGGCTCCCAGCGTTTCGCACCGCTGAACAGCTGGCCTGATAACGTAAACCTGGACAAAGCCCGCCGCCTTCTGTGGCCAATTAAACAGAAGTACGGGAACAAAATTTCCTGGGCAGATCTGCTTGTTCTGACTGGAAACGTAGCCCTTGAGTCTATGGGACTGAAAACCTTTGGATTTGGTGCCGGCCGTGAGGACATCTGGCATCCTGAAGAAGACGTATACTGGGGAAATGAAAAGGAATGGCTCGCAGATAACCGCTATTCAGGAGACCGGGAGCTGGAAAATCCTCTTGCAGCCGTTCAGATGGGACTTATCTATGTAAACCCTGAAGGCCCGAACGGCAAGCCGGATCCACAGGGAAGTGCCCGTGACATCCGCGATACATTCTACCGCATGGGTATGAATGACGAAGAAACCGTCGCCCTGATTGCCGGCGGTCATACATTCGGTAAAGCTCACGGCGCAGGTGATCCGTCTCTTGTCGGAGATGATCCTGAAGCAGCAACACTTGAAACGCAAGGCCTCGGCTGGCTGAGTGAACACGGCAAAGGAAAAGGCCGCGATACAATTTCAAGCGGAGTTGAAGGCGCCTGGACAGCTAATCCGACGAAATGGGACAACGGTTATTTCGAGCAGCTGCTAGGCTATGAGTGGAAGCTGACCAAGAGCCCAGCCGGTGCCTATCAGTGGGAGGCAGTGGACCTTCCAGAAGATCACATGGCACCTGATGCGGAAGATGCATCCATCAAAGTGAAAACGATGATGACAACAGCAGATATGGCACTCCGTACTGATCCGGACTACGAGAAAATTTCACGCCGTTTTTATGAAAATCCGGCAGAGTTTGAAGATGCATTTTCACGTGCATGGTTCAAGCTGCTTCACCGTGACATGGGACCAAAAGTTCGCTACTGGGGTCCTGAAGTGCCGCAGGAAGATCTTATTTGGCAGGATCCGGTTCCGGCAGCTGATTACACATTGTCTGACGCTGAAATTCTAGACTTAAAAGAAAAAATCTTAGACTCCGGTCTTTCCGTGAGTGAGCTTATTAAAACGGCTTGGGCTTCTGCCAGCACATACCGCGGTTCCGATATGCGCGGCGGAGCAAATGGTGCCCGCGTGCGCCTCGCTCCTCAAAAAGACTGGGAAGCAAATGAGCCTGCCGAACTGGCAAGAGCTCTTGATGCCTATGAAAGCCTCCAAAGCCAGCTTGACAAAAAAGTCAGCCTTGCCGACCTGATTGTTCTTGGCGGAAGTGCCGCCATTGAAAAGGCAGCGAAGGATGCAGGCTTTGATGTGGTCGTTCCGTTTACACCTGGCCGCGGAGATGCCACTGCAGAACAAACAGACGTTGAAGGTTTTGAAGTGCTCGAGCCGGTATCGGATGGATTCCGCAACTATCAAAAAGCGGAATACTCCATCAGCCCTGAAGAAATGCTTGTTGATAAAGCACAGCTTCTTGGTCTGACAGCACCGGAGATGACCGTTCTTCTTGGCGGCATGCGTGTTCTTGGGACAAACCATGGCGGCACAAAGCATGGCGTGTTCACAGACCGCGTCGGTCAATTAACTAATGACTTCTTCGTCAATCTTTTAGACATGGGCATCGAATGGAAACCGGCCGGCTTTAACCAATATGAAGGCCGTGACCGCAAAACAGGCGAAGTGGTGCGCACCGCCTCCCGCTTTGACCTTGTCTTCGGCTCCAACTCCATTCTCCGTGCACTTGCGGAAGTGTATGCACAAGACGACAACAAAGAGAAATTTGTAAATGACTTTGTTGCTGCTTGGGTAAAAGTAATGGATGCTGACCGATTTGATGTAAAACAATAACGACAGGATTAAACCCGGTGGATTTTAAGTCCACCGGGTTATTTATGTTTTTCATACAAAAGCGCCCCCTACCAAAGTCTCATTTTTCCAATAAGTCCATTATTTAGAGGAAAGAAGGGTATAACACCACTATCACAATTTGGGAGGCTGTAATGATGAAAGCTGTGACGTTTCAGGGTGCAAAAGACATGGAAGTGAAAGAGGTCCCGGATGCGGTGCTTCAGAAAAATGATGATATCATTGTCCGCATTACATCGACTGCCATCTGCGGCTCCGATCTGCATATCTACCAGGGGGCACTGCCTGCTGAAAAAGACTATGTGGTCGGGCATGAGCCGATGGGAATTGTCGAAGAGGTCGGACCAGAAGTAACAAAAGTTAAAAAGGGTGACCGCGTGGTTATCCCTTTTAACATTTCCTGCGGAGAATGCTACTACTGTAAACATGATCTCGAGAGCCAGTGTGATAATTCCAATGAAAATCCTGAAATTGATACAGGCGGGTATTTTGGATTTACCGAACGTTATGGAAATCATCCCGGAGGTCAGGCGGAGTATTTGAGAGTTCCTTTCGGAAATTTTATGCCGTTTGTTATTCCTGAATCGGTTGAACTTGAGGATGAAGCTCTCCTGTTTATGTCTGATGTCCTTCCTACAGCCTACTGGAGCATCGAAAATGCCGGCGTGAAAGCTGACGATACGGTTGTTGTCCTCGGATGCGGCCCGGTTGGACTAATGGCACAGAAGTTTGCCTGGATGAAAGGCGCCAAACGGGTTATTGCTGTAGATAATCTGCCGTACAGGCTTGAGAAGGCAAAACGAATGAACAATGTTGAAATACTTAATTTTGATGATTTTAAAGACACGGGCTCCCACATAAAAGAACTGACAAGCGGAGGCGCAGATGCTGTGATTGACTGTGTCGGAATGGACGGCAAAAAGTCAGCCCTTGAAGAAATCGGCCAAAAACTGAAGCTTCAGGGAGGAACGCTTAGTCCGTTTGAAATTGCCATGAATGCCGTCAGAAAGTTCGGCACCATTCAGCTTACCGGTGTTTATGGATCAAAATACAACATGTTCCCTCTGGGAAATATCTTTGAACGCAATATCAATCTAAAAATGGGACAGGCACCGGTTATCCATTACATGCCAATGCTTTTTGATATGATTGCCTCAGGAAAGCTTGACCCGGCAGAAATCGTTTCACACAAAGTGCCTTTAAGCAAAGCCAGTGAAGCTTATAAAATCTTTAATGATCATGAAGATGAGTGTGTGAAGGTTGTATTGAAGCCTTAAGCATACAGCAAAAAGGGTGAATGTGAGCACGGTCACATTCACCCTTTTATTGTGCGATTGAGTTCTTACGGATAGTTACCCTCTACCAAGCCTCTTCTAGCCCTTGAAGGTTTTAATCCAGCGGATAAGTTCCCTCAAGCATTCTCCTTTTTTTCCTTGATGGTTCTAATAAAGCCGATAAATACCCTTAAGCATGCTTCTTCGCTTCCTTGGTGGTTCTAATTTAGCCGATAAGTACCTTCAAGCTTGCTTCTTCCTTTCCTTGATGGTTCTAATCAAGCCGATAAGTACCCCCAAGCATGCTCCTCCTGTCCCTTGGTGGTTCTAATCAAGCAGATAAGTACCCTCAAGAAGCTTCTTCCTTTCCTTGGTGGTTCTAATCAAGCAGATAAATACCCCCAAGCATGCTCCTCCTGTCCCTTGGTGGTTCTAATCAAGCCGATAAGTTCCCTCAAGCATGCTTCTTCCTTTCCTTGATGGTTCTAATAAAGCCGATAAGTACCCTCAAGCATGCTTCTTCCTTTCCTTGGTGGTTCTAATCAAGCCGATAAGTACCCTTAAGCATGCTTCTTCCATTCCTTGGTGGTTCTAATTTAGCCGATAAGTACCCTCAAGCATCCTCTTCTTGCCCCTTAATGGTTCTAAACAATCTTTGCCTACATCCATTTTTAATGCTGTTTCATCTGAACAGGAGCATATGCATTTACCATCTGCTGCATGTCCCCTTCCGGTAGCTGCGGCACCTGGTAATAGTGATGCTTGTTCTGATAGATCGAAATTTCATAGGCCATCTCAATACAGTTTGGAATGGTATCTGCAAGTACACGTCTTACTGTCGGATTGGTTACTTCTGTAGTCGCCATTCCTTTAAGAGAAGCATTTGATTTCACCATGTTCAGCAATAAACTTGTAATTACCTGATCCGTAATTTCACCCGGCATCCCGATTGGCTTCACTGGGGGAGTTTGTTTCAGGCCGTAAACAAAGTCATTGCCCTGTTTCATGTTATAGACTTGTGTCGAAACAGAAGGCTTAACTCCCGTCTGAAAGCATTCTACAATCGTGTTATATTCAGTCATCATAAATTGCTCCTGCCTGTTCATCAAATCAAGCAATTCCGGGTCTTTAACATGCGGTTTTAAAAGGGCATAAAGATTTAAAGCATTCACCGCTCCCGACAATATTTCTGATACATCAAACATTTCATGTCCGCCGTGGTTTTGCTGCGGCGGCACCATGCCTGTCTGCATATTTTCGTTTGGATCTCCATTTATTTGCTGAGTCATGTTTCGTCCTCCTTTTTTTTACCTTTCTATTCTCTATCGGGAAATAGATTCTATTCGCTCATTCCATGATTCCTGCCTGGATCAGCCGCACGTCTGCATGCACGTCAAATTGAACCTTTTGCCCAAGCTTCTTCCAGTCCCTGTACCCCTCCTGGCGAAACTGTTCTTTTATTCCAAGAGGGTCGACATCAAGCTCCTGCAGTTTTTTTAGCAGAGAAAGCATTTCTTCCTCCAGCATTTTTTCCGTTTTCTTTTCAAGTTTTTTTATGTTTGGCTGTCTTGTTAAATCAAGCCCTCCGGCTTCCATCACCCGGCCGTCCATTTTGACTGACACGGACATCGTGTATCCAGTCAGCTCTTTTCGCGGATGAAACTTAGCTTTTGAAGAGAGATTCTGAATGCTGACCGGGTTCTTTTTCTGTGAATCGACTTCGATAATTCCCTTGTTTGCTTTCTCATATAGGATTTTCATCATATAGCTTTCCTGCAGATCCAGTGTGCCTGCGAACTTGTCATCCTTTAAAAGCGCGACTCCAATTACCTCTACGGCCTGGTTTTTATTTTTTATTAACGGCAGGAAAGGATCGAAGCCATCTCCCCTGTATTGAAAAAGGAAATGATGCAGGTTCATGCTCGGGATGGTGCGGTCCATATTCTGCGAGACAATATCTGTCACGTATTGAGATACAGATTCTTCCTGCTGGATATCGGAAGAAAGAATCTCAAATGCCTTGCCTTCAGAAACACAAAGACTGATGTCTCTGCCGATATTCGGATCGCGCTGAAGGTTATCAACAATAGGTCCAATTCCGTATTTCGTTATTTCCTGATTAAAAATAATGATGCCCACCCGTCCGACTTCCACCGGCCTTGTGGACTGGGCCTGGATTTTCTGCCTGATGCTTTTGCTTGTTTTCCCAACCGCGGTAAGGACAACATTTTCGGGCTCTGACTGAACGCCAGGCGGAGTATAGGTTGCACCGTCTGTTACCTGAAATTCATCTTCACCGATATAATCGTACCCTACCGCCTGTATAAGCTGCACGTCCTCGAGCACTTTTGAAGCAGGCACGCAGCCCCCGGTGATGAGTATGAGAAAAACAAGGCCTGCCGCTTTTAATGCATTCAAATTTGCTTCCTCACTTTCATGATGATCAACTGCAGAATAAAGAGAATCGGTATGTAACCATATATGGTGTAAAATCCAAACTGGGACATCTTGTTATTCAGCCAGTCGATCTGGCCTCTGTCTTTCAGGAAATAGGAGGCAGCAAACACTAAAGCGCAAATGAAAATCAGGGCAGATCTTTGTTTGACGAAAGGCAATACACGGTTCATCCCTCTGCTTGCACTCCAGAGTCCGATGCATATATTCGGAAGGACAATAAAGAACCAAATGGAAATTCCCACGTATTCAAACCGTTCAATGACAGTCAAATCGACTATTTTCCAAAGAGTCAATGTAGCCCAAATCGTTGTTTTAAGCTGATCCTGATCGAAATAAGCGAAAGATACCAGAGCAGTGACCAAATAAATGAAAATGCTGAACAGGACGCCAAAATGGGCCCATTTTTGAGACTTGGGAGGATCTTTTAAAAAGGGATAAAACATAAACAGGACCTCAAAGCCAAGGAAATTCAGTGTCATCGTTTTCGTGGCGCTAAGAAGTTCCTTAAACGATAAATCAATGACCGGCAGCAGGCTCCCCCAGTAAGCTTCCCGAATCGGGAAATACTTCACAAAAAGCAAAGGAAATCCATAAATAACGCCGAGAAAGGCAATGCCTGTTACAATCCGGAATCCTCCTGTCACGTACGAATAGGCAATCAATATAATAATTCCGGCAAAGACCCAGTGATAAACATCCGGAAACACCCAGACTTGAATGACCTCCACGTATGTACGGATCAGCACAATGACAAACATCGTATAATAGGCAACAAAATAAAGGCTGAACAACCCTCCGATCCATTTACCGAAGAGATCATGATGGATGGCGGTTATATCATTTTTCCCCCTGTTCAGGATCTGATAGGAAATCCAGATGAGTGCGAGAATTGTGACACCCGACAAGATAATGGCAAGCCAGGAGCTGTGACCCGCTGACTTTGCAATGTAGCGTTCAAAGCCTAATATTCCAACCCCCACCTGCATGGCATGAATTAAATAAAAGACAAAGTAGTTTGAGACTTTTTTTTCCTCTTTCGGCAGCGGAAACATCACAGCACCTCCTTAATCTTCAATGTCGGGCTTTTTTTCCTTATGTTTTTTCGTTTCAAACCGCACAGGTGAAGCTGTCCTCATCTGCAGCGGCCTTGTAGTCTGCATATAAATCGGCAGCCTGAAGAGGGAATCTTTCAAATCCTTCATTCTGAGCGGATAAACAGGTGCAAGGTAAGGACGCCCAAGAGAAGAAAGCTTCAGCAGGTGGCCCAGAAAATAGGCGAAGCAAAAGGCGATTCCCATCAGGCCAAACAGCTGCGCTGAAAAGATGAATGGAAAACGGATCAAACGGATGACGTTGCCCATTTGATAAACAGGTGTGGTAAAGGAGGCAAGCGCGGCAAGCGCAACAATAATGAGCAGCACATTGCTTGTCAGACCTGCCTGAACAGCTGCAGTACCAATAACGATCCCGCCTACGATACCGATGGTCTGGCCGATTTTCGTCGGCAGCCTTGCTCCCGCTTCCCTCAGCAGCTCAATGGTCAGTTCAAGAATAATGGCTTCCCAAATAGGTGGAAACGGCACGCCGCTTCTTGAAGCGACAAGTGGATTCAGCAGATTTTGCGGAATCATTTCATAGTGATAGGTCAGCACACCAACATACATGGCTGTTGAAATAACCGAGAAAAAAACGGCAAACAGCCGCACCAGCCTGAAGACAGAAGCAATCGGATAGGATAAGAAATAGTCCTCAAATGCCGAGAAAAATTCAATCAGCGTTGTCGGACCTGTCAGCGCATGCGGAGACCCGTCGACAAGGATCGTAATTTTCCCCTCAGTGAGAACACCTGCCACCCGGTCAGGCCTTTCCGTATCAATCAGCTGCGGAAAGACAGAATGATGGTTATCTGAAATAATCTGGGCAATAACCGAGCTGTCCAGTATATTGTCATAGTCAATATCACTGATTCTCTGGACTATGGTCTGAACGTTTGTCTCATCCGCAATATCTTTTATGTAAAGAACAGCCACTCTCGTTTTTGAAAGTCTCCCCACCTTAATTTCTTCAGCAATTAATTCGGGGATTGGAAGCCGCTTTCGAATCAGATTTAAATTGGCATCAAGGGACTCTACAAACGCTTCTTTAGGGCCGACAACACTGTATTCCACTTCAGGCAGACTGACTGCCCTTTTCTCAAGGGTAATCGCAGGAATTAATAGCAGTTCATTCATGTTTGACGTACATTGAATGCCGATATTCCCAGCCAAAAGCTTGCTTTGAGCTTTTTCTGCATCATTTATAATCTCTGAATCATCAATTGGAACCGTTTTTTGCAAATCAAACAGCGTTGCGCCTTTTTCCCCTTCGATAATATGAGGAAGAACGTGATCATGCAGCACTTTTCCATCAACAAGCGTCTTATAGTAATGAATATAGTAAGGGCATTCCTCTGAATAGCGGTACGAGGTGAAATCTGAAGAAAGCTTGCACTTTTTCAGCAGGCCTTCCATGCTGCTGTCCTGTTTTTGGCCAGATGACGTTCTCTGCGGCGGCTTTTTCTTAAAAAAAGTGAACATGACCAGACCTCCTCTCTAATTTTTTTCAGGAACATAAAAAAACAAGACATTCTTAAGGTGCCTTGTTTTTTGGAAAATATGAGATGACGGAGACCAGATTTACCGTTGATCGAGCAGTTTGACCGTCAGCGCTGCATTTAGAATCTGGACTGCAGGTGTTACGTATTCTACGTTTGGAGAAGTTAAATCCAGCGTTCTGACAGTAATTTCATCATCGCTTTCCAGTTCCAAGTGCACTGTTTTTCCGATTGTTGTTTGGATTGTGTCTGTCACCATTAGTGAAAACCTGGACAAGTCAATCATTGTGTTATTTCTAAAGAACGCAAAGTTAGCAATTACTGGATTTGCCATGACATCTGCCAGGAAATTGATTTCGTAAACACCTGATTTTTTTATTTTCAGGCTATTATCAGCAAGAATTCCACCTACATGGCGAAGCGGTCCTGCAATTGTGAAATTGACAGGATCTCCATCCAACGCAAAACTGCCAAGTTCAAAATTGTAAAGAGATCCATAGGCAATAGAAATGTTCTGTTTTTTACAGCACTTTTTGTACTTTCTCTTATATTTGTGCTTGTATTTTTCCTTAAAGTACTTCTTATTATTATTTTCACAGGAAACATGTTTTGTTGCCGCTTCGACAGATTCTTCCACAGCCTCTCCTATTACACCAGCCAAACTTTGCGTAAATTCCATTACTGCTGACTCGCCTTCAAGACTATCCGAAAGATTTCCTTCTGCCAGTTCTCCGCTAAGTGAATCGGTTTCACTTTCATCCAGAAAAATCACTTTCACTTTTACCTTTGTGTCATGATTATTTTTTTTAGACACCCAAATCACTCCCTTATGGCAACCTATTCCGCATAAAGGTGATTTGATTGTGTATTTATCCAGTTTATCAGGGGACATTCACGGTTTTTCCGCACAAAAAAAAGGAGAGCTCTCTCCTTTTTTCTAACGCCCAAAGCTCATATGCTCATACCGGCCGCGGATCATCTCATAAATGCCGTAAAGCATCAGACCTGCAGCAGCAAGGCCCAGCATCCACCCGCCGTATGGTTTAGAGGCCAGCTCAGCCAAGGCGCCGTCAATTCCTTTAGACTGCTCCGGGTTTGCTGTAATGGCTGTTTGAATAAAGAAATACCCGATCATCGCAAGCACGATTCCCCTTGCAATTAAGCCTGATTTTCCAGACTTTCTTGCAACCTTGCGTTCGTGTTCATTCATTTCGCTTACTCTGAACTTGTTCATGAATCGTTCAGTATAGCCGTTATAGAGTTCATACAGACCATATCCGATAATGATGGCTCCAACCAGTCCAATGATCCATTGGCCAAAGGGCTGCTGGAGCAGCTTGGCTGAGATTGTTTTTTCAGATCCGCCTCCGCCTGAGCTTGCGTGCATTGCAATTGTTATTGCTTTATAAGCGATGGCTCCATAGACGACTGCACTAACTGCATAGCCGGTTCTCACCAGGATGCCTTTTGTCTTTTTTCCTTTTCTCTCCGGATCAAGAAAAGCTTTTATAAGTTCCCATAAGACATAACCAATCAGTCCGATGCCGATCACCCACAGCAAAATCTCTCCGAAAGGCTTTCCTGCCACGGTTTCAAACATGCCGCTCGTTCCGGTCATTTTCCCTCCCAGTCCAAGAGCTGCAAGCAGCGCAAGAACGCCGATAAGAAAATAGACGAGTCCTTTTGCCATATAGCCAAATCGTCCGAACCGCCTGATCCAGGGCTTTGTTTCTTCGCCCGCATCATTCGCCTTTGCCTTAGCTTCTGCCTTTGCAGAATACTCCATATCTATCTCTCCCTCACGTCAGTCGTTGTTATCTGACTATACATTTCCCATTGGCTAGCGAAAAGAAACCTGCTGGAAAAAAATACATAGAAGCGTTTAATCCATCTGTACAAATTGACTTGTTACACCGTATACTGATAGAAATAATAGCAGGAGTGTGAATGCCATGAGTTTATCTAAAGCAAAAAAACAGCGTCTGAAAATGGTCCGCGAAGGAAAACGGAATCCCGAAAGCAGCAGAAGTCCATTTGCTCTGCAGGATTTGAGCACAAAACGGACGAAAACGAAAAAAGAACAGCTTTATAGAGAAAAACATAAGAACCATTCCCGGGACGGCGGAAAAGATGGTTCTTTTTATTTTGCCTCATAGCGTCCCCTTACATAGTAATTTGTTATCGCTAAGTACTCTCTTGAGAAAGATTTCAAAACGGCGACACCCGGAGTTTTGGCCGGCAGCCCCTCCACATCAAGGCCAAGCTGTTCTGCTGCAAGCAATGAGCGGTAAATATGAAAGTCATTTGTGGCAATCAGTCCCTGTTTGGCATTTTCAGGCAGTACTTTCTTTGAAAAAGACAGGTTCTCTATCGTGCTCGTTGAAACAGATTCTTTTATAATTCTCTTTTCATCAATACCATGCCCGCGCAAGATCCTGCTGATTGCCTCAGCTTCTGTTATCTCTTCCCCCGGCCCCTGACCTCCCGATGCGACGGCAATGGTCTCCGGATTCTTCTTCATATACGCAGCTGCTGTATCCGCCCGGTACTGCAAAGCGAGAGAAGGCACCGTCCCATTTACTTTTGCACCGAGGATAATGATGTAATCCGCTCCATCTTCCGGCTGCCCGGAGGCTGCTGTATGAATGCTGTAATGCAGAAATGCTGTGTAGATTAATCCTGAAAGAAGCAAACCGATCAAACTGTACTTGATTATTTTTTTCATCATGACCATCCGTTTCTCATATGTAATCTCCCTCCACTATACATGATAAATTTTGGAAAAAGGTAAAGATTTTCTAAAGAAAACGCAAAAAAGCATCCATACTGAAATGGATGCTTTTCAAACCTATTGACTGACTTCAGAAGGTTCTTCTTTTTTCTCTTTTGACAAGAACCAGCCCGCTGCTGCAATTCCGACGAGTACAGCATAGAATGTGATTTTCCACTCGGGTGATTTTGCAAATCCTTCAGGCAGCACAGCGAGTTCAGGATGCGACAGGGTGTAGATGGATAGTTTTACTCCAACCCACCCGACAATTCCGAAGGCTGCAATTTCAAGGCCAGGACGTTTATGAAGCAGGTCGACAAAGAAGTTTGCCGCAAATCTCATAATGACAAGGCCAATAATCCCCCCGGCAAAGATGACGAGGAATTTTCCGCCATCAAGACCTCCGATTGGAGGAAGGTTCGTATTTGGAAGCGTGACTGCGAGTGCCACAGCAGCCAAAATGGAATCTACAGCAAATGCGATATCTGCAAGCTCGATCTTCAGTACAGTAGCCCAGAATCCTGATTTTTTCTTATTTGGATCTTCATCTTTCTCCTGCTTTTTAAAAACAAGCTTTCTTAAGATATGGTTTGCTGCGATAAACAGCAAGTAAAGTGCCCCGATTGCCTGAACCTGCCAGACATCCACCAGGAAGGAGATTGCAAACAAGGATCCGAACCTGAAAACAAAGGCACCTGCGAGTCCATAGAAAAGAGCCTTTTTCCGCTGCTCTTCCGGCAGGTGTTTGACCATAATCGCAAGCACAAGCGCATTATCTGCAGCAAGCAGCCCTTCAATCGCAATCAAAAGCAGCAGTACCCATCCATATTCCATCAGCATTGTTAATTCCATCTGTTAGTCCCCCTTTACAACTGTGATAAAGTCTTGATCTTTGCTGATGACACCTTCATCAAACACAAGCCTCGTATTAAAGAAGTACGACCTCTCCTCATTTGATTCCGTAAGATCTTGAGGAAGCCTGAACAAGAAATCAATCCGGTTCTGTTCATCTGACTGAATTTGCTTTGAAGTTAGAATGTTGGCCGTTTCAAGTACATTCTCACTGCCTGCAGACAGATCGGCCGCAACCAAGTCACAGTCAATCCGCTTCAGCTGCTGCTCAATCACACCGCCTTTTATTAAAAAATAACCTTTTACACACTCACCGGGATTAAACTCTTCCTTAGTTAAGATCAAATCAATTTGAGCAGAACCAATACCTAGAATAGACATATATTTTCTTAGAATCATCTTCATTCCTCCTATTTCATTCCTATTTTTTTGGTGTACTTGTCATCAATGCGCTGTTCAATTTTTTCAAGCCGGCTTTTGTCTCTCAGAAGCTCCTCTTTGTTTTCACGGGTTAATTTTTCAATGGACCATCGGATCTTTTTCATTCGTTCTCACACCTCATTTAAGAAATTTCGAATAAAAAAAACCTTTGCCTGCGTTCGGCAAAGGTTTTTTGTTCTGAAAACAATAAAGACCTTTACCGGTAATAGGTAAAGGTCTTGCTAACAACGTCATGGTTGCCAATAGGGCCGGAAGCATCGCTGCTTCGAAGTGACGACTCTATTGTAAAAGCTACTCCCCTTTAGGAGGTTCATTTATTCGATTTGTATACTGCTATTCTATAAGAAACCGGCAAAGATGTCAACAACTAATCTAAATTTTATAATAATTAGGCGGTTGTCCGCCAAAGGCATTTCCGTAAAAAAGAAAACATAGATTGATATAAAAAGGAGGGAAAACATGTTAATCAAATTAAGTGTTGCAGGCGCTTCGGGTGCGTTCATCTGTCTTGCTGTCCATCTGATCGGAACGTTAAAAAAAGGGATGGTTACGCTGGATGAGACGAACAAGACGCTTGCAGAAGTCAGAAACGCAGTAAACGGGCTGTCAGAGGAAGCCGAGCAGCTGATCCATACAGCAAATCAATTAACATCAGATGTCAAAGGCAAAATCCGTAATGTCGATCCGCTCCTTGAATCTGCCCATGATGTCGGTGAAATGCTCCACAACGTCACATCATCCATCAAGCAGGTCGGAGCTGTCTTCGGAGCCAAACGCCAGCAGCGGACAGAGATCTCGGTCAATGAACCTCCCGTGCGGATCAAAGGACCTCTCAATATAAATGTTAAATAGGTTCACCTCCTCCACAATGAAACTGTAAATATGACAAATAACACGTTTCACTTTAGGGAAATTATGGTATGATATCAGAGTCATTACTGCCATATTACCTATTAAAAGGAGGCGATCTGCCATGCAAAAATACCGAAGAAGAAATACACCGGCCTTTACATTCCTTGCTTACTTTACATTCTTTGCCGGAGTCGCGCTGTTTTGTATCGGACTGTACAATGCCGATAACCTTCAGCTTAATGAAAAAGGCTACTACATCGCTGTCATGATGCTCGTTGCCGTTGGAGCGATTCTAACGCAGAAAGTTACACGCGACAATGCCGAAGACGATGAATTGATTGCAGAGCAGGAGCGCAAGCAGAGTCTGGGAAAATCGATGGATTCATAATAACAAAAGCGGAAGCGCCTTGCTCAGATCCGACAGGCAGAAAAGAATCCGAGGGAAAAGTCCGAACTTGACTTTTCCCTCGGATTTGTTCTGACGGAGGATCTAGGCGCTGCAGCTGGACGGTGGCAACTTTGCAAGAACCGGACTAGGGTTATAGCTAGTCCGGTTTTTTTATGTTAAGACCCCAATCCCAACTCGATGGCTTGCGTCATTCGGCGTAGTGCTGCCACTTTCACCTTAATTGGATGTTCGTTTGTGGCGTCATTCGAAGTAGTGCCGACACTTTCACCAGAATTGGATGCTCATTTGTGACGTCATTTTCCGTTTTTTTATTGAACCTCAATTTATTGATATAACATGTTTTGTCCAAGCCTCTTTTATAGGTACAAAAAAACAGCAGCACCAAGCTGCCGTTTCCCATCAAAAACTTGAAATCCCGCTCCATTCCTGAAAACGGTACATGAATGTCAAAAAGAGTGAATCATCTGCAAATACCTCATAATCCTCTGTGTATGTTCCTGACTGGTTTGACCAGAGCTGATCGAAATACGCTTCCATTTCCGCCATCATTCCAGTATTGGAAGGGCCGGTAATTTTCAGGTCTGTCTCAAGGTTAAAGTCTCCGAGATTGCGTTTCGTGAAATTGGCGGATCCGCCAATGACCGTATCCTCTTCCTCCCCCTCAAAAAACATCAGCTTTGTATGATACTGTTCGCCGTTTGTTTTATACCACCGCACCTGGATGTTTCCATCAGATTTTGAAACCAGCTCATGAGCAGCAGGCCTGTTTGGAACTCCGTTCTTCTCCCGGCCGAAGGCGTCTTTGTTTGCATCAAGTATCAGTCTGACCTCTGCTCCTCTTTCTGAAGCTGCTAGAAGCTCCTTAATGATATCGCGGTCAGATAAATAAAAGGCCCCTATTTTAATCTTTTCGCCTTTTCCGGTCTGCTTCATTTCGTTTACTAAGTGTTTCTTGATTTTCCCTTCGGTTAAAAGCTGAACATCATAATCGCCCGATTCTGCCTGTGCAAATACAACAGCGCTCTCATCCATTTCCACATCTGTGCCCGACAAGGAAGCGACCGCTTTTTCCGTTTCGACGAGTTCCCTCAGGATCTCTCCCTTTACAGCAAACGCTATATTTGAATGAAGCGAGCTGCCGTCGTGGGGATTGGCGGATGTCACGATTCCTTCTTTTTCAGACACAATGACTTTCCTGTGATTTGCTTTAAAATTTAATAAATCAAGATATGATCTTAGTGTAACATCAGGAGAATCAGGACTGAACGCATTCGGAATCCAGCCGCTTCCTCCGGTTCCAAACCACTGCAGAAACGTCCTGTGGCCCCCGGAGAAAAAGGGATTCGAATCCCTGAGTGGCTTTAAATCCGTAAAGACAACTTCAATGCCGTTATCTTTCAGCTCTTCTGCAATCCGTGACGGGTATGATCCATAAAAAGTATTAATGCGGTCGGTAATCACCGTTATCTTGACTTCTTTATCTTTCTGTTTCTTTTCAATCAAAGCGTCTTTAAGGCTGCGGGATAAGGCTGGATAGCTTGCAGAACGGTCGTATTCATCGTTAAACAAGAACATATCCATCATGATAAACTGATCAGCCTCTTCAATGGTATCTTCAATCCTGTCAAAAATGACCTGATTATGAGTCACTTCTTTCCCGTTTTCATACGTCAGATCGTACAGAAATTCCACCTGTCCTGCATGAATATCACCTTCATGGGAGATGCCTGCCGGGAGAGGTTTTGTATAATGATAGACGGCTGTGCCAGAAGCCAAAAGGGCGAAAAGCAGCAGTACGCCGAGAAAAACCTTCCTCTTCCGTTTCCTTTTCACGCTTGTTTTTTCATGTATGACTGTGTTGGCCATAAAAACGCTCCTTACATAAGTCGATTGGAACTGCATGTTGATGACAGTAAATAAACAGACCTATTATATGTAACGTTTCATTAGGTGAAAAGTTTCATTTTTTCAAACATTCCCCAAATAAAGCCAGCCTCAATTGCAGGCTGGCTGAAGTACTTTATTTTACTGAGGCGGTTTCAGAAGGCTCTGATTCCTGACCAAAGGCATCGACAGTTGTCACATAATAAGTATGCTCTGCTGCAGCTTCATCCGTATAACTCTTTCTTTCAAGAGCGGAAATGCTTGCAACCCGCTCGAAATTCTCCCCATTCTTGTCTCCTCTGTATACTCTGTAGCCTGCAACCGTGTCTTTACGGACAGCATGCCACGTCACAAATGTTCCGTTTACTTCTACAGTATCAGGGGCAGGGGGAGGAGCATCCTTTGCCGTTTTCTTTTCCTTCTTTAATTCTGCAAAAACGACAAGTCGTTCCTCATGCGTTCCTGCAGAGCGGTCAAACGTTCCTGAGCAAGTAATCAGATTTAAATTCTGTCCTTCTGACGTCTGGAAAATTTCATCGATTGGAGCTGATGAACGGCCGTAGCTTTCCTGCTTTTTTACGATAAACGTAAGCGCTGTTCCGTTTTGATCCTTTACGATGATTTCGTCACCCTGTTTTACTTTTTTCAGATCAAAAAAGACGGCAGGGCCCGTTTTGCTGTCAACATGGCCTGCAAGAACTGCACTTCCTCTGCTGCCGGGCTTAACTCCGGGTTCAAACCATCCGACATTATTTATATCTTCAGGAACTCCCATCTGACCGTTATCAAGAATCCCGACCTGTTCTATCGTGGCATTCACATTAATCGAAGGAATTTGGACTGATGCAGGAACAATGCCTTTCATCTGGGCAGATTCTCGCTTCTGGGCTTCGACCAGTTTTTTCACTTCGGATTTTAATAATGTAAACTCATTCAGTGATTGACCAGACCCGGCAGAAGCATTTTCAGTCTGCACAGCCGTCTGCTCTTCTTTTTGAGGGGGTTTTTCGGTAGAGGATGATTGAGACGGGAAAAGCCCGTAGCTGTAGCCAGCGAGGATAAAACAAATGACGCTGCTTATGCCGAGTAAGATGATTTTTTTCATAGTTCCATGCACCCCGTTTTTAAACATCGATTTGTCCTAATAAAAAAGAGGGGAAGGATCAGTGCACGTGCAGCTGATCCTATCTCTTTCATGTGTTCAAAACCGAACTTCTTTTATCGCTGTTCAGCCGTTTTTCTTCTGAAAAGTACCAGAGCTGCTAATGCTAAGAGCGAGCCTAATCCGCTGAATACGATCGCAGAAGCAGGCAATGTTTCACTTGTCCCGCCTAGTCCTGTTTTCGGCATATCTTCAGGCATAGCTGAGGCTTCGAACTTATCAGGCATTTGCGTAACGATGGCATTTCCAAGAGTCTGGCCTACACCAAACATGAACTTGTACCCTTCGCGGAATGACTGGTAAGCTGCATCGTAGTCGCCGGCAACATACTGGTCAAACGTTTGTGTTACAAGAGTTTCGTGCTGCTTAATGGCAGCTTCGGCGTCTTTGGCAGGAAGGTTTTCACCCGTTGCAGCACCAAGGAATGCGCCAAAGTCCATTGCAAATTGATCAAGCTTTGCTTTTGCTTCTGAAATTTTCGCATCATCACCTTCAAGAGTGGCTGCTGTAATTTCTGCCTGTGCACTGATGTGATTGCCCTGCCATACTTTTTCAAACTGTGCGGCACCCTCTTCTCCATATACAGAGCCGATGGCTGCTTTAAAGTCTGCTGTGTTGGCATCCTCTGCCCAGCTGACAAAATCATAATCCTCTTTTTGGTCGTAGCCTTTTTGCATGCCTGTTGCTGCCAGTGCAAAGTGTTCGGCTGCAAGGCTGTTTAGCGTTGAACGAAGGTCTGCTGCAGGTGTATCAGATTTTGTATTTTCGAATTTTTCAGGCATTTGAGTCGTGATGGCCCCCGCTAATGCGTCACTGATCACATACATATGTTTATATCCTTCACGGAAGGTTTCATTTGCTTCTTTGTAGTCGCCTTCTACGTAGTTATCAAAAACTTCAAGTACCTGTGCTTCGTGAACTTTCACTGCTTCTTCAGCTGCTTCTTTTGGAAGCTTCCCTTCTGTTGCTGTTCCTAGGAAAGTTGAAAATTCTTCAACGAATGCAGCCACTTCTTTTTCTGCCTCTGCACGGGCATTTTCATCTTTTTCTTTTGCGGCATTTACAAGATCTGCTGTGTAATTATTGTGTTCACGGAAAATCCGTTCAAATTCTGCTGCTCCTTCTTCCCCGTACACTGAAGCAATGGCAGGAGTCATGTCAGCTGCGTTTTGATCTAGAGCTTTATTTACTGCCTCAGCATCCTTTGCTCCATCATAGGATTTTGTCATGGCTGTTACAGCTAAAACAAAATGCTCTGACAATAGATAGTCAAGATCTGCTCTGAGCTGCGCCGCAGGTGTGTTGACTGTCGGCTTCATTTCTTCAGCCTGAACGGCTGTTCCGAAAGCTGGTACAAGCAAGGATAAGCCTAATGCAGGTGCTAATAATTTTCTGATTTTCATGAGTACACGCTCCCAGTCGTTTTTTAAAGTTCGTTTTGAACTTCTTGTACAGGAAACGACAGGATTTTTTAAATGGATCACTTTTTTATCATTTTTTATTGCGGGTATAGAAAAAAACAGACGGATCTCCGCCTGTTTTTTTCTATTATCCTAGATCAACATTATGATAGACCTGCTGAACATCCTCTAAATCTTCCAGCGCATCAATCATTTTTTCAAATTGTGCCTGTGCATCTTCAGGGAGCTCAACGTCATTTTGAGCAAGCATCGTAAGTTCAGCTACTGTAAATTCTGTAATACCGGCATTTTTAAATGCTTCCTGAACGGCATGAAATTGCTCCGGTTCAGCATAGACAATGACAGAATCTTCTTCTTCAAGAATATCCCGCACATCAAGGTCTGCTTCCATCAAAAGTTCAAGAACTTCCTCTTCGTTCTTGCCTTCAACACCGATAACGGCAGTTGCATCAAACATGTATGCGACAGATCCGTTAACCCCCATGTTGCCTCCGTTTTTGCCGAATGCAGCACGGACATCGGACGCTGTGCGGTTGACGTTGTTTGTCAATGCGTCAACAATCACCATCGAACCGTTTGGTCCAAATCCTTCATAGCGCAGCTCATCATAGCTTTCCTCCGAGCCGCCTTTTGCTTTTTCAATCGCACGGTCAACGATGTTTTTTGGAACGCTGTATGTTTTTGCACGTTCAAGAACCATGCGGAGTGCCTGGTTTGATTCCGGATTTGGCTCGCCCTGCTTGGCAGCTACATAAATCTCCCGGCCGAATTTTGCGTAAATCCGGCTTGTATTTGCATCTTTAGACGCCTTTTTCTCTTTAATATTGTTCCATTTACGGCCCATAATTTTTTCACTCTCTTTCCATTCTTATAAAAATGCCTGTTTAAACAAGCACGTGTATGATTGACATTCAATCTATTATAGCAAATTCCTCCTGTTTTTTTCGAGTACTTGTTTCCTTGTTTCAATCTTTCATAGAGCGGGTACCTTTTTACCATGGAGGCGATAAAGATGAAACCGAAATTCAAAGTTTTTCACGATGATGAACAGCTGAAGGAATCGATTGACAGATTGCGCCATGACGGCATCAGGGACGAGGATATTTACATACTCTCACACGATAATGATCACGTCAGACGCGACCGCAAAGAAACAGACGCCAATAAAATCGGCGTAGGTGTAACCGGAGTCGGAACGGCCATCAAAAATGTGTTCAGAAGCAAAGATGACAAACTCGTCGTAAAAATGGAAGAAATCGGGTTTGATACTGAAATGGCCGAAAAGCTTGAAGAAGAGCTTGATAAAGGCAAAACGCTGCTTGTGGTTAGAAATCAGGATGAAGTGACATTCTGACATTTAAATATAGTAAAAGCTCCGGCCTGACAGCCGGAGCTTTTTTGCGTCTGTTGTTATTCGTTCGATACTCTCTTAAACGGCCACCAGTTCGCTGATCCGAATGTTTTTACCATAACCGGTATAAACAGCGGCAGAATCACAAGTGCGTATAAGAACAAACCGATTAAAATGATGGACGCAATCTGCAGCAGAGAAAGCATTCCGGAAGGCATCATTGCAGCGAACGTGCCTCCGAGAATAACGGCTGCTGAAATGATGACTGTCCCCATCTTTTTCATCGACATCAGCATGGCTTCGCCTACTGACAGATCGCGGTATTCATTAAAGCGGTCCATCAGGAAAATACTGTAGTCGACGCCAAGCGCAACAAGAATAACAAATCCAAAAAACGGAACAGCCCAGCTTATGCCCGTGTACTGAAGAATGTCTACAAAAATCACTTCATTGATCGCCATGGATGTAAAGTAGGCCAATACGAGTGAACCAATAATGTAGATTGGCATAATCAGAGAGCGGAACATGAATATGAGAATAATAGAAATGCCCACGAGCATTAGAATAACTGTACGCGAGTAATCCTGTGCAGAAACAGAACTCAAATCTGCGTTTGTGCTTGTAATGCCGCCTACTGCCACATTAGCATTTTCAAGCTTTGTATCCTTTACAGCACGGCTTACAGCTTCTTTAATTTCCGGCACTTGTTCAATCGCTTCATTGGAATACGGACTTGCTTCAAACACAACATCCAGTGTCATCGTTTTCCGGTCCTGAGACATGTAGGCATCAAGCGCCTGTGCAAATTCCTTGCTGTCAAGAACCTCCTCAGGAAGATAGAATCCATTTTGGTCCGAGGACTTGGAAAGACCGGTCAAGTAATCCTGAGCAGAGCCGATTCCGTCTGATACTTGGTTAAGCCCGTCGGCGCTCTGATTTAAGCCGTCCGTCAGCTGACCCAGCTGGCCGCCAAGATCACCAAACCCGTCAAGCAGCTGCTTTTGACCGGAATTGACTTCTCCAAGCCCGTTTGCAAGCTTCGGCATATTTCCGGCAATCTGCCCCTGCCCGTCAGCAAGCTGATTCAGTCCCGCAAGCTGCTGATCAATACCTTTAATAAGAGCGTCGATGCCGCCAGGGAATTGTGCAAGGCCGTTGTTTGCCTGGGTGAAGCCTGTATTTGCCTGGGTCATGCCGGCTGAGACCGCGGATAGCTTTCCGTTCAGCTCACTAAGACCGGGAGACAGTAAGTTGAGGGATTCTTTTGCTGTCGCAACTGTTCCTACAAGCGTTTGGTATCTAGTGTCGCTTTCTAAACTTTTCTTGGAATTACCTTCTTGCTTTGCATACTCCTGACCCAATGCAGAAAAATCATCACTATTTAGATTGTTGAAAGCTTGATTCAATGATGAAAGACCAGCTTCCAATTCTTTATAACCTGCAGTAAGATCGCCGAGTCCAGATCCAAATAACTTATAATTTGCCTCAAGCTCTTCATACCCAGCCGAAAGCTTTTCAAGCTCTGACTTCGTTTTCAGAAGCCCATCTTTAATTTGCGCCGAGCCGGCACTGCCCTGACGGATACCGTCTTCAATTTTTACGAGATTTGACTGAACCTCATTAATGCCCGACTGGAGTTCAGACGTTCCCGAGATCAATCCGTTAATTCCTTCTGTTGCGTCATTAAGCTGCGGCTGCGATTTGGACAATTCGCTGCCCGCTTCGTTCAATCCTTTGCTGATCTCGTCAATTCCTTCTTTGCCGTCACCGAGTCCATCACTCAGGTTTTCCGCCTGTTTGGCAACAAAGAAGTCTTCAATCGGCTCTCCCGCCGGACGGGTAACGGACCGGACATTATCAACCAGGTCGACTTTTTCGACCTCCTGGCTGATTTTTTCGGCCAATGCCGCATATTCTGCTGAATCCATTTCCTCATCATTTTGCATCACGATTTGTGTGGGCATGGATTCACCCGGGCCAAAGCTGTCAGCGATGGCATTAAATGCCTTGATCGAGGATACATCCCCGCTGATTTCTTCCAGAGAATCAAATGACAGTTCGCCGTCATAAACGGTCAGAAACGGAACACAGATGGCTGCAACAATCAGCAGGGAGAGCAGCGGACGGGCAAGCGAGAATCTTCCAAGGATGCTCCAAAGCCTGCTTTCACCATGTTCTGCTTTGCTTTTGGACGGCCAGAAGATCTTCCCGCCAAGCACGGCCATGAAAAACGGCACGATCGTAAATAACGCGATAAGCAGCACAGCCACACCGACTGCAACCGCCGATGCAGACTGATAGAGTTTAAACTGTGAAAATCCGATGGCAGCAAAGCCAATCATAACGGCAACACCGCTAAAAAAGACCGTCCGGCCCGCATTTTTATACGTTGCCACAATGGCATCAGTCACCGTCTCACTTGTGGCAAGTTCTTCTTTAAACCTGCTCAGAATCAAAATACAGTAGTCTGTTCCGATTCCAAAGAGAACGGCTACAAGGAATATTTGAGTGTAATTGGAAATAGGAAAATCCAATGAATCTACTAAAAACGAAACGATAGACTGTGAAGCAAGATAAGTAAAGCCTACCGCAAGAAGCGGGATAATAGGCGCGACGATGGATCTGAAGACGAGAAGTAGCACTGCGAGTATAAAGATCACCGTGATGCCCTCTGTCTTTTTCAGCCCTTCTTCAGAGCTCTTGATCAAATCTTCATTGATCATCCAGTTGCCGGTATAGTCATAATCAACGTTCACATCGCTGATTGCTTCATAGAGAGCATCTCTCACTTCTTCCGGTTCGCGGTCGTTCCATGCGACATTGACAGATGCAAGAATTGCTTTCCCGTCTTTTGAGACAAGCTGTTCTTTGAGGCTTTCTTCGTTAAAATGGGTGAGAATTTCGGTTATACCGAGTTTATCTTCTTCTCTTTCAAGCGTGCGGATGGCCTTTTCCGCTTCGGAAATCTCTGATTTCGTCAGCTTTTTATCGCTGTAAAAGACAAGAGCCACAGAGCTTGAATCTTCCCCGCCTTCTTCTTTTTGCACCTCATCAAGAATTTCAGATGCGTAGGATGATGAATAGCCTTCCGGAACATCAATCTGCCCCTTCTCCCTGACCAGGTCCGCCATGTTCGGAGCTGTAAACAGCAGTCCGGCAACCACGGCAATCCAAAGGATCAGGACAAGCCATTTTTGTTTAATAATCGTATTCACTCAGATTCCCCCGTATGCATTTCTTTGTTTTCAATCAGAAGTCTGTTCAGCTTTTCATAGGTTTCAATAAACTGCGTGATTTCTTCTGGATCAAATTTATTAATGAATGATTCCACAAGCGTATGTATGCGGTTTTCCGCTTTTTCAAACAGCTCATGTCCCTTATCAGACAGCGTTAAATAAACGACGCGGCGGTCATTTTCATCACGGTCGCGTTCAATCAGTCCCTTTTCATGAAGACGTGTAATGATGGCCGTTATGGCACTTTTTTTCACATTAAAAGCAGCTGCCAGTTCAGTGGATGTACAGGTCTTTGCCCCGCTCATGTATCTCAGCATATAGTGCTGATCATTCGTCAGATCACTGCCAATCTGTTCTTTCACAAGCGTTTCCGCGATATTCGTCACAGAATAGGAAACCGCTATGTACCGGTCTACAAGCTCCGTTATCTTGCTGCATGACATGCTAGGTCCCTCCTTATTTATCAGGTTCGTCTTCTATCAAAAATAATAGTTCAACAATTTAACTTTTAACGTATTTAACTATATGGTTCCGAGTTAAAAAAGTCAATGAAGATTGTGTTAAGAATTTGAACAAAAAAAAGATCCTTAAAAAGGATCAAGTGACACTTCAAGCTGGAGATCCAGCGGCTCGCGCCTGTATATCTCCCGATTCAATTCTTTAGCAGGCACGCAGCCTGCTTTCCGGTAAAAATGCTGCGTTTCCGCGGATGGATGCGCGCCAATGTACAGTTTTTCAGCACCCATTTGTTTGGCATATGTGCAGGCAAGTTTAAAAAGCTCAAGACCTGTCCCTCTGCCCCGCGTCTCTTTTGAGACATGGATATATGACAGTTCAAGATAGTGCAGGCTTCTCCCGAACTTCTTTCCTTCAACCGCGGCAAAACCTATCAGGCGCTCTCCCAGGAAGGCGCCAATGACAGTGCCTCCACCCTGCATGCATTGCTTGAGGGATTGAATGACTTCATTCTTCTTTTCACGGTCCCAATCATCGGTAAAGGAATCTTCCTTGTCTCTGAACTGGCCATTTTCTGCGTACCATACCCGCTCCGTTTTCTGATAACGGACAAAATGGTCGAGCAGCCCCGGTTTGACATCTTCTTCAAGAAGGCTTCTGTATAGGATGGACATGATCATTCCTCAATATTGTTTAATTTGTTCAGAGAAGGCAATGCTCGCTTTTCTTCTCGATTTTCTGATCTGCGAGCGCTCATCACCTGATGCGAATAAGTATTTTTCCTCATCGGATTCCGGAAAGACAGCTGGAACTTCTTTTGGCCGGCCATTTTCATCAAGGGATACGAACGTGATGAAGCTTGTTGCTGCGACCTTTGATTTCCCGCTTTTTAAATCCTCTGCCGTCACTTTTACAAACACTTCCATCGACGATCTTCCAGTGAATGTCACAAATGATTCAAGATGGACCGCATCTGCCGGACGAATCGGGTGCAGGAAATCAACCGAATCCATTGAGGCTGTGACGCATTCTGTTCGGCAGTGCTTGGATGCTGAAATGGATGCTACAACATCAATATAGGCCATCAGCTTTCCTCCAAACAGGGTCTGATGATTGTTTGTATCCGGAGGCAGCACGCGGTTTGTTTGAAAAACGCGTGATTCTGAGCATGGTTTTGGAGGCAGTTTAGCCATTGGTCAATCTCCTTTATGTAAAGAATTCTTTCTTTCTATTAGACCAAACCCGATACCTGCAGGGTCTGTTGCATACGCGAGATAAAAATCGTCAAATTCCATCTTCTCTCTGACGATAACAGCTCCATTCCTTTTAGCATCAGCAAGTGTCTGATCAATTGAATCTACCTCTATCTGAATTCTTGTTCCATGAGGAAAATCCTCCGGTCCTTTGCTGATTCCCCCGGTAATTTCAGCTGCACCCTGTCCAGTCTTTACTTCTCTATAGTCCCAAACCGGTTCCAATGATTCCCATCCGAATACCGCTTCATAAAATGCTGCCGCTTTTTCCGGATGTTGGCTGCTTAATTCAAAACCGACCACTTTTCCCATATGATTGATTCCCCCTTTTCAATACCCATATTCTAACATATCTTCCGGCATCATATTGCCCGTAAAAAAGGTTTCAATCTTATTACATCTCGTTACAACTGCCCCATAAGGTTTCTTTTTCAATTCATTTCCTTTATAATGCGCACTAGATGATTTTTTTTAGAAAAAATTATACTTCTAGCTTAAAGGAAGGAGATCGATGATGAAAAAAATAATGTTTTCACTCATAACAGGTCTGATGGCCGTTGTTTTAGCCGCATGCGGAGGCAACGAAGAAAGCAAAGAGGCTAAAACGGAAGATAAAGCAAAAACAGCCGAAACCGATCAGCAGAAGGAACAGCAAAAGCAAATGGAAGAAATGCAGAAAAAATTAGAAAAACAGCAAGTGGATGAAAAGAAGACGGTCGCTCTCGTTAATGATGAAAAGATTCTTGGAAAAGACTACAACAGCGTCCTTCAGGCAACTCAAGGACAAATGCAGCAAATGGGACAGGATCCAACGTCTAAGGAAGCTGCCGAACAAGTGAAAAAGCAGACGCTTGACAGCTTAGTAGGACAAACACTTCTTATGCAGGAAGCCGAGAAAAAAGGCTACAAAGCATCTGATGAAGACGTAAAAAAACAGCTTGATGAAACGAAAAAACAATTCAAAACAGAAAAAGAATTTGAAGCAGCACTCAAAAAATCAGGCATGGACATGAATACTCTTGAGTCTCAGATTGCTGATGACATCAAATTCAGACAGTATATCGAAAAAGAAGTGCCTGCAGGCGAAATCTCTGATGAAGAGATTCAAAAAACGTATGACCAGTACGCAGAGCAAGGAAAAGCAGCTAAACAGGAAGTACCTAAGCTTGAGGAAGTAAAACCGCAAATCGAGCAATCGCTCAAACAGCAAAAACAACAGGAGCTTCTGGCTCAAAAAGTGGAAGAACTTAAGAAAAATGCAAAGATTGATCTAAAGATTTAATGTAAAGACCCCCGCTGTTCTATCAGCGGGGGTTGTTTTATAGTTATACAGTCTGAGGACCAGTTCGCCCGGTACGATTTGATTGACAGAAACTTTAAAGAACTATCCCAAGTTTTCCATGAAGGTATTCTTGAATAACTGAGAGGAATCAATGATTGCAGCCCCTTTTGAATGCATGTACTTTAAAGACTTCTCTTTCCTTGCATCACTCATGCTTGCTATTGCATCTTTTACAACTGCTGCAGTGAACCCCTTCCGGATGGAATCGAGTGCAGTTGCTGCTACACAGGCTTCTGCAAACAAACCAACAATAACTAAATGTTTTATTCTGTTAGCCGTTAAATAGGCAACAAGCTCCGGATTGCTTAGCGCACTCGATTTGTTTTTCGAAAAATAACAATTATTCACCCTCATAAGCCTCTCATCCAGCTCAGCACCCTCGCTCCCTTTTAATGCTGATTTTTTCGTTAAAAAATTGGCCAGGAATTGTTTTGGTTCATATTCATTGCCAATATACACTACAGGTATTTTTTTATGATCAGCTTTCTTCACAATGTCATTTACATTCTCCAGCATCGGTTCTATTTGATGTGCTGCTGCGGGCATTCGAGCTTTTTGGCTGATAAAGCCCTTTTGAATATCAAGTACAAGTATAGCTGTATCCATTTCTTCGCTCTCCCTTGTTTGATTAGTGCTATTAGCTTTGAGATTTTTCTGCTTGTGGGTTCCTTTCTGGCGGATAAGTGCCATCAAGTCAGGAGTTCCTCCGTCTTGAGGGTTCTTTTCTGCCTGATAGTGCCATCAACTCTAAGATTTCTCTGCTTGAGGGTTCCATTCTCCCTGATAAGTGCCATCAACTCTTTGATTTCTCCGCTTGAGGGTTCCATTCTCCCGGATAAGTGCCATCAACTCTGTGATTTCTCTGCTTGAGGGTTCTGTTCTGCCGGATAAGTGCCATCAACTCTGTGATTTCTCTGCTTGAGGGTTCTGTTCTGCCGGATAAGTGCCATCAACTATGAGATCTCTCCGCTTGATGGTTCCTTTCTGACGAATAAGTGCCATCAACCCCCGGATTTCTTCCACTTGATGGCACTACTCTTCCTGTTTTGTGACCTTCACGCCTTGGGACACTTCACGAAGGGCACAATCCTTCCTGTTTTGTGACCTTCACGCCTTGGGACACTTCACGAAGGGCACAATCCTTCCTGCTCTGTGACCTTCATACCTTGGGACACTTCACGAAGGGCACAATCCTTCCTGTTTTGTGACCTTCACGCCTTGGGATACTTCACGAAGGGCACAATCCTTCCTGTTTTGTGACCTTCATACCTTGGAACATTTCACGAAGGACACACTCCTTCCCGTTTTCTGTCCTTCACGCCCTGGAACACTTCATGAAGGACACAATTCTTCCCAACAAGTGCCATCAAGTCTTATGTCAGAAAGTGCTCCGTTTAAAATTTCAACAACATCAATGAATCTGCTTCTCAAACAGCATATACCGGTCGCTGAACTTTGCCATTCTGCTTACCAGAAGCAGATTAACAAGGAGCAGGCCAAGCCCGATTATGAACGTAACACCAGCCCCAACAAGAAAGAGTCCGCTTGCCTGACCGGCCATCATTGCCACCACCGGCAGGACAATGACCCCGCCGATGTTTTGCGCTTCCTGATACGTCTTCACCCGTGAGGAGATCAGCACGTTCAGCAGGACTGTCAGCAGGGACACCATCGGAGACAGCCAGAAAATAAGAACAAGCCAGTTGGCTGATGGGAATATCATTTGTCCGTACAGCTGATAGCCGAGACTGTTGATAATAATCCCGCTTAGAACAAAACTAGCTAACGATACAAGCAGCGATGGCAGAAATGATCCAATGATCTTGCTCACAAACAGCGTTTTGACAGACACTGGCGAAAACAGCAGACTCTCAAGTGTTCTCCGCTCTTTTTCGCCAACAAAGCTGTTCGCAGCGACTACGCTTGCTGTGATAATGGGAACGAGAAGAAAAAGAGATGGAAGCATATAATTTAAAAATAAAAAGACAAACTGCTGTTCAACTGTCTCAAAAGCAATGCTTTCCCGGTTCAGCTGGGTCATGAAGCTCGAGATCATCCTCTCCGCGTCACTCCCGGCAAGTTCCTCAAGATCTAAAAAGAGAGCGGCAGAAAGAATGGCTGCAGGGATGACGCTTGAAAAAAGAACAGGGATAATGATCAGTACGGCAAACAGATTCTTGCTGCGGATAATGTCTCTCAGGTCTTTTTTAATGATGGCCTTCATGATTGTGCTGTTCATTGTGCTTCTCCCTTACTTTAAAATAAATGGCCTCAAGTCCGCTGTTTACCATCTCAGCTGAATAAATAGAATGCTTTTTTAACAGTTCCCTCAGCAGTTCTGAAATGTGTTCTTTAGAAGGCAATGTGAACACCGCTTCTCCCGGTTTCAGCTGGTCAAAAGGAAAACTGGCTGCATCCCTTTGAATCATAGCCTTCTCCGTTACCACTTTTACTTTGACCTCATTCAGGTATTTACCTGCTAGCTCTAATGCCGTGCCCTGTTCAACAATCGTCCGATTTTCAAGGAACGCAAAAGAGTCGCACACAGGTTCCAGCTGATGGAGAACATGGGAACAGATGATGATGGTTGTGCCTGTTTCTTTGTTGTATGTTTTCAAATAGGAAAGGACCATTTTAATGCCGTCCGGATCCAATCCGTTTGTTGGTTCATCTAAATAAAGAAGCTTTGGTTTATGCAGGAGGGCTTTCGCCAGTGCGAGGCGTTTTTTCATGCCTGTGCTGTAGGTTCCGGCCGGTTTGTCTTTATGTTCGGCAAGATCAAAAAGCTCAAGAAGCTCTGCCGTTCTCGCTTTTTCTTTTACGCCGTATAAGTCAGCAAAAAACGAGAGATTTTCCTGTCCGCTTAACTGGTGATATAGGCCGGCACTTTCTGTCACAACACCTGACAGCTTCCTGATTTCATCTCCATTTGTGACAGGATCATGGCCAAAAATGGAGATTTCACCGCTGTCAGGTTTGATGACTCCGTTCAGGATTCTGATAAATGTCGTCTTTCCAGCACCGTTCGGACCGAGCAGCCCGATAATCCTGCCTTCTTCCGCTTTAAAATTCACATCATTCAGCACTGAGTGACTGCCGAACGATTTTGATGCACCCGTGACGTTAATCATATTTGTAAATCTCCTTTTCTCCCATTAGTAGAATAGTGGAATAAACAGCAGCTGCATGGAAATATGAGCAAACATATGTGAAATGATTGCGTACTCGAATCCTTTTTTCCAATAGAGATAACCGAAGAAAATTCCCCCGATGCTATTGAGCAAAAAGCTTCTGAACACGATTAACCCTGTTAGCTCTCCGAACACGACGGATGTAAAGGGCAAATGCAGCGCAGCAAATCCGAAAGCAGCTATGAGGATGGCCGCCCAATAAACTGCCTTGTTATCTGTCTTTAGAATCTTGCGGAATCCCCATACAAGTAAGGAGACAAAAAACAGGCGAAGTAGAGTTTCTTCAAAAACGCCTCCCCCTATTACACCCGCAGCCAAACCAAGCCATGAAAATTCGGGACTGAACTCATTTAATTGAAGAATACGGTTTTCAAAATAAAAACGATCCGAAGCAACAATAAGAAATCCTGTTATCACTCCAAAAAGGACTGCAAGCAAGAAAGGTTTACCCCCGAACGATTTCTTTTGCCCTTTTTCAAAAAAGGACTGCAGAATATCAAACGAAAAACCCATTTTGCGTGCAAGATTAAACCCTGCCCAGGCTAACAGGAAACTCATCACAAACAGCTGCGCGGAAAAAGCCAGAGACGTAATCACCATCGGCATATCCGCTGTCATCTTCTCAAACTCGTTTTGCGGAAGCGCTGACTTTAAAGTCTCTAATTGGTAAGGCAGGAGCAAAAAACCTGCTCCAAAACAAATAACTCCAATAAACAATGCAAGCTTTACATCCAATTTTTTCATAAGAGATTCCCCCCAATGGCTTCTACTCAGGTATGACAATCGTTGCGATGTTTCTGCTTTTTCGTTCAGGTGAAGGCTCGTTTTTCATTGCTTTCAAAATGACCTTCCCGATTTCTTGTGCCATTTCCATATACTCCTCGTCTGATAGATGGACATTTGCCACCCTGTAGGTTACGCCGTCCTTTACCAGGTCAGGCTTTTCTTTCTCTAAATAATTTTCATACATCCCCATAAGGTGAGTGTTGAAATGCATAAACATTTGGAGATGCTCCTCCTTCGTGAGATTGAGCAAATCCTCATGGGACTGAATGGATGGTTCATTCAGCGCATATACTTTCTCAACTGTTCCTCTGATCTGATTTTCCTGAACCACAGAAAGGATGTTTGCTTCAAGAAGCTTATTCAGATGTCTGTATAACGTAGCCTGTGGAACATCTTGAGTCCGTTCAGCCAGCTGATGCACTGTCATCGTTTTTCCATTTAAAAGGGACTGGACAATTTTTAACCGGACAGGATGAAGAATCAAGTCCATTTTTCTCTTCACTTTAAAAACCCTCCAACTTTTATTATCACTTTTAATAATAATATACAAAGTGATAATATTCAACTTATTTTCCAAATTTTATCTGTTTATTAAACTCTGAAAACCTTATAATGAAGAGAAAAATGAAGAGAGTTGAATCCGGTGAATTCTTTTTTAAGCACAGCCTATGATCAGAATCCCTTCTCGTTATTTTCTCCAGCTCATCTTGCAGGACTTGGTTTTCTGCTTCTGTTGCTTGCCGGTATGTATGCGATGCGGCATGCACTCCTCCAAAGGAAATGGAATTTGGGGTTCAGACTTCTGCTTGCAGGGACCGGAGTGCTGTTTGAAGCCGCCTACCATATCTGGCTGCTTTGGAATGGAACGTGGAACGCCGCCTATACCCTGCCGCTTGAACTGTGCAGCATGAGTCTGTTTTTGTGCATTATCCTGCTGATCACAAAAAACAGACGTATTTTTGAAATCGTTTATTTCATCGGAATCGCTGGCGCAGGACTTGCGCTCCTGACTCCTGAACTTAACTACAGCTTCCCTCATCTGCGCTATTTCCATTTTTTCCTGACCCATTCCGTCATCATGATGACCTGCTTCTTTTTTGTATGGACGGAGGGATATCAGGTCACATTCAAGTCGGTTTTTAAAACGATGGGCTTTCTGAATATAGCCGCTGTCTGTATCTTTTTCGTCAATCGCGCACTTGGTGGAAATTATATGTTCCTCACGCAAAAGCCAGTGAATCCGACACCTATTGATTTCCTCGGACCGTATCCATGGTATCTTCTGTCTCTTGAGGCTGTTGCCTTTTGCCTGTTTGTGCTTCTTGTCCTTCCGTTTTACATTGAAAAAATGAAAGACAGCAAGGCAGAAAGATCTTTGTAATCAAAAAAGAGAAGTGACCGAAATCACTTCTCTTCTGTATGCTTAAGCACATCCTCTATGACATCAAGCGCATCTTCTTCTGAAAATTCTTTATCCAGGATAAACTCCAGCCGGTAGGAGCCGCCGTCTGCATTAAAATTAGCAAACACATACTTTCCGTCCGACTCGGAGTATTGAATCTTTTCTCCATCAACTTCCCGTTCTTCATTCTTGTCTATATCTATTTTATAGGTGCTGTATGTCAGGGTGAACTGTCTTTTTCCATTGTAAGGCCCGTAAAGAGCTTTGATTTCTTCATTCGCCGCCACTTCTTCCAGCTTCCCAAGCTTGCTGCCATAAGATAGTACAAGATCCTTTTTTTTCGTTTCCATGCCAGCCGGCGGATAAATAACAGCAGCATGCGTCACCGGGTAGTCACCAAACTCCGGGACATAGATGTCTTTTCCGAATTCTTTTTGGATATCACTCTTAACGTCTTTCGGCACGGCATTCGCCTCAAGCGAACATCCTCCCGAAAGCAGTGCAGCAGCAATAACAAAAAATGCGCCAAGTTTTTTCATGTTACGTCCCCCTTTTTTTATGTAATACGCTCAGAGGGTTCCATAAGTTTCAATTTTTTAACATTTTTCAAATGTGTGCCTGTTGGTTAAGAACGCTCGCTTCGGTTTTTCTCTCCATCTCTTTTTTCACCAGAAAAAGAACCGGAATACCAGAAAGGGTCACAAGCATGAGGCAGCTGAAGACGGCCGCCGGACTGCTTATTCCATATGCATCAAGCAGGACACCGCCAATCCAGGGGCCGATGACATTTCCAAGCTGGGTAAAGCCCATGGCGCCAAAGTACGTTCCCTTCATTTCAGGGTTTGACAGTTCATCAATTAGGACGTCCATCATGGAAAAGAGCAGAACCTCTCCTACTGTAAACAAAATCACGACCAGTGCAATAAGCCAGATGCTGTGCGCGAATGCAAAACTGAACAGGCTGAGTCCGACAAGCAAGTTCCCTAGAATAATAGAGAAAATAGGCGGATGATTCTTGGCCGCTCTTACAATCGGATATTGAATCAGCAGCACTGTGACGGCGTTTAGAGACAGCAGGATCGAAAATGTTTTAGCCCCGTCTTTAATGTCAGGCGACATCGCAAAAAATTGTGGCAGCGTCGAGGTCAGCTGGGAAAATCCGGTGATGCACAGGATGATGCCGACCAGGGACAGGAGCAGCAATTTATCTTTTCTTGTCACGTGCACGGCTTCTCTAAAAGATATCCGCGCAGCCTCCTTCGTTTCCGTTTTATGTGATGTTTTCATGAACGTAATCAGAAGGGAGAATCCGTACAGAGCATAGATAATCGCGGCTATAAAAAACGGCGACGTTGTTTTTGCCGAACCTAAATAAATGCCGAGCAGCGGCCCGAAAACGACTCCCACATTGATTGCAGCGTACCTTAAATTGAAGATAAGAAGCCTGTTTTTCTGTTCTGTCAGATCGGATAAAAGGGCTCTTGAAGTTGGCTCAAAGACGGAGCGGCATACTCCGTTCAGCGCATTCATAATGAAAAATGCGAGAACTGTATCTGCAGCGCCAAAGCCAATAAAGACGAAGACCCATCCGAAAATAGATGTGATCAGCACTTTTTTCCTGCCCAGTTTGTCTGACAGATATCCGCCGTAAAAACTTGATAAAATGCCGGCTAGCGAGCTTACGGCGATAATCGTCCCGGTCATAGCGGCCGATACGCCCTTCACCTGAGTTAAATAGATAGCTAAAAATGGAAGACTCATTGATGTGGCCATGCGCCCGAAAATGGTTCCGATCAGGATGTTCCAGCCGAGCGGATGAACGTGTTTAAGCTGCTTCATTTCTGTATCCTCCGTCCTGTAATAAGAGAAAGTTTACCACAATTTCACAGTTTTCGAATCCTTAAATGGAACGAAGAATCTCATTCTTAAGTAGGAGATTCTATGCCCAGTATCGAATCGTTCTGAGAAAGGGTTTTCATTTTTAAAGGAGGAATGAGGATGTCAGAACGTTATCCCGTATTAGAAGGAGCAGAACCATTTTACTTTGAAGGCAATTCGATCGGAATTCTCGTATCGCATGGATTTACCGGCTCCACCCAGAGCATGCGTCCTCTTGGCGAGGCATATGCGAAAGCCGGATACACCGTATGCGGTCCGAGGCTCAAAGGACATGGCACGCACTACGAGGAAATGGAAGGAACCACATATGAGGATTGGACCGCTTCTGTAGAAGAAGGCTACCAGTGGCTTAAAGACCGCTGCAGCACCATTTTCGTCACCGGCTTGTCCATGGGCGGCACCCTGACACTCTACCTTGCCCAAAAGCACCCGGAAATCAAAGCGATTATACCGATCAACGCAGCGGTCGACATCCCGACAATGGCAGGCGCCCAGCAGATTCAGGCCCGCTTTCTCGATGCCATCGGATCTGACATTAAGAATCCTGCCGTTACCGAGCTTGCTTACGATAAAACGCCTGTTCAATCCATAAAAGAAATTAATAAGCTTATGGCGCTTGTGAGACAAAACTTACATGAAATCAAATGCCCGGCACTCGTTTTTGTATCAACAGAAGACCACGTTGTTCCGCCGGATAACTCCAGACTCATCATGGATGAAATCTCTTCTGAGCATAAAAAAATGATTGTGCTTGAAAACAGCTACCATGTGGCAACACTTGACCATGATCAGCCAATCATCATTGATCAGACGCTTAAGTTTATCGAGCATGTATTGAATCAGACGGCTGTTTAGGAAGGCTGGATGTTGCGGGGAGCAGGCGGCTTTCGTGACTTTTTCCGGCTTAAGGATTAGATCATGCTTTAGGACCCTTCAGTAGGCTTGAGCCGGATTGGAGGGTTTTTTCTTGTTGTTTTATGACACTTCACACTACTCTGGCTGGGCTAAAGGGGTATTTCACACTGGCTTATGACCCTTCGCATCGCTCTGGCCGGGCTGAAGGGTCAATTCCTTCTTCCTTATGACCCTTCACATCACTACGGCTAGGCTGAAAGGTCATTTCTTACTTCCTTATGACCCTTCACATCATTACGGTTGCACTGAAGGGTCCATTCGCACTTACTTATAACCCTTCACATCACTACAGCTGCACTTAAGGGTCAATTCTCACTTACTTATAACCCTTCACATCACTCCGTCTGCACTAAAGGGTCAATTTCCACTTACTTATAACCCTTCACATCACTACAGCTGCACTAAAGGGTCATTTCTCACTTCTTTACAACCCTTCACATCATTCCAGCAGCACTGAAAGGTCAATTTCTCATTTCCTTATGGCCCTTACCATGGTTTGTACTCTTTTTTTATTGCCGTTTTCAGGAAGCAAACGGTACAATGAATGAATAGCAAGGGCGATTCGGGTATGATTACATTTAGGAGGATCTGCCTCTCTTAACAGAAGTCATTATTTTCAGTAGAAATTAAGATTCATAACAAAACAGAAATAGAGGTTTTGATGCATGGAATGGATATACAATTTTCTTTTTAGTGCTGTTTTTGCTGTTTACTTATTCATTAAAGCTCCGAAATACAATAAAAACAGGTGGCTGTGGGCTGTACTTGGTTATTTCTTTACCATTTTCGCTCTATGCGCTTTCTTTATCCGGACCGGCAGAAAAAAACTTGGATGGATTCTCTTAAGCATCATTGTGCTGCTGACTATTGTTGGAGCATTTCTTATCTTCGGGATCCTGTATTTTTTCGGATCACTTAAAGGATAAAAACCAGCAAGCTCAATCATATCTGAGCTTGCTGGATGCTTTTAAACCCACGCTCCTCAAGCACCATAACTTTAAAAATGACCCTCTCTTTCTCAAACCTTACTGCTTCTTTAAAGCCCGCTTTCTCATATATGCGTGAAGCTCTTTCATTAAAGCTGGCCACCGTCAGCCGGAGCGGGGTATTCGGAAAACCTGCTTTTGCCTGATTGAGAATGTAGGCAAAAAAGGCAGATCCCCGCCCTTTCCCGGTTAAGTGAGGATTCATGCCAAGTCCGATATCGATCATGTTTGCTGAATAGATTTGAGCCATGTATCTGCTTGGAACCTGGGCCGTGATGCCGAAACAGAAAAAGCCCGCTGTCTCCCCCGCTTTGCTCTTCATTGCATAGTAGGGATGTGTAAGCATTCCATGAATGTTCTCTTCGCTTACTTCCATGTTATAAAAATCATACGGTGCCTCATAGCGCCACCCCAAAATTTCAACAGCCGTCTGGCGGTCCACTTTTTCAATGAAAACATCCATATTCCGCTTCCCCCGTCCGAACTCTTGGTTTTATGAAGTTCTTATACCATCAGTCTATTTTACTCATTAACAGAGAATGCCGGACACTGTATGAAAAGCGAAAAGACCAGCCGTTTTCCGGTTGGTCTTTTCGCCTGACTCTTAATGCTCTTTAAATACCGGCTCCATTTCAAATGAAAAGCTGATACTTTTCTCATTCACCTGATAGTTTTCAGCAAGCGCAGGCCCGCATGCTCCCGAGCCGACACCGCTCATTTTGTAATCAATATACACCCATGTTCTGCTGTTGTCTTCTTGTAATTGATGATCATGTGAAGTGGCCGTCAACTCTGCAAGAGCATACCTGGAAACATTAAATGAAAAGCCTTCGTCTGAAGAAAACTTCATCCCCATCCCAAGTTCATTGGACACAATCGCCCAGTCTGTTCCGTACCGTGAGCCGTTCTCCTGCGGAAAAATGTAATGTTCTTGCAAGTCTTGAACGGTTGTGAGATACCTGCCTTTCCGTACGGATGACTTCATATCGACATAGCTTTCGTGCGGTCCGTATCCGAAATACTCCACTTCATCATTTCCTTTTGGCATCGGGATTTCAAGACCGAATCTCGGAAGATAAGGAACTGCACCGTTTACATCAGCCTGGCAGGTAACGGCAATGGCTCCGCTGCTGTGCACCTTCCAGTTTGCTGTTCCTTTTACCACCGGAAAACGGCTGAATGCACTTAATGAAAAATGGACCTGCAGTTCAATCAAGCTTTCATCTTCCTGCACAACTTCCGCCTTGTATGTGTGCATATTCAGCTTGTCAAAACCATGTTTCTTCCACTCTTGTAAAATTGGTGCATCATTATCAATCGGAGCTCTCCAAGCAGTAAAGGACGGAATTCCAGCAAGGCATTCATAGTCATTGAGCGACACTTTTTCAAATTGGCCGGATTCCAGATTGAAGACATAGGTGAAATCGAGACCTGAAATCACAAGGCTATTGCCGTTTTTTTCTGTTTTGAGAGGATGCTTTCCTGGTCGTTTTTCCGGTACCTGCCTGATGACCGGCAGGAGAAACTGTTCAAAACCGAGTTCATGGCCTTTCTCAGCCCATGGTGCTGTCTTTTTCTGAAGGAGGGAAACTGTCAGGTAATAGCTGCTGACTGATGTTTCCGGAATGTCATAAGGAATCTGAATGACTTTTGACGCTTTCGGGTCAAGGTCCAGATCATAAATGACATCCTGCTGAACCACTTCACCGTCCCGTTCCACCATCCATTGAATTTCATAGTCTGAGAGATTGGTAAAGTCGAACAGGTTCGTTACTTCAACCAATCTTTCTTCGGCGCTCTTCATTGTAAAACGGACCGGTTTATACACGGCCTTTATTTCCTTCAGGCCGGTTGAAGGGGTTCTGTCCGGCTTAACGAGTCCATCGATGCAGAAATTTCCGTCATGAATGGGTTCGCCGAAATCCCCGCCATAGGCATACGACACGTTTCCGCTGTCATCTGTCCTGCTGATTCCATGGTCATTCCATTCCCAGATGCAGCCGCCCATAAGCTTTGGATACCTGTAAATCAGCTCCCAGTAGTCAGCCGCATCTCCCGGCCCGTTTCCCATGGCATGCGAGTATTCACATAGGAACATCGGCTTTGTCTTGTTTTCATTATTGGCATAGTCCTCTACATACTGAAGAGTCGGGTACATTCTGCTTTCCATATCAAGGGCTTCTGTATTTTCATGCCCTTTGTATCCTTCTGCCGCACTTTCGTAATGTGTGAGCCTTGTTGCATCTCTTTTCTTCGCCCATTCCGCCATTTTTATATGATTGATCCCGTATCCTGCCTCATTTCCGAGTGACCAAATGATGACAGAAGGATTGTTTTTATCTCTCTCGACCAGCCTTTCCATACGGTCCAAAAAGGCAGCCTGCCAGTCCTCCTGTTTACTAAGCCAGTGAATATCACCCGCTTCTCCTGCACCATGGCATTCAAGATCCGCTTCATCAATAACATAAAAACCAAGCTGGTCGCAAAGGGTCAAAAATCTTGGATCATTCGGATAATGCGAAGCTCTGACAGTGTTCATATTATGTTTTTTCATGAGCAGCAAATCTTTTTTCATATGATTCAGAGGAATTGTATGGCCTAGTTTCGGATGAGAATCATGGCGGTTCACACCCTTTAATTTGACTGCTTCATTATTAATCTTAAAGACTCCGTCTTCAACCGTGATCCGCCGGAATCCAATATGAAAATGGAGGACCTCTTCTCCGCTCTTCACATAAAGATCATACAGGACAGGATTTTCAGCATTCCAGAGAGCAGGACTGTCCACAGTCATGCTTAATGATTCAGTTCCTTTTATTTCCCTGGCTATATGACCGACTGTTTCCCCTCTTTCATCCTTCAGCAGAACCTCTGTATGGCAGCGTCCCTTCGCCGTTAGATCGATCTGAAGCTCTCCCTGAGTGAGGTCTTCAGATAAGACAGCCCTGTTGAACACATCCTGTATGCGGGATACATCCCGGCTGAGCAAGTAAACGTCTCTGAAAATTCCTGTATACCTCCACATATCCTGATCTTCAAGATAACTTCCGTCGCACCACTTCAGGACAACGGCAGTCAGTCTGTTACTTCCATCTTTCAAATAAGGAGTGATGTTAAACTCGGCAGGCATTCTGCTACCCTGGCTGTATCCGGCAAATGTCCCGTTTACATATAAATAAAAGCAGGCGCTGACTCCTTCAAAAACGATGAATTGTTCTTTGCTTTCACTGAGGTCAGATATCTGAATGTCCTTTACGTAAATTCCCGCCGGATTCTCATTCGGAACGTGCGGCGGGTCAAATGGAAAGGGGTATCTGACGTTTACATACTGCATCTGATCATAGCCGTTTGTCTGCCAGCATGATGGAACCAGCAGGCGGTCCCAGTCCGAAACATCTATTCCGTTTGAAACATGCTCATCCTTAATGTCATTAACATTTGAAAAATAACTGAATTTCCATTCCCCATTCAGGAGGCGAAAGTGATCTGAAAGATGGCGGTTTCTGCTTTTTGCGCGCTCATCATGGTAAGGTATGTAATACGCTCTCGGTTTTTCACGGTTTATCTGAAGAATTTGAGGGTTTTCCCATACTTTTTCAAGGGTCATATCAGATGCCTCTTTCTGCTGTATTTTTGATTGACTGAAAAGAGCTATCCCCGTTATCGGCAGCGGATAGCTCTTTTCCTATTTCTTTAGATTATGCCGGTTTCCTTTATTCTTCAGGCAAATGCTTCTTCTTTTTTAAAATAAACAGGTTTACCTGTTTTGGCCGATTCGTAGATGGCTTCGAGAATTTCGCTCACGCGGAGAGCTTCTTCCGGTTTTACAAGAGGCTCCCTGTCTTCCAAAATGGCCTCTATCCACATTCTTGCTTCTCTGTCCTGAGGTTCTTCTGTCTTCCCTTCAAAGAAAGCGACCGATCCGTCATTCAGTTCAGGTTTTTTCATAAAGAACTTTCCAAATTCTTCTCCGTTGATTCTGAGGCCGTCCTTCATATCGGCACCGCCTTCTGTCCCGCAGAGAGTTGTCTGTCCTTCGCCAATATCCAGCGTGTTTAAAGCCCAGCTTGATTCAAGCACAATGGTTGCCCCATTTTCCATGGTGATAAATCCGAATGCCGAGTCTTCCACTTCATATTCTTCCTGTTTCCATGCACCGAATATATTTGCTTCGCTTGTACGGCCGTCCCATGCTTTGTATGTATTGCCGACCACATATTTCACGTCGTAATTATTTAACAGCCACAGCGTCAGGTCCAGAGCATGCGTACCGATATCAATGAGCGGTCCCCCGCCTTGTTCTTCTTTGTTTAAAAAGATTCCCCAGGTCGGCACTGCCCGTCTTCTGACCGCATGTGCTTTTGCGTAATAAACGTCCCCAAGCTGGCCCGATTCGCATACTTTCTTCAAATGCAGACTGTCATCCCGGTATCTGTTCTGATAGCCGACCGTCAGTTTTTTTCCGGTTCTTTTTGCTGCCTCTACCATTGCTCTAGCCTCATCAGCCGTTTTTGCCATCGGCTTTTCGCACATGACATGTTTGCCGGATTCAAGGGCATCAATTGTAATAAAAGAATGCGATTTATTTGGCGTGCAGACATGCACAACATCCAGCTCTTCTTTTAGGAGCTCTTTATAATCCGTAAATACTTTCGCTCCTGCTGTTCCGAACGTTTCAGCAGCGTCTTGTGCACGGCTTTCAACCAGGTCGCAAAAAGCGGTCAGTTCCACATTTTTTTGTTTTGAAAGAGCAGGGAGGTGTTTTTGAGTTCCAATTCCCCCGCATCCAATGATTCCAACCTTAAGAATTTTGTTTGACATCGTGTTTTCCTCCAGTTCAAGTTTGGTTCGTTACAGTTTTTCAGCCTTTTACAGAAGAACCAAGCGCTCCCTCTTTCAGCTGTCTTGCAAAAATAAAGGTGAAGATAATGATTGGAATAACGGAAGCAACCGAAATGCCCATAAGGAAATTCTGTTTGATTGCCTGGGATTCGCTCATGTTGAAGATTGCCACATTTAAGGTCCAGAGTGAAGCCTGCTTAGTTGAAATAAAATACCAGAAGAAATCGGACCAGCCTGCAATAATCGCCTGAATGGCAATAAGCGAAATGATTGGCTTTGAGATGGGCATGCAGATTTTCGTAAAGATATAAAATTCTCCTGCCCCGTCCATTCTTGCCGCCTCAAACAAGCTGTGCGGGATTCTTTGGAAAAATGCCTTGTACAAAAGAATATAAAACGGTGACGGCACAAGCCACGGAACAAGCATCGCCCAATAGTTGTCATACATTCCCGCACTTTTCATGAGAATGAGCTGCGGCACCATAATGCTGACGAACGGAATCATCATCGTGATCAGGAAAAACATCGTCACGGCGTCTGATGTTTTTTTCTTCAGGAGTCTCGCAAGCGGATAGGCTGTCAGGGCCGGCAGGAATACCTGGCACAAAATGGCCCAAACCGTTGTCAGAAACGTATTGAATGCGAAGGCGAAAAGTCCGTATTTTGCAACGGCTTCTGAATCACTGAACATGTATTTAGGCAGCGTAAAGTAGTAGGCATATTTTTCAATGACCTGCATCCATGAATACGTAACTCCAACATTTGCAAGCTCGCCTTTCAGCGGATATTTCTCTTTAAAGTTTTCGCTTACTGACTGAACGAGACCGGATTCATTTTCACTTTTCTCTATGTTTTCAGCCTGTATTCCGCCTGGATCAAATTCGTAGCCCATATTCTCCATGAACTGTTTGTAGCGGTCTTTTCCAAGGAGAACTTTTGGCGTCGGGTTTGTTCGTTTGTAGACTCCATAATCATTTTCAAGTGCCAGCTTTGACGTATGGGCCTCGGAACGGAAGATGACTTTGCCATCCATTTTTCCAATAAAATCAATCTCTGTAATTCCTTCTTTTCTCTGTTCGATAAAGGTTGAGAAAATCGCCAGAGTCGCATCCTGAAGGATGGCATCTTCTAAATTGCCTTCATTTTTAAGAGAAGCAAGGTCCACTTCCAGCACAACATTTTTGCCCTTCTCGGGGAGGAACTGCGGCTTTGGTTTATAGATTGAAAATTCATCCTGCAGTGAAATGCTGAGCGCATAAAACAATGGAAAAAGAAGAGCCGCTATCATGATGACCGTTGCACTTACCGTCGCATATTGTGTCCAATTTCGCTTTTTCATTTGGCCCTCCTCTTTTAGTCTGCATCCGTTTTGCTGACTTTCAGCTGAATGAGTGTAATGATGGCAATGATGAGAAGCAAGACAGTTGATAATGCGCTGCCCTGTCCGTACTGGAATTGTTCATTGAACAGCTTGTAAATGTTCAGACCCAGTGAATTCGATGCCCCTGCAGGGCCGCCGTTTGTAAACTGGAATATGACATCCATAATCTGAAATGTGCCGATAACTGTCATGATCAGCTGAACAAGAATGATAAATTTGATATTTGGCAGAATGATATACCTGACTTTTTTCCATCCTGAACAGCCGTCAAGCTCTGCTGCTTCATAAATATCTTTCGGGACCCCAAGAATAGCTGCATAATACAGAAGCACGGATAATCCGCCTCCGAGTATTCCGGGAATCACGATGCACAGTTTGACAAGTTCAGGATCGCTGAGCCACGCCTGGTTTTCTAGACCGAACAAGCCGAAGATGTAGTTTGCCACCCCATATTCCGGATTCCAGATCCATCTCCAGATGACAATGATGACTGTGCCCGGAATAACTGCAGGCAGGATGTATAATGTCGAGAACCAGTTTTTCAGCTTTTTGCTTCTGATCTCATTTAAAATGACTGCCTGAATGATCGGAACCGGAAAACATAATAAAAGGGTCAGACCGAGATAGACAAGCGTATTTCCGAACGTGATGCCGAAATCCGGAGCTGTAAAGAGATTGATATAGTTCTGCAGGCCGACAAATTCCCCCGGCATGTCCTGGACGGTGACATTAAAAAAAGACCATGTAACGCTTGTGCCGATCGTGACGTATTTAAGCAATAGGGTTGCTAAGATACCAGGCAGCAGAAACAGCCATGGAACCACCCGCTTATTTGTGATGTATTCTCTTTTGTTTCGCTTCTTTGCCGCAATCAGGCTCTTGTTCAATTGAAGCGGCTGCTCAGGTGCAGCAGGCACCATTTCTGTATTGGACAATGCGTGCAAATTTCCCCCGTCTCTTGTTTTTGACAAGCCCCCACCCCGTTTCTTTAGTTCAGCTGCTGTAAGTTAATTCTTTGATATTTCTAGTATAGGAGTAAAAGAAAACGCTTACAATGACGCCATTTTAAGATTTGGTGCTCATTTTAAAGGTATAGAAAACCGTTGAAAAAGCGAAACAGCCGGACCTGTTTGGCCCGGCTGTGTTTTTACTTGATGGTTTTATTGTACTCTGGTATTGCCTGTTTATTTGCCTCTTTTTCAGCTTCTGCAAACACTTTTTCGATGGCGAGATCTGTATCTACAAACATTTTCTGCACGGCCTGGTCAATAAACTGCGATACAACCGATGACCCGTAGCATGATAATTTTCCGTTTCCTGAGGAGTTTTCCATCGCCTTCAGGATATCCGGAGCTGTGTCTGCAAAGTACTTATCTGTATCAATATCTGTGCGAGGAAGGGTATTTGTTAAGCTGAAGCCCTGATCCTGGAAGTATTCAATCTTTCCTTCATAGAACTTTTTGCTTGAAGCAAGTTCATAATACTTTGTCAAAGCGTCAATTTTTTCCTCTGGAACTTTTGAATGAATAACATAAGCTGAGCCGCCTACCTGTGTAGGGTTTACTCCCGCAGGTCCTTCCGGAATAGGAAGAACGCCGAAATCATCTGGATTCATGCCAAGCTGCACAAATTTCTTCACATCATCAATGCCGTGATAAATGATTGACGCTTTTCCGGAAGCAAAGTCCTGCTGAAGCTGATCAAGCTTGCTTGACATATCAGTCTGAATGGATTTGCTTTCTTTCAAATCACGGTAAAACTGTGCTGCTTTAATGACTGCAGGATCTGTAAAAGTTGGAATCAGTTCGCCGTCAGGACCTGCTTTCGTCAAATCTCCGCCAGCTCCCCATACAAACATATTAAACCACCAGTCAGCCCATTGGCCCCAGTTTAAAGCAAACCCGTACTGCCCGTCTTCAGGCTTTGTCAATTTTTCAGACGTTTTCATCAAGTCTTCCCATGTCCAGGATTCAGGAGGAGTGATGCCTGCTGCTTCAAAGTTTTTCTTATTGTAGAAGAAGCCCATCGCGTATTCACCTGCAGGAAGAGCGTAGCGATTGCCATTCAGCTTGAATTTCTCCACCATGTCCTGGTTGATGTTTTTGTAGTCATCCCAGCTGTCAAAAAACTCATCCATCGGACGAAGTGCACCTGCATAAGCAAACTTTTCAATCTCTCCGTACGCAAGAATCAGTACGTCTGGAGCCGTCCTGGACATCATGGCCGCCATCAGCTCGCCGCCTTCGCCCTCAGGCATTGTAACTAGTTTAATCGGGTGTTCCGGATACAGCTCATTGTACTCATCGACAACAGACTGCTCGTACTCGTCAAGACCATCTGGACCTACCCAGTAGGTAAGCTCAAATCCCCCGTTTTTACCGCCGCTTTTTTTGCTGTCTGCTGATCCTGACGTTCCATTAGAACAGCCTGCGAGGCCTGCTGCAAGCAATAGTACAGCGGCCAAAATCATGATGATCCCCTTTTTCTTCAATACGTTCATCCCCCATTCCACCCCTTATAAACGTTGATACTCCAATTATAAGAAGGTGAGAAAGCGCTTACAATGGCACAAAATTAAGATTTGGTCCTCATTTTTAACGTTGTTGCTCTGCGGACATTTTCAAGAAAGGCTGTTCCTGTATTCCTTGGGCGTCATTCCTGTGAACAGTTTAAACACCTTTGAAAAGTGCTTTGAACTTTCATAGCCTACTAAACTGCTGACATCATAAATCCTGAGTGACAAATCTTTTAATAGGATTTTCGCCCTTTCCATTCTTACTTTCGAAATATAGTGCAGGATGTTTTCGCCTGTTTTATCTTTAAACAACGCGCTTAAATACGCTGGATGAACATAGACAACCTCTGCGAGCCTCTGCAGGCTGAGCTCATCCCCGAAATGGTCATGAATGTATTTTTTCACATGATGGATGATCGCATGGGACGAATCATTTTGTGAGCGCTGCAGAGACTGATGAAGCTTTTTAATAAAGGACTCGAGGTACTCCATCACCTCTCCTGCCGTCTGTTTCTTTAAAACGGTATACATAAATTCCCGTTCCATTTCACCGGTGATTGAATCAATGTGTGACCTGCTTTCAAGAAACTCTCTGACAAGTCTTAGCAGCTCCATGCTGATATCATAAAAAATACTCCTGTCTTCGCTGTTAATCCGTGCGTTTTCTTCAATCATCCCCCTGACATACTCCTGAAGATCAGTGAATTCCCCGTGATTTAAAAAGGCGATGATCTTTTCCTTTGCTTCTTCAGGCATATAGATATTCATCTTTTGCTTCTCCATCGCCTCATAATCAATGAACTTCTCATCTTCGAGGTAGTACCTGTAAGTGATGGCTTCTCCTGCCTCTCTGTATGATTGAGCGATCTTTTCGAGAGAATCATAGCTTTTGCCTATCCCCGCGGAGACTGCCGCCCCGGAGTTTCTCTCAAGCTCCTCTAAATGACCGGAAAGCTTCTGAATAATGCGGTCTTTGGAATCTGATGAGGCAAATATGGCAAGTTCAGACAGTCTGTTATTGAAAAGATAACAATAAGGGTGAGCTGAAATCATTTTCTGCAGGGAAGCTTCTATTTCTTCCTTGGAAAGAGAAATGGAATGCAGGTTGGTGATGTAGAGTCTGATGACAGTAAATGACTTGCCTCCGAATAACAGGGACATTTCATCCAGTTTTGAATGCGTCAGGTCATAATGATTGGAAACCAGCTGATTCAGCAGCTGGCTGATCCGTGCGTTCCGGTAAAGCTTATGATTAATCATGTTCATCTTTTCTTTTGTGACAACATCTCTCAGTTTTTCGAAGGTTTCCTGCAGTTCATCGAATTGAACCGGTTTCGTCAAATAGTCAAACACTCCGAGTTTAAACGCTTCCTTCGCATAATTAAATTCTCCGTGTCCGCTCAGCAGCACAAATTTCAGCTGCTCATTTTGTTTCGCCGATTCCCTGACAAGATCAATTCCGTTTTTTTCATCCATGACGATGTCAGTCAGGACCACATCTGCTTCATTTGATTCAAGAAAATGAAGCGCATCTTCAGCAGAAGCAAGCGTCTGAACCGCTTCAAACCCCATGCCTTTCCAGTCAACGAATTCTCTTAAGCCTTCTCTCACAATTTTGTCATCATCGACAATGACTACTTTCAGCATGCGCCTTCCTCCTCTGTCAGTTGATCTTAATAATGGGCAGCCTGATTGTGACTTTTAATTTTTCTTCGTTTGATAGATTCACCTTAATACCGTATTCCTCTCCGAACAATAGACGTATTCGGTCATGGATATTTACAAGGCCGATGCTCCCTTTTTCATGTTCCGGATTCATGAGCTTGTTTTGGATATGCTCTGCTCTTTCTCTTGTGATGGATTTGCCGTTATTGCTGAACTCAATATAGAGAGCACCCTTCTCTTCTCTCATCATCAAGTGGATCGCTCCATTTTCGGATTGATGGATTTTCCCATGAATGACAGCGTTCTCAACTATTGGCTGAAAAATAAATTTCGGAATGTGCCAGCTTTCTATTTCCTCCGGCTCCATTTTTTTCTGGAGCGAGATCTCAGTGTCATGCAGCAGAGAAAGAATGCCGACATACTGTTCAATGTGCGCAAGCTCCTCATGGACTTTTACCAGTCCCTCATCTATTGAAATGTTATACCTGAGAAGCTTGGCAAATCCGCCGATTGTACTGCTTACGGGACCTGCTCCATTTTCCAGGCGCATTGTTTTCCATCTGATAATATCAAGCGTGTTGTAGATAAAATGAGGATTTATCTGCATCTGCAGTGCTTTAAGCTCTGCTTCCTTTCTTTTCAGTTTTTCGCTGTGATGCAGCTTTTCTATTTCAAGTTCTTTTTGTACAGCCCTGTTCACTTGCTTGACCATTGTGAGGAATTGCCTTCCCGCACTTCCAATCTCATCCTGATACGGATCATCGTACACCGTCACCACATTGTGCTCCCCAAAGCTTTTCATGGATTGCACAAGTTTTTTCAGCGGATTGTAAATGGTAGAGGTGACAAAAATACAAATGCCGGCTGACAGGATGAGGGCAATTGAAGTAAGGAGGAGAATACGGTTTCTGATTGTATGGGCATCCGCCATCAAATCGTCAACGTTCAACAGGCTGATCACTTTCCAGTCCCTTACACCGAGCTGGTCATATACAGCAATCCTGTTCCCCTTCTCAAGGGAAAATTCAGCAACCCCGACATCTTCTGAGTAAATGCGTTCCCAGATCTCTTCCGGATAATAGAGGAACGAATAATGATTGCTTAACGATGAGATAATGCCTTTCTGATCCGCAATGTACAAATCCTGATTAAACTGCTTTTTAAAATCCATCGATCCTGTTAAAAACGAGATGTCCACATTTAAAATGAGCAGACCAAGATATTCTTTTGAATCGGAAAGAACAGGGGTGGTTATCGTGAGATAGTTTCCAAGAGAAATGTTATTGCCCGTATAGTAAACTCCCGTTTCCCTTATCGTATTATGAAAGGCCGGCTGATAGGGGATGGACGCTCCCCTTTTGTATACTTGTGATTGTGCAAATTGAGCGGCATCAGCAAGACGCGCCCCTCTTTCCTCTCCCTCTATTGAGCGCTGAACATATTCATTCTCCTTCGTAACAATTTGCGCGTTTTTCACATAGGGATTGGAGAAAAAAGAATACAGCTTATCATTGATTTCAGCTTCCTTTTCCCGAAATTCTTCTGATTCCGGATCCAGTTCTTCAGCTGACTTTAAAGCAGCAGAGGCCTCCTGGGCAAATTCTGCTGCTCCTGACATGTACGAATCAAGTTCTTTATTGATCAGCCTTTTAACGGCTTCGACATTCTGTGAAACATAATTGATATTTGTTTCATAAATCCTGTCTTCGACAACATCATAAACAACCGTAATAATCACCGTGCTGAAAATAATAATCACGAGGAAAAAAGCCAGTAATAGCCTGTGAAAAATGGAAAGGCTGCGAACCTTTCCCGTTAGAGTGTTTGTCCGATTTTGAGGATTTTTGATAGTCTTCATGATTTAATAGTACCAATTTTCCGAAAGAATGGTAGATGAATTGATCCTATTTTCTGAAAAAAACCGCGCCTGAAAGGCACGGTTTTAAAAAAATCATATTAAAAGGATTTAGGAACACTCTGGACGATCAAGTATCGATCAGCAAGAATCCTCCTGTGATGAAGCTCATGACCTGCGATGATATAGGCGATGGCTCTCACAGAAACAGTCTGGCCGCAGGCAATCCCGGTCCGTTTCCAGTCTGGATCACCGAGTGTTTTAAACAGGAGAAGAGTGGCTTCTCTTACAACAAAAAGATTCTGCAGCAGGTCGTCCATGCTTACCTTGTTAAAATCAGCTTTCGCAACATACTCATTTTCGTCAAATCCCGGAAGCTCTGCAGCTTCCCCCCTTGCGATAGATAGCATGCGGTACGCCATGATCCGCTCAGTATCCGTTATGTGGCCGATGATTTCCTTGATGCTCCATTTTCCGGGAGCATACTTGAAGGTTCCTTCTTCTTCCGATAAGTCATTCAGCTGCTTTAACGTCTCTGAGATTTGGTGTTTCAGGTTATATTCAATATCACCTTCCGGAACAAGTCCGATATAGTCTTTATAATAGACCGGGAATTCATTTTGCTCTGGGCGAGTGTTCATCGTCTTCATCCTTTTCTTTTTCTAAAATTGCACCTGATAATAATCCTGGACATGAAATGCTTTAAATCCGCATGATTCATAGAGTCTCAGAGCATGTTCATTTTCAGCTTCCACTTCCAGAAAAACAGGAAAGCCTGCCCCTGTTTCTTTTAAGACAATTTTCTTCAGTGTGTCTCTCCCAATACCCTTTCCCTGATAGTCTGGAAGAACGGCAAAGCCATAAATCCACGCTTCTCCTGAAGAATGGGAGACGCGAAGCTTTCCGACCGATTTACCCTTATATTCAATAATGATAAAATCCTGATTTTCTTCTCTTTTAAGAGAACGATTATAGGGACCTGCTTCGTGTTCAAGGAATCCAAAACAAAGAACATCAAGCTGTGTCTCAAGCGTTAAATCTTCAGGCTCAGAAGGCCTCAGACTGACGAGATTATCTTCTTCAAGCGGCGTTTCAGCCCATTTCATCTGGTATTCAGAAATAGAATATGTGCAAGGCATGATTTTCAATAATTCCTTTGCAGCCTGTGATTCAGCCGGAGCGTTTAAGAGAATCTCTCTATAGGTATCTTTGCAGTGAGCGAGCGCCTGATTCAGCATGCGGGTAAAAATGCCCTTTCTGCGGAAAGAAGGCTTCACCATCCCGCACAGCTCTGCTTTGCTCCCAAAGCCATAAATTCCAAGGAAAGCAGCAAGTACCCCGTCCTCGTAATGCAGAAGGTGTTCATCTCCCCCGCTTTTCAGCATATCCCAGTTCAGCTTCAACTGAATGCTGTCAAGCTCCTCGCATTCTGACTGAAGCTCCTTTATTTCCTTTAATTGCGTCTCTGTAAGCATGTAAATCCTCCGCTGTATAAATATTTTCACTAAAAGTATTCTGTATCACTACCGAAAATTCCTTTTTCATGAACAGGAAGGAAATAGCGGATAAAGCTAGAATTGAAGAAGATGAGGAGGGATTCGAGTGGATCAAATTATGATCAAGCATATGGAAACGGTAAGGGATATTACGCTGAATACCCTTGGAAAAATAAAAGAAGAGCGGGCAGATATCATTCCGCAAGGCTTCACCAACAATATCCGCTGGAATCTCGGGCACATTGCCTTCGTTCAGGAGAAAATCGTCTTCGGCATTTCAGGCGGAACACCCGAGCTTCCTGCCGAATACAAGGATTTATTCCGTGCAGGAACATCTCCTTCCGACTGGGGAGAGCACGTTCCATCACTAAGTGAGATCAGAGCCGTACTTCAGGACCAGACAAACCGCATCAAAGCGTTCATCCCGGAGCACTACCATGAAGATTTAAAACAGCCGTTTACGAACAGTGCAGGCATCACATTCAATACAGTAGGAGAAACCTTTTTGTTCAGCTTCTTCCACGAAGCCATGCACCTTGAAACCATCAAGCAGATTCATAAAGCGATTAAAAGAGAAGAAGCAGCCGTTTGACGGGGGCTGCTTTTTTTGAGTGAGGGATGTAACTTTGGGATTATTGTCTTGGGTTTGGGACACTTTCGGGTTTCCTGATCAGCGGAAAGTGTTCCTAGCTCGGGTTTGTGACACTTTCAACTCTCCTGATCACGGGAAAAGTGTTCTTAAACTGGGTTAGCAACACTTTCAACCCTTCTACTCTGCGGAAAAGTGTTCTTAAACTGGGTTAGCAACACTTTCAACCCTTCTACTCTGCGGAAAAGTGTTCTTAAACTGGGTTAGCAACACTTTCAACCCTTCTGCTCTGCGGAAAAGTGTTCTTAAACTGGGTTAGCAACACTTTCAAGCTTCCGGCTCAGTGGGATAGTGCACTTAACTCATGTTTTTCTAGCAGCCAAAACAAAAAACCTCAATCCCCTAAATGCCAGGTTCTCAAGGTTTTTCACGTTTATTTAAACCATCCCTTTTCTTTCGATTGTGAGATGGCTTCGATTCTGTTTTTGACTTCGAGTTTTTCAAAGATGGTGGAAATGTAGTTTCTGACGGTGCCTGCTTTGATGCTGAGCTCTTCTGCAATTTCTTTTGTGTTCATGCCGTCAGCGACCAGTTCCAGCACCTCTTTTTCCCGCTCTGTCAGCGGATTTTCTTCACTGTAAACGTCATCCATCAGTTCCGGGGCATAAATTCTTCTTCCTTCCATGACGCTGCGGATGGAGTTTGCCAGTTCTTCGCTCGGGCTGTCCTTCAGGAGGTATGCACTGACGCCGGCTTTAATCGCCCGCTGAAAATACCCGGTTCGTGAAAAGGTCGTCAGAATAATGACTTTGCACGCATCTTCTTTTAGCGCCTCAGCAGCCTCAAGACCGTTCATGCCGGGCATTTCTATATCTGTAATGCACACATCCGGCTTAAGCTTTCTTACTAATGAGACTGCATCTTCCCCGTTATTTGCTTTTCCAACGACCTCCATATCATCTTCAAGGTTCAAAAGCGATCCTAAAGCACCGAGCAGCATTTGCTGGTCTTCTGCAATTACAATCCGGATCATATGAGATCCTCCTTCTCCTTTTGTTTCACATCGTTCGGCACTTTTATGATAAGAACGGTCCCCTGTTCAGACTGAATATCAAGACTTCCGTTTACAAACTCAAGCCGTTCTTTCATGCCGTTCAGACCATTGCCCTTTGTAAAATCGCCTTCGGTGATAGCGCCTTTTCCGTCGTCCCTGACGGTCATGATAATCCCGTCCCAGGTTTGCTCCACTTTGAAATAGCACGTTTTTGCCCCGCTGTGTCTGACAACATTGTTTACAGCTTCTTTCAGGCACATGCTCAATATATTTTCAGTGAGAAGACTCACATTGGAAAGTGCCGCATTCTGTTCAATCTTAAAGTCAATCTCGGCAGCCATTAAAATCTGCTTGACCCGGACTATTTCCTCTTTCAGCCGGATGCCCCTCATTTGGGAAACCATTTTTCTCACTTCGTTAAGAGCGGTTCTGGCAGTCGCCTGTACGTCCTTCAGCTCTTCTCTCGCTTTTTCGGGATCCTTGTACACAAGTTTTCTGGCAAGGTCGCTTTTCAGTCCGATCAGCGAGAGCTTCTGTCCAAGCGTATCATGCAAATCCCGTGCAATTCGCTGACGTTCTTCAAGCTTTACAAGCTCCGAAATTTTCTTATTCGCATCTTCAAGCTTTTCCTCAAGCTGGCCTCTTTCCTTTTTATTATAAATATTAAATGGAAGAAGAATAACGCTGATGCATGTAATGATAATAAACGGAAGCTGCTGCAGGAAGGAGGATTCTTTTAAAATCAGGCTGAAATTTATGGCTGCAGTTGTCACGACAAGATGAACGACATAAAGCGTGATAAAAGCCACCCTGTCTCTAATATTGCCGATCTGGTAGGCGATATAAAAAGAAAAATAAATATAAGTAAACAGGTACATCGATGTGAAGGAGATGGCCATTAAGAGGCAGCTCCAAAGATAGACAGGCCACCCTTTTGAAATAAAAGCGAGACGGAAAATAATAAAAAACAAAATGGTCAGCGATATACCTACTGCAATTTCAGCTGTAGATGAAGACTGCAGAATGAAATAAAATGGCAATATGCTGAGGACGGCCCAGATATAAGGAGATATTCCGTTGTTAATGTATTTCTTCAGCATGGTGGAAACTCCTTTTTTTACCTATTTTATCACAAGAAAAGCGGAAGCTCCCGCAATACATTTGTTATTTGACATCATAAGAAAATACATGCAGCCTACTGGCTGCATGCCATTTTCATCTATACAGTCTGACTTCTTCGAACTTTTGCGTAAGCGCGGATTTCTTTGTAGCCGACAAACTTTTTCCCCTGCTCATCCCATAAACGAAACTTCAGAGACTGAAGACTTGTTTTAAGGGTAATGGTCGGGATGTTTTGAAGCGGCTCTGTGTTCACATGTGCTTTTTCCAGGTTGTAGTTAGGGACTCTCGGGCTTAAATGGTGAACATGGTGGTAGCCGATGTTACCAGTCAGCCATTGCAGCGGCTTTGGAAGCTTATAAAAAGAACTTCCCTCAACTGCAGCTTTCACATAATCCCAGTTTTCATCTTCTTCAAAATAAGAATCCTCAAATGTATGCTGCACGTAGAACAGCCAAACTCCAAGGGAACCTGAGATCAAAAACAGCGGCGCCTGGACGAGCAAAAATGCTTCCCAGCCGATTGTTAAACAAAGCACAGCAACTGCTGCGGCAATCAGAACATTTGTAAGATAGGTATTTATACGCTCGCTGCGTCTAGCACCTTTTTTATTAAAACGATTTTTCAAAAGAAATACATAGGTAGGTCCGAGTCCGAACATAACGAGCGGATTGCGGTATAAACGGTAGGCAATTCTGCGCCACACCGGCTCAGCAAGATACTCATCCACTGTTAAAACCCAAATATCACCGGTTCCGCGCTTGTCTAAATTTCCGCTTGTTCCGTGATGGATGGAATGATCGTGCTGCCACTGGCTGTAAGGAAAAAGAGTTAAAACGCCAGTTATGGTTCCAACAAACTTGTTTGCTTTTCTGCTTTTGAAAAACGAGTGATGACAGCAGTCATGGAAAATGATAAAAATCCGCGTCAGAAAAAAGGCGGCTGCTGTCGTAAAGGCAAGCGTCAGGAAATAAGAAATCTGCAGGCTCTGATAAGCCAGAATCCAAAGAAGAAAAAAGGGTCCGAGTGTGTTGATCATCTGTATGATGCTTGCTTTCGTATTGGCTTTTTCATATGGGGCTACTTGTTTTCGTAAGTTTTTCTGTAATTCTTTGCTCATAGGTTATTGATTCCCTTCTCAATAAGGTACTTCAAATTATAAAGGGGTTTCAAACGTCTGTGCAGACATATGTGTCATAGACCATACATGATAAATGTCATATAGGCTTTTCCACACTTTTATAAATTTTATATTTTTTAGGAGGAAAATAAAGATTCTGCGGAGAATTAGTTCACGGAACAGCACATACGTTCTTAAAAACTAATTGAATTGGAGAGATGATGATGTTTGTTACCGTAGAAAATTTTCTCGCAGATTACAAAAATGAGGCAGTCTTGACAAAAAAATTGCTTGATGCCCTGACAGATGCCTCTTTAAAACAGGAAACCGCTCCCGGTTACCGGACACTCGGGGAACTCGCATGGCACCTTGTTCCGAACGATTCCATGTTCAAACCGATGGGGCTGAGCATTAAAAATCCAGGAAGCAGCGAGGTGCCTGCAAGTGCTTCTGACATAGCAGAGCAATACCGGATCGGAGCAGATTCAGTCATTGAAGCTGTCAGCAAATGGGACGACGAAAAACTTCAGGAAACAAATGAAGTGTTTGGCTACGAGTGGCAAAACGGACTGACACTGTCCCTTTTCCTCAAGCATGAAATTCATCACCGCGGACAGCTGACCGTGCTGATGCGTCAGGCCGGACTTCCTGTTTACGGCGCGTACGGACCATCAAAGGAAGAATGGGCTGAAATGAATATCCCGTCCCTTTAAACAAGTACATTGGATAGTTTAACCAAATAAATCCGAACTGCATTCCTTTTTTAATGAGGAATTTGTTCGGATTTTTTCTATTCATTCTGTATTGATGCAGAGATTTGCGGCTGGACTTATATTAGTGGTGCTCATTTGTTCTGGCTCCACACTTATTGGCAGTACTCGCCTTGGTGATGCCACTTTTCTCTGGCCCGAGCAACATCTCTGGCGCCACTCACCTTGGTGCTGCCACTTTTCTCTGGCCCCGATCAACATTTCTAGCGTTATTCCCCTTAGTGCTGCCACTTTTCTCTGTTTCCGGCCACCATTTGTGGCGCCACTCGCCTTAGTGACGCCACTTTTCTCTAGCCCCGGCAACCATTTGTGGCGCCACTCGCCTTAGTACTGCCACTTTTCTCTGACCCCAGCCACCATTTGTGGCACTACTCGCCTTAGTGATGCAACTTTTCTCTAGCCACAAACACCATTTCTGGCGCAACTTCCAAATTTCCTTCCCAGCCTTCATCTTCAATGAACAACTGCATGTTTTCTATTCCATTTTTTATGTTTAAACTCATTTTTAAAGTAAGGCAAGACCAGTCTGTCTAATCCGTAAAACCAGGCTGCTGCACCAGCCGCTATCAGGAGAAAAGCTGCGGTGTAGAGGACCGGATTCGTGCTTGTTGTACCTGCCAGCATGAAGTTGAGGTTCATAAACGCTCCGGCAAGCAATGCCGGAAGTGTTGCAAGTCCGATGATCAAGCCTATTCCGACCAGTAATTCTCCCCAAGGAATAAGAACGTTGATAAGGTCAGCATTCGGGAGCGCCGCATGCTTCAAAAATGCAGCGTACCAGCCTTGTACAGCCGGGTGCTCGCCGCCTGCTTTTGCAATAGCACCTTGCAGATAACCTGTGGCATCAAAGCCTCCTGCTATTTTCGCAATTCCTGCTTCAAACCATTGAACGCCGAGCCAAATGCGAAGAACGGTCCAAACAATCGCCATTTTCGGTCCTCTTAACCAAGCCATCATTTCCATCTCCTTTTTGTGAAATCTTTCACAAAAGTAATTAAAAAAATATATGAGCCCTGCCAGCTGGTTATACTCCGGAAAGTTTGTGAAGTTTTTCACTAACTTTCCTTACTCTTACTATACTCCTCCAGAATCAACTATTCAACCGCTTTCACATAGTGTTCAAAATATTTTATATTTATACAGCTCAGACCACTCAAGTCTCCCAGTCAGATACTCCATCCCCCAGAACAAAAAAACCCCAACAGCCACAGCCGCCAAGGTTCATCACATCAATATGTTAATCTAATCCGGTTACCTGACGGATCAGCAGTCATCACAAAGCCATTTTCAATAAAGGTTTTCGCACCCATGTTCTTTAACCGTGCAACAGCCTGTTCAAGTGAATCTGCATCAGGATAGATGAGTGTAAACCAATCCAGTCCGGCACTTTGTGGATATGGTGCAGGTGCTCCTTCGCCTGCCCAAGTATTCAGGCCGAGGTGATGATGGTAGCCGCCTGTGGACATAAACATGGCCTGTCTTCCGTACCTGGCAACGGTTTTAAATCCAAGTCCCTGATCATAAAACGCTTCCGTTTCTTTTAAGGAGGAAACATGCAGATGAATGTGCCCCATAACTGTATTTTCAGGCAAAGAAAGCCATGGTTCACCCTTTGCTTCTGCGAGCACGCCTTGCACATCAAGTGTTTCTGTTGTCATTGCCACTTGGCTGCCTTGCCAAATCCACTTGGATGCATCACGGTCTGAATAGATTTCAATGCCGTTTCCGTCGGGATCATTTAAGTAGATAGCCTCGCTCACATGATGGTCTGAGGCACCAAGCGGAATATTCAAATGGACCAGGTGCTGCAGCACTCTTCCAAGGTCTGAACGGTCAGGAAGAAGCAGGGCGAAATGATAAAGACCAGCGGTTCCTTGCTGTTTGGGAGCAATGTTCGGCGGCTGCTCGATTGAAAGAAGCACGTTTTTCCCATCAGCCGTAAGATCTGCTGTGTGTTCTGTTTCATTCAGCACGTTGAACCCGATGACTTCTTTGTAAAATGCTAAAGAACGCTTTACATCCTTTACTTTTATTCTTACTTCTCCTGTATACGTATTTGGCGCCTTATGAAAGCCCATGGTAAACCTCCTTAATTTAACTTACTTTATGTAAGTAATTATATTTTAGTAAGTATTAAAAGTCAATGACTTATTCCATATAAAATAGACCTGCGCTAAACGCAGATCTCTATCCTTCCATGGGAACCTCCCCGAACCTTCTCCAGAGTTTTGGAAATTTGCGCTGAAGTCCCTCTTCATCATCTTCTTCCCAGTCAAACTCGATTTCCGGGTATGGTGCATAGCCTTCAAGTTGTTCAAAAAGCTCATGATATTCTTCATCATCACGGCCTGTCTTTTCTTCAAATGCAAGACATGCGGCATATAACAGGTCCTCAGCCTGCGGAAAGTCACCATCTTCTTCCATCCGCTCAAGCAGCGGAAGCAGCTGTTCAGGATCAGCTTTGGCTCCTTCAAATGTTTCTTTTCCCTGAAAAATAAGCCAGGCTCTGAAATAATCAAAGCAGTCATCTGAGCATCCGCCCATAATAATGTATGCAGCTGCCCACAAATTCGACGAGAATGAGCTGTTCATCTGTTTCTGCAGGATGGCATCGAAACGGGTTATTTCTTTATTTGGCATTTTAGATAAGGCGCTGATGAGCCACTCCATCTGCTCCTCTATGTCTTCGCCTCTTCGTTTTGCTTGAGAGAGAAGATTCCAGAAAGCCTCCTCAGTCATGGATGATTCTTTTACGATCCCGTCTGCTTTTTGGACAGGGACGTAGCCTTTTTTCATTTTTGCTTTTATCAGCTTTTCTGCTTCCTTCAGGCACTCTTTCTCTGAATGAAAAGCTTTTGTTTTCACTGCGCCGCTTGTCCCTGTCTTGCCGTAGGTTACTGTAAAACTCTCTCCGTTTGTGCGAATTTCCCAGAATTTATTTGATGAATTGTCTTTATAAATGAGGAGTACTTCCATTCATTATTCTCCTTTTTCCTGTATGGATGTGGGATTTTATATGCAAAAATAAAAGCATCACCGGTTAAAGTCATGCCCTCAGATTTACCTTCTATTTAGCTGTTTTATACAAGGCTGTAATCACGCATTTCCATATATCTTTCAAGCTTTCTTTTCACCCGCTGCAGAGCATTGTCAATGGATTTGACATGCTTGTTCAACTCTTCTGAAATTTCAACGTATGATTGGCCGTCCATATAGAGGGCGAGCACTTTTCGTTCGAGATCACTCAGCATTTCAGCCATTTTCATTTCGATATCCAGCGCTTTTTCCTGGTTGATGATCAAGGCAGCCGGATCCATTGTTTTTGTTCCGGGAATCACATCGAGCAGCGTATGGTTATCATCTTCAAACAGGGGCTTGTACAAAGAGACATAGGAATTTAGAGGGGTGTGCTTCTGACGCGTCGCTGTTTTGATCGCTGTAATGATTTGTCTTGTAATGCACAATTCTGCAAAAGCCTTGAATGATGCCTGCTTGTCCACTTTAAAATCACGGATTGCTTTATAGAGGCCGATCATGCCTTCCTGCACAATATCCTCTCTTTCACCGCCGATTAAAAAGTAGCGGCTCGCTTTTGCACGGACGAAATTGCGGTATTTGCTGATTAAAAAGTCGGTCGATTCTGAATCTCCTTTTTGAACGAGCTCAAGCAATACTTCATCTGGCAAGTCAGCATAATTCTCAATTTTCCTCGCTTCTAATGTAACACTCATACAGATCCCTCCGCAGACTTCGTGATGATGATGACGGTCCCTATCCAAAAACTAGCAACAATGAGTATGATTATAATAACCCAGATATAACCTTAAAGATATTCAAAGTTATCGACTGTTGTTTACAGCGGGAGCCATAAAAATAGAAAACAAGGCAAGAAATGATAAAAAAGCTGTCGAATGGTGCAGAACAAATGGATGAAATGTCGCTATTTTGTATACGAAAGAGGTTTAGAGTTTGGATTTTTCGAGTTTTGACTGCATCACCGGTTTTTTCCCTTTTGTCTGTAAGGTTTTTGATGGCTCATTCTATGTTTTGACGGCTGGGGCTTCCTTCCGGGAAAAAACATCCAGTACAGGTTTTTCCCCGCTGCATTTATTCCGTGATACACAAGTCCGCCGAGGAGAACGAATAGAATAAAAGCAATGGCAGCCCCAATATCGCCAATGCCGAGACCGTCGTCAAAGTTTGACCTCTCCATCAGCATGCCGAGAAAATACATGCAGCATATGGCGGTCAGGGAGAAAAACACAGCTTCAAAATGATCTCCCAGCAAAACGGATTCATAAGCCATCAACCCTGAAAACAGCAGCATCCCGAAAAGAACCAGGAAGACAAAGAATTTCATGATACCCAGGACTACTTTCATAATGAACCTCTTTTCCTACGAATCAAAAAAATATTTTTTGTTGCGGAAGCTTATGCTGAAAACAAGTCCGATTGCGAGCATGTTACTGATCATCGAGCTTCCGCCGTAACTGATGAACGGCAGCGGTATCCCCGTGATCGGCAAAAGTCCGATTGTCATTCCCGCATTCTGAAAGACGTGAAACGCAATCATGGAAATGACTCCTGTGCAAACGTAAGAAGAAAACGGATCTTTCACATCCAGCGACAAACTGACAATCCGGTAGATCAGCAGGAAATAGAGGCTGATCACAAAGCTTGCGCCGGCAAAGCCGTATTTTTCTCCAATGACACTGAAAATAAAATCAGTGTGCCTCTCAGGCAAATGCACGTTGCCAAGCCCCGCTTCTTTTCCCGTAATCAATCCGGACCCGATGGCAAGCATAGACTGATAAAGATGATAGCCTTCACCGTCTCTGAATGTCTCAGGGTCAAGCCATGCATAGATTCTTCCGAGCTGATACTGCCTGACACCGATGATGCTGAGCATGTCCGGCTGAAAGACGATGAGGTAGATGATCAGACTTCCCGCTGAGAGCATGAACAGAAAAATGGGCACAATCAATTTCCATGTAATGCCCGAAACGAGAATCATTCCGCTGAAAATGGCAAGCAGGACAAGCGATGTTCCCAAGTCAGGCTGCTGCATGATGACGGCAATAAGGGCAAACGTTGCCAGCAGCATTTTTGCAAACAGCTGCAGATCGCTCTTCCAGTCGCTGAATACTATTTTTTCATGATGAGCTGAAATGAGATGGCTGAGGGCCAGGATCAAAGCAATCTTCGACAATTCCGAGGGCTGGAGGGAACCGATTCCGGGAATCTGAAACCAGCTTTTCGCCCCATTGACCGGCCTTGCAATGGATTCGGGTGCCACTATAAGAAAGATCAGAAGAAGCATCGCAAATCCGTAGGCAAACCATTGAATCCGCTGTATTTGCTCCATATCAAAATACATAACGGTTAAAATGATGATGCATCCGACTATATACCACGCAATCTGTTTCACAAGGAAATTTTCGTTATACTGCCCAAATTCCTGAGCCGTGCTGATTGAGAGAAAGCTGATGATGGAAAACAGGAAAATAATAAAGACAAGACTAAAATCAAAAGGATGTTCATTTTTCTCCATACTTTGCAAATCCTTTCGCATGCAGAGCTGTTACAATTCTGTCAGTACGACGTACCGCACTTGCCGCAGTCTCTTTTACCGGGGGCATTTATATAATTCTGAGTCTGAACAATGGCCGTTCCGCAGCCCTGGCAAATAACCGGCTTCACATCATAGAGCTGGTCCATTACTTTTCTGCCAAAATAAAACACCGGAATGGCCGGAATCACTACACTTAGTATGACAGCCCACATTGGAATCATCTTCATGCACCTCCCTATCATTACATACGAATATTCAGGATAAAAAGTTTCAAAGAACACCAGCCATTCTTTGCTCAATTAAAGTTAAAACCTTCTTATAATATGAATCTTCATGCGGAACAAACCGTTTCATCCCTGCAGTCATTTGCTTGTCGCACCGGTTATCATCTAAGTCCTCTTCAAACCCATCTATGACAATGTCTTTTCTGACTCCTTCAATCAGCTCTTTAAACGCGGCCAGTTCTGTTCTGTAAATCCCCGATACTTCTTCTTTCTGCAGAACAAAGTCAGAGCTTGCTCCATGAAAGTGATACAAAAAGACGTGGGCAATTTCATTGTCGCGGAGTTCACCGCTTGTAACAGAATAATCAACGATATCCAGCAATTTCAGCTCTGAAAACATCAGTTTGACACCGATTTCTTCCTCTACCTCCCTAATGCCATCCCTCACAGATTCATCTGCCAGCAAATGTCCGGCGGCTGTAATATCGAGCATGCCTGGATAATCTTTTTTATTTGCGCTTCGAAGCTGAAAATAAAGAAAGATTTTCCCGTTCTCTTCTTTAGCAAACCAGCAGTGAAAGGTTTCATGCCAATAGCCTTTTCTATGTATTTCTTCCCGCGGGGCTGTACCCACTGGCTCTCTATTTTCATTAAATATGCGAAGCAGTTCCTGTTCCATTATTTTTCTCCTGTCATTTTTTCATAGATTGAGAGGGCCTCTGTCACGAATGCCTCATCATACCCGGTTTTTGCGCAAATTCTTTCTGTCCATTCTTCAAGGGAATCTGCATCCCTGTCATGCACCAGACCGGAGTTTGTGCTTAAGAAGCTCCTCCAGTCATAAAACTCCCAGTGTGCGGTTTCTCCGGGCAGCTGCACGCGTGTCTCAACAAGCGGCTTAGGGTGAATGGTATTTTGGGAATGCTCGGCTGCAGCAAGAAACTCATTCCGGTCAAGCGGTGCCGTCTGATAGATCTGGGATGAGTATTTTCCGTTCGGGCGGTGATAGGTGATCTTCACCCCGTCATCCGCAGGCTCCACTGATATTTCTGCACCCGGAAAAAACTCTTTCAATCGTGCATTTGTGAACTGTTCGTCATCCGTGTCTATTAAAATCGGCATGAGCCACTGATCCCCGAGGTCACACAGGAAGCGCCTGCCATTTTGATCGCGTGCTATCACCGCACCGTGGTCAAGGCCAATCGGATACGCTTCTATTCCCGCCCTGTCGAATTCATCAAGCAGCCAGATGGATAAATCAAAGCAATTGCCTGAGATGCCGTACTGGTCCCTGTGCTCTTTCATCTCTGAAAGGGAGCGCTGTTTTTTCCGGCCTGCTCTCCTGTGGTGCCAGACCTTGGTGAGTGTTTCCATCGGAAAACCGTCAAATTTTCTCCATACTTGTATGATTTCGTTTGGTGCTTTCATTTTTTTCCTCCTGAAAAAGAACCAGGCTTCCCTGGTTCTTGTATGTCTCAATTGACAAATTTCTCTTTTTCTCTCCAAAATTCCTTCCTCAGATGCACTTTTTGAATTTTTCCTGAGGCGGTTTTAGGGAGCTCGTCTGCGAATATGACTCTTGTAGGCGCCTTGAAGTGAGCCAGTTTGCTGCGTGAGAAGGCAATCAGCTCTTCTTCGCTTGTGAGCAGTCCCTCTTTAATAACAACGATGGCAAGCGGCGTTTCTCCCCACTTTTCATGAGGCACGGAGATAACGGCAGCTTCCTGCACGGCAGGATGATCATATAAGACGCCTTCCACTTCAATGGACGAAATGTTTTCGCCTCCGCTTATGATAATATCTTTTTTCCTGTCAGCAATTTCAATATTGCCATCTTCATCAACCACTGCCATATCCCCTGTAAAATACCAGCCGTCCCGGATGACTTCAGCCGTTCCTTCCGGGTTGTTCCAGTACCCTTCCATGACGCCGTTCCCGCGGACTGCCACTTCCCCGATCACACGGCCATTGTGCTGCACCTCTTCACCGGTCTCGGTAAAAACACGCACGTCACTGCCTATAAACGCATAGCCCGCTTTTGCTTTCAAACGGTATTTTGCTTCAGGCTCCAAGTGCTTTTGAGTATCCCGGATGATGGACGTAGTAATGAGCGGTGAAGCCTCCGTCATGCCATACACCTGGATAAATTCCCACTGCAGCTCTTCTTCCACTCTTTTGACAAAAGCAGGAGGAGGAGCAGAGCCTGCGACAACAATTCTCATTTCCTGCGCCTGTTTTTCATAGCCATGAGCATCTGCATACTGCAGCAGGCTGTTTAAGACCGTCGGTGCCATATGCATGACCGTTACACCATAGGCATTGATCTTTTTGAAAATGTCTGCGGGCTGTACTTTCCGCAGGCAAACCTGTACTGCCCCATTTGCCGTGTAGTAAAAAGGAGATCCCCACCCGTTAACATGAAACATCGGGAGCACGTGCAGCAGCACATCTCTGTCCGACACTCTGAGATGATGCATAGAGGTCAGCGCATGCAGGTAATTACTGCGGTGAGTCAGCATGACACCTTTAGGTTTGCCGGTCGTTCCGCTTGTGTATAAAAGAGTGGCGAGGTCCTCTTCATCCATTTCCGGGCGGCCGATATCGCTGCTCTCATATAAACTGAGCCATTCCTCATAAGCAAACGTATTGTCATTCCCGGTTTCAAGCCCGTGGACAAGAATGGATTTAACCGTTTTCAATTGGTCCCGGACTGGTTCAATTTGAGCATATAATTCTTGATCAACAAACAATACTTTTGTTTCACTGTGATTTAAAATGTACACATAATCATCCGGAATCAGCCGTGTATTCAGAGGCACCATCACAGCCCCAAGCTGCAGGACACCATAAAAACCTTCATACATCTCAGATGAATTCGGCGCAAGATACGCAACCCGGTCCCCTTTTTGCACCCCTAAATCTGCAAGTCCCCGTGAAAGCCGGTTTACCCTCTCTCCAACCTGTGCATATGTAAACTCTTTCCCATCATCAATGATGGCTGTCTTCCCCCCGTAAAGCTTTACAGCCCGATCCAGAAAATCTGCCAGCAGCAAAGGCACCTTCATCGTCCGCATCCCCTTTGTCGAAATATTCAATATTTTACACTGCTAGTATACCATAAGTGCTCAAATGTGTTATATAACAAGGTTTCAGCCTTACTGAAAATCGAAAGAAAATCCATAAACCTGGCTATGATTACAAAAATTCCTATTTAATTGTTTGCATTCCTTACAATTACCTTAAATGCTGTTCCACCGTGCCGATACAAAAGAAGGATCACTTTTTTTCTTAAAACTTGTTAGTGACAGAACGTTTTTGGGTATACAATCTTGGTCATTATGAAACCTTAAGGAGCTGCACCATGTTCATCAGAATAGTAAAATCCTACGATTATTCCCTGATTGCCGCTGTATTCGCGCTGAGTGCCTTCGGCCTTGTCATGGTATACAGTTCAAGTATGATTACATCCATCCTGCGGTACGAAGTTACGAGCAGCTATTTCTTTCAAAAGCAGAGTCTGTCTCTTTTTATCGGAACGGCCGCTTTTATCGTTATAGCCATCATCCCTTATAAGCTGTTTCTCCAAAAAGGGATCATCAAGCTTTTATTCTATGGAACCATCGGGTCTTTGCTCGTTGTTTTTGTTTTCGGACATACGGCCGGCAATGCCCAGAGCTGGATCAAGCTTGGAGGAATGGCCATTCAGCCTGCTGAATTTGCCAAGATGTGGGTCATCATTTACCTTTCAGCCCTGCTTGCTAAAAAACAGCGGTACATGGATGATTTCGGGCATGCGATTCTGCCCCCCGTCATTTTTGTCGTGATTGTGTTTGTCCTTATCCTGATACAGCCTGATTTCGGAACGGCCCTGATCCTTCTTTTGAACGCATTCATTGTTCTTCTGTGCTCGGGAATGACGTTTAGAAGTTTTATGAGACTTTTCGTATTTTCCATCGCGGCTGCAGGTCTCGGACTTTTGCTTTTATATGTGTCGGATAAACTGGCAGACGTGTTTTCACCCGAGAGGATCTCAAGGTTTACTGGATTTATGGATCCTTTTGAAAATATGGCCGATTCCGGCTATCAGCTTGTCAGCTCCTATTTTGCCATCAGCAGCGGAGGTGTTACAGGACTTGGTCTTGGAAACAGCATCCAAAAATATGGGTATCTCCCGGAAAGCCATACTGACTTCATCATGGCGGTCATCAGTGAAGAGTTAGGGATAATTGGAGTGCTGATTGTTATTGGACTACTTGCTTTTATTGTGTTAAAAGGATTCTTGATAAGCAGATCGTGCAAAGATCCGTTCGGTTCGCTGCTTGCCATCGGCATTTCTTCGATGATTGGCATTCAGTCTGTCATTAACCTCGGTGCCGTAGCAGGGCTTCTTCCGATTACCGGCGTGACTCTTCCTTTTGTCAGCTACGGAGGCTCATCCCTCATCCTGCTTTGCATAGCAGCCGGCATGCTTGTGAATATTTCCATGATGAATAAATTTAAAGAGACTTATGTTGAGGAAAGAACGGCTGCCTGACCTGAAATGCGGAACCGCCCGTTTAGACCCGTCTAAAAAAAGCCAGATCCGCAATGGATCTGGCTTTTCCTGTTAACTCGTCCGATTTGTCATTCTTTTGCGCACAAACCAAATGATCACCGCAACGGCTGCGACTCCGAGCACAGCGTAGATCACGGATGAATAAACACCTACGTAATCATTGATCTTGGGCCATGCTTCGCCTAAGGATGCTCCAAGCAGCACAAGGGCTATGTTCCAGATCAGGGTTCCGGCAGTCGTAAAGAGCAGAAACTTTACAAAGTTCATATTGGACATCCCGGCCGGAATGGAAATCAGGCTTCGCAGCAGAGGGACCATCCGGCAGAAAAAAACGGTCCAAATGCCGTACTTGTCAAACCAGGCATCTGCCCGGTGCACATCTTTTTTCTTTACCCGTAGGATATGCCCCCACTTGTCGATGATTTTTTCAAGGCGCTCAACATCAAGCTGAAGGCCAATCCAGAACAGAATGACCGCACCGACAACAGATCCTGCTGTGGCAGCAAGAATGACACCCGGAATCGTCAAATCCGAATTGGTTGTCATAAATCCTCCAAAAGGCAAAACGACCTCAGAAGGAATGGGAGGGAAAATATTTTCAAGAGCAATCATCAGAAAAATGCCAAAATAACCGTATTGCTCCATAAAATCTGTAATCCAGTTTTCCAAAACGACTGCTCCTCTCGTGAAGCTTTTTTGATAAAATCCTTCCCTTTGAATCACCTTTTAAAACGTCATTATAAAAATGGCACCTCTGTAAAGAGATGCCATTTTTTCAGTTCACCTGTTCAAAACCAATCGATTTCAGTGCCAGATGGAGGCTTGAATATGATTCTGTTCCTTTGAAATCAAGTCCAAGACTTGTCATTGTCTGAGCAATCTCAGGGCGGATTCCGCTGAGTTTTGTATCAACGCCAAGAAGTGAGAGGGCATCGAGCACTTTGAAGATTTGATTGGCAACCATTGTATCGATAACCGGAACACCTGATAAATCAATGATCAAATATTCATAGCCGCACTCAGCGCTCTTTGTTAAAGCAACGTCCATTAACACCTGGGCACGCTGTGTATCAAGATCTCCTATCAGCGGAAGAACGCCTGTCTTTTCAGAAACATTCACAATCGGCACAGATAATTCATCTACCGCACTTTTAGCAGAATCAATGTTGGCTGAATAGCTCTTCATGTAAAAAACGCTGATTAAATGGATAGCGTGGTCCACTACATAATCAAACGCCGAAAGCAGCAAATAAAACTCATCTAAAGAAAGATTGTCTGCTGAAGCCTGATCCTTGATCATTTCTCCGATAAGATCCCTGTAGAACCTGATCTCCTCAACAGCAAGATCAAGGGGAAACTGAATCGTAACCAGAAGATTAGCCGTCTCTCTTCCCCAATTATTAATCAGACCCACTGCATTCTCTTTTGGAAGTGTTAACGATTCTGCATAAACATCAATCAGCTTGTTTCTCCACTCCGCAACTTCTGTGCTGTTTGATTGAATGCTGTTCGGATATTTAATCGTTCTTTCTTTTTTTATTGCGTTAATTAGGACTTGTTTTTCATCTATTACTTTTTCATTTATTTTTTTCAGGGTTTCTACTAAATTGTTTTTTGTTTGCATGGTTCTCCCTTCCAAAACAATATTCTTTTATTAAGGATAGTACGTTTTAGTTAGAATCTCAAACCATTTATGCCAATTCACTTCAAAAAATATTACCATCTTAGTCATGTATAAACATTCATTTTTCATATGTCCGGCTGTCTTCACCAAGAAAAATGTCGAATTCTGTAAAAATGGTTATCTATACGTGGACAAGAACATAATCGGAATCTCAAGCATGTACATAACATGTACTAACAAAACATAAAGGAGGGAAAACATTGAGCATTAAAGTAAAAGTCAATGTAAAAGTCTCTGTTAAAGACATTAATATTGTCACTGCGACTGGTGGAAGCTTTGCTGCAAACAAGGTAAAAGCAGAAGGCGGCGGTCAAATCTCAGGAAATCAGGGGCAGAATGCAAATCAGGGCGGCCAGATTGCAGGGGCAAACGGTAAAAATGCGAACCAGCTGAGCGCTATTGTAGACATTGGCAGTCAAGGTGATCCTGGTGTACTGGAACCGCTCGCTGAGCAGGCTGCAGAAACTGTGGCTGCGGCTGCGGCAGGCCTTGAAGATTCTCCAAAGCCAAAATTATGGCAAAGATGGTTTGAAAACTAACCATTCATCAAAATAAGGTTATCCCGCCTTTTCGTCAAAACGCAAAAAACACTCATCAAGAGTGTTTTTTGTCATGCCTTACTTTTTTACCGGAATCCAAATTTCTGAATAATAGTCGCTGCTGTATGCATCAGCTTCCGTATAAACTTCAAGATCCGGGGTTCCTGCATGTTCATAGCCGCTTGCCGGAAACCACTCTGAATAGATTTTTTTCCACGCCTCCTGCATCGCATCGGGCATCGCGCCTCTTACTTCAAAGATCACCCACTTTGAAGCAGGGACCGTCGTTGAAGCAAGTCCTTCCGGAGTTTCGCCGCTGTAGCTGCATGCAGCCCAATACGTCATCATACTGTCAGGACCCGGTTCACATATTCCCATGATCCCTTTAATACCGCCGTTATTCAGCGCAAGCAGCCTGTCATTGGTTCCGTTCTCATGAATGTCTTTCCACAATTGCGGAATACCAATCAGATTCTCCCCATTTGCACAGGAAAAGCTTCTCTTTACCCCTATAACAGGAAAACTCTCTCTTTCTTCCACTCTGTACTTCATCGGATCTGCTCCTTTCAAACTCACCTGAATTACCAGGCGGCTGTAGCTTGTAAAACAGCATGAGGCTTTTTTAGCTTCGCTCGGGGAAATTCCGTGCTGCCTTCTGAAAGCCTTAGCAAACGATTCAGGAGTGTCATAGCCATATTTCAAAGCAAGCTCAATGACTTTTGTGCTGCTGTGTGCAAGTTCGTGTGCTGCCAGAGTCAGCCTTCTGCGCCGGATATATTCGCCGACTGAAGAGTCTGTCAAAAGGGCAAACGTCCGCTGAAAGTGAAAGACTGATGCATTCGCGGCAGCCGCAATATCTTCAATGGCAAGCTCTTCAAGCATATGGTCTTCCATGTAATCAATCGCGTTTTGAATCGACCTTATCCATGATGGCATATGACTCACCTCCTGACTTTATTTTACAAGCGTCCAGCTCAAGCTTCCTGTCTTTTTCTGCTTTCAGGTGACAGGTTAAAGGTGCTTCGTACAGTTGTACATCTCGCAGGACCAACCCTTTTCCCCTTTAATCAAGGTGGAAACAGAGGTATTTCTCAGAGCTTCCTTCATCTCAAACTGAGGGACGAGCTGTTTGAGAAAGTGGGCTATGAAGAGGCCGTGACTGACGATCAGAATCTTTTTATCCGGGTGTTCATTCAGCAGGTCTTCCAAAAACTCTTTTCCTCTTTGTATGACATCATCGGTCTTTTCAATGCCGAGGTCGAGACCGCGCCAGCCCTCTCCCCACTTTTCCAGACGTTCAGCTTCGGTTGTTCCTTCAATAAGTCCGCCATTCACTTCTACTAAACGATCATCAAAGATAATCGGCAGATTCCCAAGCTTTACGGACACACATTCTGCTGTCTGTCTTGCTCTTTTCAGCGGGCTTGCAAAGATCAAATCCCATTCTTCCTCACCCAGCCTGTCTGCAAGCTTCTGCGCTTCTTCCATGCCATTTTCATCAAGCGGAATATCCGAGCTGCCCTGAGCTCTTCTCTCAACGTTCCATGCTGTTCTCCCGTGGCGTATGATTCCTATTTGTGTCATATGCGTCCATCCCCTTTGTAAAAATGTGGACAAATTCTCTTAATCTCTCATTTATCCGTCTATGAATATGATACTCTAAAAAAGAGGTGAATACGATGAAAAACAAACCGGTCTATGTGGAAATTCCTATAGAAGCGGAACTGGATAAACTATGGGACGCCACTCAGACTCCAGACTTGCATGAACAATGGGATCTCCGGTTTTCCTCTATTACATATCTGCCAAAAGAAGAAAACGGTCCTCAGCATTTTACCTACAAAACCAATATTGGATTTGGCCTCAGCATAGAAGGCTTTGGAAAAAGTGCCGGTGAATTTCATGCCCGTGACGGGTCAAGAACCTCTTCCCTGCATTTTGGAACCGATCAGAAACGGTCTTTGATCAGGGAAGGAAGAGGCTATTGGAAGTACAAACCAAATCAGGACAATATCACTTTTTTAACACAATATGATTATGATGTCAGATTTGGCAGAGCGGGAGCCATTTTGGACAGGTTTCTGTTCAGGCCGATGATCGGCTGGGCAACCGCGCTAAGCTTTGATGTGTTAAAAAGGTGGCTGGAAAAAGGGGAGACTCCGGGGAGCCAGTACCTCCGTTTTTTCAGCGTCTGGGTGATTTCGTTTCTTTTCTTTTTTGTCTGGACTTACCACGGGGCTGTCCCAAAGCTTTTCTTTCAGCACCCTGAAGAAATCGGAATGGCTGAAAAGCTCCTGCAGATGCCATATAAGGAAGCAGCCCTTCTGACAGCAGGTATTGGAATCGCTGAAATAGCATTCGGAATCCTGTGGCTGATGTCTGTAAAAAAGAAATGGCTGTTTGGGATCCAGCTTCTTGCTTTCCCAATGCTTGCTTTGTCTGCCGCTTTAGCAGACCCGGGTGTTCTCACTCACCCTTTTACACCGATTACATTTAATGCAGCGCTTTTTGTCCTGGCAGGAATCGGCTTTTTTCAAAGCAGAGACGTGCCTTCGGCAAAGAGCTGCAGGAGAAAAAGATAAGGAGAAACAGATGGCTATTTATCAGGAAGTATTACGAGAAGACTATCACCGTCTGCATCCTGCTCTTCAAAAGAGATATCAGTTTCCATTCAGGGGGAGCGGGATGATGCATAAGATAACAGGCGGCCCGAAATGGCTGTATCCGCTCTTTTTAGGGGGAGTCGCATGCAAGCTTCTTTTTCCGGAGAGAGGGGAGAACATTCCGTTTACGATTGTAAATTCCGTGAGAACGGGCGCGGGCGGTGAACAGCAGGTTCATTGGGAGAGAGTGTTTTATTTCCCAGGCAAAAAGAGATGGTTTAACGCTTTGATGAGCCTGGACGGTGAACGGAACGTCATCAAAGATTACTTGGGCGAACCAGGCCTGTTTTACTCTGATTTAACGTTTCATGTTACGGACCGAGGCAGCCTCAGAATTGAGTCCGGAAATCAAAGGCTTGTCATTGGAAAGCTTGAGATTCCCCTGCCGAAGATCCTCCAGGGTCTGGCATCTGTTGAAGAATCGTTCAATGAAACGAAAGGGTTCTTTACTATCCGGGTAGACGTGACAAATCCGCTGATCGGTCATGTATTTTCCTATGAAGGAGAGTTTGTTTCTGATGAACGTTTATAAAACGGCCGTATTATGCGGTTTGATGTTTTTCCTTTCGGCCGCTTTTCATGAAGGGCCCTGGTATTATCTGCTTCTTACTGCAGCCCAGCTTGTCTACGTCCCGCTTGTGCTAAGACAAGTCATACAAAAAGAGGACTGGTTTTACAAAACGTATAAATGGATCGCTCCTTTCGGATACGGCTCCGTTCTGCTCCTGCACATGCTGGGGCCGTCTCCGGCTGGTCCGATCCTTGCAGGTATTTATCTGCTATTTACAGTCTTTGTCGCAAGTTATGGCGCCACGCGTTTTCTGAAAAGGGGATTTGTAAGATTTGAGGAGTTTTCCATTGACATGGGCCTGATTTCCTTAATGATCGGGGGCGGCTGGTTTTTTGCCCATATTGCTGAAGTTGATACTGGATTCTCTCCGATCATCACGTGGCTGACGGGCATTCATTTTCACTACTCTTCCTTTTTGCTTCCGGTTTTTGCAGGGTTTCTTGGAAGATTGTTAAAAGGAACCGTCTACCGGGCTGCAGTCAGTATTCTGATCGTTTCACCTGTCATTGTTGCTGCAGGCATTGCTTTTTCCGTATGGCTTGAACTTTTTTCAGTGATTCTATACATCACCGGGATTTATGCGCTTATCTGGCATTCTTTTAAAGCGGACATTCCCCGGGGGAAATGGCTCATTCGTCTCTCCTTCTTATCTCTTGGAATCACCATCCTGTTTTCTCTTGCGTATGCGTCAGGAAATGCTTTCGGCGAATATGCCGTTTCCATAGACACCATGCTGAAGTTTCACGGCGTGTTAAACGGCGGGGTTTTTGCGTTGGCTGGAGTGATAGGATGGAGTGTGTCTACACCGGCATCTGCAGCGCTGCCTTCCTTCCCTGTAAGTAAAATACGCGGAAAACAGCATGCGGCGGATCTCGCAGCTGAGGCTCAGATTCATGTGGGACTTGTTGATGATATGAAAATTTACGGTTTAAAGACGACTGATACAATTACAGATTTTTATGAACATACAAGCAGCTACCGTTTGTTTGCAGCCGTGCACTGGCATACCTGGTTTAAACCTTTTGCTTTTTTCTATCATTGGATCAGCAGCCGTACAGAACAAATCCATTTGCCGCTTTCCTCTGCTCAAAAAGAAATGACCGGCGGTATTTATACGGTAAGAGAAGGCTTGGACGGAAGGCCGTCTGTCAGAGCGTGGCACAGACAAATTGATGAAAAAACGGTTTTTCTCGCCCTTTATTCTTATCATCAGAAAGACGGGGAGACCTATATGAATATTGCGCTCCCTCTGCCCGGATGCTCTATGATCGGCATACTCGAGCTCAGTAAATCCGGAGATTCACTGCTTTTGACAAGCAGAAAACAGAACCCTTCCTCTGATGCAGGCATCTATCTCGCCTGGAAAGATCACTTATTCAAACTGCCCTTAGATGAGGTATTCAGAGTAGAAGAGACTGAAAAGGGAAAGCTTGCAGCCATACATCAGATGAGAATAGCCTGCCTCCCTTTTTTAACAATCCGCTACATGATCTCTAAAAAAGAGGGCTCCTTTTAGCAAAGGCGGCTGACAGGACAAAAACAGCCTTCACTTGCATGAAGGCTGTTTTTCTGTCTACTTGATATTCTCTTCTGTTTTGAGCTCATCCGGTGCTTTAACCTTTGGAGCTTTTTTCGGTTTTGGTCCGATCTGATCCATCCTAGCAAGGTCATAAATGGCTGTCCCGACAATTTCCGCTGTATCCTGAAGCTTTTCTTTGCTGATTTTGTCTATAGAATCTTCAGGTGTGTGATACCATGGCTCGGAGGGACTGTGAATAAACAGCGCAGCAGGAATTCCCGCTTCCGCAAAAGGAACATGATCACTGCGTCCTCCCTGTCCATATGGCGTCGGTTCGCCGTTTAGTTTTTCGCTCGATTTTTGAGCAAGGTCTGTGACAAGGTTCGGCTTGCCGTCCAGCGTCAGCATAACCAGATCCCCGGCATCTCTGCTCCCAACCATGTCAAGGTTAAAGTTAGCAACTGTGCGGCTGATTTCATCGTCAGATAACGTGCTTACATAGTGTTCTGATCCAAGCAGTCCGACTTCTTCCGCACCAAATGTCACAAAGCGTATTTCTGTATCTGCCGGTACATTCTTCAAAACGCGAGCAAGCTCAAGAGTCATTGCGGTTCCTGAGGCATCATCATTTGCTCCCGGGGCATCCGCAACAGAATCATGATGTGCACCGAGAACGATAATATCGTTCGCTGCAGATTTTTTGCCAGTCGGTTTTTTCACAGCTATTACATTGTGAGACGTTTTTTCACCCGTTTCCGCTCCCACAATGGAGAGTGAAACTGTTTTCCCGATCTGTGAAAGCAGCGCTTCACCTTCAGCTTTTGATAAAGCAGCTGAAGGAACGAATTTGTCATTGTGTTCTCCAAGGGTTCCGCTTAGTGGTCCCTCTGCATTGTTATATATAATGACCCCGGCAGCTCCTTTTTCCGCTGCATTGAGCACTTTTTCTGCAAAACTGATTTCACCGCGCTTGATAAGGGCAATTTTCCCGCTCAAATCAAGTGAAGACAGCTCGTCCTTTTTTCCAAGGCCAGCTAAAACGAGCTCTCCCGACACATTTCCGCTCACAGAATAAGTAAATGCCTGAGGCTTCAATTCACCCTCGTATCCATCTACTGAAAGGGAGATGCTGCTTGGAGGTGTATAGCCGTAAAATGTGAACGGCTGAACATCGGCTTTATACCCGTATGATTCAAATTCTTCTTTTATAAACTGAACAGCTTTAGCCTCTGACTCCGTTCCAGCCACACGCGGAACTTTTGATAGGTAATCAATATTTTCATAGATGTTTTCTGCGCTGATTGCCTTTAGGATTTTCTTTTCAAAAGGGTCCTGGAAGTGCTGAGCCGCTTTTGCCGCAGGCTCCTGCTTTACAGCAGCCTGTACACTGACAGCTCCAATTGCAAGCGTTGCTGCCAGAGTAAGAGATAGGATTGGTTTTTTCATAGCATTGCCTCCTGATGGTTAGAGATAGATTCTTAATGTGTATCTTACTTTATTTCGCCAGACGAAATAAGTGCCAAGATAACCATCTAAATATACCCATTTTTACTATAAAATAGGTTATTATTCCTACTAATCTTATAATATATATAGTTTATTTGAATGGTTTAAAAACGCACAAAAAGAGGACCTCCACTTAGAAGGTCCCCCGTTTTACATCAGGCAATCTCTGATTCTTTTGAATGCACTTTTCTCATAAAGTCATTTACGTCTGCCGGCACTTTCCGGTCAAGTTTTGAAACAATATAGACGGATAAGAAGCCGATTGGCACGGTAATCAGGCCAGGCACCCTGAATTGCAGGAATTCAGGAAGTGTTGCCGGCAGGAAGATCATGTACATAGAAGAAAGAAGTCCGAGCACAAGACCTGCGATCGCCCCTTTTTCAGTCATGCCTCTCCACCAGATGCCAAGGATGAAGATTGGAGTAAACGTACTTGCTGCTACTGTGAAGGCCAGTGCAACCAAGTGGCCGATTGAGGCTTCTTTTACAAGAAGACCAAGGGCCCCGTATAGAATACCGAGAACGATAATCGAAACTTTTCCTGCAATAACGCGCTCTTTCTGCGAGATGTTTTTCCGCAGGAATGTAGCATACAAATCATGCGCCAATGCACCCGAGCTTGCGATGAAAAGTCCTGACAGGTTTGAGAAAACGGCCGCAAACGCACCGGCAATGACAAGACCAAGCAGCCACTCTCCTCCAAGAGCCTGTGCTGTGGACGGAATAACCATGTTGTTGCCGCCTGCAACAAGATCCTTCATAACTTGAGGATCAGCAGAACCGCTCAGGAAGATTGATCTTCCGACAGCACCAAGATAAACAGCAAAGAGAAAGAAAACGCTTGCAATTAAAATCGCCATAAGAGCGGATTTCCGGGCAGCCTTTGCACTCGGGTTTGTGTAAAAGCGCAGGAGAATATGCGGAAGGCCGATGGTACCAAGCGCAAGACCAATCGTCATGGAAATGGTCTGCCAGAAAGAAGGAAAATAGTTTCCTGTTCCAATCCAAGTCTGGCCGTCATGAACGATGTCTTTGCCATCAGGAGCAAATTCGGCTGTTCCGGCGATGCTTCCTGTGAATTCAGTAACGGACGCAAGAATGCGCTCATAATATAGACCGCCGTATATGGCCGCGACGACCATAAGGATGAAAGCGCCAAGACGGATCCAGAGCTCCAGCGCCTGGTTCAGGGTAGTTCCCTTCATCCCTCCGACACCAACGTAGAAGATCATGACACTGCACGTAAAGATAATGCCAAACTCATAGCTAGTTCCAAAGAACATGCTCAAGATCTGTGCGGCGCCGAGCAGCTGGGGTGCTGCGTAGAAACCTGAAATGGCAAGAACGACTGCTACTGCCGCAAGTCTTGCACGCTTGCTGTGAAAGCGGTAGCCGAGGAAATCGGCTACTGTATAAGCTCCGAATCTGCGGAGCGGACCCGCTACGAAAATAGCAAGAAGAGTAAGCCCAATCGAGAAACAGAACGCATAGTACGCTCCGTCATAGCCAAGCTGAAACGTCAGCCCCGCAATTCCGAGAAACGTTGCAGCACTAAGGTAGTCCCCTCCAATGGCCGAACCGTTGGTAAACCACCCGAAGCTTCTGCCTCCTACGAAAAATTCAGATGCCGTTGCGTTTCTTTTTGTAAGATACGTAATATACACGATTGTACCCATCAGGAAAATCGTCAAAAGCATTTTCGGTTCAAGTAACGCTGCCATCAGTTGACACTCCTTCCGTCAGAAGATTGAACAGAGCTTGACGGCGTCTGAGTCTTCTTCAGTCTCTTCTCGTAAAGGGAAGTATGAATAAATGCAATTAAAAAGGCCATGCCCATCGCAAAGATTCCGGTGAAAAACCAGGCGTACGTCATGCCTCCGTAAAAAGAAGAGAACATAAAATCCGGTGCGAACCAGTTTAAGACCGGGATAATCAAAATGAATGCAAAATAAAACAGTGTGAGCTTTGACCCGATGCTGAACTCGCTTTTCATCAAATGGCGCGTCTCCTCATCAAGCGGCGTGAGCTCCTGGACATCCACTGTCCCTGCCTCTACATACTCATAATCTTTATAATCTGCTGCCACGATCCTTTCCCCCTTTTATCTGGTAATCTGCTGCTTGATTGTATTGTACATGACCAAAACGCGCGTTACCTTACAATAAATTATCAGAAATGTATAAATATTTAATATATTCCTTCTTTCATGTATACTAGTGCTAGAGTCATACTGATAGAAACGGGGAATAAAAGCGTGTATACCGTAACATTCGAAGTTAAGGAACCTGCCGAAAAAGAGAAAATGGCCGCATGGATCCATGAAGAACTTAAAGAAGAACTATCTGTTTCCGGTCATAGACGAGATCCGCTTACGATAACGGTAGTCGAAGTTACTAAACTGTTCGACTGGGTTAAAATTCACCGGCTCAAAAAACACCATCAGAACTGCATTATCTTCCCGCTTATTGAGCCTTCCATGCTGAAAACATCGCCGCTTGCACTTGAGATGAAGCTTCAGACAATGCTCGTTAAGCCTGTCAAAAAACACACCTTCATTAAAAGCATAAAAAAAGTACTGACTTCAGCTGCAAATGAAAGCGCAATCATAACGAACTACGGTGATATGACTAAAACATACAAGCAAGGAAACAGCGAGCTTCTTCCCTTTCAGGAAGCTTTTCTCAGAAGACTTCTCAGAGCCGAAGTCAAATCTGAGGAGGAACTGTTTGCCGCACGCCCCTATTTTCCTGATCACAGCGTCCCAAACACGGTCTGTTTTATTCAGGGATTCATTCACAACCAGCCCCGGGAAACAGCAGTAAATGCGCCCATGCTGATTCAGGCTGCGTTTAAAGATGCTTTTTCAGCCATAGGTGTGCTTCCTTCTTTTCTGGCCTATAAAAAACATCTGCTCATGCTGATCCAGGTTCCGCACGGCTATACATCCTTTCAGCACTTTCAGGAAGGCGAAGAGACTTTCCTCCGGGCAGCAGAAGCATTGAAGGAAAAACACGGCATTCATCTTTTCACAGGCGTCGGATCAATCTGCAGAGAACCCCTTATGCTCTCCCACTCTTACAGGGAAGCACGAAAAGCAAGGCGCACGCCTCACTATAACAGGCTGTCGCTCCGCTACTATGAAGAGATAACGAAGAACCCGCTGATCACCTCATGCACCAAATATATCGCAGAAAACTGCCAGCATGATTTAACAACCAGACAAGTCGCCAATCAAATAAACATCAGTGTTCCCTACTTCTGCAGACTTTTCAAAAAAGAAACGGGCAGGAGCTTTGTCGAATATGTCACCTTCGTCCGCCTGCAGCGTGCCGTCTGGATGCTTCGCCATTCAGACAAAACAATCGAGCAGATCGCAGATGAACTTGGCTTCAACACACCGAACTATTTCAGCTCGACTTTTAAAAAATACGTAGGCATTACCCCGAGCGAGTACCGGATGACGGATGAGATTTTGTTTGTTTGATAGTTGTTTTGGAGGTGTACACAAATAAATAGAACAATCTTGTATTTTTCATATGAAATCTTTTTGGCAGCTTTAATCATTTATTCGTTATTTGGAAACTTGCCTGATCAAGAAGACAGGATTTTATCCTTGTTTGTTTGGGGATTGTTTTTAGTAGATTATATAGTCCGCTTTGTTGTCAGCAAAAACAAGTGGCAGTACGTGAAAAAGCATCCATTAGAGTTGTTGGCAATTATTCCGCTTGATCAATTATTCAGGACATTAAGGCTTGTCCAAATTATTAAAGTCATCAGGCTGATCGTTTTAATTAAAAGAAAGAATTCCCTTCTTGAAATCTTGACGCAGAAATACAAAGTGGACAGAATATTTGTGACGGTAGTTGCTTTATTATTTCTAAGCGCAGCAGCTATGCATGAGGTTGAACCAAGCTTTAAAACGTTTGAGGATGCCCTATGGTGGTCTGTTGTCACTACCACGACTGTAGGGTATGGAGATCTTTATCCGGAAACAGCCGTCGGCAGACTTATTGCAGCGTTTCTCATGTTTGTGGGAATTGGCCTTATTGGAGTCATAACAGGAATGTCAGCTTCTCTTTTTTCAAGGGAGAAAGAACAGCTGCCTGATGAATTAAAGTATGTGAAAGATAGTATAGATGAGTACCCTGCACTTACAAACGAAAAAATTGATATCTTGATTGGCAAGTTAGAAAATCTGAAAAGAACACAACAATAATTTAAAGCAACATAGGCATCTTCCAATTTGAAGATGCCTCGCTTTCTATTGCCGGCCGTAATGAGACTGAACATAGTCCCCAAAGCGGACAGTTCTTTTATATGCAAGTTTGGTTTCGGGATTACCCGGTCTGAACAAGGTAATGCCGTCTCCTAGAATGACTGGAACGGTCGTGATGATATATTCATCAATCAGATCTTTTTTCATAAAATCATCGAGAATTTCTGCGCCGCCGACCATCCAGATGTCAGCGCCGTCCTCTTTTTTCAATTGGTCAATGAGTGCTTCCGGTTCTTCCTTCGTAAAAATCAGGTCACCTTCTGTCCTGGATTCGCTTCTTGTATAGATGAAGCTTTTCATCCCTTCATATGGATACTTGTGATTTGTGAGTTGAAGAACGTGATCATATGTTTTTTTACCCATGATGACCGTATCGATTGTTTTTAGAAACTCACTGTACCCGTTGTCTCCCTCTCCCTGTGCTTCTTCCAGCCAGTCAATGCTTCCATCCCTGCGTGCAATGTACCCGTCAAGACTGACTCCTATATATAAAACCACTTTTCTCATATGTCCATCTCACTTTCTAAAATTGACTTCTGTATCATCCTAGCAGATAATGGCGACAGAATCTGTCGTGAATAGCGGGGAATTTTTATGTCAAAAACACAGCGATTACTAAACATTCTTTTTTACATCAACAGGCAGAGAAAAGTGACGGCCGGTGAACTCTCTGCGGAATTCGATATCAGTGTCAGGACGGTTCAGCGCGACCTTGCTGAACTGGAGGCATGGGGGGTTCCTTTATATAGTGAACCGGGGCCGGGCGGAGGATACACGGTTCTCAAAAACAATATCCTGCCTCCGTCTTTTTTTACAGAGGACGAGGGAATTGCCCTTTATTTCTCCTATCAGCACCTCCTGCTCCTGCACGCCCTGCCTTTTCAGTCCGAAATCAAGGCTGCATCTGATAAGCTGTATGCTTCTTTTCCTGCTGCTGTAAAAGAGAAAATTGATCAGTTAAAAGAACGGGTCGCTTTTTGGGCTCCGCCGTCCAAAGCGGATGTGCCTTTTTTAAACGAACTTCTGGACGCTGCCGTGCAACAGATTGAAATCCGAATTGCCTATGAAAGCAGAAACGGACAATCCAAACGGGCTATCGTGCCATACGGTTTATACTCATCCGGGGGGCTTTGGTACTGTCCTGCATATGACAGGAAATCCGGCGGGGACCGGCTGTTCCGGGCAGACAGAATTCTTTCTTTTGAAAAATTGGCTCCTGCGCAGAACAGTTCTGTAACGTTAAAACAATGGATGGAGAAAGAAGAAACGCGTACACAGGCGCCGCTTAAAGTCCTGCTCTCAAAAAACGGGGTAAGAGAGTCCAAAACGCTGCCTTTTCTGTCAGATCATCTTACGATTAATGAGGACGGCACCGGATTTATTGACACTTTAGCACCGCTTGAGGAAGTTCCGTTCATGGCGAAGCAGTTCATCCTGCTTGGAGAAGATGTTTATGTACAAGAACCCAAAGAGCTGGTAAAAGAAATGGTTAAGCGGGCTGAGGATGTGCTGAGGATGTATAGAACTGATGGTTAGCAGTGAATCTGCTTTAGGAGTGAATAACCTGTCCCGTTATTCACTCCACAGCATGATTCACTATAACTTCAGCGGTTCATAGCTTGACCAGGCTTGAACCGCTTCTTCCTTCAATCCGGCTATATAACTTTATCAGGAACAGGAGATGACAGGTTCATCATCGTGAGCGGTTCGCCGTACTCCATGGACGAATCAATGAACCCTTCTAATAACTCATTCGACCCAGTCACGATTTTAACAAGATAACTGTACTCTCCAGTTAACCGGTGACATTCAATAACCAAAGGATTTTGTTTGCAAAATTCTCTAAATGCGCTGCATCGGTGCGTTTTCATTAAAATGAATGCTTGAACCGGTTTATCAATCTTCACATTGTCAATTTCAGCCTTATAACCTTTAATAATCCCCTGATCCTCCATCTTCCTGACCCTTTCTGTGACCGCAGGCACGGATAACGAAACTTTCTTTCCAAGTACAGTCATTGAAACTCTTCCATCTTCCTGCAAAATCGTAAGGATTTGACGATTAATCGGGTCCATATGATGCCACCTTTATTTTTTTATCTCAATCTAATAAAATACATTATTTTCTTAAGTATAACCGGCTAAATTCCATAAGAACAGTATGTTTAAACCGGCATTGATAAACTAAAATAAGGAGTATTCAAATATTGGAGGTTTTAATAATGGGATTAGAAATGAAGACAATATGCGAAAAATGTGATGGAGATTTAAAAGGAAAGGCATACATCTGTGTGCATGAATGCACTTTTTGCGAAGACTGCACAATTGAAATGTCAAACGTTTGTCCTAATTGTTCAGGAGAACTTGTCAGAAGACCTGAGAGAGCTGGTTTTTGTCCTATTAATAGCGCTGTAAGTATGTGAAATGCCAAAACGCTTCCTACTGCGCTGTATATTATAAGAGAAGCTTAGATTAGGATTTTCAATACAAAAGGCTTCATGATGAGTAACGGGCCGATATTAAGGTGCAAAACTGAAAATTGCAAAGTAATTCTCACACCATTTACTACCAAAATGGTGTGTTTTTTCATTCAACCGATTAAAGCAGAATTTAGCATGATTATGTTAATATGGAAATAATAGTTATTAAATTAAAAGATTTTAGTTCAACAGTTAAATAGGTATTTAGTCAGGAAACTAATTCATACACCTGATTAAATAAAGGAGAGAAAACTTTGAGTCAATCATTTATTGAACAAGTCCATTATATTAGGATTCCAGTTAAAGATTTAGAACTGTCTGCAAAATGGTATAGAGATGTATTGGGGCTCCACCTACTAAACATTACTGAAGAACTTGCAGTTTTAAAAGTAAATGAAGGACCTTTCTTACTTATCTTGGTTCCTACCGAAGATGAAACATTTGCACATTTTACAATTGATAATCAACAAGAATTTAGCATTGGCTTTACAAGTCGAGAATTATCGAAATTTCATCAGCATTTAATTTTTAATCAAGTTAAGGTTGAGGAAATAAAAGAAGATAATGGTCATGCCTTTTTCCACTTTTACGACCCAGATGGCAATAAACTTCAAGTACACTGGTAGGGACCTTTCCGAGTGGACGAGTTGAGTATGGCGAGGACATTCAGCTCTGAGGGAAGTTAAAAAGGAAACGGGATTGGAAGTAAAACTATGCGGGACTGCTAGTGTATATTATTTTATCAAAGGAAACTCCATTTTAAAATGGAGTTCTTTTTTGTACTGTTCCGAGTCTTTCAATCCAACCCATTACATAAAAGGGCCATTTCATACAGATACCTTACCCATGCTGCATCATCACTCAACAAAAGTTTAACGGCTAATGCAGTGTCTTTTGATTCGCCTATTCTTTCAAATGGTCTACTATAACTGCTTCCAATTCCCTTCAGAAATAACTTCTGCTTCTCCGTCAATCACCTTAATGGCGGTCTGATCGTCTATTGCATACGCTGGTCCCTTGATTCCGCCGGCCCATTTTTCTGCAGCAGCCATGGTGTTGCCCGGAAGCATCTCGTGGTCCAGATGAGGAAATAGTGAAAAATCAACCATGCTCAGCGTTTCATCTCTTCCAGAGGGCGGAGTCCAGCCGACGAAATAGTCTCCGATCTCAGGGGCCATCACCATGCTCCCGGCACTCATTCCCACATAAACGGCGTTAAGCGACGGCAAGAGGTCTGCGAAACCGGATTGCCGCATCCAGTGGCACAGGTAGAGGGCGTCGCCTCCAGACACCAGCAGGACGTCTGTCTCCTGAACGAGCGGCACCCAGCGGTCTTTATCAATGCTCGGCAGCGCGGTGAGCTCCAGCACGCCTACAGATTTCCAGCCCAAATCGACCATGGGATTTCCGGGTTTCCCGGTGATAAACTCCCAGACTTTGACGCCGGGCCCGACCCAGGGGTGTCCGTACATAGCTGTAGGAATGCAGAGGGCAGTGGAATCTGCGATCGGCTTGTCCAGCATGTCAACAAGGGCATTGTGTATGCTCCGGTTCGTTACGCCTCCAGATGTAAGCAGCAATTTCATGCCTTCACTCCTTATCTTTTTTCGTAATAATATAGGCTTCCATCTTTTATCAAATTATCTGTTTTTTACAATAATACCATGTAAAACAAAAACAGCAGGCACTATTCTCCAAAGAATGTGCCTGCTGTTTCATGTGTCATTTCAATTCTGTTGAGGAAACGTTCATTTAAGCCTGATTTTCATCTCACGGTTTGGGGGATCATCGTTTTTCACTGGAGGGAGTCCGTATCCATAGCCCGATGCCGCCTGTTTTACGGTATGGGTCACACTGTTCAGAACTTCTCCCATGTCCTGTGCGGATTCAAACAGCGGTTCCACTGTCTTCATCTTGCCTTTCACATCAACCGTGATCTGATTGGCAGATTGGATAAGTTCTTCTGCTTCCCCCGACAGATCATGGACCGCTTTCCTTACTTCCGCAAGCGTTTCATTCGTCTCATCAAGAGTCGTCATGCCCTTGCGGAGAGTCTGAATTAAATAGGCGACGAGTAACATAAAGGCGAGCGCAGCTCCTGCAGCACTTACTTCAACAATCATCTTGCACCTCCACAGCCGATTATGCACAAGACTGCCTGTACATTGCTACAGTATATGAATCCCGCTGATGGAGTAGAAGTTTAGAGTGAGAGCTTTTCGCCTTTTTTCAGAACCGGCGCCTCTGCGCGTACCGTCTCCGGATATTTGATGCCCTGGCCGGTGTTCAGGCAGACCACTTTCTCGTCTTCCCTGATCCATCCGCTTTCCTTCAATCTCCGGGCAGCAGCAAATGTTGCGGCACCTTCAGGACAAATAAAACACCCTTCAAGCTTTGCCGTCAGGGCTTGTTCTGCCCTAATTTCCTCTTCTGATACAGCTATGGCATTCCCTTCTGTTTCATAAATTCCCTCCAGTACAAGGAAATCACCGATTGCCTTCGGAACGTTAATGCCGAACGCGTCCGTCTGCGAATTTTCCCAGAACTCCGATTCAGCTTTTCCTTCTTCAAAAGCTTTTACAATCGGCGCACATCCCTCAGCCTGAACGGCAACAAGGCGAGGCATCCTCTCCTTGCTTATCCAGCCGAGCTCCTGCAGCTCCCGGAGCGCTTTGTAGATTCCGATAATGCCCACTCCTCCTCCTGTCGGATAAAGAATGACATCAGGCACCTCCCAGCCGAGCTGTTCGGCGATTTCATATCCCATCGTCTTTTTCCCTTCAATGCGGTAAGGTTCCTTCAGAGTAGAAGCATCATAGAATCCTTGATCTTTCACAAGCTCCGCCACAACTTTTCCCGCATCGCTGATCAGTCCGTCAATTAAATGGAGATTCGCCCCTGAAATGGCGGTTTCTTTCCGGGTGATGAGCGGAGCATCAAGTGGCATGATGACATATGGCTCCATCCCCGCTCTGGCAGCATAAAGCGACCAGGCTGCACCTGCATTTCCGTTTGTCGGCATCGCAAAGGTCCTTACGCCAAGCTCCTTTGCTTTTGAAATTCCGACAGCCGCTCCCCTGGCCTTAAAAGAGCCGGTCGGTATCAGCCCTTCATCCTTCATAAGCAGCTGTGTTAGGCCATATTCTGCCCCAAGCCTGTCCATTTTCAAAAGAGGGGTCATGCCCTCGCCCATTGAAACCACATGCTTTGGATCCTCAACAGGCAGCAGCTCGTGGTATCTCCACAAACTGTTTTCCCTGCTGCCGATTTCTTCTTTTGTTAACGTGCTCTTCACTTGATCTAAATGGTAGCGCACCAAAAGCGGAGATCCGCATGTGCAAAGCTGCTGCACGTCCTTAACTGAATACTCGGCACCGCACTTTGGGCACTCCAAGTGTGAAACATAGCTGTACATCTGCATTTCCTCCATTACTTGATAAAGACTCCTAACATCAAGTTAAGAGTCTTGTATTTTTTAATTCCGCTAGATTTAAGCTCTTAATTTATTCTCCACTGCACTCGCCGGCAGTTTTGCAAGCGCCTGCTCAAAATCTTTGATCAGGTCATCCGCATTTTCCAGCCCGACGCTTATGCGCAATAGTCCGTCTGTAATTCCGCGGCGCTCCCGTTCTTCTTTTGGCATGGCGGCGTGGGACATTCTGGCCGGATAGGACAGAATGGATTCGACCGCTCCAAGGCTTACCGCAAATACCGGCAGCTCCACATTTTTAACGAGCGTGCGGACGGCATCCTCGTCTGCCAGTGTGAAAGACAGGACAGCTCCAGGACCATCTGCCTGATACCGCTGGATCGAGTGCCCGGGATGAAACGTGAGTCCAGGGTAGTACACGTTCCGGACGGCTTTATGGCGGGATAAATAGTCTGCGAGTTTTCGAGCAGACTCACTGGACTGCTGCAGCCTTACGTTCAATGTTTTCATGCCACGGAGAACGAGCCAGCAGTCCTGGACGCCGAGGACGGCTCCGAATGCGTTCTGCAGTTTCTGTACTCTCGCTGCAAGCTCCTCTCCCTTTACAACGGCAAGGCCTGCAAGGACGTCGCTGTGTCCGGCAAGGAATTTGGTGGCGCTGTGAAGGACGATGTCCACGCCGAGTTCAATCGGCCGCTGCAAAGCTGGTGTAAGGAACGTATTATCTAAAAACGTCAGGCATCCGTTTGCTTTTGCAAGCTTTGTAATCCCCCGGATGTCGGTAATTTTCAAAAGAGGATTGGACGGCGTTTCAACGTAAATGACTTTCGTATTCGGCCTGATATGAGAAGCCACTTCATGCAGATCGGTCATGTCAACAAAGCTGTACTCGATGCCGAATCTGCTGAGAACGTCTGTAATGATCCGGTATGTTCCCCCGTAAACATCCTCTGTAATCAGGACATGGTCTCCTTTTGAAAGAAGCAGAAAACAGGTGGAGATTGCTGCCATCCCGGATGCAAAAGCAAAACCTCTAGTTCCGCCTTCAAGTTCAGTAATGGCCTGTTCAAGTGTTTCCCGCGTCGGATTGCCTGAACGGCCGTAGTCGAATTTGCCGTAATCGTCAAAATCAAACTGGTGAAACGTTGATGAATGATGAATGGGAACGCTGACCGCCCCTGTATCTTTCTGCGCCTTATGACTGTTGTGAAGCAGTTTCGTCTCAAATGTCCACTTACCGCTGCTCAACTTTATCTGCCTCCTTCATACATTCAAATGCCTGCAGCAGGTCCTGCTCCAGATCACCCGCGTGTTCAATGCCGACTGAAAAGCGCAGGAGGCGGTTGCATACGCCGTTTGCAGCTCTGATCTCTTCTGGAATATCCATATGTGTCTGTGTGGCCGGATATGTGATAAAGCTCTCAACGCCTCCGAGGCTCTCAGCAAAGGTTATCGTCTTCAGTGCTTTTAAAAATGGATTGACCCACTCTTCTTTTTGCAGTCTGAACGAAAGCATTCCGCCTTTTCCCGGGTATAAAACATCCGTTACTTCGGATTGGTTCTCCAAAAATGTTGCAACCTGTCCTGCATTTTTTTCATGCTGATTCATCCTTAAAGCAAGTGTCTTCATCCCGCGGATCAAAAGCCATGAATCAAATGGGGAGAGCACGCCGCCGATTGCATTATGGTGCTGGGCAAGCTCTTCGCAAAGCTCTTTGCCTTTTGCGACGACAAGACCTGCAAGTACATCGTTATGTCCGCCCAAATATTTGGTAGCACTGTGAATGACAATATCGGCTCCGTCTAAAATCGGCGTCTGCAGAATCGGCGTGTAGAACGTATTATCAACAATCAGCAGCAGCTTGTGTTCCCGTGCCATTTCGGCTATATCGCTGACCTCTGTTTCCTGCATCAAAGGATTTGTCGGAGTCTCCAGAAAAATCGCCTTTGTGCGGTCATTTATCAGCTGCTTTGTACAGTCCCCGTCTTTAAAATCCGCATAATGGAAAACAAGGCCGTATTTGCGCCATTCCCGTTCAAACAAACGGTATGTTCCGCCGTACAAATCGGAAGAGACAATCAGTTCATCCCCGCTTTTAAACAGGGCCATCAGCGTCTGAATGGCTGCCATTCCCGAACTGAATGCATATCCCTGATCGCCGTGCTCAAGATCTGCGATTGCTTTTTCTAAAATCGTTCTCGTCGGATTTCCTGTCCTGATGTAATCAAACCCTGTTGATTCCCCGATTCCATTATGTCTGTAGGCTGTTGAAAAGTAGACGGGCGGGTTTACCGTTCCCGTTATGTTTTCACTGCGATTCCCGATTTGCGCCAAAGTTGTTTCAATGCGTTCCGACATGATTAAACACCATCCTGTTTGTCATTTCTTCTTTTACACGCCCTGGACCGGGCTTTTTTATATGCTTTGGAAAAATAAAAAGCGCCTTCCTCATATAAGAAGAAGACGCTGGTTCGGCAAAACTGGCTTCCTCTTATCTCCCAAGCATTCAAGCTTGCTGGAATTAGCACCTTGGTTCGAACAGGCATCTGCCTGATCTTTTCCGGTTGCTGAGGTTTCGCAGGGCCAGAACCCTCCACCTCTCTGGATAAGAATAAATAGTATGAATTTTTTAAATGTTTTTATTACCTTACCTCACTTTTTTCATAAATGCAAGGGTTTGGGGCAAAAAACTCAGCCCTTCACCGAGCCTGCTGTCATTCCCGCAATAAAATATTTCTGAAGGAAGATGTAGGCAATAATAAGCGGCGCAGAGGCAATCATCACGCCGGTGAACAGCATCGGATAGTTCGTCATGTACTCCCCCTGAAATTCAAGCAGAGCAAGCGGCAAGGTCTTATATTCATCTTTCGTGATGAAAAGCAAAGGGTACAGCAGGTCGTTCCAGTGCATCACAAACAGAAAAATGGCTGTTGCAGACAGCGATGGAAGCGAGAGCGGCAGGGCAATTTTGCAGTACATCAGCCAGTTCCCGGCGCCGTCAATGGATCCTGCTTCAAACAACGATTTCGGCAGAGTTTTCATGAATCCGGTGAGAATGAAAACAGCAACAGGCAAGGTAGCCGCAATGTTGACGATCATCAGTCCCACAAGACTGTTCGTCAGCTTCAGCTGAAAAATCAGCTGATAGAGCGGAATCATGTTCACCTGCGCAGGAATCATCATGCCAAGTGTGAAAAAACCGAACACAGCAGCGCTGAAAACACCGCCGATCCGCGTGATGGCATAAGCGATCAGACTTGCAAAAAACAGCGTCAGAAAGACGGATACAAGCGTGACAACCGAGCTGTTCTGAAAATACAGGCCCATCGACTGGTCCTTAAAAATAGATATGTAGTTTGAAACCGAAAACCGTTCAGGCAGTCCGAGCACATTTTCATACATTTCAGCAATCGTTTTAAACGTTGTTAAAAAGATGGCGAAGATTGGAATGATGATTATGGCTGCATAGATCAATATAAGTCCGTACTTTGTTCCTTTCAACGTTCGTCACCCTTTCCTCAGTAGTCGACCCTGTTTGCGCGCAGTGCCTTAAACTGCACAAACGTAATCAAGGCAATGACGGCCATAAAAATAACGGATTCTGCTGATGCATAGCCAAATTTAAAGCTCCTGAATGCCGTTGTGTAAATCAGGGTTGCGATAATCTCCGTTGAATAGTTCGGACCTCCGCGCGTCATGGCAAAGATCAGATCGAACGCTTTAAATGATTGTATCGTTGTGTACGCGACAACGATGGTTGCTGCGGGAGCAACAAGCGGCCATGTGACTTTTTTGAACGTCTGCCATCTGCTTGCCCCTTCAATTTTGGCCACCTCGTAAAGATCGGCAGGAATGCTCTGAAGACCGGCAACAAAGATAATAATCATCTGTCCTGTATGAAACCATACTTGCACGACAGCAATTGAAAAAATGGCGATTTTCTCATCACCCAGCCAGTTCTGTGCCAGGAAATCAAGCTGCAGCCCTGTAAGAATGGTTTTAAGGAGCCCAAGGTTTGGATCGTAAATAAACGACCAGATAAAGGCGACTGAAACAGAGGATAGAATCGTAGGAAAAAAGAACAGTGCCCTGAAAAAAACATTGGTTCTTGTGTTTTTAATCAGGAAAAGGGCAAAGACAAGGGAAAACAGCGTTTGAAAAACAACGACAAACAGCATGAATTTCACGTTGTTTCCAAGTGCTTTTGCAAAAATAGAATCATTTGTCGCGAGATTGATATAATTGGTCACTCCGACGAAATCAAAATCCGGGGATATGCCGTCCCAGTTTGTAAATGAGTAAAAGAAGGCGCTCAGTGTCGGGTAGATAAAAAAGATGCTGTACACAAGAATGCCGGGTGCCAGAAAGAACAGCAGTGATTTGTTATGTTTCAGCAATGAAAAGGCCTCCTTTCATGATGAGAAGAAGAGGGGCTTTCCCCCTCTTCTCCGGTTTACTTGCTTAAGTTCTGCTCAACAATTTTTTGGGCTTCTGCAGCTGCTTTTTCAGGATCCGTTCCGCCGATGACAGCCTGAATGGACGCGATCACCGCTTTTTCAACATCTGCATTCGGAATCAGAAAGCGCGGCTGGAACCGTGTGTTCTTTTCCATCCAGACAGCTGTATCTTTCAGTTCTTCAGACTCATACGTGACATCTTTAAGCGTTACATGCTGGCCGGTTTTATTTGCGTATTCGCCTGCATTTTCTGATTCAGAAAGGAAGCTCACGAATTTTTTTGCTGCATCCTGCTTTTCTGATTTGCTGTTGACTGCAAGCATGAACGTGGTTGTGTGAACACCCTCGTATTTTGCTTCATTTTCAGCAACTGTGATTGGCGCAAGAAGCTGCAGCTTAATGTCCGGATTTTGCTGCTTAATGCCGGCCATAGCGTAAGATCCGCTTGCAAGCATTCCTGCTTTTTCCTGGGCCATCAGCGCAATGGCTCCGTCATGCTTTGTGCCGAGGGCTTCTTTAGCAATGTAGCCTTTGTCAGTAAGCTCTTTAAATTGAGAAAGCGTCTTGACCCACCACTCATCCGTCAATTTTGCATCGCCGGCCATAAGCTTCGCAAAAATCTCTTCGTCCGGCGCATTGTTCATCATCATGCTGTTCATCAGCTGTCCCGGGCCAATATCAGCTCCAGGGAAGGCGATAGGTGTATAGCCGTTTTCTTTAAGAGTTTCGCAAAGAGCCAAAAATCCTTCCCAGTCTTTAGGGGGCTCCAGTCCGAGTTCTTCAAAAATACCTGCATTATAGACAGGCTGGTTATAGACAAGCTGCAGCGGAACGGCAAGCTGTTTGCCGTCTGCCTTTCCTGCTTCTATCAGGTTTTCGTTGTAATTCTGAACAAATTCCTCATTGGAAAGGTCAGCGAAAAAGCCTGCTTTTTTAATAATTTCAAATTGAGATCCCGGGAATGATGTAAACACATCTCCCGTTGAACCGTCTCTGAGCAGCGTCTGTGCAGTAGACTGATATTCTTCAGATGGATAGACTGTCATGTTTACTTTGATTTTTGGATTCTCTTTTTCGAATTTGCTGATCAGTTCTTTAAAAACTTCAGCATCCTCCCCGCGCCAGTGGATAAAGCTGATTTCTGTCACTCCGTCTTTTCCGCTCCCTCCGGTTTCATTCGAGGAGCACCCGGCTAAAGCAAGGACCATTACGAATATTGCCGCTAAGAAGCTGCTGAGCTTTTTGTTCATCTTATACCTCCTGTTTGATGGTTTTATGTTTCAGGGGCAGCTTTGGAAACAGCAGTTCCGCTGTGCGGTATGCTTCTTCCAGATGCGGATACCCCGACATAATGAATGTGTCTACGCCTGCTTCGGCGTACTTTTTCATATTTTCGGCCACGCTGTCCGGATCCCCGACAAGCGCAGTCCCCGCACCTTCCCTTGCAAGACCAATTCCTGCCCACAGTCCCGGTGCGATTTCAAGCGCGTTTTTGTTGTCCAGCGACAAATCCGTCATCCGGCGCTGCGCGACTGAATCAAAGCGCGCAAATTTTTGTCTCTGCGCTTCCACTACGCTCTCATCAACATATTGAATGAGTTCGTCTGCAGCCTTCCATGCCTCTTCCGCCGTTTCTCTGACAATGACATGAAGCCTGATGCCAAACTTCACTTCGCGTCCTTTTTTGGCGGCGAGCTCCCTGACTTTGTCAATTCGCTCTTTCACGATTTCAACCGGCTCTCCCCATGTCAAATAATAATCAACGTGTTCTGCCGCCACTTCATGTGCTGCAGGTGATGTGCCCCCAAGATACAGCGGAGGATAAGGCTTTTGCACAGGCGGATGATGGATGCCGCCGCCTGCAATGTCAAAATACTCTCCCTTAAAATCAACCGATTCTTCTTCAAAAAGCCTTCTCCATACCGTCAAAAATTCATTTGTCTGCTCATAGCGCTTGTCATGGCTCAAATGAAGGCCGTCTCCTGCCAGCTCAACAGGGTCCCCTCCCTGTACGATATTCAAAAGAAGTCTTCCCCCTGAAATACGGTCAAGAGTAGAAGCCATGCGGGCTGCAATCGTCGGGGGCGTAAAGCCCGGTCTCAGTGCTATCAGAAATTTCATCCGTTCTGTCACAGGAATAAGGCTTGATGCGATGACCCATGAATCCTCGCATGCTTTTCCTGTCGGGAGGAGTGCTCCGGTGAACCCAAGCGTATCCACCGCTTTTGCCACCTGCTGCAAATATTCGATGGTGACCTCCCTCTTGCCTTTATCTGTACCTAAATATCTGCTGTCTCCTGCTGTCGGTAAAAACCAGAATATCTCCATATATATCCTCCTAAGTCATTTGCCTGTGCTCGAATGCACTGCTGTATTTTCAGCTGCCTGAATAAAAAAATGGATCCGCTTTCTTTTCAAAAAGGCTCCCAGCCCAAATAGACATGGGGCGGGAGCCTTTGGTTTTCCAATCAGCTCAATCCATATAAGATTAGTCAGAATTAATTTTTATAATAGTAAGAGTTTACAAGATTGTCAATTTATTTTGCATAATTTGGTGAAAAAAGGCTTTCCCTGTTAACATACATTCTTCAAAAATTGACAAACTCCTTTAACCTTTTCTCTTAAAATTCACAAGCATCACACCTGCAATGATCAGCATGCCCCCGGCGCCGCTCGCCAGCAGGACAGGCTCATTCAGCAGGAGCACAGCGGCAATGACGGTTGCAAGCGGCTCAAAGTAAAGGAAGGAGGATACTTTCGTTGCCTCCATGACTTCCAGCGCCTTCCCCCAGAACCAATAGGCTACGGCTGATACAAAAATCCCGAGAAACATAAGATGTGTCCAGTTTTCGCCTGTCAGAACGGACAGCTGCCTCCAGCCTTCTCCCCTGATGAAAAATGGGAGCGTCATTAGAAAGCCGAAAAAGCTTGTGTAAAAGGTGACCGTCAAAGCCGAATACGGTATCGCCAGTTTTTTAATCAAAATCGAATAAACCGCCCAGTTTAACGTGCTTAAAATCATCAGGATATAACCGAAGTTCACGTGAAACACGATGGATCCGCCCTGCCTGTAAGACGTAATCAGCAGCACCCCGAGAATGGCAATCGTCATGCCGGCCGCTTTAAACAGCGTAAACCGTTCTTTTAAAAAGAAGGCAGCAAGAACAGCTGTAAAAATCGGCGAAAAAGAAATGATCCAGCCTGCTTCGGAAGCCCCGATCGATTGCAGGGCTGAGCCCTGTATGATCTGATGGACGAAAATCCCGAGTACGGCAAGAATGAAAACGGCGGGCATTTGCGAGAGGCTCATCTTGAGCGGATGTCTTAGAAGCAGAAGCAGAAAAAGCAAAAAGACCGCAGCAATTCCAAAGCGGACAACAAGGAGCGTGAACGGGTCAAGCTGGCTGAGAACAGCTTTTGTAGACACAAAAGAAATGCCCCAAAAAGAAATCGAAACGGCTGCATAAATACTTGCAATAAACTGGAACGGTTTTTTCACCTTCAGCACTCCCGGAGCTTGTCTTCTTTTAAGAAATATGAGCTGCTCTCCGTAATTATGACACGTTGAAATCTGTCATTATTCATTCACATATCCTTCCAATTTATTACACTATTATATGGTATATTTATCCTATACAGAAAGGCGGCGAAGGATATGAACCAAACTCTTACTAAGCCTAAATGGGGATTGTATCTGTTTTTTGTGGTCCTGATTCTGGCTTCAAATGCTGCTCTATACCGTCTTCCAATCATGCAGCCTGTTCCTGATGGTGCGCTGATTGGATCCCTTCTTGATTTTCTAGTTGTCATTCCCCTTTTAACTTACTTTTTCATTTTAAGAAAACGGTATTCCCTCACCTATATAGGACCTGTTGTTTTAGCCGGTTTTTTATTTGCCCATTTTATGCTGCCTGAAGAACAGCTTGCCGCGCATCCCCTTCTCCCGGCAGCCGTTCTGGCTTTTGAATCAATCTTCATCGCAGCAGAGCTGTTTCTTCTTGTCCTTGTATTGAGAAAGATTCCTCTCATCAGAAGAGATTATCTGTCAGCATCCGGTCTTCCCTATTTTCACCTGAAAGCGGAATCTGCTGTCTGCAATCATATTTCCAGGAACAAATTGACGGACGTCCTTTTAACAGAAGCTTCCCTGTTCTATTACGCGCTTCTTTCATGGAAGAAAAAAGCACCCGTTCGAAGCGGAACGTTCTTTTCCGCCCACCATAAAACAAGTGCGGTTGCTACTTCGATTATGCTGATTCATGCCATCGTGCTGGAAACGGCTGCGATACATTTTTTTCTCCACTCGTTTAGCCCCGTCCTTTCGTGGGTATTGCTTATTCTAAATCTATATGGAGTGCTTTTTCTCCTCGCAGACATGCAGGCAATAAGGCTTTGCCCTTATCACCTGTCAGATGACACATTGCATCTGCAGGCTGGGATCTCAAAAAAAATCAGCATCCCGCTTGCGCACATACGTGATGCAGGACTGAACGATCTTCCTGAAAAACGGCCGAAGGAACAGGAGCGGCAGATTCTTGATTTAAGCCTTCAAGATCTGGTGAAAGAGAAACCCGCTGTTAAAATCAGTTTAAAAGAACCTGTTTCAGCGGATTTGCTGTATGGATTTAAGAAAGAAGTCACAATCGTTTTGCTTAATGCTGATGAAGCGGAGTCATTCATCCGTGAAATCAGGAGACGAACCGAAAGCTAATGACTCAAGATGCAGGTATTTTCCCGCTGTTCATGTTAAAATGATGGAAGCGTTTTAATCATTATTTTCGGATGTTAGTCCGTCATCTTTTGGGGGTATCACACATGACAGTCAAATCAGGTATTGTACAGGAGACGCTGCTTTATTCGCAGGAGTTAAAAGAAGAAATGACCTTGCTCATTTACTTGCCTAAAAATTATTCCCCTCTATATAAATACAGCCTCCTGATCGCTCAGGACGGTCAGGATTATTTCAGGCTGGGGCGCATTTCAAGGCAGGCTGAGGAATTGCTTTCAGACAGTAAAATGGAAAATGTCATCATAGTCGGCATTCCCTACCGTGATGTACATGACCGCAGGGAAAAATATCATCCTGACGGCAGTCGCCAGTCGGCCTACATCCGCTTTCTGGCGCATGAACTCGTGCCATTTTTAGACCGGGAATTCCCGACTTATCAAATGGGTGCGGGACGTGCGCTGATCGGTGATTCTCTGGCAGGCACAGTATCTTTTATGACGGCTTTGACCTATCCGCACACATTCGGAAAAGTCATCATGCAGTCACCATACTCGGATGATTCGGTACTCAAAATGGTGAAGGAATGCTCCTCGCCTGAACTGCTGTCGGTGTATCACCAGATTGGTGTGAACGAGACAGAGGTGAAGACTACAGACGGCGCTGAACAGGATTTCCTTGAGCCGAACAGGGCTCTGCATCAGGCGATGACAGACAGAGGCATTCCGGTTCAGTATGAAGAATTTGAAGGCGATCATAAATGGACTTACTGGCAGCCGGCCATTAAAAAGATACTGCAGTCCATGTTTTAACTGCTTTAATAGGCTTTGGCCGCTGATTTTGATATACTTTACTTACATATTCGTAACATGGGAGGGAACTAAAATGAAATACGGCATAGCCATTTTTCCATCAAAAAAACTGCAGGATGCAGCCAATTCGTACAGAAAGCGCTACGATCCGAACTACGCACTGATTCCGCCGCATTTGACGCTGAAGCAGCCATTTGAAGCAACAGACGAGCGAATCCGCGATATTTCAAGAGAACTGCGCCAGATTGCGCAGAACCATCAGCCCGTAACTCTGTCAATCCGAAAGTTCAGTTCCTTTTCTCCAGTAAACAATGTCATTTATTTAAAAGTAGAACCGACAGAGCAGATTTTAAGCCTGTATGATGCGCTTCATGATGAGTATTTTTCTGATGTTGAGCCGGAATATGCATTTGTCCCTCACATCACAATCGGACAGAAGCTTTCGGATGATGAACATTCGGACGTGCTTGGCAGTCTGAAGATGACTGATTTTCAGCACGAAGAAACCGTGGACCGTTTCCACCTTCTCTATCAGCTGGAAAATGGATCATGGACGGTTTTTGAAACATTTCTCCTTGGAAAGGAAGGCCTCTAAGTGAACGTACGCATTGTAAAATCGGATGAAGAGCTTCAGGATGCTTATGATGTCCGGACGAAAGTATTTGTAGAAGAACAGCAAGTGCCTGAAGAAGAAGAAATTGACCAGTTTGAACGCGAAGCTTCCCACGTGGTCCTTTACGACGGTGATCAGCCCGTCGGAGCAGGCCGCTTCAGAATATTAAACGGCGTCGGCAAAATGGAGCGTATTTGCGTGCTCCCTGAATACCGTTCAAAAGGCGCCGGCAAACTGATTATGGAAAAACTCGAAGAAATTGCCGCTGCAAAGGACATGCAGACATTAAAACTCAACGCCCAGACACATGCAGAAGCGTTTTACGAAAGACTCGGCTACCGCACAGTCTCCAAGGAAACCTTCCTGGATGCGGGAATTCCTCACGTGACGATGATGAAGGAAATAAAGTGATCAGATAAAAAAGCAGCTGTGTGCTGCTTTTTTATTTTTGCGCGGATTTACTGGTACCGGGTGTCCTTTGTGATCTGCTAACTCCGGATTAGAACACTTTCGAGCCTGTGGTCTACTCACTTTGTGCTGCTTACTCCGGGTTAGAACACTTTTGGGCCTGTGCTTTACTCAGTTTCTGCTGCTAACTTTGGTTTAAAACATTTTTGGGACTGGGCTCTACTCAGTTTGTGCTGCTTACTCTGGCTTAGAACACTTTTGGGCCTGTGCTCTACTCTGTTTGTGTTGCTAACTCTGGTTTAGAACACTTTTGGGACTGTGATCTACTCAGTTTCTGCTGGAAACTCCGGTTTGGAACACTTTTGAGCCTTGTGCTGCTAGCTCCGGTTCGCATTTTCCACTCGGCATAATCCACTTTATTATTTTCCCTCGTTGCTCAGAACGGTCATCTACCCTTAACCACCATTCACACCTGCCCAAAACAAAAACATGAATATCCCCAAAAATGCGCATGCTAATGGCATCTCCTATTGAAATCGGGTGAAGTCGTGGATCTCTTGCATTTTAATCCAATGGAATTTGTACATACTGGGATGGATTTGATTATTGGTTTTATTGGCCTGTTTTTTTTAACCCGAATGCTTGGGAAGACGCAGATCACGCAAATTACAACGTTTGATTTTATCTCCGCTTTAGTGCTTGGAGAGCTTGTGGGAAATGCGGTATTTGATGATGACACGGGCATCTTGAAAATTCTGTTTGCCATTGCTGTGTGGGGGGTGCTCATTTATCTGCTTGAGATCATCACGCAAAAGTGGAAAAAAACGAGGGCGTTTCTTGAAGGAAGGCCTACCATTGTTATTCACAGTGGTGAAATTAACCGTGAAGCCCTGAAGAAAAGCAAGCTTGATATCAATCAGCTGCAGCACCTGCTTCGAGCAAAAGGTGCGTTTTCAATAAGAGAAGTGGCTTATGCGGTGCTTGAAACGGACGGAACCATCAATCTTCTGAAAAAGCAGCAGTTTGAATCTCCTACAAAGAGTGATTTCAATTTGCCTATAGAACGCGCAGTCCTGCCTTTTACGATGATCATTGACGGTGAGGTGCTGCTTGATAATGTTCATGAGGCCGGCTTCTCAGAGGAATGGCTGAAAAACGAACTTGCCTCCCGCAGTATTACCGGTTACAGGGAAGTTTTGTATGCGGAATGGCTGGAAGGAGACGGCCTGTTTCTCCAGAAATTCAAGCCGACCTCTTAATTTTTGCTTCGAACAAAAAGCATCGCATCTCTGATTATAAACTCTACTTTCTCTTCTTTTATCAGTTTCGTCAAATACGCTGTGATGGCCGTGCGGTATAAAAGCCACGATGACAGTCTTTCAGCAGCCACATCATATTCTTCGCACATGCTTTGAATGACCTCATCAAATGGTATTCCTGATGGGGTCAATTTTTTTTCAAGTGAATCAAGTACCTTCAAATGATAGGAAGCATTCACTTTTACCGTGTCTTTAAATGATGCCTCAAAGGCTCCATGCCCCGGAACAGCACCTGCAGCATTCAGTTCCAGGAGCCTGTTCAGAGAATGAAGCGTTTCCTCCGCGTCAATGATATACGGAATTTTATGTTTGAAGAGCTGTTCTGCACCGAAATAGGAATCTGCTGCATATAGAATGCCATCCGAAAGCACTCCCATCTGCATGAGACTGTGTCCAGGAAGAGCGATACATTCAAATGACTGCTCCCCAAACCAATAAGTCCCTTCTGTCACCTCTTCATCAACAGCAATAGGCGGTCCTTCAAGAAATTTATTCCGCAGTTCAGGGAGCGGCAGCGCACCATGAAATAAATAAAGCGGTTCCAAAACGGGATTCCGCAGAATCGCAGCTTCCTCTTTTGATGCAAACGTATAAACAGCCAATTGTTCCTGTATGTATGAAGCTCCCCCGTAATGATCAGCGTGGGCGTGTGTAATAAAGAGATGAGTCAGGGGCAGCTCATGTTTTTCAAGCTGGCTGATTACCTTTTTCGCAGCTTGCCGGTCAAGGCCGGCATCGATCAGCATACCGCTCTCCCCGCTTTTTATATACCCGATATTTACCGGTGATTCAAAATAATAGCATGTTTCGCTGAGCTGTATGAATTTCATTGCGTTCAACTTCTTTCCTTCTCTTTAAATGGATTCGCTGAAAAGCAGTCCTTTTCCGGTCACCTTGCTTACAGCTTTTTGGTCCGTCCGTTTTTCCTCCGGCCGGGCTTTTTCTTTTACCTCTTCTCTTGGGTACAGGGAAAGAGTGATGCGTGCTGCACCAGGTACTTTTGCATAATCCTGCTGATGTTTCACCATGCGGTTTGCATACTGTACATACTGTTCAGGCACTGGCGGTACGGCAAAACTCATCTTCATCACCCCTTTTAAGAGACTATTCCCATACATTCGTCCTTTAAAACGAATTATCCTGCCCCTTTTTTGTTTTCTCTCCTTTTGATAAGATAAGGTTTGTGACTTTAAAATGAGAATAGATGTTTACATAAATGAATCGGGGGGACTTTCATTGATTTGCGGAAAATATAAAGATGAATACATTCAGCTCCCGTACCTTGCAAGAGAACGCTATCAGCAGATATATGAAGCAAGCCTGCACGGAAAACTTCATTGTGCATGCTGCGGCCAGCCGCTGAAAATGCAGATGAGCATTAAACATGAACCCGCTTTTATTCACGCGGATCATTCCGTTCACGAACAGTGTGAGCAGTATAGTCAGGCCGTTCAGGAGTCGGCAGCATCCAAAGAGGCGGTTTATAAGGAATTGAACGGCTTCAGGCTGCCTGCAGGAAGATCCATTTCAGAGAACAGTGATAAAAAAGAAACCGGCTGGAAGTCTTATCAGCTTGCAAAGATGGACAGACCGCTTCAAATCAAAGAAAAATCAGCGGCAAACAGCGTCCTTGAAATACGCCTGGACGATACTCAGCTTGAAGCTGTAACAACAATAGATGGACCGCTTCTCGTCCTTGCGGGGGCAGGCAGCGGCAAAACAAGAGTTCTGACAACACGGGCTTTATACATGATGGAAAAGCAGGGCATTGACCCTGGCTCAATCATGCTCGTCACATTCACGTCCAAAGCGGCGCAGGAAATGAAGCACCGGCTGAGCGAACATGCTGTACATGGTGCCGGAAGACTTGTCTGCGGAACCTTTCACAGCATTTTTTACAAAATCCTGATGCACAGCGATCCAGAAAGATGGAACGGACAGCATCTGATTAAATGGGACTGGCAGAAAGAGCAGTACATTAAAACGGCCGGCAGAGACCTGGGACTCAATGAGAAGGAATTCCCTTATGACCAGGCCCTCCAGCAGATCAGCTACTGGAAAAACACCTACCTGACAGCAGGCGAAATCAAGCCTGCTGACGAATTTGAAGAACAGGTGCTGACTCTTTATAAAAACTACGAAGAAATGAAAAGTGCCCAGGGACAATTCGATTTTGATGACATGCTTATCAAATGCTATGAGCTACTTTCAGAAAATCCGGAGCTTCTTAAAGCTTACCAGGCAAGGTTTGAGTATTTTCTCGTCGATGAGTTTCAAGATATTAATCCTGTGCAATATGAGCTTTTAAAGATGCTTTCTTCCCGTACAAATCAGCTTTGTGTCGTCGGGGATGATGATCAGTCGATTTATGCGTTCAGAGGAAGCGATCCCTCCTTCATCCTTAATTTCAAGCATGATTTTCCGGGGGCGAAAATCGTGACACTGGCTGAGAATTACCGTTCAAGCCATGAGATCGTCGCAAGCGCGAATTCCGTTATCTCCAAAAATAAGCAGCGGCATCAAAAAGCGATGAACGCGCAATATCAAAATGACATACCTCCCCTGTTTTTCTTTCCATTTGATGAAGAAGAAGAGGCGACGCTTGTTGTAAATGATATGAAGGAAAAGCTTGAAAGCGGGTCAAAGCCAGGCGATTTTGCCGTTCTTTACCGGACTCACACGTCGGGACGGGCCATTTTTGAACGCCTTGCGCAGTCAAGCATCCCGTTTACGATTGAACAGGAAGGACTGTCTTTTTATGAAAGAAGAATGGTCAAATCACTTCTTGCCTATTTACGGCTTGGACTGAATCCCGATGATTCTGCTGCGATTGTTCACGTCATGAGTGCGCTGTTTATTAAACAAAGCGCGTTAAATGACCTTAAAGCATTTTCCATTACACATGACTGTACATTTGTAGAAGCCCTCGCCAAGCTCCAGTCCCTGCAGCCGTTTCAAAAAGCAAAAATCAAGAAAATCGTTCCGCTGTTTAAAAAGCTACGTCTGATGCGGCCGGCAGCTGCCATTGATGTCATTGAAAAGGAAATGGGTTTTTCAGATTTCCTGAAAAAACGCGGAAATGAAGGCAACGCCATTGAAAAAGGCTCTGATGACCTGAAGGATGTCCGAGTTCTTGCCGGCAAATTCGAAACGATTGCTGAGCTTCTTGAACATGCCGATCATATGACCGCAAAGTCAAAAGAGTGGCGGCAAAAACGGGATCCTCATGCGGTGCAGCTTATGACGGTGCACCGTGCAAAGGGGCTTGAGTATGAGCATGTTTATATTTTGGGTGCCGTTGACGGAGGACTGCCTCATGACTTCGCCCTTGATTCCTTCCGCAAAGGGGATGAAAAGCCGATTGAAGAAGAACGCAGGCTTATGTATGTAGCAATGACAAGAGCGAGGACGTCACTCTCCGTATCGGTTCCCCAGTACAGAAGAGGGCGCCGGGCGATACCTTCAAGGTTTATCAGAGGGCTGATTACACCCTAAATACGCAAAAAGACCTCTCGGCTGAGAGGTCTTTTCGTTATTTCTTATTGATCATTTTTGAGATTGTGCCGAAATCAAGTTTTTCTTTGCCGTTTACGATGCTGTTTACAATTTTGTCTTCCATCTCTTTATTAACCGGCTTGTTGGCAATTTGGGATACACGGCGGATGACGCCGCGGACCGTATTTTCATCTTTGAAGTTGGCGTTTTGAAGGGAATTGGCAAGATCAAGAACTTCCTTCATGTTTACACCTGTTTTCTTTTCAAGGTTTTTAAAGAAGTGATTATCCATTTTTTTGCTGCCTCCTTTACGATGATATATCCTATGAAACTGAGTCTTGTGTGTGCCTATCTTTTTTCATAATCCGACCTCAATAAAAAGAGGAAAGTACGGACTCTCGCCCGTACCTTCTGCTCAGTTAAAGCTGTTCAATTAGTTGTAGAAAGAAGCACCTACGATGATCAACAGGATGAACAATACTACGATTAGTACAAATGTAGAACCGTAGTAGCCGCCACCGCCGTAACCGCCGCCGTAACCACAGCCGCCATAATATCCGTAACCCATATCTTAGCCACCTCCCTCTGCCTTTCGTCTCTACATCATATGTCAGACAGCTTTGAATGGCTGGACAGATTCATCAGGCTATTTGCGGAAATTTACTTTTTAAGGCGTTTTTCCTGATCTGACATCCATCTTTCCGCATCATTTGCCAACTGTTCCATTCGTTTTTCAAATGCATCGGCCGTACGCTCAAGGGCACCAAGATCCTTTTCCTTTTGCCCCATCCATTTTGAATGTTTTGTTTGTATGTCATCATGACGGCCGAAATGATTATCCATAAACTTTTCAAATTCACCGCTCAGCTTGCTCATGAACTTCACCTCTACTCCCAGCCTATTCCCGCCGACTATACTCTGTTCGCAAGAGATCATAGACAAAATAAAAGCCCCCTGACATCAGGGGACGTTTATTTGTTTCCATTAATCTTTTACAACGATTTTTTTCTTGCCGCAGCCGCAGCCTGCTTTTTTGCCGCCGCTTAATTGCTGCTGACTGTATTGGGAAGAGCCATGGTACACGGCACTGTTTACTTTTGGTGCTTTTGAGCTTTTTTTATAAATCATGCTGATCCTCCCTTTGCTGTTCCTATTTCTACATTATGTCAGAAGAAAGGGCTTTGACTTCAGCGAAAGTACCAATAATCTTGCTTGAAGCCTACTCTTCTGTCTTTTTATTGTCTTTTGCCGCCTGGTTTTTCAGATTGCTGATAAACCAGGAATCATAATATTTATCCGCATGGACTGCATCATTTTCTTCTTCAGAGTTCTTGTTTTTCTTTAGAAGTTCAAATAGAACAAGGTTTTCTCCTTCAAGCAGAGATACCTTTTCCTTCAATTCTTTATTTTCTTTAAGAAGCTCCTGATAAGAACCGTCATCTTCATAGTCAAGCAGCTGTGCCCTTGTATGGGAAAGCTCTCTCTGCAAATAAGTAATTCTTGCTTTAAGGGCTTTGATGTTTTCCGTCTGCTGATTTGTCACATTCCTCTCCCCCATCCATATATTGAATTATTCCCTTACTAATATGAAATTCAGCCAGCAGGCGAATTATGCAGGAAACTGACATTCACCTAAATTTCCGCTCTTATCACGGCACACAAATTGGGAAAAAACATACTATACATTAGTCCCGACACCTAATGTATCTGTTCATTAAAATGGACGGGAGAAATTAAGATAGGAGGAAAACAACAGTGAGTCATTCCAGAAAAGAAAAAGAAAAAGTATGCATCAAAACACGCAAAGTGTATGACTGGGTTACACGTCCAGTGGACCTGCCGCTAATCAGTGTAAATGACTGCGATCTAGATAATTTGTTTGACTGCGATGGCAAGACAGACGACATCTGTAAATTTCTTAAGAAAAAGGGACGTTCTAAAGACGTTACAGTGAACTGCTTCCTAAGCGATAAAGATGGAAATCGCATCGACACAGGCGACGACAGCAAATCATTCCTTTGCATGGAAATTTCACCATATGACAAACGCACAGATGTAACAGTAAACCTTCCAAATGGTGACGAAGTAACACTGCAAAAAGTGAAAGTTCTTGTAAAAGGGTTTGTAACAGTTGAGCTTCTTGACGCAAATGACGATGTCATCTGTGAATCAAAAGCGATTCCGTTTGCAACTGCTCAAACATTCATCCTTTGCGCTCCAGAAGGAACTGAGCTTGAATGTCACGTAAACTACTTCGAATGTGACGCAACATTAGTCTGCACAGACGTATTCTCTCAGCTTGATGTATCCATTACATTCTGCTTAGACGTACAAATGGAAGCTGATGTGAAACTTGAAGTAGAAGCTAAAATCTGCAAGCCTCGCGAAGAGCTGACAGAAGCAATCAATGTATGTGACATGAAAGACAAATTCCCGCCGCAATGCCCTGATATTTTCCCAGTGCACTAAAAACATAAGATGGCTGTTCTTATACAGCCTCTTATTTTTTTTGGTTTGATTTTCACCTTTTCTTCATACATATGCAGTAGGAAGTTCAGAAAGGAGTTTCACGACATGAAAAAGCAGGATAGCCAAAATGCAGGTGAACGCACGCTGCAGCTGCAGCAGCAAATCCTCCACTACCGTTCTGAACTGAGCCGTATGCAGCAGCTGGTGAACGAGGCAGACAATCAAGTAAAAAAAGAGCTGATCCGCAACCAGTATCTTCAGGAAAAGCTGAATGAGGCTCTTCACACTCATACTGATCAGTTTGAAAAAGAAGTGTTCAAACTCGAAAAAAAAGTTCTGACCCTCGAAGTTGCGCTTGAGGAAGAAAAAAAACGGTCATCTGATCTCCGGAAAAAACTGCTCATGCAGGAAGAACAGGCGAAACCTGCTGTCATTGCGCCGGTCATTGGGGCAACAGCCCACTTTCAGGCATCCATTCTCCTGCCAAAAGAGGACGATGAGCCATTGACCGTTTTCGGGGATTTTGTGATAAAAAACACCGGAAATAAGCCTCTTCAGCAGCCGGTCATCTGCTTGCAGATTACGCCTGTCTCCTACGGTTCACTAAGCGGAAAAATCATTCTTCAGCGTAAGATGGATGACACGAACCTATTTGATGACGCACCCGGACCTCTCTGGAGGCATGTTCATGAAAATTGGCGGGAACGCGTGCGGACAGACGGCCAATACTGGCTGAAACCCCTAAAAGAAAATCTGGTTGAGCCCGGCCAGACGCTCGTCTTTTCAAGTTTTGAAATTTCCTTTCCTTTTCCTCCTGAACGCGCGGCGGCGGTAAACGGATTTGTTTATGCAAAAGAGCTCCCAAATGGAATTCCTTCTTTGAATAAAATAAGCCTACAATAGCCGGCCGGGAATCCGCCGGTATTTTTTATCCGGCCATAAACTGAAAAAAAACAAAAAAGAGTCTCCCATTAAGACTCCTTCCCGGTTTCTATTAAAAAATCAGTTTTTCAATAATGGATTCAACAATCGCTGCACACCCTGCAATTGCAAGAATCAAAATAAGCGGTGAGGCAAGATCAGGCATGTAAACATAGATTCCGTACAGGAAGGCCGATGTCCATATGCCGGTGCACCAGTAGCAGCTGAGCAATTCGCCGATCCACTTCTGAAGGCCCCCTCCCTTTATTTCAATATAGGCAATCGTGCTGCCATCGGGAAGCGTTTCTTCTGCTTCCCTGTGAAAGGGACGTCTGACAAAGGCGGTTATTTTATCGTATACAAGCAATCTTGTAAGCCTGAAGCTCGCAAGAAACAATAATAGAAAATCAATCCATGCTATCATAGATGTCTCCTTTTCTTCAAACGAATGATGTTACATTTTATGAGCTGCTTTAGTGTTTATGCCGAAGTTATCGGTTTACTGGTCAAATATCCATACTTTCCGGGGCTCACCTACATATACTGTTTAGTAAATGGACGTTTGAGGAGGATATTATGAGCAAAGTATTGTTTTTCAACAATGAAAGTCAGGATGATATTTCTATGAAGCTTGCAAAACTTGCACCAGGCGACGAAGTGAATGTCCACGCTGGAGAAAAAGTCTATTATGAGGCAGCCTTTGAATCTTTTGATGAGCAATCCGGCACGGCCTCCTTCTTAATTGACCGCTTTTATAAAAACGGAGGAGAGTCCGTTTCTTTTGAGCTTGATGAAATCACCGGCATTGAAATGCCTCTCGGAGATGAAACGGTCGGAAGCGAAGACGAGTAACGGCTTAAGGGGGATGGGATATGTCTCAGCAGGGGTTTCAGCCTGTCAAATACGTAAAGACACTTGAAGGAAATTATGCTCATCTGTTTCAGTTCACTGATGATTGTCTGTATGTTGTGAAATTTTACAAAGTGCGGGATTATCGAAAGCGGGAACTAGTGAATGAATGGCTGGCGGCAAAGCTCGGGATGCTTCTCGGGCTCCCTGTTTTGCCCGCTGCTGCATTAGAACTGTCTGAACGATCACTTGGGGAAATTCCGGCTGACAGCCGCGGAACTTACCGGGCTGGAATACATCTTGCCATTCCTTATCTAAATCAAGTGAAATCCTATCAGGAACTTCAAGAGTCTTCAGCAGCTATGTATGTGCAAAACGAAGATGCCCTTGCCGGCATGCTTATTTTTGATCAGTGGCTCAATAACAATGACAGAAGCCGTACGAATATTCTTTTTGAAGAAAAGAAGGATGGGAGCGTTTTCTTTTGGATGATTGATCATGGACGGTGTTTTCCCGGCATGTACAGCTGGGATATGCATACTCTTCGGGACACGCCAGTCTACCGGTTGGATATGCCTGTTTACAAATGGGCCAGTTCTTTGCTCCCTGATGCTGACCCGCTGTATGAATTTGCAGAAAAAATCATGTCGATAAACAAACAGAAAATAGCGGAAATCGTGGACGCCATTCCTGTGGATTGGGAAGTGACAGAACGGGAAAAAGAACGGCTGACGGATTTTTTAACCCGACCTGAAATTGCCGCCCTTCCAGACTTAGTATTTGGGGCAAACCGGAATATGCTGGAACGCAAATAAACGCAGCCCCCGGTCTGCGTTTATCTTCTGTTCATCTTCAAAAAACGCTCATACATTTCATGCTGTCTGATCAGCTGCTTCCTTAAATCGAATTTCTCCTCAATGACCGCTCTTGCTGCATGAGTATACTCTCCCCATGCATCGCTTGACCTGAGAAAGGAAAGCATTCCGTCTGCAAGCTGCTGCACATTTCTTTCTTCAATTAGATACCCCGTCTTCAGATGCGCAATCAGTTCGGGTATTCCTGCATGTCTGGTGGAAATGACCGGGAGCCCGATTGCCATTGCCTCTTTAAGCGCATTAGGTATTCCTTCAACGTCACCGTTTGGAGCCACTTCGCTGGGCAGACAAAATAGATGGGCTTTTTTTAACTCTTCCGCAATGTCATACAGGCTCATTTTCCCGGGAAGCGAAACCGACCCTTCCAGATTCAATTCATTTATCAGCGCTTCAAGGTTCAGCCGTTCTTTCCCGCCGCCAATAATTTTAGGCTTTATTTTCGGAAATTGATCATGGGCTTTTTTAAAGGCGCGAAGCAGGGTTTCATGGCCCTTTTTTTGGACAAGCCTGCCGACCGATATCATGACAAATTCGCCGTCCTCAGGCGGAATCCGTTTTTGAAAGGGGAACACATCCAAATCGATTCCTCCGTAGAGCACGTTCATCTTGTTCTTTGGAACACCAAGCTTTAGAAGCTCATTTCCAAGGTATTCGCATACAGGAACAAACAGGCTGCTGTATGCGACCATCGTCCGGTAACGTGAAAAGTTCTTATTATATAAAACTTCACTTTGAGAAGATCCGTCTGATCCCCGAATGCTGATGATAAAAGGAAGCTGCTGCTGCATGGCAAGCGGAAACACATCCACTGCATGCTTGCCGTGATGTGCGTGGATGGCGGCCACTTCCTGTTCCTTGAAAAAAGACGCCAAATCTGAAATTTCATTCAAATTATAGAAATGGTCCATTGTAAACTCCGTATCTTCCTTTCTTTGAAAAGGCCCGATGACAATTGACCGGTATTTTCCCTGATAGACCATCTGATTGTAGATAAACCGCTGATTGACCTTCACATCTTCCATAAGATAGTGCGCGATCGTTTCCATCTGGAAAGATTCACTCCTCCTCTTAAGAGCACAGCTGTGCCTCTTCACTCATCTTTTATGCTGTCAGCCTATTCATCTATGGACTTTGGTGCATATTGTCCAGAGAAAAAGCACCCTTTCACAAGTTTTTATCCCGATTCAGTAACGTTTTATGCATGTTTCATAATAGGTTATGGGAGAAGGTTTTTAGAAAGGGGTTTCTACAATGAATGTGTGCGTGATTGGTGCAGGCTATGTGGGCCTGACAACGGCAGCCGTTCTTTCAAGTCTTGGCCACCGGGTATCATGCATCGACCAGGATAAAAAGAAAGTCACCATGCTGCAGGCCGGAAGGATACCCATTTATGAACCTGGACTTCAGGATCTGATTGAAGAAAATAAAAACAGGCTCCGTTTTTCAGATGATCTCGCTGCAGGTATTAACCAGGCGGAAATAATCGTTCTGGCAGTGGGGACACCTTCCCTTCCAGATGGCAGCTCAAATTTGAGCTTTCTTTATAAAGCGCTGGCAGATGCTGCTGCAAACATTGCAGCCTATAAAGTAATCCTCATTAAAAGTACGGTTCCACCGGGAACAAACCGTGCTGTTCTGAACTCACTCAGAGAAAAAGGCTACGGCCCTGATCTTCTTGACATTGTATCTAATCCCGAGTTTTTAAGGGAAGGTTCTGCCCTTAAGGATATGCTGTTCCCAGACAGAATGGTTTATGGACTATACGAGGAAAATGAGCGGGTCCTTCAGTTGCTGAAACAGCTGTACGCAGGAATTGATGCCCCTGAACTGGTGACGAACTATGAAGGAGCTGAACTGATTAAATACGCATCAAATGCATTTCTTGCTGCAAAAATCAGCTTTATCAATGAAATATCAAGAGTATGCGAAAAATATGGAGCGGATATTACGCATGTGGCCAGGGGAATTGGCCTGGATAACCGGATTGGACCTTCTTTTTTGCAGGCTGGAATCGGCTACGGAGGTTCGTGTTTTCCGAAAGATCTTCAGTCATTAAGCTACACAGCTAAAAGCAGCGGCATTGAAGCGCTTATTCTTGATGCGGTTCAATCAGTGAATGCAAGTCAGCTGACCGTTTACATTGAGAAACTGAAATCACTGGTTCCTGCATTTCCGGCTGTGAAGACCGCGGTTTTAGGGATTGCCTTTAAACCTGATACAGACGATATCCGCGAATCTCCCGCTGCAGCACTGATTCATGCCCTGAATAAAGCGGGCTGTGAAGTATCTGCTTATGATCCGAAAGCAACTCTTCCTGAACACTTGAGCGGCGTGAAACAGACCAGTGATCCGTACGATGCGGTTACAGGAGCAGACATCGTGATTCTTGCAACGGACTGGCAGGAGATCAAGAATCTTGACTGGCAGAGGGTTAAACAGCTCATGAAAGGCGAGACGCTTCTGGATGCGAGAAATTGCCTTGTGCCGGAAGTGATACGCGCAGCAGGACTTATCTATGAAGGAGTTGGGCGCCTATGAACATTCTTGTAACTGGCTGTGCAGGCTTTATCGGATCTCATTTATGCGAAAAACTGCTGGAAAATGAGGCGCATACCGTTACCGGCATTGATTGCATGATCGGACCTGTGCCGGAGCCTTTAAAAAACATAAATCTGCATAACCTTTTAACCCATCCCCGGTTTCAGCTCATCAGAAAATCCATAATGGAAATTGACTGCAAAGAGCTAATAGAAAAAGCAGATGTCGTCTATCATCTGGCGGGCATTCCCGGCGTTCGTTCAAGCTGGGGAAAAGACTTTCATCCTTATGCAGAAAATAATATTCTGGCGACGCAAAAACTGCTGGAAGCGGCTAAAGGCACAACACTTAAGAAATTCATCTATGCCTCTACGTCCTCCATCTACGGCTACAAACACGGAAAAGTTTCTGAAGACGCGATGCCTGATCCACTTTCCCCCTATGGCGTCACAAAGCTTGCGGGTGAACACCTGTGCTCTGTCTACAACCATAATTTTGGAGTGCCTGCCGTGATCCTCAGATATTTTACCGTTTACGGCCCGCGGCAAAGACCTGATATGGCCTTTCACCGCTTTTTCAAACAAATCATGACAGATCAGCCGCTTACCCTTTTTGGAGACGGCTCTCAAACGAGGGATTTTACCTATATAGATGATTGTGTGAAAGGCACCGCTGCTGTGATGAATGCTGATCACACAATTGGCAGGATCTTTAATATCGGGGGAAAAGAAAGGGCATCCGTCATTGACCTGATCAAAGAGATTGAGCTGATTACAGGCCGGAAAGCAGATATTCAATTTCTGGATGCGGCAATCGGCGAACCGAAACACACCCATGCAGATATTTCCCTTGCAAAAAATGTGCTCGGCTATTCCCCGGATGTGCCGCTGAAAGAGGGACTGCGAAAAGAATATGACTATATGAAACGCATCATGCATGGGGATCCGCTATGAAGATCGCCTTTATCTGCACAGAAAAACTGCCGTCCCCTGCTGTAAAAGGTGGTGCCATCCAGCTTATGCTCGATGGCATTCTCCCTTATTTCAGCCGGCATCACGAAGTTACGGTCTATTCCATTACAGACCCTCTGCTGCCTGATACAAATGAACATAACGGAATACAGTATATCCGGTTTCCAAGACCGTCCTTTCACGAACAAACAGCGGGAGATATCAAAGACAAATTCTATTCTCATATTCACGTCTTCAATCGGCCAGGCGAACTTTGGCGATACAAACAGGCTTCGCCGGAAAGCAAGCTGTTTGTCAGCCTTCACAACGACATGTTTTCCACTAGAAAATTGAAGCGGGAGCAGGCGCTTGAAGCATTGAGCATGTGCGACGCCATTACAACAGTCAGCGAATATATCAAGAGGACGGTCACGTTCCGCTATCCTGATGCTGAGGCCAAATCACACGTGGTCTATTCAGGCGTTGATTTCTCATCTTTTCTGCAAAGAGATTCAGCCGAAGGAGAACAAAAACGAGCACTCTGGCGAGAGAAGTATGGACTAAACGGAAAAAAAGCCATTCTCTTCATCGGCAGGCTGAGCAGAACGAAAGGCCCCCATCTGCTGATCAGAGCGATGAAGCAAGTGATCCAGGAACACCCCGATTCAGTTCTTGTCATCGTTGGCGGCAAATGGTTCAGCGAAGACGGCATCAACGACTATGTTCAGTTCCTGTACGATGAAGCAGCCAAATTAGGCGAGCATGTTCTTTTTACAAAATACATTCCATCCGAAGACATTCCAAACATCCTTCTCATGGGTGACCTCCTCGTCTGCAGCTCCCAGTGGCACGAACCGCTCGCCCGGATTCATTACGAAGCCATGGCAGCAGGCCTTCCGATTATTACAACCGACCGCGGGGGCAATGCGGAAGTGATCAATCATCATATGAACGGCCTTATCATCAAAGAATACGACCAGACAAATGCGTTTGCTGAAGCCATCTCGCAGCTGCTTGCTGACAGCACCGGCGCCGTTTCTTTAGGGAAATACGGAAGGCAGTACGCTGAGAAGAACTTCTCCTTTCAGCATACTGCAGCAAAACTTGAATCGATCTATGTGAATGCGCAGTAACTCGGCTGAGAGCCGTTTTTTTTTTGACCCATATCCAGTTTCTTTCCAGCAGGACAAGAACGGAGAGCATAATAAAAAGCACACCATGATGATGTGCTTTTTTTAAAGCTCTTATCCTTCTTTTTACATAAAAAATACTCTGTTTTTTCTCGTTGAATTGCGGTGTTTCGATTTTCTCTTCGATCTGAACATGGATTCCTGAACGGATTCAAGTTCATCGCTGAATTGCTCCTGCTTGCTGAGCGCGCTGAACATTTCAATGAGACTCATGGAAGTATTGATTGTCTTCTGTACTGCTTCCATTTGATCTTGTGACACATGTTCTGACATCGTAATGAAGTTTGCTGCTTCTCCCTGCTGTTGCATTAAAACGTCTTGTTTTATTTCTGAAGGTTCTTCATTTAAAATGGTCTCTGCTTCTAGTGTTTCTTTTACAATAGATGCTATAGGAACTTCTGCTTCATGTGTTTCTTCCGCAACAGCTGTGTTAGGAGATCCTGCTGCTTCATGCGTTGCTTCCTCAACAGCTGCAGGAGGAAATGCTGTTGCTTCGAGTGTATGTTCCTGAACAGATACTGGAGGCAACACTGTTTCTGGTACCGGCACGTATGCTTCCTGAGGCTTCCGCGTCTTTATGGGAAGTTCAATCAATTCAACGTCTCCCGTTGGCGGTTCTTCTTTGCGGTACTTATTCTGTGAAAGAAACGTTTCCGGATCTTCAAGCATCGTTTCATACTCTGCAGCACTCCACCCCATCGGCCCGGGAGGAGAAAAAGAAAAGTTTACAAGCTCGACTTTAGGAATCTCCTGAAATTCATTTGTACTCATTGTATCACCCTCCCTGCGCCTTTATCTTAGAATAGAATTCTTCAAAGTTAGATAGAAATTCCTGTTTGGACTGTTCAACAGAAACGATGTTCTGCAGCGCCCAGATATATTTTTCATCCGACCATGAAGTCTTTTGTCCAAGAAAATATTTATGGACAATGGAACAATAGAGATGAGGGAATTTCAAATCAGTCCACAGCACTTTGTACTGATCTTTCGTCAAAGGATGGATTTTGTCATAGGTTCTCAAAAGTTCGACGACAAGGTCTGAATCCCAGACTGACATCTTTTTCATCATTTTATTTAAGATGACTCTCAGATCTCTTGACGGCAGATCAGATGTGATGGAGTGCAGTTCTTTCATCGAAAGGCCTTCTTCTGTTTCAATGAATCTGGCAAGCGTAAAATCTTGCTGGCAGAACATTCTTGATTCGATGCATTCAAGCGTCCATTGATCATACTGGCCTGCATCAAGTTCCTGAAGTGCCTGTTTTCCCCTCAAAATCATCTCATCAATGGTTTCGATGACCATTTTTGAAAACGGATCCTGCAGCCATGTTTGTTCTGCATCGGGGTCAATGACAGCAGGCGCAGGCAGATTATTTTCCTGGTCGGATTTAAGAGCCAGCATTTTATTGCCTTCAAGCTCCTGAAGCTTCCATCTGAAAAGCTTATGCCATTTGCCGAGTCTGCTTCTCTTTTTGCTCATCTCATCCGGCATATATCCTTGTGACGTATGATGGAATGCTCCAATAAACTCCATGATGTTCAGCATCTGCGCTTTATCATAGTAGAGTACTTCTTTCCCCTGCTGCAGGTCATAAAGGACGTAGGCGGATTTTCCGGCGCCAACGCAAATGGCACCTGCTCTTGTCCGGTGAATGCGGGCAATCGGCAGTCCTTTTTCCTGCAGATGTTCATGTGCTTCTGCAATAAGCAGCATTCTTGCAGGCTTCATCACAACGCGTTTTAAAATTTTTACACCCTGGGCTGTCTCAATCTTCCATGTTGTTCTGCCGCTTTTGTTCGTCAGCAGGGTGATCGATTCCACCTCAAAAGGGTACAAATTCATAATGTCCATTTGCAGTTCATGCTGATTGACTTCTGTATCCAAGATGCTTCCCCCTCTCTATCTTCTATTCTCGTACACACTGAGCAAATTGCCTGATACATTGCTCCAGCTGAAATCGCGCTCCACTTTTGCACGGCCGTATTTTCCCATGTCATTCCGCTTGCCCGCACTGTCCAGAAGAGAAATAATGGCCTCTGCATAAGCATCAGGATTTTCAAAATCCTTAATAACTTTGCCGTTTCTGCCCTCATCAATCACTTCAGGATTTCCTCCGCGGTTGCTCGTAATAATCGGCAAACCGCAGGCCATCGCTTCATAGTGAACACGCGCAAGCGGCTCCTGCCACTGCGATGAGCAGACAAAAATATCGGACATCGCATATAGAGTCGGAATGTTCTTCGGCTGCACAAACTGGATAAACTGAACATTTTCAGGATACATGGCGCCAAGCGTATATAAATGCCTTACATAGTTATTTACTTCGTTATCGCCGAACCATTTTGATCCGATAAAGACCATCACAGTGTCCGGATGCTTCTTTAAAATTTCAGGCATGGCCTGCAGAAGAATATGAGGTCCTTTTACTTTGCTCAGTCTTCCTACAAACAATATAACTTTCTGGTTTTTCAAATTAAGCTCAGAGCGGACTTTTTCTTTCAGCCTTCGTCCTTCAGTCGTCCAGTCCGGAAAATAAGTCTTTAAATCCACTCCGGAGTAAACGGTTTTCACCTTTCCTTTTGCCTGGGGAAAACGGTCTGTAATCGTTCGTCCGATATAGTCGCTTACCGTCACAATCTGCGACACAGCTGCAATACAAGCTTTTCCTTCTTCATCAGACATTTTTTCAACAGCGAACATTTCATTATGAACGCTTAAAATCCAGCGCGCGTTCGGTGCTGCTGCCTGCAGAACCGTAACCCACGCCGGCCTGTTGCATAAGTGAATTACATCATATTTCACATTTTTCAAGTGCGCGCCAAGCGAAGATAAATACTCGCTTTCAGCAAATCGGATGTATTGAACCCCGTTCCGTGTCTCCTGATCAGGAAGATCCTGATGAGTAATGGAAAGTATAGTCACGTCATGCTTTTGAGCAATAAGAGGAGCAATGGCATCCAGATAAATCTGTATCGCTCCCCCTTTTATCGCGGGAACAGGAAGTTTTTCAGTTGCGATTAATGCAATCTTCATACGGTACCTCCATTCATCTAGTAAGCCCTTATCCTAAAATACGGAAACACAGGAAGCTATGTGCCTTTCTCTAAGGAACTATTTAAAAAAAGGCGGAATTCCTAATGAATCTGGTGCAATTACTAAAAAAGGACAACTCATCAATAAAACGCCGGCATTTACCCCATGACAAAAACCGGCTTTGTTTCATAGTCTATGAAATAAAAGGATGGGATGGTGACCATATTGGAGGAAAACAACAACACAGGATCCTCGAAATCCTCAGAGGAAACGTTCAATGTATTTTCACTTATTGACCGTAAAAACACTCCACAGCGGACGGAAACTCCAGAAGAAAAGGCGGAATCTGCTGCTGAAGAAGAGCAGCTTAATATCGTGAGAAAAAGAAAAGGACAGAAAAACAGAGGAAAAAGCAAATCCAGAAAAAACGCCATGCTGCAGTTCTCTCCAGAGTCAGAAGAAGATGCACCAGAGGCTGAAGTTCAGAAGGAATCTCTGCAAGAGAGCAGCATGACTGCAGAAAACGTCTCCCCTGCAGCAGAGGTAAAACCAAAACCAAAAAAAGAAAAAAAGAAGAAAAAAACTTTTCCTGCGCTTGAGGCACCTAAAGTGAAAACGGTGACGGAAGGTAAGAAAATCAAAGCGGAGAAGAAGGAAGAAAAGGAAGAAGAAGAACTGTATGTGATGTCTCCTGAAGAGGAAGCGAAGCTTGTGAAGCTCGCTGAATATATTATCACAAGCTGGGACGTGGCTGTTGACCGGATAGAAGTTATTCAAGGCGGCCAAATGGCGCTCGTGTGGAAAATTCATACTCCAAATGGACCCGTTTGTCTCAAGAGGATCCACCGCCCGGAGAAAAAAGCTCTTTTTTCCATCAATGCTCAAAACTACTTAGCAGAAAAAGGCGGCAGGGTTCCCGGCATTATCCGAAACAAAAACGATATGCTTTTCACTAAACAGGGGCCGTTTTTGTTTGTTTTGTATGACTGGATTGAAGGCGGAGTATTCGATTTAGCCGTTGATCCGGACCTTGAAGTGGTCATGAAAGGTCTTGCTGAATTTCACCTCTGGTCAGAAGGCTATCATCCGCCGGAAGGGATTCCAGTCTTTAAGAAGCTCGGACGCTGGCCGAACCATTACATTAAAAGGTGCCAGCAGATGGAATCATGGAAGCTCATCGCGCAAAGCACTCCAGACAATCCTTTTTCCCAGCTGTATATTCAGGAAATCGATTACTTCATTAAGCAGGGAAGAGAAACACTTGAGCGTCTGATGAACTCCAAGTATGTTCCGTGGATTGAACAGCAGTCCGCTAACCCTACTCTCTGCCACCAGGATTACGGCGCGGGCAATACAGTCCTTGGGCAGGACGGGAAAATTTGGGTCATTGACCTTGATACAGTCTCATATGATCTGCCGATCCGTGATTTGCGCAAAATGATAATTCCTCTCCTCGATACAACAGGCGAGTGGGATGAAGCGAGATTTCAGCTGATGATGAATGCATACGAAAGCGTCAATCCTCTGACTGACGAACAGAAAGAGGTTATGTATATCGACATGCTGTTCCCGTATGAGATGTATGACATTGCCCGGGAAAAGTTTGTCAGAAAAACAGATATGCTGCCGGAAGAACTTGCTCAGGCATTTGAATATGAGCGGATTAAAGAAGCACACTTGAATTCCATGATTAAGTCAGGGCAATAACATGCCACAGGGCGCCAAATATGGCGCTCTTTTTTTAAACAAAAAAAAGCGTCCCGGCAGGACACTTTTACAAGCCTTTCAGCGTAATAGACTGAATGTCTTCAAGCTTTACTTTTTCTCCGTTTATCGTCACGCAGTTCTCTTTAAATTCCGTCACCTTGCCGATATAGGTCTGCACATTTGTTGAGATGCTGCAGTTGAGACTCGACAGGCGGTCAGGCAAATGAAGAAGCAGCTGCAATTTTTCTTCATTCGATAAGTCATTGAAGGAGTGCAGAGGCTTAGAGAGTTTTTGCTCTTTTTGAACAGGCGCAGCTTTTTTTGCCGCCTCATTCGCAGCAGGCTCTGCAGGTGCAGGAGCGGCCGCCTCTGCCGGCGGATTTTTTCTCATCACATAGGTTTTCTGCATGGACGTTAGCACTGGTTCAAATTCCGGCTGGACAATATACAGCAGCGGAGGATTTTTCACAGATTGATGTTTTTTCAAGCGAGCTTCCCTCCCGGTTTAAATGCTTTACAAGAAAGTATATGCCGGGTACCAGGGTTTATGATTATAAAGGAGCTGGCTATTCGCTTTGCTTTTGTGATTCTATCGCTTTTTTCAGATGTTTCAAATGATCGCCGTCTTCTTTTTTCATGATTCTCACAAAAACAGGCTTGATCAGTTTCATCTTGAGCGTTTTTGCGGTGATTTCGCACTCAAAGCGGATGACGGTCTGAGTTCCCGCCTTGGTGAATGAATAGTGATACACGGTTTCCATTCCGTTCATTTCACTCTTGACGGAAAATTTCGCACTGGGTACGTATTCTGTAAATTCAATAACAGCGGATGCCTGTCTTCCTCTGATTTCCCGCGTTTCCCGGTATTTGGACCCTGCTGCAGCAGGCCCGTCTGTCAGCTTTTCAACTTTTACCACATTTTCCATAAAACGCACAGCATTCTCCGGATTTGCCGCGAATGCAAATGCTTCTTCAACTGGGGCATCAATGGTTACTTCATCATGAAATGCGCTCATAGTTTGTCCTTTCTAAGCGGGTTTTTATCTTATTCTATCAAATTCTCCTGCCGGGATGTCTGACTTGCGGATAAATAAATCTGGATATTCAATCACAAAACCCGCTGTGTCTACATAAATGAAAGACTCAAAATCACGGCAACGATAAGCGAATATTCTTATGCCGCCTTTCTGTTCAAGAAACGTGTACGTTTGTGATACTTTAAACAGGCTCAAATGCGGAACATCCACATAGACCATTTCAAAGTTCCTTTTCTGGCCAGGTTCCCACTCATGCCGGTTAATCGGGAGGGAATTTGTAAAAGGAGTGACAGAGAGATCAACATCGATTGCGCCGTATAAACCTTCTAATTCCGCTCCATCGGGCTGAAACCAATTTCCTTCGCCATTTGAAAGGATTTCAAGTTCTCCTGCACCGGAAACCTCTACTTTCAATTTCCTGGTTCTCCATTTGGCATCAAGTTCTAAGGCGTAATTGGCATGGAAAAGGACATTTTCCTCTTCATAAGTAACCTTGCCTGATCCGCGCAAAAGCTCGGCTTCTCGTACCAAGCGGAAATGCTCTGTACCAAACGAGTCAATCTTGTTCCAATTAAAAGTTTGCAGCTTCATGTTATTCCCCCTATGCAGTTATTCATGTATTACATTCTTTTCAAAAAACGTTAAGGAGATCTGTTCACTTACAATGACTTCTTTCACTTTCTGAAATCCATTCTTTTCGTAAAATCTTACTGCCGGAGTATTTTTTGAACCCGTTGAAACGTTGATTCTTTTAATTCCTTCCTGTCTTTCAGCATAACTCAGAAGGCTCTGGGCAATTCCTTTTCGAAAATAGTCAGGGTCTACGATCAAACGATGGATATCCATTTCTTGATTTTCTATTTTCATAGCCAGTGCCCCGCATAGCTTATTTTTTGAATAATAGCCATAAAAACATTCTTCGCATCGCTGCAGGGTATCAATTGTATCTTTTAATGGAGGTATGTCATAAGAGCCAATTAATTTTGCCTCAATTTTATAAGAAGGAATTTGAATCGCTAATACTTCCTCAGCTGTTTTTCTGTTTGCAATATCCATTTTTATAATCATGTAAATCCCCCATTCAAACGATGGCTTGTACGTCTATTTCCATTTTATCACATCTTTGCATCCGCCAAATTCAAACGAACGTATTTGTCCAGGCCCATTACTGAAAGCACGCCTATGTTATAAAAAGCATAAAAAAAAGCCTCCCGCACACCTGCAGGAAGCTCTGATCTGTTATCCAAGAATATGATAGCCTGAATCAACATGAAGATTTTCTCCGGTCATGCCGCGTGCAAGGTCACTGAACAGAAACAGCGCAGTGTCGCCGACTTCTTCAGGAGTCGTTGTGCGGCGAAGCGGGGCACGCTCTTCAATGTCCTTAAGGATCGAGTTGAAGTCGCTGATGCCTTTTGCTGAAAGGGTGCGGATCGGGCCTGCAGAAATGGAATTCACGCGGATGCCGTCTTTTCCGAGGTCGCTCGCAAGGTAACGCACGCTTGCATCAAGCGACGCTTTTGCTACACCCATTACATTGTAATTCGGAAGAACTCTTTCTCCTCCAAGATACGTAAGTGTTACGATGCTGCCGCCTTCTGTCATCAGGCCTCTTGCCGCTTTTGCAACAGCTGTCAGGGAATAAGAGCTGATGTTGTGGGCAAGCAGGAATCCGTCACGTGTAGTGTTCATGTATTCTCCGCTTAATTCCTCTTTATGGGCAAACGCGATACAGTGCGCAATGCCGTGAATAACGCCAACCTCATTTTTAATCGCTTCAAAACATGTTTCAATCTCCGCGTCGTTTGTCACATCGCACGGCAGAACAATTGAATCGCTGCGGTCAAGCGTCTCAACCAGATCACGCACCGATTTTTCAAGGCGTTCCCCTGCATATGTAAAAATAAGACGCGCTCCGGCTTCGTGAAGAGAACGTGCAATTCCCCAGGCAATGCTTCGTTTATTTGCGACGCCCATTACGACAACATTGCGTCCAGCTAATGATAAGTTCATTTGGAATCCTCCCGATTAATACATGTTATTAGTACCTGGTTATAATTATAGCATGTAATTGATGCGGGAACAATCTCGCGCTGATTTCTACCCCAAATACTTCTGATAAATCCTCCTTGCTTCAGCCTGGTCTTTTGTACCGTGAATAAGCGCACGGCCGTCTCGAAAAACAACCACCCGGTTTTCACCTGCCTGAAAAGAGAGCAGATACGGATTGGACGTTATCTTTTGGGCCGCCCGTTCCAGCTGTTTGGCGAGACTTTGAAAATCCAGGCTCCGGGCTTCTGCGGGCCTGATCTGAACGGTATCTCTTCCGCATAAAACGGATGTCTTCGCACTTTTGTCCCCGGTCAGGTATGGATAGACCGGATTTTCTCCGCACGAAGGACACGATGAATTTTTCACTTTGGCAACACTGATTTTGCTGAACTGATTCCGCCAGACATCAAAGGAAAGAATCTCTCTCCTCATCGCTGATTTTTCTCCTGTCAGCCACTTAAACACTTCTGCGGTCTGGTAAGCTGCCGTCATTTGAACGGCAGGGCTGATGATTCCCGCTGTATCACACGTCTGGCCTTCCATAGGAATCTGCTTGAGCAGGCAGTTCAGACAGGGGCCTTCCCCCGGCAGGAGCGTATAGGTCAGCCCGTAGCTTCCGACACATGCCCCGTAAACCCAGGGAATTCCCTGCTTCAAAGCAGCATCGTTGATCAGCATGCGGGTTTCAAAGTTATCCGTCGCATCCACGATCATATCCGCATCATGACAATAATCAAAGATGGAAGCAGACGTTATATCTTCAATAATGCCTCTGACTATTACCTCACTATTTATGGAGGCAAGTCTCCGTTCAGCAGCTGCGGCTTTTGGAATCCGATCTTTTGCATCCTGCTCTGTATAGAGCTGCTGGCGCTGAAGGTTGCTCCACTCGACGTAGTCACGGTCTACAATCGTCACTTTTCCGGCTCCGCCCCGTACCAGCATTTCAGCGTTAGCTGTGCCGAGGGCACCTGCTCCAATGACGAGCACATGGCTGTTTATGATTTTTTTCTGGCCTTCTTCCCCAATAGGGGCGAATAATTGCTGTCTTGAGTACCGTTCCATTTAAGTTGTGATCATTCCTTCTTCAGGACTGCTTGCAACAGCATAAGATTTAACAGGAATACGGCCTGCTTCATAACTCAGTCTTCCCGCTTCGACCGCAAGCTTCATGGCTTTGGCCATCTTCACGGGATCTGATGCTCCGGATACAGCCGTGTTCAGCAGCACGCCGTCAGCGCCAAGCTCCATCGCTTTCGCTGCATCAGCTGCAGAACCGATTCCTGCGTCAACAATAACCGGCAAGTCAGTCTGTTCGATAATAAATGAGAGATTGAGAGGGTTGATGATTCCCTGCCCTGATCCAATTGGCGATGCTCCGGGCATGATGGCGTGGACACCTGTCTCTTCAAGTCTTCTGGCAAGTACAACATCATCCGACGTGTAAGGAAGAACGATAAATCCTTCTTTTACGAGTTCCGCGCTTGCTTTAAGCGTTTCCACAGGATCCGGCAGGAGTGTTTTCCAGCACCCAATCACTTCTACTTTTATCATATCACACAGACCTGAAGCTTTAGCGAGCTTTGCAATCCGGACCGCTTCCCCGGCCGTTTTGGCGCCTGCCGTATTCGGGAGAAGTGTGTATGCCGTCAAATCAAGCTTCTCTAGCAAGTCCGGCTGAGACGGCTCGAATATATTCATCCTGCGGACAGCAAACGTCAGGATCTCCGCTTCTGAAACTTCAGCCGCTTTCTTTTGAATGTCAAAAGACGGATATTTGCCTGTTCCAAGAAGCAGCCGTGATCTAAACGTCTTCCCTGCAATTTTCAACATGTGTCATCCTCCTCCTACAAAATGAACCATTTCAAGAACATCACCATCTTTTAATATCACGCTGTCATAGCTTTTCTTATCTAGGATTGTTTCGTTATGTTCAATCATGACCGTTTTATGGCTCAGCTGATAAAATGCCAGAAGATCTTCCATTGTCTTTATGTGCGGATCCAGTTCAGCTGTGCTGCCGTTCAATTTGATTTTCATGATTTCACCTCTGTACCCCGATTTAATCCAAACTCTCTTGCATATTCAGGCTTGACCTGACGGCTCAAAATCAAATCCCTGACCATTTCGCCTGTTTTAGGCGCAAGCAGAATGCCGTTCCGGTAATGTCCTGTTGCGGCATAAAGATTTTTCATGCCTTCATGCTTAAAAATGTATGGTTTCGCATCTCGCGCTGCCGGTCTCAGTCCGGCCCAGGCTTTTTGAAAAACACTCTTTTTCATGCACGGCATAATGGAAACAGCCTTCTCCATCAAAGAAGCCATCCCTTGTATTGTAGACTCTGCCCTCCAATTCCCCTCCTCCATCGTCGCACCGATGACGATGCTCCCGTCAGACTTCGGAACAAGGTAACAGCTGTCATGAAAAACGGTTGACTCTAAACGGAAACCATCCGGCATGACTGATAGACATTCGCCTTTAACAGGGTGAACAGGAACTGAGATGCCTAATTCCTCAAACAGCTGGCCGCTCCATGTCCCGCCAGTAATGACAAGAGCTTCACAAAAATGAATCTCTCCTGCAGCGGAAATCTCATAATGCGAAGGCTCTGCGCGCATGCGTCCGGCTGCAGCTCCTTCAAATATGGTTCCTCCGTTTATCTGTACCGCCCTTGCCAGCGCCCGGCAAAGAGCGGGAGGGGAAACCTGGCCGTCTTTTGCAATGAACAGTCCTCCTTGCAGATACTCTGTCAGGTTCTTTTCTTTCTTCAGGACAGACTCCCTTGAGAGCCACTCAACATCCGGTTCATTCAAGGCTCTGTCTTTTAGGGAAACAGCTTCCTCAGCCGTCATGGCAAGTTTGAGCATCCCATTATAAACGAGCTGAATGTCTATGCCTGTTTCTTCAAGCAATTCGGCTGCAAGCACGGGATAAAGAGCCCCGCTCTCTTCTGCAAAACGGAAAAACGCATCTGCTTTTTCCGTTTCTGTATGAGCACCAAGCATGCCTGCTGCAGCGGAAGATGCCCCGCAGCCAATCTTTCCTTTTTCAAATATGGCTACTTTACGGCCTGCCTTTGACAGAAAATAGGCAGACATCAGGCCGATGACTCCTCCCCCGACGATGCCGGCATCATAGAATGTCTTCATCAGCCGTTCCTCCTTTCAGCTTTCGTGCAAGCTCTTTTGCCGCATCCACAGGTTTGTCTGCTGAAAACACGTAGGACATGACCGCTGCTCCTGCGACTTTCAGCTTTTTCAGTTCCGGCAGCACATCAGGAGCGACTCCTCCAATTGCATAGACAGGGATGGATACAGATTCGCAAATTGTTTGAAGAAATGAAATTCCTTTCGGCTCAAGGCCGTTTTTTGAATCTGTCTGAAATACATGTCCGGCAATCAGCCAGTCTGCCCCATCCTTCTCCCGATCTATTGCCTCTTTTACTGAATGAACCGAACATCCTGCGCCGAGGTAAGGGTAGTGCTCTTTAACAAACTTTACAGGCAGCCCATGTGCCGGAAGCTGCACTTTTGCCAGTCCCGAGCGCACGGCCGCATCCACCCTGCCGTTCATGATCAGCTTTGATTTTGGAACACCCTTGCGCGCAAGAATCTCCACAAGTTCCGCCAGTTCGCCGGCTGACCTGTCTTTTTCTCTTATATGGATGGCATCCGCATATCTATGTACGTCTGCGAGGATTGAAATCAGCGAATCTGAAGAATGCTTTCCATCCGTTACAAGGTGCAGCTTCATTTTTGCAGCTGCAGAGAATCTGCACGGCCCCACGCTTCAAGGTTTTCAGCCATATCCCAAAAGCGGTATTCATACATAGAGCTGATCAGAAAATGTTCTTTCATCATCATCCGCTCATGAGCGCTTGCTTTTTCAGCCAGCTCATCAAAACGGTTCACCTGTTCAAGAACAAGCTCTTTAAACCAGTCGCCATGGTAGGTCTCAATCCATTTTTCATAAACGGCATCTCCTGGCTTGCAGTCCTTCAGGCGCTCTCCTACTTCGTAATAAAGCCAGTAGCAAGGCAGCAGAGCAGCTATGATTTCACCAAGATTTCCAGTCGCGACCGCGCGGTACATATGAGATGTATAAGCATAAGCTGTAGGCGCCGGCTTAAATTCCGCGCGTTCTTTCTCTGTTATCCCGAGCATTTTTGAAAACTGCTGATGAAGGGAAAGTTCTGCCTCATAGGTCCCCTGAGAATGAACGGACATTCTGAACGTTGTATGCAGATCAGGAGCCACGGCACCGGCAAACGCCTGCACTTTGGCAAAATGAGTCAAGTAATAGGAATCCTGCATCACATAAAATTTGAACTTTTCTTTTGACAGCGTCCCGTCACCGATTCCTTTAACAAAAGGATGGTGAAAGCTCCCTTCCCACCATTCATTTGCGTACTCCCTGCATTCTTTTGAAAATTGCATGACGTATCCTCCTTTTCTTTTTAAACAGCAAAAAACCACTTTTCGCATAGAAAAGTGGTGTATGAAATAGACCCTTACACCACTTCCCTACGCTGGTGTTAACCAGATCAGGTTCTGAGGGTCTCGGAGTCACACTCCGATCTCAGCCCTTATGAAGGGCTCCCCTAGCGGTTCATCGTATAAAATTTTCTGAATGTTTTACATGCCCATCATACCACGATAAAAATATCTTTCAAGGCTTTTGCAGGAAATTTCTGCTTAATTTTTGTGAAACTCAAGCTCCTGCCTCAGTTCATCGATATATTCGGATGATCCCGTTAAAATCAGCAGATCTCCCCGTTTCAGCTCCGTATCGCCGTGAGGAACAATCGACTCATTCTCCCGGAAGATCCGGACAAAAATGACGTCTCCGGTAAACGGGAAGCTTCTGAGAACCATTCCATCATAGCGTCTGTTGTTCATTTTGATTTGATAAAGGGCAGATTCGCTGTGCGTCAGGATTTTCATGATGCCCGGCGCTTCGATCAGGGCTCTGAGCAGGGTTTTGGTCGAGAGCAGAACAGAGAACACGTCAATGTTCTTTGCTTTCAGCTGCTCATCAAGCAGAGGCGAAGCAATACTTGCAATGACCCTTTCGACCTCAAGCTCTTTTGCCATCAGGGCAATTTCCGCATTCGCATCCTCATCGCCAGTTGCTGCAATAAGGATGTCCGAATCAAATACACCTTTATCCTGAAGCGTCTCAATCGAATAATCGTCCAGCTCTTCAATTTGAAAAAGAGATTCGGCAATCTGCTGTTCGTTTTTATCAACATGCGTATGATAGATGATTGTTTCATACAGATTCGGATTCAGTTCTCTCGTTACCGGAAGCGTCATTTGATTGGCTCCTATGAAAGCAACCTTCAGCTTTTTCTTTGAACCGAGTTTTTCAGGGAAAAGCTTTTTAAATCCAATCGGCGTAAAGATGCTTGTCAGAACGGCCGTCAGAATGAGAGCTCCGGACATCTGCGAGTCAATGACATTGACACGTTCTCCAATCGTCGCTGCGGCGATAACAAGCGACAGAGTGGATGTGAGCAAAAAACCGGCAGCAAGAGTCGTTTTCGTATCGTACCATCTTTTCAAAAGGTAAATCGGCACAATTTTTGAAATGAGAAGCGCTATAAATAAGAGCGGAATCAGCATCAGGATTTTAGGGTCCTTAAAAAGCGACCAAATATCAAGGTCCACTCCAACCATGACAAAGAAAATCGGGATCAGAAATCCGTACCCGAACGAGTCCATCTTCTGAACCATTTCTTTATTCGGGGAAAGAAGAGATACGAGCACGCCTGCTAAAAAGGCACCGAGAATGTTTTCTGCACCAATCGTTTCTGAAAGCGCAACAAGAACAATAATGAGTGTGAAAACAGCTCTTGTCCCAATTTGAATCGTGCCTTTAGAGAGCGTTTCAATAAAGGATCTGCTCTGAAAGGTTTTGCCTATAAAGTAAAGGGCGACACCAGCTCCGAACAAAATGAGCATCAGCCACATATTCGTATTTTCCCCGCCGTAAATGGAAGCAAAAACTGCAAGCAGAATCATTGTCACCAAGTCCGCAATGACGGCGACAAGAAGGATAATCTGCCCGATGTTCGACTTCATGATGCCTGCATCCTTAAGCGTCGGCACGACCACACCGAGTGAAATGGTCGAGATGATCAGCGTCATCAGGAATGCATTTTCTATAAATCCGATCAGGACAAACAGATAAGAGAGCAGCAGGGAAAGAATAAAGATGCCGGCAAATACGAGTAAAGAGACCACGAATGTATTCGGCGCCTCTTTTCCGGATGGCAGCACCTCTTTCTTCCTGCCGCCGATAAACGCTGTGAAATCAATTTCAAGACCGCTCAGAAACATGAGAAAAATAAATCCGAGCATAGACAGAGTTTCAAGCCACATATCCTGCTGAACAAGGTCAAACCCGCTTTTGCCGATCACAATCCCGATAATAATTTCTGCTACAACGACCGGCATCACCTTTATTTTAAAGCGGTGCAGGATGAGCGGAGTGATAAAAGCTGCAAGAAGGACAATGACAAGTGATGAAAAAGAAGCTCCGTGCAAGGTTTTTCCCTCATTTCTGTAGTTAAATTAAGTACTGCATAAACATAGTGGCCATTCCAAAATAAATAAGGATGGAAATAATATCATTAATCGTCGTAATAAAAGGGCCTGATGCAACGGCCGGGTCGACCTTCAGCCTGTGCATAATAAGAGGCACAAACGCTCCCGCAATTGTCGCAACAGTCAGCGTGGCAAGAATGGATAATCCGACAAGCAGGCCGAGATACAGATCGTGTTTCCAGAAATACACGACGCCTGTTACAAGAACACCGCAAACAGCACCGTTGATTAAACCGGTTCCCGCTTCACGGGCGATGATTTTAAAGTTACCTTCTTCTTCATCCCCCATGGCAATTCGGCGGACGGCAACTGCCAGTGCCTGCGTGCCTGTATTTCCTGCCATACCGGCAATCAATGGAATAAACACAGCAAGGATCGCTACCTTATCAAGTGTTTCTTCAAACTGCCCGATCAGATTGGCTGTCAGCATCCCGAGAAACAATAGAATCACGAGCCATGGCAGTCTTTTTTTAGCAGCAGAGAGAGGACCTCTGTCAATAGAGTCTACATCCGAAACCCCTGCGAGCTTTGAGTAGTCATCAGACGCTTCTTCATCAATAACGTCCACAATATCATCAACTGTAATGATCCCGAGAAGGTGATTTTGAAAGTCAACAACAGGCAGCGCCAGAAAGTTGTAATCCCGCATTTTCCGGGCAACTTCTTCCTGATCTTCCCCCACACTGACGGAAAAGACGCGCTCGCTCATGATCTCGCCGATCATCACATCATCGTCACTGACTATTAAATCTCTGAGGGAGATAACTCCCGCAAGGTGCTTATCTTCGTCAATCACATACAGATAATAGATGGTTTCAGCATCTGGAGCCTCATGCTTAAGAATATGCATCGCCGATTTGACGGTCTGATTCGCCTGAATCGCAATAAACTCCGTCGTCATGATACTTCCTGCAGTAAACTCTTCATAATGAAGGAGCTCACGGATTTCCTTCGCTGCTTCATCGTCCATAATGGTCAGGTAGCTTGCCACCTGATCTTTGTTAAGCTCATTCAGAACATCTACTGCATCATCTGCATACATGTGTTCAAGCATTTGCGAAGCAAACCTTGGATCCATTTCTGACAGATACATTTCGTAGTTGTATTCTTCATCTTCAATATTTTCAAACAGGGCAGCCATCTCTTCTGGAGACAAATACTGATAGACCCTTGAACGCTCTTCCTGTTCTAGCTTTACGAACATTTTTGCCTGGTCGTATGGATGCTGCTCTAAAAACAGCGAGCGAAAACCGTCAAAGTCTTCATTCTCAAGTGCAGTCAGAACCGTTTCTGTCTCGATGACAACTTTTTCTTTTTCTTCTGACATAAAGAATCTCCTCCTCTCCCTGTCTCTAAATCACCGGGAAATCAAAATGTCATCAAATTGTGATACAAATCGTCTATTCGCTGTGAACATGCGCCGGTAAGGCATTCTGCAGTCTTCACAACCGTTTTTTCATTGTGATAAGGTATCATGTTTTTGACTGATTTACAAATGAATCCTTTGCAAAACCGTCAATTTTCGCTAAGATTGTAAAAGATGATTTTCGCTTGCAAGCTAAGCACAAACCATATAATGACTGAAAGTACAAGAAAGGGATCCCGTATGAACACAGATAAATCCCCACAGCAGCAATTGGATTACACGCTGATTTTTATTATGTTTTTAATGGCACTGACCAGTGCCGTAGCCATAAGCAGTGCCCAGCCTACTTTACCCGAAAAATTGCAGAATATAAACTTTGCGTTTCTGCAGCTCAGATGGTACATCATCGGTATTATCGCCGTCATTGGAACGATGATTATCGACTTTGACCGCTTCAAGCAGCTCTCATGGTATTTATATGGATTTGGGATGCTTTTGCTCATCGGCCTTGAAATTCTTCCGCCGCCGATTGTAGAGCCGATCAAAGGTGCCACAAGCTGGTACACACTTCCCGGAATCGGAAACTTCCAGCCTTCTGAATTAATGAAGATCTTCATGATTATCGTGCTCAGCAGAATTATAGCAGATCACAGGGAGAAATACGCAACCAATACGGTGAGAGACGACTTGCTCCTATTAGGTAAAGTATTTGCAGCAGCCGCACCTCCCATACTCCTGCTGATGAGACAGCCGGATACAGGGATGACAATGGTTTTTTGCGCCATCATCGGATCACTGATCCTCGTTTCTGGCGTGAAATGGAAAATCATCCTCGGCTTCGTTTTTTCAGGTGCTGCCGTTTTCGCCATGGGAGTCGGCATCTATTTTGCCTTCCCGAGTTTTTTCAACACATATATTCTTGATACAAACTCGTACAAGCTGGACCGGATTTACGGCTGGCTGAACCCTTATGAATACTCAAACGATATTGGATTTCAGCTGATTAAATCGCTCCTTGCCATCGGCTCCGGAGAATTATACGGCAAAGGCTATCAGCAGCTGGAAGTATATCTCCCTGAAGGACATACGGACTTCATCTTTGCCATCATCAGTGAGCAGTTCGGCTTCATTGGCGGAAGTGTTGTCATTTCCCTGTTTTTCCTTCTGATCTACCGGATGGTTCACATTGCACTTGAAAGCAACGATCCGTTCGGAAGCTTTCTTTGTACAGGCGTTATCGGCATGATCACATTCCAGGTTTTCCAGAATGTCGGCATGACCGTCGGCCTCCTGCCGATTACAGGACTTCCGCTCCCGTTCATCAGCTACGGGGGAAGCTCGCTTGCCACTTATATGATTGCCATTGGAATTGTGCTGAATGTCCGGTCAAGAACGAGAAAGTATATGTTTGATTAACCCGCTTGCATGAGCGGGTTTTTCTTTATAATGGGATGCAATTGTGCATTTAATGGAAGAATAAAGCCAGATGCTTTTTTGATAAGATGAAGAAAAGAGAAAAGTAAGGAAGTGGCAGGTGTGAAGCTCGATATTATCGGAGATGTACACGGATGTTTTGATGAGTTTAAAAGCTTAACGGAAAAGCTCGGGTATGACTGGACCGGCGGAATTCCGCTGCACCCTGACAGGAAGCTTGCATTTGTCGGGGATCTTGCTGACAGGGGACCTAAGTCGCTTAAGGTTATTGAAACCGTTGTGGCTTTAATAGAGAATCAGGCAGCGTATTATGTGCCCGGCAACCACTGCAATAAACTGTACCGCTACATGCTCGGGAACAAAGTCCAGGTCGCCCACGGACTCGAAACTACCGCGGCCGAGCTTGAGTCCCTGGAAGAAGAAGAACGAAAACAGATCTATTCAAGCTTCATGAACCTTTACGAACAGGCTCCTCTCTATCAGGTGCTGGACGGCGGAGCACTTGTCATTGCCCACGCCGGGATCCGGGCAGATTACATAGGAAAAACGAACAAAAAGGTCAAGGAATTTGTTCTTTACGGAGATATAACAGGCCAAACAAACCCTGACGGCACTCCAGTCAGAAGAGACTGGGCAAAGCTGTACCGCGGAAAACCCTTTATCGTGTACGGACACACGCCGGTGCGCAAAGCCAGATTCATCGGGAACACCGTCAACATCGACACCGGGGCAGTGTTCGGCGGAATGCTGACAGCCATCAGGTACCCGGAAAAAGAGACGGTGGCTGTCCCCTCTTCCATGCCTTACGTTGAAACACGTTTCAGGGAGCTGGACGGGGCGGAGTGAGGGGGAGTTGTGATTTATGGGTGCCCTTAATTTTGGATGTGAAGGGTTATAGGGTTTCATTTTGATGGAATGGTGTCTTATATTTTTGCAGGAATTTATTATAGGGTAGCGTTATACGGTTTTGCTGCCCTATATTCAGAAGGGAGTTATTTTTAGGGTCGCATTTTCATGTTTTACTTCCCTATATTTCAGACGGCGCATTTTATAGGGTTGCATTTTCATGTTTTGCTGCCCTATATTTCAAATGGCGCATTTTATAGGGTTCCATTTTCATGTTTTACTGCCCTATATTTCGGAGGGTGTTTTTTATAGGGGAGCATTTTTGCATTCTGCTGCCCTATATTTCAGATGACGCATTTTATAGGGTTGCATTTTCATGTTTTGCTTCCCTATATTTCCGATGGTGCTTTTTATAGGGTTGCATTTTCATGTTTTACTCCCCTATATTTCGGAGGGTGCTTTTTATAAGGTTGCATTTCATCCATCCAAATTTTTTTACCACATTAAATGCCTCTTTTTCTAGCAAAATCTTGATCATTTTCCAGTTGATTTGCGTCCCTGAATGATGCAAGGCAGTTAAATCATGGTCAGCCGCAGATCCGCTCTTCGAAAAAAGTGCATTACTACCGACAATCCGGCCAACACAACCAGATTCATTCGGTTTACAACCAACAATCCATGCATAACAACCAACTTACCTTGTTTTACTGCCAACTCTCTTAGGATGCCATCTCCCACTATCAAAAAACCGCCATCATAATCGACGGCGGTTTTCTTTCAATTATAAGCTTTTAAGCACTGTCTGCATATCTGCTGGAATCTCCGCTTCAAACGTCATTTCCTTCTCAAGAAGCGGGTGAAAAAAGGAGAGTACTCTGCTGTGCAGCGCCTGTCTCCGGATAAGGTCCCTGCTCCCTCCGTAGAGGCTGTCTCCGCAAAGCGGGTGCCCGATGTACGCCATATGCACTCTGATCTGATGAGTGCGGCCGGTTTCAAGCCGGAGAGTTACAAGGGTGTACTTTTCCGCAGAAGACAGCACCTTATAATGCGTAACGGCATGCTGCCCGTCTTCCCGCACAGTCCGTTCGATGATGCTTTCCTCTTTGCGGCCGATTGGAGCATCAATGGTTCCATTCTCCTCTGTCAGAGCCCCTTCTACTAAAGCGGCATATGTCCGCTTAATGCTTCCCTGCTTTTGCATGGAAGAAAAGAGGGAATGGGCAAAGCGGTGCTTGGCGACAAGCATAAGTCCCGAAGTATCTTTATCCAGGCGGTTCACAGCATGAATGGTTGCAGCGATTCCGTTTTCACTGTAATAGTCCAGCAGGCCGTTTGCAAGGGTTCCTCCCGGGTGCTCTCTGGACGGAATGGTGGGTACAAACGGAGGTTTGTTGATAACAAGGCACCATTCGTCTTCATACACAATATCAAGATTCATTTTTTCCGGAACGATGCCCGGGCTTGGCTCTTCAGGAGGAAACATCACCTTCAGGTCATCTCCGGCAGATAGCGAGGCGCGGACGGTCGCATGGTCCCCGTTCAGCAGGATGCTTCCGCCTGCAAACTTGATATCCGTTAAGGCACGCTTTGAAATTTTTTTCTCTTTCAGATAGTCTTTGATGGTTTTGCCTTCGTCTTCAGAAGGAACTGTCCATGATAATAAAAACGCGTCCACAGGCATGTCACTCCGTTATAAATGAATCGCGGACACGCTTCCAGAACGGAAACGGCCTGAACCGCGCAAATCTGATTTTTTCGTTTGCCACCCTGCACTGAATCGATTTTACATCTTTGTGGAGAAGAGTTAAGTGATCGATTGTGATTTGAAAATCCACATCGTTAACCGGCTTCAGCAGACATGTGTGATGGTCCGGCAGCACAAGCGGAGAGCCGACCGTTCTGAACACTCTGTTGTTGATGGAAGCCATTTCAGCCACTTGAATGGCAGGGATAGAGGGATGGAGGATGGCTCCACCAAGTGCTTTATTATAGGCTGTCGAGCCGGATGGCGTTGACATGCAGAGCCCGTCTCCTCTGAACGTTTCAAAAAGCTGCCCTTTGATTTCTACATCCATGACAAGAGAGCCTTCTATGGCCTTCACTGTGCATTCATTGAGAGCAAGGTATCTTGCTTCGCGTCCGCCGTCATTATGTCTGATGATGACCTCAAGAAGCGGGTATTCCACAACCTGATAAGGCGTTTTGGCAATGGCGATCACAAGCTTTTCAATTTCATCAGGGACCCAGTCTGCATAGAACCCGAGATGTCCCGTATGCACCCCTACAAAAGCCGTTTTATCAAGTCTGCTTCGGTATCTGTGAAACGCATACAGGAGCGTTCCGTCTCCTCCTACAGAAATCACGATATCAGGCTTGTCCTCGTCATACTCAAGCTGAAAGTCCATCAAATAGGCCTTCATTTTATGCATCAATGTATTAGATACCGTGTCACCTTTAGATGTCACTGCAAATTTCATAGCAGCATGCCCCTTTTTTCATCATTTATCATTCTTGTCCGTTTTTCTTGAAAAAATGACTTGTGCATCCCTTATCTCCCCGCGGATCTTAGACATCTCTTCATCCAGCAGAAAGGCAGCCTCCGCAGAGCTTTTCAGCCTGATTTTAATATCCTCCGGAAAATTCCCGCTGTATTTGTAATTCAGGGAATGCTCAACAGTAGCCCAGAAGTTCATCGCAAGCGTCCGGATCTGAATCTCCACAAGGATGCTCTTCTCCCCTGAAACCGTCTGGACAGGATACTCAGCCACAACGTGATAGGAGCGGTATCCGCTTGCTTTTTTCTGTGTAATGTAATCCCGTTCTTCAATGATCTTAAAGTCGTTCCGCTTCCTGAGCATCTCCACAACAATTTTAATATCATCAACAAACTGGCACATCATGCGGATGCCTGCAATGTCCTGCATCTCGCGTTCCAGAGCGTCAAGCGGAATTTCTTTTCTCTTCGCTTTATCCAGAATGCTCGCGATTGGCTTCACCCTGCCTGTAACAAATTCAATTGGGGAATGCGTCCCTTCTAACTCATACTGAGATCTGGTTCCTCTCAGCTTTACTTTCAGCTCATCCACCGCCTGGCGGTACGGAGCTAAAAACACTTCCCAGTTTCTGCCGATCATAACCTTCCCCCTTTTGTAAAAAACGAAGCTGCAGCATAGACTGCTTTTGTTCTCTCTTTTAAGAAAATCCCTTATGTATCAATCTTCTAAACCGAATGTTTCTACTGCTCTTCTTTCCATTTCTTCCCCGTAGTTTGCATTTCCTTTAATGTTTTCAAGAAGGGCTGATAATTCATCATGAAGATCTTTAAGCTCAATCGCAAGCCCATTGACCGCCAAATATGCCGGTATGCTGCTGTCGAGTGTTTCTTTAAGTTCCGGCCAAATCTTTGAAGGAAGATTAGCGTAGATAAATTCTTCTTGATAATCCAATATGTATATAAATGAAAGCTGATCCGAATCTGCAAGCACCTGGCCCACTGCAGTCAGTCCTGCAAGGTCTGACTCTTCAAAAGGCTGTGCCTGAAAGATCATCCGGTCATTTTCGCGTACTGCCCCTGTTACTTCAATTCTCTGTTTCATAGCAATCTCCTTCCAAATCAATTCCACGTCTATTCTAACATATTCCCCCTTTACATGATAAACATTGAAAACCCGTTTTTTAATTGCGATAATGGAAGAAGATATTGTCAGATCTGAAAGGAACATCGTATATGACCCAGGAAATTGAAATTGAATATAAAAACCTGCTTACAAAACAAGAATTCGACAGATTGACCGATTTTTTCGGCTTTACAAAAGATGCATTCAAATTACAGGAAAACCATTACTTTGACACCCCCGACTTTCAGCTGAAAGCAAGCGGGGCGGCCCTTCGCATCCGTTTTAAAAACGGAAGCTATGTGCTTACACTGAAAGAGCCTGCAAAAATCGGACTGCTTGAAACACACCAGCAGCTGAACAAAGAAGAAGCAGAAGGGCTGCTGAATTCGAATGAACGGCTGAAAGAGGGAACCATTACTAGACAGCTCCAAAACCTCGGAGTCAATTCAGATAATTTGAGATTTTTCGGCACGCTGTCCACCTCAAGGGCTGAAAAAAATACGGATGAAGGCTTAATTGTGCTTGATCACAGCCGATATTTAAATAAAGAGGATTACGAAATTGAAGTTGAAGTGACACATGCGGAAGAGGGATTTCGTTCTTTTCAGAACCTGCTTGCCTCTCACCAGATTCCGGTTCGCAAAACCCCTAATAAAATCAAACGTTTTTACGACCAAAAACTTCTGACGGAAAACAAGTAAGGAGTATAAAGCAAATGGATATCACCCATCTCAAATCAGCCCTGCAGCTGCAGGCATTGCGGAGTCTTTCAGGAGAAGAAACAATGGCATCCCCCCTGTCCTCCCATAGTTATTTCAAGGATGTTTTTCAGTCTTTTATCAACGAAGACCAGAAGAACGATTCCGTTTCTGTCCGTACACCGATTGGACTGCCGGTCCAGCTGACTCAGCCGCTGCTTGCAGAATATGATCAGGTCGAAGTACAGACTGCTCCAAAACCGGTAAAGGATAATGCCCCCTCACACATTGACGGCATTATCTCTGAAATGGCAGCCAAATATGACGTTGACGAGAAATTGATCCGTTCAGTCATCAGGCAGGAATCAAATTTCAATCCGGACGCGGTCAGTCATGCGGGGGCGGCAGGACTCATGCAGCTCATGCCGGCCACCGCCCGGTCACTTGGCGTGCACAACGCTTTTGACCCGGTTCAGAATGTGGAAGGCGGCACGAAATACCTGAAGCAAATGCTCACGAAATACAGCGGAAACGTATCGCTTGCTCTTGCCGCCTACAATGCAGGACCGGGAAATGTGGATAAATACGGCGGAATTCCCCCTTTTAAAGAAACACGCAGCTACGTGCAGAAAATTACAGATGCCTATTACGCCTGATAGAGAGCTGATTCTAATGAATCGGCTTTTTTTAATGCCATTACATGACAGGAAGCCTGGAAAAATCCCTGTCGCCTAAAAGCATAATTCCTTATATAATGAGAAAGAACTAAAGACATTCAGAGCAGTTTGTTTGAGCAATGGCAAGCCAGTTGTTACAATAAGCTTATTACGAAATAAAGGAGATCACTGGAATGGCTGATCAATTTGCAACACCGTACGAGGCGATCGGAGCAGATGCACTTTCGCAGCTGGTTGATGCCTTTTACCTAAGAGTGCATAAGCATCCTCTGCTCTCTCCGATTTTTCCGGATGATTTATCGGAAACAGCCAGAAAACAAAAACAATTTTTAACGCAATACTTGGGCGGACCGTCTTTATATACAGAAGAACACGGACATCCCATGCTTCGCGCCAGGCATTTGCCATTTGAAATAACGCCTGAGAGAGCTCGCGCGTGGCTGTCCTGCATGGAAGAAGCAATGGATGAACTGGATCTGGATGAACGATTTCAAGCATGGTTTTTTGAACGGCTGGAGCTTACAGCCAGGCATATGGTGAACACACCTGACACAGAACGTCACGAGAAAGGGATACACCAATGATGATAAGCCACAGAGAGAATACAGCACCTTTTTTCTCTCACTGCCAGGGAAACTCAAAAAAACCGCTTGAAATATACATGTTTATCGATCCTTTATGTCCTGAATGCTGGGCTCTTGAGCCGATCATTAAAAAACTCCAGATTGAATACGGACGTTTTTTCACTTTAAAACATATTATCAGCGGCCGTATCAACACGCTCAATCAATTTAAAAAGAAAACACCCGCCAATCAGTCAAAAGCATGGGAAAAAACGGCCAGCCTGACCGGCATGTCCTGCGACGGCATCCTTAAGTCAGAAAGCAGCATCTCAGCGCCCTTTGCAGCATCCCTTGCGGTTAAGGCTGCTGAGCTTCAGGGAAGAAAAGCCGGAATCAAATATTTGCGGAAGCTTCAGGAAGTTCTCTTTCTGGAAACGAGAAACATCTCAGATGAAAAAGTTCTCCTTGAGATTGCAAAAGAAGTAGGACTTGATGAGGATGAATTCGTAAGAGACCTTCACTCGCCAAGCGCCGCGAAAGCACTTCAATGCGATTTGAAGATTTCTGCCGAGATGGAGGTTCAGGAGAATCCAACTCTTACGTTCTTCAATCAGAATGTGGATGAAGAAGGGCTGAAGATTAGCGGGATCTATCCTTACGAAATGTATGTAGGCATCCTGTCCGAAATGATTGGAGACCTGCCGAAGAAATCTGTCGCTCCCCCGCTTGAAATTTTCCTGAGCTATTACCGTTTTGTAGCCACAGCCGAAATTGCCGCTGTCTACAATATGACTCACGAAGATGCAGAGAGGGAAATGAAAAAGTACATGCTTGCTCAAAAAGCAGAACGTGTCCCGCTCAAACACGGCACTTTCTGGAGATATATCGGATGAACGGACCCTGTACTCATGTACGGGTCTTTTTTCTTATTCCCTTTGTACACCTATAAAAAACCAGATGATGTGCATATCAAAAAAAGAGTTCTGCATTATGCTGAACTCTCAAATAAAAAACGCTTACAAACTATAAATTAAAAAGACTCCGCACGGGTAATACGGAGTCTTCTGTATGTCTTAACGACAACAAAGGGGATGGGAGAAATTTTTCACGGTCAAACAAAGGGGTAAATGTTTGTTTGTGATTAATTTCACATCTATAATATATCAGATTCTGTCGACTTATGACAACCCATTGATCTTCATTTCACAAATTTGTCACAAACATAAAAATGCCCGGCACTTCATAGTTTTTTAAAAAGGACAATCCGGGAGGAGATTATGAATAACCGCATTCCCCTGCTTATCAGCATTGTCATCCTGCTTATCAGCTTTTTCCTGAACGTTCTTGGACTGATGGAAATGTTTCCTCTGCTGATTTCTTCGCCGCTTTTGTTTGTTTCAATCTTTGTGACTTTGTACTTTGTTAATCACCGGAATACGTTTAAAGGGTTTTAGGAACAAAAGCGGAAGCGCCTTGATTAGATCCGAAAGGCAGATGAGAATCCGGCAGAAAAGTCCGATTTTGACTTTTTTGCCGGATTTGTTCTGACTGAGGATCTAGGTGCTGGAGCTGGACGAATAGAAAGAACAAAACCTGCAGCCATGAACGCTGCAGGTTTTTCTTTTATTCAGACAGAAGCTGTTCCATTTCGTTCAGTTTCTCTTCAAACACCTTCAGCGCCTCTTCAATCGGCTCTTTGGAAGTCATGTCTACGCCGGCTTTTTTGAGAACTTCAATTGGATAGTCAGAGCTTCCTGATTTAAGGAACTCAATGTATCGTTTAACAGCTGGCTCCCCTTCTTCAAGGATCTGTTTGCTGAGCGCCGTAGCTGCACTGAAGCCTGTTGCATATTGATAGACATAGTAGTTGTAGTAGAAATGAGGTATTCTTGCCCACTCAAGCCCGATTTCTTCATCTACTGTCAAATGTTCGCCGAAGTATTTTTTATTCAGATCATAGTACAGTTCAGTCAGAAGATCCGGAGTCAGCGGCTCTCCGTCCTGTGCTTTTTTATGAATGGCATGCTCATATTCCGCAAACATCGTCTGGCGGAAGACCGTGCCTCTGAATCCTTCAAGGTAATGATTTAACAGATACAGCTGTTTCTTTTTATCATCGATTGTTTTCAGCAGGTAATCATTCAATAGTGCTTCGTTGCAGGTAGAGGCGACCTCTGCGACAAAGATTGAATAGTGGCCGTACTGATAAGGCTGTGAATTGCGTGTATAATAGCTGTGCACAGAATGCCCGAATTCATGTGCAAGTGTAAAGAGATTATTTACGTTATCCTGCCAGTTCATGAGGATATAAGGATTTGTTCCGTACGTGCCTGAAGAATAGGCGCCGCTTCGTTTTCCTTTGTTTTCATGAACATCGACCCAGCGGTTTTCAAACCCTTCGTTTAAAATCGCGATGTACTCTTCTCCAAGAGGAGCAAGACCTTTTAGCAAGTAATCCTTTGCTTCTGCATACGGCACCTTCATCTTCACGTCTTTTACAAGCGGTGTGAACAGATCATACATGTGAAGCTCTTGGAGTCCCAGCACTTTTTTGCGGAGTTCAATGTACTTGTGCAGCAGGTGCAGGTTGTCATTCACTGTTTTCACAAGGTTTTCGTACACTTCTTCCGGAATGTTGTTGTTGCTGAGTGCCGCTTCCCGTGCAGAAGAATAGTTTCTTACTGTTGCGTAGAAATTATCTTTTTTAACGGCTCCGCTTAACGTGCTTGCGAATGTATTCTTGTATTTGTCATACGTGCCGTATACAGCTTTGAATGCGTCTTCTCTTACCCTGCGGTCTTCGCTTTCAAGAAAGCGGATATAGCGGCCGTGAGTGACTTCCACTTCTTCGCCGTCTTCATCCTTGATGGATGGAAATTCAAGATCTGCGTTGTTCAGCATGCCGAATGTATTGCTTGAAGAACTGAGAACATCCGATGCCTGTGCAAGCATGGCTTCCTGCTCGGCTGAAAGAACGTGCGGGCGCTGGCGGTTAATTTCATCCAGTGTATGTCCGTACACCTTCAGCTCTTCTTTTTCCTGAAGAAATTCCTTAATCTTTGCTTCATCCATTTCAAGGATTTCCGGTATCATGTAGGATGACACGCTGCTTGCCTGCGTATAAAGGTTTGCGGCGCGGTCGTTCAGCCCCTGATAGTGGGAGTTCCCGGTATCCTGATCGTATCTCATATGCGCGTATGTATAAAGCTTGCCAAGTCTCTCCATTACTGAATCCTGATACGTCAAGGCTTCAAGAAATGCATCTGCAGAATCTCCAAGCTTTCCTTTATATTCTTCCATTTTCGGCAGGGCTGCTTTTACCTCTTTAAATTCCGCTTCCCATGCCTCGTCGTTTTTAAAAATATCTTCCAGTCTCCACGTATCTTCTGCAGCAACTTCAGACCGTTTCGGCAGCGTTTTTGCAGCTGTTTGTTCTGTCATGGAAATATCCCCCTTTTAAACATGATTACTCCAATAATATTCTATATTTTCTATCAAATCAATTGAAGAGTCTTGCTATTTTCACTCTATATCAGACATTTCCCGACGGGGTCCGTGATTTTCTTCCCCGTGTTTCTGCATCGATTTTGCCAGGATGTACGCAATGGCTCCCGTGCTTGCTGCTGTTACGGTAAAATCAAATAAAGTCGCTTTCTTTTTCTTCTTATAAAACATACTCATTCCTCCATTTTTCTGTTTGTCCTTAGGTTGCTGCATCTGACCCCTGTTCATACTTTTCCAGCTATCTTTTGCTTAAAAGCTCATTGTCTCTTTTCAAAAGCTCCTCCTGATTATGACTCCATTTAAGATCTGCCGTTTTTCTATAAGAATACTTGTTTTCCTTCGCGATCAGTCCTGTATGAGTCAGTGCTTCCAGGTAAGCCCGGACAGGAGCTCCGATTGATACGTGCTTCATATGTGTGATATCACGTCTTACAATATGGCGGTCCCGCTTCATTTCATTTACCGCATCTTCCAGGCGAAAGACCGAATGTCCAGATAAAGAGTCTATAAAAAGCAGGATCCTTGTTTGCCAAACATAAACAGCAGTATGAAAAAGATATCCAGTCGCTAAAGGAATGAAGGCTTCGGAAGGAAGACATGAAAGCGGAATCTGCTTTTTTTCATAGAGAGTTTGCTGAAGGGATTTCAATTCTTCTGATAAGTGGATGTGCGGTTTAAGCCGGTGCATTTTGATGAGGTTAAGCCACTGGATCCAATTTTTTGATGAAGGCACTGCCTGCGGAGTTACATCACGGAGGGTGATGTGACGGATGGGTTTGACTGCGGGAATGGATGTGAACACTTGCTTGGAAAATGGGATGAGATGCTCGATGAGAAGAAAAGCCTGAAGGGATGAACAATAAGTCAGGAGATGCGGGGGAGCCAGAATATCAGGACCCTGTTTTGCAAACAGCCATTGAAAAGGGGAAATACGAAAGGTGGTGCTGCTTAATCTTACCGTGTTTTTTGCTCCAAGGATCCAGAGCGGTTCAATGTTTGCCTGCTTATACTGCGAAGTTCGTTTGTAAAACTGGACAGCAGGTATGGATGAACACTGAAATTCAACGGCAATCTTCCTTTGGCCTGTGTCTGCGTAAATGTCCGGCCTCTGAATAATCTCAGGAAAATAGCGCTCCATTTCTGTTTGAACCAGGTTTTGGCTTTTCAGCCATCGGTACAGCTGGATCTTTCCGTTCAGGTGATAGTCTGATTCAGGTTCGTGGTCAATGAGGCAGGATTTCAGTTTCTGATGGGCAAAATGAGGAATTACAATGCTTCCCGCTTTCAGGTCAAGGGGATGGTCACACACGGGACAGTAATGCTTTTTTTCGCGCATGCGGTGGAGATCTGAATGATCGTGCCTTATCGAGGTCAGATTGATCAGCCTGCCATCAGCATCTTTAGCTATAAGCATGATTATCTATCAGCTCCTATTTAGAATTCTTTTCCATTATACAATAAACAGGAAAAAGAAAGCACAAAAAAAGACACACCTCTTCAGGTATGCCCTACAGCAATGGCGAAAGCAGCCTTGACATAGATTCAAACAATTTCTGTTTGAACGGCCGGTTTTCAAACTCATCCAAAATAATCTCATGAGAGTCTAAAATATCTTTTTCATAATCATTCACAAGCTTCTGTGTGCTTCTTGTTCTGTACAGAAAAGCGTTGACTTCGAAATTAAGGTGGAAGCTTCTCATATCCATATTTGCTGTTCCGATTGAGGCAAGCTCATAATCGACGATGACTATTTTACTGTGCATGAAGCCTTCCTTATATTCGTAGATCTTCACCCCTGCTTCAAGCAGTTCAAGGAAATACGATCTTGACGCATAAAAGACAATTTTTTTGTCGGGACGGCGAGGTACCAGGAGTCTGACATCCACACCGCTCAAGGCTGCTACCTTAAGCGCAGAAAGAATATCCTCATCCGGAACAAAATAAGGAGATGCAATCCAAATGGAATCCTTGGCCGATGTAATCATGGAGAAGAACAGATTTTTGATGACTTCCCATTTATTATCGGGCCCTCCTGCAATAATCTGAACTCCGCCTTCATGTTCTTCCAGCTGCACAGAAGGTGTCATATACTCCTTCTTCACAAGGTTTTCCCCGGTCATATAGTACCAGTCCTGCAGAAAAATCATTTGAAGAGTACGGACGGCTTCACCCCGCACCATTAAGTGCGTATCCCTCCAGAAGCCAAAGTACGCATCTTTCCCCAAGTATTCATCTCCGACATTCAGCCCGCCGACAAACCCTGCGGTTCCGTCTATAACGATGATTTTTCTATGGTTGCGGAAGTTTACTTTATTATTTAAAAACGGCATTCTAACAGGCAAAAAAGAGACGACATCAATGCCCGCTGCCTGCATTTCTTTTATGTAGGATTTAGACAGCTTCCAGCTGCCGACTGAATCATATAAGAAGCGGACTTCAACACCCTGCTTTGCTTTTTTGATCAGGAGATCTTTAAGCTTGCAGCCTACTTCATCGTGTCTGACAATATAGTATTCCAAGTGAACATGATGCTCGGCTTTTTCAATTTCGCTGAAGATATGGTCGAACGTTTCTTTCCCGTTCGTTAATGTTTTTGACCTTGTTGCAAATGAAATCGGTGTATGGCCGAGCCTGTGGGCCAGATTGAAAAGCATTTGCTGGTGGTCTCCCATTAAGTCGATCTTATCTTCATAAGAACGCTGATTCCCTTCAATTTCAAACATGATTTTTTCATCAACAAGCGCCTTTCTGTCAAACAGTTTCCGCTTCCTTACATTCCTTCCGAACACAAGGTAGAACAGAAAACCAATCAGCGGAAAGCTTCCGAGGACAACGAGCCATGTGATCGTCTGTGATGGCTTGCGGTTTTCCAGGAAGATGACAAATCCGATGAAGATAATGGAAAATGTAAACAAAACGGTCACAGCCGTCAGAAGCCATTCGCTTGAAATACTGCCTGTCACGTTTTGAAGAAGGTAAATGCTGACTCCTATTAATGCTGTAAATAAAAAGACACGGACTGTATTCTTCATGTCATTCCCCTGACTCTATAAAGATGATGGCAGCTGCCTGCTAAAAAAAAACCGACTTCAATCAGAATGAAATCGGCTTTTAAATCTTCAGCTGAAATGCTGCTTAATAACACTCAAAGCGTCCTCGGAAATAATTTGTTTCCCGTATTCGGCAACGCGGTGAATCGTCATGCGTGATTCTTGTCCATACTCGAGTATAACACTGAGCATATTTTCAATGTCTTCGTCTGAATGCTCATCATTGAATTCCACAAAGAGGTAATACCGGTTCTCCATGGAATAAAGCGCGTTTGTAAACCCGCTGAGCTGTACTTTCGACAAGGAAATAAGGTGTTCAAAATCATTGAACTTCACAAGGAACTCAAGCTGCTGTTCCTCCTCCTCCTGCGACTCTGATTTTTCATCAAGGTCATCGCTGAAATGATGATCGAGAATGGATTCAATATTTTCATCAACAGGAAGTTCTTTTACTTTATCTTCAGACAGGGGAAGCTCAATTTTCTGGCCGTCTTTTGAAAGCTGGGCTCTTGTCACGATCACTTCAAGCCCTTTGTCGAGCGCCTGAACCTGAATCCAGAGCGGTCCTTCGACCATAAAATCTTCTTCGTCATGCACTTCGTCCATCATTTCCCAAAAAAGCTCTTCGCTTCTTTCGCGGTTGTACCAGATTTCATCTCTGTCAAAACCGCGCTCTTCTATATCAAGATATGAAATATAAAACTTTACGGTATATTCATTAATACGTTCTATCTCCATCTTTACAACCTTCCCTTCTTTATATGATGTTGAAGGGACAACTAAACCCCTAAATAAGTTGCACTTTTTTACACTTTACCCAAATCAGCACCTATTTAATCGTCAGCGCAGCGCTTCGCAGGCGTTTAAAACTTGTCTTGAAAATGAGACTTGCCTTTCAAGCTTCTTGTAATCCTATTTTATGATAAAACTGCTCTGAATGAAATAAAAAAACCTCAGGATTTACAAAAACAGTTATTTGCCCAGAAGGATAAGCTCATAATTCATCTTTTCGTTCATATACTTGGTACGAGCAGTCTAATACACAGAAAGAGGTACTTGAATGGAACAGGAATTTCTCATGTCTTTAGTTATGATTATCGGCATTGATCTTCTGCTCGGCGGGGACAATGCGATTGTCATTGCAATGGCCAGCCGCAACCTTCCGCCAAAGCAGAGGAAAAAAGCTGTGGTGCTCGGGACGGTTTTTGCCATTGTCGTCCGGATTCTGCTTACAACAGTCGCGGTCTATTTGTTTCAGATTCCATTCGTACAGCTGATCGGCGGGATTCTTCTTCTCTACATCGCCTATCATCTTATTGTCGGGTCAGAAGAAAAGGAAGGAGAAATTAAAAGCCACCAGTCTCTGAGAAAAGCTGTACAGACGATTGTGGCGGCGGATATGCTGATGGGCATGGACAATGTCATTGCCGTTGCAGGTGCTGCAGGGGGAAAAACGGTACTGGTCGTCATCGGGCTCTTAATCTCCATTCCTATTATGATCTGGGGAAGCAATTTGATTTTAAAGCTTTTGGACAAATATCCCGCTCTCGTCTACATCGGGGGAGGCATGCTTGCCTATACGGCCGGCAAAATGATTATTCATGAGCATAAGCTTGCTCCAATCTTCCATACCCACCCAAGCATGGGTACGCTGCTTCCGTACTTGCTGATTCTCTTCCTGACAGCAGCGGGCTTTATCTATCAGCGCATGGAAAAAAAAGAAAACCTTCCTTAAATGATAAGGAAGGTTTTCTGTCAGTTAATTAACTAAACGCTGTGCTTCACGCAGCTGGTATGTGCGTACTTTTCTTGGAAGGAATCGTCTGATTTCATCTTCATTGTATCCGACCTGCAGACGCTTTTCATCAATAATGATCGGGCGTCTCAAAAGTCCCGGATGCTCCTGGATCAAATCATACAGATCTTGAAGAGGCATCGTTTCAACGTTCACGTTCAATTTCTGGAAAATCTTAGAGCGCGTTGAAATGATTTCGTCCGTTCCATCCTCTGTCATGCGCAGAATTTCTTTGATTTCGTCTACTGACAAAGGCTCTGAGAAAATGTTGCGCTCTGTATAAGGAATTTCATGTTCTTCCAACCATGCTTTAGCTTTACGACAAGAAGTACAGCTTGGTGATGTATATAACGTTACCATAAACCTTTCACTCCTTTATGTGTAAATGAGCATACTGCTATATAAGTAAGATGAATTGTATTTAGATTGAAATTACTTTAAATAAGTAATATCTATAAAGGATTATACTATAGAAAAGTAAGTAAGTATACACTTTTTAAATACAAATGTTTGACAAAACAGTTACAATTCCGTAAAGTGACGGGAAAACTCTCTTTACACTCGCCAATTCCTGCGTTCTGCAGGTTTTGTCATTCGCAAGTGGACAGCCGGATTCTCAATTAATTCAGATCCTCAAAAATGTCTTTTGAATCATCACGGTCGTTAATCGACAGGACATCCTGAACATCCTGATATTTTTTCCCGTAGAATTCTTTATCTTTGTAAGTATGAATAAGCAAATACGTCTTTTTCATCGCTTCATAGATTTTCTCTTCGGTTGCATCATCAGGTGACCAGTACAGAATTTCCATTGGATTGACTTCATTCGTGGCGAGGGATTTTCTTCTGTATCCAATCGCTTTTGCATGCTGAAAGCCTTCTCTCTGGTAAAATTTCAGCCGCTTGCCTGTATCAAGTACATCTTCATCCACAGGTTCCACCTCTAAAAGTATTGGTTTTCCAAGTTCTTTCAGTTTGGCAATCAGCTTATGGCCAAGTCCCTGGCCTCTAGCTGTCTTGGCAACAAATAAGTAATCAATGAAGATAAAATCATCAAGCTCGGCATACATGAGAACGTGATGCTCTCCTTCATCTTTATGGTAAATATCACCCCGCTCTTTCAGAAGAGTTTCCATATGTTCTTTTGATTTCATTTCCTCAACAGGAAAGTATTGATTAAGCTTCTCATACCAGTTCATTGACCCGCTCCTTGCTGTTCATTAACGTTCGTTTCTCTCTAAATTAGATATACCCTCTTTCCTTAGTGTTAAACATGAGCTACTATAAAAATATAGTAAATAATGGGATGGTGATGGATTTGGCTGAATATGCAATGGATTTTCTGATTGTGGCAGCACTCGTTATCGGAATTACCGCCTTTATGGGAGTCATGGCAAACGGAATTGGAGAAACCATCTTTGCCGGCAAAAAGAAGAATGAAAACGTGGATCACACCCTGAAAACACAGGCCGGCTGGAGAAAAGTCGGCGGACGGAAACAATAGGTTAAAACGAGTAAAACCGGCCATTACCTGGCCGGTTTTTTTACGGAGTATAATCAACGCCCTTTGTATAATTGTTCCCGGCGTTCCATAAGAGATATTCATTGATTCCCTGATCCTGAAGCGCCCTGATCTGGGCTTCTACATCTTCTTTTCCGTACTTTTTATAATTGCCGGAGCCAAGCCAAGAGGCGGTGAAGTCCTGAAGCCATGGTCTTGAGACCGGACTGTTTTTCAGCTCTGCAAGTTTTATCTTTTCAAGCTTTGCATATTCTGTAATCAGCTCATATGGTTTAAGATCGGGCTTTTCTATGCCGAAATAGGACGTCCAGTGGCTCGGATAAATCATAGAGGAGATGACATCTACATGGCTTGAAATTTTTGAGAAGTTCTGACCGATGCCCGGTGCTTCCGGAAGGGTTGCTGTGTATCCGAAGATATCAACAGAAACCTTTACGCCGTACGGCTTCAATTTTTCCTTTGCATACGCTACAAAGTCCGTAACCGCTGTTACCCTTTTTTGAACATTATCCTGCTTTAACTGGCCATATTCGCCCTGGCTGTAGGTAAGGGCTGCATCTTTGTTTTCAAATCCTTCCGGAAAACGTACATAGTCAAACTGTATTTCCTGGAATCCTAGTTTAGCTGCCTCAATGGCGATGTTTACATTATAGTCCCATACTTCCTTCATAAAAGGATTAACAAATGATTCACCCCTGCCATTTTTCCATACGCTGCTGCCGTCCTGAAATGACCATTCAGGTTTCTGCTGAGCTAGAACTGAGTCCTTAAATACAACGACTCTTGCAATCGGATAGATGTTCTTTTTTTGAAGCTGTTCAAGCATAGCAACCGGATCTTTTATGTACTGTTTACTGATCCCGTAGTAGGGCGACGTTTTTTCAGGCATGTAGGTCAGATTCCCAAAATCATCTTTTACATCGATAACCATAGCGTTTAAATCGGTTTGATCAATCAGGTTTATTAGCTGGCTGAACTTGCTGCCGCCTGCTGAATGGCCTGTCACATAGATCCCTCTGATTGCATCAGGGTATTGAAACACGAGACCTGAATCAAACAGAAAACGGGGCATGTCTTCAGGAAGCTCTTTCAGCTGATGAACAATTTCTTTAGATTCATGAACGGATGCGGTTAAAACAGGTTCCGCTTGCGCTTGATGTCCCCCTGCTAATACAGGTATGAATGCAAGCAAAGCGGCAGGCAAAACCTTCTTATAAAAAGCCATGTTACCACCCCTCTTTGGCTAGTTTCTTCTTATTATAAATGACATGTATGGAGGTTCATACATGTAATGAGACTTATTTTTACAAATTCCAACAGGATTTGCTAATTTTTATACACGATTTCCCATGGACCCAAAAAAAGCGACCCCTTTAAAAGAGGTCACTTCAACACTATTAGTTCGTATATTTTGCCTGATATTGTTTGAATTCCGCTTCTGAACACATAACGAAATGTCCTGGTTTTACTTCGCGGAACTGCGGTTCATCTCCTGCCGTGTACTGGTGCTGGGCAGGATCATATTTTTTTCTGATGCGCGTGCGCTCATAATCCGGATCCGGAAGCGGAATCGCAGACAATAGGGCCTGTGTATAAGGATGAATCGGATTGTTATAAAGCTCTTCAGCATCTGCAAGCTCTACAAGCTTTCCGAAGTACATAACACCAATGCGGTCACTGATGTATTTAACCATGGAAAGGTCATGGGCAATGAACAAGTACGTAAGACCTTTTTCCTGCTGAAGCTTTTTCATCAGGTTGACAACCTGAGCCTGAATCGAAACATCAAGTGCTGAAATCGGCTCATCGGCAATAATGAAGTCAGGATCTACAGCAAGCGCGCGGGCGATTCCGATACGCTGGCGCTGCCCTCCGCTGAACTCATGGGGATAGCGGTTCGCATGCTCACGGTTCAAACCTACTGTTTCAAGCAGTTCATATACCCGCTCCATGCGCTCTTTATCTGATTTTGCAAGACCGTGAATATCAATTCCCTCGGCAATAACGTCAGAAACTTTCATTCTTGGGTTAAGTGAGGCATAAGGATCCTGGAATATCATCTGCATTTTACGGTTAAAGATTTTCAGATCCGCTTTTGATTTTTTTCCATGGACATTGACACCGCCAAACTTCACTTCACCGCCGGTTGCTTCATACAGACGGATGATTGAACGGCCTGTTGTCGATTTTCCGCATCCGGATTCTCCGACAAGTCCAAGTGTTTCACCTTTATAAATGTCAAACGAAATACCGTCAACAGCTTTCACTTCATTCGATTTCCCTACATTAAAGTGCTGTTTCAGATTTTTCACTTCAAGAAGTTTTTCTTTTTGCATGTGTTAATTTCCCTCCTTGATTTCAGGGAATTTGCGCTGGCGCAGTTTTACAGCTGCCGGCGGTTCTACTTTTGGAGCGTCCGGGTGAAGCAGCCATGTTGCCGCATAATGCGTATCAGACACTTTAAACATTGGCGGCTGCTCTTCTAAGTCAATTTGCATTGCATATTCATTACGGGCAGCAAATGCATCTCCTTTTGGAGGGTTAAGCAAGTTCGGAGGCGTTCCAGGGATCGCATAAAGCTCCTGATCCTGAGAATCAAGACTTGGCATCGAACTGATTAATCCCCAAGTATATGGATGCTGCGGATTGTAGAAAATTTCATCGACCGTGCCGATTTCAATTATCTTGCCGCCGTACATGACAGCAACCCGGTCAGCAACGTTTGCCACTACCCCAAGGTCATGCGTAATGAAAATAATGGATGTATCGATTTTCTTCTGAAGATCCTTCATCAGTTCAAGAATTTGCGCCTGAATCGTAACATCAAGAGCTGTTGTCGGCTCGTCCGCAATTAAGACTTTAGGATTGCAGGCAAGAGCAATTGCGATAACAACCCTTTGTCTCATACCGCCTGAAAATTGGTGCGGATATTGTTTGAACCGAAGCTCTGGCTTTGGAATTCCAACAAGACGAAGAAGCTCAATCGCTCTTTCTTTTGCCTGTGATTTGCTCATATTCTGATGTTTTACAATGGGTTCCATAATCTGTTTACCGACAATCATAGTCGGGTTCAAAGAGGTCATCGGATCCTGGAAAATCATAGAGATGTCTTTTCCGCGAATCTTCTGCATCTGTTTGTCATTCAGTTTAGCAAGATCTTTTCCGTTAAAAAGAATCTGGCCTTTTTTAATTTCAGAGTTGCTTTCAGGCAGCAGACGCATGATTGACTTAGTCGTAACCGATTTCCCTGACCCGGATTCACCAACAATAGCAAGTGTCTCTCCTTTTTTCAGGTCAAAGTCAACTCCGCGGATTGCCTGTACTTCTCCTCCGAATGTATGGAAGGAGATGTGCAAGTCTTTTACTTCAAGTATTTTTTCCATCGTCTATTCACCTGCCCTCTAGTCTCTCATTTTCGGATCAAGCGCATCGCGCAGTCCGTCAGCAATCATATTGAATGCAACCATAATGACACTGATTACGATCGCAGGGTAAATCATTTGATACGGGAATGCTCTCATCGATTTGAATCCTTCATCAATCAGCGTTCCAAGTGAAGCAAGAGGATCCTGAAGTCCAAGACCGATAAAGCTCAGGAATGCTTCAAAGAAGATCGCATTCGGAATTGTGAACATCGTATTGATGATAATGACACCGACCAGGTTCGGGATTAAATGTTTAAAGATAATTTTCGAGTGACTTGCACCAAGCGTTCTGGAAGCAAGAACGAATTCCTGATTTTTAAGTTTAAGAACCTGCGCACGCACAACCCGCGCCATTCCGACCCATCCAGTTATGGTCAGGGCTACAGTAATTGAGATGATACCAGGTTTCAAAATCAGGATCATGAGAATAACAACAACAAGGTTCGGTATTCCCATTAGCACTTCAATAATACGCTGCATGACATTGTCAATGCGGCCGCCAAAGTAGCCTGAAATAGCTCCATAGGCAACTCCGATCACCATATCAATAAAGGCTGCAAGGAAAGCGATATAAAGTGAGATCTGCGTTCCCTTCCAGATACGCGTGAACTGATCGCGTCCAAGGTTATCTGTTCCGAGCCAGTAGTACTCTTTAATTTGTTTTTGTTCATAAACATTAACTTCTTCCCCATTGTTAAGGGTTCTTGTCCCGTCGAATGGAAGCCAGCTCACATTTTCAAGTCCCTGTATGCGCGGCGGCAGATTGGAGTGCGTTGCTTTTTGGCGGGCTGAATCATATCCGCTGACAGCAGGCCCTATAAAAGCAAGCAGCGCCAATAATACAATGACAATCATGCTTACTACTGCAGCTTTATTCTTTTTGACGCGAAGCCACGCGTCCTGCCAGTAGTTTAAACTTGGTTTGTTAATCTCTTCACTCTTAGAGGAATCAATTTTAGCGGGCTGGAACAATTCTTTGCTGATTTCTTTTTCTGCCATTATTTTTTACCTCCCGCTAAACGAATTCGTGGGTCAATGATGCCGTAAAGGATATCGACAACAAGAATGATGACGACAAAAAGGAATGCAAACAGCAAGGTTGTACCCATGATGACCGGATAATCATTTACAGTGATCGATTTAACGAACTGCTCTCCAAGACCCGGTACAGAGAAAATCTTTTCAATGACAAGAGATCCTGTCATCAAACCTACTGCAAGCGGTCCAAGAACCGTTACAACAGGAATCAGCGCGTTTCTGAGCGCATGCTTAAACGCAATTTCAAAGTAGCTTGCACCTTTTGCTTTAGCAAGCGTGATGTAGTCAGAATTTAAAACATCGATCATTTCCGTTCTCATAAAACGTGCAGCAATCGCAATCGGGAACATCGCAAGAGCGATTGTCGGCAGAATGCTGTACTCAGGTCCGCGCCAGAAGGCAACAGGGAGCCAGCCGGCTTTAACACCAATATAGTATTGAAGCAGTCCCGCGAAAACGAACGACGGGATCGACTTACCGATAACAGCGAAAAATGTTGCACCATAATCAATCCAGGTATTCTGGCGGAGAGCTCCAATGACACCAAGAAAAATACCAAAAATTGTTCCCACAAACATTGCCTGAAATCCGAGGGTTGCAGAAGGGGCGATACGAGCAGCTAAAAGCTCAGATACCGGAGTGTTGTCGAATTGGAAAGATACTCCAAAATCACCTTTTACAATATTGGTCATATAGGTGATATACTGCACTGGTACAGGTTCGTCCAGCCCGTATTTTTCTTTCATAATCTCAATTTGCGAGTCAGAAAGCTTGGCACTGTTAAATGGAGTACCGGGGATCAGTTTCATTAGGAAAAATGTGAAAGAGGCAATTAATATTAATGTAATTAACATATAAATGATGCGTTGCCCTAAATATTTGACCATGTGTGCACCTCCTGGAACTATATAAAAAATTCAGAATCATCTACATAATTCGACAATTCTTTAGCAGGTAAAAAGAGAGTATATCGTATATACTCTCTTCTTATTCTTTTTGATTATAATCATTTTTCTGGTAACTGCAACTAAAAATTACTCAGCGTCTGTGATTTTAATCCACTTGTAGCTGTACTCAGGTCCTACAAGGTGGTACGTAAAGCCTTCAACCTTTTTGTTAATCAGAAGGTTTGAGGCACGCTGATACATTGGAGCAATACCCGCATCTTCTTCTAATAGTACTTTTTCAGCTTCTTGAAGAGCAGCAAAACGTTTAGCAGGATCGTTAGCTAGTGTTGTTTGAGCGTCTTTTAAGAGCTTGTCATATTTTTCGTTTGAATAAGCCATTCTGTTGTTTCCGCCATCTGTGATCCATAGATCAGAGAATGAGATCGGGTCAAGGTAGTCAGGACCCCATCCAGCAGCCTGGATGTCATAATCCATCGTTTTGTCACGGTCAAGACGCACGCTGAAAGGTACGCTTTGAACGTCGATAGTTAAACCAGGAAGCGTGTTTTGAAGCTGGTCTTTCATATAAGAGTCAACTGTTTTAGATGTTTCAGTGTCTCCGCCAAGGTACACAAGTTTAACTTCTTTCTTGCCGATTTCTGCTAAGCCTTTTTCCCAAAGTTTTTTAGCTTCTTCAGGGTTGTAAGTCAGAAGGTCCTTGTTAACTTCACGGAAATCTTCGCCCGTTTCAGGGTGTGTAACAAATTCAGCAGGTACAGCATAGTTAGCCGGTTTAGAACCGTTGTTTAAAATTTCGTTCGTTAAATCTTCTTTATTAAATGCCATTGCAATTGCTTTACGGATGTTCACGTTAGCAAGAGCTTCGTTCTTTTGGTTCAATTTAAGCCAGAAGATTGTCGGCTCTAGCCATCTTTCAAGACGGTCGTCACCTTCATATTGAGCGATAACAGCAGGAGTTGAAAGCTTAGGAGTTACATCAGCTTCTCCAGCTTCGAACGCATTAGCTGCAGCTTGAGGATCTTTAGATACGTTGAACGTAATTTTCTCAAGACTTACATTTTTTGCATCCCAGTACTCAGCGTTTTTCTCTAAAGTCCACTCAGTATCAGCAGGTCCTTCCCATCCATTGATTGCGAATGGTCCGTTGAACACTAAATTTTCAGACTTCTTACCGAAATTTTCGCCTTGCTCTTCAACATACTTTTGGTTCTGAGGATAGAACGTAGGGAATGCCATTAATGACTTGAAGAAAGGAATCGGTTTTTCAAGAGTCACAACAAGTGTCTTTTCGTCTTGAGCTTTAACTCCAAGATCTTCAGGTTTAGCTTTACCATTATATAATGCTTCAGCATTTTTGATTTTACCCATCATCATGTATGGACCGTAAGCAGATCCTGTGTCAGGGTTAAGAGCGCGCTGCCATGCAAAAACGAAGTCGTTAGCTGTTACAGGCTCTCCATTAGACCATTTAGCGTCTTCTTTGATTTTGATTGTGTACTCAGTGCCGTCTTCGTTAGCTTCCGGCTCGCCGTCAGCCATACCCGGGATTGGCTCCTGGTTTTCATCAATACGGTATAAACCTTCATTCGTATTGTTTAATTGAGATAAACTGATTGTATCTTCTGCAAGAACTGAGTCCATAGATGGAATCTCAGAAGATTCAAGTACTTTCAGCTCCTGAGGCACATTAGCTGCTTCTTTAGAGTCTTTGTCTTTGTCTCCTCCATCAGAAGAACTGGATCCGCCTCCGCCGTAGCAAGCAGTTAAGAAAACGCTCAGTACAAGCGAAAGGACTAAAAGCAATGAAAATTTTGACTTTTTCATTTATTACCCTCCCTTTTATTTTTAAAAAATTCTTACAAACACTATTATACAAGCTTTCGAATTTTTGTACATTCATTTTTTTAATAAAATTTACACAAATGCAATAAAATTAAGACTTTTTTAAAGCAAAAATAGTCCTTTATACCTATATTATCCACAGTATTTCTTCATGATATTTCATTCATTTAACATAAAAATGGCCAGAAGCACTGCCTTTGTAAAGATTTTAAATTGTAAGTAAAATTAAAAATGTATACAATATACAACAATAGCTAATAAACTATTTTGCAGGGAAACTGACAATATTCTGAGTAGTATTACTTTTCTCACAATAATTTTTTTTATATATTTCAATATAAAAAAACTATTGATCATCCCCGTAATTTAGTAATATAAAAAGAAAAAAGAGGGTATTTATGAACCGAAAATTATTTTTATCAGCCTTCACCGTGTCATTTGTTCTAGTCTTGCTACTTTCGCTGCTTTTCTATCAGGAGATCAGCCTGCTGCATTATATCAATATTTCATTTTACATTTCCGGGCTTCTGCTCTTTACTTCCCTATTTCTTCTGGTTGCTGAAGGCGGATTTTTTGACGGCATCACTCAGGGGTTCAGAAGGACCTTTCAATCCAAAGGCCGGGACCTTGATAAGAAGGAAGTAGAGGAAATGAGACTCTTCTCTGAACTCCTGCGGGTTGAATATACCCCGTTTTTGTTTGCCGGACTGGTTCTTGCAGCTACAATGCTTGCAGCTCTTGCTGTTTATTATTTTTGAACAGTTGAAAACGAGTCCGAAAGCCACTATAATATAGGAAATAACATGTAAATGCGATGAAAAAGAGTAGTACACAGTGACCTTATTTTTCAGAGAGTCTGCTGCCTGGTGAAAGGCGGACAATAAACACTGCGGAATGGACTTTTGAGCAGCTGACTGAACTTCAAAGTAGGATCAGCCGTTTCGTCTTGCGATAAAAGACGCTAAGTGATTTCTGCTGCAGAAATAATCAGGGTGGCACCGCGGTCCATTCGTCCCTTTTAGTCAAGGGGACGAATGGGCTTTTTTGCGTTATTTTAAGAAGGAGTGAGGATATGAAAACTATTTTTTCGGGCATCCAGCCCACAGGTAATGTCACATTAGGAAACTATATCGGAGCTATGAAACAGTTTGTTGACCTGCAGAATGATTATGACTGCTATTTTTGCATTGTTGACCAGCATGCCATCACACAGCCGCAGGACCGCCTGCAGCTCCGCAAGAGCATAAAAAGCCTTGCAGCACTATATTTAGCTGTAGGACTTGATCCTGAAAAAGCAACATTGTTCATTCAGTCAGAGGTTCCGGCACACGCACAGGCTGGATGGATGATGCAATGTGTGGCCTATATCGGCGAACTTGAGCGAATGACTCAGTTCAAGGACAAATCAGCTGGCAAAGAAGCCGTTTCTGCCGGACTGTTAACCTATCCGCCTCTGATGGCTGCCGACATTCTACTATATAAAACGGATCTCGTTCCAGTCGGCGAAGACCAGAAACAGCATCTGGAGCTCACAAGAGACTTAGCCGAACGTTTCAATAAAAAATACAATGACATCTTTACCGTCCCTGAAGTGCGCATTCCAAAGATCGGTGCAAGAATTATGTCCCTTGCAGATCCGACGAAAAAAATGAGCAAATCAGATCCAAACCAGAAAGCATTTATCACACTGCTGGACGATCCGAAAGTGATTGAAAAGAAGATCAAAAGTGCGGTTACCGATTCAGAGGGCATCGTGAAATTTGATAAAGAGAATAAGCCTGGCGTATCTAACCTCCTCTCCATCTTTTCTATTCTCTCAGGCATTTCCATCGAAGACCTGGAGAAAAAATATGAAGGAAAAGGCTACGGAGATTTTAAAGCCGACACCGCTGCTGCCGTGATCAACGCCCTGCAGCCAATTCAGGAAAAATATTATTCTCTTGTTGAATCAGATGAACTTGACGAAATCCTTGACCGCGGGGCTGAGCGTGCAAACGCACAGGCGGGAAAAATGATTAAAAAGATGGAAAGCGCAATGGGTCTTGGAAGAAAACGAAAATAAAAACGGGAGAGGGCTCATTAAGAGCTCTCCCCCTTTTTTTACCTGCTACATTTTTTCAAATTCCATGCCTTTTTCCATCATTAAGTACTGCAGTGCCGTCCGGAAGGTTAAAAACGTCTTGATGTCCTGGCTGTTTGATAAGCCAGATGAAATTAACAGCTGGATGACAGCAGGGCCAAAACCGACGAACAGAATCTGAATGCCCATGAGCCTTACTGCAGCCGTCAATTGCTGGATATAGGATCCAAACAGTTCAACCTCCCCGATTTCCCGTTCTGATATAGCGGTAAAATCGATGATGACAGTGGCAACTTCATTTGCGTGAGATGTTTCCAGAATTTTAGATGTAATCATATCAAACCGATCTGATGAAAGCTTCCCGGTAATCGGCACAAGAATGGTTTCCGGTATGATCGAAGGAATAATCGGAACAGAAATTTCTCTGATCAGTTCTTCTTGTTCCCAAAGCTGCCGTTTCAATTCGAATATCTCTGCCTGCAGCTCTTCCACTTTTTCTTTTTCACTTATCATATATGCCCTCGCTCAAATGAATGACTTTCTTTCATTTTACCATTGTTTCAGCTTGTTTACCTGTAAATTGAAGTTTTTGGAACGTTTTTTCGGATTCTTTTCTGGACAGAATGCAAAAACAGAAAAGAAGCCAATTTTGGCTTCTTTTAAGCTTGTCTCAATTTACTTTTGATTCATGCTCCATATCCCACAGTTTTTCAAAAAAGGGCTGGCCTTTAATCAAGTTTTCTGTAAGAATCATGTGTTTCGGGCTCCAGCCTGAAACAGTCTCATTGTAAAGCTTTTGCCACACATCCTCAAAGCTTAAATCCTGAATGGTTTCGTACATAGACGGATTCCATTCTGTATACCAGTATTTCACCTCTGCTGCATTCTTAGTTGACTGAAGCTGATCCAGGGCCATAAACAGCAGCTGCTTAAGCTGTCTCTCCTTGCGGGTCAGCCCGTTCATTTGAGATGGACTTGGAGAGAGGATGTGAAATTCTTTTTCAAGAATTTCTGCCTCATACGTATATTCTTCAGCTTCTACTTCTTTTATCATTTCATATACCAGCTGTTCCTGTCTTGGAATGAGCCGGCTTTTGCGGACAGGAATACTGTAGCCGATTGTATCAACGGCAAGAATTCCTTCGCCGTCTGTGACGACAAAACAATAATCAAGCTGAATCCGTTCATGATTTTTTCTGATATATGCCTTTTGAAAGGCGTCCTTAAGCAGTCCCTGCGGCAGCTCCGACAAATCGTTTTCAATATAATGGAATAAAACCGAATTTACTCTAAACAGAGGAACCTGATCCAAAAGCTCAACACTGTCGTCTTTTCTCCATTCGTGAAAATGACACACGTTGTACCCGTTTTCTTCACCCTCGAACCAATTCACCCATACATCATGAAGAAACAACATTTCTTACCCCTCACTTCCGATGCTTTTGTCTTTCAGTATAGGCAGGGAAAAGAAAATATATTCCAATTCGTTCATTTTATGGTTGAATTCTTTCGACAAAATCCAAAAGCGGAAGCGCCTTGTTCTGACAGAGGATCTAGGCGCTGGAGCTGGACGTGGAAAAACTATTTTACTTTTACAATAAAAAATAGCCAAGAAACAATATCTTGGCTGTTCTTCTTGTTATTCGTTTACTTTTGGATCCAGCGCGTCTCTTAAACCGTCCCCTACAAAGTTGAAGGCAAGAACTGTCAGGAGAATCAATGAACCCGGCAATAGCGGGTACCAAGGTGATTTCAGCAGAATGGTAAAGTTCTGTGCATCCTGCAGCATATTGCCCCAGCTTGCTGTCGGAGGCTGAATGCCTAGACCAAGGTAGCTGAGCGTTGACTCGGCAAGAATAACTCCGCCTACTGAAAGGGTGGCAGAAACGATGATCGGCCCAATCGCATTCGGCAGGATGTGAGAGAAAATAATCTTAAAGCTTTTTGTTCCAATTGTCTTGGAAGCAAGAACAAACTCACGTGTTCGCAGCGACAGAAATTCACCGCGGACAAGACGCGCAGTTGTCGTCCAGCCAAGTACCGCAAAAATGATGATCAGCTTGTCTACACCCGGTTTAAAGATGGTTACAAGCGTAATCAGAAGAAAGATTTGCGGGATTGAAAGAACAATATCAACAAATCTCATCAGAATGGCATCAATAATGCCTCCAAAATAACCGGCTACAGCTCCGACTACTGTACCGATTGTAATGGATCCAAGCACGGAAGCAAATCCAACAAGCAGGGATACTTGCGCCCCGTACAGCAGACGCGTCAGCAAATCCCGTCCAAACCGGTCTGTTCCAAGCAAGTTCTCGGCTCCGCCTGGCGGAACCAGTCTTTTCGTCAAATCCTGTGTCTCATAAGCATATGGTGCAATGACAGGTGCCAGAATGGCTGCAGAGATGATAAAGATCAGGAATGCAGCACCTGCAACAGCCAGTTTGTTTTTGGCAAACTTTCTGAAGAATATTTTCGTTAACGTGTCAGGGTTCGCTTTGATCCCGTGAACCGCCAGCTGACCAGAAGTTTCCGGTGTAAGGTTTGTTTGTGCCATTGTGCTCCCCCTCCTAGTACTCGATTCTCGGATCGAAGATTGCGTAAAGAATGTCAGCAATTAAGTTTCCGATGACGACAAAAACAGCTGAAATAACAGTTAACGCCATAATAACCGGATAATCACGCTGGAATGCAGAATCAATGAAAAGAAGTCCAATTCCAGGCCATGAGAAAATTTTCTCAACAACGACAGCTCCTCCAATAAAGGAAGGAATCATCAGACCGAAAATAGTGATGATTGGAATCAAACCATTGCGCACGCCGTGTTTAATAATGACTTTCGATTCTTTAAACCCTTTTGCACGGGCAGTTCTCATATAATCCTGCTTCAGGACGTCGAACATGCTTGACCTTGAATACCTCGTCAAGCCCGCCATATCGGCAGAGGCAAGAACAAATGCAGGCAGCATGAGATGGTGAATCCTGTCCCATATGCTGAATTCGGCATTCAAGGTTGAGGTCCCTCCGGTCGGGAACCAGTTGAGCTGAACGGCAAAGACCATGATTAAAATCAGCCCGAGCCAGAAGTTAGGGGTAGCCAGTCCAAGGAATGAAGTGACAGATACAGTGTAATCAACTTTTGTGTAAGGTCTTGCTGCAGAAATGATGCCAAAAGGAATGGCAATGATCAGAGCCAGAACAGTAGAGACAACCATAAGCAACAGCGTATTAGGCAAACGGTTCATGATCATTTCGCTTACAGGCACACCCTTACGGATAAGAGATGTCCCGAAGTCACCCTGCACCATGCTTCCAAGCCATTTCAAGTATTGAACGTGTACAGGATCATTTAATCCGTATTTCTCCATAAATTTCGCCTTATCAGCAGGACTGATAGTCGGGTCCATTAAAAGTGTTGTCGGGTCTCCAGGTGCAAGTCTGATAATCGCAAAAGAGATAATTGTAATACCTAACAATAAGGGAATAGCCATCAATGTTCGGCGGACGATATAAGTAAGCACAGCTAGATCTCCCCTTTCCTTCTCAATTTTCTATAGGTAAAAACAGGGTCCAGAAACAAACAGACTCGTTCAATTTTCGAAATTAGTAAGAAATGTGCACATTTCTCTTCATAAAAACAAGGGAAGGGATGCTCCCTTCCCTCTGCACGTTCCTTGAAGTGTTTCAGTAACTAATTACTGTTTTAACCACCATTTGTGGATGTTGTAGTACTCAGACTTCGCGTTAAACTCGTAGCCTTGAAGATTTTCAGGCATTACGCGGTGAACGTTTGGATAGTACAGGAATGTGTAAGGCTGGTCTTCAGCAATAAGCTTGTAGATGTCAGCATACTTTTTAGCATACTCATCTTGATCAAGAATTTGTTTCGCTTCTTCCATTAACTTGTCTGCTTCTTTGTTTGTGTAATCAGTCATGTTTAAGCCTTCAGCAATTTGGCTTGAGTGGAAGATGTCATATTGATCAGGGAATGTAGACAAGCTCCATCCTAAGATCATTGCATCGAAATCCCAGTTTGGTGCTGAAACCTGCTCGATGAAAGCAGAGAACTCGATGATCTCAGGCTTAACTTCGATACCGATTTCTTTTAATTGCTGCTGTACAACAACCGCGATATCTTCACGGATTTTGTTACCTTGGTTCGTTTTTAGTGAGAATGAGAATTTCTTGCCGTCTTTGTCAAGAATGCCGTCGCCGTCAGTATCTTCCCATCCAGCTTCTTTAAGCATTGATTTTGCTTTTTCTACATCATAAGAGAACTTTGTTACATCGTCACTGTATGCGAAAGAAAGCGGGCTCTCAGGAACGTGAGCTACTTCACCGTCGCCGTTCATAACAGATGAAACCATAGATTCTCTGTCAAGCGCCATTGTTAGAGCCTGGCGTACTTTAACATCTTTGAAAAGGTCGTTCTTTTGGTTCCAGCCGATGTAAGTGTAAGAAAGACCTAAGCCAGACTCAACTTTTACGCCGCTGAATGTGCTTTTTACTGTTTCAATGTCAGTACCTGGAACTTCTGTGAATTGAACATCGCCAGCTTGAAGCTGTGCAAGAAGAGCATCCTGGTCAGGAACGATTTTGTACGTGATTGAATCAAGGTATGGCTCGCCAAGGAAGTAATCTTTGTTCTTTTCAACTTTTACATATTCTCCGTCTTTCCACTCAACAAATTTGAATGGGCCTGTACCGATTGGAGATTTTGTGTTGAATTCGTTTTCGCCAAGCTCGCCAACTGGAACTTTTCCAAGGATATGCTCAGGAAGGATTCCGTAGCTTAGAGAAACAGGGTAGAATGAAGCATCTTTCTTGTTAAGCTTGAATTCTACTTCAAAGTCGCCTTTTTTAGTAACTGTTTCTAAAGATTCAAAACCAGATCCGCGCTCACCGACATAGTCAGGGCTTTTAGGGATGCCGTATGTAAATACTACGTCATCTGCAGTAAGCTGTTCGCCGTCATGGAATTTAACGTCTTCTCTGATTTTTACAGTGTACGTTAAACCGTCTTCAGACACGTCGATTTTTTCAGCGAGGTGCAAAGTCGGGTTGAACTCAGTGTCAGAAGACACAAGTCCGTCAAAGATGAAGCCTTCGATATCAGAGCTTGAAGCATCTGTAGAATACATTGGGTTAAACAATGTTGGTCCGCCAATCGTTCCAACTACTAAATCTCCGCCCATTTGCGGTTCGCCGGCATCTTCAGCCGGTTTGTCTTTGTCGCCAGAACCTGAAGCTGGTTTGTCGCCTGCGCCGCTGTTGCATGCAGCAAGGAACAAAGAGAATACCAGCAGTAAGCTAAGCAGTGTAAATAAACCTTTACGTTGTTTCACTTCGTATTTCCCCCTTAAAAATTTTTAATTTTTAGATTTCTTGACTGACAAGTTATGGCTTCTGCCATCTCCCCCCTTCAAGAGCGTGATGTATGCTGATCTTGCCATCAATAAAGATGGCAAGCAACAAAGTGATTTTTCTTTACTTCTTTAAATTGCGGAACGGCTTCGCGGCAGGCGCTTGTTGCAGCCGGACATCTTGTATGGAATACGCAGCCTTGCGGAGGATTTGCCGGGCTCGGCAATTCTCCCTTCAGGACAATCCGCTCCCGTCTTGCCATACCTGCTTTTCTTGGAACCGGAACGGCTGAAAGCAGTGCTTGGGTATAAGGATGCAGCGGCTCAGAGTAGAGGCTGTTTTTATCAGCCAGTTCCATCATTTTGCCGAGATACATCACTCCGACACGGTCGCTTATGTGTCTCACAACACTCAAGTCATGCGAGATGAACATATAGGTCAGGTTAAACTCATCCTGCAGATCTTCTAATAGATTAATAATTTGTGCCTGAATCGACACATCAAGCGCCGACACGGCTTCATCCGCAATGACCATCTGAGGATTCAGGGCAATGGCCCGCGCGATCCCGATTCTCTGGCGCTGTCCTCCTGAAAATTCATGAGGATAGCGGTTGATGAAGGCTGCATTCAATCCTACCTTTTCAAGCAGCTCTTCTACTTTTTCAGTTCTTTCTTTTCCTCTGTAAAGATTATGGGTGTTCATCGGTTCTTTAATGATGGAACCTAATGTTTTTCTCGGATTTAATGAAGCGAACGGATCCTGAAACACCATCTGAATATTTTTCCGGACGGTTTTGCGGAGCTCACTTTCGGGTAAATGGGAGATATCCTGTCCGTCGAACAGAATTTTCCCGCCGGTTGGCTCATACAGACGGATAATCGTCCGCCCTGCAGTAGATTTTCCGCAGCCTGATTCACCTACTATTCCGATGGTTTCTCCCTTTTTAACAGTCAGGTTGATTCCATCTACGGCCTTTACATACCCTGCCGTTTTTTGAAGAATTCCCGATTTGATCGGAAAATGCTTCTGTACATCTATCAGCTGAAGAATCGTTTCATCGTTTTTCAGCTGCGCTGTCTTTCTTTCTGCATCTGCAACTTTCATTGAACGGCAGCCTCCTCGTCATCATATAAAAAGCACCGGACAGAGCGATGAGCTGAATGCTGCGTCAACTCAGGAAGAGCGCTGAAACATTTATCAAATGCTTTTGGGCATCTTGGTGCAAACCTGCAGCCTGCAGGAAGATTATCCGGTGTTGGAACGTTGCCTGGAATTGAATTCAGCTTCTCAATTTCTCCGTCTATTGAAGGAATGGAAGCCATGAGTCCCTGAGTATAAGGGTGAAGCGGTGCATCAAACAAATCATCTACGGACGCTTCTTCAACTACCTGTCCGCAATACATGACTACTACTCTCTCGGCTATTTCAGATACAACGCCGAGATCGTGAGTGATTAAGAGAATACTAGTATCAAATTTCTGGCTGACATCTTTCATCAGGTCCAGAATCTGTGCCTGAATGGTAACATCCAGTGCCGTTGTCGGCTCATCCGCAATCAGGAGCTTCGGGTTGCAGCTCATCGCGATCGCGATCATAACACGCTGGCGCATTCCGCCTGATAATCTGTGAGGATAATCATAAATAATTTCATCAGCCCGGCTGAACCCTACTAATCTCAAAAGCTCAATTGCTTTTTTGACAGCCTGATTTTTTGGAAGCTTCTGATGGTACATCAGCACTTCTGTGATCTGGTCGCCGATGGTCAGAACAGGATTCAGAGAGGTCATCGGCTCCTGGAAAATCATTGAGATGTCATTTCCACGCACCTTGCACAATTCCTTTTCGGAAAGCTTGGCCAAATCCTTGCCGTTAAGCAGAATTTCTCCATCAACTATCTTTCCTCCTGGACTTGGCACAAGTCCCATAATCGAAAGAGAGGTAATACTTTTGCCCGATCCCGATTCCCCTACAAGTGCAACCGTCTCACCTTTATGTATTTTCAAGTCAACGCCGTCCACAGCAGGAACAGCTTGCTTCTTTTTGTAAAAATATGTTTTCAGATTCTTAACTTCCAACAGTACTGACAATACCCTTCACCGCCCTATGATGTAAAGAATTCCCTTATTAATTATATAAATCATCTTAACTTTTTGTAAACATAGAATAGTCAGAAAATATATATTTGTATAGTATTACAAAAGTTTTACAAAAGCAAGCGAATTTTTAAAATATTGTAATTTTTTTAATAAATTCCCGTCTTTACTAGGAAAAAATACCAACAAAAAAGAGATCTGTCATGTTTATTTTTGTCTTTTCCATATAGTCCTTCACGATATGATAGCCTGCTGCGTACCCCAGCATCTTTGGATAAAAGCCTGTTCCGAACATGATTTGAGTGAACTTTCTTGAATCGCTTTTCAGCTCAAGATTGGGTTTTAAGATTTTCTCATAGAAAGACTGAACCTGATCCTTGGTATAGCGCTTCGTCCAGGATCCTGCATATTCTTCCCCCATCCTCACCCTGACTGCATTCTCTGCCAAGCCCTCAAGAATGACCGCATCCATCAGCGTATAGTCCCTTTCCTTTTTCGGGTCTTTTGCAAGCCTGCAGACATGATGATATTCATGAGTCAGGATTGTCTGAATGTCTTTTTTGCTGTTATCCGACAGAAACAAAAAGAGTTTATCATGAAAGGCAAGACCTGATTTCCCGCCAAATTCATCACGCATTTTCCTGTTGGCCGCATCAGCAGGCAGAATGAATACAGGCACATCCGGACCTGACCATTCCTTTTTGAGCAGTGCTTCATCCGCCCTCACAATATCCCACACCTTGTTTTTTTTCAAATCTGCAAGGAGCAGGCGACCTGCTTCTTCCCCTTTGTACATACCGAAAGAATGCAAATAGCCGCTGATTTCCCTTGTGCTGCTTTTATGAAAGTACGGCTTCAGCCGTCCGCAAATTTTAAGATGATCGGTTGATTCCCCGAGCCATTCATTTGTCTTGATTACAGTCATAAAACATCCGCACTCCCCTCTGCGGTATCTTATGAAGAGGCGGGCGAGAGGGTGAAAGGGGAAATGAAAATGCCTCCTTTCCGGAGAAAAGAGGCATTTAAAATCATTGATATTTTTTAAAGATAATCGTTGCGTTATGTCCGCCGAATCCCAGTGAATTGCTCAGAGCAACATTCACTTCCGTTTTTCTTGCCTCGTTTGGAACGTAGTCAAGGTCACATTCCGGATCCTTTTCATGAAGATTAATGGTTGGAGGAATGATGCCTTCTTTGATGGCAAGAATCGAAAGAATGGCTTCAACACCGCCCGCTGCTCCAAGCAAGTGCCCTGTCATGGATTTTGTTGATGAAACGGCAAGCTTGTATGCGTGCTCTCCAAATACTTCTTTAATGGCAAGCGTCTCAAATTTATCATTATAAGGAGTGCTTGTGCCATGGGCATTTACGTAATCAACGTCTTCTGGTAACAGGCCGCCGTTTTCAAGCGCCATTCTCATTGCGCGCACGCCGCCTTCTCCTCCAGGTGCTGGAGCCGTGATATGGTGAGCATCACCGGTAGCTCCGTAGCCGACGATTTCTGCATAAATCGGCGCTCCGCGGTCGAGTGCATGCTGCAGCTCTTCAAGAACAAGAATTCCCGCTCCTTCTCCCATGACAAATCCGTCGCGGTTTGCATCAAACGGTCTGCTTGCCGTTGCCGGATCCTGATTTGTGGATAGGGCTTTGCTTGCGCTGAAGCCGGCAAACGCCATTCTTGTAATCGGTGCTTCTGTTCCGCCTGTGATCATTACATCGGAATCACCGCGCTGAATAACTTTAAATGCATCACCAATTGAGTTTGTGCCGGTAGCACATGCTGTTACCGTACATGAGTTAAATCCTTTTGCCCCTAAAGCAATCGACACCTGGCCTGCTGCCATATCCGGAATCATCATTGGAACAAAGAATGGGCTTACGCGTCTTGCACCTTTTGTCAGCAATGTTTCAAACTGATTTTCAAAGGTTTCCATCCCGCCGATGCCTGATCCGATCCATACTCCAACACGAGGTGCAATCTCATCTGTAATTTCAAGCTTTGCATCTTTAACTGCCATAAAAGAGGCTGCTACTGCATATTGAGTAAAACGGTCCATCTTTCTTGCATCTTTTTTATCCATATACTTCTCAACATCAAAGTCCTTAATTTCTGCCGCCACTTTTGCAGGGTAATCAGCAGAATCAATCCGCGTCAGCGGGCCGACACCTGATACCCCTTTAATTGCATTGTCCCAAGTGGACGCTGCATCGCTTCCAATTGGAGTAATGGCTCCAAGTCCAGTTACAACAACTCGCCTGTTTGTCATCTGTATACACCCTGCCTTTTTTGTTTTTTTGAAAATTTATCTTCCCCAGCGCATAGCAATGGCGCCCCAAGTTAATCCGCCGCCAAAACCTACCATGACTACAACGTCTCCGTCCTTGACCGTCCCTGCCTCAATTTCCTCTACAAGTGAAATCGGAATGGATGCCGCTGAGGTGTTTCCATATTTATGAACCGTTTTTGACATTTTTTCAACTGGAAGCTCAAGACGCTCTCTCGCTGCTTCCATGATCCGAATGTTTGCCTGATGCGGAATTAAAAAGTCAACATCCTCTTTTTTAAGGCCCGCTTTTTCAATGACATTAACACTCGATTCACCCATCTGTCTGACGGCAAATTTAAAAACTTCCCTGCCGTTCATCACAATTTTTTCATCCTGATATAAGTGTTTTCCGCCAGAACCGTCTGAACCGAGCTCAAAAGAAAGAAATCCTTTGCCTTCTGATACACTGCTGACAACGGCCGCTCCGGCACCATCTCCGAAAAGGACGGCTGTGTTGCGGTCATCCCAGTCTGTAATTTTTGACAGTTTTTCAACACCTACAACGAGCACATTTTTATAAGCGCCCGTTTCAATGAACTGCTGAGCTGTAATCAGTCCGTACATAAAGCCCGCACATGCCGCGCTCAAGTCCATGGCAGCTACTTTCCTTGCCCCGAGTTTTTCCTGCAGCATGCATGCAACCGTAGGAAATGGCTGATCGGGCGTTACAGTGGCCACTAAAATCATATCCAAATCCTCTGCAGTCAGTCCAGCGTTTTCAATCGCTTTTTCAGCTGCATAGTAAGCCATATCGGAAGTATCCATATCATCATCTGCAAGACGGCGTTCTTCAATACCTGTCCGTGTGCGGATCCATTCATCTGATGTATCCATCACCTTCTCAAGATCAGCATTTGTTACAGTACGGTCCGGAGTATACCGTGCAATCCCAATAATTCCAGCACTCATATATGCAGCTCCTTTTTCGCTTGTTTTTAGAATCAATTATTATTACCTGGTACTAATTTTATCGTATTCTTTTCAAAATTTCAATCCAAATCTGTGCGTTTGCCTCGCTCCGCTTTTGAATCAGAACATACACTGTCAGTAAGGAAAACTAAGAGAGGTGTTTATGTTGAGCGAAAAAAGACAGGCGGATGAGTCCGGAGATTTTTTCAACTCCTTCATGTTCGGCGATAGACGTGAGCTGCGCACAGATCAGGAGGAAACAGAAAAAAGGCCCGCTCTTGATGAGCAGGAACCTCAGTCCGGAACCGATTATTTTAGCATTTTCATGCAGATTGATGACATTATGGACTCGATAAAAGAATTAAAGCCGGTCGTAAAAGAGTTTTCACCGATACTGGATTATTTCAAACAAAAGCTCAAATAAAAAAGCGCAGCTTATCTCACCGGCTGCGCTTTTTCTTATTTTCCTGCTTCATTTTTTCCAAGTTCGTATGCATCGTTCATGACTTTCGTTAAAAGCTCCATCATTGGCTGAAGGTGTTCAGCTCTGATTTCAATTCCTGCTTCATCAAGCTTCGCTTTTGCCTCTGGAAGATATTTCATGGCAATCTGCATAAATTCAAGTGTTTTAGTATCCTGGCTCATTCTAAATTTCTCCTTTACAGCTGATTTGGCAATTTGTCTGTTTGCCGGTAGGTTTCAATTTGCTGCTCTAATTTCTCCTGAAAGGCTTTGTCGACTTTCGGACTGTATGTACCCATTTCTATCACATTATCATGAAAATCAAAATAGAGATTTCCGCTGGCCAGTTCTCCGGCCTCGTATTTCTTTGCAACAAGCTCATAAAGCCTGTCCACATGCTGAATTGTGCTTGTCAGAACGGTATTTTCTCCAAGGTCTGACTGATCGGACACATAGCCGATGGCATACAGGCCTTTTTCTTTCATTCTTTCGATTACAGGTACATTATAGCCGTCGCCTGCCGGATATACAACATCCACGCCTTCGGCAAGCATTTCATCTGTATAATTCAGAGCTGTCCGCACATCATCCCAGCTCTCGACATATTGAATCTTCACTTCAATATCAGGGTTTTGATAGAAAGCCCCTTCATAAAAACCGTCAATTTCCGGCTGCCATTCATACGCAGCAAGAATTCCCACTTTATTGGTGCTCGTCATTTCCCCGGCGATCATGCCCCCAAAAAACCCCATGGCATTCGCATTGAAGTTAAGGCTCGTCACATTCTCTCCATCTGCATCACCATTGAAAAAAACAAACCGGATATCTTCATATTCTTCATTCAGCCCTTCAAAATAGGCTTCATATTCGCTTCCATGGCCAAAAATGAGATTGACTCCTTTGCCGCTCATCTCATTGACGGCTTCTCTCACGGCATCTTCATTATTCATGCCTTCTTTATAAAAAACTTCGGCCCCGTATTGCGATTGTATTTTCAAAAGCCCTTTGTATCCTTTCGTTCCCCAAACCTGATCGCTGATCGTATCAGGTACAAGCAAGCCTACTTTTTCCAGCTCATTCTGACGGGGTTGTCCGCATCCAGCCAGAAAAAAAAGGCACATCGCGAAGAGAATACTTTTCTTCAGCATGGCAAGCAGCTCCTTTAAGCTTGTGCTAGTCTAGATTCCTCTATATTTTAGACTGTATGGTTCATTCGGCACAAGGATATATTTCCCAAAAAACAAGCAAATGAGAGATTTTATCTAAAGGGACTGAAAAATATAAAGGTTTTGCCTGATCCACTCGGTTTGGGCGCTTAATCCCTCTTTTAGTGATACGCTCCTGCGCACAGTATATTTTATGTCCTCTGAAACTTTGCAGGCGATCCCGCTCTCCTTTTTTTCATTTAAAAGCATTGCAGCCTCCCTCCACTGATTTTCTTTTCCGGACGACAAATGAACGGTATCTCCTGTAAATGTTTCAAGTTTAGACAGCTCAATCAGGGCATTAACAGCATCTTCAATGTAAAGCAGGTCTCTTCTTTCCTCTCTTTCATCCTGAACAGGGCTCCCTCCAGTTAAAGAAGCAACAATGCGTTTATGAATGCTGCCCGAATTTGGCTGCCACGGACCGTAAAGACCTGGAAACCGGATGATTTTCAGCAGCCCTGACTGGTTAAAAAGCTTTTTCAATGTCTGTTCCTGCTTTAAATGAGCAGCTCCATTAATAGTTGTTGGAACCGGTACCGTGTTTTTATCAATGACAAGCTGATTCTCCCCGTATACTTCCATCGATGAAATTAATACTAGAGGAATCTTGTGAGTAAGGGAAAGAGAAGCACACTCTTTTAGAAGATTTTCATGAATCCTGCTTTCTTTGTCAGCAGGATCCTGAATGCAGCAGAAAATAAGATCATGCTCTTTTTCTTTTGGAACAGACTCCACACTTTGAAACAGAGCATTTCTCCCGATCATCATCAGCTTTTCTTCAGCAACTCTCTGTTCGAGTTCATCCTCATAATCATTGCTGATGCCATCAACACATACGCCCTCTTCAAGCAGCCTGCTGCAGAGGGAAAAACCGACAAACTGCAGGGTGCCCGCAATGAACGCTTTTTTCATGTTACGAATCCTCCTTATAAGAGCGTTATAGTAATCGTATGCTAAAAAACAGCGCAAAAGAATCGTTCCTGATGCAGGAACGATTCCGGCTACAAATTTTTTTCATTTTCTTTAAAAAATTTCACGACCGAGTGATGCAATCTGTATTGATTGTCGGCAAGATGAAACGTGAGATCAATCGGATTTCCATGCTTGCTTCTGTGCTCCTCATACATTTTGCTGTGATCCTGATAAGGGTAGGTGATGCTGTTCATCCGCTGCCATATATGAACCGGGATGTCTGCTGTATCAAAGCTTTCATCAAATGTCATGCTCCCTGCCTCTTTTGGATCCTTGTCATATGCCAGGGCTATTTCGCGGGAAAGCCGTTTGTAGAAAAATTTGTTTTCTCTCTCTTTTTCAAGGTGGGCGTTTAGATTCAGGCAGGGATTAAACATGGCAGCAGATCTGATTTTATCGCTTGATTTCATAAGTTCCTTTGCAACAAGCGCGCCCATTCCCTCGCAAAGAATGTGTACACGCTCATTTAATATCTCTTTTTTCATGACAATATGATAAATCCTCATTGCGAGCTGCAGTGCTTTCGGACTTCCCCAATTCGCCCCGTACAAATTGGACGTAAAGACCGTGTAGCCCGCTTCCAGAAGGACGCCAAGCAGCTGATTTCTTCCATAGTGCTGAAGCCAGAAGCTTGTTTGCGAATCGACGAAATGAGTTTTGTCCCCAAAAATATAGACCCCAAACCCATTCGGCTGATACGGATAGTGAATAATGCTCCATTCGGAATCAAGCTGAAAAAACCGTTTTGTAATGCCCATCTTTGCCCACCTCCTTTCAGTCGTACTTTGAATCTCTATACAACGTATGTTCACTTAGCATAAAACGAATGGATTTATACCCAGTCCCGCCATCCATTAACGTTCATCAAATGGTCACGTTCAGCAGAAATAATGCTTTTATTCCTCAATCTATGTATGATAATATGGACATAGAATTGTTTGAAGAATGAGGTGAACAGATTGCGCTATTTTTGGACTTTTTTCTGGACGTTTTTATTAATGCAAATGATGGCATACGTTGTTGCTTCTATGACAGGTGTCGCCTATAACTTTGTTACAGCTTCTATCCTCGCTGTAGCTGTAACCGTTGTCATCCTGATCTTGGGTGAAATTGTTCCTGACAAATCGGCAGAAGGACATCATTAATACCTGACTTCGACTCTGCATGCAAAAAACCCTACTGAAAACAGTAGGGTTTTTTTGTATGACCGGATGTCAAGGTTTGCGCTGGTATGTCCATTCACGGTCGTCATTTGACGTTTCCGGAAAATGGTCTCCTGCCTGAAGCTTTATTTTACGGGGATTTTTGACCATTGATCCTGTCTCCCCAATTTCTACATACACACCGTTATTAGGTGCTTTTTGGCCTGATTTAAAGCGGTGCTGCTGCCCCAAATTAATTCCCTCCTTAAAGGTTTCATACACCTGTAGTATGGTTTAAACGAGGGTAATCCATGTAAAACACGGGTTAAGTTTGTCTTTACACTCTTCTTTTACCTGTAGTTAAATAAGAAGGGAAATGGAGGATTTTATCTTTATGGAAGACTTTTATTTGATACTGAAATATTTACTGCTTGGGCTGTTTCAGGGTTTTACAGAGCCAATCCCTGTCTCCTCCAGCGGCCATCTGGTGTTTGCCCAGCACTTTCTTGGCGTGAAAATTGAAGGACTGAGCTTTGAACTCCTTGTTAACGCTGCCTCGCTCCTTGCTGTTTTGCTTATCTACCGTGAAGACCTCATCAGGCTGTCTGTCAATGGTGCCAGTTACGCAGTAAACAGAAACCCGGAGAATAAAAAGGATTTTCAATTTATTCTTTATCTGATTATCGCTACAATCCCTGCCGCTGTTCTCGGAATTTTATTTAAAGATGTCCTTTCAAGCAAGGATGTCAGGCTTGCTGCAGGATCCCTGATTGTAACGGGCATTGCCCTTTATTTAATCCGAAATCTGCGCGGCAATAAAAAAGACGGAGATTTAACCGTAAAGGATGCTGTCTTAATCGGTTTTGCTCAGGCTGTAGCCCTGATACCGGGAATCAGCCGGTCCGGAGCTACAATCGTAGCAGCCATGGCTCTCGGGACAAAGCAAGAAACAGCGCTAAGATTTTCGTTCCTTTTGTTTATCCCCGTCAGTGCAGGCGGTATGATCCTCGGCATCAGCGATCTTTTGGCAGATGAACATTTTAATGAGCTCATTATGCCATATGCAGCAGGCTTTGCTGGATCGCTCATCATGTCCTATTTTTCACTGAAGTGGTTTATGGGCATTATGGAAAAAGGAAATCTGAAGTACTTTGCTTATTATTGCTTTATTGTTGGCCCGGTTATTTTGATTTTGACTCTTTTTTCTTGATAGAGGAAAGCACCCCTGAATGAGCTTTTCATTCGGGGGTGTTTTGTCTGCAGTAATAGTCCTGTAGCGGTGAAGTTGGTAGTAAATACACAATTGTTGGTTGTTAATTTGCGATTGTTGTACGTAAATGTTGGAAGGTTGGCTGTAAACAGAGAATTAGCTAGAGATCATACATGTTCAGAAGGTGTTTGCAGATAAAAATGGCCCAGTCAGCCCTTAACCGGGCGGACTGAGCTCACATTTAAACCTTTTTATCCAGCAAGAATCTCCTTCAGCAATGCTTTTTGCACATGCAGCCGGTTTTCGGCCTGCTGGAAGACCGCTGACTGGCTGCCGTCAATGACTTCGGCTGTAACTTCTTCGCCGCGGTGGGCCGGCAGGCAGTGAAGGAAGCTGCTGTCCGCCTTGGCGCCTGCCATGAGTTTGCTGTTGATTTGATATCCATCAAAGGCAGCTAGCCGGATTTCATTTTCTTCTTCCTGCCCCATGCTCGTCCAGACATCCGAATAGACGATATCAGCACCCTGCACCGCTTCTGCAGGATTCGTGACAGCCGTAACAGCTGCTCCGGTTTGTTTACAGACCTGCTGGATTTTTTTCATGACTTCAGGATCTGGCCCATACCCTTCCGGATGCGCGATGACTGCATCCATTCCGACTTTTGCACATGCGATAAGCAGGGAATGCGCAACATTGTTGCCATCACCTATGTAGGCGACCTTCGTTCCTTTAAATGTCTTTTTCAGCTGAAGGATGGTCATTAAGTCAGCCAGCGCCTGGCAAGGATGATACGTATCGGTCAGTCCGTTGATGACCGGAATTGATGCGTGGCGGGCAAGCTCCTCGACTTTTTCATGCTGGAATGTCCGGATCATGATAGCGTCCACGTAACCCGATAAAACCTTAGCCGTATCCGCAATGCTCTCACCGCGTCCAAGCTGAAGATCCTGGCTGCTTAAAAACAGAGCATTTCCTCCAAGCTGCTGCATGCCGGCTTCAAATGAGACACGGGTGCGGGTTGATGATTTTTCGAAAATCATTGCAAGGATTTTGCCTGAGAGCACCGACTGAATCGGATTTTTTTTCATCTCTATGCCCTCGTGTATGATGTGAAGAATTTCTTCGGTTGTATAATCAAGCAGGGTCAGACAATCTCTTCCAAAGAAAGAGGACTCCACCCGGGCAAGTTTCACTGAACTCATCACGCCTTCACTCCTGTTCGTGTTAATTCTTTTATTGAATACACTTTGTAATCTTGTGCAGCCTGCAGATAAGCGGCAAATGTTTCCCGATTTGAGAACACTTTAATTCCTTTATCCAATGCTTTCAGCCTTAAATCTGCTGATTGTTCCTTCATAAGACTCACAAGCAAACCATTGCGGGCATTTTCGGCCCATTCATCAAAATCTTCTGTGACAGCCGTTATTCCTGCGTCTTTCATCTGGCTGAGAAGCTGCTGATCAGGCGTATCCAAAAACACATTTGTTTCCTTCCCGCCTTCTTCATCAAATACTTTGCCGAGTGCTTCTTCAATTGTCGGTGCCAGACACATGCCTTCTCCCGTTGACCTCATTTCAGGTCCAAGCAGCAAATCAACATTCTGAAGAGCGTGACTTGAGAAAACAGGATATTTTACAGCTACATACTCTTTTTCTTCTATGGAATGATGAGAGAGCATTTTTCCGTCAAGCGCTTCTGCGGCAAGGCGAATCATAGGCACATCCATCACTTTGCTGACAACAGGTGCAGTCCGGCTTGCACGAGGATTGACTTCAAGTACGAAAATCTCATCATCTTTTATTAAAAATTGAATATTCATCATGCCTTTATATTGGAGTTTCTGCACGATTTTCAGGGCAGCTTCATGCATGTCTGCTTTAAGTTCAGCATTGATTGACCGGGAAGGAATAATCGCCATGCTGTCACCTGAATGGACTCCTGCAGGCTCAATGTGCTCCATCACCGCCGGAACGAAAATGCCTGTTCCATCAGCCACTAAATCAAGCTCTGCTTCTTTTCCGATGACAAAACGGTCGATCAGCACAGGAAACGCGTGCTTCCCTGCTGTTTCCAGCTGCTTTTGAAGCTGCTCTTTTGTTTCAAGAACGAGCATTCCTTTTCCTCCAATCACATAGGACGGTCTGATCAGAACCGGATAGCCGATTTTCTCAGCTTCCGCGAGCGCCTCTTCCTCGTGATGGGCCGTCGCTCCAGGCAGATGGGGGATTTCAAGTTCGTCAAGCAGGTGATAAAACCGTTCACGTTCTTCAAGAATATCAAGGGTTTCTGAGTCTGTCCCAAGGAGAACCGCTCCTTCGGCCTCAAGGGCGGCAGCCAGATTGATTGCCGTTTGTCCGCCAAACTGAACAATCGTCACATCAATGCCCTCAGCCTCAATCACATTCATAACGTGCTCTACTGTCAGGGGTTCAAAATAAAGACGGTCTGCGGTTTCAAAATCCGTGCTGACGGTTTCCGGGTTGTTGTTGATCATAATGGCTTCATATCCAAGCTTTTGCAGGGCTTTAATTCCCTGAACAGCACTGTAATCGAACTCAACTCCCTGCCCGATCCGGATGGGGCCTGAACCCAGTACAAGTGCCTTCTTCTTTTGAGGAGAAGCTTCTTTTTCAAGCTCGCACTCTCCAAAGTACGCAGAGTAATAATAGTTCGTTCTCGCTTCGAATTCCCCGGCGCATGTATCTACCAGCTTATATTTAGCGGTAATGCCAAGTGATTTTCTCACCTTTGACACTTTCGGTTCTTTTTCATTCAGCACGTGGGCAATATATGCATCTGAGCAGCCCTTTTCCTTGATGCGGGTGAAAAACTCGCGTGTCATTGTATCAAGGGAAGAAGTCTTCAGCTGCTGTTCAAGCTCGATAAGAGAGGCAAAGATGTTCAGAAAATAATAATCAATGCCGGTTTCTTCATGAATAACATGGATGGTTTCGCCTCTTCTCAATAGCTCCATGATGGCAAAGAAGCGCTGATCGGTAGCGTATTTCAGCAAGCTCAGAAGCTCCACATCAGATAGACCGGCCGTATCTTCATGCCAGATTCCAATGTTTCCGAGCTCAAGAGAAGCTGCTGCTTTTTGAATCGCTGCCTCCAGGTTCCGTTCGATTGACATCACTTCGCCCGTTGCCTTCATTTTTGTGCCCAGAACACGGTCCGCATCTTTAAACTTATCAAACGGCCATCTCGGAAATTTAACCACTGCATAGTCAAGTGCAGGTTCAAAGCTTGCAAACGTTGACTGTGTCAGCGGATTCTTCAGTTCATCCAGCGTATAGCCGCAAGCAAGCTTCGCAGCAAGTTTGGCAATCGGATAGCCGGTTGCTTTTGATGCAAGAGCTGAGGAACGGCTGACACGCGGATTTACTTCGATGACATAGTATTGTTTGCTTACAGGATCAAGCGCAAATTGAATGTTGCATCCGCCGATTACTTCAAGCGCTGAAATAATCGTGAGAGATGCAGACCGGAGCATTTGGTACTCATGATCGGTCAATGTCTGGGAAGGGGCAACAACCATTGAATCACCGGTATGAATACCCACCGGATCAATATTTTCCATGTTGCACACCGTTATGCACGTATTGGCGCGGTCTCTCATCACCTCATATTCAATTTCCTTAAACCCTGCAATGCTCTTTTCAACGAGGCACTGATGAATGGGACTCGCATTCAGCCCGCTTTTCATCAGCTGCATCAGCTTTTTCTCATCCTCCGCAATGCCGCCTCCCTTGCCTCCAAGCGTATAGGCTGGCCGGACGATAATTGGGTAGCCGATACTTTCTGCGAAAGCGACTGCTCCCTCTGCGTCTGTCACGATTTCACTCGCAGGAACGGGCTGATTTAATTCATACATGAGCTTTCTGAATTTCTCCCGGTCTTCCCCTTTTTGAATCGAATCGACGCTCGTTCCAAGCACTTCCACCCCATATTTTTGAAGAATGCCTGCCTCATGCAGCTTGACGGCAAGATTCAATCCTGTTTGTCCTCCGAGCGACGCAAGCAGACCGTCCGGGCGTTCTTTTTCAATAATTTTTGTGAGACTTTTCACCGTCAGAGGTTCAAAGTAAATTTCATCAGCGTACTCATGATCCGTCATGATCGTAGCAGGATTGTTATTCACAAGGATGACTTTGTAGCCTTCTTCTTTTAACGCGATGCACCCCTGCGTTCCTGAATAGTCAAATTCTGCTGCCTGACCGATAATGATAGGTCCTGAACCAATTACCAAGATGCTTTTAAGATCATGTCGTTTAGGCATATACCGTTTCTCTCCTTGTCTTTTTCACCATTTCCAAAAACTCGTCAAACAAGTATTCACTCTCTGCCGGTCCCGGATGTGCTTCCGGATGAAACTGAACGGACAGAATCGGAAGCGACTTATGAAGCATGCCTTCCACTGATTGATCATTCACATTCAGAAAACGGACCTTAAACGCATCTTGATGCGACGTCACGACATAGCTGTGATTTTGGGAGGTCATGAACACTTTCCCCTTAACCTGATCAGCAACCGGATGGTTCGCTCCCCGGTGGCCAAACCGCAGCTTCTTCGTATCTCCCCCGTATGCAAGAGCAATCAGCTGATGGCCAAGGCAAATACCGAGTGAAGGGTATTCTTCCGTCGCTTTCTTGATCGCCGGCAAATACATGGCAAGACTCTTCGGATCTCCTGGTCCATTTGAAAAAACAATGGCATCCGGCTTTACTGAGCTGAGCTCATGTAACTTTGTATAAGGAATAGTGGTCACTTTGCAGCCCCTCTTTAAAAAGGAAGCCCCAATGGATTTTTTAAAACCGAAATCAATGAGGGCAACATGGACATCCCCATCGCCTGCCGTTGTAAGAGTTTCATTGATGCTCGGCAGCTGTTTTTCCGGAAACATAGAAAGATCTTTTTTTACGGCCGAAAGCTCTGCTTTCATTGTCCCGTACTTTCTGATTTGTTTCACGACAGACCTTGTGTCCACATGGCTGATAAACGGAACATTCCATTTGCTCAAGTACTCCTTCACGCTGTAAGCTGCCTCGTAGTGGGAAAAATGCTCGCAGCATTCATAAAAGACAGCGCCTTTAATCTGAGGTCTTTCACTTTCAAAGTCTGAAGCATTAATCCCGTAATTTCCGATAAGCGGATACGTAAAGACGATAATCTGATTTTGGTAGGACGGGTCTGTCAGCACCTCCTGATAGCCGGTCATGCCGGTATAAAAAACGATCTCGCCCCCGACGTCCGCGCCGGTTAAATTTCCTTTATAGCTTGTGCCGTTCTCAAGAAGCAGGTAGCCGCTCATGTTCCGTTCACCTCGAAATGAATTTTTATATAAATTAAAGTATATTTATGCATTGGTGTGTAAAAAAATTTAGTGTGGTGATGGGTGGTGCCATTAAGCAGGATTTTCTGATTGTTGATGGTTCTATTCTTGATGTTGAGTGCCTTCAAAACAGGGTTTCTGCTCGTTGGTGGTACTATACTCGATGTTCAGTGCCATCAAAACTAATTTTCTGATCGTTGATGGTTCTATTCTCGATGTTCAGTGCCATCAAGACTGATTTTCTGCTCGTTGGTGGTCCCATTCTCGATGTTCAGTGCCATCAAATCTGATTTTCTGTTCTTTGATGGCACTCTTCCCCTGTTTGGTGCCTTGCACCGCCTCCTGGCACCATCCCAGTCCAATGTTCTAGCTCAAGCTTCCAGCCGTTTTCCTCAACGTTTTTCCGATAATGTCTGCAGCTGCAGTCATTTCTTCATCTGTTACGGTAAGCGGCGGCAGCAGCCTGATCACTGTCGCTCCGGCCGGGAGTGCAAGCAGCCCGCTCAAGCGGAGTTCTGCAATGAGGGGAGCTGCCTCCTGTTTCAGCTGAATGCCGATCATGAAGCCTTTTCCTCTGATTCCTTCCACTTCTTCTGCACCTGATAGGACATTTTTCAGAAGATTTGTCATTTTTTCAGCTTTTCTGTTCACGTCTTCGAGGAAGACAGGGTCAAAGATTTTTTCAAGTGTTGCTTTGGCTGCTGCCATTGCAAGCGGATTGCCTCCGAATGTGGTTCCGTGTGAGCCTGGCTGAAAGGAGGAAACCAGCTCTTTTTTCCCGATCATGGCCCCTGCCGGAAATCCATTGGCAAGCCCCTTGGCTGATGTAATGATATCGGGGTCTGCACCGTAATGCTGATAGGCGAACGGTTTTCCTGTCCGTCCTATGCCTGTCTGCACTTCATCAATAATCAGCAGGGCTCCAAGTCTTGTGCAGGCTTTTTTTACTGCATCCATGAATGTCTGCTCTGCCGGAACGACCCCGCCCTCTCCCTGAATCACTTCAAGCATAATGGCTGCATAGTCCTCTCCGGCAATCTGTTCCAATGCTTTAGAATCGTTATACGGAAGGTATTCAAACGACGGCAGCAGCGGGCCGAAACCGTCATGAATCTTTGACTGGCCGGTCGCAGACATCGTCGCGAACGTTCTTCCGTGGAAGGACTGTCTGAATGTCAGGATTTTCGACTTTCCGGTATGCTTTCTTGCAAGCTTGATCGCCGCTTCATTCGCTTCTGCCCCGCTGTTGCAGAAGAAGACCGCATCTCCTGAACTGTTTTCAGTAAGCAGCCGGGCTGTTTCCTCCTGGATTGAGCTTTGAAAAAGATTGGAAACGTGCCATACCTTATCAAGCTGCTGTTTTACAGCTTTTTTTACATCCTCATCGCAATGGCCTAAATTGCACACGGCAATGCCGGATATAAAGTCCAAGTATTCTTTTCCATTCTGATCAACTGCGACCGCGCCTTTTGCATCTTTTATTTCAACATCATAACGGGCGTATGTAGGGAATAAATGAGTCATTTTAATGCAGCCTCCTTGCCGGCAGTTATTTTTGTTCCAAAGATGGATGCTTCAGATGCAAACTTCCTCTTTCCGCTGACGATCATCACTTCTTTCAGCGTTTGGGAAAGTGATTTTATGGCAGCCTGAACCTTGGGAATCATTCCGCCGCTGATAATGCCTGTGCCGATCATTTCTGCTATTTCATCGGGAGTTGTATGCTGGATGACGACTTGTTCCTTCATAATGCCCTCTACATCTGTGACAAACAGAAGCTGGTTTGCCCCAAGTGCACTTGCTACAGCCGCAGCTGCCGTGTCCGCATTCACATTCAGCGTGCCGTGATCTTTTGTTTTAGCTAGCGGTGCGATGACCGGGATATATCCGCCTTTCAGCAGTGTTTCAATAAGATGGTCATCGACGGCTGTAATCTGGCCTACGTGCCCAAGCTCCTGTTCATTCAGATGCTCTCCTGTCAGAGTCCCTCCATCGCAGCCGGCAATGCCCGCTGCTTTAAATCCGTGCTGCTGCAGGGCTCTTACCAGCTGTTTGTTGATTTGTCCTGCAAGCACCATTTCCGCTACATCAAGAACCTGCTTTGTCGTCTTCCGCTGGCCGCCGATAAACTCCGTCTGCACATTCATTGACTTTAAGGCCGCATTGATGGCAGGCCCGCCTCCATGAACAATGACAACCCGGTGTCCATTACTGATCAGCTCGTGCAGGCTTTCAAAAAAATCGCCTGACAGCTCATCCACTGTACTTCCTCCGCATTTCAGCACCACTGTTCTTTCCATAATCCGCTCCTTACGTTCTGTAGCTTGCGTTGATTTTGACATAATCGTATGTCAGGTCGCAGCCCCATGCTTTTCCTTCACCGTTTCCAACCCGGAGATCGATATGAATGGCAACCGTTTCTTTTTCCAGCGCTTTTTTCGCCAGTTCCTCTGAAAATGCCTGCGGCTGGCCATTATGAAAAAGACACTGGTCTTCTAAAAAGATGCCGATCCCATCTGGATTTACTTTTGCATCACTGTGCCCGATTGCCCCGATGATTCTGCCCCAGTTGGCATCAGAGCCATAAACAGCTGTTTTCACGAGGCTTGATCCGACGACTTTCTTGGCCGTTATTCTAGCTTCCTCATCTGAAGCAGCACCCTCAACTGTCACTTCAATCAGCTTTGTTGCACCTTCGCCGTCTTTTGCGATGCTTTTTGCTAGATCTTCGCATACCTTTTTCAGTCCAAGCTTAAAGTCATCCCAATCTTCATGTTCCGGAGTGAGCATAGCATTGCCTGCAAGGCCGTTTGCCATGACAAGCACCATATCATTTGTCGATGTTTCCCCGTCCACCGTAATCTGGTTGAACGAAACATCCGTCAGCTCGCCCAAAACCCCTTGGAGCACATCGCTTTCAATTGCTGCATCTGTCGTTATAAAGGCAAGCATCGTGGCCATATTCGGATGGATCATCCCCGAACCCTTCGCACACCCTCCGATGGTTACTTTGTTTCCGCCGACGATAATCTCATAGGCCGTTTTCTTTGTCACAGTGTCTGTTGTCAAAATCGCTTCTTCAAAAGCAGATGCTCCAAGCTTTGCAGGAGAAACGGCCCCTACTCCGCTGCGGATGCAGTCCATTTTCAGGAATTCTCCAATGACACCTGTTGATGCTACCGCCACATATTCTTCTTTCAATGAGAATGCTTCCGCGCACAGCGATCTCATTTCATACGCATCTTTCAGCCCCTGCTCCCCTGTGCAGGCATTTGCAATCGCGCTGTTTACAATCAGAGCCTGCAGCTTTTGTTCTGCCTTTGTGCTTTCCTGCGTCACTTTTAATGGAGCGGCCTGAAAATGACTCTGTGTGTAAACTGCTGCACAGCTTGCCGGAACCTCGCTGATCAGGACACCCAAATCTCTCTTTGCATATCTCAAGCCGGTATGTACTCCGTCCGCCTTAAACCCCTTCGGTGATGTGACTGAACCTTCTTCTATTTTCTGAATCCCAGCGGACTCTTTTACTTTTAGCATCGATAAGCCTCCTTATGGATACAGCGGCGCCATTTCAAGACCTGCTGTTTCATCAAACCCGTTCATCAGGTTGAAATTCTGCACTGCCTGCCCTGCTGCACCTTTCATTAAATTGTCAATCACAGACACAACGGTAATCCTGCCTGTTCTATCATCAAAGGCAATTCCGATATCACAGTAGTTTGAACCGTATACTTCCTTAGTTGAAGGAAATTCCCCGACCGGCCTCACTCTTACAAAATAGCAATCTTTGTAAAACTCCTTATAGAGATCATGCCACTCATTTAAGCTTCCGCTTTTCGCACCTGCGTAAATGGTCGTCATAATTCCCCTAGTCATCGGAACAAGGTGAGTCTGAAACGTAAGAGGCTTTACTGCGCTGTTCATTTCTAACAGAACCTGTTCAATCTCCGGAATATGCTGGTGTTCATTTACTTTATAAATCTTGAAATTCTCATTTGTCTCGGCATAATGGACGCCGGCGCCAGGCTTGCGTCCAGCACCGGAAACCCCGGTTTTCGCATCAATAATAATAGAAGATTCATCAATTAATTCCCCGCTGACCGCAGGCGCAAGTCCAAGGATTGCTGCCGTTGGAAAGCAGCCGGGATTTGAGATGACGGACGCTCCTCTGATTGCTTCTTTATTCAGTTCAGAAAGACCGTAAACCGCCTTCCGGGTGATGGCCGGATCTGCCGCCTTTCGCTTATACCAGCTTTCATAAGTCTTTGAATCTCTTAATCTTAAATCACCCGACAAATCAATGACCTTTACCTTTTCCATGCAGATCTCAGGCAGCAGCTCTGCCGCTGCACCGGGAGGGGATGCCATAAACAGGACATCCACTTCGGAATCGATTCCTGCCGTGTTAATGGCAGTTAAGCTTTCCCCGCTTATGCCAGTCAGATGGGGATAAGAATCTCTGTATGCCTTCTCAGCTTCCGATGATGTATATAAAATACATTCTTTTACGTGCGGATGCTTTGAGAGAAGCCTGTATAGTTCATTCCCTCCGTAGCCTGTAGCACCTATTATACCTACCTTCAATTGAAATCACCCTTTAATTTATATCGTACATATGTGAGATTTAGTACCCATTATAATACTGCATAAAAATAAAATCAATTGTATTTTTATATATTTTTAATCAAAAAAATCCCGATCCTTAAAGGACCGGGATTTACATCTTATTGAACACCGAGAGCAATTTTAGCAATTCGGCTCATTCTGTCTTTCGTCCATGGCGGATTCCAGACAATGTTCACTTCTGTTTCTTTAATTTCAGGGATATCGCGAAGCGCCGTTTTGACTTGATCGATAATCGTGCCTGCAAGAGGGCATCCCATTGAAGTTAATGTCATTGTGACAAGCGCTGTGCCGTTTTCATCAAGGTCAACATCATACACAAGACCAAGATTGACAATGTCGACTCCAAGCTCAGGGTCAACCACAAGCTCAAGCGCGCCATATATATTCTCTTTCAATGCTTCATCCATTTTTATCACTCCTCTTATCTAGTATACCTGACAAAGTGACCGGCCTAAACTGATTTGCTTCCGCAAAGAAAATCAGCAAACCAGTCAACCGTTGCTATCAGTCCCTCGCGCGATACTTTATGATCGGCGTTCGTATCGGCAATAAATTTCAGATATTCCGGTTTTGTCTCATAAGCAGATTGAATTTCCTTGAAAAATGTGTAAGTCGGGTCAAACGGCACCACATTATCCTTTTTGCCATGCCAGAAAAGCAGCGGCCGTGATGCAAGCTTTTCTGTATGCAGGCTGAGGTCATATTCCTGGAGGCTGAGAAAATGCTTCTCCAGCTCTTCATCTGTAAGAGGAACCTTCATGCCCATTTTTTGTACATATTGTATTTGCTGACGGGAAAACTGCTCATAATAAGGGCTGCCCATCAGGCTTGCTGCAGCTTTGATCCATTCATACTGAGTCAGAGCTCCAAGAGTGACGATGCCTCCCATCGATGTTCCGGCTACGCCTATGTTTTCGGGATCAATCAGGCCGTTTTTTTCAAAATGACTCTTTATGACATCGAGTTCCTTGATCTCATTTATTACAATGCTCCAAAATTGCATATTTAACTCCGTACCCTGAACTTTCCCGCTTCGTTCACCGTGGTGAAGAGCATCAGGGAGAGCAACGCGAATTCCTCTTTCCGCAAGAAGGTAGGCATAGTGAAGGTTGTGTTCCTTTGCGCTCGTAAAGCCGTGGACAAACAGGACAAACGGCGTCTTTTTATTTTTATCCGCATCCCTTGCGATGTGCAGGACGGGAATTCCATCTATGTTCATTTTTTCAACAGCGATCATGAGGCATACCTCCTTTTTAAGACTTCTTTTCTTTTCCTGAACATAAGTGTAACATGTAGACAATAATCTTGGAAAAAAGATACACTGTAAGGGGACTTTGTTTTTCAGCCGTCCCTCCAATCATAAAATAAAGGAGCTTCTATGACGACACTACCTCATTTAATTGCACTCGATTTAGATGGTACTTTATTAAAGGATGATAAAACGATTTCTGGCTACTCAAAAGAAATCTTAAAAAAAGCGAGAGAAGCGGGACACATCGTCTGCATCTCAACAGGCCGCCCATACAGAGCAAGCTCCATGTATTATGAAGAGCTCGAGCTTGATACACCAATTGTCAATTTCAACGGGGCTTTTGTCCATCACCCGAAAGACGATCAATGGGGAGCTTTCCACACTACTCTCGATGTGGAAACCGTCAAACAGATTGTTGAAGTATGTGAAAAGCACAACGTGAAAAACATCCTGGCCGAAATAATCGATCATGTTTATTTTCACTATCATGACGAAAAATTACTCGATGTATTTACAATGAATACATCCGACATTACAGTGGGAGATCTCCGCAAAAATCTCGGTGATGATGTGACAAGTATTCTGATTCATGCATCAGAAGAGGAAGTGGAAAACATCCGCACCTATCTGTCGGATGTGCATGCAGAGCTTGTTGACCACAGACGCTGGGCAGCTCCTTGGCACGTCATCGAATTAATCAAGCGCGGCATGAACAAAGCCGTCGGCCTGAAAATCATTGCCGATTCCTACTCGATTCCCGCAGAAAGAATTATTGCCTTCGGAGACGAAGACAACGACCTTGAAATGCTGGAATACGCAGGACAGGGAGTGGCAATGGGTAATGCCATCCCGAAACTGAAAGAAGTCGCAAACCGCGAAACGAAAACAAACGAAGAAGACGGCATTGCCGTATACTTAAAAGACGCCCTATCTCTGTAAGGCGTCTTTTTTTAGTGAAGTTTTCCATCCATAAAACGCCTCCGCATGAGACAAAATAATGAGGACGCAGCAGCAGCGTCAACCATTCATCTTAGGGGGAATTTCGCATGAGCAGTAATAAATCTAAACGCTTTGTTCAGCAAGGTAAAGATTCCGTTTCGAAACATGATGAACGTTTCCCTTATCATACAACAATGGCTGAGTCAGAAGAGCGCAAAGCTCAAATGGCAGAAAAATCCTCTTTAGGAGGCTTTTAAATTATGGGTAACCAACTATTTCAGGCAGCACGCAAAGCAGTCGAAAAAGCCGGAGAAGTTCTAACCGGCAAAATGGGTCATGACCATGGTCATGAACACCGTTCTGAAGAAAATCAGTACAGCTCGCAGCAAGGAGCTCAGCAAAATGGGCCCCATAGCTACGGTGCAAATCACAATGAACATCAAAACTACAGCTCTCAGCATGGCGGACAGCAAGGCGGGGCTCAGCAGCATGGCGGCGAAAGCGTAGACGCAGATTCTAAAGCAAAAGCCGAAAATGCACTTATGTCCGCATTTGCCAACGCTTCACCCGCAGAGCAAAAACAGCTCAGCGAACTTCAGGATGAACTGAAGAACATGTAGGTATGATGGCGGTCCCCGGAATCTGTATTCCGGGGATTTTAAGTGCTGAAAGAACAAAAAAAGCTGCGGATAAACCGCAGCCGTTTTATTCTGAAACTGTAAAGGTTTTAACTTCCTGAAGAGGCTTGGCTCCTTCAGCTTTTCCGGCAAACTGAGCGGTTACTGTATAGTCTCCCGCCTGCATGCTTCCTGCTGATTTCATGTCCCATGTCTCCTGGTAGGTTTTGCTTTCACCCGGAGGAATGGTTAGATACTGAAGCGCCTGTGTAAACATTTTGCCTTTAGAATATTTGTAGACCTCTGCCCCGTTCGGATCGGAAATAATGATTTCGTACTTTTGTCCGGACGAGAATTCAAAGTTTTTTTCTTCATCTGAGTTGTTTTTAACCGTCATGGTGATTTGGACAACACCTGATTCTTCTTTCGTTTCAACTGAAAGCTCGACATCTTTTTCTTCCATATCACCCGACACCTCTTCCGCTTGTTCTTTTTCTTCCGGCTGTTCAGCACTTTGGCCGCAGCCTGCAAGAATCAAAAAGCCAAGAATGAACAAAAGTTTCTTCATTGCGCGTATCTCCTATTCTTTGCGGAAGAATCCAAAGATGCCTGTTGTCTGAAGAATGTTTGTGAATGCCTTTGGATCCACTTCCTTAATGATTTTTTCTAAATCATAAAGTTCGTAGCGCGTGATCACGATCATCAGCATGTCCTTTTGTTCGTTAGTAAAGGCCCCTTTTGCAGGAACCATCGTGATGCCTCTTACCATTTTAGCATGAATTGCCTTTTTCAGGTCATCAGCTTTTTTCGTGATAATCATGGCTGTCAGTTTTTCATGACGGGTATGGATAGCATCGATGACCCTCGTTGAAGCGTAGAGAGTGACAAGTGTATAGAGTGCTTTTTCCCACCCGTAAAGCAGACCGGCTGTAAAGATGATGATTCCGTTCAAAATGAAGAAATACGTTCCCACGGGCTTGTCTTTCATGCGTGAAAGAATCATGGCAACAATATCAAGTCCTCCGGTTGATGCCCCGTATTTAAGCGTAATTCCGACTCCGATTGCTACAATCACGCCTCCGAATACTGCATTCAGCAGGATGTCTTCAGACAGCGGATAAAGCGGGACAATAGACAGAAAGAAGGTTGTCGCTGCGACGCTCAGCACACTGTAGAGAGTAAATGATTTTCCCACCTTCTGCCAGCCTAAAATCGCTACAGGAATATTCAGCAGGAGCAGCAGTACCCCGGTCGATATGTTAAGCGGCGTATATTCAATCAAAACGCTTGATAAAAGCTGGGCAATCCCTGTAAATCCGCTGGCGTATACATCCGCAGGAATCATAAACAGGTTAAGGCCGACAGCGTTCAGCAACGCGCCGAAAATCACAATTATTCCTTTTTTGACTTCTTCATAAACCATTTGCAGAAAATCCTCCCGGGCTATAAGATATTAATAGTATTTCTGATTTACCCTTTTTTCTTGCAGACCAATACAAATATTGTCTTTCAGGGCTTTCGTTGTTCTTTACTTCTATTTGGCTAAGTGCTACTTTTACTATAAGATCAATCAAAATGAGACTATTCTCACGCAAATTGGAAAAATCACGTGAAATGAGGTGCAAAAATGACGGTTCACATCCTCGCAGACAGCGCAAGCGACCTGCCGCTTGAGTTTTACGAAAAGAACGGAGTCACGCTGCTTCCGCTGGGCGTACATATTGATGAGCATGATTACCGCGACCTTCTGACCATTACACCGAAGGAAGTATACGATGCAATGAGAGAAGGAAAAGTTGCGAAAACAACGCAAATTTCTCCTTTGGATGTCAAAGAGGTCTTTACCTCTCTTGCCCAAAAGAAAGTGCCTGCTCTGTATGTAGCCTTTTCTTCAGAGCTTTCAGGGACATACCAGACTGCGGTCATGATCGGCAATGAGGTACGAGAAGAATATCCTGATTTTGAGCTTGCCATTGTAGATTCTAAATGTGCATCACTCGGCCTTGGCCTTGCTGTTAAATACGCAGCTGAACTCGCCGGTAAAGGAAAAACTCTACACGAAATCACAGAGTCTGTAAAGGACTTCTGCGTGCATACAGAACACATTTTCACAGTCGATAATCTCGACTATCTCGCAAGGGGCGGCCGCATCAGCAAAACATCCGCATTTGTCGGTGGCCTGCTGAACATAAAACCTCTCCTGCACGTTGAGGACGGAAAACTGATTCCTCTTGAGAAAATCAGGGGAAGAAAGAAAGTATTCCGCCGTGTCATTGAAATCATGAAAGAACGCGGCACAGACTTAAGCAATCAGACAATCGGGATAAGCCATGGCGATGACCTTGATTCCGCTAATGAAATCAAGTCCATGATCCAGGCTGAATTCCAGCCTAAAGAAATCTACATCAACACGGTCGGCTGTTCCGTTGGAGCACACTCAGGCCCCGGCACAATCGCCATCTTTTTCTTAAACAAACAGATCTCATAATATTTTTTTCTCAGGAGGGCATCCTAAACGTATCATTTTTAAAGGAGTTTTGATGATGCCCCATACAAGCGATAACGACAAAAAAGCAAAAGACAACAATGCCAAGCAGCATGAAAAAAACATGATGCGCGAAAAAAGCCGCCAACAAGGCGAACGTCAATATTCTAAGAAAACAGATCACTTATAATCAGAAATGGAAACAGCAGCGGGGGAGGATCCGCTGCTGTTTTTTTAATTTAATTTAAATTGAGTTACTGTTTGCTTGAGATCAAAGGTCAGCTTTCTCAGCTCTGAAACCCCTTCAGCCATTTTTTCAAAAGCAGCAAGCTGCTCAGCAGTTGAAGCTGATATTTCCTCGCTTCCCGCTGCCGTTTCCTCCACTACAGCGCTGATGCTTTCAACATTTTGCAGAACATTCCCTCCTAATGTTTTCGAGTGATTCACACCTGCTTCAAGGCCAATCAGTTCCAGGGTAATATTCTTCATTTTTTCATCAATCGCATCAAAAGCCTGTGTCGTGATGTCCATGCCCGTCTTTTGCTTTTCTGCAAGGGAAACCCCTTTTGCTACAGATTCAGAAATGTTTGCTATACCGGATTGCATCAGACTTGCCATTTCAAAGATTTGGGAGGTGGCATTCGTCGATTCTTCTGCAAGCTTTCTGACTTCTGCTGCCACTACGGCAAAGCCCTTTCCAGCTTCCCCTGCGCGCGCAGCCTCTATTGCTGCATTTAACGCAAGAAGATTGGTCTGATCTGCAATGCTTGAGACCACCTTCGTCATATCTTCGATTTTCGTCATATAGCCTAAAAAGGTTGTTGTGGATTGGTTGATCAGATTCATAATGACGCCATTTTCTTTAAGTAAATCACTCTGGATGCTGATTGCCCCCTGCCCCTCCTGAATAGCGCCTGCCGCTTCTTCTCCAAATTTCACAGACTTTTGGGAGCGGTTGACGTTTTCGCTGAAGCCTGCGTCCATCCGCTCAATCAGAGAAACAGCATCTTGAAGATCAGAGGAAATCGACTGGGATCCGGCGGACAGTTCGTCCGTTGATAAAACGACCTGTCCGCTTATTTCGCTTAAAACACGTGTTTCACTGTCAAGGGTTTCAGCAAACCCATCGACCTGTTTGCTTACAGTGTCAATGGAAAGGATCAGCCCTTTCAGCTGATTCACCATACTTGAAAACGAATCATTTAATGCCCCGATTTCATCTTTCCCCTTATAGGTCAAAGCCTGCACGGCAAGGTTCCCCTGTGCAATAGCCGCCGCCTGTTCTGACATGCTTTTTAAAGGCTTCGTAATCGACGAAGTCATTCTGATCACAAGAACACTTGAAACAAGAATTAAAAGGGCCGTTCCAATGGCCGCCGACAAAATGACAAACTCAATCTGTCCCTTTACTTCTTCTTGAATAAAGGTGTATCTGTCATGAACATGGAGATTCACAAAATAAATATCATTTGAGATCCCGTCTACTCTAACAGCCTGTCGTTTCACTTCTGCCTGATTTTTCTCTTCAAGTGCAGGCAGCGTTTTCTGGTTGAGTTCATCGAATTTGGCTGATGCCTTTTTTAAAGCAGCCTTCCCATTTTCATCCTGCAAGGTCTGATTTAGGCTTCCTAAAAGCTTTTCCGTCCTGTTCAGCGACTGCAGCGCCTCCTCCTTGTGCGCATCGGATAGAGAGAAGGCGAAATTGTTTAAGCTTTGTTTAGATGCGTTTAACTCCCCCTGCAGTTTTTCAACGTTCAAAAGCACAGGAACTTCATTCTGGTTTGTTTTTTGAATCATCAGCATGTTAAAGACGATAAAGCCAATCATAAAGGTAGCAAGTATGATAATGCCGACAGAATTGAACAATAATTTTTTCTTTAATGACACGGTGATCCTCCTAGTTGCTCTCTGCTAATTTTTGCTTCCATTGATCAAGCGTTTTCTGCTGCTGTTCCGTCAGGCTCAGTACACGGATTGGAGCCAGCTGAACCCCATTATCCTTCACACCAAGTTCAATATGCCCCTCAGGAAGTTTCTGTTCCTCGACATAGTCTTTCAGAAGCTGAAAAATGCCGATATCCACATTTTTCATCATCGACGTCACAACAGCCTTTTCTGCATAAAAATACTGATCGCTGTCCACACCAATCGCATATACCCCGCTGTCCTGGGCTGCCTTTAATACACCTGCGCCCGTAAAACCTGCTGCTGCATAAAGCACATCCGCCTTTCTTTTAATCATGCTGTTTGCCATTACCCCTCCCTTGATGTCATTGCCGAAGTCATTTGCATACTCCGTGTAGATAACAATCTCAGGCTTGATCGTTCTTGCCCCTTCTGCAAATCCGTCAGCGAACTTGTTTATAAGCGGAACATCAGCGCCGCCAATAAATCCGATTGTATTTGTTTTAGAAGCCATCGCTGCAACAACTCCGGCAAGAAAGCTCCCTTCATCTTCTTTAAACGTTACCGAGGTAATATTCTCAGACTCAGAAACCGCATCAATCAGCAAAAACTGCTGATCCGGATACTTCTTTGCCGCTTTTTCCAAATCTTCCTGAACCATAAACCCAAGTCCAACGACAAGATCATTCCCCTCTTCAACAAGCTCAGTGATCCCTTTTTCATAACTGCCCGTTTTTTCGAGCTCACGGTAATCAAACAAAATCCCAAGTTCATCACGGGACTTGACCAGACCCGCAAACGCCGAATCACTGAAGGACTGATCCCCAAGCCCCACATCCGAGAGCATAATCCCCACTTTTATTTTTTGATCCGCGCTGCTGACTGCCTCACTCTTTCCGCACCCGGCGGCAAGCAGCATGCAGGACGCTATCATGATCAGTATTTTTTTCATTGATGTCTCTCTCCTTAAAAAGTTCTACTAGGAGGTTATCGACGGGTTTTGGGGAAAGTTTATTTTTTTGGGGGGAGTGGAGATTTTTATGGGTAGTATTGAGTGGTGGTATTTTTTAGTGGCACTTACCTCTGAGTTTGGAACTATCAAACGGTGGATTTTACTTTTTGATGGCACTTATCTACGAGATTGGAACCATCAAACGGAGGATTTTCTGTTTTGATGGCACTTATCTACGTGATCGGAACCATCAAGCGGTGGATTTTCTGTTTTGACGGTACTTATCTACGTGATCGGAACCATCAAACGGAGGATTTTCTGTTTTGATGGTACTTATCTACGTGATCGGAACCATCAAACGGAGGATTTTCTGTTTTGATGGCACTTATCTACGAGATTGGAACCATCAAATGGAGGATTTTCTGTTTTGATGGCACTTATCTCCGTGATTGGAACCATCAAACTAAGGATTTTCTGTTTTGATGGTACTTATCTCTGTGATCGGAACCATCAAGCGGTGGATTTTCTTTTTTGATGGCACTTATCTCTGTAATCGGAACCATCAAACGGAGGATTTTCTTTTTTGATGGCACTTATCTCCGTGATCGGAACCATCAAACTAAGGATTTCCTGTTTTGATATCACTTATCTACGAGATCGGAACCATCAAGCAGCGGATTTTCTGTTTTGGTAGCACTTATCTCCGTGATCGGAACCATCAAACGGAAAAATCCTTTTTTCAATGTCACTAATCTTATTTATCTACAAAGTGAGATGACCTCCCGCGCCCTATGTGTTTAAAATGCGCGAACAGAATCTTTCGTATTGTCTTTTTCGATAAAACAAACTTACACCATTCATGTATCTGATCTGTAGTGATCCTCTTTTCCGGGAAGAGAAGCCTGAATTCTCCTATTGCCCGTAATACTGCAGGTAGAAGCGGTTCGGTTGTTTTACAATTAGAGCATATAAAATTCCTTTTATTAAAGAGGGTATACAGCAATAGACATTGGGGACATATAATACCTTTTTCCAACCCCTCAAACCCATACCCCGGCAGCTGCAAAAACGGATATTCTTCCACGTGCGATTCCAACAGTTTTTTGGCTAGCATGTCATGAAAGCCTGTTAATCTGCCCCGCTTTTGATTGAGTTTTTCCGCAAAGCGGTTCAGCTGGGGATAATAAATGATGGGTTGGTCCATTGGAGCATTGTACAGGTGAAAGTTGGGGTTTACAAAGACGACGAATGGTTCGAGGGGGAACTTAATGGTCTTATCCTGGAGAAGCCGCGTGAGCAAGGCTTCGCTTCTTTTGAGCTGAAGCAAAGGGTTTTTCATTTCTTTTTTGGCCGGGGTGGACCATCTTTCTCCTTCTGCGAAGTAATCACCTTCCGAGTTCTTTACATTGAACACGTACGTTTTATCATGCTTGATAAACAGGGAATCAATTTGTACGAAAGATCCGCCGATTTCAAAGAGCAGATCGCTTAACACTATGCCATCCCCTCCATTCTCCTTAAGCCACTGTTCAAAATACTTTTCTCCCTGGAACCCTTTTTCAAGCTGCCGCAAGCAGATGAGAGCTTCTTCATCCAAAACGGATCTGGCGTTCAAACTCCGGTAAATAAGCAATTCCCTGTTTTCCTTTAAGTCCTTCAACTAATAAACATCCCCTTTCATTTTTCAAGTATCATCATAAGACAATTTCATTTTTTCAAATCCATCATAAAACAATTCCCCTCCTCCCGGCAAAAGCCCAAAATCAAATTTTGCCCATAAAAAAACAGCAAACGCATATGCGCTTACTGTTGTTCTTTTTTAAAATAGGTCCAGCCGTCTTCCTGATAAACCTTGCCTGCTTTCATGAGTGAGCCGAGCGCACGCTTGAATGCACCTTTGCTCATGTTGAAGCGTTCTTTGATGTCATCCGGGTCGCTCTTGTCAAAGAAGGGCATGGCTCCTCCTCTTTCTTCCATGTAATCGCAGATCACTTGTGCATCTTCATCCAATGCCTCATGTTTGAACGGAAGGAGAGAAACGTTAAGGGTGCCATCTTCTTTCACATCAACAACTCGTCCTATTACAAGTTCGCCAAGACGCGGCTCTCTTTTGCGCTGGGAGGAGTGGATGAATCCTTTGTAGCCTTCTTCAGTTATGATGAAAGTTCCTGCAATGATGATTCGGTAGACTCTTCCTGTAACGGCCTGATTGTTCCGGACTCCTTCAGCCGGGACGATGTTTTCCTGCATGACATCTTCCGTTGCAAGCTTTGTGAAAAATCTTCCGTTTTTCGTCACTTTCAGGGAACAGTAGAGTTTGTCGCCTTCTTTTGGCCATACACTGACGTAAGCCGGGAGAATATCGTTGTCGACAAGTGCATCTTTTGAAAGGCCAATGTCGACGAATGCCCCCATGTCTTCCCTGACACTGACTACTTCCACCCATCCGAACCGGTCTTCTGATATCGTCGGCTTTTTCATCGTTGCCGCTAGGCGGTCTTCATGGTCAACAATCAGATACACTTCAACCTCGTCCAATTCTTCAATCGGTTCAGTGATTTCCGTTTTGTGAAGCAGCACTCGGTCTTCTCCATCTGTTAAATAATATCCGTAATCTACTTTTTCATCTATTTTAAGCGTCATAAACGTTCCGGGATTCATTTGTTCGTTCCTTCCTTTGCAGCTGAACTGCCGTTAGTTGTTATATCATGTACATTCTACTATAATCTAAGGATAATACAAACTTTTGGGAGGATTCTTATGGCCAAGGACAGTTCGTTTGATATTGTGTCGAAGGTGGATATGCCTGAGGTAACAAATGCCATCACGATGACGATGAAAGAGATCGGTACACGCTATGATTTTAAAGGAAGCAAAAGCAGCATTACGCTTGAAAAAGAGGAGCTTGTTTTAGTTTCTGATGATGAGTTTAAAATGGATCAGCTGAAGGATGTTTTCATTTCAAAACTGATCAAGCGCAACGTGGCGACGCGCAATATTGACTATGGAAAAATTGAAGGCGCATCAGGCGGGACCATCCGCCAGCGTGCAAAGCTTGTCCAGGGTATTGATAAGGACAATGCGAAAAAGATTAACGCGATCATAAAAAATGCAGGACTTAAAGTGAAAACACAGGTTCAGGATGATCAAGTCCGTGTTACCGGCAAAAGCAAAGACGACCTGCAGCAGGTGATTGCAGCTGTCCGCGGTGCGGATCTGCCGATCGATGTTCAGTTCATTAATTTCAGATAAACGCTTGGACCCAGCAGTTTTTCCTGCTGGGTCTTTTTTTATCCGGACTGGGATAAGAATTCCTCATCAATTCAGAAAACTTTTACTTTTCGCACTTGAATCTCCCGAAAAAAACATGTAAATTAGATATAATATCATTTAGCCAATTTCATATTTTTGATTCTTATCTAGAGAAGCTGAGGGACTGGCCCGTCGAAGCTTCAGCAACCTGGCGCAATCCAAGGTGCTAATTCCAGCGATGCATCCATCGGACGATAAGAAGAAGCCGCGCATACTCAAAAGTCTTCTTCTTGGAAGGCTTTTTTCTTTTTTCCATTATCAGCTGTATTTTAGGAGGTTTATAGCTTTGGCACTTTTAACTGACTTGCAGACAAAAATTCTGATCGGGGACGGAGCAATGGGCACCTTGCTTTATTCCCACGGTGTGGACCGGTGTTTTGAAGAACTGAACCTGTCAAAACCGGATGACATTCTGAATGTTCATAAGGCGTATCTTGATGCCGGCGCTGATGTCATTCAGACAAATACGTACGGGGCCAATTATATCAAGCTGTCCAGATACGGGCTTGAAGATGAGGTGCGCGCCATTAACCGCAAGGCTGTGCAAATTGCAAAGCAAGCTGCGGAAGGCACCTCAGCTTATGTTCTCGGCACAATCGGCGGGGTCCGTGCTTTTAAAAAGGGGGCTTATTCGCCAGAAGACCTGCGGCGAAATTTCAGGGAGCAGCTTTATCTTCTGCTGAACGAAGAACCGGACGGCCTCCTGCTTGAAACGTATTATGATCTTGAAGAAATGAAGACGGTTCTCGAGATTGCAAGAAAAGAAACTGACTTGCCGATCATAACGAACATTTCCCTCCATGAAATCGGCGTTCTCCAGGACGGCACTCCTCTTTCTGACGGTCTGTCCCAGCTTGAGGAACTCGGGGCGAATGTTGTCGGGCTGAACTGCAGGCTTGGGCCGTATCATATGCTCTCATCTCTGGAGGAAGTTCCTCTTCCAGAAAAGGCCTTCCTGTCCGTTTATCCAAACAGCAGCCTCCCGACCATTGAGGAAGGCAGACTTGTTTACGGATCCGGTGAAAAATACTTCGCTGAAAGCGCACTTGCTTTTAGAAACCAGGGTGCGAGATTAATAGGAGGCTGCTGCGGAACGACTCCTGATCATATCAGGGCAATGGCTTCTGCTCTTAAAGGACTGCCTCCGGTGACTGAAAAGAAGGTGAAAGCAAGGAAAGAAGAAATCTCTATTGCCTCAGCTGCAGAGAGAAAGTATCCTCCGCTGCAGGATATTGTCAAAGAAAAACGCTCCATCATTGTAGAGCTTGACCCGCCGAAGAAGCTCGGGATTGATAAATTTTTGAAAGGAGCAAAGGCCCTGCAGGAGGCTGGAATCGATGCCTTAACACTTGCGGATAATTCCCTTGCTTCACCAAGAATCAGCAATGCAGCCATGGGATCCATTGTCCAGCAGACTCACGGGATTCGCTCACTGATTCATATCACCTGCAGAGACCGCAACTTAATCGGACTGCAGTCACATTTAATGGGGCTCCACACTCTTGGCTTAACAGATGTTTTAGCCATAACAGGAGATCCGTCCAAAATCGGGGATTTCCCGGGGGCAACTTCTGTTTATGACCTTTCTTCCTTTGATTTGATCAGTCTGATTAAGCAATTTAATGACGGGCTTTCTTACTCAGGAAAACCGCTTGGCGAAAAGACGAACTTCTCTGTAGCCGCCGCCTTTAACCCAAATGTAAAGTATCTTGATAAAGCCGTTAAAAGGCTCGAGAAAAAAATCGCGTGCGGGGCTGATTATTTTATCTCCCAGCCGATCTATTCCGAAAAACAGCTGATTGATGTCTATGAAGAAACAAAACACTTAACTGTACCCGTCTATATCGGCATTATGCCGCTCACAAGCAGCCGGAATGCTGAATTTATTCATAATGAGATACCTGGCATCACCCTCTCTGACAGCATCCGTGAAAAAATGGCCAATGCCGGAGATGATAAGGAAAAATCCTATCAGGAGGGTCTGGCCATTGCCAAAAACCTGATTGATGCTGCGTTTGATCTGTTCAACGGCATTTACTTGATCACACCGTTTTTGAATTATGAACTGACAGTGGAACTAACGAATTATATCCATAAAAAAGAGTCTGAGGCCACCGAAAGGAAGATTACGCATGTCTGATATAAGAAAACAGCTTGAGAAAAAAATCCTCGTTCTTGACGGGGCGATGGGCACCATGATTCAGGACGCCAATCTTTCTGCAGATGACTTCGGCGGAGAACCTTATGAAGGGTGCAACGAATATTTGACTATAACTGCACCTGAGGTCATTCAATCGATCCATGAAGCTTATCTTGAGGCAAAAGCAGATATTATTGAGACAAATACGTTCGGGGCTACGAAAATCGTCCTGGATGAATACGATCTTGGACACCTTGCCTTTGAACTGAATAAAAAAGCGGCTGAAATTGCGAAAAGAGCAGCTGAAAAATACTCAACACCCGAATGGCCCCGCTTTGTAGCAGGTTCAATGGGACCGACAACAAAAACGCTCTCTGTTACGGGAGGAGCCACATTTGACGAACTGATTGAGAACTATGAAGAACAGACACTGGGACTGCTTGCAGGCGGAGCCGATCTGCTTCTCCTTGAAACGAGCCAGGACCTGCTGAATGTAAAAGCCGGCTTTTTAGGCATCAAGCGTGCGTTTGAGAAGACCGGAAAAGAAATTCCCCTTATGGTATCAGGCACGATTGAGCCAATGGGCACGACTCTTGCCGGCCAGGACATTGAAGCTTTCTTTATTTCTCTTGAACATATGCAGCCTCTTTCTGTCGGCCTGAACTGTGCGACAGGACCTGAGTTTATGACAGACCATATCAGGACGCTGTCTGGAATGGCTCATACAGCCGTCAGCTGTTACCCGAATGCCGGCCTTCCTGATGAGGAAGGAAAATACCATGAATCACCGCGTTCGCTTGCGCAGAAAGTGAAAGGTTTTGCAGAACAGGGCTGGCTCAATATTGTCGGCGGCTGCTGCGGAACCACACCTGCACATATCACGGCTATCGCAGATGCTGTCGGCGCACTGAATCCGCGCACCGTCCCGGAACGTGATCCGGCACATACCGTTTCCGGTATTGATCCGCTTATTTATGACGACTCCATGAGACCCCTGTTTGTCGGGGAACGGACCAATGTCATTGGATCAAGGAAGTTCAAGCGCCTGATTGCCGAGGGGAAATTTGAAGAAGCATCTGAAATTGCAAGAGCACAGGTTAAAAACGGAGCACATGTCATTGATATTTGTCTTGCAGACCCTGACCGCGACGAACTTGAAGATATGGAAGCATTCATAAAAGAAGTGACCAAAAAAGTAAAGGCGCCGCTTGTCATCGATTCAACCGATGAAGCTGTCATTGAAAAAGCACTATCTTATTCCCAGGGAAAAGTCATCATCAACTCGATTAACCTGGAAGACGGCGAAGAGCGCTTTGACGCTGTTGTTCCGCTGATTCATAAATACGGTGCCGCTGTTGTTGTGGGAACTATAGACGAAAAAGGCATGGCTCTTACAGCTGAAGAGAAGCTTGATATTGCGGTCCGTTCATTTGACCTGCTTACTGGAAAGCACGGCCTGAGTCCGTCAGATATTATTTTTGATCCCCTCGTTTTCCCTGTCGGCACAGGAGACGAGCAGTACATTGGTTCTGCTGAAGAAACGATTAAGGGCATCCGCCTGATCAAAGAGCGCCTTCCGCAATGTCTGACCATGCTTGGCGTCAGCAACGTATCCTTCGGCCTGCCGCCTGTAGGACGCGAAGTGCTGAATGCCGTCTATCTGTATCACTGTACACAGGCGGGTCTCGACTATGCGATTGTCAACACGGAAAAGCTTGAGCGTTTTGCTTCCATTCCGAAAAAAGAAGTTAAAATGGCGGAGACTCTTCTTTTTAACACAAATGACGAAACACTGGCCGCTTTTACAAATCATTACCGGGGAAAGAAAAAGACAGCCAAAAAACCTGTACAGTCCCTCCCGCTTGAGCAGCGTCTCGCCCAATATGTTGTAGAGGGCACAAAAGAAGGACTGATTTCAGACCTTGAAATCGCCCTTAAGGAATATGATGCACCTCTTGATATCATTAACGGTCCGCTCATGGCTGGAATGGCTGAAGTCGGAGAGCTGTTCAATACAAACCAGCTGATCGTCGCCGAAGTTCTTCAAAGTGCAGAAGTGATGAAAGCTTCCGTCTCCTTTTTAGAGCAGTATATGGAGAAAAAGGATGACAGCGGAAAAGGAAAAATCCTGCTTGCAACGGTTAAAGGCGATGTGCATGATATCGGGAAAAACCTTGTGGATATTATCCTGAGCAACAACGGCTACAAAGTAGTGGATCTCGGAATTAAAGTGACCCCGCAGGATTTAATTACAGCTGTCAGAAAAGAGAAACCGGATATTGTCGGACTTTCAGGCCTGCTTGTGAAGTCAGCCCAGCAAATGGTTCTGACCGCACAGGATCTGCGTGAAGCTGACATTTCTGTTCCGATCCTGGTCGGCGGCGCTGCCCTTTCCAGAAAGTTTGCAGACGGAAAGATTGCTCCGCAATACAGCGGACCGGTGGTGTATGCCAAGGATGCGATGGACGGCCTTTCACTTGCAAACCGAATCCGAGTCGACCCGGCCCAGTTTAAAAAGAAAGAAGTGCGGTCTGAACAGTTTTCTGAAAAGAAACCGACTGCCGCAGTGACAGAACTGCTTGAAAAAAGAGCAGAGCTTGCACCGTCCCCTGTTTTTGTACCTGAGGACTGCAGACGCCATATCATCAAAGATTTCAATCTTCAGCACCTAATCCCTTATGTCAACATGCAGATGCTGATTGGCCACCACCTCGGCCTCAAGGGTAAAGTAAAGGAAATGCTGAAAAACAATGATCCAAAGGCCGTAGCCCTTAAAGAAACCATTGATGAGCTCCTGAAGCAGGGAGAAGCGGAAAAATGGTTTGAACCTGCTGCGGTTTATCAGTTCTTTCCTGCTGTATCAGAGGGAAATTCGCTGCACATTCTGGATCCTGCAACAGAAGAAAAGCTGCAGACCTTTGACTTTCCAAGACAGTCAAAACTGCCGCACCGCTGCATTTCTGACTACGTTCGACCTGAAAGCGGCACAAGAGACTATGTATCCTTCTTTGCTGTTACGGCAGGAAAGAAAGTCAGAGAGATTGCAAACCGATTTAAGGAACAGGGCGACTATTTGAAAAGCCATGTTGTTCAGGCACTCGCCCTTGAGCTTGCTGAAGGTCTTGCCGAGCGGACGCACCAGCTGATCCGTGATCAGTGGGGCTTCCCTGATCCACCGGATTTCACAATGGATCAGCGCTTTTCAGCCAAGTATCAGGGCCAGCGTTTTTCATTCGGCTATCCGGCCTGCCCAAACCTTGATGACCAGGCCAAATTATTTGATCTGATACGTCCTGAAGACATTGGAGTGAATCTGACAGAAGGCTTCATGATGGAACCTGAAGCATCTGTTACAGCCATAGTCGTTGCCCATCCTGAAGCACGTTATTTCAACGTTTTGAACTGAGACTTCTGTCTCAGTTTTTTTTTGCGCAAAAACAAGTGTTTTATCGAGGACTGACAGGGAATATAAACAGCATATCCAACATACTTATCGGATTTTTCACCATACTAAACTTGATAAAAACCTGGAGGGATTGTAAATGAGTCAAAACAGCCAAACAAAAAAAACGATGCCTGCGCAGCATCAGGATGTGCAGCCCGGGCATGAAGATCAGATGAATCCTAAACCCGAGTTTGACAGCCATCAATACAAAGGCAGCGGAAAGCTTTCGGATAAAACAGCGATCATCACAGGCGGTGATTCAGGCATCGGGCGGTCAGTTGCCGTCCACTTTGCAAGAGAAGGCGCAGATGTTGTCATCTCCTATTTGGATGAACATGATGATGCAAATGAAACAAAGCGCCTTGTGGAGCAGGAAGGCAGACAGTGCCTGCTTATTCCCGGAGATATCGGAGACGAGGCTTTCTGCGGACAGGTCGTAAATGAAACCGTCAGCAAGTTCGGCAAAATTGACATTCTTGTCAACAATGCGGCCGAGCAGCATCCGCAGGCTGGTATTGAGGAAATTTCGAAAGAGCAGCTTGAACGCACTTTCAAGACAAATATTTTCTCTTTTTTCTATATGACAAAAGCAGCTCTTCCCCACCTGAAACAAGGAAGCAGCATCATCAACACGTCATCCATCACAGCTTATGCAGGAAACGAACAGCTGATTGATTATTCGGCCACTAAGGGCGCTATTACAACGTTTACACGATCCCTTTCCATGTCTCTTGTGAAAAAAGGCATCCGGGTAAACGGAGTAGCTCCTGGTCCAATCTGGACACCGCTTATCCCTTCAACGTTTGATGCAGAAAAAGTTTCAGAGTTCGGCGCGGATACGCCAATGGGACGCCCCGGACAGCCTGATGAACTTGCACCAAGCTATGTATTCCTTGCAAGCAGCGACTCAAGCTACATCACCGGACAGATGATTCATGTGAATGGCGGGAAGATTATAAACGGTTAATAAGAAAAGCGGAGCCGACCGTTTAGACCTGACAGGCAGAAAAGAAATCCCCCGAAAAGTCCGGTTTTGACTTTTTGGGGGATTTTGTTCTGACGGAGGAGTTGGCTGATGGAGCTGGACACCACGAAAAGCGGAATCGCTCGTTTAGCTCCGGGAGTCAGATAAGGAAGTGGCGGAAAAGGCGCTCTTTGCCTTTACCGACAGTTCCGTTCTGACAGAGGAGCTGAGCGATGGAGCTGGACAATGAAGAAAAGCTAAGCCGACCGTTTAGACCTGTAAGTTACAAAATCTAATAAGTTTAACGCCTGCACTAAAAAGCCCGTGTCCAAAACGGGCTTTTTTCGTGCGTTAAAAATATATATTCTTAAGAAAATGTGCATGTGACCTATACTATTAAGAAAACGCTTACATATACTGTATTAGGAAGGAGGGGATAATGATGGATCGATTAATTTTCTTATTCCTTGCAGCCATTCTTGCAGGCTTTGCTCTAGTTGAACTTCCGCTAGCCGGAACATTCCTTGCAAGCCTAGCACCTTTTACGACAGTCGTTGGCGTTTTAGCAATCTTAGTTTTTTCTTTCGTTTTAATTTTCCACGGCGTCAAAAGCTTATTTAATAAGTAGCTGAATTCAAGGCCGGAGATCTTTTTCTCCGGTCTTTTTTGTGCTGTTTCTCCAATCTCTCTCCGCTTTCTCTCCGTCAGAGAGATCAGCGTGCAGCAGATAAATAGGCTAACATAATTCTCCCTTCCGCATACCCTAAATTTGAGCAAGAGAAAAGCTCACGATTTCATGATTGGAGGAGACACAACCATGAGTAAAGATGGATGCGGCGGCGGATACAATAATGGATTCGCGCTAATTATCGTATTGTTTATTTTGCTGATTATCATTGGTGCTTCTTTTGTCGGCGGCGCTGGTTATGGTCCTGGACCTGGCTACCACTGCTAAGACTGAATGGCTTGCTCAGCAAGCCGTTTTTTCTTTTGGTCAGAGATACTGGAACAAAAAAAGGATGTCCTTTTAGTAAGGAGCATCCTTCTTTCTTCTTATAGTGCGTTCGTCAAAACTTCTGTTAAAACAGGTACAATTTGCTTTTTGCGGGAAACAACGCCTTTAAGCACCGCCATGTTATCAATAAGCTTTACATCGTATGCCTGTTCAACCGCACGTGTTTCACGGCCAAGGGCAATCGCAACGGAATCATTGATTAAGATATCTGTTACGACAAATACGAACAAGTCCAATTCTTTTTCAGCGATAACCGCTGAAACCATCGCTTCGATTTCTTCTTTATGAACAAGAATGTCGTTAGGGTCTACCGCATTTACCTGTGCAATCTCAACTTTGTAATCGCCCATTGAGAATTCTTTTGCATCAAGAGAAATGAGTTCTGATACTGTTTTGCCGCTGAGGTCAGCTCCTGCTTTCAGCATATCAAGACCGTATACTTCCGGATCAACGCCGGCAATAGCAGCAAGTTCTTTCGCAGCTGCTACATCCTGCTCTGTGCAGGTCGGTGATTTAAACAATAATGAATCAGAGATGATGGCAGAAAGCATAAGGCCCGCAATTTCTTTAGGAATGCTAACGCCGTTCTCTTTGTAAATCTTGTTCAGGATGGTAGCTGTGCATCCTACAGGCTCCGCGCGGTAATAAAGCGGATCGCTTGTTTCAAAGTTAGCGATGCGGTGATGGTCAATGACCTCAAGAACGTGCAGCTGGTCAATGTCACTGATGCTTTGCTGGCGCTCGTTATGGTCGACTAAAATGACCTGGCTTGTCTCATTTGCAGCTGTTTCGATCAGTCTTGGGACTTCAACCCCAAATGTATTCAGAGCAAATTCTGTTTCGCCGTTGATTTCACCAAGGCGGACAGGCTCTGCGTTCATGCCAAGCTTTGTTTTAAGATCAGCATACGCAATTGCAGAACAAATCGTATCTGTATCCGGGTTTTTATGACCAAAGATCAATACTTTTTCCATCTGAAAAACTCCTTTATTCTATCTGTTTTTGCTGAATCAGCATACATTCTCTTATTTTAACAGAAAAATGTCTTTAATGGATTGTTGTTTTTATGATCATTGTAAATTCTAAATCGTACCCGTTCCCTTGCGCTCCAGTCACTTGCTTTCCGCGGGGAGCCCCGGGAGCCTCCTCACTTCGTTTGCGGGGTCTCCCGTGCCCTCTTCATCCCGCAGGAGTCAAGCGCCTTCCGCTTCAGTCCACTGGAGTTTTAAACATTCTCTAGTTTATTATGACCGCTTTCCGCCCTCTTTTTCAAGTGGAGGGATTTATCTGCCGGCTGCTTTGTTCACCGGGAAATATCCTGCTTCTTTCAGCGGCTCGAGGTCTTCATCCTCTTCGGCCATTTCAGTGAAGATGAGGTCTTCATCGAGGTCGTACAGAGCTTCGAGCTGCTCTGCTGCTTCTTTGAACCGTTTCATCGAGGCAAGGTAGCATGCTCTGTTATAAAGGCAGAGAAGATCCTCAGGCTCGAGTGCTATTGCCGATTCAACGGCTTCAAGAGCTTCCTTCAGCTTGAATTGATGTCTGTAGATGAGGCCGAGCTGATTGTAGTTGTCGTGGTCGTCAGGACTGATCATCATTGCCTGCCTGATGTGAGCTTCTGCCTGCCTGTACTTTTCCGCTTCCGTATAAAGTCTTGCCAGATGGAAATGTCCCTTTTCCACTTCCGGATCAATCTCCAAAGCCCGTTTAAACGCACCTTCTGATTCTTCAAAGTCTCCGAATTCAAGCAGGGCCATGCCAAGGAGGCTGTAATAGTCTGCATCTTCATCGTCCTCAATCAGTGCTTCAAGGAGACCGCATGCTTCTGACAGGAAGCGGATTGCTTTCTTTTCGCCTGCAGCAGCCGCTTCTTGAACAAGAAGGCCTGCAAGCTTATAGGCAGCGGCAGGTTCAAATGAATGGCGCAGTGACTGCTGCAGCAATTTAATGGCATCTTCATTAAGACCAAGCTGAAGGTTTAGATCAGCAAACCATATGACGGCAGTTATATTTTCCCTGTCAAGCTTTACTGCCTCTTCGTACAGATGAAGAAGGACTCCAAGTTTTAAACTTGCTTTTGAGATGCCTGTAATCCGCTTCAGCCAGCCTTTTTGCTCCTCCGCTTGTTCGAATGCATCCTGCATGTCTTTTAAGTGTCTTTCATAAGAAACGGCTGCCTGCATGTAAATGATGCTTTTTTCTTCTTTTGAAGCCTTCAGTTTTTTCAATTCTCCTTCAAGCTTTTGTATCGTTCTTGTTTCCATCATCAGATCAATCAGTGTGTCATACAGCGTCCTGGTATCAGGGTGGTCAAGGATCAGCTTGAAAAGCAGAGCCTTTGCCTCTTTTGTTTTCCCGCGCCTGATCAGAAATGCTGCATAATGATGCTGAACCTGCAATTGGTCCGGATCAAGTTCAAGAGCCTGCATGAGGTGCTGTTCCTCTTTCTCAGCATTACCGAGTTTTGCATAGACATGTGAAAGAGAATGGTGAAGGAATGCCTCCTCCACTGTTCCTTCAAGCTTCAATAGGTCCTGTTTAAAGGACTCTGCTTCTGCTTTTGTTTCCATTAGATTCAGCAGAACATCTGCCGATAGGCAATAAGGGTCTGCATGAAAAGCAGACAGAAGATATTCTTTTTCTGAAGTCTTATCTTCTCTGCGATTTGCAACAGATGCAAGATCGAGCATCGCCTGTGAATGCTCTGGGTCAAGCTCAAGAACTTTTTTATAATACCGCTCCGCCTCCGCGTACTCCTCAAGCTTAAAGGCAACCTCGCCAAGACGGTAAAACGGAAGAACGTCTTCATCGCAAAGGGCAGCTGCCTGCCTGTATAATTTTCTTGCTTTATCAAGCGAGCCCTGCATTTCGTGGAGATAACCTGAGTGGCTTAAAATAACCGGTTCCCTTATCTCTCCTTTTAAGCGCTCAAAAAAGGCAAGGCCTCTCCGGTAATGCGGTGTTTCAGCAATCATACCTGTATAGATCTCGATCGCCTCTCCGACATTCTCATCTGCACAGGAGATTCCTTTTTCCATATAGGACAAAGCAAGTTCTTCATATGCCTCGTTTTCATCCATATCTCCGCTTGCAGCAAACATCAGTTTTCCGGCGTTAAATAGAAACTCGCTGTCTTGCTGAAAGGAATCATAATGTGACTGAATTTCTTTAAAGAAACGGGCCGTGTCGCCTTCTTCTTTGGAAATGGCAGCCAGAGAGATCCGTGCAAATGCGTCCTTTTCATCAAGTGCGGCCGCCGTCTCATATAGAACCCTTGCCTGTTGATACTCCTCTCTGCGCTCCCGGATTCCGCCTGCTGCATGAAGAAGCTCTGTCTTGTCTTCTGCTGATTCTATTCCCTGTTCAAGAACGAGGAGAGCCTTCTCCTCATCCTCAAAAACGGAATCATAGAGTTCCGCAAGCTCAGTAAATGCTTCTGCTTCAGCAGGATCAAGGGCAGCTGCGGTCTGGAATCCGCGGAGTGCAGCCCGGTATTTTCTAAGAGCAGCGTCGCAGCGTGCCCTTTGGAGCCAGACATACCCGTCATCTTTGTTATCCCTCAGGCATTCATGCAGCAGGCTTCTTGCTTCCTCCGGCCGGTCTGCTTCAAGCAGAAGGATCCCGTGATTGACGATTGTGAAAAGATCCAGGCTGTTAATATCCATTGCGATTTCAGAAAACCTGAGAGCTTCTGCCAACTGGTTTCTGCTGTATGCTGCCATCGACAGGTAGGTCCATAAAACGTGGTCTTCAGGCTCTTTTTTCAAGGCTTCTTTAAAAGCCGAATAGGCTTCATCGTACTTGCCCGAACCGTAGCTGATTCTGCCTTTTGTAAACCAATAGACCCCCGGATATTGGCGGGACTTTGTGCTGTTCAAATAGCTTTCTGCCTGTTCATTGTTTTTTGCGCTGTAATAGGCCATAGCAGCTGTAAGACTGTGGTATTCCGCCTGTTCTTTATGCTTTGAAATGACTTCTGCAGCAGCGCTTAAGATCTCTTCATCCACAGCACCCGGCAAGTATTTCATGATGTAGGCGGAAACGGCCATATGTCCGAGATTCGATTTCAGGAAATCATGATCTTCTCTGCTGAGTTCTTTATGAAAGGTTTCGGTTAAAGTGAAAAGTTTTTCAGACATCTCATGGACGTGGTCAGGGAGAAGGCCGGACAGGTCCCAGTGTTCCACTGGAGAAATGGCAAGCGATAACGCCCCGTTGTTTCCGTATTCGCGCTGGAGATCTTCATACATCAGCTCGTGCGTATATCTGTTGTTTGGATCCTGCACATGAAAAACCTGAAGTCTGTCATCATACCCGACAATCAATTGCACATGTGAGGCCGTAGGGTAATCAATATTAACCATAATGGCAATATCACGGTCCAGCAGCTCTTTAAATACCTCTTCGTTTCCCAGAAAATATGTGCACCGGAATTCTTTTTCTATAAAATAAGCAATCATCTTAGACAGCTTTGATCCGTTTACGGCAAAAATGGATTCGGCAATTTCATCCTGTTTGACGGTTTTCCCGTACATGCTGAAGACCATCTCTGCACAGGCAGGAACGCAATAGTTGTACTTTTGCACGACCGGTTTATAACCAATATGTTTCTTTTTGAAGCTGCCTTCTGTTTTAAAATGCTTAAAATAGGACTTCTCTTTAAAATGGCCGTGTTTGTTCAAGTAGGATTCGAGAACGCCAAAATCTTCTTCTCCGTAATAAGATTCGGCCGTGTAGTATTCGGTCATTTTTTTGTAATCGTGGTAAGGGGAAAGCTCATTCAGCCGCTGAATCGTCTCCCGCATCTCTTCCCACTTCTTTTGCTTTGAACACAGTCTGATTTTTTCGATAAGAAGTTTTGGATAATCGGGGTACATGGCCATCGCTTCATCGAGCTCACGCTGTGCACGTTCAGCCTCCCCTTGAAGAGCCCAATGCTGAACGAGAAGCAAACGGGCAATCACACCGTCTTTTTTATCCTTTTTCCCCGCCTCGAGATGGGTAACAGCCTTGTCCCAATCGCCGCTTTGAAGATAGTAATAGCCCCATCTTGTATGCATGCTGTCCTTCGCCAGCGCTTCACATTTTTTCATATACTCATAGGCTGCCCCAAGCCTTCTCATCTGCATGAGAACTGTCGCCATGGAGAAAGAGTGTTTTTCTGCCAGTTCCTCTGTCAGCTCCTGTTTCTCAACCTGGACAAGAAGCTCCTCTGCCTCAATCAGCTTGTGTTCATCCGCAAGCTGTTCACTGTACCAGATGGCCGTCTGCTGTGAAGGAGCCGTCCGGTACATATCCCGAATCATAATGGAGCTCAGCTGATCCATCAGGCTTTCCTCTGCAGCAATCAGCAATTCCTTCCTTTCCTTTTCATTTCTGCCGCAGCGGATAAAAGATTTGAAAGCTGTAAGACTATTTTCCGCTGCCATTTCCTGATACGCCTCTGAAAAATGGGAAACAGCCGCCTTGTATTCTTGCTTTTCAAGCATTTCTTCTATGTACGATAGATTCATGTTTACCCCTCGCCCGTTAGTTTGTAAAACGCTTTATAAGGTAACTATACTCTGTTCAGGGGCTTTTGCAATCCATTTTTTCATGTAAAAAAACCCGCATGAAATCGGGTTCAGGCAGACGGTATTCAGCTGATTTCGGATGACATAACTTTGATGAAATCAGTCAGAAAATCCTGATAGTTAAAATTCAGTGCAATGGTATGTTTCGCTCCCGGCGGGGTGAGGTGATTGCGGAAATCGGTAAAGCTCATTCCCCTCGCGTCACCTAGCACACAGACAGATACTGTCTTTTTAACCGAATAGATTTTTTCCTGATTCATCATATAGTAGAGGGCAAAGGCGTCATGTATCGACGGGCCATTCTGGTGCGGCCTGAGCTTAGCATAAGCAGCAGCGTAATAATTCGTTACAGCCGGAATCAGGTCTTTAAAAGGGTTTTTCGATATAGATTCAATATGAGCAGCAGCCTCTCTTGTTACGATGGCCCGGTCCGTCACATTAAGGGGTGCTATATGGACACTTTTTGCATATTGAAGAACAACATTTGCGGCAACTGGATCACCGTGGTAGTTCGCTTCGGCAAGCGCCGTAACATTACCGGGCACAAAAAAGGCGCCGCCCATGCTGAAAATATCTTTAACCTGCTGCAGTCTTTCAAGGTTTAGATTGAAGGCATGTGCAAGCGATGTGGGCCTGCCGATATCCGCAATCGTTAGATCGGGGTGCTTTTCAATCAGTTCAAAAACATGTGAAAATCTTTTCAGATTCACCCGGACTCCTTTTGGAGGCCTGATCGGTCCAAGTCCTTCCGCTCCGTGTATTTCTGGATAGTAGACAGACAATTCACCGCTTAACGGGAAGGTTGCCCCTTCAATGACCGGGATATCTTGCCGCCCTGCAAGTTCCAGCAGATAGGCGGTATTCTCTGTTGCCTGCTGCTTGGATACATTGCCGTAGCTTGTAACAACTCCAAGCACGTCTATGTCAGGGTGCAGCAAAGCATAAATAATGGCAAGCGAATCATCGATGCCGGGATCGGCAAACAGCAGAAGTTTTCTCATGCATCAGTCACCTTTTTCCATTAGATAGTTCACTATATGAAGGAAAAGTCGTTTAGAGAATTCCTATTTTATCCAAAGGGTTTTTGATGAACCGGGTGGTATATAGTTCTTAAATCATATTGGGAGTGAGACAATGGAAGCACAGGTTCCCCGCAGAGGGATAGCAGGTAAAAAGAAAGGAATTTGGATTGGAACGATAGGACTGCTGTTTTTGATTACTGGAGTCCTGATTTTTGTAAACCTTTACATAAGCAGAAGTCTTCCTGTTTTATCCGGTGAGGCAGCCGTTTCAGGTCTTTCGGCAGAGGTGAACGTCACAAGGGATAAGCATGGTGTTCCCCATATCCTCGCCGGATCAGATAAAGATCTCTACACAGCTCAGGGCTATGTTCAGGCACAGGACAGACTTTTTCAAATGGATTTAAGCAGAAGGCAGGCATCCGGAACACTCAGCGAAGTCGTTGGGGAAGCAGCCATCGAAAGAGACAAGTTTTTCAGGACACTCGGACTCAGAAGAGCAGCTGAGGCGTCCTATCCAATTTACGATGAGACATCAAAAAAGGCCATGCAATGGTTTGCAGACGGTGTGAATGCCTTCATCAAAGAGGCTGAGGCTGAGGGAAAACTGCCGTTTGAATTCAGGATTCTCGGCTACAAACCAGCTGAATGGACACCCGCTGATTCCCTGACAATCGGGAAATATATGGCCTTTGACCTCGGTGGCCACTGGTCGGGACAGGCCTTTCGCTACTGGGCTATGGAAAATCTGCCGGAAGAAAAGGCATTGGATCTTTTCCCAACGTATCCGAAGAATGCACCGGAAATCATCTCTTCCTACAAAGATTCGGATTTAGATATTGAATCTGGATTTGCTTCTGCCGTTATCCCGCCGGAATTTAACGGAAGCAATAACTGGGTCATAAGCGGTGATAAAAGTGAAAGCGGAAAACCGATGCTTGCAGACGATCCCCACCTTTCGCTCGGCACTCCGTCCATCTGGTATCAGATGCATCTGCAAAATGACAGCATGAATGTAAGCGGCGTTATTTTTGCAGGAGTTCCGGGAATCATTCTCGGTCATAATGAAGACATCGCATGGGGTGTGACAAATACAGGCCCTGATGTGCAGGACTTATATATCGAAAAACGCAATCCTGAAAACCCCAACCAATTTTTATACAACGGAAACTATGAGGATGCTGCTGTCATAAAGGAGCCGATTGCTGTTAAAGACGGAAAAACGGTTGATTTTGAAGTAATAGAAACGAGACACGGTCCGATTATTTCAGATTTCGCCCATGATTTAAAGAAAGACACAGCACTTGCAATGAAATGGACGGCTCTTATGCCGTCAACCGAATTTCAGGCCGTTCTTTCGATGAATAAAGCGAAAAACTGGGATGAATTTGAGCGGGCGCTTGCCGACTTTCACGTGCCGACCCAAAACTTTGTGTTTGCCGGCAAAGACGGAACGATTGCCTACAAAGCAAACGGGAAAATTCCGATCCGCAAAAAAGGCGACGGGATGCTTCCTGTTCCGGGATGGACAGATGAATACGAGTGGGAAGGATTTATTCCATATGATGAGCTCCCGCGGACTGTTAACCCCAAGGAAGGATTTGCTGCCACCGCAAACAATAAAGTGATCGGCGATGACTACCCTTATCACATCAGCCATCACTGGGCCCAGCCTTACAGGTATATGAGAATAAAAGAAGTTCTGGAGTCCAAAGAAAAGCTTTCCCTCCAGGACATGAAGGACCTTCAGATGGATAAGAAAAATTTGTATGCCGAGGAATTTTTGAAGCCCCTTCTTGAACAGCTTGGAACGGCCGGTTTAAATGAAACAGAACAAGCAGCAGCTGACCTTCTGGGCGACTGGAATATGACTGATGACAAAGAGCTTGCTGCCCCCCTTTTGTTTCATTTATGGATGAAGCAAATTCCAGCCGTGCTGTTTGAAGAGTCCATTCCGGAGAAAATGGATGATTTATTTGAAGGGAAGCAAGGGATAACGGATGAACTTTTAAGACGGGCGCTGAATGGAGATGAATCTCAGTGGTTTACGGATCAGGGAGGATTCCAGCAGGTTCTTCTCACTTCATTTCAAAATACAGTCAGTTTTATTCAAGAAGAATACGGTAATGATCCCGGCAGCTGGAGGTGGGGAGAGTATCATCAGCTTTATTTCGCTCATCCGCTTTCTTCCGCTTCGCCCGTCCTGAAATGGCTGTTTAACAGGGAATATCCTGAGCCTGTGGGAGGCAGCCAGATTACAGTTCAGGCTGCAAACTATAACGAGGAAGGGACAGTGAATCACGGAGCCTCATGGCGGTTTGTCATCGATGCAGCTGATCTTGGCAAAGGCCACCATATTGTCGGACCGGGCCAGTCAGGTCATGTGAAAAGTGAATGGTATAAGGATCAGCTTGATGATTGGGTAAACGGAACCTATCACGTGACAGATATTAAAAAGGCTGAGGGGACAAAGACGCTTGTGCTTGTGCCGGGAGACTGAATACAGAAGATGAAACAAAAACGGCCCTGAAGGCCGTTTTTGTTTAGATTGTCGTTGTTTTTTTGGCAGAAACGTATTCTCTGCACGATTGACGCTTCATCAGCTTATGCGGGATGATAATCCGCTTGATCGGGTCCATCGGATCTTCCACCAGCTGAATAACATGTTTAGAAGCTTCATAGCCTAATTGAAAAATATTGATATCAACGGTTGTAAGCGGCGGTCTTGACACTTCAGAAAGCATAACATTGTTGAATGAGACGACAGATACATCATTCGGAACGTTAATGCCCATATCATCAAGAGTATTCAGCACGCCGAGCGCCATCAGATCGTCAGCAACGACAAGAGCTGTTGGAGGCTCATCCAGGTTAAACAGTTCCTGAACGGCTGCCTGTCCGCCCTCTTTTAAAAACTGTGCGTGAATGATGTAATCATCACGGTAAACAAGGCCCGCGTTGCGTATCGCTTTTTCATATCCCAATAGGCGCTCGACTGTTACGACAAGCTTGAGATTTCCCCCGATGAACGCCACACGCTGATGGCCAAGCTGAATGAGATGCTCCGTTACTTCTTTCGCTGCACGGTAGTTATCATTGTCTACATGTGTAATGTGCTCGACATCTTTAAACGGCTTTCCGACAATGACAAACGGGAATTTTTTTCTGAGAAGATATTTAGTCAGCTTATCATCTACTTGAGAATACAGGAGAATGATGCCGTCTACCCGTTTCCCTTCAACCATTTGCACGACGCCCTCCATAATTTCAGCGTCCGTTTCACCCGTCGACATATGCAGAGCATAATGTTTTTGATGGGCTCCTTTGCTTATACCGCGGATAACTTCAGGAAAGAATGGATTTAAGAACGCTTTGTCAGCAGATCCCGGAATCACGATGCCGATTGCCTGGGTTGACTGATTGGCAAGACTTCTGGCAATGAAATTGGGATGATACCCAAGCTCACTCATTGCTTCTCTAACTCTCTCTTTTGTTTTTTCACTTATACGCGGGTTATTAGCAATCACTCTCGAAACTGTTGATGGAGCTACATTTGCTAACTTTGCGACATCTTTTATTGTTGCCACAATCCCATCCCTCTCTTACTGGCATGATCGGAGCTTTCAGGCTCCGGAAAATAATCACCTGCGAATGCTATTGTAACCGCATTCACTCATAATCTGCAAAAAGGGAAAAGCATTTCCCTTATGTTCGCTTCCTTCTGTTCCGGTACAAAAATCCTGCAAATAATACAGGAACGGCAATAAAGACACTGATCAGAGGAATATTAGGACCTGTTTTTTCAACAGTCTCATAGATTTCCGCAGTCTCTCTGTCGAGAATAAATTCGTACTCTCCATTTTTCTCTTCAGTCCTGTCCCCGGTTAAAAGCCCGTTCAGTTCTTTATTTTCAGCGAGAGCATCAGCCGGAACAACAGCCGTTCTTGATTCTTCGGTATTGTTTACGGCAACCACCGTTGTTTCACCTTCGTATGTCCGCTTGAAAATGGTCATGCCCTTTTCATCAAACAGCACTTCCATCTCTCCTCTTCTTAGAGAAGGAAATTCATTTCGGATCTTTCCAAGCTTTGAAACATATTTAATCAATTCATCATTTGCACGGAAATTCATCATTCTGCGATTATCCGGATCATTGCCCCCGTCCATCGCAATTTCAGTTCCGTAATACACAATTGGCATACCCGGTGCTGCATACATATAGGTCAGCGCCATTTTAATGCGGGTAACCGGATTCTGTTTATTGACGAGTGCTTTTCTAGTAAATCGTTCGTTATCATGATTATCAATAAAATTGCCTAAAACAAATGGATCCTTGTACAGAATCTGATTTCTTTTAAACACATTGGCAAGCATTCCGGCAGTGCCCCCTGTATTGGAGAACACTTTGGAAGCATCCTCAAAAAAAGGATAGTCTACAACCGAATCAAGTCCTGCTTCTGTATATTCCGCAACATACTGCGGATCTTTATCCCAAACCTCTCCCATTAAAAAGAAGTCGCTCTTTACTGATTTCACTTCTTTGGAAAACTCTTCCCAGAATGCTTTCGGGACGTGGCGCACTGTATCAAGGCGGTACCCGTCAATATCAGTTTCTGTAATCCACCATTTTGCAGCATCAATCAGAAACGCTTTCGTTTCGGGATTTTCCGTATTCAGATCAGGCAGACCGAAAAGCCAGCCATTTTCTACTTCCTCTTGGTTTTGCCAGTTGGCAATGTCCTTTTTTTCGTGAAACCAGTCTTTTTTGTCCGGATCATTCACCCACGGGTGTTTGTAGCCGGTATGATTGACAACAAAGTCAAGCATCACTTTCATGTCGCGCTTATGCGCTTCTTTGACTAGAGTCTTAAAATCTTCAAGTGTCCCAAAGTTTTCATCAACGTTCTTGAAATCGCGTATCCAGTAGCCATGATATCCGCCTTCTTCGTTATCAAACACAGGAGTCAGCCAGATGGACGTAAAGCCCATTTCCTGAATGTAATCAAGCTTGTCGGTGATTCCTTTCAGGTCCCCTCCGTGATAGGCTTTCGGATTTTTCGGATCTGCTTCAAAATCATTGGACGAGTCGCCGTTATGGAAGCGGTCCACCATGATAAAATACATGCTTTCGTCCTGCCAAGAACGATTTTCCTCCTTCTTCTCTGCTCCGGCATGCACAGCCGGAAAACCTGAAAGAAGGAAAAAAGGGATGACTAGTCCTTTTATAAACCGTTTAAACATCCCTCTGCCCCCCTTACTGTGTAATAGCTGCCCGGAACCGGACAGCTTTACACATAAGACTATTAAACTGTTAAGGCGATTTCAATATGAAATCGTTCTCTTGCTTATCCTTTATTCGCTCCTGCTGTCAGTCCTTCAACAATGTACTTCTGGAAGATCAGGAACAAAATCGTAATTGGAACGGCTACAAGAACAGCTCCTGCTGCAAATGTTGTGAACTGCGTGCTCGTTCTTCCTGTAACAAATTCAAACAATCCGACAGCAAGTGTTTTGTTTTCATTTGAACGAAGAATCAATCGGGCAAAGATGAAGTCCATCCATGGACCGATAAAGTTATTTACAGCGATAAAAACAAGGATCGGTTTAGAAAGCGGCATCATGATTTTAAAGAAAATCGTTGTATGGCTCGCTCCGTCAATCTTTGCTGCTTCTTCAAGACTTCTTGGCAGACCGTCAAAATATCCTTTAACAAGCCAAGCGCCGAACGGAATGGATCCGCCTGCGTATACAAGAATCAGACCCCAGTGATTGTCCAATAGGCCAATTTGAAGCAGAAGAATGTAAATGGCGATCATCCCCATGAAGCTTGGGAACATCTGCAGAACGAGCATGGCCATAAGACCCTGCTTGCGTCCCGGAAAACGGAAACGGGAAAATGCGTATGCTGCCGTTACAACAAGGAATGTTGAGATGAGCATGTTGAAAAAGGCAATTTTAAATGTGTTTTTATACCATGTCAGATACTTTGTCTCTTCAAACAGATAGCGGTAATGATCCAGTGTAAGCGCCTCTGGAATAAGCTTTGTTTTGAAAAGAGAATCCCCTGGATTCAGTGACCCGATAATAATGAAATACACAGGATACAGCACTGCAATAGCTGTTAGAATTAAAATGGCATATATAACGCCTACGACGAGTTTATCAGTTAGTTTTTTGTTCATCATGACATCATATCCTCTTCCTTGAAGGCTTTTGTTTTTCTGAAGTTCCAGATAGAAAGAGTTGCTACTACGATAAAGATAAGGATGGATACAACCGAAGCTGTAGCAAACTGGCTCTGCTCAAGCGTCATTTTGTAAATCCAGCTGATCAGGATATCTGTAGAGCCGGCATAGCTGTATTCAACGTTTACAGGGTTACCTTGCGTTAATAGATAGATAATGTTGAAGTTATTGAAGTTCCCTGCAAAGCTCATGATGAGAAGAGGAGCCGTTGAGAACATAACGATCGGCATTGTGATTTTCCAGAACTTGCTCCAAGGAGTTGCTCCGTCAACATCTGCTGCCTCAAACATTTCTTTATCAATCGTGGTCATAACACCGCTCATCAGAACCATCCAGAACGGGAATCCAAACCACATGTTAACTGTGACAAGCGTCACTTTTGCCCACATCGGATCAGAAAGCCATGGAATTGCTTCAAGACCAAGCGCTCTTAAGTACTGGTTCAGCGGACCGAATTCTCCGTTGAAGATGTTTCTCATAATCAAAATGCTGACAAACTGCGGGATAGCCCATGGCAGAATGTAGATGGAGCGCCATAAGCGCTTAAGTTTAATTCCTTTATGGTTGATGAATACAGCAAAGATTAAGCCTAGGAAGAACGTTGTCGCTGTTGAAAGAATCGCCCACAGAACCGTCCATCCGAATACTCCGTAGAACGTCGTGCTCCATGTTTTCAGCTGGAAAAGATTCAGGAATGTATCAAATCCTACCCAGTCTACAAGCGCCTTCGGCGGCAAGTGGTTTGGACCTGAGTAGTTTGTAAAAGCAATCATTACTCCGAACAGAAGCGGAAGAATGGTAAGGAACATTGTAAATAGAATAGAAGGTGTTAACAGGATGTAAGGGAATCCGTTCTCCCATACGTTGGCAAGCGTTTGCTTAGTTGTGTTCGGCTTGATGCCGCGTTCGCGTGCTTGACCGACTTTATAGGCATCGCGCACGTTCAGGTAGTAAACCCACAAGAACAAAATGAATGAAATTAAGAAGATAATTCCTTCGATCATCAGGAAGATTGAGTGATCGCCCTGAACTACTTGGAATCCATTTCTTGATTGAGGTGTGTCTCCTAGAGTTGTCAGACCCCACATTGCATATCTGAAAGGCAGTGACCAAAAAACGAGAAGATAAACTTCCAAAAGGATAAAAAGAATACCCTTTAAATATTGACGGTGGTAAATCTGTCCAAGCCCCATTAATAAAAACGATAGTAATGCACCTATTCTTGCTGGTCCGCGCATTATGCCAGGCCTCCTCACGTTGTATGAAAATCATGTATATTGAGAAAACTTTTTTAAAAAATCCCCATTGTCCCTTTGCTGTCCCCATTTACGGGCAGTTGACCCCCACCTCTTTCTCATGCATGTTCAGGGCATAGAGGTAGAGGCTGCTGCCTGCCAATAAAGGATAAAAGTTGAGCCAATACCATAGGTATCGGCTCAGACTGACTATTACTTCGTTTGTGAAGAGATAGCATCCTCAATTTGCTGACGTGCAGCGTCAAGTGCCTTTTTAGGTTCAGTTCCATCGTTCCACATTGTTGTATAAGCCGTTTCCATCGGGCCCCAAACTGATTGCATTTCAGGGATGTTCGGCATTGGAAGTGCTGATTCAGCCTGCTCTAGGAAAGCTGAAGCGATTTCGTCGTTTTGGATAGCGTCGCTTTCAATCAATTCTGTTTGAGGAGGAAGCTGTCCTGTCATTTCAAAGCGTTTTTCAAGCATTTCTTTGCTAGTTGCAAATTGTGCAAGAAGAGTTGCTGCTTTTGGATATTTAGAATAAGAGTTTACATAGTAAGCTTTGATTCCAGAGAAACTTTTTGGTGTTTCGCCGTTGTCTAATTTAGGAAGCGGAGCAATACCGAAGTTGATGCCTGCTTCTTCATGGTTTTTAATATCCCATGGACCAGAGATGCGGTACATTAAGTTGTTTTCGTTAAAGAAAGAACTGATTAAGTCGCCAGTAATGTCTTCTTTTTTAAGCGGAAGAAGTTCTTTGTTCATTTTTTGCATGAATTCACCAGACTTAACAGCGCCTTCGTTGTTTACTCCAAGATCAGCTGCATCTGTGTTGTCGCTGCCGAAAATGTAGCCGCCGTAGCCAGCGAAGAATGCATGTGCAAAGTAGAAGTTTGCAGGCTCCATCATGAAGCCGTATTTGCCGTCTCCAGCAAAGCCTTTAGACTGTTCGAAAATTTCGTCAAATGTTTCTGCAGGCTTGTCTACTAAATCTTTGTTGTAGTAAAGTGCATATGTTTCAATAGCCATCGGGAATCCGTAAAGCTTAGAATCACCGTTTTCATCTGTGTAAGATGTTCCGCTGATTGCAGCTGGAAGGAAGCTTTCTTTATATTCATCAGCTAAAACGTTTTCATAAATAAGACCCGCTTTAACCATGTTTCCTACGTGATCGTGAGGTGCGTGGAATACGTCTCCGCCAAGTCCAGCAGGACCGTCTACTTCAAGTTTGCCGGCAGCGTCAACGTGGTTAACTTCCTGCACTTCAACCGGAATGTCGTATTTTTTCGTGAATTCTTCTGCTACCATAGTTGCCCATGCAGCTTCTGAATCTGCATTATCCCAAAGTACAAGCTTAGCGCCTTCCTCAGGAGTTAAATCTACTGCTTCTTCTGTCTTTTTGTCTCCCTCTTTGTCGCCGCCTTCTGTCTTTGCCGGCTCTGAGCTGCCCGGCTTGCTGCATGCTGCCATGACGAATACAAGCAAAGCAATGAGAGTAAGTGATAAAAACTTTCTCATAATTTCCCCACCTTTTATTTTGTTGTAATCTATTTCATTGTACTTAGTGCCCAGAGGACTTTCAGCACAACTGAAACCAAAGTCTCATAGCTTTGCAGTGAAAACGCTTCCTATTACCCTCTTAAAAAAAGGCTTTCATTTCTATCATTCAGCCGTTTCTGCCAAGGTTTGTGCAAACGTTTTCCCTACTAACTAATTTTTATTTTAAGTTTGCAAGAATTAAAAGTCAACACCTTTTTAAAATAAATGCAAACGTTTTCCCATTGCCTTATAATAGAAAAGAAATCTATTATTTGGCTATAGACGGTGCACAAAAGGATGGGATGATAGTCACGCATCCTACAATACTGTGCCCCGCTGCAAAACGGCCCGCAGAAAGAGAGTGAATGTCTTGTTAAAAGAAGCTGTATATCACCGCCCTAAAAATCAATATGCCTATGCATATGATGAAAAAACACTGCACATCAGACTGCGCACAAAGAAGAATGATGTCGAAACCGTCAGCCTCGTGCATGGCGATCCATATGAATGGAGCAAAGACGGCTGGACGTTTAAGCAAAATGAAATGAAGAAAAGCGGATCGGATGAGCTGTTTGACTACTGGTTTACAGCAGTTGAACCGGAATACAGAAGAATGCGATACGGATTTGAGCTGACTTCAGGAGATGAAAAATGGATTTATACGGAGAAAGGATTTATTAAAGATGTTGTCTCGGACGATACAGCTCCGTACTTCGCCTTCCCTTTCTTAAATAAAGCGGACGTCTTCCATGCACCTGAGTGGGTGAAGGATACAGTCTGGTATCAGATTTTCCCGGAACGCTTTGCCAACGGAGATTCTTCTATTAATCCAGAAGGCACCCTGGAATGGGGAAGCATAGAACCGACAAGCGGCAATTTCTTCGGTGGTGATTTTGAAGGAGTCATCCAGAACATCGGATACCTGAAGGAGCTTGGCATCAGCGGCATTTATTTCACCCCTGTTTTTAAAGCGTATTCAAACCATAAATACGACACGATCGACTACATGGAGCTTGACCCGCAATTCGGTGATAAAGAAACCTTTAAGCGCCTTGTCAGAACGTGTCATGATAACGGCATTAAAGTGATGCTTGATGCTGTTTTCAATCACAGCGGCTACTATTTCCCGCAGTTTCAGGACGTTCTTGAGCATGGTGAGAAATCTTCTTATAAAGACTGGTTTCACATCCGAAAGTTCCCTCTTAAAAATGAGGACGACACTATAAACTATGACGCTTTCGCCTTTGTAGAAAGCATGCCTAAGCTGAACACCGAGCATCCAGACGTACGCAGCTATCTGCTGGAAGTGGGCCGCTACTGGGTGAGGGAGTTCGATATTGACGGCTGGCGCCTCGATGTTGCGAACGAAGTGGACCATGCATTCTGGAGAGAGTTCAGGCAGGCTGTGAGAGCTGAAAAAGAAGATGTCTACATACTGGGTGAAATCTGGCACGACTCTATGCCTTGGCTTCAGGGTGATCAGTTTGATGCCGTCATGAATTACCCCTTCACAACCGGAACGATGAACTTTATCGCTAATAACAAAGTAAAAGCGGAAGAATTTGTTCACATCATGGAAAGCGTCCTCCACTCTTATCCTAAAAACGTGAACGAGGTCGCCTTCAACCTTCTTGGCAGCCACGATACGCCAAGAATTTTAACAACAGCAGGCCAGTCCAAAGAAAAACTGAAACTGCTTTTTGCCTATCAATTGAGCTTCATCGGAACACCGTGCATTTACTACGGAGATGAAATCGGCATGGACGGAGAACAGGACCCTGGCTGCCGCAAATGCATGATCTGGGAAGAGGACAAGCAGGACCGCGAACTGTTCACCTATGTCAAAAAACTGATCAGCCTGCGCAAAAAATACCCTGTATTCGGAAACGGCGGCGACATCACTTTTATTGAAGCAAACGATGAGACAAACCATGTCATTTTCACAAAACAGAACAGCAGCCAAAAAATGATAGCCGTCCTGAACAATTCAGACAAAGAACTCTCAGCCACTCTTCCATTCAGCCTCGAAGACACGAAGCTGACAGACTTGCTCACCGGAAAAGAATTTGCAGCACATGCAGAGAAACTGACCGTGACAGTGCCTCCTTATGAGATGGCGTTTTATTTGGTTCAGGAGTAAGGAATGAAGGTACCCTGGTGTGATATGCTCCCCAATAGGTAGACAGATAAAATAACAAAAATGTAAAAAACACGTCGGGAAATGTTATCCGACGTGTTTTACAATTTTCATTCTTCCGGCCTTGGCCCCGCATCAATGCCTCTGCTTTCAACCGTCATAATCGGCCTGCATGTGACATCGCCGTTCACGCGGATCTGGCAGGAAAGGCGCAGATGATCCTCCACTCCTTTTTCCGCAAACGCGTTTCGTTCTGTATTTGTTAAGTCTTCAAAATCACCTTCGAGAATCTCTACGCGGCAGCTTGTGCATTTCGCTTTCCCGCCGCAGCGGTGGAGAATGTGCACTCCATTATCCTCAAGCGCTAAAACAAGTTTCTTTCCCATTTCCGTTTCAAATGAGCCGTGGCCCGGCACGTTAATTGTCGGCATGTTTATTCCTCCATTGATTTATGTTTTGATGAACCATCAAGCCGTGGGTTTTCCGATTTGATGGCACTTATCCCCGAGTTCGGTACCATCAAACCAGCGTTTCTTCCGTTTGATGGCACTTATCTCCGAGTTCGGAACCATCAAGCCAGTGTTTCTCCCGTTTGATGGCACTTATCTCCGAGTTCGGAACCATCAAGCCAGCGGTTTTCCGATTTGATGGCACTTATCTCTGCGATTGGAACCATCAAGCCAGCGGTTTTCTGGTTTGATGGGACTTATCTCCAAGTTCGGTACCATCAAGCAAGCGTTTCTTCCGTTTGATGGCACTTATCTCCGAGTTCGGAACCATCAAGCCAGCAGTTTCTCCCGTTTGATGGCACTTATCTCCGAGTTCAGAACCATCAAACCAGCGTTTCTCCCGTTTGATGGCACTTATCTCAGAATTCAGAACCATCAAGCCAGAGACTTTCCCGTTTGATGGCACTTATCTCCGAAATCACAACCACCAAGCCGCAGAGTTTCCCGCTTGATGGCACTTATCCCCAAGACCGGAACTTCAGTATCATCCTGACCTATTATCGGTCTTATTCATACATGTTTTATTTTTTCCTTGATACTATCTTTCGATATTCAAGTGGTGAAACTCCTTCCAGCCGCTTAAATATTTTTGTGAAGTAGGCGGGATCCTGTATGCCGGACTCTTTTGCAATGAATGAAATTTTATCATCCGTAGTCGACAGAAGACGCTTCGCCTGTTCCATCCGGTACTGGGTTAAGTACTGTACAGGTGTGACGCCCATTGTTTTCTGCATGCATCTTGTGATGTAGTCGGGATGAAAGTGAAGTTCCTTTGCAACGTCCTCCATCTTCTTTTCTTCTTTGTAATGTTTCCTGATATAACGCAGCGTGTCTTCCACTACTTTTTCAGCCGCACTTGAGATCTTCAGTGATTCTTTTTGGAGATGAAGAATGATTTCCTGAAAATAAATCTGCTGTCTCAGCGGAAAATCAGGCGTCTGATGATCAAGGCGAGTAATGTTTTCAAAGATTTTTTCAACAAAATCACGGTGCAGGCATTCTCCGAAAGCCGGAATTTTAAAATGAAATTGGGACGGAACGACAAAATCGCCGTCACGCGTCTGGATTTCTGCCCAATTTTCATACCCATCCCTGTACAGTGAAAAAGCACCTTCCATTTTGAAATGACACCAAAAGACTCTTGTATCTTCTTTGCAGCTTTTATGTCCATAGTGTTCAAAGCCTGGAGTTAAGATGATGAACTGGCCGTCTTTTATTGTAAATGGCTCGCTGTTTTCCGTTATGTAAAGCTCTCCCGACTGGACATAGATCAGATCAAAGACGGTGAAAATGCGCTTAAAGTGCTTGGATCCCTTTTTGAAAATCGCATCTCCGCCTTTTATAAAAGTTGGAAATGGAGGAATGTCAAAACCGATGTAGGACATGGCGCTCTCTCTCTTCAGGTCGTATTTTTCCAAAAATGATCGAAATCATCTCTTTTTATTATAGAAGATCATCTGTAAACTAGTAATGATTTTACGTAAGTTTTTGGGAAGGAGGATGTTTTTTGCCTCAATTGAAGAAAGATCGAAAATTGACATTATTTGCTCTTACCTGGCCTATTTTTATTGAGCTGTTTCTTCACATGCTGATGGGAAATGCGGACACCCTGATGCTCAGCCAGTATTCAGACAACTCGGTTGCAGCCGTCGGAGTCGCTAATCAGATTCTGAACATATTAATCGTAATGTTCGGTTTTGTTGCAACGGGAACGATCGTCCTGATTACACAGAACGTCGGTGCCGGCAACAGCAGAAGCGCCCTTGAGATTTCGCAAGTATCCATTGCAGCCAATCTGGTTCTCGGCCTGATTATCGGTGCAGCGGTCAGTGCTTTCAGCGAAAACATGCTCATGATGATGAATATCCCGCCTGCCCTGATGGCAGAAGCTGACTATTACCTTAAGATGGTCGGAGGGCTCTGTTTCCTCCAGGCGCTTATCATGACCATTGGAGCTGTGCTTAAGAGCTACGGATTCACAAAGGATACGATGTATATCACAATCGGCATGAATATTCTTAATGTCATTGGGAATTATCTGTTTATTTTCGGTCCATTCGGCATTCCGGTTCTTGGAGTGGAGGGTGTTGCCCTTTCGACTGTTGTATCAAGGCTTGCTGGACTGATTGCTATTTCTTATCTCCTTGTAAAGCGGATTTCATTCCAAACGAAGGCGCTGGATGTTTTCAAACTGCCTGCTGCCCACCTGAAAAATCTGCTGAAGATCGGGGTCCCGTCCGCAGGCGAGCATCTTGCCTACAACGGATCGCAGATTGTCATTACCATTTTCATTACCATGCTTGGAGCCGAAGCGCTGACGACAAAGGTGTATGCGCAAAACCTGATGATGTTCATCTTCCTCTTCAGTCTCGCGATCAGCCAGGGAAATCAGATTCTCATTGGACAGATGACAGGAGCGAAAGAATATGATCAGGCATACTCCAGATGCATGAAGTCGCTGTACTGGGGAATCGGCACATCGGCCGTCATTGCTGTCGTATTCAGCATTTTCACTGACAGCCTGTTCGGGATATTCACAGATAACACTGAGATTCTGCAGACAGGGGCTGTTCTTCTTCTGCTGACCATCATTCTTGAACCCGGCAGAGCATTTAATCTGATTATCATCAGTGCGCTTAGAGCGGCTGGAGATGTAAAGTTCCCAGTTTATATGGGTATTTTGTCCATGTGGGGAATCAGCGTTCCGCTTGCCTATGTACTGGGGATTCAGTTCGAGCTTGGGCTTGCAGGCATTTGGATTGCTTTTATTGCGGATGAGTGGCTGAGAGGCATCCTCATGCTTATAAGATGGAAGTCCAGAGTCTGGATCAATAAAGGATTTGTTTTACATTCAAAAGCAGCAACTTGACATCCGGCGGATTCGCCGGATGTTTTTCGCGTTAGCTTATGTGACGCGAATTGTAATCGCTATCATAAATCACACAGGAAATTAGTCCTTATTTTTTATTATAATTTTCAGAAAAATGCTTGCTTTCTGCATACTCTTGCCATATGATAATAAACATAACAACAAGTGTTATATTTCCTTACATGAAAATCAGTCTTTATTATCTTTTATTAAAAGGAGTGTGTTGAGGAATGGATGCTGTCGTGCTAATGGATAATTTATGGGTCGTCATTGCAGGTATACTTGTTTTGCTCATGCAAGGAGGATTTATTCTTCTTGAAGCAGGATCTACCCGGATGAAAAACGCCGGCCATATTGCGGGCAAGACGATTTTCACAGTTGGAATTGCGTCTCTTGTGTTCTGGGCAGTTGGTTATGGATTCATTTATGGGGATGGGAATAAATTTATCGGTCTTTCAAACTTTTTTTACGGAGATGCTTCTCCTGCAACTGACGGGCTGACCACTTCCGTTGATTTCTTTTTCCAGCTCGCCTTTGCAGCAATCGCACTGACAATTGCTTTCGGGGGATTTGCAGAACGCGCTAAACTGTCCGCATATGTTATCTTCGCCGTTTTGTTCTCTGCATTGATCTATCCGGTTGTTGCCCACTGGATTTGGGGAGCGGGCTGGCTTAAGGATTTAGGCAAGCAGGACTTTGCAGGATCTACAGTTGTCCATTTGACTGGCGCGATGGCAGCACTTGCTGCAACGATTGTCTTAAAGCCAAGACTCGGAAAATATGCAAAAGACGGTACAATGAACCAGCTTTTCGGCCATAACCAGGTGTATACGGCTCTTGGCGTTTTAATCCTGTGGGTCGGCTGGTTCGGATTTAACGCAGGAAGCACATTCGGCGTATCAGACGGATTTTTCGGATATGTAGCATTAAACACGCAGCTTGCAGCTGGTGCAGGTGCCATCGCAGCGATGATTGCCGTGCGGGTGATGACCGGCAAAGCTGATATTCCTACAACTTTAAACGGCGCTCTTGCCGGACTCGTAGCCATCACTGCCTCCTGTGCATTTGTGGCCCCGTGGGCAGCCGTTGTCATCGGACTTATCGCCGGTGTTCTTGTCTACTTCAGCATGAAGCTGTTTGATAAAGCGAAAATTGATGATCCGATTTTTGCCCTCTCCGTTCACGGTGCGGCAGGCGTTTGGGGTACACTATCCACCGGTTTCTTCGCTACTCCGGAGCTTGCTGAGCGAAACGGAGGACTTGCGGGACTGTTCTACGGCGGAGGCCTTACACAGCTAGGCGTTCAGGCCATCGGCATTCTCTCATGTGCCGCGTATGCGTTCATCGTGTCTTACGTCATCCTGATTGTGATGAAAAAGGCCATGGGCACAATCCGTGTGACAGAAGAAGAAGAAATGATCGGTCTTGATATAAGTGAGCACGGCAGCTACGGCTATCCTGAATCATTCGCTTCTTTAGAAGAAGGCAAACCTGAGAAAAAAACAACAGCTTAACAGAGTGGTTTAGAGCGGTGTGATGCCGCTCTTTTTTTGTGCAGAAAAATCTGTTCAGCCCCCCCTGCCCACGGCCAGAGCGCGTTTCCTTGTGCATCCTCCTGCGGTTTCTTATAATCAGAGTAGAGAGAGAGGTGCACAAATGAAAATTGATCAGTCCATCTATTATTTTTTCCTTTTCTGGTATGCGTGCGGTGTAGTTCTTTTAAGCTTTGATATCCTTCCTCCCGCCCTTGAATGGGCAAATGTGGTGTTCCTGATAGCTGCAGGCTTGATCGGAGGCATTTATTTTGTTCGTTCATACGGAACTTCAAAAGGACTTTCCATTTCTGCAATCATCGTCTTTTTCTCCATTTTTGCAGAGCACCTCGGCGTTGAGTACGGTATATTGTTTGGTGACTACTACTACACGCAGGATTTCGGCCCTAAACTGATCGGCGTTCCCATCGCAATCGGATTTGCATGGCTGATGGTGATCGCCTCGTCACATGCACTTGCCAAAGTGATCGCCTATAAGAAGAATGTGCTGATTTATGTTCTTACAGGCTCTTTGCTTGCGGTTCTGATGGATCTGATCATTGATCCTGTCGCCTACGAGGTTAAAGAGTACTGGGTATGGCAGGCAGAAAGTTTTTACTACAACATTCCCTTTTCCAATTTTGCAGGATGGTTTATTGTCGCCTTCATTCTGCATGCTGTCATCTACTTTCTTGTACATAGTGAAATGAACGTAAGCGGCATCTGGCACAGCCGGATGGTCCTTGTTTTTATTCTGATGCAGGCCATGTTCATCCTATTGGCGCTGATCAGCAAACTGTGGCTTGCCGTTTCGGTCACCCTTGTGCTGACTGCTGCATCGCTTGCGGTTTACTATTATTCTTTAAAGAGGCTCCCTCATGATTGAAGCAGCCAAAAAGCCTTACTTTGAAAAGTTGTTTTCCCTTTATAACAGGCAGCTGTTTAAGCGCCATTTTAACGGGATCTACCTCGATGGTCCCGCCGAGCTGCCGGATCAGGCTATTATCTGCATGAATCACAGTTCGTGGTGGGACGGTCTTCTTCTTTTACACTGCAACCAGGTAAAAATAAAACACGATATTTACATCATGATGCACGAAAAAGGCCTTAAAGAATTTCCTTTTTTTAAAAAGCTCGGCGCGTTTTCTGTTAACCGAGGGAAACCGAAAGACATTGTGCTTTCTCTTCAGTATGCCGGCAGAAAACTGGATGAGGGCAAGTCCGTCTGTCTTTTCCCGCAGGGGGATGAAATGCATCTTGAGAAGCGCCCTCTCGGCTTTTTGCCCGGGGCTATTTCATTGCTTGAGAAACACCCTAACGTACCGGTTCTTCCCGTCATCTTTTACTATTCCTTTGGAGACCGGAAAAAGCAGGATCTTTTCGTCCGGATCTGTCCTCCCATAAGATACAAAGAACTTAAAGGGACATCCCGTAAAGAAAAGAACAGTTGTTTTGAAGAGCTGTTTACAAAAGAACTCGATTCCCTTAGACAGCAGGTCATTGAAAAGAACGTCAGCGGGTTTGAGAATGTGTTATAGAAGAAAGGACGTTTCCCTATGAAAAAAGCAGTCGTCATCGGAGCCGGTCTTGGAGGGCTGTCAGCGGCCATTACTCTTGCAAGCGAAGGCTTTCAGGTGGATGTCGTGGAGAAAAACAGGCATGCAGGCGGAAAGCTGATGCCTGTTTCCCTTTTAGACTATCATTTTGACTTTGGTCCAAATACGATTACCATGCCTCAGGTTTTTGACCGCGTATTTTCAAAGGCAGGCATGAGGATGAGTGACGTTCTGAACATGAAAAAGCTTGATGTTCATACGCGCAACGTATTTAGCGATGGAACGGTCTTTGATTTCACAAGCAATTCCGCATCCATGAAAGAGCAGCTGGAGAAAATCGATCCGTTTGCCGCACAGCATTATGATGAATTTCTAAAAGAAATTACAAGATTGTACAAACTGTCTGAAACGCACTTTTTCCCAAAAATGTTTCAGTCGTTTGCAGACTACCTCTCACCTTCACTTGGAACCGCGCTTCTAAAAGTCCGTCCGCTCGAGTCCATGCATCACTTTTTCAGCCGATATTTTAAAAACCCTGAGCTGATAAAGGCGTTTGACCGGTATGCGACATACATCGGCTCCTCCCCGTATATCTCTCCTGCCACTTTTTCAATGATCGCTTATCTTGAGCTTGTCCAGGGCGTTTTTTACGCAGAAGGCGGGAATGTGAAAATTGCAGAAGGATTTAAAGCAGCCGCAGAAACACTCGGCGTGCGGTTTCATTTTGGGGCGAAGGTAAGCAGGCTCGAAGTGAAAAATAAGAAGGTATCATCTGTTCTGCTTGAAGACGGACAATCTTTTCAAGCGGATGAAGTCATCATGAATGCCGACCTGCTTCAGGCTTATCCTGAACTTGTTGACGAGCAGCACCGTCCGGGATTTAAAGCTTCAAAGCGCGACAGCTACCAGCCGTCCATCTCTGCATTTGTCATTTTGGCCGGCCTGAAAAAAAGACATGGGGAGCTCCTGCACCATAATGTCTATTTCTCCAAGGATTATAAAGAGGAATTTAGTGATCTGTTTTCTGAGCATCGCTACAGCAGCGAACCGACCATCTATATCAGCAATTCCTCGTATACGGACAAAAGCGTATCCCCGTCAGGAGATAATTTGTTCATCTTGGTCAATGCCCCCGCTCTTACAAGAGAGGGCGAGCTTGCTGCCGATGCAGAAGCCTACAAGGAACGGATTTATGGTATTCTGGAGGCAAAAGGACTCGAGATCAGGAGTCAACTAGCCTGTGAAAGGGTCATAACTCCCCTTGAAATCGCAGACACGTTTGGAGCATACCGCGGAGCTCTTTACGGTATTTCAGCCAACAGAAAAATGGATGCCTTTCTCCGCCCTTCCAATTTTTCAAAAGACATCCGCAACCTATCCTTCGTCGGCGGCAGCACCCATCCCGGAGGAGGTTCGCCCATGGTAACCCTGAGCGGATTGAACGTCGGAGAGGCTGTTGCTTCAAGGTACAGAAGCTAAAAAACTGTTTCCCTGAATACGGGAAACAGTTTTTTATTAGCTCGTCACCGCTTTATCATCTCACGTCCCGCAATAAGTCCTGTAAGGCTGATCGTCATTTGGAGGAAGCTTGCAGTATTCTTCCTGTTCCGGGGAGTACGCATAAGGATTTTCCAATACACGCAGCAGCCTCTCAGTCACACTGTAATCTCCATCTGCCGCGGCTGCAAGGGCCTCTTCTACCCGGTGATTACGGGCAATAACGGCAGGGTTGCTGTTTTTCATCAACTGCAGCGAATCCTCTTTTGATTGGTGCTGCCTTCCCAGCCTCTCTTGCCAAAGACGATTCCACTTTCCAAACTCCTCTGATTGAAACAGGGCAGAGTCCCCGTATGATCCAGTCGTTAGCGACCTGAACGAATTTGTGTAATCCGCACGATGCTTCTGCATCATCTTCAGCCATTTCTGAACGAGTGACTCGTCCTCTTCTTCCTGATGAAACAAGCCCAACTTGTCCCTCATTCCATTAAGCCAGTACTGCTTATACAAATCACTGTACCCTGAGAGGGCATCCTGCGCAATCTCAACCGCCTTTTCCTCATCCTCATGAAGCAGCGGCAAAAGCGATTCAGCCAGCCTTGCAAGATTCCAGCCGCCGATGTAAGGCTGGTTTCCGTATGCATAGCGGCCGTTTACATCTATGGAGCTAAACACGGTTTCAGGATTATATGCGTCCATGAAGGCACATGGTCCGTAATCGATGGTTTCTCCGCTGATTGTCATGTTGTCGGTGTTCATGACACCGTGAATGAATCCTGCAAGCTGCCATTTCGCAATAAGTTCAGCCTGCCGGTCAATCACTTTCTTTAAAAAAGACAGATAGGCGTGTTCATTTTCTTCAATCTCCGGATCATGCCGCTTGATTGCATAGTCGGCAAGGGCCTTCAAATCCTCTACGCCTCCCCAGTTAGCCGCATACTGGAAGGTGCCGACCCTAATGTGGCTAGAAGCGATCCGGGTAAGAACCGCACCAGGCAAAAACGATTCCCTGATGACAGGGTCTCCCGTTGTGACCACCGCAAGACTCCGTGTCGTCGGGATGCCAAGACCGTGCATGGCTTCACTGATGATGTACTCCCGAAGCATCGGACCAAGGGCAGCGCGGCCGTCACCTCCCCGGGAGAATTTCGTTCTGCCTCCACCCTTCAGCTGAATATCGATTCTTCTATCATCAGGCGTCAGGTGTTCTCCAATCAGGATCGCACGGCCGTCGCCAAGCATTGTAAAATGGCCGAATTGGTGACCTGCGTATGCTTGTGCAAGCGGCTCTGCACCATCAGGAATCCGGTTTCCTGCAAAAACGGCCGCATCCTTTTTTAATGTGTCAGCATTGAGCCCGAGAGAAGCAGCCAGTTTTTCATTAAATATCACAATTTCAGGAGAACTTGCCGGGGCCGGTTTCTGACTGGCAAAAAAGAGTGACGGAAGACGCATATAGCTGTTGTCAAAGTTCCATCCGCTGATTGAATTTTTCATCCTGTCTCCTTTTCTTTCTTTAGTTGGTTATCTTTTGTTATGACCCAATTATTTCAGAGGAAGCAGAAATACTCAAGGAAAGACGCAAAAAAACAGCCCAAAACGGACTGTTTTCATTCTCCTCTATTTATTTCCCTTCCATCCACTCAGGCTTTCCGAATCCTTTAAAATCTTTGTCTATCGCTTTCTCAAACTCGTCTGATTCAACAACGGCTCTAATATCTTCGGCGATTTCAGAATCTGCGTCTTTTGTGTTCATCACAACACGATTGCGGTGCACGTCATTCATATTCTCCAGAGTCACCGCATCCGCAAGGTCCATTTTAGCCGCAAGGGCAAAGTTCCCCGGCACGGCAGATAGGTCGGCATCTTCTACAGCTCTTGGAAGCTGCGCAGCTTCAATCGGAAGGAACTTCAGTTTTTTAGGATTCTCTGTCACATCTTTTTCAGATACTTGAAGCGGGCTGACCTCTTCATTTAACTGAATCAGTCCTGCGTCCTTCAGAATATGAAGCGCCCTGGCAGCATTCGTCGGATCGTTCGGAATAGCGACTGACGCGCCATCTTTGACTTCATCAATCTTCTTTACCTTGTCTGAGTACAATCCCATTGGAGCCGTCGGCACTGTGATAATTTCCGAAAGTTCCAGTTTGCTTTGCTCAGCAAATGTTTCCATGTAAATTTTGTGCTGAAACAGGTTGGCATCGAGTTCATCATTGCCCAGGGCATTATTGGGCTGAATATAATCGTTGAACTGAACAACCTCAACTTCATATCCCTTTTTTTCAAGACCGGGTTTAATAGCCAGTTCCACCATATCTGTGTAGGGACCGGCTGATGCGCCGATTTTAATTTCTTTTTTCTCTCCGTTTGTTTCTTCTGCGCCGCACGCAGACAGGATTCCCGCTCCTGCTACTAATAATGCCAACACCATTTTCTTCATGTCTTTTTCCCCCTAGATTGAATAAAAAAATTCCTCCTTCATTCAGAAAGAGGAATCGTATGTATGACGACTTATCTTTCAGAATGAAGGACATTCTGCAGGATTTAGCACCGTTCCATTTAAGGAGGTTGCCGGACGTCGCAGGGCCTGTTCCCTCAGTCACTCTTGATAAGCAAGCTATTAAATTGAATAACGTAATCTTATACTGCGTAATGGGTTCTGTCAATCATTATTTTAGAATAATCAAAATAGTGAGATTAACAGACTGCCAAAAAGCACCGTCCCGATGAAGACGGTGCAGCGCTGAGCTGTGTTCAAAATCAGATTTGCGAAAGAATCGCATGTTTTTCTTCACTTGACACAAAATTCCGCTCACCGAACACATTGTAGTCATTCAAGCGGATTTTATTAAGGATTGCACGGTAGAAGTGTCCGGCAGCTTTCACAGGTGCGCGGGAATGCAAAGGATATTCATGCATAGTCAGCATCGCTGTATCGTAATGCTTTTCCGCTTCTGCGGCAAGATGCTCCCACACTCTGATAAATTCAGGGGTTACCTTCTGCTGCTGCAGATCAAATTCGGTCATTTTATGTTTTGCCATTACCTCTTCAGGGACGTAAATGCGGCCGCGTTCGAGATCTTCTCCGATATCCCTGAGGATGTTCGTCAGCTGCATGCCGAGTCCAAGAGCGATAGCCCCTTCGCGAAGAACGTTTGTCTTCTTCGGAGCAAGCACCGGCAAAAGCATGAGGCCGACTGTGCTTGCAACGTGATACGAATAATCAAGCACTTCTTCCATAGACTGATAGCGGATTTTGACAAGATCCATTCCCTGGCCTTTAATCATGTCCCGGAAGGCTTCCACATCCATATCGTAATTGGTGAATGTATCGTGCAGGGCCACCCACATGAAATTATCTTTAGAGTAATCCCCTCTTAGAAAAGAGTCGAATTCAGCCGTGAATTCCATTAACTCTTCACTTGGCCTCTCTCCCTCGTCTACGATGTCATCGACGATTCTGCAGAAGGCGTATACAGCCCACACTGCTTTTCTTTTTTTAGGAGGCAGAAGCGAAAAAGCTTTATAGAAAGTTTTAGAATGATGCCGGATGACTTCTTCACATTGCTGATAGGCCTGTTTTAAATCAACCACTCAGACTCACTCCTTCCCTCTCTTTGTTTTGATGATCGGATAAGATGGCAGAAACCATCAGCTTCGCCCCCTGCATAACGATCGGGATCCCGCCTCCGGGGTGGATCGAAGCTCCTGCTGCATAAACGTTTGTGAGCTTGGATGGTTTAACCTGCGGTCTGAACACGCCGGATTGGAACAAAGTCGGAGCGATGCCGAAGCTTCCTCCCTGAAAGAGTCCTTCCATTTCTTTGTCATCCGGTGTTCTGACTTTTTTCCACTGGATTGACTTTCTGAGACCGGGAAATCCTCTTTCTTCAAGCTGATCAATAACCTTTTCAACAAAACCTTCCTGTTCCCACCAGTTGATCGAGCTGCCTGATGGCACCGGCACAAGTGCGTATAAAACGCCGTGTCCCTCGGGTGCAAGTGAGGAATCGATTACAGAAGGATGAAATGCGTAGATGGAAGGATCTGACGGAACTTCTTTCGTTTCAAAGATTTCTTTCATATGCTGCTGAAAATTCGAGCCCATAAAAAACTGATGCACAGGTGAATCCGTGTAGACTTTGTCCAGTCCGAAGTAAAGCAGAACACAGCTGGATGACGCCGTATAGTTTCTTGCAGGCATTGACTCCTTTGGAATCATCTTTGATGCGCCTGGAAAGTCTCCGTTTAAAACAAAGGCATCCGCCTTGACTTCTTCTCCGTTTACAATCAGAGCTGCTGCTTGCTCTCCCTTTGTTACTACTCTTTCAACAATAGCATTTTTCATCACCTTTACGCCAGAATTTAGAAGGGCGTTTTCAAGAACCGTAACTAGGGATGCATAGCCGCCTTTCAGATAATAAATGCCGTGCTTATGCTCGCTGAATGAAATGAGCGAATAAAGGGCCGGTGAATCAAGCGGATTGCCTCCGATATAAAGTGTCTGCAGGGAATAGGCCTGCCGGATTCTCTCATCCTGAAAATAGGCTTTTAACGAGTTGTTTACAGATTTATAAGCTTTCAGGTGCACGAGCGTTTTCAGGTTGTTGCGCGTCCAGAACGTTCGCTTATCGTGAAAGGATTTCTCGAGAAACTGGTCCTTACCAAGGTTGAAGCGGATTTCCATGTCTTTCATGAACTGAACGAAGCCCTCTTCATTTCCCGGAAAGTTCTCCTTTATCTCCTGGATCTGCCGTTCAATGGAATTATATTTCGTGTACGAAGACCCGTCTTTAAAGTGCAGTTTATAAAGCGGATTGATATTGATTAATTCGTACTGATCACGGCTAATTCCTGCTTCATTCAAAATGGATGTGAGCATTTCCGGCAAAAGAACAATTGTCGGGCCCTCATCAATCCTGTACCCCTGCTCTTCTGTAAAGGCAAGCCTTCCTCCAAGTCTGTCTCTCTTTTCAAACAAACTGACCTCATATCCTTTTTTCCTGAGCATCAGAGCTGAAATAAGCCCGCCAATGCCGCCGCCCGCTATTGCAATTTTCATAGTGCATTCCCCAATTTCTTTTCAGATTTGATTGGTACAGCATGACTGGTTTCGTTCAATATGGCATTGGTCGTGATCCTTGCTGATTCTAGGATGGTTGGAAGCCCGCTGCCCGGATGAGTTCCTCCTCCGACAAGCCAGCAGTTGTTCAGCTCTTCAAATTTGTTATGGGGTCTGAGCACCATCATCTGTGTCAGCTGATGGCCTAAATTAAAGGTTGCTCCTTTATAGACAAGAATGTCTTCTTCCCAGTTCTTCGGCGTAATGATTTTTTCCGTTTCAATATGATTTCTCAAGTTTTTAAACTGCGTTTTCCGTTCAATTGTCTCAAACACCAGTTCCCGGAACTCTTCCTGATGCTGTTCCCAGTCAATATTGCTGAAGTTGTTTGGTACCGGGGCAAGTATGTAAAGCGCAGACTTGCCTTCAGGCGCCAGAGTATCATCTGTTGCAGCCGCATTCTGAATATAGATGGACGGATCCCCTGACAGCTTGAGGGTTTTCGTGATTTCCTCTACGTTTCTCTTATAATCTTCAGAAAAAACGATTGTATGGTGAGGCAGATCATATTTTTTATCGAGACCGAGGTAGATCATGAAGGTTGAACAGGAGTATTTTTTCTTCTCCAGTTTTTCTTTTGAGAATTTCTTTAATGTACCCGGTTCAACGAGATTTGACATAACGTGGGCGAAATCGCCGTTGATGACGACTTCATCAGCAGCTGCTGTCGTTCCGTCTTCAAGAATGACGCCTTTCACATCCTTGCCTTGGAGCAGCAGTTTTTTCACTCCTTTTCCGAGGTGGATCGTGCCCCCATGCTCTTTAAGCACTGCTGCCATTGCTTTTGACAGCTGGTTTACTCCGCCTCTTGGGTGAAAAATTCCGTATTCATGTTCCATAAAAGAAAGGATTGAAAATGCTCCGGGACATTCCCATGGGGACATGCCAAGATATTTAGACTGAAACGTAAACGCATATTTGACTCTTTCGTCTTTAAAATAGCCTGATAAAACATCATACAGCGATTTCGTAACAGTCAGCTGCGGAAGAGCCTTAATGACCTTCCAGCTCAAGTAATGACTGAAGCGGTCCATTTTGCTTTGCAGAATCGGAGTCAATGCCGCCATTTTCCTGCGCGTATCGTTCATGAACCTGTTATAGCCGTTGCCGTCCCCCGGCGAAAACTCTTCTAATCTCTCGACCATTTTTTCCGGATTTTTTGTCATTTTTAAGGACTGATCGTCAAAAATCAGTTCGTACATTTCTTCAAGTTCAATCATGTCCATATAATCATGAAGGTTTCTCCCGGCTGAAGCAAAAATCTCTTCAGCAATATGGATCATGCTCAAAAAGGTCGGCCCCATATCAAACGTGAAGCCGTCCAGTTCAATGGAAGCATTGCGCCCCCCGACATATGGCTGTTTTTCATATACGTCTACCTGGTACCCCTGACTCGCTAAATTCATGGCAGCTGCCAAGCCGCCAGGCCCTGCACCGATGACTATGATTTTTTTAGCCATGTTTACTCCTCCTAATTCCTGTACAACAGTTATACAAACATTATACAATTCAATTTATTAAAACACAATCAATTAGGTTCTCCCTTTTTTTACTATTCCCTAATAGGAACGATTTCAGCAGCTTTTCAGATCATTTGACGCACAGAAAAAAGCCCGGCTATTTAGCCGGACTCGTTTCTATCATATTCACCGTTGCTTCAAATGTCAGGATTTCGTTCTCCCAAACGGCATTTCCCTTCATTACCTGATCTTTCAGTCCCAAAGGCACAACATAAACGCCGTTCACTGGTCTGAGCTCCTTCACTTCTTCTCCTTCGAGATAATAGATCTCAAATTCCGGTTCTCCTTCTCTGTTAGCAGCACTCAGCGTGAAAGTGTTTGAATAATAGGTATCAAGCACATCACCTTTCAGGCTGTCTGTATAATATGGATCCATTTCCTTAGTACAGCCTTTAACTTCAACCTTGCAGTATTTGGGCTTGATAGACTCAAGCGTTTTCTCATTCCATACGACCGATATAACCGGTGGTTTGGACAAGTCCGGTAAGTCGTCATCTTCCTCTCTGCCGCTGTTCCATATGGCCATAAATAAGGGGACTCCAATACAAACAAGAACAAGTGCAACAAATGCAGTGTCCCATTTCGTTCCTTTCACCGGCTCATGCTTACTGTGATACAAAAGCCATTCATCAAACAGAAAATATAAAAACCCTGCGAAAACAGTCAGGAGAATTCCATAAACCTCCCGAAAAATAAAAAAGCCGGCAACCGCAGCAGATAAGACGTGAATAGAAAAGTTCAGAAGCCTTCTGCTCTTGCCCTTGTTGCGCACTATGTAATAGGAGACGATGCTCACAGGCAGCCCAACAGCCACAATAAAGCCCCCGGCAGCCAAGAGAAAAACCGGCATCATCATCCATGCATCCCAATAATCCAAATAACCATTAACAGCACCAGAAATAAGGCTCAACAGAAGGAATGTCAAGCTAAGGCCAAAAGCTGCCAAGACTGCACTCAAGATTTTTTTATAAAACATCATCTTCACCCCGCTCCTAATTTTAACATAAAGAGGAAATTAATAGAGTTTGTTTCATTACAAAAAGCCGGCTCAGCCGGCTTTTACGATTCATCAATATCAATTCTGTAGGTTTCAAACCAGACGTGGATCTGTGCAAGATGGGCAAGAAGCTGCGGCCCGGTCATCAGCTGTCCGTACCACGGCGCCTTGAAAGCACTGCCTTCTGATTCGATGATGTCATGCAGCGCCTTTTTATCAAAAAATGTATGCAGCGCTGAATCCTTTTTCTGCGTAAGAGACTGCAGCCACGTTTTGACCGCTTTTGTGTAATGAGGATTGTGCGTTTTAGGATACGGACTCTTTTTCCGGTAGAGCACCTCGTTTGGCAGAGAACCTTCGAGCGCTTTGCGGAGTATGCCTTTTTCCCGGTCTCCGTGCATCTTCATCTCCCACGGAATGTTCCAGACATATTCAACAAGACGGTGATCTGCAAACGGCACCCGGACTTCAAGGCTTGCGCCCATGCTCATGCGGTCTTTGCGGTCAAGCAGCGTCGTCATAAACCAAAGGATGTTCAAATAAAACAGCTGTCTGCGTTTTGACTCTGTCTCAGATTCCCCGTCGAGCAGCGGCGTCTCTTTCAGCGTCTCCTGATATCTCATTTTCACGTATTCTTTTAAGTTCAGCTTGCTTTGCCAGTCCTTGTGAAGCAGATTCATGCGTGCATCCGTAGACCTCATCCACGGAAACGCTTCTTCCGATAAATCCTGCGGCCTGTGGAACCACGGATAGCCTCCAAAAATTTCATCCGCACACTCTCCGGACAGACCCACAACAAAGTCTTTCTTTATCTCACGGCAGAACCAGAGCAGAGATGAATCAATATCCGCCATTCCCGGAAGGTCTCTGACTTCAACCGCTTCCGTCAAGTTGTCAACGAGCTGCTGCTGCGTGATAACAGACCGGTGATGAACAGTCTGGAAAGCTTCTGTCATTTTATCAATCCAAGGGGCATCCGAGTTCGGCTGAAATTCATTTGCTTTGAAAAACTTCTCGTTATCTTCATAATCGATTGAAAATGTGTGGAGCGGACCTTTTCCCTCTTTTTCAAAAGCCTTTGCCGCAATAGCGGTAATGGCGCTTGAATCAAGGCCTCCGGATAAAAAGGTGCAAACCGGCACATCGGATACAAGCTGCCTTGTCACAGCATCATTCACAAGGAACCCGACGCGGCTTACCGTTTCATCAAATGTATCTATATGCCTGGCACTTTTCACATTCCAGTATCTCCATACCTTTATTCCATTCTTGGAAAATGTCATGGCATGGGCAGGACGCAGTTCTTTTATCCCTTTAAAAACCCCGATGCCAGGCGTTCTGGATGGTCCGAGGCCAAATATTTCGCTCATCCCTTCCCGGTCTAGCACAGCCTTTTGATCCGGGTGTGCAAGAATAGCTTTCAGCTCGGAGCCGAAAATGAGAGATGCGTCCTTCTCTGCATAAAATAACGGCTTTACTCCCAGTCTGTCTCTTGCGATAAATACGGATTCACGGGCAGCATCCCACACCGCAAAGGCAAAAATGCCGTTTAGATGATTGACACACTCTTCTTTCCATTCCATATAGGCAGTCAGCAGCACCTCTGTATCTGAATGGCCTCTGAATGTGTAGCCCCTTTTAAGAAGTTCCGTGCGGATGTCTTCTGTATTATAAAGCTCCCCATTGTAGCAAATCGTGTACTCATTTTCTTCCCTGCTTCTTGTCATCGGCTGCCTGCCGCCTTCAGGGTCCACAACAACGAGACGTTTATGTCCAAACAGAACATGCTGCTCTCCCCACAAGTTCGTATCATCCGGTCCGCGCTTGGATAAGCACTCCGCCATGGCTTTCATGACAGTTTTTTGCTGTTTGAGGTCTTTCTGGTAGTCAACCCAGCCTGTTATTCCACACATCTGCCTTTCACTCCCCGTTTTTACTGTCTGATAGGTCTCAGACGGTCAAAGATGTACCTATCCTATGCTTACTTTATGAAGTGTTGATTTGTCCTTATCACGTTTTCTTCAGGCAAGTATAAAGGCATTCTGCATAATTCTTCCTCCTTTTGGAAAAAACGAATGATAAGAACATGGGCAAAGGAGGCTGCGTTATGCTGTCAAAACAGAAGCACCGGCTGTTTGAGCGTCAAAAAAGAGCGCACATAACCGGATTTATTGAGATTGGCGAGGATCAGGAAATCTTATTTTATGATGATGAGCATGAGGAAGTGACGATTCTTCATTTCAAAAAAGATGAAAAAGTGGAGATTCTTTTAGAAGACAGCTGGTATCATGGGATTTATAGCGGAAACGGCCAGCTATCGGTTCCGACGGGGATGCATAAGCTCCGTGAAAATGATACCCTACGCATTCCCAAAAAGGTGCAGTATGCGCTTGATTATATGCTGAAGGAAGCTACTGATGACTCATTTGTTTCCTTTACGTCAAAACTGAATGAACTTTCCTTTTCGATTCATGACTGCATCTACAGCTACAATCAGATGGTCTTTCTTGAAGAAGCAGAAGAGAAAAAAGGGGTTTCCTTCTACCAGTTTGATAACGAAGAAGCCGTCTGCGCCGTGCAGCATCACTTCCTGAGAGGAAACAAGCATGAAGACAGATTCGAATTTACAGTATGTACTGGAACAAGAGCTCTTTTAACCCAGCTGAAACCATAAAAAAACCTCCGCAAAAAGTTGCGGAGGCTTTTTCATTAAAACAGCTTTAAGCCAAGCGGCAGACGCAGGCCAAGCAGAATAACAACAATCAATGCAATGACAAACTGAATCCAGAAAATGCGTGTCGGCTTGCCCTTTTTTCCGCGGACAAGGATCATTTCCATCATGCCGATGACATAGATTCCAAGAATGACTTTTCCGATGTACTCTCCGGTGATTGCGCCAAGGCCGAGCAGCAGCTGAATTCCTGAAGCAATAATCAGCAGATAGAACAGTCTGAGTGTCATGTGTACAATTTTAAACGGTTTTTCTTTTCCCGACTTGAAGAGGGAGTTCGCAACGAAAAATAGAATGAGTGCGACAACCCAGGTCGTAATATGCAAGTGTGTCATGTGGCATTCCTCCTCTTTTAAACATGGTAATCCATCCATATAATATCATGAATCTCATGAAAAAATGAAATGTAAGCGCATCTCCCCGCCTATTGTTTTCTTGAAAAAGGTAGGCTATTGTAGTAGTTGAGGAATGCTAGATTCCTGTTTTACAAGACTTAAACGCACCAGGAGGGGATATTGTGTCTAAATCAGTACAAATCATCAGCTTGACTGAAAAATACGGGGCAAATAATTATCATCCGCTGCCGATCGTTATTTCCAAGGCAGAAGGGGTTTGGGTAGAGGATCCTGAAGGAAACAAATATATGGATATGCTCAGTGCTTACTCAGCAGTCAATCAGGGCCACCGCCACCCTAAGATCATTGAAGCACTTAAGGAGCAGGCCGACAAAATCACCCTGACCTCCAGAGCTTTTCACAACGACCAGCTCGGACCGTGGTATGAGAAAGTATCCGCTTTAACTGGTAAAGAAATGGTTCTTCCGATGAATACAGGTGCTGAGGCCGTTGAAACCGCTGTAAAAACAGTGCGCCGGTGGGCATATGATGTGAAAGGGGTACCTGCTGATCAGGCTGAGATCATCGTGTGCGAGGAAAATTTCCACGGCCGTACAATGACAGCGGTATCAATGAGTTCAAGCGATGAATACAAGCGCGGTTTCGGACCGATGCTTCCGGGAATAAAAGTCATTCCGTTCGGTGATCTTGATGCACTGAAAGCAGCAATCACACCGAATACGGCTGCTTTCATTTTCGAGCCGATTCAAGGCGAAGCAGGCATCCACATTCCTGAAGAAGGCTTCCTGAAAGCTGCTTTTGACATTTGCAAAGAACAAAACGTTCTCTATGTTGCAGATGAAATCCAGGCAGGCCTTGGCCGGTCCGGCAAGCTTTTTGCCTGCGACTGGGAAGACGTTAAGCCTGACATGTACATTCTCGGAAAAGCACTTGGAGGCGGGGTTTTCCCTATTTCCTGCGTAGCTGCAGACAAAGATGTCCTTGGTGTATTTGAGCCGGGTTCACATGGTTCAACGTTCGGAGGAAACCCTCTTGCATGCGCTGTTTCCATCGCTGCACTTGACGTTCTGACAGAGGAAAAGCTTCCTGAGCGCTCACTTGAACTCGGCGCGTATATGCAGGAGAAGCTTCGCGAAATCAGCAATCCTGTCATTAAAGAAGTACGCGGAAGAGGTCTATTCATCGGCCTTGAGCTGACTGAAGCTGCCCGCCCTTACTGCGAGAAGCTGAAAGAAGAAGGCCTTCTGTGCAAAGAGACACATGATACGGTCATCCGGTTTGCACCGCCGCTTGTCATTTCAAAAGAAGATCTGGACTGGGCGATTGAAAAAGTGAAAAAGGTTCTCTCATAATAGAGCAGAGCAAAGAAGCACACCGAAACCGATGTGCTTCTTGCATTTTATTCAGCAATCGTGTTGCTTAACGTTCCGATGCCTTCAATTGATATTTCAACAGTATCTCCCGGGCTTAAATATTTTGGCGGCTTAAACCCTTTCCCTACTCCTGCAGGTGTTCCGGTTGCAATGATATCGCCGGGCTCAAGTGTCGTGCCCTGTGAAATGGTCGAGATCACATTTTCAATAGAGAAGATCATGTCTTTCGTATGCCCTTCCTGTCTGATTTCACCATTCACTTTTGTGACGAGAGAGAGTGCGTAAGGATCAGGAACCGCCGATTTGTGGACAATATACGGTCCCATCGGACAGGATGTATCCAGGCTTTTTCCAAGAAGAAACTGTTTATGCCTTGACTGAAGATCCCTTGCGGTAATGTCATTTAATACAGTATAACCGTATACATAATCCATTGCCTCAGTTTCCGGAATCCGTTTCCCCTTTTTCCCGATAATGACCGCAAGCTCACCCTCGTAATCGAGCTCACTTGTCAAATGAAGGTGAGGGTCTATCTTCTGGCCATGGCCCGTTACGGCTGTAGGGGCTTTTGAAAAAAGCATCACATGTTCAGGAATATCCGCTTCGCTCCCAAGCTCAATCGCATGTTCCCTGTAATTTTTGCCCACGCAGAATATGTTCTTCCGCGGAGAAGCAATAGGAGGAAGCCATGTAACATCCGTCAGAGAATATAAAAAGGATTCTGTCTCATCCGCCTTTTTCACATACATCTGCAGCTGTTTCAGGTGATTGAAAAACTTTTCTCCCATTTCAATGCATTCAATCATTGACTGCGGGGCTGATTCCATGTCAAACCACTTTTTCTCTGCCCTTTGAATATCAAGAATCTTGTTTTCTTCCATAATCAGTCCGATGAAGGTCCTTCCGCCAATCTGAGCTGTTGCAAGTTTCATTGTTACCCCCCGTTATCTCTTTAATCTAAACTGCCTGATAATGTATCTTATTCGATAAAGAATGACACATTTCCTCTAAAAAAACGCCTGTCTGTCCGGCAGCATTTTTCTTTGGCATAAGACCAATGAAAAACAGATCGAAACCTATCCCGCTTTGTAGAAACCTGTAATGTTTTTTGTTATTTTAGCGAAATCAAACCATTTTGTACAACCCTGTGTATAATAAGTGTAACCCGTTTGGAACAAGCCTTTTTGGAATTCCATTTCTCAAAAAAACCTTCCTATTAAACCATGAAAGTTGGAGGAAAATCATGGCAGTGAATGAAATCGAAGTGCACAGACAAAAGCTTTTTGAAGCAGCAAAAGAACATGGAATGAATTCTTCTGAAACGGTGCGCCGCAGCCAGGAGCTCGACCAGCTCATCTTAGAACAAATCAAGCGGCAGATGGAAGGTGAACTGCAGACGGCAGTAAACTAACCTCTGCTGAACAAGTAAATCCACTTCCTCAAGAGCCATTCTGCCGGACCAAACCGAAATGTTCTAAACCAATAATAGCTGACAATCAGCTGCACCGAGTAGAGAATCGCTGCAATCATGACACCTTCGGCTGCTGAAATGTTTCCGTACAAGCCAAAACCATAGGAATAAAAAAGAAATGTACAGACCAATGACTGCATCAGGTAATTGCTTAAAGATGCCCGTCCCGCTGCCTTAAGAGCGCCAAGCTTGAAAGAATAGTTATTCAGCAGCAGCAGAATCACCGAAACATAAAACAGGGTCAGTGCCGGACCCCCCAATGACAGCTGCAGATGCTGAGTAAGCAAATTCTCCTCCCAATATAAGGGTGCACCTTTTAATAGAACTGCGGCAGTTCCTGTTATAAGTGCCGTCCGTTTCCATTCAGACGACAGATCCTTATGAAACCAGCCACGCTTATAGGCGGCAGCACCAAGCATGAAAAGCGGTAAAATGGATATCACAAGAAAAAATGCATTCTCAAAGTTATTTACATACAGCCAGTCTGTCACTCTCTGCTGAGTAATGTCAAAAAAGCTCCCTGTCTGGTACGCGTCAGCTGACTGCTGAACAGCTTCCTCCGATTTGTAGTGACTGAGCATCTCCGGATCTGCTGCATATGCCGCAACAAGAGCAAAAGTAATCAGCACATTTGGAAGCAGCAGGATGAATAGCCCCCACTTGATGAGCCCCCTGGAATTCCACTTGATAAATAACAGAAATAAAAACCCAATCAAGGCGTAGTTTACCAGAATGTCCCCATGCCAGATCAAAAAAGCATGCAGGAGGCCAATAATCAGCAGCCCAATCAGCCTTCTTGAGTAATACACATTGAACGAATGCCCCTTTTTCAATGCCCTCTCATAAAAAATCACCGTTCCCGCTCCAAATAAAAATGAGAACAGCGGATAAAAGCTTGCCTGAGCAAAAAACGAAATCAGCTGCTCAACAATCCGGTCAGACCCGCTGCCGCTCACAAGACTCGTCTCATAAAGAGCAGGCTCATAGAAAGACTTCATATTCACAAGCAGGATGCCAAGCAGCGAAAAGCCTCTCAGAATATCAAGCGTATGCAGCCTGTCCTTCTCAGGGACTGCTGTAAGTGGATCCATTATGACTTCCCTCCTGTGATTTTTCTTTTTGTTCCATTGTGTATTTTTAGTGCCCTCAAGCTCTGATTTCAATGGTTTGAGGGTACTGTTCTGCGTTTTTAGTGCCCTCTATTTCCCACTTTCAGGTTTTGAGGGTTCTATTCTGCGTTTTTAGTGCCCTCTATTTCCCACTTTCAATTTTTGAGGGTTCTATTCTGCGTTTTTAGTGCCCTCTATTTCCGAGTTTCTGATTTTGAGGGCACCATTCCCGCTCTTTAGTACCCTCAATATCTGATTGCCAGGTTTTGAAGGCACCACTCCCGCTTACAGTGCCGCCAAGCTCAGTCTCCAAGGGTTTGAAGGTACGGTTCAGATATTCACCGCCCTTGATTCCTGAAGAGGACGCGCGGCAAACGGATTATTCAAACGAAAACTCAATCTTCCCATCCTTCAGGACAAGACTTGCATCAAACGGCTTTTTACCTTTGAAGCCTTTGAGCTTATTGGTTTTCCCTTTTTGGCACAGTGTTTTGATCTGCGCGGCGGATATGGATTTTCCGAGCAGTTTTTTCGGAAAGGTCTGCTTGCATCCGCTTTTGTATTCTGTGCAGCCGTAGAAGGTTTTTCTGTCCATGATGCTGCCCTTTTGGCAGGCGGGGCAGGCACAGATTGCAGCGCGCGTTTCCTGCTGGGGCGGAATGGCGACCTCGAGTTTAGCCATACTCTCGCCTGCCTGGCTGATCAGGGTGTAGCAGAATTTTTTGGCCGTTTCGATAAAGACTTCTTTGGATTTTTCGCCGCTTCCGATTCCTTTGAGGTAGACTTCCCATTTTGCCGTCATTTCAGGCTTTGAGAGCAGGGTGCCGTCAACGGCTTCACAAAGAACTTCCCCTTTCGGCGTGACAAAAACTTCATTTTTCTTCACTTCAATAAACTTCCTCATAAGAAGCGTATCAATAATTCCGGAGCGCGTTGCTTCTGTCCCGAGGCCTTCTGTGCTGTTCAGCGCTTCTCTCATCTCTTTGTCTTCCACATGCTTGCCGGCTGTTTTCATGAGCGTGATCAGCTGTCCCTGGGTGTACGGTTTAGGAGGCTGTGTCATGCCGTCCTTCACTCCGATTTCCGCTTTTGCGGGCTCGCCCGCCGCCACTTTTGGAAGCATTTGAAGATCTGCTTTTTCTTCCGGGCTGTCAGTCTCTTTTTGGTACAGCGTCTTCCAGCCGGGCTTTTTCATCGTTCTTCCCTTGCTGATAAAATCATTTTTGCCGATGGACGTCAGAATGGTTGTTTCATCATAGACGTAATCCTCCATAAACATGCCGAGAGCTGTTTTGATCACTTCTTCGTATACAGCCTTTTGTTCACCGCTGAAGGAATTGTATGCAGCTTGCGTGACCCTTTTTTCAGTAGGCACGATGGCATAGTGATCGCTCACGCGTTTGGCATCCACGAATCGTTTTGAAGGCGACAGTCTAGCAGGGGTAAATGACAGGGACAGGGTCTCCTGATACTGGCCGATTCGCGCTTTGATGTATCCGAATTCTTCTTCTGTTATGTACTGGGAGTCTGTTCTCGGATACGAAATATACCCTTTTTCGTAAAGAGACTGTGCTGTTTTCAGAACCCCGCTTGGACTCATTTTTCTCTGTTTATTCAATTTTGCCTGGAGGGTTGATAAGCTGTGAAGCTTTGGCGGCGGTACTCTTTTCTCCGCTGTTTCTGCACTTTTCACTGTCGCTTCATAAAGCGTTTTTCCCTTTACAATTTCAGGACCAACAGCAGAAAACAATTCTTCCGGGCTTTTAAAGCGCCCCTTCAGCTTTCCGGTATAGTTTCCTGCGGACACTTCAAATGCAGCCTGAAGCTCAAAGAAAGGTTCAGGCTTAAAGTTTTCAATCTCCTTTTGCCTGTCATAGATCAGTTTCAGAACCGGAGTCTGCACTCTTCCCACACTGAAGACATCCCTTATCCCTTTCTTCTGAAGATGAAGGGTATACAGCCTGCTCGCATTTAAGCCAACAAGCCAGTCAGAGATTTGCCTCGCCTGGGCTTCATGGTAAAGATGGATGGTCTTGCTCCCGTCGTAAAGCTCTGTGAATCCTTTCATGATGGCGTTTTCTGTTAATGAACTTGTCCAAAGACGCTTCACGCTCTTTTTTTCTGCACCGGCCATCATGATCAGAAGTCTTGCAATATTTTCCCCTTCACGGGCAGGGTCAGTGCCGATGATAATTTCATCTGCTTCCTTTAATAACTCTTTGACAATCTTAAACTGCTTCGCTTTCCCTTTGCTGACTTTATATGAAAAATGATCTGGAATAATCGGCAGTGTTTCAAACCGCCATTTTTTCCATTCGTCTTTGTATTCATCGGGGTTTTTAAGTTCGACCAGGTGGCCGATTGCCCACGTGATTTTTGCGCCGTCCGGAAATACCTGGCACGGTTTAATCTCTAAATATCCCTCTTTTTTCACAGAAGGAAAAGGGGCTGCAAGCTTGCGGCCCTGATCTGGTTTTTCAGCTAGAATGACCACTTGGGACATGTTTGCATGGACCTCATTTCATTTAAGAAACAATGAATCTGCTTCTCTTGTATTCTTATCCAGTATGGATCATTTTGCTCTAAAAAGAAATAGCTGCAGCTTCAGTGAAAGCTGTCAAAACGTCTTTTCCCTGATTAATAAAGGATGAAAAATCAATTATCGCGCTGCAGGAAAAACTCCGCTTTTATCACAAGTCTGCCTATTTTTCATACGATATTTTACAGGTGCCTTACTGCCTGAATGAAGCAAAGGATGTTGAATATGCCAGCCATTGTGGGAGCATTTAAAGTGAATGCCGTCGGAACAAGCAGCATTGTTCACGTCGGGGATTGCATTACCATCTCACCTTACAGCGAGGTCAAAACCTTTGCCGGGGCAGGATCTTTTAATACAGGTGACGGACTGAACATCTACAATCAAAACAGTGTGACGAACGCTTACGATAATGACGTGGTTGACCAGCCGATTGTCGGCAATGCATAAACGGGGTGAAAAAATGAATTTTTACATTAACCAGACCATTCAAATTAATTTTTTGAAAGTGGATGCCGTCAGCAACTCTTCCGTTCTGCAGATTGGAAGCGCAGGCATCATCAAGCCGCTTGCAAATCTCTATAACACCGGGGCTTTCACGACGCCCGCTCCTCCTGCAATCAGCCCCGGAGGTTCTCAGTCTGAAGGCCCGCTTGTTCCGCTTGCACCGAGTTAATTCAAATAGGCATTCACCCATATCTGCAGCGTGCATATAATAGCCCATAATCGCTTTGCACGTGATCTAAAGAAACGGGGTGAATGAATTGTACTATGACCAGTCGATGATGCAGTGCATTCAGCATTTGTATGGAATGGTTCAAGCTCAAGACCAGAAGATTCAAAAGCTTGAGGCCTCTGTTTCCGCTATGATGGAAGAAATAGAAGAACTAAAAAAACGCCCCAGTACAACGATTGAAAAGATTGAATATAAATTTGATCAATTAAAAGTGGAGACACTTGAAGGTACGCTTAATATCGGGCTGAATCCAACTGTTCCTGACCAGATTGAACAGTTTGAAGTAGAGCAGAACGGTCTTCAAGTAAATAACCAAACGTCAAATCCAAAACGCGACGAAGAGATATTTGAGGCGGTTCAGTCCAATTTGCTCGTCTTCCTGACTGAAGATGTCGCAAAATACATTGAAACACTTGCCGAACAGAACAACTACCAGCTTGATGATGCTCATAAAGAATTCATCATTGAAGATATCCGCAAACAGATCGACAGCCGGATCAGATTCTATTTGAAGCAGGGAGGATACAGCGAGTCTGTCCCTGCTGAAAAACAGATTGAAGAAATAACGGCTAAAGTAAAACAGGAGGTTGAACGTTCAATCACCTACTTTATCCAGGCCCTGCCCCAAGAAGGAGCTGAAAGCGAAACATGAAATTCACGGTTGTAAACAAGGACATTTCAGTTGGTGCCATCAGGGTAACAGCTGTTGCGAGTTCAAGCGTCTTTCTCATCGGAGATGCAAACTGCATCACCATGTCATCGGTTTTTGATACGCCGCCTGAATCACTGATCATCGGTCCTTTTGTACCGCTTGCCCCGGCATGATCCAGAATCGTTTATCCATCGTCAATGGGGCGTACATTGATTCGGTGGGGATCAGTTCGGTATTTCAAGTCGGCGACAGCGTTGATATTATCCCGCGTATAAAGGTTTATGCCGTACAGAGGGAAGAAGAAATTGATTTCGGAAATGAAGGGGACCTGAAACAGTATAATATTTATTCTGAAAACCTTCCCCGGCCGCTTATATACGAAAATGTCCAGACTGCATTTTTTCATGAATGTCCGGTCATCCGTGTCGGTGCTGTAAAAGTTACCTCTATATCCTCTGCCGGGGTTGTCCATTTCGGGTCAACCAATACAATTGACGGCGAATCAAGGGTGAAGCACATCAGACAATTGCGGAGCAGGAATGAACGTTCCGATTCATAATGCATAGACTGAAAGTATGACAGAAAGACAAAGGGTGTTCGTTCATGCCAGCAATCATCGGTCCGATCTGCATTAACTCTGTCGGCGGCGGTGTCGTAAACTTTGGTGATTCCTTTTATCTGTCTCCTAAAAGCTCATCAAAGACAGCTTCCGGTTCCGGCGGCGGAAATACAGGCGACTTTATCATAGTCAACAACATCGTAAGTGCAACCAACTCGTTAGACCCAGATGTAAATGATCAGAATATTGTAGCCAATAATTAGAAAAAGACGTGCCAACTCTCCGGCACGTCTTTTTTCATTTCCGTTTCTTCCGCTCATTTGATTTTTTTGTCCTGACAAGCTTTGAGGACGGCTGCTTGCGGATCCATTTGATGAAGCTCGAAATTTTCGGATCGCTTCTTAAATCCTGGATGGTATTCAGCCTTACAGCCAGTTCGTCATTTGTATAGAGGGCATGGATCTGTTTATGGCACGGAATGCAGAGCATCGCGGTCGGCATGAAGGTGCCGCCCATTTCCTTCGGGGTTAAATGATGTTCTGTTGTTTCAACCTCCTGCCTTTTGCACAGCTCGCATGTTCCAAGTTGTTTCTTTGCCATTATCAACCTATCCTCTCTACATCAGTTCAAGCTGGACCGATGTGCCGCTTCCTGTCGGCTCTGCAGGTGTTACGACAAGCTTCCTCGGAAGTCTTGCACGAAGCTCCTGCACATGGCTGATGACGCCGACGGAAAGGTTATTGGACTGCAGTTTTTCAAGAGCCGTTATGACTGTATCAAGCAAATCTGCATCAAGCGTCCCGAAACCTTCATCAAGGAAAAAGAACTGAAGCGGGTATTCTCCCCGCAGCTGGATCTGAGATGACAGAGAAAGCGCCAGTGCCAGGGAGGTCAGGAATGTTTCTCCGCCTGAAAGGCTTGAAACGGGACGCCTTACTCCTCCGTTTGCATCATCACGCATGACAAATCCGCCTGATGAATCCACTTCAATGGCATAGCGCTGTCTTGTAAGCTGCCCAAGCCGCTCAGAAGCATCTTCGCTCACAAGGTGAAGCTGTTCTTCTGCCAGGAATTCAACGAACGCATTCCCTTTAAATACAGTCTGCAGCTTTTCAAGTCTTGCTGCAAGCTCTTCAAGCTCAAGACGTTTTTGTTCCAGTTCCATGTATCTTTCGTGCTTATCCTTCAGGATATGAAGAGCTTTTGCGGCAGCTCCGCGGGCTTCTGAGGCAGCATCTGCCAGCTGTTTCGTTTCTGCTTTCAGCTCTTTTATGGACTCCCATTCATCCAAGCTGACAGAACGGTTTTTCCGTTTCGCTTCCACACGTTTAAAGTCTGCCATGACTTGTTTCTTTTTATCCTGATAGACGTCAAACTCTTCCTTCAAACTTTGCTTAGCATCTTGCGGCATAAAAGCAGCGGCAGCCTCCGAAGCATCTTTGAAAGGTGTCTGCTGTTTGATCTGCTCCCATTTCTCAGCCGCATCGCGCATTCTTGCTTCAGCCTGCTCAAACGTTTTTTCTGCAGCCGCACTGCTGCTTTCTGCTTTTTGCACAGCCTCCATCGCTTCCTGAAAGGATTTATAGAGGCTTTGTTCCTTGGCATAAAGCTCCTTTTGCATGGCCTCATTTTCCCGAAGCTGAAGGGAGAGATGTTTATCTCCTGTTTCTTTTTCAATCCGTTTTTGTTTTTCAGCCGCAGTTTGCCTCATGCTTGTTAAATAGGCCGTCAGCTCTGCGCGGCTGATGCTCAGCTGCTGGCATTCTGTCTCAAGCTGTTTTATTTCCTTTTCTTTTTCTTCAATGAAATCAATGCTTTTTGCAACCCTGGTTTTCAGCTCTTCAAATTGTTCATCTTTCTCCCTTATCAGCCTTTGCTCTTCTGCTGCATGGTCAGCTGTAAGGTCACCAAACGCTTCTGACCATTTTTCGAGTGCAGCATTGTGTTTATGTTCTGCCTGCTGCCATTTTTCTGCTGCTTCCTTGTGCTCAGCAACATGACTGCCATGCGTAAACTCAAGCTGACGGAGAGCTTCATTCTGCTTCCTTACGGTTGAATGGAGCTTTGTATACTGTTCTTTCATTTGAAGAAAATCCTGGGTTAATGATTTTGATTCTGTCAACACATCCATTTCATCATTACCGTCTTCAAGTTCAGTTAAGACAGATGATAAAAACGAATAGGATAAAATCATTTCTTTTGAGAGATCTTCCCACTTTTCTTTTGCATTCTCCAATTGCAGCGTAAGAAGCGCATCTTTATCTGCCTGCTTTTCAAGCATTTCAAGATTTGATCCATCTGAAGATTCCAAGGCTTTGAAGTCAGCCGGCGCAGGGTGATGAACAGATCCGCATACAGGGCACGGCTCATCAGTGGTGAGGCTTTTTGCGAGCATTTCTGCCATGTTTCTTTGAACGTTTTTCTTTTCCTCCTGAAGCAGCTGTCTTCTCGTCTCTGCATGCTTTTTGTGCTGGTTCAGCACTTCGCAGCTTGCATGATAGCCCCTTTGCACATTTTCATAAAGAGCTTTCATACTGTCTTCATATTCATGCATTTTCTTCTTTGCCTGCATTATGGTTTCATCTGACTGCAGGATTTTTTGCTTCTTTTGCTCAGTTTTATTCTTCCATTCAGTAACGACCGACTCGGCATTTGTAAGGAACATCCTTTGTTCTGACGCAGCCCGTATTCTTTCTCTTTCTTTGCTTGTTACTGTATTTTGCTCCATCTGCTCTTTTAGAAGGTTTTGCTTTTGAACAGCTTTTTTCAGAAGCTCATTTGCCCGCGCCGCACTTTCCTCTTTTTCTGTAAGTTCAGTTGTCAGGCGTTTGTTCTGTGCGGCCTTTTCTTCCAGCAGCCGGATTTCATGCTGCAGTTCTTCTTCCAGAGCAAGCAGCTGCAGGAGCTGTTCTTTTCTTGAAGCAAGCGCCGGCTCTTCGGCTGCCTTTTGTTTCCGGATCTCTTCATAGGCGGCTGCCGCAGAAGCATAGGACTGCTTTTGTCTTTGCCATTCTGCTGCAGATTCTTCCTTTATCCTTCTGCTGCCTTCTTTTTCCCGCTCAGCCGTCTGCAGTGCTTCCGCGTAGGGTTTTGCCAGATCAGCTTTTTCTGCGCGGTCGAGTTTTGCTGCAAGCTGTTGGATGTCCGCTTTCTTTTTTTCAAGCTCTGCAAGCTCTTTTTCATAGCTTTCCTGTTCAAGCTGAAGTGCCCGGACTTCCTCAAGCTCTTGATGGTGCCTGACTGTTTCTTCATATTCCTTCTGCCTTTTTTCTAAAAGGAGATTTACACCTTTAAGCTCTTCTTCCGCAAATTTAACGGCTTCCTTTGATGCATCTCCAAGACCAGCCTGTTCGGCTGAAATCTCGTTCTGCTCTCCCCTGGCATCCGTCAGCCGTTTTCTGACCTTTTTGACAAGCTCTTCCCCGTATTGTTCCAAGTGGAAAAGCCGCTGGAGCATCTGCCTTCTTTCAGCTCCCTTGAGAGATAAAAATTCTGCAAACTTGCCCTGCGGAAGCACGACTGCCCTGGTGAAATCATCAATGGTCAAGCCTAAAAGAGCATGTACTTTTTCATTCACTTCCGCCGCTTTATCCGCAAGGACCGCTGTTTCCTCGCCATGCTCAAGAATTCTGCACAGCGCGGTTTTCACCCGGTGCTCATCCGTCCGCTTAAACATCCTTTCAACTGAATATCGTTTCAGGCTTTCTGCATTTTCCAGTTCAAATGTAAACGACACATGAACAGTATCCTCGGCATGATTGATGATTCCGTGGGTATTGTTTGCCGCCCGCTCCACTTTTCCGTACAGAGCAAGTGTCATGGCGTCAAGAATCGAGGATTTCCCGCTTCCGGTCGGGCCGAAAATGCCGAATACGCCGCCTTCGCAGAGAGAACTGAAATCAACGGTCTGTTTTTCCCTGAAGCTGTGAAGCCCCGAGATAGTAAGTGCGATTGGCTTCATCCTCTGTCCTCCTCCTCTTTCGTCTCATCATGAACCATATCGAGAAAAAGTTTCATCGTTTCCCCGTCAGGCTTTGCCCCACCGGTCTGTTTTTCATAAAATCTCGTAAAAAGCTCGTCAATGGGCAGGTTCGCCCTGCTTTCACGGATTTCTTCGTTCATGTTCTTTTCAAAAACCGGACGAATATGAACAAAGCCCGGATGTGATTTTCTCAGCCTGTGAATTTCCTCAAGAGAAAGTGTATCCTTCAGGTGAACCTCAAGATCAATCCAGGCAAGCTTGTCCTTCCCTTCATCCAGCCACTGATGAACCTGATGCAGGCCTTCCTGGGCTTTCCATTTCACAAGAGGCTTTCCGCTTGAGAGCAGAATCTCGGATACCTGTGCCTGTCCTCCCGGATCGGCCTCCACCATCGTGACGGATTTCGCATAGCCCGTTTCAGAAAAACTGTAAGCAAGCGGTGAGCCGGAATATCTGGCGGCAGAACTTGCCCGCTTCAGCGTTTGAGGACGGTGAAGATGGCCAAGCGCCGTGTACTGAGCAAGTTCCGGAAGACTTGAGGCAGCGACCGTATAGGCCCCGCCCACTTCGATCGGTCTTTCCGAATCAGTCGAGCTCCCGCCTGCGACATAAATATGACTCATCGCAAGATTTACTGTTTCTTTTCTAAACTTTCCCGCCATCACGGCGAACAAATCTCTGATGCGCTCGTCGTATGAATTGCGAAGCAGAATTTCATCATGGGTGTCTGACAGAACCTCTTTAAGCCTTGCCTCAGAAGGATAGGCAAGAGCAGCCATCGCCATCGTCTGGCCGGCAGACGGCACATCAATTGTCAGTACATCCGCTGTCGGGTAGCCAACCAAGTAGATCCCCTGGGTATCTGCAAGAGGCGAAGCAGCCTGAACACGTTCCGGATTGTCATGATTTCCTGCAATCACAACGACAGGCCTGTTTCCCTTGTCCGAAAGTCTCGAGATGCTCTCATAAAAGAGCTGTTCAGCCGCTGCGGGCGGATTGACTGTGTCAAATACGTCTCCAGCCATAATTATGGCATCCGCTTTTTCTTCCGCCGCGATCAGGGAGAGCTCATCTAAAAACTGGGCCTGCTCTTCAAGGCGGCTCCTTCCTTCAAGCGTCCTTCCAAGATGCCAGTCTGCTGTGTGCAGAATTCTCATAAGCTTCTCTCCTTTAAAAAAGCTCAAGCTGCGCCAAGAGGCGCACCCTGAGCTTGTTATTGTTCTTTTTCTTTACATTTCCAGCACATGCCCTCCGTCAAAGAAATACAGCACCTTTGAAGATAGAGGTTTTTTCGTTATTTTTTCAATGGCTTTGCCGTAGAGGTCAAGCTGCACGCTGTAGCGGCTTGCAAGAACAGGCTTTGCCTGCTCGAACCCTCCCGGAAATTTGCCGTGAATCGCATCTGTCTTGTAATCAAGCAGCACGACTCCTTCTTCGTCTTCAAACAGACAGTCAATAACCCCCTGAATGAGCACCTGTTCACCGCTTGCTGCCTCGTACAGCTCTTCAGCCGGCAGGGCATAGCTGAAGGGAACTTCCCGTTCGATGCGGTCTGCTTTTTGAAGACGCATGCCGATATCTGTTTCAAAAAAATGAACAATGGCAGCAATATTGATGCTGTCCGCCTGCGCTCTTGTGAGGATTTCTTTTTCAACAAGCTCATTTACTTTCCATGCTGTGTTTTCTTCCGTCACAGGCTCTCTGACATTCAGCTGCTGCATGACGGCATGCATGGCTGTCCCTTTTTCGGCAGCTGTGAGGGTTTTCTTCTGCATGAACTTAGGGCGGTCAAACATATATGAATCCTGCTGATTTTCGAGAATCCGGAAGTCGCTGAATTCATCCCGCGTTTCCTGCTGCCTCTTCACTTCTGAAACAGACTGCTTGGATCTGAACACAGAGGCAAACTGATGAGGGTAGATCCATGAGAGCTGTTTTTCAATCTGATCGCGGTATGCTGACTGCTCTGCGATCGGCTCCAGTTTTTTCAGGGCTGTGAGCATGTCCTCATCGTATTTCTTTTCTTCTGCCCGGATATCATAGAGGTCTGTTTCTTTCACCATCGTGATTTCAAACCGGGAAGGATGCGAAAGAAGGTGCGGTACCCCCTCTGCCTGCTCTCTCAGCATTTCTGCGTCTTTGTGGCGGACAAGCGACGGTCCGATCCAGTCCAGGTAGGACTTTGCCTGCGCCCGTTCAAAATCAGGCAGCAGCCATTCTTCCTGACCCAGCGCTGTCTGCCAGTCTGAAAGAGATTTTGCTGCATCTTTAACTGTTCCGATTAAAAAGAGCTTTTCCTTTGCACGGGTAAGCGCAACATACAGCACTCTTAGCTCTTCTGAAAGCAGCTCAATCTTCATTTTTTTCTTCATGGCTGAAAGCGCCAGTGTCGGATAGCTGATTCTGAGTGACGGTTTAATCAGCTTCGTGGCAAAGCCAAGCTCCTTATCCAGCAAATACTTTTTGTTCATATCCATCATATTGAACTGTCTGGCGAGACCGGCTGTGAAAACTACCGGGAACTCAAGCCCTTTGCTGCTGTGGATGGTCATCAGCCTGACAACATCCTCCTGCTCGCCCAGTGCCCTTGCTGCACCGAGGTCATCTCCGCGCTCCTGCATCCGTTCAATAAAGCGCAGGAACCGGAACAGTCCCCTGAACGAAGTCGCTTCATACTGTCTTGCCCTGTCATAAAGGGCACGCAGATTCGCCTGGCGCTGTTTGCCGCCCGGCATGCCGCCGACGTAGTTAAAGAACTTGGTATCTCTGTACAGCTGCCAGATCAGCTCTGAAACAGAGCCCATCCGCGCCCGTTCTCTCCACTCCTGGAGTTGATCATAAAATCCTTGAAGCTGATCTCTTAAAGCCGCATCAGAGCCATGAGCTTCAGAAAGAAACACCTTCAGCGCTTCAAAATAAGTGCCCTTTTTTGAATAGGTGCGGATAACAGCAAGTTCGTTCGTGCCAAGGCCCGCAACAGGAGACCTTAAAACAGACGCCAGAGGAACATCCTGATACGGGTTATCGATGACCTTAAGCAGCGACATCATGACAGCGACCTCCGCCGCTTCAAAATAACCGCCTGAGAGATTGGCATAAACAGGAATCCCCTCCTGCTTAAACTCTTCCATGATCTGCGGCGCCCACGGCATGGAACGGAGAAGAACGACAATATCTTTGTATGCGATATTTCGCGTGCCTCCAAGCTTTCGGTCATAAATCTGATATTTTGTCTGAACCATTTCCCGGATTTTTTTGGCCATCACTCTTGCTTCGAGCTGAACGGTTTCCAAATCCTCTGCAGCAAAAACATCTTCTTCAGAAGCATCATCTGATTCTTCTTTTCCGCGGTCCACAAGCAAAAGTTCCGCACTCATCGTTTCAGACTCAGGATAGGACGCGCCAAGCTTCAGCTCAGCGGCTTCGTCATAGGCGACCTCTCCCACTTTTTCTCCCATCACCTGTTTAAAGAGAAAATTGGTGCCGTCTATCACTTCCGCACGGCTTCTGAAATTTTTCGACAGGTCAATTCTCAGGCCGTCTTGTGCGTGCCCGTCTTTACTGAACGTCTTGTATTTGCTTAAAAACAGAAACGGCTCTGCAAGGCGGAAACGGTAAATGGACTGCTTGACATCACCTACCATAAAGAGGTTTCCCGGCCCGCTTTTTGAAACAAGCTTCAGAATCGTTTCCTGAACAAGATTTGTGTCCTGGTATTCATCAACAAGCACCTCTGCAAACTGCTGCCTGTAATCAAGCGCAGCTTCGCTCGGCTGCAGACGGCCGTGCTCATCCGGCACACCGAGAATCTGCAGGCAATAATGCTCAAGGTCCGAGAAATCAACGATGCCTTTTTGTTTTTTCATCTCATCAAAACGGATTCCGAACTGATGAACAAGCCCAATCAGTGTTTCGATTACAGGCTTTAGTTCCTTAAGGTCATTCATGTGGCTTTCATAAGAGCGCGCAAACAATTCTTCCTGCAGCTGTTCGACCTGCTTTTTTGCGGAATTGCGGAGCGATGTCGCTTGTTCAAGCAGCTCTTTGCTGTATTCAGCCCCTCTGCATGCCTTGGCGCGTGAGAAAGAAATCAGCTTGATTTTCTCAGCAAGATCGTGCCATGACCCTCTTACCTCAAGCAGCCCCTGAACCTGTCTGATATCATCCGTCAGATTTTCTGCTCTCGGTGCCGGACCGCCGGGCTTTTCAGTCAGGGCAAGCGCCCGCTTCAGCTTTTCAAGACTGCTCGTCAGCTGCATCGAGATGTCTTCAGCCAGATACGGGAAGAACGGCAGATTTTCAAGCGGTTCTTCTCCGCCGTACATATCAGACAGCCCTTCAAGCCAGCTTGCAGGACTCGGATGGGAGCGGGAAAAATCATACAGCGTTCTGATCAGTGTCTGCAGGTCTGTATCGCTTCTGTCTGTTGTATACCTGTCAACAAGGTCAAAAAAGCGTTCGTTATCCGGTATGCTGTACTGCTCTTCAAACAGATCATCAAGCACTTCATCGATCAGAAGCTGGCCTTCCGTCTGATCGGCAATCCGGAATCCCGGGTCAAGGTCAATTAAATAGTAATACTTTCTTACAACATTCAAACAGAACGAATGCAAGGTGGAAATGGCAGCCCTGTTCAGCAGTGACAGCTGGCGTCTTAAATGGAGGGATGATGGATTTTCCTTCAGCGCCTTGTCAAGCGCTTCGCCGATCCGGTTTCTCATTTCAGCTGCAGATGCATTCGTAAACGTGGCAACAAGCAAACGGTCAACGTCCACGGGATTTTCTTTTGAAATGATTTTACGGATGATTCGTTCGACAAGCACCGCTGTTTTTCCTGAGCCGGCAGCTGCAGCAACCAGGATGTCCTGTCCGCTTGAGACAATGGCTTTCCACTGGTCGTCTGTCCACTGGCTGTCTGCTGGTTTTTGCAGCATCATGATTCCTCCCTTCCCGCTTCGTTCTGAAGCCGTTTTAAAATCACATCATTCTTGTCATCTTTCAGAACACGGTACTGATTTTCTGAAAGCGACTGGTCAAACTGGCAGACCGATTTAAATGAACAGAAGGTACACGGTACTTTATCCTTCAGCTTGTAAGGAGAAATGTCCGTTTTCCCGTTCGTAATGTCCGTTCCAATCGATTGAAAAACGGATCTGACGTGGCCTCTGAGAAGATCAAATTCCGCTTCGCTTGCAATCGCGGAATCTGACCTGAATCCGCCGTCTTTCTTAAGGCCGGCCGAGACGATTTTTGAGAGGCCGGAATCCAGTGTCTGATCCATCAGCCTCACAGCCTCCTCATCTCCAAGAAGCAGGCCTTTCATTTTAAACTTTTTGAAAATCTCTTCATCGATTTTATCCTGCGGCAGCATGGCTGAAGACTGGATCATCGGGTCATGCACATGGAAATAAAGAACACCCGCAGGAGTCGCCTCGACGCCAAGCCACGATTTTGAATGGGTAATGATGACATCAAGATACGTCAGCATCTGCAGAGCAAGCCCGTAGTACACTTCGGATAAATTCAGCGTTTTGTCGCTCGATTTAAAATCAACAATCCGGAGAAGAACGCCTTTTGAACTTTCCGCTTTGTCCACTCTGTCAATCCGGCCGACAAGCTCCATTGTGCATCCATTTTCAAGCTTGAAGCGGATTGGCGGCAGCGGGCCGCCTTTTCCGAATCCGAGCTCAAGGCCTGCCGGGGCAAAACCGCTTGCCCTTGCATGCTCGCTCAAGATGGAGGATGCCCTCGTAATGATGGTGACGAGCTTTCTTTTTAAATAATGATGCCTGTTTGAGCTCAGCAGAATTTCGCGCTGAAGTTTTGGCGCCAGTGTTTCAACGGCATCCCGGGAAAGAAGGGAGCACTGATCATGAGACAGGTCCTTCCAGCCGATTTTCAGCTGCTGCATCCGGTCTGAAATCAGTTTGAGCGCCGAGTGGAACAATTGTCCGATATCAGGGGCCTCAAGACGGAACTGCTGCCTGTCCTTTAATTTCAGGCCGTGTGAAGCATAATGGGAGAATGCACAGGCTTTGAACATTTCCATCCGGGATACACTTCCCTGAATGTGTTCACCGTAAAGCTCTCTGCTTATTCCTTTTTCAAGTGTTTCCGCTTCGTTCCGGTAAAACAGGCTTCCTGTCACTTTTGACAGCGCAGCCCGATCCTCTTTTTCTGCAAAATGTGTATAGGCATCCCACCAGACCGGGCTGATCGGATAGCTTCTTTTCCAGTTTTGAAGCTGAGAGGTTAAATATGAAAGTGTGACTTCCTCATTTACGATAAATGAAAGCTGTTCCTCTTCTGATAGCTCTTCCGGCTCATTGATGAAAATCTCTGTTTTGATGTCAGGAAATAAATCTCTTAATCGTTTCACGATGATGGAAGGCAGCATCGCCTTTCCTTCTTCATCTGCGAGAGGATATGAGATATACAGCTCGCGGGATGCACTTGAGAGGGCCATGTATAAAACAAAGGTTTCATCAAGCAGCTGCTCCCGTGCAGTCGGGGCAAGCTCAATCCCCTGATGATGAAGGGAGATGCGGTCTTCCTCCGTCAGGACGCCTTCTTCCATCGGCCTTGCTGGCAGAATACCGTCATTTGCTCCTGCAACAAACGCAACGCTCACATTCAGCAGCCTTGAACGTTCCAGGCTTGCAATCACTACCTGATCCATCGCAGGCGGCACAAGTGCAAATTTCATCGCTTCAAGACCTGTGTCAATCATATCTGCGAACAGACTGCGCGAGACGCGGTGTTCATTCATCATTTCAGCAAATTCATCGAGCATACCGATGACCGCGCTCCACACTTGAGCATGCTCTCTCGCCTCAACGAGTCTCCCCGCTTCCTCTGCTTCCGCTCTCATCTGTTCGAGTTTATATGGAATATGGAGTTCTTCGAGGAATAAATAAAGAGCCTCTGCCTTACCGGCTGCATCTTTCGCACGCTTCATCCGTTCACCGAGCGTTTGGATCGGCGGTACAACGATATCTTTCAGCTCATTAATCATCTCTTCCGTTTCATTCTCTTCATCTGTTCTGACATATTCATCATCAAGAGAATAATAGCGGCGGTAGACAAACCGTTCACCGCTCGTCCATTTGCTGCCCTGAATACCATAGGAAAGAACATAGTTTTCAAACTGATCCATTTTTTCTCTCATGCTTCGCTTATCGGTTTCAGCAGGGAACAGGAGCTCGGTTTTAACCGCCCTGAACACAGCCTCATAGCGCCATCCCCCATTAAGCACTTCAAGAGCAGAGCGGATCAATTCTATGACCGGATGATTCAGCATCGATCGCTTTTGATCAATGAAAAAAGGAATCTCGTAATCTTTGAATACCTGTTCAATAACATCCTGATAGTCTCCAATATTCCGGATTAAAACAGCAAGATCCTTATACCGGTAGCCATCATCCATGACAAACCCTCTTATTTTTCTCGCAATGCCCTCAATTTCCGCCCTTCGTGAGGAAGCTTGTGCAAGTACAGCATGTGTCTCTCCCTCATAGGGCTTCACCGGCCTTGACTCAAGGAAACGCTCCAGATGGGCAAGGGACGGCCGCTCTGCAAATCGCGGCATTTCGTTCAGCACCGTCACATCCTCTATTTCGGCACCGTTATCAGCGGCGAGAACAGACAGCCTGTGATAGGTCATGCCTGTCATCCTGAAAAGATGGAGTTCGTGCGGCAGGTGTTCATGAAACGGCTTGTCTGCTGTCAGCGCAATCGTTACACTCTTTGCATGTTTCATTAACGCACTGATCACCATGTATTCCTGAGGCGTAAAGCTGTGAAAACCATCGAGGTAAATATCAGCCCTCTGAATATAGGATGAATACTGAATTTTTTCCGCGAGAAGACGCAGATAATCCTCTGAATCGACGTATGTGCCGCTCAGTTCCTTTTCCATCTGCTTATACAGCAGAACAACGTCATGAAGTTTGTCAGCGAGCGCCTGCTCTTGTTTCGTGGCGTTGACTGACATCCCGTTTATTTTTTCTTCCATCTCCTGCGGCGTGAGGCAATAGCGTTTAAGCTCCGTAATCATCGCTTCCATATGGTCAATAAAACCGCTTTTGCCGCTTGCTTTTGCAAACAGCCTGAAGTCCTGCTTGTGCTGCTCAATCAGCTTTCTCAGCATCATCTGAATGCCTGTCCCGGTAATATGATAGCGGCTGATCCCTCCTGTTTCCTGAAGAATCCTCCACGCAAGACGGCTGAAACTGAACGTCTGCGCCCTCATCATGCCGCCAAGCCCGGGCGTTTTAGCAAGCTCATACTCTATGCCGAATGTCATCTGATCGGGCACAAGATAGACCACCGGATCCCCTTCAGGCTCCCTGAAAAGCTCTGAACGGATTTCATTCAGCATACGGTGTGTTTTTCCGCTTCCCGACCTTCCCAAAATAAACCTGACACCCACCGTCAGAACCCCTTTCTATGTAAAAAAAGGCATATTCACTCATACGCCTTTCTGTTCCGTTTCACTCTCTTTTATCTATCTGTCTATTTTACTTGAAAACAATAAGGAATGCCATTCTCCCGGGACTTCCAAGTTTTGCAGAAGCCCCGTGACCGCTATGGCGGCATATGCATAGGCTGTTTTTAAAGGAGGCAGTCTGATGAAAAGAATCCATCTGCTCTCGGCCTTTTTTCTCGTGACGGCCATTATGGTAGCAAGCAGCATCTATGTGCTGATTCCCCTGTATGCATCTATATCGGAGGATACAGGCCTTTCCTTCAATGAAGCCGTTCTCGGCAGCACCTTTTTTACATTCTTTTATGCGGCCGGCCTTTTTACGTTCGGGCCGCTCACAGAAAAAGCCGGAAAGAAAAACGTCCTGATCGCAGGCTTTGCCCTCGCAATTGCAGCAACCGCCATGCTTGCGTTCTCCTCATCCGCCACATTTATTCCGCTCAGATCCCTGCAGGGGTTTTGTCTCGGATGCTTTGCCCCTGTTGCCTATGCCTATTGTTTTGAATCGTTCAGGGAAAAAGAGGCAACCATGCTCATCTCCCTGATTAATATGGGATTTTTAATGTCCGGCATGATCGGGCAGCTGATCAGCTCTGCCATCGCCATTTCGCATGACTGGAGAACAGTTTTTCTCTTTTTCGCCGTCGCCTATGCCCTGCTTACAGGATGTCTGGCATGGCTTTTGGACGGCAGGAAACATCAGAGCGGTGCAAAGAACCTGATCTCGTCGTTCCGGTCCATTTTCCGCAATCCTAAGCTTGTTCTGTGCTATATCCTGACGTTTGCCATGCTGATGTCATTTGTCTCCTATTATGAGGGGTTTCACCGTGCCTATTCGGGGATTGTTTCTGAAGAAGTCCTGTTCTGGTGTAAAGCAGCAGGACTTGCCGGAGCGCTGTTTTCCTTATTCAGCGTAAAGTGGATCGGAAGGTTCGGGAAAACAGCTGCTGTCAGGTACGCTATGCTGTTGATCATTCTGGCTTTTCTGCTGAACTATGCAAGCGGGAGCCTCTACATGTCCGCCGCTTTATCTGTTCTGTTCACAGCCTCCCTTTCTGTTTGTATACCGGCCGTTATTTCCATGATTGGAGAGACCGCAGGAAGTGACCGGGCAACAGCCGTCTCCCTGTATTCCTTTATTTTGCTAGCAGGTGCAAGCATAGGGCCTTTGCTTGCGGGAGTTCTGTCTTTTCAGAGCATGCTGCTTGGGTTTTCTGTTTTTTACGGGATTGCTGCTGCGGTTACGTTTATTGGGTCAGGGAATGATTGAATCGTTTTAGCATTGGAAACGGTCTATCAGCTTTTATGGCTGTTATTTACAATATAGTTCATGAAGTTTTTTACCGCGGGGGAAAAATGATTCCCCTTTTTTTTACATAGTTTTATTCTCCTTGTAAGATACAGATCATTTACCTTCACAACACTTAGGAGACCTCTGTCCATATATGGGGAAATGGCCAATCGCGGTGCGAGCGTAATCCCATATCCAGATGCAACAATCCCGATTGCTTCTTCTAGCCTCTCAACTTGAACGGGTGTCCTCTGCAATTGCACCTGTTTTATCTGACATAATGATTCTACTAAAGCCCTTGTAGAACTTCCTTCTCCCCTTAATATAAAATCTTCTTCCATAAGATCTTCAAATTCAGCCCTTTTTGATGCTAAAGGGTGATTCCAGGGAACGATAAAGAATAGCTCATCATCAAGCAGATGAACAATATCGGCTTCATCAGGCAGTGAAGAATGGCTTGCGATGACCGCAAAATCAATTTCATTTTTCATCAGCTTATCCAAGGCACTTTTTGTGTTTCCGGAAAATATCTGAATACCAGTTTCCGGATAAAGCTGTTTAAAACCGGCAATCCATCCGGGCATTAAGTAGCTTGCCGGAAAATTCGTAGCAAAGACCCTGATATTCCCTGTGACTCCGCTCGTATACTGTTCAATTATTCTTTCTGCTTCTTCTTCGGCCAAAAACAGTTTGACAGCCTGCTGATAGACAACTTCCCCCGCCTCTGTCAGCTCAATTCCCCTGCCCCTGGCTTTAAAAAGTGTGTGGCCAAGTTCTTTTTCCAGATTTTTAATCTGCATGGAAATGGCCGGCTGACTAATATGCAGCTCCCTCGCTGCCCCTGTGACACTGCCAGTTTTTACAACACTGACAAAATGTCTTAAAGCATTTAGATTCATTAAAACTCTCCCATAATTAAAACTTATCAATTGATAAAATATATATATTTTTCTTATTATTTTACATCCTTTAGAGTAATGATGAAAGAGAGGTACATCATGACAAAAAAACCAAACCGCTCAAACATCATTTTTACAGCTTTAATTACAGGCATCTGCTTACTCACGGACTCCATGTTTTATATCGCTTTGCCTCTTTATTTTAAGGAAGCAGGATTATCTTCGCTTATTGAAGCTGGAGTTCTGCTGTCGGTAAACCGTTTCATTCGAATTCCTCTCAATCCGTTTGCAGCTTTATTGGTAAAAACGCTAAAACTTCAGCACGCTTTACTGCTCGCGATTCTATTAACCTTTCTGACAAATATCGGTTTTTTCTCTCTGAACGGTTTTCTATGCTGGTTTATTCTCCGGTGTATATGGGGGTTTGCCTGGGCACTGCTCCGTCTTTCCGGACAATTGCTTGTGGTGCAATTATCCTCCGAATCAAATAAAGGGAAATTCATGGGGATCTATAATGGCACTTACCGGCTGGGAAGCCTTGCCGGAATGATTTTTGGAGGTTTACTGTGCTATCAAATTGGGATGAAACTAACGTGCCTTGTATTTGCAGCAGCTTGTTTGCTCTCAGTCCCATTGGTCTTTTTGTTAACTCCTGCCTTATTACGGCCAAGGGAAGAAAAATCAGAAAAAATCGAAAAGGTTGATTTTAGCAAAAGGACAATTAGGCTCTCTCTCCTCAGGGGATTGATCGCGGCGTTTCTGCTTCAGGGCGTATTTGCTTCTACTGTAAGCTATTACCTGACCAGGCAATACGGAATGCACGTTCCTATAACAGATGGCCTGATGATTGCTTCTGGAGCCGCATCGGGCCTGCTGCTTGGCTTAAGATGGACATGGGAACCGTTTCTTGCTCCATTTATAGGTCATGTTTCTGACGGAAAACTTGGCAGGCATCCTCTTTTGTTCATTGCATTACTCATGACAGGCTGTTTATTTCCGCTTATCAATTGTCAGCTTCCGTTTTTCATTTGGGCATCGATCATCGTGCTTCTCCTGATTTGCTCAACCATTATTACAACGTTAACCGATGTATTAGTATCTGATGCTGCTTCCGCAATGAAGCAAAAGACAGCCATTATAACAAAATACTCTATGGCTGCTGACCTCGGAGCTGCATTAGGACCGCTATCTGCTTATCTTGTAATAGAAAAAGGAACGACATTCCTTTACTTCTGTTCATGCTTGAGTTTGTTTCTGGCATGGATTTCAAAAAAAGAGTACAGGAAGTCTGAAGGAAACCGAGTATATAAGCGAAAAGAAGAACAAACAGCCTGAAAAGGATAATTCGAGATGGATGTCCGCAAAAAAAAAGTGCATGATCATGATCGTGCACTCTTACTGAGGACTTCCCTATTCTTTTGAAGCCTTCCCAATCACATAATCTGTGCTGATCAGGCCAAACTGTCTGCTGTCCCTGCTGACAAGACGGTTGTCACCCATAACGAAAAGACAGCCTTCTGGAATCGTTTTTTTGCCCGTAATCTCCTCAAGCGTGAAATTGCCGGTCAACTTTCCCATGTTCAGATCTTTTTTGACCGGGTTCAGATAAGGTTCTTTCACTGCTTTTCCGTTAATGTAAAGCTTGTCGTTCTTATATTCCAGCTCATCTCCCGGCAAACCGATAATTCTCTTTATGTAGGCCTCTTTTTCCCCTGGAGGCTGAAAGACAACAATATCAAATCGTTTCAGGTCAAATAACCGGTGGTTTACTTTATTAATAGACAGAAGGTGGCCCGCAGTCAGAGTAGGCTGCATCGAAACCCCTTCCACCCTGTAGTCGACAAATAGAAGATTTTTTATAGTAAGTATGAGCAAAAAGGTGATGACGGCAGACAAAAACCAGTATCTTTTTCTCATCTTTACTCCCCCGTAAAAAAATTAATGGCCTCGTTTCCTCTCAAGCATTCTGACATTCAGGCGCTTTTCCACCTGCTTGCCGATCAGCCAGAGCAGAAAAATAACAACCGCAGCGATAAGCGTTCTTTCGGGCTGCGTGATGATGGCACGCAGGTCATATCCAATAAAGCTGACCAGGAAAATCATCACGAGCTTCCCGGACATCACAGCAAGACAGAACTGCCAGATGCTGACCTTCGACAGGCCGGCCACCACATTGACGGCAGCAGACGGCGTAAATGGAAAGCACAGCAGGATAAATAAAGGTCCGAATCCATGCCTTTCAATCCATCCCATCATTTTCTGCACAGATTGATGACGGCTTATAAATCTGAAAAACCGCTCCTGCCCGTACTTTCTTACAAGAAAAAACAGGATGAGCGCTCCGAGACAGCTTCCAATCCAGGAATACAAAAAGCCGAACCATAACCCGTACGAATTGGCATTCGCTACAATAAACACAACCAGAGGCAAAAAGGGAAGAAATGCCTCAAGCAAAGGAAGCCCAATGCCAAGCACCGGTCCAAACGATTTGTAATCCTTAAAGAATTCCATCATTCTTTCAATTGTAAAATAATCCAGTATTGCCTGAAGTTCCATCCTGCAAGCTCCTTCTATCTTTCTCTATGCTCATATTCTACACGTTTGTGCAGAGACTTTAAACATTGAGCATTTTTTCAGGAACTGCCTGCATAAAAGCAGCTTGCATTTCGTATACTGATAAAGTAAAATAAAACCGAACATACGTTCTTTTTATCATGTTGAAGCGAGGTTTTTGCGATGACAAGAATTCCCTCAGACCTGCGTGATGCGATTGAGATGTCCATCTACCTCCCCATGACCATCTCCATCTTCAGCAGGGATCTGTTAATCATTGAAAAAAGTCCATTCAAGCTGCAGCAGCCCTATCTGAATCTCGTGGAGGAATCACTGAAGCTTGCACAGAAAGACCTTGCTGCAGTGCGCCGCGAGCTGAAAAAAAACAGCATCAAAGTAAGTGAAGTGAAAAGGGATGAAGCTTTTACGATGTATTCCTTTATCTTCAGAGGCTACGAAGAGCAGCACAACTATTTTAATCCGAGAATACGCAATAAGGTATGCGAGCTGATGGAAGAATATTTGTTTAAAGCGGTAAAAGCCTGATTAGTGTTTGTTGAGTTCACGGATAATCTGTTCGTAAATGAAATTTGTCTGCTTTTCCTTTGGAAACATCAGCATATTCATTTTGCGGTGCTCTTCTTCAATTCTTGCCGTAATAATGGTCCGCAGCTGAGCTGTTCTGTAAAGCTGATTTTCAAATGACGAAGAGGAAACCGGTATGGTTTCAATCAGTCCATTCGTAAACAGCACTTCTGTATTGTCAAAATCCGAAGCCGTATAATGCTGGATATGGGCGTGCGATATCCAGGCGCACTGACTCCTGGTTGAGGCCAGTGTAGGAAAAAAGAACATATAGTTTCCGGGGTCAATGACAATCGGCGGCTTATGTGTAATTCCCATAAGGTCCCGTGTCCCCGCCTTTCTTCCCTCATAGCTGCTGCCGAAGTACATGCAGCTCTTGCCTACAATCTCCTGCGGGCTGAGTTTAACGGCAATCTCTTTCTCCGTCTCAATCACCCTTGAATAAAGCTTTCCCATATGCGGATCAGGAAGAATGGCCATCGTGAACCGGTTTGCTATGTAGTCCTTCATAAACTTATTTTCCATCGCTTTCACCTCAATTTTAATAGGAGTAAAGAACTACTTTTAATCTAGCACAATCCCCCTCTGCATTTCTACATTTTTACAATATTTTTACATTATTACGGCTCTGTTCCCAATGACATAGTGCTTTTTTTCTAAAAAGGGAAAACGTGCATAATTTGGTGAAATAAGTTTTCTAAAAATTTTAAATATTTAGTTGATTTCTAGGCTCTTTATCCATATAATTAAAAAAAGGCATCAGGGGTGATCTTTCTTGAAAAACAGGAAAACGTATACCGAGATCATGAAGTCCCGTAACACGCTCAAGATGGAAAAGAAACAGGAAACCGTACTTGATATTTACATTCAAATGGTGTTGGATGAAGCTGTGTTGGCCCGGAAACTGTCCCTCCTTCAGGAAAAGATCGATGAGTCCTTAGACCGAAATGACAAACCGCTGTTTTTTAAACTGGCAAAAGAATATGCAGAATTGAGACTGATTATTTAAAAGAGGCTAAGATCATAACTGGCTCCGAAAATGAAAAAGGTAAATTTGAGCACAAGCTCAAATTTACCTTTTTCTGTTTTATGAAGAAAGTTATCTGCTTCCTTAGCGGACGGATATGAACTTTCTTTCCTTCATCTCAAGGTTCGGACAGGGCCCTGTGTTCTTTAAACAAACATTGAAAAGATTGAACCAAAAAAGATCCGGGTATCACATACTAAAGGATGACACGAGCCGTCTTTTCTCAGTGCCTATGTGTCATTCACATTTTGTTTGGAGGGATTAGTATGGCGATGCTTAAAGTTGGCAATGAAAACGATGCTCCAATTGAAATTTATTATGAAGATCATGGAACCGGAAAACCGGTTGTACTCATTCACGGATGGCCGCTGAGCGGACGCTCATGGGAAAGCCAGGTGCCCGCTCTCATTGATGCCGGCTACAGGGTTATTACATACGACCGCAGGGGATTTGGAAAATCCTCTCAGCCCTATAGCGGCTATGAATATGATACATTCGCAGCCGACCTGAACGGTTTGCTTCAGCATTTAGATCTCCGTGAAGCCACACTTGTCGGATTCTCAATGGGCGGCGGAGAAGTAGCGCGCTATATCAGCACATATGGAACAGAACGTGTGAGCAAAGCAGTGTTCGCCGCAGCCGTTCCTCCTTATCTGTACAAGGCAGAGGATAATCCGGACGGCGGCCTGGATGACGGGGCGATCGAAGAATTCCAAGACGGAATAAAGGGCGACCGAATCGCATTTCTCGATACGTTCACCAAAAATTTCTTTGCAGCAGGCGATAGAACAGACCTTGTCAGCGAGCCATTCCGTCTCTACAACCGGGATATCGCCGCCATGGCGTCCCCGAAGGGAACCCTTGACTGCATCAAAGCTTTCGCCAAAACTGACTTCCGGGACGACCTGAAAAAAATAAACATTCCCACTCTGATTCTTCATGGAGACTCAGACGGAACGGTCCCGCTTGAAGTGAGCGGCAAGCGTACACATGAAATGGTTCAAGGGAGTGAGCTTGTGGTGATTGAAGGCGCCCCTCATGGATTTAACGCTACGCACGCCGAGGAATTTAACCAGGGTTTAATCCGCTTCCTCAATTCTTAAAGGCGGAAGAGTCATCATGAGCAAAAAAACCAGTTTGATTTCCAGACTGGTTTTTGCTTTGCCGCTTGTAACACACAAATAACACATATTGCAGACTGAGGATGTGTCATGTATGAATCCTCAGCAAATCGTGGATATCCTCTTCGGTCAAGGTAAACGGCCTTTTTTCATCGCTATCCACAATTTCATGAATAAGCTGCCGTTTTTTATCCTGCAGCTCGTTCATTTTTTCCTCAATCGTTCCGCGCGTGATGAGCTTGATTACGTTCACTTTATTAGTCTGGCCTATCCGGTGCGCACGGTCTGCTGCCTGCTCCTCTACCGCCGGATTCCACCAAGTATCGAAATGAACGACGGTATCTGCACCCGTTAAGTTTAAACCCGTGCCACCCGCCTTCAGCGAAATGAGAAAAAGATCCCGTTCCCCTGCATTAAAGCGTCTGCACAGGTCAACCCTTTCCGGCATTGCCGTTTGACCATCGAGATAAAAATAGGGCAAACCCTGTACCGCGAGTTTTCTGCCAATCAGATCGAGCATAGAGGTAAACTGGGAAAAAATAAGCACTCTTCTTCCTGAATGACCGGCCTCCTCCAGAATCTTGAGGAGCTGGTCAAATTTTGCCGACCCTCCGCTGTATCCATCAACGAACAGAGAAGGATGGCAGCAGATTTGCCGAAGTCTTGTGATTCCGGCCAGGATTTTCATCCGATTTTTCTGAAGTGTGTCTTTATCCAAATGCTTCAGGGTATCCTCGCGAAGCTTTGCCAGGCAGGCTGCGTACAGCTTCTTCTGCTCAGGGAGCAGCTCGACGATTTCCATTGATTCGACTTTTTCCGGAAGCTCAGGCAGTACTTCCTCCTTCATTCTGCGGAGCAGAAAAGGGCGGATTCTCCTTGCGATCTTTTTTCTTGTGAGCGTGCTGTATTCCTTTAATCCCATGAACAGCTCCGGAAAGACAACATGAAAGATTGACCATAGCTCTTCCCTCGAATTCTCAACAGGTGTGCCTGTCAGCGCGAACCGATGCGAGGCCTGAATTCTTTTCACCGCTCTTGCCGTTTGGGTGAGCGGATTTTTAAAGGCCTGGGCCTCATCATAAAAAACCGTATAAAAAAGCAGTTTTTCATACTCATGGATGTCCTGTCTGATGAGCGGATAGGATGTAATGAGAACATCTGCCGCTGCATGGTCCTGAACGTGCACCGCTCTCTCTGTCCGGCTGCCATCGATAATCATGGTTTTGATTTCCGGTGCAAAGGATTCAATTTCGTTTTTCCAGTTATACAGAAGGGAGGATGGACAAACAATCAGGACTGGCCTTTTCAGCCGGCGGATTTCAGGAAGAACCGAAACAATATACGTGATGCTCTGCAAGGTTTTCCCAAGACCCATATCATCTGCCAGAATTCCTCCAAATCCGTACTTCTCAAGAGATTTCATCCACCTGTATCCGGTCTTTTGATAATCCCTCAGCACCGGTTCCAGCTCCCCTGGAACCGCAAATTCCTTCTCGTCCGGGTGGAGAAGTCCATTAAGCAGCTGCTGAACCGAATCACCGAGCGTCATAGTGCCGGAAACAGGAACCGAATCGAGAAGCTGAAGTCCTTTGATCAGAGGCATTTCAAGCTCTTGTTCCCAGTCCTCCGCCTGTACCGGTGCCGCATTTAAAAACCGGTAAATCTCCTCATATTCTCGTTTTTCAAGGGAAAGCAGCGCCCCGCTCCTCAACCGGTAATACTTCCGCTTTTCCTCGAGAGCCGCCAGCACATTGCGGATTTCCTTTTCGGAAATTCCATCCATTTCAAACTTGAATTCCAGCCAGTTCGTCCGCTCTTTATGCGCCTCCACCTTGATTCTCGGCGGGGCTGCTTCTTTAAATATCCGGCTCCGGACAGCAGTTGTTGCAAGCACTTTGGCAACCTTCTCAACCTTCGGCAGGACATGATACAGGAACTCATATTCCAGTAGTTCATTTTGGAGATAATAGCCGCTGTCCGTCCGGGCAAATGAGCTTTCCTCCATTAGTTTAAGAATCAGATCCTCCTTTTCAACATCCCGGATTATCACCTGCAGAGAGCGTACCTCCTGTTCGTCCAAGGGATTAAAAACGATGTTTCCGTAATGAAATTCAAGTCCCGCAAGCAGCCGGTTTTTCACCCGGTCTAAATATAGCTTCGCTGTAAGCGAAGTTTCCGCTAACCGCCTGGAAATCGTTTCCGATATGGCCACATCCCCGAGTTTCCGGAGCCCCGGCACCACTTTCTCCAGATACAGGCTGACCTGCTGCGGCGGGATTGGGACCGTATTTTTTCCGGATGCAAGGATGACCCGATTCAGTTCGGCCAAGCGCTCGAAATTTTCAGGTTCTAAGTCATACCATGTCCCTGCGGCAAACACCGATTCATAAGGCTTTAACAGGAGCAGCTCCTTTAGACCGTTCACTCTCAGCACATATCCTGATCCTTCTTCATACAAATCAAATTGAAGCGGCAGGATGCCTTCTGACAAATGAAGTCCCGAATAAATCTCTCCGTTGACCTCAAGCTCTATATTGGGCGCTTTTATAAGGGCCGGCAGGAGCAGATTCCATGAAATAGGAGAGAGGAGAATCTGAGGGCCTTCCTCAGTCCTCTCATTCCGTACGATCCTGACAAGCTGCTGAAAGACAGCATCCGTCTCTTTTGTGAAACAATGAGACTCGGGATCAAACAGGAAGCCGGGCGCAAGCTGAAAGGACTGTCCGCTTTTAAGCTGTTCAAGAAAAGCCCTCGGTTTCACGATTTTTACCGGTCCAACCGTAATCTCCAGTGCAAACAAAATCCCTCCGTCTTCCCTTGATACCGGCTTAAACGTAAACACGGCAGGCTGTACGGTTCGCGTTTCAAAATAATTTTGCGCCTCCGTTTTACGGTCTTTTCGCTCCTTAAAGGCCGTCAGCAATTCCTCCGTCAGCGCATAGTCTGGGTTAAAGGGGGCCTCTCCTTCGCTCAGAACCGGAGGAACCGTCCCTTGTTTCTGATGTTCCATAATCTCAAGCAATACCGCCGCAATATGCTGGCATTCCTGATTAAAGGAGAGTAGCTTCGGACAACTGCAGACTGCCTGAAGGCCGCCGCCTGTGTCCACCTTTATCGAAACACAGAAATCTTCCGTACTTTTAACCACCGCATGACAGCGATCTTCATGATACTCACGGAACTTTACTTTATTGGAGCGGCGCAGCGAATCCCCGCTTTTCAAGGAGACGCGGCCGCAGAGATTTTCAATCATTTTTTTGTTCAGCTTCCTATTCAAGGCAAAGGCTCCTCAAAGTTAAATTTCGATCTTGCATACTGTTCTATATCTACCATTTTAACAGAGAGGGAACAAAGGCATAAAAAAACCGCTGCATCCCGATGGATGCAGCAGCTTTTTTTTTAGGACTGTGCTGTAAACTGCTCTTCTTCTGTTGAACCTTTAAGCGCAGTTGTGGAGGATGTGCCTCCTGTGATAACCTGTGACACTTCATCAAAGTAGCCTGTTCCGACTTCACGCTGATGTCTTGTCGCTGTGTAGCCGTATTGTTCGCTAGCAAACTCAGCCTGCTGAAGCTCTGAATAGGCTGCCATTCCGTTGTCGCGGTATTTTCTGGCGAGCTCGAACATGCCGTAGTTGAGGGCATGGAATCCGGCAAGAGTAACGAACTGGAATTTATAGCCCATTTTCGCGATTTCTCTTTGGAACTTGGCAATTGTTTCTTCATCCAACTTCTTTTTCCAGTTAAAGGATGGTGAGCAGTTGTAAGCAAGAAGCTTTCCAGGGAACTTCGCATGAATGGCATCCGCAAACTTCTGAGCCTGCTCAAGGTTCGGCTCTGACGTTTCGCACCAAATAAGGTCGGCATATGGCGCATAAGCAAGTCCGCGTGCAATAGCCTGATCGATGCCGGCTGTTGTCCGGAAAAACCCTTCCGCCGTGCGCTCGCCTGTAATAAATGCCTGATCTTCAGGATCAACGTCGCTCGTAATCAAATCTGCTGCGTCAGCATCCGTCCGGGCAATAATGATTGTCGGTACACCCGATACATCTGCTGCAAGGCGGGCAGAAATCAAATTCTTCACAGCTGTTTGTGTAGGAAGAAGCACTTTTCCTCCAAGGTGACCGCATTTTTTCTCAGAAGAAAGCTGATCTTCAAAATGAACAGCGGCTGCTCCCGCTTCAATCATGCCTTTCATCAGTTCAAATACATTCAGCTGTCCGCCAAAACCTGCTTCAGCATCTGCAATGATTGGAGCGAACCAATCCACGTCTCCTTCTCCTTCCATATGCTGAATCTGATCTGCACGCTGAAGGGCCTGGTTGATTCGTTTTACAACGGCCGGAACGCTGTTTGCCGGATAAAGGCTTTGGTCAGGATACATATGGCCTGAAAGGTTTGCATCAGCGGCAACCTGCCAGCCGCTTAAATAAATCGCTTTCAATCCTGCCTTTACTTGTTGAACGGCCTGATTGCCGGTTAATGCTCCCAGTGCATGAATATAGTCTTCCGTCTGAAGCAGATTCCAGAATTTTTCTGCACCTCTGCGTGCAAGAGTATGTTCAATATCGATCGATCCGCGCAGACGAATCACTTCTTCCGCCGAATACGGTCTTTCTACTCCGTTCCATCTCGCATCCATTGCCCAGCTTTCTTCCAGTTTTCGCGCTCTTTCGTTTGTCATTTCCAGTCCCTCCAATAGTCTGTACGTTTTGTTATAATACAGTTTGTATTTTATAGTATTAATATATAACAGATTGATTGAAAATGGAATCTTTTTCTTTTAATTTTTTTGATTTTTTTAAATTAATTGACTGAAAGGTTGATATAACTGGGTTTTGTACGATTCATAAAGGAGCGGAGGCAGTCTTCCGCTGTATGATAACAGAAGGAAAGCAGGAGGAAGTATCACTCTAAACGAAAAAATCCGAACCAATAACCAGTTCGGATTTTTTAAAAGTAATAATCAGTTTCTTATTATTCTTCCCTCCCGCTGCCCCATTCTTCAAGATAGTTGATTCTTTCTAAAATGGTCGGGTGGCTGTATCTGAACACTTTCACAAGAGCCGGCGGATTGACCTGGCTTAAACCTGCCCGGGTCAGTTCCTGGAATGTGCTCACGGCAGCTTCGGTATTCTCTGTCATTTCAATAGCATACAGATCTGCGTCCTTTTCCTGGTGGCGCGATATGATATTTGAAAAAGGATCCGAGGCAAAACTCAGCATTCCGAGCAGCATAAGTAATAGCGGAAGTGAGGCAAGCTGTTTTTTTCCGTCAAGCTTCAGAATGTGCCCGTAACGCCTGATGGAGAAGTTCATGAGCCTGTTGATCATATAAAGACCAAGCAAGGTGAGCACGAGATAGCCGCCTATCCCGATATAAATATGCTTCATCACATAGTGCCCCATCTCGTGGGCCATGATGAACAATATTTCATCCTCGCTCAATTTATTTAACGTTGTATCCCAGAGAACGATCCTTGAGTTGTCTCCAATTCCTGTGACATATGCGTTCAGAGCATTTGTCTTCTCAGACATGTTCACTTCAAACACATGGTCTGCAGGAATATTGGCCTCCTCTGCAATCGCGAGGATCTTCGTTTCAAGCTCTTTGTTTTTAAGCGGCGTAAACTCATTGTACAGCGGGTCGATCAGGACCGGCTGGATGAACATCAGGAACAGGCTGAACGGTACAGAGAGAATCCACGCAAACAGCCACCATTTTCTTGAAAATTTTCTGATCAGGCCGTACAATACGGCGACAATCAGCACCATAAATGCGCAGTTCACCCAGAAATCAATCAGCTGATCCTTCATCCACCCTGAAAAGGTCTGGGTCGTAATGTGATAGGACAGCGAAATTTTATAGCGCAGCCATTCAAGTGGAAAAGCACAGAGCGTTACAAGCAGAGACAGCGCGAAAACAAACACGGCCGTCTGGAGAATAAAAAACCTGGAAATACTTTCGGCCCAGCGCTGCATCTTTTTTGCAAATCCGGTAACGAGGACAACAAAAAAGATAAACCATTCAAAGGGCGCGGCTGTAAAAAACATAAAATCCCTCAGCTTAGAGTAATCCTGTGAAAGGGTAAGCTCCCTGCTGTTCATAAACGTATTCGGGTCGGCTGAACCGCCCTGGAACTGTGCCGGAAGTGTCGAGTCCGCTCCCATATAGATATACCAGTAGACAAACAGGCCGTATAAGAAATAAATCAGGACTGATACAGTAAGCCATTTGCGCATGATGTTGTCCTCCCCCGAACAAGCTCTTTGTACTAGTGTAGTGTGAAAGCGGCAGAGTTAGAACTTATTCGTCCGGATTAAAACAGGAGCCCGTACACGATAAGGGTTAAAATGGAACTCATGACGACAATAATGACATTCACACCAAAATAGGCGACTGCAAATGCAGCCGCTGCGCCAACTGCCCCGAACCAAATATCCTCCTGTATAAAAAAGACACCGGGCAAAATCAGGGCTCCGAGCGTTGCAAACGGAACATTCCGCAATACATTCTGAACAAAAGGCGGCAGATCTATACCGCTCAGCGCAACAAGAGGGATCATTCTTGGAAGATAGGTGACAATGGCCATTCCGAAGATGATCATCAGCATATTACTCATCATGCGGCTTGGCCCCCTTTGAATAAACAAGTTCAACTAACACAGCAGATAACAGGGTGGACAGGACAATTGACCAGCCTGTCGAAAGAGATCCTGTCAAATAGAACAAGGAATTAAAAATGGCGGCCGCGCCTGCTAAAAAAACGACCTTCCGCTGCTTTTTCATTGACGGGACGAGCAGGCCGATAAACATTGCATACAGGGCGACGGACATACTTTCCTGCAGGGTTTCCGGGAGATTGGCGCCAATCAGATGGCCGACGCCTGAAAAAACAACCCAGCTTGAGTATGAAATAAAAATAAGCCCGAACATATATCCCGCAGATACCGTTCCCTCTTTCACCGAAGCTACGGAAAAGGTTTCATCCGTAATACCGAAGGAGTAAAGCGCCTTCTTCCAAAGGCTGTCCTCCTCCACCTTTTCATTCAGAGAGGCTGACATTAAGAAATGCCGGATGTTCACAATGAACGTCGTAAACACAATTTCAAACATGCCCGTGCCCGCCGCAAGCAGGCTGAGCGATATGTATTGTGCAGCACCTGCAAACACAAAAATGCTCATCATCACCGTTTCAGAAAGGATCAGACCTGTATCCCCCGCAAGCAGGCCGAATGTCAAAGCCACAGGCATATACCCAATCGCAATGCTGAGCCCCGCTGCCATTCCCTCTGAAAAGTGCGTCTGTTTTCTTATAAACGCTGTTTCCGCCATCCTGATGACTCCTCTCCTTATGGATAATAGATAAGCAGAAAGCATGCTGAAACGGCTTCTGTCCTGTTTTCATATACATGCTCCCGGTTAGCTGTAAATTTGATTGAATCTCCTTTTTTCAACTCATAATGATCGGTTCCGATTGTAACAGCCACTTCCCCTTCACTGACAAACAAATACTCTTCCGCTCCGCTCAAATGCTCCTGCGAAACATGTCTGCAGCCCGGCAGAAGCTCAAGCAGAAACACTTCAAATTTCTTCTGCTGGTCATAAGGGAAATAAGGAAAAACATGATACTTCTCGTTCACGTCCTGCAAAGCGGTCTTATCCTTTCTGCGGACAACAGAGATTCCGGAGCTCTCCTCCTCAACAAGAGATGAAAAAGAAACCCCAAGACCATTTGCAATTTTCCACAGCGTGTTGACGGTCGGACTTGACTGCCCTTTTTCAATTTGGGCAAGCATTCCCTTGCTCACTCCTGTTGCGGCCGAAAGCTGATCAAGACTGTACTGCCGCATTTTACGGATGCTTTTTAAGTTGTAGCCAATCTGCTCCTGCAAGGATTTCATATCTGTTTCCTTTCGTTAATGTTTTTTATAGTATACATTTGTATAATATTTTGAACAATAGGAAATATTCAGACATAATAACTAAAGCGCAAGCGACTTGTTCAGATCCGATAGGCAGATAAGAATCCGGCGGAAAAGTCCCGCCTTTTTTGACGGATTTGTTCTGACGGAGGATCTAGGCGCTGGAGCTGGACGATGATAACCTTATTATGTTATCCACAGCCTACTATTCTTTAAAAATTTGCTAAACAACAAAAAAAGCAGCCCGCAGGCTGCTTTTTCTTACTTTCCTTTAAAAACGGGTTTTCTTTTTTCGCTGAACGCGGCTAATGCCTCGAGACGGTCTTCCGTCGGAATCGTGACTTCATATGCTTTGCGTTCAATATGAAGGCCGGTCTGAAGATCCGCATTCATTCCCTGTTTGACGGCAAACTTTGCCTGCTGCAGGGCAATTGGCGCATTTTTGAGAATTTCAAAAGCAAGCTCCTTAGCAGCTTCAAGCGCATTCGGAGCCGTTTTTAAGACAAGTCCATAGGCTGCTGCCTGCTCGGACGTGATTTTCCTGGCAGTCAAAATCAGCTCCAGCGCCTTCGCCTCCCCGATGATTCTTGGAAGACGCTGTGTTCCGCCTGCACCCGGAATAATTCCAAGTCCAGTCTCTGTGAGGCCGACTGACGTTCCATCAGCAATGATTCTGAAATCACATGACAGAGCAAGCTCCATGCCGCCCCCGAATGCATAACCGTTGATGGCGGCAATGGTCGGCTGAGGAAGTGAATCAATTTTTGTGAAAACTTCTCCTATTTTAAAGAGATTCCGCTTAACCTGCTGATCAGTCAGCGTTTTTCGTTCCTTTAAATCAGCCCCGGCACAAAAAGCCTTCTCACCTGATCCTGTGAAAATAACGGCCCTCACTTCTTCGTTTGTCCGGATATCCTCCACCGCTTCCTCAAGCTGAAGCAGCGTATCATAGTTGAAGCAGTTGAACACCTCGGGTCTGTTCAGCGTGACGACTGCAAGATTTTTTTCTACCGTATACAGAATAGTTGTCAAAACAGGCTTCCCCCCGGCTATTTTTGAAGAACTTGATCCTTAAGCGCTCTGCGCAGAATTTTTCCAGTCGTGTTCTTTGGAAGCTCCTCCAGGAATTCGATGGAGGAAGGGACTTTATACTTTGCAAGATGTTCACGGCAGTGCCCTTTCAGCCCCTCTTCTGTCAGCGATTTGTCTTTTACAACAACAAAGCATTTCACCGCTTCTCCCTGATTCGGGTCAGGCACGCCGACAACCGCAGCTTCCACTACACCCGGGTGGCTGTAGAGAACTTCCTCCACTTCGCGCGGATACACATTATACCCGCCGACAATCACCATATCTTTCTTGCGGTCGACGATTGTGAAATAGCCTTCCTCATCCATCGTCGCCAGGTCCCCTGTATAAAGCCAGCCGTTGCGGATCGTATGGGCGGTTTCCTCAGGCATGTTATAGTATCCCTTCATGACATTCGGTCCCTTGACAATCAGTTCCCCGACCTGCCCCGGAGGCACTTCTTCACCAAGTTCATTCACCACTTTATTTTCAACGTTTAATATGTTTGTCCCAATAGATCCGGCCTTTCTCGGACGGTCCAGCGGATTAAAGCAGGTGACAGGAGAAGCTTCCGATAAACCATAGCCTTCCGACACAACCACATTAAATTTCTGTTCAAAGCCTTTTAAAAGAGCGACCGGCATCGAAGCTCCGCCGGAAATGCACAATCTGAGGGTTTTCAAATCCTCTTTGTCTCCGCCTTCATGCTGAAGAAGGAAATTATACATCGTCGGTACTCCTGCAAAAACAGTTGCTTCATACGTTTTCACAAGCTTGAAGATTTCAGCAGGGCTAAAGCGCGGAACAATCAGCAGTGTTGCCCCGCTGATCAGCGGCGCGTTCAGCGAAACCGTCAGGCAGAAAACGTGGAACATCGGAAGAGTCGCTACGATTTTATCCCCGTCGTTCATTTTTAAGTATGAGCCTACATCACGTGCATTGCTGTACAGATTTTTATGCGTCAGCATAGCGCCTTTCGGTTTTCCTGTCGTGCCTGATGTATAGAGAATAACAGCGGTATCATCGTCCTCAAGCGCAACTTCAGACGGATTTGCGCCAGCTTGAGTCACAATTCTTGTAAACGATTTCAATTTTGGGCTGATGGACAGCGAAGACACGTCAAGCCCGCTCTTTGCTTCTGAAGGCGGTGTTTCACATGAGATAATGTGCTCGACCTGAGGCAGAACCCCATTCATCTTTTCAAAAAGCGGCAGCAGCACATCAAGTGTGACAATTGTCTTTACATCACCGTTATTCAATATGTACCCGATTTCATCCGGTGTGTAGATTGGATTGATTGGTATGACCGTCGCCCCCGCACGCATTGCCCCGTACAGAGAAATAACGTAATACGGAGAATTGCCAAGAACAAGCGCAAGATGATCCCCCTTTTTGACCCCAAGCTGCTGCAGACTGTCAGCGAATTTGCTGATCAGCACATCAAGTTCCCCGTACGACGTTTCTTTCCCTTCAAAAATAAACGCCGGCTTGCCTCCATACTTCTGTGCAGACAGAGACAGCTGTGATAATAAATTCATTCTCCCACCCCTTGTAAAAATGAATGAACAGCCATTCATTTTCAAAAAATTTAAAACTATAAATCTATTATATTTTATGACGGAAAAATTCTCAACAAACGGCTTGGCGGATCTCGGAGAAATTTGATGAATTGTGAACGCGGGAGATTCTATGACGGATTGTGACCTTCGCACAGAGTTGATCATGCTGAAGGGTCATTTCCACGCGCCTTTGTGACCTTCGCACAGATTTGATCATGCTGAAGGGTCATTTCCACACGGCTTTGTGACATTCGCACAGAGTGGATCTCGATGAAGGGTCATTTCCACGCGGCTTTGTGACCTTCGCACGGAGTGGATCTCGATGAAGGGTCATTTCCAAGCGCCTTTGTGACCTTCGCACAGATTTGATTATGCTGAAGGGTCATTTCCACACGGCTTTGTGACATTCGCACAGAGTGGATCTCGATGAAGGGTCATTTCCACGCGGCTTTGTGACATTCGCACAGAGTGGATCTCGATGAAGGGTTATTTCCATTCCAGGACAACCAAGGCCGTGCCGAGGAGATAATCTGAGCAGCATATTTCCCATCAATTAATAAAAAAGCGCCCTAAAAAAGGACGCCCTTCACGCTCAATAAATAAGCTCAATAAATTGTTCTTTTTCAATATTGCCGAAATAATGTTTGATATCTGTGTCCCTCAAAGCCGTTTCTATGGAAGAACGGTCATATTGCAGGCCGGTGAGAAGGTTTTCGATTTCTTCAACATCACCCACTCCGAAAAAGTCTCCGAAGATTTTGCAGTTTTCGATTTTGCCTTTCTTCACTTCCAGACGGATGTCAATCTGTCCGATCGGAAAGCGGTGGGAATGCTGGAGGTTAAAGGATGGCGATTTGCCGTAATTCCAGTTCCAGTTCTGATAGCGTTCCTCAGAAAGAGCATGGATGTTTTCCCAATCCGCTTCCGTTAAAACGTATTGCGGAATTTCGCCGTCTGTATCAAAAATATAGCGCAGAATCAGTTCTCTGAATTCCTCAATCGTGATCTTCTCTTCAAGAAATTCACTGATGTTTGCCACACGGCTGCGAATGGATTTAATTCCTTTTGATTCGATCTTGTCCTTTTTCACTTTCAGCGCGGACACGACGTTTTCCATTTCCGAATCAAACAGCAGCGTTCCATGGCTGAACATTCTGCCCTTTGTAGAAAACTGGGCATTTCCTGAAATCTTTCTGCCTTCAGCAAGGATATCATTGCGGCCGCTCAGCTCTGCATCTACACCAAGACGCTTCAATGCCCGTGTAACAGGCTCAGTAAATTTTTTGAAGTTGTGAAAGCTGTCTCCGTCATCTTTTGTAATAAAACTGAAGTTCAGGTTTCCAAGGTCATGATAAACCGCACCCCCGCCTGAAAGCCTCCGCACAACATGAAGACCCTGCTCCTCCACATACTTTGTGTTGATTTCTTCAATAGTATTTTGATTTTTTCCGATGATAATGGAAGGTTCGTTAATGTAAAAAAGCAAATAAGATTGCTCAGGATCGAGATTTTTCAGGCAATACTCTTCTATGGCCAGATTGATTCTCGGATCCGTTATTCCTTTATTATCAATAAACAGCATGTACTTTTCCTCCTAATTGCCCTTTGTCCATTGCAGGCCGGATGCTGCAAGACGGACAGGACCTTTGTAAATCGTTTCGGCCTCACTTACGAGATTTGACACTTCTCCGAAATGAGGAAGGTGAGTCAGAATCAGTTCCTTTACAGAAGCATGCTCAGCAAGTCTGCCGGCATCAAGACTGTTCATATGCCCGGCAGACGAGCCGTCCATATCTCCGTAAAAATTGCATTCGCACATCAGAAGATCCGCATCTTTTGAAAATGGCACAAACTCTTCTCTATAGCTTGAGTCAGCCGTATAAACTACTTCTGCTGAACCATCCGAAATCCGCATCGCATAACAGTCTACCGGATGCTTTGTTTTTATAAAACGGATGGTAAACGGTCCAATCTGGATTGGTTCTTCCGGATTGTAGGCTTTCCCTGCAGTTACTTCTTTGTATGTAAGCCCTGCAAATGCTTCTGCATCAGCTGAATGGCCGTATATAGGCAGCGTCCTAACGCTTTTATTCATAAAGGATCCAACAAGTCTTGCAAATTGCAGCGGACCTACATCAGCAATATGATCATGATGATAATGAGACAGAATAACCGCATCGAGTTCTTCCGGTTTGGCGTAATTCTGCAGCTGGGATAAAACCGCGCTTCCGCAATCAACTAAGAGCCGGAAACCATCTGATTCAAACAGGTATCCGGAAGAAGCTTCATTAACAGCAGGAAATCCTCCCCAAAAACCAACAACCGTTATTTTCATGTGAATCCTCCCTCGCTCATTCCTATCTTACAATATACCCATTTTCCGCTGGCTAGCGCAAGCTGAGGCCCCTATAAACATGCAGACAGCAGCCCATTTTTTGAAAAGAAGCACATTGTTACAAAACAGATGTTGACATACCCCTATCTGTTATAATACAATGAATGTAATAACAACTTGGAGGGGATACCAATGTTAGTTAAAATGACTGAATTTTTCAAAAACCTGCCGGCGAAAAAATGTCTTGAGTGCGGGGAAAAGATTGAAGAGCAGCACGAGTGCTACGGCAATACTTGCGATAAGTGCATGAACGTCGGCAGCCTGTAACCATACCGATCCTATACCTATATTTTTGAGAAAGGATACATTGTCCTTTCTTTTTTTTGCGAACTTTTACAGCACTTTCTCGATTTTCTATAACCGCGTTTGTGCGCTTAACCGCCGCTTACAGCACTTTCTCCTTGTTCTATAACCACGTTTGTGTTCTTAACTGCCTTTTACAACACTTTCTCCTTTTTCCATAACCACGTTTGTGCTCTTAATCTCCGCTAACAGCACTTTCTCTATAATCCATGGCCAATAAAGTGCTGAAAAAACCTATGTAAATGAAAAAAAGACACTGATTTCTCAGTGTCTTCACCTTCAAACTTCCCGATCCCAATGACGGTGCTCGGCTGCTGCACTGATAAATGCATCAGAGAATACCGACGGATCTTGTGATTGTTCTGCTACAATAACGCCGGGACCATTAGCTATTCCCGCTGCTTCAAGTACTTCTGCAGCTTCATAGGCAGCTCCGATTGGCTTAAAGTGACTGAATCCTTCTTTTAGAAATGCTGCGGCGTCTTTTTCGCCGAGCAGGAGCTCTTTATTCTTCTGCCCGCCCGCTACATAAAAGGCGTCGAACAGAATGGAATCACTTGTGAGGAAGGTATGATCAACTTCAAGCTCTTCGCCGCCCTCACTTTTCAGCGGACTCAGCGTGTGGCTGATGACTTCAGGCATCATGCCTGTTTCTTTCATTTTTCCAATGAATTCGTTAAGAGAAGCGGCATCATATCCGTCTTCGGCAAGCACTGCCACTTTACGTGTATCGGGAACTTTGACCGTTTTTTCCTGGCTGAGTGCAGGCGACTCAAGTGTGACGCCTGACTCCGTTTGCTCATTCGGAACCGAAGCGCCGATTCCCTCAGCTACTTCACCAGCAAGTCTGCTGTCAATGCAGCTGATCATATTAACGACCTGCTGCTGTACGCTCTTGCTTTTTACTTTGCCGAGCTCAAAGCGGAAGGCAGTGATCATATGCTGCTTTTCCACTTCTGACATGCTGTTCCAGAACAGCTTTGCCTGTGAAAAATGATCTTTAAAGCTCTCGCTGCGCTGGCGGATCTTCCGTCCATCCACTTTTTCCTGATAGTGGACATATCCGCCTTGCTCCCGCGCAGCAGGACGCGGAGCGTTTTGGGCAAGCGAGTTCTGATGGTATGCCGTCTGCCCGCGGTTAATGGTCATGCGGTGCATGCCGTCCCGCTGGTTGTTATGAAACGGACAGACAGGTCGGTTGATCGGAATCTCATGGAAGTTTGGCCCGCCCAGTCTTGTAATCTGTGTATCTGTATATGAGAAGAGGCGTCCCTGCAGCAGCGGGTCATTTGTAAAATCAATGCCCGGCACGACATGTCCCGGATGGAACGCAACCTGCTCCGATTCGGCAAACACATTATCCTGATTGCGGTCGAGCGTCATTTTACCGATGATTTTAACGGGTACGATTTCCTCCGGCCATAGTTTCGTTGCATCAAGGAGATCAAAGTCGAATTTGAATTCGTCCTCTTCCTCAATCATCTGAACTCCAAGCTCGTATTCTGGATAGTCACCGTTCTCGATGGATTCGTAAAGATCTCTTCTGTGAAAATCAGGATCTTTTCCGGCAAGCTTCTGGGCTTCGTCCCATACTAGAGAATGCACGCCGAGCTTCGGTTTCCAGTGGAATTTTACAAATCGTGCTTTTCCTTCCTCATTGACAAACCTGAATGTATGTACGCCGAATCCTTCCATCATCCGGTAGCTGCGGGGAATCGCCCGGTCAGACATCGCCCACATCATCATGTGTGCCGATTCCTGATTGTTGGCAATGAAGTCCCAGAACGTGTCATGCGCAGATGAGGCCTGGGGCATTTCATTATGAGGCTCCGGCTTTACCGCATGGACGAGATCCGGAAATTTAATCGCATCCTGGATGAAAAAGACTGGGATATTGTTCCCGACCAGATCATAGTTTCCCTCTTCCGTATAAAACTTCACGGCAAATCCCCTGACATCCCTGACTGTATCTGCAGACCCTTTTGAGCCAGCCACCGTTGAAAACCGTACGAATACAGGTGTTTTAACCGAAGGATCCTGCAAAAATCCCGCCATCGTAAATTCCTTCATCGGCTCGTATACCTGGAAATACCCGTGTGCCCCGTAGCCCATTGCATGGACAGCGCGCTCCGGAATCCGCTCGTGGTCGAAATGGGTCATCTTTTCCCGGAAATGAAAGTCCTCCATCAGTGTGGGCCCGCGATCGCCAGCTTTTAGAGAATGCTCGTCATCTGAAACCTTAAGCCCCTGATTGGTGGTCATGTTCCCGTCTTTATCATCAACCCGGTATGCTTCCAGCTGCTCATCCTTGCTGTTTTTACTCTGCTTGTCCAAATTTCTCATCCCTTCCGTACAGTAATAGTCACCCTTTTGAATTACCACTATTTTCTTTCCAGTAAACATTCATGGCGCATGCACATAAAAAGGCACCAGCCTCTGGCTGGTGCCTTACTCTATTAAACGTTTGCGAGCTTTTTGCCGCCCGTTGAATCTCTTATAATCAGTTTAAGCGGAAACTGATAGACTTCCCTGGCAGCGTATGATTTTCTGTTTATTTTTTCAATCATGATGTCCATGGCTTTTTGAGCCATTTCGCAGACAGGCTGCTGAACGGTTGTAATCATAGGATCGAGCAGTTCTGTGATGGCCTGGTTATCAAATCCCACAACTGCAAGGTCAGAAGGAATGCTCCAGCCGTTTTTTTTCGCTTCAGAAATAACGCCTGCGGCCACTTCATCTGCTCCGGTAAAAAGAGCGGACGGCCTATTCTCCAAAGCAGCCAGCTCATGAAAAACACGTTTTCCGTCTTCGATATTGAAGGCATTCCGGAATGCGGCATTTTCATCAAACGTTAATCCCGCTTCCATCAGTGCCTGCCTGAAGCCTCTTTCCCGTTCTTTGGCAACGTTGCTTCTGTGCCCGCCGCAGCAATAGCCGATATGGGTGTGTCCCTGTTCAATCAGGTGCTTGGTTGCTATGTATCCGCCAAATGTCTGATCGAGCCTGATCATCGGCACAGATGCGTCCTCTTCAAACTCATTGCAAAGAACAATCGGACCGTAATCGGTGAATGGCTCGATTTTGCTCCAGTCATTCTCCAGGGATGCCAGTATCACACCATCCACCTGCTTTGTTTTAAGAAGGTTTAAATAGGTGAGCTCTTTTGATTTGGAATATTGAGTCTGGCACACGATCAGCTGATAGTTCCTGGCTGACGACGCCATTTCAAGTGATTCGATAAATTGGCTGAAAAAGGGATTCAGCACCCGCGGTATAAAAACGGCAATAATTTCAGTTTTTTGATTTCGAAGACTTCTTGCAGATGAATTCGGAACATAACCAAGCTCATCCATTGCTTCTAAGACAACCTTTTTCTTCGAATCGGAAACGTACGGATGATTGTTGATGACCCGGGAAACAGTGGTCCTTGAAAGTCCTGCAAGTCTGGCCACATCCTCGATTGTAGACACGTTCACTCCTCCTCATCTTGCGAACGATCAGCGTACACACAGTGAAATCGTTCTCATTTTTCTATTATATGTTAAAATGTAAGGGCTTTCAATAATAGTTTTATAGATTTTTCCATTGCAAAAAACACCCGAAGCTTTTCGCTTCGGGTGTTTAAGATTATGCTGCAGCTTTCTCTGTTAAGCTGTTCTTGTTTTTTCTGATGGCCATGAAGAAGTAGGCAATCGTTCCGGCAATCATCGCTGCAATGAAGATGCCGAGGATACCTGCCTGCTGCCACATAAAGCTGTAATCACCTGATGAGATGACCGCTTTAAAACCTGAAACCGTATAGGTCATCGGCAGCCATGCATTAAAGATCTGCAATGGCTCTGGAATCAATTCAAGAGGGAATGTTCCGGCGCTTGTAGTAAGCTGAAGAATCAGGATAATAATAGCCACAAATCTTCCCGGATCTCCGAGTGATGTTACAAAGAATTGAACCAGTGTAAGGAATGCCAGGCTTGTGATGATGCTGAATAAAATAAACAAAGGAACACTTTGTACTTCAATATCAAGTCCATAGAGTAAAACCGCATCGGCAAGCAAGGCCTGGATAACTCCGACTGCTGCCAGAACACCAAACTTGCTCATGAACCAGCCAATTGCGCTCTTAGGCGTTCCTGCTGCCTGTCTTAACGGGAATACGATGGAAAGCAGCAGGGCCCCAACGAATAGTCCGAGTGACAGGAAGTATGGCGCAAAACCTGTTCCGTAGTTTGGAACGGCGTTGATTTTTTCATCTTTTACTTTTACCGGCTCTGAAATCATGTCATAGGTTTCATCTGAGCCGCCGGCATCTTTTGTTTCCTCTGCTGCGTCACCAAGTTTTGATGACAGCTCGCCTGTCCCTTCAGACAATTTGCCAACGCCTTCGTCCACTTTTCCGGCACCGTCAGCAAGCTTGTTTGTGCCGTCCTGAAGCGCACCTGATCCTTCAGCAAGCTTTGAAATTCCGGAGCCGAGTTCACTATTGCCGGCAGCAAGTTCAGCGGAGCCGGCTTTAGCTTTCGCGAATTCCTGATTAAAAGTCTTTTGTCCTTCTGTTAATTGTTTTTGACCACTCAATAGATCGCCTGAGCCCGCATACAGTTTTTCCTGTCCGGCCACAAGCTGATTGATGCCTTCTTCTGCTTTCTTTTGGCCTGCTGCAAGTTCAGAAGAACCGCTTGAAAGCTTGGAAGCACCTTCCTGAAGCTTTCCGGCTCCTGCTGAAAGCTCTGCACTTTTATCTGCAATAGTAGCTGCTCCCTTTTGTGCATCGGCAGCGCCCGCAGAAAGCTGGCCAAGACTTGACTCCAGCTGTTTGCTTCCTTCAGAAAGCTGGCTGACGCCTTTTGCTGCTTCAATCAATTTTTGTTTCTCGGCTTCCGGAAGAGGAAGCTTCTCAATTTGCGGCAGCATGACTGCCAGCTGGTCATTCAGCTGTGTCAGGCCTGCAGAGAGTTCTCCGGCTCCCTTATAGGCAGCCTGATTACCGGCAGAAAGCTTATCCAGCCCTGTAGATAATTCACCTGCTCCGGCAGCTAATGCCGTGCTTCCGTCAGAAAGGCGGTTAAGGCCTCCGGATAATTCACCCGCTCCGGCACTGATTCCTTCTGCCCCGGCAGTAAGTTTCGGAACATTGCTCTGAAGCTCTTTCATTCCGGACAGAGACGTTCCAAGACCTTCGTTCAACTGGGCAGCTCCTTTTTCAGCGCTCATTGATCCGCTGTAAAGCTTCCCGCTCCCGTCCTGAAGCTGTCCCAGACCGCTGTCTAGCTTTTGGGCGCCGTCTGCCAGTTTCTTTGCTCCGGCAGAAGCGTCATTCAATCCGTCCTTAAACGTAATCGATTTTCCTGCAAGCAGCTCAAGCTTTTCTTTCAGTTCAGCTGAACCGCCTTTCAGGTCGATGACACCCTCATCAATCTTGCCTGCTCCCTCACTTGCATCGCCAAGTCCGTCTGCAAGTTTGTCAATGTTTTCAAAGATGCTTTCCGCATAGGTTTTCGTAATGGTATTTGAGACTTCTTCTTTAATTTGAGCAACGGCTGTTCCGCCAATTTGCCCTGACAAGAAGTTAAAGCCTTCATTCGGAACATATTTCAGCTCAAGTGACTGAGGATCCTCGTCCATCAGTGTTGTCGCATTTTCTGAAAAATTCTCGGGTATTTCAATCATCATATAGTACTGCTCGTTTTCAAGGCCTCTCACAGCCTCATCCTTTGAAACAAATTCCCACTTGAACTTTGGATTTGCTTTCAAATTATCAACAAGCTCAGATCCAATTTGAAGCTCTGTTCCTTCATAATCAGCTCCAGTATCTTCGTTGACTACGGCGACAGGAAGCTGATCTAGCTGCTCATACGGATCCCAGAACGCCCAAAGGAACATCCCTGCATACATGAGCGGGATAAATAAAACAGCAAGGACCGGAATCAGCACTTTTTTGTTGGAAACTAACGCTTTCCACTCTTTAGCCATTAAACTCATTGCATTTCCTCCTAATTTAATACATATTGACCAATTTGTTCAATTGGTCACTTTTTCCCAAAAAGATAGGACCATCTATGTTGATAATCCTTTGAGTAAGTATAATTCAAATAAATGCGCAATTTCTTCTTTCTCAAGCGGTTCATGGTGCTTTTCCCAGTCAAAAATGAGAGAAATATATAGTTTCAGCATCACGAATGCTGTTACTTCAGGATTGCACTCCCGGAGTTCTCCTTTATTTACAGCTGCTTCTATTTTGGCAGCGATAAACTGCAGGATCATTTTTTCAAGCCTCTGAACGACTTCCTGAACGGCAGGTGTGCCGACATCAGTGCTTTCCTGAAAAATTTTAATCGTGAATTGATGCTTTTTTCGAAATTCAAGCAGATTGTACAGGGCACGATGAACATTTTCAAAAAATGGAAGATCTTCATCCATTGCCTCTTCAGCAGCAACCCGCATTTCCGTCAGCAAAGATGAGACAATCTCATCAAACAGCTCTTCCTTGTTTTTAAAGAAGGTATAGATCGTTCCTTTTCCCACATTTGCGAGCTTTGCAACAGAATCCATTGTCGTTGCCTTATAGCCATAGTGGGTAAATGATCTTGTTGCTGCTTCTAAAATAAGCTGTTTGCGGTCCACGCTCAACCCTCTCACCTCCTAAAAATGACCGAATGACATTTTTGGTCATTTAGTACAAAAAGAAATATATCATACATTTTTTAAAGAAGCAACTGCTGTTACAGAGAAATTCGAGTCAATATTTTCATGCTTCATGTGTTAGAAATTATACCCGTTCCCTTCCGCTCCGGTCACTTGCTTTCCGCGGGGAGTGCCTGAAGCTTCCTCGCTGCGCTTGCGGGATCTTCAGTGCCCTCTATTTCCCGCAGGAGTCAAGTGCCCTCCGCTGCAGTCCACTGGAGTTTTGTGCTTTGCTATATCTCTGAGGGCCTCGCTTTTTGCAATATATTTTGGATAAAAGAAGCTTTATTCTCCGTATAAGCAACTCTGTCAAATCGGTACTTTTCTGCCAGGTACATTTTAAGGTAATAATATTTTCTTGCATCATCAGGATTTCCCCTTAAGTAATTTCTAAACAAAAGCTGATTATTCCAGTGCTCTCCTTCAAATTCATAAAAGTGCAAGTGGTGTGTACCTGCTCTCCGCCGGCCTTTTCTAAAAAAACGTCGTTCTGGAAACTCTTTATGGTAAACAAATTCATACTCTAATTGTTTTAAAGGTTTGATAAATTCACTAACTGTCTCCAGATTATTTACTCCAGCAGCAATATCTATGACAGGTTTGGCTCCAAGGCCCTCAACGGCTGTACTTCCTATATGTTCAATGGATTGAACCCTGTCCCTTAGAATATCGTTAAGCTTTTTCTTTTCTTGTTCGAATTGCCTCGACCAATTCATGCTGTATTCTTCTATAATAATTTCTTTATCCACGTTTTTCTCCTTGATTGAGCTAATCCAGTAATAGTGCATATAAAAAAACAACCCTTTTTAAAGAGTTGCCTTTTTCAAATAATCCAATGCGTGCGAGACGGCTGATTTTCCCTGGTCGATGCAGTCGGGGATGCCGACTCCTGCATAGGAGGCACCGGCCAGGAACATGCCCGGGTAGTTGTTCATGATTTTTTCTTTCATTTTATGGACTTCTTCCTGGTGGCCCACGTTGTACTGGGGCATGGCCTGTTTCCATCTTGAAACGACGGTGAAGTCAGGTTTTTGATCCAATTTCATGATTTTATTCAAATCTTCCAGGACAGCTGAGATGATTTCGTGGTCCGGCTGTTCAACGATCGCCTGGTCGCCTGCTTTTCCTACGTAAGCACGGATAAGGGCTTTTCCCTTCGGAACGGTATGCGGCCACTTGCGGTGGGTCCAGGTGCAGGCTGTGATGGTATAATCGCCGTTTCTGGAAATGACAAATCCCGTGCCGTTTCCTTCAATCGAGACAGCATCCTCGGGGAAAGCCATGGCTACTGTTGCAACAGAAGTAGAAGGCATTTCCTGCATGTACTGAAAGTTTTCCTTGTCCGGAAGCATGCCTGCAGTGTGCTGATGAGGCGTGGTCACAATTAAAGCGTCAGCTTCCATCCTCTCGCCGCTGCTTAGCTTTAAGGAATACTGGGCACCTGATTTTTCAATGGCCTCGACTTTGATTCCTTTTAGTATCCGCGTATCTGTCAGCTTGCTTTCGGCAGCGTCGACCAAGCTTTGAAGTCCGCCTTTGACGGTCTGGAAAATGCCTTTCTTTCTGGAAGGCTCATGCTTTTGGTTTGATGCAGGAAGCCCTTTTTTCATTCCCAGTATGAGGCTTCTGTGATCCTGCTCTACTTTATGGAATTGCGGGAAGGTCGACAGGAGGCTCAGCTTGTCTATATCTCCGGCATAAATCCCTGAAAGCAGCGGTTCAATCAGATTCTCAACCACTTCATTTCCAAGGCGCCTTCTGAAAAAGTGACCCAATGACTGGTCGCCCTGCTCTCTGCCGGCAGGCATGATAAAGTCGCCTGCAGCCCGTGCTTTTCCAAGAACGGAAAAAAGGCCTGTTGTGACAAACGGCATAATTTGTGTGGGAATGCCCATAACAGCACCGGCCGGAATCGGATGAAGCCGGTCTCCTACAAGTACGTATGATCTCCCCGTTGCGTTATTGACAAGCTCTGAACCCAGTCCTACGTCTTTTACAAACTGAGGTCCGCTTGTTTTTCGCTCAAGAAAAGAATCCGGTCCGCGCTCAATAATAAAGCCGTCCTTATGAACCGTCTGAATTTTTCCGCCAAGCCGGGGACTTGATTCAATAAGAACCGTCTCAGCCTGCAGGTTTTGTTCGCGTATCTCTTTTTGCATGTAAAATGCCGCGGATAATCCTGTGATTCCCCCGCCAATGATGACAACTTTTTTCTTTTTGCCAGTCATTGTTTATCGCCTTCTTTTTTGTTTACTTTTGTGCATCACATATTTGAGCGGAGCTTCACTTGCTGAAACTCCGCTTCATTTCTACTTTTTCATGCCGAGTTCTTTAAGAACGACGGTTGAAAGACAGTCAATAAACTCTTTCTTCGCATTCGGCATTTCAGGGCGGTAATAATTTGCACCCAGTTCATCTGTAATAATTTTGCATTCATAGTCGTTGTCATACAGAACCTCAAGGTGATCTGCTACAAATCCAACTGGAATGTATACGAATGTCCGGTACCCTTTCTGTTCAAAAAGGTCTCTTGTCAGATCCTGAACATCAGGTCCAAGCCATGGCTCAGGCGTATTGCCTGCACTCTGCCATCCAGTCTCATAATTCGTGATGCCGGCTGCTTTTGCAATTAGGTCTGCCGTCTCCTGCAGCTGTTCAGGGTATGGATCGCCTGCAGCGATAATCTTTTCAGGAAGGCTGTGGGCAGATACAATCAGAACAGCCTTTTCGCGTTCGTCTTCTGTCATCTGCGCATAGGTTTCTTTTACTTTTTTCGCCCAGTAATCAATAAACTTAGGCTCTTGGTACCAGCTTTCAACAGACGTAATAGCCGGTCCTCCGAGATTTTCGGCTTCCTGCTTTGCCCGTCCATTGTAGGACTTGACGCTGAATGTTGAGAAGTGTGGCGCAAGAACAATGCTGACAGCTTCTTCAATGCCGTCTTCTTTCATTTGTTTCACCGCGTCTTCAACGAATGGTTCGATGTGCTTCAGTCCAAGGTACATTTTGAATTCAACTTCGTCCTGAACGGCATTTAAATGCTCTTCCAGTGATTTGGCCTGATCAAGCGTGATTTTAGCAAGCGGCGAAATGCCGCCGATTGCCTCGTAGCGGTCTTTTAAATCCTGCAGCATCTCAGGAGCAGGCGTGCGGCCGTGTCTGATATGTGTGTAATAGCGTTCAATGTCTTCTTCTTTATATGGCGTTCCGTATGCCATTACAAGAAGACCCATTGTTTTCTTTGTCATTTTCATACACCTCTTTTGGATTCGTTCTGATTCTTATTTTGCCATTCCTGAGGTCAGGTTTCCAAATTAGATGCTCCGCGCACTCTTGGCATTTTTTGTATAGTCATGAATGAAAGCTGTCAGTCTTTTTAAAACGTCCGGATTAACAGACGGGAAAACACCGTGTCCGAGGTTGAAAATATAACCGTCCTGCTTCATTCCCTGGTCAAGAATATGCTTGGCGCGCTCTTCAATGACGTTCCATGGTGCAAGAAGAATAGCCGGATCAAGGTTCCCCATCAGCGTTTTCGTCAGACCCATTTCTCTTGCCTGATCGACCTGAAGTCTCCAGTCCAGTCCGACAACGTCAAGCGGAAGGTCATGCCAGTCGCGTGCAAGATGGCTTGCCCCTACTCCGAACATGATCATTGGCACATTTTCTTCCTTCATTGCGGAAAAAATGCGCTCCATCACAGGTTTTATATAATAGCGGTAGTCTGCTTCATTTAACGCTCCTACCCACGAATCGAAAATTTGAAACGCTTTTGCCCCGGCCTTAATTTGAGCCTTTAAGTAGACAATCGTCATTTCTGCAAGCTTGTCCATTAAAGCAAACCATGCCTTTGGCTCTGCATACATAAATGCTTTTGTTTTATTGTAGCTTTTTGACGGTCCGCCCTCGATCATGTAGCTTGCCATCGTGAAGGGAGCTCCCGCAAATCCGATCAGCGGCACGTTCAGCTGCTCCTGCGTCAGAAGCTTGATCGTATCAAGTACGTATGGAATATCGCTTTCAGGATCAATTTCTCCAAGCTTTTCAACATCTGCGAAAGAGCGGATCGGATTGTCAATGACCGGTCCGATGCCGGACTTGATTTCAACATCTACCCCTATTGATGGAAGCGGTGTCATGATATCCTTATATAAAATCGCTGCATCTACGCCGTACTGCTCCACCGGCAATCTGGTCACATAGGCACACAGCTCAGGCTGATGCGTGATTTCAAACAGACTGTATTTCTCTTTAATCGCACGGTATTCAGGCTGCGAACGACCTGCCTGTCTCATATACCATACCGGAACGTGATCTGTTTTTTCCCCTCTGCACGCCTTAAGGAATGTATCATTAAACTGCAAATCCGTCATAAATCCTCAAATCCACCTTTCTATGTAAGCTGTTCCCCAAATAGAAACAGCGCTGCGCAGGCAAACCGCGCCTTCCCTATGTTTTTGCTTCTTACACTATAACTGTTTCACACCTTGTTGTATAGATTTCACAATTAAATGTCAAAAAATTGACGTAATCAAGCAGCATGCGGAATCTGCATGCTGCTCATAGACCTGATGTAAAAAGCTCGGGTTTGACAGGATCTGACCCTTCGCCTTCCTGGTCTGTCTGCTCGTTGTATGGAACGACTTTATACACTGCGTTTGAAAAGAGATTGGAATAAGGAATCTCATACGAATCCTCACCCTTGACGAACCCTACGAGCTTGTCTTTGCTTCCGCTTGTCTCATAGATTCTGTAGATGACGCGGTCATCCTTCTGCGCATCCCATTTCAATGTCACGGTGAAAAGGCCAAGCGCTTTAAACGTGTACCCTGCCTTTACTTCACCCAGATTCTTCAGTCTGATCGGCTCTTCAAGATCTTCAACGCCGTCAGGCATCTGGAATGCCGTTTTCAGGTCTTTGCCGGACTCACTCAGGATTTCTTTGAAGAGACGTGTAGGATAGGAGCTGCCCTGCTTTAGGTACTGTTTGCTGTCCGTGCGGTCATATCCCATCCAGAGAGCTCCGGATACAGACGGAGTATATCCGACAAACCATGCATCCTTTACAGCACCATCTACATCGGTAAATGAAGTTGTGCCTGTTTTTCCTGCAAGTACACCGTCATAAGTTCCGATGCTTGCTGTCCCTTCGTTTACTACCTCCTCAAGCATTCTCGTCATGTTCCAGGCGGTCTGTGCGGAAAAAATCCGCTTCTTTAGGTGCTCTGGTGCCGAAACTTCTTTAGCATCTCGGTCTGTAATCTTTTGGATAAAATACGGCTCACTGTATACACCGTATTGCGCAAAAGCTCTGTACGCGTTTGCCATCTGAAGAGGGGTTACACCGTTTTTAAGTCCGCCAAGCGCAATGGAGAGGCCGTTGTCCTCGATGGGCAGGCCGGATTTTTCCAAATACTTCTTGCTGGTTGAGACACCCATTTCATTTAATGTCCACACAGCCGGAGCATTTTTGGAGGCTGTAATCGCATCGTACATCGTAACCTCTTCATCATACTTGCGGTCGTTATTTTTTGGCTGATAGCCATCATATGAGACGGGCTTGTCTTCAAGCAGGGAGTATGGACCGAATTCTTCTTCCTCCATGGCAGGAGCATAAACGGCAATCGGCTTGAACGTAGACCCGGGCTGACGCTTTGTCGTTACGCGGTTATACCCTTTTTGCACGTAGTTTCGGCCGCCAATGGCAGCCTTCACACCGCCGGTCTTGTTGTCAATCAGGACAAATGCTCCCTCTGCGCCTTTTGTCGTTCCTGGAAAATACGCATCTTTCTGGAACAGTTCGTAGGCGGTCTTTTGCATGCCTGCATCAAGCGGCACTGTGACTGTATATCCACCCCGCATCAGTTCTTCATTTGAGAGGTTGTATCTTTCTTCTGCTTCATCCATTACCATGTCGATATATGAGATAAGCCATGGAGTCTCAGATTCCTCAGAAATCGAAAGGCCGAGCGTTCTCCCCTGTGATCTGACAACTTCCTCAGCCGTCAGATAACCCTGATCACCCATTAAAGAAAGGATTGTGTCCCTCCGTTCTTTGCTTCTATCCGGATGAAGGACAGGAGAATAATTGGAAGGTGCTTTTGGAATTCCTGCCAGCATCGCTCCTTCTTCAACCGTCAGATCCTTCACTTCTTTATTAAAATAGTAAAGCGAAGCACTCTGGATACCGTATGCACCGTGGCCAAAATAAACCTGATTTAAATACAGCTCAAGTAGCTTGCTTTTGCTGTATTTATTCTCAAGGCTCATGGCAATGGCGGCTTCTTTGACTTTCCTGAGCACAGATTTTTCAGAAGTCAAAAATGTGTTTTTTGCAAGCTGCTGGGTAATGGTGCTTCCGCCCTCCACTTTCCCGCCGGCAAGAAAATCCCTGTACAAAGCCCTTGAAATGGCTTTTAAATCTATTCCGTTATGTTCGTAAAACCGTTTATCCTCAACAGCTATAAACGCTTCGCGGACATGAACGGGAATGTCTTTGACCGAGACAGGCTCCCTGTTCTGCAAATACAGTTCCGCCACCTTGCTGCCTTCAGGATCAACAAGTGTAGTCGTAGAATCCATCACAAGCTTTTTTTCATCAATGGAATAATCTCCAATGACAAGGATGAGGAGATAAACTGCCAGAGCAATAATAGCTGTCAGCAGAGCTGCCAGAGCAGAAAGAATGACTTTTTTTCGCATGCTGTCACCTGCGTTCCGTAGATTTATACATGTTTAGTATTGTTAAAAAAAGGGTTGAATATGTAAGCAGAGGCTCATAATAGCCTTCTTTGTCCAGTCATTGTTATAATGAAACAAAAAGAGGTGTATGTAAAATGAACTTTTATGTCACATTTGGAACTCCGGAATACTTGGCAAAAACCGCAGCAGAACACACAGATGAAAACATGCTGCTGATGCAGAATGAGGATAAGGGCATCCTTCTTCATGAAAGCGAATCAGATTCCCTTTTTAAAGAGCCTAAAAAATACGAAGTGCTTGATGGAGTGGGAGATTTCAAGACCGGCAGCTATGCCGTTTTGAACAATATTCCTGTCACAGACGAAGGCAGACCGCTTTTTGAACAGCGCTTCAAAGAACGTGCCCGCATGATCGAAAACGAACCGGGATTTGCGGCCATCCGCGTCCTGAGACCTGTTCAAGATGACACATACGTCATCTTAACTCTATGGGATAAAGAAGAATCGTTTAAAAACTGGCAGCAGTCCCAGTCCTACGCAAAAGCCCATAAAAAGCGCGGAACAAGCGAGGGCGTGGATCAAAAGCCGATTTTCCCGAGACCTTCTTACGTGACGACCTATCAGGTTGTAAAAGAACACTAAAAGAACCGCTCCTCCGACCTATGTATGGAGGAGTTTTTCATGCCTAAATTGCGACACTATTTCCTTGGAAATGACACAATTCCTTTACCCTTCTTTCATTTTCCGATAACAATCAAAAATAAAAAAACAGGCATTCCCAACGTGAGAATGCCTGTTTTTTTATACAGAAACGCCGCCTTTTTTCTTTTTTGCAGCAGCAAGCAGATTCTTTGCCCATTCATAAATGAGAATGGTCCCAAGGAGAAAAACGAGGCCGATGCAGTACCCGCCAATCACATCTGTGGCATAATGCGAGTTGGTGATGACGCGGCTGATCCCAATCAAGGCCATTAACAAAACAACCGCTGCCCAGATTCCTTTTTTAAGAGCAGGAGAATTGATTTTTTCAATAATCATATAGGCAAAAAGACCATAAAAGATGACGCCTACCATGGCATGGCCGCTCGGAAAGCTGAACCCTTCTTCAAGATGAAGGGGCTCTGGCGGACGTTCTCTTGCCGTCACGCTTTTAAGAAATTTGTTTAAAACATCTCCAAGGTACACCGCCAAACCAAACATGAGCGGTTGAAGATAATGTCTGAATAAAAGAGAAAGAACAACAATAGCTATTGCAAGCAGACTGATGATGCCAGGCTTTGAAGCAAGATAGCCTATTCTCTCAAAAAAAGCAAGAATGCCTTCTGACTGCTGAATGTATTGTGCAAATTGCGAGGCTCCGTCATCTGCAGGTTTTATAAAAGCCGTGTGGATAAGTCCGTACAGAATGAGAGCTGCCAGAAGACATCCTCCCATAATCGAAATCTTTTTCACCTTTTCACACCTTTCAGATTTTAATCTTGTAATTTTCAAACAACTTCCCTAAAATTGACCTAATATCAGAATTTATTTTATCTTATGAATCATTTGGCGAATATATATTTTTCAAAAAAGAAAGGATGAAGTGATTTGTTTCAGGAGATTTGTTCAGAACTCGATGCAGCCTATGAGGAAATGGTTGAAATCAGACGCTACCTCCATATGCATCCCGAGGTTTCGTTTATGGAATTCAAGACAGCAGCCTACATAGCAGAATATTACCAGAAGCTCGGCATTGAGCCCAGAACCGGAGTGGGAGGAAACGGCGTTGTAGCGGTGGTAAAAGGCGGACTGCCTGGGAAAACAATTGCCCTCCGCGCAGACTTTGATGCCCTGCCGATCCAGGATGAAAAGGATGTCTCCTACAAATCAACGGTTCCCGGTGTCACCCACGCCTGCGGACATGACGGCCATACAGCGACACTGCTTGTTTTGGCAAAAGTGCTGCATAAGCACAAAGAGAATCTTGAAGGAAATGTGGTGTTTATTCACCAGCATGCTGAGGAGTACGCTCCCGGCGGTGCAAAAGCGATGATTGAGGACGGATGCCTTGATGGCGTCGATGTCATTTTTGGCACCCATCTATGGGCAAGCGAGCCTGCTGGCAAAATTCAGTACCGGACCGGACCGATTATGGCAGCTGCAGACCGCTTCCAGATTAAGGTGCAGGGAAAAGGGGGACACGGAGCACAGCCGCAAAAAACGAAGGATGCTGTTGTCATTGGCTCCCAGCTCGTGCTGAACCTCCAGCAAATCGTGAGCCGGAAAGTCGATCCTGTAGAATCAGCCGTCGTTTCTGTCGGTTCATTTATCGCAGAAAATCCATTTAACGTTATTGCCGATTCGGCTGAATTAATCGGAACGGTCAGAACGTTTAATGAAGAAATCCGCACTCAGATCGAGCAGGAAATTAAACGGACGGTGAAAGCTTCCTGTGACCTATATGATGCTGCCTATGAGTATACTTTTGACAGAGGCTATCCTGCCGTTGTGAACCACCGCGAGGAAACAGAATTCCTGGCAAACCTCGCAGGAAACGTCCCTGGCGTGGGGGTTGTAGAAGAAAGCCCGATGCAAATGGGCGGAGAAGACTTTGCCTACTTCCTTCAACACGTAAAAGGAACCTTCTTCTTCACAGGCGCAAAGCCGACGTATTCAGATACAGCCTATCCGCATCACCATCCAAAATTTGATATCGATGAAAAAGCGATGCTGATTGCTGCCAAAACCTTCAGCCTTGCCATCCTTCAATATCAGGCAGAACAAGCTCCTGTTGCGGCTGGGAAATAAAGTAATTGAAACGGTGCTTCGGCGCCGTTTTTTATATGCCCGAAACCGTCTTCGGCGAAAGACCGAATGCCCTGCTATTCCATAAAAAAAAGCACAATCCATTTAGATTGTGCCGAGTCTTCTCAGTCTGTAGCAATTCATGGCAGTCTCCCCGAGGTGCCTGACAAGATGATAATTGGCAACGCCTCCGACTACCGCTCCGATTCCGGGCATGACCTGCAGCAGTTTGACAAGATCGATGTGATCTCTGTATTCCTGCTGGAAGGTTTGCCAGTCGATGTCCTTAACCGTTTCCTTCCGCTCTTCCCAGTTCTCAATCAGATCGAATGTTTTTCTGCGGTGATCATCGCTTGAATAGGCAAGCTGGAAAACATAAAGCAGAAAGATCCTCTCTTCAACCTGCTTTGGGTCATATCCATAAAGTGTGGCAATTTCAAACAGACACTTCATTTTAATCCCCAGCAGCAAAGGAAAATCGGCTGCAGAAGCAAGCAGTCCGCCTGCACCTGTCCCCGCTCCTTCAACAGCCGCCGCCTTCTGAAAGGCAGAGATGGTTTGGCGCACCTTATTTTCCCGCTCTTCAAGCGAGATGCCTTCAAGCTTTTTTTCTGTCGTTGTCAAATTGGATCCGGCAAGCGTTGCTCCGACCATTTTTTTAATGCTTTCTGTAATAATCGTGTGTATTTTTGCAGGAATATGCGCGTTGATTTTGGTTTGCGTTTTTTTTGAAAGCCGCTCAAACCTGGAGGACTTTCTCAACAATTTCTTTTTCCATTGAAAGAGATCCTCTTCAAGCTGCTGTTCATAAAGCATGTTTATCAGCTGCCTTTGCTTTAATATACGCTGGCATCCATTTTAGCCAGCCTCGGTTTTACATACAGATATACAAAAAGGTAAGCAAACGCGATGCCCGCTCCTAAAAGGATAATGGAAGGCATCCATTTACCGGAAGTCAGTGACACCACCGTCAGAATGAGATGCTGGAATAAAACGATGCTGAAGAGGAGTTTCAGGAACTTCCCTTTTTTATGCTGCCTGCTGACGGGATACAGGTCCGGCAGCGACAGCATATCAAAATGCTTATACAAACCGAGAATCTGGATACCTGTTAAGTACAGGACCAAAATAGCAATCGCAAGGACACTGAACTGATTCGTCGGAATGATAAACAAAATGATGCTTCCGATGACAGTCAGCCTCAAAAAGATGCCCAGAAAGTCACCCGACCTTAAAAAGGCGCGTGTATAAAGGTAGGCATACATGTTTTCCTGTTTGTATTTAATCAGCGTAAGCAGGCCGTCAAGCATCTTTCTCCGCTTGGCCTTTTTCTTAAGCTTCGGCACATCTGTAAAGAGGTTGGCAATCCGGTAAAAGGATTGCTTCTTCTCAAGCTCGCGGTCAATAAGCGCTTCCCATTTGATGCCCTTTGCTGCTGTTGCTTTTTTAAAATACAGATAGAGAACGGCCATGACCGCAAAGACAACGATCGCATATAAATAAGCTTTAGACAGGATGAAATAGACGGCTGCTGCATTCAAAGCAAAACGAACGGCAAGATCCGCTGCTTTTGCAGACTGTTCAGTATAAAAAGATATTCTGAAACTCATCAGCAAATTCCATGCTTTTGCAAGAAGAATCAGCAGGCACATGAACAGGTAGTCTGTTCCTGTAAAATTTTCTGCCCGGAAAATCATCGGAGCGAATACAATCGCTGCAATAAAAAAGATGTACAGCTGGCTGAAAAAGCTGTAAACCGTCGCTTTTCTGAAGTAGTCCGCCATTTTCACTTCAAGCGGCAGTAAAAAAACGAGATCTGCTTCCTTCAACAGCGTTCGGACGCTGGAAGCTGTGATAATCAGTGCAAACACAACGGTCAAAATCAGCAGGGCCGGAAAATCTTCCGGCATGGTCTTAAGCCATTCCTGGTAGGACAGCGCCCCTCCTGCACCTAAAAAAACCAGGACAAAAATGAGATGGTCATTAAACATATATTTAGTATAAGACTGCACTTCTTTTACATGAGCCTCAAGCCGGGTTTTCCATATCTGGTCGAGATTTTTCATTGCTGATCTTCCTTTGTCAGCTGAATATATAAGTCATCAAGCGATGCACCCTTCATCCCGAATTCATTCTGAAGCTCTGAAAGGGTGCCTTTTGCACGGATTTTGCCGTTATGTAAAATGATGAAGGAATCACAGTATCTTTCTGCTGTAGCCAGGATGTGCGTTGACATCAGAATGCCGGCTCCTTCCTGTTTAGCCTTGTTCATCATTTCGAGAAGCGCATTGATGGCAAGAGGATCTAAGCCTACAAACGGTTCGTCAATGATGTACAGTTCAGGCTCAACTAAAAAAGCGCACATAATCATGACTTTTTGCTTCATCCCTTTTGAAAAGTGGCTTGGAAACCATTTCAGCCTTTTTTCCATTCTGAATTCCTTAAGAAGCGGATCAAGACGTTTTTTGAATGTCTCGCGGCTTAATCCATATGCCATGGCCGTCAGTTCAAGATGTTCGTAAAGGGTTAATTCTTCATATAGAATCGGGGTTTCAGGAATAAATGAAAACTGGCTGCGGTAAGCCTCAGGCTCATCCTGAAACGAAATGCCATTGATGGAAATCTCCCCTTTATGAGGCTCCATAAGCCCGATCACATGTCGGATCGTCGTGCTCTTTCCGGCACCGTTTAACCCAATCAGGCCCACAATGGATTGCTTGTCAATTTCAAACGATATATCTTTTAAAACGGGGTTTCGCGTGTAGCCTCCCGTTAGCTGGTTTACTTGTAATAAGCTCATCGTTTCGTCCCTTCGCCGTTTTCTTTTATCTTACCAAATCCGCCGGACATTTTGCTAATTTCGCATGCATAATTGTGATTTACCTGGACATCATAATGGATGTAGAGGTGAGGAGCTGTCACAGACATTCATTCAAATGAGGTGTTTGTTAAAGACAGTTTAGTGAAGGAATCCATGAGCTAGTTAACATCATGAATATTTCCATTTCGAGATGAGGTGTTTGCGGGCCGTTACTTTCAGTAATAGATGCTCTGTATAAATTCATTTTCCGAATGAGGTGTTCGTCAAAGACAGTTATTGATTAGTTAAGACTCATTACTGATACTCTTAACTGGGAGATGGTTGCTTTGAACCATGTTTAACAAATTCACTCTTTTTTATCCTTCATTTCCAAGCAAATGAGGGAGATGACAAAGGGATCTGCGAGTCTTGCCATTAAGCTGCGCCGGCTCTTCCTCCTCTGCAGAGCAGGGTGATCATTGCGATCATCCTGTTTCTTTTTTGAGGTTTTTGCTTCATTGCCACCTTTAGAACACTTTCCTTTCTTCTCCAACCAGGGTTTGTGCGGCTTAACCTTTTTTAGAACACTTTCCTCTCTTCTCCAGCCAGGGTTAATGTTTCTAAACCCTTTTTAGAACACTTTCCTCTCTTCTCCAACCAGGGTTAATGTTGCTAAACCCTTTTTAGAACACTTTCCTCTCTTCTCCAGCCAGGGTTAATGTTTCTAAACCCTTTTTAGAACACTTTCCTCTCTTCTCCAGCCAGGGTTAATGTTTCTAAACCCTTTTTAGAACACTTTCCTATCTTCTCCAGCCAGGGTTAATGTTGCTATACCCTTTTTAGAACACTTTTCGCTATTCTCCAACCGAAGTTTGTGCTGCTAACCACTTTTTAGAACACTTTCCTCCCTTCTTCAGCCTGAGTTTGTGCAGCTAAACACTCTATAGAACACTTTCCTTTCTTCTCCCACCAGAATTTGTGCGGCAAAAGCAATTTAGAATCCCCTCTCTTTTTTTGAATCCGCGCAGCCAGCTATGGTACTATATGGATAAGCAAACCGTACCCACGAAAGGATGAATGGAATGAGCGGATGTATTTTCTGCAAGATCGTAAACGGGGAAATTCCTAGTGCAAAAGTTTTTGAAAATGAACATGTTGTTGCGTTTCTCGACATCAGCCAGGTTACAAAAGGCCATACTTTGGTCATTCCGAAAGTACATAAGGAAAACATTTATGAACTAACGCCAGATATTGCCCGCAATGTGTTTGAAACCGTTCCTAAAATTGCGAATGCCATTAAAGAGCAGTTTCAGCCTGTTGGCATGAACATCCTGAACAACAACGGCGAAAAAGCCGGACAGTCCGTTTTTCACTATCACATTCATCTGATTCCGCGCTACGGAAAAGGCGACGGTTTTGGAGCGGTCTGGAAAACCCATACGGAAGATTATACGCCTGATGACTTGAAGCAAATTGCTTCTGCTATTCAGGAAGGTCTTCTATAAAACCCGCTTATGCAGCGGGTTTTTTCACGCCCTGAAATATTTTTTAAAAATTCCGACTCGTCTTTCGTATTTCATGTTAGGATATAAAAATAGAATTTTTAATCATGCACCGCGACAAAGTGAGGAGTGACATTTTTCATGAAACGAACGCACAATTTTAATGCCGGACCTGCTGCCATCCCGCTTGCAGTTCTGGAAAAAGCCCAAAGCGAACTTATTGATTTTAAAGGTACAGGCATGTCGGTCATGGAACTCAGCCACAGGAGCAAACCGTATGAAGATGTACATAACAAAGCTTCCCAACTGATGCGGGAGCTAATGGACATTCCTGAAGAATACGAAGTTCTGTTCCTGCAGGGCGGAGCGAGCCTTCAATTTGCGATGATTCCGATGAATTTTTTAAAAAGCGGTTCACCGGCTCACTTTGTGATGAGCGGCGTCTGGTCTGAAAAGGCCCTTGCAGAAGCGGCAAAGCTGGGAGAAACAGCTGTTATCGGCTCTTCAAAAGACGACCGTTATACCTTTGTGCCTGAAAAATTTGAGGATCCTTCTGAAGGAAGCTACGTCCACCTCACATCCAATAATACGATTTACGGCACACAGTGGAAGAGCTTTCCGAAAACAAAACTTCCTTTAATAGCGGATATGTCAAGCGACATTATGAGCAGGAAAATCGATGTCAGCCAATTTTCCCTTATCTATGCAGGGGCGCAAAAAAACCTCGGTCCTTCAGGCGTCACAGTTGTGATCGTGAAAAAAGAGATGCTTGAGAATGCCAATCAAGAGATCCCTTCCATTTTGAAATATGCGACTCACTCGAAGCAGAATTCGCTTTATAATACACCTCCCACTTTTGCCATTTACATGCTTTCATTAGTGCTTGAGTGGATGAAAGAACAAGGCGGCCTTGCAGCCATTGAAGAGCTGAACGAGCGTAAAGCGCAAATCATCTATTCATGCATTGACAAAAGCGGAGGATTTTATAGGGGCCATGCGAAAAAAGAAAGCCGCTCGAACATGAACATTACGTTTACTTTGGAAAATGAAGAATTAACAAAAGCGTTTCTTAAGGAATCAAAAGAAAGAGGATTTTCCGGTTTAAACGGGCACCGCTCCATTGGAGGATGCCGTGCTTCCGCTTATAACGCCGTACCGCTTGAAGCCTGCGAAGCGCTTGCAGAATTCATGACGGAATTCCAGAAAAAACACAGATAATCTTTTTTACAAGGGAAGAAATACCTGTTATACTGTTTTTAAGTTCTCCCGCAATAAGACAGAGGTCATTATTGGGGAGGCCGAAAAAAAGAGCTTAGACTGAGGAGAGTTGAGAAATGAATACAAGAGTTTTAGTGGTGTTATCTTTATTTGTCGCAATGGGTTTGGCGCTTCACGGCATTATCCCGCCGATTTTCGGAGGCATGAAGCCTGATATGATGCTGACGATGATGTTTTTAGGCATTCTGCTTTTCCCGCACATCCGCAACGTTTTCCTGCTTGGAGCAGTAACAGGTGTCCTTTCGGGCCTGACAACCAGCTTCCCCGGGGGATTGCTTCCGAATGTGATTGACAAGATTGTAACAGCCTTTGTTTTCTACTTGCTTGTACTGATGATTAAGAAATATGCTTCAACTGTAGCAGGAGCGGGCGTCTTGACAGCTGTCGGCACACTCGTATCCGGAACGGTTTTCCTGACAGCAGCCTTTTTTATTGTAGGTCTGCCTGGCGGAGCTGGATTTACAGCATTATTTCTCGCAGTTGTTCTTCCTGCTGTTGCGATGAACACTGTGGCCATGGTCTTTATATACCCGATTGTGCAGACAATCCTTAAACGTTCAAAAATTGCACTTAACTAAACGAAAACCCGATCCTAAACGGTCGGGTTTTTTTAAAACTTATACGGTATAAAATAAGATCCCAATTAAAAGCGCAATGGCTCCTCCGCCTGCAAGGACTGCTGCTTTTTGATGAACAATATGCTTAGGCGGATAGGAAGCGGACTGCTGAGCCAATTTCAGATAGTGAAACGATCCGGTAAACAGAAGCAAACTGACGGCAAAAAACAGAAAAATAACTCCTGCCACTCTTCCCCCTCCCCTTTCATGTCCCTACTCATACCTATGCAAAAACGGCATATGCTATGAGTAAAACAAGCGTTTATCTCCCTTAACAGAGGGTATTTAATAAGGAATGACTTCCTTAGAGTCTATATGTACATAACAAAAAAACTGGAGTGATACTTATGGCAAATGGAAAATCTTTAATGACAGGCCTGCTTGTAGGAGGCGTAATCGGAGGACTTGCGACCATCCTGACAGCACCTTCTTCCGGCAGAGACCTGCGGACTCAGTTAAAGCAAAACAAACAAAAACTCGAATCCATTCTCATACAGCTGAAAGATGACAGCATCTCCCTGAAAGAATCGGTTGTAAAGACCGCTCAAGAAAGCGCTGTCGTACTAAAGGATGTAACGGCTGATCTGCAGAAATCGATTCAGACCTGGCAGGAGGAAATTGAGCCGCATAAAGCAGAGCTTCAGAAAGAAATCAGCCAGATTGAAGAAAAAATAAAAGAGCTTGAGCAAACACTGAACAAATAGATTGTTTTTGTAGACAAACCAATTATGAAATAAGAGCGGCAGATTTTCTCACAGGCCGCTCTTTTTTTTATGTGAGTAAAACAACGCTTTTCCGGCTTTTTCACAATTTATTTAAAAATTTTGTAAATTTAATCTTTATTAATCTTTATTTTATTGGCATAATAGAATATAAGAGTAAAAGAGAAAAAGTAGGTGACTGGGGATGAAACGAAACGAACAGGATTATTCCATTAAAGAAGCCTTGTTATTCAGCCAGAGAATCGCTCAGCTGAGCAAAGCTTTGTGGAAATCCATCGAAAAAGACTGGCAGCAATGGATAAAGCCCTATGACTTAAATATAAATGAGCACCATATTTTATGGATTGCCTATCATTTAAAGGGCGCTTCAATCTCTGAAATTGCCAAATTCGGGGTCATGCATGTTTCAACAGCCTTTAACTTTTCAAAAAAGCTTGAAGAAAGAGGCTATCTTGAGTTTTCCAAAAAGCAGAATGACAAACGGAATACGTACATTCAGCTGACAGAGCAGGGAGAAGAAATTCTTCTGAAGCTGCTTGAAGATTATGATCCAAGCAGAAATGCCGTTTTTAAAGGAGCCCTGCCCCTTCAAAACTTATACGGAAAATTCCCTGAGATTATGGAAATGATGTGCATCATTCGAAACATTTACGGGGACGATTTTATGGAGATCTTCGAGCATTCCTTTACGAACATCGAAAAGGAATTTGTTGAGGAAAACCGGAAGCTGAAAAAGCTTGCAGACCCAGAAGCTGAAACTGTTCCGGCTATTTCCGAATAATGTTTCTGAATTCACCCATCAGCGGCTCATAAAGCCCCTGTTTATGCAGGTGAATAATGGTGTCATCGACAGAAAGCTTATAATTCAGCTGACCCGCAAAAAGAGTAAGAAGGCTTTCGTAATTCAGAAGCCCTTGCTCTTTTTGTTCTGCAAGCATATCTTCGAGTTCTCTGCATATACGGTGGATCTCTTCAATTTCCTCTGCTGAAAGTCCCGCCTCCATAACCGATACATAAAAGGGATATTTTTCAGCATCAGCCATCTTAATCAGCATCTTTTGATAATACTCCAAATTGGCCATGCGTTTTTCAAACGATTCCACTCCCGTTCACTTCTTTCCTTCTGATTCGTTCCTATATTTTAAATCATTCCGCCTCATTTAGGTAGGCTCATCTTTTGTAAAAGATTCCTATTTTTCATTTTAACCGTTTTCATCCGAAATTTCATATTGCAATTTCTGTTCAGGCATCGTAAAGTATGTATCGGAGCCGGACTGAGCTCCTTTTTTTCAATACCAATTATGTCTCAGACATGATTTTCGGACGGTGATTTTAATGAACTGCTGGAAAACCATTAATCTTTCAAAAGATTATGGATTCCATAGATTGTCTATATTAGCTGCATTCATCATGATGACTACGTTTATCGGCATCTATCTGCCATTAATGGTCGTTTTCCCATACATCCATCTTAAAGCAGATCACTTTCTCCTGCTTCTTTTGTTTGCTTTTTGCGTTGTACCATGCCACAAGCTGCTGCATGCCCTGCCGCTTTGGATGGCCGGATACCGCGTATCACTGAAATGCAGGGTTCAATCCTATATACTGCCGGTTATCTATTTAAAAACAAACTGCAATGTATCAAAAACGATGATGCTGCTGTCTCTTGCAGCGCCAATTGTGCTTGTGAACTCAGCTCTTGCTGCAGGCTTGATAGCATTCCCTTCTTACCTGCATTATTTCAGTCTGGGAATCGCCTTTCACACCGGCATTTGCATAACAGACTTTATTTACATGAATCATCTGCTAAAGGCTCCAAAGGCCTGCTACATTGAAGAAGCGGACGAGAGCTTTGAAATCCTCTTCCAAAAATAAGAGCATAACAGGGAGCATTGCCGAATAGGATAGGCTTGACCCCGGTTAAGAAAAGCAGCTCAATACTGAGATGCTTTTCTTTTGCTATTTATTAGGAGTCATTGCTATCTTTTTCACTCGATTTTTGGTAATCTTATATGTATCAGTGAGGAGAGGGGGAATCTCATATGATAGCTTTTTTCATTTTGTTTGCAGTGTTCATCTTATTCTATATCAATAAATTAACCAGCGCACTCTGCCTGGTAAGAGAGATTCCTGAAGACCGACAAACAAAAGTATTCCGGACAATCAATGTCCTGATCACCATCTTATTGGTTTCATCTTACATAGAAATCTTGTTTACTTAGATTTCAATCTGAAAAGCGTAAGCGCCCGGTTTAGCTCCGAAAGGCAGATAAGAAATCACACGAAAAGTCCGGTTTATGACTTTTTGGGGGATTTTGTTCTGGCAGAGGAGTTGGGCGGTGAAGCTAGACAACACAGTGCAAAATTATGTACATCCTTAACACTTAAAAAGCTGTATGCAAACTGACGCATACAGCTTATACAATGATAGCTGACAGATTATCTGTCAGCTATTTTAGTTTTGGCTTACAGCCAAGCAGCACCAACAATGATCAATAAGATGAACAAAACTACGATTAACGCGAAGCCTCCAGCGTATCCTCCCATAATGACACCTCCTTTATACATCGGTAAGTTATACTATGCATGATCACTTTACAGCGAATAGGCTACTGTCTTTTGTTTGGAAATTTTTAGCCCTTCGCTTCCTAGTAAAGATAAGAAGCACCAATAATGATTAATAAAATGAACAGAACCACCAGCAATGCAAAACCGTTTGAATATCCGTATCCCATAATGAAAACCTCCCTTATCGGTGTTCCATACATCATATGGACGTTTTGCCGATTTGACCTAGACGAATGCCCTGATTACCCTGGTCCTATTGCAAAACTTTTTAGTTCATGGCACAATGTGGTATAGTGTTCCAATAATTAGGCAGTCCGCTGCCTTAAGGATATTCCGCCCCTGCTTTTTTGCATGTACATACTTGTTTTCAAACATTAACCCGCAGAAAAGGCGAAATCCCCTTACTAAAAACAGAATCAGGAGTTGTATCAGATGAAAAGATTTGCTCTCGCACTAGCAGCAGCATCCAGTGTTTTAGCACTTGGCGCATGCAGTAACAATGATGGCGGTTCAGAAGTCATCGCTGAAACAAAAGCAGGCAACGTAACGAAGGACGAATTTTACGAAGCTATGAAAGACCGCTTTGGAAAAGATGTTCTGACAGAGCTTGTCCATGAAAAAGTACTAAGCGAAGACTACAAAGTAACGGACAAAGAAGTAGATCAGGAAATCGATAACTTAACTCAGCAATATGGCCCTCAATTTGAAGCAGTCATTCAGCAGCAAGGCGAAAAGACTGTTAAAGATATGGTAAAAGTGGACCTGCTCCGCAAAAAAGCAGCTGAAAAAGAAGTAAAAGTAACAGACGAAGACACAAAGCAATACTACGAAACACTTAAAGGCAAAGTAAAAGCAAGCCACATCCTTGTTGAAGACGAAAAAACGGCAAAAGAAATCAAATCACGTCTTGATAAAGGGGAAAAGTTTGAAGATCTTGCAAAAGAAGCATCTAAAGATCCTTCAGGACAAAACGGCGGCGACTTAGGCTGGTTTGGCGAAGGACAAATGGTTCCTGAGTTCGAAAAAGCAGCTTTCGCTCTTAAAGAAGGAGAAGTAAGCGCGCCGGTCAAATCTGAATTTGGCTACCACATCATCAAAGTAACTGAAACAGTAAAACCTTACGAAGAAATGAAAAAGCAGCTTGAAGCTGACGTGAAGAAACAAAAAGTAGGCCAGCCAGATGCTGTTCAGGGAGCCCTTGACAAAGCCCTGAAAGAAGCTGATGTAAAAGTGAAAGACAAAGACCTCGAAGATACATTCAAAGCTCCTGAAGCCGCTCCGGCTGAAGGACAATAATAAAGAATTGTACATGCCCTGAAGTGAAAGCTTCGGGGCTTTTTTAGTTCGTATGGTTGTATAGTCGTTAAAAGCACGTTCTTACATATCCTGAAACTGCACATTCCTTCCTGTTTTGTGACCTTCACACCTTGGAACACTTAACGAAGGGCAGATTCCTTCCCGTTTTGTGACCTTCGCATCTTGGAACACTTAACGAAGGGCACATTCCTTCCCGTTTTGTGACCTTCACATTTTGGCACACTTCACGAAGGGCACATTCCTTCCCGTTTTGTGACCTTCGCATCTTGGAACACTTCACCAAAGGCACATTCCTTCCTGTTTTGTGACCTTCACACCTTGGAGCACTTAACGAAGGGCAGATTCCTTCCCGTTTTGTGACCTTCGCATCTTGGAAAACTTCACGAAGGGCACATTCCTTCCTGCTTTGTGACCTTCACACCACGGAGCACCTCACGAAGGGCACATTCCTTCCTGTTTTGTGACCTTCACACCTTGGAACACTTCACGAAGGGCACAAATCTATATTTCATCACACACAAAAAACAGCCGGGAACATACTCCCGGCTGCTTTTTCACCATCTTCAGTTCTCTTCATCCTCATTCTTTTTCCTCGATTCGCGTTCTTTCATCATCCGTTCGATGTACACATTGCCCTCTTTTTCTATATAGGCTTCTTCAACGATTCTTTCTTTTCTCGTTGTTGAAAAAGCCATGTAGCCGCTGTATAAAATCCCAAGTACGCAGAGGTAAACCCACCATGGCAGCAAGATCATGCCCTTTTCCCCCTTTTCTTTGACAAGCCTCTTACTGCACTATATGTGAGAGCCTGGCCGATTATCCCTTTATCTGAAAAAATTAAAAGCCCTCCTCTTTAAAAAGAGAAAGGGCTTTGTTATCACTTATGAAAAGCAGGTTTATAAAACGACCGGTTATCAAGAGCAAAAACGCGCTCTGTGTATTCGCCTGGTTTTACGCGTTCAAGTGCGCGGTCAAGCATGTTCATTTTTGCATCAAGGTTATCGATGTAATGAAGAATTTCAGCTTCTTTGATCAGCGGCGGTTTAGGGCTTCCCCACTCCGCTTTTCCGTGATGGCTGAGCACCAGATGCTGAAGGATCACAACCTCTTCCCCTTCAATGCCAAGATGCTCTGCTGCTTTTGCGATTTCGTTTACCATGATGGAAATATGTCCGATAAGGTTTCCTTCTACCGTATAGGTCGTACCGATCGGGCCGGAAAGCTCTGTAACTTTTCCGAGGTCATGAAGGATGACACCTGCATACAGCAGATCTTTGTCCAGGCTCGGATAAAGGTCTGCGATTGACTTTGCCAAATCCAGCATGGACACGACATGGTAGGCAAGACCTGATACAAATTCATGATGGTTTTTCGTTGCAGCCGGATATTCAAGAAATTCGTTCTGATGCTTTTTCATGAGATATCTTGTGATGCGCTGGATATTCGGATTTTTCATTTCAAAGATGTACTGTGTGACTTTTTCCATCATTTCTTCCTGTCCGACTGGAGCGGTTTCAAGAAAATCCGATATTTTCACGTTATCAGCAGCGGATGCTGTGCGGATGTTGCGGATCTTCAACTGATTGCGCCCGCGGTAATGATGAATGTCTCCATATATTTTAACAATGCTTTGAGAACTGTATGATGCTTCATCCTCAGGACCTGCATCCCAGAGCTTTGCTTCGATCTCTCCGGATTGATCCTGCAGAATAAGCGTTAAAAACGGTTTCCCGTTGCTTGCAATGCCTTTAGTGGATGTTTTAACAAGCAAGAATACGTCAGCCTGCTCTCCTACCCCGTAATGATTAATGCCTTTTGGCGTCATAATGCGGTCCCTCCCATAGTGACTCAGTATTCTGAGTATAGCATAATCAGTCTGTTTTATCTGCTGTAAACCGTGCGTCAGGAATGAGGAGACAGGCCCGCAGCCCTCTTCTTCTTTTCCAGGTCCAGAATTTCGCTTTCATGAAACAGCTTTAACAAATGTTCCTGACAGGTGAAAAATAGAATTTGATGGTGTTCAGACAGCTCTCTGAGCAGGTCCATCACCCTGCCTGTCCGTTCCCTGTCAAAATTCACAAACCCATCATCAATCAGCAGCGGCATCGCTTCTGAAGTACTGATATGGCATGAGAGCGCCAGCCGGATCCCAATATAGAGCTGCTCTGCTGTTGCCTGGGAAAGTTCGTGCGCTGCAAATCGGGTTCCATCTTTTCGTTCGACTGTGATGGTTTGTTCATTTTCAGGGAGAAAAACTTTCACATACCGTTCATTCGTCAGCCTGCTGAAGAAAGATTCGGCCTGCTGGAGTAAGCTTGGCATCCTGACAGACCGGCTGTACTCTACCGTCTGGTTCAGCATATGTCTGGCAGCAGCAAGAACCGCCCATTGACGGGCAAGCTGCTTCACTTCTTCTTTTTGAAGCGCGGCCTTTTGTTTTAAATCCGAATACACTCCTGATTCTTCCATGCTTTTAATGTGTACTGTCAGCTCAGCAAGCTTCTTTTTAAGCTGGTTCTCTGTGTCTGCTGCAGCAATAAGCTCCTGCTCACACCTGGCCTTTTCTGCTGTATAGTCCTTTGAAAAATCGAGAGGTTCATGTGCCAGCAGGTGCTGCTTTGTCTTCAGCTGCTGCTGAATCCAGGATGCTTTCTGTTTAACAGCAGCCAAATGCTCTGCCTCTTTCGCTCTTTTCCAAAACTCTTCTGTATCACCGGCGTCGGCAAGTGATAAAAGTTCTTTCTTTTTCTCCTCGAGCAGACTGATCTCGGCCTCAATCTTCTTAAGCTTATCTTCCGCTTCTGCTCTTTTTGCAGCAGCCGTTTCCCGGAGCCGCTTATTTTCTTCAGAATCCTTCAATGCTTTTAAAAGGCCGTCAAGAAGGCTGCTGCAAGCAGTACCCTCGATCTCAAAGGACTGTGCCAAGGAAGCGACCTTTTTTTCATAAGCCGTGAGATCAGCTGAAAGCTCTGCTGCTTTCTTTTCTGCCTGTCTGAATGCCAGAATATCTTTCTGCAGATTTGCAGCAGACTGCAGGAGGTCAGGGAGGGCGAGAGGCGAAAAGGAGCTGTTCATATGAAGGGCTTCAAACGCGAGCCGTGCCTGCTGATCAGCAGTATAGTATTCCTTTTCCCAGTCATCAAAACTGGACACCGTACGGTCATAAGCGCGCTCACTCTGCTTAAAAACCACTTCTTCAAGTTCGTATGAGCGCCTGATTTGTTCATCCTTCCACAGCATTCCCTTTGCCGTTTCCATATCTGCGGTGCTATCAGAGTCATGGTCCGCCGCATCTAGCTGCTCTTTTAATTCCTTCTCTTTTTTCTCTAGATGCTCTAAGAAAGACGTATCGGATTTGCTGTTTTTCATTAAAATGAAGAAACCTGCAAGGCCAAGGCTTAAGAGCACAGCCGCAATCAGCCAAAGTTCTTCAGAGAGCAGCCAGCCCGTGCAAAGAAGGATGATAAGAGCAAAAAACGCGCCCAGCCCTTTCAGCCGGCTGTTCTTTTTTTTCACAGCCTCGTTTTGCTTTTGAATATCCGTTTGTACCGCGCGGTGCTCTTCTCTTAGTTTTTTCTTGTCAAGACTTGCCCGCTGCACGTCTTCAAGGTCCCGGACCCGTTCCTCAAGCTGCCTTCTTTCTTCTTCCTCAAGCATTCCTTCGGCATAGTCAGACAATCTGCTTTCACTTTCTTCAAGGTTTTCCTTCACCCGTTCAAACTGCTGATCAAGAAGTTGTTTCTTCTGCTGCAGGTGCTGATGTTTGCCTACAATTTCTCTGATTTCTTCTTTCACTGCTGCACCTGTGTTTAAATCAAGAATGGTGCGGTTGTCGATTTCATGGGAAAACAGCCGTTTTTTCTCCTCATGTATTCTGCTTTCAGTTTCTTCTAGTTTCGTCCTGGTCTGGCCATACTGAGCACGCTTCATTTCCCAGGCAGAATACTCTCCGCGCAGCCGTTCGATTTCTTCTTTATACTCGAGAATACGCTCATCATCCGGCACTTGTTCGATAGCCTCTGTTTGTTCGCGGATGATGGTTTTCAGTGCTATATATTCAGACCTGAGGGGAGATTCTCTTCCTTCAAGCTCTTCCATGCGCTTCAGGCCATTGGAAGGAAAATGACTCTGCGCTCTGTCCAGTTCATTTTTGAGGGCAGCTTCTTCATGAAAAAGCGGAAGGGCTTCAACGATTTCGCCAAATCTTTTCGCATCTGCTTCAAGCTCTCTTTTTCTCTCCGTGATCTCCCTTAATGAATGTTCTGCTGCTTCTTTTTCATTTAACAGGTCACTGTAGGGCTCAAGGTGCTGTTTTGCCTTCATCACTTCGGTGTGGATGTCTTTAAGGGCAACAAGCGCTGCATTGATTTCAGGTTTTTTGCCATTTGGCTTAAACAGCTGCTCCTGTTTTTTTGAAAGGCTCAGTTCTGTCTGCAAAACAGCGTCCGTACCAAGCAGGCCTGATGATAATAAAAATTTGCCTAAGTCTTCGGCACCGACTTTGCTTACCTGCTGAATCCCATGAATATCAAAAGAGTAAATGGACTGAAACACCGTTTTATCAAAATAGGACAGCAGCTGTTGAAGAACATCTGCGCCTCCCGTTTCGCCATTTTCAAAATAAACCGTGACACCGCTGCCTGCTTTTCCCGGCAGCCTCTCAATTTTCACCCGCCCGTGCTGGACCGTCTCTGCCACAAGCGATCCCCCATATGCATTAACATGCTTAGGCTCATATCTCTTTTCCTGCTGCACTTTTTGGGGAAAGCCAAATAGTATGCTCTGTATAAATGACATGATGGTTGATTTCCCCGCTTCATTTTCACCGTAGATGACTTGAAAAGACGGAGAATCAAGCATGATTTCAGTGTGGTGAAACTGTCCGTATCCGTATATGTTCAGTTGGATGATTTTCAAGTGCTCCTCCGCCTCACTATCTTCTATGTTTGAAAAGTTCCTGAAAAATCAGGGTTTCTGCTTCTTTTTTGATCTGCTCTTTTTCCTCTGCCCCGAAATCCTGTATGTGTTTTCTATAAACCGGGTGATGTCTGAGCGGCTGCAGGGCCTCATCAAATTGATCAAATTCCCGGATCATCTCTGTCAGGTCTTTCAGAAAATGAGAATCAAGCTGCAGAGTATCTGCGCTTGAAATTGGCATCGTTTCATTGATAACAGACGAAATCCATACAAAATTTTCTCTGTCGCTTTCTTCTTCGTTCCACTGTTCAAGCATGTCAGAGAGGACCGGTTCGTCTTGAAGGGCATGATAGAAATCAGTTGTACCGGTTAACCGTACGGTAACAACAACCGGTTCCCTGCTGCTTCTCATGTCATCCAGGCCCTGATGCAGGCGGTTCAGCATCTCCTGAAAGCTGCCGTCTGCTGAAAACTGAAGCTCCTCCCACCTCACATCGTGAAGCGGCATAAACGAATAGGAGGTTTCCGCTTCCGTCATGGAAACGAGATAACAGCCCTTTTCGCCTGTCTCCTTTCGGTTCCTGCCCTGTACATTGCCTGAATAAAGAATGGGAGGATTCTGTTCCCGGAGAGACATGCGCTTGTGTATATGCCCGAGCGCCCAGTAGTCGAATTCTTTCTGGAGCAGATCTCCTGCTGTAAACGGCGCATACGTATCATGCTCCGTATTTCCGCTGACAGAGCCATGCAGCAGGCCAATATGAAAATCTGCGCCATTCCGCTTTTCAAAAGCTGCAGTCATGTTTTCATAGACAGCTCTCTCCGGATAGCTGCGCCCGTACAAATGAACGATCGTTCCATTCTTTTCAAACACCTTGCATTCAGCCTGTTTTTCCGAAAAGACATGTACATTTGCAGGCCAGCTTAAATCAAGCCATTTTCCGCTTAAATGATCATGATTTCCGTGGATGACGTAAACGGGAATACCGTATTCATCCAGCTTTTCAAATGCCTTCTTCAGCCTAAGCTGCGCTTTCAGGCTGCGGTCCTCCCCGTCGTACAAATCACCGGCAATCAGCATAAAATCCACATTTTCTTCAATCGCTACTTTTATTAAACGGTCCAAAGCAGCAAACGTGCTCTCTTTAAGCCTCTCAAAAATCGGACCTGCAATCTGCTGCATCCCCAAAAAAGGACTGTCCACATGCAGATCAGCCGCATGAATAAATCGAATCCCCTTCATCTCGAACCTTCCTTTACTTTTCTCTTATTCTATATTGTACCATCAAGAAAAAGCGAATGCACGTTCTGCACCGAAAAGCGGAGCCGACCGTTTAGCCCTGACAGGCAGAAAAGAAATCACCCGAAAAGTCCGGGTTTGACTTTTCGGGGGATTTTGTTCTGACGGAAGGGCTGGGAGGCGCAGCTGGACACCACGAAATGCGGAATCGCTCGTTTAGCTCCGGGAGTCAGTCTTTACTTGATTGTTCTTATCAGCCCGATAAGTGCCACCAAGCTCTGAGTTTTTTGGATTGATGGTTCTTATAAGCCCGATAAGTGCCACAAACCTCTGATTTTCTTGACTTGATGGTTCTTATAAGCCTGATAAGCGCCACCAAGCTCTGAGTTTTTTGGATTGATGGTTCTTATAAGCCCGATAAGTGCCACCAAGCTCTAAGTTTTTTTGAATTGATGGTTCTTATAAGCTCGGTAGGTTTTACCAACCTCTGAGTTTTTCGATCTGCCCACAAAAAAAAAAACCAGAGCCAATCCGGCTCTGGTTTCCCTTCCTTATTAATCCTTCGCAATTTCCATCGCTTTTTTAATATCCTTAAAGGAGGATGATTTTCCGTACATCAGAACTCCGCCTTTATACACTCTGGCACCAATGACGGCAAGAGCGGCGATTGTGGCAATCAGCAGTCCGATTGACAGCGCCACTTCCCAGACAGGAACCGCGAGCATGCCGACTCTGAGGAACATGATCATCGGCGAGAAAAGCGGGATAAATGAAGTAACGGTGATAAATGCAGCCTCCGGATTGCCAAGTCCGAACATGGCGATGAAAAAGGCTGCCATAATGATGAACGTCAGCGGAGAAATCATTTGCTGAACATCTTCAATTCTCGTAACGAGTGATCCGAGAAACGCAGCAAGGGTGGCAAAAAGAAAATAGCCGAGCAAGAAGAAAATCACTGCGTATATAAGTGTTCCAGCCGGGATATCCGAGAAGCTCAAGAAGCCTCCGCCTGCAAGTCCTCCGCTTTCAAGACTTTCCCGCATTGAAAAATAGCCGACCAGAATGATTAATCCAAACTGAGTCAGGCTGAGCAGCCCGATTCCGAAAAGCTTTGCAAACATCTGCTTGACCGGAGAGACGCTGCTGATCAGAATTTCCATGACTCTCGATGATTTTTCAACCGCAACCTCCATGGCAATCATGCTTGCATACAGGATGACGGCGAAATAAATAATGAAGAGAAGAACATAGACAAGTCCTCTTGCCTGATTTAATTCTTCCTCTGATTTCGCGTTATCTAAAAGCGCTGTGCTTTTTACCTCTACTGGTGAAAATAACTGGTTCAGGTCCTCCTGCTCCAGGCCAAGGTTTGCCGTGCCCGCTGCAAGCTTCGTCTGCTGCAGGGCCTGTTCAAAGGTGCCGGCAATGCTTGAGTCCGCTATGCTTCTGGCAAAATAGGAACCTTGCGGAAAACCGTTTCCATCAAGAGTCAGAATGAAGTAGCCTTCCATCTTTTCATCGAGTACGGCTTTTTTCAGTTCATCCTCAGATTGATCCGTTCTTTCAAGTTCCAGATTTTTATCAAGGGCAGACGTATTCTGTTCAAAAATGCCATATAACTGATCGCTCTCAGTCTGATCAATCACAGCTACCTTATCAGCCTCTTGATCTTCCTTGTCAAAAAAATCAATGACTGATTGCACGTTTGAGAGTCCGACAATCAGCAGGAGGATAATCCCTGTTGTGATTAAAAAGGATTTTGTCTTTAGCTTGCTGACATACGTATGAAAAAGAATGATCCAGAACTTATTCATAGACGGCACCCGCCTTTTCAATGAAAATATCATTCAAGGACGGTTCTGCCAGTTCAAATTTCCGGACAAAGCCTCTGCCTGATAAGGATGAAAAAATTTCCTGCGATATTTCCTCTCCTGTGATTTGAAGCTCTGCACCTGCTGACGTCTGTCTGAACTTCGTCACGCCTTTCATATGCTGCAGGTCATCCATCTCAAAATCACCGTGAATGATGACATTCTTTTTGCCGAATGACCGCTTGATTTCCTTCAGGTTCCCGTGAACGACTGGCTTTCCTCTGTGAAGGATGCACAGATGCTGGCACAGTTCCTCTACATGCTCCATTCTGTGGCTTGAGAAAACGATGGAGGTTCCCTGTTTTTTCAGATCAAGAACAGCTTCTTTCAGCAGCTCCACATTAACAGGATCCAGACCGCTGAACGGTTCATCAAGGATCAATAGCTTTGGCCTGTGAAGAACAGCCGTTATAAATTGAATTTTCTGCTGGTTGCCTTTTGACAGGTCTTCTACCTTTTTGCCTGCATATTCAGGAATCCTGAATCGTTCAAGCCATTTTTCCATTTCGGAAAGAGCTTCCTGCTTTTTCATCCCTTTTAGCCGTCCAAGGTAAATCAGCTGATCCCGCACTTTCACTTTTGGATACAATCCCCGTTCTTCAGGCAAATATCCGATCGAATCGCTCGCATGATAGCCTATTGGTTTTCCGTCCCATGAAATCTGCCCCTCTGATGGATTTAAAAGGCCAAGTATCATCCTGAAAGTCGTCGTTTTGCCTGCGCCGTTTGCTCCAAGAAGCCCGAACATTTCACTTTCCGGAATGGCAAGCGACAAGTCGTTTACAGCTGTATGAGTCCCGAACTTTTTTGTAATGCCTTCGAGTTTTAACGTCATCCTGATTCCTCCTGTCCGTTTATGTACGTATCGTGTCATACAAATGTTTCATCTATTGCAGGAAAAAAAGAAAAAAGTGAGAATACCTTAAGAGAAGCCTGATCAATCACATGCAAAGGGGGCCATCATATGGGCTTGTATTACTTAACGGCATTTGGCAAAGACGGGGAAAAACTATTGGATGAAAGCTTTGAAGCAGCCACTGATCATGAAGCAAAGCAAATTGGCACACAGAAGCTTGAAGAAAAGGATGCGCTGAAAAAAACACACCGCTGCACAACCGCAAGCGGACAATTAATCCTTTTTGAAAGATAATATAAAAAATCGCTCAAATGATGAGCGATTTTTTACTTGTGTCCGATATTCAGCTGAAGCCTTTTACTTCCCCGTAAACTGGGGTTTTCTTTTTTCAAGAAAGGCTTTGATGCCTTCTTTGTGATCTTCAGACTGGCGCATGTTGTACTGCGTTTCTTTTTCAAGTGTAAGAATCTGCTGCAGCTCCTCTTTGCCGACAGCTGAATAAATGTTTTTAGAAGCGACCATTGCTTTGACCGGTCTTTGGAGCATGCCGCCTACTAGCGTCTTTACTGTATCAAGCAGATCCGCATCTGTCACCTGATCAACAAGGCCAAGATTGAGGGCAGCGTCTGCCGTCAGCTTTTCGCCGCTCCAGATTAAGTGTTTGGCTTTTGTTTCTCCAAGTCGTTTTTTCATAAAGTAATGTCCGCCGCCGTCAGGAACAAGGCCGATGCCGATGAAATTCATGGCAAGGACCGCGCTTGAATGGGCAACGACGTAATCAGCTGCAAGGGCAAGGCTGAAGCCGAGTCCTGCTGCAGGCCCATGAATGGCGCTGATTGTTACTTTTGGCATGGTATGAAATGTGGTGACTACCTCTGAAATCAGATCCATGACCTGCGAAAAGCCTTCGTTATCCATTGAGTTCAGCATCGTTTTAATATCTCCGCCGGCAGAAAACCCTCTTCCGCTTCCGGAGAGAATGACGACATCTGCTTCACTTTCTGCCGCCTGTTTAAACGCCTGCAGCAATTCTTCAAGCATTTGCCCGTTCATCGCGTTCAAAACTTCCGGTCTGTTCATTTCAATTGTTGCATATCTTCCGTGCACCCCGTATGTAACTGTTTCCATGTTCATCCCCCTTGCTGATATTTAATCCCATCTACTTTATTATAGCTCGTTTCAGACTGAATTGATATTATTTTCAGATAACTTTACATTCGCTCAATGATTGTTGCGGTTGCCATTCCGTGACCGATGCAGATCGTCAGCAGCCCGTACCTTGCATCTCTTCTGTGAAGCTCCTGAATCAGAGACGTCATCAGTTTGGCGCCCGTTGCGCCAAGAGGGTGTCCGAGTGCGATGGCTCCGCCGTTTACGTTCACTTTATCAAGATCCGCTCCAATTTCCTTTTGCCATGCAAGTACAACAGGCGCGAACGCTTCATTGATTTCAAAAAGATCGATATCGTTCACAGTTAATCCGCTTTTCTGAAGCACTTTTTGCGTAGCAGGAATTACTCCTTCAAGCATGTAGGTCGGATCAGATCCGACTACTGCCTGTGCCACAATCCTTGCTTTTGCTTTCAGGCCAAGCTCTTTCGCTTTTTCAGCCTCCATAAGCAAAACAGCAGCTGCCCCGTCACTCATCTGGCTTGCGTTTCCGGCCGTCACAGCACCATCCTCTTTAAACACTGTTTTCAAGCCGGCAAGTGCTTCAAGAGACGTGTCCGCCCGTGGTCCTTCATCCTGATGGAAGTTGGTCTCTTCCCCTTCCTTATTCAGGCCTTTCATAGGGACGATTTCAGATTGGAAGAGTCCCTTTTCTATCGCGACGAGTGCCCGCTGATGACTTCTTAATGCGTATTCATCAAGCTCCCTCCGGGAAATCCCATGTTTCTCTGCGATCATTTCAGCGGAAATTCCCTGATGGACAAAATGATATTTAGTATGGAGGCTCTCAGGAATGGTCTGCTCATTTCCATCGCTTAAGATCGGCACCTTTGTCATGCTTTCCACACCTCCTGCAATGACGATGTCCATATCGCCAGAACGGATTTCCTGACATGCAAAATGGATGGCCTGCTGGCCGGAGCCGCACATCCGGTTAATTTGAACGGCCGGCACACTGACCGGGAATCCCGCATCAAGGAGAGCGAGCCTGCCGATGTTGAACCCCTGTTCAGCAATTGGGGAGACACAGCCCATGACGACATCCTCAATCAGATCTTTTGAAACGCCGGCTCTTTTCACCACTTCATCAAGCACGGCTGCGGCAAGATGAACAGGGTGAGTCTCGCGCAGAGCCCCTTTTCTTTTTCCCACTGCGGTTCTTACGGCTTCAACGATGACGACGTCCCTAGTCATTTTTTCTCCCCTCCGTATGTGTAGAATCCTTTTCCGGTTTTTCGTCCGTAATGCCCTGCTTCAACGAGCTTTCTGAGCAGCTGCGGCGGAAGAAACCGGTCACCGTATGCATCTGCCATGCCGTTGCTGACAAAGAGCATCGTATCAAGTCCTACTAGATCGGCAAGCTCAAGCGGCCCCATCGGATAATTCAGCCCGAGTCTGACTGCTTTGTCAATGTCCTCAGCACTTGCAATTCCTTCCTCATAAATGCGGATGCACTCGAGCATATGGGCAGAGAGAGCCCTTGTCGTGACAAACCCTTGAGCGTCTTTGACAAGCACCGTTTCTTTCCCCGTTTCAGCAGAAAGCTCCCTGATGACTTCAATTGTTTCATCTGACGTATCAACGCCTCTTACAATCTCTATCAGTTTCATGACAGGAGCAGGATTGAACCAGTGCATGCCAATGACTTTGTCCGGCCTCTTTGTTGCGGCAGCGATTGCTGTGACGCTGAGCTCAGACGTATTTGTTGCCAGAATGACATTTGGAGCGGTACATCCATCAAGCTCGGCAAAAATGTTCTTTTTCAGCTCCAGATTTTCAGGAACAGCTTCTACAACAAGCTCTGCCTGTTTAACGGCATCTGCAAGCACCGTATAAGTTTCAATGTTTGCCAGAGCCTGCGATTTCCCATCATCCGTCAGGTGTCCTGCTTTCACAAAACGGGAGAGACTCTTTTCAATGCCGGCAAGTGCTTTTCCAAGCACTTGCTCTGAAAGATCGTACAAATAAACGGTTTTACCTGCTGCTGCAAATGCTTGGGCAATCCCGCTTCCCATCAGACCGGAGCCGATGACGGCAATTTTATGTATGCTCATAGAAGCTTCCTCCTCTGCCTTTTAAGCAAGATCCATATTTTTAACGATGATGGTTTTCATAATTTCATTTGTTCCTGCATAAATCGCAGAAACAGGTATGTCCCTGAACCTTCTTGCAATCTCGTACTCTTCCATGTAGCCGTAGCCCCCGTGCAGCTGCATCACTTCAGCGGCTGTCTTTTTGGCCATGTCGGTAATCCAGTACTTGGCCATGGAAACGCGCGTGACCGCATTTTTGCCTGCAAGATGATCTTCAATCACCGAATCAAGAAATGTCCGGCCGATTTCAATTTCAGTTGCCATTTCAGCGAGCCTGAACTGAACGGTCTGAAAGTCGCTGATTGATTTGCCGAACGCTTTTCTTTGCATTGTGTAGTCTTTTGCGATGCTGAGCATTCTTTCTGCTGATGTCTGCGCACCGATTGCCACAAGCAGGCGTTCCTGCTGGAGCTTTTCCATTAAGTAGTAAAAGCCCATTCCTTCCTCACCCAATAGATTCGCAGCAGGCACTTTGCAGTCTTCAAAAATAAGTTCAGCTGTGTCCTGGGCATGAAGCCCGACTTTTTCAAGCTTTCTCCCTCTTTTAAAGCCGGGAGTGTCCCTCTCCACTACAATCAGGCTGATCCCTTTATGCGCCGGCACTGCCTTAGGGTCTGTCTTGCAGACCACAATCACCAGGTCAGATGAAATCCCGTTTGTAATAAAGGTCTTTTCGCCGTTTAAAAGATAATAGTCTCCGTGTTTAATAGCGGTTGTTTTTACAGCAGACAGATCCGAGCCCGCCCCCGGCTCTGTCATGGCGATGGCTGTGATCGTCTCTCCAGTCACGCACGTTGGCATGAACCTGTCTTTAAGCTCTTCTGAGCCGTACGACTCGAAGTATGGCACGGTAATGTCATTGTGAAGACTCACTCCGATAAAGCTTGACCCCACTTTTTCAAGCTCTTCGTTAATAATGACGGAATAGGAAAAATCAACCCCTGATCCGCCGTATTTTTCATCTGCCCATGGACACAGGAATCCCTGCTCCCCCATTTTGATCCATAATTCTCTTGGGATCATCCCCGCTTTTTCCCACTCATCATAGTACGGGACCGCTTCTTTCTGTAAAAATTTTCTCAGCGATTCCCTGAAAATATGGTGTTCTTTCTGCAAATACGAAGCTGCCATTTCGTTCATCCCCCTGTTTTATGCGCTTGGCTGTTCAGCAAGTTTTTCCCTTAATAAAAATTTCTGGATTTTTCCGCTTGCGTTTCTCGGCAATGCATCCACAAAATGATACTTCCGCGGCCGTTTATACGGAGCGAGCTTATCACTTGTTCTGCAGAACTCATCAAGTTCTTCTTCTGTTAATCCGGCTTCTTTTCTCACAATGAAGGCGGTCACGCACTCGCCCCATTTTTCGTGCGGTTCACCGAGAACGGCTGCATCGAGCACTCCTTTATGTTCGAACAGAACATCCTCCACTTCCCGCGGATACACATTTTCTCCGCCGCTGATGATCATGTCATCCACCCTGTCGGCTACAAAAAGAAAACCGTCCCCATCGAGGAATCCAAGGTCACCCGAATGGTACCAGCCTTTATAAAGAGCCTTTTCGGTCGCCTCAGGCATATTAAAATACCCCGCCATCACGCACGGTCCTTTGACGATAATTTCGCCGACCTCGCCTGGAGGCAGAATGTCATCGGGTTCTGACGGGCCGGATTCATTTGGCTTTACAATCCGAAGCTCATGGCCAAAGCACACTTTCCCCGCGGACCCGACCTTTGTCAGCTGCTCATCCTCTGAAAGGAAGGTGACAGCAGGTCCCATTTCCGTCATGCCGTAAGCCTGGATGAGATCTGTTCCAAGCTTCTCCTTGCAGAGTTTAACAAGAGCGGGAGCCATCGGGGCTGCACCGTAAAGTCCAAGTCTCAGTGAAGACAAGTCGTAGTTTTCGATTTTCTCCTGCAGCATCATATTCCACATTGTCGGCGCACCGAAGAAAACGGTGATTTTCTCCTCTTCCATCAGCTGCAGCACAAGCTCCGGTTCAAAATGGTGCAGAATCACGTTGCTTCCGCCAACCTGGACTCTCGGAAGGAAACAGCAATGCAGCTCAGCACAGTGAAACATCGGTGCTGCAACAAGGCCTCTGTCATCCTTTGTCAGTCTTTTGGCGGCTATGCACACATGGTTCTGCTCGATCATATCCCGATGTCTGTGAAGCACTCCTTTTGGACGGCCGGTTGTCCCGCTTGTGTACATGATCGCATACAGATCATTTTCGGTTATCTGCATGTCTTCAAGCCGGCTGTCTCCGTGTTTTACCTGTTCGTGATAACTTACTGCGTAGGTTGGTGCTTCATTGTCGATAAACCAGAAGGAGATTTCGCTGAACTGCGAATGAATCTCGTCAATCTGCGGCTGCAGCGCACGCTCAAACAGGACGATTGCAGGCTTGGCATCATTTAGAATATAGGCGACTTCCTGTGACTTCAGCCTGAAGTTGATCGGATTGATGACAGCGCCGATCTTCGCACTTGCAAAATAAGCCGTGGCAAGCTCGATTGTATTGAAAAGATAGGTTGAAATTCTGTCTCCTTTTTTCACGCCGGCATCAAGGAATGCATTGGCAAGCTTGTTTACTTCCTTCTGCCATTCTGAATAGCTCCATCTGATGCCTCTGCGGACATCGTAAATGGCTTCTTTTGAAGGGTACTTTTCAGCAGTTAAATCAAACACTCGGCCGATCGTTGAATACATGGAAACTCCTCCTTATAATAGAAAGCGTTTTCAAAACAAGTGTGACTTCTATGTATGCCCTTTAATAACATTCCTCTCTTTTCTGAAAATTCCTTCAATATAATCATAAGTTTTGAGAAACTCATCTTCTGAAATGCGGCTTCTGTTTTTCCTTACTATTTGAAAAAGCACCTTGTACCCGTTCCCTTTCGCTCCAGGAACTTGCTTTCCGCGGGGAGGGCGGGGAGCCTCCTCGGCCAGCCTGCGGGGTCTCCCCTTCCCTCTGTATCCCGCAGGAGTCAAGTTCCTTCCGCTGCAGTCCACTGGTGTTTCATGTGTTTCTATTAAACCAGCAAAAAAACAATTATATTCGCATTAAAAATGGTCAGTGGCTGATGTGCCTCTGATCATTTTCAAATGACAATTCTTCAATTATGATGAATAATCAATGTTTGCTTCATAAACATCAAAATCAAATCTGATAGGATTTCTTATTGTCTGCTATCCCTTTTTTACATAGATCACATTCAACTTTTAAAAGCAGCTTATGAAAAGAATGTCCTCTACCAATTACTTAAGGAATCTTTGTTATATAAAACATGACGTTTTTCTTTAAAGGTATATTGACAGGAATTCGTTTATACCATAAATTATACATAGAATAACTATACATAGATTTACTATGTATTTAGGAGGAGGACTGTTTATGAAGATAAGCAAAGAATTGTTAAAAGGTAGTACCACTACTCTTATTTTAAGTTTGCTTAATTCTAAACCTATGTACGGCTATGAAATTATTAAAGAACTGGAATCCAAGTCTAATGGGATTTTTAGTTTTAAGGAAGGCACGATTTATCCCATCCTTCACAGCCTTGAGGAAAAAGAGTTAATTGTATCTTACTGGGGCGAAGGGACCGGAAAAAGAAAGAGGAAATATTACAAGATTAATAACCAGGGCAAAGAATTGATTCAAGAAAAAAAAGAAGAGTGGTCCGTTTTCAAGAATGCTGTGGACGAAGTTTTAAGCGGGGAGAAAATCGCATGGGACTAGATACTAAGTTTGAAATGTATATTAGAGATTTGTGTAAACGGATAAAAAACAAGGATGTACATGCCCATATAAAATTGGAAATCAACGATCACCTTCATACGCTTAAAGAGGAGGCCATGAGTACAGGACTTTCAGAAGAGGAGGCTATAGACCAAGCATTGGCACGTATGGGAGATGCAGAAGTTTTGGGAAAGCAGCTTAACAAAACACATAAAGCCCCAATGGATGTGAAAATCTTGCTGCCAGTGCTGACAGTTTCTCTATTTGGGCTGCTGGTTATGTATTATTTGCAATTCCATTCGGCTTTTACAGAGCTTCAAGAACTGAAAGTTTTCAATAAAAGTCTTGGCTTCTATTTGTTTGGTGTCGTGCTCATGCTAAGCATCTTTATGTTTGATTACAGAAGATTGATGAAATACTCCAAGCACTTCTATGCGGCAACAATCCTCATACTTTTATTGACCGTTCTCATTGGTGTTAGAGTTGATAATGTGCCATTTTTAAATGTAGGCTTTGCCACTATAAATATCACCGAAATAACTCCATTCCTTTTGGTCATTGCCTTTGCTGGAATCTTTCATTCCTGGGATTGGAATGACAATCGAAAGTCTTGGCTTGGAATAGGTATTATGTCAATACCAATCTCATTAATGGCGACTACAGGAGCCTTCGCAGCTACTATTATAAGCATCATTGTATGCGCTGCAATCATGCGTACGTCAAGGTCCAGCCTTAAGCAAACGATAACATTCGCAGTTGTTGCTTCTATTTGGCCCGTCTGGAATGTGGTGTCTCTTTCTCAGATATCCCCCATGGTAAGCTCCTATTCAGATCTTAATATAGGTGAGGCTTATTTTATAGGACGTGCCCTTAAGGTGATCCCAAGTTTCATTTCTGAGGTCCATACAGATTTTATCTTGGCGTACATCATCTATTCGTTCGGGTGGTTAGCCGCAATTACCGCTATAACCCTGGTTATATTTTTCATTTGGAGAATATCGATTACCGCCAAAAGTGTGAATTTACCTTATGGAAAATTGCTTATTACAGGATTGACAGCAGTCTTTTCAGCTCAGTTTATACTAAGCCTGCTAACGAATGTTGGTTTATCTCCACTCACTGGTGTTTCCGTGCCATTCATGAGTTATGGAGGTTCACATTTATTGCTGGAAATGATATCCGCAGGACTGATTCTAAGCATATATAGAAGGCGAAAAGCCAAAGAGACAGTTTCCTTGATTCATGATCCGCAAAGTAATTAGATGCCAACCATAACGGATTCAATGCTGCAAGAGGCCATTATTAAAAATCTCAGACTTTTGCCAGTCTGAGATTTTTTAATGGACTACTTTATTAGTGATAAAAAAGTGCCAAATTATACTCAAACCGTTCTTACCGTTGCGGTTTTTAATTACTTTCTTCCACGAACCTGCTACATTTTTTAATGAATTCAATGAAAAATGAGTTTATTCTTCTTGAATTAACGCCCCCGATTGCTTAATACCAATTATTTCAAAATTAGGTGATTAACTCAATTGTTTATTTCATTAAAAAGGACACTTACCTTATTACAGATAAGCGCCCGTTTGTTGAAGATAGACTCCTTATCAGAAAGAATTAGCCCATCTTCTGCAATTTCCCTCTGGTCAGTAGAATTTTGAGTTTTTGGCCAATTTAAAAAGTACTTTTTGCCATGTTTTTGAAATCTGAATCAATCAAGAGACCTTTAAGTATTAAGTAATATAGAACTGAAATTAAGAAAAAAATCGCTGATTGGTGAGCCTATTACTATTATAAAGTGCTTTTCGGCTTCTTAATTGATATTTTTTTTAATATGTTCCTTCCAGCTAACAACGCAACATATAAAGAAATTGTGACAAGTAATATTACATAAAGGTCTCGTCCAGCAAGGTAAGTGGCAGAGTGAAGACCTTTTATAAGTAAGTGAGCAAACAGGTACGAGATAGGCAATAGAATCATTTTTTCTAGTCCATTTCTTATTTTTTCGTTCTTACGGAATATGACCAATCCAATTCCACAAATAACTAAAAATCCTATAGCCAACAACACATAGTAGCTTAAAACAAGCCGAGGTAACGTCATGACAGAACCATCCGTTATTGGATCTCCATAAATTAAAGTATTTTCACTTCCATCGGTATTGTAATAGTAGATCGAAGCGACCGTTTCCCCATTCGGGTTTAAGACCGTATTTTCCAAGTTGTTTTTGTTTATTTTCTGTTGCCAAATCGTTTCCCATGTTGTTATATCATAGACATAACCTGAATTGTCTGCTGCTGGATAGTGATTTACATTAAATCCAGAGACTTCTTCACTAAAATTCAAAAGTACAGTTCCGTCATCCTTTTCAATAATTGAAACCGCATTTTCATTATAAGAGATGTATGCTGGGGTTGTCAGATAAGCGATTGTAACCACTGCAAAAACCAATGTTACCATGACTGAAAGAATAATAGTTTGCAGCTTTTTCTTTCGCAATGTATTTTGTATGTTTCTTAAGGGAGCTATATCGGTATCTACTGGCGGTTCTTCAAAAGTCCTCATTTCTTCAAGTCGTTTTTTACAGTTCTCACAAGAAGCTATATGTTCTTCAACTAGATCTCTAGTATCTTGACTTGCCATATCCTCGACATATAACGGCAGTATATCCCTAATCATATTACAGCTAATTTTCATCGATAATCCTCCGATCGCGCTTTAATTTTTTCTCTAGCACGGTGATAAGTAACACAAGCCCAGTTTTCACTTTTTCCAAACAATTTGCCAATTTGCTTAAATGACAGTTCTCCAAATACACGGAGAGTAAAGACCTTTTTGTATGGCTCTTTCAAATTCTGGATAACTTCATGTACCTTCATAGACGCTTCTGAAATGGCTATTTCTTGTTCTACATTGTCTCCACTAGCTGATTCTGAAACCGACTCAAGATCCACCGAGCTTTTATTCTTACGCAAATAAGAGTAATAACTGTTCTTGGCAATTTGGCATAACCAAACACGGATATCACTATTCCCTTTGAAACTGTCTAGCGATGTTAATGCCTTTATAAAAGTTTCCGAAGTGATATCTTCAGCGATATGCTTATCACCAGATAAACTATACACATATAAAAATACATCTTTAAAGTATGTATTATAAATATCCTCAAGCTGTGTCACCAACTCACCTCCTTACATATAAGACGCGATAAACTCAAATATCTTACAAAAATATAAAAAAAACCGAACAAAGTACGCCCGGTCCATTTTTCTTCTACCCTAATTATTAGGGACTGTAGTCGATACATCTTCCCATGTATCCCTTTATAATATTCATGAAGCATTTCTTCTCGGCATTGTTCACAATGAGATCGGCTTAGTTCAAGTGAAATATATACATCTATATATTAACTATTAACTTATTACTAAGCGATCTTCAACAATCTGGCCCGATTGTTGCAAAGAAACAAATACTCACTCTTCCGCAATCCTGCCCTTTAACGGAATAACTGATATTTCCATTTTATCATACATACTACTGACGTCAGTTTCTTTATTGAGTGCCTTAAAGTGTATATGAAATCGCATGACATAATTTGAGGAACAGAAAGTTCTGTCATCTATTTTAGGGTACATTTTGTATGACAAATTATGAAGATTTATCGGCAAAAACGCCGAGAAATCAAGAAAAAGGAGTTACAAAATCAAGACGATTTGGCACTCCTTTAGATGTGTAATTTTTAGTTTTGCACTCAAAAACCGACTCCGTTACCAACAACTTGGCTTTCTTTAATACTCTTCTTCAAGCGTAACATCATGTTTTTCAGCAAGCGCCTCGAGGTCTGCGGTGTACTCTCTGAGCATTTTCCGCGCAGCTGCAAGTTTTTCGTTTGCTTCGATGATTTTTCCACGGTCCTGCTGTTCAAGACCCGCGATGATCAGGATAAATCCTGCATGCTGGATGTTGGCTGCTTCAATATAGTGCTCGTGAAGCTCTTTCAGCTCTTTTGATTCAATTTCTACTTCTTCCAGGTCGGCAATGAAGGAATTGTAAACAGGTGATACTTCATCCACCATCACGGAATACATGACTTCATCACTTGTGTAATTATCTCCTGACACACTGTCGTAGGCTGTAATGGCAGCTACTTCTTTTTCGGTGACCTCAGGAAGCACATCATTTACATACGTCAGCAATTCTTCCTGAACAGGATCCGCCGAACACCCGGCAAGCATAAACGCAAACAACAGCATACATCCGCCCAATCGTTTAATCATCTCCTGCCTCCTCTCACTCCTTAAAGCTATTCAGGCAGGAGATGTCTGATGTTAGGAGGATGAGCAGAAAATTTTTGGGATACTAGTACCTTTTTATTCTGAAAAGCGGTTTTTGTTATGGTATTTTGATGCTGATAACCGTTCCCTTCCGCTCCGAAAACAAGATTACCGCAGGGATTGTCTGAAGTTTTCTCCGCTTCAGTCCACTTTTTTGAACGTACTTGAAGCATCATAAAACAGCTATTGTATCATCAAAATGAAAAAAGCTCCCCCTAAAAAGGGAAAGCTTTTACGCCTGGAACATTTCTTCAAGAAGCCTGATTTTTTCTTCTGTGTAATGCTTGAAGCTGTCATTGTAGGACTTCGGATCCTTCGGATTTGCAAATTGCGTGATTTTACCTGTTTCAGGGTGGATGAATTTGCTCGCAGCACCGCAACCGATTCCGATAATGGTCTGCTGTTCTTCCATGATCATGATGTTGTAGATGCTGTCCTGCCCTTCGAGCGCATATCCGACGTTTTCGAGGTTGCCCAGGATATTTTTCTGGCGGTACAAGTAATATGGCGTGTAGCCGTGAGCATCTGTCCACTGCACAGCGCGGTTCATCATTTCTTCGATTTCTCCGCGGTCTGCCACTTTGTACCTTTGTTTGTTGCGCGTCATTTCTGAGGCACGTTTAAAAGAAAGCGTGTGAACCGTCAGTGATTCGGGCATAAGCTTTTCGGTTTCTGAAAGAGTGTAATCAAATTCCTTCACTCCTTCACCAGGAAGTCCGATAATCAAATCCATGTTGATATTGTCCATTCCCATTTTTCTTGCTAAATGGAACTTATCAATGGTTTCCTGAACGGTATGATGGCGCCCGATCGCTTTCAGCGTTTCATCAATGTAGGACTGGGGATTAATGCTGATGCGGCTGATGTTCCATTTGTTGAGCACATCCAGCTTATCTTCTGTTATCGTATCTGGACGGCCTGCTTCAACGGTCAGTTCCCGTATGTTTTCGACACCGGGGAATGCGGCGTACATTTCTTCGTAAAGCATGTCCATTTCTTCTGCGTTAATGCTTGTCGGAGTGCCGCCTCCATAATAAACAGTCGTGATTTTAATGCCTTTTTCTTTCAGCCATCTGCCCATTTCGCGGATCTCATAGTGAAGTCCGCCAAGGAAGGAATCAACAGAACCCTGTCTTCCATTGATGGCGTAGGCAGGAAACGTACAGTAGGCGCATTTCGTCGGGCAGAACGGGATGCCGATGTAGATGCTGACTTCCCTTGATAAGTCGTAGAGATCGGGAACAACACTCAGCTGTCTGTCGACAATCCTCTGCATGAGCGCGATCTTTTCATCCGAAATTAAATACTCTTCTTTCAGCATGCTGTGTGCTTCTTCTTTGGACATGCCTTCGCGCAGCTTTTTGTGAAGCAGCTTCGTCGGCCTGATGCCGGTCAGAATTCCCCATTGCTGAATGATTCCAGTGTAATCCTGAAGAAGATTCAGATGCGCGTATACGAGGGTATGCTTGAGTTGTTTAAAGATCTCTTTATCAGTCAGCTGTCCGGATAATTCTTTTTCATGCCGGGCTTCGCCGTTGTATCCATCCTTGCCGGAAAGCAAGCCTTTTACAGAGACGCTTCCGTTTTTCTGTTCCACTTCGTAGGAAATCCGGATGTCGGCTTCTTCCTCTTCAAAAAACAGCTCGGTTTCTTCGTAAAACAAGTTGGATATTAACTGCAGCGGCCGGTGAAGACGTTCATCTTCTATGCCATTTATATAAAAACGCAAGACTCTCACCTTATCTTTTTTGGATTCAAAACTCCTTTTAGTGTACAAAACATGGAGCGTGCGGTCAATTTCCTTTATTCTAAAGAAAAAACAGACGGCCGCTAAACCGTCTGTCCATTTTAAAGCACATATTTTTTAATCGCTTCAGCGACTCCGTCTTCATCATTCGACAATGTTACCCAGTCGGCAGCCTCTTTGACGGTATCCTGTGCATTGCCCATGGCGATGCCAAGTCCCGCCTCTTTAATCATGGCCATGTCATTCATGCTGTCTCCGCATGCCATGACATTTTCCATTGTGATGCCGAGAAGGCCGCACACTTTTTCAATGCCGCGCGCTTTGTTCACGCCCATTGTATTGACTTCGAGATTAGTCAGGCTTGAATTGGTAATCTCAAATTCTCCTCTGTCCTGAAGTTCTTTCAGGATTGTCTCGCGGGCTTTGTCGTCTTCAATCTCAAAGCCGAACTTCAGCCACTGGTAGGCAGTCAGATCTTCTGGCATCTCATTAAAGAAAACCCGCTCTGTGCTTGTTGCCCAGTATCCGGTTTTGTGTGTTTTGGAAAGATCATACATCCATGTGATCGCATCGTTTTCCACAATGCTTCTGTGAACAAGTTCACCGTGCTCATCCCAGATTTCGCTTCCGTTTACAGTAACAAGGTATGATTTCAGACTTAGAGATTTAGCAAGGTCTCTTAGTGTCGCCATGCTTCTTCCGGTGCTGATCACGACGTGCAGCCCTTTTTCTTCTGCTGCTTTTATAGCGCTGCGGTTTGCTTCTGAAATCTCTTTTTTCTCATTCAGAAGGGTGCCGTCCATGTCCAGTGCGATTAATTTAATATCCATTTTGTGAATCCTCCTATACCTTTTCAGCTCACTACATAATATCATGTCCATGAGGATTCACCAAAAGAATGGTCCTATACGCCTGCTGATTCCATGACATAGTATTCTTTAAACGAGTAGCTGAACAGCTGGCGCTTGATTCTTCCTTTGTCGCCGATCAGCCTGTACCAGCTTTGGCCCACATAAAGATGATTGGATAATAGAATTTCAAGCACATAGGCAATTCTGCTGTCTGCTTCTTCGCTCTCGATTTTCATTTTGCTTGAAAAAGCGAGAACAAAGTATGGTTTATCAGTATCGAGCTCAAGCACCTGCAGATGATAATGATCTCCATGCTTCCGGTTGAACTCTTCCAATACCTTCTCAAGACCGGCTTTAATGTCTATTTCAAATTTGGCAGCTTCATTCCAGTTTTCAATAAGCGCATCATAGAGCGACAGGGTTAGAATATAATGAGACGGATAGTCGGAAGGAGTGAATTCCTGCTTTGCATTTTGTTCTTCCAGCGGCACGATAATGAATTTTTCATAGTTTGAAAAGAAATCCCCTTTCATCTCTTTCCCTTCTTTCTTTAGTTAGTCATTCAAAACGATGTAATTGACCTAGAGACGCCTGCTTATAAAAATAAAAATAATGGTTCTTTATTATTTCTAAACATAACGCGAAATCCCTTCTCAAAAAATGAAAAGAGCTGTATGCAGCCCCCTCTTTTAAACAAGGGAATCTGCCAGCTCTTCATTGGTTGCAAGCAATAGATCTGTATGAACATACCGGGAATCAAACATACTGTACAAGTCATCGATTGTGAGATTCTTCATTTTTACTAAAGTATCATTATCCTGATAGACGTAGATTGTAAAATACCGGTTCAAATAGGCGAAAAACTCCTTCACGTCCACGCCTGATTTCCCGAAGTATTCACTGTTGAACTCGATAAACCCGAGAACACACCGGCTTTCTTCAAAAAGGTGCTTCATGCCTTTCAGAACAAACGCTTCGTACCCTTCTACGTCAATTTTAAAGAGAACCGTCTTGTCTTTTAAGTCATTTTTAAACAGCGAATCGACTGTCATGGCCTTTACTGACACCTGGTCAATCATACTATGCGATGGTTTATAGGACGCGGAAGAAGTGCCTGACCAGTGGTTATCAACGAAAAATTCCTTTTCCTCCCCGTCTTTATCAGATGCAAACGCATGAATAATTTTGATTTGCGCTGAATTTGGATGAGCATCCCTTGATTTTTGGATATATGTAAGCAAATTCCGGTTTGCTTCTATCCCGTAAATCTTGGCATGCTTTGGATAAGGAACGGAAAAGATGCATTCTCCGTAGTTGACGCCAATGTCTATGACGATATCCGGCTGCAGGTTTGCTACAGCATCTTCCCAGAAAGACAGAAGTCTTTTTTGCGTGACGCCGCCGCTGATCAGCAGGGCCCTTCCACGGTTTTCCTTTGCATCCACGTAGAGGACGTTTGATGAGGGCATGACCACTTTGTCAGGAAGCTTCCTGATATCAAGCGTTTTGTATTTCAGCAGGATTCCTGCATCAATCAGCCCTTTCCAGAGCTTCGGGTAATGCTCCCACATTTTCATCAGAAACGGTTTGCGGACTGCTGCTTTGTTTATCATGATGAGCCTCCTTTTTCAGCATTCTTACGTATTTCTTATTAATCTATAAAAATCCTTTTGAAAGGGATACAGATTAACATAGAATTTACAAATGCTTTTGGAGGGAAAAGAACAAAAGCGGAAGCGCCTTGGTCAGATCCGATAGGCAGATAAGAATCCGGCGGAAAAGTCCGGGTCCCGCCTTTTTTGACGGATTTGTTCTGACAGAGGATTTAGGCGCTGGAGCTGGACGAGGATAACTTTGTTATGTTGTCCAAAGCCTTTTACTTTTAAAATTTCCTAAACATTGAAAAACCGCAGCTCCCGGCTGCGGTTTCTTAGCGGTCCACCTTCAGTTTATCCAAAAATTCAATGCGGTGCTGTTTTCTGAAATGCTCTTTGACCATATAGGCAACTCCCTGGTCATCGTTGCTCCTTGTGATCCAGTCCGCTGCTTTTTTAACGGCATGAGGGGCATTTCCCATTGCCACACCCAAACCTGCAAGCTCAATCATGTTCATATCGTCCTCTGCATCACCAATTGCAACCATTTCCTCCTGTGCAATGCCGAGATGCTGGCCGAGCAGCCTTAAACCTTTTTCCTTTGAGACTCCTTTTGCTGTTATCTCAAGCATGGAAGGGTTCTTCACTCTTACTGTAATACCTTCAAACGCATTGGCGAGAACCTTCTCTGCCTCAAGGCATGATTCTGCCTCAGAAAAATAAACATCAAGCTTAGGTGCGGCGAGCGGTTCATCCCTTAAATTTTCCCCAAGCGATTCGACGAATTGAACAGGATAAAAAAGCGGATCTTTCGGACTAAGCAGCGTTTTTCCTAAAATAGAAGAAGATACCTTTTTCCGGTTGCCGAGCGAAAAACGTTCGTGCACGATGCGCACATTGCAGTCGAACGTTTCCAGCACCTGGACGAGGTTAAATGTCTTTTCCTCTGAGATCCTGTTTTCATACAGCGATCTGTCCACTTTATCAGAAACAAACGCACCGCTGTGAGTGACCAGCAGGTTATTTATCTTCAGTGCCTTTGCAAGTTTTTTTGCCATCTGAAAATGGCGGCTTGTCACGAGAGTCACATACACTCCCTTGTTTTGCACATATTGGACCGCTTCCCTTGTTGAAGGTTCAAGACGGCCGTTTGAACGGAGCAGGGTTCCGTCAATATTTAATGCCAGTAGTCGGTAGATCACAGTGAATCCCCCTTCAGCTGATGTCTGATTTCTAATATAGGAATATGTCCTTTTGAGCTGAAATAGAACGATAGAAAAGCAGATAGGCCATAACAGAAAAGGAAAGAGCCACGTAGTCGCCCAAACGCAAACAGCTCTGAGACATGTGCCTCAGAGCTGTTCTATAAGTTAAAACCCCGATATTTGATTTTCTCCCATTGTTTCAGGTCCTGTTACCCGCAGGATCTGAACGCAAAACGGCACTGCTGGTCATCCCCATAACCGCAGACCAAAGAATAGGTATAATAAAAACGCTTACATTTATTATTACAAGTTTTTTCCGTTTTGACAAGAGCTTTTCGAGAAAAAATGTAAGCGGTTAAATAGTTCTTTTATTTCGAAAACTCGAATTTCAAAGCGTGTATGGGGCTGGGCCACAGAATGACGCCACAAAGAAGAACCCTTCTCCGGCAAAAGTGGCAGCACTACGCGGAATGACGCCACAAACAAGAACCCTTCACTGGCAAAAGTGGCAAAACTACGCGGAATGACGCCACAAACTTGAACCCTTCTCTGGCAAAAGTGGCAGCACTACGCGGAATGACGCCACAATCGAGATCCCTTCTCCAGCAAAAGTGGCAGCACTACGCGGAATGACGCCACAAACAAGAACCCTTCACTGGCAAAAGTGGCAGCACTACGCGGAATGACGCCACAATCGAGATCCCTTCTCCGGCAAAAGTGGCAGCACTACGCGGAATGACGCCACAAACAAGAACCCTTCACTGGCAAAAGTGGCAGCACTACGCGGAATGACGCCACAATCAAGAACCCTTCTCCGGCAAAAGTGGCAGCACTACGCGGAATGACGCCATAATTTTTCCCCAGCTATATCAGTTCTTTAACATAAAAAAGTCCGAACTATTTATACTCCAGTTCGGACTTTTTCAATGACTTAAATAAGTATGTCACATCTTCTTTTTGTTACTGCTCAAGACTCCCATAAAGCTCTTCAAGCGGCTTCATGATGATTTTGTTTAGTTCTGCAATCGTCATGCTCATGCGCTGCTCTGCTTCCATGAGCTTCGAGATCTTGTCGTGCTGCTGAACGAGGGCGACTGATTTTTGAGCCTGTTCGATTTCATCCTGTGTGATTTCCTGGCCGGACATTTGCTTTTGCTGAAGGTTCAGCTGAACGTCTCTGAAGCTTTCAAACAGCGTGCGTGCCGAGCTGTCTGAGTTCACTTCATCATAAAGGTTTTTTAATGTTTTAAAGTCATCGCTTTCGCGAAGTGCTTTCTCAAGGCTGTAGCCTAAATCATATACATTTGCAGACATAAAAAGTCCTCCTAACATCTTTTCGCCTTTTACGCAGGCTCCTACCACTATAACAGACTATTCCCGGAATTTCATTTCGTGCCCATTGCGCTAGTTTATCAGCATGACGATTATTCCCTGAAGTGCTCCGATCAGACCGCCGAGCAGTGCGCCAAGATAGGTGATCATCGTAAATTCGCGTCTTGAAATGCCAAGCACCATTTCTTCAAGCCTTGAAACTGAAAAGGATTGAACCTGCTCCCTGACAATCTCCTGAAGGTGCATTTGTCCGAGCATGTAATCCAGGTTGTTATGCAGATACTCAACGGCTTTTGCCGTCATTTTCGGAATCAGGTCCTCGTGTATCCAATCAGAGTAAGGCATCAAATATTGTGAAACCGGTGCATTCAGCCTCTCTTTAATGCCGATTTCTTTGAGGATGGCCTGCTGTGCTGCTTCAGCAAGATCTTCGAGCCTGAATTTTTCTGCAGCTTCGCCAACATTCAAATTCTGTATGTTTGCCCATTCTTTTTCAAGGACAGATGTAATCAGCCGCTTTGTTTCCCCGTTGCGGAGAAATTTCAGGACTTCCGGCTGCACTTTGTCAAATACACTTGTGTTTCCAAGGAACATCTGGACCATGCCGCCGAGCATGCCCCTTTCTGCCAGAAAATCATCAATCATCCGTCTCAGGCGCTGTTTTCCTTCTTCGCTCTGGAAATAGTCACTGCCTTTTTTCAGAATAAAATCTGCTGCCTGCGGAATAGACTGCTGAATTTTCTCAAGAAGGGTTTCCGGGAGAGCTTCTTTGATGGAAAGACCTTTATAATGAGCTGTTTTTTCTGCTATTTTTTGGCTCAGCATATCCTTAAGCCATCTTTCCGCCTTGTCATCCAACTCCCCTATGCCAAAATCAGCTGCAAGCTCAGTCACGGTTTTGCTGCTGGAAATGAGCTTTTCCGCTTCTTTGGCTGTCCATGACGTCACTGTCTGGTGAAACTCTTCATTGGCAATCTTCCGCTTGATGCCGTCCGGAGTGAGGAGATGCCCCACAACCATTTTCCCCATTTGATCTGCCAGCTCATCACGCCGTTTAGGAATCAGACCCGGAGTAAATGGAACCTTTTTCCCGAAAATGTACTTTGCTTCATGCGGCTTAAAAAGCATTTTAATGGCGAGATGATTCGTTACCCCGCCGATTGCCGCTCCGATCACGATCATTAATGCAATTGTTAGAAATACTGTCATCTTCATCTACCTTCCAAAATCTCACCGTTTGAGTAATTTTTCATAAGATGCTTCTATCAGCTTCTGCCTATAGGAATATTATAGAGCTTGTTAGAAAAGTGAGCAAATGAGGGTTCTGCATGGTAACCGAAAAAATTCAGATTAAGGCCGCCCGCAAGAAACTGCCGGACAGATGCATCTATATCAGCCGGTCTTTACGCGAATCGCTGAACATTCCTTCCGGTGCAAGAATCAGGTTGACGTGCGGGAGGAATAGTCTTTTTGCACAGTTCGTAAGTATAAGGGAAGAACATTCCCTCGTCTCCATCCATCCCGAGCTTTTAAATGAACTTTCCCTGCCGCTGCACCCATTTGTCTGCAGCATGACGTATGACCCTAGAGAGAAAACCGTCATCATTGGACCGGTGATTGCGGTGCTGACGGAATGTGAAAGAGCAGGACTTCCTCAATCACTTGGAAAAATGGATGGGTTTTACAGGGAGCTTGCTTCCTGCAGCCTTGAGAAAGGTGTTCTTTTTTATGTGTTTGATCTTTCAGGCTATAAAAATTCCGAAATGCGCGGATATACGCTTTGTCAGGATACATGGATGGAAAGCTCTGTACCTTTACCCGACGCCGTTCACAACCGCCTTCACTCCCGTGCGCTTGAGCAGTCAGAAGCTTTTATGGAGATGTCTTCCCATTTCATCCGGGAAAGAATTCCTTATTTCAATGACCGATTTTTAAACAAATGGGAAGTCCATCAGATTCTAAGTCAGGCCGGAGAACTCGCCCCGCATCTGCCAAGAACAGAACTGCTTGCTTCAAAGAGGGTTTTTGAGATGATGGTGAAGCTCTTCCCCGTCGTTTTTTTAAAGCCTGCAAGCGGAAGCCAGGGCAGAAGGATCTTCCGGATTTCACAGACCGATGACGGCTATGAGCTTGATTATTCAACCTTCTCAGGTCACCTGCTCAGGCATTATGTATCTGCTGATGAGCTGTTCAAAAGCCTTTATCCGAGAATAAAAGAAGAAGCTTTTATCATTCAGGAAGGCATCAGCCTTCTGACCTTTCAGGACAGACCGCTTGATTTCAGGATTCTGTGCCATAAACGGAACATGGCGGAGTGGGCGGTGACTTCGGCGGTCGCCCGTGTTTCTGCTGAAAATCAGTTTGTCGCCAACCTTGCAAGGGGAGGGTCACAGCACCCAATTAAACGAATCCTTGAAGACTCATTTGCTGCAGATGACGCTTTTCACATCCGCAAGCTGTTAAATGAACTGTCCATTGAAATTTCAAAAGCACTCAGCATGTATGCGGGCGGGCTGTTCGGTGAATTCGGCGTTGATCTTGCCGTGGATTTGGAAGGACGTCCCTGGATTATTGAAGTGAACACGAAACCTTCTAAACATCAGGATGACAGGACGGCAGCCGGTCCAAGACCGTCGGCCCGCGCCATTATTGATTACTCCCTTTTCCTTTGCCAAACCGGGAGAGAAAAAGATGAATCCGGAGGTGTTTTATGAGTTACCCGATCAGCCTGAGCTTTACTGACTCCTTGATGCTGACTCTTCCATCTTCCTTCAGGCATGAAGGAGCAGACGAAATCAGCCAGGCCGTATTTGGTTCTTCAGTACGCGGCTGCAAGGTGGATTTTCATGAAAAACATGAAATCAGACTATCAAAGGATTTGTTTGATCACCTTCATCTCCCCCTTCAGAAAACACAGGTTTTTGTGCACGGTGAATCTGTTTATTTAGGTCCTCTTATTGGTATTTTCACAGCTGGTTTTACGGAGTCCATCCTAAGGCCGGTCGGCAGCCGGTCTCTTCTGTTTGCGAAATTTCTGACTGCACAAAGGGCTGCAGGCGTCGCAGCGTATGTATTTGGCAGCCACTCCATTGACTGGCTTTCGGGCACAGTCAGCGCCTGTGTCTTTGATGACGATGGATGGAGGCGGACAACGCTTCCCCTGCCGAATGTGGTGTATGACCGGCTGCCGAACAGGCAGATTGAAGACCATCAGGCAATACAGGAGGTCAAAAGACGTCTGAGTTTAGAATATGGGATTCCCTGGTTTAATCCCGGTTTTTTTGACAAATGGACCATTCACAAGCTCCTGGTTGCGAGTCCCGAGGCATCAGCCTATTTGCCTGAAACTTTGCCGGGTGCGGACGTGTCGGACATTCACACTATGCTTGCCCGCTGCGGCAGTGTTTTTTTGAAACCGAAAAACGGCAGTCTCGGCCGCGGCATCTTTCAGCTTATTTATGAACCGGAAAAAAAGGAGTATTACAGCAGGTACCGCTCCGGCACTGACAGGAACATTTTGCGGAAGTACCAGTCTCTTGATGCCTTTTTTACCCACTCCTTCGGTGACCGGAATCCTGACGAGTATGTCATCCAGCAGCGCATCAAACTGCTGAAGTCAGGCAAGCAGAAAATGGATTTCCGTGTCCACACCAACAAAGACGGCAGCGGCCGTTTTCAAGTAACAGCCATCGCCGCGAAAGTAGCAGGCAAAGGAAGTGCCACAACTCATCTTGAAAACGGAGGGGCAGTCAGGACGCTCCATGAGCTTTTCCAGACCGAGGCTGAACGGAACTATGCCTTTCGGTCACTTAAGAAAGCGGCACTTATTATTAGTGAGGAGATTGACAAAGGCACCATTGGCCACATAGGCGAAATCGGATTTGACCTTGGCATAGATACTGACGGTGCTGTCTGGCTGTTTGAAGCAAATTCAAAGCCCGGAAGATCGATTTTTTCACATCCTGATCTCATAGAAGCAGACAGGATTTCAACTGAGCTGTCGCTTCAATACGCGAAGTATTTGACGCGGAAGGCGATTATGGAGCCGGAGACTTTATTTACATGACAGCGCGGCGGCCGCTTGTCGGCATTCTTGCAGGAGATGGAATAGACGGTGCGGTCTTTCACGGAGACGGCGCCTACTTCAAAAGTCTGCAGCATGAAGTGCAAAAAGCCGGGGAAATATGCTGTGTGGTGACATTGAGCGCCATTCATGAATTGGGTGTAAGCGGCTTTGTCTACAGCCGCAGGCACCAGCAGTGGGCAAAAGTGGAGCTGCCTTTGCCGCATGTCATCTACAACCGGCTGCCGGACCGTTCAGCAGAGGAGACGACTGGATATCGTCTGTTTATGGCACGGATGAAAGCTGAAAAGATTCCGGTCTTTAACCCGTTTTTCTTCAATAAATGGGATGTCTATTGCCTTTTGAAGCAGAAACTGAATTCATCCCTCCCCCTTACTTATAAGATAACAGCTTTTGATGACATTCTTACCTTTATGAACAATTATCCTTCTGCCTATTTAAAGCCGGTGGACAGCAGCCATGGCCAGGGGATTTTTCGGATCCGAAAAGAATCATCCGGGTTTAAGCTCACATCGGCTGACGGGTCTGACACCTGCTATAAAGATTTTTGGTCTGCCTGCCATCCCTTTTTAAAAGGGTATCTGATCCAGGAAGAAGCTCATACAGACACCGTGCTGGGCAGGAAATACGATTTAAGGGCACTTGTTCATTTAAGCCGCGGCGAATATAAAATAACCGGCATTGGTGTACGTGCATCAGGAGGACCAAGCCATCCGACGACGCATGTGAAATATGGAGGAACTCTTCTTCCATTTGAATCTGTCAGGGAAAAGGCTGATTTGAATCACTTGCAGGCCATCTTGAGCACAGCGGGAAACGAGCTTTCCAGAAGCTTCGGGCTGATCGGGGAATTTTCTGCCGATATCGGTTTGACAGAGAAAGGTCCGGTCATCTACGAACTGAACAGCAAACCGATGTCCTTTGATGAAGCTGCTATTCAGAAAAAACGGCTGGACCAGCTTCTTTCGCTCTTTTTTGAACTCAGCAAAGGAACCGCTTTCCAATCTCCCCGACTTCCATTAAGATAAATGTACAAGGGGGCGATGGCTGATGATTACACACTTCCAATGGAAGCCTCTTTTCAAACAGGCAAATTTGCCTGGATGGAGGGTTTCTTTTTATTTTAAAGGCAACCGTTATGATGCGCTCTATCATAAAAACGGGGAAATTGAATGGGAAAAGGCTTCACCCGCAGCAGAAGATGAAGAGGCGATAAGGTCTCAGATTCATGAACTTATGCTCTTTCATGTCTATGACGGTTAATTTACGCTTCACCTCCGCAAAATAGGGGAAAAGGAGGCGAAGCCATGAAAGAGGAACAGAAAGATACGGAGTATGAGGGCCGGGACAAAGCCTATCTGGATATCGACCGGATGATTAATGAAGGTTTGTCAGGCGGTTCTGTCCACAGCAGATATCACTCCGCAAATATTGAAGAAGCCCGTGACCTCGAGCAGGAGGAGCCGCCGGCAAAAAGAGAGAGCTAGGCTATCGCCTGCTCTCTCTTTTTTATATAATAAGGAGAGCACACAACCGGCAGAGAAAGGAGACAAGACAGCCTATGATCGAAAAATTAGCAGCCCATTATAAAGATGCCTTTTCTCTTGCCTATTCGCATGAAAAGAAAGGCTACAAGTGGTATAAAACAGATGAAGGCCAGATTTTCGGCATTTTAAGCGAAGCTGTAACGGAGGAAGAAAAAAATCTGCTTACGACACTTTATACCCCCTATGATCCTGGTCTTGGCGAGCACAGTGAGCGCTCTCTCAAATGGCTTCACTATTTATACGGGGACGGCGGACCTCCTTTTCCCCCCTCTGCAGATGCAGTCAGATGCTATTATTTTTTCAGCAGGCAGCCTGTTTCTGACAGGCAGAGCTTTGAAGAAGCGATGCAGGGATCGATTCCATCTTCTACAATTCTTTGGATCAGCCAGCAAAAAGGCATCATCTTTGAAGATCATCCAGAGCCCGTCATTGATAAAGAAAGCATCGACCAGTGGATTGATTCGTTTACGAGTGACTTTTTCATCGAGCTTTACGTCTGCATCGGACAGCTGAACAAACTGGATGCCGGGGTAAAAGAGAGAATACAATCTGAACAGGCAGGCTTTGAAGTGATTTGCCAGTCCTTCAGAATCAAGCAATGCATCACCTTCTCGGAAGCTCTTCCCGTTTTCTTTTTAAATGGAAGCGTAACAGATCAGCTCTTCTCTGAATTCCTGACTGAATCGCTGACTGACACAGAGCTTGTCCAGACACTCAAGGTGTACTTTGAATGCAACCTGAATGTCTCGCTTACTGCCAAAAAACTGTACATGCACAGAAACAGCGTCCAGTACCGAATTGATAAGTTCATTGAAAAAACAGGGCTTGATGTTAAGCATTTTCATGAAGCAGCGGCGGTTTCCCTCATGATGAAGTACATCGAGCAGATGGCTGATTGACTCTCTGTACACGTTGCACGAAAACCCTTACATTTTTTTGTGCAACCTGTCCATAGGCTTATCCTCTGAAATGGCTTACACTGAATCTATAAATAAAACGCTTTCACTTCAGAGGAGGATTCACATGGCTGAGCTTAAATTAGACCATATTTACAAAGTATATGACAACAAAGTAACAGCGGTTGAAGATTTCAACCTTCATATTCAGGATAAAGAATTTATCGTATTCGTAGGCCCGTCAGGCTGCGGTAAATCAACAACTCTTCGCATGATTGCAGGTCTTGAAGAAATCTCAAACGGAGATTTCTCAATCGACGGCAAACGCATGAACGATGTTGCTCCTAAAGACCGCGATATCGCGATGGTATTCCAGAACTACGCGCTATACCCGCATATGTCTGTATACGACAACATGGCATTCGGACTGAAACTTCGCAAATTCCCTAAAGACGAGATCGACCGCCGCGTGAAAGATGCTTCCCGCATTCTTGGCCTTGATCAGTACTTAGACCGCAAACCAAAAGCACTTTCAGGCGGTCAGCGCCAGCGTGTTGCACTTGGACGCGCAATCGTCCGCGACGCTAAAGTATTCTTAATGGATGAGCCGCTTTCAAACCTTGATGCTAAACTGCGCGTTCAAATGCGTGCTGAAATTTCAAAGCTTCACCACCGTCTGCAAACGACTACTATCTATGTAACGCATGATCAGACTGAAGCAATGACAATGGCAACACGCCTCGTTGTTATGAAAGACGGCATCATCCAGCAGGTCGGAGCTCCTAAAGAAGTATATGAAAAGCCTGAGAACCTCTTCGTTGGAGGATTCATCGGTTCACCTTCCATGAACTTCTTTACAGGCAAACTGACTGACGGAAAGTTTGCAATCGGCACTCAATCAATCGTTGTTCCAGAAGGAAAAATGAAATACCTTCGCGAACAGGGCTATGTAGGAAAAGAACTGATCATGGGTGTGCGTCCTGAGGATATCCACGATGAGCCGGTATTCATCGATTCATCTGCAGGATCAAAAATCCAGGCTAAAATTGAAGTTTCTGAGCTTATGGGTGCAGAAACAATGCTTTATTCCAAAATTGACGGACAGGACTTCATCGCACGCGTTGATTCACGCACAGATGTAGCACCTGACCAAATCATTGAGCTTGCGCTTGATATGAACAAAGCTCACTTCTTCGATAAAGATTCAGAGCAGCGCATTCGTCCTGCGAGCGAAAAATAAGAAAAGCGGAAGCGTCCGGTAAGCTCCGATAGACAGAAAAGAAATCCCCCAAAAAGTCCGGTTTTGACTTATTGGGGGATTTTGTTCTGGCAGAGGAGTTGGACGGTGGAGCTAGACATCGAAGCGCAAAACTTAATTGTTTTGCGAAATAAGAAAAGCGGAAACGCAAAAACTGCCTGAGACAGCTCAGGCAGTTTTTTTATGCTGAATTATTCCTGAATCTCCCTAGCCTCTTCATGCAGACAGTTCATGCAGGAAAACAAATGCACACAGCGGTGTGCTTCAAGTGATTCCCGCACTCCGTCAAACAGCTTCATTGTATCAATCTCCATATACGCACTGTATTCATCAAGGTAATCTGTCATTTTCCCATGATCGATCATCAGCGTCTGGCAGTTTGGACAGCTTGCAGCGCTTGCTTCATCGCTGAATCCATTGCATAGCGGACACATATTCATTCTAATCACCTGCGGACGAGTTTTTTTCTATCTTCCCTTACTTTCTTCTACTTTATGTAACATGCAATTTTCCATAATATTTACCATTTCAGGTTCGTGCATAATACCGCCCATTCTACCCATAATACCTAGTAACAGCAACGAACAACCCGCTGCCAACTGACATAGTGGGTTAGCCGAGACGGCCATGGACCTCATGCACTGGTGCAACTCCAGAGAACCCAAAAAAACTATACTACATCAAGGAGTGTTATTACATGGCACAATCACGCAGCAATTCTTCAAACCAACTAGTTGTACCTGGTGCACAACAAGCAATCGATCAAATGAAGTACGAAATCGCTTCTGAGTTCGGAGTAAACCTTGGACCAGAAACAACAGCTCGTGCTAACGGTTCAGTTGGCGGCGAAATCACTAAGCGTTTAGTTTCTTACGCTCAATCTAACATGGGCGGAAAATTCTAATAACACAACTGCATAACATGGCTTAAAGGACCCCCGGCATTCTGCCGGGGTCTTCTTTATTTACTTTGAAGTTTATCCATTCCTAGATACTTTTTAAGCTAAAGAAGACGTGAACTTCTCCTCTCTTCTTATTGGCAGGCTGTTTTATGATCATGTAGATTCCAAATCATACCCGTTCCCTTGCGCTCCAGTCACTTGCTTTCCGCGGGGAGTGCCTGAAGCTTCCTCGCTGCGCTTGCGGGATCTTCAGTGCCCTCTTCATCCCCTTAGAAAAGCGGAAGCGCCCGTTTTGCTCCGGCAGTCAGATAAGAAATCACCCGAAAAGTCCGGTTTTGACTTTTTGGGGGATTTTGTTCTGACAGAGGAGTTGGGCGCTGCAGCTGGACAAGGAGTCAAGTGCCTTCCGCTTCAGTCCACTGCTGTTTTAAGTTAGATACAGTTCATCCATTTCCGATATACTCTTTTCTAACTGGTCCACTAAATTTCTGATTGTACTTGTTAAAAGCAGAACTGTTCATCATCATTCTGCCTATGATCCAAAGTAGTTTCCTCACGCTAGTATCAAACAAGTTCCTGTTTCCATATATATAGAGAAAACGTCCATGAGGAGAATGCTCCATGCTTGAAGCGATTGATTGGAAAGCGGTCACTTTTGTTTGTGTCAGTCTTGCGCATGAGATGGTTGTCCATTTTAACATGCCCCGAGTGTATTATTTTGAACAGGAAAAAAAAGAGCTGCTTGAGCGTTTGGCGGCAAAATAAAAAGAGCAGGCTTTCCGCCTACTCTTCAAGCTTTCTGAGGAATTTTTTCGTCCGTTCTTCTTTTGGCGAGTTGAACAAGGCTTCCGGTGTGCCCTGTTCGACAATGACTCCCCCGTCCATGAAGATCACTTCATCAGCTGCTTCTTTTGCAAATCTCATTTCATGCGTTACGACAACCATCGTCATTCCATCATTTGCGAGATCCTTCATTACTTTCAGTACTTCGCCCACTAACTCTGGATCAAGTGCTGAGGTTGGTTCATCAAACAGCATAACCTTAGGCTCCATCGCAAGAGCTCTTGCAATGCCTACACGCTGCTGCTGACCGCCTGAGAGCTGGAACGGATAGAAATCCATTTTGTCTCCCAGGCCGACTTTTTCAAGCAGGACCTTCGCTTTTTTTCTCGCTGTTTCTTTGTCTGTTTTCTTAACAATCACTGGCCCTTCAATGACATTTTCCAGGGCTGTTTTATGAGGAAAAAGATTATAGTTTTGAAAAACCATTCCTGTATTGCTTCTGAATTGTGTAATGGTTTTCTTAGGGACAGGCTTCGTAAAATCAAGTGTTTGCTGATCAAGTGTAATCCTGCCTTTATTCGGCACCTCAAGCACGTTCAAACACCGAAGCAGCGTTGTTTTGCCTGAACCTGAAGGACCGATGACAACAACTACTTTCCCTTTTGGAATATCAAGATCGATTCCTTTTAGAACGTCCAGTTCACCAAAGCTCTTATGCAGCTCTTTCATTGAAATCATGCGTATTCTCCTTTCTTATTTTGCAACATAGCGGTCCAGCTTTCCTTCAATCTGCTGCTGAACGACAGAAAGGATAAAACAGATGATCCAGTACAAGAGTCCTGCCATCGAATACATCAGCAGAAATTCATAATTCGTTGAAGCAATTTCCTGAGCCTTTCTGAACATCTCTGTTACAAGGATTAATGAGGCAAGCGACGTGTCTTTCACCAGACTGATGAACGTATTGGAAAGCGGCGGTATTGAAACCCTCGACGCCTGCGGCAGAATGATGCGCTTCAGTGTCTGGGAATAGCTCATTCCAATCGAGTATCCCGCCTCCCACTGGCCTTTCGGTGTTGACAGAATCGCCGCCCTCATAATTTCAGAAGCATAGGCCCCTACATTCAGAGAGAAGCCGATAATGGCCGAGATAAACGGGCTGATCGTCACCCCGATACTCGGCAGGCCGTAAAAGATAATGAACAGCTGGACGAGCAGCGGCGTGCCTCTGATAATGGAAACATAAAACCGTGCGATCCACTGAAGCGGCTTAACCGTTGAAATTCTTGCAAGAGCTGTCAGGACGGCTAAAATCAGACCGATTGTAAACGTAATAAGCGTAAGCGGCAGGGTATAATACAAAGCTCCCTTCACCAAAGGGAGAAGGGAACTTTGTGCAATATTGGCCAAACGTTCTAAACGTTCAGGATCTGCAAAAATGTTATTCAGATACATCTTCGCCAAACCATTTCTCTGAAATCTTCTTGTACGTGCCATCTTCTTTCATTTCAGCAAGTGCTTTATTGACTTCTTCCACTAATTTTCCGCTGTCTTTGCGGAACATCAGACCGCTTTGTGCAGCATCCTTGCTTTCATCCACGATTTGAATCGGTGCGTTTTTGCGCTGATTCTGGAAATCAAGAACAGAAAGCTTATCATTGATGGTTGCATCAACACGTTTAGAATTGATTAAATCGATTGCCTGTGTGAACCCTTCAACACCTACAAGCTCAGCTCCGTTTTCTTTCGCAATTTCTCCGTAGTTGCTTGTAAGTGACTGTGCCGCTTTTTTGCCTTCAAGATCTTTAAATGACTTAATGTCTTTGTTGTCTTTGTGTGTGACAAGTACAGCTGCAGATGAAATGTACGGATCAGAGAATGCATACTTCTCTTCGCGTTCAGGCTTAATGCCGACCTGGTTTGCGATCATGTCAAAACGCTTGGCATCAAGGCCTGCAAACATTGCATCCCACTGTGTTTCTTTAAACTCAGCTTTCACGCCAAGGCGTTTAGCAACCTCTTGTGCAATTTCCACATCAAATCCTGTCAGTTTGTTGCTCTCGTCATGAAACGTAAACGGCGGGTATGTACCCTCTGTACCAATCACAAGCATGCCTTCTTCTTTTACTTTATCGTAAAGTCCGGCGTCACCAGCCTGCTCTCCCCCGTTCTTTTTATCGCCGCCTGTTCCGCAGGCAGTTAAAATCAGTGCTGAAACTGATAAAAGTGCAAGTAAACTAAAAAATCTCTTCATTTTTAAACCCCCAGTAACCTTATCGGATTTTATAATCATTACGTTAGAATATTACTCGGATTGCATATGGCTGTCAATCTATTTGTTTTCGCCTTTTTAGTGTAACCAGTTCTTGGCTGTGTATGTTTTATTCTGAGGGGATTTTAAAGTACACTAAAAGAAAAGAACTGGAGACTGATACGATGAACATTGCATTATTCGGAGGAACCGGAAGAGTCGGCAGAGCTTTCTTAAAAACAGCTTTAGAGGAAAACCGCCATGTGAGGATGCTGGCCCGTGATCCTCAGCAAGTTGAGGCTCATGCTCAAATTATTGAGGGAAATGCAAGAGAGCTTGCAAGCATCGAAAAAACGCTGACCGGCTGCGGGGCAGTCGTAAGCTGCCTTGGCACTGACGGCAATGATACATTGACAGTTGCTGTGCCTCTGATCATTTCAGCTATGAAAAAAGAAGGCATCAAAAGAATTATTACAATCGGAACAGCAGGGATTTTGCAGGCAAGAACGTCACCTGATCTGTATAGATTTCAATCCGGCGAGTCCCGCAGAACGCTGACCCGCGCAGCTAACGAACATTTAAATGCCTATTTGTCCCTGAAAGAATCAGGACTGGAATGGACTGTCGTGTGTCCGACCTATTTGCCGGATGGCCAATTGACAAAAGAATTCAGAGTGGCGGAAGATTTTCTTCCTGAAGACGGAAAACAAATTTCTGCGGAAGATACGGGGTATTTTGCCTATAAAGTGCTTGCGGAAGATCTTTATGTGAAAAAACGCGTTGGAATTGCTTACTGAAACTTAATCGACACAAAAAAGAGCGCCCGCAAAGGACGCTCTTTTTTAACCTGCAAGAGAATTTTGTTTTCCCTGCTGCAGTTCATACATTTGATAATACTTGCCTTTTTGTTTCATCAGCTCGTCATGGCTGCCCCGCTCGGCAATTTCGCCGCGGTCGAGCACAAGAATCTGGTCTGCATTCTTAATCGTTGAAAGTCTGTGGGCGATGATAAAGGTTGTTCTTCCTTTTTTCAGCACCTCAAGCGCTTCCTGGATGACCGCTTCTGTTTCGGTATCTATGCTCGCCGTTGCTTCGTCGAGAATCAGGATCGCAGGATCAAATGCAAGTGCTCTGGCAAATGAAATGAGCTGTCTCTGTCCTGATGAAAGCGTGCTTCCCTTTTCAATAACCGGTTCATCGAAGCCAAGCGGCAAATGTTTCAGGAGTTTGTCAGCACCTACATCAGTGAGTGCCTTTTCAACTTGCTCACGGGAAATCGCAGGGTTGTTCAGACTGACGTTTGCGGCAATGGTTCCGGTAAACAGGAACGGATCCTGAAGCACAATCCCCATATGCTCCCGCACAGTCTGGCGCGGCATCGACATGATGTCTTTTCCGTCTATCATGATTTTCCCTTCCTTGCAGTCGTAAAAGCGGAAGAGAAGATTCATGATCGAACTTTTTCCAGAACCAGTATGGCCGACAAGCGCAACCGTATCGCCCTGTTTTGCCTGGAAGTCAATATTCTTCAGGACATATTCGCCTTCCTTATAGCCGAACGAAACATGCTCAAATGTAACATCACCCTTGTAGCGCGGCTCTTTCTTTTCGCTGACATCAATCCCTTTTTCATCAAGCAGCGTAAAAACTCTTTCTGCTGAGACACGTGCTGTTTCAAGCTGGGCAAACTGATTGACAATGCCTGTAATCGGCTGAAAAAGCCGGTTCAGATAATCAACAAATGCGTAAAGAACTCCGATTGATACCATGGAGCCGACACCGATTGAGGCGCCCCCAAAATACCAAATCAGCGCAACAAACGCACAGTTCCGCATAAATCCCACCATGTTATGGGAGAGCAGGGAGTTCAGGCTCAAAAGCTTATTCTGATAATGAAAGTGCGAATCATTCATCTCTTCAAATTCAGCTTTTGTTTCTTCCTGTCTCCGGAACGCCTGGATGATCGTCATCCCCTGGATGGATTCGTTAATCATTCCATTAATATCACTGACAAGCGACCGGATTTTATGGTTGTAGTCTGATGCATATTTTCTGTATACCACGCTCCAGACAGCAAGAATCGGAAGGATGACCATACAGATCAAAGCAAGTTTCACATCAAGGAGGAACAACGCAACAAAGATTCCTGTAATATAAATCGCACTTGTAAAGAACGTCGACAGAACCGCCACGAACAGCTCTCTGATCGCCTCAGTATCATTTGTGATCCTTGCGACGACTTTTCCTGCAGGAAGGTTGTCAAAATAGACGACCGGCAGTCTCTGAATATGGGCAAAAACATCCTGGCGCATTTTCTGGATAATCCTATTGGATGTAACCTGCAGAAAATACCGCTGTCCGTAATGAAAGAATGAGGCAAAAACAAGCAGGCCGAAATAGACAAAAATTAACGTCAGCAGCCCCCCGATTTCCGGTTCATAAAAAGCAAACAGCTCTTTAGAAGACAGCTTCGTTCCCTGATAGGACTCGGACTGCTCTCCCTTTGAAATGGTGACTGTATTTCCTTCAGCTCTGCGTTCTCCGTCAAACTGGAGCTCGCCGGGGATAAAATAATAATCCCGCTGCACTTGAAGAATGTGCACTTCTTCCCCTTTTTCCTCACCCGGCTCAAAATAATCTTCCCGTTTATAAAAGGAGTCTTTATAGGCAGCCGTCTGCTCTCCTTTTTCTGTTTCATACCATGTTTTTTCGATGCCTAGAATATGATCATCAATCATTTTCTTGGCGATAAAAGGACCGGTCAGCTCTGCGCCTACGGCAACCGTAAGCATCAGAAGAGCTGCGATCAGCGTTTTTTTATAAAGGGCTGCATAGCGGAATAATCGCTTTCCTGTGCTCATGCTCCCACCCCGCCTTCATTTTCAGCTTCAATTTGCTGGCGTTCAAATTGCTCCTTGTACCAGCCGTTTTTGGCAAGCAGCGATTCGTGCCTGCCTTCCTCGATGATTTTTCCTTCATCAAGGACAATAATCCAGTCCGCATGCTCAACCGCAGACAGGCGGTGCGTTGTAATAAAGGTTGTTTTTCCGGCACGCTCGCTGCGGATATTCGAGATAATGGCCGTTTCCGTTTTTGCATCTACGGCTGACAGCGAATCATCCAAAATTAGAATTTCAGGATCTATCAGAAGAGCACGGGCAATGGAAATCCGCTGCTTTTGGCCTCCTGACAGCGCGACTCCTTTTTCTCCGACGAGCGTGTTCAGCCCCTCTGGAAGCATCTCAAGATCTTTTCTGAAAAACGCAAGATCAATGGCTTTGTTCAGTTCTTCATCTGATCCGTCTTTTTTCCCGAAAAGAATGTTCTCTCTTACCGTTCTTGAAAAAAGAACATGATCCTGCGGGACATACCCGATAAACCGCTGCAGCGTTTCAAGAGGGATCTTCTCAATCGGAACACCGGATATCAAAATCTCGCCGCTTCCTGAAGGATATTGTCTCAAAAGCTGTTTGACAATCGTTGTCTTGCCGCTGCCGGTTTTGCCGACGATCCCGATTGTCTCTCCCCGCTTGACCGAGAAGCTGACGGCGTTTAAATTCCCCACATTTGATGATGGATAACGGAATGTGACATTTTTGAACTCAATGGATTTAGGCGAACCTACCTGCACCTGATGATCGGCATTTTTCACATCCGGCTCATAGGAAAGAGTGTCATTAATTCTGTCCAGCGAGGCATTGCCGCGCTGCATAATATTGATCAGCTCGCCAATCGCAAACATCGGCCAGATCATCATGCCAAGGTAAACGTTGAAGGAAACCAGTTCACCAAGTGTAATTTCATTATGGAAAACAAGGTACGCTCCGTATCCGAGACCAATCAAGTAGCTGATGCCGACAAGCAGCTTAATCGTAGGTTCAAACAAGGCATCAATTTTGGCTACATGAACATTCTTTTTGTATACATCATCAGTCAATTCGTTGAATCTGTTCACATCAGCCTGTTCCTGAACATATGCGCGAATGACCCTTACTCCAGACACTGATTCCAGCACCTGATCGTTCATATCGCCAAAGGCATCTTGAGCAGCCGTGAACCGCGTGTGAATCTTCTTTCCGTAGATTCCCATGGCGATTGCCATGATCGGCAGAGGAAGAATGGCGGCAAACGTAAGCTTCCAGCTGATGAGAATCCCCATTGTCAAAAGGATCGTCAGCATGAACATGCTTGAATCAACCAGTGTCAGGATTCCAAAGCCGGCTGTAGTCGATATCGCTTTTAAATCGTTTGTCGCCCGGGCCATTAAATCACCTGTTCTGTTTTTTTCATAAAAACGCGGAGTCATGACCAAAAACTGGCCCATCAGCTTGGATCTTAAAATCCTCTCAGCGAGATGAGCTCCGCCAAATAAACTGTACATCCAGAAGTATGATAAAAAATAGACAAGTACACCAAGACCGATGAATAAGACAATGTACTCCACAAGCAAATCACTCGTAAAATTCCCTGTCTGAATATCATCAATCGCGTTCCCGAGAAGCTTTGGAGGAATAATCTCCAGAACATTTACAACGAGAAGCAGAATAATCGCTGCTGTGTAGCGCTTCCAGTACTTCTTAAAAAACCATCCTAATTTCACTAAAACTGCAAACATGCTTTCATCTCCCCTAAAACTTCCTATTAAGTGACTAGCCGCTTTCCGGATCGCCTTTCTTCACGCGCTTTTCAGCTTTGCTTACCCAAACATTCATTTCATTTCCTCCTTCTTTTTGTTTAAAAAATATAAAAAAGGCACATCTCTGTTTAGAGATCTGCCTTTTTACACAAACATAAAAAGGCACATGAGTATACAGTGCAGCATACCCCGTGCCTTTTTCTTATCTTTATTTAGAGATAAAACTCTAAATAGCCGTAAGGCAAGGCGGGGCTGCATAAAAACGGTTTTTGCGATCGAACTGACGTGCAATGAACTTTTTCATGTTGTACCCCTCCTTTGCCAATTTCTTGATATTATTCCTAAAATAGATTACCATTTGCTTCATTATTTTGTCAATTAAGATTTTTCGCTATTTTTCTCATTTTTATAAAGAAAGGTTTCAACATCTTAAAAATAAGGTAAAGAACACTATCAAACGACATAGGAAAATCAAAGGAGGAACATGATGAGCCAGTTAGTATCCACAAGTCTTTGTACTCAGAATCCATTCAGAATGGACCAGCTGATCAGTTTGAATCAGCTTGCCAAAAATTATAGCGGGAAGGTGTATTTCATAGCTGGAAGACGAAGCATTGTGGATGTTTCAAAACTTCCTTCTTTGATAACGTTCTCTCTTATGACGTCAAGCTCAAAGCAGATAAAAGTTTTAATTGACGGTGAAAGTCCAAGCGAGCTTCTTGCTGAAATGGATGACATCTGCTCAACAGAATCACGCTTTACATCAAGCTTTCTGAATACAGCTGAAAAAGTAAAGGTATAAAGCTGCAGGGATATTACAAAAGATAATGTCAGAACACCCTGTTTTCAATCCACCACAGAAAAGGAGACCGCTGCCATGATCAGAACTATTTTAATCGTAATTGGAGCAATCGTCGTTATCGGCTGGCTGCTTAACGTTATCCTATAAAAACCAATAAGGGAGAGGAACCTTATGTCTGAGCACAAACAAGTGAATGTTGAACGAAAAGAAGAGCATAAGACAAACAACAGCCTTCTTGGCGCCACTTTTATTAAATACACAGCATATCTTGTCATTTTCTTCGGAATTATATGGTTTTTAATTACGTATATTATGCCAATGTTTTAGGATAGAGAGTTTTGAGAACCGCGTCTATAAGGATGCGGTTTTTTGTTGTGTTTAGTTTTTCGTTTTGTTTTGTGATGGCTGTGACGGGAGCTGGTGTCATCAAGCTTTTGATTCATGCTTTTGATGGTTCTATTACGCCTGATTAGTGCCACCAAGCTTTTGATTCATGATGTTGGTGGTTCTATTACGACCTTTTAGAACCATCAAGCTTTTGATTCACGCTTTTGATGGTTCTATTCCGCCTGTTTAGGGCCATCAAGCTGCTCATTTTCGGTTTTGATGGTTCTATTCTGCCTGCTCAGTGCCATCAAGCTGCTCATTTTTCGTTTTGATGGTTCTATTCTGCCTGTTTAGGGCCATCAAGCTGCTCATTTTCGGTTTTGATGGTTCTATTCCGCCTGTTCAGTGCCATCAAGCCGATCATTTTTCGGTTTTGATGGTTCTATTCTGCCTGTTCAGTGCCATCAAGCCGCTCATTTTTCGGTTTGATGGCTTTATTCCACATGACATGCAAAAAAACCGAACAGGAGTCTCCCTGTTCGGTCTGATATTAACCGCCTCCGCTGTCTGCCGGAGGTTCGGCAGGCTCAGCAGGTTCAGCTGGCGGTTCTTCCGGTTCGGCCGGCTCACTTGGCTCGGCTGGCTCTTCCGGTTCCTCAGCTGGCGGCTCAGCCGGCTTTTCTTTTTCTTTTTTCTTTTCTTCTTCTTTTCTTATCTGCTCTTCTTTTCGTGCTTCTTCTTCTGCTTTCCTCGCCTCTTCTTCTGCTCTTTTCGCTTCTTCTTGTGCTGCTTTTTTAGCTTCTTCGTCCTGGCGCTTTTTCTCTTCTGCTTGTTTCTTTTCTTCATCGGCTTTTGCTTTTTCTTCCTGCTTCAGCCGTTCCTGTTCTTCTTTTCTTGCTTTGGCATCTTGTTCTGCCTTTTTGTCAGCTTCTTTTTTTCTTTCTTCAGCCCGTTTCTTTTCTTTTTCCTCTTTGCCCGTATCTTTTTTCTTCACGGGTTTCTTTTCTTCTTTCTTTATTGGAGCGAGTTTAAAGTCTTCAGGCTTTTCGTTTTTCAGGGCTGCATCCATAATGACTTTATAAAGCGGTGCAGCTGTTGCACTGCTTGATGTTTTCAGGTAATGATTTTCATCTGTCTGATCGTAGCCGAGCCATAGCGCACCAACTACGTTCGGTGTATATCCGACAACCCATTGGTCCTTAGTCCCATCGATGCCGTCGATGCCAAGCTGGGTGGACCCTGTTTTCGCCGCAAGCTCATGCTTTTCGAGAGCAGCTTTTCTACCAGTTCCTTCTTTGACAACCCCAAGCATCATGTGTGTCATCGTTTGAGCTACTTCTTTAGTCGTTACTTCTGTTTCTTTCTTTTTCCATTCCGCAATGGTGTTGCCCTGCACATCAACAATTTTCGTGATCGCATGAGCTTCTACGCGCGTGCCGTCATTTGGAAAAGCGGAATAGGCTTCGGCCATGTTAAGCGGTGCAACCCCTTTATCAAGTCCTCCAAGTGCAAGACTCAGGTTGCGGTCATTTTCGGTAATCGGCAGTCCGAAGCGCTCGGCTGCATCTACACCTTTAGCCACGCCTATTTCGTTTAATGTCCAGACAGCGGGCACATTATGAGACTTTATTAAAGCTTCATACATGGTAACCTCGCCATGGTACGATCCATCAAAATTCTTTGGCTGATATCCGTCAATATCCAGAGGTTTATCCTCAAGCTTGGAATTAACGGTCATTCCGTTTTCAAGAGCGGGCGTGTAAACCGAAATCGGCTTCATCGTCGAACCCGGCTGCCTCTTCAGCTGTGTAGCCCTGTTGAATTGCCTGAATGAATGTTCTCCGCGGCCGCCGATCAGCGCCTGGACTCCTCCTGTTTTAGGGTTCAGGAGAACGGCACCGCTTTGCACCAGCTGATCTCCTCCCAGGTCAGGGAAGTTCGCATCATCTTTAAACACATTTTCGATCGATGACTGCATGTCCTGGCGCAGTTCGGTATGAATCTCAAACCCGCCGGCAAGGATTTCATTTTGCGTCAATCCGTATTTTTTGATCGCTTCTTCAATTACGTGATCTACGTACGAAGGGTAGCGGCCTTTATATTGATCCAGTTCTTTTCTTTCAAGAACGACTTTTTCCTTTTTCGCTTCGTTCATTTCTTCTTCAGTAATCACGTTTTCTTCTTTCATCAGTTTCAGAACGACGTCTCTCCGGTCGAGAGACTTTTCCATATTCTTGACTGGTGAATAATTCGTCGGGGCTTTAATCAGACCGACAAGAATCGCTGATTCGTTCAGGGTCAGATCTGCAGGCTCTTTTCCAAAATATACTTTTGAAGCCCGCTTAAGTCCCCAGGCACCCTCTCCGAAATAAACTTTGTTTACGTATAGTTCCAGGATTTCTTCCTTTGAATATTCATCTTCAATTTTCTGCGAGATAAAATACTCATCAAATTTCCGTTTAAATGTCTGATCGTGAGTAAGCAGGGTATTTTTGGCAAGCTGCTGTGTCAGCGTGCTTCCTCCCTCGACAACTCCTCCCGCCAGCACATTCTTGAATGCAGCGCGGACAATTCCGATATAATCGATCCCGTTATGCTTGTAGAAATTTTGGTCCTCTGTTGCCTGAAGCGCCGCGTAAAAGTGTTCGGGCACATCTTCATACTTGACCCATTCCTGTTTGGAGCTTGAGATCTTGCTTGCGATTTCTCCGTTTTGATCATAAATAATGGTCGGGGCGTTTGCTCGTTCCTCTAATTTGCTGACATCCTGCGATGCAATAACTGAGTTGTGCACCATAAAGACAAGGATGACTGAAAGCAGCACGAAGATGAGCAGTTTCATGAACACACCCTTTATGGAAAATAGTGACTTAAACATGGATAACCCCCTGATATAGAAAAATAAATCCTATCTTTTATTACCCCAATTACAACAGGTGTACGCCTAATTATGAAAAAATCTGTCCGCCTAAGCTAAATTTCTGACAGATGAACGTTTTCCCAAGGAAATATCAGGGTATTTCAAAAATATGAAATCATCTGCCAAAAGAAAGGAATGAATGAACTTGGATACATTTCACCACATTGTAGTAGCTTATGACGGACAGGATGAAAGTTCAGCAGCTCTAACTAAAGGAATTCAGCTGAGCAAGCAGCTCGGAACACGATTAACTGTTGTTCACGTCTATCAGGCAGAGCATGCCATGAATACTGGAGGCGTCAGACCCGGTATTCCGAGTGCTCCTGCAAACGGTTACCTGACTGATAACCTTCAGAACTATCCGGTTGCCCCTGATGCGGCACGCCAGTTTGATGATCAGCCTAAAAATGACCACTTCGACCATTCTGATGAGGTCTCGTCGAGGATTCGAATGAAGCTTGATGAGAACCAGGCAACCGGAGACGTTGAGATTCTGTCAGGCTCCCCGGCAGATGCCATCCTTTCATTTGCCGATGAACATGCAGCTGACCTCATCATTATGGGCAACAGTGATTCAGGCGGCCTTAAAAAACTGCTTTTCGGCGGAGTAAGCGATAAAGTGCATCATCAGTCAAATATTTCAGTGCTGATTGCAAAATAAATGTGCTAACGGGTGCTTTTTTAAGCATCCGTTTTTTTGAGAGCTAAACACTTAAAAACCTCTGACACAAACAAAGTTTCAGGGGTTTTTTCGTCCCTTGCTTAATCCTGTTCCATTTACTTTTATCACCAGTTGACATAGATCAATAGACTGATATAATACTTTTATGCACAAAAGCATAAAAGCGTTTAAGTATAAAAGGAAGGAATTTCAATTTATGAGTCAATCAAAATCACTTTCATTCACTGGTTCAGTGATTCTATTTTTATCGATGATCGGCATTATTTTCATCAGTTTATTTTACTTAAAAACAGAACCGCATCTTCCGCTGATGCTTTGCCTTGTTTTTCTAAGCGGCGCAGCCATTCTTTATAAGTACTCCTGGAAGGAAATTGAGGACGGGATTGTAAAAGGCATTCAATCCGGTGTTCAGCCTATTATTATTCTTGCTTTAATCGGGATTCTTATTGGAGCCTGGATGTTCAGCGGAACCATACCTACTGTCATGATGGCCGCTTTGTCCATCATAGATCCCGCGTACCTCCTGATTTTGACTCTTTTATGCTGCACCATTATTTCAAGTCTTGTGGGCAGCAGTTTTACAACGGTCAGTACAGTCGGAGTTGCTCTTATGGGAGTGGCCATTGCCGCAGGAGTTCCCGTTGAATGGGCTGCAGGGGCTGTTATTTGCGGGGCATGCTTCGGGGATAAAATGTCGCCGATGTCAGATACAACGAATTTTGCCTCAGGTGTGGCTGAAGTCAATATTTTTACTCATATCCGCCATATGGCACAAACGACGATTCCCGCTTATGCGATAACAGCAGCACTTTTCTGGTATATGGGGACAACTCTTTCTGCTGACGGAGCAACACTTGATAACATTAAGGAAATTATGACGGTCATGAAAGAGCACGTCACAATCAGTCCATGGACCTTGATCTCTCCTCTGATTGTGATTGGACTTGCCATCTCACGGGTTCCTGTTATTCCTGCTCTTGCAGCAGGCATTGCAACGGCCGGCATCACAGGTCTCCTCATTCAGGACGGGACAAATCTTTCCGGTTTCTTAGCCGTTCTGCAAAATGGAACAGCGTTTGATATTCAGCAGGAAACCGTCCAGCAAATGCTTAACCGCGGCGGGCTTCAGTCTATGATGTGGTCCATTTCGCTGATTATGATCGCCTTTGCTTTAGGCGGATTGATGGATAAAATGCAGCTGATCCAGACTTTATTAAACGGATTGATTGAGAGAATTAAAGTCAAAGGGCAGCTGATCCTTGCAACTATTTCTTCTTCAATCGGAGTTAATCTCGTAACTGGAGAGCAGTATTTGTCCATACTCATTCCCGGTCAGTCGTTTAAACCGGCCTATGAAAAACTGAACGTTGAAAAGAAATATTTATCAAGATCCCTTGAAGATGCCGGAACACTGATCAATCCCCTTATTCCCTGGGGAGTAAGCGGAGCCTTTTTTGCGCAGACACTCGGTGTGGACGTCATAGCGTACCTGCCATTTGCGTTCTTTCTCTACCTGTCTCCATTGTTTTCTGTCCTTTTTGGATTCCTGCCTGTCAGGAAACATACACTCTAGCAGAAAATCCCGCCTAAACCAGGCGGGATTTTTATTATTTCTCGACCACTTTCGTTTCTTTTGCGATCAGTTCATCAAACAGCTTTTGAAGCTTTCTTGTGACCGGGCCTGGAATTCCTTCTCCAATCTTTCCTTCATCAACCTTTATGACAGGAATCACTTCACTGGTCGTAGATGTGATAAATGCTTCATCAAGAGAGACAAGACCTTCAGTGCTCAATCTTTCTTCCAGAAACTCGATTCCGTTCTGTCTGCAAAGCTCTTCTACTTTCATTCTCGTAACACCATTCAGGATCAGGTTATTCGCAGGATGCGTAAACACACTTCCGTTTTTCACCCCATAGAAATTGGAGGAAGACCCCTCTGTAATCATGCCGCTTCTGTGCAGCAGAGCTTCATATGCCCCGCGGTCATGTGCCTCCTGTTTTGCAAGGACATTACCCAGCAGATTCAGGCTTTTAATATCGCATCTGAGCCAGCGCACGTCTTCAAGCAGGCTGAGAGAAATCCCTACCTCCTGCTCTTTTGCCGGTTTTGAGCATGGAATTGGATAGGCCGTTAATTCAGGACGCGTATCCTTGCCCGGAAACAGATGCTTTCTTGCGGCAGCTCCTCTTGTTACCTGCATATAAATACCGCCGTCTTCTGTCTTATTCAGGCGGAGAAGTTCTTCAAGCTGACCTGTCAGCTCCCCTATCGTATATGGAAGGTCGATTTTGATTTCTTCTGCGCTTCGAATGAACCGCTCCATATGCTCCTTCATCGCAAAAAATGCCCCATCATATACCCTGATGACCTCGTAAACCCCGTCACCGAACTGATGGCCCCTGTCTTCAAGATCAATCGCTACTTCATCACGCTTTTTATATTCGCCGTTAACAAGTATGTACATGATAAATCTCCTTTTTATAAGACTTAGTGTAACCTTCCCTTTAACCTATGGTATGATGAAACACGCTGAACTGTAAAATGGTTTTCTATTTTTCTTTCGACATTTTCATAGATTTCAGTTGAAATTATAACCCATGTCATTTATGATGAGAATATCAAATAACACAACATATTGATTTTACTACTAAAACTACATACCACATATTGAAATAATCAGCGAATCAAGGTGCCAACATGTTGGCTTAAAAGGGAATCCGGTGCAAATCCGGAACTGTCCCCGCAACTGTAAGTGTGACGAACTGGGAATACCACTGTACGAGAGAAATGTATGGGAAGGACTCAGCGCAGAATGATCACAAGTCAGGAGACCTGCCTTAGATTTGCAGAAGTTTCGAATTCTTCGGGGACTGAGGAGATGAAACGATGGCCAGTAACAGGGATGCGTGCACCCTCTTATTCTATCGTTTGATCCGCTCATGTTCTCATGGGCGGTTTTTTTGATTTTCGCAGCTTTTTTCCTGAAAGATCATTGACCGTTTAATATGCGGAAAATCTGAACTATAAATGAGGAGGATGTCTTATGGCAACCAAAATGACTACCGTCATCGTAAACGAACTGACAAACGAAAAAGCCCCGTTCTCACCGCAGCGGCTGACTGACTTTATTTCTGAAACCGGAAAAGATTTTAAAGAGCTTGACCTCCATACATACACCGAAAGAGCTGTTCAAAGCATGGAAGGCCGGACTGTCTGTTCTGCCTCTCAGGTAACCAACCTTCTTATTCTCGAAGGACTCTCAAATATCAGTGAGCTTCAGCCGGAATGGACCTTTTTCTGTGCCCGGATTTATCTTAAAAAGCTGTATAAAGAAGCGGCATATAACAGGGAATCAGGCGGCGGCACCTTTCTGTCGCTGATTAAAACCCTTACGGCAAAAGGCATCTACAGCAGGCACCTTCTTGACTCTTATTCCGAAGAAGAAATTGAGCAGCTTTCGGATGTCATTGATCACGACAAAGACAAGCTTTTTACATACATTGGGCTCCGGACACTCTCTGACCGGTATCTTGCGAGAGATTATGACAAGTCGGTTTATGAGCTTCCCCAGGAGCGGTACCTCGTCATCGCCATGACGCTGATGGCAAAGGAAGACACGGAACACCGACTTCAGCTTGTAAAAGAAGCCTACTGGGCACTCAGCAATTTGTATATGACCGTTGCAACACCAACATTGTCGAACGCAGGAAAGCCTGTCGGACAGCTGTCCAGCTGTTTTATTGATACAGTTGATGACAGTCTGCAGGGCATCTTCGACAGCAACACAGACATTGCCAATCTTTCAAAATCAGGCGGAGGCATCGGCGTTTATCTCGGGAAAATCCGCAGCCGCGGGAGTGATATTAAAGGCTTTAAAGGAGTATCGTCCGGTGTCATACCGTGGATGAAGCAGCTGAACAATACGGCGGTAAGCGTGGATCAGCTCGGGCAAAGAAAAGGCGCGATCGCCGTTTACCTCGACGTCTGGCACAAGGATATCTATTCCTTCCTTGATTCCAAGCTGAACAACGGGGATGAGCGTTTACGCACACATGACCTCTTCACCGGCGTCTGCCTGCCGGACCTTTTCATGGAACAGGCTGAAAACCGCGGAGAGTGGCATTTGTTCGACCCTCATGAAGTTCGGAAAGTCATGGGTTACTCCTTGGAAGATTATTATGATGAGCAAAAAGGCGCAGGGTCGTTCCGCGAAAAATATTGGGAATGCGCCAATCATCCGGAACTCTCAAAAACTACCGTTCCTGCAATTGACATTATGAAGGGCATTATGAAAAGCCAGCTTGAGTCAGGGACCCCCTTTATGTTTTACCGGGATGAAGTGAACCGGAAAAATCCCAATGCGCATAAAGGAATGGTTTACTGCAGCAATCTCTGTACAGAAATCACTCAGAACCAAAGCCCGACAACAATGGATGAACAGTATACAGAAGACGGCAAAATCATTACTGTTAAAACACCGGGAGATTTTGTTGTGTGCAACCTCTCTTCCATCAACCTTGCCCGCGCTGTGTCAGATGATGTGCTTGAGCGGCTGATCCACGTTCAGGTCAGAATGCTCGATAACGTCATCGATTTAAATGACATTCCCGTTCTTCAGGCTAAGCTCACAAACAAAAAGTACCGTGCAGTCGGCCTCGGAACCTTTGGATGGCACCACCTTCTTGCTCTTAAGCGTCTGCGCTGGGAAGACGAAGAAGCCGTTCAGTATGCAGATGAACTCTATGAAAAAATAGCCTTTTACACGATTCAGGCAAGCATGAGGCTTGCTGAAGAAAAAGGCGCCTATCCTGTCTTTGAAGGTTCAGGCTGGCATACCGGCGACTACTTTAAGAACAGAAACTATACATCTGACTCTATGCCATGGGATGAGCTTTCAGAAAAGATTAAAGTAAACGGCATCCGAAACGGATATTTAATGGCCGTTGCCCCGAATGCTTCAACATCGATTCTCGCGGGAAGCACGGCAAGCATCGATCCTATTTTTCAAAAAATGTACTCTGAAGAGAAAAAAGACTACAAAATACCTGTTACTGCACCGGACTTGAATGCAGAAACCACCTGGTTTTATAAGTCAGCCTATTTGATTGACCAGATGTGGAGCATTAAACAGAACGCAGCCAGACAAAAGCACATCGATCAATCTGTCTCATTTAACTTTTACGTCCGCAACACCATAAAAGCAAAAGAGCTGCTCGACCTGCACCTGACAGCATGGAAAGCGGGTCTTAAAACCACTTACTACGTCCGGTCAACATCAAGCGATATCGAAGACTGCGAATCCTGCGCAAGCTGATAAAGGAGAGATCGTATATGACACATTCATTGAACGCGCGTCCGATCATGGACGCTTCTGCACCAAACCGTTCAACTTCCGTCATTAATGGAAGGAGCTCCAATGTTTTAAACTGGGACGACGTATCCTATCCCTGGGCTTATGCAAAATACAAGAAAATGCTCTCCAATTTCTGGACGCCGTTTGAGATCAACATGTCGGGGGACATAAAACAGTTTCCCGAACTTTCAGGTGACGAACAGGAGGCATTTCTTAAAATCATCGGCCTTCTCGCCCTTCTTGACAGCATCCAGACTGATTATGCCGGAAAAGTAGCGGAGTATATCACAGACTCAAGCATCAATGCCCTGATGATTATGCTCGCCCAGCAGGAAGTCATCCACAACCATTCCTACTCATATGTTTTATCAAGCATCGTTCCAAAGCATGTTCAGGATGAAGTGTTTGAATACTGGCGCAGCGAACCGACGCTGCGGAAGAGAAATGAATTTGTGACAAACGGCTATCAGGCGTTTGCGGAGGAAGCGAATGTGCTGAACCTGCTGAAATCGATTGTGTATGACGTCATTCTTGAAGGGCTCTTTTTCTATTCAGGCTTCGCGTATTTCTATAACCTCGCACGCAATCAGAAAATGGTCGCCACATCCACGATGATTAACTATATTAATCGGGATGAGCAAATTCATGTGGATCTGTTTGTGAAAATTTTCAAGGAAATTCTCCGCGAATATCCAGAGTATCATACAGCTGAGCTGGAAGCATTCGTTCAGGAAACCTTTAAAGAAGCAGCCTCCCTTGAAATCGAGTGGGGACGCACCATTATCGGGAACAAAATCGACGGCATCCATATGCAGGATGTGGAAGATTATATTAAGTTTTATGCAAACGTAAGATGCAATCAGCTGGGATTTGATCGTCCGTTTGAAGCAAACCGGACAAACCCGCTGAAATGGATCAAGGCTTACGAGGAAGTAGACCTCGGCAAATCAGATTTTTTCGAGCAGAAGTCAAGACAGTATACGAAAGTCAACTCCATTGACAACGGATTTGATGATTTGTAAATCATTTGTAAAAAAACGCCATTACGGCGTTTTTTTTTTGGGGAAATGTGATACAAAATTATATTTAATCCGTTAGCTTTACAGCAGGAATAAACCGTCTCCCGCTTTCCAATATGCGACAATAAATGATATTCTTTAATTTAGACGAATGTCTGATTAAATTAGAGGAGATTAGGAGATGACAGTAAACGACGACGCTAAGTTGTACGAAAGGATCCTGAGGAAAGACAAGGATGCTCTGGAAGCTATGTACGACCGCTACCAAAAACTGCTTTACTCTTTTGCCTTCCGCATCACTCATGATCATACTCTCGCTGAAGAAGTTCTTCAGGATGTTTTTATGAAGCTGTGGCACGGGAAAAGTGTCTACGACAGCAGCAAAGGAAAATTCACCTCCTGGCTATTAACCGTCACAAGAAATCAGGCCATTGACCTGATTCGCAAACATAAAAAGGCGGACACCGTCGAAATATTAGAAAAGGACTCTGTTTCCACTCCGGAACAATCCGTCGAACATGAGGTTGAATGGATGGAAAAAGGCGAGATTTTAAGAGAAGCTGTGTCCAAACTGAAAAAGGACCAGCAGCAGATGATAGAACTTTTCTATTTTAAAGGGTTTACCCAGCAGAAGATCTCGGATGTGTACCAGATACCGCTTGGAACAGTGAAAGGACGAATAAGGCTTGCGCTGAAGCACCTGAGGAGCATGCTTGAAAAAGAAGGGAGGGTTATGGATGAGTAGCCAAATGTGTGAGAAGCTGTATGATTATTTTAGTGAGAATTTGACACCGGCAGAAAAGGCTGAATTTGAAGCTCATTTGAAGTCCTGTCCTGATTGCTCAGAAGAATTTCAGGAATTGACCTCGCTGACCGAAGACCTCCCTTATTTGTCTGTGCCGGTGCAGCCGCCGAAGGAAATGAAGCAGAGAATTCTCGGAAATGTGTTTGAGTCTGATACTCCTCTTGAAATGAAGGATGAAAAGATAGAACCGACCAAGGAGACCGTTACCCCTATTGGCATTAAGTCCGAAAAACGGCCAAAACGATTTGTCCTCCCGTCTGTTGCAGCTCTGCTTTTTGCATCATTGCTTGGAAATGCTTATTTTGTCACTCAGATGGAGAATGAAGCTCCTCAGGAAAAAGCTTTCAGTATGGACGATCTTAAAAAACAGGTTGCACTAGCACCTGTCGATGATCAGCTGAGCGAAACAACAGCTATGGCAGCCCTGATGGAAAAAGACTCTAAAGAAATGGTCTTTCTTCAGGCCGAGCAGTTGAAGCAGCTGAATGACGGTGAAGTCTATCAAGTATGGCTGATAGAAAATGACAAGCCGGTAGCGGCAGGTTCATTCGTTCCAGATTCATCCGGACATGGTGCCGTCATGTACGAAATGAATCTGGAAGGCGGATTCAACTGGGATACGATAGCCATAACGATTGAACCAAAAGCAGGAAATAAAGCTCCTGAAGGCGCTGTTGTACTTGCGTCACAGCTATAGTCCCCCAGAGAGTACGGTAATACCGTACCCTCTTTTTTTTGTGCTGAAACCCTTTATTTGAGCCAAATTCCCTCCCTCATGCATCATAAAATGACAGAATTGAGCAAAATACCCCAATATTTACATTATTTTTACGTTAAATTCACGAAAACCCTACATCTTCCAACTAAAATTGAATTTGTGTAAAAAAATTGTAAAAAAGGAGATTTTCATGTCACGCCAAAAAAGACGTTCGTGTTTTATTTATCCCTTAATTCTTATGATGCTTGTCTCAAATCTGCTTGCCGCCTTTACTCCGGCAAACGTGTCTGCAGAAGTAAATGAAGTTCCATCAGGTTCAGTAACTGCTGTTCCAGCCGATGAAACGGAGACGGACAAAAAGGAGCAGGATGCTCTGCCAGCAGAAGCCGAAGCAAATCCTGTGGCACCTGAAAGCAAGCTGGAAATACCGGCTGAGCAAGATGGTCAGCAGACACCTCCCGCAGCTCAAACTCCGGATCAGGTAAAGGAAACGGAGACAGAACAAAAACCTGTTCAATCTAAAAAAGCAGAGCCTGAACAAGAGCCTGCTGAATCAAGTGAACCAAAACCTGAACAGGAGCCTTCCGATGAACCAAACATTGAGCAGGAACCTTCTGAAAAGGAGCAAAAAACACCGTCTGAAGCAGCCATTGAAACAGAAAATAAGAGTGGTGTGCAGATGACCGGCTCCCCCCTCCTTATTACAGAAATAATGGCCGACAATGCCGGTGCAGACGAATTTGAATACATAGAAGTACACAATCCAACAGATAAGCCCGTCATCTTAGACCACTACACCATTTCACTCCGCTATACGGACGGAAGCAGCACGGATAAACCGGCTCTTTTCAGTCCTTATACTCTTGGTTCAGGGAAGACAGCCGTTCTTTGGCTGAACCTGACAGATAAATCCCTTGAAGACTTTAATCAAAAATACAGTGTCCAATTAACTTCTGAGCAGGTTGTAGAATTTACGGGCACGCCTAACTTTGCAAATGGCGGAAACCGCGGCTTTGTGATTACGGGTCCAATTGGAGATGCCGCAACAGCCTCATATCTCGCAGAAGATATCAGCAGCGGCAAGTCCGTACATTACAACTTCCCTGAATCCGGCACGGAAATGAAGAAGCTTGAAAAAAAAGCTGATCCCACGCCGGGAACCATTCTGAACACACAGGCACCGTCGGAAACTGTCCCGACACCTGAAAATCAGGCGCCTACTGCTGTTCACGAGACATTAGCATCAATTACGGAAGGCAGCTCTCCTTCTTTCACTGCGGTCATTACAGATGACACTGCCGACATCAGAGCACATCTTTATTACAAAACAGACGGTGAATTCAAAAAAGCGCCAATGGCTTCTGAGGGGAATACGTTCAGTGCCTCCATTCCAAAAGAAGAGCTGACCGGCGAGAGTTTCATCTATTACATTGAAATGACCGATCCAAATAACCGGGTGCTGCTGAACAACAGCGGCGCAAACTACAAGGTGGTCATTGACCGGCCGGAAGCCCCTCCGGCAGAACCTGATGATCCGGAAGATTTCGACAGTTATGCGCACCTCCTGATTACTGAGATTTCACCGAATTCAGCAGGACCGGGTACTGACTACTATGAATACTTTGAAATCTACAACAACACAGACAAGACTCAGTCGCTTTCTGATTATTCGTTTGCATACCGCTATACGGATACAGGCAGCGAAGTGCCTTTTAAGATTCCTGAAGGTCTGACGGTTAATCCGCAGGAAACGCTGGTCCTTTGGTTTAATAATGGAAATCTGACAGCCGGGGATTTCAATAAACAGTTCGGAACAGCGCTGGAATCAGCCAGCCTCGCGTTCTTTAAAGATGTATTCCCAGGCTTCGCTAACGGAGGCAATAGAGCCATCTCGATAAAAGACCGCACAGGAGCTGAAGTTATCTCCGCAGCTTATTTGGCCAATGAGACCGATAATAACGGGAAAACGGTTAAGTACCAGTACCCGAAAACAGGAACAGAGATGGGCAAGCTTCAAACTCTTGCTGATCCTGATCCGGGAGCCATATTCGCAGAACAGGTCCCATCCTCTCCTGCGAAAGCTCCTGAAGAAACAAATGATTCTGTTAAGCCGGAAATCACGCATACTCCTGTAACGAAAGCAGAAGGCTTTGTAGAGATAGTCATTGAAGCTGACATTACCGATGATAAAGCTGTCCCTTTTGCGACGCTGTTCTACAAATCAGCAAATGACAGCACGTTTTTATCTGTTCCGATGAACCCTGCTGAAGCAAAACCTGAACAGTACAATGCAGTGATAGCAGGTACTGACGTCCATTCAGATTTGATTTATTACATTGAAGCCTCTGATGGCATCAACACTGCTGCTACAGAAGAACAAACGATTGCCGTAGATCTTCCTGAAGTGGATACGGAAAAGCTTCCTTCATTCCTTGTGACGGAAGTCGTTCCTGATTCGACCAATGTCGGTTCAGGTGACGGGTATGAGTTTGTTGAAATCTACAATAATACGAACCAGACTGTTAATTTTAAAGACTATAAGATTAATTACCGTTACGGCATGGAGCCGTCTACCGACGTTGTCTGGCCTTCGGTACCTGAAGATCTTTTGATTCCTTCCGGTGAAACACTTGTTTTCTGGATCATCAATGACCACAACAAAAACAGCACAGTAGCCGACTTTAATAAGAATTACGGCACAGACCTTGAAGAAAACAAAGATATTGTCCGTATTTACAGTGGTGGTATGGCAAACGGAAGTACAAGGGGTCTTGTCGTTTCAACCAACACAAACAAAGAAGTTTCTGTTGCCTACTATAATGAGCAAACCGGAATTGACGATACCGCAGCAGATAAAGGAATCTTCTACAAATATCCTTCTGACGGATCAACCGTTCAGGTGAAGGTCAGCGCAGGCGTGAAGGCGGCAGCGCCGGGTTCTGTTGAAGCCTACCAGATTCCAAAAAAACCGGTTACTCCAAAAGAGGACAACAGTCCGCCAACTGTAAAAGATCTTACTGATCTGACAGAAATAGATCAGAAAGAAGATATTCATATTCTTGCAGATGCGAAGGATAACAACTCTGTTAAATCGGTCCGTCTGTTCTACAAGACCGATAAGCAATCTGACTACCAGAGCGTCATTCTTAAGGAAGATTATGATGATATGCTCTATCACCATACCATTTACTCACCTGACTTGATTGGAAGAAAATCAGTCGAATATTATTTTACTGTCTCAGACGGAATGAATGAAACCGTCAGCAGCAAAAAGAAAATTTCCATTACAAGTGATTTTGATGATGCCGATCTTCGGTTGAATCTTGAAGATGGACAGATTCTAAGCGGAGAAAAAATCATCAAAGCTACAGCAAAAGACGGAAATCCGGATCAGATTTCCATTAAAATTGACGGCAAAGAGGCAGAGGAAACCTACCGTTCGATTGAGCGCACCGCGTATTTCGCATTTGAGGCGAACGGTCTCAACACGTATTTCCAGAACGCTGTTACGATGGGCGAGGACATCCTTTATTTAATGGACAAGGATTGGTTAACAGAATGGAAAACGTACACCGTTCCGGTTGATCCTGAGAGAATACAGACTGGCGAAAATATTCTCACAGTCCGTTCCGGAAATAAAGCGTCGCCATTTGATCTTGAATCAGAGGAAAACCGTGATGATTATACAATTCGTAACGTAAGACTTGTTTTATCCGACGGCACTGTCCTGAGACCGGACAATTTCGCAGATGAAAAGAAAATTATGACCATGAATGATGCTCACCCGTTTGAAGATTTTTCTTTTCAGCTTGCAGATGAGCTTGCAGCAAGCAAAACCTATAAATGGGATACAAAATCTTCGTTTGACGGAGACCATGTCATATCTGTACAGCATTTAAATCGTGCCGTGACAGCCGCTGTTAAAGTAGACAATACGGCTCCGGTTATCACTCCTTCAATTGAAGAAGGCAAAGAATACAAAGGTTCATTTGAAATCAATGCGGGGATCGAGGATTCAATAGCAGGCATTGCTTCTTCAGAGGCATGGCTTGATGGTGCAAAAATTGATCTTCCGTACAGCACCGCCTCCGGGAAGATGAAGCCCGGTGACCATCAATTAACAGTTAAAGCAGCAGATAAGGCAGGAAATCACGTTGAGAAAGTCATCAAATTTAAAACGGCAAACGAAAATCCTGACAAAATTGAACTGATTGGACCGGCAGACGGTGCAAAAGGACTTCCTGCAGGCGATCCGAAGCTGCAGGTAAAGGTAACGGACCCTTCAAACGACAGCATGAACGTCTCCTTTTATAAAGGGTATCAATATACACCGTCTGACAGCAGTGTTAAATCATTCAAACATGCAGCGGACACAGAACCGCCCAAGCAGCAAGCACCGGCAGGCGAACAGGCTTTTACGTCTGAAGATATACAGCTGACGTCAAAAAAAGACGGCACTTATCTGACGACAGATTCAAGCACCCAGTTCCCTTATCACAGATTCGATGTAACTGTTGATCCGGCTGTGGATGATAGTGACCACATTGAGCTTAAATGGGACGGAAATTCATTAGAAGGCAGAAAAGTATCCATGTATGCCTGGAGCCATAAGCAAAAGAACTGGTCCATGGTAGATGTTGAAATTGCAGGGACAGAGGACTTCGAACTTACCGGAAGCGTGCAAGCAGGAGAATTTGTAAAAGGCTCAAAAATCAATGTTCTTGTACAAGATGAGATTCCAAAAAGTCCGGAAGAGTATGATTACACATTTGCCTGGATGTCCGACACGCAGTATTATTCGGAAAGCTACCCGCATATTTACCAGCGCCAGACAGAATGGATTGCCCAAAAACAGGAAGAGTTAAAGATTAAGTATGTCTTCCATACCGGAGATCTTGTCAATATCTCTACAGATGAAAAGCAGTGGAAAAATGCCGATACGTCAATGAAGGTGCTTGACGATCAAAACATCCCGTACGGGGTGCTGGCCGGTAACCATGATGTTGATCAGGTATCAAACGACTATACCGATTACTATCGTTATTTTGGAGAGGACCGCTTTCAATCAAAAGATTATTACGGCGGCTCCTATCTTAACAACCGCGGCCACTACGATTTAATTTCAGCCGGAGGCAATGACTACATCATGGTTTATCTTGGCTGGGGAGTAACAGATGAAGGGATAGCCTGGATGAATGATGTTCTTTCCGCCTACCCTGAACGAAAGGCCATCTTAAGCTTCCATGAGTATTTACTGGCAAGCGGCACACGTCACCCATTGGGGGAGAAATTATATAATGAAGTAGTCGTTCCAAATAAAAACGTATTTGCTGTACTGAGCGGCCACTATCATGCCGCAAAAACGTACATTGATCAAATTGACGATAACGGCGACGGCACGCCTGACCGCACGGTTACTCAAATGCTGGCTGATTATCAGGCAGGACCTGAAGGCGGGCAGGGCTATATGAGACTGCTTCATTTTGATCAGGACAACAACAGAATCCTTGTAAACACGTATTCACCTTATCTGGATGACTATAACTATTACGATACAGGTGAATTCCCAGAAATGGATGAGTTTGAAATCAGTCTTGACCTTGCCCCTGCCAAGAAGAGAATTGCCACCGATTCTTTCTCAGTAAATGTTTATACAGACCAGGCAATCGGCTCGGATGAAAACATAGAAAGCGGCTCGATTGCAGAAACAATCTGGACAGGCCTCGAAACCGGCCAGACCTATTTCTGGTACGCATCAGCCGAAGATTCATTTACAGGAAACACCGTTTCAGACATCTGGTCCTTTACAAAAGGAGAGAAAGGTAAGGCCCCTGATGAAGAAGACCCTTCTTCACCTCCTGCTGACGGAGGAGAGGATACAGGAAATCCTCCTGCTGACGGCGGCGGAAATACAGGAAATCCTCCTGCCGGCGGCGGTAATCCTGGAGAAGACAGCGGCAATAACGTCCCTGGTGCTTCCCCTGATAAAAACGGCCAGGCTAAGGAGTCTGAAAATCCCCGGGTTCCAGACAATGAGGATTCGGCACGTGATCATGACAGTACACCAGAGGACAGCAATGATGCAGCTAAAGGAAGCCATTTGCCTTCCACTGCAACAGACATGTACAACCTGCTTGCTGCAGGAGGCTTATTTATCTTCGCCGGAGCATCAGTTTTGCTTTACCAAAGAAGAAAAAGAAGCGTTTCATAAGAAAACCTCGAACAATAAAAAGGAGACGATCCAGCGGGATCGCCTCCTTTTTGTTTATAGCCCAAAATGATCCATACCGCGGTTTTGGTTATGCATCTGCTGTTCAGCTCTCATTGCTTCAGCTTTAGGGTCGGAGTGATAAACATTCAGCTTTCGTCTTCGTTTTGATCGCAGGTCACTGATCCATCCTATAAGAACAAGTACGAGAAATCCGGCCAGAAGCCAAGCCCAGAGCGGCATTGCTCATCCCCCGTTTCCATTTTAAGGTGTGTTCTAACTATATTCCGGATGATCTGCCTTTTCAAGAGACAAATGTGTCAAGGATTCACATGGCAGCAGGATTTACGGCTTTACAGCTTCTTCTTCCGCTTTCTCAATTAAAGTCGCTTCATACATTTCCTCATCAGTCTGCACTTTAATGCTCTCTTCCACACGAATTCTTCCTTTACCCATTTTATCTCCTCCTTTATTGATATCATAATTAATCTGAAAATTTAGTAAATAATAATTTCGCCCTATTTATTTGACGAATTTTTGAAGTCTGTGTAAAAGGATAGGAAAGTTCATCCTACTTTGTCGGCAAAGTTTCGACTTTTTTCAGTTGAAAATCCACTTAGACGTACATTTTGGTGAACCGTCCAAAAAAAGGACTAATGACTTATGCAGGAAATGTCTTATTCCAACAATTGATGATGTTTTTTTCCGGAATGTGTCATGTTAGTGAATGCTCCTCTTTTTAAATCTTCCGCCTCTGACTTCAGTAATGTTTGCTACTGCCAAAAATGCGGAAGGATCCAGCTCTTCGACAATCAATTTCAGCTTGGCTTCTTCAAGTCTTGTAATCACGCAGAATATGACTTTCTTTCCTTCACCTGTATAGGCGCCTTCTCCGTTTAAATAAGTGACTCCACGTCCAAGCCTGGCAAGAATCGCCTGACCGACCTCATCTGGATTTTCACTGATGATCCATGCAGACTTTGATTCATCAAGTCCCTGAACGACAACATCTATCGTTTTGTAGGCAATAAAATAAGCAATCAGCGAATACATGGCCCGGTCCCATCCGAATACAAATCCCGCACTTCCCAAGATAAACAGGTTGAAAAACATAATCAGTTCCCCTACAGAAAAAGGCGACTGCTTATTGAACAGAATAGCCAGAATTTCCGTACCGTCAAGCGAGCCGCCGTATCTGATGACAAGCCCGACGCCAATGCCGAGAATAATTCCTCCAAAAACAGACGCAAGAAGCAAATCTTCAGTTAAAACAGGAACTGGATGCAATAGAGCCGTTGCAAAACTCAGCACGACGACACCAAACAGAGTCGAAAGAGCAAATGTTTTTCCGATCTGATTATAGCCGATGAACAGGAAAGGGACATTGAGAAAAAAGAGAAAAAGACTCAGCTTCATATTTGTCAGGTGAGACAGAATAATTGAGATTCCCACAATTCCGCCGTCAATGATGCGATTTGGAACGAGGAAAATCTCAAGACCGACAGCCATAAGGACCGCACCCGAACAAATGAGCACCATCCGCTTTCCAATCTCTGCTTTTGGCAGCTTTTTATGCTGTTTGATCAAGGAAACTTGATGGGGCTCCATTTATCCTCCTCCTTTTAGTCACTCTTTTTCTTGTGGATTTATATATTAAATATAAGTAGAGAATGAGCGCGGCATGACTAATGAACAAAAAAAAACCACCCTTAATCCGGGTGATTGCTGCAAATCTCTGTGATAAAATGAAAATAAAGAAAATTCGGACGGTGATGCGGATGAAACTGGTCAACATTTGTTTGAAATGCAATGGAAAAGGAAAAATCAGATCCAAGCTGCCTTTTTTCAAGAAAACCTGCACACTCTGCAATGGGACGGGCAAGCGCCAGACGACAATTAAAGATTCTAAGCGCGCCTGACCGTCCTCATCCTCTTTTCATTTCTCTATTGATTCTCCTGCCACTTGCCCAATGCTTTTCGATTGGTGGCGATAACCGCTTCCTTAATCAGACGGCTGTATCCACCCTCTACAAGAACGTTTATTCCTTCCGCTGTAGCTCCTCCTGGGGTTGTCACTTGTTCTCTAAGTTCCTTCGGCGCTTTTTTCAGCTTCAGCATGGCAGAGGAACCGGCCATCATTTGGGAGACAAGCTTTACTGCATGTTCATGTGAAATGCCGTACGTCTCTGCCTGTTCGATCAAGCTCTCCGCAAATGCATACAGAAATGCAGGGGCACTTCCCGTAATGGCCGTTAATTGATGAACCTGTTCCTCTGTGCAAACTTCTGATTCACCTATCGCATCCAGTACATCCTTCAGCATCAGCTTATGATGTTCTAAAGTTGCCTGACCATAAGCAACAAGTGACATCGACTCGCCGATTTCAGAGGCTGTATTTGGCATGATCCATGCCGCAGGCACGTCTTGGCCAAGATGTTCTTCAAGAAAAGACGGGCCGATGCCGGCTGCAATCGTCACAACAAATTGCCCCGCTAAGACCGGCTTAAGCTCCTTCAGAAATTCTGGGTGAGCTTCAGGAGGCATAGCCAGCAGAATCATGTCCGCTTTTTCAGCATCACTGCTCCAGCTAAGCGAAGGCCTGATGCCGTACTTGTTCTCAAGATACAGGAGCTTTTCTCTGTTTCTATGATTTGATACATAAATATCCTCGATATTCGGCGACTTTACCAGCCCGGAAATAATGGATTCTGCCATCCGGCCTGCACCGATAAAAAGAATTGTCTGTTTCTTCAAAGCGTTCTTCCTCTCTTTATGTAGTGTAATCAGTGTACCAGAAAAACCGGTGCATCCGCACCGGCTTTAGCTGTACTGCTTTTCTTTTTCTTTCACTTCCTGTTTGGCTTCTTCAACGTAAATGGTCCGGCTTGGAAATGCGAAATCGACGCCTTCCTCTTCCAGGATTGCCATGATTTTAAAGTTGATGTCCTGCTTCACGCTTAAATGGTCGGCATAAGCGGTTGTTTTCGTAAAGAAATTCAGGAAAATATTGAGGCTGCTGTCGCCAAAAGCGTTAAAAACAACGTTGATTGTTTCATCATGAACGCCGTCATGCTCTGCAAGCAAATGCTCAATTCTTTTCACGCACGTCTTAAGCTGTGTCTGCGTTGTATTATAAGTGACACCAAGTGTAAACTGAATCTGCCTTTTCCCCATCTTCGTCCAGTTTGTAATCGGCTCATTGGCAAGTGTAGAGTTTGGAACCGTCACAAGGGCCTGAGCGAATGTCCGGATTTTTGTGCTTCTGAAGGATATGTCTTCTACAACTCCTTCTACACTTGGTGTTTTGATCCAGTCACCAAGGGTAAACGGCTTCTCTGTGATAATAATGATGCCCCCGAAAAAGTTGCCGATCGTCTCTTTGGCTGCAAGGGCAAAAGCAAGACCTCCAAGACCGAGTCCGGCGACAAACCCGTTCACATCATAATTAAATTCCTGGGCAATGATGCTGAAAGTAAGAGCCAGAATGACAAATCTCATGACTTTGGATAAAAACGGCCCCAGAATATCATCCATCTCAAGCTCAAACCGCTTGTTTACTTTATCAAAAAGCAGGGATGATGATGCTGTAAGGTTATACAGTCCCCACGCCAGTGTGAGAACAATGGAAGAACGGTAAAACTGGCTGAGTATGTCCCTTTGATTGTCCAAAAAAGGAGAATACAAAATCGCCAAATACAATCCGATAAGAATAAAAAACATCCGCAGCGGTTTTTCATAGGCAACTAGGACATTTCTGAACAAATCCGTCGGTGTTTTGCTGCTGAATTTAAGAATCATCTTAAACACATATTTCGTAAACAGCTTGCGGAGAACCATGAACAGAACGAAAATCCCTATACTGACGGCGATCTCAATCAGGCTTTCAGTTGAGGTATATTTTTCAAGCAATACGTTTCTCTCCCTTATATTTGTATCCCTTATATTTTTCACAAAATACTATTATACTAAACTCTTCGAGATCCTCATGGTCTTTTGGTCCCTATTTTAAAAGACATTTTTCTTAAGCTTCCCTTAAGGGATTATGATTCCATCCGGCTCAGAACAACTTTCTGGATTTTTCCCTGAGATTCTGATACCGTTATCATAAAAACCAGAGAGAGGTACATTCAATGTCACTAAACGCTTGGTTTGCAAAAGGGTTAACAGCACAGGAATACATGGAGCAAATGAATGTCAACAAGGAAGAAATGACGATTATTCACGATGGATTTTCACTGGATGAAGACGACATCTCCATTCTCGAAAGCATGAGAAGCCAGTCTCTTCGCGTTATTGTCCTGACAGAAGACTGGTGCGGAGACGCCATGCTCAACAACCCGATTCTGTTGAAAATTGCCGAAGAGGCAGGGATGGACGTGCGTTTTCTGCTTCGCGACTCCAACCTTGACTTAATGGATCAGTACTTAACAAACGGTACATCCCGTGCCATCCCAATCTTCATCTTCATCGACCGGGACGGAAATGAAAAAGCGGTCTGGGGTCCGCGCGCCCCGAAAATCCAGCAGCTTGTTGATTCACTCAGAAAACATCTGCCTGAAAAAGATCACCCTGATTTTAAAGAAAAGCAGACAGAGATGATCCAAAAACTGACTGCCTCCTATAAAGAAGACGAATCGCTCTGGAAAGAAGTTTCATACAGCATCATTACAACGCTCAAAAAACGAAGATTGCATGTATAATCAATCCGAATAAACAGCAAAGCAGCCGTTACTTAAGCGGCTGCTTTCTTGATTTCTGCCTGAAGTTCAATTTCCACATTCCCTTTAACCGCACGGCTGATCATACACGAGCTTTCAGCACGTTCAGCAAGTTTCTTCGCGAGCTCTATATCTTTTTCTGAAGCTGCAGCTGTTAACGTGATAACAGGGCGATGCACGACTCGCTTATAGGTGATGACCCCGTTTACCACTTCAACAATCCCCTCAGATTCCATCGTTAAATCCTCTTTATCAAGGCGGCTTCGCTCCATCATGGCTGCAAGCGTAATAATGTAGCACGTTGCTGCAGCGCCGAGCAGCATTTCATCAGGATTCGTTCCGACACCCGGCCCATCCATTTCAGGCGGAATGGAAACCTTTGTTTTCAGCTGTCCGCTCTCGATTTCCCCAACGTCATTTCTGAGTCCGGGCCAGTGGGCTTTCAGATAAAAAGAATGTTCAGCCATATAGATCCCTCCAAAAATAATGTGCATCTCACCATTAAAGTATAGCTTCAGCAGACCGGAATGTCAGAAATTGTGCTCAGTCAGGAAACCGACACACCTGACATCAGTCCCAAATAGGCTGAGACAATAAAAAGCAAAGCAAGAACAACCGCTGCATAAGCGTTTCTTTTTTTCATAAAACTTAAAACAATCATTCCTAGAAAAAGACCTGCCATAAATAATAGAAGGATGCCATCTATTGAAAAATGAAGGCTTACCGTTCCCTGAGGCTCTATTGTGCCCTTGACCCACTCAAACAGGGGAGCTGCTCCTTCTGAACGCAGCGTCACATTCACGTTGTGAGGCGGGGCCTGTGTTCCAAGAAAGCCTGTCAGAAAAAATACAGCGCCAATGATCAGACTCTCCGCTCTGATCCACGCGAATGTTACCGTTTCTCCCGCCTTCTTTCTTACAAAGCCATTTAGAAAAGCAAAAACAAGCAGGGGAATAATGCTTAAATGCTTCAGCAAGATCACCTGTCCATATGACAGCGGCCATGCCTGCACATAGTCCCGTAAATCAACCATCATGTTCATTACAATCAGACCCGCTGCAGTCAGGACAGCAAAGCAGACAACCGCAAAAGGCGTAAACCACTTTAAAAAGGACTGCAAGTTTTCAGGATGGACCGTAAACCAGGCAGCATGCAGTAAAACACCCGCCCATAGAGCCACAGCAAGAAAATGAATACTGTGCGAAGCCATGCCCGCCCAAAACGCCAAGGACGCAGCGTGGCTTGCATAGCCAAGTGCAAAGATTATAAACAGCAGCAGCATCCCCTGAATGACTCTCGGGCCGTCCATATATAGGACGAGCCATAAGACAATGGCTGCAGCCGCTGTCATCATCCAGGATTGTCCAATCTGGAAATCCATCAGCACAGACTGCACGGTCTGGCTGATTCCTGCCGCCTGATAAAAGCTCAGGATTACTTTTAACACAGGCAGAAATGTGAGCCCGATGATCAGCACAACAGACAGCAGCAAATATTTCTTAGGAACAGCCATTTCAGGTTTTTTTGAGGCCGGCACAAGCTGCAGAACCACATGGCCAATTAAAAAGGAGAAAAGAATATAGGTTATTCCTTCTCCGATGGGTATTAGGATATTCACAGCTCTTTACCGTTTTTTTCTCATGAGAGAAATGATGAAAATAACCGCCAGAACGCCAATTGCCGCAAGGGCTATTGGCATAACCGGAGAGTTTTCCTCGGAAGCTTCAGCACTTCCGGTCTGCTCATCAGCCGGCTGTTCCTTTGCAGCTTCCCCTTCAGATTTCCCGCTGTCTTCAGGTTCTTCTTCCGTTTGCGGGGCTTCCTCATCTGTTTGCGGAGCTTCTTCAGCCTCCTGCTGAACATTGAAAGAAAGCGTTCCTTCCATTTCATGTCCGTCTTCGCCGATAATTTTCCATTCAGCTGTGTAAGCTCCGTTTTCAAGCTCATTTTGAGGCGTGCCAACCAGCTTTTCCCCTTCTGCTTTAACCTCAACAGGCACCTCAGATCCATCTTTCACAAGCTTCATCGAACTTAGGGGTTCTATCTGTGTATCAAATGTCAATTCTATTGTTTTCAAAGGTTCTGTAACAGTTGAACCCTCTTCAGGAAGAGAAGAAGTCATATGTGTGTGCGCCATGACGGCATTGGGGAAAATCAGCAAAACGGCCATTACCGCTATACTTATCCATTTTTTCATCTCGATCAATTCCTTTCACTTATATCATCCACTGTATCTTATCACGGTATACCGGAGGGACATTCGCCTAATTTCAACAGTTTTCTAAACTTCTGTCAGCCCTGATTACATAGAGAACGCGTTTTTTATAAGTTTGGATGTTTGTTTACACAAACAAAAAAACCCGGATATGTCCTACCATCCAAGTTTTGCTGCATGAAGTTTCAGCTGATTTAAATCATTTTCAAGGAGAGTGCGGTTTTCTTCTTTCTCAATTTGTCCAGCAGCAAGAATTGCAGTCTCCATATACTCGCTGTATTTAGTGCCATCACCAGCCGTCAAATATGCCCGCGCGAGGGCTTCATATGCATAAGCAAGATCAAAATCCCTGATTTCATTCGAAAGGCAGATCTCCAAGTTTCGGTGCGCATGATACAGTGCCGGCTCAGCTCTTCCTAAAATGGCGTAAACTCTTGAGATCTGCCATTCTCCCCTTGAGAGATTAAGAGCATTTCCAGCCTGCTCCCAGTGGTAGCGGGATGCATGAGCCATATGAATCATCGCATCGGTCTCCTGCTGACTCCTCGTTTCCTTCTCCATCAGGTCCCAAACTCCATTAAATAAGGTTACTGCCGTTTTCTTATGAAACACATCCATCGTTTCAGTACTCATTCCCTAACCCCCATGCTGCTGTGATTTTATTCTTTTTCTCTGAACGTAGCGCAGCAGGATCATTCCTGCAAATAGTGCACAGCCTGCAGCTATAAAAGCCGGGCCAAAACGGTTGAACAGGGCATTAACTGTTTCAGCCGAGTCGCCAAACCGGTTTCCGAGCCAAAAAAACGCGAGAGCCCATATAAATGCAGAACCGTATGCAAGCAGCGCGAATTTCCAGAACTTTACTCTGTTCATCCCTGCAAGCACAGGGCCTAAATGACGCAGAAGCGGAAAAAAATAAGTGATTCCAAGCGTATATTCTCCGTATTTTGAGAAGCGGTGCTGAAATCGTTCAAACCGTCTCTTTGCTCTTTCTTTTCTGACAAGAATGGAAAGGGCAAGCCCGCCAAAACTTTTTCCGATCAAGAACCAGCATGTAAGGGCAGTCATGATACCCAAATATGAGGTGAAAAAAGCAGGAACCGGATGCAGGATCCCGTGTGAAGATGCAAATCCTCCCATCATGATGATGACTTCGTTAGGAAGGGGAATAAAGAAGGTACCCGCTGAAAGCATGACGTAAAGGGCAACATATCCGTATTCCTCCATAAAAATAAGAAGCTCCGAACTCTCCATGTTTTTCACTGCCCTTTCATTTAAGTGAGCCTGATTATTCTAAGGAAATGAAATTCGGAGTTCTGATTCCTACTCAGAACTCTCGGCTGCTTCATGGCCATCTCCCTGAAAGATCGCTTTAATTTTTTCGCGGTTCTTTTTCGAAACAAGAATATACAGGGTGTCACCTGAGAAAATATTCGTTTCCCCCCGCGGCGTATGAAGTTTTTCGTTCCTGATGACAGCTGTTATAAGCGCATCATTCGGAAGCTCAATGTCCTTCAGTTCTTTTCCTGAGACGGCAGCCCCTTCTCCGACCTCCAGTTCAACCATTTCATTGTTCGTCCTCCCGATTGAAATCAGCTCAAGCGAATGCGGCACAGAGTTTTTCTTGCTTTCAGACAGCTTTAATTTGTTTGCAAGAGGCGTCAGTGTCGCTCCTTGAAGCAGCGCAGATGTCAAAACGACGAAAAAGACGACGTTAAAGATCAGCTGGCTGTTTTCAAGCCCCGCGAGCATCGGATAGGTTGCGAGGACAATCGGAACGGCGCCCCTCAGTCCGGCCCACGAAATAAACAGTTTTTCTTTCAATGAAAACTTGGAGGCTATCATGCTCAGGAACACTCCTGCCGGACGCGCGACGATCATCAGAACGATGGAGAGCAGCAGTCCTTCCCAAACGATATCAACAAGCTGGTTCGGGAAAACAAGCAAACCAAGTAAAATGAACATCAGAATCTGCATCATCCAAGCTAGGCCTTCGTTAAAGCGGATAATGGAATGACGGAAAGTAAGGTCTGAATTTCCTACAATAACCGCCATCACATAAACCGCAAGCAGTCCGCTTGCATTTGCTGCGGTAGTCAGAGCGTAAGTCAGGACAGCCATCGCTAGTGAAAGAACCGGATAAAGACCGGAAGAATCCAGATTGATTTTGTTGATGACCCAAACAGCGAGTTTACCAAAAAGCAATCCTGCAGCAAGCCCAAAGCCCATTTCCCAGAAGAAGCGCAGGATAAGGCCGAAGAATCCCGTTTCCGGCTGGCCAATTAAATGGATGATGGTAACGGTTAAAAAAACAGCCATTGGATCGTTTGTTCCGGATTCTGCTTCAAGTGTTGAAGTCAGCCGTTTCTTTATGTTTTTATTGCCGAGCACGGCAAAAACAGCTGCTGCATCCGTTGATCCGACAATTGCACCGAACAGAAGCCCTTCAAGCCACGTCAGACCCAGAACATATTTAGCAAATACCCCTATGATGATGGTTGTGACAAAAACGCCGATTGTCGCAAGCATTGAAGACGGAACGATGATCTTGCGTACATCCGTCCATTTCGTCTGGAGACCTCCGTCAAAGATGATGATAATGAGGGCAATCACCCCAAAAAGCTGGGCAAGCTTTGCATTGTCGAAGTAAATATAATGGCTCAGCACCATTCCGACAGCAATGAAGAAGACAAGTGAAGGCAATCCAAGCCGCGAGGAAAACTTTGCGGTCATAACTCCGATTGTCAGGAGAACAGCGAATATGAGAATGATGTTATCTACAGAAAATGTCAATATGGCCTCACCTCTAGATTCAGATTTATGGTAAAAAAGTGTTTTAAATGAAGATGGCAGCCTGGGGCTGGTATAAAGGAATTTCTGGAATAACCATCAAAGCTGATTCGGTTTTGAAGGTACTAAATAGGGGAATAAGTCTATTTTATCGCATTTCTGCCTGTACAGTCTAATATTTGAACCGGGAAATGGGGTTTCTTTTCAAAGCTGATGGATGCTTCTTCCTCCTCTAAATCAGCCCCAATATGGTAAGATAGGTTGAAGATGGCAGAAATCGGGTCATAACATTTAATTGATGGATTCTGAGGTGACAGAATGAATATAGATACTGCTGCTTTTACAAGATTGCTGCTTGACGGCAATCAGAATGGCGCGTGGGATATCTTAAAAAAAAGCCACGATGACGGTGCACATCCTCTGGCGGTTATGCAGGAGCTACTTACTCCTTCTATGGCAAAGATTGGCCTGCTGTGGGAAGAAGATGAGATTTCTGTAGCTGATGAACACCTTGCAACCACAACCTGCGACTTTATTCTGTCGCGGTATAAAGAATACAGTTTAAAGCAAATACCAAAAACCGAAAAAAAAGCCATGTTTCTTTGCCTGGAAGATGAACTTCATCACCTGGGGCTGAAGATGGTTTCTATTTTGTTTGAATGGCATGGTTATCAGACGAGGCTGTTTGGAGCGAGTCTGCCGCTGGAATACGCTCTTGAATACGCAGAAGAATGGAAGCCGGATGTTGTCGGACTTTCTTTTTCACTCCGTAAAAACTCTGAACGTCTGTCACACTATATAGATGAAATAGAAAAACTTGATCACTCTCCTCAGGTGATTGTGGGAGGAAGACTGGTTGCTTCGTATGACTTCAAGAACATCTGTTCATCAAACACCCAGCTTTTCTCCAGTCTATCTGCAGCAAATGACTGGCTGCTGAAGGAAAACAGCTATGCTTGACGGCAGACACCTTCCGCTTCCTTTCTTTAAATTAGATAAAAAATTCCGTATCCTTGAACGCTCTCTTGCAGCCGGCAAGCTGTTTGCAGAGAAGGAAAGCTTTCTTGATCTGGCTGATGAGGACAGCAGAAGAAAAGCCGAGAAAGTGTTATCTTCCGGAAAAAACGACTCAGAGCTTGTACTCAGAACCTTACAATCTCCCCTTGCTCTGTTTAAATTGAACATAAATACAGATAATGAATTTCTGTATCTGATTCTTACTGAACAAAACTCAAAAATGGAGATGCTTGTTCAGCAGGTCGAGCTTCACCGCAGAAGACTTGCGGAAACAGACCTGCAGCTGCTTGCAAAAAAAGAAGAGGCCGAGGACGCATACAGGAAAATCATTGAGCTTTCGTGCCCATTTATTATGCTCACGAAAAAGACAGCCCTTCTCCCCTTGTACGGTGATTTGACCGAAGAGCTGGTTTCAGCTAATGCCGGAAGACTTTTAAATCTTCTCCAGGAAACCTGTGCAGAGCAAGTCACGATTGATTTTCATGGTGTAGGATCCATTACTGAAACCGGTATGAAGGCTCTTGCAAATCTCGTGAAGGAGTTCACTTTGATGGGAGCTTCCACTTGTTTTGCAAGCTTGAATCCGGTTCAGGCGAAACAAGTTTACAGCAGCCATACAACACTTGATGCCACATATGTCAGCAGCCTCAGTTCCGCGCTTGAAACCTATCTTTTATGATAGGTTTTTCTTTTTATCTTCGTACATGCAAGGAATTTGGGAATGGATACAGAAGTTCTCTTAAAAGAAGGCAATACGGGAGGCTGCGATGAAAAAAGAACCACACAATAAAGAGAACAGAGATTTGATGAGCTCGATTTACGGTGACTTTGAGAAAAAAGGCGGTGCTGCAAAACTGCCGGGGATGGGAAAGCCCCTGCCAAAAAGTGCTCTCGAAGGGGATATTTTCTCCAAAATCGTCAAAAATGCTAACTATCTGCCCGCATGGCTGCAGCGTCAAAAAGAAATCAGACAGCAGATTGAGAGGGCAATGAAACTTAAAGATAAAAATCAGCGTATAAAAGAAGTTGAGAAAATCAATCAGGACATTATCAGCTATAATCGGATATGTCCGCCTGCTCTCCAGAAAAATAAGCTTTCAGCAGACCAGCTTGAGAGCCAGTACAAGCAGTGGGAATAATCACATGGTTTCATTCAATCCCTTCTCGGGAAAAGCTGATTATGGCAAATTGCCGAAGCTCATGAAAGTGAGAAATACGACAGAAAGTGGTGCATCTATTTGCCGAAAGACAAAATGTTTAAAATCGGATACGGCATTATTATTTTTCTGACAATCATTCTTTTATCAACGAAAGTGGATTTCATCTTCAGGCCTCTTGAAATCATTTTCACGACTCTTTTCTTTCCGTTTCTTGTATCGGGCATCATTTTTTATCTGCTCCGGCCCATTGTAAGGTTCCTCGGAAGAAAAGGTGTTCCAAATACCATTTCCATCATCATTATTTACTTGCTTGTGATTGGACTTGGCACACTCGCTGTTTTCCTGATTGGCCCGCCGATTCAACAGCAGTTTCAGCAGCTGATCAACAACTTCCCGCAAATTGTCCAGACCTTGCAGGACAACCTTCTAGCACTGAGGGAAAACAAATGGTTTGCCCGCTTTGAACAGAATGACATCATGACGTTTGAAAAAATGACGGCTTCTGTAACAGATTATTTCCAGTCAAACGTCAGCAATATCGGGAGCAGAATTACAGGGTTTATCGGCATTCTGACAAGCATAGCGACCATATTTGTGACCGTTCCGTTTATCGTCTTTTATCTGCTGAAAGACGGGGACCATGCACCTAAACAAGTGCTTCGCTTTCTTCCATACACAAAAGCTGAAGAAGCAAAGCTGATTTTAAAGGACATGGATCATGCCCTCAGCTCCTATATTCAGGGGCAGGCTCTTGTCAGCCTTGTCGTCGGGGTCATGATGTATATTGGCTACCTGATTATCGGCCTTGATTACTCCATTCTCCTCGCTCTTTTTGCGATGCTGACGAACGTTATTCCTTTCCTCGGACCATTTATTGCGGTGATTCCTGCCGTGATTGTAGGCTTTTTGGACTCGCCATTTATGGTCATACAGGTTCTGATTGTGGTCATTATCGTCCAGCAAATCGACGGCAACGTTACATCCCCGCTGATCATGGGGAAAAGACTGGATATTCATCCGTTAACCATTATCCTGCTGTTGATTGTTGCAGGAAGCATGGGCGGCCTTTTGGGCATGCTGCTTGCCGTTCCGACTTATGCCATCTTAAAAGTCATAGTCAGTCATTCATACAGGCTGTATCTGCTCAGAAAAGAAAAGAAGGATCCGCTCCGCAACTCAGCAATTGACATTGAAATGGAGTAATTTTTACGCATTTGCAGGATAGTAATAGGAAATGACCAAATAAAAATGGGCAGGTGGACTATGTCGTTTTTTCAACTATTGAAAAAGGGAAACAAATCATCAGGGATTGCCGCTCTTGGAAATACGGCTTTGACTATTATTAAAGGGATTGCCGCCTTCATAAGCGGCAATGGAACGATGTTTGCAACTACTCTCCATTCAGCGGCAGACGCAATCAATCAGGGCTTCGTTTTTGTGGGAAGCGCGCTTGCAGAAAAGGCTCCGACGAAACGGTTTCCAACAGGCTTTGGCCGGGTAGTGAATCTTTTTGTTCTGATAGCGGTTATTGTTATATCCATTATGGCTTATGAGACGCTGCATAAAGGATGGGAGCTGATTCAGCATCCGAAAGAAACCACAAATATCGTGCTGAATGCCAGTATCCTTGTGATTGCCGTTATCATTGACGGACTCATTCTGATAAAAGCAATGAAGGAAATTGCGCACGAAACAAGAACGGAAGGAAAAGGACTTGCGCTCGCATCAAATGCATTCAAAAATGTCAGCCTTGCCTCTCCCCCGACCCGTCTTGTTTTTTATGAAGATATTATTGCAACGTTCGGTGCGCTTCTTGCCCTGGTATCCATTGTTGTTTCTTATTTCACCGGCCTCTATGTGCTTGACGGGATCGGCACGCTGCTGATTGGAATCCTGCTTATTGTCATCGCCGTTAAAATCGGTTATGAGAATACGATCGGCCTGATCGGGGTTGCTGCACCGAAAGATGTGGAAGACCGGATTGCCGAATTAATCCTGACTGATCCGGACGTTGAGGACATTAAAAACCTCCGCATACTCCAGGAAGGCCGGAAGTATCATGTTGAAAGCTACCTTGAGCTGAAACCGGGATTATCCCTTGCCGTAGCCGACGATATTAAAATCAGAGTACGGGACCTGCTATATACAGATCCTGATATCGCGGATGTCACGCTGGGCATTTTTGAATCTGACGGAATCAAAACATGGGGCGACGAACCTACCGTTTAAGTATTAAAGCTAAATAAAATCCGAGCTGGGTTAGCCAGTTCGGATTTTTTTATGGAAAGGAAGGCCTTTTTCGGCAATGGAATCCCTGATGTGTTCTATTCCTGCTATTTTCCTATTTAATGGTTTTAAATTGGATAACAAAGGGAAAAGTTCAAATGATTTACAGGTAGTGTCAGGGGGTAAAAAAAGTGAAACTTTAAGAGATTTCAAACGTTTATAAGTATGTACAGCTTGATAGACCAAACCTGAGAGGAGCTTGTTTATTTTGAAAAAATGGGGTTTATTGATCAGTTTACTGTTAACACTCGTTTTGGCCGGATGCGGACAGAGTGCTGCAACAAATGAGGAGAAAGAAGACAAGCAAGCAGAAAAAGCGGAGACGGAGACGACTGAAACAGAAAATACCGAGAAAGAAGCTACAGCTGAAGAAGTCCTTGCATCGGCTGCTGAGAAATCAGCTGATCTCAAAAACTTCGCTATGGACGGCACAATGGATATGACAATTACATCAAGTGAAGGAAAAATGGAAACAACGGCCGACATGCAGACAAAAACGAATATCGAGCCGCTTGTCATGCAGCAGACAATGAATATGTCAGCTGAAGGACAGACAACTTCCATTGAAATGTATATGGATGACCAGTACATATACATGAACGATCCTGCTTCAGGAGGCTGGATCAAAATGAGCCAGGCAGGACCGGGCATGGGAGAAATGATGAATCAGGCGAAAACAATGACGCCTGCAGACCAGATTAAGCAAATGGAAGCAATGGCTGATGACATTCAGCTTGAAGAAACAGACACTGAATATATCCTGAGCGTAAAAGGTAATGGAGAAAAACTGATGGGCCTGACTGGAAACATGATGGGCTCTGATCCGAATATGCAGGCTGTTATGGACCAAATGGACATTGAACAAATTGATTATACGTACACACTTGATAAAGAAACCCACTATCCGAAAGCCCTGGATATGGTGATTAAAATGTTCGTTACGGAAAACGAACAGAAAGTGGAACTGCAGCAGGCTATCTCTACCAAATTCTCAGAAATGAACGAGCTTGAAGGCTTCAGTATTCCTCAAGAAGTCTTGGATCAAGCTGTAGAGGTGCAGCCAGGAGGTTAATTGCAAATCACCCGGGATTTTCCCGGGTGATTTTTTATATTAAACAGAAAAAAGACCTCCAAAAGAAGGTCTTTTCATCATTCAACTGCTATCCAATTAGCCCAAGAACGATACCGCCGGCAGCAGCCAGCAGCACGACAAGCCATGGAGGCAGTTTAAAGTAGACAAGCAAGGCGAATGCTGCCAGGGCAAGTGCAAAGTCTCCTGTTGATTTAATCGCACTTGTCCAGACCGGATCGTAGAGTGCAGCAAGAAGGATACCGACAACAGCGGCATTCACTCCCATCAGTGCTGCCTGCACGCTGCTTTTCTCCCGAAGAAAGTTCCAAAACGGAAGCATGCCGACAACCAATAGGAATGAAGGCAGGAACATGGCAGCTGTCGCAACAAGGGCTCCTGTCACTCCGTTCATTGACGCCCCGAGATAACTCGCGAACGTAAACAGCGGTCCTGGAACCGCCTGGGCCGCACCGTATCCGGCAAGGAAGGTTTCCTCAGAAATCCAGCCTGGAGGCACGACCTCTCTCTCAATCATCGGAAGAACGACATGCCCTCCGCCGAAGACGATCGATCCGACACGGTAAAACGTATCAAACATCGCCATCCAAATAGACGGGAAGAGCTGGCGGAGCAGCGGAAGTCCGATCAGCAGTCCGGCAAATAGAATCCAGGCTGCAGCTCCTGTCTTTTTACTTATGGAAATAGCGAGTTTATCAGCCTTTGGAACATCCTGATTCCGGTACATGATATAACCGGTCACTCCGGCAATGATGATGATGGCAATTTGGCCGATCGCTGTCGGGAAAAACAGGGCGCATACTGCGGCAATCACAGCGATGGCAATTCTCGGCCGATCAGGTGCGAGATTTTTCCCCATTCCCATAATCGCCTGTGCTACAACCGCAACTGCGACAATCTTCAGACCCGTGATCCACCCGGCGTCTTCAGCCTGAAAACCGGTAACAAAGTAGGCAAACAGGATAAGAGCAATGACAGACGGCATTGTAAATCCAAACCAGGAGATAAAGCCTCCGACCAATCCTCCTCTTACAATTCCTATGGATATGCCTACCTGGCTGCTCGCAGGACCGGGCAGAAACTGGCAGAGCGCCACAAGATCTGCATAGCTGCGTTCGTCAAGCCAATGCCTCTTTTTCACATATTCATCTCTGAAATAACCCAGATGAGCCACTGGCCCGCCAAATGAAGTGAGGCCAAGCCTCGTTGACACCAGCAGAATTTCAATCCACGTTTTAAGCATTAATACTCCTCCCTCAACACTTCTTTTGCAAGCTCTCTCAGCATTCTCTTCGCATCGATGAGCGCTTGCTCTCCTTCTTTTGTGATGCTGTAGTATTTGCGGATCCGGCCGTTTTCCTTGCGGTCTTCTCTCGTTAAGTAGCCTGCCTTTTCAAGATTGTGCAGGTACGGATAGAGTGTTCCCGGACCGATTTCATATCCGTGGCTTCTAAGCTCCTCAATCATGAAGGACCCGTAGATCGGCTCGATTTTCGCATGGTACAGAATGTGAATTTTAATGGCGCCTAAAATAAATTCACGCACGATTGACCATCACCTTTCTTGATATCGGAATTCGATATTGCTAATCAATATTGTAACAAAGAATGATTAATTCTATGTAAAGATTGAAGAATTTCATACTATAAAAAAAAAGCCTCCGCTGGAAGCTTTTAGTGATGAGAATGGTCTTCTTTTTTATCTTCTGACTTATCCGTGAGAGTCCCTTTGCCGACAACAAATTCTTTTTTGGGCATAACATGCAAGTCACGGGCCGTGACATGAGTCTGCACAAAGTAGCTGCCTTCTTCACTGAACGATTTCTTAACTTCATAGATACCGTCACCTGTGTGCTCCGCTCTGATCATTTCACTTTCTTCCTTGCTGTCTGCTTTCCAAATTTCAAACTGCACGTCAGAAGCATCTTCCACAGCCTGATTTCCTTGTGTGACAGAGACGGAAAGGGTTTCTTCCGTATTCAGGCTGATCTTTTCAGGAACGCTGATTTCGGCATGAACCATCAGTGAACCTTCTGCCTCGCTTTCGCCTTTTGAACAGGCAAAAAGAACAAAAAAAACTGACATCAGCAAAATCCCCGCTGCAACTCGTTTCATCTTCCATTCATCTCCTATGAAAAAATAAAGCTTCTATTATTGTAACCGCTTCAATGAACAAGCACAACTCGGCCTTCATGGTTATTCTGTTTCATATACAGCCTTTCCTCTAAAGAACACGGCCTTTCTTTTTGTTCTTCTCGCGATGGCTTCCGCAGAGCAGGATGCTTCCGTTAAAAGAAAATCCGCGCGGTCTCCCGGTTTTGGCCAAAGCTGCTCACCTTCTTTTGACAGCGGAGTTATTCCTTTTGTGATGTAGCCCAGCGACTGACTCAAGGCAAGCTCATCCTTCCACCGGTTTACCTGTGAAAGCACGTTTGCCTTCTCAAGCATATCCCCGGTACCAAAAGGATCCCAGTGGTCTGTAATGCTGTCATTGCCCAGATAAACGTCTACCCCTTCAGCCTTCATTAAAGCAAGCGGCATCTTAAAATCAAGGGGTACGGTTGAAGCAAGGCTGACTCCAAGTTCTGCAAATCTGAGCGCGAGCTCCCGTGCTTCGCCTTCTGAAAGGGCAGCAAGTCCGAATGCGTGGCTGATTGCCACAGGCTTTTTGAACTTCGCATCTTCCAGCATGCTCAATAAACGTTTAATTGTATAAATGCCAAGGTGTCCTCTGTCATGCAAATGCAGATCAATTCCTGCCCCAAATTCCACAGCTATCTCTACCATTGAAGAGAGTGACGTTTCAATATCTTCATCCACTGTAGCCGGATCAACACCTCCGACAAACTGTGCTCCGTTTCTCATCGCCTCTTTTACAAGCTCAACGCTGCTGCTTCTGAGCAAACCGTGCTGGGGAAAAGCGACAATCTCACCTTCAAGCCTATTTTCATATGTCTTAAATGCCTGTTGAAGCAGGTCAATATGCTTCACACCCACAACCTGATCGACATTGCAGTGTGTTCTGACAAATCCGGTCCCGTTCATCAGCTGGAGCTCAAGCAACTTTTCTGCACGTTCCTGCACGGAGGGCAGCTGTTCAAGGAGCAGGATCTGTTCCTCTTCTATTCTCGTAAAAATCGATTTCGCCTTAGTCGGAGCTTTCCATTTCCCTCCGTAATAGGTCTTGTCCAAATGGATATGCATTTCCGCAAACGAAGGAAGTGCCAATGCGCCTTCTGCATCGAACAGCTCATAATCTTCAAATACTTCTGAACCGGCAGGAACAATTTCTTCGATTCTCCCGTCAGAAAGAATGAAATCAGCCATGTCTGTTTTTGTAGCGGTGACATCTCCCAATTCATTAAAAGCATAGCCCTTTTCAATCATCACATTCTTTACAAGCGTTTTCTTCACAATTACCCCTCCGTCTGTCCCTTTTTCTTTTCTTGCAGAAGATCAATAAAGTTCTGTGCCGTTTTCGGCAGGTAGTGATTTTTTAAATAAATGAGTCCTGATTCTCCCAACCCCTCCGTTTCTTCCATCAGATAAACGTGAAGACCCTCAGGCGGTTTTAATCTGATGACCGTCTCAGGTACAATCGTTGCGCCAAAACCTGCTGCGACCAGATCAAAGAGAATGGTGACATCCGAGCATTCGCATATGACGTCAGGTTCCAAGTCTCTTGATGTAAAAACAGATAAAATCTTGCTGTAAAGACCAAGTCCTTCTGTACTTGGAATAATGAGAGGAACCTTTATGGCTTCCTCTGCTCTAACGGTTCTTTGATCAGAATCAAGCGGGCTTGAAGAGACAAAGTAAAAAGGTTCAGGTTCAAGGTGAATGACGTGAAAATCATTCAGATCGAGCGGCAGTCTGACGATGGCAAGATCCAGCACTTTTTCCTTTAACAGCCTGCAAAGCTGGGCTGAATCATTCTGCTGAATTTTATAAGTTACATCAGGATAATTCTTTTGAAAATCCTTTAATAAACTGGGCAGATTATCGTTTGAGAGTGTGTTCACCCCAATGGACAGCTTCCCTTTTTTTCCTGTACCTGTTTCTTTCACTTCAAAAAGGGCCTCTTCCATTGCATCTATTACTTTTAATGCATGCTGGTAAAGTTTTTCCCTGGCATCTGTCAGCTCAAGTGATTTCCCCTTTCGCTCGGCAAGAATAAGTCCAAGCTCTGTCTCCATCTGCTTCAGCTGCTGGCTGAGGGGCGGCTGGGCCATTTTGAGTCTGTTTGCAGCAGCTGTGATCTGGCCTTCTTCAGCTATTGCAATAAAATAATTCAATTGTCTGATATCCATATGCAATCCTCCTTACTATCATATGATTTACATATACTTTAACGATCATATAAATATTTTCCATATACCTGACTGTATGATAGCATAAATTGAATGGTTGAAGATGGGTGTTTTTTAAAAATCTACTTGCCGTTCCCAACTGAAAAATGATGTTTGATAGACTAGATACTGAAGTATGTCAGAGAGGATCGATTGAAACATGAACAACTCTAAATTCACGACACCGCTTGCCTCCGTGCAGTGGCTGTTCTTTATATTTGCAAATACGATTGTGGTTCCGATATCAGTCGGCACTTCTTTTGATCTGACTCCGGACCAGATTGCCGTCACACTCAGAAGCTCCCTGATTTTTACCGGTATCGCCTGTTTTCTTCAGGGGTGGATCGGCCACAGATACCCGATCATGGAAGGCCATTCAGGGATTATTTGGGGACTGATTCTTAACCTCGGCATGTCTGCATCCTCTCTTGGGATGAGTTTTACCCAAATTGGAGGCGGGATTGCTTCCGGCATTTTGCTCGCGGGCATTGTCACCATCATCCTTGCTGCTTTCAACTTGACTTCAGTGGTTCAGAAGATCTTCACGCCAATGGTTGCAAGCGTCTATTTATTCCTGCTTGCCTTTCAGCTGATTCTCACCTTTTTTAAAGGGATGCTGAAAATAGAAGATGACGGAACGCTAAACGTGGCTGTTAGCTTATTCTCCATCCTGCTCGTTCTGTTTGTCAGCTTCCTTAAAATAAAAGGTAATGCCTTTCTCGGAAACTTTTCAATTCTGCTTGGAATTGCGGTCGGCTGGATTCTCTATTTGATCCTCTTCCCAGGCGAAACTGCAGCCAAATCCGTTTCTCCTGAAGGATCCATTTTCTTCCCGCTTGGTCTTCCAAACCTGGAATGGGGCATTGTCTTAATTGCCTTTCTTGGCGGAATGATGAACTTAAGCAATACGATCGCTTCCATCCAGGCGGCTGCGAAGCTTTATCAGGACGAACCTGAACCTGCATCCTTCAGAAGGTCCTTTTTCCTTACAGGCTCTTATTCCGCTTTCGCCTCGGTACTTGGGCTGGTTTCGTATGCTCCCTTTACCTCTACCATCGGCTTTTTGGAAAGCACTCAGCTTTTCAAGCGCAAGCCGTTTCTGATCGGCGGAGCGATGATCACGATTATGGGAATCTTCCCGCCTCTTGTATCCATTCTGGTTACTCTCCCGGTAACTGTGGGCAACGCCGTCCTGTTTGTCGCCTACCTTCAGCTTTTCGGAACTGCGCTGAAAAGCATACAGGGAACAGCATTCGATTCAAAAACCATCTTCCGGATCGCCGCCCCGCTCCTGATTGGAGTCAGCATCATGAACACAGATCCCGCCGTGTTCCGGGATCTTTCCGTCTACATCTCACCGCTGCTTTCAAACGGACTGATGATGGGGATTTTGCTGTCGATTTTGTTGGAGGCGTTTGTGAAGTGGGAATAAAGAAAAGCGGAGCCGACTGTTAAGGCCTGACAGGCAGAAAAGAAATCACCGGAAAAGGCCGGTTTTGCCTTTTTGGGGGATTTTGTTCTGGTGCTATCCGCCATTCCACTTCTCGGTTTTCAAAGGTACGATTCGCGCTTGCTTACCCTCCCAAATCGTTTCTCGGTTTCCGAAGGTACGATTCAGTGCTTTGCTTACCCTCTTAAATCGTTTCTCGGTTTCCGAGGGTACGATTCACACGTTTGCTTACCCTCTCAAATCGTTTCTCGGTTTCCGAGGGTACGATTCACGCTTTTGCTTACCCTCCCAGATCGTTTCTCGGTTTCCGAGGGTACGATTCACGCTTTTGCTTCCCCTCCCAGATCGTTTCTCGGTTTCCGAGGGTATGATTCGCACGTTTGCTTACCCTCCCAAATCGTTTTTCTGTTTCCGAGGGTACGATTCACGCTGCTGTCAACACGCCAGACAAAGAAATGATAAACAAAAAAACTCCAATCCCAACCGATTGGAGTTTTTTCGTTCTTCTCACACACACTTTTTCCCATTCTTCTCACAGGCTTTAATCGCATTGATTTCTCCTCCGATCAGGATGGCAAAGCCTGATAAATACAGCCACATGATCAGTACGATGACGCCCCCGATACTTCCGTATGTAGCATTATAATTGCCGAACTGCGAAACATAAAAGGCAAATCCGAGAGAAATCACCTGCCAGATCACAGTGGCGACGATGGCACCGAAGTATACACTTTTCAATGTCATATCCTCATTAGGTGCAAGATAGTAGAGTACCATCAGCACCGCACACATCATAAAAAATGAAATAATGAATCTCAAGACATTTAAGAAGATTTCATTTTCGCTCACGACAGAAAAGTAGTTGCCGACAAATTCTATAATGGCGCTTCCGAAGATCGGGAGGACGAGTGTCAAAGCGAACGTCAGGACAAGTCCCACCGTCATAATGATGGCCTGAAGGCGGATTTTCCAGAACGGCCTCGTTTCCTCGACAATAAACGCTTTGTTCAGTGAACGGATTAAGGCGTTTGTTGCATTAGAAGCAGACCAGAGGGCGGCAAGAAGACCGAATGAAAGCAAGCCGCCGTTTGGCTCATTCATGAGACCGGTCAAGTGGTCCGTCAGCATGGATCCCGCCTCAGCCGGCGCATATTGCTTAATAACATCCACGATTGTCGCTGTCTCAATCTGCAGGTATGGAAGCAGTGCTACAAGAAAAATCAGCAGCGGAAATAATGAGAGCAGGAAGAAATGGGACAGGACGGCTGCCTGATCCCCAGTTTCATGCAGCTGAATGCGTTTTATCAGTTCTTTTATCATTGTGCAGCACCTCCAATTGTAGTATTCTAATTTCCTAAAATCCTGCAATTGAAACCACATGTTTGCTTGCTTGTGAAACGTGGTATTCCTACAATTAAACGCATAAGGAGCATGTTCATGAAAAACGAAGCACAAGAGCGCCTGTCCAAATCATTCATCATGTACTCCATTCTGCTCATCGGCGCGTGCTGTTTTGTCTTTATCGAATTTGCCGATGAAGTGATTGAAATGGAGCTTAAATCCTTTGATAATCCTATCATTCAGTACATACACGGCTTCCGCACTCCATTCTTCGGCGAGATCATGTCCGCCGTCACCTCCCTCGGATCTGTAACAGGCATTATGATCGGCATGTCCATTGCCCTGATCTTTCTTTTGATCGCAAGACAATGGTGGGAAGGTCTGTTTCTGATCGTATCGGTATCCGGCTCGTCTCTTCTGAACTATTATTTGAAATGGCTGTTTAAGAGAGACCGTCCGACCTTTAATCCGCTTGTAGATGAGAGCGGCTACAGCTTTCCAAGCGGCCATTCCATGGTGTCCTTTTCCTTTATCGGAATCTTAGCCTACCTGCTGACGACCATGGTCAGAAAAAAGAGCATGAAAGTCCTGATTCTGACCCTGTCGATGCTTCTCATTCTATTAATAGGCTTCAGCCGCATCTATTTGGGTGTTCATTATCCAAGCGATGTCATCGCAGGGTTTGCAGCAGGCTGCGCCTGGCTTGTGATATGTATAGCTGCATTAAAATATAAACTTCAAAGATAATAAAACGAGGGACCCCAATGATTTTGGGGTCCCTCGTTTTATAAAAAATCAGTCTGCGTTTTTGACATAAACCAAATGATCCGTCCACTCATCATTTTCATATATAAATCCTTTGCGCGTGCATTCGTATTCCATGCCCGCCCTTTCGGCTAATCGGACGGAAGCAGCATTATCAAGATTGATATGAGCTTCAATACGGTGAAACTTCAGATGCTGAAAAGCGATCGTCAGAGCTTCTTTCACCGCTTCGCTGCCGTATCCCTTTTTCCAGTGCTGATTATGAATCGTATACCCGATCCGGCCCCACTGAAAATCATCTCTTGCCAAAGTTGAAAAATCAACCGTACCTATGTGTCTGCCGTCCGTTTTTCTAAAAACATCAAAAACGTGGGCAGTATCTGAAAGAGCCAGCTTTTGATATTTGTCTACAAGCTGATCAAACCATTCCCTTGTGCACTCACTCATATCAAATTTCCCGCTGTCGTGCCGGTTTAGTGATGGTTGCCGTGCTTCAAATTCATTCAGCCAATTCTCATAATCTTCTTTTTTCAATGGTCTAATGATTAATCTTTCTGTTTCTGAAGTGATTTGAAATCCTTCCTCTGTCTCTTTCAATGCTGCATCCCCCTTGAACTGGCTTCTATGCTTTCCATTATTTCTCTATTTAAGTTTATCACAGGCTTCTTCATCAGTTTTAGAAAAAAAAAACACAAACCCTCATCCGGATTTGTGTTCTTTACTCTGATTTAAATCCACCCTCTGAAACGTGATGCTTCAGCCATTTTACGGCTTCCGATCATGTAGGCGGCAAGTCTCATGTCAACTCTGTGAATGAGTGCAGTCTGAAACGTGTTTTCAAACGAATCGACCATAACCTTCTGCAGACGCTCTGCGACTTCTTCCTCGGTCCAGTAGTAGCCCTGGTTGTTCTGCACCCATTCAAAGTAGGAAACGGTTACCCCTCCCGCACTTGCCAGGACGTCCGGAACGAGCAGGACTCCGCGCTGGGTGAGAATTTTGGTAGCTTCAATCGTCGTTGGCCCGTTTGCTGCTTCTACGACAATGGATGCTTTAATCTTACTGGCGTTTTCAGCCGTGATCTGGTTTGAGATGGCTGCCGGCACAAGGATGTCGCAGTCAAGCTCTAGAAGCTCTTGGTTTGTGATGGTATCTGTAAAAAGAGTTGTTACCGTGCCAAAGCTGTCGCGGCGGTCAAGCAGGTAGTCAATATCAAGCCCGTTTTCGTCATGCAGGGCGCCGTAGGCATCTGAAATGCCGATGACTTTTGCTCCTGCGTCGTGCATGAATTTGGCGAGGAAACTGCCTCCGTTGCCAAAGCCCTGAATGACTACGCGGGCACCTGCAAGGCTGATGCCTTTTTTCTTTGCCGCTTCTTCAATGCAGATCGTCACTCCCCTTGCTGTTGCGGTTTCTCTTCCGTGGGAACCGCCAAGGACAAGCGGTTTGCCTGTTATAAAACCCGGTGAATCAAACTCTCGCAGTCTGCTGTATTCATCCATCATCCACGCCATGATCTGGGAGTTTGTAAACACATCCGGGGCAGGGATATCTTTGGTAGGACCTACAATCTGGCTCACCGCACGAACATATCCGCGGCTCAGTCTTTCGAGCTCTTTTAATGACATTTCTCTCGGGTCGCAGATAATGCCGCCTTTTCCGCCGCCGTAAGGAAGATTGACTATGCCGCATTTTAAGCTCATCCAGATGGAAAGGGCTTTTACTTCATCTTCGTTGACTTCCGGATGAAAGCGCACGCCGCCCTTTGTCGGACCGACGGCATCGTTGTGCTGGGAACGGTAGCCTGTAAACACTTTGACCGAGCCGTCGTCCATCTGAATCGGAATGCGGACAGTCAGCATTCTCACAGGCTCCTTCAGCAGCTCATAAAATTCTTCTGAGTAGCCTAATTTCCCCAAAGCCTCTTTGATGATTGTCTGCGTCGACTGAAATAAGTTTAAGCTTTCTTTTTCTTTATCTGCCTGTTGTACGTCCTTAATAATCCCCACGATTCCACCCCATTGATATGATAATAGCTTTTTACTTAGATAGTACTCTTGTAATTCTTTCAATTGCCCACTGGAGATCATCTTCTGAAATCACAAGCGGAGGTGCAAAGCGGATGACCGTCTCATGCGTCTCTTTGCAGAGCAGGCCTTCTTCTTTTAATTTTTCGCAGTATGGACGCGCAGGAACTGTCAGCTCTACCCCAATAAATAAGCCTCTCCCCCGCACTTCCTTAATGAGAGGATTCTTTATTTCTGCAAGCTTTTCTTTAAAATAAGCTCCCAGTCTCAGTGAACGCTCTGATAGCTTCTCATCTTCCAGCACCTCAAGCGCAGCCACCGAAACAGCACATGCCAGCGGATTCCCGCCAAACGTGGAACCGTGCGAGCCCGGATTGAACACACCCAGGATGTTTTTATTTGCAGCAACACACGAGATAGGGAATACCCCGCCGCCAAGTGCTTTGCCCAAAATGTACATATCAGGAGCAACATCTTCCCAGTCACATGCAAATGTTTTCCCCGACCGGCCAAGACCTGACTGAATCTCATCAGCAATAAAAAGGACGTTTTGTTCCTTGCAAAGCGCAGATGCCTGCTTCAAGAATCCATCAGGCGGAATGACAATCCCTGCTTCTCCCTGAATCGGTTCAATCAAGAACGCTGCCGTATTTGGGGTAATCGCTTCTTTTAATGCCTCAAGATCTCCGTAAGGAATCAGTTTGATGCCTGGCAGCATCGGACCAAAGCCGCGCTTATATTCTTCTTCTGATGACAGGGACACGGCTGACATTGTACGGCCGTGAAAATTCCCGATGCATGCGATGATCTCAGCGCGGTTTTCTTCCACGCCTTTCACGTCATATGCCCATCTGCGTGCCGCTTTTATGGCCGTTTCTACTGCTTCTGCCCCCGTATTCATCGGCAGAACCATTTCTTTCCCCGTCAATTTTGCCGCTTTTTCATAAAACGGTCCGAGCTGGTCATTGTGAAAAGCGCGGGATGTCAGGGTGATTTTATCTGCCTGATCTTTCAGGGCTTTGATGATTTTCGGATGTCTGTGACCCTGATTCACAGCAGAGTATGCGCTCAGCATATCCATGTACTCATTTCCTTCAGGATCCTTCACCCATACACCGAGCGCTTCAGAAATTACGATCGGCAGCGGATGGTAGTTGTTTGCTCCAAACTTGGATGTCTGCTGGATCAGTTCCTGTGATTTTGTCAAAGTTGTCATTTTGTTTCCTCCTTCATACTTTCCTTACACATGTAAATGCAAGTTCTGTGCCAACGTTCATTCGCTGAAAGAATCAGCTTTGATGTGCAAAGTCATTTTGCACCGCCAACTTTTTTTGCTTATTAAACGCAAAAAATTTTTGCACTCCATTCAGAATGAGAGTAAAATAGAAGAAAAATCCGGAGAAAATATGATGAATATAAACATAGAATACATGCAGCTTTTCATGGAAGCCATCATCGATGAAATAGATGTCGGGCTCCATGTGATAGACAAAAACGGCACCACCATTCTTTACAACAAAAAAATGTCCCAGCTTGAATCAATGGACAGCAAAGATGTGATGCACAAAAACCTCCTTGACGTCTTTATGTTTTCAAAGGAAGGAAGCACACTTGTGCAGGCTCTCCAAAACGGAACGGAAACAAAGAACAGCAAACAGACTTACTTCAACAACAGGGGCAAGGAGATTACAACGGTCAATAACACTTTTCCAATCAAAAACGGCCATGAGATTATTGGCGCGGTCGAAATTGCCAAAGACATGACCAAGATTGAAAGTCTGATGAAGAACACGATAAAAGGAAGAAGCGGAACATCTTACACGTTTGACAGTATCATCGGAGAAGGTTCTGCTATAAAAGATGTGATTGAAGGTGCAAAAAGGGCGACAAGGACAACCTCCTCTGTTCTGATAGTCGGCGAAACCGGAACAGGCAAAGAGCTGTTCGCTCAAAGCATACACAATGGAAGCAGCCGATCAGCCGCCCCGTTTATTTCCCAGAACTGCGCCGCACTTCCGGACAACTTGATTGAAAGCCTGCTGTTCGGCACAAAAAAAGGGGCTTTTTCAGGGGCTGTTGATCATCCGGGTTTATTTGAACAGGCAGAAGGCGGCACACTGCTGCTTGATGAAATCAACTCATTGAATCCAAACCTCCAGTCCAAGCTGCTTCGGGCTTTGCAGGAGAGAACGATCAGAAGGATAGGCGATACGAAAGACACTCCGATTGATGTGCGGATCATCGCTACCATCAACGAAGATCCTGTTGAAGCCATCACGAAAGACCGGATGCGAAAAGACCTTTATTACCGATTAAGCGTAGTCACTGTTTTTGTCCCTCCTCTGAGAGACAGAACCGAAGATATCCCTCTTCTTATTCAGCGCTTTATCAGAAAATATAATGAGCTGTTCCAAATGGACGTGCGGCGTGTTGATCAGGAGGTCATGGACATGCTGATCACGTATGACTGGCCCGGCAATGTAAGGGAACTGCAGCATATGATTGAAGGTGCGATGAATGTGATGGCAGATGAAGATACGATCCGCTTCAGCCACCTTCCCATGCATTTCCGCTCAAAGTCATTTACGAGAACATCTTCCTCTGCCGCACCTTTTGAGATACACCTCGAGGAAGGGACAGAAGACATACAGCTGAAAGAGCATTTGGAGCGGACAGAAGCAGGCTATATCCGCTCCATGCTGAAAAAAAACCGGGGCAACATCACAAAAACCGCGGCAGATGCCGGGCTGAGCCGTCAGAGCCTGCAGTATAGGATGAAGAAGCTTGGTATACAGGCATAAAAAACTTTCTTAGCTGCGCCCATTACGTTTAGAAATGCAATTAAATAAATCTAAAACTTGCACATCATTTATTAATGGTGTGCTTCTTGTAGTGCGATCCAAACAAAAAAAACGATTTGGAAACATTCCAAATCGACTTTTTTGGTATTACTTTTCAGGTTTCTTATTTAACATAAAGCGAAGTTCATTAATATCATCATCAGATAGTGTATCTTCCTGAATAAATTGGACAAGCATGGATTTCAGGGTGCCTCCGTAGATGCGGTTGATAAATGATTCAGTCTCGGCACGCTGGCATTCTTCCTGCGTATAAAGCGGGTAAAAGGTGTAAACTCTCAGATTTTTATTGACACCTACTACATCTTTTTGAACCAATCGATCGAGAAGAGTGCGTATTGTTTTCGGCTTCCAGTTGGAACTTTCCTGTAAGGAAGATATGATGTCACTCGCTGTTCGAGGGGCTTTGTCCCAAAGTACGTTCATGATTTCCCATTCTGATTCTGAAATACTAGGTATGCTTTTCTCCATATTCCACCCCTCCATTTCCTTTATAGATTCCTAAATCTTGTAAGATTGATAATGTGATTTCTGCCGCCTTGCTTCCTGTTGAATTAACTTCGTTTTGTATATTGGCAGCAAAGAAGTATGTATTGTCCTTCGTCTCTACATAACCGATAAACCAGCCATTGATATTTTTTCCATTTACTGTTCCTGTACCAGTTTTTCCCGAGAGGCGGGCTTCTTCATGATTTTCTATGAGCAGTGCTTCTTTCACAGTTTTGATATGCTTTTCATTATATCCAAATTTATTGTAATAAAAGGAATGCAGCAGTTTAACTTGCTCGACAGGAGATATTTTCAATGAGGATTCTAGCCAAAATTCATCCATTCCCCCTGATATATCAGAATTTCCATAGTTTATCTCTTTTAGATTGGAGTGTATAGTTTCAAATCCTGTTCTGCGATCTACTTCCTGGAAATACCAGCTTACAGATTTTTGAAGAGCAGATGAGAGATCCTGATCCTCATTCCAAGCGTTATAGGGCTGCTCCTTCCCATCCCATGCAAGAGTGGATTCTTCAGGTGAGATTACATTTGATTCCAGTGCGAATAAGGCACTGTAAATTTTGTATGTGGAATCAGGTGACACCCGCAGCGTACTTTTCTCTTCATTATAAATGTGATATTGCTGTGCATTATGATCATATAAAACAAAGCTTCCTTCATACCCACGAAAGAATTGATGCAAATCTTTATACGCTGCTCTGTCATTACTGAAATAGTATCGGTCGTTTTCCGTAGAAAATGCAGAAACGAAAGGTAACTGAATCGTTAGTATGACACTGGCCAAAACATAAATAAAGATGCTTTTTCTGATTGGTTTTTTTGCGGAATTCTTGTAGGCAGAAATTTGCTCAATTCGTTTTTTAATTTGGACCTTCGAACCGTCTAATTGCGTCACTAACTGCAGCTTACTTGACCGCTTTGAAAGAGCCAGAAAGTTAATGATTGTATGTCCATAATCACTAATAGAGTGATCATCCAGTAACTGTAAGACAGATGCATCGCATGCAATTTCCCGATCGAATCTCATTTTTTTAAAAGCAAGCCAGATAAGGGGATTGAACCAATAAATGATTTGATAGAACAATATCACGACATTTGTCAGCAAATCCTTGTTTTTATAGTGACTCAGTTCATGAAGAAAGATATACTCGTAATTTTTCAAGCTAAGCCAGTGTTCATGCTGAAAAGGTAACACGATATATGTTTGAAAAAGTCCGAAAATCATTGGAGATTGGACACTCTTCGAATGAACAATCTTAATTGATTTTTTAATCTGCAGTCTTTTCTTGCATTCTTCGAAAAGGACGAGAACTTCTTTATTGCCAAACGAAGAAGATTCCTTCTTTATCCTTCTAAGTTTGATCCATCCGCGCAGCATCATAAAGGTAAGTATAAGCACCCCTGACATCCATAAGCCCATCACACTCATATTAAGGAAAGACAGGTCAGGCCGGTTGACAGATTCAGAAAAATCTTGTAAAAGGTGCAGACTCTGAGTTCCATTTTTTCCAGTATTAGAGCCGGGCGCATTAGTCTGATACGTCTCCCCACTGCTAAAGAGAGAACTAAAATTATACAAACTAGCAGGAATGAATGGAAGTGCTAAAGCAAAAAAAAGCAGCATCCACAAATGATAGGTCCATTTTGCCGTTAATTGTCTTCGGAACCACATTCTTATAAGCAAGATCACAGTAACGGAAAAGGAAGACACCAATAGACCTATTATAAACTGAGTTATAATCATGTCCTTCAAAACCACCTCTCTTGACTATAAAATTTTTAAAATACAGGAATATAGCATACTCATAGTGGCTTGATGATAAAAAAATTAAGGATTGACTTAGTTTGATTACATATGTAATACTTTACTACAGATGTAGTCGGACTACAAATGTAATCTTTTAATAGTCTTAGATGGTCTTCATTCTACATCAAGAACTAAAGGTGCGGTTGCTATCAGAGAAGATACATAACAAATATTTTTCAGAAAGAGGTTGAATTTTAATGAAATCATTGAGCTTTAGTACTTTCACATTTAGAAAAATTGTCCCTGTACTATTTCTTTCATGTGCAGCTCTTGCAGGTTGTTCAAACAACGATATTCATACCAGTTTAACTAAAACCAAGGAAAAAGAAAATGCCCATCATCATGATTTTGCTGAGCTTGAAGAAAGATATGATGCCAAACTTGGTGTCTTTGCGTTGGATACTGGCACAAACCAAACAGTAAGCTATCATCCAGATGAGCGTTTTGCTTATGCATCTACTCATAAGGCTCTGGCTGTAGGAGTCCTTTTACAACAGAAATCTTTAGAAGATCTTAATCAAAGAATTGCTTATACAAGCGAGGATCTAGTTAATTATAATCCGATTACAGAAAAGTATATTGATACGGGGATGACTCTTAAGGAGCTTGCTGATGCTTCTCTTCGATACAGTGACAATACTGCAGGGAACCTTATCCTTAAACAATTGGACGGGCCGGCAGGATTTAAGAAAGCACTGGAGGATATTGGAGATAACACGACAAGCCCTGAGCGTTTTGAGCCAGATTTGAATGAAGTCAATCCTGGTGAAACTCATGATACGAGTACCCCGAGAGCACTTGCTGCAAGTCTTCAGGCTTTTATATTGGGAGATGCACTTCCACCCGAGAAACGTGAACTTTTAATAGATTGGATGAAGAGGAATACTACTGGAGATGCGTTAATTCGGGCTGGAGTGCCGGAAGGATGGGAAGTAGCTGATAAAACTGGATCAGCATCATACGGTACGCGGAATGACATTGCCATCATTTGGCCATCAAAAGGAGATCCTATTGTGCTTGCTGTCCTTTCAAGCCGTGATAAAAAAGATGCTGAATATAACGACAAGCTTATTGCTGAAGCAACAGAAAAAGCAATTAAAGCGCTTAAAGACAAAAATAAATAGATATAAAAGAGGAACCCCAGTTTCAGCTGGAGTTCCTCTTTTTATTGCATTGAAGGAATCTTATATTGTTTTTATGCAGCCTCTTTCAGGCTGTTTTTTCTAATCTCTGACACTGTTTTAATTTTGAAATTCTTAAACACGATGGAACCGAGCAGCCCTGCAATTCCGCCGGCAATGGCGCATAGTGCAGCTGCGATTGTAACGGTCATTGGATCATTGAAGCCGTACATAACAGCAAGACCTGCAATCGGTGTTGCTGTTCCCGTCGCATCATTGACAAGTCCGAACAGGGAAACAACGACTCCTGCAGCAGCCCCGCCGAAAAAGTTCGTCACATAAACAGGCACAGGATTCGCGGTAATAATATCCGCCTGTGTAAGGGGCTCTATGGCAACTGCAATCGTTGTCCGTCTGTCGCCGAATTTCAGACGGCTGAACAGGACATAGTTCATAAAGGATGACCCGAAGACTGCAAGGGCTCCGATTGCCATTGGCAGACCTGTAAGTCCAAGCATCGCAGTAAGAGCCATGGAGCTAAGCGGCGCAGTGGCAACCACAGTAATGACTCCGCCAAGGATAATCCCCATCAGTACCGGATTGCTGTTGGCCGTTTCCGTAATAATGCCGCCAATATTCAGAAGCGTCGCATCAACGACCGGCGTCAGACCGTTTCCGATGAACCGGACAAGCGGTGCCGCGACAATGATTGTAACGAGCAAATCCAGTCCGGCAGGCGTTTTTTTCTCAATCCATTTAACCAGAAACGCCACAACATAGCCTGCAAAAAATCCCGGCAGCAAACCGAGTCCCGCACAGGATACACCAAGCATCAGGGCATAAACCGGCGAAACCCCAAGCGCAAGTGCGACAAGAGCTGCAGCTGCAACTCCGCCCATACTGCCGGCCGCATCTCCTACTTCTCCGAGAAATTCAATTTTCAGGAGATCTCCTCCGACAAACCGCTGAAAGGCTTCAACCAAAAAGGCCGCCACTGCAGCGTTCGCGAGAGCTCCCATCGCTTTCATGCCCTTTGGAGCTTTATAGCTGAATAATGAAAATAAACCTAGTACGACTAATAAGAGCACTGTTCCTTTTACTAAATCCATCTGTCTCTCTCCTCCGGCTGAAAAAGAGCCATGTTGCTCTTTTACGTAATCTGCATAAAATCAATTAAAAAACCCCTATTTTCCCACACCATCAGCCGCTAGACAGAAAGCATGGCAAAATAAGAGCATGGAAAGGACACGGTCAATCCGAAAGGCTTCAGACTGCAGCATCCGTATAAACTCATTTTTTGCTGTACACACTTTCTTGTAGTCTGGCATTTTATCGGCTGCCAGGTAGAAACGTTCAGACCCTCTTACCTGAAATTATACAAGAATAAAAAATTTTGAATAATACGTAAAAGTATAACTCATAATGGCACTTCTAACAACAGCCGGAAAAAGTTCAGAATTGTTTACTTTTTCAGCACCTTCAGTACTTCACCGAGATACGGATTGTCTTTATTTTCAACCTTATATGCTGCAAAAATCGTATTATCCACTTTACGTTCGGAAAACAGAATTTTTATTTTCCCTGCATGCAGGGAGTCCTTTATCAAATATTCCGGCAGAACACTGATCCCCATTCCCAGTTCAACTGCTTCAAGAATGGTTCGTAAATCAGGAAAAACGCAGTGCGGCTGAACTTCCGGACGCTTTCCAAAGTGCACCCTGAAAAACCTTCTGATAATCGGGAGTTCAAGACCATAACTGAGCCATTTCTGGCGTTTCATCCAGTCTTCTGTTTCCTCCGCTTCAGGATAACCCGCAGGAGCAACAAGGACAAAGTGCTCGTCCTCTATTTTTTCATAGTCAATGCCCGCTACCTGCACCTTCTGAGTCGTTAAGATGAGATCCGTCTCATCTTTTTGCAGAGCATCCAGAAGAATAGGCGCCACATCAAAGTGAACCGACATCCGGATGCCCATGTCAGACAGCTTTGCTAAAGCCGCCTTTGTGAAATACTCTGCCGGCGAACCTATTCGAATCAGCGGCGCTGAAGATGCAGATGCTGAGGCATACCGGATCGACAGCGTCATTTTTTCAAGGTTCTCAATCAGCGGCACAAGCTTTGTGTAAAGTTCCTTCCCCTTCTCTGTCGGGATCATCTTCCGCGGAGCACGCGTGAACAGCGGTTCGCCGACTTCGGCTTCAAGCGCTGCCAAGTGCTGGCTCATAGCGGGCTGAGTAAGAATGCGGGCTTTTGCAGCTCCGGAGACAGACCTGTGCTGGTAGATGCTGATAAAGCTCCGGTACCATTCAAAATCAATCATTTCAAGCTCTCTCCCTTTAATTCTGTTATAAAAATTTTTATCGTTATCGCTATGAAGTATTCTTTTATTATATAAAAAAGGACACCGACGGACTAAGCGGTCGGTGTCTGGATGCCGTTTTATGACAGTTTTCTCAGTTTAAGCACTTGCCGGCTTTCCATTAAATCTGCCGTATTTTTTCTGCAGGCCTGATAATGTGCCGAATCAATGTGCTGCTGCAGGGCCTCCGCATCCTTCCACGTTTCGTAAAAGACGAATACACGTTCATCTTCTGCAGATTCGTGCAGCGAGTATTCCATGCATCCTTCCTCAGCACGAGAGGGGGCAAGCACGTTTTGAAGCTCTGCTCTGAGTTCCGCTTCTCTGCCTTGTTTAGCTGTTAATATCGCTGTGATTGTAATTGGCTGCATGAATGGATTGCCCCTTTGTGTTATTTTATTTTTGCAACGATTTTTCCTTTTACATGACGATTTGAAAGCTCCTCTAGCGTTTGCGGCACTTCTTCGAGTGTAATAACTCTCTCAAGCAGCGGTGAAACTTTTTTCTCTTCGACCATTTTCAGTAGCTCATCGCCCATTTTTGCAAGATCGCGCTCTGAGATTACATCATTGTGATGATGAATCGCATTCAAAGCAATTTCATGGAAGGAGATGACCTTTGTAAATGGTTTCACACGGGAGTAATCCGGTGCTCCGGCAATGTGGGCAATGTGCCCGTTGTAGGCAATCAAATCAAGTGATGCTGTTGCATTGTCTCTTCCGACTGTATCGAGGACAGCGTCCACTCCCCGTCCGTCTGTCAGTTCCATTACCTTCGCTTTTACATCTTCTTTTGTGTAATCAATGACATGATCTGCTCCGAGTGAAAGAACATAGTCATGGTTGCGTTCTGATGCTGTTGTAATGACTGTTTTGCCCGCCGCTTTTGCAAGCTGAATGCCAAAGCCGCCGACTCCGCCTGCTCCTCCGTGAATCAAGATGGTCTCAATGGCATTCATCGGAAGCTTGCGGAACAGCGCCTGATACGCCGTGTATCCTGCAGTTGGAAGAGCAGCCGCTTCTTCAAACGTGATGCTGTCCGGTATGCGTGAAATCGTATGAGCCGTTGTCACGCCATACTCTGCATAAGCCCCTTTTTTGTTAAAATCTCCGTGGTACACAACACGGTCTCCCTTTTTCCATTCAGTGACGCCTTCGCCGACTTCATGGATTGTTCCGGCTGCATCAAGGCCAAGAATGTGAGGGAATGACCAGTTCGGGTTGCCGTTCGTTCCTGTTTTATAGTCAACCGGATTCAGCCCCGCTGCATGGATTTCGACTACAACCTCACCTTTTTGAGGTGCCGGTTTTTCTGTTTCTTCAATCTTCATGTTCTTCCATTCATTTTTGCCGTTAAGCAGTAATGCTTTCATCATTTCTGACACTCCTTATGTGTTCGTTCATCAAATAGTCTTTCCTGTGTTTTAAAAAATTCTTCTCTTTTTGCGGCAAGAAGAACCGGTACACAAAAGAAGAAGACCTGTAAACCGCAGTTTACAGGCTTCCGCCGTGAATTAGCTTAATTGTTTAACGACTTCTTTAGCTACGCTGATTGTAGACTGCGGGTTTTGTCCTGTAATAAGACGGCCGTCAGCTTGAAGGTGGTCTGTCCAGTTTTCAGCTGCGACGAATTTTGCACCAAGCTCGCGCATGCGTGTTTCAAGAAGGAACGGCATGAAACGGTCAAGTGTTGTCGCTCTTTCTTCTTCATCTGTAAATGCTGTAACAGCTTTGCCTGCGACAAGCTGCGTGCCGTCTGAAAGCTTCACGCCGACAAGACCTGCTGGACCGTGGCACACGGCAGCTACAATTTTGTCTGCTTCATACAGGTCACGGATCAGTTCCTGAAGCTTCACGTTATCCGGAAGGTCAAACATGGTTCCGTGTCCGCCAGGAAGGAAGATTGCATCAAAAGCAGATGCATCTTTTACGTCTTCAAGCTTTAGTGTATTTTCAAGGTATTGAGCTGTATCAAGGATATCCTGCGGAGTTTCTCCGCCTTCTAAGCTGCGTGCATCAACCGGGGCTTTTCCGCCAAGTGGACTTGCCACTGTGATGTCAAAGCCGGCTTTTTTAAATTCAACGTAAGCTTCTCCGAATTCAGAGAGCCAAAGGCCCGTTGCGTGATCCTCGTTCATTTTGTCAGCCGTTGTCACGACCATTAGTATATGTTTACTCATAATATGTTACCTCCTGAGTTTGTTGGTTTGTTTGTTTAACAATTCCTAGTTTAGCTCGAGTTTATCTATAATACAAATTAGTTAATTTTTGATTATGTATAAATATATTTATTAATAGGACATGTTCCTTTCCGCTGTTCATTGCAGATTTCAAATTGTACCCGTTCCTTTCCGCTCCAGGAACTTGCTTTCCGCGGGGAGTGCCGGGAGCCTCCTCGGCCAGCCTGCGGGGTCTCCCTTGCCCTCTATATCCCGCAGGAGTCAAGTTCCTTCCGCTGCAATCCACTGGAGTTTCTTATTTAAATAATTAAAAAAAACCAGACCAAAATCGGCCTGGTTCAATCATTATTTCACTTTTACAGAAACAGGCTGGATATCAAGTACGGCATTTACGAATGAATAATCATCTTTGCCGCCGTCTTTGTAGCCCCAGAATCCGTCGGTTTTTTCTGTTTTTCTGAATGTGAGCTCAACGCCTTTTCCCTGGTTGAAGGCATAGCTTTTTACTTCTTTTTCTCCGAAGTTGTCAACAAGGTTGTAGGAAATGAATTTGCTGAGTGTTCCGTGCGGAGTCAGTACGCCTGAGTGCGGCGCAGCCTGGTAATCTCCGTATTCGTATCCTGTTGTGCTGACTTTGTGTTCGCTGATGCTGAATTCCTTCGTTTTAAGGTCGACAGAGTCGCCTTCTGCTAGTGAGGACAGCTGGATATTTTTATATTGGCTTTGAGCCGCCGGGTTCGTCTGGACTTCTGACAGATCAACGACTGTAACCCCTGCACGGCCGACTACTTCTATTTTCTTCTCGGCATTGCGGACAACCATGGCTGTATCTTCATCAATTCCGTAAGAAAGCTGATTGCGGTCTCCTTTTTCATAAGCTGTTGCAATCAGTCTTCCGAGACGGGCTTTGTTGTCGAAATGCTGGTCAATGATGCCGTATTGGAAGAAGCCGAGTCCGCGCTCGAGATAGCCCGGTCCGCCTTCCTGCTGCTGCATGCCGTCATAAGTGTCAGTAAACCCTTGTGCTAGAGTGTCAAGACTTCCGCCGCCAGCAAGCATTACGTCACTCATAATGGCTGCCCCTGCACTCGTTCCCCCGAGGACTGCACCTTCTTTATAGATGTCCCAGATGGCTGTTAAGGCTTTGGATTCAGACTGATCAGCGTTAAAAAGAGCTTTCGTGATTTTCGTCTGATCTCCTCCGACAAACCAGATGGCGTCAAGGTTTTTAACTTTGGCTGCAAATTCATCAGTGTTTTTAATCTTTTCCCATTGAGTTGCATCATTATCCGGCGTATCTTTGTAATTCGAAACAGTGATAGGCAGAATTTCAATGTTTTCTTCTTTTACTCCGTATCGAATCAAATCCTTTTTAAACGTATTGCTTGAGCTTAGTGATCCGCTTGCTGCCGGAATAATCCCAAATTTGGCATCTGTTTTCCCGTTTGCAAGATCGATGAACGATTTGTAAACCGACTCGTTAGTTGATCCAAGAGCACCGCCTGCAATGACCAGGTTTCCTTTGATGTCACCGCGGTCCTGTTTGCTTGGAACCGTAAAGTTAGAAGGTTTATAGTCTTTAAACGCCTTGTCATCCTTCTTGAATGAAACCTTCACCGGCGAGACGTCCATTTTGACCTTCACGATTGAATAGTCATCTTTCTGTCCATCCTGATAGCCCCAGTAGCCGTTTGTTCCATCCGTTTTGCTGAAGGTTAAAGCGAACCCTTTTCCTTTGCTGTCATATAAGTAGCTTTTTACTGAATCTGTTGAGCTATTATCAACAAGCGAGTAGGAAAGGTACGGCTTCAATCTTCCGTATGACGTCAGTACGCCGGTGGCATCAAGCGGTTTGAACGAATAGTATTCGTAGCCTCTTGTGTCAAGCTTGTCGCTTCTGAAAGTAAAAGCTTTCGTTTTCAAATCAATCTTATCCCCTGGCGACAAAAAGCTCAGCTCCACATTGTTTACAGGGTGCAGATTTTTGCGCGCAGGCTTCGCCTTGCTTGTATCCACAACCGTCACGCCGCCGCGGCCGGCAATCTCCGCTGTTTTGGTCTTGTTGTCTACGATTAAGGCCGTATCTTCGTCAATTCCGTATGAATAGTTTGTTTTCTTATTCGTTTCATACTTCACAGCCGCTGCAGCAAGACGTCCAAGTCGTGCACGCTCATCGAAGTGCTGGTCCACAATGCCGTGCTGGAAAAAGCCAAGTCCTTTTTCAATATAGACTGGGGCATATTCTTTATCAGGGTTAGACTGATCCTTTGTTGTAAACTCGCCTTTAAGGCCGCCAAGGCTGTCGCCGCCTGTAATCATCACATCACTCATGATGGCAGCGCCGGCGCTTGTCCCTCCGATGACCGCACCTTTTTCATAAATATCCCAGATGGCATCCAGAGCTTTTGTCCGCTTAGCTTTATCGTTAAAAAGGGTGCTCGTGATTTTAAGCTGATCTCCGCCAACAAACCAGATGGCATCAAGCTCTTTAATTTGATTAACGGTTTCCTGTTTATTCACATTCTCCGTCCATTGCTTTTCGTCAAAATCTGTATCGCTGAAATCATGGTCAGAGATTGGAAGAATTTCAACATTTGCAGGATTCACGCCGTATTTCACAAGATCTGCTTTAAACTCATTCGATGATTTCAGCTTCCCGCTCGCTGCAGGTATGATGCCGATTTTCGCCTTCCCTGCGCCTCCAGCACGGTCAATGAAAGCATCATAAACCGCTTCGTTGCTGCTTCCCAAAGCCCCCCCCGCAATAACGAGGCTTCCTTTGATTTCCTCTTTGCCGGCGGCTCCTGCCGGAATACTGAAGCTTGACGCTAAAAGACAGGCCGCTGCAAGCATGCTGATACGTTTCTTCACACCAATTCCCCCTCTTAATGTTGGATGTTTGTCTGTATACGCAGGCTGATTTTCATTTATTGTTCAAAGGTGCCCTTAACAAGCGGGACGCCTTCTTCAACCATTATTTTCCCTTTCGCAATGACCGTGTCGATTGCAAGAGACTCTTTTTCAAGCATGACAATGTCTGCATCATGCTGTTCGCGGATTTCCCCTTTTTTCTTAAGCTTCAGAATCCTTGCCGGGTTTGAGGTAATCACCTGCAGTGCCGTCTCAAGTTCAACCCCTTCATCAAGAACAGCCGACCTTACTTCCTGGTAGAGAGAAGAAACTTTTCCGACTTGAAGTCCGGCAAAATCTCCGTTCTCATCAAAATAAGGAAGACTTGCCTGGCCATCTGATGAAAACGTGATTTGCGTGACAGGCACTCCTTTTTCAAGCATCAGTCTGAGACCCTGGCTGCACTTTACTTCCCCTTCTTCGAGAAATTGGGGAATCGTGCTCGTTGTGAAATCCACATATCCGCCAATCTCTGCATACCTGATGCCTTCTTCAAACAATTCTTCGTTCCGGTTAATATGGGTCGGGTGGAAATGATGGATTGGGATATCCGTTTTTTCGGCGATTTCAAAAAGCAGGTCGAGTTTGCGTTCACTGTCGCCGACATGGATTTCAAGGACGCCGGCCTTCCCAGTGATCAGACCTCCGTTTCTTGCGGCGGCGGCAATTTTGGACAGCTCTTCAAACGTCGGTTCTGATGAACGGTGATCGGAAATCGCAATCTCTCCAACCCCGATCATTTTATCGATAAAAATAAGGTCTTCTTCAATTTTTCCTGTCAGCGTTTTTACGGGAGTCTGGTAGGACCCTGTGTGCAGATACGTTGTTATGCCCTCTTCTTCTAGGGCATGAGCTTTTGCAAGCAGACTTTCAATTTTTCTTGTCGTCCCGTCTGTGCCAAGCACTCCTACAACTGTTGTAACGCCCGCTTTCGTGGCATCGGTCAAGTTCAGCTCGGGAGTACGGGTTTTAAACCCGCCTTCTCCCCCTCCGCCAATAAGGTGAACGTGCGAATCGATGAAGCCCGGAACAAGAAGTTTGCCGGTTCCGTCAATCACATGAACGGACAGTGCTGAAAGATCAAGGTCAATCTTGTCTTTGATATAGCCGATTTTGTCCGCAGTAAGAAGAACATCCTTCCTCCCTAAATAATGCGGCGCGTAAACTTCTGTATTTTTTATAAGTGTAAGCAAGTGTAAACCTCCTGTTTATCTGGGATGATCCGTCGTTTAAAACGGTCCATAGTCTATTAAATGAGCAATCACAACGGCTGCAAGGCCGATCAGATATTGAATGAAAACAAGCGGCAGCACCCATTTTGCCCACTTTGTCCAAGGAATGCCCGCAATCGCGAGTCCGGCCATCAGCGTGCCTGCTGTCGGGAAAATAATATTTCCGATTCCATCTGCAAATGAGAAAGAGAGAACAGCCGTCTGACGGGTAATATCAAGCAAATCAGCAAGCGGCGTCATGATCGGCATAGTAAGCATCGCGTGTCCACTGCCTGAAGCAAGAATGAAATGGATGAGAGCCTGGAAATTGTACATTCCGATGACGCTCCAGAAAGCAGGAATGTTCTTAAGCGTATCAGACACTCCAAAAAGCATCGGGTCAATGATATGTCCTTCGTTCAAAACGACCAGTGTCGCTCTCGACACACCGATAATCAGCGCTCCGCCAATCAGCAGCGAAGACCCTTCGACAAAGGATTTTGCCATTTGATCTGCAGAAAGTCTGCCTATTATACCAATGACAATGGTTAAAACAACAAACAGTGCCGCAATTTCAGTGATATACCATTGAAACTTAATAACTCCAAAAGCAAGGACAACATAGTTTAGAAGGAATGCACCCAAAATCAGCTTGTGCTTTGTTTGCAGCCTTTCTTTTGAATGAAGCAGCACATCCGCTTCCTCTTTTGTATATTTTCCGAAGAACCCTTTTGACGGATCCTTTTTCACTTTCATCGCATGACGGTAAACGAAGATAACGGAAACCGCATAGACAATCACGAACAATACCAGTCTGTATCCCATTCCAGAGAACATCGGAAGCTCTGCTATTCCCTGAGCAACCCCAACCGTAAATGGATTCATGACCGCTGTAGTAAAACCGGCAGCTGCTCCGAGAATAACGATTGCCGTTCCCGTAAGCACGTCAAATCCCAAAGCAAGAGCAAGCGGAATGAGCAGCGGAATATAAGCAAGCGTCTCCTCAGCCATCCCCATAAGCGATCCGCCGACTGCAAAGAACAGCATCATGACCGGAATCAATAGCTTTTCTCTTGAAGCCAGCCTTTTTGCAAGAGTGGTAATGAGCAAATTAATCGTGCCTGTAGCAGTTAAAACCCCAAAAAATCCCCCAATGATCAGAACGAAGAAAATAATGTTTGCCGCTTCAACCATTCCTGTGTGAAGAGCCTTTACCATGCCGAACGGACTGACCGGCGTATTTTCAGCAGACGTGAAGGTATCCGGATCAATCTCGGTTCTTCCGTCAACCTCTACCCTGGCGTAGTCTCCTGCGGGCAATACATAGGTTAATAGAGTTGCAACAACCAGTACACCCAGCAGGAGGGCAAATACATTGATCTTTCTTTCCTTTTTTGGTTTCACTTCTTTTCCCTTTGGTTCATAAGCATTTTCTGCAAGAGCCATAATTGTTTTCTCCCCTTTTTCTTTTGATGCGTTTAATAAGATAAATGCAATTTGTGTGCCAAGATGAAAAAAAGAAGAGAAAATGCTGTTATCAACCGACCTCAATGCTTGTCATATGTAAGTATCATTCAAAATGATATTTTCTTCAAGGGCTCATATTCACTTTAATGCATAAAGAGTTATTATCTAAAATTTCTAATAACCCTTGCTTTTTTGGTCTTTTATTGGCGGCTAATTGTGATATTATAGAACCAATAGAACCAAAAGGAGCGAATATATGAAACGATCCCTCATTCTCCTGACAGGCGGTACAAAAACAAAGAAAACGCTTCACCATCAGCTTCTTCAGCTTTTGGGTGATGACCTTTCTATAAGGAGCTATGCTGCCGATGAAGGTCTTCCTTCGAATTTGAAAGCAGATATTATCCTGTATTCCTCTGAAGCCCTCAAAGATGAACTTTCCTACATAAAGAATATAGATGCAGAAAAAGTTATAATCGGCAAACGCACCGTTCATCATGACTATCTGGACAAACTCCTTTCCATTCCGGAAGGTTCAAGCGTTCTTGTCGTAAATGATGAGTACAATGTCACAATGGAACTGATTCAGTCGCTTTATCAGCTGGGTATCAGCCATGTCCGGTTTCTCCCGTTTAAAAAGAATGAGACCTATCAAGAGAAAATCGATGCAGCCGTTTCACCGGGCGAAATCGAACTTGTCCCCTCTTATATCCCGCTTATTCTCGATATTGGCGTTCGGCTGTTTGATATGACCACGATTTTAAAAATAGCGGACTACTGCAATCTGCCTGAAAATGCAGCTCTCCACATTTCAGAGAGGTACATCCGCAGCATGATTGAGCTGCAGCAAAAGCTGATGGCTGCGCAAAAACAGACAAAAGCGATTTATCAGCATCTCGAGAACGTAGTCAACACGGTGGATGACGGCATTCTCGCCATGAATAAAAAAAGGAAATTACGGTTTTTAATGAAAAGCTTGAAGCTCTGTTTCATGTAAGAGGATCTGACATCATCAACACTCCCATTCAAACAGCAGCCCTTCAGGAAGACGTGGTTTCATTTATTCAGAACGGCATCGAAGAAAGCCGTCTTTTCAGCATTCACGGAGTCGATGTTGCTGTTTATCGCTATTCAATGGCTTTTGAACAAACAACTGTCGCTGTCTTCAAAAGCGTCCGGCAGGCATCGGAAATTGAAAAAACAGCCCAGCGGAAGCTGCGCGAAAAAGGTTTTTTTGCCAAATACAGCTTTGATGACATCATTTGCGAGAATACCGGCATGAAAAACCTCAAGCAGATCGCGAAAAAACTGGCTCTATCTGAACATCCTATTTTAATCCAGGGGGAATCAGGAACAGGTAAAGAATTATTTGCACACGCCATTCATCAGCATTCCATGAGGAAAAACGGACCGTTTTTACCTGTCAACTGCAGTGCTCTGTCTGAAAGCCTGCTTGAGAGCGAGCTTTTCGGCTACGAAGAAGGAACATTTACGGGTGCTCAGCGCGGAGGAAAGAAAGGATTGTTTGAGCTTGCCGACAATGGGACGATTTTTCTCGATGAAATCGGCGACATCAGTCTCTCTATGCAGTCACGGCTTCTGAGAGTGCTTCAGGAAAAGGAAATCCGCAGAATCGGCGGAACGAAAATCATCCCCATTAATGTCAGAATCATCTCGGCCACAAATAAACGGATTGAAAAGCAAATGAAAGAGCAGACATTCCGCAATGATCTGTTTCACCGGCTGAATGTCCTCAACCTCTCCATTCCGTCACTGAAGGAAAGAAAAGAGGATATCCCGCTTCTCATTCACCACTTCATCACAAAAAACGGCAAGTGGCTCAAGGTCGAACCCGCATTAATGAACTTGCTTGCATCAGCCGAATGGGACGGCAACATAAGAGAACTTAAAAACACGGTCGATTATATGATTACAGTTGCCGATGGGTCTGTTTTAACAAAAAATGACCTGCCTCATTCGTTCCCATCAGGTATTCCGCAGGCAGCAAGCGGTGAACAGTCAGAGCACGACGCCATCCTGTCGATTGTGAAAGAATGCAACATGGCAGGAAAAGCAGCTAGCAGAGATTTGATTTCGGAAAAAACAAAAGAATGGATCATGCCCCTTACCCCTCAGCAAGTACGAAGACGGCTTGACGATCTGGAGGAAAAAGGATGGATTCAAAAACGGAAAGGACGCGGAGGAACGAAAATTACGGAGGCGGGGATGAGATATTTGGAGAGTACTGCTCCCGTGAAATGAATGTCAGCACAAAAAAGCCGGACGCTTTTTTTACAAGGTCCGGCATCTGTCTATTCTCTGTTCTGTGTAAAAATTAATACAAACTTCAGTAGCTCAAGCAAAGAGATGAGTGCCGCAGCCACATATGTCAGGGCGGCTGCTCCAAGCACTTTATTCACTCCGCGCTCTTCTTCATTCCGGATAATGCCCTCTGCAATCATAAAATCCTTTGCTCTGTTGCTTGCATTAAATTCGACCGGCAGCGTTATAAGCTGAAAGGCGACAGCTGCCGAGAAGAAAATAATGCCGAGTCCGATCAGATTCATCGAACCGAGCAAAAATCCTCCAATCAGCAGAAAAGGCGCCACCCCGGAGGACAGGCTTACAACCGGAAACATTTTATGCCTTAACGTCAGTGCCCCGTATGCTTCTTTATGCTGAACGGCGTGCCCAACTTCATGTGCCGCAACCGAAATGGCGGCAATTGAATGACCGGCATACACAGGTTCTGAGAGGCGAACCGCTTTTTTCGTCGGATCATAGTGGTCGGAAAGAGTTCCTTTGACCGGTTCTACCGGAACATGGTGGAGACCGTGATGATCAAGAATTCTCCGTGCAACCTCCATGCCGGTAAGTCCTGATGACGCCTGAACTTTTGACCATTTATTAAAATTGCTTTTCACCTTGGCCTGCGCCCACAGGGCAAGCCCAAACGCGGCAAAAATGAGAATATCCATCGGATGAAAAAACATATAGCGCCTCCTGAGTAGGTTTCTTACTGTTATATTTCCTCAAGCATCTGTTAATAAACAGCGAAGTGCTATCATGATGTGCCCATCTTGTAGTAAAATAATGGCATACCACATGGAAACGAAGGTGAAAGCATGACCATCAAGCAGGAAAAGAATACCCTTGAGGAATTGCAGAAAGCGGAAAAACATTATTCCGACTCAAAGTTCTGGGATAAATTAAAAAAATTCGGCAAAAAAGCCGGATCATCTGTCGTGTACGCCGTCCTTCTGCTGTACTATACCCTTCAAAAACCTGAAGTGCCCGCCAAAACAAAAGCCATCATCATCGGCGCCTTAGGCTACTTCATTCTGCCGCTTGACCTTATACCGGACCTTGCCGCAGGCGTGGGCTACACCGATGACCTCGGAGCTTTGGGCCTCGCCCTCCTTCAGGTTGCAATGTATATTGACGATGATATTAAAAGCCAGGCGAAAGAAAAGCTGACGGAATGGTTCGGACCTTCTGTCGACACGGCTGCCATTGACGAGAAAATAAAATAAGTGCGATAAAAAAACGTCTGTTCCGCTTTGGAACAGACGTTTTCATGTGAAAAATGACTTTTACGAACTCTGCAGCAGGGCTGCGAACCAATTTTAAGGTCAAACAATCCAGTTGTTCTGGCTAACAAGCCAAATACCCCGTCTAATAATCCAAAACTATCCGCTAACAATCCAAATTCCATGTCTAACAATCCAATCCGGCCTGCTAACAATCCAATCATCTTAAACGCCCGGAAAACAACTGCCTTAATCCCTCGGCGCAAACAGCATGACGGAAACTCCGACAAGGCAGATGCCAGCACCAATCCAGTCATAAAAATCAGGTGTCTTACGGTCAACTCCCCATCCCCAAATGACTGAGAGAATGATGAAAATCCCTCCGTAAGCAGCGTAGACCCGTCCGAACGAAGGGAACGTCTGCATCGCAGCGATGATTCCATAGACGGCAAGAGACACGCCGCCAGCGATTCCCCAGTATGCGGGTTTTCCCTCTCGGAGCCAAAGCCAGATCAGGTACCCGCCTCCAATTTCCAAAAGACCCGCGAGCAGGAATAAAAAAATCGAATACATCAAATAAAGCCCTCCCCGGTTAGATCTCTTTTTTCAGAAGCTGCAGATCAATATACAGCTGAATCCGCGTATAAAAGTCATCAAAATCGATGGCTGTCAGCTCCTGAATTTGATTAATCCGGTATTTGAGTGTATTTGTGTGAACAAACAGCTGTTCAGCGGTTGGTTTCAGCTTGCAGTTATTAAGAAGATAAATTTCAAGCGTATGGATCAGCTTTGTCTGGCTTTCTTCATCTTTTTTCCTTAAGATCTGCAGGCTCGTATTGTTGTAGCCGGTAATACTGTGGTGCTTTGAAATGGTCTCCAGGTATCTGAAAATGCCGAGCTTGCTGTAGGTAAACGGCAGTTTTTCAGAAGAACCGATAAACTTGGCTGCATTAATCACTTCAAGAGCCTCATAGTAAGATTTTCTGAGCTGCAGGATGGAGGAATACGAATTGCCGATGCCGGCATATATCTTATAGCCGCCAAGCTGGGAGATGACCGTCGAAGTCAGTTCTGCTGCACTTGCCGCGAGCTGATCGGATACTTTTGCATTGCTTCCGATAATGACAACCACCTTCAGCTGATCGGTGAAGACGTGCGCAAAATGATTCAGGGCATTGGCAAACAGCCTGACCGTCTCCGTCAGTTCCTCCAGCTGCTCCTCCTCGCTTTGGGAAACCGTAAAGATCGTGACAATAAACGTCTCAGGTATCATGATACTGTGATTTGCCGCTTCCCATCTGATCTGGTTTTCCGTTTGAAAGGCTTCCCCGATGATCTTTTTGTAGAATTCATTTTTTTCTTCGTTTTCCCTGAGGTTAATCTGATTTTTCTGGTAGAGTAGCTTCCCGATATGACGGGACACTTCATGGAGAAAATCGAGATCCCCCTCTGACATAGGCTCTGTCTCCTGGACCCATATATAGCCAAAAACCTGGTCTTTATAAATAGCGCTTACAACGACACGCTGATTCAGGCCAATGTCTGCAATCTGTTTCACTCTGAATGGATGGGGAATGGTCTTCAGCTGTTCCACAATTCCTTCATCCATAAATTTTTCCAAGATGGGAATGGGCCAGTGTTTCGTGAAAATGGTCTGCTGATTCGCCTGATCAAACTGATCGATGTAATACGAACTGTAGGACAAAAGAGAAAATTGATCATTTTCAATCACAACCGGCTTTTTCAAATAGGTGCTGACCATATCCGTAATATCATTAATGTTTGTAATAGTCTGGATCTTCTCAAGGATCATGCAGATCGGCCCCCCGATTCTTTAGGTAAATGATGAACCTAATTATATACCTTTTATTCAGAAGAATGGAATAGCCGGGGATTTATAAAAAAACAGGAAGTCCGCATATAGGGACTTCCTGCTGAATCTTACTGCTTCAATACTCGTTCAAATTCATCAAATTGCTCTCCCGCTTCTTTCGGGGGCTGAGGTGTGATTAGACTGACTGCCACAATGGCAATCAAACTCGCGGCAAATCCCGGAATCATTTCATAAAGCATGTCTGACAATCCGGCCATTGACCAGATGATGACAGTTGCTGCGCCGACAACCATCCCGGCGAGGGCACCCCACTTCGTCATGCGCTTCCAGAAAAGGCTCAGGAGGATCAGCGGTCCAAATGAGGAACCAAAGCCTGCCCACGCATACCCGACAAGTCCAAGAATCGTATCATTTTGCTCCCATGAAAGAAACAGGGCAATGACAGAGATGAGAAGGACGGACATTCTTCCTAAAAAGACAAGCTCTTTATCTGATGCCGAACGCCTGAAGAAGGTTTTATACATATCCTCCGTAAGCGAGCTTGCTGTTACAAGCAGCTGCGAAGAAATCGTGCTCATGATGGCAGCGAGAATAGCCGAGATTAAAAATCCGGTGATAAAAGGATGAAACAAAACTTCTCCAAGGACAATAAAAACGGTCTCGGGATCCTCAAGCTTTGTGCCCTCTCCCGCAAAATATGTGATGCCGAAAAATCCGGTAAGCATCGCGCCGATACTGGAAAAAATCATCCATCCCATTCCAATAGCGCGCGCCTTTTTAATTTCTTTCACAGAGCTGATCGCCATAAAGCGGACGATAATATGAGGCTGACCGAAATAGCCGAGTCCCCACGCAAAGAGTGAAACGATGCCAAGGAAGCTTGTGCCTTTAAAGATATCAAGCAAAGCCGGATTGATTGTTCCCGGCGTTTCAAAAGCAGGTCCGAACCCTCCCACATGAATCACCGTGACAATCGGAACCAGGATAAGTGCAATAAACATAATAATTCCCTGTACAAAATCAGTCCAGCTTACTGCAAGGAAACCTCCAAACAGCGTATAGGCGACGACAACGCCCGTTAAAACCCAAAGGCCTGTGTGATAATCAAGCCCAAACGTGCTTTCAAACAGCACTCCACCGGAAACCATCCCTGAAGATACGTAAAAGGTAAAGAATATTAAGATAACTAAAGCCGAAATTAATCGTAAAATCCGGGATCCGTCTGCAAACCTGTTCTCAAGGAAGGACGGAATGGTGATGGAATTATTCGCAATTTCTGTATACGTTCTTAAGCGCGGTGCAACATACAGCCAGTTTGCATAAGCTCCTAGCGTCAGCCCGATGACAATCCATATGGAACTTAAGCCCGTCGCATACATTGCCCCTGGAAGACCCATCAAAAGCCATCCGCTCATATCGGCAGCTCCAGCGCTGAGAGCCGTAACAGCAGGTCCGAGACCGCGGTCGCCAAGCATGTAATCATTTAAATTCGAAGTACGTTTATAGGCAAAATACCCGATCAGCAGCATACCTGCCATGTAAATGCCTATCGATGTAAGCAGTGCATAGTCTATCATAAAAGTACCCCTCTTCCGCCAAAAATCTCTCTGTTTGATTGAGGCTGATTCCTATTTTTAATGCAGTTCCCTGCATCTTCATGCGAAATCAGCCTTTAAAAAGAGGAAGCAACATGGTTGGTCACTTCCTCCTTCTTTTTATCCCTTTTGTTTACCCTGGGTCTGAAATCAGAACGTTTCAGACGTTGTTTTTGCCTGCATGTGAAGCTGAAGGTAGTCTGGTCCGCCCGCTTTAGAGTCAGTGCCGGACATATTAAATCCGCCGAATGGCTGGTAGCCGACAATGGCGCCTGTGCAGCCGCGGTTGAAGTAAAGGTTTCCTACATGGAAATCTTCGCGTGCTTTTTCCATGTTTTCACGGTTTTTCGTGATAACAGCACCAGTCAGGCCGTACTCTGTGTTGTTGGCAATTTCAATCGCCTCATCAAAGTCTTTTGCTTTAGCAAATGCCACAACCGGTCCGAAGATTTCTTCCTGCATTAAGCGCGCTTTAGGATCTACGTCAGCAACGATTGTCGGCTGAACGAAGAAGCCTTTTGAGCTGTCGCCTTCGCCTCCTGCAAGAATGCGGCCCTCTTCTTTGCCGATTTCAACGTAGCTCATAATTTTGTCAAAAGCAGCCTGATCAATCACAGGACCCATGAAGTGGTTTTCAGTCGGATTGCCTACTGTCAGCTCTTTCGTCAGTTCAACCGCACGGTTCAATACTTGGTCGTATACATCTTCAACGATAACCGCACGCGAGCATGCAGAACACTTTTGTCCCGAGAAGCCAAATGCTGATTTCACGATAGATTGAGCAGCAAGCTCAAGGTCTGCCTCTTTGTCTACTACAATTGTATCTTTACCGCCCATTTCAGCGATTACACGCTTAAGCCAAATCTGGCCGTCATTCAGCTGTGAAGCACGGTTGAAGATGCGAAGGCCTACATCGCGTGAGCCGGTGAATGAGATGAAGCGCGTTTTCGGATGGTCAACCAGATAGTCGCCAACCTCTGCTCCGCTTCCAGGAACAAAGTTCAGAACGCCTGCAGGAAGACCCGCTTCAAGCATAACCTCAACGAATTTAGCTGCAACGACCGGAGTTGTTGAAGCCGGTTTTAATAGAATCGTATTTCCTGTTACGATTGCAGCAACAGCCGTTCCTGCCATGATCGCAAATGGGAAGTTCCATGGAGAGATGATGATGCCAACTCCAAGCGGAATGTAGTCATAGCGGTTGTATTCTCCTGGACGGCTTTCAACAGGCACTCCGTCTTTTAGCTTCAGCATTTGACGAGCGTAAAACTCAAGGAAATCTATTGCTTCAGCTGTGTCCGCATCTGCTTCATTCCAAGGTTTGCCCGCTTCTTTTGTTAAAAGAGCCGAAAACTCATGCTTGCGGCGGCGGATGATGGCTGCTGCTTTGAAAAGAACGTCAGCGCGGATTTCAGGTTTTACTTTTTTCCAGCTTTCAAATGCTGCAGATGCTTCCTGCATAGCCTTTTCAGCAAGCTCGCGGTTTGCTTTTGAAACGCGTCCGACTACCTGAACTTTGTCTGTCGGGTTGTAAGACGTGATCTTGTCTTCAGTCGTTACCTTTTCTGCCCCAATATAAAGCGGATAATCCTGGCCAAGGTAGCCTTCTACCTGCTCAAGCGCCTCAAGGTATGCTTTCTTGTTTTCCTCGTTTGAAAAATCAGTAAATGGTTCGTGTTTGTATGGAATCATGCAGATCCTCTCCCTTTAATAAAATTGGTTAGCTTTTGACCATACCTTTAAATGCAAATGCGATATTTGAAGGTCTTTCGGCAAGTCTTCTCATGAAGTAGCCATACCAGTCAAGACCGTATGGAACATAAACGCGCATCTTGTAGCCCTGCTTCACAAGGTCAAGCTGCGTTTTGCTTCTCATGCCGTAGAGCATTTGAAACTCAAATTGCGAATTAGGAATATGATGCTTTTTGGCAAGCATTTTCGTATATTCGATGATCTGATCGTCATGGGATGCTATAGCTGTATAGTTGCCGTTAAGCAGGCTTTGTTCAATCAGCTTTTTGTAGTTTTCATCTACATCTTTCTTTTCAGGAAACGCTACTTCCGGTGATTCTTTATATGCGCCTTTTACAAGACGGAGAAACGGCTGATAGTCAGCCAGGTCGCTTAAATCTCTTTCTGTGCGGTACAAGTATGCCTGCAGCACCGTGCTGATGTAGCTGTATTTTGCTTTAAACTCTTTGAAGATATCAAGAGTTGCCTGGCAGCGCACTTCATCCTCCATGTCAATGGTGACCATGACGCCGTGTCTTTCTGCCGTATCCAGAATCTTTGTCATGTTTTCAATCACAAGCTTCCGGTCGATATCAAGACCGAGCGATGTCATTTTCAGTGACACCTGAGAATCAAGCTTCTCTCTGCTGATCATTTCAATGGTTTCGATGCATTCTGCCGTCCGCTCGCGTGTAACGGCCTCTGAATCTACAAATTCGCCAAGATGATCGACTGTTACAGATAATCCGCTGTCATTCAGCTGTCTGATGAACTTTATGGAACTTTTAAAATCAGTTCCGCCGATAATTTTGCCGGCTGCAAAACTGCCTCCGCGCTTTTTAGCTATATTGTTAAGTAAATGGTTCTTTGATAAGAAGAGGAAAAAGTCTCTTGTAATCGCTTCCACTTTACATGCACCCCCTCATAAAAGTTGTTCTACTCCCTCATCTTACGTCCTGTCGACAATTTTCACAACGTTCTAAAAAAACAATATTCAAGCGCTTTATTTGTTGGTTTTAGACAATTACAAGCCAAAATCAGGTATTTTCTGGATATAGATGAAACCATTTCAACAAACGGTTCACCATTTTTGCCATCCTAGACCAAACTGTTGAAAAAGGAAGCAATTTAAAGCAAATACCTCTTGTTGGCGTTTACATGACATTACCTCTTTTATGGGTACGATGATATAATTTTCAGGTTACTAACGGACCCGGCTTTCATGAGAGTTGAAAGCCATAAATAATTAAAAAGAGGTGTTTTTAGATTTGAACGTACAAACAATTAAACAGGAGTGGTTCGGCAACATACGCGGAGATATTCTGTCCGGCATTGTTGTTGCTCTGGCGCTTATTCCGGAGGCCATTGCCTTTTCCATTATCGCAGGAGTAGATCCAATGGTCGGACTCTACGCTTCATTTTGTATTGCGGTGGTTATTTCATTTGTCGGGGGAAGGCCCGGCATGATTTCGGCTGCAACCGGGGCGATGGCACTTTTGATGGTGACGCTCGTTGCTGAACATGGTCTTCAGTATCTTCTTGCCGCTACTGTTCTCACAGGCATCATTCAGTATGTCATGGGTGCACTTAAACTCGGAAGGGCGATGCGGTTTATTCCGAGATCTGTAATGGTCGGCTTTGTTAATTCTTTGGCTATTCTCATTTTTATGGCGCAGCTTCCACATTTTGCGGGAGAATCCTGGATCATGTATGCGATGGTAGCAGGAGCACTGGCCATTATTTATATTCTGCCTAGATTCACAACTGCCGTGCCGTCTCCGCTCGTTGCCATTGTTGTCATCTCGGTCATTGCGGTTATGACGGGTGCCGGTGTGCGCACAGTCGGTGATATGGGTGAATTGGCGCAGGAGCTGCCAATGTTTTTAATCCCCCAAATACCATTAACATTCGAAACACTGCAGATCATCCTTCCTTATTCCTTTGCGCTTGCTCTTGTAGGATTATTGGAATCCCTGCTGACAGCTCAAATTGTCGATGATATGACAGATACGGAAAGTGATAAAAATAAAGAAGCCAAAGGACAGGGCATCGCTAACATTGTGAATGGATTTTTTGGCGGAATGGCAGGCTGTGCCATGATCGGCCAGTCCGTCATTAATGTGAAGTCCGGAGGAAGAGGCAGGCTTTCAACGTTTGTCGCAGGTGTCTTCCTGATGGTTCTTATTGTTTTACTGAACGATCTGCTCGTTCAAATTCCAATGGCAGCCCTTGTCGGGGTTATGATTATGGTGTCAATCGGCACATTCGACTGGTCCTCGCTCACAAAGCTTCATGTCATGCCGAAGTCAGATGCGGCAGTCATGGTTGTCACAGTCGTTACCGTCGTCGCTACACATGACCTATCCAAAGGTGTGCTGGCCGGAGTTGTTTTAAGCGCTCTGTTCTTTGCGGCTAAAATATCGAAGGTGCACGTCGAATCGTTTACAGATAAGCGGACAATGGCGAAAACATACAAAGTGCACGGGCAAGTTTTCTTTGCTTCCGTCCAGAACCTTGTAGCTGCTTTTGATTTTAAAGAAGAAGCCCGCACCATTTATCTCGATTTAAGCAGCGCGCACCTGTGGGATGATTCGGCTGCAGGAGCGATTGATAAAATTATCATGAAATACAGACAGCATGGCAAGGAAGTTATCATAACCGGTCTAAACGACGACAGCAGCAGTCTTTTAGAAAAGCTTGCTCTCTACGATAAACCGGATGCCAAAGCAGTAAATCACTAAAAAACAAAGAGAGATGCCGTCGTGCATCTCTCTTTTTTGTTTTTCTATTAGCATGATGCTGCCTAATTGAGGAAACCTAAAGCATAGATTTCTTTTCGATAGGCAGGTGTGATAGTTGAGTAATGAAACAGAAATAGCCCGGCCCGCGGGAAAAAATACAAGGTGGACAATATCTGCTCTTCTAAGCACGTTCATTATCTTGAATTACTTTGACAGGGTTGCCCTTGCTGCCGCTGCTCCTGAACTTCAGAAAGCCTTTTCGCTGAGCGCTTTTGAAATGGGGCTTGTTTTTACGGTGTATAACTATGCCTATACCCTTATGCAGCTTCCGATCGGCAGTATGCTCGACAGGTGGGGAGTCAGCTGGGTGACAAGGACCGGCATGGTCATCTGGACGTTTTTGACGATCAGCCTCGTCTTTATTCAAGGCACTCTTCTTTTATACATCATCCGTTTTTTCACAGGCATCACCAGCGCGTCTGCTTTTCCTGCCGCAGCAAAAGCTACAGCCAGCTGGTTTCCTTTTCATGAGAGAGGACTTGCCAATGCCCTGTTTGATTCCTCTGCCAAACTTTCAAATGTAATCGGCGGGCCTCTTGTAGCGATATTGATCACCCTTTATGACTGGAAAACCGCTTTTTTGGCAATCGGGGCGATTAACGTGCTGTTTACCTTTGTCTTCTGGAAATATTACGACGAGCCGGACACTCACAAGAGCATATCAAAAGAAGAAATCAACTACATTCATATGTACGAAGATTCTTCAGACCTTCCTTCTTATAAAGCGGCACTTGTGCTGAAATCGTTTTTTACAAACAGAAAGGCTTGGGGGCTGATGATCGGTTTTACCGGATACGGATATACTTTTAACCTGCTGCTTCTTTGGCTTCCTACGTTCTTTAAGGAGCAGTTTCAGCTGGATTTGCTTTCCTCCGCTCTTTATACGGCCATCCCTTGGCTGATTGCCTCTCTCTCAGGGATTCTCGCTGGCGGGTGGCTTGTCGACAGCCTGATCAAGAAAGGATACGCCCCTGACAGAGTATATAAAAACATCATTGCGGCTGGACTTCTTATCGGCCTTATCTTTATCGGGTCGATCTTTACATCAAGCCCGGTCCTGTCGATGATTTTCATTTCCGTTGGCCTTGCCGGAATATCCGCAACAGCCCCAATCGGCTGGACGATTGCAGCAAAGCTTGCACCGCCCGGCACAACAGCGATCCTGAGTTCAATGGTCAATTTTGCGAACAACCTTTTCGGAGGGATCATTGCTACCTTCTTGACCGGATATATAGTGGACGCAACAGGTTCATTTAATCTTGCTTTCATCATTGCGGCGGCCGTACTCGTCATTGGCTTGATTTTTTACACCGTCGTGCTCGGTGATATTGAACAGATTTCTGTAAAAAGCAAAAAGCTCTGAAACAATTCAGAGCTTTTTTCATTATCCCCTTGTCACATCAATGACTTTCGTCACAACAATTGGAGACCTCTTCAATTTTTTATAGATGAAATCAGAAATAGCCGAACTTAATTTCCGTTCAATATCATCTGCTGGATGCTGATCAACAAGAGCTGCTGCCCTCGTTTCGATTTCTCCCATAAAGCTGCTTGATTCTCTCAAATAGACAAATCCTCTTGAGATGATCTGCGGCTTGCGGATAATTTCTTCCCCTTCTTTGAAAAGAAGAATCGATAGGATTCCGCTGTCTGCGAGCTGTTTCCGTTCACCAAGCAGAGACGTTCCGACATCGCCGATACCGTGGCCGTCTACATAGACAGACCGTGCAGGCACTCTTCCTGCCTGGTAAGCTTTTTCTTTTGACACATTGAGCACCTGTCCATTGTCGAGAATAAAGATGTTATCTTCCGGAACAAAGCAGTCCAGGGCAAGTGTCTGATGCATCTTCTGCATGCGGTACTCCCCGTGGATCGGCACAAGGAATTTCGGTTTTAGAAGCTTAAGCATCAGCTTCAGCTCTTCCTGGCCGCCGTGTCCTGATGTATGAATGTCATAAAGCTTGTTATCAATAACATCCGCTCCCGCTTTCATCAGTTTGTTGACGATGCGGTTCACGCTGAGAACATTCCCCGGAATTGGAGAAGATGAGAAGATGATCGTGTCGCCTTCTTCAATATGAATATGGCGATGCTTTCCTTCTGCAATTCGGGAAAGAGCAGCAAAGGGCTCTCCCTGACTTCCCGTGCACAGAATAGTCAGCTCGCTGTTTTTATAGGCACTGATTTCATTAGGATCGATAAACGTGCCCTTTGGAGCATCAATGTATCCGAGCTCAAGGCCGATGCCGATCGCTCTCTCCATGCTTCTACCTGTGTAGGCAACCTTTCTTCCGCATGCGACAGATGCCTGAATCACCTGCTGCAGACGGAACACGTTTGATGCAAACAGAGCGACGATAATTCGGCCGGACTGCTTTCTGACTACGTTCAAAATATTTTGGCCGATTTTCTTCTCAGAAACAGAGAACCCGGGAATTTCGCTGTTGGTGCTGTCAGATAAAAGACAGAGAACTCCGTCCTGCCCGACTTTTGCAATCTTCGACAAGTCCTGTTCAGGACCTGCCGGAGTTAAATCAAATTTGAAGTCACCTGTGTGAACCACGTTCCCCTGCGGCGTGTGGATCACAACTCCGAATGAATCAGGGATACTGTGCGTTGTCCGGAAAAAGGACACTTGCAATTCACCAAGTTCAATCAAGCTGTCTTCCGTAATGTCGTGCAGTTCTGCTTCTCTCAGCAGCCCATGCTCCTCAAGCTTGTTCCGGATAAAGCCCATAGCCAGTCCTCCGGCATAAACCGGCACATTTAATTGTTTCAATAAAAACGGCACTCCGCCGATATGATCTTCATGTCCGTGAGTGATGAACAGGCCTTTTACTCTCCCTGCATTCTTCACAAGGTATGAGTAATCAGGAATGATGTAGTCAACGCCCCTTAATTCTTCATCCGGAAACTTGACGCCTGCATCAACAATGACGATTTCTCCGCCATACTCAACCACATACATGTTCTTTCCGATTTCGCCCATCCCGCCAAGCGGTATGATTTTTACGTTTTTCTCTTTAGTCATGTTTAGTCTCCCAGCAAGCTGATTGCTTATCTTAGTATCGTTTCTTCACAAAGTGAACTATTGTTTCATTGTAACATAAGATGGCGCACAAAAGCGCAAGCGCCTTGCTCAGATCCGATAGGCAGATAAGAATCCGGCCGAAAAGTCCGGGTCCCGCCTTTTTTGACGGATTTGTTCTGACAGAGGATCTAGGCCCTTCCGCTTGCCGAAGATATCTTTATAACATCATCACTAGCCTAAAAAATTCTTTTCGAATTTATAGGGCATAAAAAAAGACCAGCAGTCAGCATACGCTTCCGCTGGTCTTCCGCACTTATCCCCGTGCCCTGCCTTTTCTTTTCATGAAGAAATTATACAGGAACACAATCAAAGCAAGGACAAGAAGAATATGAATAATTCCTCCAGCAACCTTGAAAACAAGCCCTAGAATCCAAAATAAGATTAAAAGTCCAATAATCGTCCATAACATAGCGGGTCCCTACTTTCTCGTTTAGTTACGTAGTAGTTTCCCTTAATTCTGCAGAAATAAACAGATCCTTTTTTTAAAGAAGTGCCGGCAGCATAACGGTTACTGCAGTCCCTGTTGAAGCGTCACTTTCAATCCTGAGTTCACCTTCATGGAGCCTGACAATTTCTTTGACAATCGAAAGCCCAAGCCCGGTTCCTCCTGTCAGGCGGCTGCGTGCTTTATCCGTCCGGAAGAAGCGCTCTCCGATATGAGCAAGATCCTGTTCCGACAGCTCGCTTCCAATGTTATGAATGCGGAAATGAAACCGGTGCTTCTCTTCTGAGAAGGAAATTCGGATCACGCTTCCTTCTTCTGCGTACTTTATCGCATTGTCAATCAAATTGTAGAACACCTGCTGAATCCGTTTCGGATCGCCCATGATCACAAGATCTTCATGTAAATGAAGCTTCGTCTGCAGATTTTTTTCATGCAGCCTAATTTCAAACAAAGCAAACGTGTCCAAAAACAGCTGCGAAATGGCGATCGGCTCTGTCTTCAGGGTATACATACTCTCCTGAAGGACGTCGAGGTCAATCAGGTCATGAATCATCTTGTTGACCCGGTTCGTTTCCCGTTCAATCGTCTTTAAATAGTGCTCTGCTTCCTCAGGAGATTCATACATCTGATGGGACAGCGCCTGGCTGTACCCTCCAATATAAGTCAGAGGCGTTCTCAGCTCGTGAACAATATTTGCAAGGAATTCTTTTTTGCGCGCCTCCTGCTTCTCAAGAGATTCACTCATCGAATTAAACGCTCTTGCCAGTTCTCCAATTTCATCCCGCTTTGAAATCTGGAGCCTGTTGGAGTAATTCCCTCTGGACACTTCCTTTGAAAAAAGCCTGATTTCCTGAAGCGGCTGAAACAGGGAACGCCGAATCTGATTGACGGCAAGAAACAAAATCATAAAAAACATGGAGCCTGCAAGCAAAAGAATCGGAATGCTTCCCTCAAACACTTCCTGAAGATCAGCGAGAGGCACATAAATATAAATATAGCTTTCTGTGCCGCTTTTTCCGGCAACAGGGAAAACGGCTCCAATGATTTCCCTGCCGAACTCTTCTACATACCCGTCTTTTACAATAAACTCTTCATTCTCAAGCCTCTTTCTGTCTGAACGGGTAATGAGAGCCTGATGATTAATTTCATAAGGAAAATAAGAAGACAGATCTTCAATTTCATCAAGGACAATCACTTCATATTCAGAAACCATATTGTACCAGTGGATTTTCTCTGCAAGGTCTTCACTCAGCGTCCCGGAGTGATAGTGTGCTGCCGTTCTCTCTCCCTGAAAAATCACAGACTCTTTCACACTGTTGAAATAAAGCTCCTTATACAAAAAATGCAGAAAGAAAAAAGAAAAAACAATGCTGAAAAGAATGCAGGCACCAATCAGCATCAGCACTTTCTGACTTAAATTTAATCGCTTAATCAATCCCTACACCTCAAATTTATAGCCCACGCCCCATGCGGTCTGTATAAGATGCGCATGGTCTTTTAATTTAAGCCTTAATGTTTTGATATGAGTATCCACCGTTCTGCCAGTACCAATATAATTAGAGCCCCATACCGATTCAAGGAGTTGCTCCCTGGTAAAGACCGTTCCTTTATTTCTGGCGAGAATCGACAAAAGCTCAAACTCCTTAAGCGTCAGCGAAAGCGTCTCGCTTCCAATCATCGCCTTATAAGAGAGAGCATCCAGAACAAGCGGCCCCACTGCTGCCCTGCTGCCTGCAGACGTGCTCTGCCTTGCTCTTCTGAGAACAGACTCCACTCTCGCAAGCAATTCTCCCGGGTGGAACGGCTTCACAATATAATCATCCCCGCCAAGTTTCAGGCCCTGAATCTTATCCCACTCTTCCCCTTTTGCCGACAGGAAAATTAGCGGAATCTCATACACCTTTTTTAATTCCGCTGCAAAAGAAAACCCGTCCATATACGGCATCATAACATCTGCAATAATCAGATCCGGAACCTCTCTTTTTAAAAGATCAAGAGCCTCGGAACCATTTGCCGCTTCAATCACCATGTAGCCTTCCTGAACCAGGAACTTTCTGATCAGAGACCGCATTGCTTCTTCATCATCAAGTACCATCACCGTTGTTGTGCTCATAAGAATTACCTCGCTTTTGCCTGTCTATATAGTACCTCCTATTTTACCTGAAGGATGTGAAATTTTTATGAGGTTTTTGCTATTTGGGGTTTTGGTGTCTTATATTCGCGCAGGGCAGGTTTATAGGGTACCATTTTGGAATTTTGGTGCCCTATATTTCCGGAGCGTCGGTTTATAGGGCACCATTTTCGCTTTTTGATACCATGTATTCTCGGAGTCACGATTTATAGGGTACTATTTTCGCTTTTTGATGCCCTATATTTCCGGAGTATCGGTTTACAGGGTACCATTTTCGCTTTTTGATGCCCTATATTTCCGGAGTACCGGTTTACAGGGTACCATTTTCGCTTTTCGATACCCTATATTCCTGGAGTGCAATTTTATAGGGCACCATTTTCTTCACGTAATCAATGAACAGCTTGTAAAGAATACAGTCGGATTTTAAAATAAGGGTTATAACATCGGCTGATACTTCTTTACTGCCCGCGAAAGTTTATAAAGAAAGTAAGGGGACTACTACAATGAATTATCTGCTTATAGGCGCAGGAGGAGTCGCCGGCAGCCTCCTCAGATACGGGCTCGGACTGCTTACTCACACCTGGTACACCGGGGGCTTCCCGCTAGGCACGCTTCTTGCCAATCTGATTGGCTGTTTTGTCCTCGGATGGTTTACAAACAGCATCGTCAAACTGAAAGTCTTTCATCCCCATATTCTCGCGGGTCTTGGCACCGGACTTGTGGGCTCTTTTACTACCTTTTCCACCTTCAGCGTTGAAACGGTGCTGCTGATGAAAGACGGCATGTTTGCACTGGCCATTTTATATGTGCTGCTCAGCCTTTTCGGGGGTCTTTTCCTCGCGTGGTACGGATACTCACTGGGACGCTCTTTTAAAAGGAAGGGAGAGTCCGCGCTATGAACATGCTGCTGATTGCTGCAGGCGGATTTCTCGGTGCTATAGCCCGCTTTCTTTTAAGCTCCTGGATGAACAATAAAAGCAAAACAGGCTTTCCAATCGGCACATTGACTGTCAATCTTGCCGGCTCCTTTCTCCTCGGCCTGATGACAGGATACGGGCTGTCGGAAGGACTCTATTCTCTTTTTGGCATCGGATTTATGGGAGCATTCACGACATTTTCCACGTTCAAGCTCGAGAACATTCAGCTCAGAGAAAAAGAAAATCACCGTGTACTCATCACCTACCTTTTCATCAGCTATACAGGAGGAATTTTATCAGCCTTTGCCGGCATTATGATTGGTATGAGCTAAAGGCAAGAAAGGCATCCTACCTACTGGAGGGATGTATAATGGATAAAGATCTGCAGCTATTAAAAGACGTGACGGATCCGGAAGGTCCTTCGGGATTTGAAGCGAGAATTCACAAGGTCCTTGAAGAAAAAATCAAGGTATTCACCCCTGATTTAGTCAAAGACAAACTTGGAAGCATCACTGGGGTTTCCGGCAAAAAAGGACCTAAGATTCTGATTGCCGGACATATGGATGAAGTCGGGCTTATGGTGAAAGCCATAACCAAGGACGGGTTCCTGAAGTTTCAGACACTCGGGGGCTGGTGGGGCCATGTCATGCTTGCACAGCGAGTGAAAGTCATGACAAAAAAAGGAGATCTGACAGGGGTCATCGGTTCAAAAGCGCCGCATGTTCTGTCGATTGAAGAGCGGAAAAACGTTCTTGAGACCCAAAATATGTTTATTGATATTGGCGCATCAAGCAAGGAAGAAGCGGAAAGCTTCGGCGTTCAGGTCGGCGATCCCATTGCGACAATCTGCCCGTTTGAAGTGTTTCCAAACCAAAAGCTCCTGCTTGCCCGCAACTGGGATAACCGCGCAGGGTGTTATGTGGCGCTGAAAACCCTTGAAAAAGCGGCTGCGGACAAAAAGCATCCAAATATTTTATATGCCGGGGCCACCGTACAGGAAGAAGTAGGGCTCAGAGGCGCTCAAACACTCGTCAATACAGTAAAGCCTGATATCTCTTTCGCTCTTGATGTCGGTGTTGCAGGAGACACACCGGGGATGAAAGATGAAGGGCATACAGAGCTAGGAAAAGGACCGCTGATCGGCTTTTTTGATGCAAGTATGATCCCCCATCTGAAGCTAAGAAACTTTGTGACAGACATTGCAGGTAAACACGGCATCCCTTATCAAGTCGATATTATGCCGGGAGGCGGAACCGACGGCGGGAAATTCCATCTCGGATATGAAGGTGTTCCTACTCTGGTTGTAAGTGTTCCCGCGAGATATATCCACAGTCATGTATCCGTTGTTCACAGAGATGACCTCGACCATGCCGCCGAGCTGCTTTATCAGGTGATTAAACAGCTGGATGAAAAAACAGTCAGACAGCTGACTGAAATTGATGGAAATCTGCATTAAAAAAAGAGAGCCGCGGCTCTCTTTTTACAATTTCCCGCTCCGTCTTTCCAAAAACACCACATCTCTCCATACGCCATTCATCTTTCCGATTTTCTCCCTGACACCGATTCGTCTGAATCCGGCCTTTTCATGCAGCTTTAAGCTTGATGTATTTTCAGGGAAGATTCCAGCCTGCAGAGTCCAAAAGCCTTGCTGCTCACTTAGTTCAATGATCGCACGCAGCAGAGCTGTTCCGATTCCCTTTCCTTTATAGGCACTGGCTATGTAGATGCTCACATCTGCCACCCCTGCATAAACACATCTTCCTGATACCGGACTCAATGCCGCCCAACCATAGACTGTTCCGCCATGTTCAGCAACAAGCCGGCATTCTTTAGAATGGCTGCCGTCCCATTTTTCCCATTCAGGTGCTTCCGTTTCAAAAGTGGCGTTGCCGGTCGAGATGCCTTCGAGATAAATTTCTTTTACCTGATTCCAGTCGCGTTCGGTTAAATGGCTGATTTGAAAGTCCACTTAAATGCACCTCTTGTTTTCTATCAACTTTACCACATACCATTAATGCTGAAAGAAAAAAAGCCTCATTTCTGAGACTTCTTTCCATTCAGCAGCAGTCGCTGCCTCCAATTAAGACAAAACCGGCTCCATTTTCTGCTTCTTCCTTATCAAGAGACACACCGTCCACCGCAGCGGACACTTTATGGTCGATGGCAACCTTTATGCCGTTCACTTCCTGGATAAGGTCTGTATCTGCAGGCGCATCCAAAGATAAGCCAATCTGCGGCCCGCAGCAGCCCGATCCTGCATCATAGACTCTGATATTTTCCGCATTTCTTTCTGTAAAAATAGTCTCGAGCAATTGTTTAGCACTGTCTGTAATCTTCATCTTCTCCGTCTCCCCCTCAGTCTTTATGCGTTCGGAAACAAGCGTTTTAACGTTTCTTTCATCTCAGGCTTTACGTTGATTTTCGGGCGCGCTTCCTTCGCCATTGCTTCTGCTTCTTCTATTGTTTTTGCCTGACCAAGAGCAAGGAGCGTGCCAATTGCAACGGTACCTGTTCGGTTGCTGCCGCCGGCACAATGAAAATACACTTTCTCCCCTTCATTATAGGCTTTTACAACATGATCAATGGATGATTTTACAGACTCATCCTGCTTATCAGCATCATCAACAATCGGGCTGTGAATGCGATTGTATTCAGGAGCATCATCAGGCGCTTCTGCCCTTAAGTCGAAAATAACGTCTGCTTTTTCATTCTCGGCAGCATGCTTTGCATCATCTGCGCCTCCAATAAAAATACGGTTCTTAATTAGTTCATGATAGTTTTTTTGTGTCATTGTGCATTCCGCCTTTATCATATTAGTTGTATTGTTTCACTTGAGAGTCAGAAAATCTTTTAGTTTTTCATAGCCGAATTTCTCTTCTTTCATCCAAGGGATAATGGCTGTATGAGAAGAAAAATCTGCAGTCACTCTTTTTATCCACTCTTTTTCTGATTGAGCTCTTCCGTTTAAGACAGGATCTTTTGTATGTGCTGCATATAAACTTTGATTAATGACCCACCATTGCGGCGTGATTTTTGCCCGTTTCAAATCTGCCTGAAGCCTGCCTGCTTCAATGACAGGCGTTGCTTCTGCAAGAGTGACAATGACAACGCCGGTTTCACTTGGATTTTTAAGTCTTGGGAGCAGTTTTTTAACACTTTCAGGTATATCTCCCGATGAACGGCTCATTTCTCTATGGTAAGCCTCGGCAGAATCAAGCAGAAGCAGAGTGTGCCCTGTCGGAGCAGTGTCAATAACGATAATCTCCTGTTCTGACCGGTGGACAAGCTCTGCAAATGCTCTGAACACGGCGATTTCTTCCGTACAGGGAGAGTCAAGATCCTCCTTCAGGTAGGCAATTCCCTCTTCATCCAGCTCACTTCCTGTTTTCAAAAGTACCTCACGTTTGTACTTTTCGACTTCTTCTCCGGGGTGGATCCTGCTGATTGACAGGTTTTCAGTGCCCTTGCTTTGCTTAAACATATACTCTAAATGTGCCGCTGGATCAGTTGTTGTCAAATGCACTCTGTGACCCTTATCAGCCAGCCCTACAGCGATAGCAGAAGCCACTGTCGTTTTGCCTACTCCCCCTTTGCCCATTGCAAAGATGACCCTTGTTCCTTTTTGTGAAAAATCTTCAACGACCTCATTCAAGCCCGGTAAAGACAAGGAGTCTAGTCCATGATCCTTCGCCTCTGAAACAGGAAGCGTATACTGATTAAATAACCACCGGAGGTTTTGAACTCCTGTCAAAGAATAGGAAACATAAGGCAGGGAGTATGTAACGGCCTGTCTTAAAACATCAGGCATCTCCTGCAGAGCACGGCGCTGTCTTAGATAAAATGCGGCGGATACCTCATCGTCCGGCAAATACGTTTGGAGCAGTCCGTTAATGAGGAGCATTTGATTTTGAATGCCGATTTCTTTTAGCTCAAGTGAAGCACGGCCCGCTTCATGCAGTGACGAAGCATCCGGGCGGGAAACAAGTATTAGTGTTGTCCGGCTGGAATCGGATAATTCCTTAACCGTTTTTGAGTACACCTCTTTTTTATCCCCAAGACCGGAAAGAGGTCCAAGACACGATGCCCCGTGAGTGCTTTCTTCCAGGAAACCGCTCCATGCAGATGGGAGCTGCAGCAGCCTTAATGTATGTCCTGTTGGTGCCGTATCAAAAATGATGTGATCGTAAGAATCAGCAGCCGCTGCATTGCCAAGCAGTTTGGTGAATTCGTCAAATGCAGCAATTTCAACGGTGCATGCTCCAGATAGTTGCTCTTCCATAGAAGCAATCACGCTGTCAGGGAGCTGTCCACGATATGGCCCTACAACCTGTTCACGGTAAGCTGAAGCTGCTTCTTCCGGGTCGAGGTTGCATGCATACAGACCTTCGACAGAAGAGACGGGGGCAATCTGATTGGTCAACTCCATATCAAGGACATCCTGCAGATTGGATGCAGGGTCTGTGCTGACCAATAATACCTTTTTCCCCTGATCAGCAAGCGAAACGGCGGTCGCACATGCAGTGGAGGTCTTGCCGACTCCGCCTTTCCCGGTAAAGAATAAATATGGGGTCTTAATGCCGTTTTTCGGATTATATGGCTGATACACTTGCATTCACCTGTCTTTCCTCTTACAGTTGATTGAGATTAATGGACAGTCTTGTTTTAGGTTTTTGTGTTAGCTCATTCTGACTGACGCTGAACCATTCCGCCAGTTCTTCATTCGAAGGATATTCCCTCTCTTTTGCTACTTCACCATCGACAAGAGTAACCGGCAGAACATCAGGGCCTTTTTCATGTAGCAGCTGATTAACGGCCTGGCTAGCCGTGAATGCTCCCGGATCATTTGCAAGGTTGTACCTTGTAACTTTGTATCCCTTCTGGCTTAACGAATAAACAGCTGAAGCCACACGAGTTAATTCAGGATCCACACTTGGTCCGCAAACCCCTGTCGAACAGCACATGGCCGGGTCAAAAATTTGAACATTCATACTTACAGCCTCCTTTATTAAAATATAATCATTTACTTATGTCATAAATAAAAGGAAAGCCGGGAGATTTCCTCACGGCTTTTCATTTGTTTTATTCACCAGTCTTAGCAAAACGCTCGATGCGCTCGCCGATTTCATCACGAACACGCTGGAAGAATGCCCATTTCTCTTCATCTGTTCCTTCTGCTTTAGCAGGGTCGTCAAATCCCCAGTGAACGCGTTTAATGTGAGGAGGCGTTACAGGGCAATTGTCTGCTGCATGCCCGCATAGAGTGACAATCAGATCAGCATTGTTAAGGATTTCAGGATCAATGACATCTGAAGTTTGATTAGAAATATCGACTCCTGCTTCTTTCATCGCTTTTACAGCGTTAGGGTTAAGTCCGTGCGCTTCAAGTCCTGCGCTTTTTACGATCCAGTCCTCACCAAGATGTTTCTTTGCCCAGCCTTCAGCCATTTGGCTTCTGCATGAATTTCCAGTACATAAGAAGTAAATTGTTTTTTTAGACATAGGTGCAGTCTCCTTTTAAGTAAATATTTAGATTGTATGTTAAATAATGAGCAGCCACAGATAAAGTCCGACAAGCGTGATAAACAATGTTGGAATGGTTAAAATGATCCCTGTTTTAAAATAGGTGCCCCAGGATATTTTGACGCCCTTTAAGCTCAATACATGGAGCCATAAAAGCGTTGCAAGAGATCCAATTGGAGTGATTTTAGGTCCTAAATCAGAACCTATTACATTTGCATAAATCAATGCTTCTCTAAGTGTTCCTGTCGTATTTGTGTCAGCAATAGCCAAAGCATCAATCATGACCGTCGGCATATTGTTCATGACAGAAGACAAGATGGCTGCAATAAAGCCCATTGAGATCGTTGCGGCAAACAGGCCCTGATCTGCCGCTGCCTGAATGACATCAGCAAGAACGGCTGTCAATCCTGCATTCCGAAGGCCGTACACAACGACATACATCCCAATTGAGAAGAATACAATCGCCCACGGAGCTCCCTTTAATACCTTTTTCGTATGCACAGCCGGGCTTCTTCTGGCCATTATCAGGAAGAAAACAGCGACAACACCGGCAACAAAGGATACAGGAATATGAAGGAATTCACTGATAAAATATCCAATCAGCAGTACTCCGAGTACGAACCAGGAAAGACGGAACATTTTCTCGTCTTTAATGGCAGCTTTAGGTGTTTTCAAATCGGCCAAATCATAATTTGCCGGTATGCTTTTGCGGAAGTACAAGTACAGGACAAGAATACTAGCTCCTAAAGCAAAGAAGTTCGGAACAATCATTCTTGAAGCATATTCGATAAATCCGATATCAAAGTAATCTGCAGACACAATGTTCACCAGGTTGCTTACAATCAGCGGCAGCGATGTCGTATCTGCAATAAATCCGCTCGCCATGATGAACGGAAACACCATTTTTTCACTGAAATTCAAGTTCCGCACCATTGCAAGGACAATAGGCGTCAGGATGAGCGCTGCGCCGTCGTTTGCAAAGAACGCCGCCACAAGTGCTCCCAAAATCGATACATAAACAAACATCCGGAGGCCGTTCCCCCGCGCTGCTCTGGCCATATGAAGGGCAGACCATTCAAAAAATCCAATCTCATCTAAAATCAGAGAAATGATGATAATTGCAATAAATGCCAAAGTTGCATTCCAGACAATCGATGTAACGTCAATAACGTCACCAAAATCAACTACTCCAACCAACAAGGCAGCTAAAGCTCCTCCGCAGGCTGACCACCCTATGGAAAGATTTTTCGGCTGCCAGATCACCAAGATGAGAGTTAAAAGAAAAATACTGGATGCTAAAAGTACTGAAGTCAATCTTTCTTCCCCTCTCTATTCACATGATATACGAAGACCCTGTGTTTCTAAATCTGCCAATAAGTTATTTTGCTCCGGCAGGTGTTGCAGTAAACCTTTCAGAAAAGGATAAACGTCATTTTCTTTATTTATAGAATAAAAAATCCATTGTCCCTTTCGGTTTTCCTTCACTAGACCGGCATCGCGGAGCTTTCTCAAATGCTGGCTGATTGCGGGCTGGCTAGTTTTAAAAATAGCCGTAAATTCACAGACGCAGCATTCATTCGTCTCAAGCAGCTTCATCATGGTAAGACGCGTTCTGTCTCCGAGAAGCTTAAGCACTTGAGAAACCCGTTCGATTTCTATCGTAGAAGAGACTTCCATTTTGCCGACACCTCCATGTCGAAAATCATTATATAATAAAAGACTTATATAATAAAGAGCTTATGTGTAAAAAGTTTGTAAATGAAAAATTCCACTCCAATAAAAATAGGCCTGGATAGTTTCCAAGCCAAGTCAAAGGGCCCATTCAGACTTGCCGGCCAATACTGATTTCTTTTCAGCATGGAGAAGAATCCAAAGCAGGCCCAATAGAGAAAAGATGACAGCGCCTCCCCAAAACAGATAAGAAAATCCATTCTTAAGGCCGATAATCATATAGCCAAGAAAAGGCCCAAGCGCGGCTCCTGCATCCTGTACAACTGAGTAAAAAGTAAGGAACGTCAGGGCTCCGGTGTGTTTGGCTGCGTCTATCGCAAGAGTATCGGATAAAGTTGTAACAGCTGTCGCACACAGAAGAACTGCAACGGCAGCAACAATCCAGACTTCAGCAGGCAGGTTATATGATATAAGGGAAAACGACAGCGAGCTAAAGAACAAAGACCCTATGAACAAAGGATTCCTGACTGATTTCTGATCAGACCACCTGCCGATTTTCTTCGCCAGCAACGGCTCCCACATCCATCTTGCAGACTGGAGCAATCCGGATAAAAAAGTGACGCTGATGATTAGTCCCGCCAGAGAAATTTCTTTTCCAAAATGATGATTGATAAGAGAGCTCAAGGTGGCTGTAAGAACTCCCTGAATGAGAAGCGTGATGAAAAAACCGCTGACGATGATCAAAAGCTTTTGCCTATATTCAAAGGAAAAAGAAGAGATATGCTGAATCTTTTTTTCTTTTTCCGCCTGTTTTTTCTCAGAAAAACCGAGCAAAATGAGGGGGATACCAATTAATGTGATGAATCCGAAAACAATAGAAACCGCTGTTAAGCCGAAGTATGGAACGAGCAGGCCGCCGATAAGCATTCCAGCCAGACTGCCCAGACGGTAAATGCCGTTGTATGAGCCCATAGCTTCTCCCCTGCGGCTTTCATCCGAATACAGCGCAACAGCGGACAGTCCACCGATCCTGAAGAACGACCAGGCAATTCCCCACAAGCTTCTGAGGATAATCCAGGCAATGAATCCTTTAAAGAGCCCATACCCAAGCGTAGTAAGTCCGCCAATACACACAGCGATAAGCAAGCCGGTTTTCAGCGGTATTCGTTTGTACAGCCAGCCCACAGCAGGTCCGACAGGCAGACGAATGAACCGGTTAATAGAAAGCAGAATGCCAACCTGCCAGATGGAGTCCAGTCCCGCTTCTTTCCAGAAAATCGGAAGAGCAATATACAGCATGGAATCTCCCAGCAGGCTTAGCGCTGTAATGACAGCTGTAAGTGTGATGATGTTGTGATTTTTGGTCGTGCGGGGTTTTTTCGCCATGCTGCCACCTCTTTACTTCTTTTTCAGCTGATCAAAAGCGAGCAGAAACTGCTGATAGCTTTCTTTTCCCAAATACGTTTCCTGCGACTGAAACAGACGTTGAAAGGTCTTGTCAAAAGCCTCTTCATCCGTGCATCCAAATGCATTTATCATCAAATTCATATAAGCAATAAAATACTCTTTCCGCAGTGCTCCTGCATGATTGATGACCATTCCCATCACTCCGCCTTTCAGTTTAAGAACAGCAGGATTCTGTCTTGCTGCTTTTTGAAAAACTCACGCTGCACACCCCTGTTTCAGGAAGGTCAAGATCCACTTTTTCTGCCGCAGCAAAGTCTCCGCACAGGTGTGCAACTACTGAACGGACCTGCTCATACCCTGTTGCCATTAAAAAGGTTGGAGCACGCCCATAGCTTTTTGCACCGACCATATAAAAATTCTTCTCCGGCTGGCGCAATTCCTTTTCACCGTGCGGCCGGACGGTACCGCAGCTGTGCACGTTGGGATCGATTAACGGGGATAAAGCGGATACGCTTTCTGTTGCAGAATCAATGGATATCCGCAGCTCGCTGATGATGCTGAAGTCCGGTCTGCTTCCCGCATTAACTATGATTTCGTCAAAGCCTGAAAGCTGCTTTGTTTCTCCAGATTGAGAACCGATCAGTTCGATTCCATTATCCGACTTTTTCATAGATTGGATGAAAAACGGTGTTTGGACTTCTATCACCCCGGCATCGACAAGCTGATGAACCCTGCTTCCCAAAGCCCCCCTTGCAGCAAGCGCGTCCTTCTCTTCTCCGCCGTATGCATCTACCGCGTTCTGCTTGCGCATCACCCAGACAATGTCCGTTTCAGGGTGTAATTCCTTAAGTTCTGCCAGTTCAAGCAGCGCATTGACTGCAGAATGCCCTCCGCCGATCACAGCTGTCCGCTTCTTTGCATAACGCTCCTTTTCTTTTCCGGCAATATCAGGGATTCCGTAATAGATTTGACCGCTCAATGCTTTTTCTCCGCTGAGCCAGATGCCGCTTGAAGCAGCAGGATTTGGATTTCCCCATGTTCCAGCGGCATCAATGACTGCCTTTGCTTCGAAAATTTGAAGGTCTCCTTCTTTTTCTGCATAGATGACAAACGGAACTTTTTCCCTTCCCGCGGATTTCATCTTATCGATCTCTTTTTTCCCGACTGATAGAACCTTTGTTTTCGTGTGGATAAAAGGATTTATTTCAGGAAGATTCGACAGAGGCGCCAGATAGTGATCAACAAGCTCTTTTCCATAAGGCAGTGCATCCAGTTCAGGCTCCTGCCAGTTATGCTTCTTAAGCAGTGCGGCCGCAGCTTTATCAATGTTATAACGCCACGGTGAAAATAATCTCACATGACCCCAGGACAATACGTTTGCCCCCGCCTCCCCTGCTTCCAGCAGGAAAAAGGCTTCTCCCCGTTCAGCCAAATGTGCAGCAGCTGCAAGGCCGACTGGCCCTCCTCCTATGATGGCAACCGGCAATTTCTTTTCCTTGGGCGCTTTTTCCGTGGCATTGCAGCATGTGTTCACTTTTACATCAAGTTTCATTTAAAACCCTCCATAACTATTTTTATTAATACTTGCATATTGCAAGTATTAAACTGAAGAAATCACCCCAAAGGAGTGGTGCAGCATACACTGGACTTCGCCATTGCTTCATTTAACAGCTTAATCGAGCGGATAACCGTTTCTTTTTCAAACTCATTCATGTGCGAAAAAACCTCGTTCAAATAGGCATTCATCTGATGATCAATCGTTGTTGCCACATACTTTCCCTCTGTTGTCAGTGACAGGATATGAACTCTGCGGTCATCAGGGTGAGGGGTTTTTTTCAGCAAATTCAGCTTTACCAATGACTGGACCTGTCTACTGAAAGTTGTGATATCCGTGCCAAGCACTTCTGCCGCTTCCTGCATAGACGGGCAGGTCATCTTTTCCACTTCATAAAGGATATGGCTTTGTATTAAAGAAATATCAATTCCTCCTGCTGTACAGCAGTTCTTGTTCAACAGTCCGAAACGGCGGGTCATGATTTGAAACAACTCACGCGGGTTTTCCATTTTTTCTCACCTCATACTTTATTTATACGCTTATTACTTGTAAAATGCAAGTGTTTTTCAAAAAACAAACTGGCCTGCCAGACGTTTAGTCTTTTCAGCCAGTCCCTGCACTTATAAATACTTCCTGTGAATCGCCTTCCCGTCATACGTGAACAGTACCGGCTTGCCTTCGAGCACGGACTCCATATGAACCGCGCGGCCCCACAGCTGGTGAATGTACGGCAGCACTTTTTCCAGGTATTTCAGATCAAGTTCAATGTCCTCAAACCAGTGCTTCAAATACAGCTCATTGTTTTTGAGGTAATCGCCGTCATTCACCGTAATATACGGGAATCCTCCGTTTACTCTCATATTGATCAGCTGATCGCGGACATGCTCCCATTCTTTGTCGACAACCTTGTAATCTCTCCCCTGCTTCTGGAAAAGATACATATCTTCACGGGTGACGAGGTCCTTCGTTAAATAGTTCCGGATAAAGGAAAGATCTGATTCGACCTCGCGCACCTCAAACATTTTCTCCCGGCCGGAGTTCGGTTCTGCTCCACGTCTGATCATTTCCTTTGTCGGGTTATTGTACCGTTCCTCAATGTCTTCAAAGATTTTGAGACCGAGGTAATAAGGGTTGATTCCGGTCTTGGACGGCTGGACAACGCCAGCGTTGAGCTTGGCATACTCAATGGATTCTTCTGTGGAAAGATCAAGTTCTCTCAAAATCCGCTGATGCCAGAAGGATGCCCAGCCTTCGTTCATGATTTTCGTTTCAAGCTGCGGCCAAAAATAAAGCATCTCTTCGCGCATCATCGTCAGAATATCACGCTGCCAGTCTTCGAGGTCACGGCTGTACTCCTCAATAAAGAGAAGGATATCCTTTTCAGGCGCTGGAGGGAATTTTTTCTTTTTCTTTGCCCGCTCAGACTTAGGTTTGTCCTTTTGATCCAGCCCCCAAAGATCATCATAAGGTGATGCTTTTTTCACATCCTCTTCCTCTATATCCTCCATCGTCCAAGACAGCTTTGGACGCATAAGCGAAGGATCAATGTGCTCCTGAATCGCAAGCACCGCATCAAGAAATGTTTCAACCTCGGCTCTGCCATGCTCAATTTCATACTGCTTGATTCTGTCGGCCGTAGCAGCCATGCTCTCAACCATATCACGCTTTGTATTCTGAAAACGGCTGTTGTTTTTGAAAAAATCGCAGTGGGCCAGAACGTGCGCCACGATCAGTTTATTTTGGATGAGCGAATTCGTATCCAGCAAAAACGCATAGCAGGGATCCGAGTTGATGACAAGCTCGTAAATCTTGCTCAGCCCCAGATCATAGTGAAGTTTCATCTTGAAAAATTGTTTCCCAAAGCTCCAATGTGAAAAACGGGTCGGCATTCCATAAGCGCCAAATGTATAAATAATATCAGCAGGACAAATTTCGTACCGCATCGGATAATAATCGAGCCCAAATCCATCCGCAATTTCCGTAATCTCCGCAATCGCATATTCCAGTGATTTCCGGTAGGCTTCGTTCACACGTTTTCCCCCTATCTCGTCTTTAAGACAATGTATGAGCGGGAAGGGAAAAACATGAACAGACATTGCGTTCCGGTCCTTTTTCTTAGGGCGAATCGATGTTTTTTGTTGAAAAGGTAATGATTCGCTCCTTTCCTTACCCTCCCCAACCGTTTTTTCGCTCTACCTGGGTACGATTCCCTCCTTTGCTTACCCACCCCAATCGTTTTTTCGGTCTACCTGGGTACGATTCACACCTTTGCTTACCCACCCCAATCGTTTTTTCGGTCTACCTGGGTACGATTCACACCTTTGCTTACCCACCCCAACCGTTTTTTCGGTCTAGCTGGGTATGATTCGCTCCTTTCCTTCCCCTCGAGAACCGTTTTTCGTTCTGGCAGGGTAAGAAGAACTCCGGGAATCTAAAAAAGAGCCCACAAAAAAACATGAACCCCAAAGGATTCATGTTTTCTCATTAATGTTCAGTTTTAACAACCATTTCCCGCTTCAATGACCGCTTCTGCCAGATCATTGTCATCACCAGTGTGACAACGAGGAAGACGAGTCCGAGAACAAAGGGATACAGAATCTGGACATCATACAGCATGCCTGCAATCGTCGGCCCAAGCACGTTTCCAATACTCATATAGGCATTGTTCATCCCCATTGCAAAGCCCTGTTCGTTTCCGGCCATTTTAGAAATCAGGGTGTTGAGCACGGGGCGCAGGATCGAAGTTGCAAGGAAGATAAGCAGCGTAATTCCGAAGAACAAGACATAGCTCGTTGCAAACAGTGAAAGCAGGAATCCTGCAGCTGCAACCGCAAGGAAAATATTGAGCACAATTCCTTCACCGAAGCGTCTGACAACACGGTCTACAACAAACAGCTGGACAATGACACTGATAATCCCGGTTGATGTAATCATCAGCGCAATCTCCTGCGGCGTCGCGCCAAACTGATTGTCAACAAACAGGCCAAGCACAGATTCATACGCCATGAGGCCAAAGCTCATGACAAGCGTAATGATAAGAGGCACAAAGTAAGGCATTTTCACCGAGCGCACCATTTTACGCGCCATGGATTCATTGTCCTGAGGCATCATGGCAGCTGTCGTCATTTTTGATTCACTGTCTTCAAGCAGCACAATCGAGAAGATAACGGCTCCCAACGAAACAATCGCAGAAATCAGAAACGGCATTTTCAGCCCGAAATCCGCAAGAAATCCTCCGATGCCGGGTCCGATGACAATCCCGAGAGACATTGCAGCAGAAACAAAGCTGTTCCCTTTTGCACGCTGGTCCATCGTCGTGATGTCCGCCACATAGGCAAAAATGGCAGGAACAAGCAGAGCCGCACCAATACCGCCGATCACACGGGAAGCATAAAGCCACCAGATCGAATCAACGGCGTAAAAAACGAACATGGATAGGGTCAATCCTGCCAGCCCGTAAATAATCATTTTTCTTCTTCCGTACTGATCTGCCCATTTCCCTGCTATCGGGGAAAAAATGAGCTGAGCGCCGGCAAAGATAGCAATCATCAAACCTGCGGCAGTGCCGCCCTGATTGATTGATTCAAGATACGCAGGCAGGATCGGAATAATAATCCCAAAGCTGCCGATGGCAATAAACATGTTGACCATCAAAATAAACATTTTCTTTTTTTGTTCTGCAGACAAAATGACAGCCCCGCTTTCTATAGTTAACGAATGTTGTAAGCATTATTTCAGCAAATACTTAACTATGTTAAATTGTTTGCTGCCCCATTGTCAATGGAAAGCACCCCCGCCTCGTACTGTTTTGCATCACAGAAAAAACCGGGAGAAAATCTGGTTGACTTTCTCCCGGTTTACTATCAACATTTTGATGTCATTTTAAACAATTGACGAATTTAGGAGACTGTTTCAGGAAGACTCTTCATATCAACAGCAGGCCCAAAAAACTCAGAATGGATCTGCTCTTCTTTGATGCCGAGCTCAGCAAGCATGTCGATGACGCACTTCATAAATCCGACCGGACCGCAAACATAAAAATCTCCATTTTTCGTTTGAAGCATTTTCTCCAGATCCTTCTTCTCGATCTGTCCTTCTCTAAAGAAGTTCCGTTCTGTGCAGTCTTCGTTCAGCGGATTGCTGTAAATGGTGTAGACACTGCTGTTTGGCATGTTTGAGCAGAGAGCCGCCACTGTAGATTTAAAGGCATGTGTTCCGCTGTTCTGCGTGGCATGAATAAAGGTCATTTCACGGTCACGCTGTTTTGCAGCAAGTGACGCAAGCATGCTCATGAAAGGTGTTACGCCGACTCCACCGCTGATAAGGGTTACAGGAGTTTCAGCCTCTTCGTTAAGTATAAACTCGCCTGCCGGAGCGCTGATTTCAAGCGTATCTCCAGCTTGAATGTGACTGTGAAGGTAGTTTGATACTTTTCCTGATTCCAGTCCTTTTTCTTCGCGCTTGACCGAAATTCTGAGATAAGGCATTTCAGGTCCTCCTGAAAGGCTGTACTGCCTGTTCATCGTATACGTTTCTCCAGGTATTTGTAGTCTTACGGTACAATATTGACCCGGTTTAAATTGTGGTTTTATCGCCTTATTTTCAAGGTAGAAAGATGTAACTGCATCGCTTTCTTTTTCGATCCGTGTAACGGTAAACGGCTGGAAGCCTTCCCATATAGCTTTGCTGTAGAGATTTTTTTCTGCATTGATAAAGACGCCGGCAATCACGCCGTACGCTTCGCCCCATGCTTCAAGAATTTCAGGTGTGGCTGCATCTCCCAAAACTTCTTTTATCGCTCCGAGCAAATATTCTCCAACGATTGGATAATGTTCTTCTTTTACCCCAAGACTGCGGTGCTTGTGGGCAATTTGTTCAACTGCCGGCAAAATCATGTGCAGCTGGTGAATATGCAGAGCCGCTGCATAGACGGTGTTTGCAAGCGCCGTCTGCTGCCGGCCCTTTTTTTGATTCGCATGGTTAAAGATATTCAATAGTTCCGGATAATCCTTGAATAAATTGCTGTAAAAACGTGTTGTAATGTCTACCCCTTTTTCTTTTAAAACAGGCACAGTAGATTGAATAATTTCAATGGTTTTTTGAGTAAGCATAAGAGATGCTCCCCTTTTCAATTAAAGTGGTATTTCAAATACATCTTTATCGTACTCCCTCTTCCCATTTAAAGCAATATCTAAAATACATCTTTAACGGATCTGTCACAAATGAGCCTTTCTTTTATTAAAGGACAGACTGTTGTGGTAAGATAAACGTACTTCTTGCAGTGGGGCGATGAGACATGAGGCTGACCAACTACACAGATTACTCTCTGAGGGTGCTGATTTATCTTGCCTCTAAAGAAAAGGGAGAACTGTCCAATATAAAAGAAATAGCTGAAGCATATCGCATTTCGAAAAATCATCTGATGAAGGTCACATACGAGCTTGGAAAAATGAAGGTGATTGAGACAGTCAGAGGGCGCGGCGGCGGCATCCGTCTGGCATTAAGTCCAGAAGAGATAAACATTGGCGCAATTGTCAGACAGACAGAGGATGACTTTAATCTTGTGGAATGCTTTGATCCGGAGCGCAATATGTGCGCCATTTCACCCGCATGCAAGCTGAAGGGTGTCCTGCATAAAGCTTTAAGAGCATACCTTGAAGTCCTTGACGGCTATACACTTGCTGACCTCGTTCAAAATAAATCGATGCTTTCAGAATTGCTGAAGCAATGAAAACTGCCTATGGGCGGTTTTTTCTTTTGTCCAAAAATAGTTCCCATTTTGTTACATAATAATTGAAATGCAAATATACTGGTATTATCTGCTTTATTTCAGAGGAGGAATGCTTTTGAAAACCAAACAAATTTTGCTGCTGATCTTGTTTGCTGTCATTATGATTGCCTTTCCGTCTGCACCCGAAGCATCCAAAACCGGAAGTAAGACCGTTGTTGAAACCATTGCCTCTAAAGCACTAAAAAAGGATGACCGCCCGCATCACCACAAACTCACCTACAAACTTTATTTGCCTGAAGGATACGATAAAAAACGGAAAGCCGGCTATCCCGTCGTCTACCTATTGCACGGCAGCGGAGGAAATGAACACAGCTGGGATGATTTTTTTGGAACGCTTGACAGAATGATTGCGGAAAAAGAAATTGAACCTGTCATCGCCGTCGTCCCTTCTTCCGGAAATTCCTACTGGGTAAATTCAAAAAAGTACGGAGATTATGAGAGCGCTATCATTAAAGATCTCATTCCCCATATTGATAAAAAGTACAATACAGAAAGAAGCCGCAGCGGAAGGTTTATTTCAGGCTATTCCATGGGCGGATACGGTGCTCTACGGTACTCACTCATGTATCCAGATTTATTTTCAGGAGCCACTCTTCTGAGCCCCGCTATTCAAAATGGAGAACCTCCGGTTACATCAGGGGCTGTGACAAGGGGCAGTTTTGGTGAACCGTTTGATCTCTCTGAATGGCATGCACTCAATTATCCTGCAGCCATCCGCCACTACATCAGCCAGCCGCACCGGGTTCCGATGTACATCGTTTCAGGAGATGACGACTGGAATCATCTGAGTGAAAAAGAGGACCTGCCTCCTGATGCGCATAAATACAATGTGGAGGTTCAGGCTGTGCAGCTTTATCAGGAGCTTCACAGAAAAAACCTGTTCGGTCTTGATTTTCCAAAGTGGGAGGATGTTCCATCAAGCCCGGCCGAGCTCAGAATTGTAAACGGCGGGCATGGGCTGGATGTATGGCTGAAAGGGTTTGAAGAAGGTATCAAGTACATGTTCGGCAAGCCGGAAGGCACTGAATTCTCGCCTGTCTACCGTCCGGATGATTATATAAGTTCAAAAAATGGAGCCGTTCAGAGCCGCACGTTTCACTCTGACAGCTTATCAAAAGATCTGTCCTATGTTGTGTACACCCCGGAAGAATACGGAAAAGACCCGACTAAACGCTATCCCGTTCTCTATCTGCTTCACGGGTCATATGGAAATGAAAAAAGCTGGGATTCATTCTGGCCGATTTTAAACAAAATGATTGAAGAGGAAAAAATCGAACCTGTTATTGCGGCAGCGCCGGTAACGGGAAACAGCTATTGGGTGAACTCAGAGAAATACGGTGATGTGGAAACAGCCGTCACACAGGACCTGCTGGAGGAAATTGATGCACAGTTTCGGACCATTGCTGACCGGAGCGGACGCGGGCTTGTCGGCTATTCAATGGGAGGATACGGAGCCCTGCGCTATTCACTTGTGTACCCCGATCTGTTTGGAGCTGCTTCCCTGCTGAGTCCGGCCATTCAGTCAGATGAAGCGCCAAGCACGTCAGGGGCAGTTGAGCGCGGCTCATTCGGAGAGCCCTTTAACCGGGAACGCTGGGAACAGCTGAATTATCCGCGGGCGCTCGAAACTTACGGAAACCAGCCGCATGAAGTACCTCTTTTTATCATCGCGGGAGATGATGACTGGAACCATTTAAGCGAAAAAGAAGACCTTCCACCTGACGCTTGGAGATACAACATGGAAGTCCAGGCCGTCACGTCCTATGAGCGGATTCACAGATCCAATGTATTTAACAGGCCTTTTGAAAAATGGAGCCCTGTACCAGGTAGCCCGGCGGAGCTTAGAATTGTTAACGGAGGGCACGGCATGTCCGTCTGGGCAGCAGGCTTTGAACAGGGACTGATGTATATGTTTGAAAATGGTTTGTCTTCGGCTGAACAGGGTGCTGGAAACTGAAAATGCAAAAAATAACAAGAACTGCGTCCATCCGACGCAGTTCTTGTTTGGTATATAGATTAATGGAACGAGCCAGAGAAAAGAGTGGAGATTGTGAGAGATAATGAAGATATCCATGAAAGAGGCAGCGGGAAAATGGTTATGTACGCTTGGCATCCGCCAAGCTTTTTTACTTTTACACAGCAGAAACCGTATGATCAGCTTGTTTTCCTTCCATCGATTCATACAAGCGCTTTACCCTCATTGCGATATCATCGCAAAGCTCCTGGTAGTGGGCAAACTCCTCCTCCTCGCTGTCAAATGCGTAAAGGGAAAGGTTTGGAAGGTTCCATGAAAGCACGTTCTCTGTTTCCCCGTCTACAGGGGGCGTTTTCTCCTGTTTGTAATCGTACATTTGAACAACGATATCCGCTTTATTTAACAGGCCAAGGTCAATTTTCTCAGAGTCAGAGTCTTCCATGGACATGTTCACTTCTTTCATTGCTTTCACACAGACAGGATCGACTTGAGTTTTGGCAAGGCCGGCACTTTTAATTTGCCATTTACTGGAGAACAATTTCTTTGCCCAGGCTTCTGCTATTAAGCTCCTGCATGAGTTGAAATAGGACAGAAAGTAAATGGTAGGTTGTCTCATCGCTGTACCTCTTTCTATGAGTTTGTATTATTCTTTACCCGCTCTTAACAAGAATTACACGTTTATTTACAACCATTTACTGTTAATCTTAAGGAATTTTGGAAAATACCACTGCTGTCCTACCTGCCAATTCGGGAAAATCGCTTTTGATGGCTAGCCAGGTCACTTTCCAAAATGGGTGTCAGCGTCTTAAAGGCCGTTTGGGCAAGCTGTTTAAAGGAACGCTTATTGACGGCATCAAGTTCCTCCTTGAGCTCTTCCGGTATAGATGCCGCTCCGCAGAGTGCTCCTGCAATGGCTCCTCCCATGCTTGCGATGGAATCAGCGTCATGCCCGTAATTCACACCGCCAATGATGGTCTTCATTGTGTCGCCGCCTGCAATGGAAAGAAGAGCGAGAGCAACTGGCAGCTCTTCAATGGCATGGATCCGGCTTGGAATGTTCGCATTTCCTTTTCCCTGCTTTTTCCGGTCTGAAAAGGATTTTACGGTATCAAAAGGTTCCATCGCTGTCCGTATATCTTCACGTGCCGATAAAACATCAAGGTGTCCCGCTGCCGCGTCAAGAACAGCTTCTATCGCAAGCTTTGTTCCATCTTTGGCAAGATCTCTAGCTGCAGCGAGAATGCTCTGCACGCTTGCATCCATGCTCATCGCTTCTGCAATGGCCGCTGCCATGACTCCCGCAGCTTCCCTGCCGTAGCTTGTCTGATGGGCACCTGCAAGGTCAATCGCTTCCCGGTAGGCACGCTCCGGATCACCCGCATTCATGATGCCTACCGGACTCATGTACATCGCCGCCCCGCAGTTCACCATGTTGCCTTGTCCAGCTTCACGCGGATCTACGTTTGCAAGCCTGTGTCTCAGGAATAAATACTGCTCCGGGTAATAAAGACGGGTAATGACAGGTGCCTCTTTTTTCAGCTCAGGAATGTAGACCTTGTGCTCTGCAATTTCTTCTACAAGACATTCAGCAATGTCATAGGCTGTCAGATGTCTCTGCTTTTTTTCATATACCCTGAGAAGCGCTTCTACCATCAGCGTATCATCCGTAATATGGCCATTGCCCTTTTCAAGAGGCCGCATGTTTCCAGGCTCCTTCCAGGCATTGCTTGCAGGTTCCCGGAAGGTTGTCACAACTCCGAATTTCTCTCTGATCACCGCCGGGACAAGCCCTTCAGTAGGTGATCCCATCGCATCTCCGACAGCCCCGCCGTAAATGGCGCCTTCGATTTTATCAAGCAGCTTTGCCTTCATATCCTTTCCCTCCTTCTACAGCTCTTTACACGCAACATTCGAAAGCAGCGCCTCGCCTTTTCCAAGCACAGAAAAACCGAACATGCCGGATGCAAAGCGGCTGTCTTCTGCAGAAAAAATCTTTTCATCATTAATGGAAAAGCAAATCTGACTGCCTGTGCATGTGACCTCGAATCTGTATGTTTCGGTATGACTCCATTCATAAGGAACTTCCACCAATTTCTTCACTCCAAAATCAATTAGATGCAGGGACACCTTGTTATGGCCGTCAAACCCCGCCCTGTAATGGCGGTATACACCTTCCGCTCTGGCAATCATCATGTGACAGCCGCCGCTGACCGGCTCCACGTCTGCTGAAACCGTATAATCCCGAGCATAATAGTTCCCCGTAAACGAGGAACATTCTTCATCAGACGAGCATTTCATTTTGCCGTTCTCAAGGACTGCTTTGCCTTTATGATGGGCAAAAGGCATAACGGACTGAAACTCCATTGCCTGTTTTCTGAAATCAATTGTGTAATCAGCCTTTCCGCTGACTTCAAATTCATCAAGATAGAGTTTTCCAAACGCCCTTTCAAGCAGATGAGAAGGGCTTTCTATCATAAATCCGGCTTCATCAATAACCGCACCGTGTGTATCAGGAACGATAAATGAAATCTCATTCCAGGCCCCATTGACGAGTTTGACCGGCTGCAGCTTCAGATTCTCTTCCGTAAACGTATTTCTGACATAAGGCGTCAAAACCACATCTTCCCCCTGCCATTTATCTGAAAACACCTTCATACTGATAGTCTGGCCGCTGCAGATTTTAGGAGAAAAAGCAGGCTTATATTTTTCGTCATTGAACTCTTTTCTGCGGTGGAACGGCTTGTAAAATACTTTTCCTGCCTCTCCTTCAATCATCCGGTCAATGAAGATCTCAAGTGAACCCTTTGTCATACAGCCGATATCAGGGCAGTGCCTGAGAAAAAGCTTAAAGGGAAAATCCGTTTGAAAACCGTGAGTCGATCCCGGAAGGACAAAATCGAAATAGAGATTTTCTTTTTTATAGCTTTTCACGAGCATGTCCGGCGCTTCTTCCCCAGCCAGTCTGCAGCCAAGCAGCGCAAGCTCTTTTGCAAAAGAAGGAATGTCCATGATGTTCAAATAGCCCGAGACACTGGACAGGACGATAGAGTCGTTGATTGGTTTCCGGTAATGATCAGGAATGCTGCCGATTCCATAAAGCACGCCTGCAACGGTTCCGATTTTCCCGGCATTGCAGTCAGTATCCCACCCGCACATCGTCGCGATCTCAATGGTTCTTGCAAAGGAACCCTCTCCGTAGAGCATGGCAAGGATGCACGCTCCTGCATTGGGGATAATATGGCACACTCCGGGGTATTTGTCATAGCCCCAGTTCACCTCAAGAAAATCTCTGCATGCACGGAAATCACCCGGATGTTCCCAATGAAAATCCAGAACTTCGCCTGCGATTTTGGCGTACGTGCTATCTTTTGGAATTGTTTTTAAACCTCTGGCGATCACTTCGTGAATGTCCGAAGCATCGAAGGCCGCCGCAATGCAGGCCGCGATGAACCTGGCCCCGTAAATACCGTTTTTATCATGTGATACACTCGCTGCTTTTGCTGCATAATCGGCCGCTTTTTCCGGATTTCCGGGGAAAAGCAGTCCCCAGGTATCCACGAAAATCTGCCCGCCGATCTGTTCGGCCAGCGTGAGGCCATTTTTTTCTGCCGAACCGGAATACGGAGGCTGAATGCCTTTTTCAAGATTCAGATACGCCGTATGCTCCGTGCTGATCCCTTCACCGCCCCACCAGAACATTCCGATGCCGCTGCGGGTATAATTCAGCCATGCACGGCCAACATCTTCAGCCGTCAGTTCCCGATCCTTCGCGTCATCATAAAGGGCTCTTATAAAAAAAGCCGGTCCGTTCGCATCATCATCTGCCGAAAAGACGTTATAGTCTTTTAAATAGCCGTTTATCTCACCGTACACATCATGTATCCTTTCATATGTCCACTCAAGCGGCTCAACCGGCGCCCCGAGTCTTATTCCCGCATTCATGCCGAGAAACCCTGCATATACCCGCTCCAGATAATCTTCAGGAATCAACATGCATTCCCCTTCCCCTGTTTTCTGTACAAGCTATTCTTTCTACCATACGTTTGGGGAGAGGCAATCATTCTGCTTTTCTTAAAAAATGAGAGACTCTATAAATAGAATCTCTCATTAAGAGGTACATTAGTTTAATTGTTCATTCGCATATTCCGTAATTTCTTTCCCACCGGCAGCCTCCCACTCTTTAACGAACGCATCGAAGTCGTCGAGTGGGCGTTTGCCTGTAATGATGTCTGTGGAGTATTCCTTATAGAGATTTTCCATGGCATCCCAGTTTGCAATGTACCCTTCAGGTAAAATGAACAGGTTATCCTCCTGATAGAAATCGTTGACAAGCTTCAGTGAAGTTTCTGCTTCTTTGCTTAGGAGCGGCTTTTTAAGCGGCATGTCAGGCGTGAATTCTGACGGCTCCCAAAATCTTGCAAACCACTGCTCGTAGTAAGTGTCTGTTAAGTCAATTTCTCCGCTGTCAGTGGTGTAATGCTCCCCTTCAAAACCGAGGCGGTCAATCATCTGTCCTTCCGGGCTTGCAAGGTAATCAAGAATTTTAAAGGCCAGTTCTTTTTTCTCTGATTGCGAGGAAATCGCAACTCCGCGGGCTTCTTTTGTCACATCTGCAGCCCCGAACCCCTGGCCTTTTCCTTTAGCCGGCGGAAGAACTTTCACTGCCGCTTCGTTTCCGTTCGTCTGCATCATTTTCCCGTTGTAAATATCGATTACTTTACCTGCCGTACCGGTAATAACCCCTGCTTCACCATCATAAAATGCCTTTTCTTTCGTATCCCATTCCTTTGTTAAATATTCAGGGTCCAATAAACCTTCTTTGTAAAGCTTTTGATAAAAAGCAAGTTTCTCTTTTTCCTCGGCTGATACTTTGTGATACACAAAGCCTCCGTCTTTTTTCAGCCAGGAGGAAGTGAGCCCGAAGGACATATTGAAAATGGCATTCAGCTCTTCAATATCACCTGCTGCTGTAAAGGCGTACGAAGGCTTTCCCTCGCCTCCCGGAGGATTTGTTTTCAGTTCTTTGAAAAACGCATAGTAATTGTCGATCGTCGGATCGTCCATGAGTGCTTTTGATGAAGCCATCTTGTCAAACCAGTCACCCCTGGTCACCGGCGTTTTTTGGGACAGCGGCTTGATCCAGAGCAGGTACGGATAGTTTTCCAGACGTTTCTCATTCCATGGCTCGAGTTTGTCTTTAATATACTTCGATTTTTCAATATGAGGCGTAAGATCTTCAAGCAGATCCTGATCGGCTATCTGCTGGTCACCGCCCTGAAAATAAATCATATCCGGTATATCCCCGCTCATAAGGAGCAGATTTAATTTTTCCGCGTAATTGCCCTGCGGCATCTCAACAAGCTCAAATTTCACATTTAGCTTCTCGTCCTCTTTCAGCCCTTTTTCCAGCGCCTTAAAATACTTGACAGAAGCGGGATTTGACGGGTTTTCATCCTTCATGACAATTCGGATGGTTGTTGATCCGTCTTCATTTTTCTCAGAGGTTTCCGTTTTTTCAGAGCATCCGGCAGCCGTGATAAGAAAGACAGCAAGAAGCAGTTGAAGACATTTTCTCACGTTTATTCCCCTTTTCTTTTTTAAGTTAATCTTTCACTCCGCCCTCAAGCGCACCTTTTGCATAAAATTTGAGGATGAAGGGATACATGATCAAAAGTGGCACAATGGCAATGATGATGGTGCCTGCCTGAAGTGACGCAAAATCAAGGCTTGCTACACTTTTGTACTCGAGAAGGGTCTGCACCCCGACAAGCGAAGCATTGTCCCGTTCCACGACAAATTGCCTGAGTACGAGCTGCAGCGGCCACTTCCCCGGATCCGTCAAATAAATCGAAGCCCGGAAAAATTCATTCCAGTGAAAAACGGCGTAAAACAGACCGAGTGTCGCCAGTGCCGGCTTAGAGAGCGGAAGCATAATTCTGAAGAAGATATTTAAATGCCCGGCCCCGTCCATCCTGGCAGCCTCCAGAATACTTTCAGGCACATCTTCGAAAAACCGCATCATAATAAACAAATAATAAACATTAATTGCCTTATAAAGGATTAAAGAAAGGTAAGAATCCAGCAGTCCCAGGTCTTTAACCACCAGGTACTCTGGAATTAGACCGGGTTCAAACACCATGATGACAATGAGCAGCACCATAAACAGTCTTCTTCCAACCAGCCGCTTCCTTGTCAGAACATAAGCTGAAAGCGCTGTCAAAAGAAGGTTCAGCAGCGTTCCTGCAGCAGTGATAAAAAGGGAGTTGAACAAGCTCTTCACAATCAGCGGATTGGAAAGAAGAATCTCATAGTTTACGAGAGAAAAACCTTTCGGAAACAACGACAATCCGGTCATTTTATGGGCGTTTTCAGGTGCTGTCAGCGATAGTGCCAGCAGGTTCAGGATCGGCACAATCATCGTCAACGTCACAAGAAACAAACCTGTATATAGAATCACGACCGGCCATTTCATCGTTTTCATCCTCACCACACTCCCTTCCCGGTCAGGCGTTTGGCGAGAAAGTGTGTTCCAAAGATCAGCACAACGCCAATTGCTCCTTTGAAGAGGCTTGCGGCGGTCGCATATGCATACTGACCGTTCAGAATTCCGATTCGGTATACATATGTATCCAGAATATCTACAACACTGATGACTGAATCATTCATGAAGTTAAAAACCTGATCAAAGCCTGCATTCATAAAGAATCCAAGATTTAAAATGAATACGGTAATGACCGTGCTTTTCATCTCAGGCAGTGTAATATACCTCATCTGCTGAAGTCCCGAGGCCCCGTCCATTTTTGCCGCTTCATAAAGAGAAGGGCTGATTTTCATGATAGCCGCCAGATAAATAATGGAATCCCATCCCGCGCTTCTCCACATTTCCGAAAACACAAGGACCCAGCGGATCTGGTCTTTGCTTGTCATATAATCAAGCGAAGGCAGCTGAAAAACATTCCGTATGATATTCACTCCCCCGTCAACCGGATTCAGCAGGCTGATCCAGATGCCTGCAATGACAACCCATGAAAGAAAGTGGGGAAGGTAGACAACAGACTGAACATACTTCCGGTAAGAGGCGTGTCTGATTTCATTAATAAGAAGCGACAGAATAATGGGAATCGGAAAAACAAAAATGATTTTCATCGTGCTGATGATAATCGTATTTTTCAGCACAGTGAAAAACGCGGGCGAATCGAACAAAACACGAAAATGCTTCAATCCAACCCACACATTGTCACCAATAATGCGGTAATCCTGAAAGGCGAGCTTCATCCCGATCAGCGGCACAATATGAAACAGGCTGAAATAGATCAGCGCAGGCAGAAACATCACGTACAAAATCCAGTCCCGCTTGATAAAGGCAAGCTTTTCTCTACTCATTGCTTTTGCCCCTGCTTCTGAATGCCTCCAGTTCTTTATCCGTCGGCATGCCGCTTTGTGCGCCGTGTTTTTCCACGCTCAGGCCAGCTGCAGCTGCAGCAAACTGAACAGCTTCCTTTAGAACCATCCCTTTCGCTGACGCCGCTGCAAACGCTCCGGCAAATGTATCTCCTGCCCCTGTGGAATCAACCGGATTTACTTCTGCGGCAGGTATATGAACCGGCTTTTCGCCGTCATGATAGACGACGCCATGCTCTCCTTTTGTAATCAGCAGCTTGTTGGGATATTTCCTTAACGCTTCTTCCTCCGGCATGTTGAAAAGAATGGCGGCTTCATGCTCGTTCGGCAGAATGTAGGATGTGTTATCAATCAATGATTCCGGAATGGGAACAGCCGGAGCGGGATTCAGGATGACCGTCTTTCCATATCCGCTGAGTATTTCAGCCGCATACTCTATCGACTCCAGCGGAATTTCCATTGAAAGAAGGATCACATCCGCTTCAAGGATGACCTCCATTTTCTCCTCAAGATAGCTCCTGTCTGTTTTGCTGTTTGCACCGGGTATCACAATAATCCTGTTTTGGCCCCGGCAGCTTTCAATCAATGCACAGCCTGTAGGCGCATCCTTTCGTTTAGCCGCGTGGCCGGCATCAACATGATTTTTATCAAGCTCTGCAAGCAGGGACCTCCCGTGATCGTCGTCTCCAACAGTGCCAAACATCATGACCTGCGCTCCAAGTCTGCCTGCTGCCGTTGCCTGGTTCGCTCCCTTGCCTCCGGGAAACATGCTGAAGTCCTTGCCGAATACGGTTTCTCCCATCTTTGGCGACACTTCCGTAACGGCGACCAAATCCATATTCAAACTTCCGATAACAGCAATTTTCTTCATCTTTCAATCTCCTAATCTATTTCTAAGTTCATAAGCGGCGCATGCTGCTGGGCGCCGTATACATCGCGGTCACAAACCGCCCCCGATGAAGTGTTTCTGTAAAACGTCACTTTAAACCCAAGTGCCTGATCATAAAAAACAATGCTCTTCAGCTGCTCCTTTTTCAGGAGGTAAAGTCCGCAAATTGTTTCCTTATTGATTTTCCCGGTCTTCTTCACATGATCGTAGGTCACTCTGTCGCTGAATAAAACATCAAGCGTAATCTCAAATGGCCCTGAGTTTTTGCTTCTGAGGATTTTTGCATATTCTCCAAGTGATGTCATAAAACCTCCAGCCGAAAAGGCAGCTCATTTTCAAGTTTCATAAGATGATAGACGGAAAATTCATAAACAGGTCCAAAATCAATATCACTCGGGGCAAAAGGAAAAGCCAGGTTTCCTGCAGTTGACTTCCTTCCCTCATAGCCAAAATGCAAAAATGTAGAGCGAAGTGACGCGCAAATGCTGCTCGCCATCTCCTGGGTAACAGCGGTCACTTCAAATAGAATGCCAAGCTCATGTCCTGAAAAAACAGCCCGTTCATTTTCACCCAGTACAGCATTTTTGCCGTAGTTGTAAAACTGGATCTGATAGGAGTCAGCAGGTATTTCCTTGTAGTGGCTTAAGACATCCTGTTTTACAGCCTCTTCTACTTCATCGATTTTTTCAATCAGCAGCGGATCGCGGACACCGGCAATCACAAACGTTCTGTATGCCGTCTTCCGAGCGCCTTCTAATTTTATCCAGTATTCATTTGAAGGGATGTACCTGCTTCCTGATACTTCTACAATGCCGCTTCCCCCATCATGAAATGTGCACCCGGATAAATCCAGCATAAAACCGGGACCGTGCAGGAGGTATGGGTGGTCTTTTTCATAAAAGGTATGAGCTGCCACGCTTGCTGCTGTGCATGTTCTGGACGGATTCAGCGCCTGAACCGTGAAAGAATCTTTTTTTATCGTGCCTAAAATGCAGTCTTTCGTAGTTCCCGGTTCTGCACACAGTGCCCCGCATTCAAGGATTTTTCCAAGGTGATACGAAAGGCCGGGATCTTTTCCAAAAAAGATGCCGGCTGCTGCGTATATAGAAGGATCAAATGCTCTTCCGCAAACAATTATGTCACACCCCTGCTCAAGCGCTTGTAAAATGGGTTCATGCCCCATTTGAGCAACAATCGAGTGGGTTTCATTGAGAGTTTGCTCAGTTATATCAGGAACATTGGGGCTCATTTTCTCAAGACTATCCGTTTCCAATGCCTTGATGACAGATTGGTGCTGAATATCAGCCCATATGACGGCGATTTTTGGCTCAGCCGTGATCTCGTTCAAAATCTCATGTACAATGTCAATTGTCCACTCTACGTGGGGTTTTGCACCTGCACCGCCTGCAGAACCGATGATCAGCGGAATCTTATGATCAACCGCTGCAGCAATCAGCAGCTGAAGATCTCTTTTCGCAGCACGCCTTGAAACAATGCCAACTCCCTCGCCAAGCTTATGCGGACCGGCATCTGTTGAACCTGCATCCACTGCAATCACGTGCGGTTTTAAATTCAGTCCATTCAAAAAACTCTCATGCGGAAAACCGTACCCGAGCATGCCGCATGGCGACAGAATTCGTATCTCCCTTTCCATTTCATCCCCCTTGTCCATCTATTAGGTACTTTCAATATATGTAGACTTCTTCATTGTATGAGTGATACCTGCTTTTGGCGGAAGGAATGCACAGCCCTTATGACTCAGGAAAATACTCCCTTTTTTTACAGATTGTAAAATTCCGGTGTACTTCAGGCGGAATATTCTTTATATTAGGAACCATCATACAAAGGAGGAAAAAAATGAAAAAAATTGTATTCTGTGTCGCAGCCCTCGTCTTCTTGCTCGTGCTCTCGGTCCCTTCTTTTGCCTCGGCGGCTCAAAAATTAATTCAGCCTGTCAACAACGCCTATATCACTGCAGGATATTTAAATGCGAAGTATGAACAGCGGTTTGGATTCAAACACTATGGATGGGACCTGACTTCTTCATCAGGCAGCCGGGCTGTATGGGCAAGCGGCAGCGGAACAGTCCTTGCAACAGGCTATGACAACGTACTCGGCAATACTGTTATCGTAAAATATCCAGATGCTTATATTCATTCTACAGGGAAAACCAGAGATTTGGTTTTCAGATATAATCACCTGGATTCAATCGCTGTCTCTAAAGGAACACGTGTAACGAAAGATTCCAGATTGGGCAACTACGGGAACACCGGAAAGTATTCTACCGGGGCTCACCTGCATTTTGAAATCGACACAGACACGGTTTACTATCAGTACTCTCCAACCCTTGCCTCCAGTTCAAATATCATAAAAGCAGGCACCGCCGGAACTGTCCTCTCACCGCGGAGTGTCCTGTACACAAAAGTATCTGACCCTGATAACCAAAGTATTTGGATTGTCGGTGACGGCTACCAGTCATCGTCTGAAGATGACCTGCCATTTATCAACTGACTGTGGCTTTCATTTTCTTAATTGGAACTTGCGGCCATTCCGGCTGCAAGTTCTTATGCACTTATCTTTTCCTGAACAGAACCATTTAACTCACCGGATCTTTATCCCGGGAAAACACTCCCACCCACTGCCTTCGCCCCCTCCAACTTTTACACAGAAAAAAGCCACCCTAACCACATACACTATTCATATCTCCTTCAAAGGAGGAATGAATGTGGAGACAGTCGATTACGACAAAGCCTTATACTACACGCACCGCTCGCAGTGGGACAACCTGCTGATCCTGATGGTGCGCACAAAAGATGACCTGCTCTCAAAACGAATCGAGCAGTTCCTGCACGCCTACAACTTTGAAAACAACTACGCAGAAGTCGAAAAGAAACTCTACTCGCTCCTGCGCTATATAGACCACGCCGTCGAAACCGGCCATGAGCATGAAGAAGCTGAGTATGCTTATTTGACATAGAAAAGCGGAGCCGACTGTTCAGGCCTGGCAGTCAGATAAGAAATCAATGGAAAAGTCCGGGTTTGACTTTTTCATTGATTTTGTTCTGACAGAAGGACTAGGAGGCGGAGCTGGACAATGTAGAAAAGCGGAATCAGCCGTTTAGCTCCGGGAGCCAGATAAGAAATCACCGGAAAAGTCCGGGTTTGACTTTTTCGGTGATTTTGTTCTGGCAGAGGAGTTGGCTGATGGAGCTGGACAATGAGAAAAGCGGAATCAGCCGTTTAGCTCCGGGAGCCAGATAAGAAATCACCGGAAAAGTCCGGGTTTGACTTTTTCGGTGATTTTGTTCTGGCAGAGGAGTTGGCTGATGGGGCTGGACAATGCAAAAAGCGGAGCCGACCTTAGATAAGGAAACAGCGGTAAAATCAGCGCAATTTTTCTTTCTAATCAGTAATCAGCCGTAGCAAAAAAACAAAAATGCCTTTTTTCTAAAAACCTTGTGATCAAGATTGGAGCTCACCCTTAAAAAAGAGCTCATTTTAGGCCTTGAATCGAGCTAACAATCCAATCTCAATGCCTAACAATCCAAATCGCACATCTAACAAGCCAAATAACCTGTCTAATAATCCGAATCAGGCGTGTAACAGTCCAACGCCAGATTCGGGCTCTGGAGCCAAAATAAAACCAGGAGCGGGATCAAATCCCCTCCTGGTTATTTTTGTTTCTGAACATAAAACTCTACATACATTTTCAGTTCTTCCATCAGCTGATTGACAAGTACTTCTGAGTCTTCAAGCAGCTTCCTGTTTTCGTAGTCAAAGCAAATCGGATCAAGGGCAAGCTGCTTTGGAATGGCATTTGCATAAACCCCTCTCATGACGGTTCTCATGTTGTTTAGAGCGTTGATTCCGCCTTTTCCGCCGCCTGCTACTGCAATGAGTCCGACAGGTTTGCGTGCAAAATGGGAACTGCCAAGAAAATCAAGCGCATTTTTTAAAGCCCCGCTCATCCCGCTGTGGTATTCAGGAGAAAGCAGGACAATTCCGTCAGCTTCTTTGACTTTCGCTTTCAATTCCTGTACTGCTTCAATGGTTTCCTGCTCTTCTTCCCCGTTAAAAAGAGGGAGATTCAGCACGCTTAAGTCAATCAGGTCAGCTCCTGATTTTTCTGCAATCGCTGCAGCCGCAAGACGCGTTCTACCGCTTTTTCTTGGGCTTCCGTTAATGACAAGCAATTTCATGTTTCATCTTCCTTTCATTAGTCCAATCCGTTTTTCACCGCGTAGAGTGCAGCCTGTGTCCGGTCTGCAAGCTCAAGCTTTGAAAGGATGTTGGATACGTGTGTTTTAACCGTTTTTTCAGTAATGTAGAGTGCTGCTGCAATTTCTTTGTTGCTCCTGCCTTTTGCAATCTCCTTTAATACATCATTTTCCCGATTGGTAAGCGGTGTCAATGGCTTTTGCTCTTTTTGATTCGTTTGCATCAAGTGAGACATGACGTGGGATGTGACTTTAGGATGAAGCTTGCTCTCCCCGTTTAGCACTTCCCTGATCGTATGGACTAGTTCATCAGGTTCCACATCCTTCAGCTGATAACCTGAAGCACCGGCCTGAATGGCAGGAATGACATGGTCCTGATCGGCATAGCTCGTTAAGATAATGACTTTAATCTTCTGGTTGAACATGCGAATTTCCTTCGTTGCCTCAACGCCGTCCATAACCGGCATGGAGAGATCCATTAAAATGACATCCGGATTTAAGGAACGGACAAGCTCTACTGCTTCCTGCCCGTTTTCGGCTTCTCCCACAATATCAATGTCTTTTTGTGTTTTCAGAAAAAAATGCAATCCTCTGCGGACGACTTTGTGGTCATCTGCAATCAGCAGGCGAATTCCCATTGCCCGTATCCCCCTAAATTGGTAGTCTGATTTCTATTTCGGTTCCTTTGCCGATTTCCGTCCGCACCGCAAAACTCCCTTTCAGCTTGTGCGCCCTGTCCTTCATCCCCTGAAGACCGAGGGAAGGCAGCGGGAGTTTTTCGTTGTAAGAAAACCCTGCGCCTTGATCCTTAATTGTCATGGTTACCTCATTTTTGCATCTGAATATGGAAATGGACGCCTCTTTAACTCCCGAATGTTTTTTACAGTTGTTTAAGGCTTCCTGCCCAATACGCCACAGCTCTTCTTCTGTGCAGCAAGGCAGAGTCTGGACCCCTTGTATGTCTGCTTGGAGCTTTAGACCGAGCACTTTCGCATAATTCATAAGAGCGGATGCAATGCCGTTTTCAAGTCCCTGCGGCCTGAGCTGCCAGATCAGCGCTCTCATTTCTGACAGAGCTTCCTGCGAAAGGTCGCCGACATATGTAAGCATCTCCTGCATCTGTTCTTCTTGGGTCATTTCTTTTGCGCCTCTTGCCGTAAGCATGATAGAAAAAAGCAGCTGGTTAACAGAATCGTGCAGATCCTGTGCAAGTCTGTTGCGCTCAGCAATTAATGCCAGACGCTGCTCATTCTCAACAAGCTTCATGCGCTTCATGGCTGTGCCGATTTGAAGAGCAACAGCCTCAAGCAGAGCAAGCTCCTCTGAAGAAAAATGCGTCTTGTTAGGAGAAGCCACATTCAATAATCCGATTTTTTCATCGCCTGTGCGAAGAGGAACAGTTGCATGATGGGTAATGCCGTTCGTATCTCCCCACTTAAATTCCTCCGCATCCTCGAGGCGTTTGCAGTTAATAATATTTGCTGCTTTATTCAGCCTTCCGTCATGAAATTTATCGATACACCAGCAGTCGCCTTCGCACATCGCCTTTTTGCCGGAAGCTTCAAGAGCCTGCGGAAGACAATGATACGACGCAAGCCTGTATTGCTTGTCGCTGTCGATCAGAAAAATCCAGCCAGTCGAAAGACCTGTCACATCTAAAAGCTTGCCGAGCACATCATCCAGCATCTGGATAAGGTCGTTCGATTGATTAAGTGTTTCAGCAATGGTCTTCAAAGCCTGCAGCTCAAAAATCCGTCTTTCATCTATAGCCATTTTCCTCATCCTCACCTGCGTTGTCTATAGAACCAGTATATCAATCTTTTCCTATCTGATCTCTTGTAAATGTGACTGATTTTGAGTACGACTTTTGATGTAGACACTAGAAAAGCGGAGCCGACCGTTTAGGTCCGATCGGCGGATAAGAAATCACCGGAAAAGTCCGGGTTTGACTTTTTCGGGGATTTTGTTCCGACTGAGGACTTGGGAGGCGGAGCTGGACAACGCGAAAAGCGGAATCGGCCGTTTAGCTCAGGAGGTCAGGAAAATACCTCAACCGGATTCGTGGTTCGTACCCCCAAAACTTGAAAATCAAAAATTGAGGGCACTTATATGACAGATAAACACCCAAGAAACCGCAAATAAAAAAGCCGAAAAGGAAATTCCTTTTCAGCTTTCTGCTTAGATCAATGCATGTACTTTTTTCATCAGATCTGAAGATATTTCTTCAAGCTTTTTATCACTTTCTGACAGGGTTTTTCCTTTTACACCGAAATAGAACTTCGCTTTAGGTTCTGTGCCTGATGGGCGGAGACAGAACCATGAGCCGTCTTCAAGGTAGTATTTCAGGACGTTTGAAGATGGGAGTGTGATTTCTTCTGTTTCAGAAGATGAAATGTTTAAACGGGTTCCCGCTTTGTAATCTTCAACAACTGTTACCTTCAAGCCTGCAAGCGTTTCAGGCGGCGTGCTGCGGAAGGAAGCGAGAATTCTCTGAATCTGCTCTGCTCCGTCTTTTCCCTTGAGGGTTAATGACTCAAGGCCTTCGCGGTAGTAGCCGTACTGTTCAAAAAGGTCAAGCAGGCCTTCGTACAGCGTTTTGCCCTGTTTTTTATAGTAGGCAGCAACTTCTACTCCGAGGATGGCAGCCTGAACGGCATCTTTATCGCGGGCAAAATCGCCGATCAGATAGCCGTAGCTCTCTTCATAACCAAACTGGAATGAGTATTGACCTGTGCGCTCATATTCATTGATTTTTTCTCCAATGAACTTAAAGCCTGTAAGCGTGTCGATCGTGTCTAAACCGAATGACTCAGCAACGGCACGGCCAATTTCAGAGGTTACGATTGTCTTCAGCACAACGCCATTTTCAGGAAGCTTGCCTTTTTCTTTTTTCTGGGAAAGCAGGTAGTGAAGCAGGATGGCGCCTGTCTGGTTTCCTGTCAGAACGACATATTCTCCTTCGAGATTCTTAACGGCAAGGCCGAGGCGGTCTGCATCAGGATCCGTTGCTATTAATAGGTCAGCGTCGTTTTTCTGGCCATACTGAATGGCATATTCAAATGCAGCATGCTCTTCCGGATTTGGCGATTTGACCGTGCTGAAGTTTGGATCTGGCTGTTCCTGTTCGGCAACGACTGTTACATTCTCATAGCCCAGCGCTTTAAGTCCGCGGCGAACAGGCTTGTTTGCTGTTCCGTGAAGCGGAGTGAAAACGATTTTTAAGTCTGTTTCTTTTGACAGATCAGGGTTTACCGAAATGGTCACGAGCTTATCTGTGTATGCAGCATCGATTTCTTCCCCGATCATTTTGATGAGGCCGGCAGCTTTCAGTTCAGCTTCGTCCTTTACTTCGATGCTCAGTTCATCTTCAATCGAGTTGACCTTCGCAATGACTTCATCTGCGGCAGCAGGCGGCAGCTGTCCGCCGTCTTCGCCGTATACTTTATAGCCGTTATATTCAGGAGGATTATGGCTTGCTGTAACCACGATGCCGGAAAACGCATTCAAATGGCGGACAGCAAATGAAAGTTCAGGTGTCGGGCGCAGTTCTTCAAAAACATACGTCTGAATGCCGTGGCTTGCAAGAGTTTTTGCTGCTTCCATGGCAAACTCGGGTGATTTGTGGCGTGAATCGTAGGCAATCGCCACTCCGCGCTTTTTGGCTTCTTCACCGAAAGATTCGATATAAAGAGCAAGTCCTTCTGAAGCTTTGCGGACCGTATAAGCATTCATGCGGTTTGTGCCTGCGCCGATTTCTCCGCGCATTCCGCCCGTCCCAAACTCCAAGTTTTTATAAAAGCAATCCTCGCGCGCTTTGTCGTCATTCTCCAAACCGGATAAAAGCAGTCTTAATTCTGAATCTAAATCTGTTTTGCTGTTCCAGCGCTGATAGCTTTTTTCAAAACTCATAACGTACCTCCAGTAATTTTATTTGTATGTAACACTTTCTTCATGTTTCAGACAAATCCTGCCTGATTTCGTATGTAAAAAATAGAAATACGTCGATTTCTTCGCTTATTTTAACACATCTCGAGCCTGTCTGACTTTTTATTTTTGTAAAAAAATTTCAATTTCAATATAGTTAAATTTTAGTAAAGAACATAGAAAAACTGCAGCCGTACCGGGCTGCAGCTCCAACTGTTAATTCGCTTTTCTTACTTCATCAGGTACGACTGCATCATGAATTTGCTTTTCAAGGATGCTTGTATGATTTTGTTTTTGTTCAGGAGTCCACTTCAGTTTATCAGCCATGTAGTTGATGACCCCATCTTTGTATTGCTTCGCCCAGTTAATGTCGAAATAAACAGCACCTGTTCGTCTCACAAAGAAATCTGAAGGAGTCGCCGTCATTTCCTCTGACATGCTGTAATCAATTTCAGCAAGGATGTAAACCGGCAGTCCGTATTGATCAGCCTCAGATTTTAATGCTTCCACTCTTTCAAATAGAGCATCTGCATTTGACCCATATCTTCTTGAAAGATGCTTTGCCTGCATTTCAGTCAGGCCAAGGGACATTCCCTGCTGCGTTTTAGTTTTAACAAAGGTCTCAAGGCTTCCAGAACCTCCAACGTGCCCTCCGGAGATAGGCATATTACGCGTTTTGCACGGACCGAAGTCTTTCATTCCCGCTGTTTTGAAATCTTTCACAATCATGTCGATGATGTGCTCTGCCATTTTTCTGTAGCCTGTCAGCTTACCGCCTGCAATCGTCATGAGACCTGTTTCAGACGTCCAGATTTCATCTTTTCTGGAGATCTCAGACGGATCTTTTCCATCTTCATGGATAAGAGGGCGGATACCGGCCCAGCTTGATTCGGCATCTTCAGCTTTAATGTTCAGATCAGGGAACATATAGTTGATCGATTCAATGACATAATCCCTGTCCTTCACTGTCATGCGCGGGTTTTTTGGATCTTCTTTATAAACCGTATCTGTTGTGCCGACATACGTTTTGCCGTCACGCGGAATGGCGAAAACCATGCGCTTATCCGGCGTATCAAAATAGATGGCCTGTTTCAGCGGGAATTTGCTCTGGTCGAACACAAGATGAATTCCTTTTGTCATCTGCAGGGATTTGCCTGTTTTTGATTTGTCCATCTCTCTTAATGTATCAACCCACGGGCCTGCAGCATTGATGACTCTTTTTGCGTAGACATCATATTGTTTCCCTGAAATCGTATCAACTAAATGAACGCCTACTACTTTTCCTTTATCGTAAATGAAGCCTTCCACTTTTGCATAGTTGACGGCATCTGCGCCAAAACGCGCCGCTTCTTTGATTACTTCAATTGTCAGTCTTGCGTCATCTGTGCGGTATTCAACGTAGTATCCTCCGCCTTTAAGACCGTCTTTTTTAACTAATGGCTCTTTAGCCAGAGTATCTTTAGCACTCAGCATTTTTCTTCTTTCGCCGCGTTTGACAGCAGCAAGGAAATCGTAAACGCGCAAACCGATGGATGTTGAGAACGGTCCAAAAGTTCCCCCTTTATGCATAGGCAGAAGCATCCACTCAGGCGTTGTGACGTGCGGTCCATTTTCGTATACGATGGCTCTTTCTTTTCCGACTTCGGCAACCATTTTCACTTCGAACTGTTTTAAATAGCGCAGTCCTCCATGAACGAGCTTCGTGGATCTGCTTGATGTTCCTGCTGCAAAGTCCTGCATTTCTGCCAGTGCAATTTTCATTCCTCTGGAAGCTGCGTCCAGTGCAATTCCCGAACCTGTTATACCGCCGCCGATTACAAATACATCATATGTTTCCTGTGTCATTTTATTTAAGACATCGTGTCGTTTATCGCTTGAAAAAGTCATATTTAGTACCTCCTATTATTTTCCAGAAGGGGATAAAAAAGAGACCACAACAAGCTGGTGCAGCATGACATGCATGCGCCAGTGTTGTGGCCTCTCCAAATCTCCAACCGTTCTATTAACTTGATATTAGTATATCACAGCTTTTGTTTATTTAAAAGCCTGAGCTGCATTTACTGCTTTTTTCCAGCCGCTGTAAAGCTCATCACGCTTTTCATCTTCCATATCAGGCTCGAATTGCTTATCAAGCTTCCATTGCTTTTCAATATTCGACTTGTCTTCCCAGAAGCCGACTGCAAGTCCTGCAAGATAGGCAGCGCCAAGAGCTGTCGTTTCATTTACTTCAGGACGCTCTACCGGCACTCCAAGCATATTGCTCTGGAAATCCATAAGGAAGTTATTTTTCACCGCACCGCCGTCTACACGGAGTGTTTTCAGGGAAATGCCTGAATCAGCTTCCATCGCAGTCAGAACGTCTTTTGTCTGATAAGCAAGAGATTCCAGTGTAGCACGGACAAAGTGCTCTTTAGACGTGCCGCGCGTTAAACCGAAGACTGCACCTCTCACGTCACTGTCCCAATAAGGAGTTCCAAGTCCGACAAATGCAGGAACGACATATACGCCGTCAGTAGACTCAACACGTTCTGCGTATGCCTCGCTGTCCTTTGCATCTTTAAACATGCGTAGACCGTCACGCAGCCACTGAATAGCTGATCCTGCAACGAAAATGCTTCCTTCAAGGGCATACTCCACTTTTCCGTCAACGCCCCATGCAATTGTCGTCAGCAGGCCATTTTCAGAGCGAATGGCTTTTTCCCCTGTGTTCATAAGCATAAAGCAGCCTGTTCCGTACGTATTTTTAGCCATTCCTTCTTCAAAACATGCTTGTCCGAATAAGGCAGACTGCTGATCTCCCGCTGCACCTGCGATTGGTACAGAATGGCCGAAGAAATGATATTCAATCGTATTGGCATATACTTCTGAAGACGGTTTCACTTCAGGCAGCATGGATTTCGGCACAGTCAGGTATTCAAGCAGCTCGTCGTCCCAATTCAGCTCATGGATGTTGTACATAAGTGTGCGGGAAGCATTTGAATAATCCGTAACATGCGCTTTTCCGCCCGAAAGCTTCCAAATTAGCCACGTATCAATGGTACCGAACAAAAGATCGCCGTTTTCAGCTTTTTCTCTTGCTCCTTCCACGTTGTCAAGGATCCATTTCACTTTTGTTCCAGAGAAGTAAGCATCAATTAATAATCCTGTTTTCTCTCTGAATGTATCATTGTAGCCTTTTTCTTTCAGTTCCTCACAGATGCCTGCAGTCTGGCGTGATTGCCATACAATTGCGTTATAGACAGGCTGTGATGTGTTTTTATCCCATACAACTGCTGTTTCACGCTGGTTGGTAATTCCGATCCCTGCAATCTGCTCAGGCTTTACATTTGTTTCGCTGAGGCATGTTGCAATAACTGCAAGAATTGATCCCCAGATTTCATTGGCATTGTGCTCAACCCAGCCCGGCTTAGGAAAATACTGCTTAAATTCCTTTTGAGCAATGTGAACGATTTCGCCTTGCTTGTTAAATAAAATAGCTCTTGAACTTGTTGTTCCCTGATCTAAAGATAAGATGTATTTTTCCATGATACATTTTCCCCCTCAAAAGTTTTAATAAACGGCTGAACGCTGCGCGGATTGTTTTTTCGTCATCGCATAAACAACGCAAAGCATGAAAACTAGTGCTGCAGCTACATACCAGAATGCAGTACTCATAGTACCCTTAAAAACGTAATTGTAAAAGACTGCGGCAAATGAACCTCCTGCAAGCGGCGCAACAACCGGTATCCATGCATATTTCCAGTTCGAGCTCCCTTTTCCTGCTATCGGAAGCACAAAATGTGCAAGTCTTGGTCCAAGGTCACGCGCAGGATTGATGGCATAGCCTGTTGTCCCTCCAAGCGACAGCCCTATGGCAACAACCAAAAATCCTACAATTAGAGGATTTAAGCCTTCTGTAAAAGTATTCGCTCCGATGGCAAGCAATGTAAGGACAAAAATAAATGTTCCAAGGGCTTCACTGATAAAGTTCGCAAAATAATTCGGAATTGCAGGGCTTGTTGAAAAGACACTGAGCTTCGCCCCTGGATCTTCTGTTTCCTTCCAGTGCGGCAAGTATTGCAAGTACACAAGCACTGCCCCAAGGAATGCTCCAAGCAACTGTGCAACGATGTATGATGGCACCTGGCTCCATTCAAATGATCCCGAAAAAGCAAGTGCAAATGTCACTGCCGGATTTAAATGCGCGCCGCTTATACCGCCAACGGCATATACAGCCATTGCTACACCAAATCCCCAGCCCATCGTGATGACGATCCATCCTGACTGGTGGGCGAATGATTTTTTAAGACTGACACCGGCGCAGACACCGCCTCCAAACACGATTAAAATCATTGTACCGATAACTTCTCCCCAAAAAGCAGTCATTTATAATTCCTCCAATTCTTTAAATGCACGGGAAAGAAAAAAATCCACAGCAAATACCTCTACAAAAATGTAAAGTACTGCTGTGGATCTCCGTTTCTCCGTCACATTTATTAACTTGCCCTTATGGTACATGCTAATGAAAGCGGTGTCAACAGAAATTTCTTATAGTTTTTGATAGTTTTTCCATAAATCCATTTCAGATGAAGTAACTGCCGTAGCCCCTGCCTGCAGCGCCTGATGCACCTCGTCTGACGTTTTCACAAAGCCTCCTGCAAAAATCGGAATGCCCGTTTTCTCCTTAATCTCTGCAATCAAGCCAGGAACAAGCCCCGGAAGAACCTCAATATAATCCGGCTTTGTCCTCGCAATCAGCTCAAGGCTTTTTTCAAGGGCACTCGAATCGAGCAAAAACAGCCGCTGAATCGCATAAATCCCGCGCTGCTTTGCTTTCGCAATCACATTGGACCTTGTCGAGATCAACCCCGCAGGCTTAACCTCCTGGCAGATGAACTCCGCAGCATACTCATCATGCTTCAGCCCCTGAATCAAATCCACGTGTATCAGCATTTTCTTGTTCGAAGAATTGGCTAGACGGACAATATTCCTCACCTGTCCAAGGTGTGTATCAAGAAGCACGCCGTATGTATAAGGACTGTCGAGAAACCGTTCAAACTGCTTCATATTGCGGATTGCAGGCAGAATTTGCTGGCCTTCAAAACTCATAAATCGTCCTCCTTCCATTTTTTAGTTGTTTTTATGAATAATGACATATAAGGAATGTACTATATACGGGATGACAACTCAAGGGGGCAGTGAGTGGGACATGATTTCTTTTCACTTTTGTTTGAAAGTGGTCTTACCGTTTTGTTTAGGACATTTCGTCTGTGTTTGGGCATCTGGAAAGTGTTCTTAAAGTTCGATTAGAACACTTTGCCTTTGCTTTGGCATCTGGATAATGTTCTTAAGATCCAATTAGAACACTTTGTCTATGCTTTGGCATCTGGATAATGCTCTTAAGATCCAATTAGAACACTTTGTCTTTGCTTTGGCATCTGGAAAGTGTTCTTAAGACCCGATTAGAACACTTTGTCTCAGCTCTGGCATCTGGAAAGTGTTCTTAAAGTCTTCCATAAAAAAGAGACAAAGAAAATCTCTGTCTCCAATAAATCCAAATCAGTTCTTCTTATAACGAATCCCGTACACGTCATGTCTGCGGTCTTTGAGCTGTCTGACTGTGCCGGACTGGCGCTGTCTGCGGAGGATCTCGAGGTCAACATCTCCGATGACGACCATTTCAATATTCGGATTGCACTCCCCGACGATCCCGTCTCTTGCAAACTCGAAGTCAGACGGTGCGAAAATGGCTGACTGCGCATACTGGATATCCATGTTTTCCGTTTGCGGAAGGTTTCCGACCGTTCCCGAAATAACCGTATAGATCTGATTCTCAACTGCTCGCGCCTGTGAACAGTAGCGGACACGGAGATATCCCTGACGATCTTCTGTACAGAAAGGCGTAAAGATAATTTTTGCCCCTTTGTCTGCAGCAATCCGCGCAAGCTCTGGAAACTCGATATCATAGCAGATCTGTATGGCGATTTTCCCGCAGTCGGTATCGAATACTTTAATGTCGTCGCCCCTGCTGATGCCCCACCATTTGCGCTCATTCGGCGTAATGTGGATTTTGTATTGCTTTTCAATGGTGCCGTCTCTTCTGAAAAGATAGGCCACGTTGAAAATTTTCCCGTTGTCTTCTTCAACGAAATGAGAACCGCCGATAATATTCACGTTATACTTTACAGCAAGCTCTGTAAACAGGCTGATGTATTCCTCTGTATATTCCGTTACCCTCCGGATGGCCCTGCTCGGTGATTTTTCATCCAGGAACGACATTAACTGGGTCGTAAGCAGCTCCGGGAATACCGCAAAATCAGCGGAAGCATCTGAAGCAACGTCTGTGTAGTACTCAACCTGTGTTGCAAATTCCTCAAACGAATTGATTTGCTTCATCTGATATTGAACTACGCAAATGCGCACCGGAAAAGCCGTTTTGTAATAGCGCTTTGAGGTTGGAAGGTAATCAACGTTGTTCCATTCCATCAGCGTGGCATATTTGCCCGAAGCCCTGTCATCAGGGAGATAGTTCGGATTGATCCTCATCAGCGTAAAGCCATTCAGCAGCTGAAAAGACAGAACAGGATCATAAATTTTATGCTGCTTCACTTCCTGCACATACTGCCTTGGCGAAAGCTCTTTTTCAAATTTATGATAGTTCGGGATTCTTCCTCCGATGATTATACTCTTAAGGTTCAGCCTTCTTGCTAGGTCCTTCCTTGCTTCGTAAAGTCTGTGGCCTATTTTCATCCTGCGGTAATCCGGATGCACCATGACCTCGATGCCGTACATATTGTATCCGTCCGGATTGTGGTTGGTGATGTAGCCGTTGTCTGTAATATCATCCCATGTGTGCCTGTCGTCATATTCATCAAAGTTGATGATCAGACTCGAACAAGAACCGATGATTTTGCCTTCAAATTCAGCACAGAACTGCCCTTCGGGAAAATGTTCAAGATGGCTTTCAAGATGCTCCCTTTTCCACGGAACCATACCGGGGAAACAAAGCGCCTGCATAGCCAGAATTTCATCTATGTCTTTGTCTTCAATATTTCTGATAATCATCTTTTTCTCAAATTTCGATAAGTCAATTGTATCTGTCACAAAAATCGCTCCTTTATTTCTTACCAGCAATTTATTCCCGCTAGAAACCGGTTTAAAACATGTTAACGATTTGATTGAATTTTTCTGATCACTTCTGCAAGCTCCATCTCTGCCATTGATTCAAGCCTGTGGTCAATCTCTGCAAATTCCATATGGGCCGTCACACTGTTTGGAACAATGGTGCAGAACATTCCCGCACGCTTTGCTGCAAGTGCCCCGTTTGCTGAGTCTTCAAAAGCCAGGCATTCTTCAGGCTTCAGGCCAAGGCATTCTGCCGCTTTTATGTAAAGGGCCGGGTCTGGCTTTACTTTTTCCACATCATCAGAGGTGCGGATGCACTCGAAATAATCAAATAAGTTCAGTGATTTGAGATAGGTGGAAACCCACTGATAACTGGAACTTGAGGCCAGACCGATTTTCAGTCCAAGGTCCTGTGCAGCCAGCAAGTAGGCTTCAACGCCTGGTCGCGGACCTTCTGTTTCCATTCTTTTGGCGAATTTTTCTTTTCGCAGAGCCGCCAAGTCTTCATGCACCAGCGTTTTCCCAATCTGCTCTTCTAAATACTGATACGGGTTAAAATTTGAGGATGTACCAATGACTTTTCCCCACACCTGCATCGGAAGCTCGCTCCCATGCTCCTGAAAAATTTCCTGGAGCACTTCATACTCGTGCGTTTCTGTATCCAATATCAGTCCGTCAAAATCGAAAACGATTGCTTTGATCACTGTGTGCCCCTCCTATCAAGTAGTATGTTCATTATATAACGGATTTTAAAAAGAAAGAAAATGGGGAGTGTTTGGGGAGTGATATCCGGGGCGCACCCCTATCAAAAGGCGCTTTCATTTTACAAGAATGGGCCCGGCAACTATAATATGTCGTGTAACCTTATTGATGGAGAGGCGATAGTGTGTCTGAACGAGAGAAAAAATACATAGAAAATGCTTTGTTTACCGCCTGGGGAGCGTCCTTCATTTCGATGCTCGGCAGCTTATATTTTTCAGAGATTCTCGATTTTGTTCCATGTAATCTCTGCTGGTATCAGCGGATCCTCATGTACCCGCTGGTCGTGATCCTTGGGATTGCCGTCATTAAAAAAGATTATCAGATTGCCTTTTACACGATGATTTTATCAGGCATAGGCGGAGCAATCTCCATTTACCACTACGCCGTCCAGAAGATTGATTTTATCGGGGATAATTCAGCCGCTTGCGGTATTGTCCCATGTACGGGGGAGTATATTAACTGGCTTGGATTTATTACGATCCCGTTTCTCGCATTAATCGGATTTTCAATTATTTTTGCAGCAAGCTTTACGATACACAGAAAATGGAAAGCAGGTCGATAATATGAAAAAGATCTTGATATTTGCAGGTATTTTCTTAGTCATTTTCGGAGGCTTGGCCTTTGTCACAACCTATCAGCAATCGGAAAAATCAGAAGGCAATCCATACGGCAAGGATGAGCTGAACTCCGCAACGGTTGATCAGCTTGACGATCCAAACTATCAAAGCATCATTCTTCCTGAAGAAGTAGATGAAAAAATGGACAAAAAAGAAGATTTCATCGTTTATTATTTCAGCCCGACATGCTCACACTGCAAACGGACAACTCCTGAACTTATGCCTGCAGCTGATGATGCAGGTGTTGAAATCGGACAGTTCAACCTTCTTGAGTTCGAAGACGGCTGGCAAAAATACGGCATCGAATCAACGCCTACTCTCGTTAAATACGAAAACGGAAAAGAAGTTGACCGTGTAGTCGGATATAACGACGGGGCTTTCTTTAAAGACCTGTTCAGCGAATGGAAATAAACGATCAACGCAAAAAGGGGACACAGCCGTGTCCCCTTTTTTCATTCCTTACACAATCCACTTATTCGCCGGCTTTCCGTACTTGCTCACTTCCTCAGCTTTTTCCCTTGAAGCCAAAAAATGATCAAATGTCAGCGGAAGTTTGTAGCCGTACTTTTTTAAAATGCTGATATTGCGGTTATACAAATTCCGCTGTTCGTCCCCCTGCTGATCATCTAAATGATCCAGAAGCGCCGTCAGCGCCTGAAGACTCGACATGATCTGAAAGGCTTCTTTCAGAGTTCCGTTATAGTGGAGGTCTTCTGAATGGGGTTTCAGTACTGAAAGTTCATCAAGCTGATCAATCGTTTCATCAGAGAAATACCGCGGAAAAATGTCTTCGTACATCGTTTGAATCAGCTCTTCAATGTAATGCTCCTGTTCCTCGGTTGATGCAAACACAATCCTCAAATCTATTCACCTCTTTGCTGCTCACTCTTTGTCTTACTACAACTTTAACATAGCTCCAAACCGCTAAGCAGAGGTAAGTGTTTCCGTTTATAGCTTGGACATCCAAATAGATGGTTTAGTATACTTGAAGAACTACTCACAGTTGGGGGACAAAGAATGAAACGCAAAGGCGAATGGCTGATATTACCTGTCAAGAAAGAGTGGGCGGGAGTGTCACTTCAGCAAATGGTAAAAGAAAAACTTCATGTTCCGAAAGGACTTGCCCATAGTTTCAGAATCAACAAAGATGTCAAAGTGAATGAGAAAGACACGGACTGGACGCAGCCGCTGAAAGAATCGGATTCCGTTATGATACGGGTATTTCAAGAAGAGGATTGCGGCACCGCTGCTGAATATATGGAGCTTGATTTTTTATACGAGGATGATCATTTCCTTATTGTGAACAAGCCGGCAGGGATGGACACTCATCCGAATGAGCCGTCTCAAACGGGGACTCTTGCAAACGGGATCGCTTTCCATTTTCAGATGAACGGCTTATCACGGAAAATCAGGCATATTCACAGACTCGACCGGGATACATCAGGTGCCGTCGTTTTTGCGAAACATGCCTTGTCGCATGCGGTGCTTGACCGGCTGCTTGAAGAACGAAAAGTAAAGAGAACCTATACGGCCGTAGTCCAAGGCGAAGTGAAGCAGAAAAAAGGCAGCATCGATCATCCAATTGGAAAAGACCGGCACCACCCGTCCCGAAGGAGAGTTTCACCGGGAGGACAACCAGCTCTTACGCATTTTAAGCGCGAAGGATATACCCGTAAATTTGATGTATCTCTATTGAAGCTGCAGCTTGATACAGGCAGAACACACCAAATCCGTGTCCATGTCAGCCACATCGGCTTTCCGATTGCGGGAGATGTCCTGTACGGCGGCAATCAGAATCTTATTCGCAGACAGGCGCTTCATGCATCGGAAATATCCGTCATGCATCCATTCACAGGTGAAGAAATTGATGTCTCTGCTCCGTTTCCTGAGGATATGAGAGACCTGCTTGTGCGGCTGGAGTTTCTTTAACAAAAAAAAAAATGCTCCGGATACCTTGTCCGGAGCATTTTTTTTACAGCTTTTTATTAAAAACGTGACTTACTCTGTCAAAGCCCATCTTTTCTTCATAAAACCGGTGTGCGTCCTTCCGCTGATTGCCTGAACTCAGTGAAATCATGCCGCAGCCGGATTCTTTCGCAAGCTCTTCTATATGGTGAAGAAGTTTTTCCCCGTACCCCTTGGATCTTGAAGCTCCGTCCGTCACAAGGTCATAGACGTAAATGTGCTTTTCATTATAGAAGTTCGTCAGTTCGATGATGCCTGCCAGTCCTTTTATCTTGTTTTCATCATACAGGGCAAGCAGCCTGTAGCCCTGTTTCTGCATAGGCTCAAGCAGCCCCAGGTAATCCTCTTCGCTCAGATTCACCCGCAGCTGGGACATGACAGGGTAGGCTTCTTTAAATTCTGCATCTGTTTTTAATTCTCTAATGATCAAGCTGCCTCTCTCCAATCTCATTCCGCTTTTTCAGCATAAATAATATACCTCTCCGGTGCGCTTCCGACGAAACTGAATGGATAGCACGTTGTCAGGATCAGTTCTTCTTTTTCATTTTGAAGAGTAATCACGCTGAGGTCATCGGCATCGACGATTTTTGTCGATTTGATGCGGTATTCAAATTCTCCGTAAGGCAGGGCGACAACAAGCGAGTCGCCTATTTTCAGCTCCCCGGCTTTTCTGAAGACCGTGTCTCTGTGTCCGGAAAGAACAATCTGCCCGTTTTCATTCGGGTAATAGCTGCCTTTGTAGTGTCCGACTCCCTTGGCCAGGTCATCCGGGTCTGTCCCTTCGACGATTGGCAGCTCGGCGTCAAGCCGATCAATTTTCAGAATGCCGACAGCATCGCCTGTTTCAGCCTCGTACCGGTTTTCCTGAGTCGGCATTTCCGTTTTGGAGCTTGCAGAGGCTTTGATGATGGCTTCTGCATCCGCAAGAGACTGATTCGTTTTAAGGTGGGTTTCTGCAATCTGAAAGCCCCCGTAGCCTGTCAAACAAAGTCCGGCAGCAATTAATAGTATCGGAAAAAATGATAATTTCTTCATTTAGCCGGCACGTCTCCTTTTACTGTTTCATCCATTTTGATTATATCAAATTTGAAAAATTCGGACATGGATTTTTCTCAATTTTTATAAGATAGCGCCATAAGCATGCGTTACTGCACTACCCGTTCCTTTCCGCTCCAGTCACTTGCTTTCCGCGGGGAGTGCCTGAAGCTTCCTCGCTGCGCTTGCGGGATCTTCAGTGCCCTCTTCATCCCGCAGGAGTCAAGTGCCTTCCGCTGCAATCCACTGGAGTTTACCGAGTTTACACGAAACCTTATTACGAAAAAAAAGCATAAAAAAAGACTGTTCATCAAGAACAGCCTCATTCAGCATACAATTAAAAATCAAAGTTATCCGGATCCGGACCTACACGCTCGTCGCGGTTTAAGCCGTCGATGCGTTCCATGTCTTCTTGTGTCAATTCGAAATCAAAGATGGCTGCATTGTCGTAAATGCGGTGCTCTTTCACTGATTTTGGAATGGTGACTACGCCATTTTGAAGATCCCAGCGCAAGATGACCTGAGCGACAGACTTGCCGTGTTTTTCTGCAATTTCTGTCAGTGTCGCGTCGTCTAGCAGTTTGCCCTGCATAAGCGGTGACCATGCTTCAAGCTGAATGCTGTTTTCTTTGCAGAAAGCATGAAGCTCTTTTTGAGTCAGGCGCGGATGGTATTCCACCTGGTTTACCATAGGAACGATTTCAGCGTCTTCCATGACATCTTTCAGATGGTGAACCTGGAAGTTGCTTACGCCGATTGCTTTTACTTTTCCTTCTTTGTAAAGTGTTTCAAGAGCTTTCCATGTTTCCTTGTACTTGCCTTTGACCGGCCAGTGAACAAGGTAAAGATCAAGATACTCAAGACCAAGCTTTTTCATGCTTTCGTCAAATGCTTTAAGGGTAGAATCATAGCCCTGATCAGCATTCCATACTTTAGTCGTAATGAAAAGCTCTTCGCGCGCGATGCCGCTTTCTTTGATGGCTTGTCCCACGCCCTCTTCATTTCCGTAAATTGCAGCGGTATCGATGCTTTTATAGCCTGCTTCGATTGCCCATTTAACAGAGTTTACAACCTCATTTCCGTCTTCCACTTTAAAGACGCCAAGGCCAAACCAGGGCATTTTCACTCCATTATGTAAAGCTGTTGTATCCTGCAGATTTTTTGCCATTGTTGTATCTCCTTTCTGAAACTCAGAATAACCCTATTATCTGATAAACTTCGGCAAAATCCAAAAAATATGCTTCATTTTTTCTTTTTCCTGCTCCCTTTTGCTAAAATGAAGAAAAAGCCAGGGAAAGGGCGCGGTGAACGGTGGAAACAAAGGAACAGCTTCTTGCACGTTTAAAAGAAATTGAGGAATGGGAAGACGATCAGAAAGGCCTGTTTTTCTGGGAGAAAATCGGCCGGATTCCTTTTAAGATTCTTGATAAACTGACGCCGGCATTTATTCAAAAGAAAATCGGCGTCCTTCTTGATGAGCTCGGAAGCTTCATCCAGGGCGGCGGAAAATACTTAACTCAGAAGAACGGTATGCTGAAAAAGATGCAGCAGCTCGTGCCTGATAAAACAATTGAAACAATTGATGACCTGAAAACCGTCCCCTTGAATGTCATGAACATTGTAAGCGGCGACCTGAAAACAAACAGGGGAAATGTCGCGACCGTTCAGGGAGCAACGACCGGGTTTGGCGGAGTTTTCACTCTTGCCGTGGACATCCCTGTCATCCTTGGTCTTTCACTGAAAACCCTGCAGGAAATCGCGGTCATCTACGGCTATGATCCTGATGTAAAAGAGGAGCGCATTTTCATCGTGAAATGCCTGCAGTTTGCCTCTGCCGACGTAGTTGGAAAAGAAGCGATTCTAAACGAACTTTCAAGCTATTATGGACGCAGCGCAAAGCCTGCGGACATGCTTTCAAAACTGCAGGGTTGGCGGGAGGTTGTCTACACATACCGTGACCATTTCGGCCTGAAAAAACTTCTGCAGATGGTCCCTGTAGCCGGCATGCTTTTCGGCGCCTATACAAACCGTTCAATGATCAAAGACATTGCTGAAGCAGGCATTATGCTCTATCAGAAAAGAAGAATTCTTGAAAGACTGGAAACAGAATCTCCATTCGTTATAGAAATTGAAAAAGGAACTCAAATGTGAGTTCCTTTTTTCATGCCGCATTAAAAGAAAAGTGCATCCAGTGAATAAGCACCTGCACCTGTAAGGGCAACGCCGACAGCCACCGCAAGAAGTGTCAGGTTCAACTCGTAGCCGTTGTTTGAAGCCCAGAAGCCATTCGGTGCATGAACTTTGAATATCGCAACAAGCATCGTTCCTGCCAGCGCAGCACCTGCAAGCGGTGTAAACAAGCCGGCTGCAAAGAGCGCTCCTCCTGCAAATTCTGCAAGTCCCGCAATCAGCGCCATGGCAACGCCCGGCTTAATGCCGATCGATTCAAAAAATCCCCCAGTCCCTTTCAGTCCGTGTCCCCCGAAAGAGCCGAACAGTTTTTGTGCCCCGTGAGCCATAAATGATAATCCGACAACAAGACGAATCAGTAAAAGTCCTAAATCAAGCATGCTAATCATCCTTCACAAATTATTTTTAATTCGAGATATATGACTAAAAAAATTTGCCCTCTTTACCATATATGCGGCAAAGAGATGAATAATACTTTTAATTAAAATATCTTGAATTCAAAGTAATTATATGACCAATTTGTAATACTGTCAATCCGTTTTGTAAATTTCCTGAGGATTATTTTTATGAAAAACCCGCTTGTAAACGCTCTATGTGACATTTGTTACATGTCATGTGTGTTATGGCCTGTTTTCTGTCATATATGAAAAACACCTGGACAGATTGATTCATTTTCATTTTTTTCTGTTACCCTTTTCACAAAGTTTCATGATCGCTTACATTCCAGTAATAGCAGCGTGCCTGGGCACATGGACTCTCTCATGTTTCAAGTTTTATGGGGGTTGCCTGTATATACAACTTTTCTCTATAGTTTTCATGTGCCATACACACAAAAATTTCAAAGAGGTGACATGATGCAACAATCGAAAAATATGAAGCGTACTGTATTTGCTTCCGCACTTGCAGTAGTCATGGCTTTTTCAGGCTTTGCACCAAGCGCATCAGCCGTAACTCAGCCGGAAGCTGATACGCCGCTGAACAAAGAGAACCTTCAGAAGCTTGCAGTTAAAGGCATGAAGCGCCTGAACAACGGCGTCAAACTTGATCTAGGAACAAACGATGCATACATACGTATCCTTGATGAAGATCTTGCTAAGGTAACCGTCCTTGAAAAAGGCGAAAAAGAAAAGGAAACACCGGCCATCTCCAAAAAAGACTGGAAAACCCCAAGATTCTCTGTAAAAGATAAAAAAGATCACTACGAACTTCGTACAAAAGAACTTATTATTCATATTAAAAAATCTCAATTCGGCGTCAAATTCATGGATGAAAAAGGTAATGTCATCAATGAAGACTACATGAACAACGGTTCGGCCGGCTATGAAAGCGGAAAGCCGTATGTCATGAAGAAAACAAATCCTGACGAGAACTTCTACGGATTCGGCGAGCAGTCGGGCCTTGAAGTCAACAAACGCGGCAAAAGCATCGGAATGTGGAACACAGATGCCTACGCCTATAACAAAGATACAAAATACTTATACACAACGATTCCATTCTTTATCGGCTTGAAAAATGAACGTGCCTACGGAATTCTTTTTGACAACTCCCACCGTTCTTATTTTGAAATGGCCTCTGAATCTGATGACTACTACTACTTCTACGCTAATGGCGGAGACTTGAGCTATTACTTCATGAACGGCCCGGAAATTTCAGACGTTCTTGACCGCTACACAGAACTGACTGGAAAAATGGACGTTCCTGCAGAATGGTCTCTTGGCCTTCACCAAAGTAAATGGGGCTACACAGCTGACGAAATTCTGAATGTGGCAAAAACATACCGCGAGAAAGAAATTCCGCTTGATACGATGCACTTTGACATCGACTATATGGACGGATACCGTGTCTTCACTTGGAGTGAAGAGTACAAAAACGCTCTTAAAACACTTAAAACAATGCCTGGATTCAAAGCAATCGCCATCAACGACCCGGCGGTGAAACAAGACGAAAACTATCAAATGTACCAGGAAGGCACAAAAAATGATTTCTGGGCAAAGAATGCTGACGGCACTCCGTTCATCGGACCTGTCTGGCCTGGAGACTCAGCTTTCCCTGATTTCTCTAAAGAAGAAGTTCGTGAATGGTGGGCAGGCAAGCACAACATTCTGTTTGACCAGGGAATTGACGGCATCTGGAATGACATGAACGAACCTGCTGTATTCCTTGATGATGAAAAACACAATCATACAATGCCTCTTGATTCGTACTTTGGCTATGAAGACAACAAAATCATCCATACCGAATACCATAACCTGTATGGACACGACGAAGCAGACGCTACGTACCGCGCTTGGGAAAAACACAAGCCAAACACTCGTCCTTTCGTTTTAACACGTGATATGTTCGCAGGATCGCAGCGCTATGCCGCACTTTGGACTGGCGATAACGTAAGTAACTGGGAACACCTTGAAATGTCTCTTCCTATGAACATGAACATCGGCATGTCCGGTATTTCTTTTGTAGGAAATGACATCGGCGGATTCGCGCAGCGTCCTGATGCAGAGCTGTTCGCACGCTGGATTGAGGTTGGAGCGTTCCTTCCATTCTCACGCATTCATTACGATAGTGATGCAAAAGCAGAAGTGAAGCAAGGTCAGGAACCTTGGGCTTTCGGACCTGAAGTTGAAGGCATCAGCAAGAAATACATTGAAATGCGCTACAAGCTTCTTCCTTACCTGTACAACGCATTCCAGGATTCTGCAGAATCAGGATCACCTGTTCAGCAGCCTCTTGTTTATCAGTTCCAGGAAGATGAAAACACATATGACATCAGCGACCAGTTCATGTTCGGAAATTCCCTGATGCTTGCACCTGTTGTCAAACAAGGTCAGATAAGCCGTGACGTTTACCTTCCGGAAAATGAAACTTGGGTTGACTACTGGACAGGAAAAGAATACACAGGCGGCCAAACGATCAGCGTTTCTGCTCCGCTTGAGCACCTTCCGATCTTTGTGAAGAAAAACTCGATCGTTCCAAACCGCGATGTACAGCAGTACACAGACGAAAAGCCGCTTACGGACCTGATTCTTGATACGTACCTGACTGATAAAGCAGAGTACAGCTTCTATGAGGATGACGGCAAAACACTTGACCATGAAAACGGCGAGTATAACGAAACAAGCCTGAAAGTGGAAAAACGCGGAAAAGACATCGTCTTCAAACAGAAGAAACTTGTTGAAAACTATGATTCCAAGCTTGAGAAATACACATTGAAGCTGAATAACACGGCTAAACCTAAAGAAGTAAAAGCAGGCTCTGCAAAATACAAAGCAGCTGCAAGCATGGATGAAATGACAAAAACATCCCGCTCATACTTCTATGATGCAAAAGCCAAAAAGCTCTATGTAAATATCCCGGTTGAAGAAAAAAGGGATGTAAGAATCAAGCAATAAATTAAAAAAGGGGGACTGGCTGTTCATTAGCCGGTCCCCTTTTCTATCAAGGGTGAAAACATGAGAAAAAAACTTCTTTTGCTGCTGTCTCTCCTGTGCTGTCTTTTGGCTATTTTCCTCTATAAGAATAACCAGAGCACTCCCGTTCCGGAAAAGAAGGAAAGATCGGACATCACTGACATCCACACAGACAAAGCAAGATACGAACCCGGAGAGCCTGTCAGGTTTGAGGCATCACTTGCAGAACGCTCCGCCAGCAGCCTTACTATTACTTATATGAAACTGAATAAGAAAATCAAAACCCAGACCGTACCTGCCGAAAACGGAAAAGCCGTCTGGTCCTGGAAGCCTCCCGAGGATGATTTTAAAGGCTACCTCGTAAAGGTGCAGTCCGAAAAAGAAGCTAAAACCATCGCAGTCGACGTTTCAAGCAGCTGGTCTGTTTTCCCCCGCTACGGATTTCTATCCGAATTTGGCGATGTCAGTGGAAAAGAAGCCGCTTCTGTGCTGAAAAAGCTGAATCGTCACCATATAAACGGCATCCAGTTTTACGACTGGCATTACGAACATCATCAGCCGCTGAAGATGACAGAAAACGGACCTTCCCCTGAATGGCAGGACATTGCAGGCAGAAACGTTCAACTCGAGACGGTTAAACATTACATTGAGATTTCTCATGAATACGGAATGAATGCCATGGCCTACAACCTTCTGTACGGAGCGTTCAGCGGAGCAGAAAAAGACGGGGTCAAAAAGGAATGGATGCTGTTTAAGGATCCGCACCAAAAGGAACCTGACTTTCACCCTCTCCCTGATGACTGGAAAAGTGATGTCATCCTTGCAAACTCCAATGACCGCAGCTGGCAGGATTATCTGATCGGCAGGCAGAAGCAAGTCTATCAGGCTCTTGATTTTGATGGCTGGCACATCGACCAGCTCGGGGACCGCGGAGCAGTGTATGATTCTCAAGGGAAATCTGTTAATCTCGCAGACGGCTTTGATGAATTTATCCACTACGCTAAATCACAATCACCTGAAAAACGAATTGTGATGAACGCCGTCAATCAGTACGGCCAGGAGAATATATCGTCAGCTCCGGCGGACTTTTTGTACACAGAAGTCTGGGATCCTTTCAAAAACTATGGTGATCTGAAGAAAATCATTGACGACAACAGAACCATGTCAGACAGCAGAATGAACACCGTCCTTGCTGCCTACATGAACTATGACCTTTCAGATAAAAAAGGCACATTCAACCCGCCAGGCATCTTTTTAACAAACAGCGTCATTTTCGCAAGCGGCGGAGCCCATCTGGAGCTTGGCGAGCATATGCTGTCAAAAGAATATTTCCCCCATCATCAGCTGAAAAGTGATCATGAGCTCTCAGAAGGCTTAATTCGTTATTATGATTTTCTGACAGCCTATCAGACTCTTCTCCGCAGCCGGGATTTAAAAGAAACGGAAAATGAGATTGAGAGCCGTTCAGATGTAAAGATTACCTCTGTTCCAGAAAAAGGAGCGGTCTGGTCGTTTGCCAAACAAAACCGCCATCAGAAGATGCTCCATTTTATTAATTTTACGGAAGCGGACTCCATGGAATGGCGGGATACATCAGGCACGCAGCCGGAGCCTGCGCTTCGCAAAAACGTGTCCATCCGTTTGTCTGAACCCAGGAAGATCAAAAACATCTGGATGGCAAGTCCTGACGCGAAAGAAGGAATTCCCCAGACTGTTTCTTTTACTCAAAAAGGCAACAATGTCATCATGACTTTGCCTTCTCTGAAATATTGGAGCATGGCTGTTATTGAATATAAAAAAGAAAACGAGCGTCTTCAATGAAGACGCCCGTTTTTTTGTCTATCTATCACTGAACAACAGCAAAAGAGAAATCCTGTGTTCCCGTCGGCACGTTGTATGCCTGTACTTCAATGGTATACGTTCCGGCTTCAGCACTTGGAAGGATGACTGTTTCCACGTTGTTTCTTCCATCCCACTCACTATTATAAGGAGACGTAAAGTCGTTTCCTGTATAGGTTTTTCCGCTCGGAGATTTGATGACAAGATCCAAATCGTTCACAAGGGAAACCGAGGCAGATGGGTTACCTGGGTAATCCGTCCACGCAAGGGCGATTCTAAGCGGTTTTCCGCTGACTGCATTAAAGCTGTATGCGGCTTTCTCGCTAGTTCTCAGTGCTTTTGTTTCATTTACAAAGGCAACTTGTGCAGACTTGTCCATTGTTACCCGGCCCCATCCCTGATTTCCGTTTGGATAACCTAGACCTGTGTCCTGTGCACCTGCAATAAAGGCAGCCTTAATTAAGGACGGCTTCGGGGTGATGCCTTTATTTTTAATAAAATGCTCGCGGAGAAGAGCTGCATTTCCCGCAACGAGCGGTGTCGCCATTGACGTTCCTCCCATATAGGCATACTTGCTGTTATACGTCGCCCAGAAGTTTGCATCCGGCGCAAGTGAAGAACGTGTTGAAAGAATAAACGTTCCAGGGGCCACGATGTCAGGCTTTACACGTCCGTCGGAAGTTAATCCTCTTGATGAGAACGCGGCAATGTGGTTAATGTTGTCCGCATACGTTCCGAACGAAGGACGGTTATTTTCAGAAGCACCGACCGTAATCGCATTTTTAGCTGTTCCCGGTGTACTTAGCGTTTTCGCATTGGGACCTTCATTGCCCGCTGCAAAAAGCACAGTCATATCGTCATTATTGTAGACATATTCATCCACCTGCTTTGATTCAAGCGTATACGCGCCGTTTACAGGAGCTCCCCATGAATTTGTATGAATGCGCGCACCTGCACTGTAGGCTTGTGAAAACAGCGTGTTCAGGTTGCTCGGAAGTCCTCCGAGCCCGCCGCTTGCATCCATAATAGACTGGAAGACAAGACTTGCTTTTGGTGCCATCCCTTTAAACTGTGCATCTCCAAGAACAGATCCTGCAACGTGCGTTCCGTGGCCGTCCGGATCACTTGAATTGTTCGTTCTGCCGAGGGCATACAGAGCTTTGATTTTCCCGCCTTGGAATGCTTCGTGCATCGAGGAATCATTTCGTCCTGTATCAAGACCCGTATCTGCAACCGCAACCGTCTGGCCTGCACCTGACAAACCGTATGTGCTGCTTGCAGTTGTTGTTTTCATAATGCCTGCGGCGACATCATTGTGCAGCTGAAATGTATTTGACTTGCCGACAAACAGGGTATCCTCGCGGCTTGCCAGTTCAATAATCTCATTCAGCGTTCTTTTTGCAAACTTCTTCTTATTTTTAGCTGTATCCTTCAGCTCAACATCAAGGAGCTTTCCAAATCCCTCTTCAACGAGAGCGGGATCCAATTTATATAATGGGAGATAGGCTGTAATCGATGAAATCTCCTGCTTTTTCTTTAAAGCTTTTACTGCGCTCTTCTCTGCTTTCACAACAAATGCAAAATCCGGCACATACTCCATGATTTCGGCGCCCGCATCCGTAATAGCCGCACGGTCTGCCTCTGTCACAGGTCCATTAAGCTGAACCACATACAGCGAATTTTTTGCACTTGCCTCAAGCTTCTTTAAAACGCTCTTTGGAAGCTTGTCTGCATAGCTGTCCATCTTGAACATCGCTTTGCCGCCTGTCCTGTACTCACTGCTGTACGATGATACCTGACTTGCTTTTAATTCCTGCAGCTGCCCGTTCATTTGTGCAGCAGACGCATTTCCGTCAGGCAAAAATACAAGACTTCCCGCCAAACAAACCGATGCTGCCAAAGCCGTCATTTTAACATTCTTCCCCAAACTCGCTCAGCTCCTCAACAATCCTATTCTAGAAGAATTTTCTTGCTCTTCTATTCTCTACTAATCTATCACATGAAAGCAGAACTGTTTATTGGGAAATAGACCTCTATATTTAAAAATAATAGAAGTATATTGCAAAGGTTTTCACAACATAAAAATCCTACTGCAGAACCTGTTGCGGAAGACAGGACTGAGACTTTGGACAGGAAAAGTGCTTCTCTTTACTCTGTTAAACTGGACGAAAGGTTTATGTTCATGACTATTTTTGTGTTTTAAGTAGGAAAACCGTAAGTGGGGAAGAATTTTTTTCTAAGCAAACCAAAAAGACCTCTCGTATAAGAGGCCTTCCCTACTGCTGCTGTCCCACCATTTCAACAACTTCCTTCACTTCATTCAGCATGACTTTTCTCGTTTCTTCATCAATGTATTCGACACTATACAGAAACTTATGGGCCAGGACCTCGATACCGCAGAAGTCCATAATACCGATATCAAAAGCCGCCTGCATGGCCATGGTAATTTGAGGCGGCTTAAGCACTTTTTCAGGCAGTCCGGTTGTCTGAAAAATGAGGGCCTGTTTGCCCTTAAGCAGTCCGACCGGCCCTTCATCTGAATATCTGAATGCAAATCCGTTCGTAAACACTCTGTCAAAATAGCCTTTCATGATCGCTGGCATTCCAGACCACCATGTAGGATAAACAAAAACAAGAAAATCAGCCCAGGTAATGTCTTTCTGTTCAGCCTGTATATCGGCAGGTATTTTATCCTGGTAAAAGTGCGAGTAGCTGTTTTCAGTTAAAACAGGATTAAAATTCATCCGGTACAAATCGCGTTTGCGCACATTATACTGCTTGTCTTTGAACTCCTGTTCGGCAGCGTCGCAAATAGCCGCATTGTAGCTTTCCGGATTTGGATGCGCAAGAATAATCAATACATTCATTTTTTTCTCCTGAATAGCTTTTTTACTAGTATTTACTAGAGAATAAAAAAGTATGAATTTTAACCTGCGGTTTTTTCTTCTGCTGCGGCATGCAGCATTGCCGCTTTTTCATCAACTCCTTCAGCAAATGAGGCGATTTCCTGAAGAGATGCACTCATTTGTTCCATGACAGATGCCACTTCAGAAATTCTGTCCTCATTTCCACTGTACTGTGACCTGAGCTGATTTATGCCAATTCTCACACTGTTGCCATTATGCTGAAGCTCCTCAATAATTCTTACCAGTTCATGGAGATGCTGATTGTTTCCTTCCTGAATTAAAATCAGCCGGTCAAAGTCATTTGCTGCATTTGAAATAGAAATTACACTGCTTTTAACGATAGAATCTGTATGATGAAGCCCTCCAATTACTTTATCTTTTGCAGCAAGGATTTCCTGAAGAATGCTTTGAATCATGACGGAGGATTCAGATGACTGTTCGGCAAGCTTGCGGACCTCATTTGCCACTACTGCAAATCCCTTGCCATGATCGCCCGCGCGCGCAGCTTCTATCGCTGCGTTCAATGCAAGCAGATTTGTCTGATCCGCGATTGCCTGAATGTGTTCCATCACAGATTCTACTTCGTTTGTCTTCCGGGCAAGGAGCTGGACATTATCCATCGATGAAGCAGATGAATCTTTGATTTTATCAATTGATTCCACCGTTTTATTCAAGTTAACTTTATTGGATTCAATCATTTCCATCGCAAGGTCTACATTGCTGTCAAGCTGCTGTGTAAACGTCAGCGAATTTTCAAGCTGCTTATACATGCTGCTGACTTCAGTCACCGCACCATCCATTGTTTTATACAAATGCTGTGAATCCTGATGAATGGATTGGATGGACTGGTTGACTTCGATGACACCGCTGTTGGAATCTGAAACGATGTGATTCAAGTGGGAAACATGCTCTGAAAGCTGCCTTGCAGACTCCTGAACGGAATCAAGCAGTCCATTAAGCTGACCCTTTAAAGCTTCACTTTCATCCAGCATCTCTGAAAACCTTTTTGTACTATTTAAAAATAATATCCCGATAAGGATAAATTGAATGCCATAGTAAACAGCTGTCAGCACAGACCGGTTTAAACTGGTTTCAATGACAAGTTTGTCAGCCAGCCAAAGATGAGAAAACTGGGCACTAAGCAAAAGCGGAATCAGAACGATAAATGTTCTTTTCATAAGCTGAAAATCCGCATACAGACCGGCAACTCCAAGCGGTATGAGCCAGACAAACGGCACGTTTACCCACGAATCAGTATGCAGGACAAAGGCAAATATGATCATACTGCCTATTGACAGGTTTTTGAATCGTTCTTTCTTTTCAGAAACTCTGTAATAAATGACAGGTATTAAAAATAAGGAAAAGAACAGCTGGTAAGCTATATTAATAACCGTCAGATCCGGCAATCCGTACATAACAATCTGCAAAACATTGTTCAGTGCAAGTACAATGGCCGCAGCCACAAACACCTTCATCAGAGTTGCATTTACATTTTCTTCATTGCTCTTCTTTAAGGATGAATTCTTCATCTTTTTCCTCCTTCTGACCTCTCTCCCTTATATTTCGTCATATTTTTCCAAACTTCTACTCTTTCAGAAAATTTTCCAATATAATGATAGAGTCAGAAAAAAAGAAGAGGAATAGGTACTATGATAAAAAAAGGAATAATGATTCTAACAGGAGCAGCCGTTTTACTCGTTTTCATTTATCCGTACGCGATTCAATCACTTAATCAGCGGGACACCCACTCTATGGAAGACGTTTTTCCAAAGTCGTATGATGAATCGAGGCAAACTTTTTTATCATACGAGAACGTCCTGAGGCCAAAATGGACGAATGTCCGGCACGATTCCTTCAACTTGAATGAAAAAGAAACGATAGATTCAATCAGGGCGGATGCAACAGAAGAAAAAGAAAACCTTATTGTGCTCACAGGAGGCGTGCACGGAATCGAAGGGTATGCCGGGAGCGCGATGCAATCCATTTTTGTCAGAGAGCTTGCAGGACAGCTGAATGAAAAGACAACCGGCCTGCATATCGTCCATGCCGTAAACCCATGGGGAATGAAAAATGAACGCCGCTATAATGAACACAACGTTGATTTGAACAGAAATTTTGTCTATGACTGGAACAGCTTTGACCTCAGCCAGAATAGAAACTATGAGGAGCTGAATGAGTTTTTTGAACGTGAAAAAAGGGTTGGGCACATGCTGCTTCATGATGCAGGGTTTTATTCCAGGGTTGCAGCGCGGGCTGTGACGAGCGGAACATCTGCGATTGAACAGGCCCTTCTTACAGGCCAGTATGCATATCCTAAAGGTGTCTATTACGGCGGAACGAAAGACGAACCTTCTACAGCCTATATGAAAGGTTTATTTAAAGATATTTTGGAAAGCGGCTATAAAAAAATTGTTCACATTGATCTTCATACAGGTTACGGTCCCCGCTATCAAATGAGCATTTTCAGCTCATCAAAAGAAACAATGACAGAAAAAGAAGCGGAGAAAGCATTCAATTATCCACTCGTTTTCACCCCGGATTCGAAAGATTACTATGTGACAAACGGTGATATGACGGAATATTTTTACAGATTAAAAGAAGACCTTTCCCCAGAAAAAGAGCTCTACTCCACTACTTTTGAATTTGGTACACTTGGAGATGGGACCGTTGCTTCCATTCAGTCTCTTAAACGGACAATTGAAGAAAATCAGCTTTATTTTAATCAATCCGGCAGCAAAAAGTCAGAAGATATTATACATAATCGTTACCTGGAACTGTTTTATCCGTCTGAAGAAAAGTGGAGGAAAAAAGCAGCTGCCGATTTTAAAGATGCTGTTAATGGCGTTTTAGCTTATAAGAAAATTTTGCGTGAAGAGGAGATAGAATAATGATCGAGACATTTAAAGTATCCATTTCCGACTTTGATTTAGAGAGACAAGTCACTGTTTTTCTGCCTGAATCCTATCGTCAAGGCAGCGATTCCTACCCAGTCCTCTACATGCACGACGGACAGAACCTGTTTGAAGACAGCAAAGCAAGCTTTGGGGTAAGCTGGGGCTTGAAAGAGCACCTTGAAGAGAGTGGCATGAACCTGATTGTTGTGGGCATTGACTGCAATCATGAAGGATATGGACGTTTTGATGAGTACGGACCATGGGTGAATCATACCCTTGCAAAGGATCTCATCGGGGAACCGGGTGAGCTTGGAGGAAAAGGAGAAGCCTATATTGATTTCATCGTAAATGAGCTGAAGCCTCTCATAGACGGGAAATACCGGACACGGCCGGATGAAACAGCGATGGCTGGAAGCTCAATGGGCGGTCTCATTTCAACATATGCCGCCTGCAAATATCCTCGCATTTTCAAAAGAATCGCCTCGGTCTCTTCTGCCTATTGGTTTAACCAGACCGAGCTTGAAGAGCTGATTAAAGAAAGTGACCTCTCTTCTATTGAACGTTTTTATATGGACGTGGGCACGAAAGAGGGCACAGCTTCTGTCCGCTGGCAGGATTACATAGATTCAAGCAACAGCGTTTACGCCCTGCTGAAAGAACGGATTGAAAATTGCCGGTACGACATCGTACAGGACGCTGAGCATAATGAAGCGGCGTGGAGAAAACGGGTGCCGGAGATATTGGATTACCTATACTCTGATAAAAAAGCGTGAATCTGCGGATTCATGTTTTTTTCATTTCTGACTATACATAAAAAGCCCTCCAGCACGCTGGAGGGCATCATCTATTAAAAGAATAAATTCAGAATGAAGTAAGAAATTGCTGCAAGTGTGGCTGAAATCGGCAAAGTAATAAACCATGTAATCACCATTGTTTTAGCCGTTCCCCATTTAACGCCTTTCAGTCTGTGTGCAGAACCTACACCCAGGATGGAAGATGAGATAACGTGTGTTGTACTTACAGGCAAATGTATAAGAGATGCGCCAAAGATAACGGCAGCTCCTGTAACGTCAGCTGCAACTCCGTTGACTGGACGGATTTTCATAATTTTACCGCCAACGGTTTTAATAATTTTCCAGCCGCCGACGCTTGTTCCAAGACCCATGGCAAGTGCACAGGAGAACTGAACCCACCACTGGATATCCGTAGTGCTCTGAAGATTTCCCGCAATGAGAGCCATTGTAATGATACCCATTGCCTTCTGAGCATCATTTGTTCCGTGCGTATAGGACTGCAGCGCTGCTGTTGCCACTTGGATCGCACGGAAGTTGCGGTTTGTTTTTGTCAGGTTGTTGTTTTTAAAAACGACTTTAAAAATGCTGTAAACGATATAACCTACAACAAAAGCAAGGATCGGAGACAGAATCAGGGCCTGAAGAATTTTCAGGAAACCGGTATAGTTCAGGGAGCTGAAACCCGCAGCTGCAATGGCAGCACCGGCAATTGAACCGATAATCGCATGAGACGAACTGCTTGGTATTCCGTAATACCATGTGATTAGGTTCCAAGTGATGGCCGCAATTAACGCTGCAAGAATAACAACTGAACCGTTTTGAAGTGTAAATGGATCAACGATGTCTTTCGTAATTGTTTTCGCGACACCTGTAAAAGTCATCGCACCGACGAAGTTCATAACTGATGCCAGAATAATCGCCTGTCTTGGCTTCAGTGCTTTCGTTGAAACCGAAGTCGCGATTGCATTCGCCGTATCATGGAATCCGTTAATAAAGTCAAACGCCAGGGCAAAAATAACAATAAGTATGGTAAGAATCAGAATTGTATCCATATAATCGCCTCTTACGCGTTTTTCATGATGATAGTTTCAAGTGTATTGGCTACACCCTGGCAGCTATCAGCAATCTCTTCTAACGTTTCATAAATCTCTTTATGCTGAATAATTTTAATCGGATCTTTTTCTGTTGCAAATAAGTTTTTAACAGCTGTGCGCAGGTAGTTATCACAGTTTGATTCAAGTTCTTTCAATTTAATAGCATGTGTGCGGATATCAATCAGCTTTTTATTTGAAAGCAGATCAATCGCTTTTGCAATTTCAATTGTACACTCATTGATTGTGTCAACAAACTTAACCATATACTCAGTAGGCTGTGTGACAGAATACATTTCAAAAAGCGCAGCTGAATGCTCGATGCCATCCAAAACATCGTCCATGATCATCGCAAGCTGAAGAATGTCTTCGCGCTCAATCGGTGTAATGAAAGCTTTGTTAAGCTCCATAATAATGGTGTGAACATATGAATCACCTTTTGATTCATATTCTTTGATTGTTTCCGAGAACACTTTCAGGTCGTTTCCGTTTTTGATTTTGTAATCATAAAAGTATTGACCTGTTTCTTTTAAGTTCTCAGATATTTGACTTAACATTTCAGAGAACTTATCTTTTTTTCTCTTAATAGCCATTTCTTTTTCCTCCAAGGAGCCAAATTGGTTGTTTTCTCTATCTCTCTATTTGCAACTTAGAAAGTATATAACTTTATGTCGAATCAGAAAAGACTTTGTCGTTAATTTTAACAATTTCTTTACAAAGGATTAATATTGGTAAAGTATTCATATGTTATGTTTTTCTGATATGCAAAAAAAAAGCGGAACATGTCCGCTTTTTTTTACTTTGCAATAGAAATCGGAGCTGAACCTGATTGATCTTTTGGAGGATGGAACTCATTCTCCATTTTTGAAACAGCTACTGTAGCTACTCCGTTTCCGATCAGGTTCGTAATCGCACGCGCTTCAGACATAAAGCGGTCTACACCAAGGAGGAGTGCCATTCCTTCAACAGGAATCATCGGGAAGGCTGCGAGAGTTGCTGCGAGTGTGATAAACCCTGAACCTGTTACTCCTGCGGCTCCTTTTGATGTAAGCATCAAAATTCCCAGAAGAGTCAGCTGCTGCCAGATGCTCAAGTCGATGCCATATGCCTGGGCAATGAACATCGCTGCCATTGAGAGGTAGATGGATGTACCGTCAAGATTGAATGAGTACCCTGTAGGGATAACAAGACCGACGACTGATTTAGAACAGCCGTACTTTTCCATCTTCTCCATCATTTTCGGAAGTGCTGATTCTGATGAAGATGTACCGAGAACAAGAAGAATTTCTTCCTTAATAAAAGCGATAAACTTAAAGATGCTGAAGCCGTAATATTTTGCAATGGCTCCGAGTACAAGAATGATAAACAGGAACATCGTGATATAAACGGACCCCATCAGCTTGCCGAGAGCAACAAGCGAGCCAATCCCAAATTGTCCGATCGTATATGCCATCGCCCCGAAAGCCGCAAACGGCGAAACCTTCATGATCATATTGACGACTCCGAAGAAAATGTCTGTCAGTCTCTCAAAAAGCTGCACAACCGGCTTTGCCTTTTCACCAACAGCTGCCATCGATACCCCGAACAGAACAGCGAAGAATAAAATAGGAAGAAGCTCCCCCTCCGCCATGGCGCCTACTACGTTCTCAGGAATAATGCCAACCACAAAATCCACAAATCCGTGACTCGTCTCTTCCGCCTGCTCCGTATACTGGGAAACATCCCCGCCTTCAACCGCGTCGGTATTAAAGCCTTCCCCCGGTTTCACAATCCCGACGACGATAATCCCGATCGCAAGCGCAAAGGTCGTCACAATTTCAAAGTACAAAAGAGCCTTTCCGCCGATCCGTCCTACCTTCTTCAAATCCCCCATGCTGCCGATTCCGATAACCACTGTAAAGAAAATAATCGGCGCAATCACCATCTTGATCATCTTAATAAACACATCAGCCAGAACCTTCAGCTCAATCCCAAAAGCCGGAAACAAAAACCCAACCGTAATCCCCAAGATAATCCCGATCACAACCTGAACCGTCAAATTCCTGAAATTAACCTTCACCTGCACCCACCCCTTCATCTTTGTTAGCGCTTACAATATAACCCTTATAATAACTGAACATTTCCACAACAAAAGCTTTAGAACGTAAAGTTCGTTTTGGTCTTTGTGGTCACAGGAAAAGCGGAATCAGCCGTTTAGCTCCGACAGACAGAAAAGAAATCACCCGAAAAGTCCGGGTTTGACTTTTTGGGGGATTTTGTTCTGGCGGAGGAGCTGGCTGATGGAGCTGGACAATGAGAAATGTGGAATCGCTCGTTTAACTCCGGGAGTCAGATAAGGATCCGGCGGAAAAAGCCGGGTTTGCTTTTTTCGCCGGATCTGTTCTGGCCGAGGAGTTGGGCCCTGGAGCTGGACAATGCGAAAAGCGGAGCCGACTGTTCCGGCCTGGCAGTCAGATAAAAAATCCGTGGAAAAGTCCGGGTCTGACTTATAATCCGGATTGAGACCACCAGGCTGACAATCTCACACTTTGGATGCCCTATTAGCGTAGTTGAGAGCCATCAAACTCCCAACCCCCATCCTTTGATGGAACTATTAAGCTGCTATAGAACCACCAAAATACCAACCCCACTCATTTGATGGCACTATTAACTCGGTTTAGAACCATCAAACTACCAACCCCAACCCTTTGATGGCACTATTAACTCTCTTTAGAACCATCAATCCTCCAACCCCAACCCTTTGATGGCACTATTAAGAAGCTTTAGAACCACCAAACTACCAATCCCACTCCTTTGATGGCACTATTAACCCGGTTTAGAACCATCAAGCTACCAACACTAACCCTTTGATAGCACTATTAATCTGGTTTAGAACCATCAAGCTACCAACACTAACCCTTTAATGGCACTATTAATCCAGTTTATTAATTCCTTCCTCGAAAACAAAATAAAGACGCCCCCTACCAGGACGTCCGCATCTTCTCTATTTTCCAGCCTTCCGTATATCCTCTATCCACTCATCTCCATACCGTTCAATATAAGATTGATAGAGCGGCTCGAACACTTTTTCCCACTCTTTTCTTTCATCCGGGCTGAGTTCATGGATGCCGAGCTTTGAGTTTTCCCTCATTCTGCGGAGCTGGGTTTCATTCATTTCTTTTGATTCTGAGAGCATCCACTTTGTTGTGTCGTTCATGGCTTTTTCAATCTGAAGCTGCAGTTCGGGGTCGAGGCTGTTCCAGAACTCTTTGTTCATGAGAACGGAATAGCCAAGGTACCCGTGATTGGAAAGGGTCATATTTTTCTGGAGGCGGTAAAAGCCTTTAGAGTAGATATTGGAGATTGTGTTTTCCTGTCCGTCAAATTCGTTTCCTTCAAGCGCGATGTACACGTCATTAAATGAGGCTGCCTTCGGGATTCCGCCGAGAAGTTCAAACTGTTTTGCAATCGTATCGCTCGGCATAATTCTGAAGCGCTGTCCGGCGAAATCCTCCGGCTGAATCAGTGTCCCGCTGCTGCTTGTCATCTGTTTGAAGCCGTTCCCCCATAGAGCAAGGCCCTTCATGTTCTCCTCTTCCAGCCTGCTGAGGAGACGCTGTCCAATTTCTCCTGTGTAAACTTCTTCTACATGCTCTTCGCTCCTGAAAAGAAAAGGAAGGTCGAGCACCTGCCACTCAGGGATAACCTCGGTCATTTTTGAGTAGGAAGGCGCAATCATCTGCACGTCTCCCCTTTTCAGCGCGGCAAGCTCCTGTTCGTCTGAATACATGATTTCATTTGGAAAGATCTCTACCTTGATTTTCCCGTCCGTCCGTTTGGCAATGAGTTCTGCAAATTTTTCCGCTGCAAGTCCTTTTGGGGTATTTTCAGCCACAACGTGACTGAACTTGATCACAATCTGGTCGCTCAGCCCCTTCTGTTCATCATCTTCCTGCAGCGCTTCCATGGAGTCATGAGAGAACACGGCAATCAAGATCAGCACAGTAAGCACACTTGCACTAATAAACCATTTCATTTTTTTCACCATTTCAGTCATTTAGTAGATTCATTGTATCACGAGTTTTTTCCTCATGTTAAAATAAAAGATATTTTACTGTTCTGAAAATGAGGAGCCGCTATGAAACGCATATCAATTCTATGGAAAATTACAGGGCTGATTTTCTTTATCCTTGGATTCTCTCTTTTTCTCGCAGGCATCGTACTGATTGGAAATTACATCAGCGGAAAGGAAGAGGAACTGAAGGCCCGTTCGTTTGTTACGGCTCAGACAATCGCAGAGCTTCCTGAAGTAAAAGAAGCTCTTGAACAGGGTGACGGCGGTTTGAATGAAGTGATCGACCGCTTAAGGGTCATCAACAACGCCAACTATATTGTCGTGATGAATATGGACCGCGTAAGACTGACTCATCCCGTACACGCGAGGATCGGCACCGCTTCTGAAGGGGCGGACGAAGGACCTGCTTTTGCCGAGCATTCCTATACGTCAAAAGCAAAGGGCGAAATCGGAACCGTGATGAGGGCATTTGTGCCTGTTATGAATGATGGACACGAACAGATTGGGGTCGTGCTGGCGGGATATAAAGTGCCGTCGTTCGCTGAAGTGCTTGAGAATCTGGCGTTTGAAATTGCGATTACCTCAGGGCTTTCGCTTTTGTTCGGCGGCTGGGGCGCCTGGATTCTTGCCAGGCAGATCAAAAGGCAGATGTTTAAGCTTGAGCCGCATGAGATTGCGAGGCTGCTAGTTGAGCGGACAGAAACCTTCAATGCGATGCATGAAGGCGTCATTGCGATCGATACAGATGAAAACATCACCATCTTCAACAAGAAAGCAAGGAGCATGATGCGGATTGAAGGTGATGTTACAGGCAGATCCATCCGGGAGGTCATTCCGGACACCGCACTGCCCGAAATCCTTGAGCTCGACCATGGCATCTACAGCAAGGAACTCACGGTTCACAACCTGAACATTCTGAGCAACCGCGTGCCAATTAAAGTGAACGGAGAAACCATTGGCGCTGTCGCCATTTTTCAGGACCGGACAGAAGTGAAAAAGATGGCAGAAGAACTGACAGGCGTACGGGCATTTGTAAACGCTTTACGCGTTCAGAATCATGAATATAACAATAAGCTTCATACGATTGCAGGCTTAATCCAGCTCGGCAATTATGAAAAGGCGCTGCAGTTTGTTTTTCAAACGACCGAAGAACAGGACGAACTGATTCAATTCCTGAGCAGTAATATTAAGGATGAAAGCATTGCCGGTCTGTTGCTGAGCAAGATCCGCCGCGGAAAAGAGCTTGGCATTGCGGTAGAAATCGACCGAAGCAGCAGGTTCGAACGTTTTCCTCCCAGAATCGATCATCACGATCTTGTTCTTATTATCGGAAACTTGATTGAAAATGCGTTTGACTCCTTTCAGCACGGCGCGTGTTCCAAGCCGCGCATCTTTATCAGCCTGGAGCAGGATTCCGGGCAACTGATGATCATTGTCGAGGACAATGGAAGCGGAATACGTGAACAGGTCCTTCCATTTATTTTTGATCAGGGTTTTTCTACAAAAGGAGGAAGTGAGCGCGGCATTGGACTCTATATGGTCCGGCAGCTTATTCACCAGGCAAACGGCAGCATTCAGGCAGAATCAGAAGAAGGTGCGGGAACAAGCTTTACTGTCACTTTTCAGATGGAGGAGATGTAAGTGGATCAAGTGAACGTTCTGCTGATTGAAGATGATTTAATGGTGCAGGAAGTGAACCGTGAATTTTTAAACCGGATAAAAGGATTTGCAGTAGTTGGCATGGCCCCAAATGGCGCGGAAGGACTGGATCTTGTCAAGGAGCTTTCCCCTGACCTTGTGCTGATTGATATGTACATGCCTAAGATGAACGGGCTCGACACGATCAAAGCCATTCGTGCGGAAGGCCACAGAGCTGACATCATCGCCATTACGGCAGCAAGCGATATGGAGACAGTCCGGCAGGTCCTGCAGCACGGCGCTGCCGACTACCTCATGAAGCCTTTTAAATTTGAACGGCTCAAAGAAGCGCTGGAGCGTTATTTGCAGTACCGCAAGATGATCAATGAAAAAGTACAGCTGACCCAAAAAGAACTGGATGCCATCCGCTTTCAGCGGGATGAGCCGAAAGCGGTGCAGGATCTCCCAAAAGGGCTTCATGAAGTCACTCTTCAAAAAATACTCGGTTTTCTATCTGATCAAAAGGAACCTGTATCTGCAGAGGATGTAGCCTCACATGTCGGAACTGCGAGAGTCACAGCAAGACGGTATCTGGAGCATCTGGAAAAAGAGGGTGTCCTTTCTCTTGATATTCAGTATGGCGGAGTCGGACGGCCTGTTAATAAGTATGTGGTTTCTGGAAACGGGTAGGCGGGGAGGTGGCTCCCCGCTTCTTTATTAACAATTAGATTGGTAAGTTTTTATTATATTGAGCCGCTTTCTTTTTTCAGTTAAAATCTCGGTAAAACTATTTAATAAGTAGATCTCATTGCTTCTTGCTCAACCAATTCCATAAATTTTTGTACCACCTGATTATTATTTTTCTGGCTGCTGAGTTTTAACATAGCTCTGCCAACAAAATTAACTCCTTTGTTTTGGCCCTCATAAATAAATTTCGTGTGCATATCATCAACCTTAACTAATGTAAATGTAAGAGTAATTTCAAATGCATTTCCTAATACAAAGGCAATTTTCTTCAATTTCTTGCTCTCATAATCTTCATAGGCTAATGTTTCGACAATATAGGTTTCCACACGTTTTCCTTCACGATATTTCTGCTGATGTTTTGCCCCCACTTCTCCTTCCATCTTCTCAACTAATTTATGTTCTTCGACTTTCGGCATAATTTTCTTAATGTTTTTATCTGAAAACAGTTCCCACACCTTTTCAATATTAGCTTTAATAGTCATTTCTTCTTTCCATTGAATCATCCATTTTCCTCCTTTCCAGATACAAGAAATTCATCAATCTCTTCGATTCGTTGACGAAGATTTTCAATCTGCATCTTTATCTTTTCTCTTTTTTGGATTAATAAATCTTCTAAATGAGCGAATGACTCATCCTCCATCACAGAAAGCATCTCCTGTACTGTAAAACCAAATCCTCTCAGTTTTACTAATAGTATTGCAAGGAAGTAACTCCCATCATCGTAATAACGATAATTATTATTCGGATCTATAAGTGCAGGTTCGAGTAATTTAACTTCTGCATAATATCGTAAAGTTTCTTTACTTAATCCAGTCATCTCGGTAAACTCACTTATTTTATACATCCTTATCCTCCTTGGATATATAATAAACCGTGTGGTACACCACACGGTCAATAATTATTTTTCATTATTTCTTTTTTCGGCACATCCAATCCTTCATCAAAAAAATTGCCCAATTCTTCAATAAGAAAAGGCGATCCACTTTGCTGCAATCGCCCCCTTTAGTGGAATAACATTTTAAGCAAACTTAAAACTTATTTATTCCATTTCAGAAGTTCAGCAATAACATCAGAGCTACCAGGTAAAAATAATATTAGTGACATTACAATAAACACAACGCCAATTACAAATAGAAAAATAACTACTTTGACTGAGCGAGGTACATCCTTTTTAAGTGTTCCAATTATTATTAAAACAATACCAATACTAAGCAACAGTAGATAATAAAATCCCATTAAACCACTCCCAAAAATATTTTATTTATAAGAAACCTTTGCTTAATAAATAAGGCAAAAATTCTTTAATAATTACCTTTCATAATAAATGTAACTCTTATTAGCTAACACCGATATTTTCACTCCATAATCTTTGGACACTCACTAATTTGTGTTCATTGAATTCCATTCTATAAATGTCAGGTTTTGATGTACTATGTAAAAAATTCAAGTCATAATTACTATCGAAATATCCCATCATTAAAGTCATCACAGCCCCGTGAGAACCTATTACTACTCTTTTATCTCTAAAAACATCTAATATCTTTTTTAAAACCTTTATAGCCCTTTTTTGACAATCAGCATTTGATTCTCCTCCGACTAGAGCGAAATTTGAGTCTAAAAAAGACCTCTCCAACAGTGGAACCAATTCATTATCAGATATTCGTTCGTCTTCAGAAGAAAACATCCTCTCTTTTAAATCTTCAAATATTAAAACTTCTTGCCCTAATTGTTTTGCTAATTTTTCGACAGTTAAAATTGAACGAATGTATGGGCTTGAAATAACTGCATCAATTTTCACATTTGTCAATTTGTTATACACTCGTTGAGCATCCAAAAGCCCTTTTTCAGTTAAACCTCTTGTTCTTTCATTGCCTTCCCTTGGTGAGTCACCGTGTCTCACCATATAAACAAATGTGCTCATTTTCCCCTCCAATATGGTTCTCTCCGTTCAATAAGAAACGAACCATTTTTTATGAACTGTTTAATTAATATACTGCTCATCGGCGAAAGAGTGACTGCTTTTGTTAAACAACTCTCGTTATAATACAACTGCAACTATGGCATAGAAAATCCATCCTAGATATATTAAACCTAAGCAAACACTTACTACTCCACAATCCTGCCCCTTAATGGAATAACTAATATTTCCATTTTAGCATAATCATACTTTTTTTCTGCTTTAGTTTGTTAAATGGAAATCACATCACTTTGATTGTTAAGATGTGTGAGAATTACTTTACGATTTTCAGTTTTCACTTCTGAATTGAACCCTTTAGGAAAAACTGGTTTGTTAGATTTCTTTAAAATACATGTAAGAATAAGAAGAACTCAACAGCTCTACAGCGAATGACGCCACAAATGGAGTAACCATCACACGGAAAGTGGCAGCACTACGGCCAATGACACCACAATTGGCAAACCCATCACGCAAAAAGTGGCAGCACTCCGAGGAGCCATTATTGCCTCCCGCACAAAAAAATCCGAACCTATTCCAGTCCGGATTTTTCTTGTTCTATCTCACTTTTTCCCCAGTCTCATTTAAGATAATGGAGCAGAAAGTCTATTCTATTTACGCTTTTACAGTAATCTTCTCAAGCGGCTTCGCATTTCCGTAAACCGGGTAGTCACGTTTGACAGGTGCTGCCCATTTCGCTGCGTTTACGAGCACTTTTTGTACTTCTTTGTTGTGGTAAGTCGGGTATGTTTCATGTCCCGGGCGGAAGTAGAAGATTTTGCCGTTTCCTCTTTGGTAAGTGCAGCCTGAACGGAAGACTTCTCCGCCTTCGAACCAGCTTACAAATACTAGTTGGTCTGGAGCCGGAATGTCGAAGTGCTCGCCGTACATTTCTTCTTTTTCGATTTCGATGTACTCGCTGATGCCTTCTGCAATCGGGTGAGATGGATCAACGACCCATAGGCGCTCTTTGTCATCTGCTTCGCGCCATTTCAAGTCGCAGGATGTGCCCATAAGCTTTTTGAAGATTTTAGAGAAGTGGCCTGAGTGAAGAACGACAAGTCCCATTCCTTCAAGAACACGCTTTTGTACGCGTTCAACGATTTCGTCTGATACTTCGTCGTGTGCAAGATGTCCCCACCAGAAAAGAACGTCCGTGCTGTTTAATACCTCTTCTGTCAATCCGTGCTCAGCCTCATCAAGAGTAGCAGTCGAAGCGTCGTAGCCGTTTTCTTTCAGGAATCCGGCGATGGCTCCGTGAATGCCTTCCGGATAGATGTCTGCTACAACCGGGTTTTTCTGTTCGTGTCTGTTTTCGTTCCATACTGTGATTTTCATAGATTGAAATCTCCTTATATTTTGAGTAGTTTGTTAAGTCTTTCTTTTTCCAATATACAATAATTTCACCTAATAGAGAAAAATTATTTTATTGATCCTTTCATGACTCCGCTGATGATCCACTTTTGTGCAAATACATAAACGATAATCATCGGAACAAGAGCCAGAAGGTAAGAAGCAAATGCGAGATTATAATCTGTGCTGAACTGCGACTGGAAAATATACTGCACAAGCGGCAGTGTCGCCATGTCGCTGTCGCTCAGGACGACAAGCGGCAGCAGGAAGTCATTCCAGGCGCCAAGACAGGTCAGAATCGCAACCGTTGCGTTCATCGGGGCAAGGAGCGGGAAAATGACTTTCCAGAACACGCCCCAGGTCGACGCCCCGTCCACAATGGCAGCTTCTTCAAGCTCTTTGGGAATTGACCTGATATAGCCCACATAAATAAAGATGTTAAACGATAAATTGTAGACAATGTACAGAATCACAAGTCCAATCAGATTGTCCATATTCCACAGCGCTGTCTGCCTTACAATCGGCAGCATGATAATCGGGAAAGGAATGAACATCGCACTGACAAAATAGTAAAATGTAAATTTATAAAACTTCTTATGCATGTTGCGTGCAATCGCATAGGCGACCATGGAGTTTGTGAGAACCGTGAAAATCATTACAAGCACAGTGACAAACACGCTGTTTTTCAATGCATTGAAGAAATTCGTCATTTCAATCGCCTGGGCAAAGTTGGCAAGCGACCAGTTCTGCGGCAGAGCAAGCAGATTTCCGGCAAGCTCCTGCGGTGTTTTAAACGCAATTGTAACCGTCAGATACAGCGGAAACAGGATAAACACGGCACCGAGTATCAATAGGATTGTCACTGGCCAGTTGGTTTTCTTGCTGATCATCCGTTCCCCACCTCTCTTTTTTCAAGAATTTTAAGCTGGAAGATGGAAAAGACGACAATGACGATAAAGTAGATCACGGCATTTGCCGACTGATATGCAAACTCCCCGCCCTGGAATCCGCCTCTGTAAATCAGGAGTGAAATCGATTCCGTAGACTGACCCGGACCTCCGCCCGTAAGCGCGATGATCTGGTCAAACACCATCAGGAATCCTTTCATGGAAAGAATCATGTTGATGGTGAAAAACGGCGCAATCAGCGGGAATGTAATTTTCCAGAACTTCGTCCAGATTCCAGCACCGTCAATGCTTGCAGCTTCATACAAGTCTTCTGTAATTGTCACTAGACCTGCAAGGTAAAGAATCGTATTAAATGCAATGGCCTGCCAAACCGCTACAATGACGATTCCAATCCAGGCGAGGTTCGGGTCACCAAGAATGTTTTTGGACAGTGCTTCAATTCCAAGCCCTCCTGCGATATCAGGCAGGAAGTGGGTAAAAATAAAATTAAAGATAAATCCGACGATCAGAATGCTGAGGATGTAAGGCATAAAATACACGGCTCTCAGCGTTTTGCGGAACTTAATTTTTGCATTCAGCCCCATCGCGATCAAAAGACTGAAGAAGTTGACAAGAATCGTTGAGATGATCGCAAACTGAAACGTGAAGCCGTATGCGTGAAGCGCCCGTTCATCCTTAAAGACGTTCAAGTAGTTTTTTAGACCGACGAAATTCCATTCTCCGTAGCCTCTCCAGTCGGTGAAGCTGTAGAAGATCCCCTGGAGCGCAGGGTACGTGTGAAAAATGAAGAACAGGAGAACGGCCGGTATGGTCATGATCATAAACACTTTTTCTTTGTTGCTCATTTTGGTTTCATCTCCAATGCTTTAAGATTCGGGTCCCGCTTTTAGCGGTCCTCAACCTTCTCCCATTCTCTGTCCATCTTTTTCAGGAATGCGTCTTTCTTTTTGCTGATTAAAAATTCCTGAAGAATGTTTTCTGCTCCCATTCCGGCAGGATAGTAATGGTCCTGGAAGCTCGTGATTTTATCCTGCTCAAAGTTTTCTTTGATTCCCTCAAACACAGGGTCTTCCTGGTAGACACCTTCAATGGCTGAAAAGGCCTTCTGTTCGTCGATGTATCTCTTCGCTGTTTCTTTTTCCAGCATAAACTGCAGGAACCTCTCTGCTTCTTTCTTGTGCTCACTGTCTTTGCTCACAGAAAGCAGGACGTCAACACCGGAAATCAGCTTGTTTTTCTCGGGATCGTTCGTTACCGGCATCGGGAATACGCCAAGCTCCATGTCCGGATTTGCTTTTAAAATCTCCGGGATCGCCCAGTTGCCCTGGATGTACATGACGCCCTCGCCATTTGCGAATGCGTTGTTTCCATCCCCGTAAGCTGTGCCGAAGTTATCATCGTGGCCGTATTCAGTAAGAGTCAGCAGTTTATCCGCCACTTCGTCATAGCTTTTGACAAAGGACGTTTTCCCTGAGCTTTTTTGCTGGGCAAACTCTTCACCCGCAAGCACCCCGCCAAGTGAATTGAGGGAGATCATGCCGGTCCAGGCATCTTTAAGCGTAAAGTAGATCGGAATCTCTCCTGCATCCTTTGATTTTTCAAGAACGGAAATAAATTCATCCCATGTCTTTGGAACTTGGAGGCCAAGCTCTTCGAATTTTTGTTTGTTGTAAATGACCGTGTTTGCATTGGTCGCATATGGAAGTCCGTATACACCGTCTTTTTCAGGTCCTACAAGCCTGTCGATCATCTCAAGGTAGGAAGGCTGAACAGAATCAATCAGGTCAGAATCACTGAAATCCTCAAGCACACCCGCTCTTCCAAGCTCCCCGTAAGTCGCGTTCCCCGCAATCAGCATCACATCTGGTATATCGTTTTTGATCAGCTTTGTGCGCAGAACGGTTTCTGCCTCAGGAGGAGAATCGAATTTAACGTTGATATCTGGATTTTCTGATTCAAATTCTTCAATCAGACCCTTATATGTATTGATGTTCTCTGACTTATTTGAAAAGAGGGTGAGCGTCGTTTTTCCGTCCTCGTTTTCACCCGATGAACAACCTGCAAGGATAGATGCGCTGAGCGCAATGCCAGCTGCAAAAATCGTCCATTTCTTTCTCATTCCCATCGCCTCCCCGTAGTAACTAATTTGAGTAAACGTTTACTCAATCCTCCAAAAAAAGAAACGTAAACGTTTACGTAATGGTGTAAAAAAGAGAAGAGAGCTAGCTCCCCAGTTTCAAAACGCTGTTTCTCTCGGCAATTGAATGCGGCATGATCCGGCTTTCAATCAGTTCATCGCCATCCATCAAATCAAAAATCATTTGAGCCGCTTTTTCCCCCATTTCATAAAATGGCTGGGCAAGCGACGTAAGAGGCGGAATCGTCATGTCTGCAATCTTTAAATTGTCATAGCCGATTATGGAAAGATCATCCGGCACCCGTATTCCAAGCCGGTAGGCGGAAGAAATCGCACCAACAGCGATATCGTCGCTTGCTGCAAAAACAGCTGTTACATCAGGAAGCTGCTTCTTAAGCAGTTTCAGCCCTTCTGTTCCGTCCGAGAACTTAAAACCTTTCATTCGTGCTATAAAGCTGTCATCAGCGGGAAGCCCGTAATCGCTCATGGCATCCAGGTAGCCTTCAATTCTCGGCTTCCCTGCAATCATGTCCTGATCATTGCCGCTGATCATTCCGATCCGTTTATGGCCTTGTTTAATCAAATACTGCACAGCCGCATAGGCCGCGCGCCTGTCATCCACTTTTACATAAGGCACGGGATATGCCCGCGATTCTGTAGAGAGGAGCACGAGCGGAATATTCATCTTCTGAATAAACTCGTAGTATTCTTCTTTTAAAATTTCACTTGTGAAAATAATGCCGTCTACACGTTTTTCATTCAGCAGCTGCAAATATTTCATCGTTTTTAGACCGTTTGATTCTGTATGGCAGACAATCACACTCGATCCAAGCTCGTGTGCCGTCTTCTCAATGCCTGCCAGCAGCTCTGTAGCAAGCATGCTTGAGAGCGCGGGAAAAAGAACGCCGATGGTCGAGGTTTTCTTGTTGATCAGCCCTCTTGCAATCGCATTTGGATGATAATCAAGCTCCTCAATGGCTTTGAGGACTTTTTTCTTCGTCTGTTCTGAATAGCCCTTCTGATTGTTGAGAATTCTGGATACCGTTGCAATTGAGACATTTGCCTTCTTTGCAACATCCTTTATGGTATAAGCCATTTCCCACCTTCTCTCCCGCTCTGCCTTAAGAGTAAACGTTTTCGTAAAATGATCGTACCATCAAATGAAAGCATTTACAATATCTTTTTTTCACATGAAAAAGAGCCCTTTGAAAGGACCCTTATTTTTCCCATAGAAAACGGCCGACTTCTGCATCCACCTGTTTGTTTTCATGGAGACCATTATGAGTTGCTTTTTTTGAAACGACAACATGCTCCCGGTACTGGCTCTTTTTAAGATAATCGCCAAAGGCTGTAGCACTTTGAACAGAAACGAGTCCGTCGCCATCTTCTTTTTCACTGATTTTTCCTGCCAGTGAGTAAACCTTAGTGCGGGGATCGAAAGCATTTTCTTCTGCATAGAGCTCCTGCAGGGCTTTTGAACCTGCAATCAGATCGTGTTCTTTTTCGTTGTACCGTTTTTCAAACACTTCCCTCTCAATGCCTTTAAACGGCGTTCCGATGGTCACAAGCTTTTCAACTTTCGGAAATTCTTTTTCCTGCTTTGTTTCCTGAATATAATTGACTGAAACGAGGCCCCCCATAGAATGAGCGACAATGTTGACCTTGTCATAGCCGTATTCTTCCTTCAGCAGCTTCATGATGTTACCGAGCTCAACACTCGTATTTTCAAAATCGGCGTCGTTATCCTCGAAGTACACCTGTATCATAGGGCGTTCAGCTTTTGTGATGTTCAGAGGTGTACATGCTGCCGTCCCTTTTTTGGATGTGCAGATATGCGTTTTTTCACCCCATTCATAGTCTGACTGAAAGCGGTCGAGCATGCCCTCGAACGAATTCACGGTTCCTCTGTATCCGTGTATAAAGACAGTCGGCGTCTGTTCGTCGCTCGCCCGGGTAGGCTCGTCCGGACCCAGCACCTGAATGATCAGGATTGTTAAAAGAATGGCGGCTGCTGCGAATAAAGCGATATTTTTTTTAGAAGTCATAAAAAGTCCTTTCTTGACCTGGCTGTAAGGTTAAAATATACCCCAGGCTGCATGCGCATAAACTGGAAGGTTCATCCTGACGCTAACCACTATCTTTTGCTTCTTTCGCCTGTTTTAGGCGATAATAAAAGAAAGATTTGAAAGAGGAAGGTATTTGCTATGAAAAAACGGACTGCAGCTTTGCTGATTATGGCTTTTATGATTTTGTCTGCCTGCAACCGCCCGCAGATGAATAATGAAGAATACAGCATGCAGAGCATTTATAATGGAACATGGGTCGACAGAGTGAAAGTAAAGGAAGAAGGTAATTTTCTGATTGTGAACTTCCCTGAGGACGGGGGCCAGCTTGCTGAACTAACTCTCGGTTTAAAATCGAAGGACCGCAAAATTCTCAAGGAGCACAAAACAAAAACGACCATCCGCGGCAATGGCGATGGCCCGTTTACGATTGAAGTTCCTGCTCTCGAAAAACCTGTCGAAGGGACCATTTCCCTCCGCGGCGACGAAATCGTCGTCAGCATCAGCGGCCTGAATGAAAAACAGGAAAAAGAACTTGGCCTTCATAACGGCACAAGGCTTTACAGCAAAGTTGAATATGAGCTGAAATAGAAAATTCATGAAATCCGGCAGAAAGCAGCCGGATTTTTTATTTGATGCAAATATATGCTCTGTTTATTTGTTCTGCGTCAGAAAATACAGAAACCAGACAGCATGATTCTGCTCATCAAAAGCAGCCCTTCTAAATGCTTCTTTAATGTATGGCGTGCTGCCGCTGTCTGAAATTGTGTGGTAAAAGTCGACCGTTTCCTGCTCATCTTTAATAGCAGCGGTCAGTCCGGAAATGTAATCTGCCGGGCATTCTTCCGTCTGTTTCGGACTGTATGGCTGTCCGGTCAGACTTTGATAGATGCCTGCAAAGGTTTGATAGTGCTTTGCCTCATCCTGCCTGATTTCCTGAATGGTCTTTTTCTCTTCAGGTGTTTTTGCCTGGATGGCAAGCTTTTCATAACACTGGATGGCATTGTATTCGCCTTCCAGCGCTTTAGCGATATTCTTGATTTCATCCTGATTCTGCCTGTAATAATCGTAGTAATACATAACTCCCTCTCCCCCTTAGAAGGTCACTGTTCATAATATATTTTTCAAATGGGGGATTATGCCTGTCAAAGATCGTTCGGGACTTTGTATAGGTAGATGCCGATGATTGCTGCCCATAGGGAGAGTGAAAAATAATCATCAAGCTTCAAGGTTCCAAAGTAAAATTTGGCCTCTTTTAAAAAATCAGCCAGGTCTATCCCCTGAAGCAGGTCCAGCCCAATGGCCATTCCGAATAATCCGCAGAAGCTGAGCACGCCAAACATGATTTTTTTAACCACTTTTGCCACCTGCCGCCTGCCGCTTTGCAACAAAATCTTTTATCATGAGAGAAGCAAGCAGTAAAACCGGAAGTCCAATCTGAAACGGAAGATGAAGGTAATAAGGCACGACCTTGATTCCCTCCTCCATATGCTCGATATAATCTGGCGCAATCAGCACGGAAAGGAGGATGACGAAAATCCCGAATGTCAGCGATATTTGCTTCATCGTTAATGTCGGCATCGTCTCCTCGGCAATTCTCGTTGCTCCGTAAAAGAAGATAAATACCTTCATAAATCCTGTGACAATCATCAGGATGACGACGAACGAATCCAGTCTCTCAATGAAATCGGAAATGCTGACAAGCGATACGGTTGTAAGAATTGGAAACATTGATCTTTCAACCATCGCCGGCCCAAGAACGGCTACATGCAGAAAAGCAGTCGTTGTTAAAACGAATGTTACAAGGAGCAGGGATACAAATGTCAGTTTTACCGCCTTCTGTTTTTTGTCGAGAAGAGGATAAATCATTAGAAAAACAACCATTTCTCCGTAAGGAAATGTTAAAACAGTCGGAAACGCTGCATGCCAAACTGGCATCCATCCGTTTCCAAGCACAGGCTTTACATACTCGAGATGCACCAGGTTTGAAAGAACCTCGAAGAGAATAATCACAACAAACGGCGCCCAAATGAGAACAAATAGAATGATGTTCAGCTTAGCCACAACTTGAAACGATTTTAAGGAGAAGTAGATGACGCACAGGATCATAAAACTGTTGATGACGATCATGGATGTATCGTCGTAGGCGGAAATGATCAGGAGCTCACCGAAATCTCTGAGAACCCTTGCAGATATGTACAGAAAATAAAGCATATAAGCAAAACTGATGACCATGCCCGCATATTTTCCAAAGCCCTTTTTCAGCTGGTTTGACAGTGTCAATTCGGGATTTTTTTTCATAAGGACCAGGTAAAGGATAATGACCGGTATGGACAAAGTAAAGCCAAGAAGAATGGCAATCCACGCATCCTGCTTGGCTCCTTTCGCCGCATCAAGCAAGATGGCGCTTCCGATTTCAAATATAAAAATGGTGACGAGCAGCTGATTAGCTGTAATCGAAGGCCTTTGCATAATATCGATCCTTTAGTTTGAATTTGTAATGTTGCCTGTACGCTTAATTTCCGCCTCTGCTTTTACACGGACTTCCGCCCCGGAGAAAAGCTCTGCCCAAGAATCCTTAACACGCTTCCATTGATCCGGTTTGTTTCTGTACAGCACATCGTTGAACCCGTATATGTCTGTCTCCTGCTCCTGAGCCTCTTTTACCGCAGCCTCGACTTCTTCCTTTATCTTTTTTTCCAATTCTTTTTCATAGCCCGATATGATTTGTTTTTTAGTCATCTCTTTGTTCGGGCAGCCCAGACCGTCAATCTCTCCCTCAGCTTTTATGGAGATGCTCAGTTTTGCCTTGCCTTTTTCAACTGAAGTTTCTTTTTTGGTTTTTGCATACATGATCTTGATGGCTGTCTGATTTTCTTCATCACATGGAAGCATGACAAAAGCCTGCTTAATCCGGTTTTCAAGAAACAGGACACTGCGCTTATGCTCATCCTTCATCCAGTACAGTAATTTTCCGCCTTGGTCAAAAACAGCAAGACCTGACACAAGACTTGATTTAGGAGCTGCCTGCTCCAGATTTTCTTTTGTTGATGTTTTTTCTGTATAGTGAGGAGAGATGACACCGCTGATGATAGGGAACGTAGCTTCGCTGTCTTTTTTCACGAGAAAATCTTTGATAGTGACCGTCATCGTCGTTCCAAAGCCTTCTTCGTTCATTTTAAGCTTCCCTTTAATAGAATAAGCAGGAAGCTTGTTAATCATCGTGAGTGAATTCAGAATATGAAAAGCAGATTCTTTTTTTGCGATTACAATCGGAACGTTTTCTCGGATTTCCGTTTCCCGTTCAAGGGTATCAAGCAGAGGAAAAATCCCTCTTTCTGCAAGATCCTGCCCGACAACAATCAGGGCTATATGCGTGTAAAACGCTGTCCGGGACACTTGTCTTGCTGCATTTTCGAGTGCTTCTACAAAGGTTGGCCCGACACCTGTGTAGTTAACAATCGGAATGGATGAAGTGCCGCTTGTAGCACCGGTTATTGTAATGATTTCACTTGGATCAGCAATCTGCATGGTCACCTGATATCCTGTGTCCTCATAAACGTCCACTCCCAAAGAAAGAATCAGGGCAAGCTCATTCAATTCTCTCTGCGTTCCGCAGCTTGTAAGCATCAGGAGACTGCAGAACATGATCAACACCTTTTTCATAGAACATTCTTCCCGACTTTTTTTGATGATTGGTAGGTAAAATACGGCTTATCGAGTGATTTCAAGCTCATTAAGTGTCCAAACAGGACCATCATGGCAAGAAGCAGGCCGTAGAATCCGAGAAAATATGAAACGAACATAAAGATAAAACGCAGCAGCCTTGCAGTAGTAGCCAGGCTGTAATTTGGCGTTGTAAAGCTTGAAATCGCCGTAATGGATACAACGATGACGACCGCAGTCGACACAAGACCCGCTTCAACAGCTGTCTGGCCGATAACAAGCGCGCCGACAATTGATACGGCCTGGCCGATGGCTCTTGGCATCCGGATCCCTGCCTCCCGCAAGATTTCAAAGGTGGTTTCCATGAATAGCGCTTCAATCAAAGATGGGAAAGGAATGCCCTCTCTCTGTGCATAAAGGCTGAGCAGCAGGCTGTTTGGGATCAGTGCCTGGTGATGGGTAACGAGACCAATATAAATGGATGGTGCAAACAGGGACAGGAAAAAAGCGAAATAACGAAGGCCCTGCATGATTTTATCGATATTGAACTGCTGAAAGTAATCTTCAGTCGTTTGAAAAAAACTTCTGAATTCGACTGGACAGTATAAAACAAACGGCGTCCCGTCAACAAAAATCGCAATTCTTCCTTCCAGAAGATTAGTGACAATTTCATCCGGCCTCTCTGTGTGGCTGATGACGGGAAAAGGGGTCATCTGTTTGTTCTGAATCATCTTTTCAATATAAGCAGACTCGATAATAATATTGGGATCTTTCGCCTCAAGTTTTTCTTTTAGGGACTTCAGCGCTTTTTGATCCACTTTGTCATGTATGTACATCAGCTCCACATTTGTATGGGAGTACTTTCCTTCTTCAAGCTTTTCAAGGCACAGCTCTGCACTTTTCAGCCGCTTTCTGATCAGGGACGTATTTACCCGGATTTCTTCTATAAAACTGTCTTTCGGCCCCCGGATAACCGTTTGGGAGGTAGGTTCGGAGATTTCCCGCTTATCCCCTCCTGCAGTCGCTGCAGTTAAGCCGAGAGCAATTTGATCAAACAGCAGGATTGTGTTTCCGCCAAGAAGCTCCTGCATGATGTTCTCCCACTTTGTTTCGATATTAATGGAATCAATGGCAAGAATGGATTCCTTCAGTTCTTTCACAAATTCAGCTGATGCGTACTTTTGTTTGGCAGCAAGCGAATCAATCAGCGGCTTCAGCATAAATTCATACACTTTAAGGTCATCAGAAATGCCTTCAATCCTGAGCATGACCCCGCTTATGCCGGAATGCTGAAACGATTGAATTCTATGGATGATCAAGTCAGCGTTGATTTTGGCAAATGACTCGATATAATCCATATTTTCTTTTAAAACGCTCGAGATGGATCCTTCTTTTATGGCCATGTAACCACCGCATTTTTTTTTCGTTAGTATGTGTTTTTCCTGCTAAGTTATGTACAGATACCCTGTTTTTAACAATTAAGAGAACTTTAAGGTTTTCATAACAGGAGAGAAAGCTTGGAGTGATAGACTGTATGAAAATGGATGAGGAGCTGGATCTTTTGAAGAATTTTTTGTGGTACGTATCGACTGCAGCGTGTCTGCTGCTGCTTTCAAGACATGTTGGATTGTCAGTTGTAAACGAGTATTACTGGTGGATCGCCTCTGTCTTTATCGCGGCACTCCTCGGCCAGTTCCTCTTCTGGGCTGCTGAAAAAAGAAAAGCGCCTGCCAAATAATTTTTCTTAACAAACACCCGGTAATGCATTATGGTAATGAGAGAAAGAAAGGGGGACATTCATTGTTTCAGAACTGCAAAGTATTATTGGTCGACGATGAAGAAGCAATACTAAAGCTCGTCCGGACCGTTATGCAAAAAGAAGGATTTACACATATAGATGAATGCCTGTCAGGCGCAGCTGCTCTGCAGGCCGTTGAAACGAAGGAATATGATCTGATTGTCCTTGATATCATGCTGCCTGATATCAGCGGATTTGATCTGTGTCCGCTGATCAAACAGAAAACGAATACGCCGATCGTGTTTCTGAGCGCCAAGAGCAGTGACCTTGATAAACTTTCCGGCTTCGCCTACGGCGCAGATGATTACATTACAAAACCGTTCAATCCTCTTGAGGTTGCAGCCCGCGCAAAAGCTCTTTTAAAACGGACGATGCCGCAGACCGCTAAGAAAACGGCAATTGAGGAAATCTATGAATATGACCGCTTCACCGTCAATGTGTCATCAGCCGAGCTATTCGTTGACCAAAAGCCTGTCGACTGTTCAGCCCAGCTGTTTCAGCTGCTGATCTTTTTCTGCAAGCACCCCAACCGGGTTTTTACAAAACATCAGCTCTATGAAAATGTCTGGAACGAGCATTATATGGTCGATGACAATACCGTCATGGTGCATATTCGCAAGCTTCGTGAAAAAATCGAAAAAAATCCAAGCCAGCCCTCCTACATAAAAACCATCCGGGGACTTGGCTATAAATTTGTTGATGATGGGCGAAGACAATGAATTTAAAAGGAAAGCTTACCCGTTTTTTTATTTTTCATATGATTGTCTGGTTTCTCCTCTTTATGACACTTGTCGGCATTTCGCTTGCCGTTTTGATCACGCAGGATTTTAACAACATGCTCGAAAAAGAAGTTAAGCGGATGGACCCCCTCTATATCGGAGATATCTTTGAAATGTCAGATGATAAAATCGCTCTTGACGACTCTGCCAAAAACGCCATAAAAAATCAGAACGGATGGCTGCAGGTCATTAATGAAAAAGGCAAGGTTGTCTACTCGTATTTAACACCTGACAACGTGCCGGCATCGTATTCTCTAAAAAACTTCTTTGACGATATTGATAAAGCATTCCATTATGACCAGACCTACTGGGTGCTTAACCAGGAGAAGGAATCGTATATTGTGCTTTACGGCAAGCACTCCGCAAATGCACACCTGATGACAAAGCTTGTGGAAGGCGGGATCCCTGCAGATGGAAAACCAGATCTTGCCGAGGAAGTCCGCAGCCTTTTTTCAGGCAAAAAAGCATGGCTCGCCGTCTATGATTCATCATCCAATCTGATCTATTCCTATAATGACAAAGGCAAAAAGCTTCCAAGCTATTTTGAAGTGATGGCATACAAAAAAGAACCGTGGAACCACAAAACGTCTTATTCAACGTATGCCGACCCTTCAACCGGATTCAAATACATTATCGGTTCTCCGAATAAGGAATACTTCCCGGATGAGCAGTATGACAATTCACTGATGACAGCACTGTTAAAGTGGATGATCATTTTTATTCTTTTTACTGCCGTTCTGTTTATCCTGATTTCCATCTGGTACTCGAATAAACTCGGCAAACCGCTGCTCCATATAATACTCTGGCTTGAAAATCTGGCGACCGGCAAATACGCCGAGCCTCTGACCAAACAGGGCATCCGGGCAAGCTCCAAGCAAAACGGAAAGCTGAGGAAATCATTTAAGATCTATCATGATATTATATTTTCGCTTAACGTCCTGACCTCTAATCTCATTCAAAAAGACAAGGACAGAGCGCTGATGGATGAAAAAAGAGAAGACTGGATCACGGGCCTTTCCCATGATTTAAAAACACCGCTGAGCTCGCTGTACGGGTATGCCTATATGCTGGAATCACAGCAGTACGACTGGTCAAAAGAGGAAGTGCGGGAGTTTGCCGGCATTATGAAAGACAAAGCAAGCTACATGACGTCCCTGATCGAAGATTTCAATCTAACGTACAGGCTGAAAAACAATGCCCTGCCGCTTGAAATTGAAGAACAGGAAATGAATGAGACGATCAGAAGATCCATCGTGCATTTCCTGAACGATCCGATGTATCAGGACCGCGAAATCGATTACCGGGCTTCAGAAGAAGAGATTTTTTACCCAATCGACAAACGGTGGTTTCACCGCATCATTGAAAACCTTGCCGCCAATGCCTTTAAACATAATCCCCCTTCAACAGAAGTGGAAATCTCACTGAAAAAAGGAGAGGATTCCTTCTCCATCTTGATAAAAGATACAGGAGTCGGGATGGATGAGGCCACCCGGAACAATTTGTTTGACCGCTATTTCAGGGGAACCAATACAGAAGAATCCACGAAAGGCACAGGTCTCGGTCTAGCCATTGCCAAACAGCTCGTCCACGCACACAACGGCACAATCAGCGTCCGGAGCGAAACCGGCAAAGGTACCGTGATTCACCTAGAATTCCCTCTGTCTCCTGATAAGAAAAAAGAGGAGCAGGATCGGTAATATATTGGAACACGCTGTTTTTTTTAAACGGCGTGTTTTTTTAATAAAAAATTTACTTCACCCTGACATATGCTGTAAGCTGAAAACAGGAACTCATATAAGGAGGGAACCATATGACAGAAACAGTGAAAAAGGAATTGTCGCAAGAAGAAGAGAGCACTCTGTTTGACGTTCTGACTGAACGTTTTGAGCAAAACATGAACAGGCATCCCGGTGTGGAGTGGGCAGCCGTTCAGGCAAAGCTGTCTGCAAGCCCTGAAAAAATGTGGTCGCTGCATGAAATGGAACGAACAGGCGGAGAGCCGGATGTGATTGGATTTGAGGATGGTGAGTACCTCTTCTGTGACTGCTCAGCTGAAAGTCCATCCGGCCGAAGAAGTCTTTGCTATGACCGTAAAGCCCTTGATGCACGCAAAAAAAATAAACCGGAGAACAGCATCATGGACCTTGCAGCTTCCATGGGTGTAGAAGTATTGAACGAAGAGCAGTACCGGAGCCTGCAGGAATTTGGTCCTTTCGACAGAAAAACATCAAGCTGGATCCAGACACCGGCTGCTATTCGGGATCTCGGAGGCGCCTTATTCTGCGATTACCGCTACGGTCATGTTTTCGTGTACCACAACGGGGCAGATTCCTACTATGCTGCTAGAGGATTTCGCGGGTTATTGAAGGTTTGAGATTAAAGAATACATGATTAAGGCCATCTTGCGTGAAGATGGTCTTTTTTTGGGTTTGGGCTTTAAATAATGGAAAGATTCGTTAACGAGCTTAGGAGCAGTTTTTAGATTGGAAGGTGAGATGTAAGTGTTCTATTCGGGGTTTTGGAACACTTTCCGGTGTGGAGTGTGAGGAGTAAGTGTTCTATTCGAAGCTTTGGAGCACTTTCAAGGGTGGAGTGGTGAGAGTAAGTGTTCTATTCCGGGCTTTGGAGCACTTTCCGGAGTGGCGTGTGAGGAGTAAGTGTTCTATTCGAAGCTTTGGAGCACTTTCAAGGGTGGAGTGGTGAGAGTAAGTGTTCTATTCCGGGCTTTGGAGCACTTTCAAGGGTGGTGGGGTGAGAGTAAGTGTTCTATTCCGGGCTTTGGAGCACTTTCAAGGGTGGTGGGGTGAGAGTAAGTGTTCTATTCCGGGCTTTGGAGCACTTTCAAGGGTGGTGGGGTGAGAGTAAGTGTTCCATAATAACGTCCCAGATCGTTTTACAGTTTCGCAGGGTACGATTCCAACGTTTGCTTACCCTCCCAAATCGTTTTACAGTTTCGCAGGGTACGATTCCGGCGTTTGCTTACCCTCTCAGATCGTTTTACGGTTTTGCTGGGTACGATTCTGGCGTTTGCTTACCCTCCCAGATCGTTTTACGGTTTTGCAGGGCACGATTCCGGCGTTTGCTTACCCTCCCAGATCGTTTTACGGTTTTGCTGGGTACGATTCTGGCGTTTGCTTACCCTCCCAGATCGTTTTACAGTTTTGCAGGGTACGATTCCGGCATTTGCTTACCCTCTCAAATCGTTTTACAGTTTCGCAGGGTACGATTCAAGCGTTTCCATACCCTCCCAAATCGTTTTACAGTTTAGCAGGGTATGATTGCTCTGTATACCTATTATTACCCGCGCATTTCCCATAATAAAGAGCGCAAATCCTTCATGATTTGCGCTCTGATCATCTTCTATGAAACTGACAGTCTATTGATATAAAAGAGCCGTAATTTCAGTCAGCTCCGCATCCTCCGCAATGGACTGGGCGGATTCATCTTCACTTGTGACATAAAACGGATCAGCTCCGGCTTTAATCAGAAGCTCAACCATGTCTGCATCTTCCTGGTAGACTGCGGTCGTCAGCGGTGTTTGTCCGTAGCCGTCTTCTTGATTGATGTCTGCACCTTTTTCAATCAGCAGGTTGGCGAGATCAAGATTCCCAAGTGAGATGATGTCCACAGTGGCAATATCTCCTTCATCCGACTTCAGGTCCGGATCGGCTCCGTTTTCAAGAAGCAGGGCAATCATATCATCATAGCTTTCGGCTTCTTCTTCGAATTCAAGGTCGTAGTTCGCATAAACGGCATACATGAGTGCCGTCATGCCTGACTCGTCCTGAACATTGACGTCCTCTCCCTGCTCAATCAGTTCGCGAGCGCGGTCGTAGTCATTTTCGGAAGCAGCTGCCATCAGCTCAGTTGTTCCCTCACTGTCAAGAACGAAGTCGCTGTAAAGACTGGTCGTTGAAAGAAAACTGAATAGAACTGCCCCGCCCGCTCCAAGAAGAAGAACAAGAGCAACGGCACCGGCCAGACCTGCTTTAAAAAGAGCGGTCGTTTTAAACGATACAGCAGGATTCGTCCCGCCAAATACCTGGTTCAAACGGAATATTCTCTTTGGCAGAACAGGATGCGTCGAGATTTTTTCGCCAAACCAGACGAAAAAGTGCTTTTCTCTGCTGCTGTCTTCCAGATAGGCTTCTTCATTCACATGTTTGTACAGCTCAGGTCCCGCAGCAAGAATCGTGAGTGCACGCTTTGAAGCTTCAAGATCCTCTGTACAGGCATGTGCCATCGCATCACATGTATACTCGCAGGCTCTTGAATAGGCACTTCCGAGAAACGGAATCCAATTCCCGAATAACACAAGGAAATTTTTCAAAATATGATTTCTTTTAATATGGGCAAGCTCATGCGCAATGACAAAATCAAGCTCCTTTTGTGCGCCCTTTACATGCAAATCGGCTATTCCAGAGTAGAGAGTCACCATGTTTTTACCGAAAAAACGGGTAGCAAATGCATTCAGCATACCGTCTGACTGCACAATAAAAACATCCGGCAGCTTTTTCACCTGCATAACTTCAGCAATTTCCTTCACCCTTGCATGGATTTCAGGAAACTGCTTTTCCGTAACCTTTACACCATTCCCTCGAATAATGCCTGTGTTGATCCAGTGGGCAATCAGGGGAATAAGGATAAAAGGAAGCAGAATGAGAAGTCCTACACCTGTGAAAATAAACAATAAGTACATTGGGATTGTAACTAAAAGCAGCAATATAAAGTAAATTTCTTCTTTTCTATGAACGTAGACTGACATTTTCTCCTCCGTTATATGTGTTATGGACTATCCTATTTTACCTAGATTTCAAGAATATGGGAAGAGATTTTTGTCAAAATAAAAAGCACTTCTCCTATAAGAAGAAATGCTTTTACTGACCTAAGGAACCAAGACCGTATCAATCACATGAATAACTCCATTTGATGCCTCAATATCCGGTTTGACAACAGTGGAATTGTTTACCTTAACAGGGTCCAGAGTGATTGTCACTTCTTTGCCTGAGAGTGTTTTTGCTTTCATGCCGTCTTTCAGATCACTTGAAAGGACTTTTCCGGAGAGAACATGGTACAGAAGAATATCTTTTAAATCTTCTCTGTTCAATAACTCCTCCGCGGTAATGTTCAAATCCTTCAGAAGCTTTTCGAATGCCTGATCCGTAGGGGCAAAAACTGTGTATGGCCCTGCTTCCTTAAGTGTGCTGACCAAGCCCGCTTTCTCCAGTGCTGCCGCAAGGATTTTAAAATCTCCTGCCGCTGCCGCTGTATCCACGATATCCTTCTGGCCGCCACCGCCGCCGGTTTCAGCAGCAAACGCACCTGTCGAAAACGACAGAGCCATAGTGAGAATCATCAATACCCCAAGCCACTTCTTTTTCATAACCATTCCTCCTTTAATAAATACATCTGCCAGCTTACTTATGTAAGTGCCGCCATGAGTATTATTTTTCAACGGCAGGAATTTATACAAAAATTGGAACAAAAAAAGAAGACGGAATTCGTCCTCTTTTTTAGGCATACATCTGTTCTTCTTCTTTTCTGAAGAAGCCTTTCATCGCGTGAAACACATCGGCTTTTTGCTTGAGGATATAGTGGCGGAAACGTTCATCAGAGATATTTTTATAAGCGGACATGAGAGTAGAGTGGCGGTTGTACTGATTGACTTCCCCGTAGCCGAACATATTGGAAACCTTCATCAGCTCACCCACAAGCTTTACGCAGCGGGCGTTGTCGGAAGTCAGGTTATCACCGTCTGAAAAGTGGAAAGGGTAAATATTATAGCGGCTTGGCTGATACTTCTCTTCAATGATCTCAAGTGCTTTCCGGTAGGCAGATGAACAAATGGTCCCTCCGCTTTCCCCTTTAGAAAAGAAATCATCCTCTGAAACAACCTTAGCTTCTGTATGATGGGCGATAAATTCAATGTCCACCTTCTCATACTTCGAGCGGAGAAATCTTGTCATCCAGAAGAAAAAGCTCCTGGCCATATATTTCTCCCAGATTCCCATCGAACCGCTCGTATCCATCATCGCGATGACAACGGCACGGGATTCGGGCTTTGATACTTCATTCCATGTTTTAAACTTCAGATCCTCCGGGTAAATCGGATGAAACTTCGGTGCGCCGGACATTGCATTCCGTTTATACGCAGAAAGCATAGTTCGTTTCTTATCGATATTCCCCATCAAACCAGTTCTTCGAATATCGTTGAATTCAATGTTCTCCACGATAATCTGATCCATTTCTTTTCTCTTCAAATTAGGCAGCGCAAGTTCGCTGAAAAGAGCTTCTTCAAGCTCCAGCATGCTGACCTCTGCTTCGTAGTAATCTTCGCCTGCCTGGTCTCCTGCGCCCTGGCCTTTGCCCGGACCGTTCGCGTTCTGCGGAGAACCGTCGCGTGCGACAACATCCCCGACTTTGCTTTCCCCGTCCCCCTGGCCGACATGTTTGTTTTTATCATAATTGTATCTGATTTTATATTCATCCAGTGACCTGATCGGAATTTTCACTACATCTTTGCCGTTTGACATCACGATATTTTCTTCTGTAATCAAGTCAGGCAAGTTGCTCTTAATCGCTTCCTGAACCTTCTCCTGGTGACGTTTCTGATCATCATGGCCTTTGCGGTGGAGGGACCAATCTTCATTCGAAATGACAAAGTTGCGCCCATTTCCTATACTCATCTTCTACTCTCCCCCTCCAAAAATTATTTTGGAATGATTCTTCACCAAACTGCACCTATATACATACAATAGCTTTGGGTCGATTTCCGGTGTTGTTTAGATTACTCTATCCTATGCTGAAAAAAGAGATAATTGACAAATAATTTAGAAAATTAGGCTTGACCCTGTTAAAAATAGACAAGTCTCATGATGCATAATTATTTACATACACCTTGTCACTATTCACAACGGTCGCCGTATTCCGGTATTCCTCTCAAATCTCCCTGCATATTTTTGTAAACTGATCGGAATGAGCGAGATAAAAGACAGAAAAAAAACTCTCTGGCACAAATGTGTCAGAGAGTTCTATTTGTCTTCTTTGTGTTGAACCGGATCAGGCCTTTTGCCTTCCTTCTCAAGTTCTTTGTTCGTTTTCATATGTTCCATAATTTTGGAGTGCTCGACCAGATCCTTCATGTCGCGCACCATTGTGCCGTTTTCTGTTTCCGTCTCAGTCTTCTTTGTCATGAAAACCACCTCCGATGCTTCTAGTTTTCCCGCAAGAGGAAAAGTTGAAACATGATGGCTGCATCCTCTTTTCTCTACTACAAAGCTGAAAAGCCGGACTCCCATGCCCGGCTTTTCCCGTTATCTGTTTAAGAGACTTCCCACATACCGCAGCAGATCATTTGCAGACGTAGAATTGTAGCCATGCTCATCAATCAGCCTCTTAACGACTTCATTGATTTTCTTCAGCTGCTGCTCATCCGGCGTTTTCGAAGATGTTGTAATCTTCACTACATCCTTCAGATCGGCAAACAGCTTTTTCTGGATCGCTTCACGGAGGCGTTCATGCGAGTTGTAATCAAATCGTTTTCCTTTGCGGGCATAAGCTGAAATCCGGATAAGAATCTCTTCACGGAACGCCTTTTTCGCATTTTCGGAAATGCCGATCTGCTCTTCAATTGAGCGCATGAGCTTGTCGTCCGGATTCATTTCCTCGCCAGTCAGCGGATCGCGAATCTTATTTTTATTGCAGTAAGCTTCCACGTTGTCGAGGTAGTTATCCATCAATGTTTTTGCAGACTCTTCGTACGAGTAGACGAATGCTTTTTGCACTTCTTTTTTCGCAAGATCATCGTACTCTTTTCTCGCAACAGAGATGAAGTTCAAGTACCGCTCGCGGTCTTCATTAGAGATGGATGCGTGCTGATCCAGCCCCTCTTTCAGCGATCTTAGGACATCGAGCGCATTAATCGACGGAATTTCCTTACGGATAATGGTAGAGGAAATCCGGTTGATGACATACCGCGGATCGATTCCGCTCATCCCTTCATCCACATGCTCCTTCTGCAGCTCTTCCACATCGACCGTGTTGTAGCCTTCCACATTCTCGCCGTCGTACAGGCGCATCTTCTTCACAAGATCAATGTCACCGCGCTTTGGATCTTTTAATCTTGTTAATATAGTAAACATTGCCGCAACCCGCATCGTATGCGGTGCAATATGAACATTTGAAACATCGCTTTCCATAATCATTTTTTCATAGATTCGCTCTTCTTCAGAAACCCTCAGGTTATACGGCACAGGCATGACGATGATCCGTGAATGCAGCGCCTCATTCTTCTTGTTGGAAATGAAGGAGCGGTACTCTGTTTCATTCGTGTGCGCAACAATCAGCTCATCTGCAGAAATGAGGGCAAATCTTCCCGCTTTAAAATTGCCTTCCTGTGTCAATGAAAGCAGATGCCAGAGGAATTTCTCGTCACACTTCAGCATCTCCTGGAATTCCATCATTCCGCGGTTTGCCTTGTTCAGCTCCCCGTCAAAACGGTACGCACGCGGATCAGACTCTGACCCGAACTCCGCAATCGTCGAAAAGTCAATGCTCCCTGTTAAATCAGCTATATCCTGGGATTTAGGATCAGATGGGCTGAACGTTCCAATTCCAGTCCGTTTATCTTCCGAGAAAAAGATCCGCTCAATCATCACATCTTCAATCCGTCCGCCGTACTCCTGCTCAAGCCTCATCAGGTTCAAAGGCGAAAGATTTCCTTCGATCCGTATGCCGTATTCGTCAAAGAAGTCTTCTCTCAGATGATGGGGAATTAAATGCAGAGGATCCTCGTGCATCGGGCAGCCTTTAATGGCATAAACAGCACCGCGGTCAGTATGGGAATACGATTCAAGACCTCTCTTCAGCATCGTCACAAGCGTGGACTTACCGCCGCTGACCGGCCCCATCAGCAGCAGGATCCGCTTGCGGACATCCAGCCGTTTGGCAGCCGGATGGAAGTACTCCTCCACAAGGCGTTCAAGAGAATCTTCAAGCCCAAACAGTTTATGATCAAAGAACTTATAGCGCTTTGACCCGTTTTCTTCCTCTATACCGGCATCTTTGATCATATTGTAAACTCGTGAATGAGCCGATTGTGCAACCCATGGCTGTTCTTTCAGCATCTCTAAATACTCAACGAAGGTTCCTTCCCACTTCAGTCGCTGTTCATCTTCTCTGTACTTTTCAACTTTTTTTAAGATATCCATAAGGACCTCCTCCATCATTGGTGATACTTGAGCGCGATTAATACACTTTATGCGAGGATGTCCTTTAACATTCTAAAATTAATTAGAAAAGCGGAGACGCTCGTTTAGCTCCGAAGTTCAGAAAAGGATTTAGGTGTTTCTTATCTGACTGAAAGGGTTGAACAGTTGTCTTCGCTTTACTTATTGTCCAGCTCCATCAGCCAACTCCTCGGCCAGAACAAAATCACCAAAAAAGTCAAACCCGGACTTTTCCGGTGATTTCTTTTCTGTCTGTCGGAGCTAAACGGCTGATTCCGCTTTTCTATTAAAAGATATTTCAAAAATCCCCCCATTTATATTCACATGCCTATAGGGATAAGCTATAATGAGACTATCTATGTAAGGGTCATCATTTACATAAAAGGGAGGAATTGCCGCGATGAAAACAGCATTAGTGCTAGGGGTATGCATTACATTTTTAGTTTCGATATTTACTGCAGGGTACAATGATAAGCCAGGCGTGAAAAAATAATAAAAAAAAACGGCCGCTTAGGTCGTTTTTTTTAGTAATAGGACGTAATTAGTTTTGCGCTTTGATGTCTAGTTCCAGCGCCTAGATCCTCCGTCAGAACGGATTCGGCAAAAAAGTCAAACCCGGACTTTTCTGCCGAATCCTTTTCTGCCTGTCGGATCTGAGCAAGGCGCTTACACTTTTCTCAATAAACCAGGATAATTCTGCTGTCTCAATGCCTCGTAAATCAAAATGGCAGCGGTGTTGGATAAGTTAAGAGAGCGCACGTTGCCGGTCATCGGCAGGCGCAGGCATTTTTCCATGTTGGCTGCAATGAGATCCTTCGGCAGGCCGGTCGTTTCTTTTCCGAACACGAAGAACGTGTCTTTTTCCACGCTGCTGTAGTCGAAGGTTGTATGGGGCTGTTCGCCGAATTTCGAGATAAAGTAGAAATCGCCTTGGGGGTAGGCTTCAAATAGTTCGTCGAGAGAATCGTGATACACGACGGTGACGAATTCCCAGTAATCAAGTCCTGCACGCTTCAGCATTTTGTCGTCTGTTGAAAATCCAAGCGGACGGATCAAATGCAGAACGGTGTTGGTTGCCGCGCAGGTGCGTGCGATGTTTCCTGTGTTAGCCGGGATCTCCGGCTGGTAGAGTACGACATGTAAAGCCACTTATTTTCACCTCATCTAAATCTGTTGCCTTTATTATACCACTTCATTATTGTTTCTTTGAGCCTGCATCATCTTCTATATGATAAAATCTGTACGCAATGTTTGGCGTGTAGGCTGTGGAATCTTCATAATCCCAGTAGCGCATTCTGCTGTTGTACGTATTGGCGTTGACCAGGGGCATGTTTGATTTATCTTTTGACACAACAATCGTTGTATGGTCGAACCTGCCGTCGCCCTGAAAGTCGTAGCAAATCACATCGCCGGGCATTAGAGCTTCAGGTTTATAGACTCTTGATGCGCGCAGCCCTGTTTTCGAATGTCCGAGGTGCATTGTAAGGGAATGCGCAACGGTCCAGCTGTAGCTCCAGTTGCTGTTTTGCATCCACCACCCGACAGAGCGCCCGGGATAGCCGCGCATCGGTGCTCCTCCTGCCCGGAGGCACTGGGAGACATAGTTCGTGCAGTTCACATCGAAGTTTTTATACTTCGGATTGTGCGTATTCCACCATCTCTCTGCATACTGCACCGCAGCGAGCCTGTCATACAGGAACGGAACCCGCTCATCTGACTCGTCTTCCCTGTTTTCATCTGTCTCATCTTCGCGGTTCACTTCAATCTTATCATCGCTGACAATCATGCCATTTTGAAAAATGGCCATCCGGTCTTCCATCTTTTCTTCCATATAGAACGATTTCCGGTCGTTATGGAAATATTTATAGTGGCACTTATACGTCACGTGCATTTCTTCGGCCGTGACGTTCTCAACCTGAAGCACCTGCACATCCGCTCTTCCTTTAAGAAGCTCCACTTCCCGGTCCTTTAAGATTTGCTTTTTTCTGAGCAGCGTTTCACTGTCTTCTATAAGATGAAGATCCCTTGCGCTTCTGCTGTTTACCAGCATCTCCAGTTTGCTCTTTACTGCAGCTGCAAGTTCCTTTTTCATATAAGCCTCACCGCCATAAGTGTCTTTAGTAAGACTCTATGAAAATCGGCCGGGAAGTATGAACTCTACTGCTGAAGAAGCGCAAGCCCTTTTTCCATTTCAGTGCGTGCCTCTGCGTCCTGTTCTTGCTGAAGAGCTTTCTCCAAATCAGGAAGACTCGTTTTTTCACCGATTACACCCAGCGCCCAGGCTGCCGTTCCCCGAATGACGGGGCGGGGATCCTTTTGCATCAAGAACGTTAATTCAGGAACAGCCGTTGTATCTTTAAAATGGGCAAGAGCAATAATCGCATTGCGCTGAATCGGTTTTTTCCCGCGCCAGGAGCCTGACACATGACCGAACTTCTCTTTAAACTCACGGTTGCTCATCGTAAGGAGCGGTTTCAGCTTGGGCTTTGCAATTTCCGGGTCCGGTTCCATTTCGGCATGCAGATGAAAGTCCTTGCCTTTATTCTCCGGACAGACCGTCTGGCACGTATCACATCCGTACAGACGGTTTCCAAGCTTTTTGCGGTATCTTTCTTCAAGAAACCCTTTTGTCTGCGTTAAAAAAGCAATGCACTTGGATGAATCGAGCTGACCGCCCTGAACAAGCGCTCCTGTCGGGCATGCATCTACACAAATTGTGCAGCTGCCGCACCGGTCCTCCATCGGTGTGTCAGGAGGGAGCGCGATATTTGTGACGATTTCGCCAAGATAGACATACGAGCCGAATTCGGGTGTAATAATGGCGCAGTTTTTCCCGCTCCATCCGATTCCCGCTCTCTCGGCGGCGGCACGGTCAGACAATTCCCCGGTATCAACCATGGACTTGAGCTCTGCATCCGGCAGCTTTTCAAGGATATAGGCTTCAAGCTTTTTGAGCCTGTCTCTCAGCACATCATGATAATCCTGTCCCCAGGATGCGCGGCAGAAAATCCCCCGTCTGTCTTCCTTCGTGCTTCTTGGAGCATCCTTCAGCTTTGAAGGATACGCAAGGGCAATCGATATAATCGATTTTGCTCCCGGCACAAGCAAATCGGGGTTCGTTCTTTTTTCAATATCCGGCTCCTCAAAGCCTGACATATAGCCCTTTTGCTCGTGCACAATCAGGCGCTGCTTCAGCTCCTCAAAAACGGTTGCCTGCGCAAATCCGATTTTATCAATGCCGATGCTTTTGCTGTATGCAATTAAATCTTGTTTCAACTCGGCTGCATTCATGGTCTATCCCTCCTTTCCGTTCGAATGGTCACTTCTTCTATGGTAAAATAATGTCATTAAAATGTGGAGGATAAAATGATGGAAACTTCAATCAGTCCTGAAATCACCCGGGAGATACCCGGTTTTAAAATCGGCGTAATCTCCTATGAAAACATCGAAGTATCAGAATCGCCGCAAATGCTGAAAGGCAGAATGCGCCTGTTCCAGGAGTCAATCTTCTTTGAAATGGAAAATAAAAAAGTCCAGGATCTTGAACCGATTAAAGAGTGGCGGGGCATTTTCAAAAAACTCGGCACAGATCCGGGGCGCTACCGTCCTTCAAACGAGGCACTGTACCGCAGAATCCAAAAGCAGCAGTATCTCGAACCATTTCATTCAGCAGTCGACCTCAATAATTTCTTCTCGCTGCAGCATCAGATCCCTTTTGGCATTTACGATGCAGATGAACTGTCAGGTCCGGTTGAAATTAGGGTCGGGTCTGCAGATGATTCCTATCTTGCCATCAACGGACGGGAAGTAAACATGGCCGGCAAGCTATTATCTGCCGATGAGAACGGACCGTTTGGCAGCCCGTTTGTCGACTCCAGGCGGACGGCTGTCACGGAGAACACGCACAATGCCCTGCATCTGATCTACTTAAGGCCAGGCATGGACGTGGAGCAGGCACTCGAGATGTTATCATCTTTAACGAAAATGTTCACGCAAATTCACGGCGGGACGGGAGATTATAAAGTGATACAGTAAATCCCTCTTTTCCGGAGGGATTTTTTTTGAACATGAAAAAACGCAATGCCCCGTTTTTCTGACAAACGAAACACTGCGTTGTATATGTATGGAGCGGGTGATGGGAATCGAACCCACGACATCAGCTTGGAAGGCTGAGGTTTTACCATTAAACTACACCCGCAAGAAGAAGCGATAAAAATATCTTAACAAATTCTTAACGATTCTTCAACACAAAATGAATAATTTTGTCGAAAATTGGTGTCAGTCCTGCACCGCGTTAAAGCGGAGCGGGACTGACCCCTTATTTCGTCTGCCGGTATTCATTCGGCGTCTGGCCTGTGTACTTTTTGAAGACTTTACTGAAGTATTTCTCGTTCTGGTAGCCGACGCCGTATGCAACTTCATAGATTTTGAGATACGGATTTTCAAGCAGCGATTTTGCCTTTTCCATGCGGATGCCGGTCAAATAGTCCGTCAGTGTTGTCTGGTAATCCTGCTTGAATTTTCGGGAGATGTATTCCCTGCTTAAATAGAACTTGTCTGCAATCTCCTGGAGCGTAATGTCCTCCTGATAATGCTGCTGAAGATATTCTTCAATCTGCTGCATGTTGTTTTTTTCCTTCTGGTACTTTACGGTAGAAAGAATCGTGATCAGCTCTGTGAATTCCTTTGTTTTTTCTTCCTTGAATTTCGCAATGGAAAAAGCCCCGTCTGAATCCCAGTAAGCTTTCCCCAAATAAAAGCCTTCCTTGTGGCTGACTTCATATTCCTTGATCCAGTTGCTTCGCAGGAGCTCAAACTGTTTTTCCCAGAGCGTGATCTGCTCAAGGGAAAGATGATGCTGCTGTTCAAGCTTTGCAAAGATTTTTACAAGCTGGGCTTCCGTTTGAGGGATGCTGCCTGATTGCACGGCCCACTTCAGCTCGTTTGAAAAGTCAAACAGGTGAAGCAGCGGTTTGTCTCCTTTATCCCTTGGTGCGGCAAGCGCTTTTTTCAGGCGGAGATCATGTGTAAGGAGAACGGCCTCCGCCTCACCGTATGTTTCATTCAGCTGAATACCGGTGCTGCCCGCTGCAGCAAGCACGTTCAACTTAAGCTTCTGTTTGACAAGCCTGATGAATTCTTCCGCAGCACCAAGGGGATTTTTTTCTTTCCATAGTAGGAGAACAAGTTCATCCTCTTTATTTACGTTTTTAAAGCAGACCCCGTCCTTCAAATGTTCGTTGCAGAGGCCTGATATAGAGGCCGCAGCAGCTTCCCGGTCTCCCTCACATGCCTTCAGCGAGAGAACTGCGGCCGTTTTTTGAACGCTTGAAAAATGCACGCCGTATTCTTTCTCTATTTTTTCTTCAGCATCGTTTGAGATTTCTTTTTTCAGACAAAGCCCTGAAAAGAGCTGATCCCAATAGAGTGGCCTGACTTCATTGATGACGCGGCTCTCTTCAGCCTGGGCAGACTTTGACATAGCCTGCTCCCGCCATTCAAGAACAGCCCGCTCAAGCGTCTCGTTTAGCACATCTGGTTCAATCGGCTTTAAAATATAATCGAAGCTCTTATAAGTGATTGCATGCCTCATATATTCAAAGTCATCATACCCGCTCACGACAATGGTTTTGCTTGCCGTGTTCTCAGCATGAAGCCATTTTAATAGACTGATCCCGTCACGCCTCGGCATTCTCATATCTGTAAAAATGATTTCAGGATTGTGTTCTTTAATGAGCGCTGCAGCCTCTTCGCCGTCTTCCGCTTCCATAATAAGATCGATCCCGTGCTTTTCCCAGTCAGCGAGCAGCATGAGCCCTTCCCTTACATGCTTTTCATCATCAACTATGATCGCTTTCACCCGTCTCACCCTCCTGCAGGACCGGAAGCCTCATCGTCACCATGAAGCCGCTATCCTCTTTATTTTCCAGAAAAAGCTTTGCTTTGTGATCATAATAAAGCTTCAGCCGCGAATAGACGTTTTTCAGACCTATATTTGTCCCCGGCCCCTTTTTATTCAGCGCATCGGCTCTGAAATGTTCATGTATTTCATTCAGCCTCTGCGGCGTGACGCCAATGCCGTTGTCAGTGATTATCATGACCAGTTCATCATCGTCCCTGAAGCACTTCAGCTCGATGCTTCCAATACCGTCGCGGATGTCAAAGCCATGCTTAAAGTAGTTTTCGATCACAGGCTGCAGAATCATTTTCGGCACAAGAATATCCTGCACATCCTCATCAACCTCAACATGCACCTGCAAATGCTCGCCAAACCGCTCTTTTTGCAGGAATAGAAAAGCATTGGTGTAGGTAATTTCTTTCCTGAGAGGAACAAGGTCCTCCTCCATATTCATCCCGTATCTCATGATCTTTGACAGGTGGGTGATCAGGGAATAGATTTGCGGGACGTTATTTTTAAGGGCAACTGTTCCGATTGACTGCAGCGCATTATAAAGGAAATGCGGATTAATCTGTGACTGCAGCACTTTAAGTTGGTTTGTCTTATTTTCAAGCTCAAGCTTGTACTCCCTCGTAATCAGCTGATTGATCCGCTCGATCATCTGCTGAAAACGGGAGCCCAGAATCCCGATTTCATCTGATCCGAAGGACTGGGAGGCGATCTTCATATTGCCTTTTTCAACCTGTTCAATATTCTGAAGCAGAATTCTAATCGGGGAGGTCATTTTAAAGGAAACGAACAGAACAGCAAGCACCACAAGCGACAAACCGATCACGCCAAAAAGAATATTGATTTTAGCCACGCTGTATGCGCTGTCATAAAGGATATGAAACGGCACCCGCTTGACGAGTATCCACCCTCCGGACGAATCAGAAAGCCTGTCGTACATCATCACTCCGTTAAAAGAATCCTCCTGCCACTCAAACGTCCCTGATGCCGTGTCAGCATCCATCACGCTCTCAATCCACTTTTGATTGGAACCGTCCGGAATCTCGGCGTTTGAACTGTATATCATTTTTCCCTCTGATGACAGCAGGAAAAACTCCTCTGATTCCCGGTTGTACAGATTCCGGCTCATATCAATGATCGTATCAGGAGAAATGCCGAGCGTGATGTACCCAAGCACATCGCTTCCGGGCACATTCGTAAGCGCCCTGTGCATCATCACGATGTCCCTTCCCCTTCTTGGGCTGTCCTCATGGCTTGCATACACCGGCTCGATATACAGGTTGTAGGGGCTGCGCTCAGCGCTGTTGAAGGCCTCATTTTTTTCATCTTCAATACTTGTTGAAAAGACAACAGTCGACCGTTTAGTGGCAGAAATCACCCTGTCATCTTTGGCGAACGAAATCTTCACCTCGTTAATCGTATCTCCTGTGTAGAGGATGGTCTGCATAATATTTTTCACAATGCCGACATTCTGATAGTCATTTTTATCATCAGGCGATCTTAGATAGTTGATAAAATCCGGATTGTTGTAGAGGGAGAGTGTTAGACCGTTCAGCTCATTCAGATAGCTTTCAAGGTTTATTTTCCCCTGGTACAGCAGGTTGCTGCTTTCTTTCACAACCTGGTCTTCCAGTGATTCTTTTGTATATAGGTACGTGATTAAAATGGAACTGCCGAACGGCACGATGGTCGTAATCATCAGAAGAACAATCAATTTGTTGCGGATGCTTCGTTTCAGCATGGGGTCTGACCTCCAGGGACTAGCTTATTCTTTAGTATATAGCCAGTTTCATAGGCTTGAAAGCACTTTTTCGAATCTTCCTTCAAATACCTCGGGGGATTGCAAAAGTATGCAAAAAGAAAGCACACCCATAAGGGCATGCTTTCTCTATCAGTCTATTACTTCAAATTATCCCATGAAGTCTGGAAGCGCTCAAGCATTGTATCATAGTCGATTTTGCCTGCAGCATACTCCTGCATGGCAGCAGCGAATTCTTTGTTCGCTCCGTCCGGCCATTTGAACCAAGTCCAAGGGATTGTTTTCTCTTCTTTAGAGTAATCAAGAATCGAAGTTCCAAGATCGCCAAGTCCAGCAGGCTCGATGTTATCGAATGCCGGGATAAATGCGAATTCTTCTGTGATGAAGCGTTTTCCTGTTTCAGATGAAACCATCCAGTTTAAGAATGCTTTCGCTTCTTCAAGGTGCTCTGAATTTTTGTTCAGTACCCAGTTGTTCGGTACGCCGACTGGAAGGCTGTTTGCATTCTCGTCGTTGCTGATCGGAATTGGAAGGAAGCCCATGTTGATCTCAGGGTTGATTTCTGTGATCATGTTCTCTGTCCAGTTACCTTGCTGAAGCATAGCTGTTTCGCCAGAAGCGAAAAGTGTAACCTGTGTATTGTAGTCTGTTGTTAATGGATTGTCGTTTGCATATTTAAGCTCTGTATCAAGAACTTCTTTGAACTGCTTGAACTGCTCATTGTCAGTGAATTTTTCTGATCCGTCATAAAGACCTGCGATAAATTTCTCAGGATCTTCCTGCTGTGCAAATGGAATGTTCAGTAAATGCTGCCCGATTACCCACCACTCGCCGTATCCAGCAGAGAATGGAGTGATCTTTTTAGCTTCGAGCTTTTTCGCAGCTTCTTTCAGCTCATCGATTGTTTTAGGAGGCTCAGTGATGCCTGCTTTTTCAAACAGATCTTTGTTGTAAACAAAGCCGTATCCTTCAAGGTTGACAGGCATGCCGTAAAGCTTGCCGTCTGCATCTGTCATTGGCACTTTTCCGATTGGAAGAACATGCTCAACCCATGGCTCGCCTGAAAGATCAGCAAGCTTTTCTTTCCAGAGCTCAAGCTCTTTAAAACCGCCGTTGTTGAAAATATCCGGCTCTTCGCCTGAAGCAAATTTTGCTTTAAGAGCTGCGCCGTAGTCAGCACCGCCGCCTACCGTTTCAAGTTTAATCTTAATGTTTGGATTCTCAGCTTCATATTCTTTGATCATTGCCTGAAGCTGGTCAGCAATTTCTACTTTAAATTGGAAGAAGTTAAGCGTTACCACTTCATCGCCTGATTTTGAATCCTTGCCTGAATCTCCGCCTGATGATTCTTTAGACGAACAGCCCGCCATAATGCCGAATACGAAAACTAATGACATACATAATAACAGAAAGCGTTTCATTAATGGATTGACCTCCTTGAATCTTTTTATTTTATATAAATTCCTGCATTTTATAAATCTATAAAATGCAGAAACTTTATATCTACTTGATCGAACCTGATGCAATCCCTTTAATAATATGTTTTTGCAGGAACAGGAAGAAAATCACGACTGGCGTAATGCCAAGCACCAGCGCTGCGAGTCCCATATCCCACTGTTTCGTGTACTGGGCAAAGAATGAACTTGCCGCAAGCGGAATCGTGCGCAGCTCCGCATCCTGCAGAACAAGCAATGGAAGCAGATAATCATTCCAGATCCAAAGCGTATTCAGAATCACAACTGTTACCGTGATCGGCTTAAGAAGAGGGAAAACAATTCTCCAAAACACGCCGAACTCGCTGCAGCCGTCAATCTTCGCTGACTCTTCAATTTCAACAGGCACTGTTTTCACAAACCCGTGATAAAGGAACAATGAAAGCGGAACACCAAAACCGAAATACATGATAATCAGACCCGGAATGCTGTTTGTCAGACCAAGGGTGCCCCCAAGCTTCATCAGCGGAATCATCACCGTCTGGAACGGAATGACCATTGCCGCTACAAACAGAACAAACAGGATTTTGTTGAATCTGCCCGGCGTGCGGACCATTTTCCACGCAGCCATCGAGCTGATGATCACTAACCCAATATTACTGAAAACCGTGATGATAAGCGAATTCCAGAAAGCCCGCGGGAAGTTGATAACCTCCCACACTTTGGCGTAGTTAGAGAACATAAATTCCTTCGGCCATGCTGCAGCATCTATTAAGATAGCTGCAAACGGCTTAACTGAGTTTACTAGAACGAAGTAAAACGGAATCAGGAAGATGAGCGCAATCGCGATTGCTATGATTTCAAGGACAAATGTTTTGCCTGTATACCGGTTGCCCATTACGCCTCAACCTCCCGCTTCTTCGTCATCATTACCTGAACGGTTGTAAAGATGGCAACAACCACAAAGAACAGAATTGACTTCGCCGTACCAAGACCGTAACGGTTATTCTGGAAGGCTTCCTGATAAATATTGATCGCTACAGACTGAGTCGAGTTGAACGGCCCGCCGCCTGTAAGAGAGATATTCAGATCGAAAATCTTAAACGCCATTGATATTGTAAGGAACAGACAAATCGTGAATGCCGGAAGAATCAGCGGAACAATAATCTTCGTCAAAAGCGTCCAAGCAGAAGCTCCGTCCATTTTCGCCGCCTCAAGCAGGGAAGTATCCACTCCCTGAAGAGCTGCAATATAGATGACCATCATATAGCCGCTCGTCTGCCATGCAAACACGATGACGATTCCCCAAAACGCAGTCGTCTCATCGCCAAGCCAAGGCATTTTGAAAAACTCAAGCCCAGTCATATTTCCGAGAGATGCAAAACCTTTTACAAAAATGAACTGCCAGATAAACCCGAGCAACAATCCACCGATAACATTCGGAAGGAAAAAGACAGTCCGCAGAACATTCTTCGTCTTAAGCGCTGCATTCAGCATCAGTGCAAAAGCAAACCCGATCACATTACTGATAATGACAGCCGCAAACATAAACTTCGTTGTAAAAATAAATGAATTAAAAAAGGCCGGATCGTTCGTAAAGATTTTCAGATAGTTCTCCAAACCTACCCACTCAACAGCCGAACTGACTCCATTCCATGAAGTAAACGAGTAATAAAGCCCCATTAAGAACGGCAGTATCTGGATCACAAGGAAGAACAGCAGCGCCGGACCAACAAAGGCGCCATATACAAGCAGGCTCTTCACCTTAAACTTCTTCTTAGGAACGGTCTGCATCTGAGCCTTCGTGCTCACAGGCCCCGTTTGAATTTTCGTTTCCAACCGTCTCACCACCCTTAGTTTGTAATCGCTTTCTTTTATTATAATGATAGCGCTTACTAAAAAGGGGATACTGTATTGACGAAGAAGGTGCACTATTTTGACTAGATGTGGGGAGAAAGGCTTGTCCTTTTTCTATATGACAGTGCAAATATCATAAAAATGCTTAAGAAATGCCCACAACATGCCATAATGGGCAACTGGTGCAATAAAATATATTTTAACAAAAAAAAGAACCTGGTGAGACCCAGATTCTTTCTCATTGCTGAATTGAGACTAATATTCCGGGGTACAGCCATCTCTATATGCTCTGTCCCCCTAATTTTTTGCTCTGCTGCAGAAGCTTGGACTCTCCCGTGCGCTCCCACTCTTCCACTGTTTCATATGCTTTCTCAGGAGTGTATCCCTTCCCTACAAGCACGCCCATCAAAATAAACTCCTGAAGAATGTGAACCGCATTGATCCCTCTCTTCACATCCTCAAGCCCCTCCTTCACCAAAAACTCCGTGTGCTTTACCCATTCATCCGGAGTCTTGCCACCAATAACGGTTTCTCCTCCGTTATGGCCATGACTTTCTTCAGCTGCAGCCGCATCCGCTTTCGTCTCATGAACCGTACCAAACGGATGGTTTGGAGGAGCATAGATCGAATAAAGTTTCAGCGGAGATTTGCCCGTATTGGTGACATTGTGCCACGTTCCGGCCGGTATGATGATCGCCGTATCATCATAGACGTTTCGCATGAAAGGCAATTGGTCTTTGCTCTTGCCCATCTGAACAATCCCCTGCCCCTCTTCAACCCGCAGGAACTGATCAACATCAGGATGCATCTCCAAACCGATATCTTCACCCGGATTAAGACTCATTAACGTAAGCTGCAGGTGAGTTCCTGTCCATAACGCCGTCCGGAAATTATTGTTCAGCAGCGTCGCTTCATTAATATTAATAACAAATGGCTCTTTTCCATAATCCTTTAATGAGAGTCTGTAATCACCCATCTCAGAGGGGTAGCTGCCTGGATAGTTCCAATAGGCCGGTTCTCTGTAGTAATTGTTCATCGGTGCATGAACTTGAGGATAATAAGGATTTGGATACCAATAATTCGGATAATAATACATTCTTCTCCACCCTTTCAGCGCATATAAAAGCATCATATGCAGGGAGGTGGGCGGGGGGTACTTGGGGTTGAATTTATATGATTGAGTCAACACGATGGGCGTTCAGATATAACAAAAAAGCCAATGCTCTGTTTGCTTAGAGCATTGACTTTGCTTGTTTTTATGTAAGCTATAGATGCCGGTGATCGGGGTCAAACCGACACTCCAGAAGCAACTATTTCTCCATTTTTCTAGAGCTACTATCCAATCGATTTGAAGCACTATCTAACTTCTCATTAACAATATCAAGAGACTTAAATAATGAATTGAAAATAGGAACAGCAATTTTATATAGTAGGACAAAAATAAAACTAAAAACTGAAGTGACAAAACGTATAACACTACCGGAAAATACCCAAGTTACTTTAAAAAGTAGTTCTATTATTAATAAAATGGATCTGACAAGCCCACTAAATGGAAACGTCGGAATAATGTTTCTCAACTTTTCTATATATTGAAAAACAATATAGTAAATTCCCGGAAAAAATTTGTCAATAAAGCCAATGATTGAAAATACAACTCCATAATTAATGAACAAATTTAATAACTCATTATCATTGAAATAATAGGTTTGGTTATATTCGTTATACAAAGCATTATGTTCTATTAACCCCATAGTGAAAAGAAACTCAATAAAAAGATATATTAGATTATACATTGTTACAAACATAACCAACTTAAATTTAAATAGTATCCATCCTATTATGATTAGAAAAGCTACCTTAATCCAAGAATTTAATTCTACTGTTGAACATTTGGGAGACACCTTTTTATTTTCCTTAAATCTACTCCTACTATTTAGCTCATTCATATTCTACCCCTCTAACATAAATACTTATAATTCATGTATATGGATATATTATACAACAAACGAAAAGACTTTTAGTGCTTTTTATTCATTAATATTTACCTACTCATATAAAGATTATTTATCATTTGACTTAATAGTAAAAATATCTTTTAAATAATTCCTCTTTCGTGCAAATAAATATTTTTATATAAAAAAAGACTTCCTAACATGTTGTTAGAAAGTCTTTAGATTTATTACTTTTTAGATACCGGTGGTCGGGGTCGAACCGACACTCCAGAGGAACACGATTTTGAGTCGTGCGCGTCTGCCAATTCCGCCACACCGGCAAATTGATCATTTTCTTGAACTGGATACTGGTTGATGCCGAGGACCGGAATCGAACCGGTACGGTAGTCACCTACCGCAGGATTTTAAGTCCTGTGCGTCTGCCAGTTCCGCCACCCCGGCTAAGGGTGAGTTCATAAAAATTGGAGGCGACACCCGGATTTGAACCGGGGATAAAGGTTTTGCAGACCTCTGCCTTACCACTTGGCTATGCCGCCTTAAGATTCTGGAGCGGAAGACGGGATTCGAACCCGCGACCCCCACCTTGGCAAGGTGGTGTTCTACCACTGAACTACTTCCGCATTCGCTGTAATTGTATCTTATGCAGCTGGTGCACAAAGATGACTGTTAAAGTGAAAATGGCTGGGCTAGCTGGATTCGAACCAGCGCATGACGGAGTCAAAGTCCGTTGCCTTACCGCTTGGCTATAGCCCAAAACAAAAATAAAAACCCTAATAAGTAAAAAGGGGCGACTGATGGGAATCGAACCCACGAATGCCAGAGCCACAATCTGGTGCGTTAACCACTTCGCCACAGCCGCCATTATACTATATAAGATTAATTAAATTGGCAGGGGTAGTAGGACTCGAACCCACACCGGAGGTTTTGGAGACCTCTGTTCTACCTTTAAACTATACCCCTGTATTCTTTTTTAAAAATGGTGGAGGGGGACGGATTCGAACCGCCGAACCCTGAGGGAGCGGATTTACAGTCCGCCGCGTTTAGCCACTTCGCTACCCCTCCACATTTCAGTGGTGCCGGCAAGAGGACTTGAACCCCCAACCTACTGATTACAAGTCAGTTGCTCTACCAATTGAGCTACACCGGCATATAAGTGTAAATGGTGGCTTGGGACGGAATCGAACCGCCGACACAAGGATTTTCAGTCCTTTGCTCTACCGACTGAGCTACCAAGCCTTTATAAAAATGGCGGTCCCGACCGGGATCGAACCGGCGATCTCCTGCGTGACAGGCAGGCATGTTAACCGCTACACCACGGGACCATTTGGTTGCGGGGACAGGATTTGAACCTGCGACCTTCGGGTTATGAGCCCGACGAGCTACCAGACTGCTCCACCCCGCGATAATAATAAGGTAATTCTTTTTCGTCCCGATAAGTTGGTGTTAAACCTGCTTGACCGTTACGCTGCTGCTTTGAATTTTCATGGTGGAGGATGACGGGCTCGAACCGCCGACCCTCTGCTTGTAAGGCAGATGCTCTCCCAGCTGAGCTAATCCTCCGCAGTGAAAATATGTTGGTGACCCGTACGGGATTCGAACCCGTGTTACCGCCGTGAAAGGGCGGTGTCTTAACCGCTTGACCAACGGGCCATAAAGTTGTGGCGGAGAGCAAGGGATTCGAACCCTTGAGACGGGTTACCGCCTACACGATTTCCAATCGTGCTCCTTCGGCCACTCGGACAGCTCTCCAAAATGGCTCCGCAGGTAGGACTCGAACCTACGACCGATCGGTTAACAGCCGATAGCTCTACCACTGAGCTACTGCGGAATAATAATTTTCACCAGCCTGGCAACGTCCTACTCTCACAGGGGGAAACCCCCAACTACCATCGGCGCTAAAGAGCTTAACTTCCGTGTTCGGCATGGGAACGGGTGTGACCTCTTTGCCATCATCACCAGACATAGTGACAAAAATTATTATACTATGAAATCCGAAGATTTCAAGCTTTTTTTTGAAAGAAGTTATTCTTTCAAAACTGAATAACGTTTGATAACAAGATTCACGTGCAATTTACGCTTAGTTAGACTGTGGTTAAGTCCTCGAACGATTAGTATCTGTCAGCTCCACACGTCACCGCGCTTCCACCTCAGACCTATCAACCTGATCATCTTTCAGGGTTCTTACTCACAAATGTGATGGGAAATCTCATCTTGAGGGGGGCTTCATGCTTAGATGCTTTCAGCACTTATCCCTTCCGCACATAGCTACCCAGCGATGCCTTTGGCAAGACAACTGGTACACCAGCGGTGCGTCCATCCCGGTCCTCTCGTACTAAGGACAGCTCCTCTCAAATTTCCTGCGCCCACGACGGATAGGGACCGAACTGTCTCACGACGTTCTGAACCCAGCTCGCGTACCGCTTTAATGGGCGAACAGCCCAACCCTTGGGACCGACTACAGCCCCAGGATGCGATGAGCCGACATCGAGGTGCCAAACCTCCCCGTCGATGTGGACTCTTGGGGGAGATAAGCCTGTTATCCCCGGGGTAGCTTTTATCCGTTGAGCGATGGCCCTTCCATGCGGAACCACCGGATCACTAAGCCCGACTTTCGTCCCTGCTCGACTTGTAGGTCTCGCAGTCAGCTCCCTTGTGCCTTTACACTCTGCGAATGATTTCCAACCATTCTGAGGGAACCTTTGGGCGCCTCCGTTACATTTTAGGAGGCGACCGCCCCAGTCAAACTGCCCGCCTGACACTGTCTCCCAGCCCGGTAAGGGCTGCGGGTTAGAATTTCAATACAGCAAGGGTAGTATCCCACCAATGCCTCCACCGAAGCTTGCGCTCCGGCTTCCAAGGCTCCTACCTATCCTGTACAAGCTGTACCAAAATTCAATATCAGGCTGCAGTAAAGCTCCACGGGGTCTTTCCGTCCTGTCGCGGGTAACCTGCATCTTCACAGGTACTATAATTTCACCGAGTCTCTCGTTGAGACAGTGCCCAGATCGTTACGCCTTTCGTGCGGGTCGGAACTTACCCGACAAGGAATTTCGCTACCTTAGGACCGTTATAGTTACGGCCGCCGTTTACTGGGGCTTCGGTTCAAAGCTTCGCTTGCGCTAACCTCTCCCCTTAACCTTCCAGCACCGGGCAGGCGTCAGCCCCTATACTTCGCCTTGCGGCTTCGCAGAGACCTGTGTTTTTGCTAAACAGTCGCCTGGGCCTATTCACTGCGGCTTTTCAGGGCTATTCACCCTAAAAAGCACCCCTTCTCCCGAAGTTACGGGGTCATTTTGCCGAGTTCCTTAACGAGAGTTCTCTCGCTCACCTTAGGATTCTCTCCTCGCCTACCTGTGTCGGTTTGCGGTACGGGCACCTCTCACCTCGCTAGAGGCTTTTCTTGGCAGTGTGGAATCAGGAACTTCGGTACTAAATTTCCCTCGCCATCACAGCTCAGCCTTATATGGGAAGCGGATTTGCCTACTTCCCGGCCTAACTGCTTGGACGCGCATATCCAACAGCGCGCTTGCCCTATCCTCCTGCGTCCCCCCATTGCTCAAATGGTGAGGAGGTGGTACAGGAATATCAACCTGTTGTCCATCGCCTACGCCTTTCGGCCTCGGCTTAGGTCCCGACTAACCCTGAGCGGACGAGCCTTCCTCAGGAAACCTTAGGCATTCGGTGGAGGGGATTCTCACCCCTCTTTCGCTACTCATACCGGCATTCTCACTTCTAAGCGCTCCACCAGTCCTTCCGGTCTGGCTTCGACGCCCTTAGAACGCTCTCCTACCACTGTTCGTAAGAACAGTCCGCAGCTTCGGTGATACGTTTAGCCCCGGTACATTTTCGGCGCAGAGTCACTCGACCAGTGAGCTATTACGCACTCTTTAAATGGTGGCTGCTTCTAAGCCAACATCCTGGTTGTCTAAGCAACTCCACATCCTTTTCCACTTAACGTATACTTTGGGACCTTAGCTGGCGGTCTGGGCTGTTTCCCTCTTGACTACGGATCTTATCACTCGCAGTCTGACTCCCGAGGAGCAAGTCTTTGGCATTCGGAGTTTGACTGAATTCGGTAACCCGATGAGGGCCCCTAGTCCAATCAGTGCTCTACCTCCAAGACTCTCATACTCGAGGCTAGCCCTAAAGCTATTTCGGAGAGAACCAGCTATCTCCAAGTTCGATTGGAATTTCTCCGCTACCCACACCTCATCCCCGCACTTTTCAACGTGCGTGGGTTCGGGCCTCCATTCAGTGTTACCTGAACTTCACCCTGGACATGGGTAGATCACCTGGTTTCGGGTCTACGACCACGTACTAATTCGCCCTATTCAGACTCGCTTTCGCTGCGGCTCCGTCTCATCAACTTAACCTTGCACGGGATCGTAACTCGCCGGTTCATTCTACAAAAGGCACGCCATCACCCGTTAACGGGCTCTGACTACTTGTAAGCACACGGTTTCAGGATCTTTTCACTCCCCTTCCGGGGTGCTTTTCACCTTTCCCTCACGGTACTGGTTCACTATCGGTCACTAGGTAGTATTTAGCCTTGGGAGATGGTCCTCCCGGATTCCGACGGGATTTCACGTGTCCCGCCGTACTCAGGATCCACTCTGGAGGGAACGAAGTTTCGACTACAGGGTTTTTACCTTCTATGACAGGCCTTTCCAGGCCGCTTCATCTACCCCGTTCCTTTGTAACTCCGTATAGAGTGTCCTACAACCCCAAGAGGCAAGCCTCTTGGTTTGGGCTGATTCCGTTTCGCTCGCCGCTACTTGGGAAATCGCATTTGCTTTCTCTTCCTCCGGGTACTTAGATGTTTCAGTTCCCCGGGTCTGCCTTCAGTACCCTATGTATTCAGGTAAAGATACTGTTCCATTACGAACAGTGGGTTTCCCCATTCGGAAATCTCTGGATCAAAGCTTACTTACAGCTCCCCAAAGCATATCGGTGTTAGTCCCGTCCTTCATCGGCTCCTAGTGCCAAGGCATCCACCGTGCGCCCTTCATAACTTAACCAAAATTGGTCAATCGTTTGTTTAGACTGTAAAGTCTAAGAAAATCACTATGGTAAGCGTAAATCTCAGTGAATTACTTGTTATCAATTACGTTATCCAGTTTTCAAAGAACAACCGGCAGATCAGAAATGACCGCCTTCTTTCATATAGAGAGAATGATCTCTCAAAACTAAACAAAAACCAAAAGCGATCCTCTATCCTTAGAAAGGAGGTGATCCAGCCGCACCTTCCGATACGGCTACCTTGTTACGACTTCACCCCAATCATCTACCCCACCTTAGGCGGCTGGCTCCTTGCGGTTACCCCACCGACTTCGGGTGTTGCAAACTCTCGTGGTGTGACGGGCGGTGTGTACAAGGCCCGGGAACGTATTCACCGCGGCATGCTGATCCGCGATTACTAGCGATTCCAGCTTCATGCAGGCGAGTTGCAGCCTGCAATCCGAACTGAGAATGGTTTTATGGGATTGGCTAAACCTCGCGGTCTCGCAGCCCTTTGTACCATCCATTGTAGCACGTGTGTAGCCCAGGTCATAAGGGGCATGATGATTTGACGTCATCCCCACCTTCCTCCGGTTTGTCACCGGCAGTCACCTTAGAGTGCCCAACTGAATGCTGGCAACTAAGATCAAGGGTTGCGCTCGTTGCGGGACTTAACCCAACATCTCACGACACGAGCTGACGACAACCATGCACCACCTGTCACTTTGTCCCCCGAAGGGGAACCTTCTATCTCTAGAAGTGGCAAAGGATGTCAAGACCTGGTAAGGTTCTTCGCGTTGCTTCGAATTAAACCACATGCTCCACCGCTTGTGCGGGCCCCCGTCAATTCCTTTGAGTTTCAGTCTTGCGACCGTACTCCCCAGGCGGAGTGCTTAATGCGTTAGCTGCAGCACTAAAGGGCGGAAACCCTCTAACACTTAGCACTCATCGTTTACGGCGTGGACTACCAGGGTATCTAATCCTGTTCGCTCCCCACGCTTTCGCGCCTCAGCGTCAGTTACAGACCAGAGAGTCGCCTTCGCCACTGGTGTTCCTCCACATCTCTACGCATTTCACCGCTACACGTGGAATTCCACTCTCCTCTTCTGCACTCAAGTTTCCCAGTTTCCAATGACCCTCCCCGGTTGAGCCGGGGGCTTTCACATCAGACTTAAGAAACCGCCTGCGCGCGCTTTACGCCCAATAATTCCGGACAACGCTTGCCACCTACGTATTACCGCGGCTGCTGGCACGTAGTTAGCCGTGGCTTTCTGGTCAGGTACCGTCAAGGTGCCGGCAGTTACTCCGGCACTTGTTCTTCCCTGACAACAGAGTTTTACGATCCGAAAACCTTCATCACTCACGCGGCGTTGCTCCGTCAGACTTTCGTCCATTGCGGAAGATTCCCTACTGCTGCCTCCCGTAGGAGTCTGGGCCGTGTCTCAGTCCCAGTGTGGCCGATCACCCTCTCAGGTCGGCTACGCATCGTCGCCTTGGTGAGCCATTACCTCACCAACTAGCTAATGCGCCGCGGGCCCATCTGTAAGTGACAGCCGAAACCGTCTTTGAATGTCAAACCATGCGGTTTGACATAGTATCCGGTATTAGCTCCGGTTTCCCGGAGTTATCCCAGTCTTACAGGCAGGTTGCCCACGTGTTACTCACCCGTCCGCCGCTGACCTCCGAAGAGGTCCGCTCGACTTGCATGTATTAGGCACGCCGCCAGCGTTCGTCCTGAGCCAGGATCAAACTCTCCGAAGAAAATTTGTGACTCATAAATGTTGCTGACTTAAAAATTTAAAACGTTTGGTACGCTTTTGGTTTTGTTTAGTTTTCAAAGATCATTTTCGCTCTTGAAGCGACCTTCTTAATATATCATTTCGTTAACTCAGTGTCAACAACTTTTTTAAGAAGTTTTTTTATGAGAAGTCGCTGTCTGCGCCGTCAAAAGTGAACTTGCTTCAGCAGCGACGCTTATTAATATATCACCGTAAAATATCAAAGTCAATACTTTTTTGTAACAGAATATCCGCGATGGAAAATTCTTTGTCCCTTCGTTTCAATCTTCACGACTTCAACGAATTCTTTATCAACAAGAAACTCAAGTAAAACACTTAAATCAACTGAATAATAGCGCGCTTCCGGATGCTCCATCAGATCGGCATACAGCCATACTTCTTTCTCTGAAAGAATGCCAAGAAGATGCCCCGCTCCGATTTCCGACTTGGAATGGATAAGAAAATCACTCGCCAAAAACAGCAGCTCAAGTCTTTTTTCTAGAGATTCTTCACTTTCGACCAGTTCTTTGTAGAGCTTGTACACCTGCGGCTCCATTTGGCGCACCTGGTTCCATACCGTTACTTCGGGATAAAATCCGCGGTCGATGACTTCAAGTCTTGCCAGATGATGAAGAGCATGGACGATATGATTGTAGGCATCAAGAAATTGTCTTGATTCAAAGAAGACCTTTCCTTCCAGATACCTTCTGATCAGCTTGCCGTATTCAAGGCCGATTTTCAGCCTGCGCTCTGAGAACGGAAATACTTTCAGGCGGTCTACAAGCTCGCCTAAATACTCATTGCGGTCAAATAATACTTTTCCGTTCAGGATCCAGTCGACCATTCTCCGGTTTGTTCCAAGCAGGATCCACTCCTGCACCTGCTGATCTGAAACAATCGTAAGAGAAGCCTTTTGTCCGTCAAATTCATAGTGTTTAATAAAAACAGGCTGCTTCGCCTCTTTCACGATGACAAGCAGCGCGACATCCAAATTATCAGTAAGCGGTGATGTCTGGTTTCTTTTTTCAATCATGACGATTGCAAGCGTATCCGGATGGCTCGCTCTTTCTTGATAAATAGGACGGAGAAGATTTTCCATTGGTATTCCCCCATTATATTTATGACTATATATCACAATTCTACAAAGGCGAAAAAACTCCTTTTGCATTCAGCACTTCAAAATTATAAGGGAAGGAAGAAAGAGAATCTATCGTTTTCTGATATTTTCTCGTCAAAAGCTTCAGGTAAGTTGTCCGAAATCCCTTACATTTGTGCTATATTGGTAATTAGGAGGTCGGAATAATGGCACTGAAATATTCAAGCAAGATCAACAAAATCCGCACGTTCGCGCTCAGTCTCATCTTTATTGGCTTTTTCATTATGTATATCGGCATCTTCTTTAGAACATCTCCGATTATCATGACCATCTTCATGATGCTCGGATTATTATCAATAGTAGGAAGCACGGTTGTTTATTTCTGGATCGGCATGCTTTCCACTAAAGCCGTCCAGGTCACTTGCCCGTCCTGCGGGAAGACCACGAAGATTCTCGGAAGGGTGGACATGTGCATGTACTGCAATGAACCGCTGACGCTTGATCCGAACTTGGAAGGCAAAGACTTTGACGAAAAATACAACCGGAAGACAGTGGAATAAAAAGATTTACACACAAAAGCGGAGAGCGACAGCCCTCCGCTTTTATTCGTATAGAAAGAAAAAACTGAATGCCGCTTGCAGCATTCAGTACGATTAATGAGTCTCTCTCTTTTCGCAAGTTCCGCACACGCCGTATATTTCCATACGGTGGTGGCTTACTTTAAAGCCTGTCACGTGAGAAGCAAGGTGTTCTACCTCGTCCAGTCCCGGATAATGAAAATCTACGATCTTGCCGCATTTTTCGCAGATCACGTGGTAGTGCTCTGTTGTTACGAAATCAAATCTGCTTGAGGCATCTCCGTAGGTAAGCTCCTTCACAAGGCCAACTTCTCTGAAGACACGAAGGTTGTTGTAGACAGTCGCAACGCTCATGTTCGGAAATTTGCTTTCGAGGGATTTATAAATATCATCTGCCGTAGGGTGAGTCATTGATTGGATAAGATATTCTAAAATGGCATGCCGCTGGGGTGTGATTCTTACTCCAGTCTGCTTCAGCGTGTCAAGGGCTTCTTTTAACTGATGTTCTGACATCCGCTATGCACCTCTTTTCTGAAAAACATTCTTACTTTATAATATTTATAATTAGTGTACAGTGTGCCTGGGACTTTTGTCAATCAGATGCCCCGGGAATTCCTTTAAAAGATGGCTCAGTATTCCTTCTCTAAATCGACCGGGTTTTCAAAAGCTGACGGGTCCCTGTCCAGGTATCGCCTTAAGTTCCGCTTGAAAATCTCCATTGCCCTTGGCAGGTAGTTCTTCGTAATTCCAGATAAATGAGGGGTTACCGTTACCTTCTCCATTTCCCAGAAAGGATGATCTTCTCTAAGAGGCTCTTCTTCAAATACATCCAGCACAGCATGCTTCAGGGAACCTTCATTAAGGGCTGTGATCAAATCCGTTTCCACAACGGCATCCCCGCGCCCGATGTTGATAAAAACCGCTTCCTTCTTCATCTGCCTGAAAGCTTCCAGGTTCAGGATATGCCTTGTCTCTCCTGTGCTCGGAAGGACCGATACCGCAAAATCCGCTTCCTGAAGACCACGGTGCATCTCCTCAAACGTCAGAATCTCGTCAAAAAATTCAACAGACTTGCCGGAGCGGTTCATTCCGACTGCCGTCATGCCAAAAGCCTTAGCAAGCCTCGCTATTTCCGTGCCGATCGCTCCCGCTCCCAGAACAAAAAGGGTCTTTCCGTGAATTTCATTCATCACGACTCTCCGGTCCCACTTTCGTCTCTGCTGATTTTCAGAGAGTTTGGCGGCGTCTCTTGAGATTTGCAGCATCATTGATAGTGTATATTCAGCCATCGGGATCTTATGTACACCTTTAGCATTTGTTACAAGAATTTTTTTATCACGCAATGCTTCAAACGGCATTCTGTCCATTCCGGCAGATGCGACCATGATCCATTTCAGGGACGACGCCTCTTCAATGATTTCAGCCGTTAAATCTTCCCCGTAGGTTAAAATCACTTCCGCATTGTGCAGTTCATCTTCAGCTTCTTCTATTTTATTGTCAAAGCTGAACTGCGCTTCAGGAAATACGTTTAATAGGTCTTTTTTCATATGTAGTGGCAATTTTACTGTAGAAAATACGTTCACTGTTTCTCCCCCTTTTTTTGTTAGTTTACCAAAAATAAAAAGCGTGCAGGAATCTGAATTCCTGCACGTACAATGCGCTAACGAATGAGGAGGTTATGCCTTCCATACAGCATACTCACGGATGAATGGTTCTGTCTGGACGTTTGCCTCATGTTCACATATTTTCTTTTATATACTGCAGCGCTTCTTCTACATGTCCCTTCACTTTCACTTTTCTCCATTCTTTGGCGATTTCGCCGTCTTTGTTGATGATGAAAGTGGAGCGCTCGATTCCCATGTATTCTTTGCCGAAGTTCTTCTTAAGCTTCCACACTCCGAATTTTTCTGCTGCCTCATGTTCTTCATCCACAAGAAGGAGAAACGGTAGATCGTATTTCTCTTTGAATTTTTCATGACGGCTCTGAGGATCCGTGCTTACACCAAGTATGACGGCATCCACTTCTTCAAAGCTTTTGTGCTGGTCTCTGAAATCGCAGGCCTGAGTCGTGCAGCCAGGCGTCATGTCTTTTGGATAAAAATAAAGGACTACGTTTTTCCCTCTAAAGTCAGACAGCTTCACTTTTTGCCCGTTATCTGCTGTCAGTTCAAAATCAGGAGCCATTTGGCCGGCTTCGATTGTCATCTTATCATCCTCCGCTAAAATAGGTTTACTTAAAGACTACCCAATTCAGCGGCAGGATACAACTTATGACACTTTATCCATGCCCCAAACGGTTCTTGCCACAAACACCGCCGGAAGCACATAACCGATCAGCGCCTCAAGCACGGCGAGCAGGCGGCCGAACCCGATGGGCACAACATCCCCGTATCCGAGGGAAAACAGGGTCACCGCACTGAAATATAAGCATGTATGCAGCCGTTCAAGATACGTTCCTTCCAAAATAACACCGTTATCCACCAGCACCTCAAAACCGCTTGCGTCAAGGATCAGGTACATCATGCTAAAACCGATCAAAATCGAAAGATAAAGAAAGATCACGATCAGCAGTGTATCAATGGAGAGAAAGTTTTTTCTCGAAAACGTCCGGATGAAAATGTTGAAGCTCATCAGCAGGCACAGCGTTACAGCTACCGCAAAAAGCCCTCCCATGTATGCAGCACCCCATGTCCAAAACAGGTAATGATACAATATATACAGGAAGGCTTTGTTTATTCGGCCTGTCTGAAAAATTACGGCCTCTTCAGCATCTGCACGAAGAATAACAGGGTGAAAGACAAGAGGACCAGCACACCCGTTAAAAGCCAGGCAAGGTTCATATCACCTGAATCCATCGCGACATAAATGGCCGTTGCCGCCGTCTGGGTCTGACCCGGTATATTTCCCGCAAACATCAGACTCGCCCCAAATTCCCCCAGGGCTCTTGTAAAAGAAAGGACCACTCCGGTTATAAGAGACGGAACAGCAAGAGGCAGGGTAATGTGCATAAACGTCTGCATCCCTCCTGCCCCGTCCACCTTGGATGCATCCTCGATCTCCCTGTCCACCATCTGAAAACCGAGCTTTGCCGCCTGATACATAAGGGGAAAAGAGACCACTCCTGCAGCGATGACAGCAGCCCACACTGTAAAAATAAGCGGGGATCCCGTGACCCCTTCAATTAGCCTGCCTGCCGGACTGTTCACACCGAATGCGACAATCAGCAAAAAGCCGACAACGGTAGGCGGAAGGACAAGAGGGAGCATCAGGATGGTTTCAAGGAGCGTCTTCCCCTTGAACGAGGCTCTCGCCATCAGTCTCCCAGCGAGTATCCCGGATGCAGCCACAAAGATCGTTGAAATCACCGCAACCTGGACAGACAGCAGGACCGGTCCGCTTGCATCAGTCCACATGTTCGTCACCTGCAGGCAAAACCGCAAATCCGTACTTTTTAAATACCTGCTTTGCCCTGTCTGTTTTTAAGTATTCATAAAAAGCTTCTGCTTCTTTTTGGTGCCTCGTTCTCTCCAGAACACCTGCCGGATAGACAATGTCGCCATAGGATTCAGGATCGATGCTTTCCTGCTTCACTTTTTGGGACTGCATGGCATCTGTCCTGTAGACAATTCCCGCATCGACGTTACCTGTCTCTACATATGAAAGAACCTGCCTGACATCCTTAGCAAAGACGGTTTTTGCTTCCACCATGTCCCATATCCCGTGATATTCAAGGGCTTCTTTTGCATACGCTCCCGCCGGTACGGTTTCAGGAATGCCGATTGATATTTTTCCTGCCTCGGGCAAATCCTTCATTTCCATGTCCTCCTTGGCTGTAACCATAACAAGTTCATTTCCCAGATAGTCCATTTGCAGGGAAGGGCTTATGTATCCTTTTTTGCTCAGCTCTGTGAAAAATGGTTTAGATGCAGATATCAGCAGGTCTGCGGGAGCACCCTGTTCGATCTGTTTCTGAAGGGAACCGGTTGAGCCGAAGTTCATTTGTACTTCAATAGAAGGATTTTCCTTTTCAAACTGTTCTATTACCTCCTGCAGGGATTCCTTCAGGCTCGCTGCAGCCGAAATCAGCAGCACGGTTTTCTTTTCGGGGGGTGCCTGTCCCCCGCAGGCAGCAAGAACAAGGCATAATAAAATCAAGAGATAGTTTTTGCGCACAGGTGCCCATCCTTTTCATAGGTTCATTATTTCTATTATACTAGTGTCATCTGACGTTTTTCATCTTATTTAAACGTGCTAGAATAGACAGCAGACTTATTTTTCAGGAGGATTCTATGAATTTCACAAAATCTGAACAGCTTCATTCAGAAGCATTAGAACATATTGTCGGCGGGGTGAACAGCCCTTCCCGTTCCTATAAAGCGGTTGGCGGAGGATCGCCGGTTGTAATGGAGAGAGCGAACGGAGCTTATTTCTGGGATGTGGACGGCAACAAATACATTGATTATCTTGCTGCGTACGGGCCGATCATCACAGGACATGCCCATCCTCATATTACAAAAGCGATTCAAAAAGCGGCAGAGGACGGCGTCCTTTACGGAACTCCGACTCCGCATGAAGTGAAATTTGCAAAAATGCTGAAAGAAGCCATGCCGGGCATGGACAAGGTCCGATTTGTCAACTCAGGTACAGAAGCGGTCATGACGACCATCCGTGTAGCCCGTGCTTATACAGGACGCGACAAAATCATCAAATTCGCAGGCTGCTATCACGGACATTCCGATCTTGTGCTTGTTGCAGCAGGATCCGGTCCTTCCACTCTCGGCACCCCCGATTCAGCAGGCGTGCCGAAAAGCATTGCAAATGAAGTCATCACAGTACCATTTAATGATATCGAAGCTTTTAAAGAAGCGTTAGATAAATGGGGAGATCAAATCGCCGCTGTGCTTGTTGAGCCGATCGTCGGCAACTTCGGGATCGTTGAGCCGCTTCCGGGATTCCTTCAAGCAGTGAACGACCTGACACACGATGCAGGAGCACTAGTCATCTATGATGAAGTCATTACAGCTTTCCGCTTCATGTACGGCGGAGCGCAGGATCTGCTCGGCATCACCCCTGACCTCACTGCCCTCGGCAAAATTATCGGCGGAGGTCTTCCAATCGGTGCATACGGAGGCAAAAAAGAGATTATGGACCAGGTTGCCCCGCTCGGACCTGCTTACCAGGCGGGAACCATGGCCGGAAACCCGGCGTCCATTCTGTCCGGCATTGCCTGTCTTGAAGTTCTGAAGGAAGAAGGAGTCTATGAAAAGCTGGACAAACTTGGCCAGATGCTTGAAGAAGGCATCGGGAAGCATGCAGAAACCCACGGTATCCCGATTACGATGAACCGCTTAAAAGGAGCCCTTACCATCTACTTTACGACTGAGAAAGTAGTGAACTATGATCAGGCTGAAAAGACGGACGGTGAAATGTTCGCCAGGTTCTTCAAGCTGATGCTTCATGAAGGCATCAACCTTGCCCCGTCCAAATATGAAGCGTGGTTCCTCACTACAGCTCACACGGAAGAAGACATCGCACAGACACTTGCAGCGGTGGAGCGGTCATTCAGACAATTAAAGACTGTATAAATATACAATTTATTCAAACAGGGATTTTATTCCCTGTTTTTTTCTTTTTTTGAACTTGTTTGAAAACGTTTACAAATAAGCCGTTAAGCGTTTTGTATGAATATTTAAATTTTTCTGGCATGTATGCCTTCTCCAAAAAAATGTATAAATAATTGAATTTTCATAATCTAAATGATATGATAAGTATTACATTTCTGAAAATTTTGTTATTAAATCTCACAAAGAAATCTATGTTTTTACATGATAGATTCATATTTTACCCGGGAGGTGAAGGCTATAAGCGGGAAACGAATTCCCCTTTCAAGCCGCTTTTATGAGAGAAAACTGGAGCCCAAGTAAGTTTAAGGACTTTCACAACGCAGAGCATGACGCTTGCGGCATTGTGTCCATCATTGAGAAACGTAAAGTCCCGACAAAAGAAAATATCGACCTCTGTATTGATGCCCTCGTGACGATGAACCATCGTGCAGGTTTCATCAATGGCGAAGGTGACGGAGTCGGCATCCACATCGACATTCCAAGAGCTCTTTGGAAGGAAAAGCTTGAGAATGCAGGCCTTGACCCGGCGCTAGCCGAACGCGGAGATTTCATCGTCGGACACCTGTTCCTGTCCAAAAACGAAAACCCGGATACACTAAAAAAAGAAATCAGGCAGCTTCTTTCTGATAAAAACTTCGAACTTCTATTTGAATCTGACAAAGTAACAACTTCATCTGCACTTGGACCCATCGCTTTACAAGAAGAACCTCTCTTTTGGCAATTTGCCGTGATTCCTGCTGGAAACCCTGATTCCCTTAATAAGGATCTCTTTGAACTAACCATTCAAATCGAGAAAAATCATCATGTGCATGTGGCATCGCTCAGCCAGCATGCAGCCGTCTACAAAGTAATGGGAGCAGGAGATGTTCTTCCGAAGTTCTATCATGACCTTGCAAACCCGCTTGCAGCATCAACGATGACTCTTGGCCATAACAGGTATTCTACGAATACGCTTTCTACTTTTTTTCGCGTGCAGCCATTCAGCCTGCTAGGCCACAACGGAGAAATCAATACGATTGCCAAGCTTCGCGATGAAGCAAGAATCATGGATGTCCCGCTTACAGACGGAGGCAGTGATTCCCAGGATCTGAACAGAACGATTGAAACGCTTGTTGCAAGAGAAGGATACAGCCTCTTTGAAGCACTAGACGTTCTGTTCCCTCCTATTATAAATGAAATCAAAGCTTATCCTGATCACCTGAAGGATTTGTACACGTATATCCGTGAGGCGTGGGGACACTTTGCACAGGGACCTGCGGGCATTATTTCAAGATTTGCCGATGAAGCTGTCTTCAGTGTGGATGCACTCGGCCTCAGACCGCTTTGGAAAGTTGAATCTGTTTCTTCCTATATTTTTGCATCAGAGCCGGGAATCATTCCGAACTCCCTTTATGCGGGCGAACCAAAGCCGCTTGGACCAGGAGAAAAACTTGGCCTTAAGTGGAAAGAAGATGAGATGGAACTGTTTGAATATCCATCCCTTCAGGAAGAAGTCTACAAGCGTTTCTCAAGCAGACTTGATGTAGACGGCTACAGAGAACGGCTTCTGCACCCTGTCAGCAAAGGTAAATGCTCTGCTTCGCCTATTTTCAAAGTCCACAACGGACATTATGCAGCATTCGGCTGGGACCGCGAGCACATCCAGCTGCTTGAGCAGATGGCTGAAAAAGGCGCTGAGCCAATCCGCTCGCTTGGTCACGACGGACCGCTTGCAGCCATCCATCCTGACCGGAAAAACATCGCAGACTTCATTAAAGAAAGTGTTGCGGTTGTTACAAACCCTGCGATTGACCGTGACCGTGAGTCCGAGCACTTTTCCATCCGCTCGGTTGTCGGCAAACGTCCTTCTTTGACAGAGCAGCATGACAAAACGGCGATGATTGAACTGCCGTCACCGCTTCTGCTTGAAGGCAAACTCGGCATTATGGCTTCTGAGCAGATTGAACAGCTGCCATATGAAGAAGTCATTGACTATTTTTCAAAAGAAAAGCAGCTTCACGTCCTTTCAGCGGTTTACACAGAAGAGGAAACTCTTAAAGACGCTCTTAACCGCCTGAAGCTTGAAGCCATTCATGCCGTAAATGACGGCGCTGTCCTGCTTGTCCTTGATGACAGAGAAGCACATCAGAACGGCAAGCTCTGGATTGATCCGCATTTAGTGACGTCCGTAATTGATCAGGCCCTTGTAAAAGAAAGCCTGCGCAGAAACTGTTCGATCCTTCTTCGCACAGGTGCGGTAAGATCTTTGCACGATATAATGGTGGCTTACGGCCTCGGTGCGAACCTGATCAGCCCGTATATTCTGTTTGCGACAGTTGCTGAAGAAGACTCAGCGAAGCCTGCGGTCAACTTGTATGAGTCATTAAATAAAGGCCTTGAAAAGGTCATTTCAACCATCGGAATTCATGAGCTGCGCGGATACGGCAGACTCTTCTCTTCCATCGGCTTGAATGAAGAAATTGAAAAAGAACTGAATATCGTTAACTTCCTTGGCTCTCCTTCTTTGAAATTCAACTTTGAAAGCATGAAGGCAGATGCTGTAGAACGAAGCAGTGATTTTGAAAATGAAAAAGCACGTCCGAGCAAAACGTTCCACATCTTCCCGCGTATCTGGAAAGCAATCGGCGATGTCGCGAAATCAGGAGATTACGAAGGCTACCGCGAAAAGCTGACAGAACAGGAAGAAAGCAATCCGATTACAATCCGCCATCTGACAGATCTGAAAAAAGGAAAGTCATCTGTCCCTAAAGATAAAGTCAATATTGGCGTCGGCGATCACAGTCTTCCCTTTGTCATCGCGTCCATGTCATTCGGTTCGCAAAACGAAGTCGCGTTCCGCGCATATGCAGAAGCGGCAGAGCAGCTGAACATGGTGAGTTTAAACGGTGAAGGCGGCGAGATCAAAGATATGCTGGGCAAATATCCGCGTACGCGCGGTCAGCAGATTGCGTCCGGACGCTTTGGCGTAAACGCCGAGCTTCTGAACTCTTCCAACCTGCTTGAAATCAAGATTGGTCAGGGGGCAAAGCCTGGTGAAGGCGGACATCTTCCAGGTTCAAAAGTAACAGCAAAAATCGCTGAATCACGTAATGCTACAATCGGTTCTGACCTTATTTCTCCGTCAAACAACCATGACATTTATTCGATCGAAGATTTGGCGCAGATGATTTCAGAGCTGAAAACAGCCAACGATCAGGCTAAGGTTTCTGTAAAGGTTCCTGTTGTTCCAAACATCGGAACAATCGCAGTGGGAATCGCAAAAGCCGGCGCTGACATCATTACACTCAGCGGTTTTGACGGCGGAACAGGTGCAGCGCGTATTCATGCCCTTCAGCACGTCGGTCTTCCTGTTGAAATTGGGGTAAAGGCGGCGCACAACGCCCTGCTTGAAGCCGGTCTTCGCGAAAAAGTGGAGCTTTGGGCAGACGGCGGCATCAAGAGTGCGATGGACGTCATGAAGGTCATGCTGCTTGGCGCCAACCGCGTCGGCTTCGGCACCCTTTCAATGATTGCCATCGGCTGTACAACATGCCGCGGCTGTCATCTGGATACTTGCCATGTTGGAATTGCGACACAGATTGAATCTGAAGCACAGGCGAAAGAGCACGGTCTCCGCCGATTTGTTCCAAGAAAGTACGACCCGTCTGTAGAAGGGCTTGTGAACCTGTTCAGCGCGTTCGGTTCAGAGCTCCAGACATTGACTGCTTCCCTTGGCTTTACAAATCTTCAGGACCTTGTCGGACGCTCTGATCTTCTTGAACAGACTCGAGGCAAGGATGAAATGGACCTGTCCCTTCTTCTTGAGACGCTTGAAATCCAGAACCTCTCACATAAAGAAGTGGCAGCAAGCCTTGAAAGCAAGCGTCTTGCCGTTGCGGCAGGAGCAGAGTACCTTGACTATGACGAAAGCGAACTTCACAGTTCAAGAGAATTCTCAAGCGTTACATCCGAGCAGCGCATTCTCGGTAGCCGCGTTTCCTGCCACAGAGTCCGCGGACGTCTTGACGGTTCATACCGCAAACTTGATGACATTGAGCTGCACTACAAAGAAGGTTCTATTCCGGGCAACGGACTTGGCGCCTACAACTCAAGCGGCATCAATATCCGCGTAGAAGGCGGCGCCCAGGACGGCACGGGTAAAACGTCCTTTGGCGGCACGATCCAGGTCTTCAAATCAAAAGGAGCAGACGGAAACTATTACAACGGTTCTGTCGGAAAAGGCTTCGGTTACGGTGCACAAAGCGGCCTCCTTCTCGTTCAGGGGAATGCAGATGCACGTGCAGGCATCCGCTTATCAGGTGCCGACATGATCATCGGGGGTAAAATCACAAAGCCAATTCCTGCTGAGGAAAAGGGCAATATCGGGGTAAATGCCAACATAAAAGGATTTGCATTTGAGTATATGACGAACGGACGCGGACTTGTCCTCGGCGATCCTGGTCCATGGATCTGTGCAGGCATGACCGGCGGCGTCGTGTACGTCAGACACCAGCCTGAGCTCGGCTTAACAAAACAGGCGCTCGAGCGCCGTGTTGCCAAAGGCGCCAAAATCGAGATTTCATCTCTGAATGCCAAAGGCAAATCAGACGTAACAGAGCTTCTGACAACTTATATCGAATCACTTGAAAAACACGGACAGCACGATGAAGCAAATGAACTGAAGCAGCTGCTGAACGCAGTCGGAGATCACTTCATTCAGCTTGTTCCAGTTAAAGAACAGGCAGATCCATCTGTTTCGACTGAGTGATTGCGGCACATTAAAAATAACACCTGTTATGCGGGTGTTATTTTTTTTACACAAACTGCATAGGTCTAAGTGGTACCGGATAAAAAACTTTTGAAAAAAGGCTTATTTTTTTCATGAAAACGGGAAAAAGTAACTTGAATAATTTCTTTTAACATTGTATAGTCATTACTTGTTTACCAGACAGATTTTTCTGTCATAAGGTCCATTATCATATCAGTAAAGAAGGGAATGTAGAAACACACCCAATGAAACTTGGTGCCCGCATTATCAAAACGGGGATTGCCATTACACTGGCTCTGTTTTTGGCCACTCTTTTAAACATACCGTCTCCAGCCTTTGCCGGTATCGCCGCGATCTTTGCGATACAGCCTACCATTTACCGCTCTTATCTTTCTGTTATCGAGCAGGTTCAGGCAAATGTCATCGGAGCAGCCTTTGCCATTTTATTCGGGCTGATTTTCGGTCCCCATCCGTTTGTTATCGGTTTAACTGTCATTATCGTCATTGCGATTAATTTAAGAATAAAGATTGAAAATACAATTCCGGTTTCAGTCGTAACCGTCATTGCGATTTTGGAGAGTCCCGGCGAAGATTTCATCGAATTTGCCCTGATCCGCTTTGGAACAGTTCTCCTCGGCGTCCTGTCAGCATTCATCGTGAATCTGATTTTCATTCCGCCTAAATATGAAACTAAGCTGTATTACCGAATTGTGGATAATACAGAAGAAATCATTAAGTGGATCCGTTTTAACACGAGACAGGTGTCGGAATATACTGAGCTTAAAACAGATATTGAAAGACTGAAAGAAAAAATGATGAAGCTTGATCAGCTTTATCTCATGTATAAGGAAGAACGCGCCTATTTCAAACGCAATATTTATGCAAAATCACGCAAGCTGGTGCTTTTCAGACAAATGCTGGTGACCACCAACAGATCGCTTGATACCCTGAAAAAGCTGCACCGCCTGGAAAACGAACTCCATCACCTGCCGGAGGAATTCCAGAGCATTCTTGCAAATGAGCTGGACTATCTCGTTGATTTTCACGAACGAAGTCTGCTGAAATTCATCGGAAAAATTAAGCCCGAGGCACCGGTTGAGTTTATTAAAGAAGGGCAGTTCAATAAACAGGAGCTTGTTGATACATTCATGGATTTTAAAGGAAACTGCATTGACCAGGAGTGCTTCTACCACCTTCTGCCGCTTATCGCCGTCATCATTGATTACAGCGAACAGCTTGAGCACCTTGATACGCTGATCAACAGCTTCCACAGCTATCACAAAGAAGAGAACGAACTTCAAATATCGGAGCAGGAAGAACCAAGTTAATCAAAAAGGACTGAACGGAAATCGTTCAGTCCTTTTTAGTGTTATTCAGCTGCAGAAAGCTCGCTTTCTGTCACCCACTTGTGATTTTTCACTTCTTCGCCGCCGTCTGAAGGCACAAAGTCTACCATGTAGACAGTCGTTTCTTCGGCTGAGTCAATCGTCGCCTCTGCTCCTTCCATGCCTTCCATATGATCGGCTGCAAGTGTCACCTTGTCTCCTTCTTTGTATGGCTCTTCAGATACATCTTTAATTTCTTCGTGTATGACCCATTTATGGTCTGTGACTGGGTCTCCCCCGCCTTCCGGAGTATAAGAGACCGTATAGACAGTTGTTTCAAACGCACCCGCAATGGTCGCTTCCGCACCGTCCATGCCTTCCATGTGATCAGCATTCATGACCGCTTTGCTTCCTTTTTCAAACTTAGGATTCTCAGCTTCCTTCAACCCCTCAGGCAACTCGCCTGAACCTGAGTGGTTCATGCCCTCGTGACCGGCATGCTCAGAAGACTCTTCCTTCTTCTGCCCTTCATTTTCATTCGCACACCCCGCAACCGTCAGTGAAAAAGCTGCAGCAAGAGCAAGCATCATAGATCTTTTCATCTCTAACATCCTTTCGTCATTGTCTAATGTCATTTTAAAGGTAGTTTGTGCAGAAAGTGTGCATATAAAAAGAGGAATCTGTGGATTGATGGCACTTATCGGAGAGTTTAGAACCCTCAAGCTTTGGATTCTGAAAGTTGATGGCACTTATAGCAGTGTTTAGAACCCTCAAGCTTTGGATTCTAAAAGTTGATGGCACTTATCCAGGAGATCAGAACCCTAAAAAAGAGCAAACTGAGATTTGGTGGCACTTATCCTGAGAGTTTAAAACCATCAAGAACAAAAAAAGAACGCTGACCGAGTCTGCGTCCTTCTTTTAAATCAAGTAAACTACACCTTAATGCTTCCCCTTAGGATCAAGCGCATCACGCAGCCCGTCACCCATGAGGTTGAAGCCAAGGACCGTCAGCATGATGGCAAGGCCCGGGAAGAACAGGGTCCATGGCGCCTGCACAAGATACTGTTTGGAGTCGGCAAGCATTTTCCCCCACTCCGGGTTCGGGGCCTGGGCTCCGAGTCCAAGGAAGCCAAGGGCCGCTGCCTCGATGATGGCCGTTGCGATGGCCAGGGAGGCTTGTACAATAATCGGCGAAAGACTGTTTGGCAGCACGTGCACGAGCAGGATCCGGGTATCACTTGTGCCAAGTGCTTTTGCAGCCATGATATACTCTTCTTCTTTTACGCTGAGTACCTTTGCCCGGATCAGTCTTCCGAAGTTCGGAATGTTGATGACGGCGATGGCGATCAGGGCGTTTTGAAGAGATGGCCCAAGAATTGCTACGATTGCGATGGCAAGCAGGATGCTTGGGAACGCGAGCATGATGTCAAACAGCCTTGAAATAATGCTGTCGATGACGCGGCCGTAGTAACCGGCAAGGATTCCAAGCAGCGTTCCGATCAGAGCGGATCCAAGAACGGAGAAAAATCCTACCCAAAGGGATATACGCGCCCCGAACAATACCCTTGAGAAAATATCCCTCCCGAAGTCATCTGTTCCGAACCAGTGCTCGGATGACGGAGGAAGCAGGCGCTTTGAGAGTTCCTGTTCATCGATGCCCTGCGATGCGATTAGCGGAGCAGCTATTGCAATGAAGACAAAGAATAAAACGAGAACACTTCCAGCAATCGCGAGTTTATTTTGCAGAAATAAACGGAGTTTCTGCTGAAAAGGGGTGATGACCTTTTCCTGTTTGATGATGGCTGTCTTTTCTTCTTGAAGTGCCGGCAGTGACATGGCATTCTCCCCCTTTTCTAGTATTTAATCCTCGGATCAATGGCTGCATACAAGAGATCGACGATCAGATTGATAAAAACAAAGATGGCGGCAATGATCAAAATGCCTGACTGGATGACCGGATAATCCCGGTAGCTGATGGCATCGAAAATATACCTGCCCATCCCCGGCCAGCCGAAGATGGTTTCTGTCAGGATCGCGCCTCCGAGAAGCAGTCCTGTTTGAAGACCGATAATTGTTAAAATTGGAATGACTGCATTTTTCAAAGCATGCTTGTACACAACCCAGAACATATGAAGGCCTTTCGCTCTGGCTGTTCTGATAAAATCAGATTCCATCGCTTCAATCATGGTTGATCTTGTAATTCTTGCAATAATCGCCATCGGGATTGTAGCAAGTGCAATTCCCGGCATAAGAATATGCTTCAGCACCTGAACGAACTGATCAAACCTTCCTTGAAGAAGGGTATCAAGCAGGTACAGATTTGTGATGCTGTCTACAGGATTTCTGATTTCCTCCCTGCCCGTTGTCGGCAGCCAGCCAAGCTTGATCGAGAAGACGTACTGCTCCATCAGGCCAAGCCAGAAAATCGGCATCGACACGCCAATAAGGGCAATGATCATCGCCAAGTAATCAAACCAAGAATTGCGGAACCATGCACTGATGATCCCAGCATTGATGCCGACAACGATGGCAATGACCATCGCAAAGAATGTCAGTTCCATTGTAGCGGCAAGATAAGGCGTCATCTCTTTGCTGATGGCGGCACCTGTCCGGATGGATTGTCCAAGATCACCTGTCAGAAGTCCGCCGATATAGTCAAAATACTGTATGTACCAAGGCTGATCGAGTCCAAGCTGCTGTGTTAATTTTTCAATGGCCTCCTGTGTTGCGCGCTGCCCGAGAATGACCTGTGCCGGATTTCCCGGTATGGCTCTGATGATGGAAAAGACAACGAGCGTCATCCCGATTAGAACAGGTATGAGCAAACCAATTCTTCTTATTGTGTATGAAACCATTTTCTCACCTCTTTCATTAGAAAAGCGGAAGCGCCCGTTTAGCTCCGATAGACAGATAAGAAATCACACGAAAAGTCCGGTTCCCGTCTTTTTGGGTGATTTCGTTCTGGCAGAGGAGCTGGGTGCTGGAGCTAGACATCTTTATGCATTCTACTTCTTAAAAAAGAGAGGAGGACAGGTCCTCCTCCCAGCTCATTACTTAAATTCGACCTTTGTCAGGATGTCAGAACCTGTTGGATGCGGCTTGAAGTTCGTCAGCTTGCTGCTTCCCGCAAGGATTGGCGTAGAGTGCGCAAGTGGAATCCAAGGTGCATCTTCTTTAATGATTTCCTGTGCTTTTTTGTATAGCTCATTACGTTTTTCCTGGTCAGCATTGGACTGTGCTTCAATTAAAATGTCATGAAGCTCGTCGTTGCTGTAGTACGTGTAGTTGTTGCTGCCGATGCTGTCTTTGTCAAGAAGCGTGTAAAGGAAGTTGTCGGCATCTCCGTTGTCGCCTGTCCATCCAAGCATGAATGAGTCAGCTTCCCCTTTTGCCGCTTTATCAAGGTAAGTTGCCCAGTCGTACGTTTTGATTTCTGCTTCAACGCCGATTTTGGCAAAGCTTGATTTGATGACTTCCGCTACTTTCATTCCTTCAGGCATATATGGACGCGGTACAGGCATTGCCCAAAGCTCCATTTTAAATCCATCCGGGAAGCCTGCCTCTGCTAGAAGGGCTTTTGCTTTTTCAAGATCGTACGGGTATGGCTCAATGTCATCGTTATAGCCTTCAAGTGACGGAGGCATTGGATTTTTTGCAGGCTCTGCAAGTCCGCCGTAGAATGAATCGATAATGCCCTGCTTGTCAACAGCATGGTTCAGTGCCTGGCGTACAAGCTTGTTGTCAAGCGGCTTGCGGTTTGTTGTCAAACCAACGTAGCCAATGTTCATAGACGGACGTTCGAACGTCTGAAGGTCGCTGTTGCTTGAGATAGATTTTGTATCAGATGGGTTTACGCCATCCATTAAGTCGATTTCGCCTGTTTGAAGGGCATTTAAGCGTGCTGAGTTTTCAGGAATCGATTTGAAGATAACCTGATTTAATTTTGGATAGCCTTCCATCCAGTAGTCTTCATTCTTTTCAAGAACGATTCTGTCGTTTGGCTTCCACTCTACGAATTTGAACGGGCCAGTTCCAACTGGATTTTCTCTGAATTTGTCGCCGTGCTTCTCGATAGCTGCCGGGCTCGCAATGCCGAAAGGAGACATGGCAAGGTTCTTTAAGAACGGAGCCTGAGGGCGTTTTAATGTGAAAACAACTTTATAATCGCCGTCTGCTTTTACTTCTTTAATCACGTGTCCTTCGTCCTTTTTAAAGCCGCCGAACATTGTGTAGTAAGGGAATTTGTCTGCATCCCCGTTCATCCAGCGTTCAAAGTTGAAGACAACCGCGTCTGCATTGAAGTCTGTGCCGTCATGGAATTTGACGCCTTCTCTAAGAGTAAGCGTGTAAGTCAGGTTATCCTCTGACACTTCCCATTTCGTTGCAAGGCCTTCCTGCACTGTTGTATCCTGTTCACCATAGTTTAAGAGTGTTTCAAAAACATTGACTGTTACTTTGAAGGCTTCCCCTTCAGTTGTTGTAATCGGATCAAGCGAAGTAGAGTCACCGCCGCGTCCAAAAACGAGGCTGTCCTGTTTCTTTTCACTGCTTCCGCCATCTGAGCCGCCATCTGATGAAGAGCTGTCAGAACTGCAGCCCATCAAGGCCGCTGATAAAAGCAGCACAAACATAATTGAGACTAACAGGCTTTTCTTTTTCACGCATACATCCCCCTATTTTCTAGTGATGAATCTATCAATCACGCCTTGTGTCACTCATACAGGTGACACGCAACATAATGACCTTCTTTAACTTCCTTCCATGCAGGCTTCTTGACCGTGCATGGTTCAAAGCATGCCGGGCACCTCGTGTGAAAAGCGCACCCTTTTGGCGGGTCAGACGGGCTTGGAAGATCCCCTTTTAACACAATCTGCTCTTTTACCGCTTCCGGGTCAGGCAGCGGTACAGCGGACAGAAGCGCCTTCGTATACGGGTGCAGCGGATCTGCATACACCTTTTCACTGTCTGCAAGCTCTACTAAACTCCCTAAATACATGACTCCTAGTCTGTCGCTTATATGGCGGACAACCCCGAGATCATGGGAGATGAAAATATACGTCAGGGAAAATTCCTTCTGCAGATCCTTCAGCAGATTCAGGATTTGCGACTGTATGGATACATCAAGGGCAGAGACCGGCTCGTCTGCAATGATGAGCTTTGGATTGGTCATCAGCGCTCTTGCAATCCCGATTCTCTGGCGCTGTCCTCCGCTGAACTGATGCGGATAGCGCTTACCGTAAGCTTCATCGAGTCCGACAATCCCGAGCATCTCTTTCACTTTTTTGCGACGCTCTTCTTTGCTGCCGATTCCGTGGACAATGAGCGGCTCTTCGAGAATTCGTTCTACGGTCATCCTCGGATTCAGAGAAGCATACGGATCCTGGAAAACCATCTGCAGCTCCCGCCTCATTTTTCTCATTTCCTTTGGAGATTTCGTCAGCAGCTGCTCCTCGCGGAAGGCGACCGAACCGTCAGTCGGTTCAATCAATTTAAGGAGCAGGCGTCCCATCGTTGATTTCCCGCAGCCGGATTCCCCGACAATCCCGAGGGTTTCTCCTTCGTACACTTCAAAGGACAGGTCATTGACCGCTTTTACCGCTCCCACTTTTCTGCCGAGCACCCCTCCCGTAATCGGGAAATGCTTTGTGAGCTTTTCTACTTTAAGCAAAGGCTTCGTCATGCTCTAAAGCCTCCTCTCTCGCTAAAAAACATCTCGACTGGTGCGAATCCTGCAGTTTATACAGCGGAGGCGAATGCTTCACGCACTCTGCCATCGCATATTCGCAGCGGCCTGCAAACAGACAGCCTGTCTGCACGGTGCCCGGACGCGGCACCTGGCCCGAGATGGAATACAGCCGTTCATTTTTCTTCCGGATGTCCGGAACAGATTTCATTAAGCCCCTTGTGTACGGATGCTTCGGATTTTTAAAGATGGTTTTGACGCTTCCTTCCTCGACAACCTGTCCGGCATACATGACCATGACTCGGTCGCACATTTCCGCCACAACTCCGAGGTCATGTGTGATGAAGACAATCGAGGTCTCCATTTTTTTGTTCAGATCCTTCATCAGCTTCAGGATCTGAGCCTGAATCGTCACATCAAGCGCCGTTGTCGGTTCATCTGCAATCAGCACCTTCGGATCGCAGATCATCGCCATGGCGATCATGACGCGCTGCCTCATCCCGCCGGAAAGCTGATGGGGATACTCCCCGTAAAGCTCTTCAGGGCGCGGCAGGCCGACGAGCTTCAAAATTTGAATCGCACGCTCTTTCGCCTGCTTTTTTGTCAGGCTTAAATGAACGCGGAGAGACTCTTCAAGCTGGTTTCCGATTTTAAACAGCGGATTAAGAGAAGTCATCGGCTCCTGAAAAACCATCGCCAGTTCATTTCCACGCAGTTTGCGCATCGATTTTTCGTTCAGCTTCAGCAGGTCTTTCCCCTGAAACAGGATCTCACCTGAAAGCTTTGAAGTTTTTTGGGGCAGCAGCCCCATAATGGATAGGGAGGTTACGCTCTTTCCGCAGCCGGATTCCCCGACAATGCCCAGAACTTCCCCTTTATGTACGTCGAACCTGATCGAATCAACGACTCGCGTTTCTTCTTTTCCCTGCAGGAACGTAATGCTCAAATCCTTGATTTCTAAAATCTTTTCCCGCGACAGACCGCTCACCCCCAGTTTGGACACCCTAAACAGCATATGAAGCCGGATGACCCGCTATGTCATGTTATTTCTGTAAGATACTATTAAAACTACTTAAAATTTGGATATGTACAAATTATAGACTAAAAATTCTAAATATTAAAATAGTTCATTCTTCCTATTTCCATCCGTGCCTATCTTTTCCAAAAGGTGGTGAACAGGGTCATATTCATGTCATTTGAAGCATAAAAAATAAGCAATCCGCGAAGGACTGCTTATTTTTACTTAATTTAGCATTTTATATCTGCTGAAAAGTATTTTTATTATGATAGAAAAATATGGGTTAATCCAGCTGCTGAATCTGGAACAGGGAATAATAGTGGCCCTGTTTTTCCATTAATTCGGCGTGGGTCCCTTCTTCGACAATCTTCCCGTTTTCCATCACGACAATTTTATCGGCATGTGTGATGGTCGACAGTCTGTGGGCGACAATGAAGGTCGTTCTGTCTTCAGCAAGCTTCTCGAGAGCTTCCTGAATCAGATGCTCACTTTCAAGGTCCAGTGCAGAGGTTGCTTCATCAAGGACAAGAATCGGCGGGTTTTTCAAAAAGACCCTCGCAATGGCAAGGCGCTGCTTCTGCCCTCCCGAAAGCTTGACTCCCCGCTCGCCGACCTTTGTGTTGTAGCCTTCTGGAAAACCAAGGATAAAATCGTGTGCATTCGCAGCTTTTGCCGCTTCAAACACTTCTTCATCGGTGGCTCCCGGTTTCCCGATCAGGATATTTTCTTTCACAGTCTGGCTGAATAAGAACGTATCCTGAAGCACCATCCCGATTTGATCTCTCAGGCTTTGAGCGCGGTATTCGCGGATGTCTGTGCCGTCAAGGAGAATCCTGCCCTCGGTTACATCGTAAAACCGCGGGATCAGACTGATGAAAGTCGATTTTCCGCCGCCGCTCATTCCTACAAGCGCAACGGTTTCTCCTCTGCTCACCTCAAGTGATACATCTTCAAGAATCATCGGTTCCTTCTCATCATATTTAAAGGAAACATGGTCAAATTGAATCGTGCCGCTGATGGCTTTTGCTTCCTTCGCATCGGGCTTGTCTGTAATATCGTATTTTTCATCAATCAGCTCAAAGACGCGGTCCATAGAAGCAAGTGCCTGCGTCAGCGTTGTGGATGATGTCACAAGGCGTCTAAGCGGATTGTAAAGCTGATCAATGTAGGCGATAAACGCGACCATGGTTCCGACTGTCATGTTCCCGTGAATGACCTGGTAGGCTGCAAAGGCAATGACAAGCAGCGGGGCAACGTCCGTAATCGTATTCACCACGGCAAACGTCTTTGCGTTCCAGCTAGTATGATCAATGGCTTTGCTTAAAAAGTTATGGTTTTCCTTATCGAACTCTTTTTGTTCATGATCTTCAATCGCAAAGCTCCGGATGACAGGCATCCCCTGCACTCTTTCATGAAGATGTCCCTGAACCTGGGCAAGCGCCTGCGACCTCACTCTTGTCAGATGTCTCAGTCTTCCGTAGAAATATTTCACAGAGAAACCGTACAGCGGGAACAACACGATAGAGACGAGTGTCAGCTTAATATCCATCGTGAACATAATAATGACCGCAATCACAATCGTGAAGATATCGAGCCATACGTTCATAAGCCCTGTGATGACAAAGTTTTTCGTCTGCTCTACATCGTTGATAACACGGGAAATGATCTCTCCCGCTCTTGTATTCGCGTAATAGCGCAGACTCAGTTTTTGAAGATGGGTAAACAAACTGTCCCTAATATCATAGAGGATTTTGCTGCCTGTCCACTGCGCAAAATACTGTCTGTAATATTCAATCGGCGGTCTTACAATCAGGAAAATCGCAAACATAATGCCCATAATCGCGAACAGCTTTCCCGTTTTTTCATCAGCGGACATGTTGCCGCCGAGAATGTCATCTACTACATATTTAAGAAGCAGGGGCGTAAGAAGAGGTATGGAAAATTTAATGATTCCAATTGCGATTGTCCCTGCAATCTGCCATTTGTAGGGTTTAACAAATTTCATGTAGCGTTTAACTGAACTCAAGGTTTTGTCTCCCCCTCTCATTTCTTTTTTATTTTGTGCTTTTGCGCGCGGTTCATGCTGACCCCATGCAGAAAGAGCCTGCTTTAGAAAACAGGCTCTTAAAAAACAACCCATTCATTTGTCTTGTGCTTGTCATTTCACGTGAGTCAAGTAGCGCTCGTACCACTCATCGATAAAGTCAGGCGAGAAAGGACCTTTCCTCTGCCTGATCCAGCGCAGCAGCTTCTCAAGATTGCTTTTTAAAATCAAGTCGATCACATTCGGATAATTCATTTTCTTACGGTGATATTCGTACTCATCTTCATCCAGAATGATGTACGTCATATCGGGAAAAATTTTCACATCCAGGTCATAGTCAATATATTTAAGGGCTTCATCATCCCATGCAAATGGCGAACTGATGTTGCAGTAATAGTAGATTCCGTCTTCCCGGATCATGCCGATTACATTGAACCAGTATTTTGTATGAAAATAACAGATGGCCGGCTCCCGGGTAATCCACGTTCTTCCGTCGGATTCCGTTACGATCGTCCGGTCGTTTCCGCCGATGATGCAGTGTCCGCTTGCTTTCAGGACAGTGGTTTCATCCCAGATTCTGTGGATATGCCCGTCATGTTTGTAACTATGTATCTGTATGCTGTCTCCTTCCTTGGGAAATCCCATTTTGCTCCCCTACTTTCTATATCGCCGCTCCGCAAATAAGCAAAGATTGTCAACTTTTCGTTTTTACCATTATACCGCCTGCGGTTTAAAAAAGAAAATAAAAGAGCCGCCCGTATACAGGAGACTCCCAAGGTCCGTCATTTATGCAGAGGCTCCCTGATCTGATAAGACCGGATGACCTCCTCTGTCTGCTTTTGAAAAACCTTCTGAATGGACTGCAGCTCCTCCTTCATAATCTCAATCTCCTCCTGAATCTCCCCGCATGCCTCACCCGGGAGATTATTCAGCTGCTCTTTCAGCTCCTGGCATCTCTCAATCTCTCCCTGAAGATCCAGCAGCTTATCCATTGTCTCAAGCTGGCGGCCCACCAATGCATCAAAATCCTTCAAGTTCATTTGCACCTCCGCTTATTTGTCCGCTATACCAATTCGGTTTTTAAAACGCTTCTCCTTTGACTTTATCTGTTGAGGAATCAGAGGTTTTGTCGGAAAAATTTATCCCCGCAGAGCACATTCCAGGCCCTTTAACTGGTTTGCCGGTCATAAAATAGGGGAATTGGATAAAAGTTCTAATGCTATTTAAAGGAGATGAGCCGCTCTTTGATTTCCCTTCTCTTTTTAGTGATTACCGTCAGCTGGATGGCTGAATTCATTCTTTTCCGGAACAGGGGAACTTCAGAGGGTGAAATGCAGGAAAGGCGCTCCTACCCTTTTTTGCTTTTCGTCATTGCCCTCACCATTTCAATGGCTGTTCTAATGAGGGAATGGAACATCTTTTATGTCGGCAGCACCCTTGTTCATGCGGCAGGCATTGTTCTATATGCATCAGGGGTTTTTCTGAGATACTGGGGTATTTTTCACCTGAAAGAGCAGTTTACCCGCCATGTCTCATTCCGCAAAGGGGATGAGCTTGTCAGCTCCGGCCCTTACCGCAGGCTGAGGCATCCTCTCTATACAGGACTCCTGCTCATCATCATCGGCATATGCCTTTCTCTCGGCAATGCTGTGCTTGCAGGAGCAGGCGGGACAGCCGCAGCATTTGGCCTTCTTAAACGGATACGCATTGAAGAAAAGATGCTGATTGAAGCTTACGGAGAGGAATACCGGAGCTGGGCAGAGAAAAGATACCGCCTTGTTCCGCCTATATATTAACCATTACCTGGAGGTGCTTGCATGTTAAATCAGAAAAAGAAAGCCGTTGTAGTCGGAGCTGGACTTGGAGGCATGTCTGCTGCAATCAGACTTTCGGCAGACGGCTATGATGTTACCGTTTTAGAGAAAAACAGCAATGTCGGAGGCAAGCTTAACCGCAGGTCAGGGAAAGGCTTCACGTTTGATACAGGCCCGTCCATCCTGACAATGCCATGGGTGCTCGAGAAGCTCTTTAAAAGCGTCAACAGGCACCTTGAAGATTACATATCTGTTGTACGTGTCGAACCGCAGTGGCGCACTTTTTTCGAAGACGGCACGTCCATTGATGTCTCAAGCGACCTGCCGACGATGATTGCCGAGATGGCAAAGGTGTCGAATGAACCGCACGGCAGCATGAGCAGCCTCCTTTCCTACAGCGAAAAAATGTATGACCTCTGTCTGAAAAGCTTTTACAAATACAGCCTTGAAGACCTGAAAGATCTGAAAAAACACCACACACTGAAAGACTTGATGGCAATGGATCCGCTGGGCACGGTTGCCGATGGAACAGAGAAATACCTTGATTCAAAGCACCTGCAGCAGCTCTTCAACTTCTTTGTCATGTACGTCGGTTCAAACCCATACTCCGCGCCGGCCATTTTGAATCAGCTCATCTATGTGCAGCTCGGCCTCGGCATTCACTACGTTAAAGGCGGAATGTACGAGATCGCAGAAGGCATGAAGAAAGTCATGGACGAACTTAGAATCGAAGTGAAAACAGACACACCTGTTGCCCACCTTGAGCTTGAAGGTAAAAAAGTGACGGGCGTTGTGACAGAGAGCGGAGATGTTTACCGTGCCGATGTCGTCATTTCAAACCTTGAAGCCATTCCGGCCTACCGGAACCTCGCCCCGTCAACCGGAGAAGTGAAGCGTGAAGTGAAAAAACTCGGCAAGTCATTCATACCGAGCGTATCCGGACTCGTGCTTCTGCTTGGAACAGACCGGAAGTTTGAAAACTTAAAACACCACAACTTCTTCTTCTCAGAAGATCCGAAAAAAGAATTCCAGCAAATTTTCGATCAAGGAGTACCCGCAGATGACCCGACCATCTACATCGGCATCTCTGCACGGTCTGACGCAAGCCAGGCGCCTGAAGGCAAAGACAACCTCTTTGTGCTCACGCACGTCCCTCCTCTAAAAGAAGGAGCAAAAACAAGCACCGACTGGGACGAATACAGAGAGCTTGTCCTGAACAAACTCGAGCGCATGGGCATGACCGGACTCCGCGACTCCATCGAATTCGAATACCGCTTTACCCCTGAAGACCTTGAAGAGCTTTACGGTCCAAACGGCGGATCCATCTACGGAGTCGCTTCAGATAAGAAGAAAAACAGCGGGTTTAAGATTCCATCTAAAAGCCAGCTGTACGAAGGCCTGTACTTTGTCGGCGGCTCAACCCACCCTGGCGGAGGCGTGCCGATGGTCACCCTCTCCGGCCAGCTGACAGCGGATTTAATTAAAGAAAATGAGCTTGCTTCTGTGAAATAAGAATGTGATGTGTGATTGAATGCCGTGTTGCCTTTTGGGGTGATGCGGTGTTTTTTGTGGATGATTTTTTTAGTGGCATCAAGAATACGGAATCTGTTGTTGAGGGTTCCATTCTTCCCGATAAGTACCACCAACCAAATGAAATCCTCTGTTGATGGTCCCATTCTCTCCGATAAGTGCCACCAACCAAACAAAATCCTCTGTTGATGGTTCCTTTCTCTCCGATAAGTACCATCAACCAAACAATATCCTCTTTTGAGGGTTCCATTCTCTGCGATAAGTGCCACCAACCAAATGAAATTCTATGTTGAGGGTTCCATTCTCCACGATAAGTACCACCAACTAAATGAAATCCTCTGTTGAGGGTTCCATTCTCCCCGATAAGTACCACCAACCAAATGAAATCCTCTTTTGATGGTTCCTTTCTCTCCGATAAGTACCACCAACCAAATGAAATTCTCTGTTGAGGGTTCCTTTCTCCCCGATAAGTACCATCAACCAAACAATATCCGCTTTTGAGGGTTCTATTCTTCCCGATAAGTGCCACCAACCAAAAAGATTCTTCAGTTGATGGTTCCTTTCTCTCCGATAAGTACCACCAACCAAACGATATCCTCTGTTGGGGGTTCATTCTATCCGATAAGAACCACAACCAAGGCCAATCCTCCATTGATGGTCTAATGTATTCTGCCCCCTCCCTCCCCAAACCAAAAAAAGACACCTCTCCACACAAGGGAGAAGTGTCTCTTTTCGTTTTTTAAACGGTTCGATTATGAGTTTTGGTTCTTTTTAGCTTCAGCTTGCTGGTTGTACTTCTTTACGTGTTGAGCGTCAGTCTCGCTTGCGAACTCAGCACCGTATTGTTGTTGACCTTGAGCAGCTTGAGCGTTTTGTTGTTTCACGTGTTGTGCGCTTGTGCCTGCTTGTGATTTGTTTGGTTGTTGTTGGTTTGCCATGTTTATCACCTCCACGAAATTTATCATGTCCCGGAGGTGATTTTTATATCCGCTTTTTTTTTCGATCTTTTTTTCAGGATCGATTTACATCAAAAGAGAACGGCCGCCATCTACAATAATGGTCTGCCCTCTGATCATCGAGGCTTTTTCAGAGCACAGGAATTCAACGGCATCGACCATGTCTTCTGTGTCGACCATTCTTCCGGCAGGGGTCATTCTTCTTGCATCAGCAAGCAATTCTTCGCGGTTTGGGAAATGCTTGAGGGCTTCTGTATCGACCGCCCCGCCAGATACGGCGTTGACCACGATGTTTTTGGACGCAAGCTCTACAGCCAGGTAGCGCGTCAATGATTCCAGCGCAGCTTTTGAAACGCCTACGGTTGTGTAGTTTTCAAGGACACGGATGGAGCCGAGGGAGCTGATGCTGACAATTGTGCCTCCGCCCGTTTTCTCCATGCGCTTGGCCGCTTCCTGGGCACAGAATAAAAGAGCCTTGCTGTTAATATCCATTGTCCAGTCCCAATGCGTTTCTTCAAGCTCCATCAACGGACGAAGAACGCCGGATGCCGCATTGTTAACAAAAATATCAAGTCTGCCGAACGTCTCATCGACTTCAGCGAACATTTCTTTTATTTTCTCGGGCTTGCCCACATTTGCTTTCACAACAAGTGCTTTAACGCCAAGCGCTTCAATTTCTTCCGCTGTCTGCAGGGCAGCGCTCTTGCTGCGTGCATAGTTGATCACGATATTATAGCCCTGTTTGGCAAGACGGAGGGCGATTGCTTTGCCGATGCCGCGGCTGCTTCCTGTGATTAAAGCGGTTTTGTTCTGGTTCATTTTTACATCTCCTTAAGTGCTGTAGTTCGTATAGTTGCCCTTATTGTATCAAACAATAGGAAAAGCGAGTAGTAGAGGAGGAGTTCATCATGTACGTAGGCAGAGATATGACGGAACTGTCAATGATGTCCATACACGAATGGAAAGACAGTGAGCTTGCATACTTTCACCACGGGCTTCAGCAGATGATGCCGTATTTAAACGCCGAGGGCCAAACAATCCACCGTGAAATCATCGAGGAGATTGAAGCCCGCGGAGGCCTGAAGCGCGGCGAGGCCGATTACACTCACGGAACCAGAGTGAGCTATGATTGAGAAAAATCCGGCCGCATCCGGCCGGATTTTATTTGTGTGCCTCCGTCATCTGATAAATTTTCTGATGGGAAACGGGGAAGGCATATTTCTGCATTTCTGCTTCTGTTACTTTTAGAAGGTTATTGGGGCTGCTGCCCGGCTTCAGCTTTCCTGCATAGACAGAGATATTCCAGACGAGATGGGAAAAAATATGCTGAATGGTTCCTGACAAGGGCTCAAGCTCAGCATCTGTTTCATATTCCTCATGCAAGTACCTAACAAGCTGTTCTTTTTGAGAAATCAGCCCAACTTCCGTTTCACAATTTGGGAACTCCCACAAATTTGCGAGCAAACCGGATGACGGGCGTTTGTGGATATAGAAATTTCCGGCATCATCTTTCAAAACAGCCGCTGCCATCGATACCGGTCTTGGCTTTTTCTTTTTGCTTTTCACCGGAAGTTCTGTCTGAACGCCTTCTTCAAACGCCTGGCAGTGTTCTCTTACAGGACAGATCAGGCAGGACGGGGATGTTGGCGTACATACGATTGCACCAAGCTCCATGAGCGCCTGGTTAAATTCAGACGGCTGTTCTTTTGAAATGACTTCATAAAGAATCTTTTCAAAAATGGTTCTTGTCTTCGGTTTCGCGATGTCTTCCCAGATTGAAAGAATCCGCGACATGACTCTCATCACATTTCCGTCAACAGCGGGCTCCGGCACCCCGTATGCGATGCTCAGGATCGCCCCTTTTGTGTAGGGACCGACACCTTTCAGCTTGCTGATTTCCTCAGGCGTATTCGGCACGACGCCTCCGTAAGTACTTACGACTTCTTTTACCGCAGACTGAAGATTCCGTACGCGCGAGTAGTAGCCAAGGCCCTCCCACGCTTTCAGCACATCTTCCTCATCAGCAGCTGCAAGTGCTTCAAGGGTCGGAAATTTCTCCGTGAAGTTCAGGAAATAAGGAATGACCGTGTCCACCCTTGTCTGCTGCAGCATAATCTCAGAGACCCACACCTTATAGGGATCCTGATCAAGCCGCCACGGCAGGTCTCTTTTCTCGCGCAGGTACCATGAGATCAAATCACGCCTGAAATCTTCTATATGTAATGAGTGCAGATTCTTGTCGGCTGCATCAAGCATATTTATCTTTCCTCTCATGTTATTTTTATTGGATATTTGGGAAAATAAAAGGGTATCTTTGTTTTCAACTTAGAAATCATACAGCATTTATCCGTATTTAAAAAGGGAAAGCATGTTAGTGTTTGACTCTTTCATGCCGTTCCATGCAAAATGCCATAAAGAGCATACTTATTCTTTTCAGAAGGGATAGGAAAAGCTCAGTCTTCATAAGAATGTGACAGGAGGTTTTGCAAAGTGGATACAGGCACACACGTTGTGATGGGCATTGCCCTTGGCGGACTTGCGACACTGGATCCCGCTGTCGGTACTGACCCGGTAACAGCTCAGGCAGTCATGATCGGAGCGATTGCCGGTTCACAGGCTCCTGATCTTGATACGATACTCAAATTCCGAAATAACGCAAAATATATCCGCAATCACCGCGGCATTACTCATTCCATTCCTGCGGTGATTCTCTGGTCGGTGCTGATTACCGGATTGCTGTTCTGGCTCTTTCCCGGCTCAAACTTGCTGCATCTAGGGATATGGACAACAATTGCAGTCGTTCTGCATGTATTTGTTGATATTTTCAACGCATACGGCACACAGGCTCTGCGGCCTTTTTCCCACAAATGGGTGGCGCTCGGCATGATCAACACGTTCGACCCGATCCTGTTTGCCATTTACTGCGTTGGCATCTTGTTCTGGGTTTTCGGCACACCTGCCGGGTACACGTTTCTGACCGTATTTATCGTCGTCTTTTTCTATTACATTTTACGCTTCTTTATGAAAAGAAGCATTGTGAAAAAAATCCATGAAAAATACAGCGAAGTGGAAAAAATCATCATTTCCCCGACGATGAAATTCAGACGGTGGCGCGTGGCGATTATTACAAAATCCCATTTCTATGTGGGACGGTCGCTGAACGGCAAATTAACGATTCTTGACGAGTATGACCGAGTTCCCGTCCCTCAGACGGCAATCATTCAGGCAGCTGAAGAGGATGAAAACATCTCGGCCTTTCTGTCTTTTTCTCCCGTGTACCGGTGGGAAGTGGATGAGTATACAGACCACTATGAAGTAAAATTCATCGACCTGAGATACAGAAGCAAAGGCCATTACCCCTTTGTCGCGATCGTCCAGCTCGATCAGAACCTGAATATTGTCAGCTCCTATACAGGCTGGATTTTCAGTGAAGAAAAGCTACGGAAAAAATTAGACCTTTTGCCGGAATAAAAAACTTGGCTCCCAAGAATGGGGCCAAGTTTTTTTAATGGAGCATGCCGTCGCTGTCATTCAGAAGATGGCTGTATTTCGGGTTCGTCGCCAAAAATTGATGCAGTTTGTCACCGTAGTTGACAATCCACTGCGTGACAATCTTCTCTGTCATGTTTTTCCCGCGGTACTTCTCCCCCGCTTTGGCGTACGTTGTCTCAAAGTCATCCCACAGCAGTTCAACCCACGTTCTCGCCTTGTCATAGGACAGGGCAGGATTTTTTTCCATAAGCAGCCGGGCAAGCCGGTCGTGATACATTTCCATTTTTCATCACCCCGTTCGGTTTATAGTTTTTGCGGAAGCATCACATACTATAAGTAGGCTTCTAATGAAGCTAGTTTAAACCCATTGGAGGTCATACGAATGCGGAACAAAGCGAAAGACTTTCCGATCCAGTCAAGCAATAAGTTTGAAGGAGAGCCAAGAGCAAAAGATGATTTCGCGTCCAAACGGGCCGACGGAACCATCAACACACATCCGCAGGAACGCATGAGAGCTTCCGGCGAGCGCGAAAATCAGTTTTAAAAGACTGCACACATTTTGCGGAGGTGCTTATAATGGGGTCAACACACAAAAAGTTTTTTGAAAATCGAATGGCTAATCCGTTTCAGCAGCCTTGGGCCAACCCAAAGCATGCGCATGCACAGGTGAACGGGCAGACGCAGCAGACTCAGGACTTAATCATTCTCGAGCGTCAGACAAGAAAAAGATCATAGGCTAAACGCATAACGAATCATGCTGAATGAATCAGATTCAGCGTGGTTCGTTTTCTTCTTTTTTTCGGCCAAGCATCGAAATTGGAATGCCTTCCTCTTCTAAGTCCGGGGATTCAAGACGGTTCCCCCACGCAAATACACCATTCATGTAGTCAATTTTAAAGTATGAGCCCGGTGCACCTTCTATTTCATACACTTCCCCAGGCTTAAAATCATCAGGGTTAAGCAAATAGGCCTTTGCCATCGTAATCTTGCGGTCAAGCACCGCAAATTCATTGACCATGCCAAGCTGCTCAGCTTTACGGGCTTTCTCGGAAAGAGCGGCGATTTCTGTTTTCAGTTCATATTCTGTCATCGTGCTGTAGCGTTTTGTCTGCATGATGGTACTTCCTTTCTTTTTTGCCCTTTAAAAGGATAAAATAAATGTATGACATCTATAGGAGTGATTTTATGACAGCACTAGTCGTCACAGGTGCAGGCTCAGGACTCGGACGCTCACTCGCCTTGGCCTACAGCAAAGATTTTGCCGAGATCATTCTTCTCGGGCGCAGCACGGAGAAGCTACTCCAAACAAAACAGCTGCTGCCCCATAAGCAGGTATATACATACAAGCTGGACATACGGTCTCAGACGGAAATCGAACAACTGACTGCCACCCTCTTCAGCCGCCACCCTGTCACTGCGCTCATCAATAACGCAGGAGTCGGCCACTTTGGTCCAATCACGGACATGCCGGCGGGTCAGATCAAGGAAATGCTCGATACAAATGTGTTTGGCACCATTCTTTTAACACAGGCATTCCTGAAGCATTATAAAGAAAAAGGAAAAATCGTCAACATTATCTCAACAGCAGGCCTCAGAGGAAAAGTGAATGAAAGTGCCTACTGCGCCTCCAAATTTGCCCTGAGAGGCTTTACTGAGAGCCTCGTAAAAGAATATGAGGGAACTGGCATCGTTCTGTCAGGAGCATACATGGGCGGCATGGACACACCGTTCTGGAACGAAAGCGATCATATTAAAGATAAATCACGGCTCCGGTCACCCGACGTTATTGCTGAAAAAATATACAGCCTTGATGACGGGAGATCTGAAATCATTGTGGAGTAGGGCGTTCAGTCCTGCTCCTCTTCTTCATTCAGGAACCGTTCGATCATGTCTATCTGGAACCCTTTTCTGTATAGCGCCTGCTTCATTTTTAGCCGGTATGCAGATGGCTTTTCTTTCGCGTACTTCCGCTGAAGTTTTTCTGCCTGCTTCACCAGAGACTGATATTCTTCATCATCATTGTTCTCATACGTCATTTCTTCCGTGACGATTGAAATCACATCAAAATTGAACCCTTTTCGAAGCAGGGTCTGTTCTATTTTCTGCTTCGTCTGAACAGTCGAGCTTTTTGCTTCTTTTCTTACCGTTTTCTCGGCATGGACCATTGCCTGTTCAATCTGATCCTCTTTTGTATACTGCTCCAACGCCTTTTCCGCCGTTGCTTTATCAATGCCTTTTAAGGAAAGCTCCCTTTTAATTACACCCGGTCCTTTTCCCCCGGTTTTCCAGTGCGTCCGCACAAATGCATCCGCGAACTCACTGTCATTTACGTATTTATAATGCCGAAGCTGATGGATAACCTCTGTCACAACCGATTCAGGGTACTCTTTTTTCAAAAGCATATCGGCCGTTTCCTTCTCTGATCTCATTCTGAATCCGAGGAATTCAATCGCTTTGTTAAACGCCTTTTTGACCGAATCCCCGTACTGGATCTCGAGAATCTCCATCTCATCCAGTTCAAGGCCTTTTTTCAGGCCAAACTTTAATAGAACGTTCTGGTCGACGCTGAAGGCGAATTTTTCACCTTTGCCATCATTCAAAAACACATTAAACCGTTCTTCACTGCTCTTTTGAGTCGTTATTTTCGATATTGTTGGCATAGGACACCTCCCCTTTATTTTATCACATTTCCCTTTTTGCACCTTTTAAAAAGAACTGGTGCACATCGGTCAAAAAACTTTCTGGAGCAGAGCATATTAAAAAGGATTATTGGGGTTTGAGTGCTGAATTATAAGGAAAGAGAATAACAAGGAGTGATGACCGTGAAAATAGCAATCGCAGGCGGAACGGGCTTTGTCGGAAACGAGCTCTCGGCCTTTCTCGCAGATAACGGAAACGAAGTGCTGATTTTAACGAGATCGAAAAAAGAAAGCGATAAAAGCGGCGTCCGCTTTGTTGAATGGATGACAGACGGCGCTGCTCCTGAAAAAGAACTCGAGGGCATTGATGCCTTTATCAATCTTGCAGGCAAATCCATCAACGACAGATGGACGGAGGAAAATAAAAAAGAAATCGTCGAAAGCAGAATTAAAACAACCCGTGAAGTTTACAGAATCATTGACAGCCTTCAGAAAAAACCTGAAGTCCATGTAAACGCTAGCGCTGTCGGCATTTACGGAACGTCGGAAACCGAGACCTTCACGGAAGAATCCGCACCTGGAGCTACTGATTTTCTGTCAGAGACCGTCATGAAATGGGAGCAGGAAGCAGCGGAAATCGGAAAACTTGGGGTCCGCACCGTTTTTGTCCGCTTCGGGATCATTCTCGGTGACAAAGGGGCTCTTCCTGCCATTCTCCTTCCATATAAATTATTTGCGGGAGGGACAGTGGGCTCAGGCACACAATGGATGTCATGGGTTCATATACATGATGTAGTGAGACTTATACATTTCGTGATGAAAGACAGTACAATAGAAGGCCCCGTGAATGCCGTTTCGCCAAATCCGGTACAGATGAAGGAATTCGGAAAAACGGCGGCGAAAGTGATGAACCGCCCACACTGGATTCCGGCTCCGGGATTTGCCCTGAAAATGGCGCTTGGGGAGCGAAGCATCCTTGTCCTTGAAGGACAGCGTGTCATTCCAAAAGCAGCGGCAGAAAACGGCTTTACTTTTACATTTCCATTACTCGAGGATGCTTTGTCAGACTTATTAAAATCAAGATAGGTCACTCAGAATAGGAGTTTGCCATGGACAGCTTTTTATTCAGGAATGCAACCATTTATCCCATAACGTCAAAAACGCTCTATCAATCAGATCTGCTCGTGACAGGAGGCAAAATCAAAGCAATCGGCAAGAACCTCCCTGCCCCGCCTGATGCAGCCATCATTGAATGCGGGGAGCAGTTTCTTTTCCCCGGCTTTATCGATGTTCATACACACCTTGGTCTGTATGATGAAGGAACAGGCTGGGCAGGCAATGATGCGAATGAAACCATTGAAGTGCTCTCTCCGCACATTCGTGCACTCGACGGCGTGCATCCCCTTGATCAGGGCTTTAAAGATGCAGTCAGGTACGGCATAACAACCGTCCACGTCATGCCGGGCAGCGCAAACGTAATCGGCGGAACAACATCCGTCATCAAAACCCACGGCATCAATATCAAAGACATGCTCGTGGTGGAAACGGCTGCTCTTAAAATTGCTTTGGGCGAAAACCCGAAGCGCATTCACAGCCACGGCAATAAGGATTCCATTACAAGAATGGGCATCATGGGCATGCTCAGGGAAGCTTTTTATAAAGCCAAATGCAGCATGAATGACTGCGATGACTTCAGATCCATCCCCATTAAAAAAGTGCTGAACCGTGAAATCCCAGTCCGCATTCACGCACACAGAGCAGATGACATCCTGTCTGCAATACGGTTTGCAGAAGAATTCGACCTTGATTTCAGGATTGAACATTGTACAGAGGGCCATCTGATCGCAGATGAATTTATCGGTAAAAACATCAAAGTAAGCGTAGGCCCGACCCTTACCCGCAAATCAAAAATCGAACTCAAAAACAAAAGCTGGGAAACGTATCAGGCACTCGCTGACCGGGGGGTAGAAGTCTCCATCACGACGGACCACCCCTACACCCCGATCCAGTATTTGAACGTGGTCGCATCCATCGCCGTAAGGGAAGGTTTTGACGAAAAACTCGCTCTTGAATCCATCACGATTACCGCTGCCAAAAACCTGATGATCGACCACCTTGTCGGAAGCCTTGAACCGGGAAAAGACGCTGACATCGTTCTGTGGAACCACCACCCGTTCCACTACCTCGCAAAGCCCGGGCTGACAATGATAAACGGGAAAATAGTCTATCAAAAAACCTGAATTTCCCTCTTGAAAAACAGCGCTTTCTCAGTCTCAAAAAATGTGCTCAAATTCACATAAAATTAACAAAAAAAATTGTTCCATTTTGAAAAAAAATCGAGTATGATACTTGAGGAAAGAGTAATAAACTAGAAAAGCGGAAGAGCCCGTTTTTCTCCGGCAGTCAGATAAGAAAGTCGAGATTTTTTCCGACAGAGGAGACCGAGCGCTGCAGCTGGACATTAATTACTAAAAACCGAATGATGCAATTGCGTGGGAAGGCAAATGGTGCGCCACCAGTAAACTGGTCCTAGTGGGTTCGATTCCCACCCCGAAATTTTTTGGCTAATTTAAAAAATTTCGAGGGTGGGACTTTCACACGACAAGTCTGTAAGTCTGCCCTCTGGTTGGAGGGACAGCAAATGCTTAAAAAACGTGATATTCATGACAGTCAGCCGCTATATGATCATATGATCCACCCTGATGTCTTCCCATTTGTGCGCCACAAAGCAGCATCAATTGATGAATATCTTTTTTTAACCAAACAGACAATTGAAGCAGAAGAGCGCGGGGAATTAATTTCACGTACCATTCTTGATGAATGGGGCTCTCCAATCGGAACGATCAGTCTGTTTGACATCCAGGACAACGCAGGATTTCTCGGCACATGGCTCGGGAAACCATACCACGGAAAAGGCTATAACCAGGCAGCAAAAGATGCCTTCTTTAATGAACTCTTTTTTGATCTTGGCATCGATCGGATTTTCCTTCGCATCCGCAAGAAAAACGTCCGCTCAACAAAAGCAGCCGAAAAACTGCCGTACGTTGTCAACGCGAACGAAACACGAAAACCACTCCTTGATGAGATCAATCAGGGTGAAGATATCTATAACCTTTACGAAATTTCAAAAGACCTTTACACCTTCTATACGGTGCGCACCGCTGCAGAAACAGAGGAACAGCATCTTAAGGAAGCCTAAAATAAGAAAAGCCTAAAAACCTGCTGGTACAAAGCAGGTTTTTTTGTATGAGATTTTGCCGGGATGACGAAAATAGATGTGACACAAATTCGAAGGGGTGAAAAAGCATGTCGGACAAAAGAAAACGCGAAAAAACACGCAACTCTCTAAGCGGCGCACAGGAAGTAACCTATTCACGTGAATTTAAAATGGCGGACCGCGCGGGCGGGTACATAGGCAGTAAGAGCGGACGTTGAGGCAGGAGCATTAACTTTGGTAAATATTTTTGGAAAGTGCTGTGAACCTTGGTTTGCAGCATTTTCTTTGTTGATTGCTTTATGGAAAGTGCGCTTAAGTTGGGTTTGGAGCACAAACTTTCTTGTTTGTTTATTGGAAAGTGTTCTTAAACTGAGTTAGTAACACAAACTCTCATGATCGCTCACTGGAAAGTGTTCTAAACCTGAGTTTGCAGCACAAACTTTGCTGATGGTTCATTGGAAAGTGTTCTTAACCTGAGTTAGCAACACAAACTTTCATGATTGTTCACTGGAAAGTGTTCTTAACGAGCACAAAAACTAATAACCGCTTCACCGCAAGTGAGCTTAACGCCTAAAGTCAGCAACTACCAGCATAAGTCCTCCCAAATAATCCACACTAAAAAAGAACATTTCGTTCAACTTTTTTAGGGGGGCTTTTATCATGGGAAGATCAAACAGCCAGCAGTCCAAAAACAAGAGCAACTTGCCTCAAGTACCGAAAAACTTAAAAAAAGAAGCTGACGGTGTTTACGAGGAATATTCAGCTGAACTCGCAGACAGTGCAGACAAAGAAGCTCAGGCTAGAGCCAAAGCTGCCGATCAGCGTCAGGGAAAATCATTATAGCAGAAAAAAATCAGCCAGTGATGGTTCTTCCGTCACTGGCTTTCAAGTGGGGATAAAGTTATCCACACACCTGTTGATAATGTGAATAATATCTTTCCGGCATGAACATCCCCTCTATTCACCTTATTCCCACAGTCCACAGATTTCACGGAAAGTCTGTGTTTAAACTGTTGATAATGTGCATAAGTCGTGTAAACGCTTTACATTATTGTTTCGAAACGTAAATCATCTGTGGATATCTTCGTACATGCCTCTTTTATCCCATTGTGGATAATCATGAATAGTTTCTTCAAGATATACACACTTTAAAAATACATCCAAGATTGGCCCCATGATATGTGCAAAGCTGCCTTCCCGGCGGCTTTTTCTTTTTTATAGCTGTATAATGTAACATCAACTGAAAAAGCCCCGCACTAAGTGCAGGACCTTCACTTAACTCACTTTGAATCCACAACTTCCCCGTGGTAAAAACGCTTTTTGTGCAGCTCAATTTTGAGGTTGCGGCACAGTTGCTTTAATTCGCGTTCTTCACGTTCTGTCACGAGAGATACGACCGTTCCGCTGGCACCGTTTCTTCCCGTACGGCCTGAGCGGTGAACATATTGTTCAGACGTTTCCGGCAGGTCATAGTGAATGACATGCGTCACACCTTCAATATCAAGGCCGCGTGCGGCAACATCTGTTGCAAGCAGCATGGAGATCTCCCCTGTTCGGAAGCTCTTCATCGCAAGTTCGCGCTCGCGTTTTGAAGAGTCGCCGTGCAGGATGCCGAGCTCAATGCCCTTATACATCAGCTTTTCAGCAAGGACCGCTGCATTTCCGATATCCTTCACGAATGCAATCGCTTTTGTCCCTTCCACTCTTGAAAGCTTTTGAAGAAGATCAATTTTGTCGCGCTGTTCGGATGAAAAATAAATATGTTCAACATCAGACTGAACGGCTTCTCCGCGGCTGATTTTAATCAGCTCCGGATTTTGCATCAGCTTTTTTGCTTCTGCTTCCGTCTTTTCAGGAAGAGTCGCCGAGAAAAGAAGAAGCTGTCTGTCTTTCAATGTTGTTTTAATGATGTTTTTGATGTTCGAAAGATGCTCCGGCTGCAGCAGCTGATCGCCTTCATCAAGGACAATCGTCTTTACTTCATGCATTTTGATTTTTTTCTGATTGATCAGTTCGTAAACACGGCCCGGTGTACCGACAATAATCTGCGGGCGCTTCTTCAGCTTCTCAAGCTGTCGTTTCACATTGGCTCCGCCGATGAAGCTTGCGCCTAGAATCCCGCTTCCCGCTGACCACTTTTGAATCTCTTCATGGATTTGCATGACCAGTTCCCTTGAAGACGCCATGATCAGTGTCTGGATGTTTTTGCTCTCAGGGTTGATGCGCTGCAGGACAGGCAGCAAATAAGCAAGCGTTTTGCCAGTTCCCGTCGGTGATTCTGCAATCACGTCGCGTCCGTCCAAAATGGCAGGAACCGCCTTTTCCTGGATAGCTGTTGGAGTTGTATACGAAGCCTTTTCCCAGGCTTCCTTTAAAAATGGTTTTGCTTCTTCAAGCATTGACCATGTGCTGTTCATTTGTTTTCACCTTTTCGTATCTGAAGTCCGTCTTTCAGTAAGAAAGACGCATTTTCTTATTATATACCATTTCGGCTGAGGGAAAAACAGCTCCTGTTCTTCCGCCTGCAAGAATATCCTGAAATTTACCAGTTATTGTTTTAACTTTTCTTTTCCAGCTTATATAATAGACTCCATAAATAGAACTTTTCATAGAGGAGAGAACAGAATGACTGTCATTGGCATCGACCTGGGCACATCCAACAGTCTTGCAGCGTTTTGGTCTGAAGAAGGGCCAAAAACTATTCCAAATGTACTCGGCAGCAATTTGACTCCATCCATTGTCAGCATTGATGACAACGGCGAAATCCTCGTCGGCGAAATTGCAAAAGAGCGCCAAATTTCACATCCCCACCTTACAGCATCCGCTTTTAAGCGTTATATGGGAACGGCTAAAACCTATCATCTCGGAACCTATCATTTGTCTCCTGAGGAATTGTCCTCTTTCGTTCTTCAGTCTTTAAAAAGAGATGCAGAAACGTTTTTGAACGAAGAAATCACGCATGCCGTCATCAGTGTTCCTGCCTATTTTAATGACCAGCAGCGAAAAGCGACAAAGCGTGCAGCCGAGCTTGCAGGTCTTACGGTTGACCGTCTGATCAGCGAGCCTACAGCTGCAGCCATCGCATACGGCTTTCACCAGCAGAATGAGGACACCCGCTTCCTCGTATTTGACCTTGGGGGCGGAACGTTTGACGTATCGATTCTTGAGCTTTTTGAAGGAGTCATGGAGGTTAAATCTATTGCAGGAGACAATTTTCTCGGCGGCGAGGACTTTACGCACCTGCTCATGCACTATTTTTTGAACGACCACAAGCTTGCGGCAGATGACCTGGATGCACGGGCGCAGTCTGTCCTGTTCAAGCAGGCGGAAACATGCAAACGGGAGCTTGGCAGCCATCATCAGCGCGGCCGGATGGTGCTTCATCACAACGGTCAGGAGTATTCAACCAGCTTAGACAGGACTACTTTTGAAAAAATAGCCCAGCCTCTCGTGCTGAAACTTCGAAATCCAATCGAACGCGCACTGCGGGACGCCGACCTGCAGACAGACGAGATTGACGCTGTGATCCTGATTGGCGGAGCCACAAGACTTCCGATGATTAAAGGCATTGTCACAAAGATTTTCGGCAAGCTTCCCGTCCTGACGATTCATCCTGATGAAGCAGTAGTCCTTGGAACTGCCGTCCAGGTTGCGCTGAAAGAGCGGAATGAAGCCGTGGACGAACTCATCCTGACCGATGTGTGCCCTTATTCACTCGGAACAGATGTCGTGAAGCAGCATGATGCCGACTCCTACACGTCCGGCCATTTCCTTCCGATCATTGAGCGAAATACGCCGATTCCCGTCAGCAGAGTCGAACGCCTCTACACGATCAAGGACAACCAGGACCGGATTGTCATTGACATCTATCAGGGAGAAAGCAGACGCGTTGAAAATAACTTGAAAATCGGCGAACTGACCGTTCAGATTCCGAAGTCGCCTGCGGGAAAAGAAGCTGTCGATGTGCGCTATACATACGACATAAACGGCTTGCTTGAGGTTGAGGTCACAACCATCAGCACCGGCAGCAAACAAAACATGATGATTGAAAAAAATGCAGGAAGCATGACCCCTCTTGAAATGGAAAAAAGAATGGAAGAGCTGAAGGCTCTTAAAATTCATCCGAGAGACCGGACGGAAAACAGGCTCCTTCTCGCAAGGGGCGAACGGTTATATGAAGAAACACTTGGACGCGAACGGGAAGCTGCAGCCGCTGCCCTGGAACAGTTCGAGCACATCCTTGCGTCACAGGATGACCAGAAGATCCGCGCAGCCGCAGCGCGCTTAAAAGAGATCCTGGAAGAGATGGAAAACTGGAGCAGACAGCGATGAATTCAGCGTGGAAGATATTAGGCATCGAACCGACCGACGACATGACCGTTATTAAAAAAGCCTACTCGGCAAAGCTCAAAATCCATCACCCTGAAGACGATCCGGAAGGTTATCAGAGGCTGCGGGAGGCCTTTGACACCGTCAAAAAGGCATGGAAAAACCGAAACTTACGTCCTGCTGAAGAAAGAGCCTATGAAGAGAGCGTACATGTACAAATGGAGGAAGAACCTGCCCCTCCCCTCCCGTCTCATTTCCCATTTTCAGAATGGCAGGAGACAGAAACAGAATCCCGCTCAACGATCGATTTGTTCATGGAGAAGGTGGAGCAGATTTATGAGCATTTCCCTTCCCGCATAAACAAGGAGAAATGGCTTGAACTCCTCAATGATGATGCACTGTGGGATATGGAACAAAGAGATTATCTGAGTGAACGGCTCCTGACCTTTCTCGAGCTGAATCCTTATCTCCCGGATTACATCTGGAAACTGCTTGAAGACACCTTCCAGTGGACTGACATGCTGAGGGAGGACCCGTATCTTCTCGGCGAAGAAGAAACCGAGGAATTTCTGCGTCGTCTCAAAGACAATACAGGGCTCTATCCATCGCTTTCTTATCAGCCACTTTTACATATCGAGGACATTCCCTATGATCTCTATCTGATGAATCGGGAAAAAGCCCTCGATGAACTCCTTGAAAACCGGCTGGAAGAAGCAGAAACCTATGTGAATACGGCCCTGTCTATTTTCCAGGATGATCCGCAGCTGCAGACAATTGCCGGAATGATTTATGAACGGAGCGGAAGATTTGAAGAAGCGGCTGATGCTTTTAAAAAAGCATGCGTGCTTCAGCCTGAAAACATCAAAAATCGAATGCTACTTGCACAGCTGCTATTTAAAACAGGAAAATATGAAGAGGCGGAACAAGCCTGCCTGAAAATCCTTTCTGACCACCCGGACCACCCGGATGCTCTCAGCCTTTTAGGCAGAATCTATTTTCAAAAAGAAGAATGGCAGAAAGCCCGTGAAACCTTTATGCACCTGGAGAGGATTCAGGGAAAAGATGCAGAGACCATTGTTTATCTGGCTAAAATCAATGATTTTCTGTTCCGAAACAGCTATAAGCGGAAGCCGCTGACGAAGAAGGAAATTAAGAAAGAGATCAGGCCTGATACGTTTAAAGATAAGCTGCGTATTTTTCTGTATTGCCACTTGAAATGGAGGATCTTTTTCGCTTTCATTTTTCTACTAGTGAGCCACAACAAACTGCAGGCTCTTGGCGGAGAGAATTGGTTTGATCATCCAATTCTTAAAGTCCTATACGCCGCCTATTCACTCTTTCAGTATATTAATTTATCACTCTATTTTGAGTACACCCTGACGCCGCTGTTCTGGGCAGTATTATGGATCTATTCTGTGATTACGATTTTGAGAGAGTGGAACCGCGTACGGAAAATGGTTTTATAGAAAGGAGGAGCAGCTTTATGAACCGTAAACAGAAAAAATATATGAACACAATGGCACCGCTGTGTATGATCAGCTACCCCACCTTCTATTACTCTCTCTTTCTCACAGATGTTCCGTTCAGCAAAAGCGCCGCCAGAAACCATCTGAAGCATTATGGGGTCACAGACAAAAATACTGCAAAGGACCTGCTGGAGTGGTTTTTAACAATAGGAAACAGGAGAGAATTTTACGTCCTTCAAAGCTCCCTTCTGTTCCTCTCAGAGAATGAATCCCATGAGCTGATTTCCGGAGAGGATGAAGAAGGACTGAAGGCAAAGCTCTCAGCCGTAAAAAAGTACATGCATCGCTTAAATGAACACAGCATCGGTGCACTTGATCTCTCCAACGCCCTTTTTATTGCAAAACACGCAAAACAGAACGGCCTCCTTACTCAGGAAGAAGCGCAATACTACGAGCTCCGCGCAGTCAGACTTGCACAGACTATGTACACCAGCTGGCGTGAGTACCTGACAGCCTGCACAGCAGGAGCCGAATTCGTCCAAAAAAGCAAAGACCAACAGGAAAAATATCTGAATGCACAAAAAAGCACTCTGATTAAACTGATGGCCTCAAAGCACAGTCCGTTTAGGAAGATTGATTTTATGACCAGTTTTTCTTAATAAAGAAATAAAAGAAACCCGGGAATGCGTTCCCGGGTTTTGCTGTTGATTTCAGGATGAACACTCTTCCGTACGCATCCCCCTGGCTAAAACCCAGCCGTTTAATCCGTATGAAGATTCTATTATGTAATACGTATACCTGTTTTTCTTAATGTGATCGGTTAATTCCTTTACATTTCTATAATATATCGGCCATACATGATCTTTTGTTTTATTCAGCAGCTCCTTATGATCTTCAGCAAAATCGTTGATTTCACCTACAGTAATGTCAAATAGAATACTCCCTGGCAGCTGGTTTTCAAAGTAGTACGCAAAGACATCGTCAAACAGCAGCATTGCTTTGCTTCCGAATTCATCTACTGCCTTCATTTCAATGCACGCGTTCTCAAGATCAACTTGATAGGTCAGGATTCTGCTGTCGTGAATGATGAACATGGAAAAACCTCCATAATTGGATATAGTAAAGTTCTTGTCATTAACCTTTATAGTCACTCAACTGATACTTGAACTTCCTGAAGACATCAGACGGTGAACAATCTGCCTCTTCATCAGGAATATAGTACTCCCGATCATGGTAAGGCAGTTCTAGCTTTGCCCAATCAAAGTCATCTTCCACGCATTTAATGTACATGTCGTATCCTTCACCATCTGATGGAAATAAGCCAATCCTTGATTCTTTATGTTTCAGTGCAGTATCAATCGCTTCTCTCAATTCCAGTAATGCTGTCTCGTTGGCAACCAGGAAGGCACTGTGATGCCACATCCGCTGGCCATACATATGGCACATAGGCATAGGCTCATCCTCTCCATAAAACTGTTTGCTGTAAGTGCGTTTCAGCTGATTCAAAACACTTTTCGGATCGTCCACATCCAAATAGGCATCCATTTCGGTGTCTTCATACTGTCTTTTCCCGTCCCGGAACCGCGAAAGAAAGTCATAATATAACTCATTGTTTTCCACAAACAGATATCTCTCCAGCGCATCATCCGGATCCGCTATCAAGTAGTAGCAGTGAAGTTCTTTTGCATCCTTTTTATAAAGATAATGAAAAAGCGAATCAGTTATCTTATTCGTTTTTGCCAATTGGTAGTTGTGCTTCTTCAATTTATTCGGCCTAATGATCTCATTAACAAACGGGATCCCCGGTATATGGATAGCGGTAAACAACTTGGCATCAGCCATTGCTTCATCTCCTTTCTACTAAAAAACTATGATTCTATTTTAATCCATCCTACCCTCCTTTTTCCCTCTATTAAAAAGAAAACCAGATTCACTCACTTATATAGTAAAATAAGGAAAAGGAGAGATGAGCGTGTTTACGAAGGAACAATACATGCCCGAGGTTGAGGGCAGGTTTATCAATAGAAGACTTCATCCGGAGCATCCGCATATCGTGATCCTCAACTATACGGATCATGCTACATACGAAAAACGCTGGAATGATGTCACCATTCATTGCAGAGGGCTGATCATTGATGAGTCAACAGGCGAAGTACTGGCAAGACCGTTCCCGAAATTTTTCAACTATGGAGAGATGACGGAATTAGAGTCCAGTATCCCTTTTTCTGAAACGCCGGAATTTACGGTCAAGCATGACGGGTCATTAGGCATTTGCTACAGAATCAATGGTCAAATCTACTGGTCTACACGGGGCTCTTTTGAATCCGATCAGGCTAAGGCTGCTCAAACAATCTGGGACCAAACATACTCTCATGTCCAGGTTCCGCCTGATGTGACCCTGCTGGTGGAAATTATCCATCCTGCTACGAGGGTGGTTGTCGATTATGACGGCATGACCGATTTAATTATCATTGGGGCCGTCAACAGGTTTACAGGCCATGACTACAGCTATGCCGAGCTGAAGGAACTTGGAGCAGCTCTCGGAATGCAGGTCACAGAGCAAATCAAGCTGACGGTTGAAGAAGCCATCAAATTAAAAGACACCATGGACCATAACAGTGAAGGCTGGGTCCTCAGATGGTCCAACGGCATGAGGCTGAAAATCAAAGGAAACAGCTACCTGGACATACACAAGATTGCGTACGGGCTGTCAGATAAATTAAAAACCGAATACTGGGCACTTGGAAAAATAGAAGAATTGATCTTGAAGATGCCTGAAGAATTCCGAAAAGAAATCGAGGGCTTTAAATCAATACTGGATCGTCAGCTCATGGAATTGACAAAAAGCATTGCCCATCACCACACGAGTGCAAGCAATCATTCTTCCGACAGAAAATCATTTGCCATCTACGTGAACCAGCATGTCCCCCGCGAGCTGAAATACTTAGTATACAAACAGGCTGACGGGAAATTGACGGAGCAAACCGTCAAGGAACACATCTACAAAAATTACTTGAGCTATAGAGGAGAGAGTGAGTAATGCCGTCCTTTGATATGCTAATCGGGTTACCCGGAAGCGGTAAATCCACCTATGCTGAGAAGCTCGCAAAAGAAATCGATGCAGCTGTCTTTTCCTCTGACCTGCTCAGAGAAGAACTGCTTGGCAATGTGCATGATCAAAGCCGCAACGATGATATTTTTGAAGAGCTGCATAAACGAATCAACCTTCACCTTGCAGATGGCGGAAATGTCATTTATGACGCCACCAATACGAATCGCAGGCGCCGGAAACACCTGATCAGCCATGTCATCAAATGCGAAAAGAAAACTGCCTACTATGTGAATGAACATTACGACACCGTACTGACACGCAACGCGAGTCGCGAGCGCAAAGTATCAAAGCAGGTCATTGACCGAATGTACAAGTCCATGCAGATCCCTTTACCAAATGAAGGCTGGAACGACGTCATCATCGTCTCAGGCGAAAAGAGCATCGCAGAAAACAGACAAGCTGCAGAGCAACTCATTACATCCGAAACGGACCATGATCTGCTTTTTACACAGCTTGCTTCCTATATACCTGATTTTCACTCCATCTACAATGTGCCGCATGATTCTTCCTACCACAGCTTTTCCATAAGCAGGCACACATACCATGTGTGGAAGACCATCTTGGAGAATGACCAGGGCACAGACAAGCTTCCATTGCTCTGGGCTGCCTTATTTCATGATGCGGGAAAAGGATTCTGCAAGTCATTTATCAACTACAAGGGAGAGCCGACGAAATACGCCAGCTTCCTCGGACATGAATACGTGTCCTCCCAGCTCGCTGTCTACTGGCTCACGGCTCTGGGCTACGACAAACCCTTCATACAGCTAACAAGTGACCTTATCCAAATGCATATGATCCCGATGAATGCCACGGAAAAGAAAATGAAGGAAGTCGAGCAGCTGATCGGGGAAGACGCATTCACTAAACTGCTCATCCTTCATGAAGCAGATATGGGTGCTAAGTAAAGAGTTTCGAAGAATTATGGAGCACATAGATGGTTCCCAGCCATCTCGTGCTTCAAAATGTTCAAAAATAGCAGGTCCATACCGGCAACCTGGGCGACCTGCTGTTTTCAACTTTCAAACATCATCCGTACTAACCAGGAGGAACCATGAAAGTCGATCTATCTCATTTTTTGCACGAATACTTTAACAGCCTAAAACTGGAGCCACCCCTCTTCTATTCGTCTCCATACGGTATACGCTTTGAAATTGCTATCCCCTGGATCGAACATGAGGACAAACGCAACCTTCGACAAATCGAAGAACGAAGCACAGGCATATTCAATAAAGTGTTTCAAGTTGGAGATGACGTGCTTTTAATAACCGACATTCACTGCGGAAGGCACGACCGGTTTCTGCAAAAAAGACCATCAAACGTGTACCAAAAATACATCAAAAACAAAGCGCTGCTGCAAAACCTGAAGCATACGACGCTTCCCGACGCCTTCTCAGACGAAGAAATGGTCACACACCGTTTCATTCTTCCCTGTAAAAAGAGCGACATCAGGTACGAAGCGCTGCTTGCTGCTATCAGCTATGAAGATTTTCGGCACCCGACTAACATCTTAAAAGGGTTCCCCAGAAATGGAATAGACATTTACTTCATCAACACAACCAGAAAAATGATTTACCATCTCTACGATGACCGGGGCTGTGATGTCATTGCATCAAGAAAAGAAGATTTGCTCCCGCTTTATCACGATTTTGAAGAGTGGATACTCGATTATGACCGGGAGGAGATTGATGGGGTGTTTAAGTAGATATGGGAGCAGGTAAATCTGGTTGAAAAAGCTTAGTGTTGATTTCAAATAACACTAAGCTCAATGATGCAGGAATATAAGCTGGATTAGCCGAATAGAAAAACTGTTGTTCCTTTAGTAGATTACCCCAATCAGTGAGGAGATGGATGTATGCAAACGGTAACCAACCTTTTTTCAGAACAGCTCGACATGCATTGGCGCGAAAATGACTGGTTTGCATCCTTGGAGCAGGCGCTTGATGGAGTAACCGCGCCTGAGGCATCATGGACAGGTTCAGGAAAGAGCAATTCAATATGGCAGATTGTTAACCATTTGATTTATTGGAATGATGACGTCATTCACAGAATCAAGGGCACTGAAAACCCGCATAAAATAAAGGATAATGAAGAAACCTTTGCAGATCCTGGGGATCCGGAAGACGAAAATGGCTGGGCCCAAACATTACAGCGCCTTGATGAAGTCATGAATCAATTCAAAACCGTCATCGCGGAACTGGATGACGAAAAGCTAAAAGCCCCGTATGCTGCGAACAGGCCCTCCATAGAGCACTTAATCAGCAGTATTATGATGCATGATTCTTATCATATTGGACAAATTGTTTTGCTTCGGAAGTTACAATCTTCTTGGGGCGGGGTTGATTGGTCTTAGAGCGCTCCTGTTTTAATTAATTGAAAAGAAGCAGGAACCTGTTGGCGGGTTCCTGCTTCTTGTTTTAGAACAAACTTCCGAAGCTTCGGTTGAAAGAAGCTGGGTGTTATCTTTTCTGTTTTCTAACCAGCACTAAAGGGTTAAAATAATCGGCCCGTTTTTAGTCAGGATGATTGTATGTTCCACTTGAGCGACATAGCTCTTTTCCGTAGCAAAGGTCCAGCCGTCATCCAATTGGAACACTTCTTCTTCAGAGGTGGAGATAAACGGTTCGAAGGCGATGACCATTCCGTCCTTCAGGATCTCATCATCCCACGGGTCATTATAATTGAGAATATGGTCAGGTGCTTCGTGGATCTTACGGCCGATCCCGTGTCCTGTAAGATTTTTGATAACGGTGAACCCATGCTGCCGCGCTGTTTCGAATACCGCTTTACCGATTCTGCTTTTTTTGGAACCTGGCTTTGCTTTCGCAAGGCCCGCTTCAAAAGCTTTCTTCGCAGCGTCACATAATTTCGTTAAGACTTCTTCTCCTTTTCCCACTACAAATGAGATTCCCGTATCAGCGAAATAACCGTTCTTGGAAGCAGACACATCGATATTCACGAGATCCCCTTCCTGGATCACCCGGTCACCCGGAATCCCGTGTGCCACCTCTTCGTTCACACTGATGCACGTAAACCCGGGAAAATCATACTCGCCTTTTGGTGCTGAAACGGCCCCTGCTTTCTCAAAAAGCTCCCCGGCCAAATCATCGAGCTCTTTCGTCGTAATGCCGGGAACCGTTTTTTGAACCAACTCATCCCGAATGGACGCGATAATCTTTCCGATTTCCTTCAAACCGCTGAAATCTTCTTCTGTCTTAGCAATCATATTTTCTACCTCTTTTTCTTTTTCTTCTATAGGAGTCATTATTCCATTGTTTAAACGAAAATACCCGGATTATGCTCATGATCAGTCTGCCGGGCGATCTACTCTTTAGATCCTCCACTAAACTCTATAACATGTAAACCCTCAGATGCATCTGGCTCTTCGAAGAAACTTGTGACATGATGAAACACCGCTTCCGTATCAAAAACCGCCCGTTCGGGTTGTTCCTTACGTCTTTGAGCAATTTGGCGCAAGCACTGTTCGTCACTCAGGTTGAGATAAATCAGCTGATGATCTGCATGAACCTCTTCAGCCATATTTAAAAACCATTTTCGCAGCTTTTGAGTGTTGGCCGGAAAGTCCATAACTACATCAGTACCGACACATAATATGTTTTGAACGTGCTTTTTCACCAGTGGCTTTAGCTGAAGGGAAAATCGTTTGTAATCCTCAAATGATTCAATTTGATTCGGATTAAGGGAAGTCAGAAGAAAAAGAGGATTTACAATGTGTATTTGTGATATACATTATGATTAAAAAGTAACTTATTGAAAGAATTTATATCAAAACGGATTTTAATGTCTAAAAGATGTTTACCTGATAAAAAAGTGAAGATTTTAAATTTTGTTCAGCATTTTTTTAATACAGGTATAACATTTTTAAGATTATAATAAAAAAAGAGACAACTCCTTAAGGGTTAGTGGCGTCCTTTTAATGTAAGCTGCACTACACATTCCACATGTCTGGACTGTATGTGGTAATACATGAAATGTTGGTGAGTGATTTGAATTTAAGGATGGAGAAGTCATATCAAATTTTTTCTTGCATTTCGATGAAGGACATTCATCAATTTGGGAGATCTGGGACAAAAAGATTATAATCGTTTTTTGGATATAATAGGCCCTCAATCGTTAAAACAGATTTTTTACCCAAATCCATGTTTCTTCCTACTTTTCTTTTAATTAAACCGATATCTTGTAGTTCATTGTTTTCAAGTAATAATATAAAATTTCCTTGATATCTAAAAACCCCCGTACCAAATACCTTTGTTGAAAAAACCCGAAATTTATTTCGTACCTTTTCTCTATAATGAACTATCTCATTCCTGTTCAAATGAAAATTGAGATTAAAATGGGTTTCAAAAATAACTTGAAGAACTAAATTTCTAATACTTTCAAAGAATTCAAAAGAGTACATGCTATCTTTATCCGTTTCATTTATTGCTAATTTTCGAATAATTTCTCTGTTATGTTTTGAAAAAGGGGTTATTTCTTTTGTTTCTATAAATTTTTGAACATTTTCTTGTTTATTTTCTATATTAGCTTTATGTTGATGCAGGTAACTAAATAATTTGGTACTGTGCAATTGATAAAAAATCTTCATCCAATCTCTATATAAATCTAAAGAGTGGTAGGGGACCGAAGCATCCCTTAAAGGTAGCTTTGCAAACATTTGAATTAGATAATTCTCCAGATCCCTTCCAATTTTATCCCCTTCCTCAATTAACGAATGTACCTCGCTACAATTTTCTAATTCAGCAAAACTTTCTTTATAATCTTCTGAGCACGCAGCCTCAATTTTTTTATAGGCAAGTCCAAAACAAAAATAGTGCTGAAATGAACATGTCCTCATTGCGTTTTGATATAGTGACCATGTTTCTGGTGATAATTCACTTTTTATATCTTTATATCTTAGAAAAAACGTCCTTCCAAAAGAGGTTTTTGAAAATTTTTTTCCAAAATTATAGGCTGCTAATAAAGTATTTATTTTAATCACCGTCTTTCATGCTTTTTAATCTATAAATGATAAACTCACCTAAAAGGATATTTGCGATCAAAATATTATCCGGATTTATTTCTAATTCATCCTTTCCATGTACCAGGTCATTTCGATAGTCTCTGACCTTCCATAACTTACTAAAATCCTCATCAGTTATAGGGATAGCCAATTGGTGAATCAAGGCTTGTACCTTGACTTTTAAAGGTGGATCTTTTAGTTTGCTTAAGCTCTTATCTTTTATTTTTTTTGAATACTCTTCTGTAAAAATATCACTTTGTTCTTTTAGTAATTGCTTCAACAGTTTTTTGAACTCCCTGATAACATCATCAGGCAAAAAAGGGTCAGTTTCTACTTTATCAACCAAAAATTCCATGGATATATTACTATATATAACCTTATCTTCTATATCTTCTGCTTTCCAACTTCTGTTCAACCACTTTAATGCATTAAACAGCTGCTTGTCTAAATTTGAATGCTGTCCGGTATGTTTTTTATACAGTTTTTCTTCAAACCAGTCCAATTCTTTAAATATTTTATTTAACTTAGAATTGAGACCTAATGAATTATCTTCCCACGTATCTTTAGAATCGCCCAAAACGTTTTCTAAGCCTATGATATTTTCTACATAATATACTGAGGAGCATTTAGGATTCTGATATAATCGTGATCTATTCCATTCATTTGGTTCTAATCCTAAGTTGTAATAATTAAACACTCTTTCATTTTTAGACAGCAAAATTACCATTTCAATCGCATCTTGTACTTTGCTTCTACCTAATAAATAGGCGTCATATGCGTTATCTGATTCGACAATTGATTGAGCGAAAGTATCAAACTTACCAAGTAAATTGTCATTATAGTTCTCCTTAAATCCCTTATACATATCAAAGGCTTGATCTTTAGTTAAAAAGGTTACATCTCCAAAGCCAAATTCAGGATTGCTTAACACTAGATTTTCTATGGGAAGCAATACAAGGTATGGACCATATTTTTTTGCGAAACCCTCTATATTAATTTGTTCTTTTAATATTCCCGAACTCCTCAGAATTGCCTGAAATGGTGAATGTGGATCTGGACTATGAAAAGAAAAGAAACCTAACTTCTTTTTACTTAGTTCATGCATAAATGAGCTTAGAAAAATATTAATTCGATTTGTACCTTTTTTCACTTCATAAATTGTACCTGCTGATTCTATAGAATTACCTTTTATCCTGTAATTAATTACCAAGTCTTCAGAAAGATGTATATTTTTCAAATCCTTTATAATATCTTGTTTAGTTGCAAATTCAAATTCCCCAAAAACTAATCCATTTCTATTTAATATAAGTAAAGATTTATGCGGTCTTAATAATTTTCCATTACTGTATGCCTCACATCTCCCACTTATTATATTTCGCTGTATTGATGTCAGAATTGATAACGCTTTGTATGTATCAATTCCTTTCTTTATTTTCTTCTTCTCAAAATGTTCTACAATTTCGTCAATAAATTCAACAGCTATTTTCATAGTATTATATTCACTATTTAAGAAATCCCTAAGATTTCTTAGAACATTACCTATACTTCTAATCTCTACAGGAATAATTGATCCTCTAATGAAATCAAAACCACATATCATATATTTTTCTTTGTTTTTATGTTTAAGTAACAAATAATGTAAAATGATATTGTCTTTGGAGTATAACATTGATAATATTATGTTATTATTTTCAAATCCATTATAATTGACACTATAATTATTTAGAAAAAGAGCTGACTCTAGTGGGTTAATCATTTATTTATTTCTCCTTAGTGATTAATAACTACTACGTAAACCTGCATTTTTATTTAACCGCCCAGAAATTCTTGAATATATTTCTACTAAACATAGCTATTTAATTTTTATATTTTCTTATGTTGTGTTAGTCTCATCATTTCTTATATAAATTGATTGCCTAATGCCTCTCTAACTTCTACTCTCCTAATAAACACTTACCTAAGCCCTATTCCAATTATTTCAAATCGTTTTATAAGTTGCAACCTAAACTGATAAAGAAGGATATGCCGGCCAGTATTGGCAGGCATATGTCTTGATATCTTGCAGGTTTAAAAGAATATCTATCTATGTTTTAAACAAGAAGCAGGATATTTGTGTCTGCCTCTTTATTTCAATGTCCCGCTTTTTATATTTTAAGCTCAAACACTTCAATTGGCTTGAAAATCAACATACAAAAAGCAACCTCGATCAGTGGGCCCATTGATCGAGGTTGCTTTTTGTTTTGAGTATGTTCTGTAGCCGTCCTTCTATCTATAGCTTTCTCGATTGGTTATGTCTAATAGAGTCCAATAAAAACTATATATTTGACTTTTTTAAGTGTCCTTTCTCTTTTAATTGAATATCAACTGCAACCAAGCCTTTTGGTACTTTTACAACGTTGAAGCTAACTACGTCACCTATTTCTATATCAGGAAATTCAACTCGATTTAAATTGAAGTAAATTCCTGTATTATGATAGTTAGCAATAAAACCAAAGTGATCTTTGATATGAACAACTATTCCTACATTCTGTTCTGTTATTTCTCTAGCATCCTTAACATAATTATGTGTTAACTTTTTAAGTAGTAAATTTAATTCAGTAGGCAACTGATGTTCATAATTCTCAAGGTTAGCTCGTAATTTATTTAAATGATTGCCTTTTAAAGATTTCAAGGGACTGAAGTGGTTTTTTAAGCTGGAGTGGATTAATTTCATAGCAGCTTCATCAAAATTCAAATAGGATAAATCCGTTAAAATTTTCGCCATAATAACATATGTTTTGCTATCAATATTTTTAAGGGTTTCAATAATTGTTATAGCTTTTTCTAGTAATTCAACCTTTTTAGCACTATCTCTATTCTGAAAATTCTGAGACTTCCTTCTATACAAATCAGCAAATCTTGAGATAAATTGGTTCTCCAGTTTCCCTGCGAAATTACCTCTGTTTTTTTCGAGTTTTTCAAGTAATACTTCTGCTTCATTATATTTCCCTAGATAAGTTAGAACTCTAGCCTTTTCTAATAAAATTATTGGTTCATCAGGAGCAATTTCTTCAGCTCTGTTTATTAATTCCTCTGCTTGGTGTAAATCCTGCATTTTTATAGTGTAGAATACACTGAAAAGATATAATATTGTGGCCTCCTCAAACTTGTCTTCACATGATTCTAGCGCTGTACGATAGTTGGTAATAGCCTCAAATTGCTCATCATTTTCAGCAGCTATAAATGCTTTAATTTTATACACTTCAAAATAATCAGGTGCAATATTAGAGGCCTTAGAAATAAAATTATAAGCTTCAGCCCAATTCCTTTGAGCACTGTACTCCAAAGCTTTTAACAAATAATATGAAGCTAATTTTCTGTTTTTATTCTCTAAATTCTTAAATAGCGCGTGGGGTGAAAAAGGATCGTTTTCATTTTTAACCCTTATATCTTGTAGTATTGCATTCAATCTTTTTCTTTTTATTAATATTTTTTTCAAAAAGTCATTATTAGGCTTATGATCAATTGATAAATAATCACGAGCCATTTGGTTCAATTCATATTCTCCTCGTAAGGTTATCAATAAGCTAGTGGAAATTAAGGTATTTATATATTTAATTAAATCTTCTTCACTGTGTTCCATAAAATAATCTATTTCACCGTAACTAAGTCTTTGACCTTCGATAAGAAATAATTGTAAAATTTCTTTTTCTTCTTTTCCTAATTTCTCAACTACATTGGACATACAAAATTTAATCAAATTTTCTTTATTTGCTATTATAGTTGTTTCATTTACCCCATTGTACACACTTGTAATAAACCACTTTATAGAAAGAGGGCTAGAATATAGATGACTAGAAACTAGTTCCTTTATATCTTTGTCGCTTCTCTGATGAAGATTTAATCCAAAATACTGCGATAACTCTCTAAAATAAGTAATTGCATCTCTTTGATTTAATCCTTCTAATTTGTATCTTCTCTCTAATTCGCCTAATCCATGTCTAGAGGTAATCAGGACCTTTGAAGTTTCAGGGATTTCCTTCATAAAGTAAATGATTTCCTCAGAGTTTATTGTTTCCAAATTATCTAATACTAGTAAAGTTTTAAATTCTGACATGAAGTTAATAATATTTTCTTCAGATGGCTTATTTTCTTCTTTTATTGTTAAACCTTCACCGATTTGGAAAAGCATTTTGATGTCTGTTATTGCACCTTTAATATTTGTAAATTCTCCTTGAGATAAAGTCTTAGTTTTTAATGAAATCCAAATTATTGCTTCAAAGGGGTTATCAGGATCATCTATCAGATCATAAAGTGTTTTTACTGCGATAGCAGTTTTACCAATACCACCATTACCTACTATAGTTATTATCTGATTCTTTTTATCTTTGATTAATTCCTTAATTTCTCTTATATCGGTTGTTCTCCCTATATATCCAGTATCATCAAATTCTGGTTCAGGCAGATTATGATAAGTATTAGATTCAAAGTCTACAATTCTGTTATATTCTCTCGCGATTAATTTTTGAGGGTTTGTTTCTATAGTATCTTTAGTATTTTTTGTTTCTTTCCATGTTATCCAAGGAAGAGAGTCTGTTATTGTATCCAACACTTCAACAAGTGTGGCTCTATCACCTATCTCCAAGGGCCGTGTATGCATTACCCGATTGCGTATAGGAATAACTTTAGTGAAATATTCATTGAGTTCGGTAGCCTTTTGATTATTTATTTTAAAGAAATATGGGTTTGATAAAATAATCTCTACATAATCTCCTAAGTCGAGTTCAACTAAAATACTATTTGGAGTATCAATATTTAAAGTACCTTTTGCTCTATTGTTGGCTTTTTGGACTAGTTTTTCAGAAATGGGAATTTCAGAGCCCGAACTTATAATAAAACCTCTTAAATCAAACTCCAAAGATGTACAAATAGAAAACATTAAAACTCTAGTACTTAAATTCAAATGTTGCAATTTAGTTCCACCTTTACTTTCCAATTTTAATTAATTATACCACTTTCTTAATCTAAGGAAGTAGAAAAGTTGGTGTGCTTAATTACAGGTTAAAGGTACTTTTTCGAGTTTTTCATTTTCTTATTGACTTACTCCCCGGAATGGTTATTTTAACTCTGTGGTAGACGAAGTACCGAATGAAAATTAAGAAATTTGGAGGCTAGCTTAAGTAAGAGCAATAATAAAAAACTTCCCTTTCACCTATATGTACCAATACCTAAGCCCGTTTGCGCAAGTTGAAAACTAGTAGCTATGCCCTATGGAAAAGGCCCCTACTAAAATCAAACAAATAGATCAATCTTTGCAGGCGGATCCCTTTCCCCACTTATCTATGAAAGCTATCTAGAACTACCAAGACCTGCAAACCAGATCGTAGCATTTGTATCCAGTGCAGCTTTGTTAATCTATTTAAAGAAACATAAAAAAGACAACTCCCCCAAGGGTTAGTTGCCTCCTTTTAATACAAACCTCACCACACACTCCACATGCGCAGTATGCGGAAACATATCCACAGGCTGAATATACTCAACCTTATATGCTTTCGAAAGTGTCTTTATATCCTTCGCCAATGTAGATGGGTTACACGACACATAAATAAATTTCTTCGGTTTAACCTTCAATATCGCACCAAGCAGCTTTTGATCGCAGCCTGTTCTTGGCGGATCCACTACTACAGCGTCCGGGCGCCAGCCTTCGCCGAGCCATTTTGGGAGCCAGTGTTCGGCTGTGCCTTTTACGTAGGTGGCGTTTTTGAAGCCGTGTTTTTTGGCGTTCTTTTTGGCGTCTTCGACGGAGTCGGCGATGGTGTCCATGCCTCTGATTTCTTTGGCGCCGTCTGCGAGCCACATGCCGATGGTGCCTACGCCGCAGTAAGCGTCGACGATTTTTTCTTTGCCGGTGAGCTGGGCGGCTTTTTTGACTTCGTCGTAGAGTTTGACGGTCTGGACAGGGTTTAGCTGAAAGAAGGCCCGTGCCGAGAGGTCAAATGTCAAATCTCCTAGCTGTTCCTGGATGACTTCTTCTCCGTCTAAGTGGACGGTTTTTTCGCCGAAGATCAGGGATGTTTTTTCGCCATTTATGTTTTGCATGATGGATTTGACTTCAGGGAGACGCTTGTTGATTTCGCTGACGATCAGGTCCTTGCGCGGCAGGTTTTCCTGTGCGGTGATGAGGACAATCTGCACTTGCCCGCTTTTGAAGCCGACTCTGCTGACGATGGTCCGGACGATGCCTTTGCGTTTTCGCTCATCGTAGATCGATACTTTCAGGTCCTGCAGAATTTGCTTCACTGTCTGAACAGCTTTATTTGTAGCATCGTGCTGCACGATGCAGTGATCAATGTTTACAAGGTGGTGGGAGTTCTTGCTGTACAGTCCCGCAATGACTTTCCCGTTTCTGAGTCCTGTCTGGAACTGGCTCTTGTTGCGATAGTTCCACGGGTCCTCCATGCCGATCGTCTGTCTGATATCAGTTTTACCAAGATCGAGTCCTGAAAAACGCTCCATCGCCTGTACGACAATGTCTCTTTTTTCATGCAGCTGTTTTTCGTAGGAAAGGTGCTGAAGCTGGCAGCCGCCGCATTCGTGGTAAATCGGGCATGGCGGGTCCACTCTGTGCGGGGACGCCTTCCTGATTTTCTTCACTTTGCCCTCGGCGAATTTCGGGCTGATGTTCGTTGCTTCCACGACCACTTCTTCGTTAGGCAGGGCACCAGGCACAAATACGACCTGCTTTTTGAAATAGCCGACTCCTTCTCCGTTGATTCCGAGTCTTTTTATGGTTAATGGAAAGGTTTGTCCCTTTTCAAGGGGCACACCTTTGTTCTTTTGTTCATTGGTCTTCATGTTTGACGCTCCATTTCTATTCGATGCTTCTCCATAAATAAAGGGAAGCATAGCTTAAATAAGGGTCCCACTCCCTGCTCAGCTCCTGCATTTCTTCCAAGGTGGGCTTGCGGTCGAGTCCAAAATGCTTTTTCATCGCGTTTTGAATGCCGATATCGGCAACCGGGAACAGGTTGGGCCGTCCAAGTCCGAACAGGAGCAGGTTCTGGACCGTCCATGGCCCTACTCCGCGGATTTTCACGAGCTCCTTCAGGATGTCCTCGTCCGGCTGATCCTTCAATTCTTCCAGGTTTATTTTGCCTTCTGCAATGAGCTTTGATGTATCAATGACGTACTCTGATTTGCGTCCGCTGAACTGCAGCTCCCGCAGGTCGCTGTAGTCGAGTGCCGCCACTTTTTCAGGAAGCGAATAAAACCAGACTCCGTCCACCTGCTCGCCGAATGTATGGACGAACCGTTCTGTCAGTGTATGGGCGAACTTCAGGTTCAGCTGCTGGTGGATGATGCATTTCATCAGGCACTCATACAGGCCAAATTCCAGCACGAGCGGCGTGCCGTCATGCTCCTGAAAAATACCGGCGATGTTTGAGGAACGAAAGTGGGTTTGAACGTCAAGAAGGGACGTATCCCACTGAAAAATGCGCATCGTTTCTTGGAGCGCAGCCTCGCGGTTCCCGCTTCCGCTCACTAAAAACACAGGTGCATCCTTCGTTCCAAGAGCCTTCACCTTTACAACAAACGGCTTTTTATCCCCGTCCCTCATCGGAATGGATACCTCGCGTTCAGCCATCTTCACGTGATGCAGCGGATCCATGGATAAACGGTCAAGGACACGGTCAAAATCATATGGAGGATCTATTTTCACTCGCTCTTCCCACATTCGTTCTCAAACCCCTTAATTTTGATACTGACTATTATATCATGAAACGCCCGGGGAAAAGAGAAAACTCCCTGTGACGTGTGTCAGAGGGAGAAAAAGTAAGGCTGATGAAAAGTTCGGTCTATCATGAGATCGTCCAGGCTCTTGAAGATATAGCCCTCTTTTCGAAGATCAGTAATCGCTCTGTCAAGCGCCTCCGCATTGTCTTTTGAAACAGTATGAAGCAGAAGGATGCTGCCGGGATGGATCTGGCTCATCATCTGATCATAGGAATACCTCCAGCCCTTTTGTGCATTCGTATGCCAGTCGACAAAAGCAAGCGACCAGAAAACCGGCTGGTACCCTAGCTCTTTTGACTTGGCCAGCACCCGCTCGCTGAAAACACCCCTCGGCGGACGGAGATACTGAATTCCCTGATAACCTGTCAGCTTTTCCGTCTTTTCTTTCACGGAATCCAGCTCTTTTTTCAGTCTTTCGTCCGTGACTTTTGTCAGATCGGGATGGTGCCACGAGTGGTTTCCGACAATGTGCCCCTCATCTGCCATGCGTTTTACAAGGTTTGGCTGGTCAAGAAGGTAGTGTCCAGTCACAAAGAATGCTGCGGGCACCTTTTGTTTTTTCAAAACATCCAGAACTCCTTCTGTGTAGCCATTTTCATAGCCGTTGTCGAAGGTAAGATAAATGTATTTTTGGCTTGGGTCTCCCATAAAAAAAGCATCATATTTATTCAGCAGCTTCACAAGCGGTTCACCGGGGTTCGCGGATTTATGGTTTCTGCTTTTCTCAAAGCCCCAGTTGATTGGCTGGTTGGAAACAGCTGCTGCGGGCTGAATGCCTGACAGGAAAAACAGCAATAGGCATGTTGCAAGTGTCCAGTATTTCAACTTCTTCACTCCCCTGACATTGTTCTACTTATAGTGTCGGGAAGTGTGGGAATTACATACTGGGAATAATTATGTAATAAATGGAATACAAAAAGCCGGATTTCTCCGGCTCTTCATTAAATGAAAACTGGTTCTTTAAATTGTGAAAGCTTTTCAAGAGAAGATTGGTCAACGTCCGCATGAAGGCTGTTTCCGTGGGAATCCATTGTTACAACGGCTGTAAAGCCTTCAACCTTCAGGTGCCACATTGCTTCAGGAATCCCGAACTGCATAAGGTCAACGCCTTCAACTGATTTAATGCAGTCTGCATAGTACTGGGCAGCTCCGCCGATGGCATTCAAGTAAACACCGCCATGCTCGTTCAGTGCTTTCAGTGTTTTCGGGCCCATACCGCCTTTTCCGATCACAGCGCGGATGCCGAATTTTTTCATGATGTCGCCCTGGTAAGGCTCTTCGCGGATGCTTGTTGTCGGTCCGGCTGCTTTTACATGCCAGTTTTCATCCTCATCCTTGAGCATAACAGGTCCGCAGTGATAAATGATTTGGCCGTTCAAATCCACAGGTGAGTCGTTCGTTGAAAGGTACTTGTGGATAGCGTCGCGTCCTGTGTACATCATGCCGTTGATGCGCACAACATCTCCGACTCTCAGCTCGCGGATTTTTTCTTCTGTAATCGGCGCTTCAAGCACCACTTCACGCGGGCTTTCTGCCGGCGCCTCTGCAGGCTCTTCGTCCTGGAGGTTTGGCATGTCGCCTTCCTGGTACAGCCAGTCCTGAATCGCTCCGCTTCCGGCATCAATCGTGACGCCTAAACGGCGGTATGCCCAGCAGTTGTAAGCAACAGAAACGAAAAAGCTTGCCGGAATTCGGTTCATCACGCCGACTTTACAGCCGAGAAGAGTAGCTTCCCCGCCAAAGCCCATTGTGCCGATGCCGAGCTTGTTGGCTTTGTCCACAATATATTCTTCAAGTCGTTGCAGATCTTGATTCGGATTTGTATCATCAGCGCTTCTGAAAAGCTGATCCTTAGCAAGCTCGTAGCCTGAAGTCCGGTCTCCGCCGATGCCGACGCCGATGAAGCCTGCGCTGCAGCCCTGCCCCTGTGCCTGGTACACGGAGTGAAGGATGCATTTGCGGATGCCGTCAAGGTCGCGTCCGGCTTTGCCTAGTCCGTCAAGCTCGCATGGAAGGCTGTACTGGATGTTTTTATTTTCACAGCCGCCGCCTTTTAAAATAAGGCGTGCGTCGATGTAGTCTTTTTCCCATTGCTCGAATTTGATGACAGGCGTGCCGAAGCCAAGGTTGTCCCCGCTGTTGTCGCCAGTCAGCGAGTCAACTGAATTCGGGCGCAGCTTTCCGTCCTTTGTCGCCTGTGCAATCGCACGGTAGATGTCTTCTTTCATATTGAGCTGATTGGCTCCGACTGGAACCTTCAGTTTAAATGTCGGCAGTCCTGTATCCTGGCAGATTGGCGATACGTTCTCGTCCGCCATTTTGATATTCTCAGATATTGTCGCAAGGGACATCGCAGCGCGCGTGCCTGCGTTCTCCTGCTGCTTCGCTCTTAAAATCGCGCGGCGCACATCCTTCGGAAGCTTTGTTGATGTTTCCACGATCAGTTCATACATGCTCTCATAAAAACGATCCATCCTGTTTCTCCCCTTATTGTCTATAGAATTCGGTCAATTTTATTCAATTTTTATTATACTCCTTTGAAGTTTGGTTGGAAAGGCTTTCATCTTGAATGCCTTTTCATTCTCTGCATGATTGTCTTTTCAGGAAATGTACCACTTCCTACCCGTTCCTTTCCGCTCCAGGAACTTGCTTTCCGCGGGGAGCGCCTGGAGCCTCCTCGCTTCGCTTGCGGGGTCTCCCGTTCGCTCTATTTCCCGCAGGAGTCAAGTTCCTTCCGCTGCAATCCACTGGAGTTTTATTTTATAAAAAAACGCCCGGTCAATGACCGGGCGGCTTCTGTTAGTTCTGTTTTTTAGGGAGAATATTAATCTCAAGGCTTTTCTTGATTTCCAGGTACTGATAGGAAATGGTCAGGGTTCCGCTTTTCTTTGTTTTGATTTTGCCGTTTTTCCATTCTGCGAGGTCTGGAGGCGAAAGCTCTATGAAGAGCTTGTCCGGGTCCATGGCAAATCGGTTGCCGTCTTTGTCGATGGCGGTTGCTGTCAGGCGGATGTTCTTTCCTTCTATGACTGTTTCGTTATTTGGATTGAGTTCAACGTTGACAGGCTTGATTGTGTTCGGGTCAACAACTGTCACTTTAATGGTGCTGCTTTTTCCTCCTGAAACGGCTGTGATGTTTGCCGTCCCTGGCTTGATCGTCTGAATGGTTCCGTCCTCAAGTACTTTAACTGCTTTTTCATTATCAGAGGTCCAGACTGTATGAACGTCTTCGAACGAGCTCAGATTGACGAGATAGTTTCCATAGATTTCTCTAAAATCGCCGAAAAGGTTGAGTGTGCGTTCTGCACCTGCTGCCATTTTCATTTCCCGCTGTTCGCTTAGGGCATCATCGACGATGGATACTTCCGTCAGCAACGGGTTGAACTGATAGTCCATTCCTGATTTCGTCACTTGGAGCACTCCGCTTCCAAGGATATTTCCTTTGTCGTTTGAGACATATCCTTTGCTCGCGCCGTTGCCTGTAATTGTGTAGTTGACGCCGTCTTTTTCCCATGACTGCAGGAGGTGAAGGTGACCGAACAATACTTGAACGTTCACGCCGCTGTTTTTCTTTTTATAGGCTCCGAGAATGTCTTCAAATTGCTTGGCATCTGTTGGATTCATTTCATGCTTTGTGCCGAAATCGTCATTTGTCGTGTTGTGTGTCACGACAAGGACATTCTTCTTTTTATTTTCCTTCAGGAGCTCTTGAAGGTAATGGAACTGGGTAGAGTCTGATGCTGAAATACTCTGTCCAAACGCACTGTTCAAGCTGATGATCAGCGTGTTTCCATATTCAAAATGATAGGTTGGCGATCCAATGATGTCTGAGTAGAAATCAATGTTGCCCTGGAACGATTCGTGGTTTCCAGGCGTTGCGAAAAACGGTTTTTCTCCAAGCAGGGCAAGGTCGCTTACGGCTCTGTCCCATTCTGCCTGTGAAGACGTATCCACGATGTCGCCGACATGCATCACAAAGTCTGTTTCTTCTTTTGCAGCCCGGTCAAACAGGCGTTTTGAGTACATAAACCCTTGTGTATCAGGCAGGACAGATATGGCGAATTGATTGGCCTTTTCCGGCTGCTGAAGCTGCTTTGTTTGGAATTCTTTCACAAACGGCGTCATGACATTTCCGCTATTGTCTTTTGCTTCAATGATAAAAGAATGCTGGCCGTTTTGGAGCGGTTTTTCAGGGACGGCGTATGCCCAGCCCGTTTTTTCGTCGTAATGGACAGATGCAGGTTTGCCGTCAATCTTTACGGCAACACTGTTTTTCTTCACTCCGCTTTTTTCATCTTTCAATTTAAACGTGATGCGAGGTTCTGGCGTTTTTTCAACTGCTTTTCCTGTAGGTGTCACATTAGATAGTACAGGTTTTTCTGTATCATCGCTTAAGTCTACTTTAATCGTTTTATCCACAGACGGAACAGATGTATTTCCGTTTGTGTCGCGTGCTGAAGCTGTCAGATGATAGGTGCCCTCTGTCAGATTTTCAGCTGCTGCTTCCACTTTTCCTGATTCAGCATCATAGGTGTGCGGAAGCTCTTCCCCGTTTAGTTTGACTTCGATTGAATCAGCATCCACGCCTGATTCTTCGTCAATCACGAGGGAAGAAAACGCGATTCTATTTTCATACACAGTATTTCCGGCAGGTGTGATCTCTTTGAATTCCGGTCCATTAAAGTCTTCTGTTTCGTTCGTGTATATATATCTCATGTGATCGATGTAAACACTGCCGCTGTAGTCAGGGATGCTTTTGTTCGTTTCTACAAAATAGAGATAGTTGAATACGATCGGAAGGGCCCAGTCCTGCGGAAGCTCAACCTCAAGGTATTTCCAGCCCGTCCAGTCTACTTTCGGTGCAAGGTCCAGTGTTTTGTTGACACCGTTTGCTTTGAAAATCAGGCGTGCCCACGGCGCTTTTCCGTCACCGTACACCCATACGCCGAACTTCTTCGGTCGGATATCTGTTTTATAGGTTTCATACATGGAATCAGCAAGCTCATCCGGCCATGCCTCAGATGCTGATTTGTACCAGTGCGGGATGACATTGATCGTGCCATTGTATTTGCGTTCCCACTTTTTCGAATCGTAATCCACACGCAGGCTGCGCTCTCCGAATTTCGCTTCGTCACCGGAAAGCTGATGGGTTCCGCCCATGAAGCCGGATACTTCATAGCCTTCTTTTGGATACGTTTCATAATCATCGATGACTTGTTCTTTCAGGCCTATTAATAACTCAATCTGCTTTTCAATGGAACCAAGTTTTGCAGTAACGGTTGTTCTTGTTCCTTCTGGCACATCCTCTTTTATTTGGATGGTGCCGTCTGGAGTGATTTCACCAAACTGCTCCTCCATCTCCCAGTCGATCGCGTCTCCTGTGAGGATGACTTCTTTTCCGGCTTTCACGGCTTCAGCTTCCAGTTTCTTTTCTTCACCAGGCTGAAGAATGACCGGTCCCTGATCAGCAAATTTGAAGTCGTCCACCTGGTCGATAACGGTGACAGATGCCTGCCCGCTTACTCCGTTAATGACAGCTTCCACCGTATCTGTCCCTGCCTGAGCAGGCGCCTTGTATAGACCTGTTTTGTCGATGGTGCCCTTTAAAGCTTTCCACTGGATGGAGCGGCTGGCAATCATGACGGGGTTGCCGTTGCTGTCAGTCGCTTTAACCCCGAATGGAAAAGCTGCATTCTTGAAAATGGTCAGATTTTTTTCTACGATGACTTCGCCAATTTCACCTGTTTTCACTGAATGATTGACAAAGAGTAGGCCGTTTGTGATTGATCTTGACTGCCCGTCACTCGGGTGATTGGCCGTTTCAAGCGCGCTTTTGCCTTTTGGCTGAACGATCATTTCTGTCGATCCTCCCCCGTCAAGGCCAAGTGCTGCAACTGCCCCGTGTTCTTCCATGATCTCAGCCATTTCAACAAGCGTTACCCCCTGGCTTTTATCAAAAAGTGTGCTAGGTTTATCAATGGTCATCGTGATGATCTTTTGCTCTGCTGTAATTCCGATGGCGGTTCTGGCACTCTTAAGATTCACGTGGCTGCCGTATTTGGACTGGAGCTCGTCTTTTGTAAGGGCCTTTCCGTCCTTAACAAGCCAGTTGTAGCCGCCTGTAGCCTCGGTGATATCATTTTTGAGTACTCTGTCTTCTCCAGTGAAAAGATCAAACTGGAAGGAGATGTCCATGCCTTCTTTTAACTCATTCCGGATCATGTCCGCTTTTGACCCGAATCCGGCGATGATGACACTGTCTGACGGAATATCAATGCTCTCATAGGAAGAGTAGATTTTCTCAATTTTTCCGGTATAGGCCTGTCCCGCTTTTATGGCAAAGGCGTCCTTTACCTCTCTTACGACTGCCATGGCTCCATTCTTAATGAATGCCTCATTGCGGTCATCGAAGGTTAAAGTCCCTTTCTGATTTAGCTTTGGTGTAAAAATGCCGAGCTTTTCTCCCGCGTTTTCATTGCGGTTCAGTGTATCCACTTTTACATCTTTGCCGCTGTAGGTCAGCGAGCCTCTCATTTCAACTTCTCCGATAAAAGGTTTCTTGTTTTGGTCAATTGCAAAAACAGGATGAAGAGCAACGCCTGAAGGATAGCTGTGATTAATAAGAAGATTGCGGTTTTGCACCTGGAGCGTCATATTGATGCCTGTCTGCATGTTGAACATATCCGCGTTCACGCCTGCCACAATATCTTTTCCTTTGAATTCTTCTCTGGCAGCCTGTGATGGGAGGGTCTCTGCTGCAACAACTCGTTCAAGTGCTTTGGATGTGACCACGGATACATTTGGATTTGAAAGATCTGCCTCAATAACGTTCACTCTCTGGCTGTTTCCCGCTGTTCCCCCAAAATTCTCGATTTGCTTCTCAGTGTGTGTAATGCCTGAAGAAATCTGCTCCGCTTTTAACACTGTGCTGTTTTCTGACGGCACGGTCTCTTCTCCAAGAACAGAAACCGGCTGAATCAGCAGCGTGCAGGCCATCAGCATGACGGCAAGCTTGTTTTTCCCTTTCATCTTGCACCTCCGGATAGTAGTTTGTACTCCTCTATTCTAGAAGGTAATTGTTGATAGGATTTGGTATTTTTTTTAATGCTTGTAAATTTTTTAGGGCTAAAAGTACCGGTGAGTGTAGATTTTGTGTAAAGGAGGGATTTATGGACTAGATGTAATAGAAGAAAATTACATTTGATTCAGGTCTTTCGGTTGGCAAAGGATGGAGGCTGTTTTGTTTTTTGTTTCTATCGTACCTTTTTCTTTTTTGGCAGTCGGCACCCGTTCCTTTCCTGCGGGTAGGGAGGGGAACAATCCAGAAGTTTTTGTGCCCTTCGCGCTGGTTGCCGCTTGCTGAGGGGAACATTTCATCTGCTTTTGTGACCTTCGCACCGATTTCCGCTCGCTGAAGGGAACAATCTAACTGCTTTTGTGCCCTTCGCACCGATTTCCGCTCGCTGAAGGGCACAATCTAACTGCTTTTGTGACCTTCCCACTGGTTACCACTTGATGAAGGGAACAATCCAACCGCTTTTGTGACCTTCCCACTGGTTGCCGCTCGCTGAAGGGAGCAATCCAATCGCTTTTGTGACCTTCCCTCTGGTTGCCGCTTACTGAAGGGCACAATCCTAACGCTTTTGTGACCTTCCCTCTGGTTGACGCTTGCTGAAGGGCACAATCTAACTGCTTTTGTGACCTTCCCTCTGGTTGCCGCTTACTGAAGGGCACAATCCTAACGCTTTTGTGACCTTCCCTCTGGTTGACGCTTGCTGAAGGGCACAATCCTAACGCTTTTGTGACCTTCCCTCTGGTTGCCGCTTACTGAAGGAAACAATCCTAACGCTTTTGTGACCTTCGATCGGATTTCCGCTTGCTGAAAGGCACAATCTAACTGCTTTTGTGCCCCTTCCATTGTTTTTCTCTTGATCAATTGCACTTATCAAGAAGAACGGAACCATCAACAGTGTTTTCGAAAAAAAAACAAACAAAAAGAACACCCTCATCAGGTGCTCTCACGTCATCTATTCTTTGTTCCAGTCTTTTTTAAACTGCTCCTGCTTGATTTCAAGTTCGTCCAGCATGTTTATTAAACGGTCGATATCTTCAAGGTCGGTTGATTCGGGATCCATGGAATCAATCACATTCATGAACATATTCAGCCGTGATTTTAAATATTGTAGTTGTGAGTCTTTATCATGAACGGCGTTGCCCAAGATGTATCTCTCCTTTCACTGTTACAGTTATCGTAGCTCATTCAGGGAACTTTGACAACCGCTCCTGAACGCGAGGTGTTCCAAACTGACGGGTTCATGTTAGAATGTTCTTTATGTGAACTTGAAAAAGGAGTTTTATGAATGAATGCATCAGCTGTGAATCTGCTGCCTATCACCCCTTCTCACGACCTGTGGGAGGCTTATTTAGATGTTAAACAATATGGAAAAATGACCCTTACAAACGTGGAGTTTACAACGACGACACTTTGCAATATGCGGTGTGAGCATTGCGCCGTGGGATACACCCTTTCTCCAAAGGATCCCCAGGCACTTCCGCTCGAGCTTATCTTGAAACGGCTTGAAGAGGTTGAGACGCTCCGTTCGATCAGTATTACAGGCGGAGAACCGATGCTTTCAAGAAAATCCGTTGATCAGTATGTGCTTCCTCTTTTAAAGTATGCCCGGGAACGCGGGGTGCGTACGCAAATAAATTCGAATTTGACGCTTGATCTGGCCAGGTATGAAAAGATTGCCCCGTACCTTGATGTGCTGCATATCTCCCATAACTGGGGAACACTCGATGATTTTGCCGAAGGCGGCTTTGCGATGATGGAGAAAAAGCCATCTTACGTGCAGCGCACGGCGTATTTTGACCGGATTGTTGAAAACAGCCGGGCGCTTGTTGATGCCGGCATCATGGTCTCGGCAGAAACGATGCTGAACAAGCGGACGCTTCCTCATATGGAAAAGATACATAAGCAGATTACGGAGGATATGAAGTGCCAGCGGCATGAGGTGCACCCTATGTACCCATCTGACTTTGCCAGCACGCTCGAAACGCTGTCTCTCGAAGAAACGAGAGCTGCCATTCATCACCTGCTTGATATTCGGAACGAGGATGTCTGGATGCTGTTCGGCACGCTGCCGTTTTACGCGTGCAGCACGAATGTTGAGGATACAGAACTGATTAAAAGGCTTCGCGCTTCCAAAAACGTGACAGTAAGGAATGATCCCGACGGCCGTTCAAGACTGAATGTCAACATTTTTAACGGCGATATCATTGTGACGGATTTCGGGGATACGCCTGAGCTTGGGAACATTCAGCGCGACACCCTCCAGTCTGCCTACGACCGCTGGAATGATACAGAGCTTGCGCGCGGTCTGAACTGCCACTGCCCGGCCGTATCCTGTCTTGGACCTAACCTGCTTGTTAAAAACGCCTACTACCCTGATGTAGATTTCATGACGAGAAAATCAGTGATTTAAACCCAAAAAGCGAGCCACAAAAATGCACCTCCAAATGTTAGATTGTGTGTCTAACATTTGGGGTGCATTTCAAATGGCTCGCTTTTTATCGTGGCTGTTCAGAAACGGTAAATCCGAAGGAAGCGTGATCCTGTACAGGAATCCAGGCTCCAATTCCCTGTGATGTTACGTTTTGGACAACGATTTTGCGCTTGCTGCCTTTCAGCACTAAGTACACTTCGCCGTAAGTCACCTTGCCTTTTTCACTGACGGCAGGTGCGTAGGCGTTTAAATACCCAAGGCGCTTAACCGGGACATTATAGACCTGGTCTTTTTTCGAGCCTGTCCCGATGATGGTTTGAAAAGACAGTGGAAGATTTGTTTTCTTCATGGCTTTTAACAGCATCATTTTTTTCACATCTTCTTCGTTCGGGATCCGCGCTGTCAGTCCGCCTTTGACCTGCTTTTGAGATTCCTGCTTGTAATGGATCTGAACGGCTGCTTTTCCGCCCCTGTTGTCGAAAAAGTTTGTGTTGATCTTTTGGTATTCCCAGTTTACTGCTGTTTCGGACGACTCATAGTTCAGTGCCCACTGGCCGAGAAAAATTGTTGCTCTGTAGCCGATTGCAAGCTTATTGTCCGGAATTGATGATTCGTTTAAGAGACGAATCAGATTCGGATTTTCAATCGCTATTTTTGATGTATCGATTAACCCTTGTGTAAACTCGCTAGGCTGCAGATACGGAAGGTCCTGTGTGGGATTCGGATAAGTGTTTTCTTTTGAGATATCCAAAACCGAACTCGGGACTTTTGCTTTCGGTGCTGCAGACACAGAGCCTGAAAAACTGATTGATAAGAGCAAAGCCATTGAAACGAGCATCCATTTTCTCATTTCTTAAACCCCTTTCGGTTGCTTTCCCTTATTGTTTTCAAGCCCTTATGTCTTTATCCACACTTTCATTACGTTTTTGCGATCCATTTTCCAAGCACCGCATGTACCCTTGGATTGCAGAGCTGAATAAGCGGTCCGATTGCAAATGTAATAATGATGGTGCCAAGGCCGATCGGTCCCGCGAACAGGAGGGCAAGCAGCAAAGCAGCTACTTCACCGATCGTTTTTGCCGCCATCAGGCTGAGCCCGAATCTCTCGTGCAGTGTGAGCATGAGCTGATCAATCGGATTAGCCGGGAAATTCGTTTGAAGATAGATGGAAACGCCAATCGCGATCAGTAAAATTCCTGAGAGCAGGATACCCGCTCTGCCTGCAAAGCTCTGCATCTCAAAATCCTGAAAAACGCGAAGCATCCAGAAGTCGACAAAAAAGCCGATCAGCAAAATCGTGATGATGCCAAGCACTTTAGGAGTCTCCCGCATGATCAGGGCATTAAGGATAATAATCAGAATGCCGACGATGAAGATCCAGCTTCCGACCGTCAGCCCAATTTGATCTGTCAGTCCTACATTCAGCGCATCCCAGGCGCCGGCGCCAAGGTTTGCTTTAATCGTTAATGTCACCCCAAAGGCCAGAATAAATAGACCGGCCGCGAAAAAAATCAACCGAAACATCATGTTCCCCCAACTCCTTTATGTTCTATATGTATGTCCACGCAGCCGCTCTAAATAACTGAATATTTACAAAGTTCAACCAATATGTTACCTTAGAGGTAATCGTTACAAATTGTTTCGTCCTACACATAAAAGACTCTGTGCTGCCAGCACAGAGTCTCTTTTTTTACAGTAGATAAAACCCGATGCCCATAATCAGGTAAGCTGCAAGCAGCGTCGCCCCTTCAAACCAGTTCGTATCACCGTCATTGGTGATGGATATCGTCAGAAGAACAGCTGTAATCATGGAGATCAGTTCCGGCACTGTAAAGACAAGAGGCATTTTCTTTGTAAACAGCAGTGAAATCAGGACGAGAACAGGCGCCACGAACATGGCCACCTGAAGCGTTGACCCGACCGCAATTTCGACTGCAACATTCATTTTATTTTTATAAGCCATAATGATCGCGGAAGCATGCTCTGCAGCATTTCCGACGATGGCTACGATGATGACCCCGATAAACAATTCGCTCCAGCCGAATCTCTCTCCCACTGCTTCAAATGTATGTACAAGGCTTTCAGACACATAGGCAACAGCAGCGGTTGCAAGCAGGAGAATCAGCAGCGCCTTTTTCGCCGACCATTCCGCTTCTTCGTCATGTCCGGCTTCATCTGTCTTGTGCTTATAAACACCGCGGTGGGTCACAAGCTTAAAGAACAGTGCGGCAAGATATAAAAGAATTAAAATGACAGATATTCCTATGCTCAAGTTTAACGTCTTTGTCTCGTCCATGTCCATCGAAAAAATTTCCGGAATGACAAAAGCAACAACGACTGCAAAGATCAGCAGCCCTGAATTATGTCTCGCATCATATACGCTGAATTCCTGCCGTTTGTATTTTAATCCTCCTACAAAAAAAGAAAGACCGGCGACAAGCAGCAGGTTCCCAAGTACTGAGCCAGTAAGGGATGCCAGCACAACCCCGATTAGACCAGCCTTTAAGGCAAATATTGAAATGATCAGCTCAACGGCATTTCCAAACGTAGCATTAAGCAGCCCCCCGACTCTCGGGCCCGCCACAACAGCAAGACTCTCTGTTGCCCGCCCCATATAGCCTGCAAGAGCAATAATCGTCAGGCAGTATACGGCAAACATGATCACTTCAGGCCAGTGAAGCAGTCTTCCGATCACTGAAAGCGGCACACCGGCCATAACGACGATGAAAAAGATTCGATTCACTCATATCCCACCCTTTCTATGTCTTATTCTTTCTCTATTTTGCAAAAAAATAAACCACACCCTTTTCCTGCGTATGAAACGGGTAAATTGATGCAGATTAATGATAGATATGAAAGGAGTGGATGATGATGAGCGATACAAAACAAAGAGTCCAGCAGATGCTCAAAGACCATAAAATCGGAACACTTGCGACCATTCGCGAGAACAAGCCATTCTCGAGATTCATGCTGTTTTCCCACGAAAATCTGACGTTATACACGGCAACCAATAAAGAAACGCATAAAGCGGATGACATTGAAAGCAATCCGAATGTCCATGTTCTCCTGGGGCTTGAAGGCAGCGGATGGAACAATGAATACGCAGAAGTTGAGGGAACAGCATCTTTTGAAGAATCTCCCGAATTGAAAAAGAAATTCTGGCAGGAGGATTTGAAAGAGTGGATTTCAGGACCGGATGATCCAAACTACGTGCTGCTGAAGATTCAGCCTTCATCAATCAGGTATTATCAAAAGGCGGGAAGCGAGCCTGAAGTCATCAATATGTAAACAAAAAGACCGTGCCTGCGCACGGTCTTAGTTTTTGATTTCAAATGTTTCCGTCACTTCAATACTCCCCTCAACTGAACGCACCATCGGGCAGTTTTTTCTTGCAAGCTTCACGGCCCCATCCACTTTTTCTTCCTTTAAATCATTTCCTGTGATGACGTAATGAATGGCAATGCTCTCAATGCGGTTCGCTTCCTCTTCATTTCGTTTCACGGATGCCTGAATTGTTATATCCTCAACCTCAAGCCTTTTCTTCTCAAGAATTCCGCGTAAGACTCCTCCGCTGCAGACAGCAATGGATGAGACCATCAGCTGATACGGACGGAATCCGTATTCTTCGTTCCCTGCAACATGCAGTTCCCCGTATTCAAAATCAGCAGAAAAGCCAACTTCCCTCATTTTAAATTCCATTTGAATCATCCTCTCTTTTTTGCCATCATACCCCAACTTTCTTAAAGGGAAAAAGAAATGTGCTTGTCTGCATGGAAAGATGCGTGTAACATTCAGGATGGAAAATCAAGTTAGGAGTCATATTCATGTCAAAATTCAAATTTGCGATTTTAGTCAGCATTGTTGCCATCTCAGGCTTTTCCCAGGGTATGCTTCTGCCCCTGATTGCCGTTATTTTTGAAAAAGAAGGATATTCCTCTTCTGTAAACGGACTTCATGCAACGGGACTTTATATTGGGGTTCTGCTTGCGTCCCCGTTCATGGAAGGCCCGCTGAAAAAATTCGGTTTTAAGCCGCTGATCCTAGTCGGCGGACTCATGGTGGCGCTGAGCCTGTTCGGCTTTTTATGGTTTCAGTCCTTCTGGTTCTGGTTTTTGCTGAGGCTTTTAATTGGCGTTGGAGACCACATGCTCCATTTCTCCACCCAGACATGGATTACATCGATTTCATCTGAAGAGCGGAGAGGACGGAACATTTCGCTCTACGGTCTGTTTTTCGGACTTGGATTTGCTGCCGGGCCGCTGATGGTCCCTCTCGCAGAAATAAATACGTCCCTGCCGTTTATCGTATCGGGAAGCATCAGTCTGATTGCCTGGGCATTCGTGTTTTTCCTTAGAAACGACTTTCCTGAACATGATACAGGGTCCACCTCTTTCTTTGGAACAGCAAAGCGGTTTGCCAAAGCATCGCGTCTTGCTTGGGTTGCCTTCCTTCCGACTTTCGGGTACGGATTCCTTGAAGCTTCCCTGAACGGCAACTACCCTGTTTATGCTCTCAGAACCGGCATAGATGTCGCATCTGTCTCTATTATCCTGACTTCATTCGCTGTCGGCGCCATCCTTTTTCAGCTGCCGCTCGGCATCATCAGCGACAGGTACGGCAGAAGAAACACCCTTTTGTTTGTCATGCTCTCCGGCTTCGCTGCATTTATGGCAGCAAGCTTTGCGGAAACCCTTGTCCCGCTTATGATCTGCTTTTTCACAGCAGGCATGATGGTCGGATCGACGTTTTCTCTCGGCATCAGCTTCATGGCTGACCTTCTGCCTAAAAACCTTTTGCCGGCGGGCAATCTGCTCTGCGGAATCTTCTTCAGCATCGGCAGCATATCAGGCCCGTTCCTTGGCGGACTCTACATCGAAGCCGTGGATTCAGCCAATTTCCTGCACGTCGTCAGCTTTATCCTGCTTCTTATTTTTATTACACTCGCTTTTTACAGGCAAAAGAAGCTTGAACCTGTCAGCTCATAAATCAAACCGCCAATCAAAAAAATTGGCGGTTTTTTTAAAATATAGGTTGAACATTTTGAATTATCTGTTATATAATAGCATTAACAAATACAAACTGTATCATAACAAACAATAACAGGAGGATGAGTGAAATGAAAAGACAGGAACGCAAAAATATGATCGAGTTTATCGCTAAAATGAAGGATATCGAGTCAGAAACGCTTATGTACATGACAGATGAGGACATCGAGCATATCTACACATCGGCTTATCACTCTTACATTCAATGGAGTGAATAAAGAAAAGCGGAGCCGACCGCTTAGCCCTGACAGGCGATTTTGTTCTGACGGAAGGGCTGGGAGGCGGAGCTGGACAGTGAGAAAAAGCAAAACACACCAAAAAAGCAAACCGCCACAAACGGTTTGCTTTTTTATATTTAATGGTAGCCGTTCTGCCCGTTGGCGCTTCCGCTTGTCTTGTTCTGCGGCTTGCTTTTCGAGCTTTGTTTTGTGTGGCTTCCGCCCTTTTTCGTATGCTTTGTCATGATTGGTCACCATCCCGGCTGTAGTTTGAAGACCTGGGTCTTCTCCATTACTGTCTCACAGGCGGCCGGTGAGTATGAGTCACAATCACTGGAAAGCTACGTTTGTTTTTTCCGCGAATAAAGAACCGCATTGAGCTCACCGCCAAGCATAATGATCATGCCGGACAAGTAAAACCAGATCATCAGGACGATGATCCCGCCGAGGCTCCCGTAAGCGGCGCTGTAGTTTCCGAAGCTTGAAACATAATAAGAGAAAGCAAACGAGACCGCAGCCCATCCGACTGTTGCAAACACAGCACCCGGAAAAACATCCTTGATATGCAGCCGTTTATTCGGCGCAAAAAAGTACAAGGCGGTAAACACGATGAACAGAATGACGGCACTCACAAGCCATCTTGCCATGTTCCAGAACGCCAGAAAGGCATCTGACAGTCCAAATACGGAAAACAGAAAAACACCGAGCTCTTTTCCGAAAACAGGCAGTAAAAGGGCAACAAGAATGACAAACACCATCGCAATCGTTAAAAGGACCGCCATCCCCCGTGCCACGATGAATGACCTGCTTTCTTCCACCTCATAGGCACGGTTGAATGCGCGGACGATGGCATTGATGCCATTTGACGCCGACCAGAGGGTTGCCAGGATTCCAAAGGAGAGCAGTCCCCCGCTTGATCCAGCTACAATTTCCGTCAGAGTCCTCTTAATCAGTTTAATGGATTCCCCCGGTGCATACTGCGCGAGGAAATTGAGCAGATCATCCTGGGACAGAGGCAGAAAAGCAATCAATGTAATTAAAAAGATTAAAAACGGAAAGAGAGACAGCAGAAAAAAGTACGCAAGCTCTGCTGAGAGCCCGATCAGCTCGTCTTTTGAAAAACGCCTGATCAGACTTCTGATGATGGATTCCTTCACATGCTGCACGCTCCTCCGCTTATTTATCCGTCAGAAACCTTTCTTTTGTTTCTTCGATCATTTGGAGCACCTGCGGAGTTGTTTCCTTCAGTTCATTGATTTTTTCATTAATAAAATCAATATCATCTTTCGCTTCCTGCACAACGGCCCTCGCCTTGTCGATCTGATCTTTAATCTCTTCAGTCAGAAGCGACGGGTTTTCAATGTAGACAGCTGTTTTATCCTTCAGAGCGATTCCCTGCCGGACAAACTGGTCTCTTGTCGGCTTGTGCAAAAGAGTGATGGCCCCTCCGATTGCTGCACCTGCAAAAACACCTTTTAAAAACAAACTGCTTGATTCACTCATCAATATCCCCCGCTTCTTTTAAATGATGATCTTCCATAATCCGGTTTAACAAAAGCCTGCAGCCGTTATAAACCATGTCATATACTTCTTCAAAATTGTCGGTGTAATACGGGTCAGGTACATCCGCTATATCCGAATCCGGCACAAAATCCATTAAACGGCCGACATATCCTGTCTTTGAATAACCCGCAAGCCTTCTGAGAAAACCCAGATTTTCATTATCCATTGCGATAATATAATCACTTTCTGTTAGGTCTCCCATTGAAACCTGTCTTGCCGTGATTCCTTCAAAGCTGATCTGGTTTTCTTCAAGCATCCGCCTTGTGCCTTCATGGGGGCCTTTCCCGATGTGCCAGTTTCCGGTCCCTGCTGAATCAGCGGAAATTAGCCCGCTCAAGCCTTCTTTTTCAATTAAATGTCTCATGATGCCTTCTGCCATCGGTGAACGGCATATATTCCCTAAACAAACAAATACTACTTTAATCATCAATATCCTCCCGGGTGATGTCCATAAACCGCACGTTATTTTATATGTATGAGAGTACATGCCGCCTTTATGGTACTTTTCTCTATTCTTTCATAAGTGATTCAAGAATTAGCATCTTTCATCCATATAAAACATGTTACAATAAATCATACTTACATTGGCAAGCTGAAAGGATGAATCCGTTTGAATAATCTGTCTGAAAAATCGGTTGAAAACGTAGAATTTATGATTGAGCAAATTAAAGAAAAGCTTCGCGTCATCAATATCGGCGCCATCAAGCCTTCTCATTTTGACGAGGAAATGTATGAAGAACTGAAAGACATTTATGATCATGTGATGAAAAAGAACACGTTCTCGCCTAATGAAATGCAGGCGATCGTTGAAGAGCTAGGCAACCTCCGCAAAGTATAAGCTCCGGCAAAGAAAAAGATTCTAAAGCCAGTCCCCTTTTGCATATATGTGTAAAAAGGGGGCTGAAATCATGGCTGTAATGTGGTGGTTTGCAACACTTGTGCTGTTCTTATTATTGGTCGTCTGTATCGTTTTTGTCATTTACGCCTTAAAATCGGCTATTCATACAGAGGATGCTGTCACGATTGATCCGCTGCCTGAAGCGGAGAATTCGGAAGAAAATGCTGAAGAAGATCCGCCTGAAAAAGAGGAAGCTGAAGACAAGAAGTAACCCGGTGCGTTTTTACGCCCGGGCTCTTTTTTTTATTTTAAAAGGGTAAGCGATTCACGTGTGAATGCCGGCAGATCATCCGGCGTACGGCTTGTGACAAGCTGATTGCCGCAAACGACAACCTCTTTGTCATGGAAGTTTGCACCTGCATTTTTAAGATCAACGGCAATCGACGTGTAGCCTGTTGCATCGCGTCCGTTAAGCGTCTCTGCTGTAATGAGAAGCTGCGGGCCGTGGCAGATGGCAAACACCGGCTTTTTCTCATCCATGAACGCTTTGGCGAACGTTACAAATTTATCGTCTGCGCGGAGGATATCCGGCGAGAAGCCTCCTGGAATGAACAGTGCATCAAAGTCTTCCGGCTTTACGTCATCAATGGACGCATCCACCTTGACAGATTCCTGTCCCTGTTTCCCTTTAACGGTTTTTCCTTTTTCATTCTCAATAACTGTCAGCGAATGTCCTGCTTCTTTGAACGCTTTTGCAGGTTCTGTGTATTCAGAGTCCTCAAAATGATCGGTCATAACTACTGCGATTTTTTTACTCATCGATTAGAACCCTCCTATTTGATTGACAATGTATAAATTACCCTTTTGCCCCAAAAATAAAACACACGATGCTTTTGTCGATTGATGGAGCAGAATCATCTCCGCGTCTAAGACTAATGACCTGCCTTCTTTTGAAAAATACGGTCATCCCCTCTTCAAACAGGTCCATCCTCCTGCAAAACTCTGCCAATTGTAAATCTTTTGTTCTCCTATCATTTACGATTTTTTAACAATATTAGACAAAATACTCATAGCATTATAGACAGATTATTTATAAAATTTAACTGTTGCGAAAATTTCCGAAAGGTGGATGTTTGTGAAAAGTAAACCGAAAACAGTCAGTAAGAAATTCCTGCACTCATTTGCTGCTTCTCTTGTTTTTTTAAGTATTCTTCCTTTTTCTGCCCCAAAAGCTTCAGCCGCGGTAACGGCTGCAGTCGATCTTCGCCTGATTGAAACAACTGATATTCACGCACACATTATGGATTATGACTATTATTCTGATAAAGAAACAGCTTCGTACGGGCTCGCCAGAACAGCAGTCCTGATTGATCAGTACAGAAGCTCTGCCAAAAACAGCATCCTTGTCGATAACGGAGATCTGATCCAGGGAAATCCGCTCGGGGAATATGTTTTCAAAAACCTTGGCGCAGAGATTGCGGCCGGCACGAAAACAAATCCGATATTCGATGCACTTGGCACACTTGACTATGATGCGGGGACACTCGGAAATCATGAATTCAACTACGGTCTTGAGTATCTGAAAGGATCGCTTAAGAATACGAATTTTCCTGTAGTAAGCGCGAACGTTTACGATGCTGCAACAAATGAGCCGTATTTTAAGCAGTACGATATCCAGGAAAAAGAACTGATCGATGCAAACGGCAATAAACATCTTGTGAAGATCGGCTACACAGGCTTTGTTCCCCCGCAGATAAACGTATGGGACAAAAAGCATCTTGAGGGAAAAGTTGTGACGAAGGATATTGTCGAAACAGCAAACAAAGTCATTCCTGAAATGAAAGCCCAGGGCGCTGACCTGATCGTTGTCATGGCTCACTCCGGGATTGAAACAGCTTCAAGTTCTTCAGGCTCTGAAAACATGGTGTTCGACCTGGCTAAAGAAGTGAAAGACATTGACGCCATCGTATCAGGCCATCAGCACGGCATCTTCCCAGGCGACAAAAAATATGACGGCATCGCTGCCATCGATAATGTTAAAGGAACGGTGAACGGCGTGCCTGTTGTCATGCCTAAAAACTGGGGCAGTCACTTAGGGGTCATCGACCTGAAGCTGACTGAGCAAAACGGCGACTGGTCGGTAGCCGACTCACAGTCAAAAGCCGTGCCGATCACAACGGTCACAGCAAAAGACCAAACGATTTCCGCATCCATTAAAGATGTCCACGAAAAAACGCTTGAATACGTAAGAAAGCCGGTCGGAACAACAGAAGCCCCGATTAACAGCTTCTTTGCGCTTGTTCAGGACGACCCGTCTGTCCAAATCGTCAACGATGCCCAAATGTGGTATGCCAAAAAGGTTGCCGAGCAAAATCCGGACCTTCAGAACCTGCCGATTCTCTCAGCAGCTGCACCGTTTAAATCAGGCGGCCGAAACGGCGTTGACTACTATACGAATATTGCAAAAGGAAGCCTTGCCATCAAGAACATCGGCGACCTCTATCTCTACGACAATACGGTACAGATTGTGAAGCTCAAAGGATCACAAGTAAAAGAATGGCTCGAAATGTCAGCCGGCCAGTTCAACCGTATTGATCCTGCTAAAGAAGGCGAACAGCCTCTTTTAGACACGAACTTCAGATCTTATAATTTTGATGTGATCGATGGTGTTACGTATCAGATTGATGTAACAAAGCCTGCTAAATACAATGCAGACGGAAAGATTGTCAATCCGGATTCAAGCAGAATCATCAACTTCAAATATGAAGGCAAAGATGTAAATCCGGAGCAGGAATTTTTAATTGTCACAAATAACTACCGCGCTTCAGGCGGAGGCGGCTTCCCGAACATGAAGGCTGAAAACATTGCCTACGTTTCTGCAGATGAAAACCGCCAGGCTCTCATGAATTACATTTCAGAAGAAAAAACAATCAACCCTTCTGCCGACGGCAACTGGTCGATTGCGCCTGTAGAAGGCAATGCACAGGCTGTATTTGAATCAACGCCTGCTGCAAAAGACCTTGCTGAAGAAACTCCGAATATCCGTTATGCGGGTGAAGCAGCCGACGGGTTTGCCAAATATACAATTGATTTAAAAGGCGGTACAACAGCTCCACCGACAGACAGCTGGAAACTGACGGTCATGCATACGAATGACACGCATGCTCACCTTGACGATGCGGCCCGCCGCGTGACAAAGGTAAAAGAAGTCCGCGCTGCAGAAGAAAACAGCATTCTTCTTGATGCAGGCGATGTCTTCTCAGGAGATCTCTATTTTACAAGATGGAACGGACTTGCCGACGTTGAGTTTATGAACATGATGCAGTACGATGCCATGACGTTTGGAAACCATGAGTTTGACAAAGGGCCGGACACTTTAAGAGCATTTATTGAAAAAGCCAAATTCCCGATTGTCAGCTCGAACGTGGATGTAAGCAAGGAACCGAAACTAAGCGACCTCGTTAAATCGCCAAGCGACTATCCTTCGGTAAAAGAAAGCGCAATTTACCCTTACATCATTCTTGATGTAAACGGAGAAAAAGTGGCTGTTTACGGCCTGACGACAGAAGATACGCCTGAAGCATCAAGCCCGGGCGAGAATATCGTGTTTAAAGACGCAGTGAAAACATCTGAAAAAACAATCAAAACCATTGAAGAAAACGAAAAGGTGGACAAGATTATTGCCCTGACCCACCTCGGCTACGAGAAAGACCTTGAGCTGGCCGAAAAAGTGGAAGGCATCGACGTCATCATAGGCGGACACACGCATACCCTTGTGGATACGTTAAAAGTAGTTGATGAAGACGGGACGCCAACCATCGTTGCACAGGTTCAGGATTACGGAAAATTCTTAGGTAAGCTTGATGTTGCATTTAATGGCGAGGGAGTCGTTCTCCCTGAAGAATCGGCGGTCGAGCTGATTGCGATTGATGAAACAGTCGAAGAAGATCCGGAAGCTAAAGCCCTGCTTGACGGATACAAAGAAGAGATCAACAGCTTTAAAGATAAAGTGGTCGGACATACAAAAACGGTACTGGACGGTAAACGCGAACATGTCCGTTCAAAAGAGACTAACCTCGGAAACCTGATTGCAGACGGCATGCTTGCTAAAGCGAAAGAAGCAAAAGGCGCGCAGCTTGCCATCACAAACGGCGGAGGAATCCGTGAGTCCATTAACGAAGGCGACATCACTCTCGGCGAAGTTTTGACCGTGATGCCTTTTGGAAATACGCTGTTTGTCCTTGATGTAACAGGTGAACAGATTGTCGCTGCACTCGAACACGGCGTGAGCGCCGTTGAAGAAGGCAAAGGACAGTTCCCGCAAGTTGCCGGCGTCACGTTCGCTTTTTCTAAGGGACTTCCTGCAGGCGAGCGCATTATGAACGTTGAAGTTCAAAACGAAGACGGCTCTTACTCTCCTATTGAGCTTGACAAGACTTACAGAGTGGCGACAAACGGCTTTATGGGAGCAGGCGGAGACGGATATGACGTCTTTAAAAAAGCAACTTATGCTGAAGATCTATTCTTCGTAGACTACGAGGTTTTCCTTGAGCAGCTTGAAGCAAAAGATTCAGTCAACCCTGAAATTGAAGGCCGCATTATGGAATACTTCACGCCGACAGTTGAAGTAAAAGATAATAAAGCGTTTGTTACGTTTGATGACACGTTTATTCCATACATCGAGCACACAAATGACGTGCTGATCGATCTTTTCGGCACATCTGAGTTTGATGCAGTCGAAATGACATTTACGGCAGATCAAATCACCGCTCTAAAAGCAAAAGAAGAAAGCCTGTCCTTTAACAATGAGGCAATCGGTCTCGACATCCCGCTTTCAAATCTGGATGAGAAAGAAACCATCATTTCTTTTGCAAAAACAGAAAAAGTGGAAGACGCCCTGACTGACACTTATGATTTCGGGATTACTCAGGACGGGAAAACCGTAAAGAAATTCAAAGACGAAATCGGTCTTGCTTTCTTTATTGAAAATGCCGAAAATCCAAGAGTCTATTATGTAGACCGCAAAAAAGAAAAAGTGACTGAGCTTGAAGGATCTTACGAATACGGTGCAGTATATGGCTATACAGACCACTTCAGCGAATTTACGGTTCTTGAATCAGCTGACTCCGGCGAAAATCCAGGGGAAAAACCGGGCAATGGAAAGAATCCGGGCAGCGGAGAAAACCCTGGAAAAGGCGCTGATAAAGGAAACAACAACGGAAAAGGCCTTCCTCATACAGCAACAAGTTCATTCAACATCCTTCTTACGGGTGTCGCGATCTTGATTGCAGGAAGCGTATTTTACATCATTCAGCGCAGAAGGCTGAACAGCAAGTAACCACAGATGCAAAAAGTCCCTTCCCGGGTCCGGGGAGGGACTTTCTTTTTACGGCATAAACTGCTGAAAGACGTTTTTGCCCTGATCTTTAAAATGCTCTTTTCCAAGGATTGAATTGATGATTTTCATGTTCCGGTCAACCGAAAGCGCAAGGTTTGTTGCCCCAGTCCCGTGAGAGTGTTCAAGGTTTGTAAGAGTGTAGATCCCTTCTTTCCTGCCGTCCTTAAAGGCAAGCCGGAAATCCTTTTCAACTTTGAACAACTTTTCATCCTCCCAGATGATCTCATCCTTCATTCCCTCTATCCATTCAGGAATATTCGGCTTAAAGCCTGTTGCAAATACGACTCCTTCTGTCGTGTGATCAAAGCTTGTATCGCTTTGCCACTGATGGCATTTGAGCACATATTTTTCACCATCCGCCATTAAATCTTTCACATCTGTCAGCGGCATAATCTTCACGCGCGCATCTTTTCCATGAATGGAACGGTGATACAGCAGGTCATAGATAGAAACGAGCGTCGTTTTGTCCACGCCGTTACGCAGCTGTTCAAGCTCAGGCAACGCTTTTTTTCTTTGCTCAAACGTCAGGTCATGAAAATAGCTGACAAAATCCGGAGAAAATACCTCCTGCCCGAGCTTGGCCGATTCCAGCTGGGTGAAGCCTGCCGATCTCGTAAACCAGCTGAGCTCATAATCAAACAGATCCTGAGATTGGAGAAGATCCAGAAAAATCTCTGCGGCGCTTTGCCCGGAACCGATGACTGTGATGGATTTTTTCTTCTTTAAAGACTCCTGCCTGAACATATAGTCGGATGAATGAAACACATCTTCCGCGGGCTCTGTCTCAAACGGCAGCAGCGGGATGCTTCCGGTGCCCATGACCACGTGCCTCGTTTGATAAACCTGAGTGCCTTCTTTGTTTTCCACATGCACTTCGTAATGCGGGGTTTCCCCTTTTTTGTATTCAACATGTGTCACGCATGAACCGAACCGGCAGCACTGGATTTCCTTTGCCGCCCAAGCCGCATATTCACTGTATTCTCTCCTAGGAATATCAAACCGGTTAAAAAAGTAAAAAGGATAAAGCCTGTTATGTACATGAAGATAGTTTATAAAGGTATATTTGCTCCTAGGATTGCAGAACGTCACAAGATCTGCTAGAAACGGCACCTGCAGATCCGTCCCCTCAATCAGCATGCCGGGATGCCAGATAAACTCATCCGTTTTATCAAAAAAGATCGCTTCAATCTCAGGCAGGTCCTCCAAAATGGCCGCCATCCCAAGGTTATATGGACCAATCCCAATCCCGATCACATCGTACACTGTCTCACCTGCTTTTCTCATAATCTCTTCTGAATCTATACCCCTACTTTCCCCAGAATAATCGGTTTTAAGCAGACTGTGGTGAACCAGAGGATTCTTCTTTTATTGGTCCTATGTTTCCGAATAAGTGCCATCAACCTGAAGATTCTACCTTTTGATGGTTCTATTCTTCCGGATAAGTGCCATCAACCTGAGGATTCTGTCTTTTGATGGTTCTTTTCTGCCAGATAAGTGCCATCAACCTGTAAATTCTTCTTTTTGATGGTTCTATTCTTCTGGATAAGTGCCATCAACCTGCAAATTCTTCTTTTTGATGGTTCTATTCTTCCTGATAAGTGCCATCAATCTGAGGATTCTATCTTTTGATGGTTCTATTCTTCCTGATAAGTGCCACCAACCTGTGGATTCTTCTTTTTGATGGTTCTATTCTTCCGGATAAGTGCCATCAACCTGTGGATTCTACCTTTTGATGGTTCTGTTCTTCCGGATAAGTGCCATCAACCTGAGGATTCTACCTTTTGATGGTTCTATTCTTCTGGATAAGTGCCATCAATCTGAGGATTCTATCTTTTGATGGTTCTATTCTTCCGGATAAGTGCCATCAACCTGTGGATTCTGTCTTTTGATGGTTCTATTCTTTCGGATCAGTGCCATCAACCTGTGGATTCTGTCTTTTGATGGTTCTATTCTTCCTGATAAGTGCCATCAATCTGAGGATTCTATCTTATGATGGTTCTATTCTCCGGATATGTACCATCAACCACCCCCCTAAACAAAAAAAGACGCCTCAGCGTCCCCCCATTTCTGCTATTCCGTCTCTGTCATGCTCGATCTTTTTTAAAAACTCCAAAACCTTAGTTTCATAGCCTTCTGGGTCTGTTAAAAACGCTTGTGCGTGGCCGGCTTTCGGCACCAGGTACAGCTGTTTGAGTCCTTTTTTCATTTTGTACATATCAAGGGTCATGTTGACTGGGATAAAGGGGTCTTCTTTGCCATGAATAAAGAGGATTGGCGTTTTTGTGTTCTCAAGATCGCGCGCAGGCTTTATTTCTTCAAATCCCCACCCGTATCTGAGCTTTGTGACCATGCTGGTCAAGTAGATCAGCGGATAGAATTTCACTTTAAAATCCAGTCTGAGTCTTGTTTTAAGCAACTCTGTCAGATCGCTGAAGGCGCAGTCTGCGATGCAGAAGGAAACACGGGGATCTTTTTTCACATACTGCAGGGCCGATGCCGCACCCAAGGATTCGCCGAGTATGCCTACAAATGCGGATGATCCGAGTTCTTCATAAATATGGTCGACCCAGGCGTGCAGGTCGTCGCTTTCATAGTACCCGAATGAGGTATGCGTGCCACCGCTCAGGCCGTGGAATCTGTGATCACACAAAAGAACGTGATAACCCCGTTTATGAAACATTTCGACGTATTTGAAGCTTCCGAACAGTGACCATGTAATCCCATGTGCAATAATAATCGCTTTTTTGCCGGATTCAACAGGAAACCACATGCCGTGAATTTTGTAGCCGTGGTAGGAATCTATGAACCATTCTTCTTTAGGCGTTTTTTCAAAATGCTCTGTATTGATTTCCCCGCTTTCCACTCCGAGCCTGTACGTTTTTTCATATTCCACTTTTCTGGGTACCGTAATAAGGGTGCTGAAAAAGAAGGATACAGCGAGTATTGCTAGCAAAGCGGCAAGTATGGAGCAAAGCAAAATCCACATGGTATCACCTTCACTTCCCTTTTCCACATCATATTACCGTTTTCATAATAGGTGATTAGTGTAAGGGTACCGTTTATTCACTGTAAAAGTTTTGTAAGAATACCGGCAGCCGATTAAAAGTTGGGGGCTGAGCAGGATAAAACGTACAATGACAGCGAGGTGAAAACGATGGCAAAACGGACAATCGTAATCGGCGGCGGCATCGGCGGACTGACAGCGGCTGCTTTTCTTTCAAAAGAAGGAAGGGACGTCACCGTTCTTGAAGCATCAAACGAGTGGGGCGGCTGTGCGGGGAAGTTTCAACGCGGGAAGTTTTTATATCCTGCAGGTGCAACCCTCGGCATGGGCTTTGAACAAGGCGGCGTGCACGATAAGCTTTTCCGCGAACTTCATCTTTCTTTTCAGGAGCACAGCCTGCTTGATGTCATCATGGACATACACTTGCCGGAAAAAACCATTTCCTATTACCGCGACCGGGCTCTTTATCTAAAAGAAGTGGAGAAACACTTTCCGCATCTTACAGCGAAAATCCGCGCATTCTACTCAGACATTTGGAAAACCGGCGCTGAAGTAAAGAAGCTGATTGATCCCCTGCCGGTCCTTCCTCCGAAGACTGCTTTTGAGTGGGGGAAGCTTTTAACATCACTAAAGCCATCTACCCTTGGCCTTCTCCCTCATTTTCAGAGCACGATGGCGGCGCTGCTCAAAAAGCATGGACTGCAGAATGAGCGGGACTTTGTTCACTTGATTGATGCCCAGCTAATTGATTCGATGCAGACAACGAGCGCGGACTGCTCTGCCATCCTTGGCGCCTATGCCCTGACTGTGTACCATGACGGCGCGTTTTATGTGAATGGCGGCCTGTATCAGATAGCCGAGCATCTTGCTGCATTCGCAAAAGACCGCGGAGCTGTTCTGAAAAAACGATCCTGGGTGAAATCCATTCATAAAGAAAACGGCCGCTACAGAGTAACCGACCAGAAGAACAAAACCTATGACGCGGACTATATCATCTGCAACCTTCCCCTGCCCGGATTTATCAGCCTCCTTTCCAAGGATTTAATAATGCAGCTGAGCAAGGCTTATAGGAAAAAGCAGCCCCTGCAGCAATGGGGCACGATGACGCTTTATCTTACTGTAAAAGAGGAGGTCATCCCGGAGAACTTTCCGCTTTTTCATCAGGTGATGGACAATGACTCAGGCGATATGACGGAAGGGCATCACCTGTTTCTCTCTGTTTCAAAAAAAGAGGACGCGCGGAGGGCACCTGCCGGATACAGAACCATGACAGCAAGCACCCATACGGACTTAAAGCTGTGGGATACGAAGGAAAAGTATGACCGATATAAAGAGGTGCTCACAAACCGGATGCTGCACTCGATTGAGACGGCGATTCCGCGTCTGCAGGACGGATTGACAGATTTCATGCCGGGGGCTCCAGGAGCGTGGGAAACGTTCACAAAAAGGCCGGGAGGAATGGTGGGCGGATATCCGCAAACTCTGCAGCATTCGCTGTTCAACAGTCTGTCGCACCGTGCCGGCATACCGGGAATTTACTTGTGCGGAGACAGTGTGTTTCCCGGAGCCGGAACGATTGGAGTATCTGTCAGCGGGTATCATGCTTCCCAGTCTGTTCTGAGGGATTTGCGCAGCTGAAAGCATACAAAAAAAGTCAGGCAGCCGCCTGACTTTTTCAATGCCCTCTTCGGGCGAAATCCACAAACCTGAACTTATCGAGCCTGTGCCTTGATTCTGTGTACTGAAACAGACTTGTATCATCCAGGTAAACATGGTTTTTCACGACAACGATGTGGGTGAAGCTGTGCAGATCAAGATAAGCATAGTCTTCTTCCGTGCACTCTTCCACAACGATTTCTTTTTTCGCAAAGCTGATCTTAAGACCAAGCTCTTCTTCGATGTACCTGTAAATGGAATCCTCGCAGATTTCCTTTGTTAAAGAAGGAATGAAGCGGCTGTTCAGGTAATCCTTATCGAGAATAATGGATTCCCCGTCGATGTTCCTTGACCTGACAACCTCCCATACCTCATCCCCGCCGCTCAGGTTCAGCTGCTGGGCAATAAACGGGTCCGGTTTGATCAGACCCAGTTTTTCTACATTTGTCCGGGACGAGCGTCCAAGGTTCTGGGACAGCTCTTTAAAACTGACAAGACCGGAAACGGGAAAGCTCATTTTCGTCACATCGAGCACAATGGACCCTTTTCCTTTTACCTTCTGAATGAACCCGTTCTGCGCCAATAGATTGAGCGCCTTGCGGATTGTCTCCCTTGACGTCTCGTATTTTGCAGCAAGCTCGTTTTCAGATGGAATGGTTTCATCAGGCGCGAGGATGCCCTGTTTGATTAAATCGGCAAGCTCCTGGTAAATAGCCAGGTATTTATTGTTTGTTTTCATCTTTAACCACCATCATCAGTTTACCATGAAATCTTACTTTTTAAGATGATAAACGACGGATTCAAATGGACGCAGAGTGATTTCTTTTACAGATTCACTAGAGTCCGGGTAGTTGCTGATCAGGATTTCCGCTTTAAACTCATCACCGATGTGCTCCGGCAATGTAAAGACGGTTTCTTTTTCATAGAAATTGTTGATGACGAGCAGTTTTTCGCCGTCTCCATTGCGGACGTAGGCAAACAGCTGCTCATGGTCGTCATGGATTAGTTCGTAATCTCCGTATGTTATGAGATCAACGTCTTTTCTTAGTTGAATCAGTTTCTGATAGTGGTAGAAAACTGAGTTTTCATCCTGGACAGCTTTCTCGGCGTTGATCTCAGGATAATTTTTCGCAGGCAGGATCCATGGGGTGCCTGTTGTAAATCCTGCATGCTTCGAGTCATTCCACTGAACCGGGGTGCGGGAATTGTCTCTTGATTTGCTCTTTAAGATCTCAAGGATTTCTTCTTCTGACTTGCCGGCTTCTTTTAAAATATTGAACATATTCAGAGATTCAACATCGCGGTAGTCATTGATTGATTCAAACTTAGGATTTGTCATGCCGAATTCCTCGCCCTGATAAATATAGGGAGTGCCCTGCATCATGTGGACGGTTGTGGCCAGCATTTTTGCCGATTCCACACGGTACTTGCCGTCGTTTCCGTATCTTGAAACGACCCTTGGCTGATCATGGTTGCACCAGAACAGGGCATTCCAGCCGCCGCCCTTATGCATCTCCACCTGCCATTTTGAAAGGATTTGCTTCAGTGCCTGAAAATCAAAATCTGCGAGCGCCCACTTCTCGCCGTTCGGGTAATCCACTTTCAAATGATGGAAGTTGAACGTCATGCTGAGCTCATTTGAATCCGGATTTGAATATTGGATGCAGTTGTCGATTGTCGTGGATGACATTTCGCCGACTGTCATGCTGTCATATTTAGAGAACACTTCTCTGTTCATTTCTTTCATATACTCATGAACTCGCGGACCGTCTGTGTAAAACTTGCGGCCGTCTCCGGGTGCTGTGCTGCCGTCATCATCAGGGAAATCCTGATCCTTTGAAATCAGGTTAATGACGTCCAGCCTGAAACCATCGACGCCTTTTTCAAACCAGAACGTCATCATGTCGTACACTTTCCGGCGGACTTCTTCGTTTTCCCAGTTCAAATCTGCCTGTGTGACGTCAAAAAGGTGAAGGTAGTATTCGCCTGTTTTTTCATCCAGCTTCCATGCAGAGCCTCCGAACTTTGAAATCCAGTTTGTCGGCTCAGAACCGTCCTCTTTTCCTTCTTTCCAGATGTAGAAATCGCGGTAAGGATTCTCTTTTGAAGACTGGGCTTCTTTAAACCAGGCATGCTCTGTTGACGTGTGGTTCACGACAATATCCATGATGACTTTAATTCCGCGCTCATGAGCCTCTTTTAACAGGCGTTCAAAGTCTTCCATCGTTCCGTATTCTTCATGAATGGAAAAATAGTCGCTGATGTCGTATCCGTTATCTTTTTGCGGAGATTCGTAAATCGGCGTCAGCCATACGACATCGATGCCGAGTTTTTTCAAGTAATCAAGTTTATCGATGATTCCCTGAATATCGCCGACTCCGTTTCCCGTCGTATCGTTAAAGCTTTTCGGATAAATCTGATAGACCGCTGATTTTTTCCACCAGGGCTGTTTCATTGTACATGCACCACCATTTTAGAATTTACGCAAAAAAGGACAATGGCTTGTCCCCTTCTGCTTTTATTTTTTCTTCCAGTTAAATTTCGCAAACACGTATGTCAGAACAAACGGCACGACAATTGAAATCGCCATTCCGATAAAGAACGATGTCCAGTATTCGGACTGGATGGAAAGGAATCCGGGAATTCCGCCGACGCCGATTGAGAATGCTTTGACATGGTTGATTGTAATAAAGATACCGGCAATAGCAGAACCGATCATGGCTGCGATAAATGGATAGCGGTATCTGAGGTTCACACCGAACATGGCCGGCTCCGTAATTCCGAGATAAGCGGAAATACCGGATGTCAGGGCAAGACCTTTTTGTTTTTCATCCTTCACAATACGCATCATCGCAAATGCAGCAGAACCTTGAGCAATGTTTGACAGTGCAAGCATCGGCCACAGGAACGTTCCTCCTGCACTTGCCACAAGCTGAAGGTCAACGGCAAGGAACGTATGATGCATGCCTGTTACAACAAGCAGCGAATAGAATCCGCCGTACAGGAGACCGCCAAGAGCAGCAAAGTTGTCGAAAATGGCAATGACGCCGTCCGTGATGGCATTTCCTGCTGCAAACGTTACAGGTCCGATCAGGATAAATGCTGCAAAGCCTGTTACTAAAAGAGTGATTGGAGCAACAACAAGCAGTTTGATGGAATCAGGTATCCGCTTGTTTAAGAAAAGTTCCACTTTGGCAAGCAGGTACGATGCAAACAGAACCGGAAGCACCTGTCCCTGATAGCCGATTTTTTCAACCTCAAGACCAAACAGGTTCCAGACCGGCACCTCTCCTTTGGCCTGAGCTTCCCCGTAAGACCATGCATTCAGAAGATCCGGATGCACAAGAATCAAACCAAGGACAATACCAAGCAGCGGGCTTCCGCCGAACCGCTTTACTGCCGACCACCCGATCAGAGCAGGCAGGAAGGTAAAGGCGGTGTTGGCAATCAAGTTAATAATGGAAGATAAATCCGCCCATTGCGGGTACACCTGGATCAGAGACTGCCCGTCAAAGAAAATATCTTTTCCGCTCAGAATGTTGTTGATCCCCATAAGAAGACCGGCCGTCACGATCGCCGGAAGAATCGGAATGAAAATATCCGCAAGCATCTTCACGGCACGCTGAAGCGGATTCAATTTGCCTGATGCGGCTTCCTTGACATCCTCTTTGGACGACTCGCCCAAGCCTGTCTGTTCAGCCATTTCTTTATATACCTTGTCAACAAGTCCCTGTCCAATAACGACCTGGAACTGGCCGTTCGTTGAAAAGGAACCCTTTACCATATCAATCTGATCAAGCTTCTCTTTGTCTACTTTGCTTTCATCTTTTAAAGCAAACCGCAGACGAGTGACACAGTGCGTAGCAGCGGCAATATTCTCTTTCCCGCCGACCGCCTCTACAATGTCGCGGACTTCCTGCTTGTTCACACTCATCTATTTCAACCTCCCGAAATCGTTTTCATTTCCCTGCTATTAGTCTAGCTATGTTCGTTGAAAATTATCCTGTATATACAAGTTACACTCACATTGTATTCCTGTATATACAAGTTGTCAACAGAAAAGCGTAATCGTTTTCAGGTAGATGCTTTTTCATACATACAATCATTCCCTTCAGTAGGCCTTTACTTGGTTGTTACCCTTTTTGCCGGCGTACAAGCAGGAAAAAACAAATTAAAAAAGACCACGCATAAACGTGATCTTCAGCAGCAAAAATCAAAAGGATGAAACGGCTTATCGGCCCCTAAGCATATTTCGGGCTCATGCTCGGGATCTGCCCAGTGCCAGGCAGCAAGAGCCGCAGCGCATGCATCAAGTCCGTGGCTTGTTTCTGCAGCGTCCGGCGAAATATTTTTCATCCTCCACTGTTCAAAGAACGGCAGAAGGCTTCTCCTGTCTTCTTCTGATTTTTTATAGGACAGAGCGAGATGCCGGTCCTCAGGTTTCAGCCTTAGTCCGATTGCTCCGCCGGGGTGCACTTCAACGATAGAACCAGTATAGTTCTCAAGCGCCCTGCTCAGATGAATGCCCCTTAAAGTGAGATAAACCATGCGGTTAAGGGTCGGCGGCATGATGGAGCCGTGGTAGAGGCCCGCCTCCCGAAGCTTGGATCTGACAGCTTTGTCTGAAGGCCTGTCCCCGCCGCCGTCCTGATAGGAGAGCGGCGCATCAATGCCGACGGTGACCTGTCCTTCTTCTGAGGCTAAACGGCTTACTGTATCCAGAATAAGCCGGTCGCTGTTATGAAAAGAAAGACTCTTCAGTACCAGGCTTTCCGCATCTTTTTTAAAAACAGCAACTGCCGTCTCTTTGTGATTGGCAGGACCCGCAAGATCAATTCCGACTACATGCACTCTTCTCCCTCCTTTATAAATCAAATGACAGCTGTTCACTGTCAGAAGGCTTGTTTTTGCCTTCCGTTCCTTTTTTTACCCTTTTAATTGCTTTTTTCAGATCAATCACCGGAGCTTGGTAGTCCAGCTGAAAAAATCCGGGATAGTTCCAAGGTTCATGAATGTATTTTACAGGTACACGTTCCAGAACGGGCAGATACCTCTTGATAAAAACTCCGTCCGGATCTTCCGTCTTTCCTATTTTGACCGGATTCACCACTTTCGAAGAGACCTTTTTCATCTGTTCGGTATGAATCGAAGGCTCATAGTCAAGAAAAAGGGACGCAAGTGCTTCCGAACATGCTGCGGGATCCAGTTTGAGAACCGCAATTCCAAAAGAAGCAAGCATGCCACGGTACTTGGCAGGCAGCCATCCTGTTTTGTGCAGACATTTCATGCATGCGTCAGCAAAGGGTATGCCTGTTTCTCCCTCGTGCCATTTGTCGAATAATGGTGGCGTTTCATCATGAAGACACAGCTCTGAAATCGCTTCAACTTCACCTTCCACCAGCTTCCATCTCACCTTCAGCTGATCCATGAAAGCGGTCAATTGTTCCACGGGAAACAAATTATCACAATTTTCTATCTTTATCGACGTTTTTTGTAAAACGGTGCGCAGCGAGATGTTTCCCCAAGCGAGATATGGAGACAGCCTGCTTGAAGAAATGGTGGACTGAAGAGGGTTTGACCGATTCTCTAAATAAGAAGCGGCACGCTCATTTAAAAACGTTTCAATCGTTTCCAGCGCCTGTGCTTCTCCGCCCTGCTGGCCAAATTTTATGGGGCTGCCTAAAGCAGCTAGCGATTTGAGCTTTTCTGAGCCGGAATAGAAACGGTCCGGAATCTTTTCCGGCATGAATAAACGGCTGGGCATACGGGCTGCTTCGCTTCTCACAAAAGCTTCCCACCTCTGTTTTGCATTCTTTCCGGCTGCACCGTACTCTTCGTACTCATAAAAGGCAAGACCTCTATCAGTCATCCAGTCTCTGACTCTTGCATGTTTGCCCATCTCTGCTGCAGAATGTGATTCGCTGTAGACATGCAGGGAAAAGTCGCCGCACGTTTCATAGATTGCTTCCAGCGCATCCTCTATCTCTCCATTGAATGTGTAAAGTCTGCCTCCCATTTTTTCAAACGAGAGCTGCATGTCTTCAAGACTTTCCCGTACGAATTGAAAATGCCTTGCTGACAAGCCTCCTGTCTTCCAGACCGAGGGCTCCGCAGCATACAGAGGCAACACTTCCCCGAACCGTGCTGCTTCTGCAAGAGGGATGTGGTCTTCGGTCCTCAGATCCCGTTTAAACCAGACAACGTTCATGTCACTCACTCCATGTTATGACCATTTCGAATTGATTTTATTTTTGTAAAAAGCGGATGCCTTTGAAGAAAATGTCCCGCGCTTTTTGAGTATCTGTTCAAGCTTTACCCGTTTTTCGCTCAGTTGCATCTCAAGCTTTTCTTTTTCAAGGGCATCTTGACAGGCCGATGCCAGGTCTTCAAGCTTATGAATGGATTTTTTAAGCTCTCCTTCTTCATCAAGCATGCCTGCGTTCTTCATCATCTTGTAGGACACCCTCAGCTCTGGTGAAATATGCGAAAGATCCTCAAGCTGAAGCGGTTTTCCCATGCCGGGCAGCCGATTAAATTCCCCATCTTTTATGGCCTGCTTTATTTTATCCTCTGACAGAATGGTGAACAGATCCATTTTACAGCCTCCTGTCCAGTAATCACTTCTCTTTACTAGCTTATACATCGTGCAGCATGATTCCTTCTTAAAAATATAGATGATTCGTGACAATCAATCAAACAGACGTTCTGCAAACAGGCCCTCTTGCATATCCTTTAAAGACATCATAAATTGGAGGCATCAGAATGAACAATTCAAACACCTTTCAGATTCCTGAGGAAATGGTCTCCCGGTATGCTGCACTGAATGAAAAGGCAAAGAAGATTGAAGAAGAAATGGCGGAAATCAAAAAGATTTTCAACGCGTATTTTGATCATGAATACGGCAAAAACAGCAAAGGGGAAGAAAGAATCGGAGCCTACAAGATCCAGCGGCAAATCAGGCAGTCCGAATCCTATCATCCTGATAAAACGGTTAAAATTCTTGAAGAATTAAATCTCTCAGATTGTATTATTCTCGTAAAACAGCCTGATAAAGAAAAAATTCAAGCCGCGCTCACACTGGGCATGCTGTCAGCTGAGGAAATGAAGGACTGCGTGATCCGGAAATGCTCACAGGCGATTGTGGTAAAACCTTTAAATAAATAACAAATACTATAAAAGTCTGATTTTTCCATTAAATCAGACTTTTATTTCGTTCTTATTTCCTGTTTTTGATCCAACAAGGTTTATCTTTTCAGAAAGGAGGTTATTTAATGGGTAGAAATTATTCTGAAAAACATTTTTAGCATCTTGAAGGAGGCATACATATGGGAGGAATTTGGTTCACGCTTTTATCATGCGCCTTTTTTATGGGTCTTGTAGCTTGGATTTCCTATCTGAAAACAAAAGGCGGCAATGAGGATTCTAACGGTTATTTCCTTGCGGGAAGGGGACTTACCGGGGGTTTTATAGCAGGTTCACTGCTTCTTACAAATTTATCGGCTGAACAGCTCGTGGGACTTAATGGACAGGCTTACCGCACAAACCTGTCAAATATGGCCTGGGAGGTTACTTCCGCCTTTGCGATTGTCGTTATGGCTCTTTACTTGCTTCCGAAATATCTCGGAGGAAGCTTCACAACTCTGCCGGAATTTTTGAGCAAGCGGTTTGATGAAGGCGTAAGACGTTATACCGTTATCCTTTTTATGCTCGGGTATATTCTGGTAACGATTCCTTCCATGCTCTATTCCGGAGCTCTTGCTGTCCTGCAAATGTTTGACGTTCCGGAGCTGTTCGGAATCTCTTATATGCAATCAATTTGGCTTGTCATTTGGGTGATCGGCATTATCGGTGCTGTTTACGCCATCTTCGGCGGTCTGAAAGCAGTGGCTGTATCAGATACACTGAACGGAATCGGACTTTTAATCATCGGAATCCTCGTTCCTGTTTTAGGCTTTATCGCCCTTGGCAACGGAAACATGCTTGATGGCATGAAAGAGATTACAACTACTCACCCCGAAAAGCTGAATGCGATCGGATCCAGTGAAGACTCTGTTCCCTTCGGCACCATTTTCACAGGTATGATTTTTGCCAATCTGTTTTACTGGGCATCCAATCAGTATGTTATTCAAAGAACGCTTGGCGCTAAAAACCTTGCCGAGGGTCAAAAAGGGGTCATTCTTTCAGGCTTTTATAAGCTTCTTATTCCTCTCTTCATGATGATTCCCGGCATCATTGTGTTTCATCAATATGGTGACGGCTTAAAATCAGTTGACCTTGCCTATCCGACTCTGATTGCAGACGTGCTGCCGACGTACCTGTCAGGATTTTTCCTCGCTGTTCTGCTTGGAGCCGTCTTCAGTTCGTTTAACTCTCTGCTGAACAGTGCCGCCACGATGTTTGCGCTCGATATTTACAAGGTGCAGGTTAATCCGAAGGCAGATGATAAAAAACTGATCAGCGTCAGCAAACTGTTTGGAACCTTCCTTGCGCTTGTCGCATTGTTTGTTTCTCCATTGCTTATGTATGCGCCGGATGGTTTATGGGATTTAATCAGGAAATTTACCGGCTTTTTCAACATCCCGATTATTGCCATTGTCCTTGTCGGTCTCTTGTCTAAGTTTGTTCCGGCAGCAGCTGCAAAAGTGGTAATCATTTTCCACGTCATCACCTACTATATGCTCGTATGGGGGACGAACCATCTCTTCGGCTTTACCGTTGACATTCATTTCATTCACATCTATGCCATTCTCTTCTTTATCGAAGTGTTCATGATGCTTGTGATCGGAATGGTAAAACCGCGGGAAGAAGCCTATATTTATAAGACAGAAGCATCTGTGGACATGCTGCCGTGGAAATATACAATCGCCACATCTGTTATTCTTCTTTCACTGGTTTGCGCAACCTATATCGTTTTTTCTCCGATTGGACTTGCATACGCGGACGGATATGTATCAGCGGCATTCTGGCCGGCGATTGCGGGCCTCGTTCTAATAACTGGGGTACTCGTGTTTGCGTCCATTAAACATTGGAACCGAAAGTACGAAGAATACCTGCTGAAACAGCATACGAAAAAGAATTACAGACTTCGCCGTCCTTCGGGAAAATTGAATCCAGTCTATATAAGATATATGACAAACTAAAAAAATCAGCCTCCACATCCGGGAGGCTGATTTTTTATTTATACATGCTGCCGCGCACCTGGTAATAAGAGCCAAATACAGGCGGATCAAACTCTGCGAGATAAGGGCCTTCCCCTTTTCGTTCAAGCATCTGCTGAACAAGTCCGTCTCCTGATGGCTCGGCAAAGACCAGCTGAAAAGACGGGAGGAAGATTGTATAAATCCTTGCCCGCCACTCATTATAAACAGCCTCTTCGCCTTTTGGAAGGTCGAAATATTTTCTCCATTTCAGAACAGCTGCATTTAAATCCTTTACGATATAGTGTACTTTCGAAACCGACACGCTGGTATTTTCAGAAGGAAGTGCACCAGACATGAACAGGTCATGTTTTCGTTCATCCTCAGACTGCTTCCATTCAATAAAGAAAGGCAGTGGAGCTTCGTCATCGCTTTGCTCGATAAAAAGCATTCTCCACTCAAGCAGTGATCCGTCCTCGCGTTTTCTGCTCGCTTCAATGATTTCTCCTGTTTCAAGCCCCTTCTCTTCAAGCTCTGCTTTCACATGTTCGAGGTTATCTGATCTCAGGGCAATCTGGCCAAGACCCTCTGCGCGCTGCTTCAGAAGGCGGTGAATGAGCGGATTGTCCGATCCATTTGCTTTTTTCCTGTCTTCAATCGAGAGGAACTCCAAATAGGCGAGATCGCTGAAATAGCAAAGGCTGTTATACGAGCCCCATTTCTCATGCCGGCCTCCCATTACAGCAGTCAGTCCCTGTTTTTTAAAAAACTCTGCTGCTTGGAGCGGATGGCGGTCTGTAAAATGTACGAGATGATCTAAAATAATTTCCATTGGACAGCTCCTTTGGCTTTATTTTCGGCCTGTTTAAAACCTATACCCTCATGCTGCAGTTCACAAGCTTGAATGTGTTTGCCCCTTTTTGTGCAGCAGGGTATGATGATAGAGGTTTAATCATAAAAAGTGAGGTCAGCAGCATGAGACTTAGAGATTGGGACCGGAATTTAAAGATACGCTTGTTCGGGGAAGCATTGATGAATATTACATACTGGATGTTTTTCCCGTTTTTGACGATTTATTTTGCCGATGAGTTCGGCAAGGAACAGGCCGGATTCCTATTAGTATTTTCACAGGTTTTCTCCGTGCTTGCCAATTTAATGGGAGGCTACTGCGCTGACCGGTTCGGGAGAAAAAAGATGCTCGTCCTCTCTTCAGCGGGACAGGGAGTTTCATTTCTCATATTTGCTCTGTCTGTATCACCATGGCTTGACGCCCCTCTGATCGGATTTGCATGCTTCGCTTTAGCGGGGGTTTTCGGTTCGTTTTACTGGCCTGCAAGCCAGGCTATGATTGCGGATGTGGTAAAGGAAAAAGACCGGAGCAATGTGTTCGCGGTATTTTATACATCAATCAATCTGGCTGTCGTCATCGGCCCTATCTTAGGAGCCATCTTCTATGTGAAATATTTCTTTGAACTCCTCGTCTTTGCAGGGTTCATCTGTTTTCTGCTTTCAGGCATGCTCTTTCTCTGGACAAGAGAAACAGCACCCGAATCCGTGCTGAACAGGAAGGGAAGCACAAAGTGGCATCACTTTCTCCTTCAACAGCTGGGAGAATACAAAATCATCTTCAAAGACCGGGCCTTCCTCCTGTACATTGGTGCCGGTGTTCTTGCGGCACAGACCTTTATGCAGCTTGACATGCTGATGCCCGTCTATACGAAGGAAACCGTTCAAAATGAAGAGCTTTTCTCATTCGGCAGCTGGTCGTTCACACTCGGCGGCGAGCAGGCCTTCGGTTTTCTTCTTTCGGAAAACGGACTGCTGGTCGCCCTGTTGACTATTTCTGTTACGAAATGGATGACTCTGTATAAAGAAAGGAATGTCTTCATTCTTTCTTCCGTCTTATACGCAGTCTCGATCTTCCTTTTCGGACAGTTCAGCTTCTTGTGGGGACTGATCTTCGCCATGGCTTTGTTTACACTCGCCGAATTGATGACTGCCGGCCTGCAACAGAGCTTTGTTTCAAAGCTTGCACCAGAGCATATGCGCGGGCAGTACTTTGCGGCAGCAAGTCTCCGCTATACAGTCGGACGGACCATTGCCCCGCTCTCCATTCCGATGACGGTCTGGTTTGGCTTTCAGTGGACATTCGCCATCCTTGGGATTCTTGCTTTGGCAAGTGCAGCCCTTTATTGGGTGACGTTTGCGGTTTATGAAAAGAGGAGTGAAAAAAGCGCATGATCGATGCGCTTTTTTTTACAGCCGTTTTTCAAACGAACTCCTAAAGCTCCCCGCCAGTTCCTTCACTTCCAAAATCTCTTTGATCGCTTCAGCGTTGAACTTATCCTCGTATTTGATCTTATTGACAAACTCTATGGTCACCTTCTTCGGATGGGACGAAATCCGTTCAAGTGCATCCCCTTTTTTGATCAGTCCCTCTTTTTTCACCCGAAAGTAAAACCCGGTATATCGGGTGTTTTGCACCTGCACAGGAAGATCCTTGACTTCATGTTTCAATGCAAGCTTGAAGCATGGCTGGCGCGGCTGGCTCACTTCAAGCTCGGCTTCTCCGAGGCGGAAGATGTCTCCTATACAGACTTCTTTTTCAGTCATGCCGCTTAATGTCAGGTTTTCTCCGAAAGCACCCGGCAGGAGCTTAAAACCCAGTGTTTTCTCCCAATATGGGTAGTGATCGTAAAAGTAGGCGCAGACCGCCTTGTCTTCACCGCCGTGATTTTTCAGATCCGCCTGGCCGTCCCCTTCAAAATTTGTTTTTTTCAGTATGATCGGCATCTCTGCCGGTTCTTTATAAATGCCGGTTTCAATTTCACGGCCATTGTACAGGACTTTTTTCGGCATTCCGACATTGATGGAAACTATCTTCACCTTGCCTCCGCTCCCTTACCTGTTTATATATCCCTATTTTGCCATAAAATCGGGCTCTGCACATCCAAACGTTTTAAAGAAATAACTTAACGGGAATAGTACGGGATGACAGGAGGAATGCAAAATGAACAACTATACAAAACAATTTATCAATGGTGAATGGACTGAAGGATCGAGCGAAAAGACAATTAAGAACATCAATCCGTTCAGCGGTGAAACGATAAACGAATTCCGCTCTGCAGATGAAGGTGATTTGGACAGAGCCTATCTGGCTGCCGAAAAAGCACAGAAAGAATGGGCAGAAACTCTTCCTCAAAAGAAACAGGAAGTCATGGACAATGTGGCAAAGGCGCTTCTTGAGCGAAAAGACGAAATCATAGATCTTCTCGTAAATGAATCAGGAAGCACAAAAGTAAAAGCAGAAGTGGAATGGGCGGCAACACTTCGGATTGTCAAAGAAGCAAGTACATTCCCGTACCGGATGGAAGGCAAAATTCTCCCTTCCAACATTCCCGGAAAAGAAAACAGGGTGTACCGGACGGCAAAAGGGGTAATCGGCGTCATCGGCCCGTGGAATTTCCCGCTGCATCTTGCCATGCGTTCCGTCGCACCGGCACTTGCCACAGGCAATACAGTTGTCATTAAGCCAGCATCAGAAGCGCCGATTACGTCCGGTTTTTTAATTGGAGAGCTTTTTGAAAACGCAGGAGCTCCCAAGGGCACAGTAAACGTAGTCGCAGGACGGGGCTCAGAGATTGGTGATGCTTTTATTGAACACCGCGTTCCAAAGCTGATTTCCTTTACAGGTTCAACGGAGGTCGGCCGTCACATCGGAGAGCTTGCAGGCAAGCACCTTAAGGATACAGCGCTTGAACTTGGCGGCAACAATGTCATGCTCGTGCTGGCAGACGCAGATCTTGAAAAAGCTGCTGAATCCGCCGCCTTCGGGAAATTCCTTCACCAGGGCCAGATTTGCATGGCGCTGAACCGCATCATTGTAGAAGAAAGTATTCACGATGACTTCGTTGAACTTTTCAAACAAAAAGTCGGTCAGCTTCAAGCTGGTGATCCATCTGACCCTAAAACAGCTGTCGGCCCGCTGATCAACAGCGATCAGATTGAACGGATTCAGTCAGACCTGGAAGACAGTCTGAAAGCAGGAGCTGAAAAGATTGCCGGCGGAGCTGTGAACGGAAACGTCATGGAGCCGGTCGTTCTCACGCACGTAACAAATGACATGCCGATTGCCAAAAATGAAATCTTTGGACCTGTTGCCCCAATCCTAAAAGCAAAAGACGAGGCACACGCCATTGAACTTGCCAACGGTTCCCCGTACGGCTTGAGCGGATCCGTCTTTACAAAGGACCTTCACAGAGGCGTCACCGTTGCCAAACAAATCGAAACCGGCATGATTCACGTAAACGACCAGTCCGTAAACGATGAAGCACATGTAGCCTTCGGAGGGGAAAAAGATTCAGGCCTTGGCCGCTTCGGCGGCGAGTGGGCGCTTGATAAATTCACAACCGTCAAATGGATCGGTGTTCAGGAAAAAGATCGTAGCTATCCGTTTTTCAGCTGACATGAATATATGAAAAAAAAACGAGGCGCTGGAGTTTTGCGCCTCGTTTTTTTTGTGCTATCAAGCTTGCTTTTTTCCCGGCTGATGGTACTTATAATCGTTTTTTGTGCCATCAAGCTTTTCTTCTCACGCACTTGATGGTCCTTATAACCGTTTTTAGTGCCACCAAACTTCTTTCTCACACGCTTGATGGTCCCTATAACCATTTTCAGTGCCACCAAACTTCTTTCTCACGCGCTTGATGGTTCTTATAACCGTTTTTAGTACCACCAAACTTCTTCCTCACGCGCTTGATGGTTCTTATAACCGTTCCCAGTACCACCAAACTTCTTCCTCACGCGCTTGATGGTTCTTATAACCGTTTTTAGTACCACCAAACTTCTTCCTCACGCGCTTGATGGTTCTTATAACCGTATTCAGTGCCACCAAACTTCTTTTTCACGCGCTTGATGGCCCTTATAACTGTTTCTAGTGCCACCAAACTTCTTTCTCACACGCTTGATGGTCTCAAACTTTATCGCGCTCTCTGCTCATTCCCTCAACCCGTAACCCCCGCACCTGTAGGAAGCACTTTCTGGCTGATCGCCTGTATCAGCTCCGGCGGCATTGGGAAAGAGACGGCAGCAGGGTCCATCGCAACAGCCTTCACGATATTCTCTGTATCTTGAGGCGAAACACTGTAGTCTCCAAAATCAGACGGCAATCCTGTTTTCTTCTGCATCAGCCTGATTTTTTCAACAACTCGCTCTAACACCGCCTCCGGGTCCTTGTCCCGGCTCTCCACATTCAGTGCCTCTGCAAGCTGATGGATTTTCGGCAGGTAGAGAGCAGGTATAGTCTCCATAACGGCAGGCAGGAAGACAGCATTTGCAAGACCGTGCGGAATCCGGTACATGGCGCCGTATGCATGGGCAAAATTGTGCACCGGAATGGCATTCAGTGCAAAGCTGAAGGCTGTGATTCCCATAAGGCTTGCATGGAGCATGTCCATTCTTGCTTTCAGGTTCTCCCCGTCCTCCACGGCTTTCACGAGATTCTGCTCAATCAGGCGGACGGCGTGCAGGGCGTATGCATCCGTAAGCGCAGTTGCATTAGGCGAGGCATAGGCTTCAATCGCATGGGTCAGAGCATCAAAGCCTGTGAATGCTGTAATGAACGGCGGCAGCCCCGTCGTCAGATCCGGATCCAGGACCGCAATATCGGCACTAATAAACGGATTAATCATATTTGTTTTCAGCTTCAGATCTTCGTTGTAGATAACGGCAATCGGCGAAACTTCCGATCCGGTTCCAGCTGTTGTCGGAATGGCAATATGCGGGATTGGCATGTGCGTAGCTTCCGGAAACGACTCCATGACAAATCCTCCGGGAATGGCGTCCTTAATGGTTGCTAACCCTTTGTGCAGACAGTATTTCACCCCTTTAACCGTATCAAGCACACTGCCTCCTCCAACCGCGAGGAGTGCGTCTGCACCAGTTTCCCTTGCGAAGCGCAGGGCCTGGTCCACACAGCTGCTCTCTGCATCCTGCCTGATATCCGTGTACACACCTGCAAGAACAGGGCCGTTTCCGTGACCTGCCAACGTGAAAATGGACGCCACTTTATCCACTACCCCCGCTTTTTCAAGGCCTTTATCACTGAACAGCACGACCCGCTTTGCGCCAAGTCCCCTGAATAGATCCGGGACCATCGCCCGTGTATTCGATCCGCTGTAGATACCCGAACGCAGCATAAATTGTGAAAAAGTTGTCGTCAGCATCACTTCTCACCTCTCGTTTCAGCTTTTTCAGAAAACAAAATGCCGTACCAATTGCGTTTATGAAGATCTGTCACCATTGACGTATGCACATGTTTTACTTGTGTGTAGGCATCAAGAGAATGCTTCCCCATCTCCCTGCCAATGCCGCTCTGCTTGTACCCGCCGAACGGTGCATCATTCCGCAGCATGTGCCAGTCGTTGATCCAGACAACTCCTGCCTGCAGCTTTCTGGCAGCTTCATAGGCTTTATTCACATCTCTTGTCCATACACCTGCAGCAAGACCGTAAATGGTATCGTTCGCCATTGCAATGACTTCATCCATACTGGTGTATTTGATGACGCAAAGGACAGGACCGAATATCTCTTCTCTGGCAATTTTCATGTCGTTTGTCACGTTTGTGAAAATCGTCGGTTCAATAAAGGATCCTCCTTCACAGCCGGGCACCGACATTTCTTTGCCGCCGCATACAAGCTCCGCTCCTTCTTCAAGCCCCGACCGGATATAGGACAGAACGGTATCTTTCTGCTGTTTAGAAATAAGCGGCCCCATATCAGATGCGGGATCGAGCGGATTTCCGGGCTTTATGTTTTTCGCCAGCTGCACAAGCCCTTCCACTACTTCATCATGCATGCTTTCATGGACGAACAAACGTGTTCCTGATTCACAAAGCTGTCCTGAATGGAGAAATACGCCGAATAGACTTCCAGGCAATGCAAGGGATAGATCCGCATCTTCAAGAAGAATGTTCGGAGACTTTCCTCCAAGCTCAAGAGTCGTATTTTTCACCGTATCAGCTGCAAGCTTCATGATGTTTCTGCCTACTTCTGTCGATCCTGTAAAAGCCACTTTATCCACGATGGGGTGGCGCACCAGCGCTTCACCTGTTTCAGCACCGGGACCTGTGACAACATTGATGACACCAGGCGGGACAACCTTCGAGATGATTTCAGCCAATTTTAAAGTCGACAGCGGCGTATAGCTCGCCGGCTTAATGACAATCGTATTTCCCATCGCAAGAGCAGGCGCTATTTTCCACGAGGCAATCAGCATCGGCATATTCCATGGAGTGATGGCTGCACATACTCCAACCGGCTCTCTCCAGATGAAATTATGGGCAGGACCCGGAAACGGCGGGACCGGCAGTGTTTCAGAGAATGGATACTCGAGCACGAATTTGCCAAACGTCTGGAACAAGTCGGCCATCTGCAGAATGTCATTGGAGCTGATGCGCCTGATTGTTCCGCCTGAGCTGACGCATTCGAGATAAGCAAGTTCTTCTGCATGCTCTATAATCTGATGGGCTATCGCATACATTACCTTGGAGCGGTCCTTTGGATTCATCTCTCTCCACTCCGCTTGATCAAAGGCAGCTCTTGCCGCCATCACAGCACGGTCAACATCCTCCGCCGTTCCTTTTGCAGCTTTTGCTATTACCTCGCCTGTTGCAGGATTGTTTACATCAAACCACTCCCCTGAAGCAGCACTCTCCCACTTTCCATTAATGAAAAGCGGCATTGTCAGTACATCGACTTTCACACTCATTCGTTTCAGCCTCCTCTTTTTTAAAGTACGCCAACCTCTTTTTCTGTCATTCTGTAAATCTCTTCGATTCTTTTTCCGCGCGCCCTTGCCAAAATATCCATGCGGACAGACAGCTGCTTCATCGTAAAGTGCATGGTATCTTCAATCGTGTGACCGAACGCCGTCTGCTCACCGGCTATGCCTTCCTGGTTCAGCTTAATCGCATACGGAGTCAGCTCGTCCATTTTTTGAGCTACCAAATCAAAAATAGAATCATTCTCGCATATAAGCCTCTGAAGCAGAAACGTCCCGTAGCCTATGTGCCGTGATTCATCCTTTTTCAGCAGACCAACACCTTTTAATAGTCCAGGCATGATATTCGCTTCCTCAAGCGACCGGTAGAATGAAAAATAGCCCGTTTCAGCAAGTACTCCCTCAACGAACATGTTGTAGACAGTCGACGCTTCAGCAATGGCTTCCTGCGACTGATCATGGAGCAGCCTGTCCATTGTCCGGGGCAGAAGCTCGTAAAAAATCTCTTTATATGTCTCTGTATGATAGACGGACAGATCTCCCGTTTCTCCGAGAGCATTTAAAGCAAGCCTGAAAAATTCGGTATGCTTTGCTTCCTCAAATAAAAACGTTGTTAAATACATCTCCTCTTCCAGACGGCCTTCCTTGGCAATCGCCATCATCAGCGGCAGCAAATCAAGTGTGACCGCCTCTTCTCCCGCCTGAAACTGCGAAATCAGCCTCAAGACTTCTGTCCTTTGATCCTGATTCATGCCCTGCCAGTCTCGCTGATCCTGTGAAAAATCAATGTCAGACGGGTTCCAAATCCCAAAACGCTTCGCTTTTTGATAAAGTCTGAACGGGAGAGAGTCCTCCTGAATGCCCCGCGCACTCGTGGTAATGATTTCACGCTTATTCATCGCTACCTCCTGAAAACTTTTTTTCAAAAACACGGCTTCACGTTTGTAAGTGCTTACATAACTATTTTACAATGGGAAGTGGAACCCTCATATTCCTGAAAAAGTAGGGGAGGAAATTGTCGAATGATAGATTCCAAAGTGAGAGATTATGTACGTGAAACGCACAAGATCCATGACTTTTCCAAAAAATGCGAACGGATGGTCCTCGGGTGCATCCGCTTCTTCCCATTCAAGCGGGCAACTCTCTTTACATACTCCGCCTTCAGTAATATCGGTGAAGGCCTGATCCAGGCAGAAGAAGGAAAAATCACCTCCGTCAAATGGATCAAAGAAGATGTCCGAACCATCCCGCCAGTCTATCACGCTCTCAAAAACAACAAGCTCCGGCTCCTTGACCTCACACAAAGCAACGTCCCTTTTCCCGAAAAATATATTCAGCAATTTGACCTCTCAACCATCGCCGTCATCCCGATCAGCCAGTCCAACCATGTCATCGGCTGTGTTCTGGCCGATCAGTACACGGGCTGCAGCCAGTCCATTCACACCCAGCTCGAGCAGCTTTCCAGCTACTTTCAGGAATTTTTCACACACCGCCCTGCGCACAGGCTCAGCAGGCGGGAAACCGAAGTCCTGCAGCACCTCGCAAACGGCCTTTGCATGAAAGAAATGGCGCACTCCATGAACATAAGCGAATACACCGTCCGAGACTACCTGGGCGCCGTCATCCGGAAACTCGGCGTCAGGCACAGAGCAGAAGCTGTGGCGGAGGGGTTGAGAAGGGGGATCATAGTATGAAGACAGAGGCTTCTGTCGAAAGTACTGGAAACTCGAACTGAGCACTGCAGAAATGCCTATGCGGCTTGGCCTGAACAGGCAGAAAAATAAAAACCCTGCACAAGAGTCTGAATCTGACTTTGTGCAGGGTTTGCTTTAACCTTAAAGTGAAAGAAGCGATATACAGATGGAAAGAGAAAAACTAAAAATATTCACTGACATTTCGTTCTATATTGCTCTTTTCGCATTAATCTTTATTCCGTGTTCTGTTTTTATCTCTGGACTGAGTGTATTTGGACTTCTTGCATTTTTTGCTACCTTTATTGGAATTCCATTAAGTATTCTTTCAATGTTCAGCAAAGAGAGCGCAATTAAGAGAATTTTTGCATTGCTTGTAAATTTACTGCCTCTAAGTATTATGGTATTTGCTCTAATAGCAGAGTTTACAGATGAATTTCTTCGAAGTGCTCCTTAAATACGGGCAAAATTCTAAAAGCTTTAATCGAAAAAGATGCATATGAATTCTTCTCCAAAACTCTACCCAAGCGGGCTCCCCATCACCGGACGCCTCATGCACTCATCGGTCTCAAACCCGAACTGTCTGTAAAGCCCGTGCGCATCCTTTGTGGCAAGCCCGAACTTTGTGTTGATCAAATCCGGATGATCAAGGACGCATTGTACGAGCCATTTTCCGAGCCCTTCTCCTCTGGCGTTGTCGTCAATGACTACATCCATCAGCCAGGAGAAGACGGCGCGGTCTGTTATGACTCTTGCAAACCCAAGCTGAGTTCCGCTGCTGTCATAGAGTCCGAAACTTAGTGAATTCCGCACGCTTTCTTCAATCACGTGCACGGGCCTGCCTTTTGCCCAGTACTGGCTGCCGATCCATCCGGCAATCTTGTCTATTTGCAGCAGATTCTGTTCGTCTGATACGAAAAATCCATCTTTTTCCCAATTCACTTTTACCATCTCCTTAAACGATTATCTGACTAGATTATAACGGATGTCTCATGGGTATTGTGATTGTAATGGAGGCGATTTTTGATATGAAAACCATTCATCTAATTGTTTACGGCCATGTCCAGGGTGTCGGATTCCGTTATTTCGCTCAGACCTCAGCCCTATCAGAGAAAGTAACCGGCTGGGTGAAAAATAAAGAAGACGGTACAGTCGAAGCTGTAGCACAGGGGACAGAGAACCAGCTGGAGTCCTTCGTCCATACCCTGCGTTCGGGAAACCGCTATGCACGGGTGGAGGAAATAAAAGTACGCGAAGCAGATCAAAACCAGGCATACGCTGATTTCAAAATCATCCGCTAGATGTTTTTTTTCAGCTTCGCTTTCTTTAAGACGGCTCCTATGACAACCGCTGTCAGCAGGAGCCCGCCTCCGATCCAGATGCTCCCAAGGTGCAGAAGGCTTTTACCCAGTGCTGCTAATCCGCTCATTCCAATTCCTCCTCAAAAGAAAGATTTGCCGGCTCATCATGAAGGTGAGAGGTAAATTCGATGTTTGTAGTAGGAACCGTTTCGTCGACTTCTTCAAATTTCAGCTCGTCCACCCACATTCTTCCCGCTCCTGATAGCAGCGCTCCAATAGAAATGACCGCACCTTCTTCCGGTATATCAAGGACGATGGAGCAATAGTGCCATTCTGTATCCTTCGTAATCGGTCTGTCTCCCATATTGTCAAAGCGCAGAACATCCTGAAGGGCATTGTCCACTCTCATCCACAGTCCGCAAAAGCCGTCCAGATTTTCAGCACGAATAAACCCAGAGAACTTATAGCGTTTGCCCTTATACTTATCCGCTTTTATTTCCTGCATCATTGTTGCAAATTCACCTGGATGCTGCACACTTTTGGCAGCTAAATACCCTGAGCTTTTCCCTGAGTGATAGACTTTCCGATCCAGTCCCATTTCGTAATTAAAGGGATGACTGCCGCTAAGGACCCACCCTTTTACACTTTGATTTTCCATTGAAATTTCCTCCTTCTGCTTCGTCAGGCTGACCATGATCTTCCGGTAGGTACCCGGCGGCAGCTTGTATATCTTTTTAAATGCCCTTGTGAATGATTCCTGGCTGTCAAATTGATAGGATAGAGCGATGTCGAGTATTTTTTCATCTGTATAAAGCAGCATTTTCGCTGCATCCGCTATCCGCCTCGTTCTCACATATTCAGACGCTGACATGCCAAACTCCCTCTGGAACAGCCTGTGAAAGTGGAATTTGGAGTACCCGGCTTCACGGGCAATAATCTCAAGCGGCAGCTCTTTCTGAAGATGATGTTCGATGTAAGCAATTGTTTTTTGAAGGGCTGAATCCATTTCCTCACCTCTTACTGAAAGTTTATCAGGAAAACTTCTCCTTTTTTTGATTTTTCTTGCTAAAAAAAGAGCCCTCTTTTGATAACCGGAGCTCTCACATGCATTATTTGATTTCAATATTTCCAACATACTGCGCCAAACCGCTGTCAGCATCAAGCTCCACTACAAGGATGTACGTCCCCTTTTCTTCCGGAAAAGTAAAGGACCGCTGTTTATCTAAGGGTAATTCCTGTTCGACGCCGTTTTTCCAGAGTGCAGCTTCAAGATCCTCCACCGTGAAATCCTCACTGTCAAACAGCAAATCTATTTTCTGTCCCGGCTGGAACGTCAGCTTCTCTTGCTCATTTGCATACGACAGAACGTCGTCAATTCGTTTTTCCTCAAGCTTGCTGTTTTCACCCGTCCACTTGATGTTTGCTTCCGTTAGCTTTTCAGACTTAGAACTGTCCGAACTGGATAATGTTACGGAAGGCGGGGTGAAATCATAGTCTTCGGCAATACATCCTGCTGATAAAGCCACCAGAAAAATAGTTGTAATGACTTTCAATCTTTTTCTCATAATCTCCCTCTTCATCTTAAGAGTTTTTCAGGAACGTATACAAAGTCTGGGAGTAGAGGTCAGGCTGCTCCCTGTGTACAAGATGTCCGGCAAATGGAATGACAGCGATATTGATTGCTGAGTGCAGCTGCTTATACGCAACAGCAGCCTCGACTTCCAGCTCCTGATTTTCACCGACGATACATAAAACCGGAATCTCTATGCCGGAAACATCACCTGTCGCGTGAAAAGGATAAAAGTCTGCTTCATTAAAAGATTGCAGCAGGGATTTCCAGTCATTCTCCCCGTGGATTTCATTCAAGAACGCAACGGCTTCTTCATTCGCAAACAAGTGCTCATAATGCTCTTCTTCTTCTTTTATTAATTCAGCCCAGTTATCAGGCTCTTTCGGCAGAACTCCGGAAAAACTCAGCGATTTTACTTTTTCAGGGTACTCTTTTGCAAAAAGCAATGCGGCAATCCCTCCGATTGAAACTCCGGCAATGTGACACCGCTCAATCCCGAGATGGTCAATCGTTTCTTTCAAATCCTGCACGCATTGTACAAAATAGTGATCAATCTTTCCAAACGACTTACCATGCCCCCGCAAATCAGGTCTGATCACTTTGAAGTTTTCCGCTGAAAAAAACTCGCTCTGCTCGTTGTATTCCGTATCACCTGTCATTCCCCCAGAATGAATAAGGACGAGAGGCTCTCCTTCTCCTGATACATATGTATGCAAAATCATCCATGCTTCCCCCTGTGCATGACCGTATTAACCGACCATCATTATATATGTAAAATCACATTTCCCCAGTACAAAAAACTCATTGCTAGAAAAACAAACGCAAACACTTTTGCCTTTTCCGGCAATTTTCCTCTGAAGAAAATAAAGCCAATCCCGGCCAATATGTGAAAGCTAATAAAAAGGAGCAGACTCATTTGGTTCACCTCTTTAAGACTAGAAAGCCTTTGGCACTTCCTTATTGCTTAGTTCACGATTTTTTTACTGCACTTATCTCCGCACCGGACCGACTCTAAGTGTCCTTATCCTGCTTTTACAGCACTTATATTCGCTCCGAAGTCACCATAAGTGTACTTATCCTGTTTTTACAGCACTTATCACCGCTCCGGACACACACTAAGTGTTCTTATCCCGCTTTTACAACACTTACCTTCGCTCCAGAGTCACTCAAAATGTTCTTATCCTGCCTTTACAGCACTTATCCCCACTTCAGACTCACACTAAGTGCCCCTAACCAAAATACCTTCATTTTCCATTTTATCACAATCAAAATCACCGCAATACAATAAAACACCCGTCTTTTAAAATGACGGATGCGCTGATCGGTTAATATGCTTTTTCCTGATAAAAGTAATTTGGCTTCACGATTTTGTTCTCGTACTGTTTATGGAAGATATGGGTTGCGGCAGGAGACATTGGCGGGATGAGCCAAGTCCAGTCGCCTGTTACATCTCTTCCTGCTGTTGATTCGTTCTGTTCGAAGCGTTTAAATTGCTGGGCTGCGGTATGGTGGTCCACGATGCTCGCGCCTGCCGCCTTGAAGGAGTGCAGCACGGCTCTGTTGAGTTCAACCAGGGCGCGGTCCTTCCACAATGTTGCTTGTGAAGACGTATCAAGCCCCAGGAGCTCAGCTACTTTCGGCAGCATGTTATACCGGTTTTCATCGGCAAGGTTTCTGGCGCCGATTTCCGTTCCCATATACCATCCGTTAAAAGGAGCAGCCGGGAATGTGATGCCTCCGATTTCAAGCTTCATGTCGGAAATGATCGGAACGGCGTACCACCTGGCATCGAGTTCTTCTAGCTCTGGATAGTCAGGATGTGTAATCGGGATCTGCATGACGATTTCATCCGGGATTTCGTACCACACAGGCATTTCCCCTGCCACCTGGATAACAAGCGGAAGAAGATCGTAGGCTGTCCCCTTTCCTTTCCATCCAAGCGCGAGACATTCTTTTGTGAACGCGACTGAGCCGGGATCGCCGACAACGCCGGAATCTGTCACATACCCTGCGTATCTCAGCAGCTGATGATTCCAGATTCTAACCGGTGCCTGTCCATTTTGTTCCGGTTTAAAAATGGTGATAAGCGGGCGAATTCTGCCGCCGTTTGTTGCAAATTCTATATGCGAGAACAGAGCGTCCCTTATTTCTTCAGGTGTTTCAAGATGTCTTGCATCTGCAACGCGGAGTGTATTCCAAAACAAGCGGCCGATGCATTTGTTGCTGTTCCGCCAGGCCATTTTCGCGCCGTGCTCAAGTTCTTCTGCTGTGAGTTCATAGAAATTGCTTCGGTCATGCAATGACTTAATTTGCAGCAGGCGTGCGGTTGTTTCTTCTTCTGATTTCTCAAGTTCAAGGTAGCATTGCCTGATAAATGGTTCTGCTTCTGACATGTAATCAAGCTGGGTATTCATAAGAGCCTCCTAAATTGCCGGACTTCTATGTAAAGACTTACGGTATTTTTGTGAAAAAAGATCAGTTTTTCCTATTAAAGTATAGCATCTCACTCCGCACACACTTTTACTACAACGAACATTTTCATGAACTTTTCTATTCAGAAAAAACATTTTATAGACGCCTTCCATCAAAACCATGTACATCAAGGGGTTGAGCCCTACTGGAAAAAGTATTCTATAAAAATATGAAAAAAGTAATATTTTTTTGTTGCAATGTGAAAGCCCTTTAATTAAAATAGGTTTATGCAAGCGATTGCACATATTGCACTCATAGTTGCACACCACACTTTAAAAAATAATGTAAGCGATTTTGCCTTTTAATGAATTCGTTTACACCTATTATACTTACAGGAGAAAGAAGGGCAAAAAGATGAAGAACTTATTATCATTCGACTTTTGGCAAAAATTCGGTAAAGCCTTAATGGTCGTAGTAGCCGTAATGCCTGCAGCCGGTATCATGATTTCACTAGGCAAGCTTATTGCAATGACAGGCGGAGACATCACGCTCGTGCAAACGATTGCACGTGTTATGGAAGATATCGGGTGGGGAATCATCACGAATCTTCACATTCTGTTCGCCGTAGCCATCGGGGGATCCTGGGCTAAAGAACGTGCAGGCGGAGCGTTCGCAGCTCTCATCGCATTCGTACTGATTAACCGCATCACTGGTGCTATCTTCGGAGTTAACGCTGCAATGCTTGCAGATCCTGAAGCAACAGTAAACTCTCTTTTCGGACAAGAACTGATTGTTAAAGATTACTTTACTTCTGTACTTGGCGCTCCTGCACTGAACATGGGCGTGTTCGTCGGAATCATCGCAGGTTTCCTTGGTGCAAACCTGTTCAATAAATATTACAACTACAGCAAGCTTCCTGAATCACTTTCATTCTTTAACGGTAAACGCTTCGTTCCTTTCGCAGTAATCGGAGGTTCAGTTGTAACTGCTATCGTTCTTTCACTAGTATGGCCGTTTATCCAAGGTTTGCTTAACGACTTTGGACAATGGATTGCAACATCACGCAACACGGCTCCAGTTGTTGCACCATTTATCTTCGGTGCCCTTGAGCGTCTGCTTCTTCCTTTCGGTCTTCACCATATGCTGACTGTACCGATGAACTATACGTCTCTAGGCGGAACTTATCAAATCCTTACTGGCGGAAGCGCCGGTTCAACAGTTGCAGGACAGGATCCGCTTTGGCTTGCCTGGATTGCTGACTTGAACAACTTCCTTGCTGCAGGTGATACTGCAAGCTACAACAAGCTGCTTGAAGAAGTAACTCCAGCCCGTTTCAAAGTTGGACAAATGATCCTTTCAACTGCTTCTCTTATCGGTATCGCTTTTGCGATGTACCGCAATGTTGATAAAGAAAAACGTTCAAAATACAAATCAATGTTCCTTTCTGCAGGTCTTGCCGTTTTCTTAACAGGTGTAACTGAGCCAATCGAATTCATGTTCATGTTCGCTGCACCACTTCTATATGTTGTATACGCGATCACAACTGGTCTTGCATTCGCAATCGTCGATATTATCGACATCCGCGTTCACTCATTTGGATTTATTGAGCTTCTGACACGTACACCGATGATCATTAAAGCAGGATTATGGCTTGACCTTGTCAACTTCTTCCTTGCATGTGCCGTGTTCTTCGGACTGAACTTTGGAATTGCGAACTTCCTGATCAAACGTTTCAACTTCCCGACTCCGGGACGCAACGGAAACTACATCGATTCTGAAGAGCCTGCTGCAAAAACAACAACAGGTGAAGTAAACAAAGACTCACAGGCTTCTGCAATTATTACTTTGCTTGGAGGTTCTGGTAATATTGAAGATGTAGATGCTTGTATGACACGTCTTCGTGTAACAGTTAAAGACCCTTCAGTTGTTGCAAATGAAGCGCAATGGAAAGAAAACGGCGCGCTTGGTTTAATTATTAAAGACAAAGGCGTTCAAGCCATCTACGGACCGAAAGCAGATGTTTTAAAATCTGACATTCAAGATACGTTAGGAGCTTAAACGATGAAATTATTAACGCTTAATTGTCATTCCTGGCAAGAAGAAAATCAGATGGAAAAAATCAGGACACTCGCGCTTGCCATCAAAGAACAATCTTATGATGTGATTGCCCTTCAGGAGGTAAGCCAGCGGGTGGAAGAGCCCGTCCTGTATGACGGAGTCAAACAAAACAATTATGCGTTAGTGCTGCTTGATGAACTGAAAAAACTTGGTGTTGCCGGATATGAGCTGGTATGGGGATTTGCCCATATCGGCTATCCGGGCTTTGAAGAAGGCTTGGCCATTCTGACAAAGCATCCGGTCGTTGACTCAGAAGTGTTCTCCGTCACAAAAGGCAAAAACACTGACTACTGGAAAACGCGTTCCATCGTCCGTGCGGATATCGACTATAACGGACAGGAAATTTCTTTTTACTCCTGTCACCTCGGCTGGTGGCACGATGAAGAAGAACCATGCAAATACCAGCTCGACTCTCTTCTTCAAAAGGTTGACCTTGATAAGCCTTCCTTCTTAATGGGAGACTTCAACAACAGTGCTGAAATTAGAGATGAAGGGTATGATTATCTTCTGTCACATGATTTGTATGACACGTACGAACTTGCAGAAGACAAAGACTCAGGCATCACGGTAAAAGGAAAAATTGCCGGATGGGATGAAAACAAGAAAGATTTGAGAATTGACCTGATCCTTGTAAATAAGGAAGTCAAAGTTCATTCTTCAAAGGTTATTTTCAATGATGACAATAGACCGGTTGTTTCTGATCATTACGGTGTTGAAACTGAAATCAGCATGTAAGACCAAGGCTGCTTCTTTAAAAAGAGGCAGCTTTTTTATGTTACAGTGATCTTTTTTTCTCCTCTTTGCGTTTATCCTATCGTTCCCCCGGGAAAGTATAAAGGTTATAGGGAGGCAGATGTATGAAAGATTTATTCAGAAGAATTCACCAGCACGAATTAAACGACCTGTCTGCAGTTATCGCATACTATTTACTTTTATCCCTGTTTCCGCTGCTTATTTTCTTAATTGCGCTGTTTCCTTATTTTTCGCTTGATGTCACGCCGCTTTTGACATGGATTAATCATTATGTGCCTTCAGAGACAGCTGAGCTTTTAACGGAGCAGATCCGAAGCCTGTTCGGAGAAACCAACAGTTACATCCTTGCATTTGGCTTATTGGCTGCCTTATGGTCTGCAAGCAATGCCACACACATTCTAATCAGAGCATTCAACCGGGCTCTTGAAATTAAAGAAACGCGCCCCTTTATTAAGGTGCGCATAGATGCACTTCTGCTTGCTGCAGGACTGATCATTACGATTACGATTGCTTTGCTCCTGCCTGTATTCGGAAAAGTGATCATCAGCACATTAACGCGCTATGCACCGTTTCTTGAAGCCGTTAATCCGCTTTTAAATCAGGCGAGATGGGTCATTTCCTTTTTCATGATTAATCTCGTCCTGCTTGCGCTGTATTACTTTGCTCCGAATGAAAAGCTGAAGTTTTTTGATATTTACTTCGGATCACTTTTGGCAACATCTCTTTGGAGTTTAAGCTCTTACGGATTTTCTTTTTATGTTGAGAACTTTAAAGCTTTCAATGCTGCATACGGAAGTTTAGGGGGCATAATCATTTTGCTTATCTGGATTTACTTTACTGCCTTTTCCATTTTGCTTGGTGGAGAAGTGAATGCGATGCGCGTCTGCAGGAGAAGGGATAAGTTCTGTCCGGACTGATATTTCCTTAATACACCAGTTTGATAAATTTGGAAGCGGGTATTTCACTTAGAGAAGACTCATGAAGTGAAAGGAGACCGTATGCTTGATTTTGTGATCAATATACTCAGGGAATTTGGAATATGGGGATTGATGGCAGGACTTGCGATTGAAGCATCCTCCCTACCATTTCCAGGCTCTCTTATCACCCTTGCCTATGGTTATCTGCTGAAGCTTTCATTTATTGAAATCATTCTGATAGCCCTTTTAGGAAGTGCTGTCTATACGATTTTCAGTTTTATCCCTTATTGGATTGGCTATAAATTAGAGCACAAAATGAAAAAGAAACTGACTAAAAAGAAAAAGACGTTTGAAAAAACGCAGCGCTGGTTTAAGAAATGCGGACTTTGGAGCATCGCTCTCGCCCGTCCTTTCGGAATTGGGAACTACATTTCCTATGTCTCAGGACTTTCCAAAGTGAAATGGGTCCCGTTTGCCGCTCTCACATTTCTTGGAGTATTGCCTTTAAACATAGCAATGCTCTGGCTCGGACAGCTGGGAAGCCTCAAAACGGTCACTGCCTTTATGTCAGAAATGCAGATGTATGTCCTGATAACAGCCGGCGCAGCCATCTTACTGTTCTTTGTTTGGCGTTATGTTAGCAAGAAAAAACAGTGCGCTCCAGCTGCGCAGCAGGAAACAAATTAAACGTAAAAAATCCAGGGGAAATCCCCTGGATTATTTTTTTGCCCCGCCTGCATACAGGATAACCAGCAGCACGGCAACGCCAAATGCAATGATGGTTCCTGCGGGAGGAGAAGTAATTAGAATACCTGCCAGGATTGCGAGCAGGGCAATCAGGGAGAACCAGGAGGAGTAAGGATAGCTTTTCACGTAAAAGCCCCGAAGCTCTTCCCCCTTCTTCCTGCTCTTCAAGTGGGCGACTGTCAGCAGAATCCAAATGGACAGAATCGCATAGCCCGGTACAACCATCAGGTAACCAAATGTCTTTTCCTCTGCAAAAACGGCAATGATCACACCGATGTAGAGAAAGGATGTGCTCGCAAGCAGCGCTCTGACTGGGACCTTTTTAGCAGACAGCTTTGAGAAGAAGGACGGAGCATTCCCGCTCAGCGCCTGCGTGTAAAGCAGTCTTGAGGCTGCATACATGCCTGTATTCGCAGCAGATATAACAGCCGTTAAGAGGACAAAATTCATAAAGCCTCCAACATACGGAATGCCAATCCGGTCAAAAACCGAGACAAACGGGCTTTCCGCTCCTACCATATTCCACGGCATGAGGCTCACAATAATCAGAATCGGAAGAACATAAAAAACAAGAATCCTTACTATGACACTCCGTGCTGCTCTCGGTATCACTTTTTCAGGATTTTCCGTTTCACCGAGCGTCATGCCGATCATCTCTGTTCCGCCAAAAGAAAACATGACAACAAGCATGGAGGCTGCAATGCCTGATATGCCATACGGCAAAAAGCCGCCGTGCTCTGTCAGATTTGAAAATCCGGCTGCACTTCCCCCGCCGATCCCCGTAAAGATCAGGACACCGCCGAGAATGATAAACAGAGTAAGAACCGTAATTTTCAGGGCTGCGAGCCAGTATTCGGTCTCACCGAAAATACCCACTGCAAACAAATTTATGACCGTAATCAGGATGGAAACACCAAGCGACAGCAGCCACATCGGCACATCTGGAAACCAGTATTTCAGGAAACCGGCCGCAGCAGCCATCTCAGCTGCCATAACAAGCATCCAGCTGATAAAATAAATCCATCCGGCAAAGAAGCCGGCAAATGGTCCAAGAATGTTTTCGATTAAATCTCTGAGTGTTTTTGCTTTCGGCTGCTGCACAGCCATTTCCGCCATCGCCTGCATCACAAAATAAAGAATAATGCCTGCCAGCAAGTACGAAATAATAACACCGGGGCCTGCAAGCTCAATTGATGAACTGCTTCCCTGAAAAATGCCTGCTCCAATGGCGCCGCCAAGTGCAATCATGGTGACGTGCCTTGATTTAAGCCCTCTGGCTAACTCGTCTTTTTGGTCAGACGAATGGTTATGTTTATTGCTCATGCTCGTCTCTCCTCATATATGGTCTATGCTCTTTTGTCTTGCACGTGTTATCTTAACAAAAAAGCAGATACATGAAAACAGTGTCCGTCTCAGTCCTTGTGCGTAAGGTTCCACACTTCCATTAAAACCGGCATCTCTTTCTTTTCATCCTCCGTTACAAGGTCCCATTGAATGCCGTCAGGCTTTTTATACGGAGTATCTGTTTCAATGATTCCCTCTTCGGTTACGATATAGTCCACCGGCAGATCATATGTATCAACCTTAAAGTCTTCGTCTGTAACCTGAATACTGTGAATGGTGGAGATAACAGGCATGTCAGGGTTGCCAAGCTCTCTCATAATGGCATACTCGCGGTCTGAGTAGCCCTCTCCTTTTCCAATCCTTCTCCCGTCCTTATGGACAGCAACAGATCCTGCGACAAACAAGTCGACCTTAGGCAGCTCGGATAGAGTGATTTCCTTTCCATACTGCCTGATATTCTTTAAGCTTACAGCCTTCCTCTCTTCACCTGGCGGAACCCATTCTCTTTTCAGCATGATAAACCCTGCTTTGAGCCTCGGTGTCGGAACGAGAAGGGTTTTCCCATCCTTGATCACACGGGCTCTTAAAGGAAGCTGCGCGGCGTCCGGATTGATTTTCACAACCTCAGCCCTTTCGTAAATGTCCATCTGTGAAACAAGTTCAGCTGCCGCGGCGGCCCCTTTGAAATTCGGAATCCGGTTCTTCAGCGGAAACGGAAAGCCTCCCAGCTTTTCATCCTCGAGCCGTTGCCACTTGTTTTGTCTAATTTCATCTTTTGTGATCATGAAGTTCTCCTCCTCCTAATGTAAGCCGGTGTGTTGCATGGTCTGACTGAATTTTACTGAATCCTGCACGTTCATAAAAACTGGCTGCTTCTTTTGTGTCTGTGCGCAGTACAGCCGCTGAAAAGGTCGGAACCGCCTCGCGTAACAGCGTTTCTAGTAGCAGGCTTCCCGCTCCTTTTCTCCTGTACTCTTTTCCTACATAAAATCTTCTGATCCTGCACGTTCGTTGATCCTGATCGTACGGGTCACGGTTCAGTCCCCCGACAGCAATTAATTTATCATTATAAAACACGCCAAACAGCGCTTCTCCCGGCAGACTGAACTTGTTTTTTCCGGTCTGGAAATCATGAACAAGCCTTTCAACAAAGCGGAATCCCTCTCTTTTACTTTCTTCTAAAAGAGGGGTTATTTGTTCTTTTTGGAGTCTATTCATTCGTCTGACAATCATAGTGTTCCCTCCAGCATTATTTTTTTCCGCACGGAAGGCTATTCTTTGCCTTGTAACGGACAAGGTGATACGGTAGTAACAAATGTTCCAGTGCCCAAAGACACCGGAGCAAGCTTACAGAACCCAAGGAGGAATTTGAAGATGAGCCAAAAACAGATACTGCTTGCAGAACGCCCGTCGGGAAAACCGACAGCTGAAACCTTCCGCTATACGGAAGCTCCTGTTCCATCACCCGAATCAGGACAAGTACTGATCCGCACTCTCTATCTGTCAGTTGATCCTTATATGCGCGGCCGGATGAATGAAGGGAAATCCTACGTTGCTCCTTTTGAGCTTAACCAGCCAATCTCTGGCGGGGTAGTCGGCGAAATTGTCGAAGCAAACGGCAGCAGGCTGAAAAAGGGAGACTTTGTCATCGGAAACCTCCCGTGGCAGGAATACTCAGTCGCAGGCGAAAATGAAGTGCGTCAAATTGACCCTTCCCTAGCGCCAATTCAGGCTTACCTTGGCATCCTAGGCATGCCTGGCTTGACCGCCTATTTTGGACTGCTTGAAATCGGCAAACCAAAAGAAGGCGAAACAGTGGTCGTATCAGGTGCTGCAGGAGCGGTTGGTTCAATTGTAGGTCAGATCGCAAAAATTAAAGGCGCCCGTGTTATAGGAATTGCCGGTTCGGACGAAAAAATTTCCTATCTGATTGATGAACTCGGATTTGACGCTGCCATCAACTATAAAACACAGAACGTCGGCAAAGCGCTTGAAGAGGCATGTCCTAATGGAGTAGATGTCTACTATGATAATGTAGGCGGAGAAATTTCGGAAGCTGTTCATAAACTGCTGAACAAATTTGCCCGCATTCCTGTATGCGGAGCCATATCCACCTACAATTCAGACGGCAAAGACGTCGGTCCTCGCATCGAATCAACGCTGATTAAATCAAGCGTCCTGATGCAGGGCTTTGTTGTAGGCGACTTTTCCTCCCGCTTCAGCGAAGGCGCAAGAGAGCTTGGCGGCTGGCTGAAAGAAGGAAGACTGAAGTATGAAGAGACGATCGTAGAAGGCTTTGAAAACATTCCCCAGGCATTCCTTGGCTTGTTCGAGGGCACAAACCTTGGCAAGCAGCTTGTGAAGGTTGCAGATCCTTCTGCTTGATTGCTAATAATTGATAAAAAATCCCCCAAAATGTCCGGATTTCGGATTATGGGGGATTTTTTCTTTTCGCAAGCATGACAAATTCACCGGAATATCGTGCCAATCTGCATCCGTTTACTAATTTATTTCGAACATCCGCCGGTTTGCTGCCAGCTATTGCTGGTTTACTGCCGACTACGAATGATTTACTACCAACAATCATCTGTTTACTACCAACTATTGCTGATTTACTGCCAACAATAAATGATTTACTACCGACTATTGCCCCTTTACTACCAAGTGCAGGTTTACTGCCAGCAATTATCTATTTACTGACAACCATTACTAATAACCTGCTTTATTGCCAACTATATAAAAAAGAGAGCAACTAAGCTCCCTTTAAAGTGACTCACATCTTGCTTTCAGCTTTATCCAGAAGGACTTTCGCCAAATCTGACAGACTCTCAGTCGTCTTATTAATCTCCTGAATGGAATCGACGATTGCATCAAGGTCTGTTTTATTTCGTTCAAACATTTCCATGTAGTTTTCCATTTCCGTTTTTACTGTAACTAATCCGCTGCGCACCTGCTGGATTTGGGACTGGGAGGTTTGAGTGGACTCGTTCATGGAACTCATAATGGTGACGATTGTATCCATGTGTTTGTTGCTGTTTGATGTAAGGGCATTTATTTCATTGCTGGTCCGCTTTGAATCTTCTGCAAGCTTTCTGACCTCGCTTGCAACAACTGCAAAGCCTTTGCCGTGATCGCCTGCTCTTGCTGCCTCAATGGATGCATTTAAGGCAAGAAGATTTGTCTGATCTGCAATTCCTTCAATCTCCTTTGTCATTCTCGTAATCTGGTCGGAAATCTTTTTCAGGTCTCCAATTCCTTCGAGGGAATTTTCCACTTTTGAAAAGACTTCCCCAAAAACAGAAACCATTTCATCCATCTGCTTTTCATTTTCATTCGTCAGCTTCAGGAGATGTTCGCTTGTTTTCTTCGTAGATTGGATTTCCTCGCGAATTTGTTCTGCTTTTGCACTTGTATCATCCATTGTGGAATCTGTCAGCTGAACAGAGGCCGCCATTTCCTGGCTTATTGAAGACAGTTCTTTTTGGAGACTGATATTTTCCTCGTTCAATTCTTTCAGTTCGTTCATTCGTTTTTGCATATATTGATCAACAACAAGCTGGGAGTCTAAATTAATCGCATGTGTAATCGCAAGCAGTGCTGTTGAAAGCTTTTGAGGCTCCTGATGCAGCAGCTCCACAACTTTTGGAAGCAGGTGTGTGCTGATGGCTGAATACGTAGAAAGAAACCATGTTACAGGCAGATGCGTCTGGCTGTGTGTGCCGCCGATCCGTTTTCTCATTTGGAAAAATCGTTCGTCCATTTCTCCGCTTAATAGACTTTGGAAATAGTCCACAAATACAGCCTTTAAACGCTCTCTGCTTGAATGATCTGAAGCAATTCTGCTGAGAAGCGGCTGTTTATAGAGATGTGTGAGGACTTTTTCAAGAAGTTCATCCAGAAGAGGAAGTACGACAGGCTTCAGCTCTTTTAAAACAGCCAGCTGTTCTTTCGTAAACCCCATATAAATCAGTCTCGCATTTATTTCAAGCTCTGAAGTGGCAATGACTGCGCTGTCTTCAGGAAATTCCATAACAGGTTGAAACGTATTCGTTGTCTGTTTCTTTGAAAAAAGTGTCAGCATGTTCGTTCTCCTTACCTTCTACCTTAAGATTCCCTTCTTGGACAAGAAAGTTCATGTCTTATATCGGCAGAAAACGTGAAACGATTAGAGGTGTCAATAGATATAATGTGCCGGGTGAAGATTGTTTGTGAATAAACAAAAAACACAAACTCCCGAGTCTGTGTTTTAGTTGACCAGCGAATGCTTGAACGCGTAGATAACAGCCTGTGTTCTGTCCTGCACATCCAGCTTGCTGAGAATATTGCTTACATGTGTTTTGACTGTTTTCAGCGCAATGAACAGTTCATCCGCTATTTCCTGATTTGTTTTTCCTTCAGCCACGAGCAGCAGGATCTCCATTTCGCGGGCAGTCAGTTCATCATGCGGATGATGAACAGGCTTCTGCCTCATCTTCATCATCATTTTTCCTGTCACTTCAGGTTCAAGAACAGAGTGTCCATGGAATGTCTTTCTTACAGCCTCTGCAATTTCACTTGCCTTGGATGTTTTGAGCATATAGCTTGTCGCACCAGCTTCAAGCGCCGGGTACACTTTTTCATCGTCAAGAAAGCTTGTGACGATGATGATTTTCGCTTCCGGCCACTTTTCAATAATCTGCCGGGTTGCTTCAATCCCGTCCATGCCGTCCATGACAAGGTCCATCAAAATGATATCTGGCCGCAGTTCGAGGGCCAGTTCAATTGCTGTAAAGCCATTGTCCGCCTCACCGACAACCTCAATGTCGCTTTGGGCTGCAAGATATGAAGATACACCGATCCTCACCATTTCATGATCATCTACAAATAATACCTTAATCATCCTTTTCCCCCCTTACAAGCGGAATTTTGACTTCAAGCTTTGTACCTTTTCCGGGAAAACTCACGATCTTAAGGGTTCCGCCAAGCTGCGCGGCCCGTTCGTGCATGTTCTGCAGACCGTAGCTTCCTGTTTTGGCTGCATCTACTTTAAATCCGATCCCGTCATCAATCACTCTGAGAAGCACCAGATCATCCCGTTCAATAAACAGCACTTCAAGCGTTTCAGCTTTTGAATGCCTGAGGGTATTTGAAACGGATTCCTGCAGGATTCTGAATAAATGATCCTCTATTCCTTTATCAAGCTGTACATCTTCCATTTTCCAGCTGACTTCCATCGGCACCTTCTGTGAAAGTTCCTGAAGCAGATCTTTCATGCCTTCCTGAAGCGTTTTTCCTTTCAGGGCGGCTGGACGCAAATGCAGCAGGAGCGCTCTCATTTCAAGCTGTGATTGATGAATCATCTGCTCAACCATCTGCAGCTGTCTGTTTTCCGCCTCCGTTCTGCTGTCGCTTGATTCGTTGATCGCAGACATCATCATGGATGCTGCGAACAGCTGCTGGCTGACAGAATCGTGAAGTTCGCGTGCAAGCCTGTTGCGTTCTTCGGAGACGATTTTCTGAATGCGTTTTTCCTGTTCTTCTGCTTTTTCATTTGCGAGTCTTTGCGACAGCTTTGTCTGCTCCGTCAAATGCTTCTGCAGCTGGCGCAAGGAATGCCACATCTTCTCAAAATCACCTGATTTTTTCGGAAAATCACCATCAGCATACTTTCCCCGGGCAAGCTGGGAAATCTCCTCTGAAAGCTGTCCAATATCACTGCGCAGAAAAATGCCAGAAAAAAGCCCCAGCACAAGCCCAATAGCCACACTGACGGCCGGCACAAAATAAATAAACGGAAGATCAAGCATCTCTTTCTCCCAAAGAATGCTCCAGTCGTTCAGAGGAAACATGAAAAAGTAACTTGCCGAAAGAAAAACAAGGACAGAAACCGAAATCGCAGCACCCAGAGCCATTTGTCTTAGAATGCTGCTCATATCCGCTTCACCTCTAAGTCTCCGACAATAGAAGATGTAATAATTTTCACCTTCTGAACGGAAGCGTCATACCCTGCTGTCTGATAGGAGATACTCTGATTAAACAATTTGGGCTCTTGATGGCCGAAGACGCGGACTGCTCCGGCAAATGAGGAATGCTGGACAGACACATCCACTTCATAAGGGACAAGGATCTTTACATTCCCTATAAAATTGCGGATCACAATCATATTTTCCTCTTTCGGCAGTACCGTATTGCTTAAATCAACAATCGTATCGCCGATGCCATTCTGTATATTAATATCATTCCACTCATAAATATCTTCAGGCGTTGACTGCTGCCCAAATACATTGTTACCTAGAATCGGCCGTTTATAGAGCACATCTTCTTTTTTCAAAGATAGAGATTCCTTCACTTGAGGCTCAACAACTGCAGGTGTTTTTTTCGACTGCCTGTATTGAACAAGAAGATAAATAGCCAGAGCACAAATCAGAAACTTCACTGCCCACAAATTCATGACGGTGATGATTAAACTGATCAACCCAAACCAAAACAATAGCTTCCCCGTCTTTTTGCTGAGCCGCTTCTTCCCGAAATAAACACAGACAGACGACAGAAGCAGAAAAAAGATAAGTCCACCGTGATCAAAAAAGACTTCAAGCATTAAAAGAACGACCCCAATTAAAAGAATATACGTAATCACATCGGCGTTTGCTTTTTTGAGCATGTGGGCTTACCCTCCTTATTAGAAAAGCGGAAGCGGCCGTTTAGCTCCGGGAGTCAGATAAGAACTGAACCGAAAAGTCCGCTTTTGACTTTTTGGGGCAGTTTGTTCTGACAGAGGAGTTGGCCGCTGCAGCTGGACAGTGTGCAGAATTCTATTTTCTTTCACTTAGTAATTACGGCAGTTTAGCTCCGGAAGCCAGATAAAAAATCACACGAAAAGTCCGCTTTTGACTTTTTGGGGGATTTTGTTCTGGCGGAGGAGTTGGCCGCTGAAGCTAGACAGTGTGCAGAATTCTATATTCTTTCTATTAATATCTGTACAATACACCTTCCAAAAAAGGCGCAGAAACCCGCGCCTTCTATAGGATACCATGTTTTCAGCCGGCAGAATCCTCTTTTTTCAGTTCTTTTTCAAGCTGGGCGATCCTTCCGTCAATTGTGCTGCGGTAGTAGCCCGTATTCACTTCATTTTCAAGGCGGTCAATATAGCTTTCCAATTCTTCAAAGCGTGTATGTGCTCCTTGTGTATAGCTGCTGCTGTCGAGAACCTTATTCATGCGGTGAGAAGCGCGGGCTGTATTTTCACGGCCCATAAGCTCCATGCGCTTGATGTACATGTCCTTTAGTTTATGCTTCATTTCTTCGTACTTGCGTTCAAGTTCCGCAAGCTGGCCTGACACTTCTTTGAGAGACTCAGTGATTCGCACTGAGCGTTCCTGATACTGTTCATGCTCTCTCACTGCAAATTCATGCAGCTCGCTTTCCCCTGCCTGTGCGGCAATGTCAGCCTGGCGTTTGCGTTTCCCGGCAAGCTCCTCTGCCTGTTTTAATTCACGGGTAAACTCTTCTTTCAGCAAATACTGTCTCTCCACAAGTTTCCGGACTTTATCAGTTTCCTGTTCGCACTCTCTTAAATACTGGTTCAACAGCGCGATTGGATTCTTCTTTTCTTTTTGGTCCAGAATTTCATGGAAGTCGGCTGCAAGTGTTTCTTTGATTCGTGTCAATAAGTTGCTCATCATGTATCTCTCCTCATTTTATTAATTGTTTTTTTTCATTTCCGCCCACTGGCGTTCGAAGTTTGTAAATGGATCAGAAGATTCTTTTTCTGCCGTCACTTTTTTGTTGTTCCATTTTTTGTATACTACATAAAGGATGTATGCTGCTGCTGCGCCGATCATTGCCGGAAGGTTCGAAGCTGATGCACAAAGGGCAATGATTCCTGCGATTACCCAGAAGATTTTCATTCCGGTTGAATCTGTTTTCAAGAATCCTTTATATGCGTAATAAAGGATGACCAGGCTGATAGCCAGTGCAAGCATTGGGGCAAGGTTTGCCAGCAGCACGATTGCTGCAATCCCTCCAATGATCAGTAACCCGAATTTTTTCATGTTCTGTTCCTCCTTTCTATAGTTCTATCCTACCTTCCATGCGGTTTTCCCATAACGAGCCTGAGCTTTAATTTGAACTAAGACCTGAGGCTTAGCTCCTTACAGACCTTTACGATTTTTGCGGAGAAAATAGCTGTTAACTTATGAATTTGTTGTGCGAGCCAAATTTAAAATACTCTTATCAAAACTCTAAAATAATAAATTTTTAAACAATTTTAAAAATTCCCTCTTGTCCAATACTTCTTTCCTTGTTATCATAGTGAACATTCAACGAAGACGAGACAGGAGGCATTTTAGTGAAAAAGAAATATTTAATAGGTATTCTAATTTTTATCCCATTTTTACAGATTCTTTTGCTTCCTTTTGCCAATAAAATTGAACCGGTGATTTTCGGGCTTCCGTTTCTTCAATTTTGGCTCTTCCTGTGGATTGCGGTTACGCCGCTTTGCACGTGGGCAATTTTCAGAATCCAGAAAAAACAGGGAGGTCTTGAATAATGCAGCAGGGAAATACAACAGCACTGGGCATCACGATTTGTATCATATTAACCGTTGTCTTAATCGGTTTTCTTGCAGGCCGTGACAAGTCTTCCAGAAGTTCTGTGGAAGAATGGTCAGTCGGAGGCAGAAAATTCGGAGGGCTTCTCGTCTGGTTCCTCGTCGGGGCTGACCTATATACGGCCTATACATTTCTTGGCCTGACAAGTACAGCGTTTCAAGCTGGAAGCGTAGCTTTTTTCGCTATTCCTTATTCCGTTTTAGCTTATTTTATCGCCTATTTCTTTCTTCCAAAGCTTTGGAGAACGGCAAAGGAATTCCAGTTCACGACGCTTGCAGACTATGCGCGTGATCGTTTTGACAGCAAGCTCCTTTCTTCGCTGATTGCGATTGTCGGCGTATTGATGCTGATTCCTTATATCGACCTGCAGCTGAGCGGCATCATGGATACCCTGCGTGTCGCAGGTACAGGCTACATCAATGTTACGGTTGTCGTGATTACATCCTTTTTCCTTGTTGCCCTGTACACGTTTTTCAGCGGAATTAAAGGACCTACTTATACCGCGATCATCAAAGATGTTCTTGTATGGGCCATCATGCTGTTTATGGTCGCCTCCCTGCCGATTATCCATTTTGGCGGATGGACGCCGATGATTGATAAGGTCATCACAGACGCACCGCAGCTTTTGACCATACCGCAATCAGGTCCTAAAGGCATGATGTGGTTTGCTACAGCAGCCATCGTGTCGTCACTGGCACTTTTCATGTGGGCTCACGCAGCAACAGGCGTCTTTACAGCAAAAAGCGAAGATGCCATCAGGAAAAATTCTATGTTCCTGCCCCTGTATAACGTAGTTTTAATTCTCGTGATTTTCCTTGGCTTTATTGCTTATCTGGTACTGCCGGGCGAAACAGATCCGCGGTTTGCATTGCTTACACTGATTCAAACATCATACGGCGGCATTGCCCAGGGACTTGCTTATTCAACAATTGCTCTTGCATCCCTGATCCCATGTTCAATTATGGCCATTGGTGCATCCAACCTGTTTGCAAACAACATCTACAGAGATTTGATTAACCCAGGCGTGAAGCCGGCAAAACTGACAATGATTACACGCAGCATGGTCTTTTTGGTTATCGGACTTGCCCTTGTATTCGGACTCCTGTTCCCGACAGCGCTCGTTTCGCTTCAGCTGCTTGGAGTATCCGGAATGGTGCAGATCTTCCCTGCAGTCGTTCTAAGCCTCTTCTGGCAAAAACAGACGCGGGAAGCAACAATCATCGGTTTGCTTGTCGGACTTGGCGTAACATTCACCGTCTACGGTACAGGTCTTTCATTTGGAATTTATGAAGGATTCTGGGGACTTTCTGCCAACTTCCTGACGTTATTTATCTTAAATCCTTTATTCAAAGCTAAATCAACAAACGTTTCCGCCTTTCTTTTCCGAAAAAAAGACGGGGATTCAGCTCTCAAAAAGGGCGCTTAAACAGCAGGCACATCATATGCCTGTTTTTTTCTGGTTTCCTTCTTTTTAAAAAAGGGGATAATATCTCCATTACATATAACAAAGGGAGGCTAAACCATTGAATCTTTCAGGAAAAGTTGCCATTGTGACCGGAGCAAGCTCAGGAATCGGAGAAGCGGCAGCGATCAAGCTTGCCGAACAGGGTGCAAAAGTGGCGCTGCTTGATATAAAAGAAGAAAATGCGGAAAGCGTCAAAAAGAAAATTGAAGAGATAAACGGTGAAGCCATCATTCTAGAATGCGACGTATCTGATGCCGAAAGAATGGAAACCAGCTATAAAAAAGTCATTGATACATGGGGCAGGCTCGATATTGTTTTTGCAAACGCCGGGATCAACGGAAGATGGACTCCCATTGAAGATCTGTCTCCGGAAGACTGGGACCAGACGATCAATACAAATTTGCGAAGTACCTTTTTAAGCGTAAAATATGCGATTCCCTATATGAAGAAAAAAGGCGGCAGCATCATTATCACAAGCTCTATCAACGGGACCCGCATGTTCAGAGGATTTGGACGCTCCGCCTACAGCACGTCAAAAGTCGGACAGGTCGGTTTTGGGAAGATGGCCGCCCTCGAGCTTGCGGGCTATAAAATCAGAGTCAACATGATCTGTCCGGGAGCAATCGAAACAAACATCGACAGCAACACCTTTGCCGAAGAAGAAAACATTGAGAAAGTGGAAGTTCCGGTTGAATTTCCTGAAGGAGAGCAGCCGCTTGAACAAAAAGCAGGGTCGCCTGAGCAGGTCGCAGATCTCGTTTACTTCCTGGCATCTGACCTTTCAAGCCACATTACAGGCACAGAAGTGTATATAGACGGCGCGGAATCCCTTCTCTAAGGCGAATGAAAACCTCCCTCCGGATGCAAAATAAGAACCAGCTGATCATAAGGAGGAATTTTCATGACAAACAAAAACGATAACCGCGAATCTAAAAACAAATACCCAAATAATAAAAAGCAGGACACTGAGTTCTCAAAAGAAATTAATATCCGAAGTGAACAAACGAAAAAGGATTTGGGGAAATAAATCGTAAAGGCAGTCAGGCTGAGTCCTGACTGCCTTTTTTATTGGGGGAAATTGATTGAGGTTGATAAGTGACACCAAACCCTGATTTTTTTGTGTTGATGGTTCTTATAAGCCCGATAAGTACCACCAAACTCTGCTCCCTTTGAATTGATGGTTCTTATAAGCCCGATAAGTTCCACCAAGCTCTGATTCCCTTGAATTGATGGTTCTTATAAGCCCGATAAGTTCCACCAAGCTCTGATTTCCTTGAATTGATGGTTCTTATAAGCCCGATAAGTACCACCAAACTCTGATTTCCTTGAATTGATGGTTTTTATAAGCCCGATAAGTACCACCAAACTCTGATTTCCTTGAATTGATGGTTTTTATCCGTCCGATAAGTGCCACCAACTCCGCATCAATAAAAAAATGCCCCGGCTCTTAACCCCGGGACATCATTTTTCATTCACTGCTTCGCTTTTTCAATTTCTTCTACCATAAGGGAGAGCTCTTCCCAGCGTTCCATTGTGGCTTCAAGCTCAGCTTCGACGGCCTGCTGCTGTTCCATCAGCTGCTGGATTTTTCCGTAGTCGCTGCCGCTTGAGGCAATCTGGGCTTCAAGTGCTTCATTTTTCTCCTCAAGCTCTGCAATTTTGTCCTCAATGACATCCCACTCCTGCTGTTCTTTGTAGGAGAGTTTTTTGCGCTGCTTCGGGGCTTGAGGGGTTTCCTGAGATTTGGCAGTTTCCTTTTTCTCAGGTTCTTTTACCTGTTTACGGGAATCCATGAAATCTGTATAGCTTCCCTGGAATCTGCTGACCGTTCCGTTTCCTTCAAATACAAGAAGACGGTCTACCACGCGGTCGAGGAAGTAGCGGTCATGGGATACGGTAATGACAACACCTGGAAACTGGTCGAGATAGTCTTCAAGGACGCTCAGGGTTTGGGTATCCAGGTCATTTGTCGGCTCATCCAGAAACAGCACGTTCGGCTCCTGCATAAGGACCTTCAGCAAGTACAGTCTGCGGCGTTCTCCGCCTGAGAGCTTTCGGATGTATGTCCACTGCATAGAGCGCGGGAACATGAACCTCTCAAGCATTTGCTCGGCTGTTATTGTCTGGTGGTCTACGGTCTGAACAACTTCTGCGACTTCCTTAATATATTCGACTACCCGAAGATCCTCATCCATCGCTTCATGATCCTGGGTGTAGTAGCCGATTTTTACCGTCTCGCCAATTTCTACTGTTCCGCTGTCAGGCTGAATTCGTCCTGCAATGATATTCAGCAGTGTTGATTTTCCGCTTCCATTTGGCCCGATAATGCCAAGCCTTTCTCCGGGAACAACAAGATAGCTGACATTATCCATGAGAGTTCTGTCCTGGAATGATTTTGACACTTCCTGGAGCTCAATCACTTTTTTGCCGAGACGGGTGGAGCCGATGGCAAAGTCGACACTTTGCTTTGCAGCCGGCCCTTCCTGGTTTTGAAGCTCTTCTGCACGTCCGATGCGGGCTTTTTGCTTTGTTGTTCTTGCTTTAGCCCCTCTTCTCAGCCAGGCAAGCTCCCTGCGCAGTAAGTTCTGGCGCTTGGATTCAGACTGTTCGGCGTTAAACTCCCGCTCTGCCTTTTTCTCAAGAAACACTTCATAATTTCCTTCGTATACGTACAGCTTTCCATATTCCAGTTCAAAAATCTGATTTGTCACCCGATTTAAGAAGTAGCGGTCATGCGTAACAAGCAAAATTGATCCTTTATACTGGGCCAAAAAAGCTTCCAGCCATTCAATCGTTTCGTTGTCCAGATGGTTGGTAGGCTCATCAAGAATGAGCAGATCTGCAGGCTGGATAAGTGCCTTTGCAATCGCCACCCGTTTCTTCTGGCCGCCGGACAGCTGATGCACCGGCTTTGCGAAATCAGAAATGCCAAGCCGTGTAAGAACTGTTTTGGCAACCGTATTTGCTTCCCACGCATCATGTTCATCCATCTTTTGCTGAAGAGCAAGCAGCCTGGACTGCTTTTTCTCATCCTCAGGGTTTTGTTCAAGTTCTGACAGGGCAAGCTCATATTCGCGCATCACTTTCATGATTTGAGAGTCGCCGTAATAGATTTGCTCCAGGACAGACAGTTCTTCTTCCAGTTCAGGCTGCTGCGGAAGATACTCGATATGAAACGAGTTGGAGTGAATCAGTTTCCCTTCTTCAGCCGTTTCAGCGCCGGCAAGGAATTTCAGCAAGGTCGATTTTCCCGTACCATTCGTTCCAATCAGGCCAATCCGCTGTTTTTCAGCAATTGAAAAAGAAATGTGGTCAAACAGTGTTTTTTCGCCGTATGTTTTATATAAATTCTCTACAGAAAGTATGCTCATGCCAAACTCCGCCCTTATTCAAGATTTCATTCCTTTCATTGTACAGCAGGCCGGGGGAGAAAAAAAGCAGATTTGCTTCATGCAAAAAGGAGAACGCCCGCGGCGCCCTCCTATCCTTCACTTAATAACGACCGGCAGCCAAAAATAGACGCCTAGAACAATGATGACAATACATACAATATTCAACCAGAATCCTGCCCTGACCATATCCGATATCTTCAGCACATCAGCACCGAACACGGCGGCATTCGGAGGAGTGGAGATCGGGAGCATGAACGCACAGGATGATGCAAGTGCGGCAACAGCCATCAGACCGTATGGCTCGACCCCGATTGCAAGTCCAAGTCCGACAGTGATCGGAATGATCATATTGGATACAGCCGTATTGGACATGATTTCCGTCATGAACAAAATGGCGGCTGTCAAAATAATAATGATCAGCAAGTACGGAAACGCTTCCAATAAATTCAGCTTGCTGCCGATCCATTCCGTCAGCTTCGAGGCAGAAAATCCTTCTGCAAGGGAAAGCCCTCCTCCGAACAGAAGAAGAAGTCCCCACGGAAGCTGCTTCATATCATTCCATTCAAGCAGCCTTTCTCCTTTTTTGCTTGGAATCAAGAAAAGCAAAAGCGCGCCGAATATCGCTATAGCGGTATCCGATACAGCAAACGGCAGAATGAATTTAAACATCCACAGAAAAGCCGTTGTCAAAAAGATGACCCCGACCCATCTTTCTTCTGTACTCATTGAGCCCAGTGCTTTTAAGTCTTTTTTAATAAAATCCGTTTCCTTGCCGGTTTCAAAATCCACCTTGAATTGAAGCTTTGTCAAATAGAAATAGAGGATGACCAGCAGGATCACCGTAATCGGAAACCCGAATAAGAACCATTCAAAAAACATAATTTCACGATCGAGCATTTCCCGTGACATCGCTGCGAATACTGCGTTGGGCACCGAACCTACAAGTGTCGCAAGACCTCCAATCGATGCAGCGTACGCTACTGAAAGGAGGATCGATTTACTGAATTTGTGAAGGGACTCTCCTTTTAATATCTCCTTCGCCTTTACTTCTTTAATAAGAGCAAGAGCAACAGGAAGCATCATCAGGGCAGTCGCAACATTTGAAATCCACATCGACAGAAACGCAGTAGCGAGGATCATTCCAAGAACGATCCGGTGGCTTTGAGTGCCAATAAGCTTCAGGATATAAAGAGCGATTCTCTTGTGAAGATTCCATTTTTCAATGGCTATGGCAATGATAAATCCGCCCATGTACATAAAGACAGTGGGATTCCCATATGCTTTTGCGGCGGAATCAATATCAAGCCCTCCTGTAATCGGCAGCAGAATGAGCGGCATGAGTGAAGCCGCCGGTATCGGAATCGCCTCTGTAATCCACCAGATCGCAATCCATGAAGTAACTGCGAGCACTGCACGCGGAGCATCTGAAAGCTCTGTGTCGGGTATTAGGAAAAATAAGAGTAAAAAACTGGCCGGCCCAAGAAATAATCCTGTCAGTTTGGGCGCTGTATAAACTTTCATCTTCTCCACCTCCATTTTCAGGATTTCTACAGAAATCAGCAAAACCCTTTAATTATTTCCACGGAAATGTCGAACGGCGGTGTTTTTTCATCAAAAAAAGAAGGCTGATTCAGCCCTCTTCCTGTCTTGTTTGCTCTACATTCAGTTCAATCAGATTGCCGTCCGGGTCATTCAGGAAAATCTGGTCAAAGCCGCTAACTCCATTGACATCTTCACGGAACTCGATATGATGCTTCGTCAGCCATTCAACAGCAGCCTGGAAATCTGCTATTCTAAGAGCCATGTGACCTTCTGTCGAGACTAGGTTATGCTGTTTTCTAAGTGTCTGAGAGTTTTCATCCACCAGCAAGTGAAGCTGCTGATTTCCGATTTTATACCAGACTCCCTCTGAGTCAAACGGAGGCCTGTCGATTTCCGTCAGACAAAGGACATTCTCATAAAAATGCTTTGCAGCCTGCAGATTTGTTACAGACAGGCTCACATGCTGTATAGCCTCATTCCAAATCATTTCCCACACTCCGTCAAAGGGTATTTCCCGCCGCTGGAATCGGATGCTCATTCAAAAGCCTTGCAAGATGCACAAGATTCATGCTCATCGTTCTCGTGTTTTTGATTGTAAAGGCATTTTCCTTTCCAGCTTCCATATAGGAGGGTCCGGGTCCTGCCTCGCCGACCCAGTATACATCTGCATTCGGCGGGATTAAAAAGCCTATGTGCTGAAGGCCGTAGAGAATGGAGCGCGACGCTTCTTTTGCGCCGTCCTCATTTCCTGTTACAGCCACACCGCCTACTTTATTATAATAAATAGACTGGCCTTTTTCATTCGTTTCACTGCTCGATGCATAAAGCCGTTCCATGACGAGTGCTGCAATGCTGCTTTTTTCGCCAAGCCAGAGAGGCGTTCCTATGACCACAATATCTGCCTCGGCAATTTTCTTCAGGATCAGCGGCCACTCATCTCCGCGCCCCAGATCCTCCGCCATTCCAAAAGCAAGATTGTAGTCGGAAATCCTAATTTCTTCGGTTTGTACTCCTTCGTTTTCAAGATGCTTTTGAGACTGTCTCATGAGGGATTCGGTGTTTGAAGGCTCGCTTCCTTTCTTTAAGGAACAATTCAAGTAGAGAGCTTTAAGCATATCTCCGTCTCCTTTATTCATGGTTTATAGGTGTTTATTTCCTTTTTTACCAGGAGGTCAAACATATGCAGCAGGCTACCTGTTTCCTTTAAACGAAAATAACCTTCCCGTAAACCGGGAAGGCTTTCATCATTAATTCCAAATAGCGTCCACCCATTCAGGATGATCAATAAATGGATTGCGGTTATATTGATAGTCTTTATAGATGATGTCGTTTCGTCTCATTTCCCGGGCATCAACCGGGTCCTGCTTGTGCCATTGAATCAGGACAGACATTTTCCCGTGATACGGCGCCGTTCCATTGTTTACGCTGTTGTTCAGCTCAAGGTCCACTTCGCCGCTGTCTCCCTCATAGCGGACTGCCATGTAAAACAGCATCCTCGCTACATCGCCTTTTACAGCATCTCTCGGTTCCCATGAATCAGAATCCGTGTAATTTCCTAGTGCTTCCGAATGCTGTGTGCCGCCCATGTCAAAGTCTTTGTTTCCTCTAGAACTGTTGACACTCACATCAGTAGGGCGCAGATGGTGAAGATCTGTTCCGGGGCCCATAACCGTTCCGAAATCGCCATGGGATTTCGCCCAGACATGCTCTCTGTTCCAATCGTTTACATTTCCGCCGTTTGTCAATTCACTCTGTGAGCGGCCTGTATACAGAAGAATGACATTATTCGGGTTATTCGGGTCTTCATCTGTATTTCTCAGGGCATCCCAAACATTGTCATAAGAGAGCTCTCTATGATCATCGATAATATTATGAAGAGCTGATTTTAAAGAAGAGCCCGTTTTGCCGATTGCTGTTTGATAGTACGTACCATCATAAGGGGATGGCTCCGTACCCGGATCTGGGTCTGGATCAGGCTGTGTGCCGCCTCCTGAAATTTTCTCCATCGCAGTTGTGCTGATTACACCGCTGTGTGAAAAATAAGCGGCCAGTTTTCCTGTTACTTTGATTTGCGTTCCTTTTAAAGAAGGATTCGTCATCAGACCAAATTGAGAGCGGAAAGAAGACGGAATCTGCACGTAAATCATTTTGGACGTGCTTGTTTCTGTTGGGGAATCAGCAAGTGCAAGTGCATAATCGTTCGGATAATTGCTTGTGATGACTGTATTTGTCCCAGTCGGCTGTCCAACAACATAACCTTTGACCGATTTGACCGTACCGTTTTGATTGGCATTTGCTTCTGCTACCGAGTATGGATTTGTCAGTGAACCGTCTGCAGCATGAACCTGGGATGGAGTCGTCTGCAGAACAGGAATGAACAGGGCAAGCAGCATGACAAGCTTCATCAGTAAAATGGCAGGCTTATTTTTAAGCAACGTTTTTTCCTCCTTCATAATGGATTACCAAAAGAGAATACTATGAAATTATTAACTATTTATGATGTTTTTGTAAATTTACGTCAGATTCCTGCCGTTTTTGGAAAGATGAGAGAATGAGACTAGGAGACACTGAACCTTTCAGCACAGAAAAAAGATGCACCCGTCTGCATGTGCATCTTTCTTTCCTATATAAATGGCTTGTCCAAAAGATAAAAGCTGCTCCATTCATCAGGCAAGAGGGCCTGGTATTTCTCAGTTAAAAACCGGTCATCGACAAGCACGATGGTGCCGGTATCCTCCTCAGACCTGATCAGTCTTCCGCCTGCCTGAAGAACTTTGTTCATCCCCGGATAAACGTAGGCATAATCAAAGCCATTTCTGCCTGACTGCTGAAAATACTCCTTCATGACATTCCGCTCAAACCCGATCTGCGGCAGGCCGACACCGACCACAATCACTCCGTTCAGCCGGTTGCCGATTAAATCCACTCCCTCTGAAAAAATGCCTCCCATAACGGCGAACCCAATCAGCGTTTCGCTGCTGTCTTCCTGAAAAGCGTGCAAAAATGCTTCACGTTCCGCTTCTGTCATGTGTGCGTGCTGCAGCATCGTTTTAATAGGAAGATTCAGCTCCTCAAAGGTCTCGTAAACTTCTTTCATGTAGGCATAGGAAGGGAAAAATACCAGATAGTTCCCGTGCCGCTCCTCAAGCAGCTGTTTCATCATCACCGAAATGGGCATACGGCTTCGTCCCCTGTCGTGATATCTTGTGGAGACCGGCATGATATAGACTTCAAGATTCTCCTTTGTAAACGGCGACGGAATTTTCACCTGATAATCTTCTGATGTGCCCCCCAGCATATCCATATAAAAAGAAAGCGGAGAGAGCGTCGCAGAGAAATGGATGCTTGAACGGTACGGTTTTTTCACCTGCTGCAGCAGAAAAGACGGATCAAGGCATACAAGCTTTATGATCAAATCTTTATTATCTGCTTCTGCCGTCGTTACAAAGCGTTCATCATACAGATTCGAAATCTTAAGAAAAGCCTGTACCTGAAAATAAACATCGAGCAGAAGTTCTGAGGCATTCCCTGACAGCAGCTCTCTTTCTGCTTCTTCTGAAAAGGGCTGCAGCATTTCAAGCAGTTCTTCCGGTCTATCCTTCATCAGCTGCTCTGGCTGCTTCTTTTGTGCGATAAAGCAATCATTTATTTTTTTGGCAGATTGAAAGATTCCTGTATTTTCCGCTTTAAACTCCCGTTTCAGCTGCAGAAAATCCGATTTTTTCAGTGCGGCCGAAAACATGATCCTTCCCCTGTCAACGAGGTTGTGGGCTTCATCGATCAGGAGTGCCGTCCCTCTTTTCTGCTCATCAAAAAACCGTTTGAGCGAAACGCGCGGATCAAACACATAATTGTAGTCACAAATGATGGCATCTGCCGTATTGGAGAGGTCGAGTGAGAATTCAAACGGGCATACTGTATGCTTTTGTGCGTAGTGATGGATGACATCGGCAGTCATCCTTGTTTCACTTTTAAGAATATCGAGAACAGCCTCATTAATTCTGTCATAGTAGCCATTCGCAAACTCGCAGTACTCTTTTTGGCACCGGGTTTCTTCTTTTAAACAGACCTTGTCTTTAGCAGTAATCGTTACGCTGTTCAAGTGAAGGCTATTCCCCTCCATAAAAGCCAGAGTGTCCTCTGCTGCCTTTCGGGTAATTGTTTTGGCTGTTAAATAATAAAACGTATTGAGCTTGCCTTCGCCTATTGCTTTTACAGCAGGAAAGACAGTGGAGATGGTTTTTCCGATTCCCGTTGAAGCCTGTGCAAACAGATCCGTTTTATCATCAATGGCTTTGTACACCGTGCCGGCAAGCTTTCTTTGGCCCTCTCTGTATGTTTCAAAAGGAAATTTCAATGCCTGTATGGACACGTTCCTTTTTTCCAGATGCTCCGCTCTTGCCTCGGCATACGGATGATAGCTGCTGATTAAACCGTCAATAAACGAGCTCAATTCTACGGCAGAAAACGTTTTTCTGAAGCGGACCTGTTCCCCTGACTTCACACTGACATATGTCAGCTGAACACATACAGCTTGGAGTCCGCGGTCTTCGGCAAGCATGTATGCATAGCATTTAGCCTGTGCCCAGTGCACGGGATACGCGTCTTCTTCTATCTCTGAAAGCTCCCGTGAAGTTGATTTAATTTCATCAATGACGGGAATTTCCTCTGACAGAAGCAGGCCGTCGCATCTTCCTTCAAGCAGGAACACAATGTCTTTATGGGTTACACTCGTTTTCAGCATGACTTCGCTCTGGTCGAGCTCATCATATGTTTTCTGAATGGCCTGATGGGCTTTCGTCCCTTCTGTCATCGTCGCTGATGTCCGAAAACGGGCATCAATGCTGCCTGCCCGAAAAACATACTCAGCAAGAGACCGGACTGAAATGCGGATTTCTCTCATTTTTATCACCTGATATTATTTTATCACTCGAAAAGCGGAAGCGCCTGTTTTGTTTTGACTGTGGAGTACTGTACATAGTGCTCTTAAACCTGCTATGGCGCATTTTCCTCCAGGTTCCCCCTCCACTTTGTGCTCTTAAACCTGCTATAGCGCACTTTCCTCTAGGTTCCCCCTCCACTTTGTGCTCTTAAACCTGCTATAGCGCACTTTCCTCTAGGCTCACGCTTCACTTTGTGCTCTTAAACCTGCTATAGCGCACTTTTCTCCAGGTTCCCCCTCCACATTGTGCTCTTAACCCAGCTTAAGCGCACTTTCCTCCAGGCTCACGCTTCACTTTGTGTTCTTAACTCCGCCTAAGCACACTTTCCTTCAGACTCACCTTCTACTTTGTGTTCTTAACTCCGCGGAAGCGCCTGTTTAGCACAGGTATGAATGAAAAAGCCGCCCATCACAAAGATGAACGGCACGTTTTCCATCAGCAGCAGCGCGACACTTTTCCTCCTTTTGCATTGTAGCGGGCATCCTGCGCTTCGCAGAAAAATTCTTTTCTTGATTGAACCGGCTGGTCCGGATGATGCTTTGTCATGTGCTCTACGTATGTTTCATAGCTTGGAACCCCTGCTACCAAACTGATAAACTGTTTTCGCAGTGCCAGCATTTCCGTCAGCTTTTTAAACATGAGTGCTCACTCCTCCATCAGATCTTGTAATATACGGCGCCTCATGAAGGGTTGTTTTTTTATTGGTCAGGACCTGAATCCAGATGCGGACAGCAGCGATCAGGACGGCAATGACGACAATCATGAAGATGGCACAAAGTGCTGCGTCAACATAATCGTTGATCAGCACCTGCCTCATTTGATTTGCATTTGCAGCAGGTACAAGCACCTCGCCTTTATCCAGTGCCCCTTTGAACAGCTCCGCATGGGCAAGGAACCCGATTTTTGGATTTTCATGAAAAAGCTTTTGCCAGCCGGCTGTCATGGTGACGATCAAAATCCATGTAGTCGGAACAAGCGTGACCCACACATATGCTTTTTTGCCCATCTTGAACAGGATGGTTGTTCCAAGAAGCAGCGCAATTCCGGCAAGCATCTGGTTGGCAATGCCAAACAGCGGCCACAGAGTATTGATCCCCCCGAGCGGGTCTATCACTCCCTGATAAAGAAAGTATCCCCAGCCAAACACACACAGGGCTGTAGCTAAAATGTTGGCAGGCAGGAAATCCGTTTTTGCAAGCGGCTTATACACATGTCCAAGGAGATCCTGAATCATAAATCTGCCGACTCGGGTTCCTGCATCTATAGTTGTCAGGATAAACAAGGCTTCAAACAGAATGGCAAAATGATACCAAAAGGCCATAAGCGCTTTGCCGCCGATGACTTCTGAAAAAATATAGGCCATGCCAATGGCAAGAGTAGGCGCACCGCCTGTTCTTGAGAGGACGGTCTCTTCTCCCACATCATCAGCAAGTCCGGTTAAATCATCAGGCGTGATCGTGAATCCCCAGCTTGAAACGACCGATGCAGCCTGAACGGCGTCTGTTCCAATTAAAGCAGGCGGACTGTTGATGGCAAAATAAATACCCGGCGTCAGCACACATGCGGCAATCATGGCCATAACGGCTACAAATGACTCAGTCAGCATGGCACCGTAGCCGATTGGACGGGCGTGTGACTCTCTTTCTATCATTTTTGGAGTCGTTCCTGAAGAAACGAGGGCATGGAAACCGGAGACAGCTCCGCATGCGATGGTAATAAACAGGAAAGGAAACAGATTCCCGGCAAAGACAGGCCCTGTGCCATCTATGAAAGGCGTCACGGACGGCATCTGCAGATCAGGCGCCACAACAATAATGCCAACAGCAAGGCCCAGGATGGTGCCAATCTTTAAAAACGTGCTGAGGTAGTCCCTCGGTGCAAGCAGGAGCCAAACAGGAAGAACTGAGGCAATGAACCCGTATCCGATCATAAGAATGGCGATTGTTTCACCGCTGAATGTAAACATCTTTGCAAGCTCCGGCGTTTCTGCCACATGCTGGCCGTAGTAGATCGACAGCAGCAGCAGGATCACTCCGATAATAGACCCTTCCCCTACTCTTCCGGGACGAATATATCTCATATAAATCCCCATGAAAATGGCGATTGGAATGGTGGCTGCTATCGTAAACATGCCCCACGGACTTCCAACGAGCGCTTTTACAACAACGAGGGCAAGAACAGCTAAAAGAATAATCATAATACCAAGAATTCCAACCATCGCAATGATTCCCGTTATTGGGCCAATTTCTTCTTTAATCATTTCCCCTAATGATTTTCCTTTTCGGCGCATGGATCCGAACAGGATGATAAAGTCCTGGACAGCTCCGGCAAGAATAACCCCGACGATGATCCAGATTGTTCCGGGTAAGTACCCCATTTGCGCGGCAAGAATCGGTCCTACAAGCGGACCTGCTCCGGCAATCGCCGCAAAATGGTGGCCAAACAGCACCCATTTGTTTGTCGGCACATAATCTTTTCCATCATTATGCGTTTCTGCAGGTGTTTCGCGGTTATCATCAAGCTCAAACACTTTTTTTGCCATAAATCTGCTGTAAAACCGGTAGGCGACACCGTATGAACAAACCGCTGCCACAAGCAGCCAAATGGCATTAATGCTTTCTCCCTGGCTGAGGGCAATGACACCGAATCCTGCAGCCCCGAGAGCAGAAACGATCCCCCAGATTAAAATTGACTTAAGCGCTTTCATTATTACCCGCCCCCTCTTTTATGTACAAGCTCTATTATAAGTGCTTTATTCAGAATTTTTAAATATCTTTTGACCTGTTTTTGCCCCGCATGCGCGCTAAGCGGGGCTCTATTTGCTCTTTATGTATTTCAGCGGCAGAATCATCGTGACCTCGGTTCCAAGACCAACTTCACTCTTATAGGCGACCCTGCCTTTCATTGTTTCAATGATGCGGATTGACACCGTGGTTCCAAGGCCGGTGCCATCGTCTTTTGTTGTATAAAAAACAGTCCCGATCTTTGACAGCTGATCAGCGTTCATTCCCTTCCCTGTATCCGTAATCACGGTGAAGGCGCTCATATTTTTTGAGTATAGCTGAATTCGTACGCTGCCGCCTGCCGGTGTGGCTTCAATCGCATTTTTTTGGAGATTAACAAGCGCCTGCTTCAGCTGGCTTCGGTCTGTTTCGATATAAAGGCCCGGCTTCAGCTGATGGGAAACCCTGACACCTCGCTTAGCTGCCAGAGGGTGCAGCAGCCGGACGACTTCCATAATCAGTTCTGAAAGCTGAAATTCTTCGATTTGCTTAAGCTTTGGTTTAGCGAAATTCAGGTAGTCGGTAAGAATACTCTCGGCCCTTCCAAGTTCGCTCATGATCAGGTGCATGTACTGTTCATCATTTTTATGATTTTTGCCCATCAGCTGCAGGAACCCTTTCACAACTGTCAGCGGGTTTCTGACTTCATGTGCGATTGATGCAGCCAGTTCGCCTATCGTCGTTAATTTTTCCGTACGAATCATTTCATGCTTCATCATCTTGCGTTCAATTCCCGCTTCAAGCACCTTTGAGGATACCCCAATCGCCATCACCTGGAGGAAGCCAAAGATAAATACATAAATGAAAAGCTCGTTTCCGGTTTCCATGGTGCTTGAAAGCAAATAGGCAAGCAGAATGGAAAGCTGGATCATGGTTGGCCAAAAGCCGATAATGATGGATAACTGCACTCTTTTTCTGGGCTTATATTTTCTGAAGCGCTTTGAAAATAAGAAAGGAACAATCAGGGAAAGACTTGCGCTCAAATAGCCAAACCAAAGAGCATCTCCTCCGAGATATGTTCTTGCGGCCAGAATAAACCCGAATGCGATAAGACCTGCACCCGGTCCGCCGTACAGCATCGCAAGCACCATGGGAACATAGCGCAGATCCCAGTAAAGCCCATATTCATAGTATGAAAAAATCATGCACAAAAAAGATGCTGCTCCGTATAGAATTCCTGAAAAGTAAGGAGAAGTGACCATCCGCCTGTTTTCAAAAAAGACAGAATAAATCAGGACCGGAACCAGCACAATCAAGATATGAAGCATAAGTTTCTCTGCAAGCATCGCAATTTCCCCAATTATTTTTTATATAGTATGGTGTTATTCGACAAAAAGCGCAAAATTCCTTTCCTTTTTTAATAGGACGCTTTTTTTATTTAACGCTCTTAATCCTTTACAGGCTGCAGAAATTCTTTTAAACAAACGTTTGATTAAGGTTTCAACTCTCTTTATATCAGGTATTTTTACCATATGGAGGTGATGATCTTGACACAACGCAAAGAAAAGCTGAAACAGGACAACCCCGAACAAATTCCAGGCAGGGACGGTAAGACCATTCTTGAGCAGAAAAATGATTTGAACACAGACCCCGTTCCGCTGCAGGAGCTGAAGCTCAATGCAGAAGATGAGAAGAATAAACATAAAACGAAAAATAAATCTTCCAGTGAAGAGTGAATAACGAGCAGAGCCGTTTGAGAGAAACCTCATTTGATGGTGATGTAATCACTGACCGCGACAAATAAAAAATTCCCGAATCATTCTTATCGTAAATAAGATGATTCGGGATTTTTTCCAGCTATTTTCTTGTCAGGTCTGCTTCGCCAATTCCCTCGATAATCAGTTTAAGTTTGGTTGACTGGTTATAAGAAGTGACGGGAAAGTTTGTTGAAATAATGGTTTTGTTTGTTTGTCTATCCATGCTGAAGCCGCTGTCTGCCTTGTATTCATTTCCATCTTCATCAATCATTTTCATACGGTGCGCAAAAAGATTTTCATCCTCATATACTCCCTCTAAGGAGAATGTCAGATTCAGTGAAGTTGGATTTGTCTCAGCTTTAGAAACGTTAATCGCAGATGTCCCGTCCTTCATTACATATTGAACGCTAAAATTTTCTTTCAGCATATTGCTGTCCGCTGCAGCTAATTCCCACTTCCCGTCAATTTTTTTCATATCATTCGTTCCGTAAAAGACGTTGACGCTTTCTACTTCTACAACAGCTCCCTTCAAGGCTGGAATCTGCCCCTTATGGGATTCACCAATGACATCGTACTGGATTTCCCCTGATTCTTTATCCATCAGCGGATTTCTTGAATCCGATATAAACAGGTGACTGTTGTTTCCCTTCAAAGCCTTTGTATCCGGAATAAATTCTGCGATATATTCACCATCCCCGTTTTTCACCCGATAATCCATCGTTACTTCTTGTGCGCCAACCAGAATGGACGGATCTTCAAATGTAAGTTCAAAGCTCATTCCTGCTTTATTCTTATCCGAGAAATAGCGGGACAGTGCTATCTTAATGTTCTGATCGGCTGCTGCACTAGTATTTTCTTGTATAAATCCATGTTTTGCAGCTTGCTCGATCCCTTTATCTCCAAAGGAAAAAAATTCGTTCACTCCAGCCATTACATGCTCATTGGATAGGACAGCCCCCGTAATGAATAGAGCGCAAGCGGCGGCTGCAGCTTGTTTCCAAATGTAGCTGACTTTCTTCTTCTTTGATTTGACGCGGATTAAATCATAAGACTGCTCTATAGACTGTCTTACTTTAGCGGGAATCTCCCGTTCTTTGTTCATCGCCTGATTCATCTCATTTTCGAAATTATCTTTCATGTACCATCACTCCTTCGGTTTTATAATAAGTGGTTCTCAAAATTGATTTAGCTCTGGAGAGTCTCGATTTAATCGTCCCTTCCGGCTCTTTTAAAAATTCACTGATTTCTTTTACATTCAATCCGACAATGTAATATAAAATAAGTGCTAATCGGTACACATCATTTAAACTGTTAAGTGCGTCCTCCAATTCAAGCTTCCCGTATCCATCATTTTTTTCCGCCGGAAGCAGATGATCGTGAAAAACAGCAGCGCCTTTGTTCTTTTTCAGCAGACTGTTGCATCTATTGATCAGGATTTTACAGATCCATGTATTGAAGTACTCGTCGTTTTTTAACGTATGGAGTTTTTCATAAGCCGAGATGATCGTATCCTGCATAGCATCCGCCACATCTTCATCGTTGTTTAATAATCTGCTCGCCGTTCTGTACAATACATCTTCATATTGTCTGACAAGTAAAACAAATGCTTCTCCATCTCCCTTTTTTGCCTTTTTTACTAAAGCTTTCAATGATCCCATTCAGGCACCCCCTTACCGGTTGTTTTGTTTTTCTATAGATTAGATAAGGCACCACAACAATTGGTTGCATAAATTTATGGACTGTCCTTCATTTGTTTACCTATGTATGCTCTTAGCTTCGTAATTTCATAGATTCTTGAAACAGCTCTATGATAGAATACCAAAAAAAGGCGGCAGCCCCTCCATAAAAGAAGGGCTGCCGCCTTTTCATTTTTCTATATCACTTCATTCCCGTATTCGCCTTTACAAGAATTTCATCAAATTTCTTCGCATCTTCTTTTTTACTCGACACAATCGTTCCAATGTATGCTCCTAAAAAGCCAAGCGGTATGGATACAATGCCAGGGTTTGAGAGGCTGAACAGCGGCTCTCCCGTTAAGATTGCCGCTCCTTCAGGCGACCATACGTTAGGACTGATGGCAACCAGAAACAAAGAGCTGAACAGGCCTGTCAGCATTCCCGTTACGGCACCTGCTGTGTTGAACTTCCTCCAGAAAATAGTCAGAACTAAAATTGGAAGGTTCGCACTCGCAGCAACCGCAAAAGCAAGCGCAACGAGGAAGGCTACATTCATGTTTTGAGCAAAGAGAGCCAAAAGAATGGACAGAACAGCCACACCGATTGAAGCCCATCTTGCTGCCACAACCTGCTCTTTCTCTGTTGCCTCCCCGCGGCGGAGAATATGACTGTAAAAATCATGGGCAAAAGCGGAAGCCGCCGAAAGCACGAGACCGGCCACTACTGCAAGAATCGTCGCAAAGGCAACTGCCGATACGAATGCAAACAGGAAGTCGCCGCCGATCGCTTCAGCGAGAAGCGGTGCCGCCATGTTTCCTGCCGCATTAGCAGCCACAATGTTGTCATAGCCGACAAACGCCGCAGCGCCAAAGCCAAGAAAGACCGTCATCACATAAAAAGCGCCGATAATCCATGTCGCATACACAACTGATTTCCGGGCCGTAATCGCATCCTTTACTGTGAAAAAGCGGATCAGGATATGCGGAAGTCCTGCCGTACCAAGGACAAGCGCCAGATTCAGGGAAATCGTATCAAGCGGATTTGTGAATTTGTTCCCCGGATTCAGGAAGCTTTCACCAAGCGGAGTAGCTGTCTGCATCTCAGAGAACATTTTCGCAATGCTGAAATCAAATTTTGCAAATACAATAACAGATATAATAAACGTCCCAATCATCAGCAGAACGGCTTTAACAATCTGAACCCAGCTCGTTGCGGTCATACCGCCGAACACAACGTAAATCGTCATCAGCGTTCCTACAATCAGGACAGAGTACACATAATCAATGCCAAGCAGGAGATGAATGAGGCCGCCTGCACCTACCAGCTGCGCAATCATATAAAATATCGAAATGGAGATGGTATTAAGGGCTGCCACACCGCGTACCTTGCTGTTGTTAAACCTTGCTGCGATCATATCCGCCATCGTATACTTGCCCAAATTGCGGAGCGGCTCAGCGACTATGTATAACACGACAAGATATGCCACAAGAAAACCAATACTGTAAAAGAAGCCGTCAAATCCGGAAAGCGCTATCATACCCGCGATTCCTAAAAAAGACGCCGCAGACATGTAGTCTCCTGCTATAGCCAGTCCATTCTGAAACCCGGTGAGACTGCTGTCTGCTGTATAAAAATCACTGGTTGTCTTCGTGCGCTTTGAGGCAAAATAAGTAATGAATAAGGTCATAATGACGATCCCTAAAAAGAGGGAGAATGCCAGCATATTCATGGTTCGGTTTCCTCCTTACCTAGTTGACTCTGATTTGATTGTTTCTACGATCTCGTCAAATTTCCTTGCTTTGCGGGAATACATCATACAAAGAGCCCACGTCATGATAAACTGTGCAAATGCGAATACCCATGCCCAGCTGACGGGTCCTGCTGCAGGCTGATTTAAAACATCGGAATACGCCGTAAGGACCGGCAGCGTAAAATAAAATGCCAAAAAGAATAAGGTCATCGGGAGAATAAAACTCCGCTTGGCTTGAAGCAGCTTCTGAAAGGATTCGGACTGAACAATTTTTGTGTAATCGACTGCAGATGGGGCTGCTTTAACTTGTTTTTTTCCATCGTTCACGCTACATTCCTCCTCAAGTTACAATCTGACCGTTAACCTTCCTTCCCTTCCATATTTTCACACTCTCATTATATAGTTACCTGAAAAGTATGTAAATTCAGAAATCTTAACTTTTAAAATTAGCATCTTTCGAATCATACAAAGATAGATAATCTCGGCTAGGTAGACTAAAATAAAAAGGATTACTGAATTACGTTTTTTTACAGGAGGATATTATGGAGAAGAACCAATCCCTTCCGACCAGGAAATTGCTTGGCATCGCCGGTCTCGGGTGGCTGTTTGATGCAATGGATGTCGGCATGCTGTCGTTCATTATCGCGGCTCTTCAGTCTGACTGGGGACTCAGTGTAAAGGAAATGGCCTGGATCGGGAGCATGAATTCGATCGGCATGGCTGTGGGCGCCCTCGTGTTCGGGCTGCTTTCAGATAAAATCGGCCGGAAACAGGTATTTATTATTACTCTACTTCTATTTTCTATCGGCAGCGGTTTGTCTGCCTTCACAACGACTCTTACTGCCTTTTTGATCCTGCGCTTTTTTGTCGGCATGGGGCTTGGAGGCGAGCTTCCAGTGGCATCTACCCTGGTGTCTGAGAGCGTTGCACCTGAAAAGAGAGGAAGAATCGTCGTCCTGCTTGAAAGCTTCTGGGCTGCAGGCTGGCTGATTGCTGCCCTTATTTCTTACTTTGTTATACCGTCGTACGGCTGGCAAACAGCGCTTCTGTTAAGTGCGCTGCCTGCGTTTTACGCGCTTTACCTGCGGCTGAAGCTTCCTGATTCGCCGCAATTCCTTGCTATAAAGAAAGAACAGCGTCCTTCTGTGCTTGAAAATATGAAAACGGTCTGGTCGAAACAATATGTCCGTCAGACGACCATGCTTTGGATCTTATGGTTCTGTGTCGTCTTCTCTTATTACGGCATGTTCCTTTGGCTTCCGAGCGTCATGGTGCTGAAGGGGTTCAGCCTGATCAAGAGCTTCCAGTACGTTCTCATCATGACTCTGGCCCAGCTTCCGGGTTATTTTACCGCAGCTTGGTTTATTGAAAGGTTCGGCCGGAAATTTGTGCTGACAACGTATCTCACAGGAACGGCCATAAGCGCGTATTTCTTCGGAACAGCTGAATCACTTGCGCTTCTGCTCACTTCGGGAATTTTCCTTTCATTCTTCAACCTGGGGGCATGGGGGGCACTATATGCGTATACTCCAGAGCAGTATCCGACTGCCGTAAGAGGAACCGGTGCAGGAATGGCCGCATCGTTTGGACGGATCGGCGGAATTCTGGGTCCGCTGCTTGTCGGCTACTTAGTGGCTGCCGAAGCATCCATTACGTCCATCTTCACCATTTTCTGCGCCTCCATCTTGATTGGAGTCCTTGCTGTTATCGTACTCGGAAAAGAAACAAAGGCAAAAGTTCTTTCTTAAAGAACGCTAAAAAACCTTCCGGCAGCTCCGGAAGGTTTTTATCTTTTTATTTAAAGTCAATCAGCAAGAACATCCGCAAATGCCTTCACATAAGGCGGCAGATCCGGCGGCCTTCTGCTTGAGACAATGTGGCCGTCCACAATAACTGGCACGTCATGCCAGATGGCGCCTGCATTTTCCATATCATCTTTAATGCCCGGTGTACTCGTGACATTTCTGCCCTCAAGAATTTTCGCAGAAATCAGCACCCAGCCTGCGTGGCAAATCTGCCCGATCGGCTTTTCTTTTTCGTGCATGTCCTTAACCATCTGAAGCACTTCAGGATACCTTCTAAGCTTATCAGGCGACCAGCCTCCAGGAACCAGGATGGCATCATAATCATCAGATTTGATGTCTCCAAAGGCGAAGTCCGATGTAGCAGGAACTCCATATTTTCCAATGTACGTCTCGTTTGCTTTTTCGCCGACAAGATGCACCTCTGCCCCTTCTTCCTGCAGGCGAAGCACAGGGTACCACAGTTCCAGATCCTCAAACTCTGCACTGACAAGAGCAATCACTTTTTTATTTGCTAAACGCATCGAACCACCTCCACCATCAGTATAGCATGTCCTTTTGAGGAATGAAAAAACAGGCTACGCTAAGCTCAGCCTGTTTCCTCCTTCAGCTGGCTGTGATACAGCCCGTAATAAAATCCTTTTTGCTTTAATAAAGATTCATGGCTGCCGCTTTCAATCAGAGCTCCGTTTTGGAGCACTAAAATCTGATCGGCCTTCTGAATCGTGTTCAGCCTGTGGGCAATGACGAAGCTCGTTCTCCCCTTCATCAGCCGCTGCAGGGCTTCCTGGATTTTCAGCTCAGTGATGGTATCAATGCTGCTTGTTGCTTCATCTAGCACAAGCATCACCGGGCTTGAAAGAATGGCCCTCGCAATAGAAAGCAGCTGCTTTTGTCCCTGGCTGATGCCGCTGCCTTCCTGTGTAAGAACAGTCTGGTAACCATCTTTCATCTTCATGATAAACGAATGGGCATTTGCTTCTTTTGCGGCGTTCATGACTTCTTCATCCGACGCATCGAGGCGTCCGTAGCGGATGTTTTCCATAATGGTGCCTTTGAAAAGAAACGGATCCTGAAGGACAAAGGCCATATGCTCTCTAAGGCTGCTCCTCCTGATATTAATGCTCGGTGTTCCATCAATCAGAATCTCGCCTGAATCCGGGTCATAAAACCTGGACAGAAGATTGATCATCGTGGTTTTCCCTGCCCCGGTCGGACCGACAATCGCCGTCGTTTCCCCCGGAGAAGCGCGGAAGCTCACATGCTCAATTGTCTGCTGGTCATCTTCATATGCAAAAGAAACGTCTGAGAATACGACCTCTCCTTTTACATCCTTAAGATTGACCGCCTCTTTTTCATCGAAGACTTCCTCCTCTTCATCCAAAATCTCAAATACACGTTCAGCTCCGGCAACTGCCGACAGAATGGTGTTGAACTGATTGGCAAGCTCGTTCAGCGGGCGGGTAAACTGTCTGGAGTATTCGGTGAAAATAACAATAACACCAATGGTCACTGCACTGTTTAAAGCAAGGATACCGCCAACTAAAGCAACGACTGCGAAGCTCAGGTTATTCAGCATATTCATCAGCTTCGGTATGAATCCCGATATCGTCTGAGCCCAAAATCCGGCTGCTTTCAGGCGTTTCCCTTTTTCAAGAAACTCGGAAATCACCCGCTCCTCTTGAGAAAAGGTCTTCACAATCCGCTGCCCTGAAATGGTTTCTTCAATAAACCCGTTCAGGTCACCGAGATTGCGCTGCTGCTCTTTAAACAGTTTTCCGGTTCGATTTGTGATCCACCTCATTCCAAAATACATAATTGGAATGATTGCAAACGTAATCAGGGTCAGGAGCGGACTCAGCCAAAGCATGACGCCTATCGTCCCAGCAAGCGTCAGGATGCTTGAGAAAATCTGAATGACTGAGCTGTTTAATGTAGAACTCACATTTTCAATGTCATTTGTCACCCTGCTCATCAGCTCCCCGTGCTGCCGTTTGTCAAAATATGAAATCGGCAGGCTGTGGAAATGCCTGAAAAGCTGGGTTCTCATCGTAAAGACCGTATGCTGCGCAATCCCGATCATCCATACGTTCTGCAAAAGCAGCGCGGCGGATTGAATGAGATAGATAAACGCGAGGGCAATCAGGAGCTGAATAAACCCGCCGCTTTCCTTCGTGACAATGTAATCATCGATAACCATTCCAATCAGATAAGGACCCAGCAGGCCAAGAAAAGAACTCAGTACGACCATGAGCAGAACCAGTATGAGGAGCCCTTTTTTCAAAGACAGATAGGACCATACCCGCGTGATCGTTCCAAACCAGTTTTTCGGTTTTTCCTGCTTCTTTTTCGGCTGGACGTTTTCCGGCTTAATCCTCGGGTATGAGAATGGCTTACTTAGCTCTTTGAACATGCTGCACGGCCTCCTCTCCAAACTGCGAAGCAAAGATTTTTCTGTAAAGAGATGATGTTTCCATCAGATCATCATGCGAACCCTGCGCAAGAATTTCCCCTTCATCAAGCAGAAGAATCTTTTCTGCTTCCATGGCGGTGCTGATTTTCTGGGTGATCAGGAAGGTTGTGCATTCATAGGTTTTCAAAGCCTTCAAAAGCTTGGCTTCTGTCTTCAGGTCAAGCGCACTCGTACTGTCATCAAGAAGAAGAATTTTCGGTTTCCGGACGAGGGCCCTTGCAATTGACAGCCTTTGTTTCTGTCCGCCTGAAAGGTTTACTCCCTTTTGGCCGACGCGTGTGTCATATCCGTTCGGCAGCTTTTCAACCGTTTCATGAATTTGAGCATGCATCGCCGCTTCCTTTATTTCATTGAGTGACGCATGTTCCCTCCCCCAGGCAATATTTTCTCTGATCGAGCCTGTAAACAGCAGCGACTCCTGGGGAACAAAGCCGATTTTGCCCCTTAAACTTTTCAGCTTCATATCCTGCAGGTTTACTCCGTCAATCGTAATTGCCCCGGACGATACGTCATAAAGTCTCGGTATTAATGTGAAGATGGACGATTTTCCGGAGCCGGTCGCTCCCATAAGCGCGACAGTCTGCCCCGGGGAAACTTGAAAAGATACATTTCTCAGCACATTCGCATCCGATCCGGGATATGAAAAAGAGACATTCTGAAATTTAATCTCTCCTTGTTTAATCACGTGTTTCTCTGAGAAACCGGCCGTATCCGTCAAATTGGCTTCTGTCTCAAGCACTTCTCCTATCCTTCCTGCAGATGCTTTCGCACGCGAAAACGCCATAATAATAAAGGAGAAAATCGAGAGAACAGATGAAATCCGCAGAGCATAGTTGACGATGGCGACAATTTCGCCTACTTTCGCATCACCTGATCCGACCCGCACACTTCCGAACCAGAGAATGGACAGAATGCTGATATTCATGACGAAAAGCAGAATCGGCATCACAATTTCCATCAGCCTGAGAGCTGAATCTGTGTCCTCCCTCAACTCCTCATTTGATTTTGAGAAGCGGGTCATTTCGTGATTCCGTCTCAAGAAAGCCTTAATGATTCTCATGCCTGTCAGATTTTCCTGCATGACACCATTGACTGAGTCAAGGCGCTCCTGGACCGCTTTAAAAAGCCCGCCGCCCTTTTTCATCATCCAAAGCAAAAAGATAACAAGCAGCGGTATAGAAATAAGCAGAATGAGAGCAAGCCTGAAATTAACGATCAGAGCCATAATGGTGCCTCCGATGATCAGCAGCGGCGCCCTGAGCATGATCCGAAGACTCATGAAAATGGTGTTTTGCAGCTGTGTCACATCATTTGTCATCCTGGTGATGAGAGAAGATGCCGGAAACAGGCTGAAGTTTGCAAAAGAAAAGGACTGGACCTTCTCAAAAAGCTTTTTCCTGATATCAAATCCAAAGCTTTGACTGACGTGAGCTGCATAAAAGGAATTGGTCACACCTGCTGCGAATGCTGCAAGTGAAATACCCGCCATGATGCTCCCCCAATAAATCACAACAGATAAATCATTTTTCAAAATGCCTTCATCAATGATTTTCGCCATCAGAAAAGGGTGAAGCAGCTCCACCCCGAGCTCAATCAGCATGAGGGTTAAGGCCACACCAACTGCTATGCGGTATGGCTTAAGTAAAGAAAAGACGTTTGACATACAGTTGCCTCCCTGCGGTGCAAATCATTTAGCTTATCTAATATCTCGAATTCTATTCATTTAATTCTACTCCTAAATCCTAACATTTTGAATATTTAGTCGATAGAAAGATAGTATTTATTTTAAACCCGCCCTATAAGTTTGTAAATTATTGTAACCCCAAAGGACAAACGGCACAGAAAAGGACCTCCCGCATTGACGGGAAGTCCCAATGATTAAGAATTCAGGTTTTGATCTTTTTTACCTAAAACAGAAGGATTCGGAGAGTCCTCGTGCTTATATTCATGCTCCCAGAAATCCGCATTTTTTATTCCGAGCTTAACCGGGTCAAAAACAGGATCGAGACCCTGCTTCTTCTGCTCTTCGTAATCTTTTAGAGCAAGAAGGGCCGGCTTTGCCAGAATTAGAATGGCGATCAGGTTCAGCCAGACCATGATTCCAAGCCCAACGTCACCGAGTCCCCATGCAAGGGTTGCCGTTTTAACAGATCCATAGAACGTTGCTCCAAGAAGGACGACTTTTACAAGGAACATAGGAATCTTGTTGCTCTTTCCTCTTGTTAAATACGCAATGTTGGTCTCAGCGATGTAGTAGTAAGCCATAATCGTTGTGAAAGCAAAGAATAGAAGAGAGATGGCCACAAACCCCGAACCAAAACCAGGAATCGGAATAACCGACTCAACGGCAGCCTGTGTAAACACCGGCCCCGGCTCAACATCTGCACCAAGCTGATTGACGATAAACGTTTCATCAGGTGCCTGCGTATTGTACATGCCTGTGAAAAGAATCATGAAGGCAGTCGCAGAACAGACAAACAGCGTGTCAATGTAAACAGAAAAAGCCTGGACAAGACCTTGTTTCGCAGGGTGGGAAACCTCTGCAGCCGCTGCAGGGTGAGGACCTGTTCCCTGACCAGCTTCATTGGAGTAAATTCCGCGTTTTACACCCCATGCAATCGCCATACCGACAATTCCGCCAAAAGCAGAATCAAGTGCAAAGGCACTTTTGAAAATAAGGGCGATGACACCCGGCAGTTCAGTAATGTTAAAAGCAATGATAACGAGTGAAACAAGAATATAGCCAACTGCCATGAAAGGGACGACAACCTGTGCAACAGTAGCGATCCGCTTTACACCGCCGAAAATAATAAGGGCTAAAAGTACAATAAGTCCAAGTCCTGTTATGACAGGGTTAATTCCAAATGCATTATCAAGACCAAGAGCGATGGAGTTGGCCTGTACACCAGGCATGAGCAGGCTCATTGCAAGGAGGGCGGCAAATGCAAAAGTAATGCCGTACCATTTCATTCCTGTCCCTTTTTCAATATAGTAAGCCGGACCGCCTCGATACTGTCCGTCCTGTTTGACTTTATAAATTTGAGCCAGAGTGGACTCGATAAAAGCGCTTGAAGCTCCGATGAAGGCAATCGCCCACATCCAGAAAACAGCACCCGGTCCGCCGAAACCGATAGCCGTTGCAACACCGGCAATGTTACCTGTACCTACGCGGCCGGACAATGCAATCGATAAAGCCTGAAAAGAAGAAACTCCCGCTTCAGAGCTTTTGCCCTGAAACATCAGAAGCACCATATCCTTGATATGCCGCACCTGCAAAAATCGGGTCAAGATGGAGAAAAGCAATCCTACAGCCAAACAAATGTAAATCACGGGTGTGCTCCACAGAACACTGTTTAAGCTATCAACAAACGCCTGCAATCAAAATCCCCCTCTTTAAAACAGAATTTTCTTTCTTTTTAGATTATAAGGGATAAACCAGGACTGTACAATCACTATTTTGATAGAATATGTGCCATATGTAGTGCTTAATTCTCTTGTAAGCGGAAACAACCTTGTAAAAATGGCTTATTTTTTCTTACACACGATGTTAAAAAACCTTACATTAACGTCATTTAAAAAAGTGCGCCTATAAAGGCACACTTTTGTTCCCGAGAAATAGATCGGGGTAATCGGTTATGATGGCTGAAACACCGGCTTTTTTAAAGGCCTCCAGCTGATCTGTCTGATTTACCGTATAAACTCTCAGCGCGTACCCCGCTTCTGCCGCGCGCTTGCCTGCCGGAGACGCTGCATACGCGCTTTCACAATGAAGGGCGCTCGCCCGCACTCTTTTTGCTTCTTCCATCATGTTGGACGGGATCCCCTGAAAGAGGAGCGCCGTTTCAACATCAGGAGCGAAATCACGGATTTTCCCCATGCTGCTGAATTGAAAAGATGAAAGGATCACCGATTTCTCCATACCCGATCTTTCAATGCATTGCAGCACGTTCTCCTCAAGCCCTTCATATGGGAACACATCGTTTTTAAGCTCAATGTTCACTTTCATATCCGGCCTTTCGGATTTAATATAGTCCAGAACATCCCGAAGGGCAGGGATAGTCTCTCTGGAGTAGCGTCTGTTAAACCAGCTCCCGGCATCAAACAGCTTCAGCTGTTTATACCTGAAGTCTTTGACAAAACCGATGCCATTTGTCGTCCTGTCGATTCTTTCATCATGAATCACAACCGCTTCGCCGTCCTTAGTGAGCTGAACATCCAGCTCTATTCCGTCTGCTCCTGCTGCACAGGCAGCCCGAAATGCCGCCATCGTGTTTTCCGGATGCTCTCCACTGCAGCCTCTGTGTGCAAAAATCTCCATGTACCTTTCTGCTCCCTTCTGCGGTCTCTATAATAAAACGGAAAAGAAGAACTGATGATTCTGCATGCAATCATCAGTTCTCTCCCCTTATTTCCCTTGCTTTTTACCTGCTGTTTCAAGCGCACGGTCGGTCTCAGCCGCTGCCTGGTCCAGCGCCTTTTGAGGATCCATGCCCTGATACAGGCTTTCCATTCCGGAAACGACTTTTTGTCTTGATTCAGGGAAAACGGAAATGAGCGCGCCCTGTGTAGCTGTGCTTGCTTTCGTGTCATGAAGCTGGTCAACTGTCACCTTCAGCTGCGGGTATTTTTCCCACTGCTCTTTCACAATTTCCTCTTCGTAAGCTGCAGGGTTTATTGCAAAGTATCCTGTTTCAACGTGCCATTTCGCTTGTACTTCAGGTGTAGAAAGATACTTCATAAATTCCCATGCACCCTTTTGCTTTTCTTCGCTTATGTCTTTAGACATCCAAAGAGAAGCACCGCCGATGACAACACCCTCGCGTTCTGCTTCATCCGGTACAGGCAGGTAAGAAACTCCGACTTCAAACGGCGCATTATCAACAAGGGCTTTAACGCCTGCTGAAGAATCAAGGAACATAGCCATCTTGCCTGACTGGAATGCCGCTCTCATATCGTCCCAGTTTTGTCCGGCATTGTAGAACGTTCCGTCTTTGTACATGTCTTTGATCAGATTAAATACGTTTAAGCCTTTTTCGTCATTGAACGTTGCTTTTACAGCATCTCCGCTTCTTCCATTCTCATTGTCTACGTATTCGCCGCCCTGTGCAGCAAGCAATTCTTCAAAAAACCATCCGTAATTCAAGATTGAGAATCCATACTGTGACGTATTTGAACCTTCTTTAACCGTCAGTTTTTCAGCAGCAGCTTTCAGCTCGTCATACGTCATCGGTGCTTTTTCAGGATCAAGGCCTGCTTTTTTAAAGGCATCTTTGTTGTAAACAAGAACAGGTGTGGAAGAGTTAAACGGCATTGAATACTGCGTGCCGTCAACTGTGTAGTAATTTGAGATATTCTTTTCCCATTGAGCTGTATCAAAATTTTCTTCATCAATAAACTTTTGGACAGGCTGGATTTTCCCGCTGTCGATCATGTATTTCGTTCCAACTTCAAATGTCTGCATAATGGAAGGCGCCTCTTCTGTGCCCGCAACTGTGTTGAATTTTGTCAGTGCTTCTTCATACGTTCCCTGAAACACAGGTTTTACTTCTACCTCGTCCTGTGATTCATTAAAATCTGCGGCTAAATCGTTCAAAACCGTTTCAAGCTCTCCGCTCATGGCATGCCAGAAAATCACTTCCGTTTTGCCGGCTTCATTCTCACCAGATGCTTTGCCTTCGCCGTTTGTACCTGCAGAATTGGAACATGCACCAAGAATGATTAAGAGAATAGAGGATAAAATAACTGCCAGTTTCTTCAATTTACTCGCTCCTTTTATTTGATTGCACCTTGAGTTAAGCCTTTCTGGAAATGCTTTTGCCCGACAAATAACAGTACTAGCGTCGGCAGAATCACGACTACGGCTGCTGCCATCACCACCCCCCATTGAGACGAGATTTCCTGCGACTGCATCTGCTTCAGCCCGATTTGAACGGTTCTGACTTTTTCATTGTTTGTCACAAGCAGCGGCCACAGATACATGTTCCATGTTGTTAAGAAACTGTAGATCCCAAGCGTGATCAAGCTTGTTTTAGATACAGGCAGAACGACCCTCCAGAAAAAAAGGAACCGGCTGATGCCTGCAACCTGGGATGCTTCATAGAGCTCAAGAGGAATGGTTTTAAATTGCTGCCGAAGGAGAAACGTACCGAAAGCAAGCGCAAAAAACGGAATCGTCAGACTCGAGTACTCATTGATCCATCCAAGCTTCTGAACCGTTAAGAAGTTCGGGACCATCGTAGCTTCCCACGGAATCATCATCGTTGAGATGAAGACCATAAACAGCAGATTTCTCCCTTTAAAGGGAATAAACACAAAGGCAAAAGCGGCAAGGCTCGAAACAGCAAGCTGGCCGATCATGACAATGACCGAAACAAAGAAGCTGTTCCAGAGGAATTGAAGAAGCGGAACCTTCTCAAAGGCTGCCGTATAATTATCAAGCGTCACTTTTTCCGGCAGCAGCTTGCCCTGAAGCACTTCTCCTCCCTGCATGAAGCTGATTAAAAAGGCATAGATGATCGGAAACATCATCAGAAGGGCTGCCAGAATCAGCAGAGCATACATGAGGAATTTCTTAGCTGCACTCATCTGTAATGCACCTTCCTTTCACCGATCTTAAACTGAAGAATTGTCATGGCAAGTATGCCGAGGAAGAGAATAACCGCCTGGGCACTCGCTGAGCCGATGTTGTAATTAATAAAAGCATCCTTGTAGATGGAATACACAATCACGTTTGTTGATTCCATCGGTCCCCCCTTCGTCAAAATATCGATTTGTCCAAATGTCTGAAAAGCATTAATGAACGAAACCGTAATGACGAAAAAGAGCGTTGGAGAAAGCATTGGAATTGTGATTTTTCTGAGCTGATAGAAATAGCCCGCCCCTGATATTCTCGCACTCTCGTAAAGCTGCTCATCGATATTCTGAAGGCCTCCCAATAGAATGAGAAAAGAGAAACCGGCATTCATCCAGATGGTGGATACCGAGACGGCAAGCAGGGCGTATTTGGGATCAAGCAGCCATTGAACCTCTGTAAAACCAAGAGTCCCGACAACTTTGTTGATCACCCCGATGGCCGGATTGTACATAAACATCCAAATGACAGAAGACGCGGCCACACTCATTCCCATTGTCGAAGAAAAGAGCGTTCTGAAAAAGCCGATGCCCCTGAGCTTTTCATTGGCGATCAGCGCCAGAAAAAGGGAAAGAACAACCCCGGCAGGCACGGTGTACACCACAAACAGAAGCGTTGCTTTCATGCTGTTCTGAAAAGCGGGAGACTGCAGGAGATACGCATAATTCTCAAGTCCGGTAAAGCTTATCGGCACTCCTTGTCCGTCTGTCAAAAAGAAGCTTAAATAAATCGTTCTGAACATGGGATAAAACAAGAACACCGAAAACAGCACAATGGAAGGAAGCAGATAAAGCATGCCCTCTCCAAATGAACGCAGCTGAATCCTCTTTTCCTGCCGGACTTCCCCGCGCGCTAAAGCAGCGGGAGCTTCATTCACGTTCATATGAAGGCCTCCTGTCCAAGCACCCGGCCAGACTCCCTCGGATGTGAAAGGAGGCATTCACCGGATTGTCTGTCAAAAAGAAACACATCTTGCTCAGACACATAAAACGGAAGCTTCTCTCCCACTTTGACGTCCCACTGGCCATTCCATTTCGCAAGCCACTGCTTGCTTCCGCCAATAAAAAATGAAATAAGTGTTTCCGTGCCGAGAATTTCGACATTTGCCACTTCAGCAGAAAAGGTCGTTTTACCTGAAGCAGGCTGAATATGCTCCGGCCTGATTCCCGCAGTCAGCTTGCGCTCAAAAGCCGGAAGACTGCCTGTAACCGGAATAGTATGCTGATTTTCAATCATGATCGCACTGCCCGTGATATCTGCCGGCGCGAGATTCATAGGGGGCGCACCGATAAACGATGCCACAAATTCATTTGCAGGATTGTTGTAGATCTCAAGCGGCCTGCCAACCTGCTGAATTTCTCCGTTATTTAAAATCATCATCGTATCTGCCATCGTCATCGCTTCTGTCTGGTCATGCGTGACATAAATCATCGTAATGCCAAGTTTGCGCTGAATCTGGCGGATCTCTGACCGCATTTTCGCTCTCAGCTTGGCATCGAGATTGGACAGAGGCTCATCCATCAGACAAATAGGCGCATGCGTTACAATTGCTCTTGCAAGAGCAACACGCTGCCTCTGACCGCCAGACAGCTGTCTTGGCTTGCGTTTAAGCAGGTCAGATAACCCGAGCATCTCGGCAGCCTCAAGGCATCGCTGCTTTTGCTCCGCCTTTTTTATTTTTTTCGTGTGCAAACCGAAGGTGATGTTTTCTTCAACCGAAAGATGGGGATACAGCGCATAATTCTGGAAGACCATCGACAGGTCCCGCTTGCTCGGCGGAAGAGCATTCGCCGTTTTCCCGCCAATGACAAGCTCTCCGCCTGTCACATCTTCAAGCCCTGCAATCATCCTTAGCATCGTGCTTTTCCCGCAGCCGGACGGACCGACAAGGACGAAGAATTCGCCCGGTTCAATCACTGCGCTGATTTCTTTTATAACATCCGTTTTCGAATCATAAGATTTCGAGACGTTTTTCAGTTCAACTTTTTTCATCTGCCGTCATCCTTTCCTTCTGCGCATATTTCTTCCAAAGCCATGCTCTGCCCGTTGAGGCCGCAAGAGCTCCGCTTTCAAGCGCCTCTTCAATATGCCCCGCATTCTGGATCAGGCCTCCCGTAATGATGGGGACGTCTGTTTCATGCTTTACTTTTCTGATCATTTCAGGGATCAGTCCCGGCATAATCTCAAGTGCATCCGGCTCAATTTCATTCACCGCTTTCAGTCCGTTTGCCAGTGCGTCTGAATCAATCAGGAACAGCCTTTGAATGGTCAGCAGTCCCTCATTCTTAGCCAGCTGAATCAAAGAACTTTTCGTCGTCACAATTCCTGTAGGCCTGACAAACTTAGCAATGAACCTCAGCCCTTCCCGGTCATAGCTGATCCCGGGTATCTTTTCAAGGTGCAAAAAGACATGACGATTGTTTTTTTTCAGAAGATCCACATACCGCTTAATGACACTGATGTTCCCCATCAGCAGAAAAGCAGACTGAATATCCGTCTCAAGGAAGCGGTCAAAGCTTTTGGGATCTTTAATAGCTGCAATCAGCCTGTCTTCATGCAGCCGGCTGATAAATTCCTGATGCGTATCCAATGCTTTTTCAGCTCCCTTTTTCATCTATAGGCAAAACAAAAACCATAAAAAAACGCGGGCTCTCTAAAAACACCTATGTTTTTTTATGGTTTCTCATATTCTCAACCGAAGTTTATTCACTTGTCCTTCACAACTCCAATCTTACCTGCCGAACGTAAAGCGCGTGTGAAGGTGATGTGGATTTGTGTGAAGGGAGTGTAAGATATTTGTAAAACAATAAAAAACCTCCCGCTCAAAAAACGGAAGGTTAACGTTATTTCACTTTTGTCCGAAGCTGGGATTTTCTAATCACTTGATTGATCACTTCTGAGAAGACAAGACCGATTGCAATAGAACCGGAAATCATAAAGGCCTTTGCTGCAAGTGTAATCGCCGTATTGTAGTCATTTTCCACAAAATTGCGCATCGCATCATAGGCCATTCCCCCCGGCACCAACGGAATGATTCCGGCAACGCTGAAAATGATGATCGGCGTCTTGTAGATCTTGGCAAACATCTGGCTTGCAACCGCCACAAACACAGCAGCGATGACCGTCGCAGGCACTGCGTCATATCCGAGCCCGACGACTGAAATGTAAATAAACCATCCGCACATCCCGACGAGTCCGCATTTGACCAGAGACGGTTTTGGCGCCTGAAAAATAATGCCGAAAGCAGCAGTCGATATAAACGCTGTCAGCAGCTGTCCAATTACCCACATCATTCATTGCTCCTTTAAAATAGTAAAAATACAACCGCAATTCCAGATCCAATCGCAAATGCCGTCAAGAACGCTTCCGCTCCCTTTGAAAGTCCTGAAATCAAATGCCCGGCCATCAGATCCCTGACTGCATTTGTAATAAGCAGACCCGGAACAAGCGGCATCACTGAGCCGATAATCACCTTATCCATCTCTGAGCCAAAACCCGTTTTCACAAACAAATAGGCAAACAACCCTATCACGAAGGATGCCAGAAATTCAGAGAAAAACTTAATCGGCACAAGGCGGTGAAAATAAATCACAGAAATAAATCCCAGACCGCCCGCAAAAACAGCAGGCATAAAATCAGACCACTGTCCCTGGAACATAATTAAAAAACAGCCGCTCGCTATTGCTGCTGCAAGCACCTGCAGCCCAAGAGAATAAGTGGAACTCGCCTCTTCAATCTCTTTTAAAAGATCATAGGCCTGATCCACATTAAGCTCGCCGCTGCTGATTCTCCTGGAAATGGCATTTACCTTCGTCACCTTATCCAGATCCGTCGTCCGTTCCATAATCCGGATCAGCTTCGTCTTTGTCGGCTCTTCCGTTTCTATGGAGAAAATAATGCCTGTCGGCGTGACATAGCTGTGTGAATTCCTTACACCGTACGAGGCTGCAATCCTCATCATTGTATCCTCCACCCGGTACGTTTCCGCGCCGCTTATCAGCATAATCTTCCCCGCCAGAAGGCAAACCTCCATAATTTCATAAGAATAATTTTGCTGCGTCTCCATCTATCCGTTCTCTCCAATAGGCTTTTAGTTTTGATGTTAGGTTCCAGTTTAGCTGAGTTTTTGGGGATTATCAATTTTTGTATGAAAATATGGGGGAGGCGGGGGTTGAACTTCCTGTTTGGAACAGCCAAACTTTGTTTTCCATCTCTTGAGGGTTCTTATCATCTTGTTTAGGACCACCAAACTTCCATTTCCGTCTCTTGAGGGATCTAATCCGCTTGTTGAGTACCACCAAACTTCCATTTCCGTCTCTTGAGGGATCTTATCCGCTTGTTGAGTACCACCAAACTTTCAATTCTGTTCTTTGATGGTCCTTATCCGCTTGTTTAGGACCACCAAACTTCCATTTCCGTTCTTTGATGGTTCTTATCCGCTTGTTGAGTACCATCAACCTTTCAATTCTGTTCTTTGATGGTTCTTATCCGCTTGTTGAGTACCACCAAACTTTCAATTCCGTTCTTTGATGGTTCTTATCCGCTTGTTTAGGACCACCAAACTTCCATTTCCGTTCTTTGATGGTTCTTATCCGCTTGTTGAGTACCATCCAACTTTATTTTCCGTGTTTTGAGGGTTCTTATCCTCATCCAAAGAAAAGAGACCTCCTCTAAAATAGAAGGTCTCTTTTCACTCATCCTATAATATAAGCACTCTCTTCATTCGCCTTAACCATAAACTCAGACTGCAGCAGTCTTACTTCGAAGAGGCGCAGTGGATCGTAGTAAATTTCCGGATTTGATTTCATTTTTTCAAGCGCAGCTTTGCTGCTTGAGATGCTTGTTTCTGACTCCCGGATTGTTTCATCTACGTAAAGAATCGGGTCCTGATAGAAGATCACGATGTCGGATTTGAGCGCTTTTTCAAAGAGATCAAATTCCAGGAAGAATTTCTTTGAGATCTCCGCTGTGATTTCTTCATAGTTTTTGCTTTCCACATATTTTTTATATTGTGTGTAAAGCATAGATTTGTTTTGCGGAAGGGCAGCAAACAGTTTCCCTGCACTTTTCAGGAGGAATTCTGTCGGCTTGAACCGGAGCAGGATGTTTTGTTCTTCAACGTCTGCTCTGCTCGTCATCCGGTTCAGGTCCCTTTTCCAGTCTTCTAATACCTTAAAGTCACAGACAAGCTTCATTTTTTCTTCGCCGTACAGGCCGTTAAATGATGTGCTCATCTCGTTCAGATAGCCCTGGCTTTCATTGAGCTCTTCGTTTGTACGGACAAGCCATTCGCGAAGGGCTGTCTGTAGTTTAGGAATCAGATTGCCATGGACATATGTCCCGATTTCCTCGTTCATTTTACGGTTCAGCGTAATGTGAAGCTGGCTGAAGTCGCTGTCCTCTTTAATGTGAGCTGAGCAGCCGCGCAGGATTTTTGGAAGTTCGAGCTTCAGGTCATGCTTCATTTCAGCTGTTGCTTCGCGGTATGAAGCCGTAATTGCTGCTGCTTTTTCCTGCTCGACGTCTCTTAAATGATTCATAAATCCGTTAAGTCTCACTAAAATATCTTCGTTCCACTTGACGGTTTCCACTAGGTGGTTTTCTGTTTGCACACGCTTGTTCAAGAGGTCAGTAAGCGTTCTGCGGATATAATGCAGCAGTTTCGCTGTGCGTTTCTCTTCATGCTTCGCTCCGCGAGCGCTGAATACAGTTGAAAGGAATTCACCCAGTCCTTTCATATTTCCGGATGAAAAGGCGAATACCTGGGACTGAGGGAAAAACTGATGAATGGTCCCCTGAAGATCCTCTGCAGCTCTCCATTCGGCCGTATTCAGGATAAAATGGAACGGCGTGTTAAGCGCATATTCCTGAAGCTGCCTTAAAATTTCAAGCTCCTGCTCATTAAAAGGCGTGTTTCTGTCAAGAACAAACAGCATTCCATCTGAAAGCGGCAGAAACTCTGCCGTTTGTGCGATGTCGCTGTTCCGGCTGATTTCAGCTGTATGCAGGAGAGCCAGACGGTTGTCTTCAAGCAGTTCTGCAGGCCACTTCACTTCAGTCCAGACATCCGGGGAATCAATCAGCTCCGACTGATCGGAGCGCTTTTCTGTTCCGGTGTCTGTAATCTGGTTCATCTCAGCCAGATCACCCTCCGAGCGGACGAAAACCGGTGAACGTGTTTCTGTTACAAGGTTTTCGCCAAGGATGCGGTTAATCAATGCAGCTTTTTCGCCTTCAGGTGTTCCGCTGACAAGAACATGAGAGGTGTTTAAATCTGCAAGCTCGGAAATAAGCCATTTACTCTGATATCCGACTTCTAAGTGGTTATTTTCAGCCCAGGCCACGAGTGACTTGAACAAATCAAGGCTGTAGTCAAATCTGACGCTGTCGTGCTCTGAATCAAAGATTAATGTTTCTGCTCTTTTCAGTGATTCTGCATCCATGGAGGCAGGGAAAATCTCGTTCCAGGCAAGCACTGCCGTAGCTGCAAACAAAGCTTTCGACTGATTGGCAAGCTTCTGCCAGTTTGAAAGAAGAACAGGGACGATATCCTCCAGTTCTTTCACAAGATACGTGCCGTTTATGATGCTTAAATAGGTATTCTGATGAATATCAGACATTTTTGACCAGCTCTCAAACGGCTGAACCTCCACGTTCAGGAAAATCGTATTGACCGTTTTCAGCCATGAAAGATAAAACTCTCCGTTCCGGTAGCTGTCCCAAAGAGAGGCAGTGACACGCTGGAACAGTTTCTGGTTTTTGCGGTAAAGAGAAATGAGCGGCTGATAGAAAAATTCCGGGTCGAATGATTTTGTGTAGCCCGCCTGAACATATTCATCAAGCAGTTCGAACCATTCCGGCTCCTCTGTCCGCAGGCCTTCATTAACAGCAAGCTCTGCAGCCATTTTCCAGTCCTGCTGGTCTTCATAAAACGACCGGGCAAGATCGGTGACATTCGGATAATCGGGATCCAGATCAAGAGCTTTTTTAATAACCTTATAGGCAAGCTCGATCTTCTCTCTCAGAAGATAGAGAGAAAACAGCTCCAGCGCGACCTCCATCTTTAACGTCTTGGAGTCGCTTTTAATGCCCGTATAAATATCTTCGGCTGCAGAAAGATGGCCTAGCGCATAATAGGAATCGGCAATATTTTTTCTCGCCCACGGTTCAAGCTCATTGCTGATGTTCTCCCATTTAAAAATCGCTGTTTCATAGTCTTTGTTATGAAAATAAATCTCGCCCTGGGCATAACGGATATAGGAAAGATCGATCACTTCTTTTGCCTGCTCCTCAAAGTGAAGCTCACCGAGAACCTGAACAGGCTGTTCCGTTCTGTCTTCCATAAAACGTTCGAAATATGATTTATGAATCAGCTGTTTATCGTTTGTCATAGTATCCTCCACCTAACGTACGCTAGAAACTTATATAATGATCTATTCTATCAAAACTTTCTCCTATATGGCTTAGTTTGTGTTACCCCTTTTCTGAGGGTTTCACACCGACTATCGATCTAGTTAGTGGGATATTCATCCAAAAACAGCACAGCAAATACGATGAATACGGGTTTTACGCCGACATAATTGGCTGAAATTAGAAAATACCCGCTGAATTGTTTTGCCGTTTGTGAAGATCATCATACGAAAGACTTATTTTGTTTTAGCCGTTTTCTTATAAAAACAAAAAGAGAGATTCCTCTCTCTTTTGGCTGAATGCTATTTAAAATAGTTTTGCCCTCTCTTCATCATTCCGAGTTCCTGCGGAATGAGAAGCTTTGAGAGGGGAGTATCAGGGTTCAGGATGATTCCCGTCTGATCATCAAGCATCTGCAGAAGCTCTCTGAACGGAACCTGAACAGCCATGTTTTTCTGAAACATTTTCCGGATGGGGAATTCCGATGAGAAGACCGGAAGAAGTTTTTTTTGTTTCTTCTCCATGATGTGGACGTGATCCAGGGAAAATGGACTGTTCTTTTGGAGGCCCTGCTTTTGGACAAGCCAAACGCTGCTGTCTTTTAAAACGTCGTAAAAACCGGCGACTTTCTCATTGCTGCTCATGGCATCGATCAATGCTTTTTCTAAGGTGTTGAATGGTGTGCTCATTTTTCGCCGAATCCCAGAATCGGACTTTTCTTTTCTTGAATCTGGACGTCATCCACGCTTACTTTTTTGATGTATTCATATTTGCCTAACGAAGAAAAGCCGAGTTTGTCGACAGACTCAGGGTCCATCGACTTGAGGATAATCGTTCCGTTCTCTTCGTTTACACCTTCAATCGCAAATTCCTGGCCGCGGTAGTTGGCAGACAGCTTGTATTCATACGCATTTTCAAGCTCTGACTGGTCAATTTGCTTAATGAATACGTTCTTTTTTAGCCCCGCTGCCTGAAATCCGTTCTGAGCAGAAGCTTTATCACGCGTCCGAAGAGTCACTTTTCCGCTTCCTTCGGGAATAATCGAGTATTCCTCGCCTTTGTAAATCCCGTATTCTCCTTTTTTAATCATCGCTGGTTAACTCCTCTATGCTATAAAATCGCTGATCATATTTATCGTACATGCCGACAAGTTCTTCTGTGCCGTCCCTTACAATATAAATTTCTGCGGCGCTTGGACGAGCATTATTGCCGTAAATGGTTTCGTATTCAGGCACTATTTTCCCGTTCTCGGCAGCTGTAAATCCATGGCCTGTCTGCGGATAGCTGATGTATTCGTTCGGTTTGGCTGCATGAGGACTGTTCATTTCCTCCGCATAAGGTATCTTGAGCCGGTCGCTTTGATCCGTTGTAAATCGGATAACGGCATATTCTTTGTCCGGCGCAAACGGAGTATTCGGATAGTCCATTCTAAGAGAATGGTACATATCGTCAGATGAAACTATATCGCTGACATCTTCCATTTTGGCAATACATCCGCCGACATCTGTTATATCACCGGATAAATATAAAGCAAGCTTGTCCCCGTCAATGACTTTTTGCAGGACAGTCGTGCTTGTGACAGGCGGAACCGCCTCCCGCACACGATGCATGCTGTCCAGTTCTTCAGGCGTAAGATCTTTATAGTAGGATGACTGTAGGTCTAAAAACTCATCCTTCGTCAGTCCAGCCTCATCCAGCACCTCGCCAATCTCTGCAGCAAACCCTTTTCCCTGCGGAAGCTTCGCAAAATCAAAACTTGTGTCCATGCCGTGAGTGACAGTTGTAACTTTGGGGGCAGACGGCGCCTCGTCAGGCACTTTAGTAAGCTTGGCGGCTTTGCCGAGCTTGTCAATTCCTTTTCCTCCAAGAAGACCAAGCCCAATGGAGACAATCCCATATGTAAAAAATTCCGTCCGGCTGTACACATCTCCATTGATCACTTTTGTCTCCCACGCTTCAGTCAGCGTGTTCCACATCGTTTCAAGGGTTTCAAGGGGATGGATAATCGCCTCCCACATCGCTTCGTACGTTTCCCATTCAAACAGGGACACAAGCCCGTCCCATGCATCTGTGAGGCCGTTGCTTGCTCCGTCCCACAGCCCCGAGAAAAAACCGCCCCAGCCCGAAGAAGCAGATGCTTTTGCGGCCTCATCTGCTTCCCTCATGCCCGACGCAGTATTTTCAATATGTTTCTTGGCATCTTCGGTTAATGTATGAAAACGATTGACCAAGTGCCTGATTTCTTCCTGAAGATCGAGAGCTGTGCTCACTCTGGCGACAGATGTGAAGCGCAGCCTTGCTGATTCCCAGCTTAAAAGATCCAATGCATCACCGGTATAAGAGCGGGACCTGTCAATTCGGCTTGCGAATGTTTCAAGTTCTTCCGGTCTGATTTTTATTTCCATGAATAGCTACCTCTCCTTTATCCCGTGAATGCGGATCTTTCTTTATGCGAAAGTATCTGCAAGATGTCTGAGTCTTGCAATTTCCCCTCTCAGTTCCTGGTACAGCTCATCTTTGACATCATCTATTTGAAAAGCAACAGAACGGATTTCCGCATGGATGCTTTCATAGGCAAGCTTTGCCTGCCCTGTCCATTCATCTGCATACTGCTGATGGCTCGTTTCAAAATGAAACACCCCGTCATCAAACGTGCCCATGGCATTTTTGATGGCAGCAAGATACGCTTCAAGTTCATCTGCATCCCGGTTGTACTCAGCCTGTTTTCTTTTCCTCTCCAAGTCTTCAAAGAAGTCCTCGATCGTATCCAACAAGTTCTTTCCACGTCCTTCTTCCTGTTTTAGAAGCATCTTACTAGTTATGTTAAAATATGGGGATGATTCGTACAACTATCTATTAAACTATTTTTGCATATAGGTGAATATGACTAGAAACCCGATTCACCTTTCCTACTATTAGAATATATAGAAAACTCCGTACAGTTTATTCCTTCCTTTAAAGGTTTATTTTATACAAAAAAGCCCCGCAAGCCAAGAAACAGCTGAATTCATTTGAATAAATGCCGCGGGAAACTTATAATTGTAAAATGAACTGATGATTTATGGATATAATGAAGGTTACATAGAAGAAAGGACGATACATTTTGGAAAATAACTCGTCAAATTTTATTAAAACGATCATGAAAGAAGATCTGGAAAGCGGCAAGCATTCGACTGTCATCACACGCTTCCCTCCCGAGCCAAACGGCTATCTTCATATCGGACATGCAAAATCGATCCTCATCAATTTTGAACTTGCCGATGATTTCGGCGGCAGAACAAATCTCCGTTTTGATGACACGAACCCTCTCAAAGAAGATCAGGAATACGTTGATTCCATTAAAGAGGATGTAAAGTGGCTGGGGTATGAATGGGACGAGCTTCGTTTCGCATCCAACTACTTCGAGGAAATGTACAATCGTGCGGTTCTGCTAATTAAAAAAGGAAAAGCTTATGTGGATGACCTTACGCCTGATGAAATCCGCGAATACCGGGGTACCCTTACTGAGCCGGGAAAAGACAGCCCGTACCGCAGCCGTTCTGTGGAAGAAAACCTCGACCTGTTTGAGAAGATGCGAAATGGCGAATTCGAAACAGGAACTAAAGTGCTCCGCGCTAAAATTGACATGACGTCGCCGAACATGAACATGCGCGACCCGGTCATCTACCGCGTTTCACACGCTGTTCACCATAACACAGGTGATGCTTGGTGCATCTATCCGATGTATGACTTTGCCCATCCTCTGGAAGATGCGATTGAAGGCGTTACTCATTCCATCTGCACAACCGAGTTTGAAGACCATCGCCCTCTCTATAACTGGGTTGTTGAAGAATGTGAAATGGAAACGAAACCGCAGCAAATCGAGTTTGGACGCCTGAATATCACAAACACGGTCATGAGCAAGCGCAAACTGAAACAGCTTGTGGATGAAGGTTTTGTAGACGGCTGGGATGACCCGCGCATGCCGACTGTATCCGGTTTAAGAAGAAAAGGCTACACGGCTGATGCCATCCGCAATTTTGTAAGAGAAACAGGCGTATCAAAAGGGTACGGCGCGGTTGACGAGGCGATGCTCGAGTACTATGTGCGCGAGGATCTGAAACTGAAAGCACCACGTACAATGGGCGTGCTCAAGCCACTTAAAGTCGTGATTACCAACTATCCTGAAGGACAAACGGAAATGCTCGATGCAGAAATCAATCCGGAAGTACCTGAAATGGGCTCGCGCCAAATTCCATTCGGACGTGAAATCTACATCGAACAGGATGATTTCATGGAAGATCCTCCGAAAAAATATTTCCGTCTTTTCCCTGGCAACGAAGTTCGTCTGAAGCATGCTTACTTCATCAAATGTGAAGAAGTCATCAAAGATGAAAACGGCCAGGTCATTGAGCTCCGCTGCACATATGATCCGGAAACTAAGAGCGGCACCGGCTTTACAGGCCGTAAAGTAAAAGGCACCATCCACTGGGTGGAAGCATCGCAGGCCGTTCCAGCAGAATTCCGCCTGTACGAGCCGCTAATCCGCGATGCAGACCTTGAAGCTGAAAAAAGCGAAGAAGAAGCAGAGGAAAAAACATTCCTCGATTTCGTCAATGAAAACTCCCTGGAAGTGGCGCAAGGCTTTGTCGAGCCAAACATGAAAGAAGTAAAGGCACACGACAAGTTCCAGTTTTTCAGACACGGATACTTTAACGTTGACCCTAAAAACTCGACTCCTGAAAAAGCGGTCTTCAACAGAATCGTATCGCTTAAGAGTTCGTTTAAATTATAATAAACCTGAAAAGACCTGATTTCACGAGCTGAAATCAGGTCTTTTTCCTATTTTTATTCAAAACATTTCTTCATCTTTCGTCAGCGGTCCATGTTAAAACCTGTCGCTTCATGACAGGTGAAGTCGAATGCACCTGAGATTCTTCCCATTTCCCCATCAGCGCCCCGAACTTTGATGAACATTGTGTGGTTTTACATATTTCGGAATGCGGTATAAACGTACTAACAAAGAAAATAAACGATTGCCCAAATACATAATTATTCGAAGGGAGGAACGTGAGATATGAAGATCAAGGCAGGGAGCTGGAGAATGCTCAGCGCGAAGGAAAAACAGTTCATTTTACAGGCCGTCAGCCACCGGGTGAAAAAATAATGAAATAGCTGTATTTAGCGCGGGGATTCCAGTATGCCCTGCCGAAGAACAAAAGCGGAAGTGCCTTGGTCAGATCCGATAGGCAGATAAGAATCCGTCGGAAAAGTCCGGGTTTGACTTTTTTGACGGATTTGTTCTGACAGAGGATCTAGGCGCTTCCGCTTGCCGAAGATAACTTTGTTATGTTATGCAAAGCCTTTTATTCTTTATAATTCCGATAACACCATAAAAAGCAGCCGGAAATCCTCCGGCTGCTTTCTTAGTGTCCGCTTCTTATTTCCACCATCCATCAAACTTGCTTGCCGGCAGCTGGCGCTTGTGTTCAGTCATCACATAGCGCTTCTCTACTTTAGAAGCAACTTCTTCTGAAACCAGCTTGCCTTCCAGATAATCATCCAGCTCATCGTAGGTAATGCCGAGCTCTGTCTCATCTGCCTGCTGAGGTTTATCATCAAGCAGATCGGCTGTCGGCACCTTCAGATACAGTCTTTCATCTGCACCAAGCTCCTTAAGCAGACTTCTGCCCTGACGTTTGGACAGTCCTGCAAGCGGCAGCAGATCGGCACCGCCATCTCCGTATTTTGTAAAGAAGCCTGTTACCGCTTCGGCTGCATGATCGGTTCCGATTACAAGCAAGCCTTCCTGTCCGGCGATTGCGTACTGTGTGATCATGCGCGTTCTTGCTTTCACATTGCCTTTGTTAAAGTCGCTCAGATTGTCATCAGCTGCCTGAGCGTACTGACTTTCAAAAGATTCAACTGTTGATTTAATGTCAAACGTGACGGATTGGTCCGGCTTAATGAACTCAAGGGCAAACTGGGCATCATCTTCATCATGCTGCACACCATGAGGCAGTCTGACCGCAATGAATTTTGCCTCTTGCATGCCTGCTTCTCTCAATTCTTCCACTGCAAGCTGTGCAAGACGCCCTGCAAGCGTAGAATCCTGACCTCCGCTTATGCCTAGGACGAATCCTTTAGCATGTGCTTTTTTCACATAGGCTTTTAAAAAGTCGATGCGTTCTCTGATTTCTGCCTTCGGATCAATTTCAGGTTTTACATTCAAGTCATTTCTAATTTTCTCCTGCATGCTCATCTTCATTGCCTCCTATTGATATAAAGAATGTTTTTTGATGTATTCGTAACAGGCATCAGGCAGCAGATAGCGCGGCTCTCCGCCTTTTGAAAACTCATCTCTGATGTATGTAGAACTGATTTCCATTGCAAGCCCCTTGTCAATCAGATGAAAAGTGAACCCGTCATCATGGTTTCTGAGAAGAGGCGAACGGGAAATGGTCCGCAGCATATCAATGCCTTCCCTTGCCATGACGATGAATTTATTGCCTGCGACCAGCTCCTGATCGTACTTCCACTTGCCTTCCGCAATATCCACAAGCAGATCCGCACCCATAATAAAATAAATCTCATCATTCGGGTACTTCTTTTTAAAGTGCTCAAGTGTGTAGTACGTGTATACATTCCAGGCCTCCTGATTAATTTCATAATCGTCGGCGAGGAATTTATCGTTTCCTTCAAGAGCAAGCTGAAGCATATTCCAGCGGTGAAGATCGGACGTTTTCATTGCTTTGTCTTTCCTTTTTCCTGAACACGGCAGGAAAATGACCTTATCCAGCCTGCAGCGGTGTGCTACTGTACTTGCTGTCCACAAATGAACATTTGTCACCGGATCAAATGATGATCCGTAAATTCCGATCTTCCCCATTTTGTTTCTCTCCCATCAAGCTTCTGTTTAGTTGTTTCCCTCTTCAATCATTTCTTTAACCTTTGTTTTTACTTCTTCAATGTTTCTCATTTTGTTCTCCCAGCACGCTTCGCTCAAGTCAACCGGATACTCTTCAGGGTGCATCGTCCGCTTATACTCATCCCAGAGCACTTCCATGTTGCTTGCCGCATATTGCTGGATGTCCTGAAGTTCAGGCAGCTCATACACTAGCTTTCCATCTGCAAAGATATCCTGGTGAAGATCCTTCGCTTCAAAATTTGTCACAAACTTGCTTACAAACGTGTGAACCGGATGGAACATTTTCAGGCGCTTTTCTTCTCCTGGATTTTCATCCTCAAGAGCAATGTAGTCCCCTTCTGATTTATGGTTCAGGGTATTGATGATCCGGTAGACCTTCTTAATGCCGGGTGTCGTCACTTTCTCCGGGTTTCCGCTGATTTTAATCGTATCCTGCATCTTGCCGTTCTCATCTTCAATTGAAACAAGTTTGTAAACAGCGCCAAGAGCAGCTTGATCGTAAGCGGTAATCAGCTTCGTGCCGATCCCCCAGGAATCAATTCTTGCACCCTGTGACTTCAGGTTGATAATTGTATTTTCATCAAGATCGTTTGAAGCAATAATCTTCGTTTCAGTGAATCCCGCCTCATCCAGCATCTTTCTTGCTTTTTTTGAGAGGTACGCAAGATCGCCGCTGTCTAAGCGGATGCCTTTGAAATTAACCTTATCGCCGAGCTCCTTTGCAACCTTAATCGCATTCGGCACGCCCGATTTCAGCGTATCGTACGTATCAACAAGGAACACGCAATCCTTATGGCGGCGCGCATATTTATGAAAAGCTGTATACTCATCGCGGTAGGCCTGAACCAGAGCGTGAGCGTGCGTCCCTGCAACCGGAATGCCGAACATTTTCCCTGCGCGGACATTTGATGTTGCATCAAATCCGCCAATGTAGGCAGCACGCGTTCCCCAGATAGCTGCGTCCATCTCATGCGCCCGGCGCGTTCCGAATTCCATTGCGCTCTGCTCCCCGACCACATGCTTAATACGTGAAGCTTTTGTTGCAATCAATGTTTGGTAATTCACAATGTTCAGCAGCGCTGTTTCAACAAGCTGCGCTTCAGCAAGCGGTGCCTCAATCCGGAGAATCGGTTCATTCGCAAAAACAAGCTCTCCTTCAACCATCGACCTTACATTACCCGTGAAACGCACTCCTTTTAGATACTCCAAATAGTCTTCTCTATAACCAAGCTCATCACGAAGATACTCTATATCACTCTCTGTAAAAGAGAAATTCTGCAGGTATTCAACAATCCGCTCAAGACCTGCAAAAACCCCATAGCCGTTGCTGAAAGGCAGCTTTCTGAAAAAAACCTCAAACACCGCCCTGCGGTTATGCATATTGTCTTCCCAGTAGGTTTCTGCCATATTAATCTGGTAAAGATCTGTATGAAGCATCAAGCTGTCATCTGTGTATTTCATCATTGGAACCTCCATCTATCTATTCAACCTTCGCATTCAGGCTATGTTTAAAATGAGAAAGCGCCCAAGCATGCCCATCCTGATTAAAACTTGCCGTTGCTTTTTCATAAACCGTTATGCCGAATCCCTTATTAAAAGCATCTACAGCTGTATGCAGCACACAAATATCTGTACAAACCCCGACCAGATGAACCTCTGTTATACCTCTTGCGCGAAGCTTTAGCTCAAGATCCGTTCCTGCAAACGCGCTGTATCTTGTTTTATCCATCCATTGTACATGACTTTGCTCTTTATTCTGTTCATAAACCTCTTCAAGCTTCCCAAAAAGCTTGCGGCCGTCTGTTCCTTTTAGATTGTGAGGGGGAAACAAAGCTGTCTCAGGATGAAAAGGATCATTTTGCTCGTGCATATCAATTGCGAAAACAACCAAGTCACCCGCTGCAAGAAAGTCTTTCGTTACGTTTACAATCTCCTCTTCTATTGCCTGGCCCGGCTTCCCGCAAGTTAAAGCTCCGTCATCCGCTACAAAATCCACCGTATAGTCAATGTTAATTAACGCTCTTTTCATCAATGTCCACTCCCCTATAGTATTTAACACTTAATGAATTGTTAATTATCAAATCTAATAACGCGCTGTATAAATCGGTTTCACAACATCCATTTCAATAAACGTATAAAGCTGAGTAGGCTTTTTTGAAGTTCTCGAAGTCTTCCCCTCTGCCTCTTTAATAAATGGCAGTGTTTTGATTTTCCGCGAAAAGGACTGCTCGCTTACGATCGCCGGATCATACGTGACCGTTTTAAGTACTGCCTGCAGCTCAGAATAAGTAAAAAATTCAGGAAGAAAATTCTTCGCCACAGTCGTCTGCAAAAGATCATTTGTAATGACATTGATTGCATCCTCAATAATCTTGCGGTGATCAAATGCCAGATCGAGCTTCAGCACTTCTTTTACAGAAAACAGCTCAACCTCGGCCGCATCATCCTGCGCCTTTCTCAATGAAAGAGAATGCTCAGGCACAATTGCATAATGGGCATTTGAGATGATCCATCCGCGCGGATCGCGACCAGGCTGATCATACACTCCGAAATGCTTCACATGCACTCCGGAAACACTCGTTTCTTCTTCAAGCTCCCGCTTGGCTGCTTCAAACGCTGACTCATCCTCCTGAACGAACCCTCCTGGAAGCGCCCACTTGCTCGCCTCAATGTTCGGATTCCCCTCTGCATCCAGTGCAGCACGCTGAATCAGCATCAGCTTCAGATCCATCAGCGGCGGTTTATACTCCCCGTCAAACTCAGACACAATCGTAAACACACAAATATCGGACGTATACCCATCAGGAGTTCTGTATTTTTTTATATCGTACTTCTTAAGAGCTTCATCATTGGACATTTATACAAACTCCTTCAGCTTTTATAATTAACAAGTTGTTAATTGTTAATTTATTTATACTCTATTCTTCGGAATGTGTCAATGGATTATGTGCGGAAAATAAAAAAAACTTTGGAGGCGATTTTTAGAGCACTTTCTGCGGCGCGCGCTTATCCGTTTCTGCTGTTAACTGGCTTTTACAACACTTTCAGACGCTCACGCTTCACAGTTTCTGCTGCTAACTAGCTTTTACAACACTTTCAACCGCTCACGCTTCAAAGTTTCTGCGACTAACTCTCGTTTACAACACTTTCTGCCCCACACGCTTCAAAGTTTCTGCTGTTAACTCACTTTTACAACACTTTCAGACGCTCACGCTTCACAGTTTCTGCTGCTAACTCTCGTTTACAACACTTTCTGCCCCACACGCTTCAAAGTTTCTGCTGTTAACTCACTTTTACAACACTTTCAGACGCTCACGCTTCACAGTTTCTGCTGCTAACTCTCGTTTACAACACTTTCTGCCCCACACGCTTCAAAGTTTCTGCTGTTAACTCACTTTTACAACACTTTCAGACGCTCACGCTTCACAGTTTCTGCTGCTAACTCTCGTTTACAACACTTTCTGCCCCACACGCTTCACAGTTTCTGCTGTTAACTCACTTTTACAACACTTTCAACCGCTCACGCTTACCAGTTTCTGCTGCTAACTCTCGTTTACAACACTTTCTACCAAACACGCTTCCCAGCTTCTGCTGCTAAACTCACGCACTTACACAAAAAAAGAAATGCACAGTATGCATTTCCTAGTCTTCATCCTTGATGTCGATGTCTTCAGGGATTGGCTTGCTGAGCCACTCGTCAAGCTGTTCTTTGTATGTTTCCATCTGCTCGAGATGGGTGGTGAACTGGTCTTTATTGATCAGGTACTGCTCACCGTCATGCACGGCTCTGATTTTTTTCTGAAGAATCAGCGCTTCGATGTAGTTTTCAGGCATGGACAGATGCTCTGCGGTTTCTTTTATCGTCAGGTACATGTGATTTTCCGACCTCTCTTTCAGCTATCCCCTATTATAGTAAGATTACTGAACAAAAGAAAGAAGGTATTCATCCTGCAAAAGCACCTCATAATGGCCCTCTCCGTTTTTGATGACGTTAACAGATGCCTTTACAGGCGGCTCAAGCGGAACCGGTCCTTTGAAGCGATTCGCTGATGCTGTTATCAGCTCATCCACAAATTCTTCGTTTGTCAGCTCGCCGTTCTGCTGCTTTTGCATGACCGGCTGCACAGCTTCTGCGAGAAGACGGTTTTCACTGAAGCCCTGGATTTCAAGATCAACCGTATATGAGTCGGAGCCAGGATTATAGACTGCACCATTCACTTTATATTTGGTTTGCTTGATTGCCGCCAGGAATCCTTCTGTGTAGAGATTGATTTGGTCCTCCGAAACGGCAGCAGGCAAGCCCTGAAAGTTATTCGCCGTATTGGATTTATAGATTTCTACAAAAGCAGACTTCTGGAAGTCTCCTCTTTTTCTAACAGCTTCCTGATCAGGTGCCTCAGGGTGACGTTTCATAAACTCATCCGTATTCTGATAAACCGTTGCCTGGATCAGTGCATCGACATATTCGGCTGCTTCCTGAGCTGATGCTTCCTGTTCAGGTGTTGCCTCTGGTTTGGCCTCAGCCGTGACCGCTCGGATGCTGTCAATCGTGTTATAAGCATACGCGTGTGTTTTGTTCACACTCTGCTCCTGCGTTTTCCCGTTTACTTCAAGAGAAAATGCGTGGTTTCTTTTCATTTCTTTCACACGAGATGTTTCTTTATCAACCGTCACCTCGAGCTCAAACCCTTTTCCTTTTATGGATGAGATGTCCACTTCTGATATGCCTGCTTCTTTTTGAATTCCGGTATAGTAATCTTTCGTCAAATCACTCATCAGTTTCTTCGCTTCTTCTGATGAGCCTTCATATGTAAGGATGTATTCACTGTCTGTTTCTTTAAGCTTCAATTTTTCCGAAAAATCGGGATCGTATTTTTCATAGAAGGCAAGCGGATTTTTGTGCAGGTCAAACTCATACTGCTCGACATAGAGCATATAATCGCTGAGTCTTCCTTCGAGCACCTCTTTTTTCGTGCCATCATCAAAGGTGACTCCATCTTTGCCCGATGAGATTTTAGTGATTCGCTCCCCGTCGTCATATTCCGAATAGGAAAGGCCCTTTTCAAGATCCAGCTGCCTGGTTCCTTTCAGATCGTAGTCATCAGGTGAGGCTGCTTTTTCTTTAAACTTAATCTCCATCGTTTTCACGTCTTTATATGCTTTTTCCATATCAGAAGACGCTTCTTCTGCGGTTTTCCCCCCGCACGCTGCAAGCAATAGTGCCATCCCTGCAACGACCAGCCACCCTGTCATTCTTTTCATGTCAATCCTCCCAGTTTTCATAGATTCCAATTTTACCATGTGAACTAGTAAGTATTTACACTTATTTTCCAATAATTAAACTATTTTTTCCATAAAAAAACCCTCACTTGAAAAAGCGGGGTTCATCATTATCTCGCCTTGCAGATCCGGTTGAGCTTTCCGCTTTCATGATCCACTGCAAAATAATAGTCCGGCCAGCATCCGTCAGCATCTGCCTCCTTATATCCGCAGACAACAGCGGCTTCTGCCATCGTATGAGAACATAAATAAAGAAATGAGTAGCCTTCAGGACTTGGCACATGAAACACCTGATTCCCATCTACATCATAGCCGACAAGGTACTCCGGGGCATCTTCCTTTTCCCCTGCAAGCGCCAAAACCCTTCTGGCACTCGGGTAAAACCGTTCTTGAAGAATTTTCATAGCAAGCAAGTCCACCCCTTGAAATATAGTTCGATACCACTAAGCAGCATATATCTACAGGTTTATTTACCCAGTTTTTCACATTCCTAACGAGAAAAACAAGAAATAAAAAACAAAAAATTCTGTTAAGATAAACCTATTGATAAAGGGAGGAATGACGGTGTCTAAAAGAAAAATGATTATCGCACAAGATTTGCAGGAGAAACATCTTACTGAGATCAGGGAGCTTGCTTCAGGCTGGGAGGTAATCGCCGGGCGGGATGAGTCTGTTTGGAGGAGCCATCTGGCTGACGCTGAGATTATTGCCGGCTGGAAAAAGGGGATGGAGGAGACATGCCTCCATGAATCATCCAAATTGCGCTGGGTGCAGTCATGGAGTGCCGGGGTAAACAGCATGCCGCTTCAAGCTTTGGCAAAGAAAGAAGTGCTTCTTACAAGTGCAAACGGCGTTCATGCAAACCCCATTTCCGAAACCATTTTTGCTCTTATGCTCGGATTAACAAGGAAAATTCATGCCTATGTCCGCAATCAAAGCGAGAAAAAATGGCACCATGAGAACATGAAGCTTGAAATTCACGGCAAAACGCTTGGTGTGATTGGTGTTGGCGCAATCGGGCAGGAAACAGCCAAAATCGCAAAAGCTTTCGGAATGACTGTTCTTGGCGTGAGGCATTCAGGCAAACCCGCAGATTTTGTGGATGAAATGTATACCCAGGGTGACCTCAGCACCATTCTGCCAAGATGTGATTATGTAGCTGTGACCGTGCCGCTGACGTCAGACACAGAACGCCTTTTTACATATGAACAATTTAAACAGATGAAGTCTTCTGCTTACTTCATCAATATTGGCCGCGGTGAAGTGGTTGAAGAAGCAGCGCTTATACAGGCTCTTGCGGAAAATGAAATTGCAGGAGCAGGCCTTGATGTGTTTGAACACGAGCCGCTTGGGGTAAAAAGTCCATTGTGGGAGTTTGAGAATGTCATTATCACCCCCCATACCTCCGGATCAACGGAGTTTTACAACGAGCGCCTTACAGAGAACATCCTGATTCCAAACTTGAAAACCTACCTGTCAGATCGCGTCCCATCTGTAAATTTTGTCGATTACAAAAAAGGATACTGACAGTCTGAAATTTTAAGTATAGGAAGAGCGCTTGTATTGGAAAATAAAAAAACGAATACAAATCTGGAATCATAAATGAGGAACCTACATGAACATACAGTTTAATGATCTGGAAAACGTGGCGTTTAAACAGATTTTCGGACAAGCCTCACAGGAAATCACAAGCCTGTCCTTTCACTCTAAACAAGTCAAACCCGGAGGACTTTTCTTCAGTATTGTCGGCGGCGAGCATGACGGGCATCAGTACATCGACGAGGCCATTTCGAGCGGGGCTTCTGCTGTAGTCGGAACAAGCCGTGAAAAGCTTGAACGGCTGAGCAAAAATTACCCGGAGCATACCTTTCTTCTCGCTGACAATGTCCGTGAAACGATGGCACAGTTTGCGAGAATGTTTTATGGCTTCTCAGATGAAAAGCTGAAAACAGTCGGAGTAACCGGCACAAACGGAAAAACAACCGTCGCGGCATACGTCCGCTCCCTGCTGACTTTGCTCGGTCTTCCTGCAGGTTCGATAGGAACAACAGGTATTTGGGCTTCAACCCATAAGCTTTCTTATAAAAAAAAGCACGCCTACTACACCTGAATCAACCGATCTTCACCAAATTTTCCACGACCTCCTGGAGCTCGGTGACAAAGCTATGGTTATGGAAGTATCCTCCATAGCAACGGACCAGAAAAGGGTTCACGGCATGGAGTTTGATGCAGCTATTCTCACCAATTTTTCTGAAGAGCACCTGGAGTACCATAAAACGATGGATCATTATAAAAAGTGCAAGCTTGCTCTTTTTGAACAATCTAAAACAGCCGTGATCAACATTGACGATATGGAAATGGGCGCAGAACTTGCAGAAACATTTCCCGGACGGAAGATTACGTACAGTCTCGTGCCGGGCAGCGGAGCTGATTTGTGCGCAGATGACATTTCGTTTTCAGATGTCGGCAGCTCGTTCACACTTATTTACAAGGGCCAGCGCCACCATGCAGCTGTGCCGGTGTTTGGCACTTATAATATCGCCAATGCCCTTTCTGCCGTTGGAACTGCCCTTCTTTTCGGATACAAAATAACGAATATCCTTCAGGTCCTTCCAATGCTGGAAAGTCCAGAAGGCCGTTTTCAAGTCATCACAGGCCCTGACAACAAGAAAATCATCCTGGACTACGCCCATACACCGGTTGCGCTGACACGTCTAGTGGAAGAGGTCAAAAAAATGAAGTACAACCGTCTGATCGTCATGATTGCCGGAATCGGCATCAGGGATTTCAACAAAATGCCCAAAATGGCTGCTGCCATTGAAGGGCACGCAGATGAAGTGATCGTCACCGTGGACCACCCTGGACACCACGATCCGCAAATCATCATTGATCAGGTGATGAAGGGATTTACCGAACCAAAATCCCCGAATATCAAAGCGGCACTTACCCGCAAAGAAGGGGTTATGGCTTCACTTGCAGCCGGAGAACCGGATGATATTATCCTTCTCACCAGCGGCTGCATTAACGGAGCCCAAATCGTTAAAGGAATGGAAATCCCCCACTCAGATGAAGAGATTATCCAGTCCCATTACGATTCATATTCAGAAGTACGCCATGAGCTTGAAGCCTGAGCCCATGGCTTTTTTGCGCGCAATTGGGCATCCGCCCTGTCACCATGGGCAGAGCCGCATAGGCTAATGAAGGATTCACTAATAAAAAGGAGACTTCAACCTATGAACCCATACCATTTTTATCAAGGCTACGTGCCTCAGCAAACCGACTATTACATGAACTATCAATACAACCCCTATCAGCCTCAATTCCAGCAGGATCAGTTTCAGCAGGATCAATTGGACCCTGACCGCCAGCCGCCGCAATTTCAGTCACTTGAAAGAAGAATTAACCAGCTTGAAAGACAAAACGAGCAGCAGTCCAGAGAAATAAACCGTCAAAATCAGGAGATCCGCAACCTGCGCCGCGAACTCAATCAGACAAACCAGGAAGTCACACGACTGAACCAAGTTGTCGAACGCCACACAAGAAGACTAAACCGTCTGAACCAGCGCCTCAGAGCAGTCGAAAACAGACTGAATATTCCTTTTACTGCTGAGGATGGATTCTAATTAGAAAAGCGGAGCCGACTGTTCAGGCCTGGCAGTCAGATAAGAAATCACCGGAAAAGTCCGATTTTGACTTTTTCGGGGATTTTGTTCTGACAGAAGGACTAGGAGGCGTAGCTGGACACCAGAAAAGCGGAATCAGCCGTTTAGCTCCGACAGGCAGAAAAGAAATCGACCAGAAAGGCCGGGTTTGCCTTTTTGGTCGATTTTGTTCTGACGGAGGAGCTGGCTGATGGAGCTGGACAATGCGAAAAGCGAAGCCGACTGTTCAGGCCTGGCAGTCAGATAAGAAATCACCGGAAAAGTCCGATTTTGACTTTTTCGGGGATTTTGTTCTGACGGAGGAGCTGGCTGATGGAGCTGGACAATGAGAAAAGCGGAGTCGCTTTTTCCAATCCTATTTTCTTATTCACCCGCCTTCGATTACAATAAACGATATAATCAATTGTAAAGGGGCGGGCATATGTTTGAACTTCTCATCACCATGCTCGAACGCCTGGGCATTATTGTAACGATTGCCTTTATACTAACGAGATTCCGATTCTTCAGGAGCATGATGTATCAGGACAGGCTTGACCGGAGCCAGCAGTATAAGGCCATTTTGTTTTTTGGCTTCTTTGGCATTACAGGAACCTATTCGGGTCTTTCGCTGAGTACGGAAACGATGGAATTCGGCCGTTTTGCATCGGGACTCGCTGCGGATGAGGCTATTGCCAATTCGAGGGTCATTGGAATTGTCCTTGCCGGTCTTCTTGGAGGATATAAAGTTGGGATTGGCGCGGGATTAATTGCGGGAGTTCACCGCTTTACTCTCGGGGGATTCACCTCCCTTTCATGCGGCCTTGCTGCTATTTTAGCAGGACTGATTGCAGGTGCCTTTTACCGGAAAAATACTCATGTAAAGCTGTCGTCCGCTTTTATAATCGGAGTTCTTGCTGAAACCGTTCAAATGCTCGTCATTCTCGCTGTCTCAAAGCCATTTGACAAAGCGCTTGCACTTGTCGAGATGATTGGCCTCCCTATGATTCTGGCGAATGGCCTTGGATCTGCGCTCTTTCTCCTGATCATTAAAAATGTCGTGAACGAAGAAGAAAAAGCAGGGGCTCTGCAGGCTCAAAAAACTCTCAGGATTGCTAACCAGACTCTTTCTCACCTGCGAAGCGGCATGAATACCACATCTGCCCGCGAAGTATGTGAAATCCTGCATAGAGAAATTAAGACTAGTGCTGTCGCCATGACCAACAAAACTGAAATCCTTGCTCACACAGGGCTCGGAAATGATCATCACACAGCAAACAGTCCCATCCAGACTCAAATGACGAAAGACGTCATCCAACAAGGAAAACTCGTTGTGGCGGAAGAAAGAGCCATTCACTGCATTCATAAAGATTGTCCTCTCGGCGCTGCTGTTATTGCCCCGCTGAAACAAAGAGGAGAAACAATCGGCACCCTTAAATTTTATTTTCAGTCAAAAAAAGAAATTACCGACGTGAACATGGAACTGATATCGGGTCTGAGCAGCCTGCTCGGAAACCAGCTGGAGCTGGCTGAAGCGGAGAAGGCATATCAGTTTGCCAAAGAAGCAGAAATTAAGGCTTTGCAGGCACAGATTAGTCCTCATTTTTTGTTCAATTCCCTTAACACCATTGTTTCTCTTATTCGGATTGACCCTTCTAAAGCAAGGAAGCTTCTCATCTCCCTTTCTCACTTTCTGCGGTCAAACCTTAATGCGACGACCGTAACGATGACCACGCTCGAACAGGAGCTTGAGCATATTAAGGCTTATCTTGCGATTGAAGAAACGCGGTTCGTTGATAAACTGACTGTTCTTTATGAGATAGACGAAGCAGCCCTTATGGTAAGGCTTCCTCCATTGAGCCTGCAGCCGATCGTAGAAAATGCAGTGAAACACGGCATTAAAGAGAAAGAAAAGGATTGCCTGATTAAGCTGTCTGTTCAAAGGGAGCAGGATGGAACCCACGTCAGTGTGATAGACAATGGCAACGGGATAGCGTCAAATCGCTTAGGAAAGCTTGGAAAAGAAGCCGTGCATTCTGAAAGCGGAACCGGACTTGGCCTTTACAATGTAAACCGCAGGCTGTCGATGGTCTTTGGACAAGGCTCTGCCCTAAATGTAAAGAGCTCTCCCGGTGCAGGAACAGAAATTCAATTTTTCATCCCTGATTCGGAGGAAAACAAACGTGGATAAAATTAAAATCATACTTGCAGATGATGAAAGGTACAGCAGGGAGGAACTTAGGCATCTTCTCAGTGAGTACACGTGTATAGAAATTGCAGACGAGGCGGATAACGGTGAAGGCGCAGTCATGAAAGCTCTTAAACATCAGCCGCACGCCGTTTTTTTAGATGTAGAAATGCCGAAGATGAACGGAATGGAAGCAGCCAAGTCACTGATGGAACTAAAAAAGCCTCCGCTGATCATTTTCGCCACGGCCTATCCTCAATTTGCTGCCGAAGCTTTTAGATATGAAGCGATTGATTACTTGCTGAAACCATATGATGAAGAACAGCTGAAGCGGACCGTGCAGAGAATCCAAAGGCTTGTTCAGCCCGCCGGTTCAGATATCGGTTCAGCTCTTCCTGCTAAGCTTGCGATTGAAACAGAGGGCGAGATTTTTTATCTGGATCCAAAAGACATTCTGTACATATACCGTGATGAAAAAGCGACAAAAGTGGTAACAAAAAACGAAAGCTACTATACGAAGACACTGCTCAAAGACCTGGAAGCAAAGCTTGCTCCTTTCCGTTTTTTCAGAATTCATAAAAGTTATCTCGTTAACCTGGAGTATGCGGCAAAGCTTACCCCCTGGTTCAATGGCGCTTACCAGCTTGAGCTTACAGGCACAAAAGAAGTCCTTGGAGTCAGCAGAAACTATGTGAAAGCATTAAGAGAACGGCTTGAAATCCATTAACAGCACCTGGCATTCCCAGGTGTTTTTCCTTTTGCAGGTCACAGCCCTGTATCTGCATCTTATCCCCGGATTTCTGCATCTTGTTTGTAAAACCTCCACGATCCCCTGTAGTGCTTTATACTTATGTAAACGCATACAAAACAAGGAGGGTTATCATGTATACTTTTTTAGCCGGGGTTGTCCTTTTAATTGTTGGTTACTTTACGTACGGAAAATTTGTTGAAAAAGTGTTCGGTGTGAATGAAGGCAGAACAACGCCTGCATTCACGCACCAGGATGGTGTCGATTATCTCCCGATGAACACGAAGAAAAACTCGCTGATCCAGCTTCTCAATATTGCCGGAGTCGGCCCGATTTTTGGTCCGATCATGGGAGCCCTGTACGGACCTGTCGCATTCCTGTGGATTGTACTCGGTTGTATCTTTGCAGGTGCTGTCCATGACTATTTAACAGGAATGATTTCAATCCGAAACCGCGGTGCGCATTTGCCTGAGCTTGCGGGTAAATTCCTCGGTAAATTTATGAAGCATGTCGTAAACGCATTTGCGATTCTTCTGCTGCTTTTAGTTGGAACTGTTTTCGTTACAGCTCCGGCAGGTCTTCTCTTCAGCCTGATGAATGGCTGGGCTACAATGGGACTTATTTTAGGCGCCATCTTTATTTATTATATTCTTGCGACTCTTCTCCCTATTGATAAAATCATCGGAAGATTCTATCCGATTTTCGGTGCGCTTTTGCTGATCAGCGCGATTGGTGTCGGCGGAGGCCTTGTTATTACCGGGGCTCCTATTCCTGAGCTGACGCTTTCAAATCTTCATCCTGACAATGTGCCGATCTTTCCGTTATTGTTCCTGACGATTTCTTGCGGAGCTCTGTCCGGCTTCCATGCGACACAAACACCGATCATCTCAAGAACCACTCAAAATGAAAAGCAAGGCCGTAAAATTTTCTACGGCATGATGATCGCAGAAGGTGTTATTGCTATGATCTGGGCTGCAGCAGCAATGAGCCTGTTTGATGGAGGCACTGGACTGAATGCCCTTCTTGCTGAAGGCGGACCCGGCGCTGTAGTAAGCGAAGCTTCCACTCTTATGCTTGGTGCAATCGGCGGAACACTTGCTGTTCTTGGGGTTATCATTCTTCCTATTACATCCGGAGATACTGCATTCCGAAGCGCGCGCATGATCATTGCCGACTACTTCAACATTTCACAAAAAAAGGTTGCAAGCCGCCTTTGGATTGCTCTTCCATTGTTCGTTATCTCCTTTGCCCTGACAAAAATCGATTTTACGATTCTATGGAGATACTTCTCATGGGCAAACCAATCCACAGCCGTAATTGCCCTGTGGGTTGGAGCGATGTACTTGTTCATCGCGAAGAAAAATTACTGGATTGCCATGGTGCCTGGCATTTTTATGACCATGGTAACGACAACGTATATTCTTAATGCACCTATAGGATTTGGGTTATCCATGACCGTCTCCTATATTGGAGCAGCCATTGCAACAATCGCTGTTATTGTCATCTTCTATGCAGCTGCGAAAAAAGCCAGAGAAAACAACCTTCCTCTCGAAGATGATGTTTCAGGCTGGAAACAGGTTTCATAAGAACAACAGCACTAAGCTAAAAAAACAGGAATCGGACCATCCGATTCCTGTTTTTTATGCCTGGAGTTTTTTCTGTTCTATGTCGAGTAATGCTGCTTCGGTTTCTTCCCGGGTATGTTTCCCGTCCTTGTGAATGGTAAGCGTTTCTTTGATGGCCATTTGCAGATTTTCCTGTATTTCTTTCAATGTCTGCAGATCAAACTGGTTTCTCCCAAGCGTGGAGGCCTGTTTTTGGTAAAGATCATTCGCAGAACTGGTCAATGTTTTGCCCGCATCAGCAGCATGTTTTTGCCTCAGCAGTGTAAGGGCTATAGTCACTTGGTTTTTCCACAGAGGAATGGCGGTCATAAGGGATGCCTGAATTTTTTCTGCGAGCTTCTGGTTTGTTTTTTGAATCATGCGGATTTGCGGTGCACTTTGAATGGTAAGCTCCCTGCTGACTTTCAGGTCGTAAAGTCTTTGATCCAGCTGGTCTGCAAATTGCAGCAGGTCCTCTTCCTCCTGCCGCTTCATCGGATCGCTTGAGCATTCATTTGTTTTTTTCAGGGCGGGTATTGTCTCGTTGTGCAATTCGTGAAGCTTTAACTCTGCTGCTTCGATGTAAGTATTTAACGAATGAAAATACTCTCTATTTGTCTCATAAAGCCTGTCAAGCATGACGATATCCGAAAGAAGAACGTTTTTGCTGCGTTCAAGTCTGACACTGATTCGGTCAATCTGTACCCCTGCTTTATGAAATCTTGACAGCACTTCCTGCACAGACCGTTTTTTTCTGCCGAACAGCCTGCCGAAAAAAGAGGTCTCATCCTGCATGAGATCCTCCGGGTTTACATCACTAAGGCTTTTAATGAACTCATCCAGAGTGTCTCCGATCTGTCCGATATCTTTCCGCTGCACCTGATCAAGCATGGTGTTTGAAAAAGCAAGGAGCTTGGATTGAGCAGGAAGACCGTATGATACGAGCATGGCGTGGTTCTTTGGGCTGAGCTGATTGACAAGGTGAAGAACCTTCTCTTTTTCTTCAGCCTGGAGAAGGTTTTCACCCTCTTTAAAAAGGTCGCGGTTCATTACATTTTCCACTTTTCATCAAGAGATTTTTTATCCTTGTTTGCTTGAATCGAGTGCCTGGCAACGTCAATCTCAAGATTCAGATCATCCAGGTCATCCTGAACCATATTGAAGAGATCCTGTTCAATCAGCCGTTTTAAATCTGACAGCGTTCTGCGGGTCTCATTCAGCGATTTCTCAAGCTCGAAATTTCTTTTTGGCTGTGATGATAAAAAGGCATACTTCTCACTGAGCTGGACGGCCGAATCCAGATGGGAAAAATAAAACTTCTCCGCCTGATAAAAACGGCGCGGTTCTCTTTTTGTCAGGGCAACTATTCTTCTCGCTACACGGACAAGATCTGCACGCTCTTTTAAAGATGGAAGATGCCTGATCGTAAGAAGGGTCTTCTGAAGGCGCGCCATCTTGGGTGCTGCTTCCTCGAGCTGCTTTTTAATGTATTTATAGTCTTTGCGGGTAAGAGCATTTTTCTTTAAAAAACGTGACTTCATCGTCACAGAAGCAATTGAATAGGCGGAAGCTCCGCCTGCAACTGAATAGGCGGCGGCCGCTATTAAAGGCTGATCAAATCCGATCAGGCTGATTGTTCCCGCTGTCCCTGCAGCAGGTAGCGCAGCCATCATCCGGACACTGAATGCCACAAACGGATTCATCATCAATCGACTCCTAACATAAAAATTCTGCCTGTTTATACGTATGTAGCACATGCGGGGTTTCAGTCCTGTGCCAGTAAACTGGAAAAAAAGGCCTTTCTTTTTACTATACAGCATCCCCGCCTATTTTTCTATTGGCCGGTGAATGTACAGGAGGTAAGACTTGAGGCTTAGATGGATTGATGATAAAAAGGAAAGAACTGTTTTCTGGTCTAGCAGGATTGGTTCCATTAAAACGTTTTCCAAGCATGCTGAAATCAGCGCGCGCGGGGAAGTTTACAGCAGAAAAACCGGAAGCTCTCTTCCGGTTTTCATGTGTGGCGTTATTCCGTTTTTTTAGCTGCCGGCTTTGCATCTGATATTTTCCCGAGGAAGAATCCATTTACTTCGCTCAGCTTGCCGCGCCAGATAATCTGGCCTTTTGAAGGGGTGGATTTGCTGTCACCGATGTACACTTTCGTGTTTTTCAGGTGAATGAAATGAGCTTCCCCGCTTCCGTTTTCTTCAATGGATTCACTTGCCCGGGATAACTGCTCGCTTAGATTTTGTGCGACTTCACTGCCATCTTCGAACGTTTCGCTCAGCGTGTCAAAGTACTCTTTCGCTGAGATCATCGTGCCTGAAATAACAGCGCCGTTCATATTGAGCGTAATATCAAGCGCAAAACCGTGCTTGTTTGAGGCCTGTACAAAAAATTCAAGAACACTGTCTTTGGATGAGGCTGTTGCCGTACTCATTTCCACATCTCCTCCTCTTCACACCGTTTATGATGAAGTGTCGTCGTCACTGCTTAGAGAAGTATCTTCTGACTCTTCATCTTCCTCTTCTTTTTCATCTTTCGCTTTTGAAGCTTTTGCCGTTTTTGCTTTATTGCGTGCAGGCTTTCTCGGCTTTTTCACTTCATTTTTGCCGTCGTCCATCATTTCCTCTTCTTCTTCGTCTTCTTCGATTTCATCGTCGTCTTCAGAATCATCTTCTGATGCCGCTTTTGATTTGCCCGATTTATTCTTGCTTTGATTTTCCTCTTGTTCATCTTCTTCCTCATCATCATCTTCTGCATCATCAGAGCTTGTCTGAGTCAGCTGATTCATTTTTTCTTCAAGCTGCTGAAGACGTTCCTGAAGCGTCTGGTTTTCCTGCTTTAATGCTTCATAATCTTCAGTCGTTGATTCGGCTGATGGTGATTCATTCTGTTCTGTATCATCTGTTTGATTTTGATCCTTTTTGAAAAGCTTGCCAGCAGACGTTTTTAAGCTTGAAGCGCCTTTGAATGACTTTTCCTTCGCAGCCTTACCGAAATCGGCTGCCTTGCTCTTCCAGTCGTCAGTATCAATTTGAGATAAGATCTTTTTCCCGTTTTCAGGTGTTGCCAGGTAGCCTACTGTCGCACCAAGGAGTCCTCCTGCAACCGTGCGTTTGATCGGCATGCTTCGTCTTGATGATTTTTCCTGTGTATTCTTTTCTGATTGTTTATTTTCCTTTGTGCTTTCTGCCTGCGTATTGTCTAATTTTTGTTCTGCCATTGTGAATCCCTCCGATTATTTTAGTTGGTTTGAAGTATTTAAACGATTTGAGCCAAGCTGATTTTCAAGCAGCTCTAATCGTTCATTCAATTTGCGGTTTTCTTCTTCTAGCGCTTTAGTGTTGCTGTTCTCCGCTTTGGAACTGAGATAAGGATCGTTCTCCCACCAGTCCATGCCGATTTCTTTCGCTTTATCGACAGAAGCGACGATCAGTCTGATTTTGATGGTAAGCAGTTCGACATCGGCAATTCCTACGGTAATATCACCTGCGATGACGACTCCTTTGTCTAATATCTTCTCAAGCACATCGACAATTGAGCTCGATTGCCCAGTCGTTTGGACTGCCATAGCTTGTCCCTCCAGTGGCCGTTAAAGCAAGCTGCCTAACGGGCCGAGATCTATATTCAAATCTTCGGCATCAAGGCCGAAGACCTCTTTCAGTTCTTCCATCTTTTCCTCAAGGTTCATAAGGGCTACTCCAAGATTTTCGATTTGCTCGTCCGTCAGCGTTCCACCCTCCACCCGCCTCATCGCATGACGTTCGACAATTTGCCTGAGAAGCTCAATCACCGTCATGACCAGCTGTGCCAGTCCGTGCTCGGCATTGTCAGGATCAAGCTGGATTCTACCATTTGTTTGGCTGGCCTGTTGCATCGATTAATTCCTCCCTTTGTCTGTCAAATTGTTCGCTTGTGACAGGTTTGCGGTTTCCCGCTTTTGATTGAACAAGGGTTTCAACAGATGCAATCAAAACCCTCAGATCCAGATACACCAGATCCACACCTGCTATCGAGATGATTAAGTCTCCCTTGATCGCAACACCCTTGTCCAAAATGACATCCAATATATCAATAAGGGCAATATCTTTGTTTTCAACTGACTCTCTAAGAGACATCCGGAAAATCCCTCATTTCATTTAAAAACTGGAAAAATGATAAGCTGGCCACGGGCCGGTTGCTTCAATTCTCCATCCGGTTCCCCCGAGCTTTTCATCAGCCTGTTTCATCTCTTCAAGGAACGTTTCCACCTTCTCCGACTGAAGGAGGAAAACACTGTTCCAGGCCATGTTCTCTTTCAAGCCTGTCACGTCTTTGTTCCAGTTCTTTTTAATCGCTGCATGCAGGGCATAGTGCTTCAACTGTTCATGCAGCTGTTCACAAACTCGATTCTTCTCATTTTCCAGCTCATCCTCAATCAGCTTGTCAATCTTCTTCTTTTCGAAAAACTGCCTGCCTTTGGGCAGCACGCTGATTTCCTGCATTTTTGCTTCTACTGCAGGATGGGTTTCGCCAACCTTCTTTTTCAGCACCGGGTCATCACTGTAAATCTTTACGTTCCATTCCTCGTTGCCTTTGAGCGACTGCAGGGTTTCGCTGATTTTAGGCCCGCTTGCCTCAATTGTCTGCTTAAGGCTTTCTTCGCTCTTGTAAATGGTGCAGAACTTAAGAGGAATGATTGTAAAAGATTTATAAAGTGCCGTAACCGTTTCATGATGATGGAACGCTTTTTCCTGCAGCCATTCCATATCATTGTCGATTTTGTCTTTTATGGCTTCTTCTGAAAACTGCTCAGAATCCAGTCTGCAAACAACTGCGGTGACATCGCCAGCTGGGATGGTATAAATGTTTTTCTCACCATCAAAGCCCTTAAAAGATGGAAACGATTGATGGTCTGCTTCGTCTGAAGGAATCAGTCCGTATAAATAAATCAAATCGTCCATCTGCTATCCCTCATTTCCCCGTTTGGTCAATTTCTCCCACTCTTCCATCTCTCTTCGTTTGGCGATTTCATACCGCATTAAAAGCTCATCTTCCTTTTCCTGATACGCTTTTTCCGGTATTTCGCCAAGCTCAAACATCATTTGAAGCTGAATGAGTTTCTGCTGGATTGTCGGGAGATCGTACAATTCTTTTTCTGCTTCTTCCTGAACCTTCTGCCCGATTTTAATCACAAGGTTAATTGGCGCTGCCACCAATTTGTGAAGCATATCAGCTCTCCTCCACTTTTAACCTGATATTAACGAAGTTATAAGCCGGCCACGGACCGCTGTAATGGAAATTCACTTTATCCTTCCATTTCTCATGTGCTTCGTTCACTTTCTCATCGAATTGCTGCTCTTTGTCGCGGTCGATGAGAAACGCCGCATTGAGGAGCATCGTTTCACCTGTCGGCTCATTCGCTTTCGCGGCTTCTGATGCTTCTTTAAGAGGTGTGAAGACTTCCGCCTTAAGTTCATTCTGAAGATCTTCAAACACCTTCTGGGCAATGCCGCCAAGCTTGATGCGCTCGTAGTAGCCTGCTGCTTCAGATTTGCCCTTCACAGAAGAAGACATTTTTCCAACCTGCGGATTTTCGTTCACTCTTTCCTCGAGCCACTCTTTACTGCCGATGACTTTTAACCCGACCTCAATCTTGCCTTTAATGGCTGGAAAGAGCTTTTCAAACTGCGGGTATAGGTTTTCCAGAAGGACCTTTACATCGTCTTCTGTTTTAAACACATTCCCGAAGCTGATTGGAATAACCGTGTCGTTTTTTTCCATAACCTTTGAAACCGTCTGCTGATGCATCATCAGATTCTGCCTGTTTGGATGAAAGATTTTCATCGGCACTTCAGCTGCTACCATCGCTGCATCTTTGTACCGGATTGTAAAGAGGTCTGTTTCTTCCCCTTCAATCTCTGCTTTCCCGAAATCTTCCTCTTCTGTTAATTGGATACCGCAAAAAAGATAAATACCCATTTCCTGTTCACTCATCATCAAACACTCCCTCTGCACACTACAGTTTGCTGCATTCATCTATAATCAGGCTGGTTGCATCTTCCTGTTTGTTATCCGAATCAAGACACCTGCTGATCGGATGGCACAGGACATCGATGCATAAGCTTTGAAAATCTGAATCTTCCCCGTCAATCGGAATGTCCTGCTCTGATGCAAGCTTTGCAATCATGATTGAAGCTCTTAAGCTTGGACCATTGTTTTTCTGATTCGAGCATGCATCCCGCAAATTCGTAACAAGAGTAGTAATAATTCTTGCTTCATCTTCATCCACATCTGTTTTCTCTGCGACAATCTTCGTTTCCCTCTCAACATCCTTATAATCAATAAAGATCGTGATGAGACGGTCAAGAAGAGCATCCTGAGTATCATAAACACCTGCATACTCAGCAGGATTGCTTGTGAAAATGACGGCAAAATCAGGGTGGACTTTTATAAATGGGTCGGTCAATTTAGAACCGTATAAGGGCAGTACACCTTCTTCTAAGATTGATAGAAAAATATTATTCGTAGTAGGCTTGGATCTCGTAAACTCATCATAAACCAGCGTATATCCGTGTTTAACTGCTTCGAGAAGCCTTCCATCCCGCCACATCTCGCTTACACTTTCGTCCTTTTTATAAACGGACCTAACATAATTATCCACCACTTTTTTACTTGTATAGCCCGTAAAATCACCAATTAAGTCTTTGTTGTTTAATTCATGATTCCCGTGCATAAGCATGACCGGCCGTTTTCTCTTTTTGGCAAGAGCCAGGGCAAGCGAGGTTTTTCCTGCACCGGAGGGTCCCGTAAAATGAACGGAATAGCCCGATTTCAAGTAATGAAGGGACCTCTTGAGAATCTGTTTCGTCTCATCATCCTGTATGAGGGTTCTGGCATCTTTTTTCATTTTCTCTTTTAGGACCGTCATCTTCTCTTCCCTCCAAGCAGCCTCACTGTTCGGTTCCTATTGCACTTCTGTACCTGATATCAAGCCTTTTAAAAGAAACAACCTCTTTCTCTTTATCAAGCTGGCAATCATAGGTTCCAAGCATTTCATCCTTTGCGTACCGTTTCATGTACTCTTTTTCCTCTATCACTTCAACTGTCACCCGCCACCCCTCGTCCATTGCTTCAACAGAGGTAATCTTATGGGGCGGTGCGACATGCTCACTGAAGAAATCATTCACATTTTTCATAATCTCTTTTATAGACACCTAAAGTCGCCTCCGATTGTTCCGCCGTTGCTTTGAAATAAGCAGGAGCCATCAGGCTCCATGCTGACGATCATAATTAAACGCTGAATTGTGCGCCTCGCTCATTCGATTGGGACGGAAGACCTTTTTCTTCCACCTCATCACGCAGCAGGCCGACAGCTTCTGCATAGCGAAGCCAAGTGTCCACACTCGCGATGACAACGCGCGCTTCAACAGTCAGAATTTCAATTCCTACGACAGAAACTCTGACAAACGCATCAATGACAATCCCCTTGTCGAGAATCCGGTCAATAACCTCTGCCAGACTTGAACTGTCTGTACTTTTTTGAATAGCCATTCTTCATTCTCCTTTCGGCCCTGAACCCATTGTCCTGACGCCCGAAGACGATTTAATATCATTGGAACTCTTGATTTTCACCGAGCTTTTAATGTCAGTCGAGCTCTTTATTTTACGGGCGCTCTTGATATCGTTATACCCTTTAACCTTTTTCTTTTCAGATGATGATGAAGAAGACATCTTTTTCTGAAACTCATCACCGGCTTCTTTCACATTGCCGAGCTTATCTTTCACAGACAGAAGAACATCCTGAACTTTTTCCTTTGCTTCCTCCGCTTTGCCGTGAACTTTATCAGCATTTTCGTCTTTGGCTTGGCCAAGCTTTTCAGAAGCTTCATTCATTTTTCCCTGCAGCTTTTCTTCTGTAGCCTCGACAAATTTTTCTTTCGCCTTTTCCTTTACCTTTTCTTCCATCTTCTCTTTTACAGGTTCGGGACTCTTATCGAAGATTTTCTTGCCTGCCTTAAAAAGCGCTTTTTTCATGTCATCCATGCCATCACCCTCTCAGGGCAAACTGCTATTTCTTTGCTTCTATCAGCTGATTCAGCATCTCTTCAATCCGCTGCAGCTGGTCGTTCATATTCTTGTTCTCTTCTTTCAGCTCATTATATTGAGAAGAATTCAATTCATTCTCGCCGCTTGAATCCTTTTCTGAATTTGATTCTTTGTCTCTCTTCTTCTTAGGGGCCAAAAGGCTCGTAATATTGCCTTTGTCCAAATATCCCGTTGCCGTCTGGCGCAGCGCTGCCATCGCCTGCTCGGCAATAATCTCTTGCGCTGTTCTTCTAAGCTCCTTGCCTGCCGATCGTACAATCTCAGACTGGCCTAGGCTTCCGAATACTTTCTTGCTCGTTTCAGGACTTGAAAGCAGCCCAATTCCCGCTCCAACAACACCGCCGAGAATCGCCATATTAATTTGATTCTGCTGCCTGTCATCCTGCTCTTCGCTTTGATTCTGCTGTTCCGTTTCTTCCTGGTTTTCCATTTTCTCTTTTGTCTCTTTAGCCATGTTTCATCCTCATTTCTCCATAGATTTATAGTTGTTTTCTATTAAAATGTAAAAGCTGACTGGCTGCCGCGCTCATTCTTTTGGCTCTTAAGACCCTCTTCCTCCACTTCGTCCCGAAGAAGACCAACTGCTTCTGCATAGCGAAGCCATGTATCGACACTCGCGATGACAACCCTCGCTTCTACTGTTAAAATCTCGATTCCCACAAGCGACACTCTGACAAATGCATCAATGACGATCCCTTTATCAAGAATCCGGTCAATGACTTCTGCTAAACTGGAACTGTCCGTACTTTTTTGAATACTCACTGACTAACAAGCTCCTTTCATTGACGATAGAGGCGTGCCCTTATCGCTTTGTTACTTGGGATATACCTTCAAAAACGCCCCTTAAAACATGACTTGGATAATAGTAGAAATAAGATGCCTTGATTTTCCAGTATTTCCGCTTCAAATTTCGAAAACGTCTTCAAAAAAGCCTGAAACGAATGGATTTTCAGAAGATTTTAAAGAGTTATATGACAATTAAAACAGTTTTGTTACAAGATGGTGACATAGTGATCCAGGAGAAGATTTATTTCGTTTTGGACGTGAAAAAGCCCCGTATTGGAGAATACGGGGTTGATAATAAATATGGATACTCGTTCATTTGCGCTGTAGACTTTATGCTGAGAGGATGGGATTAAAGATTCGATGTTTTCATTATGGGACAACTTCTCCTCTATAAAGTTATTCTGCTTTCCTTTCATACTTTGCATCTTCGAACAGCTGATCAAGATTAACATGCCGGTCCCATACTGTTTTAGCATCCTGATTCATGTATGGATAGATATACTGGTCAACTAAAACAGCAAAGTCCGTATCATCAAGCTGATTGTATGTCCTAATTTTTGTGGTTTTTCCATCATACGTTTCAATGACTATGTCATTGATCAGGTTAAGGGGATTCCTTGCGAAGCGAATATTTTTTATGCTTGTGAATGGGATTTTCTTATTATTACTCTCCACGCTGCCATTCGGACCCTCCGTTAACTTCAGAAGAACTCTCCCTGGTACAAAACCGGGAAGCGACCATAAGGTGAGGTATAGAAATACAGGAGACAGCAAGATCCCTCCTCCTAGATAGAATAACGAATACTTCGAATCAAATTCTAAGCCATTCACTATGAGAAACATGCATGCTGCAAGACCGCCGAACGTTGCAAGGAGCATCCAGACATACATGAATTTGGAGCCTTTGACGCGGATTGAGTTAAAATCTTTTTCCAGATTGAGCAAGTTCATACCTCCTCGCATTTTTCATTTAAACAAAGCGACCTGATTCAGGTCGCTAATTCAAGCATTATTGGTCGATTTTGTGATCTTTTCTTACAAAATTTAAATCTTTTAACAACTGGTTATTTTCTATTTTTCGATTCCATACTTCTTTTGCATACGGATTCATATATGGAAAAGCATAGTTATCGATTGCTTCGAAAAAACCGTAATCAGGAATGACGTTATATGTTTTGATATAAATATTTTTTCCATCTGTTGTTTTGATTCGAATGCTGTTATACAAAGTTAGGATATTTCGAACCATCTCAATATCATTAATCTCTCTAATTGGAACTACTTTGTTTTTCGACTTAATGATACCATTTTCACCCGGTATGATTTCGAAAATTACTTTTCCGGGGATATAGGCTGGCAGGCCCCAAAACATCATGTTCGCGAAGAACGGAAATAAAAATACACCTGTACCAAGATAGAGAAGAGAGTAAGAGGAATTAAACTTCAATCCTTGCCATGCAAGAAATGCACAAACAAAAGTACCTCCTATAGTAAAAAGCCCTGACCAAACTCTTAAAATATTTGACGGCTTCATTTTAATATGTTTATCCTGCATTTCTTCCACTCCCGAAAATCGTACACCTCAGAATTCTTCGTAATGACATTAATGGCAAGTTTCCTAATTGATAAGGTGAGTTACTTTTAAATCCTCACCAACTGAAAATGGCTTCTTCCGGATATAGGGCAGGGAAGAAGCCATTAAAAATATCCAGGATGACGGGAAAGGTACCACGCCGGATAATTGTTTCAATTTATTACTGTACTGTTTTTCTCTCGTATCCAACCTCATCAAACAGCTTGCTTAAGTTTACATGGCGATCCCAAACTTTTTTAGCATCCTGATTCATATTAGGATATATATACTGATCTACTAAGATAGAGAAATCAGTATCATCAATCAGATCATAAGTGGGGATTCGAAATGATTTCCCATCAAAGGTTTCAATGTACATACTGTTTACCAACGTCAAGCCATTCCGACGCAATTCAATTAATTTTATTGCTTCAAAAGGGATATCTTCTTTTTTAGAACGCAGAGAACCTCCTGGCCCTTGTATTAATGTTACCAGGTTTCTTCCGGGAATCATTCCAGGGAGGAACCACAGAAACAGATAACAAAAAATAGGGAAAAAGATAAATCCTCCTATCATCCATACAAACGAGAAAGCCGAGTTGAACTTCAGCCCCTCAATAATTAAATAGCCTGTTCCCAGTAATCCTCCTATTAAGAAGGCTGCCAGGATGCCATAATAAAACTTGCTTCCTTTGATGTATATTTCTTTGCCGGATTCTCTGAAATTGAGCAATCTTCTTCCTCCTTCTAGCTGATGTTTGCACTCACTTTAAATATAGGGGAAGGAATGAAGCTTTCCAAGAACACTTTGCTTGTGCGCTCTAAATTGAATCGATTTTCCTGATTTTTAGAAATAATCCAGTCGTTCTGCTTACCCGGAATTGAAAAACAGATATCGGCCACATCAGGATTATTGTTTTTATCATATGAAAGAAGCATCATTGTATTTAGCTTTGATTGTCTGTTGGATAAATCAATCATAAAGCTTCCAAATGCCTGAATGTCTTCTGGCTGAAGTTCTGAAGACCATTTACTGATGATGGACGAAAGCTGTGCCGGCTGACTTGCTTCCTCTAAAATCTTTTCAAGGTCCTCATTCGACATTTCTGTGATGATGGCCCTTTCAGACAGCATTTCCTTGTCAGACAATCGCTTGCTTATCAGTTTAATGGTCTCATCCTCTGTAAGACGTCTGATAGTATGCACCTGCTGATCATAGTGAAGTTCATGAACGTACCCAATCTGTTTTTTCATATGAACAGACAGCGCTTCTTCTCTCTCCATATCTGAAGAAAAACAGGAAAATTGCACGGAATAATCTGCGCTGCTCAGAATGTGAATGAATTCGGCCGCCTCTTCTGTCAGCTTGTAGCGTCCATCAGCTTCTCTGATCATATCTTTTGCCATAAGAGATCTTGATGCGATTTCAAGCATCATCTGCAGTTCCTGATCACCAAGTTCAGGGAAGAAAGTATCTTTTAATTGGATTCCCTGTTCATATAGACCTTCACTGTAAAACGAAAAGATAAGTTCTTCTAAGCTTACTTTCACTTTATCCATAGTCGTCTCCTTATCCAAATGAGAATTTTCCTTTAACAAAGTTTGATGCTCCGCCTAAAAGAGATTTCGCTGTATCTTTCGCTTTGGAAAGTCCCTCGCCAACTTCTTTTATTTTCTTAACGGGATCTTTAAATGTTTCTTTAATTTGTTCATTGGCATATTCTACACCGTTATTAAATGCTTCAACGCCTTTACCTGCTTTTTCAAATACTCCTTTTGCACCGTCTACCATGTTGTGGATTGGCTCTTTAAACGCAACTGCAGCTTTCTCAAAATATGGAGCGGTATGCTTTGCCAGTTTTTCACCAACTACCCCACCGACGAAAGATCCGGCAGCAGAGCCAATAACGGTTCCTGCAGGTCCAATGACACTGCCCAGTGTTCCTCCAATAACAGCACCGGCAACTGATGCACCGCCAATTACAAGCGTGTCGTTAGCAGCTTTTCCAACCGCTTTAGCATTCTCCCGTTTTAAAACTTCTGGATTGTTTCCGTACTTTGCATAGTTTTCTGAGATCTTAAGGCCCATTCCTACTCCGGAGGTAACACCGGTTACTGCAAATGTAATCGGACCATTGATTTTAGCAAACTTCAAGCTGGATTTTCCGAACGATTTAAGGGTATCCATTGTTACAGATTTATTTTTAACATTTTTCAGGAAGGACCTTGAATCGTTTGCAAAATCCACCGCATCTGTAGGCAAATATTTCGCATACTTTTTATGAACCAAGTCCGCAAATGAATAGCCATTATACTTTTTGGAAATAAATGAAAACCGCAGATAACCGCGTGCCAGTTTTCTGAACTTCGAATTATCAATTACGTCTGACAGTTTGTTTAATGCTCCCATGTGCTTAAATGTATAGATACCGTCAGCATTTTTTACAAACTTGGTAAGACCGATTCCGTAATAGGCAGCCTGCCTAGCAGAGAGCGCTCCAAGTGCGGTTATGGCACCATAGTTTTCATGCAGCTTAAATAATTTGCCGATTAAATTATCAGCTTCTGCAAATTTATTTGCCGTCGAACGAAGATCGTATTCCAGATTGCTCAGCTTATCCGATAACGCATTCCCCGTCGCCCAAGGATCTCCGACCTGATAAAAACAGTGCTGATATTCCGGCGGTGCGTTCATAATTAAATTTGCAAGCTCTAGATGAAGCCTTTTATATTCCTCTTCAATATCTGAAAGATTATTTACAAACGAATTTGCCAGTCCATCCAACTGATCCGGATTTACTGATATTTTTCCTGCCAAAGCCATACAGCCCCTTTCACCCGCTTAATCTTCTCATTAAATGAATTGGAAAAATTGGTAACCCAAAATTCCAACCTGGATCGGAATAATGAAAAAGTCTACGCATCCGGGTACGCACCCGTCATTCATTCCTTTTCTTTCATCAACCTGCTTTTTTTGCTTTTTTTTATTATAGTTAGGATCATGATCATACCGATGACTCATAACGCACCTCTAAACTTTCAATCTTATTTTTCAATTAGGAATCTCACTGCACATCCAGCTTCTTCAGCCTCAATATGCGCTCCATTCTCTCTAATTCTTCCTGTCTTTCAATCTCTTCGCGCACGCGGTCGACGGAGTTTGCTGCGGCTTCTAGTTCGCGGCTGATGTCGTACAGGTTGTCTGAGTGGCGCTGGAAGAGGATCTTGGCTTCGTCCATGGCGGAATCGAATTTGTCACGGGCCTTGCCGCTCCATGTTGCTGCTTTTTCGTTTGTTTCCTGCACGAGCTTTGATTCCTGGTCTTTGACGGAATCGGATGCCTGCTGGAAGACTCTCGCAAGAGCTCTGACTTGTTCAGAATTCATTTTTTCACCTCTGTCTATTTGACATTTTCTATGTACTTTCGTCTTTTTTCATCAAGATTTACACGTTTTGAACATATAAGAAAATATTACTAGAATACACTTCCAATTTCCATAAGTCCCCAGTAACAAATTCTGATTCTGTTTGTTCAGCTTTTCATATGGTAAAAGTCATGTTTTTACCACATATTGAAAGGATAGCGTTATTTAACAGGACTATCCGATGGTAAAACAAAAGAAAATTATCCCATTTATCTGATACCACGTACCCACACATTTTTAAACCTGATTCTGTAAAAATTTCCAATTAAAATAACCCGGAGAAGTGTCCGGGCTTTTGTTTCGTTCTTTTGATCAGCATTATTGCTTTACTTTAAGGACCACATCATCAATCACTATTTCATGCTCTCCAATCGGTGATCCGGCTGTTTTTCCCATCAGGAATTTTAATGCAGCTGTTTCGTCGGAAGGCATGACGAATTCATACGCATAAGTCTGAATGTCTCCTGTAAGGGCAGGTTTTTCACTTAGGAAGCGGGTATACTGGGCATTTTCCATCGTCAGCTCCAGTTCTCTTGGCTTGGTTGATTTTGCTTTGAATGAAACCTCATACGTTACGTTCCTGGACAGTTTCATATCACCCTGCTCGAGAACGACACTCCAAGGTTCATTTCCTTGGTTTCCAACCGTGATCTTCGCTTCACCGTTTTCAGCTGCTATGCCTGCAGTTGCATCGTAATGAATGTAAGAGGTCCATGGAGCTAACCCCGTACTAAAATCTCCATTTTTTAAAGGATTTTGATCCACGTTGCCGTCTTTCGTTTTTAAGAGAACGACATCATCGAAGTACACATCTTCTTTTGATCCTCCAGCGTTCAGAAGAAGCTGTGCTTCCATGTCACTATCTTCCGTCATCGTGAAGATAATTGTTTTTTCTTCCTTAGAAGTTGTCAGATCGATTGTCGTCGGCTGTGAATAATGGATCCTCCCATCCTGGTTAGTCACGTTCAGTTCAATGGTTCTTGGTTTTGCAGCTCTTGCCTTAAAGGTCAGGGTATACTCATTTCCCTTTAGAAGCTGAAGGCCTTTTTGCGAAAACTGGATGGCATCCGGTGTTTTTCCGCCGTTCTTGATGTCCAATTGCGCTTCTCTAGTCTGCTCTTCCACGCTCACATTTGCTTTTGCACCTTCTGTATGAAGGTTCCAGTACGTCAGCCTATCCATGTTTCCCTGGTCAAACGTGCCGTTGTACACATGATTTCCATTTGAAAGCACAGGTTTTGAAGCATTTTCATCAAGCGGCTCTCCTGTAATATCCTCCACGCGCACATTTCCAATCCATACAGGACTTGTGCCGTTTCCGCCGAGATTAAATTCAAGCCTGGAAAGGATGTCTGTTTCATTGCCCATCTTAAAGGTATAAGAGTAGGATTTCAGCTCTTCCGTAAGAGCGAAAACTTCTTCATTCGAGTACTTTACCCAGCCTCTTTCAGCGCCGGCACCCGTTTTCACCATGATATTTCTGGCTGAATCAGACTTTGCATCAAAGCTCACTTTGTATGTGCCGGCCTCGGCGAGAGAAAGATTCTGAATCAGCTGCAGCGAATAGAGCTGACTTCCCGGGTTTGCGACCGTTATCTTCGCTAAATTCTGATCCACTGAAATTGCGCCCTGTCCGCCAAAATCAGGGAGATGGACAAAATTCCAATAATCGCGGCTGAAAACATCGTCTCCAGAATCCACATCGGTAATAGGCTGCTCAAATGCTGCATCGTAAATATAATTGCCGTCGCTTAAAGGCTGTTTCGCATCAGCTGGAAGAACGGCAGGTTCATCAGCAGGCTCTGTCGGTGTCTTATATTTGCCGTTTTTCAAATCAAAGACGCGCACATAATCAATTTCCATTTGCTTAGGGAAGACAGTTGATGCATCCGGGTCCCCGTCAAACCATCCTCCTACGGCCAGGTTCATGATTAAGTAAAAGTTCTGGTCAAAAGGTGCAGGGTAGCTGAAATTTGCAGCGTTTCCGGTTCCTTTTGAGTACCATTTGTTCTGTGTTTGATAATGCTCACCGTCTACGTACCAGCGAAGCTCACCGGGTTCCCATTCAAGCGCATACGTATGCCAGTCTTCCGTTGTAGAGCCATCCTTAAATTCATAATCTTTGCCTGTATATTTGTTGTTCGGCCATCCTTCCCCGTAGTGAATCGTACCGGCTACAAGGTTTGGTTTGCTTCCCCATGATTCCATGATGTCGATTTCCCCGGAAGCTGCCCATGTACCATATTTATCTTCTTCAGGAAGCATCCAGAGAGCAGGCCATATTCCCTTACCCGAAGGAAGCTTTGCCTTAATTTCATAGCGTCCGTATTTATGGCTGAAGAGTCCTTTTGTTTTCACTTTGGCAGACGTATAATCGTACGTGCCGAACTGATCAGTCGTTTGCTCTTTTTTCGCTTTTAGAATTAGCTTTCCGTCTTTAGTGTAAGCGTTTTCTTTAGAGTCCGTATAATACTCTTTTTCATTATTTCCCCAGCCTTGCGCAACTCCATTCCCATTTTCGTCCACGATCCAGTTGCCGATATCAAAACTCCACTTGCTTTTATCAATTTCGTCCGTGTTAAATTCATCTGCCCATACGAGCTCCCACTTGGGTTTCTTCACGTTTTCTCCCTGCCCTTTCTTTTCGGTTCCATTGTCTGCATGAACAACACTGCCCCCAATGGCCATAAAGAAGCTAAGCATTAAAGCGGCGGTTTTCTTCAAAAAATCCCCTCCCCCAAAAATAGTCTGCATCTATAAGTCTACCTTCCGCTTTATCTAAACTGGAGGCAGATAATTTTGTTTAAGGTATCAGGATTTTAGGAATAGAAGGAAGGATTTTACAAGGGTACGCATATATGTTAAATAGTTCATATTTGTAATACGGGGCTCCTGTCGAATGAAAGAAACATAAATAGAGCACCCATTTTTATGGGTGCTCTTAAACGTCCTATCGAATCTGCCCGTTTCCTCTCATCATAAACTTTACAGTTGTCAGTGCAGGCAATCCCATCGGCCCGCGTGCGTGAAGCTTCTGTGTGGAGATGCCGATTTCTGCGCCGAATCCAAGCGCGCTGCCATCTGTAAATCTTGTTGAAGCATTATGATAAAGGGCTGCTGCATCGACTAAGTGCATGAAGCGCTTAGCGGTTTCCGCGTTTTCTGTGATGATTGCTTCTGAATGCTTTGTTCCGTATTGATCAATGTGATCAATGGCTTCTTCCAAATTACCGACCGTTTTCACAGCAAGATCAAGGCTCAAGTATTCGTTTGCCCAGTCTTCTTCACCGGCTGGAACAACATTCGGAAGAGCATCTGCAGCCATTTTATCTCCGTGAAGAGTGATACCGTGATCCTTTATAGCTTTTGCAAGCTGGTCACTGTTTTCTTTCAGCCAGTCTTTATGAACAATAAGGGTTTCGGCTGCATTGCATACTGCAGGGCGGTCTGTTTTTGCATTGATGATAATGTTCAGCGCTTTTTCCACATCTGCCTTGCGGTCTACATAAATGTGGCAGTTTCCAACTCCTGTTTCAAGCACCGGCACGGTTGCATTTTCAACAACTGCATTGATTAAAGAAGCTCCGCCGCGCGGAATCAGCACGTCAATATGTTCTTTCATGGTAAAGAGCTGCTGGGTTGCAGCGCGGTCTGTCGACGCAATGAACTGAACGGCTTCTTTAGGGATTTTTGTTTTTTCAAGTGCACGGTGCATGACTTCTACAATTTTCATATTAGAAGAGAGAGCGGAAGATCCGCCTTTAAGCACAATGGAGTTGCCTGATTTCAGCGCAAGTCCTGCAGCATCTGCCGTCACATTTGGACGCGCTTCGTAAATCATGCCGATGACACCCAGCGGCACACGGACTTCCTGCACGTTCAGCCCGTTTTCAAGCGTCCATTCAGATAAGACATCTCCTGTTGGATCAGGAAGGTCTGCAACCTGGCGCAGCCCTTCTGCAAAGTCCCCGATGCGCTCCTGGGTAAGTGCAAGTCGGTCCATGTAGGCTTTGTCATATCCCTTTTCTTTTCCTTTTGAGAGATCTTCCTCATTTGCTTTTAAAATTTCTTCGTAAGAATGCTCAAGCTCGTTTGCCGTGATTCTAAGAGCCTCGTTCTTTTCTTCCGTTGTTAACATGCTTAACGTTTTCGCTGCTTTTTTTGCTGTGATTGCCTGTTCTTCCACCGTCATCGGTTTAAGAGCTGCAATACTCATCAAAACGCCTCCTGTTTTATTAGCTCGGCACCTTCATCGAGAAATCCAGAGAGCAGACAAACGTCTCTTGATCAATCGCTGCTGCCGATGTATTGTTTTCTTTCAAATCTTTCAGCTGTTCTGTAGAAAAATTGATGCGGCCAAGGCCGAATTCTTCTTCGTCTTCATCCAAAATCGTGACAACTGCCCCGTCATTAAAGCGCCCGGTCACTTCCTGAATATCAACCGCGTAAATATTTCTCCGTTTATCGATAATGGCTGCTTTTGCGTCATTTGATATCATCACTTTGCCTTCCGGACCTGAATGGAACGCAATCCATTGTTTCTTGCGGTCAAGGTTAAACGCATTGGCTTTCGGTTCAAAATACGTCCCTTTCGCCTTGCCGTTTACAGCATCCATTAAAATATCTCTTGTGCTGGATTTTCCCAGGAATGACTGAATGCCTGAAGCCATGGCAATCTTAAATGCGGCAATTTTGGATTTCATGCCGCCTGTGCCGACTGCACTTCCCGAACCGCCGGCTGCCGCTTCAATCTCAGGCGTGATGGCATCCACTTTTTCAAGCAGCTTCGCATTTGGATTATTGTTTGGATTATCATCATAGAGACCGTCGATGTCGGATAAAATAATCAGCAGATCAGCTCCGATGAGAGCGGCAACTTTAGCTGAAAGTGTATCATTGTCTCCAAATTTCAGACGGTCGACTGTGATCGTGTCATTTTCATTCACAATTGGGATAATTCCGCGCTGAAGCAGAACCTCCATCGTGTTCTTCATGTTTCCGTAGCGTGTTTCATCTGAAAAGTCGCCTCTTGTGATTAAGAGCTGGGAAGCGACATATCCATGAGATAAAAAGAGCTCTGAATAAGATTCCATCAGCAGACCCTGTCCGATTGATGCTGCTGCCTGTTTTTCCGGAAGGTCTGATGGCCGGTTAATGCAGCCAAGCTTTCTGTAGCCTGCTGCAACAGCGCCTGACGACACAACGACGGTTTCATAGCCGGCATCCTTCAGCTCAACAATCTGGTCTGCAAGCTTTTCAAGCTTTCTGCGGCTGACTTCGCCGTGCATACTTGTCAGTGAACTGCTTCCAATCTTAATAACAACTCTTTTTATCTGTTTCTCTTCTTCGTTTACCATCTTATCCCTCCTGATTTTTTTAAGACGGGCTAAGACGTCACCAACGCTCCTGCCATCTCTTCGTTCAGTTCTTTTGAACGTTTTGCAGCATGATAGACTGCTTCGGAAATGGCTTTTCCTCCATTGTTTTTGCGCAATGCTTCAAGCCCTGATGCCGTCGTTCCATTTGGAGACGTTACTTTTTCTCTCAAGCTTGACGGTGCTTCGTCATTTGAAAGAATCATTTTGGCAGCACCGAGAATTGTCTGGGCAACAATTTCGCGCACCATGTTTTCATCCATGCCCTTCTCGACGCCTGCTTTCTCCATGTGCTCCATTAAATAGTAGAAATAGGCGGGTCCGCTTCCTGCAAGACCTGTGAAAATGTCCATCTGGTTTTCTTCAATCAAAAATACTTTTCCCATACAGCTCAGCAGTTCTTTTACATGCAGAACGCTGTCCATGTCTGTATGCCTGCCGGGACTTAAAGCCGTCGCAGATTCCTGAATCATACTCGACGTATTAGGCATGACTCGAATCGTCTGCTGTCCGTCCTTCAGGTGATCTTCCATGAACTCAGTCGAAATTCCGGCTAAAACGGAAATCACCACTTGATCCGGCCTTATTTTGTCTTTCAGTTCACCGAGTGCATCCGCTGCACCCTGAGGTTTCATTGCGAGAATAAATAAATCAATTTCACCGTACGGCAAGGCGTCTTTAGTCAGTGCCTGAATGCCATACTTTGCATTCAGCTCCTGAAGCCTCATTTGATTGCTTCTGTTTGTTACATATAGCTGATCAGCATGAATAATTTCTTTCTGTACTATTCCAGCGATCATCGATTCTGCCATCGATCCCGCACCTAAAAACGCTACTCTTTTTTCTCTAAGCATAATGTGCCCCCTCTGTGTTCGCTGTGTTTCCGTTCGTTTTTTCAACGGTTACTATCGTAACATGCTGAGAAGCAGATTCAAGGGATAACAGGACATTCGTGAGGATACGGCCGAGATAGTGAAAGGAAGCGCTATCATCATGCGGTTTGCCTTCAGCAAATCCGTCTAATCATGATTAATTCGGTTTTAAGCGGAAATATGGCGATATTTGCAGAGAACAAAAGCGCAAGCGCCAAGGCCCGCTCCGATAGGCAGATAAGAATCCGGCGGAAAAGTCCGGTTCACGCCTTTTTTGAAGGATTTGTTCTGACAGAGGATCTAGGCGCTTCCGCTTGCCGCTGATAATTTTATTATGTTATTCACAGCCTTTTATTCTTTATAATTTCCTAACAAATGAAAAAAACTGCCGGCAATGTGATTGCCCGCAGCTTTATCCTAATTCATCACCCATTTGTCTTTTAAAAACAGAATTCTTCCAATGATTAAAGCAATCACAATAACAGCCAGGTTGCTTCCAAGGACAAGGAGAATATGGTCATACTCGACGATGCCAAAAAGCAGCTCCTTTAAGATCGTAAACAAGTTCAGTACCGGAATCGCAAAGTGGTGGAGCTCAAATTCATTGATTCCAATGCTCGTAGTCGTTAATGCAGGGATGGTTCCAATCATTAACACCGGAGAACTGTAGCTTTGAGATTCTTTTACTGTCTTGCCGATGATGCTTGTCAGCATCAGAACAGATGCCATGAACATGGCATAAACGACAGATATCAGGAGAGCTATGCCGATGATGATGGGTGCATCGCTTCCGAATGATACAGCTTTTCGAAGGTTCTCTGTTAAAAAGGCAACTTCAAGTGAGACGACACCAAGTGTAATCAGGCCGGTAATGGCTCCAAGAGAAGAAATGGCCAGCCACTTTGAGAAAAGCAGAGTCGTTCTGCTGACAGGTGTCATAAGAAGTGCTTCCATCGTTTTCTTCTCTTTTTCTCCAGCAAAAAGATCGGATGCTGCCGGACTTGCGCCAATCCCGATGGCAAGTGCAAGAATCATCGGCACTAATAAAGCCACGAGGTTAATGGTCGGGTCTTCCTGTGACATTTCCTTCTGCTCAATGGCAAGCGGCTGGATCAGGGACGGATCTGTACCATTCTCAGCCAGGCGCTCCCCTACAACCGTTTTTTCATAGGCAGTCAAGACTCCGGACACAAGCGTCATCAGCGTCGATGAATTCTGGCTGAAGGAGTCGCCGATCATAGTAATGGCAGCTGTTTTTCCATCCTCAATTTTCGCATTAAAATCACTCTCAAGAATCACAGCGGCCTGCGCATCGCCCTCTTTGACAGCCTCTTCAGGATTTCCGGTCTTGACCAGCTCCACATTTTTAAGAGGGGTGAACAATTCCGCTTCCGCCTGACTTATCGTTTTTTCTACAGCAAGCGTATACGTGTTTTCTCCCCCGTCTGAAACCATGCGTTCATAAAACAGTGTCAGTCCCGTCATAAGAATGATTGGCAGAAGGACGGTCAGGATCAGTGTCCGGCTGTCGCGAAAACAATCCTTCATCTCTTTTAAATAACAATTAAGAAGCATATTCATCTCTCCTCACAAGCTTGCTCATGAAAATGTAATTCAGATCACGGCTGCCTTCTTCTTTATAAAGTCCTTCAAGGTCTCCCTGATACACAAGTTCCCCTTTATGCATCATCGCAACAGAGTCACACAGCATCGAGACTTCTTCCATAATGTGACTTGAAAACACAATCGTTTTCCCTTCACGTTTCAGCTGGTGGACAAGCTGTCTGAAGACATTGGACGAGGTAATGTCAAGGCCCGTGGTAGGTTCATCGAACAGAATAATCTGCGGATTGTGGATGATGGCTCTCGCTATGGCCACCTTTTGCCGCATGCCTTTTGAAAAACCGCCGACTTTTCTATCCAGGTAATCCCTCATACCGAACATTTTCGCCAGCTCATCAATCCTTACTTTTGTTTCATGCTTGCTCATTCCGTAAAGACGCGCAAAATACTCAAGATTTTCCCTTGCTGTCAGCCGGTCGTATAAACCAGTTTCTCCTCCAAACAGGACGCCAATCTGTTTTTTGATTGCGGCAGAATTCTTAACCGTATCGAAGCCGGCGACTGATACACTGCCTTCTGAAGGGGTGAGAAGTGTGGCAATCATCCGCAGCAGCGTGGTTTTTCCAGCTCCGTTTTCTCCAAGCAGTCCTGTAACTTCGCCTTCTTTCATTGAAAACGACACATGCTTCAAAGCAGTGACAAATGTTTTCTTATCCTTAAATGTTTTTGATACCGCCTGAACGTTTATCATTTTTCTTCACCTCGTATGCGTTCTTTTTGATGTCTTTATCATACAAACCTTTGAATTGAGAATCTGCACTTATGTCGCGAAATGTGCTTTTCATGTCGCGAAAATGCCAAAACACTCCTTCAAGATGGTAAAATAAAGTGAATATTCCTTCATTATGAAGTTCAGTATTATACACAAAGAGGAGATTTTCCCATGAAAGTTGGACTAGTAGATGACCGGTTTATTGACCTTGATAAACTGAACGGCATTATTTCAGGCATTCCGGATGTAGAGATTGTGTTTTCCACACAATCTGCAGAAGAAGCCTATGAGTATATAAAAAAAGAAGTGGTGGATGTCCTGATTGCAGATATTGAAATGCCCAATCTGTCCGGCTATGAACTGGCAGATGTGATACATTCGCATGCACTCAATATTTCCGTCATCTTTGTGACCGGAAACAGCGGCTATGCTGTTCATGCCTTTGAGCTTAATGTCCATGATTACATTATGAAGCCTTATCCGAAAGAAAGGCTCATAAAATCAGTTGAGCGGCTTAAGGAAAAGACACAATCAGCGGATATTGCCGGCAGGCTTTATCTCAAACAGAAAAACGACATTCACATCCTTCAGAAAAAGGATATTATCTTTATTGAACGTTCCGGCCGGTCGACGACCATCTACACGAAGAGCGGGGCCGTTAAAACTTACCTGACACTTAATGAACTTGAAGGCGAACTTAGAGAGCGGGACTTTATCCGCTCACACCGGTCCTTTATCATCAACATTCACTTTGTCAAAAACTTCTCGCTTTACGCCAAAAATTCTTATGTTGTTACCTTCGAGGGATTGGACGGCCAGGCGATGATCACAAAAGAAAAAGTGGATTATCTGCAGAAGCATTATTTTTAAGGCGGGGTACCAATGATCAATGAAAAAATATACTGGGTTCTGGCATCCTTAATTGGAGCGGTTCCTCTTTACATGGCTCTTGAGAAATTGTCCATTTCCTTTTCAGCTTATGCAGCCGGGCTGATTGCAGGAGGAATGGGACTGATTCTAAGCCGGAAAGCCGTCTTTCATATGACTGGACTGAGCGGAAAATGGCATCTGTTATTAACGATTCTTCAGCTCGCTGTTGTTTCATTGTCGTTCGCCGATCTGCCGGTACTTTTACACTTTATGACACTTTTCCTTTTTGCCGGGACAGAAACAATCAGACTGGCTGCTGCAAACAAGTTTTATGCTCTCTCTCATGAGCTTGAACAGGCTGAAAAGCAGCAATCGCACCTGAACGAAACGTTTAAAGCGGTGCGGAATGAACGGCATGACTTTTTAAAGCATGTATCTGCCCTGCACTTTTTGCTTGAGCATCAAAAGCATGACGAGGCTAAAGCCTACTTGGATGACCTTGTCGGGGAATATGAGCAGACGAATCTTTCTATAAAAGGAGAGCGCGGCATTGTCGCAGGAATGCTTCATCAGCAGTACAAACGCGCTCAAACAGCAGGTATAACGCTTGTTTATGACCTTGACCTCCCTGTATCAGCCCTTCCTTTACCTGACAGGCACATTGTAGCCCTTGCCGGAAACCTGCTCTCAAACAGCATAGATGCGGCTGAAGAATGGCAAGCAGCAAGAGGCAGACAGGCTGAAGTGTCCATGCAGCTTTATAAAAAGAGCGGGCTTTATCTTCTTACCGTAAAAAACGCGACCCTGCCGCTGCCCGTAAATATTGTTGATCGGCTGTTTGAAGTTGACGGGCTCACAACAAAAGGCGGAGAACATGATGGACTTGGGACAAAAATCGCAAAAGATATTGTCCAAAAACACGGGGGGTATCTCGACTTTATCCATAAAGATGAACAATTTACAGTAAAAATTAAAATACCTGCGGTTACAGGAGACCATTTATGAATGAGTTTGAACGAATTTTAGAGAGCATCAGCGAGTTAGAGGAAGATCACGCAAAGTCACTGCTGAAACTGACATATGCGAGGCTTGATATCGCAGTTAATGGCAATGGGGATTATACGAGCAAGAATTGTGCAGATGACTTAGTGAAGATGTTCCGCGATATTCCCCGATTCATCGAAATGCAAAAAGAGCAGAAGGACTAATCCCTCTGCTCTTTTTCATTCCATACCTCAGGAAGCAATTTGGTCAATTCATGCGCGAGCATTGTATGAGCCGATCTGGTCTCTGTCCACCTGTCCGCACAGGCTCCGTGAAGATAAACGGCGTTCAGGACAGCGTCCTTCCAATCTTCATGGCAGCAGAGCATACCAAGCATCATTCCTGTCAGGGTATCTCCTGTCCCGCCTTTTGCAAGGGCACTGTTTCCAGTCGGGTTGGTCCAGGCACTGCCATCCGGGAAGGCCGTTACAGTTTTATTCCCTTTCATTACAATGGCAGCGCCGAGCTTTTTCGCCCAGTGAGAAGCAAAATGAGATCTGTTTTCCTGCAGCTCAGTGACATCTACACCAGTAATGCGGGCAAATTCTCCGGGATGCGGAGTCAGAATAACAGGAGATTGCCTCTTAGTGTAAGAACGCTCTGACAGCGCACCTGCATCCAGGATAATGGGACAATCCCCCTGAAGAAGGTGCTGTACCGCCTTTTCGGTCTCCTCGTTTGGGTCAAGCCCAGGGCCCGCAGCAATCGCTTTATACTCTGCTGTATTTACTTCCCCTTCCGCCGCCATTTTGAGAGCATTCCGCAAATACGTCGACTCCGGAAGGACCGGCACAACATAGGGAATGACCTCTTCCTCAGTCCCGATTACAAGCTTGCCGATGCCGCTGCGCATGGCTCCAAGCCCTGAAAGCAAAGCTGCTCCCGGCATGTCTTTGCTTCCTGCAAGAAGAAGGCCTGTCCCGAACGTGCCTTTATGCCCGGATTTCGTTCTTTGCGGAAGTGTTTCTTTCACATGATTTTCTGTCCATTCCTTCATAATTTATCTCCTCTCAGTATGAGTTTACGCTTCGGGAATCAAATCCCGGTTTTTCAGAACGATACCACTTAAAGCAAAGAATGACGATAATCAATGCGTCAATTACATCTCCCCCGTAATACATCAGCATGCTTCCCAGCTCAGCCTGATTGAGCGGTACTCCCTCAGGAGGGCGCGCATACAAATACTTGGACAGGATGCCATGGGCGGCAAGCGCTCCGAGCAAGACGGCCGACCTATATAAATAGCTTACTCTGTGAAAAACAGGATCTATGTATAGCAGAGATGCCGTGAAGAGATATCCCGCAATGAACACATGAAAATGAACGGCTGCATGCCAAAAAGTCGACTGGTGCATCATGTCATACAAATTAGTCGTATAAAGCAACCAAAGCCCCCCGACATTCAAGACAGCTGCCGGAACCGGATGTGAAAGGATGTAAAAAGCTCTGCTTTTCAGAATTCCCGTTACACGCCTCGCCCTGCCAGTATCAAGGGTTCTAAGCAAAAGCTTTACAGGTGAAGCAAGGACCATTAAAAGCGGCGCAAGCATGCCAAGCAGCAAGTGACCGGCCATATGAAAAACAAAATGGCCGTGCGCTTTCTCAGCAAGCGGACCAAAAACAGCAGCAGCTGCACACAAATTTCCCGCAAGCCAGAATGCCGTCCGGTAAACAGGCCATTTCCGGTACATTCTGTTTGAATAAATCACAGCTGCGGCGTATAAAACGGCAGCCAAAACAAATGGCGCAGCCATAATATATTGAATGCCTGCACTTAATGTGTGATGAGCATGGTGCATCTTCAGCCCGCCTGCTTTCTTTTTTCACGAAGAATAAAATACATTCCTGATAAGAGCATCAGGACAGCTGTGACATTCCAAATCCAGTCATAAATATAAACATTTTCGACATACCTTATCTGGTGCAGCCCCATAAGCTTATGCTGAATGGTGCCATCGTAAAGCTGAAAAGCCCCTGCCCCTGCGAGAACGCCTCCCGTCCATCTCATCACAATAAGTGACTGCCGCCTTCTCAAATCGGCAAACATAAATAATCCGCCGATTGTCGCAAACCAGCTGAATGCATGGAACAGCCCATCTGATACAAGCCCGATATCCGTTGTTGACTTATCATAAAAATGATGCCAGTGAAGCAGCTGATGAAAGATGGTTTCATCTATAAAAGCGACAAGCCCAAGACCGAAAAGAATGCCTGACAAAAGGTTCTTCTTGCGTGCTGTCATATGTATCCCCTCTCCAAAATAGTGTCTGTTAAACAAAATTCCCTGCAGCACCTGGATGTAAACGAGTTGAAGACAAGGCTTTGGAATAATTTTTTGATGTAAGGCAACAAAGAAAAACCGCCGTAATGGCGGTTTTCTTATTCAATCCTTGCCTCCCTGCTAACCCTGCAGACAAGCCTCATCAGCGCCCGGTGCGCGGCAGGAACCAGGAGAAAAAAGCCATCCATCGTTTTTCTGAGGGGCATTGGGCAAATAACAGGCTTATTCCGGTGAACGCCGTCAATGGCAAGTTTCGCAATTTTTTCCGGTGACATCATTTTTTGTTTTTTCATCTGGGTGCTCATTTTATCTTTGTCGATCTTGATGGCAGTAGCTTTAGTAAAAATGGGAGTATCCACGAAGGCGGGACAGAGTGCTGTTACTTTTACCCCGTATTCCTCCGCTTCGTAATGCAGGGATGTAGTGAGGCCGACAACTGCGTGCTTAGTGGCAGCGTAGGCGGCAGAGACAGGTGCAGGACCGAGCCCTGCTGCAGATGCGGTGTTGACAATATGTCCAAAACCCTGTTTTTTCATAAGAGGATAAGCAGCCTGAGTACCGTTCACTGCTCCCCAGACGTTGACATCCATGATTGTTTTCCAGTGGTCTATAGACATGTCGTACAGCTCGCCGTACATGGCAATGCCGGCATTATTAAACATATAGTCAAGACGGCCGAATTCACTGAATGTTTCAGAAATGAGCTGTTCAACAACATTGTAATCGCTTACATTTACATGCACATATCTTGATACAATCTCTTTTTCATTAAATGCTGTTTCAGCTGTCTTACCTTCTTTTTCATCCACATCCGCAATCATGACGAATACCTTATTTTTGATAAGCTCGCGGCATATCGCTTTGCCGATTCCTGAAGCCCCGCCTGTCACAATCGCAACCTTTTTGACCTCAACCATGTACATTCCTCCAATTGGAATATTTACCCACACCTCCATTATATAGGAGTATTTAACGCTTGAAACAGTATACCTGGATTGTTGCTGAAACCGTCACAATTAAAAAAACCTCCAATGGACAAACAATGGAGGTTTCTCGTATTATTCAGGAATGCCTGCCTTATCAAACGGGAAAAAGCGAAGCTTCACTTCCCCAATCACTTCATCCTTTGCTATGGAGCCAATTTCACGGCTGTCCCTGCTCTGGCGGCGGTTGTCTCCCATAACAAAATAGGAATTGTCCGGTACTGTGACCTGAAAATCTTCCGTTAACTGCTCCCCATAGCCCAGCGTATTTTTATTCGCTGCCAAGTAAGGTTCTTCAAACGGCTTGCCGTTGATGTACAGTACATCTTTTTTCATTTCTATCAGGTCACCGGGAAGCCCGATCACCCGTTTGATGTAATCCCGGCCTGGTTCAGGTGAATGAAAGACAATCATATCAAATCTCTCAATGCCACTTGTTTTTGAGATAATCAGTCGGTTTTGATCCTCGAACGTCGGCTGCATTGATTTTCCTTCAACCACTACCGGAGCAAATAAAAACTCCCTGCAAATGACCGCAATGGCCAGTGCAAAAAGGATGGATTTGATCCAGCTCCAGATTTCTTTTCTTGTATTGCTGGTTTTTTCATGTTCTGTCATTGCGGTCCCTCCATTGATTCAACACGTATTTAAAAGCCTAAGGTTTTTTTCCTGAACTGAATATAACTGCAAAAGCGACGCCAAAAGCAATTCCCATTGAAATGTTATCAAATGCAATCCCAAGTCCTGCTCCTGCAGCTATTCCAAAAACCCAGCCTGCATTTGCCATTTTCTTTGTGCTCATGTCCTCATCTCCTTACCAATTCTACGAAGGAGAAGGCTGGAAAGTTTCAGGTTTGACATGAATACAGCAGAAAAACTCATTTTCTTATGTATGTTTGTCCCAATGCTTCTGCACTTTTTATTATATGTTTCTCAGCCAAAAAAAGAAATTGACAGCATGTGCAAACTGCCTTTTTATGAAAAGATGCCGCAATCATAAAGAAGCGGCGCCTCAAAGGCACCGCTTCTTTATGATTTTGGATAGGTTTTATTCAAAAAGTCTACCGACTGGATGATGAGCTGTCTGAGCACGTCTTCATCGACATCAGCCAGTTTGTTTATATACACACACGCCTTTCCGGTTGTGTGTTTTCCAAAGTCCTTTAAGAGTTTTTCCCGTTCAGAATCACCCGTTGCAAAATAAAGGCTGATTTTCGCTTTGCGGGGGGAAAATCCGACAAGCGGTGCGTCTCCTTCATGGCCTGTAGGATACTTGTAATGGTATGAGCCGAACCCAATAATGCTCGGCCCCCACATCTTAGCTTCATATCCCGTTGTTTCTGTAAAAAGGTCCAGAAGCCTGTAAGCGTCCTCCCGCTTTTTTGGAGATTCGACTCCTTCAATAAACTCCACAACGCTGTGATCCGTTTCCTTTGTTTTCAGTTCATAGGCCATCTGATTCGCTCCTTTTTACAGGTCTTTTTTCAAGTAATGGTGCTTGAAATCGCGTCCGACTCCGTCAAGTGTGCCGTACACCTCATACCCGTGCTTTTTGTAAAAATCAACCGCCTGGAAGCTCAGTGTATCCACTTTGACAAAGTCACAATCTCTCTCAGAAGCAATTTTCTCCGCCTCGGCAAGAAGCTGTGAACCATACCCGGAGTGGCGCAGATCCTCATCAATCATCAGCGTATGAATCTCAAGCCAGTTCCAGCAAATCTCGCACAGAATGCCGCCGCGAACTAAACCGCTTTCATCTTTGAGGTACACATTTACTTCCTCATACCGTCCGTTGAGATCCTCAGGAAAATGCATCGCGTTGTACTCATAAAGATTTTGATTCACAAAGTTTTTGTACGTTTGGTTGTTTTCTTTTGAAATGATAAATCCCATATGCTGTCTCCCCATTTACTTAATGTCTTAACTACATTCGTGTTAATCGTATAATTTCCTTCATTTTACCACAAAAAAGAGGGTCAGTCCCCTGTCACTTTAACGTGTTGGGGGACTGACCCTCTTTTCATTACAGCATTAAAGCAGAAGGGGGGATTCCCCTTTAGTTTCCGTATACTTTCCCAGTTGACGAGCTGATTGTTCCGCTATTAACGTTCAGCGTATACGAGAGCCCGCCAGAACCGGTCCAGGTTGATAAGTTGAAGGTGTTTCCGTCTTTCAGTTTATAGATGGAGATATTGTTGTATGTAAGCGAACTTCCGCTCACACATCGGGTTGGCGCCTGGTTTGATTTTGCCATGTAGACCGCTGCATTCACAGCCCCTGGCTGGGTTACAACTTTTGCTGTTCCGTCTTTTTCAACAAGCAGCGCCGACTGCTCATTCAGGCCGATGCCTTTGGCAGAGGTTCCTGTCTCTTCCCCGTCCTGAATATTACGGGCCATAAACGTAAGCAGTCTTCCCATCCTGTCTCGCTGCTCGAAATGTGTGTCAGTCTGAATGTTATTGTTGTGAGGGGTCTGGATAAGATAATCCGTGAAAGAAATGAGAGAACTGTACGGGTTTCTCAGAGCAGTTAATGAGTCCAGTGTTTTTGAACCTGCGGATATGGCATCATAGATGTGGTCTCCCTGAATCATGGCACCTGCGCTTGTGCCGCCAAACGGCACATTCTGTATCCGGCTGTTCAGCGCAGTTAAAGCTGGCGATCCCTCAAGGAAATTCACGTAATCTGCCTGGTTTCCGCCGGCGAAGAAAATGGCCTCTGCTTTATTTATGCGGTCAATCAGCGAAGAATCAGAGCCTGCCTGGGTTAAATTCGTCACTACAACTGTATTGACTGAGTTCAGCGGCTTTCCGATAGATTGTGCAAGATCGTAAAGATACTGATTGTAGCCGTTGGAACCTGTTGCCCTGATAATGAGGAAGTCTCCCCCATTGGCCTTTTGGATCATCCATTCCATCGCTTTATCCACATCCGTGCTTCCGCCCATGTATACCTGGCCGAACGATGCAGTTGTCACTTTATCTGTGGTGCTTCCTGTCGTATACAGTGTATACGAAGACGCTGCTTCAACATCATTTACTCCTGAAAACGACACAAGACCGCCGACTAAAGCTGCACATACCATTGCCTTTTTTCCTGCTGCTTTTAACCTCTTCATAAAAAGCCTCCTTTTTATTCGAAAATTCAAATAACTACATGCAAGTTGTGTGCCAACTCACAGGAAGCCTGTCCTTTCAAGGGCTGCAGCTCTCCATCACCATTAATTGGGCGATGTAGGCTGTTAGAAGATCCTAATATAAACCCAAAACGACCAATAATATTCCATTTTCTAACAAAAAAGGGGTCAGTCCCGCTGCACGTTAAAGCACAGCGGGACTGACCCCTTTTTTTATTCCCACCTGAATGTAAAGCTGGCTACAATAAACGCTCCCACTGCCCAGCAAACTAAAATCAGCATTTCCGTTCCGAGTGCAAGTACCGGTGCTCCGACATTCATGACCTCTCTGAGTGCATGGCTCAGATGGGAAATCGGAAGCGCGTAGACGACCGGCTGAAGGAAATCAGGCATGTTGCTGATGGGAAAAAAGACGCCTCCCAAAAACAGCATCGGGAAGGATAAAAATCCGGCAATTGGCGCTGCACTTTCCGGCGTTTTTGCAATGCCGGCAATGATAAATCCGATTGCCATAAACGCGAGAGTGCCAAGCACCACAAACGCAATCAGCGTGAGCCAGGATCCCCGCACATCCACCCCGAAGATCAGCTGGGCAATAACAAGGACAAGCAGTGCCTGCAGGCCGTTCAGCATCAGCCGGGCCGTAATCTGTGCGGCAATAAATGTTGAGGCTTTAAGCGTTGTTCCCTGCATTCTCCTCAAAATCCCCCGCTCTCTCCAGGCAGCAATCTGCCCTGCTACTCCGTTCATATTGTTGCTCATAATCATCATGGCAACGATGCCCGGAACCAGAAAATCGATATACTGCAGATTGAGGGTTTCAATCCCTTTTGCCTCTGTTACGACAGCGGGCTTATAGCCGACTTTTTCTTTGCTGATCTGATCGACCGCCCCATTTACGAGCTGAAGGCCGATTTGAGAGACTGCTGCATTTGTTTCATCGTAGTAAACCGGAAGTGAGGCTGGAGTTTCGTCTCCAGTGTTCTTCCCGTAACCTTCAGGAATTACAATTGCAAGTTGAAGATCTCCTTTTTTCACTTTGCCGAGTGCACTGTCTTCCTTGCTTTCTTCTTGGACCTTCATTGCCTGGTTTTTCTTAAGTGCTGTCACCAAAACCTTGGATTCATCTGATTGATCCTGGTCCACCACGCCGACGGTTACAGACATATTGTTTCCGCCGCCCAGAAACGAGCCAAGCATCACCATGAGAAAAATCGGAAAGAGCAGAGTCCAGAACAACACCTGCCGGTTCCGCATGAAAATGCGAAGCTGGGTTAACGTCAGCTGCCAATAAGCTCTCATGCCTCCCTCAGCCTCCTTCCTGTCATATGAATAAAGACATCTTCAAGAGTCGCCGTGCGTATTTGCAGATCAGCAAGCTTCAGCCCCTGTTCTGCCGATGTCCCAATCAGGCTCGTCAGCGTTGCCTGCAGATCATCTGTATAAAGAATAACTGCATCCTTCTGGCTTCCGACCTGCTTCACTCCTTGAATCCGGCTGAAATCAACCTCAGCCCCCTCTGCTTCAAAGCGAAACTCCACCGCATTTTCAGAGTGAAGATTTCTGACAAGCTGAGCCGGAGTATCAAGGGCAATCAGTTTCCCCTGATCCATAATCGCAATCCTGTCGCATAATACGTGCGCCTCATCCATATAGTGGGTGGTCAGAACGACTGTCACGCCTCTTTCCTTCAACTTAAAAATAATATCCCACAGCGTTCTTCTCGCCTGCGGATCAAGTCCCGTCGTCGGTTCATCCAGAAAAATAATCCACGGGTCATGCACAAGGGCAAGAGCAATCGCAAGCCGCTGCTTCTGTCCGCCAGACAGACTCTTAATTCTGCTCTTCGTTTTATCAGTCAGCAGCATATCCTCAATCAGCGGATGGATAGGGACATGCTTCTTGTAGAAACTGGCATACAGCTGCAGAATCTCCTCCACTGTCAAAAGTTCAAAAAGAGTCGTAGACTGAAGCTGGACGCCAATAACCTCTTTGACCTTCTTTAAATCCCTGACAACATCAAAGCCTCCAATATCAGCCGACCCGCCATCAGGCTTCCGCAAGCCGACAAGCATTTCAAGTGTCGTCGTTTTTCCCGCTCCATTCGGGCCGAGCACGCCAAACACTTCGCCCTTGAAAACCTCAAACGTAATGCCGTCCACTGCCGTAAAGTCCCCATACGTCTTGATTAACCCGTTCACGCTGATCATCTGATTTTGTTCAAACATTTTTCACACTCCAAAAGGAGGCAGATTGGTGCTGCCTCCGGTTTGATAACGATATGTATTTATTCTCTTTTTGCAGTGAATATTCCTTTAAAGGGGTCAGTCCCTCATCACTTAACTGTGATGAGGGACTGACCCCTATTTCATTATCTCCCGAACATGCCGCTCATCATTTCAATGATCTCGAGTTTTCGGCCGCCTTTAAGGGTGATTTTTATTTTTGATGCTGTTTTAAGGACATCTTTTTTCAGTTTCCAAAGCGGGACATGAACAGGGAATGCTTCCTTTGTTTTGATGCCGTATGTTTGATAGGAATCTGAAATGCCGGACGCGTTTGTAATAGAAACACTCATGCCATCTTCGCTCTCTGGATCAAAGATACTCACAATCAAGTAATTGTCTTCACTTAAATCCTTTACCTCTTCAAGGAAGAACTCTCCGGTATCCTTTTCTATCGCCCCCTTTAATTTGCTCAGGTACTGTTTGTATGAAACCTCACCGATTCCATTCGTTTCTCCCATCAGCCTGCGGTGGTCTTCAATGAAACGGTCATAGAGCGGTTTTGTTGTCTTTCTGTCCATATGATACATACCCATTGTCTGATAGAATTCATTATGGTTTACATACCAGTCAAAGACCGTCCAATAGTCAATAGCCGCAACGTATCCTTTTTCATTGACGATTCCCTGCGGAGAGACAGTCGCTTTTTCAATCAGGGCAAGCTGGACGTCTTCATAAATCTCAACCTGCTTTTCAATAAAGCTCTTATCAGCATTGCTCCAGATTCCGTATTCTGTGTTGATGATCGGTTTGTCCGGCCACCTTGCATGAGCTTTTTCAATAAAATCACGTGTACCTTCATAAGGCGTGCTGCCATGGAAAATGCCGAAATACATCGTCCAGCCCGCTACATCCAGCGGCTCCATCGAAGCATCATCATAACCGGGCTGATCTGCTGCAGCACTCTGAGTCGTCAGCCGGCCATCATTGTAGGATGACCGCAGTTCCGCTGCCAGCCGTTCATTATAGGCTTTCCGCAGCAAAACATCCTTTGATTCATTTTGCGTGCTCCACATGATGATTGACGGGCGGTTGTAATTGGAATATATCATTTCCCTCCACATCTGATAGGAGATGCCCCGCTGCTCCTGTGCTTCATAATGGTGTGTTTCAAACTGCCAAAGCGGAATCTCGCTCATCGCGGTAAGCCCCAGGCGGTCGAGCATAATGAAGGTGTAGACATGATTTGGGTAATGAGCGGTACGCACCATATTAACAGACAGATCAGCAATCTGAAGGAAATCACTCTTGATCCGTTCCCAAGATGCGGTTCTTCCATACTCCGGCCATTCCTCATGCCGGGCAACGCCTGCGAGAAAAACAGGTTTGCCGTTCAGCTTAATTTGAGCCTTCTCCGTCTCCAGTGTCCGGATGCCAAACTGCGAATAAAATGCATCCAGCTGTTTTTCACCTTTAGAAAGCTGTACCTCCATAACATACAGATTTGGTTCTCGTATGCTCCAAAGCTTTGGAGCAGCGATTTTGACATGATAGGATATGACCTTTGTTTCTCCTGCCGCCAGAAAAACAGATCTTTCTTCCATCCCGCTGAACTCCGCTTTCCCTGCACAAATGCTTTTTGCATCAGGTTCTGTTAAGAAAACGGGCGATAACATGTCGGTTTCATGTACGAGGCCTGTAAGAAAAAGATTCTGCTCACTGTCTGTTCTATTTTCAAGCACGACTGAAACCTCGAGGTCACCTTCCGTATTCTTCGGCACTACATCTGTCCTAACAACCTGCACCGCACTTGCGGCTTCTAAATAAAGGTCGTGAATGATTCCTGTATAGTTAAAAAAGTCATTGTTAATAGCAGGGACCATATCAATACGCGTTGTCCATGGGGGATTATCAACCCTTACCGCAATCGTATTTTCTCCCGTTGTGACCAAATTTGTAGCGTCAAAAGCAAATGGCGTATATCCGCCCTCATGACAGCCTGCATATGTCCCGTTAATCCAAAAATCGCCGACATATGAAACACCAAGACATTTAAGAGTGATCACTTTTTCACTCCAGGTATCATCTAGAAGAAACGTCCTTCTGTACCACACCCCATTTTCATAGGTTTCTGCTGCCTTTACTTCTTCTTTTCCAGTCAGTCTGTTTTCAGGAAGCGGAAGACTGCGGGATTCCCAGCTGCTGTCATCAAATGTAAGAGAATGGTACCCTTCTCTTTCCGTTTGGCGGATCCACTCATCATTTCTCTCACTCATCGACCAATCATGATCAGCTTCAAAGCGCTGTTTTTTCCACTCACCGGAAAGATTCAGAATGTTTCTTTGCTGCGGCTCAAACGATGGATACGGAATATCATTTTGAAAAGGCACGGTCCTCCCGTCTATTGTTTTCAGCTGCATCGTCGATTTTAAGCTCCCAATCACTTCATATGTATTAGATGTCACGCTGCTGCACCAGCCTCTCTTTTAATATAGTAAAAAGAAGAGAATCAAAGCGATATGCTCTGATTCTCTTTTTGTGTTATTCCGAACCAAGCTTTTTGGCGTTTTCTTTCATTTTTTCATTTCTGATTTTAACAATAGAGTCGAAGTTGTTTGCCTCAAGGAACTTTTCATAGTCCGCTTTCAGCTTTTCAAATTCTTCGTCGTTCTTAGCCCGCAGCATATTGGCAAGCGTCGTAGCCCAGTAAGAATTGATATTGGTTAAGCTTCGTGCTTCTCCCGTTCCCTGATCAGGGTCTGTATTCTCAAGCAGGAACTGAGGCTTCAGCTTTCCTTTTGCCCAGTCTGTTATTTGAGAGGTAGCTTCTACAGGTTCATTTTGTCCTTTTTCAAGTGCAAATGTATCGTGCCCGAAGAACCAGAATTCGCCCAGTCGATACTTCTTCTTGAACTCATCCGGGTTTGAATCGCGAAGCTCTACAACCTCCGGCTTCAGAACAGCTTTTCCTTCAGCATTCAGATCATACGTCTCTCCCTCAACTCCATATGTGGTCAAATACTGTCCTTCATCGCTAAGCAAATAAGTAAACAGCTGAATCGCTTTTTGAGGATCCTTAGCGTTTTTCGTCACATACGTTACTGACCAGCCGGAAATACCCGTTTGACTAAGCGTCGGCTCATTTCCTTTTGTACTCTTAGGTCCATCAATGGCAATGTATTTTTGCTCAGGGTTTGAAGCAATGTTTTTCTGAAGGGCGCCTCCAAGCTGAATGGCTCCGCTTATGAACATAGTTGCATAATCCCCGCGCGCCACTTTTTCCTCAAATTTCACGTTGTCATCAGAAAAGTTATCATCACTGATGTAGCCTTCTTTGTAGGCCTTATTGAATGTACTGATCCAGCTGAGATAGTCTTCATCCAAGTTTCGGTTATACCACTTTCCGTCTTCTGTTGTAATCGGTACTCCCAGATGGTTTTGCAGAAAGTGAGAAAGTGAGCCTGTATCACCGGCTGCAGAAAATCCTCGGAATCCGAATGGCACTGTTTCCGGGAATTGTGATTTAATTTTTTCCATAGCGGCCAGAAATTCTTCAGGTGTAGACATACTTGGCTTCCCAATCGCTTCATAGATATCCTGTCTGACGACAAAAGCATCCATGCCGGGAATCATATTGGTATCATAATGCTCTTCTGTATTCGAAAAACTCGGATACCCGTAAGTGTTGCCGTCCTTCAGCTGATACCAGTCAAGAGTCTGCTTTTCTGCTACTTTATGAAAATATGGATCATATTTATCGGCAAGTTCATTCAGCGGCAGCGCCCACGTGGCGGCTTTTTGGGCAGTGGGCGAATTCCCACCAAAGATCGTTATAATATCAGGCAGCTCGCCGCTTGCAAAATACGTATTCAGTTTTGTATCGTCACCCGTCAAAAATTTGATGTCCAGATTCAGGTCTTCCTTCAGTTTCTTTGTAATCGTATCGTTGCCGTATTCTTTGTTGAACCAATCTGCATTGACATACCAAGTCAGTTCTGTGCTTTCTTTTTTATCGGCCTTCCAGGCAGGTGTATTTTCGTCCACCTCATAGCGCGCTTTTTCCTTCGTTCCTGATCCTTGCTTACTCGAAGCACTCTCCGAATTGAAACACCCTGTCAAGAGCATCGTGAGTGCCAGCACCAGAATAATCCCCTTTGAAAACAATGATTTCAACATTCTCCCCATCTCATTTCCCCCAATAAATTAAAATAAAGTCAGTTCCCCGCGCGCAGTGTTAACGCTTACAAACAAGCTCCTGCGCATGAAGGAAAGTCTACTCTTTCACCGCTCCGATCATCATTCCGGAAATAAAATACTTCTGCAGGAACGGGTACACAAGAACAATCGGCACAGTGGCAATGACAATCGTCGCAAGCTGGATGGATTCAGATGATGTCGGGATCACAACTGAGCCCACCGTCTGCATCGTTTGTGCCTGCTGCTGAACAATGATTTCGTAAAGCTTCATTTGAATCGGATACAGCGCTTCATTGCTTATGTAGAGCTTGGTTGTAATATAGTCATTCCATTGGAACACACCGTTGAAAAGAGCAATAGTCGCAAGCACGGGCATAGAGAGAGGGATGATAATTTTCATAAAAATCGTCCATACCCCGGCTCCGTCCATTTTTGCTGATTCCTCAAGCGAGCTTGGGATTTCCCGAAAAAAATTCATGATGATAATCATGTCGTAATAGCTGAAGAGTGCCGGAATAATATACACCCAGAAGCTATCGAGCAGCCCGAGTGACTTCATCAGAAGGTAGGTTGGGATCATTCCGCCTGAGAAAAACATCGTTCCGATTCCCATCGCTGTATAAACATTCCGTCCCAATAGATCCTTTTTGCTCATCGCATAGGCAACCATGGCTGTGAAAAACACGTGGGTGACAACTCCGATGACCGTTTTTAAAATGGAAATCATAAAGGCATTCCAAATACTTGGATCATTGAACACCAGTTTGTAGTTTTCAAGCGAAAATTCCTCAGGCCAAATCCTCAGCCTTGAACTTCTAAGCGTGTCAGGACTGCTGAATGAAGCGACGACAATATCCCATATTGGAAAGATGATCACAAGCGCAAACAGCGACATAAAGATAATATTCACAATGTTAAACAGCTTGTTTTCCTTTACTTTGGTGCTTCGTTTTGGACTTTTCACGGCAATTTGTATGTTTTCTGTATTGGCTACCTTCATAGCACCCTCCTTAAAACACCGAACGGTCACTAAATTTTTTAGTGAGGCGGTTTGTAATAAGCACCAGGATCAGCGAGATGATTGAAATTCCAAGACCGACAGCTGTCGCATACGAGAAATCCCCCTGGGCAAGCCCGATTTTATAAACGTATGAGTTGATTACCTCTGCATGTGATGCATTCAGCGGATTCATCAGGACAAGCGTCTGGTCAAGATTGGAACCAAGAATGCCTCCAACTGCAAGAATAAACATCAGCAAGATGATAAATTTCATCAGCGGCAGCGTAATGTGCCAAATTTGCTGAAGCTTGGTGGCACCATCCATTTTCGCTGCTTCATAATAGGTCGGATCAATTCCTGCCATAGTCGCAAGGTAAATAATCGTTCCCCAGCCCACACCCTTCCATACATCTGAAAGGACAGCAATCATCCAGTAGCTCTCGGGTTCAACAAGAAAGTTTCTAGGACTGTCAAGTACACCAATTCCCACTAAAACCGTATTGAGCATGCCGGTTGTAGAAAGCCAGCTGATCAGCATTCCACCCACAACAATCCAAGACAGAAAATGAGGCAAATAGGAAATCGTCTGAACCCACTTTTTAAACCAACCATCCTTTAATTCAAAAATCATAATTGCAAGGACAATCGGTGCTGTAAATCCAATCAGCAGTTTCAGAAAGCTAATCGCAAGCGTATTGACAACCGAATCCCAGAAAAACTTGTCTCCGAATGCCACTTTGAAATTCTCCCACCCCACCCAGGGTGCCGAAGCAATGGTGTCTGTAACCGAGAAGCTCTTAAAAGCGATAGTTAATCCGTAAATAGGCACATAACAGAAAATAATCATAAAAATAATGCCAGGAAGCACCATGACCTGAAGCGGCCACTGCTCCTTAAGTTTTTTCAAGAAAGGCTTTTTGCTTACTTGCACTCCTTCTATTGCCATTTCCCTTCTCCCTTCGCTGTAGCATAAAAACGTTTTTATTTCAAAGTAAATATAAAAGCACTTATTTTGTAAGCGCTTTTATATTTAGTCACTCATAAAAACCATTTTATTTACCGAGCATGAATTTCTTACAACCAGTGTTCCTTCAAGCTTGTCCAGCCTGCCTGTATCCTTTTTCTGGATCATGGCGAGCAGCCGGTTCACTGCCAGAAGCCCCTGTCTTGCAATCGGATTGTTCACTGTCGTAATTGGGGGATTGAAAAAGCCGCTGATGTCGATGTCATCAAACCCAATAACGCTTATATCATCCGGCACAACTAATCCTTCTGATTTCAAAGCTTTTATTGCTCCAATCGCACTGAGATCATTTGCTGCAAAGAACGCATCGGGAAGCCGTTTTCCATTCCTGACGTAGGACTTCACAGCCGAATAGCTCGCTTCTTCTTCGAAATACCCTACCAGCCGGTGATCTTTATGAAATTCAAGACCAGCTTCCATAATGGCATCTCTGAATCCGCGGAACCGTTCGATGTCGTCGTATAGATTTGAGTATCCCTGTATGTATCCCAGGCGTTTATGACCCAAATTCATTAGATAACGGGCAACAATCTGTCCGCCCTTGTAGGAATCAAATACAACACTGGACATCGTCCCGCTTACTTGCTCCCTGTCGAGAAACACGACCGGCGCCTTTGCCTGTTCGAGCTGCTCCACATTTTTGTCCGTAATATAATCGTTCAAAATAATTGCGCCGTCTACGCGTTTGCCCAGGATACTGCTGAGTGCGCTCCGGTCATTTTTCGTTACAAACACATTCAGTTCATAACCATTGCGCTCACATTCCTTGTAGACAGCATCGGTCAGAATCCCGTAATACGGTCCCTGCATGCTTGTAATAAATAACCCAAGAACCTTCGTCGCGCTTGTTTTCAAATTCCGTCCGTTCACATTGGGAATGTAATTCAGCCTGTTGGCGACATTCAGCACATGCTCACGTGTTGCTGCATTGAGCACATCCACGCCGTTCAGAGCATTGGATACGGTTGAAATGGAAACTCCCGCTTCTCTTGCAACGTCTTTAATGGTGATTTTTGTCGTAATTGTACTCTCCTGCCTTCAATAAAAACGTTTTTATTTATGAATCTAGCATACTCCCTAAAATATCCCTGCGCAACGTTTTTTTGACAAAATAAGATGAATTTTTTTAATAGACTGATAATTCACCTTCAAAAATCGGATTTATATTCAAAAAAGTCCATCCTTTATGCTATGATAAAAATAAAAACGTTTTCAAACATCAGGGGGAAAGCCATGAATACAGGAGGATTGGTGCAGCAGCTCTACACCGCAACCGAATGGATCACACGAATCTTTACAGCCAACATCGTCTGGCTGTTCTTCAGTCTGCCAATTGTCTACTTATCCTTTAATCTATTTGCCGTTAAAGATCCGGCCGGCTTACTAGTAAATGGGCTGACAATTGCTATTTTCACACCTTTCATCCTTTTTCCGGCGACTACCGCCCTTTTCGGCCTCTCACGGAAATGGATTACTGCAGACAGCCAGGTTCCTCTGCTTCGCACCTATTGGAAGCTCTACAAAGAAAACTACACCCGCAGCATGACGGGCGGACTGCTGATTGTCCCAATCTGGATCATCCTTGTCATCGACTACTTTTATTTCGCAAAATCCGGCTCGCCGCTGTATTATCTATTTTTGGCAATCGGAGTATTCATGTTTGTGTTAACCATGCATTTCTTTTCAAACACCGTGCACTTTCATCTGACATTGCTTCAATCACTTAAAAATTCGATGCTGCTTTCAATCGGAAAGCCTGTGCACACTATCGGAATTGTAGCAGGAGTCGCCGCTCTTTTTTATGTCAGCACGAGCGTTTTTCCTCTTCTCATTTTGCTAGGCTTTGGGAGTTTGACGGCCTGGGTGGCGTTTTATCTGTTTTCAAGGGCTGTTTGAGTTGGTTTTAATGCACGTGAAAAACTCGTCATTTTGTATGGCGAGTTTTTTAAGTATGTGCGGCTATGAAATTCTGTTCAAACTCATCTACTATTTCAACGACTTCTATCTTCCCATTGACTAAAAGCTCCGGCAGCTCATTTTCTTCGCGGTTCTCCCAATATGCCTTTGCCTGCTTCATCTTATCTGAAAATGGAACACAGTCTTCCTTTGGCAGCAGGCTGCCATTGCCTTCAAAGCAGCTGCCTTCTACCCTGAGTTTCACAATCTGTAAGACTCCCCGGTTATAAGAGTCAAAGATTTTTTTCCAACTCAGAATATCCTCATACGTTTTCGCTGCATATAAACATGAAAGCCGTGAAGGGTAATCAGGGTAATCTTGTAATCTGACCATTTCAACGACCGCTTCCCTGACAGCCCTCATTGTTTTGTCCATATATTTCATTGTTGTTTCTGCATCATCTTTATTCAATTTTAAACCATCATCACATATTCCATTCTGAAGAATCCGGTCAACTGTTTCACCTTTTGCATTTAAGATATTTGTTTCGAAAAAGAAGCGGAACAAAGAGTTATGCTCGTTCTTGTCGAAGGAAATAATCTGACCGGGACTCATTTTTTTCTTTGTTACTAGATGGTAAACGTAAAACGGTTTATTCATAGGTTCCTCCTGTTGCTGATTATGTGATTAAAACCCCAAGCATAATAAAAAGAAGGGAAATAGCAAAAGAGCCAAGAAAAAAGTATCCGAAGTAACGGATTGGCCTGGGAAGCTTTTTCATATCGATCTGCCAAGGCAGTCCCTCGATTTTTTTCATGTGCTCCACAGCATCGTTGAATGGTTTTTGATCGGACATCTTGGGCCCTCCTCCAAAAGATTGCACGAAACTTCTTATCGCTGCATAACCACATCTTCACTTCTCTAACACCATTCATATTCATCTATAATTCCACCATAAGCTGTTAAAACCTCTTAAGCTAAAAAAGTTCTCCTCCGAAGGGACGGCTTGACTAAATTAAGCAGGTGAATGAAGTATTTGCGGATTGAAAGGGTATAAATTTCATAGAAAAGGACTGGTCGCTGTTGACCAGTCCTTTCATCTCATTCAGCGCTAGCTTTTTCCAGCACTTTTTGGAATTCTTTTTCTTCCTCATCAGACATACCTTCAAAAATGACTTTTTCAATATTTTCGTGATTGAAAACATATGTATATTCAGGTGATATATATCCTTCTGGATAAGGAACGGCTAGATAGTCGTACATTTTCCCATTACGCTCATCGTCTGTAACTAGGATTTGTTTTCTTCCGTGAATCATTAACTTTATATTTCCACCGGTTAAAGTCACAATTGTTCCGATTGGTAGGAATGATTTCATTTTAGACAGTTTCCCTTCATTAAATATTTATTTTTCAGGCAAATTTACAAGGTGGGGATTATTCTTAACAAAGAGATATTTATGGATCGACTTAGTCATTAAATACGTGAAGAAAACGGAAAACATGATTAGAATGCCTGTCATTACGATTAAGGTCACATCTTCTCCCAGCCCCATCAAAAATTGAGCTAGTATATATCCAATCGGCGGGCCTGCGGACAGTACTACATAATGCCAGCGGGGAGTATCTTTTCTATCTTCTTTAAACTCCTTCCAGTAACTATTTAATTGCTTATAGAAGAATATGAAAATACTAGTTATGTAAAGTACTGTCATTACTGCATAATACACCCACGTTATCACACCACTCATATATGCAAATTTTAATGATAGTAGGAAAAAGCCCCACGAGCCCGTCAATCCCAAAAACATAATAAATTGAATTGACTCGACTTGAGTCTTTTCAACATTCCTAAAGAGTAACGCCAACGCCCAAATGTTTAAAATGGCTATTAAAGGAACTGTTAGATATGTAAATATATTCACACCTAAAGCAAGCATTGGAAATAGCAACAAAAAATCAATCATAAAAAGAGTAAAAACACTAATAGTTGTTTTCATTTGGAAGGTTGGATATGGCCCCAAATTTTTATAAAATGAGTCAGGCAACTGACTTCTTTTAAGATTCCTATCTAATCTAAAAAATTCATTGTTTAGCATTACTTTTAAAACCACCCTGCTATTGTTTTTATACCTTTTTCAACACCATCTTTTACTTTATCTGAAACCGTTTCTTCATCCTTACCAAATTTCACTCCATCCAATAGATATGTTGCAAATATAGTTGCACCAATGCCAATTGCAGCTGCTCCTAAGATTGGTGCACCAAAAGTACCTAGTGCTATAGCAGACACAGCCGCACCACCGGCAAGAGTTGCAACACCAAAAGCAGTATCTACGGCGGCATCACCAACTATCTTAGATTTTGTTTCGTTATTATTTATATTCTCCATTACATTTTCACCGGTTCCTATTGCTACACCAACTAATCCAACCTTACTTTTGAAGGCATCCTTTACTGCCGATGATACCTTTAAATGTTTAGATATATCGAGTTCATTACCTAATTTCGATTGACTTTCAATATAATTTTTATGATATTTACCAGTGTCTTTTTTAAAACCAATTCCTCTTCCAGCAGTTACATTATAATAACCGTTTGAATCAATCTTCGATATCTTCGAACCCTTTCTAATAACTGCATAGGCAGTTTCAGATATTGCTAAACTATCAGTTATAGTCCCAAAAGTACTTCCTGCAGAAGAAATTGGAGCGGTTGCATCAAATAATATCCCCGTATCCAGCACTTCCAGCGCAGTCCAATCCTTCTCACTAATCATATCCTGCAATTTATTATAACTCTTCATTTCCTGCAACTGCTGAATATTAAAATCACTAACAGACATCTTATTGCTGCTGAACATCCCTTTCATTTCGTGGGCATATTTTTTTAAAGCAGCAATATTTTGTTCAACACTCTCCAGTTCTTTTAACTGCTCCTGATCCATCTCGTTAAGCTCTTCTGTTATCTTTTCAACTCGCTTTTTGGTTGATTGGATTCCATCTATCACTTTATCATCGTTTAAAGGATTTATCGAGGTAATGTCTTGAATGTGTGATAAGACTTTATTAACTTCATCCGTTAGTCCTATTGTAGTATCCTGCATTTTATTTAAACCCTCTATTAATTCCTGTTCCAAGAATGATTCCCTGATGAACCCTTTTTTCTCTGGTTCTACCGAACGTATGGCATCTGACATTGACTTCAGTGTTCGCCTATATTCTACTAGAGTCCGTTCATAAAATAGTAAAAAGGGAATATGGCATTCCTGATAGAAAGCACGAATAGCATCTGGGCCATTCCCCTTAAAAGAATCGCCTAAGGATAAAAAGGAATGAAGAGATTCTGCCAGCTTTTTTATTTCATCATTATGATTATCGATACTTTTAATAGTGGCACTAATTCCATCCTGGAAGGAATTCACGTCCAAAACTTTCATCAGTCAAACTCTCCCATCCTCATTTTAGCGAAGCTGCAGTACTTTTATCTGCTTCATGCATATTTTCAACCGACTGTTTAGTTAGTTGAATATTCACTTTCAACAACGTTTTATATTCTTCAGTTAAAAGAACTAATTGTTTGTTAAGCTCATCCAGCTTCTTCGCAGAGGCTAGAATATTTTCTCCATCCAAAACTTTAAGATTCATTTCTAACAAACTCGCTGATGCTTTCATATCTTCTAAAGATTGCTCTACCTCTGAATAATTAATTTTAATTTCTTTTTCCATCATTTCATCCCCGATTAATCATTTTTAGCTTTTTCTTCTGCTTCGAGTGCAGCTATTTGATTCTTCAGTTCTTCTATCTCATCTTCGATTTTATTTATATAATATTCCACCATACTAATCCCTTGTACTAATTGTTCATCCTTCAGCTCCCTGTATGCTTGGAAGACTTCATATTCTCTATGTCTCTCAAATCCGTTAGCATTCATTCCCTGGAATGTGTTCGCAGAAAGAGACGGCTCCATACAAAGGCTTTCATTGGAACTAAAATCTTCATATAGGGATAACAATTTAGCTCCAGCAGTCTTGAGGTCCGATAGTTCTTGTTCTTTTTTATGAATTTTTTCATACAAACCCGAAAGCGATTGCCCAAACACTTTACATACCCCACTTATCATTACAAATTTCTATAATCTATTAAAACACACCACATATCTCAATACCCAGTTTTTTCTTGTTTTAATAACAAATTAAGACTTTTTTCACAGACATTAATATTTTTTTCAAAATGCAGTAATGGCAGAGATTTATGTAACTGTCACACTCACTCAATTTCCGTTTTTTTATAAGCTTCTCTCATACATACTCCCCTCACAAACACGACAACCTAAAGGTAAGGCTATTTAAGACGGAGGTCTACGTTTAGTGAAAAAAACAGCCATCCTGCTAATCCTTTCTCTAACTTTCATGCTATTGCCAAGCACAATCATCAAGCCCATTTCAGCAGCGCCAACCGACACAGCAATGCGGCTGATGACCTACAACGTCCGGTATCTGAACAGCTCCGATTCTTCTCCTCATACATGGGCAGAGAGGCTTCCTGCCATTGTGAAGCTTATTCAAAAGGAGAATCCGGATATTATTGGTACGCAGGAAGCTGTGTATCAGCAAATCCAGGACCTTGATGCATCTTTGCCTGAGTACAACTGGGTTGGGATTGGAAGGGAAGGCGGAAGCAGCGGGGAATATACAGCCATCTTCTACAGAACTGACCGGTATGAACTACTTGAGTACAATTTCTTCTGGCTTTCGGATACTCCGGGGACGGTTGGATCTAAGAATTGGGGCAACGTCATTTCGCGGATGGCAACATGGGCGAAATTCTCAGACCGGAAAACAAATCAGTCCTTTTACGTTATAAATACTCATTTCGACCACGTCTCGGCAGAAGCGAGGGAAAAAAGTGCCTCATTGATTCTGGAGAAGATTAAGAATTTTGATCCCGCTCTTCCTGTTCTGCTGACCGGAGATTTCAACGCAGCTCCAGGCAGTCCACCTCATCAAATTTTGACACGAGGAGGTGCATTCAAGGATTCATGGAAAACGGCAGCTGTGCGCATCAATGAAAATCTTGGCACCTTAAACCGTTTTAAAGATCCAACAGGTGAGGGTCCAAAGAGGCGTATTGACTGGATTTTGACCAAAGGGAATGTTCTTGCTGACTCTGTCAAAATAGTAAATGATTATGAGAACGGACAATTTCCGAGTGATCATTTTCCTGTTGTGGCGGATTTGCTAATTAAAAATGCGATTAGCGGAAGATAAGGTAAGGCAGAAAAAACGAATGTTTTTTCTGCCTTCTTTACAGGTGGGAATTTGCTAACTGCGATTTTTTATTCCTTTTCAATTGGAAGCTCTATCCTGATCTGATTCACAGATTGACAAACTACATCATACATTTCCTTCATTCCGGCCTCAGATGCTTCAAAAGAATACGCATCGGCGCTTCTAATCCCAATTTTCTCAGCTTCTTTTGCAACATCTATGTTCGCTCCCATAAAGATGAATTCCCAGCTGTATTTTTTCTGCTGATGCATGATGAGTTCATGGACTTTTTCATATGAAAATTCTTTACTGGCATTTTCCTGTCCGTCTGTTGTAATGACAAAGATTACTTTTCCTGGACGCTGTTCTTCCAGAGTTTTTGAAAGTCTTCGACCCACATCGGTAATTGTTTTCCCAATGGCATCTAAAAGGGCGGTCAATCCTCTGACATAGTAATCTCCCACAGTCAGTTTGACGGACTTTGCATCTTCGCCCTTCCAAAGCACTTCATATTCATCATCGAATAATACAGTGGTCAGCACTGTATCGCCTTCAAGCCTGCACTGGTTTTCAACAAAAGAGTTGAACCCTCCAATAACATCCTGTTCGAGTCCGCCCATTGATCCGCTGCGGTCCAGCAGAAAGACAATTTCAGTTAACTTATGATTCATGTTCATCAGCCTCCATACATATTCATGATATAATCTTAACGAGAAATATCCATATTATGGTCGCTTTGAAAGCGACATTTGGAGGCGGTCATTTGCTTAATCAAACCTTTATAGATGAACTGAAAGACTACATAGACAACGCATTATATTCTTCAGATTTCCTTTGCTATTCACCGGCATCAGAAGATATTCTGGTGTATTCGCCAGAAATCATTTCTCAGGATATCGAAGATTACATCGGCAAAAACCGCCAGCCTGTTTTAAACCAGGTATTATTTGACCTGATTGATAAACGGGGCCTTACTGATGCACAAGTGTATAATAAAGCCGGATTAGACAGAAAGCTGTTTTCGAAAATAAGAACAAATCCTTCCTATAAGCCTAAGAAAAACACGCTTGTATCCATTGCATTCGCATTGAAGTTAAGTGAAGATGAGTTTGACAGCTTCTTAGAAACCGCTGGTTATTCACTCTCAAACAGCGACACACAAGATCTTATTATTAAGTTCTTTCTCGAGAAAAAAAGATATGATATCGACGAACTAAACGAGGCGTTTGACAAGTTCATCCCTAAAAAACAACATACTGAAAATCCGCTGACGAGTAATGCCGTTCTTTTAGAAACCTTAAAAACCATTCCAGGCCTTCAGCTCAATAAGCACGTAAAAAGCAATATGCAGAACGGCGAATGTGTAACAAGGAAGCCTCACCATCGCCGTAAGAATGTCATTGGGGATATATCTCCTGAAGGCACGTACTTCACTCTTTATAAAAATGGAGCCTGGACTTCAAGGAATAAACTTGGAATTACTACGATTGAACAGGTTATTAAGCACGTAAAATCGGATATTGCGTTTTTAAGCAGGTAAGCATATAAATACAAATACTAAAACCCAAGAGAATATATACTCCTGGGTTTTAGTTCTTTTATTTAATTTCGCTGATGCCCTTTTTCATCATTTCTAAAGCTTCTCTTGAAAAGACACCTTTCTTATAAGCAGAAATGATTGCTTCAGTGACACTTATTTCATTGAATGCAGGCTGCCTGGGAATTCTAATACCGTCTTTCTTATATCTTAAAACAACTTGTTCTTCTTTTTCCTCACCATCTTCATACTTAATGCATTTATCGATGCATATGGAATAAGTGCTGTTTACCTTAACCTCTGATTCAACGATAGGTTTGTACGACACGTCCGGCATAGATTTCACCCTTTCTTTGTTAACCACGTCTCATTCAATTCAGGAAAGATAGTAATAACGTTGTTAATAAGGTGGCACTTTGATGAATTCAGTCCCATTTGATCAAAAACTTCTATATAATGACCCATCCAACTTTCTAAACTGGTCGAGATATGGGATTGATCATCCACAAAGTTAGTTAGTACCAGCCAAGCAGGAATCTCCATCTTTTGGTTTAATATATACAAAAATGCAAGGCGATTTGAGAGCTGATAATACTGGTTTATCCACGTATCTAGCGGTTCTGAAGAATGAAAATAGTTTTTAACCTCATTGATTGTTTTTTCTATCAACAGCCTGCTTTCACCCTTCGCCTGTATTTGGGATCTCATTTCCTTTATATGAGCTTTTGCCTCAACTAACAGCAGCCCTTTCTTGCCATCTTTTCCTTCCACAATTGCTATACCATCCCATTGAGGTCCCATAGCAGGCCAATATTCTTTCAGCAGATCTTTATTTATAGTCCAACTGTCCTCAAGTTCCAATAACTCATTTCTGAATTCTTTATATGCAAGCTCTTTAAGCGGTGACTTCCATTGAAAAGAATCCTTATGTTTTATAAACCCCATTAATGATGGAGAGCTGGATAAGATTGCATAGTTTAATGATGCCTGTTTGTCATTCACTAATTGTTGAAATAGAAATTTACTGCCTTTAAGACCTTTTCCTTCTTGTGTTAATTCACTCAAGACTGTTGTCAGCTCCTCACTTAAGCTTAGTTATTTAGAACTATATTCTGTGAAAAAATCGATTTTCCTTTTTTTTCAAAATAATAACCAATTTAATTACTTCTCAAGATGATTAATTAGACAAAAAAACGACCAGCACACACGCTGATCGTTTTTTTATCTGCAGCAGAACAAGTCATCCAGCCCTTTTAAGAACTGACCCAACTCTTCCTCTGACTGAAACTTGAATGAATAGCCATAATGGATGGGTGTTTTTCCCCCGTTCAGCCTTTTCGGATATGCGCTTAGCGCCGTGCTATGTACAGGACCGCCGCTTTTTTGGACCAAGCGGAGCGACTCCGCCGTATCAGGGTGCAGAACAATATTGATCCCTTTCGTGTTTTGAGTATAGATGATGTCTCTGCTGATCATATGCTCGTACTCGGTTGCTTTTGCTGTTTCTTTTGTTAGTTTAAATCTATACTGGCTGAAAATTTCGTTCATGTTGATCTCCTGACTTTTTTTCTGATGATCATTATCTATTCTTCCATTAAGCCTCGTTTCCCTGCAAGAGGGAAACAAGCTCTTAACCTCCGCTATAAAAAAGGGGATTGTAATTCTATGAATCTATACTTATAATTATGCATGTTAATGAATTTTAATAAAAAGGAGACTCTCATGAAAAAGCAGCTTTTTACTTTACTCACCGTTCTATTCCTGCTCATCTCATCTGCAGGAGCGGCTTCGGCTGTCACATATTCCCCATCATTGGTACATAAGAAAGGTGCCATGGCTTACCAGCACACGAAGTACCTGTCTGAAAAAATAGGACCTCGTTTTATGGGCACTTCTGGTGAAACGGAAGCGAAAACGTATATTCATGATCAATTTAAGCGCATGGGATACAAAACCGCTGAACAACCTTTCACTTTTAAAAAGAGAGGCACAAATTTATCCTCAGCGAACGTACTTGCCTTTAAGCAGGGAAAATCAAGCAAGCAAATTATTGTCGGCGCTCACTATGATTCTGTTGAAAAAATCAAAGGAGCCGATGATAACGCATCTGGAGTAGGCGTTATGCTTGAGGTCGCTCAAGTCCTGAACAAAGTATCCACCCCATACTCCATCGTATTCGTTGCCTTCGGCGCTGAAGAAGGCGGATTAAATGGATCAAACCATTATGCGAAGCAAATGACAGCTAAAGAAATCGACAACACGATTGGCATGATCAACCTGGACAGCCTTGCTGCGGGCGACAAAATGTATGTTCACGGCAGCGCAGGCGAAGATGGGTTCATTCGTGACCAAGCAGTGAACATATCTAAAAAGAAAAAGCTCGATATCGGCATCAACCCAGGGTTAAACCCTGACTACCCGGCAGGCACAACTGGAGACTGGAGCGACCATGCTCCGTTTGATAAGCTCGGTATTCCTTTTGCTTACTTTGAATCTACCAACTGGGAAATCGGTGAACTTGACGGCTACGAGCAAACAGAAGAGCACGGCGGAATCTGGCATACAGAAAACGACACTCTTGCCTTTATTGAGGAAGCATTTCCAGGCAGAACAGAGGAACGCTTATCCTCTTACAGCCAGGTGCTGACTGAACTTTTGAAGCATATGAATAACCCAAGTTTATCAAACAAATAGAACTAGAAAAGAAAGGCATCTGCCTTTCTTTTTGTTTTGTCCATATAGCATTACATCTTCTCAGCAATCCTTTTCAGCTCCAAAGCACGAGCAGCAATAAAGTTCCTCATATACCTTTCTAGAAATAACAGATCGGCCATCTTTCCAAGAATACCAAAAGGAGATTCATAGGAAAAGGAATCCTTCATGATTGTTCCTGTTCCGCTTTCTTTAAATTCGTGCGTATGCGTAAATGAACGGAAAGCTCCATTAACCATAACATCTGTAAATTGATAGGGCCTTTTCATCTCAGTAATCTTAGCTGTTAATCTCTGTCTCACTCCAAGATGAACAGCTTCCCAAGTGACTGAATCTCCGCGTTCCATCAGGCCGCTGGTAACGCCGTCAACCGCTTTTTCCTGAGTTCTGCTTGTTGTTTCCATATGCACATCTACACTGCGCGCAAGGTCAAAACAAACTTCAATGGGGGCATGGATATAAACTTCGTGTTTAATTGTTGGCATATCAGGGACCTCTCATCTATCGGATACACCAATTGTAAGCAACGGCTGACTAGTACACAAGAAAGGCGATCTCCATTTTACATTTTATGCTAAAATTAAATGGTATTTAACAGAAGTATACGGGGAGATGCAGAGAATGAAAGCAGTAGTACAATATGAGTTTGGGGATCCCGGTGTCCTTACATATTCAGATATTGAGGTACCCGAAATAGGAAAAAACGAAGTATTAATTAAAGCGGCTTATACAAGTGTTAACTATGCAGATATTAAAAAGCGGTTAGGAAATAAAGAGAAAGGGAGTTTTCCTCTAACGCTTGGATTGGATGTTGCCGGAACAATTGAAGAGGCACCCGCTGGCTCATCTTTTTCCAAAGGAGACCGTGTAATAGCTTTTCCTAAAAACGGTTCATATGCAGAGTTTGTTGCAGCAAACGAACAATTAGTCTTTAAAATTCCAGAAAACCTGTCATTCGAACAGGCGGCAGCAATGCCCACAGTATCTATTTTAAGTTTCCTGCTCTTATTTGAAATCGGACAAGTAAAAAAGAAAGATACCATTGTGATACACAGCGCAGCCGGCGGCGTAGGCTCTATGCTCGTTCAACTTGCAAAGCTCGAGGGTGTTCAGAAAATTATCGGGACGGTTGGCAGTTTAGATAAAGAGAACTACGTAAAGAATTTGGGTGCAGATTTCGTGTACACCTACGAAACCTTTTCAGAGGAAGTGCTGAAACAGACGAATCATCTTGGGGCTGATGTTATTTTTGACTCCATAGCCGGGGAAGTCACCAGTCAAAGTTTGATGTGTTTGGCACTGTATGGCACTCTCGTTCAATTCGGCAACAGCAGCGGCAAACCCGGCACTTTTAAAACAAGTGATGTTCACAGCAGCTGCAGAAACATTAAAGGGTTCAGCCTGGGCACTACCAGAAAACACAACCCAGCCAAACTAGCGCCTGTTGCAGAAAGAGCTTTAAGATTATTTGCCTCAGGAGAAATAACCCTTCCTATCGCCGAAGTGTTTGAATTAAGCGAGGCGGCACAGGCTCATAGATTAATTGAAAGCCGCAATTATGAAGGGAAAATTTTAATCAAGATATAAAGATGGATGATTTAATAGTTGAATAGACATAGATGACGAATGCAAGGTAAAATCATCGGAATGAAAAAACGACCGGATGTTAGTCTGGTCATTTTCTCCCTGTCTATGTTGCTTGCTTTACAATACCTAAACCGTCATCCTCCAACTAGACACAGCAAGCCAAGCCTCCCGCTCTTTATAATCAGGCATAATCTTCCCGACTAATCTCCAGAACGACCGGTCGTGATTCAGATGCACCATGTGGCACATTTCGTGCACGACAACATAGTCGATTACCTCCTGGGGCGCCATCGCAAGTTTCCAGTTGAAGGTGAGCTCCAGGTTTCCGTTGCACGTCCCCCAGTTCTTGTTGCTGTCGACAATTTTGACAGAGCGGGGCTTCATTTTGAAATGGGCTTGATGGGACTTGATGCTCTTTTCCACGATGGCTTTACACTGTTGGTAATAGTAGCGTTTGAGTGCCTGTCTGATGATGGCATCCTCCTGCTGCTTTACTTGAATGTGCAGGGTTTTCCCGTCAAATACCACATGGTCTTTTTGGATGGTTTCATCGTGCGTAATGCTAATGGGGTACGCCTTTCCCAAATATAGAAAGGTCTCCCCGTATTCATAGGTTTTCTTCAGCGCACCCTGCATCCTGGTCTGCATTTCCTTCAGCTTTTCCTGAATCAGTGCCCAGTTTGCCTCAAGCACCTTATGCACTTGCTCTTCGCTTGTGCCCTTCGGAGCCAGGACCTCCACAATCCCGTACTGGTCCATGCGCAGCCCGATTGAGGTGCGGTTTTTATGCGTCACCTCATACCGGATTGTTTCTCCTGCATATGTGTGATTCATCTTTAAGCGCCCCGGTATTTAACAGCCAGTCCCTTTAAAAAGTTCCGGGCAAACTTATCTCCGCACGCTTTGTAATTTTTATGGCCTTCTTTTCTGAGGAGAGCACCGAGTTCTCCTTTAGTCACCTGCAAACCTGCCAGGTCAAAAATCTCAATCATTTCCTCAGTTGTGAGCGCAAGGGCAATCTTCACTTTTTTCAAAAGATGATTGTTTACGTTCGTGCTTCTGGCAAGAGTCAGTTCCGGAGTCTCTGCCCCAGGCTTCGGACCGCGCTTAAAGGTGATTAATCCATTTAAAAACGACTCGAACATCACATTGTCGCAGGTGATGTTTTCTTCCTCTGAATCAGACTTTGTCAAAATGAGCGGCAGCTCCAGGGGACTTACTTCGATCCCGCCAAGCTTGAAAATCTCGACCATCTCTGCATTTTTCAAATCCAGTGCATATCGTAAGCGAATTAAAATATCGTTATTATCCATTATATGACCTCCTGTCCGTCAGTTACCTAATAACCGGCGGGTGTTTGCGTGATTGCTTTGTTCATTATAAAGGGTAGACGGACAATAATAAAGCCTGCCCCCGAAAGGACAGGCTTCTACTTTATTCTTTCATCCATTCTTCCATTGCTTCATCAAGTTCTGCCGTGACTTTCATCTTCCGTTCGTGCAGCCAGCCCAGCTTTTCATAGTCCAGTTCATCCCCCATTAAGGAATCGAGATGAACGAGTTCCTTTTCAAGCCGCTCCACCTTCGCAAGAGCAGTTTCAGCCGCTTCCATTTGCTTCACAGTTTCCATTCGTTTTTTCTCTTTAACAATTGTCTGTGCTGGAATCTGCTTCACCTTCTGCCGCTTGTACTCATCATAGTTTCCAAAGTAGCTTTTAAACGCAAAGTCCTCAAGCGCAACGATCCGCTGGCTGATTTTATTGATAAAATACCGGTCATGCGAGATAAAGAAGATGGTTCCTGTGAACTCCTCAAGTGCTTCTTCAAGGGTTTCAATCGAATCAATATCCAGATGATTCGTCGGCTCATCCAGGATCAGCAAGTTCACATCCTGAAACAGCAGCATTCCAAGCTTAAGCCTGATACGCTCTCCCCCTGACAGCTGATTCACTTTTTTGAAGACCGTATTTTTATAAAACATAAATTTGGCCAAATACTCCCTTGCCTTGCCCTCCGGAATCGAAATATCTTCCCTGAAGCATTCAAGGACGGTATGCTGTTCGTTGTTGAAAGTGATTGTCTGCGGCAGATAGGCAGCCTTAACATTTGCTCCAGCCTCTACCACCCCTTCATCCGGCTTCACTTCTCCAAGCAGCATTTTCAAAAAAGTCGTTTTTCCGCTGCCGTTCCCTCCAATCAGACTGACCCGTTCCCCGTAGCGGATCATCAGGTCTGCATTTTCAAGCAGCACCTTATCTCCGTAGCTTTTCGAAAGACCGGCCGCTTTGATCGTTTCATTCCCGGACCGTTCAGCCTGTTTGACGTTCAGCCTCATATTCCGTTTTTCAAAAACCGGCTTATCAATCCGCTCCAACTTCGCAAGCTTTTTCTGAATGCTCGCTGCCCGTTTGAAAAACTTGGTGTTATCAGCACGCATCGCCCAGTCCCTGAGGTCCTTTACGGTGCTTTCCATGGAAGTGATTTTCTTTTGCTGCTCCCGGAAATGCTCAAACTGAATCCGCATGTTTTCTTCCTTTTGACTCACAAAGGAAGAGTAGTTGCCCTTATACGTGATGGACTCCATGTCTTCAATCTCCACGATTTTTGTCACGACATGATCGAGAAAATAACGGTCATGCGAGACAATGATGACGATTCCCTTATAGTTTTTCAAATAACCTTCAAGCCATTCAAGAGCCTCCATATCCAAATGATTCGTTGGCTCATCCAGCAGAAGAATGTCGGGATCATGCACTAATAGCTTCCCAAGCATGACCGTCGTCTTCTCCCCGCCGCTAAGCAAATCAAAGTCCTGATTCAAAAAAGCATCGCTGAATTTCAGCCCCGTGCACACCTTCCCCAGCTTCTCCTGAATCTCATAGCCGCCCTTGCCTTCATACAGCTGGACAAGCACACTGTATTTCATCAGGGCCTTCTCAAGAGCAGCATCCGTAAGTGTCTGCATCTGCTCCTCTAAATCACGCATCTGTTCCTCAATCTTATGAACATCCTCAAACGCCATATTCAGCACATCCATTACCTTAAGACCTTCAGGTAAAGACGGCATCTGTTCCAAATACGCGATGGTCGCACCCCTTGGCCGGTGGATCAGCCCCTCATCATACCCCGGGCTCGAAGTCTGCGGATAACCCGGATAGTAATGCATCTTCAAAATACCGGCAATCAGCTTTAGCACCGTACTCTTCCCGCTTCCGTTCGCGCCGACAATCCCAACCTTATCTCCGGCATACACCTCGAAGCTGATATTCCTCAGCACAAGGGTAGCCTCCATATATTTCTTCACACCCTGCAGCGTCAACTCAAACACAAAATCCCCTTCTTTCATCATTGTGTGAGTTATGCCGTCTATGGACAGGGCAAAGAAGTCAGTTACTTTCACATGCAAAAAGGCCGCAAGAAGATATCTCTTCCTACAGCCTAAAATCGTCCGAAATTATGATTGGGGTCAGCTTAAATAAGCAGGCGTCTGCATAATGCACAGAACATTCCTTTATCAGCGTTACTGATAAAAACAGCCAGCCTTCATCATCTCAGGTTTTAGAAAAGTAAGCGATCCTCTGTATTGCCAACATTCCATAAAGAGCATAACCAAATAAACCTGGTAATCAGGCACATTTTTATACTCGTTATAAAATTCGTATGAATTTTATCTGGAAATGAATTAGCAATAAGATGGCATCATATAGTTACTTTCCTCCTCCTAAGATTTGTTTTATTGTCTCATTTTTAGGTAAATATGTAAATAATCGATTCAGAATTCAATCGTGTTCTTGCTATCAATAAACAAAATTCCATAAAGGATTTAAGGCGATAATAAAACGGCCAGAGATTTTCTCTGCCCGCTTTGTTTAACGTATATTAAAAAACAAATAGTATTTATATCTTAAAAAGTCATTGATAAATTAATACCGCCATGATATATTACTTTAGAAACACAAAACCTAATAATTAAACACCATATATTTATCCTTATCTTAATCTTACATCAAAACCTCTCTCTCAGTCAACCCATTTTATCAAACTTTTTTTAAAGGAGTGCTTTGAATGAAAAATGACCTTCGGCAGGAGCAGGAACGACTGGATCTGGTGACCGGGACTATTACGGAGCAGATGAGCAAGCTTGCGGATGAAGCCGGCCGGCGCCGGAGTGAAGTTACCCATATTCAAAGGCACTTTTGGGATGAAGTCAAGGTAAATACAGATACGTTTGACGACTATCTTGAGACCATCATCGGTTTAAGGCAGCAGGCGCAGGCCCTGACTGTCAGCCAGAGCACCCACAGGCATGCCAAAACCAGGCTGTCTGTCCTTGAGCGCATGCAAAAATCACCTTATTTCGGACGGATTGATTTCACCGAGGAAGGCACAAAGGAACCCGAAAAAGTCTATATTGGCATTTCAACTCTCACAGATTCAAGCGGCGAGGATTTTCTGGTCTATGATTGGCGCGCTCCGGTTTCGAGCGTTTATTATGACTATCCCCCAGGCCCTGCTGAATACACGACTCCAGGAGGCGTGATTAAAGGAAATCTGGAGACAAAGTGGCAATATCTCATCCGCGGGGGCATGGTCGAGTCGATGTTTGATACGAGCCTTACCATTGGAGATGAGATTTTAAAGGAAGTGCTTGGCAAAGGGACAGATAAACACATGCACAGCATCGTGGCGACCATTCAGCAGGAGCAAAACCGGATCATCCGTCACGTATCGGGCAGACTGCTCATTGTTCAGGGAGCAGCAGGAAGCGGCAAGACCTCGGCAGCTATGCAAAGGATTGCTTACCTCCTCTATAAGTACCGGGACCGTCTGAAAGCTGATCAAATCATTCTTTTCTCCCCTAATTCCATGTTTAACAGCTACGTATCCAATGTCCTGCCTGAGCTTGGCGAAGAGAACATGCAGCAGGTTACGTTCCAGGAATATATGTACCACAGGCTGAGCGGCTCCTTTAAAGTCGAGGATCCCTACGAACAGTTGGAATATGTACTGACCGCGGCTGATGAACCTGCCCGCCGCACAAGAACGGCAAGTATCCGGTTCAAGGCTTCCACTTCCTTTTTCGAGACGGTAAAAGCGTACAGCCACTCCCTTGAAGAATCCGGCATGGTATTTAAAGGGGTTAAATTCAGAGGAAAACCATTTGTCTCCGGCAAACAAATGGAAGAAAGATTTTACGGCACGGATACTTCCAACCGCTTTTCGAACAGAATTGAGAAGCTGCAGGAATGGCTGAACGCAAAAATCGATGAAACGGAAAAAGCCGAGCTGAACGAACCTTGGGTCCAGGAAGAAATTGAGCTTCTGAGCAAAGATGAGTATCAAAAGGCTTTTTCTTATTTAGAGAAAAGAAAGGACTCTGAGGAAGATCTTGATGATTACGAACAAGAGATCAAGGTGCTCGGCAGGATGGTTGTGCGGAGGAAGCTGAAGCCACTCAGAAAATGGGTGCAGGGCATCCGCTTCGTCGATTTTACCGCTTTATACAGACAGCTTTTTTCAGACCCTTCGAACATAAGCAATTGGATGACTGAGAAACCGCCTGAAGAGTGGGCGGATATTTGCAGGATGACGATGAACATGCTTGATGAAGGAAGACTGTTTTATGAAGATGCTCCTCCGTTTTTATTCTTGAAAGAGCAGATTCAGGGCTTTCAGACAAACACGTCGATTAAGCACGTTCTTGTAGACGAAGCACAGGATTATTCTCCTTTTCAATTTGAATTTTTGAAACGGCTGTTTCCTATGGCAAAGATGACCGTGCTCGGGGACTTTAACCAGGCCATCTTCGTTCACGCAAGCGGCCTGTCCGATTTCCACCCGCTAATGGGCTTATATGGCCCCCATGAAACAGAAGCCATTCTCTTAAACCGAAGCTACAGGTCTACTAAGCCGATAACAGATTTCACTCGGAAACTTGTTCCTAACGGTGATCAGATTGTCTCTTTTGAGCGCGGCGGCGAGATGCCTGTTCTGACTGCCGTATCAGACCGGACCGAATTGCACCGGCGCATCGCATCCAAAGTTGCAGACTTCCAAAAGCAGGGGCACCATTCCATTGCCATCATCTGCAAATCCGCTGCCGAAAGCAGCGAAGCTTTTGGCGCGCTTGGTCATATTCCGGACATTAAGCTTGTAAAAAGCGGCTCGGCTGAATATGAGCAGGGCATCGTTGTGATCCCTGCCTATCTGGCTAAAGGCATTGAATTCGACGCTGTCATTATCTATGACGCATCGGCTCAAGTTTATGGAGACGCGAGCCTGCGCAGATTGTTTTATACGGCCTGCACGCGCGCGCTGCATCTCTTGCAGATTTACAGCGCCGGAGAGCCGTGCGGATTTTTACAGGAGGTACCGCGGGAGAATTTGATTTGGAGTTGACTAAAAAAGGAAGGAAAGGCTGCCTCACCGCCTTTCCTTCCTTTTTATTTTGCGTTCGCGTCAGGCTGATGAATGCCGAAGATGTTGCCTTCCGTATCAAGGTAGTACCCTTGCCACGCCATTCCGGGAAGGGCATATTTCGGCAATGCAACCTTGCCTCCGCACTCAAGGATTTTCGCTTCCGCTGCGTCATAGTTTTCAACGCCCATCGTACAGGAAAACCCGTTTAACGGCTGGTTTTGCTCAGGAGAAGGACCTTGTCTCTGCATCAAAGCCCCGTTGACACCTGGTTCATTCTCATCTCCTGTCACTGCTCCGAAATACGGAAGGCCTGCATACTCACTCCAGTCCTGGAATGTCCAGCCGAAGACCTCTCCATAAAACGTCTTTGCGCGCTCCATTTCATTTACGTGAATTTCAAAGTGTACTAATCTGCCCATGTGAGCCTCCTATTTGCATATGTATTTTTATTATTTTTTCTAAATTGGTACAGGAATGTATTTCTGTTTTACCTGCTATAAACCCTCCATGAAAAGAAAAAATCCTTTATTTACTGATATTATTTGCACAAAAAAGCAGGAACCCTTATAAGGTTTCCTGCTTTTCGTTTAACCGTTCTGCTGCTTGTTTTTCCTCAAACCTCTCAAGCATTGCCCTCACTTCATCTGTCGATTTCGTGTTCATCAATTGACTCCGCAGCTCTGCAGCTCCCGGGAATCCTTTGACATAGATTTTGAAAAAGCGGTGAAGGCCGGTAACAGCGCGCGGTACTTCTTCTGCATATTGATCTTGAAGGTCAAGCTGCAGTCTCAGAAGGTCGAGGTATTCTTTGCTGCTGTGTTCTCTCGGCTCTTTTTCAAAGGCAAACGGGTTTTTAAAGATCCCACGGCCGATCATGACGCCGTCAATGCCGTATTGTTCTGCAAGCTGAAGACCTGTTTGCCGGTCTGGGATGTCGCCGTTGATGGTCAGCATCGTGTCCGGCGCGATGCGGTCACGCAGTTTTTTGATTTCCGGGATGAGTTCCCAATGCGCATCGACCTGGCTCATTTCGTCTCTTGTGCGCAAGTGAATGGAAAGGTTCGCAATATCCTGTTTCAGGATGTGCCCAAGCCATTCCTCCCACTCGTCTACCTTTTTAAATCCAAGTCTTGTTTTCACGCTGACAGGCAGTCCGCCTGCTTTTGCAGCCCCAATGAGTTCTGCCGCAACGTCCGGGCGGAGGATGAGGCCGCTGCCTTTTCCTCTTGATGCCACGTTCGGAACCGGGCAGCCCATATTGATATCAATTCCTTTAAAGCCCATTTCCGCCATGCCGATGCTCATTTGACGGAAATAATCGGGATTGTCTCCCCATATATGTGCAACCATCGGGTGTTCATCTTCTGTAAACGTCAATCGGCCGCGCACACTTTTCAGACCCTCAGGATGACAGTAGCTGTCCGAGTTAGTAAACTCTGTGAAAAAAACATCCGGACGGCCGGCTGCACTGACTACGTGACGGAACACAACATCTGTCACGTCCTCCATCGGGGCAAGTACGAAAAATGGCTTCGGCAGATCACGCCAAAAATTATTGGTCATGCCAAACTCAAATCCTCTCAATGTCAAACTTCCGTTAAAAAATATTCTTTTACACTTATAACATGTTTCCTGCCTGTTTATCAATCTCTGCCTGTTATAAAATTTTGGAAAACGAAATAAAAAGCAGATGGAATAGAATGATTCTATCTCAGCTGCTTTTTTCTATTAGACCAATTTTAAAGAAGCTACCGCTTCACAATGCGTCGTATGCGGGAACATATCCACCGGCTGCACTTCCACCGTAGCGTATCCGCCATCCTCCAGCACTTTCAAATCACGAGCAAGAGTCGCAGGATTGCAGCTTACATAGACAACCTTCTTCGGCTTCATATCAAGGATTGTCCGCAGCAGGGCTTCATCGCACCCTTTGCGCGGCGGGTCGACTACGATGACGTCGGCTGCATTTCCTTCTTCATACCATTTCGGAATGACAACTTCAGCTTCACCTACTGCAAAGTCTGCATTTTCAATTCCGTTCAGTTCGGCATTGCGCTTGGCATCTTCAATGGCTTCAGGAACGATTTCAACGCCGAACACGTTTTTGGCTTTTTGAGCAAGGAACAGGGAAATGGTTCCGATGCCGCAGTATGCATCGATGACAGATTCCTCTCCGTTCAGATCGGCATATTCCAGTGCTTTTTCATAGAGTACTTTTGTCTGTTCAGGATTTACCTGAAAGAAGGATCGCGCTGAGATGGCAAATTTGATGTTGCCGATGTAATCGTAGATGTATTCTTCTCCCCATAGCACAGTTGTTTTATCGCCAAAGATGACATTGGTGCGTTTTGGGTTAACGTTTTGAACGATGGACTTGATGGCCGGGAATTGGGCCGTAATGTCTTCAATGACGGCTTTTTTGTTCGGAAAATCAGATGTCCGGGTGATGAAGACGACCATCATTTCATTTGTCACGGTGCCGCGGCGGACCATGATGTGGCGCAGCCAGCCTTTGTTTTTCTGTTCGTCGTAGGCGCGGATGCCATGGCGGTTTGCGATTTCTTTCACGGCTGCGACGACTTCATCGTTTTCGCTTTGCTGGATCAGGCATTGTTCCATATCAATGATTTCATGGGAGCGCTGCTGATAGAAGCCGGCGATGAGCCCGCCTTCGCGTTCTCCGACTGGGACCTGTGCTTTGTTGCGGTAGTTCCACGGATCATTCATGCCGAGTGTCGGGTGGACCGTAACGTTGTCGAGATTCAGCTTGCCGATTCGTGCGAGCACTTCTTTGACCTGCTTGTGCTTAAAGTCAAGCTGGCCCTGATAGCTTAAGTGCTGCAGCTGGCAGCCGCCGCATTGTTTATAGATCGGGCACGGCGCATCGGTGCGCTCTGAACTTTCCTCGTGCAGCTCGACAAGGCGTCCGAATGCGTAGCCTTTATTTATTTTCGTGACTTTGATCTGGCCTTTTTCGTTTGGCAGGGCGTTAGGAACGAAAATTGGATATCCTTCAATTTTCGCAACGCCTGATCCGTCATGCGTCAGGTCTTCAAAGGTCACGTCGTAGTATTCATTTTTTTGTACAGGCGCAATTGCCTTTGTCATGGTAATCTTCCTTTATAGTTACTGATTTGTTCATTTTACCACACTGAAGACATAAGAAAAACTTGGCGCAGGGCCAAGTTTCTATTCGTCCATTTGCTGGGCTTTTGCAAGCGGCACGAGGACTTCAATATGACGGTACAGGTTGACGAATTCGCCCGGCAGATCGCCGCCGTATTCGCCGTCTAAGTTCAGCTGCATTTTTTGAGCGGATGTGACCTTTACTCTGTTGGCCGTTGTATAGATGATGTTGCTGTCGCTGATGTGCTCGCCGCGGAGCGCAAGGCTTGCGACCCGGATAAAGTCGGCAAGGTTTGCTTTTTTCAGGATCAGCAGATCGAACATGCCGTCATTCAGCTTGCTGTCAGGGGCAAGCTTCTCAAAACCTCCGACAGAGTTTGTCAGGGAGACGAGAAACAGCATGATTTCGCCCTTGAATAGCTTGCCGTCGTATTCGATCTCGACTTCTGCGGGACGGATGGACGGAAGCATTTCGATGCCCTTTAAGTAATAGGCGAGCTGGCCGAGGACTGTTTTAAGCTTGCTTGGGACTTCATATGTGAGTTCGGTGAGACGTCCTCCGCCTGCGATGTTGACAAAGTAGTGGCCGTTGACGCGTCCGATGTCGATGGCTCTTGCTTCGCCTGCAAGGATGGCATCCACTGCAGTCAGGATGTTGTCGCGCGGAATGCCGATGGCACGGGCAAAGTCGTTTGTTGTACCGACCGGAACGACTGCAAGCTGAGGCCGTTCTTCAAGTTCAGCAAGGCCGTTCACGACCTCATTGACTGTGCCGTCTCCTCCAGCTGCGACAACAAGATCAAAGCCGCGGAGGCCTGCTGCACGGGCAGCCTGAACAGCATCCCCCTCGCACGTAGTGGCGTGGCAGGATGTCTCGTAACCGGCAATTTCAAATTTCTCCAGAACCTCTGGAAGTTGTTTTTTAAAGGCTTCTCGGCCTGATGTTGGATTATAGATTATTCTTGCTCTTTTCATTTTCCCCATCATCCTATGTCAGAATGTATTTCCATGATTTGTTGTATCGTACAAGCCAAGGATTAGTCTACACCTTTTTTGTCCGATACGCAAACCATAGAACCAGTATAGCCAAAGCACGGCAAAAACAACGGCGCCCTTCCTGAAATCAGTCGCGGCGCCGTCTGTGTATTAACGTTTTTGAAGTTCTTCCTGAAGCAGTTTGTTGACCAGCTGCGGGTTTGCCTGGCCTTTTGTTGCTTTCATGATTTGGCCGACAAGGAAGCCGATCGCTTTTTGCTTTCCGCTCTTGAAGTCTTCAACAGACTGAGGGTTCGCATCGATTGCTTCATTGACTGCCGTGCGGAGCGTGCCTTCGTCAGAGATTTGGACAAGACCTTTTTCTTTGACGATTGTCTCGGCATCACCGCCGTTTTCAATCAGTTCTTTAAATACTTTTTTTGCTATTTTTGAAGAGATTGTGCCGTTTTCGATCAGCTTGATCATGCCGGAAAGTCCGTCCGGAGTAAGAGCAACATCCTTAAGCTCTTTGCTTTCTGCATTCAGATAGCCGCTCACCTCACCCATGAGCCAGTTGGACGCCTGCTTCGCATCGGCGCCTTTGTCCACAGTTGCTTCAAAGAAGTCTGCCATCTCTTTTGTCAGAGTCAGTACCTGAGCATCATAAGAAGGCAGGCCGAGCTCTTGAGTGTAGCGTTTTTGGCGCTGGTCCGGAAGCTCAGGGATCGTTGCACGGATGCGCTCCTTCCACTCATCATCAATGTAGAGGGACACAAGATCCGGTTCCGGGAAGTAGCGGTAGTCGTCAGAGCCTTCTTTTACGCGCATCAGGATTGTTTTGCCTGTTGCTTCGTCAAAGCGGCGTGTTTCCTGGTCGATGACGCCTCCTGCACGGAGCACTTCTTCCTGACGGATTTCTTCGTGCTCAAGACCTTTACGGACAAAGTTGAAGGAGTTCAGGTTTTTAAGCTCCGTCTTTGTTCCGAATTCCTCTTGTCCAACGGGACGAAGGGAAATGTTGGCGTCACAGCGGAGTGAGCCTTCTTCCATTTTGCAGTCGGAAACGTCTGTGTACTGAATGATCGCTTTCAGCTTTTCAAGATAAGCATACGCTTCTTCAGGCGTCCGGATATCCGGTTCTGATACGATTTCGACAAGCGGCGTGCCCTGGCGGTTGTAGTCGCAAAGGGAATAGCCGTCGCCCGTATGCGTCAGCTTGCCCGCATCCTCTTCAAGGTGAAGGCGCGTGATGCCGATTCGTTTCTTTTCACCGTTTACTTCGATGTCAATCCAGCCGTTCTCGCCGATCGGCTTGTCAAACTGGGAAATCTGATACGCCTTCGGGTTGTCGGGATAGAAATAGTTTTTGCGGTCGAATTTCGTGTCTGTCGCAACTTCGCAGTTCAGTGCCATTGCAGCTTTCATGGCGAAATCAACGGCTTTTCTGTTTAAAACCGGCAGAACACCCGGATAGCCGAGCTCAACCACGGTTGTGTTTGTATTCGGATTCGCGCCGAAGTGGTTCGGAGCGTTTGAGAAGATTTTTGACTCTGTTTTCAGCTCTACGTGGACCTCAAGTCCAATGACCGTTTCATACTTCATGGTTTTCACCCCTTACAGTTCAGGTTTTGCTTTATGATGATCCGTTGCCTGCTCGAATGCATGGGCAACGCGGTATACAGTGCTTTCGTCAAAATGCTTTCCGATGATCTGCAGGCCGAGCGGCAGTCCGTTTGAGAATCCGCACGGAACGGAGATTCCAGGGACGCCTGCAAGGTTTACAGGGATGGTTAAAATATCGTTTGCATACATCGTAAGCGGGTCATCCGTTTTTTCGCCAACTTTAAAGGCCGGCGTCGGAGTTGTCGGTCCAACGATGACATCATATTTTTCAAAAACATCTTCAAAGTCTTTTTTAATGAGAGTACGGACCTGCTGCGCTTTTTTGTAGTAGGCATCGTAGTAGCCGGAGCTCAGCGCAAACGTTCCAAGCATGATGCGGCGCTTGACCTCATCGCCGAAGCCTTCGGAACGGGACTGCTTGTACAGCTCGATCAGGTTTTTCGCATTGTCTGAACGGTAGCCGTAGCGGACGCCGTCAAAGCGTGCAAGGTTTGCTGACGCTTCAGATGAAGACAGCAGATAGTACGTTGCAAGCGCGTATTTGCTGTGAGGAAGAGAGACTTCTTCCCACGTTGCGCCCTGTGCTTCGAGCACTTTCAGGGCATCAAGGACTGACTGTTTTACTTCTTCGTTTACGCCTTCTCCGAGGTATTCCTTCGGTACAGCGATTTTCAGCCCTTTCACGTCACCTGTCAATGCTGATAAAAAGTCAGGCACTTCAACGTTCGCAGACGTGGAGTCCATTGGATCCACACCGGAAATGGCCTGAAGCAGGAATGCGTTGTCTTCCACGCTTGTTGTGAGCGGTCCGATTTGATCAAGAGATGAGGCAAAGGCAATCAGGCCAAAACGGGAGACGCGGCCGTATGTAGGCTTTAAGCCGACGACACCTGTATAGGCTGCAGGCTGGCGGACCGAGCCGCCTGTGTCAGATCCAAGAGCAAACGGCACTTCGCGTGCTGCAACGGCCGCAGCAGAGCCGCCGCTTGATCCTCCTGGCACAGTCTCAAGGTTCCAAGGGTTTTTCGTTACTTTGTAGCCTGAGTTTTCCGTAGAGGAACCCATGGCAAACTCGTCCATATTCAGCTTTCCGATTGTGACTGCTTCTGCTTTTTGCAGGTGCTGCACAACGGTTGCGTCATAGATCGGATCAAAGTTTTCAAGAATTTTGCTCGCAGCAGTTGTGCGCAGGTTTTTCGTCACAATGTTATCTTTTATCCCGATCGGCATTCCGAAAAGAAGGCCGAATTCATCGCGGGTGCCGATGGCTTCGTCGAGTTCCTTTGCGTATGCGCGGGCTTTTTCCTCATCTAATGCAAGGAACGCGTTCACTTTTCCGTCGACAGCTCCGATGCGCTTGTAGGATTCGTCTACAAGGTCTGAGACCGTGATTTCTTTTTTATGTAAACTTGCTTTCAGTTCTGAAAGTTTCTGGTCAAATAATGGCATAGCGGCTGCTTCCCTCCCTATTCTAAGATCGACGGTACGCGAATGTATCCGTCTTTATGGTCAGGAGCGTTCTTCACAACGTCCTCAACCGGCAATCCTTTTTCTGCTTTGTCCTCGCGCAGGATGTTTTTCATCTCAAGGACGTGTGTTGTCGGCTCTACGCCAGTTGTATCGAGCTCATTGAGCTGCTCGGCGAACGAAATGATCGCATCAAGCTGCGTTGTGAACATTTCCGTTTCTTCTTCTGTTATCGCTAAACGTGCAAGATTTGCAACGTGCTTCACTTCTTCTTTTGAAATGCGTGACATGGGGCTCCACCTCCGATAAATCTCGTGTAAACAATACTCTGATGATAACAAAAGTCATTGCATTAAAGCAACAAAAGGCCGTGATTATTCGGGTTTTCTACAGTTCCTGATCGAGCACCTTCTTCACAATGTTCGGATGATCTGTCATAATGCCGTCTGCGCCGATCTCCACAAGCCTCCGGACACTGTCTTCGTCGTTGATTGTCCAGTACTGGACCGCGATGCCGCGCTTGTGGAGAGATTCTGTCAGGCGTTCTGTCGCAAGGTTCATACCGCTTGCCTCCATCGGGATCTGGACGGCTGTGTATTTTTCCATAGGAACGATGCGGTCTAAATAAAGTTTGTGGGCGATGACAAAATTCCGCGTGGCTCCTTGGGCAGGACTGACAGGGACCGTCCCGTCCGTTGCTTTAATAAAGTACTCCAGTGCATCGTCGTAAAAGGAGGCGATGATTACTTTATCGCTCATGTTGTGCTTTCTAATTAGATCTGCCATTTTGTCTGCTAATGCCGGATCGTCCTTTTTGAGCTCAATCGTCATGGGATAGCCGGGGAACGCGTTGAAGATTTCATCCATGGAAGGAATTGTAATGCCTTTGTTCCGGTAAGGGTAGCTTCCGTCCGGACCGATGAAATGATAGCCTGCGTCGAGTTTCTGCAGTTCATTTAGCGTCATGTCTTTGACAGCCCCCGTACCGTTTGTCGTTCTGTCAACAGTGTCATCATGAATGACGACTACCTCCCCGTCTTTAGAGAGATGAACATCCATTTCCAGCATATCCACTCCGAGCTTTTCAGACAGCGAAAAAGCAGCCATCGTATTGCCGGGCGCCATGCCGGCACCTCCTTGGTGAGCGATGATGAGGGGCCGGTTTCCTTTTTTGAGAAACGTCTGGTTTTCCGTTTGAGTGACAGGGATGAATTGAATGATGACAAAAAAGAGCAGTGCGGTGATGAGGACGACAGCGGATATAGGAAGTGCGGTTTTCTTTTTCCTGTCGGGCTGAGGTATTGGTTGCATGGGCTGGACCTCCATTGTAGTTGTCATTTCTTTATATCATGGAGGAGCTTTGATTATGTATTAAAATTTGGTTAAATTCCGCCCGGTTTTATCGGCGGTGTGCGGTTTATCTGAGAATTTTCACACTTTACTTGCCTCATTTATAGATTTACTTGCCAGTTATTATAATTTACTTGCCGCTTACACGAGGTTACTTGCCGGCTAGGAATATTCACTTGAAAATTTCCAAACGCATCCAATATACTCGTACATTCTTTTGATTTACAATAAAAAAACACCGCACGCGGTGTTTTCCCTTTTAAACAAACGTTTAATTAAACGTCTTATCTGCAGCTCTGGCGCAGCTTCAGCTTTGTTGCGATCGTCACCTGTTTGGCGATTTTGCGCTCGGTGATGCGTTCGACCATCAGGTCTACGGCAGTTTCGCCCATGACTTCAGTGTAGACTTTGACAGTTGTCAGTGACGGGAAAATGTATTTTGATACACTAATGTCATTGACGCCAATGATGCTGACCTGCTCGGGCACGCGAATGCCTTTTTCGTGCAGGGCCTGGATGCTGCCGATGGCAATGCTGTCATTGGCTGCAAAGAAGGCGGTCGGCAAATTGTCGCCAAGCTTTGCGATGGCTTCTGACATCATGCGGTGGCCGTCCTGAACGGTGAAGGAACCGATGAAGATGGCGTCCTCGCGCAGCATGTTCCGCTCTCCCATGTACTTGATGAACGTTTCCTCACGCTGATCGTCAAGCTTTTCTGTATGCTCACGGTAGGTTTCGCGGCCGCCGATATAGCCGATTTGCGTGTGGCCCTTTGCGATAAAGTGATCGAGGACGCGTTCCGTTGCCCGCTCGAAATCAACGATGACCGAATCAAAGCGTTCTGAATCCGGACTTGAATCGACGAAGACGACGTTGCGGGCCGCTTTTTTGAATTCCTCTGCCTGCTGCCTGCTGAACTTGCCTACTGCAATGATGCCCTGCAGCTGGTCCTGATTGATCTCTTCAAAGTCATCATAAAAGTAAGTCGCAAGCTGAAGGTTGTGATGCTTCGCCCGCTCCTCAATGCCAAGTCTGATTGACATGTAATAGAGGTCATTCAGCTCCTCAAGGGCTGTGTACCAGTGGACGATTGCAATCTTCGGCACGAGGCTTTTTTTTGTCTTCCGCTTTTTATAAGACAGTTCCTCGGCCACTTCGAATATGCGTTTTTTTGTTTCGTCCCCGACAGACAGCGTTTCGTCGAAATTCAGCACCCTTGAAACTGTCGCAATGGAAACACCCGCTTTTTCAGCTATATCTTTAATTGTAGCCGCCATATACCTTACCCCTTTGTTCACTCAATATCTTCTTGTTTAAACCAGTCCAAATGTAAATGATGTTCTGGATCTGTACGCTTCATGTGCTGCAAGCCTGTGAGTATGCAGCCCCGGCACTAGAAGTGATTCCGGAATCCGCTGCGTTTCAACGCAGATTGCCGCATATGGCCCTTTAGCCTGTTCCGCCTTCAGCGGATGCACTGTGTCCATTTTGTTGGCCGTATAAATGACCGCTGCAGGCTCTGACGTCTGCACCGTCATCCTCCTGCCGCTTTCTTCTTCCTGAACGATGATTTGGTTAAGGTCGCGCTGTTCAAGAAGAAAAAGGTGATCATACCCGTTTCCGGCATTAATAATATGCCGATTGTCTGACTCTGCTGCTTCTCTTACCAGTTTACCAGTTTTCAGATCAAACGGGGTGTCTTTTACAGGAATCCACTTTCCTGTCGGGAGCTGATCCTCGTCCATTTCTGCGATGCCTTCTGCATTCAGCTGCAGCGCATGGCCGAGCACGTCCCGCCCGCTGTCTGCAGACAGATTGAAATACGCATGATTTGTCAGGCTTAACCACGTATCCTTGTCAGACCGTGCTTCATAGTCAATCGTAAACGTATTGTCGCAGTCAAGCGTGTAGGTCACCTGCACGTCAAGGTTGCCGGGATATCCGCCCTCTCCGTCCCTGCTGAAGTGTGTAAGGACAGCAACAGCTGCATCATCCCGCTTTTCCGTCCTGACGTTCCAGTAAACACTGTGAAAACCGTGCGGACCGCCGTGCAGCTGGTGCTCCCCCTCGTTTGCCTCAAGCTTGTAAGGACCAAGCTGCGCGTCCTGAATGCGGCCGGCAACGCGACCGATCAGAGCACCGAGGTAATACGGATTTTCGAGATACTGTTCCGCGTGGTCATATGCGAGAACAACATTTTCAAAGGTTCCGTTTTTGTCTGGTGCCATAATGGATGTGATGGTCCCGCCGAGGTTCAGGAAGCTGACTGAGTATCCCTGGCTGTTTTCAAGGGTGTATTTCTCAATGTTTTGCTGCGGATGCTTGAGAATCGTTTCGTGAAGGATGTTCATGCGTATCGTTCCTCTCTGTTTTTAAACACTCTATAAAGTGGTTAAAATGCTTATTCCCTTCAATAGTTCGTTTAAAAACGCCCGCATCCTCCAGAACCCTGCTGAATTTTATGCCAACTTCTTTTTTCAGGACAGCATCGATCGTTTTCTTTTCAAAAGAGCCGTATTTGGCCTGCAGCTGGCTGACCCATTGGAGGTGATGATCAGGAACAGACCCGCCTTCACCAAGCAGGTACGCTTCGATCTGCTGTAGTTCGTTTTTTAGCCGCTCCGGAAGCACCGCAAGTCCCATGACTTCAATCAGGCCGATGTTTTCTTTTTTGATGTGATGGAGGTCCGCATGCGGATGGAAAATGCCCATCGGGTGCTCTTCGCTTGTTCGGTTGTTGCGCAGAACAAGATCGAGTTCAAACTCGCCGCTTCGCATTCTGGCAATCGGCGTGACCGTCTGGTGCGGCTCATCTCCTGTAAAGGCTAGTATATCCGCTTCCGCGTTCGAGTACGTTTTCCATGTATTCAGCACGTGCTCTGCTGCCGCAACAAGCGAGGCTTTGTCCGCAGAACGCAGACGCAGCACGGACATTGGCCATTTCACTCTTGCAAATGACACTTCCGGAAAATAGGGAATTTCAAATACCGTTTCATCCGGTGCCTCAGCCATCGCGAATGAGTAGCGCCCTGCCTGATAGTGGTCGTGAGAAAGAATCGAACCGCCGACAATCGGCAGATCTGCGTTTGAACCGATAAAATAGTGCGGGAACTGCTCAACGAACGCAAGCAGCCTGCAGAAGGCGTCCCCGTTGATTTTCATGTCCCGGTGCTCTCCTGATAAAACAATGGAATGCTCGTTGTAGTAAATATACGGAGAGTACTGGAAATACCACTTCTCGCTCTCTAGCGAAAGTTCAATAATCCGGTGATTGGCGCGTGCCGGATGGCCTATGCGCCCCGCGTACCCTTCATTTTCTGCGCAAAGGAGGCATTTCGGATAGGCTGCATCGTTTTTGGCAGCCTTCTCTCTTGCAATGTCGCGCGGGTCTTTTTCCGGTTTTGAGAGATTGATGGTGATATCAATCTCCCCGTACTCAGTTGGGGTTTTGTAATGGATGTTTTTCGCAATCCGTTTTGTCTGGATGTAATTGCTGTTCTGACTGAGTTTATAAAAGTAATCGGTCGCAATTTCAGGCGACAGGCTGTAGTATTCTTCGAATGTCTGCTGAATGTGGGATGGTTTATCTAAAAAGACATTCATCAGGCCTGCAGACAGTTTTTCTTTTTCATCAAAGGTTCCCTCAACCACCCCGCGTCTGGCTGCGTCTTCAACCAAAACGTCCAGGAGATCCGGAACTGTCAATAGAGTCTCAGGCAGACCGCATTCTTCATAGGCATCAATCCCAAGCAGTCCGATCAGCTGATTCCGTGCGTACACGCGGTCTCTGTCTGTGATGAATTTTTTCTGGATGGCTTGCTCTGTTAATTGATTGACGAATGAAGACATGTTCATCTGGAATCCTCTCCATATCCGTGTGGTTTTGTTTGATGCCAGTTCCACGCATCCTGCAAAATCGTTTTGATGTTTGTTCGCGCCGGCTCCCAGCCGAGAATGGCTTTTGCTTTACCGGATGAAGCGACGAGCGTGCTCGGGTCGCCTGCTCTGCGAGGTGCGGCGGCAGCAGGAATCGGATGGCCCGTCACTTCGCGCGCCTCCCGAATCATCTCGCTGACTGAGAAGCCGCGGCTGCTGCCGAGGTTGATAATGGTGCTCTCCCCTTGTCTGCTCAAATAGTTCAAGGCAAGAAGGTGTGCATCAATCAGGTCTTCTACGTGAACGTAATCACGGATGCATGTGCCATCAGGCGTCGGGTAATCATCTCCGTAGATCGAGATGTGCTCTCTCTGTCCGAGCGCCACCTGCAGGATAATCGGCACCAGGTGTGTTTCAGGTGTGTGATCTTCGCCGATTTCAGCATCTGCCCGCGCGCCCGCCACATTGAAATAGCGGAGAGACACATAACGGATGCCGTATGCTTGCTCGCACCAGCGCATCATTTTCTCCATCATCAGCTTGGATTCGCCGTACGGATTTGTCGGGTTTGCCGGTTCGGTTTCCGTAATCGGAACAGTCTCCGGTTCGCCGTAAACAGCTGCCGTAGACGAAAAGACAATCTCTTTTACACCGTGCTTTTGCATCACTTCAAGCAGGACCTGGAGCCCGTAAACGTTATTCCGGAAATATTTGAGCGGCTTTTCCACTGATTCGCCCACTAAGCTGCTTGCAGCAAAATGCAGCACCTGGGTGATAGTCTCTTTTTCAAAAACGCTGTTTAAAAAGGATTCGTCTCTTAAGTCCCCTTCGTAAAAGCTTGCTTCAGGGTGAACGGCTTTTCTGTGCCCGGTCTGCAGATTGTCGACCACAACCGTGTCGATCCCCCGGCCGATGAGTTGGTAGACGGCATGGGAGCCGATGTAGCCGGCCCCGCCAAGAACTAATACGCTCATATGTGAACCCCCAATTCGATTTCGCATGCTCCGTCCCCGATGTTTGCGATGTAAAAGGACGCTTCGTAGCCGATTTCAGAGAGATATGCGCGGCCTACTTCTCTTAAAAAGTCTTCAGCCGCCGTTTTCTCTACAATGGCAATCGCACAGCCGCCAAAGCCTGCTCCCGTCATCCGCGCGCCAATGACGCCGTTTTGTTTCCAGGCAGCTTCCACTAATGCATCAAGCTCTTTTCCCGTTACTTCGTAATCATCGCGAAGGGAGCGGTGGGACGCGTTCATGAGCTCGCCGAACGTATACAGGTCGTTCCTTTCAAGCGCTTCGAGAGCCTGAATCGTCCGCTCATTTTCGCTCACAGCATGACGCGCGCGCTTACGGACGGTCTCACTGCTGATTGCGGATGCATAGCGTTCAAACGTTTCAGCTGATAGTTCGCCAAGTGACTGCGCAGGCACTTTTTCCTGCAGAATACGGAGTGCCTCTTCGCATTCCCCGCGGCGTTCATTGTATTTTGAACCAGCAAGCTCTCTCCGTTTGTTCGTATTCATGATGACAATTACGTGGTGATCGAGCTCAATCGGTGCATAGCGGTAGTTCAGTGTCTGGCAGTCAAGCAGCATCCCGCACGCTTTTTTCCCCATGCCGATGGCAAACTGATCCATGATGCCGCTGTTGACTCCGATATATTGATTTTCAACGACCTGCCCAAGCTTCACCATGTCAATCCGGTCGATTTTCAAATTGAACAGTTTTTCGAGCATGACGCCTGTGACCATTTCAACCGATGCGGATGAAGAAAGCCCTGCCCCGTTCGGAATGTTTCCGTAGATTAAAAGGTCCAGCCCTTCTTCGATGGCGTATCCGCGTTCCTTAAGGGCTGCTATCATGCCTTTCGGATAGTTCGCCCAATCGTCTTCGGACCTGTAAGCTAAATCGTCAAGCGGGCACTCCACAATGCCTTTGTCAGGAAAATTCACGGAGTACATGCGAATCATTCGGTCTGAACGCTTTGCCGCAAGGGCATACGTTCCATACGTGATCGCACATGGAAAGACGTGTCCGCCGTTGTAATCCGTATGTTCCCCGATCAGGTTAATGCGTCCCGGAGCGAAAAAACTGCGGTAGCTCCCGCTTCCAAATGTCGATTGGAATAATGTTTCCAGTTCAGCCGCATTCATTGTGTGTGTCCCCCTTTTGACCGTGCCAGAATTTTCGTCTCAAACGGCTGCAGCACTTCTCCTTCAAAGACCGCATCTTCATCATTGTGGTTCATGACGATGGCATGCTCTCCTCTGATGACCACTTCGACACCCGGAGCTGATTCGATATAGGAGATGCCGGACTCGTTCAAAACAGATAATGCAAGCTCACCCAGCACCTTTTCTTCTGCACCGGTTCCGACGTAATAGGCTTTTCCTTCCCCAAATTTGTTCACCGTAACAGCGGCATAGTTTTTATAAAAACGGTCGCTGTAGGTATACAGGGTTTCCGCTGCTGCCGGACGGACAAGATCTCTCCATACGCTGCCTGACGCTTCTGTTTTACTGTCGGCTGAAACAATGGAGACGTGCTGGCCGCCGTGAAGCGACTCAGCCTCATCGATTTCAATTCCAAGCAGATCCTTCAGCTGATAAGGTGCCTTTTCACCGAACGGGATATTGTTGTCTTTGTTTTTCATGCCTGCACGGAAGGAGAAAATCACCGTTCCGCCGTTTTCAGCAAAAGCTTTCAGTCTTGCGGCAAGTTCGTCGTCAACCAGTGTGAGCACCGGGACGAGCACAACTTTATAGGATGAAAAATCATGATCGTACCGCAGGACGTCAACCGGTACATTTACATCATGGAAAGGCTGATAGAGCCTCATCAGTTCGTTTGTAAATTCAAGCTGCGAGCTCTGCTGCTGGATGCGCATTGACCAGACGTTGTCAAAGTCATAAAGAACGGCAACATCTGCCTCAATCGGCGCCTGGAATACCTCTTCATGCTTACGGACTTCTTTGAATACTTCCTGCACCTCGTAAAATTTGCGGGAACGCGTGTTGTCTGCATCAAGAATGCCGAGGCAATACTGCTCAGCCCCTCTGTTCATGCCGCGGAACCGGAAGTAAAGCATGTTGCTGCACCCGTGTGCAAATGCATGATAGGACCAAAGCTGCGCCTGGCCGGGTCTTGGCAGGTAGCCGATGATATCATGTCCCTGTGCACCCATCAGCTGCTCAACGATCCAGAAGTTTTCACGCTTGATGCCGCGGACAAATCCTAGAGTGAATGACAGAAAAGCAGGCGATACCGGTTTCGTCAGTCCTCCCCATACTGGATAGTTGTCATAGGAAACGAAATCAAGTTCTCTTGAAAACTCGTTATGGTCAAACCATTTTCCGAAAAAGCCGCCAGGAAGATTCGTCGTGACTTCCTGATGTGAGCCTTTCAGCTTTTTTACGAGATTCAGATGCATTTTCGCGAAGCTGCTGAGAGATTCGCTTCTGAATCTTGCCCAGTCAAGCATCATAGCCGGGTTATGAACCGTAATTGTCGGTTTCGGGACAGGGACTTCATCGAATGCGTTGTACGTCTGCCCCCAGAAAATCGTGCCCCAGCGTTTGTTCAGCTCCTCAGCCGTTTCATATTTTCTCTCAAGAAACCGGTGAAAGGCTTCTCTGCACCCGCCGCAGTAGCACATGTCACTGCCTTCATGGCCAAGCTCGTTATCAATCTGCCAGGAAACAATGCCGCTCTCATCCTGATAGTGTGTGACCAGTTTTTCTGCGATTGCAAGAGAGTAAGTCTGATAGGTTTTTGAATTATAGCAGTACTGTCTTCTGCCCCCGAAAGATTTCGGATGGCCGTGTTCATCTTCAAGAAGAATATCAGGGTGTTTTTTGACAAGCCAGGCAGGAAACGTAGCCGTCGGAGTGCCGAACATAACGGCGATTCCCTCTTCTTTAAACCTTTTGATGACTCCGTCAAAAAAAGAGAAGTCGTACTTTCCTTCTTCAGGCTCCATCAAGTGCCAGGCGAACTCGCCGATGCGCACCATGTTTACGCCCATTTCCTTCATTTTTTCAATATCTTCGCCGAACAGGGATGGATCCCAATGCTCTGGATAGTAATCAACGCCTAAATACATGTCTCATCCCCCATTTTTCGTAAGGTAAAATACGTGTGACTGAAAATCTCCGCTGCGTTCTGCAAGCTGCTTATTGACGCCGTTGTACTGGATCGGAAGCGCCATTCCTCTTTGCATCAGCTCATCCCCGCCGTATTTGGCGCCGTCCACCTTGTACATGCTGTCTGCTTCGAGCCCCGCAAGCTTCAGCGTCCTGATTTTTTTCGGAGTTGCTTCCGCCAGCACCTGATACCAGCCGACAAGCGCTTCAGAACGGTCTTTGGACACAATCATCCAGGCGGTTTCGTTTGATTCAAACGGGCTGATCAGCCGGTGGAAATCGCCGTTTCTGACCAGTGTGCGGTGTGACTTGTATGTCTCGATTTGTTTTTTTACTTCTTCCTTCTCTTCCTCTGTCATTTTGTTCGGATCAAGCTCATAGCCGAACGTGCCGAAGTAGGCGGCATCCCCGCGCATTTTCAGCGAGGTTTTGCGCAGCGTCTGATGGTTCGGCACGTCTGATACGTGGGAGCCGATGCTGTAGATCGGATAAACAAAAGATGAGCCGTACTGGATCTTAAGGCGCTCAACGGCATCCGTGTCATCACTTGCCCATGCCTGCGGTGCATAGTAGAGCATCCCGGCATCAAACCGGCCCCCGCCTCCTGCACAAGATTCAAACAGGACGTCCGGGTACTTCTCTGTCAATCTTTCATATAACTCATAGACTCCGAGGATATAGCGGTGGAAAAATTCTCCCTGACGGTCCTGTCCAAGCGCTGCGGAGTAAGCCTCCGTGATGTTTCTGTTCATATCCCATTTGATGTAGCTGAGCTTTGCCGACTCGATGATGGAGGACATCCGCTCATACAGATAATCAACGACTTCGCCGCGCGTATAATCGAGCACCCACTGATTCCGGCCGTATGTGACCGGCCGCTCAGGATCATGAATCACCCATTCAGGATGCCTGCTGAAAAGATCGCTCTCCTCAGAAATCATCTCCGGCTCAAACCAAAGACCGAATTTCAGCCCTTCGCTGCGTACCGCATCAGCCAGGGCATCGATGCCTTCAGGCAGTTTCTTCAAATCGACGAACCAGTCGCCGAGAGAAGTTGTATCATCATTGCGTTTTCCAAACCAGCCGTCGTCAAGGACAAACAGCTCAACACCGAGCTCTTTAGCCTGCTTTGCAATCGCTGTAATCTTATCAGCGTTAAAATCGAAATACGTAGCTTCCCAGTTGTTGATCAGAACAGGACGATCCCGTTTCTGCCAGACGGGCGCGATAAGGTGATCCCTGAACAGGTCGTGCGTGGACTGGGTGAGCCCGTTCAACCCTTCATCAGAATACGTCAGAACGGCCTCAGGTGTATGAAACACCTCGCCCGGGGCCAGATGCCAGCTGAACTGAAACGGATGAATTCCCATCTGGATGCGTGCTGCATCGTAGTGATCCACTTCCGCCTGCGCTAAAAAGTTTCCGCTGTATATGAACTGGAAGCTGTACGCTTCTCCGGAAGTTTCTGTTGTATTTGCACGTTTAAACGCCATATACGGATTGTGGTGATGCGAGCTTGCGCCTCTAATGCTTGAGATGGACTGGATACCCGTCTGAAGCTTTCGTTCTTTTAAATGGCGTTCTCTTGACCATGTTCCGGCAAGATGGACCATCGTAAAATCACTGTCTGAAAGATCAAGGGAGAGACTCATCATCCGCTCAATATCGACCGGCTGCTCCCCTTCGTTTTCAAGACTCGCGTGACGGGCAATAGATGCAGAGTGTTCGAAAATCGTATAATAAAGCTTCAATGTCAGCTTTCTCAGTTTATCTGTGAGCGAGATGATCAATGTACTTGCATCACCTGCATTCGCAAACGTTGCAGGAAGACCCGGAATCCGCTCTTTTCCTTCCTTTATTTCAAAAGATGTAAATTCAAACTTGCTGACAGAACTTCCGCCTGGATGCCTCAGGGAGATGGCAGGCTCTCTGAAATCGCTCGTGCCGTACACCGGATATTCCTGGCATACTGTCTCAAGGGAAAAAGCCGGATCATCCTTATAAGGATGACAGCTCGCAGCTGTCGGAATGTGATAGGCGGCAAAATGGGAAAAGTCAGGCTGGTGATTCAACCGTTTTCCATAATACAGCTGGCCAAGCTCCCCGTTTTTCATCACATGAAAGATATAGCTGACCGTTTTGTTTGCAAGGTGGAATTGGTTGCGTTCTTCATTCATGAATATAGGCATCGCAGTATGCTCCTTTAGCCGAGTTTTGGTTCGTCCGTAAACGTAATCGAGCAACTTTCATTTCCCTCAAGCTCCATCACGAGAATGTCATTCTTTCCTTCTTTCAAAAGCGGGCCCGGAACGTACAAGCGCTGCTGCGGACCTTCTGTCACCCAGTAGCGTCCGAGGTTAAACCCGTTTACCCAAACATTGCCTTTTGTCCATCCTTCAAGATCAATAAAGGTATCTGCCGGCGCGTCTGCCGTCAGTTCCCCTTTGTAAAAGCGCGGATATCGTTCGTCTTCTCCTTTTATAAAAGCAAGGTCCGCATCATCCATCTCAATCGGATAAACCTCCCAGTGGAACCAGTACTGATTTCCGATCCAGAGATTTTCCGTGATGCCTTTTTTGTCCTTCAAATGCTTGCCGTAGTTGACGCGGCCCATGTTTTCCACGAATACCTCAAGGATGTTTTCCTCATTCGGAAAGGAGAGGGTAATCGTTTTTTCCGGATCATTGCGGTATATGGTGCGCTCAAGCTTTCGATTGATATAGATAAACGCTCTGTCGCGTATCGGCGCGGTGTCCATTTCAAGGTCACCTTGTTTTGTAATCACTGTTTTATATAGAATGTAGCCGTAATTCTGGTCGAGCTCCTCCATCGGTTTCGGAGCGATAACGTTTTGCGGTTTTAGTGTGCTGATATAATCAAACACGCTCATTTGAGCGTTCATGCTCACTTGTCCGTAGCTTTTCTTAACAGAAGGTGCCGGATTTTCTTCAGGTACCTCTCTGTATTTAGAAAGAACGTTTTTTACCGTGAAGTATTTTTCACCAGGGTCTCCCCATTCGGTTAAAAGAGCATCATAGTCATAGCTTGTAATGGTCGGTGAGTAGAACTCGTAATGATTTGCGCCGTTCATGAAGCCAAAATTTGTTCCCCCGTGGAACATGTAGAAATTCACGGACGCACCCTGTGAAATCATTTTTTCATACTCTGCGGCAACATCAGCCGCTTCCCGCGTGTGATGTTCACCGCCCCAATGGTCGAACCAGCCGATCCAAAATTCTGCGCACATTTCCGGTGAGTTTGGTCGAAACGTTTCGAGTGCAGCAAAGGCTTCCCCCGAGCGGGAGCCGAAATTCAAGGTTGTCACAGCATCCTGCATGGATCCGTGCTGAATGAATTCGGGTCCGTCCGAGGTGAAGAGCAGAACATCAATGCCTGCGTTTTTAAAAAGCTCTGCTGATGCATTCAGATACTCCAGGTCATTTCCATAGGCGCCGTACTCATTTTCAACCTGTACGGCAATGACCGGACCGCCGTTTGACGATAGATGCGGGACCATTTTCGGCAGCAGAACGTCAAAGTATGATGTCAGATGATCAAAGAACACAGGATCTGAGCTTCGGAGCACCATGCCGGGCTCTTTCAGAAGCCAGCCGGGAAAACCTCCGAATTCCCATTCGGCACAGATATAAGGTGCCGGTCTGAGTATGACATACAGCCCAAGCTCTTCTGCTTTTTTGATAAAGCCTTCAAGATCAGCCATGCCTTCAAAGCAGTACTGGCCTTTTTTCGGTTCATGCACATTCCATGGTATATACGTTTCGACTGTGTTCAGACCGAGCTGCTTCAGTTTCAGCAGCCGGTCCTCCCAGTACTCGGGAACAACGCGGAAATAGTGAATGCTCCCCGATAAAATCTGATACGGTTCTCCGTTTAAATAAAATTGCTTCCCCTTTGTTGTCAGCATCCTGTTTTCCTCCTATTTCACGGCGCTTCCAAGCATGCCTGAGATAAATTGCTTCTGAAGCACCAAGAAGAAAACGATAATCGGAACGGTTGCAATGGATACACCCATCATTACCTGGCCGTAGTCAATATAAGAAAGACCCATTAGTGTCGACAGTGCGACCGGGAACGTGTACATGCCTGCATCATTCAATACAACAAGCGGCCACATGAAGTTGTTCCACTGTGTCATGAACAGGAAGATGGACGCGGCTGCAAGTGCCGGACGCATCGATGGTGCAACGACTTTAAAGAAAATCTTGAGTTCTCCTGCTCCGTCAAGACGGGCTGCTTCGATCAGCTCTGTCGGGAACGCAAGGAAGTTCTGTCTTAATAGGAAAATCGCAAACGGATAGCAAAGCTGCGGCGCGATGACCGCGAAATATGTGTTCAAAAGATTCAGCTCAGACATCATCCGGAAAAGCGGAATCAGCGTTGCCTGATACGGAATCATCATCGATAAAAGAAACGCGGTGAAAATAAAGTTTCTGCCTTTAAATTCGAATTTTGCCAGTGCATAAGCAGCTAGCGAACAAACAGCAAGTGCCGCCACTACATACAAGAGAGACACAAACAGCGAATTGAACATGACCTGCGGAATGTTGATTGATGCATTCAGGTTCTGGAAGTTCGTCATCAGCTGATCGCCCGGCGTCAATGTCGGCGGGTTTGTGAACATTTTGCCTGATTCATTTGTCGCCCCGATAAACATCCAGTAGAACGGGAAAATCGAGATGATCATAAACAGGATTAAAATGGCGTACATGCCGATTTTCTGCGGCAGCGAACGGCTGCGCTTTTTCTTTGTCCCTGTTACGAACGTTGATTGAATCTGGTTGGTTGTTTCAGCATTCATCATCGATCACCTGCCACTTTAAATTGAATAAATGTGAGAATACCCACTAGAATTACTACCACATAAGCTACTGCTGATGCGTAGCCGAACTGGAAGAACTCAAATCCATTCTGGTAAATATACAGACCGAGAGTCATCGTTGAATCGGCCGGTCCGCCTTTTGTTAAGTTGAACGGTTCATCAAATAGCTGCAGCGTACCGATCGTGGATAGGGTTGCAGCGAAAAGAATAACCGGCTTAAGCTGCGGGATTGTAATATAGAAAAACTGTCTGATTTTCCCCGCGCCGTCGAGTGAAGCTGCTTCATACATATCATTTGGAATGTTTTGAAGAGCAGCAAGGAAAATGACCATGTTGTATCCTGTCCATCTCCATGTCATCGCAAGGATGATGGAAGCTTTTGCCCAAAAACTGTCTGACAGCCATGGAATCGCTTCCAGACCGAAGAAACCAACGACTGTATTAATGATGCCTTCCTCCTGAAGCATGATGGAGAAAAGGATTGAATATGCAACAAGAGATGTTACCGCCGGAAGGAAAAACGATACTCTGAAAAATCCTTTCAGGCGAAGGAGCCCGCTGTTCAGCACACTGGATAAAATCAGTGCAAGAAGCAGCATGATCGGCACCTGCACGATGAAGATAATGAATGTGTTCATCAGGGCTTTTCTGAAAATCGTGTCATTAAAAAGCGTAATGTAGTTATCAAGGCCGGTAAAAATATATTCCCCTGCTTCAAACGTCTGAAAGCTCAGCAACAGTGAAGCAAAGATCGGATAAACGGTAAAAACGAGAAAGAGTATAACTGCAGGGGCAATAAACATATAAGGAAATAACCGTGTTTGACTCATGCGAGATCCCACCTTAAATTACGAAAGGGCTGAATTTAGATTCGGCCCTTTCTTTTTTCATTTTCAATGTCTTATTTGACTCTGTTCTTCAGTCTGTCTTCTGCCGCTTTGTAGGCATCCTCAATGGATACTTTTCCGCTGACAGCTTCTGACTGTGCTTTAATGGACTCATCCATTGCAACAGAGTAGTTGCCTGTATAGTTAACAGACGGAATGCTGTCCATTTGCTGTGTGAATGTCTGCCAGATCGGCTGATTTGTAAAGAACTCCTGCTTTTCAGTGAAAACCGGCTCATCATAGATTGTGTTCAAAGTCGGGAACAGTCCGCCCTTCATTGCTTCAAGCTGTGTTTCTTCATCTGTTGAAAAGAACTCAAGGAAGTCATAGGCTTCTTGTTTCATATTTGTGTTCTCCATGATGACGTAGTTGCTTCCGCCAAGGTTGGAAGCGCGGTTGCCGCCTTCTTCAAATGCCGGAAGCGGAATCACGCCCCACTTGCCTGATGTATCTTTTCCTTGTCCGGTAATCGAACCTGAAAGCCATGCGCCTGATGGAGCAGTTGCTACCTCACCGCTGACCATTGCACTGATCCACGCATCCCATCCAACCGTATTTTTAACTAATCCTTCATCTTTAAGCTGTTTGATGACCTTTGCAGCATTCATAGACTGTTCAGATGTCAGAACAAGCTCGCCTTTATCGTCAAAGTACAGTGAACCCTGCTGATTCATCATCATGCGGTAAAGACCGTCGTCACCGTTCAGATCAAGACCAAGCATTGCTTTGCCTGTCTTCTCTTTAATGGTTTTACCTGCTTCAATGAACTGATCCCATGTCTCAATGTCCTCCGCTTTCACGCCTGCTTCTTCAAACATATCCGTTCTGTAGAAGACACCTGTCGGGCCGCCGTCAAACGGGAAGCCGACTACTTTGTCATTTACAGTCAGAAGATCGGTTTTGCTTGTCGGGAACTTATCTTTTTGCTCCTCGAAACCGTATTTTTTCAGATCAAGAAATGCTTTCGGATACGCTTCTGCATACCCTTGAATACGGTCGTCCTCTACTAGAACGATGTCAGGAAGACCCTGACCGCCTGCTTGCAGGCCTGTTGTTAATTTTTGATACACATCTTCGCGCCCAAGTTCTACAATCTCAAGCTCGAAGTCCGGGTTTTCTTTTTTATAGCGCTCAGCCGCTGCTTCAAGAACAGGGACGTTGATGTTCCATGCCCATGCTGTTAATTTGTTGTCATCTTTGCTTGTCTTTTCGGAATTGCCTCCAGAACAAGCTGACAGCATGCCGATAATCAGAACCATACAGATCAAACTTATTGCCTTTTTCATGCTTTACCCCCTAATTCATCTTTTTTGACCGCAAAATGAAATCGTTTACAAAACTCATTTTAGATGAATTGACTGAACATTTCAAGTAAAATTTAACTAAAAGTTTTAATTATTTTACCTTTTATTTTACTTAAATAATTCTAAAAACAGAAAAATGACAGAGAAAATAACTTCTCTGCCTTGTTCTAATAGGTTTTAACAAATTCCAGCAAGTAAAAATTGAATTATACTAAAAGATTTTTTACTGAGGTAAAAAAACTAATCGATTTTTACCTCAGTAGATGGTTTTTTGGGAATGACAACTTTTAGCACACCATTCCGGTAATTTGCCTTTAGATTTTTAACTAAGGCAGACGGAGGAATTTGAAGGGATTCCTTTGCATCCTTTTCCCCTTTTACTGTAATGACCAGATGCCCGTCCTCGATTGTCAGCTTGATGTTTTCCCTCTCTGTTCCCGGAAGCTCGGCTTTTACTAGAAACGAATCATCCTTTTCTTCCATTGAAAGCAAAAAACCCTTTGTTGAAAATGATTGCTTGAAGTATTCGTCTATATTTCCAAGCAGCGACCGTTTTGGCCGCGCCTCAAAAAATTCATTGATCATGCGCATTGGATCTTTTCGGTTATTCTCCATTTTCATCCCTCTCATACGGTCAGTTTTATCTATTTATCATATGTAGGAAGAGAGCAAATTGCCTATGATGAAAAGTGTGATTTGTTTAGTGCCGGAATGCACATAATATCTGTGTATGAAACGAAAAGTGACTGCGTTTGATTTTTCTGAATAGTTTTACTTTAATAAAATGAGGAAAGCGCTTACCTATACAAGCTGTGTACGTCTGAAGAGTTTAAACCCGCGCCGTATCTGTTTCAAATCCTTGAAACGCGGGAAATAGTTTGTTAGGTTAAGTAACCGTAGGGCTGAACGGTTAGAAATATTTGGTTCTTTTATTACACAATCACTAAAGTCAAAGGAGAGATTTGGTGGAAACAGGTACTTTAATATCACTTGGAATTTACTTCGTCGGCATGCTGCTCATCGGATTGTATGCCTACAAGAAGTCTACGGACGATGTGTCTGGTTACATGCTCGGAGGACGCGGACTGGGTCCTGCAGTAACGGCACTATCAGCCGGAGCTTCTGATATGAGCGGATGGATGCTGATGGGTCTTCCAGGTGCTATGTATACAACTGGATTATCAAGTATGTGGATAGCAGTGGGACTGACTGTTGGGGCTTATGCCAACTACCTTCTGGTCGCTCCGCGTCTTAGAACCTATACAGAGGTTGCAGACGACTCCATTACCATCCCGGATTATTTTGAAAATCGCTTTAAAGACAAAACGCGCATTCTTCGCTTCGTTTCAGCGATTGTCATCCTTATTTTCTTCACGCTTTACACTTCAGCAGGATTAGTATCCGGAGGACTTCTATTTGAATCATCATTCGGACTGGATTACAGAACAGGCATGCTTATTACAGCAGGTGTCGTTGTAGCCTATACACTATTCGGAGGATTTCTTGCCGTCAGTCTGACAGACTTTGTTCAGGGCGTTATCATGTTCCTTGCCCTCATTCTTGTTCCGATTGTTGCCTTTACAGATCTGGGCGGTGTCGGACCGACATTTGATGTCATCAGAGACATCGACCCTAAATACCTTGATGTGTTCAGAGGCACGACTGTTCTAGGATTACTCGGATTCCTTGCATGGGGACTTGGCTACTTCGGCCAGCCGCATATCATTGTCCGCTTTATGGCTATTTCATCGATTAAAGAATTAAAGCCTGCCCGCAGAATCGGAATGGGCTGGATGATTATCTCAGTATTTGGTGCGATGCTGACGGGTCTTGTCGGTATTGCCTATGTAAATCAGACAGCAACAACGCTTGCTGATCCTGAGACGATTTTTATTAAATTCGCGCAAGTATTGTTCCATCCGTTAATTACAGGATTCCTGCTTGCAGCCATTCTTGCAGCGATTATGAGTACAATCTCATCTCAGCTGCTTGTTACATCAAGTGCACTGACAGAGGACTTTTACCGCACCTTCTTCAGACGAAGTGCCGGTGACAAAGAACTTGTCCTGATTGGACGACTTTCCGTTCTGCTCGTTGCCATCATCGGTGTGCTTCTGTCACTCACACCAAGTGACACAATTCTTTCACTCGTCGGATATGCATGGGCCGGATTCGGTTCTGCATTTGGACCAGCCGTTCTCCTGAGCTTGTACTGGAAACGCATGACCAAGTGGGGCGCACTGGCCGGAATGATCGTCGGTGCCGTAACCGTATTGATCTGGGTAAACGTACCAGTATTGAAAGAAACAGTATACGAAATGATTCCTGGATTCTTCCTGAGCTTAATTGCCGTCTATCTCGTCAGCTTGTTCACAAGCAGACCGTCAAAACGCGTACAAAACGTGTTTACGGAAATGGAAGAAACGCTGGAAGAAGAAACGAAATAATGCTTTGCATGCAGAAACCGCCTGTGATCAGGCGGTTTCTTTTTGTTTTCTTTTAAAGTAGTAGTGGATGATGCAGGCAGTGATAAATCCAATGAGTAAGACGGCATCCTTTAGAAGACCGGGGATTGGGATTATGAATGTCAGCATGCTGAAGAGAAAAAGAATGCCGGTTAAAACTAGAAACGCCATTGTTCGTTTTTCCTTATGCTGCATAGGATCACCTCTTAATTAAACGTTTGTTTAAGTCTATTATAACCGGCTGCTGCTCAGCCTGGAAGAGTTTGGATTGCTAGAAGGCATACATAAAAAAACCATCCCAGTTAACGGGATGGTTTCCTCTTGCTTATTGATAGATATGAACAGTCGGTTTTTCCTGGCCCGGTTTGCGGACGATCAGGGCTTCCTGGCCGCTTGTGGAGCTGATGTTAACTTCGACCGAAACGTAGTCCGGGAAGTAGTCCACGACTTTGCCGGTAGCAAACTGTGTAAATGCAATCACTTCTGATTTCCCGTAAAACTGCATCGGAATATCGATTTTCAGTTCCTGCATCTCTTCGCCTTTGTAGAAGGCTTTGCCGATAACACCTGTGTAGTTCGGGAAGAAGTCGTCAATGTCCTGTTTGAAGCGTTCGAACAAGTTGGCATCTTCGCGGTAGTTTTCCGTTCCTTCTGGCGACGGGAAGAAGACGTATTCTTCATCTACGCTGTCCCACTTGCCGATTGAACTGCTTCCTCCGTCAACGACAGTGCTTGCAATGAAGCTGCCTGGCACGATAGAGGATTTTGGCGCCTGTTTGTAAAGGGCAATGACTACTGGTACTTTTTCAAGCCCTTTTTGGCTTCTGACGCGCTTGATGACCTCTGCGGCCATTTTTTTGCCTTCTGCCTCTAATTGGCTGTCAGGAATCTTATATTCCCGCTGAGGCTCTCCTACGGCTTCACGGTAGTAATGGACTGAGTTCATCGCAAGTCCGATGACAACTCCGCCAAGCTCGACCGTATTTTCGCCTTTTCGGACCAAGTAGTTATGCTCAAGCATATGAGCCAAATAAATCGGGCTTTTTTCGTTCTGCTGGATATAATCGCCTTCTGATGATTTCGGCGGATTAAGTCCTTCGTTTTTGAAACTTTTATCTGATTTCTTCTCTTCAAGATCTTTTCCTTCAAGCTTTCTTCCAAGCCATGAACGGATTGTCTTCTCGTCGAGATATTGCCCTTCCTGATACAGATGGTTATCAGGCGGGAATTCTTCCTGAGCCATTCTCATCAGGCCCGTTTCAAACTCGTCAATATCAAGACGGGTATTGATGTTTTCTGCGACAAGGCCTCTTGCTTTGCCCTCTTTAAAAGGCAAAATCATTTTATAGTAGGAGTCTGAAATGTTGTACTTCGGAATGATCGCTTTTTCTGTTGAATCATCTTCCGTTTCCTGTACAAGCTCCTCCTCTTCACCAAAGCTCGGTGCGCAGGCTGACAAAAACAGGCAGCCTGCAAGCAGTATTACCATACCTTTTTTCAAGTTGGAACACACCTCTTTTAGTTTCTCCTCAAAAAGAAATCTATTTTTTCAGCTCTTCAATCAAGCGTTCTTCATCCCAAATCTCAATGCCCAGCTCCTGAGCTTTTGCAAGCTTGCTTCCTGCATCTTCCCCGGCAATGACCAAATCCGTTTTCTTGCTTACGCTTCCCGCTGCTTTTCCGCCGAGCGCTTCGATTTTTTCCTTTGCTTCATTGCGGGACATTTGCTCAAGCTTCCCTGTTAGCACGACGGTTTTTCCGGCAAAAAATGAGTCGGATTCTTCAGGTCTCACAAGCTTCGGACCGAGATAGGACATATTCACACCGCAGGCTTTCAGCTCTGAGATAAGTTCATTCATCTCTTCCTGCTCAAAATAAGTAACAACAGCGTCCGCCATTTTATCTCCAATTTCATCAACTGCAATAATCTCATCCCGAGAAGCAGATTGCAATCGTTCCATCGTCTCAAAATGCTGCGCAAGCGTCTTTGCCGCCTTCGAACCGATAAAACGGATGCCAAGCCCGAACAGAAGTCTCTCAAGGGAATTCTGCTTGGAGTTTTCAATCGCCTGCAGAAGGTTGTCAGCTGATTTTTCGCCCATCCGTTCAAGCTTCAGAAGCTCATCCCGCTGAAGGCGGTACAGATCGGCTACATCCTCAATCAGGTTTTCCGAAAAAAGCTGGGCAATGACACGTTCTCCTAGACCATCGATGTTCATTGCGTTACGGGAGACGAAGTGAATAAGACCTTCGCGGATTTGAGCCGGACATTTTGGATTGATGCACCTGAGGGCAACCTCCCCTTCAATCCGCACAAGCTCACTTTCGCATTCAGGGCAATGGGTCGGCATCGCGAACTCTTTTTCGTCGCCTGTTCTGTGTTCAGGCAGGACGTTTACTACCTCCGGAATAATATCCCCCGCTTTTTTTACAATGACATAGTCGCCAAGGCGAATGTCTTTTTCGCGGATCAGGTCTTCATTGTGCAGGGATGCACGTTTGACTGTCGTGCCGGCAACACGGACCGGCTCAAGGATCGCAGTCGGCGTCACAACGCCCGTTCGTCCGACATTGAGCTCAATTTCAAGGAGCTTTGTCATGACTTCCTCTGCAGGAAACTTGTACGCAATCGCCCAGCGAGGACTCTTTGCCGTAAATCCCAATGCTTTCTGCTGTTCAATGGAATCGACTTTTACAACGATTCCGTCAATCTCATACGGAAGACTTGTCCGCTTTTCCTGATGGGCTGCAATCAGCTCGATGACTTCATCGATTGATTCGCATCTCCTGCGTTCGGTATTGGTTTTGAATCCAAGTTCCTCGAGTGCATCAAGACCCGCGCTTTGGGTTTTGGCACCTGTCTCTTCCCCGAGGTCTGCAATACTATAGACGAAAATATTGAGATTTCGTTTCGCTGCAATTTTCGGATCGAGCTGGCGGAGGGAACCTGCCGCGGCATTTCGCGGGTTGGCAAACGGCTCTTCCTCAAGCTGTATTTTCACTTCATTTAATTTTTCAAACGAGGACTTCGGCATATAGGCTTCGCCGCGCACCTCGATGGAAAGGTTTTTCTTAAGCTTCAGCGGAATGGACCGGATGGTTTTCAGGTTTTCAGTAATATCTTCGCCGGTTGTACCGTCACCCCGGGTCGCCCCGCGCACGAATGCCCCGTTTTCATAAGTAAGGGAAACAGCCAGGCCGTCAATTTTAAGCTCAACCATATACTGAACATCATCACCGACAGCCTGCCTCACACGGCGGTCAAAATCCCGGAGATCCTGCTCGCCGAATGCATTTCCGAGACTGAGCATAGGTGTTTGATGCTGAACCTTTTTAAAGCCTTCAAGAATTTCGCCGCCAACCCGCTGAGTCGGCGAATCCGGAGTCTTGAGTTCAGGGAATTGTTCTTCAATGTCAATCAGCTCATGCAGCAGCTGATCGTATTCAGAATCCGGAACAGTCGGTTTATCCAGCACGTGATATTCATAGTTGTACTTGTTTAATAAGTCATGCAGGGTTTCTGCACGCTGTTTGGCTGTATTCATATCCATCCCTTGGTCCATTCCTTTCACTACTGTACTTTTTTAATCGGAGCAAATTTAGCAAGCAGCCGTTTGATGCCGACAGGGCTTGGGAATGCAATATCAAGCTCCTTGCCCTCTCCCTCGCCTTTAACGCTGACAACGGTGCCGATGCCCCATTTTTTATGTTCTGCCTTGCTGCCGACGCTCCAGGCAATTTCATCTCCGCCTGTAGAGGCTGCAATCGGTCTTGTAACGGCAGGTCTCCGTTCAGGCCGTGCTTTTGCACCGAATGGCGAAGAGCTCTTTTTCACTTCATTCAGATTTTCAATCAGAGCGGATGGAATTTCAGATATGAATCTTGATTCAGGGTTCATGCTCGTCCGCCCGAAGAGAGTTCTCATTTTCGCATTTGTGATAAACAGCTCTTTTTCTGCACGGGTAATGCCGACATAGGCAAGGCGGCGCTCCTCTTCCATTTCCTCTTCTTCCATAAGAGAGCGGCTGTGTGGGAAGACGCCTTCTTCAACGCCTATCAAAAAGACTACCGGGAACTCAAGGCCCTTTGCAGAATGAAGCGTCATTAACACGACCGCTTCTTTAGAGGCTTCCTCATCATCGTCTAATTTATCAATATCCGCCACTAAAGCAAGATCAGTCAGGAATGCAACAAGACTCTTATCCTCGCTGTTCTTTTCAAAGTTCTGGGTAACAGACAGGAACTCGTCGATATTCTCGAGGCGGCTTTGCGCTTCGATCGTTTTCTCCGTTTTCAGCATGTCGCGGTAGCCTGTTTTCTCAATCACTTCTTCTGCTAGCTCCGTGACAGACAGATAATCCTGCATGTTGGCCATGTTCCGGATCAGTTCGCGGAAATCTACCATCGCACTGACTACACGTGCACTAACACCTGCAAACTCAATCTGTTCAATCGCCCCCGAAGAGGGACAGATCATTATCTGCCGCATACTGGGCAATCCGGTCAACAGAAGTCGCTCCAACACCGCGTTTTGGCACGTTTATGACGCGTGCCAGACTGATGTCATCATCAGGGTTTGCAATCAGTCTCATATAAGCGAGGATATCCTTAATCTCTTTTCTGTCATAGAACTTGATGCCGCCGACAATCGTATAATTGATGTTCGACTTCAGCAGAATTTCCTCGATGACACGGGACTGGGCGTTCGTTCTGTAAAGAATCGCAAAATCTGAAAGCTTTCTGCCCTGTGTGGAGACGAGCTGATTGATTTTGCCCGCCACAAACTGCCCTTCGGCCGATTCGCTGTCCGCACGGTAGTAGCTGATTTTCTGTCCTTCATCATTTTCAGTCCAGAGATTTTTCGCCTTGCGGTTCATATTATTTTTTATGACGCCGTTTGCCGCTTCAAGAATGCGCTGTGTCGAGCGGTAGTTCTGCTCAAGCAGAATCACACTGGCAGACGGATAATCTTTTTCAAAAGAGAGGATATTCGCAATATCAGCTCCGCGCCAGCGGTAAATCGACTGATCCGAGTCTCCGACTACGCACAGATTCTGAAAACGCGATGCAAGCATTTTCACGAGCAGATACTGCGCTCTGTTCGTATCCTGGTACTCATCCACGTGAATGTACTGAAATTTGCGCTGGTAGAATTCAAGCACTTCAGGCACACGCTGAAACAGCTGAATCGTCGTCATGATCAAGTCATCAAAATCAAGAGACTGGTTTTTGAGCAGTTTTTTCTGATAATCCTTATATACGTCGCTTGCAACCTGCTCGTACATGCCGCCCGCTGTTTTTTCGAATTCCTCGGGAGTGATCAGTTCGTTCTTCGCATTGCTGATGCTTCCCAGCATGCTGCGGGGATCAAATTTCTTCGGATCAATATTCCGGTCTTTCAAGATCTGCTTAATAACGGACAGCTGATCTGTCGTATCCAGAATCGAGAAATTTCTGCTGATGCCGATCCGGTCGATGTCACGTCTTAAAATTCTTACACACATCGAGTGGAATGTAGAAATCCAGATATCATCTGCTCCTGGTCCAAGCAGCTTTCCGATACGCTCCTTCATTTCCCTTGCCGCTTTATTTGTAAATGTAATGGCAAGGATATTCCACGGAGCGACGCCCTTTTCAACCATCAGGTACGCGATTCTTCTTGTGAGAACGCTTGTCTTTCCGCTCCCCGCGCCTGCCATGATCAAGAGCGGTCCATCCGTTGCCTTGACCGCTTCCTTTTGCATGTCATTCAAGCCATTTAATAATTGATCTGTTAAAAATTGCACGTTCCGGACACCACCTTATATCAAACGTATGTTCTTATTTTATCTCATCACCTGAGTGTTATGCAATTATGGTTTTACCGCTTTTACCGTTTTCAATGCGGCTTCCAGGTTCTCGTAAATAATGTTGCCGACAACAACGGCATCGGCATGCTCGGCCATTTCGGCTGCCTGTTCAGGCGTCTGAATGCCGCCTCCGTAAAACAGTTTTGTCTCAGAAAGCACTTTGCCTGCCGCCTCCACAACATTCACATCGCCATAAGTTCCGCTGTACTCCAGATAGAAAATCGGCATGTGAAACATGTTTTCAGCCAGTCTTGCGTATGAGACCACGTCATCAGCAGTCAATTCAGTCCTTGCATCTGTGAGCCTGGCTGCTTTGCAGTCCCCGTTCAGAATGCAGTAGCCTTCCACGAGGAGTTCATCCCAGTTCATAAGATCTCCATATTCTTTTACCGCCTCATGATGCAGCCCCATTACCCATTTTGCATCCCTGCTGTTCATCACAGACGGGATGAAATACAAATCAAAACCGGGCATGATCGACTCAATCTCTGATACCTCAAGCACACACGGCACAAGGTATCTTCTGATTCGGGACATTAAGTTTAACACATTATCCATCGTTACATTGTCGCTTCCCCCGACAATGATGGCATCTGTTCCTGACTCACATATTTTCTCGAGTGCAGCGTCGCTTATTTCTTTATCGGGATCGAGTTTGAATACATGCTTCCACTCGCTCACATCATACATAGCCGTTCCTCCTAACAATCAGGTTCCATTCAAACATTATATCAAATTAATGCCCTGCAAAAAACGCACACATGCTATGAAGGTTTTGACAATCTGATTACGTTTTGGCGCAACTGTTCATAATTCTGCTTTTCAATGAAGAAACTAGCTCTATGGAGGGATGGACCTTGAATAATAAATATCCGCTCAGTTCGTCTGAAATCGGGACACTGTGGCTTACATATCAGGAAAAAACAATGATTTTACGCGTATTGGAATACTTCATGGAAAAATCAGATGACCAGCAGGCGAAAAATATTATGGGCGGTCTTTGGCAGGAACTCAATCACTTCGTCACAAAAATGGAAGGCATTTTTGAGCAGGAGGGCGTTGCGATTCCTAAGGGGTTTACTGAGAATGATGTGAATCTGCAGGCTCCAAAGCTTTATGACAACGGATTTGACATCATGTTTCTCCGTATTTTAAAAGAAGTGAGCATGGGGATGTACACACTCAATATGAATATGGCCTACCGCGATGATGTAATGTCTATTTATGAAGGACTCACGTCAACGACGCAAAAAGTGTATAAGCTTTCCACACATTATCTTTTGGAGAAAGGGATTTTAACCCTTCCTCCCTTGGTGGAAAAGCCAAAAACGGCCGAGTTTATTAAAGATGAATCCTATCTTGACGGCTTTCCGTTTTTTAAAGGCAGCCGCGCACTGAACGACATTGAAATCGGAAATCTTCATCACGGCATCGAAACGAACAATATCGGCATGCTGCTGGTGACAGGATTTGCGCAGTGCTCAGCAACTCCTGAGATTAAGGACTACTTTTTAAAAGGAAAAAAGCTTGCGAAAAAACAAATAGAAACCTTTGAAAAACTGCTTTTGGATAGCAATGTGCAGTTCTCAGCAGGAGCAGGCGGCACCGTGACCTCCTCTGCCGCTGCACCGTTTTCGGAAAAACTGATGATGTTCTGCGTATACTTGCTGAACGGCTTTGGCCTCGTCGGCAGCAGCTTCGGGACGATCTTCAGCCTGCGCAGCGACTTATCGCTGAAAACCGCTTTGATTGGAAAAGATATTTTCTTTTATGCAACTGAAGGAATTAAGCTGATGATTGAAAATGGGTGGTTTGAGGAACCGCCTGAGTGAAGCTGGCGATGCATGCGAAAAAGTCCAAAATAAAAAGGCTGAAGAATTCTTCAGCCTTTTTGCTATTAAGATTCTTTCGGCTCCTGCGCGCCGATGCGCTCAAGAGCCATCGTATAGGCGTCGTTGCCGTAGTTCAGGCAGCGTTTCACACGCGAGATCGTCGCTGTGCTTGCGCCTGTCTCTGTTTCAATTTTATGATAAGTAAACCCTTCGCGCAGCATGCGTGCCACTTCGAGGCGCTGTGCAAGTGACTGAATTTCGTTTACTGTACAGAGATCATCGAAAAATCGATAGCATTCATCCAGATTTTTAAGTGAGAGGACAGATTCAAATAATTGGTCAAGTTCTTTTCCCCGTAATTTTTCGATTTGCATGTTGATTCTCCTTTTTAAAAGATTTAGTGGATGGTCACTTGATTGAGATGGGGCACGATGCTGATCCATGTTTTTCCCGGAACAAGCTTTACCTGCTCTCCGTTCAGATACGGCAGGATCCGTCCGTCCGCATTGCGCCATTCGACCTCGCGGCTGACACCATGCTGAAGGAGGATTGCTTTGCCGCCCTCCGTAAGGTTAATGGACCTTCTGCCTTGTTTATCCATAATTTCGTGAGTCATTTCAGCAATAAGGACATTACTGGGTGCTACAGCTTCATCTGACTCGAGATCTTTAGTCTGTTCGGTGCTATATCTGAAATAGGTCTGTGATTGTTTGTCATAAATAAACTGCGATTCAAAAGTGTCAGATTTATCGTAGCGGATGATGGCTTCTGCTCCGGATTTCCCCTGAAGTTTATTTACTTCCACCGCTTTCATGAACGGCAGCGGGTCCGGCCTCTGCGAAAAATCCCCTTTATTCAGCTCTGCACCTTTTTTTATATGTTCGGATGAGATATAAGAATTGTGCGGGGCTTTCCTGAAATCTGCCCTTTGAAAAAGCGTGCCGTCGTAAAACATTCCATTTAAGAAGTCATGGTTTCCATCTTCAAGCAGTTCGCGCGCCTGAGGGCTCCATCCGTGACTTACAAAAAAAGCATTGTAGCCGTCTGAAAGATCAACATAGTATTCTCTTGCACTCCGGACTGGGCCAATCATGTCCGGAAGCTCGCTTTGATAGATGGCTAAAAACCTTGTGATGCTGCCTTCTGCAAGCACTTCATAGACAATGTCCGCTTTGTGGAGTCCCGACTGCGGCCGGGCTGCAGGGTGATTATTGATCATCACCGCAAAAGCACGGTTTCCCAGGTTCTCTGAAGGCAGACCAGTAAGAGGATAGATGCTTATTTCTTCAGCAGGAGCTGATGGTTCCTGCTTTATCACGCTTGGTTTTGGCACGCTGCTCTCTTCTTTGACGCATGCTGTGCACAATGCAAGCAGCATAACTGCCGCCAACAGCCGCTGTAAGTTCTTCTTGATGGTTTTCACGTGAGTTTGACTCCTTTTGCTTCCTTTTATATTTTAACGCATTATCGGCGGAAAGAGTATTATTTTTTTGAGCACATCATAGATCCCCGCTGGCGTTATTCTGATATAAGGCAAATGAGTCGATAAGAGGAAAAACAGAGAGTAAACAGGGTCCCCGAACAGATAGCCTCTTTCCGCCAAAAGACTTCTGAATGTCTCCTCCTGATTTACCACTTCCTGAAACGGCTGCAAAGATGCTCCGCCGCCAATTCCAAGCGGAATCTCGTGCAGAACTTCTCCTTTTTCTGCTAAAACGATACCCCCGCCAAGCTCCTTCATCCTCTGAAAAGCAGTGATCATATCGTGCTTGCTTTTTCCGATTAGAATAATGTCACCTGTTGTTGAGTACGAGCTTGCAAGTCCGCCGAGACTTGAGGCAAAACCTTTCAGCATGGTGTTGATTCTCCATTTTCCTCTTTTATCAATGAGAGCGAGAAAGCATTCATCGTGACTGTCACTGAGCTCATCAAAGGAATGATCAACGGTGATCCTGTATGGTTCGATGATCACGTCATTTTTCATCTTCAGGCCCATAGCCATGGAAAATTGCAGATCATTAAGGGAGAGTGACCAATTCAGCTGCAGAGGTTCAAGTCCTGTCTGTTTCCAGTCAAAAGAAGGAAACTCAGCTGCGACTCCAGCTTTTTTAAGCCACTTTCCTTTAGCGAGCACACTGACAGGAAGCGGCTGGTCAATCGCTGAAAGGATATTCAGATTGGCCATTCTTCCAGGTGCCACCGCCCCCGTCACTTCTTCCATCCGGTAATAGCGGGCCGCATTGAAGCTTGCCATATGGTAGGCATAGACTGCAGGAATACCGCTTTCCATCGCCATTTTTATCAGACTGTCTATCATGCCGTCCTTATAAAAATGCGGCGTTGATCCGTCTGTTGTAAAAAAGAAGTGATCATACGAAGTGATTTCTTTCTCCCGGATGCCTTTTAGCAGCTCTGGCAGATCCGGCCTGATGGATGAATGGCGCAGGGCTACCGTATAGCCTAGAGAAAGCCTTTCGACTACATCCCCGCCTGTCATCGCCTCGTGGTCGCAATCTGCACCGAAAAGCTTCATTTTGGTAAGCGTACCGGCAGAAGCACCCGGAAAATGCCCCTCTATCCGCTTCCCCTTGCCTTTTATCTCCTTCATCCACGACAGCATGAGATCATCATCCTGCAATAGCTTTGGCCAGCCGGTTAATTCACCGCCTTGAATAACATATTCAGAATCCATCCATTTTTTCATAAAATCCAGAGATAAAATACCTGTTTCATCCGGTACTTCCGTTTGCAGGTCAAACCGTGCCCACCAGTAATACTGAACTTGGCTGCGATTGATTTCCCCCAAAAAAGAAAACGCTTTCTTTTTATCGGACTGAAAAAGCAGAAATAAATTATCACAGATCATGCTTGTTGTACCGAACTGCGACACATACTCTCCGAAAGAAAGGGGATTATAAAGTTGAAACGGGTGGGCGTGCGGCTCAATATAGCCGGGTACAATAAACTGCCCTTCGCAATCCGCTGTTTCTTTTGCGGAGGCCGGGAGATTTTCTCCTATATAAACAATCCGGTCATCTTTAATCCAAATATGGGCCTTTACCCATCTCTTTAAATAAGAGTTCAGATAGGTACCATTTTTCAGCAAAAGATCCGGCGGCTCTTGTCCGGATGCTGCGTCAATATGGCCTCTGATCTCCCGGATTTTCCACGGAGCATTTGGCTTTGGCATGACAGCACCTCCCTGAAGGTCTTTTCAATATGGTAACATATTCAATTTATTAACGCACTAAAGAATTTCTCGAAAAAGGAGTCTGATCTTTATGAAACCAAACATCGGCATTGTAAACGGCCTGGTCCGCATCACAATCGGACTTTTCCTGCTCTCATGGGCATCTGCCAAATATTCAAAGAAGCCATGGAAAGAATCTGCCCTGCTTGTCATGCTGCTCGGCGCCATGAAAGTCGGAGAAGGAATCCTGCGTTTCTGCCCGCTTACATTTATGTATCAGGAGTATAAAAAAGAGGATTTGGAGTTTGAGGATAAGACTTATAATCCATCTTAAGAACAAATAACCCCCAAATCATCATTTGGGGGTTTGCTTAACTAGAGCATCCATTAAAAGAGGTGAACGTTATGATCATGGAATACCTGACTGATATGTCGTTTGTGCTTGCCCTTCTAATCGGCAGCATTGTGGCGCTCTTGTTTGTGTATGTTAAGAAAAGACGTGCTTAGTCGCTTTTGCTCCAATGTCCTTTCGGTAGAACAGGGCATCTGACGCAACTTCTGCCACGTATTCATATACTTGTGTCTGTGCTTCAAGCAGATCGCTTCCGTATGCGACGACTGCAAGGACCCTTCCGCCGTCAGTTACATACTGCTGGCCTTCTTTTTTTGTGCCTGCATGGAACAGGGCTCCCTGCTCAAAACCCTGCAAAAGCGAACCGATAGCTTCGCCCTTCATGTACGCATCCGGATAGCCTTTTGATGCAAGAACGACTCCCATCACCGCTTCATCGCGCCATTTCAGTTCTGCTTTTTTTCCGTCGAGAATATCAAGCAGCACTTCAATCAAATCGGATTCAAGACGCGGAAGGACAACCTGTGTTTCAGGGTCGCCGAATCGTGCGTTGAATTCAATCACCTTGGGACCTTCAGCCGTTAAGATCAGACCGGCATACAATATCCCTGTAAATGGTGTGCCATTCGCAATCATTCCGCGGGCAGCCGGCTTCAGCACGGTTTCAACAGCCTCCAAAACAGATGCATCCGGTATTTGGGGAACAGGTGAATATGCCCCCATGCCGCCTGTGTTTGGACCTTCATCATGGTCATATGCACGCTTATGATCCTGGGCGATGACCATTGGATAAACGTCCTCACCGTTAACAAACGCCATTAATGAAAACTCTTCACCTTCAAGGAATTCCTCAATGACGACCGAGCTGCTCGCTTCTCCGAATTTAGCATCCTCAAGAAATTCCCTGAGACAATTGACTGCTTCCTCCACTGTCAGAGCAACGGTCACGCCTTTTCCTGCCGCGAGACCATCTGCTTTAATAACGATTGGAGCTCCTTTTTCAAGAACATACTGCTTTGCTTCCTCAAACGAGGTAAAAGAATCATACGATGCTGTAGGTATGCTGTTTGCAAGCATGAGTTCTTTGGCAAATTTCTTGCTGCCTTCGATAAGCGCAGCCGCTTTTGTCGGGCCGAAAACCTTCAATCCCGCTTCTTGAAAAGCATCGACTACGCCGTTTAAAAGCGGTACTTCCGGACCGACAATGGTGAGGCCGACTTGATTTCCAAGAGCAAATGCAACAAGCTCCTGTGTATTCGATTCATCAATTGCAACAAGCTCGGCAACCGTACTCATCCCGTCGTTTCCAGGTGCAGCGAACACTTTGTCTGCAAGCTTGCTTTGAGATGCCTTCCAGGCGATTGCATGTTCACGGCCTCCGCGGCCAATGATCAGAATGTTCATTGTTCCACCTCGCTAAAGTAAGCGTGCGGGCCATATGCCGCACGCCCAAAGATTAATGTTTAAAATGTCTTACCCCAGTAAAGACCATGGCAATGCCGTATTCATCTGCTTTTTTAATTGAATCCTCATCTTTAATGGATCCGCCCGGCTGAATGATGGCCGTCACACCCGCTTTGGCTGCCGCTTCCACTGTGTCGCTCATAGGGAAGAACGCATCAGATCCCATCGCGCTGCCTTTTGCAAGCCTGCCCGCCTGCTCAATCGCGATGTTTGCTGCGCCGACGCGGTTCATCTGGCCTGCGCCAACACCAATTGTCATCTGATTTTTAGCAAGAACGATCGCGTTCGATTTCACATGCTTAACGACCTTCCAGGCAAGCTTGAGGTCTTCCCACTCCTGCTCAGACGGCTCGCGTCTTGTAGGAATGGTGATTTTGGCGTCATCAAACGACAGCGTGTCCTCATCCTGTACAAGAAGTCCGCCATGAATAGAGGTAACCTGCTGATCCTGCGCTTCTGCACCGAGAACATCCAAAGTCAGAAGGCGCAGGTTTTTCTTGGATGTTAAAATCTCAAGAGCTTCCTCGCTGAAGGATGGTGCTATAACGATTTCAAGGAAAATCTCATGAAGCTTGTGCGCCGTATCCGCATCGACCTCATGATTCAGAGCAATGATGCCTCCGAAAATCGATGTCGGATCTGCTTCGTATGCGCGCGTGAACGCTTCAAAGATAGTTCCTCCTGTACCTACACCGCAAGGGTTCATATGCTTAACAGCAACAGCTGCAGGCTGCGTAAATTCTCTTACGATTTGAAGAGCGGCATCCGCATCTTTAATGTTGTTGTAAGAGAGCTCTTTGCCGTGAAGCTGAACCGCTTCTGCAATCGAGACGGTGCCTGCCAGCGGCTTTTTATAGAACGTCGCTTTTTGATGCGGATTTTCGCCGTAGCGGAGCGACTGTTTTTTCTCGTATGTGTACGTGACCGTTTCAGGATCTTCTTCACCTACTGCGTTTGTTAAAAACTCAGCAATCAGCGCATCATAAGAAGCTGTGTGGCGGAAGACTTTCGCGGCAAGCTTTTGCTTTGCTGCAAGAGAGACTGCCTTCTCCGCTTTGATTTGCTCAAGAACGTCTGCATAATCTGCAGGATCGACAACAACTGTTACGTCCTGATGATTTTTCGCAGCCGAGCGCAGCATCGTCGGTCCGCCGATATCAATGTTTTCAATCGCGTCATCGAACGTTACATCCTTTTTGGAGATGGTTTCTTTAAAAGGATAAAGGTTCACGACAACAAGATCGATTGGAAGAATGCTGTTTTCTTCAAGCTGCTTCATATGATCCGGATTGCTGCGGACGGCAAGCAATCCGCCGTGAATGTTCGGATGAAGCGTTTTGACGCGGCCATCCATGATTTCAGGAAATCCGGTCACTTCGGAAATTCCCGTCACCTTCACGTTGTTCTCCTGAAGCAATTTTTTCGTCCCGCCGGTTGAAATGACTTCAATGCCCTGCTCAACAAGTCCGGCAGCGAACGGAATAATGCCTTCTTTATCTGAAACACTGACAAGTGCCCGTTTGATTGTCATAGTTACACCTCTAGTTTTCGTTTTTGAAAGAGAGACTGCAGAACATGCGGATAATAGGCATGCTCAAGCTGATGGATTTTTTCTGCCAAGGTTTCAGGCGTATCTGTGTCTTCCACCTCAAGTGCCTGCTGAGCAATAATCGGCCCTGTGTCCATGCCCGCATCTACAAAGTGTATCGTAATGCCGGTGACTTTTACGCCTGCGCGAAAAGCCTGGCCGATGGCGTCCTTGCCTGGAAAAGCAGGCAGAAGCGACGGATGCAGATTTATGATGCGTTCAGGGCAGGCAGTAAGAAGCGTCTCACCAATCAGTCTCATATAGCCTGCAAGTACCACATAGTTTACACCATACTGTTCCAGCTGGCGAAGAATCAGCGTCTCAAAAGCTGCTTTGCTGCTGAATTCCTTCGGTGAAAACTCAAACACCGGAATGTTTTCCTTTTGCGCACGTTCAACAACCCTTGCTCCCGGTCTGTCGCAAACCAAAAGGACAACCTCTGCCTCAAGCTTTCCCCTCTTGATTTCATTCAGGATGGCCTGGAAATTCGAGCCGGATCCTGAAGCAAATACGGCGATTTTCATCATGAGAGAGCGCCTCCGCCGAATGTGACCCCGTGGCCTTCTTTTACACGGCCGATGATAAAGGCTTTTTCGCCGTTCTTTTCAAGCTCGCTGATGACTGCATGCATTTGGCTGTAATCCACTGCAAGCACAAAGCCGATGCCCATATTGAAGATGTTGAACATTTCTTCTTGGCTTAGTGACCCTTTTTCCTGAAGAAGATCAAATACAGCAGGTATCGGCCATGAACCAAAGTCGATTTCAGCGCTGAGGCCCTCAGGAAGCATTCTTGGGATATTTTCAATAAAACCGCCGCCTGTAATGTGGGCCATGCCGTCTACTTTGTATTTTTTCACCACGTTAAGGACCGGCTTTACATAGATTTTCGTTGGAGTGAGAAGCTCTTCGCCAAGCGGTTTTTCAAACGGCTGAACGTTCTCATCAAGAGATAAACCGCCGTCTTCAAGCAAAATCTTGCGCACAAGAGAGAAGCCGTTGCTGTGCAGGCCGCTTGAAGCAAGGCCGATCAGCACATGGCCGGCACGGATATTCTCACCGGTTACAATGTCTTCCTTTTCCGCTGCGCCAACTGAAAAGCCTGCGATGTCATACTCTTCACCGTCATAAAGTCCCGGCATCTCAGCCGTTTCACCGCCGACAAGCGCGCAGCCTGCCTGCTCGCATCCGTCTGCTACTCCTTTGACGATCTGTTCAATTTTTGCAGGCTCCGCTTTTCCAAGAGCAAGATAGTCCAGGAAAAATAGGGGCTCTGCGCCCTGTGCAAGAATATCGTTCACACACATGGCAACCGCATCCACCCCGATGGTATCATGCCGGTTCATCTGAAAAGCAAGCTTGAGCTTTGTGCCGACCCCGTCCGTTCCTGAAACAAGGACAGGCTGTTTAAGTTTCAGCTCAGAAAGGTCGAACATGCCGCCGAAGCCGCCGAGGCTTCCCATGACGCCTTTTCTCATTGTTTTTGCAACATGCTTTTTCATTCGCGAAACAGCTTCATACCCTGCTTCGATATCTACGCCTGCCTGCTTATATGCGTTTGACATCCTTTATTCCTCCCGCTCTTATTTCGTCAGCACTTCTTCCTTTTCATGAGGCAACTCTGTATCCGGATAGATCTCGGTCGGATATTTCCCTGTAAAACAAGGCGCTCGCCTTCATACGGACGTCCAATACCCTCAAGCAGCCCTTCGACACTGAGGAATGTCAGGGTGTCTGCTCCGATGATTTCTTTGATTTCTTCCACTGTATGGGTCGCTGCAATCAGCTCTTCTGTAGAGGATGTATCAATTCCGTAGAAGCACGGGTTGCTGATTGGCGGAGACGTAATGCAGACGTGCACTTCCGTTGCTCCCGCTTCTCTAAGCATGTTCACGATTCTGCGGCTCGTCGTTCCGCGGACGATGGAGTCATCGACCATGACAACGCGTTTGCCTTCGACTACACCGCGTACAGCAGACAGCTTCATTTTCACGCCCTGCTCCCTTAGTGACTGGGAAGGCTGAATGAACGTTCTGCCAACGTAGCGGTTTTTGATCAGGCCAAGCTCATACGGTATGCCTGATGCCTCCGCATAGCCAATGGCAGCTGAAATGCTTGAATCCGGAACGCCTGTCACTACATCAGCTTCAAACGGCGCTTCAATGGCCATGCGCTTGCCGAGGTTTTTTCGGGCAGTGTGCACGTTGATGCCGTCGATGTTGCTGTCAGGTCTTGAAAAATAAATGTATTCCATGCTGCAGATGGCGCGGTTGACGTTTACCGAAAAGCGTTCTGACTGAAGGCCGTCATCATTGATGATCAGCAGTTCCCCCGGCTGAACCTCGCGGAGGTATTCAGCACCGATAATATCAAAAGCACATGTTTCAGAAGCCACAACATAAGCGTCTCCGAGCATGCCGATTGAAAGCGGACGCAGTCCGTTCGGATCAAGGGCAACCATCATTTCTGTTTCTGTCATGATCAGGAATGCGTAGGCACCTTTGATCATGGTCAGGGCATTTTTAATTTTATCCTTCAGCGAGCTGTAGCCGCTTCGTTTGATAAGGTGGGCAAGCACTTCTGTGTCGGAAGTGGACTGGAAAATACTCCCCTGGTGCTCAAGCTGATGCTTCAGTCCGTTCGCATTTACAAGGTTTCCATTATGGGCAAGGGCAAGACCGCCGCTTTCTGAACGGAACAAAAGAGGCTGAACATTTTCAAAACCGCCTCCGCCTGCCGTTGCATAGCGGACGTGGCCGATTGCGCCTTTTCCCTTAATGTCATTCAGGCGACCGCCGCTGAATACTTCCGTAATCAGACCCTGGCCTTTGACGCATGTCAGCTTGCTGCCGTCTGTTGAAACAATTCCGGCACCCTCCTGGCCGCGGTGCTGAAGACTGTGCAGGCCGTAATACGTAATTTGGGGAGCTTCGGAGTGTCCCCAAATACCAAACACTCCGCACTCTTCGTTTAGTCCTCTGATCTCAGCAAGCATGGAATCGCTCCTCTCCAGGCCCCTTCAAGCTCAGCTGCCTCAGCCTGAACAAGAAGGTCGCCTGCTCCGTTTTTCACCGTGAAGATGCCATCTCCTGTGACACGCCCGATCAGTGCGGCACCTGTCAATTCTTCAAAAGCCGTCTTGTGTTCAGGTTTTACTGCCAGGATGAAACGGGATTGTGTTTCGCTGAACAGGGCAACTGCTGCTTCGCCGTCAACGGTTAGATGTGCGCCAAGTCCGTTCGTGCCGAATGTGCTTTCGGCTGCTGCTACGGCCAAACCGCCTTCTGCGACATCGTGTGCAGATGCAACAAGTCCTGCGCGGATGGCTGCTGCTACTTTTGCCTGGCGGTCTGCTTCCACTGCAAGATCAAGCTCAGGAGCTTTGCCGAAAATTCTGCCGTATGTCAGCTTTTGAAGCTCGCTTCCTCCGAACTCATTCTTCGTCTCGCCAAGCACATAAATGAGGTCTCCCGCTTCTTTAAATGACTGAGTCGTGATGTACTTCGTATCTTCTATCAGTCCGACCATGCCGATGACCGGTGTCGGGTAAACAGCCGTGCCGTTCGTTTCATTGTACAGAGAAACATTTCCGCCGATAACCGGTGAATTCAGCACGCGGCACGCTTCACTCATGCCGTCAGCTGCTTTTTCGATTTGCCAGAAAATCTCCGGCTTTTCAGGATTGCCGAAGTTCAGGCAGTCTGTCACAGCAAGCGGTTTTCCTCCTGAGCAGACAATGTTGCGCGCTGCTTCTGCAACAGCAATCATGCCGCCTGTTTCAGGATCTAGGTAAAGATATCTTGAGTTGCAGTCTGTCGTCATGGCAAGTGCTTTGTTCGTATCGCGGATGCGGAGAACAGCAGCATCTGATCCCGGTGCCACAACTGTATTTGTGCGGACCATATAGTCGTATTGATCGTACACCCATTCTTTGCTTGCAATCGTCGGCTGCTTTAAAAGACTGATCAGCGTTTCTTTTAAGTCGCCCGTTTCAGGTGCGGTTTGTTCCATAGCCTGAAATTCTTTATAGTAGGCAGGCTCAGCTGAAGGCTTGTGGTAAACCGGCGCTTCTTCTGCAAGCGCATCAACTGGAATTTCCGCCACAACTTCTCCTTTATGAAGAAGACGGAGCATTTTATCGTCTGTTACAGTGCCAATTGCTTTTGCTTCAAGCTCATATTTGTCAAAAATGTCGGTGATCTCCTGCTCGCGTCCGCGTTCTACAACGAGAACCATCCGCTCCTGTGATTCGGAGAGCATCATTTCATAAGGTGTCATGCCCGCTTCGCGCTGAGGCACTAAATCTAAGTTGAGCTCAATGCCGGATCCCGCTTTACTCGCCATTTCAGCTGTCGAGCTCGTCAGTCCCGCTGCTCCCATATCCTGAATGCCGACAAGGGCATCACATTTAATAACCTCTAGACAAGCTTCAAGCAAAAGCTTTTCCATGAAAGGATCTCCGACTTGTACGGCCGGACGGTTTTCATCAGATGAATCCGTCAGTTCCTCTGAGGCAAAAGTAGCGCCGTGAATGCCGTCGCGTCCTGTTTTCGCTCCAACATACATAACGGTGTTTCCGATTCCTTTTGCCACGCCTTTTTTAATATCCTCATGGTTGATTAGACCAACACACATGGCGTTTACAAGCGGATTGCCGTCATAAGAAGGGTCGAACTGGATTTCGCCGCCTACTGTCGGGATGCCGATGCAGTTTCCGTAGCCTGCGATTCCTGCTACTACTTCTTCAAACAAGTAACGCACACGCGGTGACGTCAATTCCCCAAAGCGCAAAGAGTTTAATAGAGCAATAGGACGTGCTCCCATTGAAAAGACGTCACGGATGATGCCGCCTACGCCTGTCGCCGCACCCTGATAAGGTTCAATCGCAGAAGGATGATTGTGGCTCTCGATCTTAAACACAACAGCCTGACCGTCTCCAATATCAACAATTCCTGCGCCTTCTCCCGGACCCTGAAGAACATGCTCGCCTGAAGTTGGGAACTTCTTCAGCACCGGCTTTGAGTTTTTATAGCTGCAGTGCTCTGACCACATAACAGAGAAAATACCAAGCTCTGTATAGTTCGGCAAACGGCCCATGATGCCTTCAATCATGCTGAACTCATCATCACTGACGCCAAATTGGCGGTAGATTTTCTCTTCTTTGATCATTTGCTGAGTTGGTTCAAGCAGTAGTGACATGAGATTCCCTCCAGTTTTTCACGATCGATTTAAACAGCTTCAGTCCGTCTGCGCTGCCGAGCAGTTCATCCACTGCGCGCTCAGGATGCGGCATCATGCCAAGAACATTGCCCTTTTCATTCACAATCCCGGCGATATCTACTAAACTTCCATTCGGATTATTTTCATAGGTGAAGACGATTTGATTGTTTTCTTTTAATCTCGCTAAAGTGAGTTCATCACAGTAATAGTTTCCTTCTCCGTGTGCAATCGGCACTGAAATGACCTGATCTTGCTCATAAGCAGAAGTAAACATTGTCTTGTCATTTTGAACGACAAGATTTGTCGGGCGGCAAATGAACTTCAGGTTCTCATTGCGTTTCATCGCACCCGGCAGAAGACCCGCTTCAAGCAGGATCTGAAAACCATTGCAGACCCCGAGCACCGGCTTGCCGGCTTCGGCTGCTATCACAACTTCCTTCATGACGTTTGCAAAACGGGCAATCGCACCGGAACGAAGGTAATCCCCGTAAGAAAATCCCCCAGGAAGCAGAATGCCGTCAAAACGGCTTAAATCGGTTTCATCATGCCATACGTATTCAGCTTCTTCTCCAAGTTCATCCTTGATGGCGTGAAACATATCGATGTCACAGTTTGACCCCGGAAAAACGATAACGGCGAATTTCACTGTGCCACAACCTCCTCCACCTCATAGCGGTAGTCTTCAATCACAGTGTTGGCCAGAAGCTTTTCACACATTTCGCGGACCGTCGCATCCAGGTCACGCTCCGTTTTTTCAATCGCAAGCTCCATGTACTTTCCGATCCGGACATCGCTGACCTCTTTGTAGTTCATGCTGTGCAATGCGTGCTGCACCGCGCTTCCCTGCGGATCTAAAACGCTCTCTCTGAGTGTAACGAATACCTTTACTTTGTACATGCTGCTTCTCCTCCTAAACGGTTTAAAATCACTGAATATGCATCTGTTAAACTGCCAATATCCCGGCGGAATACATCTTTGTCAAACTTCTCATTCGTTTCTTCATCCCACAGACGGCAAGTATCCGGTGAAATCTCATCTGCGAGAAGAAGTTTTCCTTCACTCGTCAATCCAAATTCCAGTTTGAAATCTACTAAACGGATTCCGCACTGCTTAAAGTGGGAAATGAGGACATCATTAACTTTTAACGCAGCTGTTTTCAGCTCCTGTACCTGCTCTTTCGTCGCCGCTTCAAGCACGTCGATATGATCTTCAGTTATGAGGGGATCCCCAAGAGCATCATCTTTGTAGTAAAATTCAACAATCGGCTTTTGAAGCGGTGTTCCTTCCTCAATCCCCAGCCGCTTAGAGAGGCTTCCTGCCATAATGTTGCGCACAACAACCTCAAGGGGAACAATGGTTACCTCTTTGACAAGCTGCTCTGTTTCTGAAAGCTTTTTAATAAAATGACTCTCAATCCCCTTCTCAGCAAGCTTCTCAAAAAGCAGCGATGAAATCTCATTGTTCAGGCGGCCTTTCCCTTCAATCTCTGCCTTCTTCCCGCCATTAAACGCGGTTGCGGAATTCTTATATGAAACAAGCAAAACGGATTCTTCATTCGTGCGGTAAATTCTCTTTGCCTTTCCTTCATAAAGCAGGTTCAATTTTTCGGTTGTCATGCCTTATCCTCCTCTTAACGACTGAATATTGGGAATTATCGAAGTGCGGAAGTACCAGGTTTGCCAAACAGCGCGTCCTCCGCTTTTTTAAAAAAGAGGCAAATATCTCTATTTACCTCTTCCTTAAAAATGTTCGCTTACAGACCTAAGCGTTCAAAAATCGTATCGACACCTTTTAAGTGATAGTTGTAGTCAAAGCAGTCAGCAATCATTTCAGCTGACAGACGGTCTGTGATCGTTCCGTCTGCTTCTACCAGCCCGCGGAACGGCACTTGTTTTTCCCATGCTTCCATCGCTTTTGGCTGAACGATATCGTAAGCCTGCTCGCGTGTCATACCTGAATCAATCAAAGCAAGAAGAACACGCTGAGAGTAAATCAACCCAAGTGTGCGGTCCATATTGCGCTTCATGTTTTCCGGGAACACCGTCAGGTTCTTCACAATATTTCCGAAACGGTTCAGCATGTAGTTCAGGGCAATCGTTGCATCAGGAAGAATAATGCGCTCTGCAGATGAATGTGAAATATCACGCTCGTGCCACAGCGGAACGTTCTCATAGGCTGTCAGCATATGTCCGCGAATGACTCTCGCAAGACCCGTCATGTTCTCAGATCCAATCGGGTTGCGTTTATGCGGCATAGCAGAAGAACCTTTTTGGCCTTTTGCAAAAAATTCCTCAACCTCGCGTGTTTCACTCTTTTGAAGACCGCGCACTTCCGTTGCAAATTTTTCAATGGATGTCGCGATCAGAGCAAGTGTGCTCATATAATCGGCATGGCGGTCACGCTGAAGAGTCTGAGTCGAGATCGGCGCAGCCTGAAGCCCTAATTTTTCACACACATATGCTTCAACAAAAGGATCAATGTTTGCATATGTACCGACAGCACCTGACATTTTTCCGAACTCAATGCCTTCTGCTGCACGCTTGAAGCGCTCAAGGTTCCGTTTCATTTCTTCATACCATAAGCCAAGCTTCAGTCCGAAGGTAGTCGGCTCAGCGTGCACGCCGTGTGTGCGTCCCATCATGACTGTATATTTGTGCTCAATCGCTTTGTTTTTCAAAATCTCAACAAAGTTTTCGATGTCTTTTAAGAGAATCGCATTTGCCTGTTTCAAAAGATAGGATAATGCAGTATCAACTACGTCAGTAGACGTTAGTCCATAATGAACCCACTTGCGCTCCTCGCCAAGCGTTTCAGAAACGGCTCTTGTGAAGGCAACAACGTCATGACGCGTCTCTTCTTCAATTTCCTTAATGCGGTTCATATCAAAAGATGCATTCTGGCGGAGCAGTTTTACATCTTCTTTTGGAATATGTCCAAGCTCAGCCCATGCCTCGCAAGCAAGTATCTCTACTTCAAGCCATGCCTGGAAACGGTTTTCCTCCGTCCAGATCGCACCCATTTCAGGTCTTGTGTATCGTTCAATCATTGATAAATCCTCCGTTCTATTGTTGACCCCATAAGTTATTGATTTCTTTTTCTTTCTGGTCAATGCTCTCTGTTAAAAAAGTGACATGCCCCATCTTCCGTCTGTGCTTTGCCTCTTTTTTACCGTACAAGTATATCTTACCTTCACTGAATAACGAAAGATTATTTAAAATCAGAGGCATATGTTCGCCTAAAACGTTCACCATGATGCCTGGATGCAGCAAAACAGGCTTCCCGAGAGGCAGATTGCAAACAGCACGGATATGCTGCTCAAACTGATCTGTTTCGCAGAGGTCAATGGTGTAATGACCTGAATTATGAGGTCTTGGCGCAAGCTCGTTAATTAAAATGCTTCCCTCTTCGGTGACAAACATTTCAACCGCAAGCGTGCCGACAAGGTTAAAAGCTGCAGCGAGCTGACCAGCCTGTTTCTCTGCTTCACGGGCTGTGCCTTCCCCAATTCTTGCAGGTACAATGCTCTGATGAAGAATGTTATTGACATGAACGTTCTCCGCAATCGGGAAAGAACGGATTTCTCCATCTGAGTTTCTGGCCACAATAACCGAGATTTCTTTTACAAACGGCACCCACTTTTCAAGAATGCAGGTTCCGTTTTTCAAAAGCTCTGCAGCTGTTTTAAGGTCGTCGTTATGTCTGATTACCGCCTGCCCCTTACCATCGTAGCCACCGCGGCACGTTTTCAATACACAAGGCAGCTCAAGTTCCCCGGCTGCTGATGCAAGCTCCGTTTCTGTTTCGACAATCCGGTAGTCTGCAACTGTGCATCCTGCATCTGTGATCGCTTGTTTCTCTGTGCCGCGATCCTGTGTCAATGAAAGAAGTGCCGTCCCCTGAGGCAAATAGGCATTCGCCTCAATCCACTTTAAAGCCTCGTAATCTATGTTCTCGAACTCATACGTAATCACATCGCTAAGTTCTGCAAGTTTCTTAATAGCTTCCAAATCGTTGTAGGAGGCCGTTATTTCATAGTCTGCAAGCTGACCGCACGGTGAATTCGGGGTCGGGTCCAGCACAGCAACGTCATACCCCATGCTTTTTGCAGCCACTGTCATCATCCGGCCAAGCTGACCGCCGCCGATAATTCCGATTGTTGAACCCGGCATAATCATTTGTTTAGACAAGGTCATCACTGCTTTCCAGCACGGTGTTCCGTGTTTTTTCCCGTTTTGCATCAAGCCTTTCAGCAAGGAGCGTATCTGAGATTGAGAGAATCTGAGCTGCCAGCAGGCCTGCATTGACCGCACCGGCCTTGCCGATTGCAACCGTTGCAACCGGAACACCTCCAGGCATCTGCACGATAGACAGCAGCGAGTCCATGCCGTTAAGCGCTTTTGATTGAACAGGCACTCCAATCACAGGGAGTGTCGTTTTGGCTGCAACCATGCCAGGCAGATGAGCAGCTCCTCCTGCCCCGGCCACAATCACTTTCAACCCTCTATTTCTTGCATCCTCTGCATAAGCAAACATATAATCAGGAGTGCGATGAGCGGAAACCACTTTTTTCTCATAAGGCACCTGAAGCTCATCAAGAACTTCGCAGGCGTGCTTCATCGTCTCCCAGTCTGACGTGCTGCCCATTATAATTCCAACCAATGGTTCCATCTATATCCCCCGCCTCTATCCATCTGTTTTACGTTTTTCAAATTCTTTTTTTCCACGAAAAAACCGGTCTGCAAACCTTCTCTACAAGAGAAAGCACTGCAAACCGGTCATAAGAACATTCATAAAAAAGCTGTTCCATGTCTGGTCAACGATCACTTTCCCTCATAGTCCAATAATTTACGGTTATCGGGTAGAAACTTTCGGGCCATATTCCCGACTTTATATGAGGTCATTCATTCGTTTTCATATCCAACATAATCATAACAGCCTGATTCAGAAGTTGTCAACGAAAAATCGAACAATGTAATAACTTCTGTATAAAACGTTCGTATTTAGATTAACTTTCCTTCAAAAACAATCTTTTTCCCATAAGGTACCACTTCAATTGAACCATTTATCTTTTCTTCTTTAAAAATTGGCTCTTCCATTCTTCTGACAGGCATGTAGCCCTCACTCTGCATGCGGGAAAGGCAGCTGTCGATGCTTTCGCCTTCTCCAACCTCAAACTTTCGCTTTTTCGGCTTGTCCGTCATACCTCAATCTTACCCCTTCTTACCGCCTTCACCCAGAAGCCTCCGTGGATTGTCTTCGGCTCAAACGCAATAATAAATGCCCTGGGATCAAGCTCTTTTATTGCTGCATATAGATTCAGTTCATACTTTCTCGGAGTGAGGATCTGCATCGCCAGCCGGTCACCCTCACGGCCATTTGCCATCCAGTCCGTTACACCATACCCTTTGTCTCTCAGAATACCAGGCAGGTCCTTTTCACTTTCAGTCGAAATCACATTAACTGTAATATACCCGAGAGCAAGCTTTTCCTCAATCTTCATCCCTACAATAACGCCAATTCCGTACCCGACCGCATACGCAATCAAATTCTGAATCTCATTTAAATTATCAAGCACAAGACCAAGGCCGATGACGTAAATGACAACTTCTATCGTACTGATAAAAGCCGCAAGATACCGCTGGCCCTTAAGCGTCAAGATCATCCGTATCGTAAAAAAAGATACATAAACAATATTAATTACCAAGATGATTAAAATCATCATCAAACTATTGGACAGCAATGAATTTCCTCCTAACATGATGACCTTTATACTTTAAGCTGCAAACTGCTCATATAAAAGGTAACAGGTCATATCTTACTAAAGTTTTTGGAAAGAAACAATGGAAGAGGGACAGATAACGGGTGTTTTGTTTTGCTGCTATGAAGGTGGCGGGATAGCGGTCGGACGATTCAGCAAAGAAGAATAAAAGTGAGAGGGCTTTGGTCCAAAGTGGTTGGGCAGCTTAGAGGGTTTCAGTTGTCTGCTTACCCTGCGATATCGTTTTACGGGTTTGGTGGGTACGATTCGGGTGTTTGCTTACCCTCCGATATCGTTTCTCGGTTTACGAGGGTACGATTCAAGCGTTTGCTTACCCTCCGATATCGTTTCTCGGTTTACGAGGGTACGATTCAAGCGTTTGCTTACCCTCCGATATCGTTTCTCGGTTTACGAGGGTACGATTCAGGCGTTTGCTTACCCTCCGATATCGTTTTACAGTTTCCGAGGGTACGATTCGGACATTTACTTACCCTGCCAAATCGAATGACAGTTTTACAGGGTACGATTGAGCCATTTGTTTGCACTATGTACCCCGCCGATTTCTTGCTTAACAACAAAAAAGACAGCATCTCTGCTGTCCTTTTTTCTGCGTGCCTGGCAACGTCCTACTCTCACAGGGGGAAACCCCCAACTACCATCGGCGCTGAGAGCTTAACTTCCTTGCTTCGGCATCCGGCCTGCGATGAGCTTCGCATCTCTTCGTCAGCTTCACTCGTTCAGATCCTCACGTACATTCGTACGCTCCGGTCTTCTCTCCCTCGCTTCCTCGACCTGCTCGCTCCTCCCAACCCTCCGGATGGAAGGTGAATATCATTCCTGTTCATCCTGCCCAAACCCTCCTGGGTTTGACTCGTCTCTTTTTAAGAAAACAAAAAAGAACAGCATCTCTGCTGTCCTCTTTTCTGCGTGCCTGGCAACGTCCTACTCTCACAGGGGGAAACCCCCAACTACCATCGGCGCTAAAGAGCTTAACTTCCGTGTTCGGCATGGGAACGGGTGTGACCTCTTTGCCATCATCACCAGACAATATGCAATTGACTGAAAGAAGTTATTCTTTCAAAACTGAGTAACGTTTGATAACAAGATTCACGTGCAATTTACGCTTAGTTAGACTGTGGTTAAGTCCTCGAACGATTAGTATCTGTCAGCTCCACACGTCACCGCGCTTCCACCTCAGACCTATCAACCTGATCATCTTTCAGGGTTCTTACTCACAAATGTGATGGGAAATCTCATCTTGAGGGGGGCTTCATGCTTAGATGCTTTCAGCACTTATCCCTTCCGCACATAGCTACCCAGCGATGCCTTTGGCAAGACAACTGGTACACCAGCGGTGCGTCCATCCCGGTCCTCTCGTACTAAGGACAGCTCCTCTCAAATTTCCTGCGCCCACGACGGATAGGGACCGAACTGTCTCACGACGTTCTGAACCCAGCTCGCGTACCGCTTTAATGGGCGAACAGCCCAACCCTTGGGACCGACTACAGCCCCAGGATGCGATGAGCCGACATCGAGGTGCCAAACCTCCCCGTCGATGTGGACTCTTGGGGGAGATAAGCCTGTTATCCCCGGGGTAGCTTTTATCCGTTGAGCGATGGCCCTTCCATGCGGAACCACCGGATCACTAAGCCCGACTTTCGTCCCTGCTCGACTTGTAGGTCTCGCAGTCAAGCTCCCTTGTGCCTTTACACTCTGCGAATGATTTCCAACCATTCTGAGGGAACCTTTGGGCGCCTCCGTTACATTTTAGGAGGCGACCGCCCCAGTCAAACTGCCCGCCTGACACTGTCTCCCAGCCCGGTAAGGGCTGCGGGTTAGAATTTCAATACAGCAAGGGTAGTATCCCACCAATGCCTCCACCGAAGCTTGCGCTCCGGCTTCCAAGGCTCCTACCTATCCTGTACAAGCTGTACCAAAATTCAATATCAGGCTGCAGTAAAGCTCCACGGGGTCTTTCCGTCCTGTCGCGGGTAACCTGCATCTTCACAGGTACTATAATTTCACCGAGTCTCTCGTTGAGACAGTGCCCAGATCGTTACGCCTTTCGTGCGGGTCGGAACTTACCCGACAAGGAATTTCGCTACCTTAGGACCGTTATAGTTACGGCCGCCGTTTACTGGGGCTTCGGTTCAAAGCTTCGCTTGCGCTAACCTCTCCCCTTAACCTTCCAGCACCGGGCAGGCGTCAGCCCCTATACTTCGCCTTGCGGCTTCGCAGAGACCTGTGTTTTTGCTAAACAGTCGCCTGGGCCTATTCACTGCGGCTTTTCAGGGCTATTCACCCTAAAAAGCACCCCTTCTCCCGAAGTTACGGGGTCATTTTGCCGAGTTCCTTAACGAGAGTTCTCTCGCTCACCTTAGGATTCTCTCCTCGCCTACCTGTGTCGGTTTGCGGTACGGGCACCTCTCACCTCGCTAGAGGCTTTTCTTGGCAGTGTGGAATCAGGAACTTCGGTACTAAATTTCCCTCGCCATCACAGCTCAGCCTTGTATGGGAAGCGGATTTGCCTACTTCCCGGCCTAACTGCTTGGACGCGCATATCCAACAGCGCGCTTGCCCTATCCTCCTGCGTCCCCCCATTGCTCAAATGGTGAGGAGGTGGTACAGGAATATCAACCTGTTGTCCATCGCCTACGCCTTTCGGCCTCGGCTTAGGTCCCGACTAACCCTGAGCGGACGAGCCTTCCTCAGGAAACCTTAGGCATTCGGTGGAGGGGATTCTCACCCCTCTTTCGCTACTCATACCGGCATTCTCACTTCTAAGCGCTCCACCAGTCCTTCCGGTCTGGCTTCGACGCCCTTAGAACGCTCTCCTACCACTGTTCGTAAGAACAGTCCGCAGCTTCGGTGATACGTTTAGCCCCGGTACATTTTCGGCGCAGAGTCACTCGACCAGTGAGCTATTACGCACTCTTTAAATGGTGGCTGCTTCTAAGCCAACATCCTGGTTGTCTAAGCAACTCCACATCCTTTTCCACTTAACGTATACTTTGGGACCTTAGCTGGCGGTCTGGGCTGTTTCCCTCTTGACTACGGATCTTATCACTCGCAGTCTGACTCCCGAGGAGCAAGTCTTTGGCATTCGGAGTTTGACTGAATTCGGTAACCCGATGAGGGCCCCTAGTCCAATCAGTGCTCTACCTCCAAGACTCTCATACTCGAGGCTAGCCCTAAAGCTATTTCGGAGAGAACCAGCTATCTCCAAGTTCGATTGGAATTTCTCCGCTACCCACACCTCATCCCCGCACTTTTCAACGTGCGTGGGTTCGGGCCTCCATTCAGTGTTACCTGAACTTCACCCTGGACATGGGTAGATCACCTGGTTTCGGGTCTACGACCACGTACTAATTCGCCCTATTCAGACTCGCTTTCGCTGCGGCTCCGTCTCATCAACTTAACCTTGCACGGGATCGTAACTCGCCGGTTCATTCTACAAAAGGCACGCCATCACCCGTTAACGGGCTCTGACTACTTGTAAGCACACGGTTTCAGGATCTTTTCACTCCCCTTCCGGGGTGCTTTTCACCTTTCCCTCACGGTACTGGTTCACTATCGGTCACTAGGTAGTATTTAGCCTTGGGAGATGGTCCTCCCGGATTCCGACGGGATTTCACGTGTCCCGCCGTACTCAGGATCCACTCTGGAGGGAACGAAGTTTCGACTACAGGGTTTTTACCTTCTATGACAGGCCTTTCCAGGCCGCTTCATCTACCCCGTTCCTTTGTAACTCCGTATAGAGTGTCCTACAACCCCAAGAGGCAAGCCTCTTGGTTTGGGCTGATTCCGTTTCGCTCGCCGCTACTTGGGAAATCGCATTTGCTTTCTCTTCCTCCGGGTACTTAGATGTTTCAGTTCCCCGGGTCTGCCTTCAGTACCCTATGTATTCAGGTAAAGATACTGTTCCATTACGAACAGTGGGTTTCCCCATTCGGAAATCTCTGGATCAAAGCTTACTTACAGCTCCCCAAAGCATATCGGTGTTAGTCCCGTCCTTCATCGGCTCCTAGTGCCAAGGCATCCACCGTGCGCCCTTCATAACTTAACCAAAATTGGTCAATCGTTTGTTTAGACTGTAAAGTCTAAGAAAATCACTATGGTAAGCGTAAATCTCAGTGAATTACTTGTTATCAATTACGTTATCCAGTTTTCAAAGAACAACCGGCAGATCAGGAATGATCGCCTTCTTTCATATAGAGAGAATGATCTCTCAAAACTAAACAAAAACCAAAAGCGACCTCATATCCTTAGAAAGGAGGTGATCCAGCCGCACCTTCCGATACGGCTACCTTGTTACGACTTCACCCCAATCATCTACCCACCTTAGGCGGCTGGCTCCTTGCGGTTACCCCACCGACTTCGGGTGTTGCAAACTCTCGTGGTGTGACGGGCGGTGTGTACAAGGCCCGGGAACGTATTCACCGCGGCATGCTGATCCGCGATTACTAGCGATTCCAGCTTCATGCAGGCGAGTTGCAGCCTGCAATCCGAACTGAGAATGGTTTTATGGGATTGGCTAAACCTCGCGGTCTCGCAGCCCTTTGTACCATCCATTGTAGCACGTGTGTAGCCCAGGTCATAAGGGGCATGATGATTTGACGTCATCCCCACCTTCCTCCGGTTTGTCACCGGCAGTCACCTTAGAGTGCCCAACTGAATGCTGGCAACTAAGATCAAGGGTTGCGCTCGTTGCGGGACTTAACCCAACATCTCACGACACGAGCTGACGACAACCATGCACCACCTGTCACTTTGTCCCCCGAAGGGGAACCTTCTATCTCTAGAAGTGGCAAAGGATGTCAAGACCTGGTAAGGTTCTTCGCGTTGCTTCGAATTAAACCACATGCTCCACCGCTTGTGCGGGCCCCGTCAATTCCTTTGAGTTTCAGTCTTGCGACCGTACTCCCCAGGCGGAGTGCTTAATGCGTTAGCTGCAGCACTAAAGGGCGGAAACCCTCTAACACTTAGCACTCATCGTTTACGGCGTGGACTACCAGGGTATCTAATCCTGTTCGCTCCCCACGCTTTCGCGCCTCAGCGTCAGTTACAGACCAGAGAGTCGCCTTCGCCACTGGTGTTCCTCCACATCTCTACGCATTTCACCGCTACACGTGGAATTCCACTCTCCTCTTCTGCACTCAAGTTTCCCAGTTTCCAATGACCCTCCCCGGTTGAGCCGGGGGCTTTCACATCAGACTTAAGAAACCGCCTGCGCGCGCTTTACGCCCAATAATTCCGGACAACGCTTGCCACCTACGTATTACCGCGGCTGCTGGCACGTAGTTAGCCGTGGCTTTCTGGTCAGGTACCGTCAAGGTGCCGGCAGTTACTCCGGCACTTGTTCTTCCCTGACAACAGAGTTTTACGATCCGAAAACCTTCATCACTCACGCGGCGTTGCTCCGTCAGACTTTCGTCCATTGCGGAAGATTCCCTACTGCTGCCTCCCGTAGGAGTCTGGGCCGTGTCTCAGTCCCAGTGTGGCCGATCACCCTCTCAGGTCGGCTACGCATCGTCGCCTTGGTGAGCCATTACCTCACCAACTAGCTAATGCGCCGCGGGCCCATCTGTAAGTGACAGCCGAAACCGTCTTTGAATGTCAAACCATGCGGTTTGACATAGTATCCGGTATTAGCTCCGGTTTCCCGGAGTTATCCCAGTCTTACAGGCAGGTTGCCCACGTGTTACTCACCCGTCCGCCGCTGACCTCCGAAGAGGTCCGCTCGACTTGCATGTATTAGGCACGCCGCCAGCGTTCGTCCTGAGCCAGGATCAAACTCTCCGAAGAAAATTTGTGACTCATAAATGTTGCTGACTTAAAAAATTTAAAACGTTTGGTACGCTTTTGGTTTTGTTTAGTTTTCAAAGATCATTTTTTTGCTTCAAGAGCAACTTTTAAATCATACTATACTAGATTCATAAAGTCAACATCTTTTTTGAAGTTTTATAGCTTGCGGATAAAACCGCTGATGCTTCACAGCATAAGCTGATCAGAATCATTGCTACAGCCTGGCAACGTCCTACTCTCACAGGGGGAAACCCCCAACTACCATCGGCGCTAAAGAGCTTAACTTCCGTGTTCGGCATGGGAACGGGTGTGACCTCTTTGCCATCATCACCAGACAATATGCAATTGGTTGAAAGAAGTTATTCTTTCAAAACTGAGTAACGTTTGATAACAAGATTCACGTGCAATTTACGCTTAGCTAGACTGTGGTTAAGTCCTCGAACGATTAGTATCTGTCAGCTCCACACGTCACCGCGCTTCCACCTCAGACCTATCAACCTGATCATCTTTCAGGGTTCTTACTCACAAATGTGATGGGAAATCTCATCTTGAGGGGGGCTTCATGCTTAGATGCTTTCAGCACTTATCCCTTCCGCACATAGCTACCCAGCGATGCCTTTGGCAAGACAACTGGTACACCAGCGGTGCGTCCATCCCGGTCCTCTCGTACTAAGGACAGCTCCTCTCAAATTTCCTGCGCCCACGACGGATAGGGACCGAACTGTCTCACGACGTTCTGAACCCAGCTCGCGTACCGCTTTAATGGGCGAACAGCCCAACCCTTGGGACCGACTACAGCCCCAGGATGCGATGAGCCGACATCGAGGTGCCAAACCTCCCCGTCGATGTGGACTCTTGGGGGAGATAAGCCTGTTATCCCCGGGGTAGCTTTTATCCGTTGAGCGATGGCCCTTCCATGCGGAACCACCGGATCACTAAGCCCGACTTTCGTCCCTGCTCGACTTGTAGGTCTCGCAGTCAAGCTCCCTTGTGCCTTTACACTCTGCGAATGATTTCCAACCATTCTGAGGGAACCTTTGGGCGCCTCCGTTACATTTTAGGAGGCGACCGCCCCAGTCAAACTGCCCGCCTGACACTGTCTCCCAGCCCGGTAAGGGCTGCGGGTTAGAATTTCAATACAGCAAGGGTAGTATCCCACCAATGCCTCCACCGAAGCTTGCGCTCCGGCTTCCAAGGCTCCTACCTATCCTGTACAAGCTGTACCAAAATTCAATATCAGGCTGCAGTAAAGCTCCACGGGGTCTTTCCGTCCTGTCGCGGGTAACCTGCATCTTCACAGGTACTATAATTTCACCGAGTCTCTCGTTGAGACAGTGCCCAGATCGTTACGCCTTTCGTGCGGGTCGGAACTTACCCGACAAGGAATTTCGCTACCTTAGGACCGTTATAGTTACGGCCGCCGTTTACTGGGGCTTCGGTTCAAAGCTTCGCTTGCGCTAACCTCTCCCCTTAACCTTCCAGCACCGGGCAGGCGTCAGCCCCTATACTTCGCCTTGCGGCTTCGCAGAGACCTGTGTTTTTGCTAAACAGTCGCCTGGGCCTATTCACTGCGGCTTTTCAGGGCTATTCACCCTAAAAAGCACCCCTTCTCCCGAAGTTACGGGGTCATTTTGCCGAGTTCCTTAACGAGAGTTCTCTCGCTCACCTTAGGATTCTCTCCTCGCCTACCTGTGTCGGTTTGCGGTACGGGCACCTCTCACCTCGCTAGAGGCTTTTCTTGGCAGTGTGGAATCAGGAACTTCGGTACTAAATTTCCCTCGCCATCACAGCTCAGCCTTATGGGAAGCGGATTTGCCTACTTCCCGGCCTAACTGCTTGGACGCGCATATCCAACAGCGCGCTTGCCCTATCCTCCTGCGTCCCCCCATTGCTCAAATGGTGAGGAGGTGGTACAGGAATATCAACCTGTTGTCCATCGCCTACGCCTTTCGGCCTCGGCTTAGGTCCCGACTAACCCTGAGCGGACGAGCCTTCCTCAGGAAACCTTAGGCATTCGGTGGAGGGGATTCTCACCCCTCTTTCGCTACTCATACCGGCATTCTCACTTCTAAGCGCTCCACCAGTCCTTCCGGTCTGGCTTCGACGCCCTTAGAACGCTCTCCTACCACTGTTCGTAAGAACAGTCCGCAGCTTCGGTGATACGTTTAGCCCCGGTACATTTTCGGCGCAGAGTCACTCGACCAGTGAGCTATTACGCACTCTTTAAATGGTGGCTGCTTCTAAGCCAACATCCTGGTTGTCTAAGCAACTCCACATCCTTTTCCACTTAACGTATACTTTGGGACCTTAGCTGGCGGTCTGGGCTGTTTCCCTCTTGACTACGGATCTTATCACTCGCAGTCTGACTCCCGAGGAGCAAGTCTTTGGCATTCGGAGTTTGACTGAATTCGGTAACCCGATGAGGGCCCCTAGTCCAATCAGTGCTCTACCTCCAAGACTCTCATACTCGAGGCTAGCCCTAAAGCTATTTCGGAGAGAACCAGCTATCTCCAAGTTCGATTGGAATTTCTCCGCTACCCACACCTCATCCCCGCACTTTTCAACGTGCGTGGGTTCGGGCCTCCATTCAGTGTTACCTGAACTTCACCCTGGACATGGGTAGATCACCTGGTTTCGGGTCTACGACCACGTACTAATTCGCCCTATTCAGACTCGCTTTCGCTGCGGCTCCGTCTCATCAACTTAACCTTGCACGGGATCGTAACTCGCCGGTTCATTCTACAAAAGGCACGCCATCACCCGTTAACGGGCTCTGACTACTTGTAAGCACACGGTTTCAGGATCTTTTCACTCCCCTTCCGGGGTGCTTTTCACCTTTCCCTCACGGTACTGGTTCACTATCGGTCACTAGGTAGTATTTAGCCTTGGGAGATGGTCCTCCCGGATTCCGACGGGATTTCACGTGTCCCGCCGTACTCAGGATCCACTCTGGAGGGAACGAAGTTTCGACTACAGGGTTTTTACCTTCTATGACAGGCCTTTCCAGGCCGCTTCATCTACCCCGTTCCTTTGTAACTCCGTATAGAGTGTCCTACAACCCCAAGAGGCAAGCCTCTTGGTTTGGGCTGATTCCGTTTCGCTCGCCGCTACTTGGGAAATCGCATTTGCTTTCTCTTCCTCCGGGTACTTAGATGTTTCAGTTCCCCGGGTCTGCCTTCAGTACCCTATGTATTCAGGTAAAGATACTGTTCCATTACGAACAGTGGGTTTCCCCATTCGGAAATCTCTGGATCAAAGCTTACTTACAGCTCCCCAAAGCATATCGGTGTTAGTCCCGTCCTTCATCGGCTCCTAGTGCCAAGGCATCCACCGTGCGCCCTTCATAACTTAACCAAAATTGGTCAATCGTTTGTTTAGACTGTAAAGTCTAAGAAAATCACTATGGTAAGCGTAAATCTCAGTGAATTACTTGTTATCAATTACGTTATCCAGTTTTCAAAGAACAACCGGCAGATCAGAAATGACCGCCTTCTTTCATATAGAGAGAATGATCTCTCAAAACTAAACAAAAACCAAAAGCGACCTCATATCCTTAGAAAGGAGGTGATCCAGCCGCACCTTCCGATACGGCTACCTTGTTACGACTTCACCCCAATCATCTACCCCACCTTAGGCGGCTGGCTCCTTGCGGTTACCCCACCGACTTCGGGTGTTGCAAACTCTCGTGGTGTGACGGGCGGTGTGTACAAGGCCCGGGAACGTATTCACCGCGGCATGCTGATCCGCGATTACTAGCGATTCCAGCTTCATGCAGGCGAGTTGCAGCCTGCAATCCGAACTGAGAATGGTTTTATGGGATTGGCTAAACCTCGCGGTCTCGCAGCCCTTTGTACCATCCATTGTAGCACGTGTGTAGCCCAGGTCATAAGGGGCATGATGATTTGACGTCATCCCCACCTTCCTCCGGTTTGTCACCGGCAGTCACCTTAGAGTGCCCAACTGAATGCTGGCAACTAAGATCAAGGGTTGCGCTCGTTGCGGGACTTAACCCAACATCTCACGACACGAGCTGACGACAACCATGCACCACCTGTCACTTTGTCCCCCGAAGGGGAACCTTCTATCTCTAGAAGTGGCAAAGGATGTCAAGACCTGGTAAGGTTCTTCGCGTTGCTTCGAATTAAACCACATGCTCCACCGCTTGTGCGGGCCCCCGTCAATTCCTTTGAGTTTCAGTCTTGCGACCGTACTCCCCAGGCGGAGTGCTTAATGCGTTAGCTGCAGCACTAAAGGGCGGAAACCCTCTAACACTTAGCACTCATCGTTTACGGCGTGGACTACCAGGGTATCTAATCCTGTTCGCTCCCCACGCTTTCGCGCCTCAGCGTCAGTTACAGACCAGAGAGTCGCCTTCGCCACTGGTGTTCCTCCACATCTCTACACGCATTTCACCGCTACACGTGGAATTCCACTCTCCTCTTCTGCACTCAAGTTTCCCAGTTTCCAATGACCCTCCCCGGTTGAGCCGGGGCTTTCACATCAGACTTAAGAAACCGCCTGCGCGCGCTTTACGCCCAATAATTCCGGACAACGCTTGCCACCTACGTATTACCGCGGCTGCTGGCACGTAGTTAGCCGTGGCTTTCTGGTCAGGTACCGTCAAGGTGCCGGCAGTTACTCCGGCACTTGTTCTTCCCTGACAACAGAGTTTTACGATCCGAAAACCTTCATCACTCACGCGGCGTTGCTCCGTCAGACTTTCGTCCATTGCGGAAGATTCCCTACTGCTGCCTCCCGTAGGAGTCTGGGCCGTGTCTCAGTCCCAGTGTGGCCGATCACCCTCTCAGGTCGGCTACGCATCGTCGCCTTGGTGAGCCATTACCTCACCAACTAGCTAATGCGCCGCGGGCCCATCTGTAAGTGACAGCCGAAACCGTCTTTGAATGTCAAACCATGCGGTTTGACATAGTATCCGGTATTAGCTCCGGTTTCCCGGAGTTATCCCAGTCTTACAGGCAGGTTGCCCACGTGTTACTCACCCGTCCGCCGCTGACCTCCGAAGAGGTCCGCTCGACTTGCATGTATTAGGCACGCCGCCAGCGTTCGTCCTGAGCCAGGATCAAACTCTCCGAAGAAAATTTGTGACTCATAAATGTTGCTGACTTAAAAAATTTAAAACGTTTGGTACGCTTTTGGTTTTGTTTAGTTTTCAAAGATCATTTTTTGCTTCAAGAGCAACTTTTAAATCATACTATACTAGATTCATAAAGTCAACATCTTTTTTCAGAAGCTGTGTTGTCATTCGTTCGCGACAACAGATATTAATATACCACGATAACTTTGATGCGTCAACGTTTTTTTAATGGTATTTTTCAGCTCCGTGCGCTTCTCTTAAAAAGCACAAGAGTTAATATACCAACACCAGAAGGTAAAGTCAACAAAAAAAGAGATGCCGCAGCATCTCTTTTTTCCTTCTATTCTATTATCCTGCCAAAAAGACAAAGTAGAGGATGAAGATGATGAACAATCCATACATGATCGGATGAATCTCTTTCGCCTTCCCTTTCACAATCATTGTTACCGGATAAAAGATAAACCCAATAGCAATTCCTGTTGCGATGCTGTACGTGAGCGGCATGGCAATGATAGTCAGGAATGCCGGTACAGCAATCTCAAACTTGTTCCAGTCTATTTTTCCGAGAGATGAAACCATGAGTATTCCTACTATAATAAGTGCAGGCGCTGTTACCGGCGCTGTGATGACACCGAGCAGCGGCGAGAAGAACAAGGCGAGAAGGAACAGCCCGGCTGTTACGACGGATGCAAATCCCGTTCTCGCACCTGCAGCAACTCCTGCAGATGATTCAATGTAGGAAGTCGTTGTTGAAGTACCCAAGATTGAACCAATAACCGTTGCAGCAGAGTCCGCGAAAAGCGCCTTGCTTGCTCTCGGCAGTTTGTTTTCTTTAATAAGGCCAGCCTGGTTAGCTACCGCTACAAGTGTTCCTGCTGTATCAAAGAAATCTGCAAAAAGGAAAGTCAGAATAACTACAAGCATTTGGATAGTAAACAATTGATCAAGATTTGCAAAAGCAGCACCGAATGTCGGCTCAAGACTCGGAACAGCTCCAACCACCTGTGTCGGTACGTCAATTAATTGAAAGATCATTCCCACAATCGCCGTAAGGATCATTCCGTAAAAAATGCCGCCGTTGATCCGTTTAACCATAAAGATAACAGTCACAAATACTCCGAAAATCGCAAGCAATGCGTTTCCGTCTTTTAGATTGCCGAGACCTACAAGCACAGCGTCATTGTTTGTTATAATTCCAGCATTCTGAAAACCTACAAAAGTAATAAACAATCCAATACCGGCTCCAACAGCATACTTTAGTTCCTCCGGGATTGAGTTAATGATTTTTTCACGGAGACCTGAAGTTGTCAAAACAATAAAGATCAGACCCGAAACAAGAACGCCGGATAATGCTGTCTGCCAAGGGATGCCCATTGTTAGAACAACTGTAAAGGCGAAGAATGCGTTCAGCCCCATTCCCGGAGCAAGCGCTATCGGATACCTGGCTATGAGCCCCATCAATAGAGATCCAATAGCTGCAGCAAGAGCAGTCGCCGTAAACACAGCTCCCTGATCCATTCTTAATTCGTTTGGAAAATCAGGAACTGACGCCAGAGAAAGTGTCAGCGGATTGACGAACAGGATGTAAGCCATTGATAAGAACGTTGTCAGTCCTCCGATAAACTCGCGGCGATAGTTCGTGCCAAGCTCTTCAAACTGAAAATACTTTTTCATGTTAAATCCTCCTGTATCTTAACGTCGTGCCGGGGGCCCGTGTATGAACAAACAGATAAGTGCAAAAAAAGCGCTCCCTGCTGCAGAGGAGCGCTTGACGACATGGATATTAGACAGATTGGCACACATTAGAGTTATCCAAATGCACCGAACTATATAATACCTCGTAGTCAAGCTCTTTACGGCAGCTTGGTAGAAACTTTTGGGCCATATCCCCAACTTTATACGACGTATTTAGACAATATTTTTGATAGGTCTATCTTATCAGCATAGGCACAAAGTCGTCAACAAAAAAAACGAACATTTTATATAAAATGTTCGTTTTTGTTCGTTTATTCCCATTCGATTGTAGCCGGCGGCTTGCTCGTGATGTCATAAACTACGCGGTTTATGTGTTTTACTTCATTTACAATGCGAGTAGAGATGATCTCGAGAACTTCCCACGGAATACGTGCCCAGTCAGAGGTCATGCCGTCGATTGACGTTACGGCGCGTATGCCGATTGTGTAATCATATGTTCTTGCATCCCCCATAACACCTACACTGCGTATATCAGGGAGAACAGTGAAGTACTGCCATACATCCCGTTCAAGACCCGCTTTTGCGATTTCTTCACGAAGGATTGCATCTGATTCACGAACAATCTCAAGTTTTTCTTCTGAGATCTCACCCAATACGCGAATCCCAAGTCCAGGACCCGGGAAAGGCTGGCGCCAAACGATTGCATCAGGAATGCCAAGCTCAGAACCAAGCGCGCGCACTTCATCCTTGAAGAGAGTGTTCAGCGGCTCAATCAGTTTGAACTGCATATCCTCCGGAAGTCCGCCTACGTTATGATGCGATTTAATCGTTTGAGCTGTTGCCGTTCCGCTCTCGATAATATCTGTGTAAAGCGTACCCTGCGCAAGGAATTCAATTCCTTCTAGCTTCGTTGCCTCATCATCAAATACATAAATGAACTCATTGCCGATGATTTTACGTTTTTGCTCAGGATCGGATACGCCGCGGAGCTTGTCCATGAAGCGGTCTTTTGCATCCACTTTAATGACGTTCATGTTAAAGCCTTCACTGAATGTCTTCATTACGCCTTCAGCTTCATCTTTGCGGAGAAGTCCGTGATCAACGAAGATACAAGTCAGCTGATCGCCGATCGCCTTATGAATCAGTACGGCTACAACAGAAGAATCTACGCCGCCGCTAAGTGCACAAAGTACTTTTTTGTCGCCGACTTCATCGCGGATCTTTTGAAGCTCAAGCTCGATAAAGCTTTCGATGGACCATTCACCGCTGCATCCGCACACTCCGAATACAAAATTGCGAAGCATATCGTTTCCGAATTCTGAATGGCGCACTTCCGGGTGGAACTGAACGCCGTAAAGTCGTCTTTCCTCATTGCTGATTGCAGCAAACGGGCAGGACGGGCTTGTTGCATCTACGATAAAGTCATTCGGGATATCAGCTACAAGATCGCCGTGGCTCATCCACACGATCTGCTGTTTAGGAAGATCTGCGAAAAGGGCTGTTTCTGTTTGAACGTTCAATGTTGCTTTTCCATACTCACGGTGATTGGCAGCTTCTACTTTCCCGCCAAGGTAGTGAGTCATCAGCTGCATACCGTAGCAAATCCCAAAAACCGGGATGCCCAGGTCAAAAATCCGCTCGTCGCAGCGGAAGGCATTTTCGCCGTATACACTGTTTGGTCCGCCTGAAAGGATAATTCCTTTAGGGTTCATTTCCTTGATCTCTTCTGCTGTCAGCGTGTGGGGATGAAGCTCACTGTATACGCCAAGCTCTCGGATTCTGCGGGTAATCAGCTGGTTGTACTGACTTCCGAAATCCAAAACGACTACCATTTCATCATGCAAGTTGTTCACGGATGTTCACCTCATTTAAAAGATACCCTAAAAAATAGGATTCAGAAACTGAGCATAAAAAAAGCTGGAACTATACCTTCCAATTCAAAAAGAAAAGAAGGCAGAATTCCAGCTTTTACAGGTGTATATTCTGCCTTCATAGTCAGATTATTTGCGGCAATCCGGTAGAGACTCTCGAACCATATTATCGAGGATATATGAAGGGTAAGTACTATTAATTTTCCCTATTCTAACAATCTCCCGCAATTCGGTCAAGATGCTATCTTTTTAATTAAATTTTCCCACAACTTAATGGATTTTATCCATTCTTCCTTTGAACTGTCTCCCCTGTACAGAGATTTCTCGTAGCTGGCCGTCAGCTGAGTCATATCCCGCATATCAAAAAACGAGTCAATATAGCGGGCATAATCACGCAGGGTCTGTCCGTCCTGACGCTTCAGACCGTATCGTTCAAGCTGTTTAAGAAGGGCATTGTAGGCCTCACCGTAGACCTTTTCGTCCTTCCGGTGCTTATACCTGAACAGGATCACGTACGGCATCCATCTTAATCTTGTTTTATATAGAACTAACGCAATGACCGCAGCAGCTGCCAGAATGAGATAAAAAGCAGTACTGCCGATCTGAATGTTAAACGGAAGTGGATTTTTTGATGTGCTGTCTGAGTTTGCCGTCTGGCTATCTTCAGGAACAGGCTCCCGCTCAGGTTCTCTTTGTTCAGGCGTTTCTGCTTCAGGCGTTTCGGAAGGATTCAGATTAAACGTAAAATCATATGGGTTTGTAAAGCTTTTCGTAGGCTCAAACGGCACCCAGCCGATGCCGCTGAAATAAACTTCCACCCAGGAGTGGGCATTATTGTTTGTCACTGTATACTCTTTTTTGCTGCCTCCAAGGCTCTGGACGAAGGAACCGTCTGAATAGCCCTTCACCCAGCGTGCAGGAATATCCGCAGCACGAAGCAGAACGATCATGGAAGTGGAGAAGTTATCACAGTAGCCTTTAAACGTCTCAAAAAGGAACTGGTCAACGTAATCCTCTTCCCCTCTTGGAACTGCTACGTCTGTTGTTTCATAGGAAAACTGTGAACCGCCCAAATACGTCTCGATTGATTTTGCCTTATCGTAGTAATTGCCGTTGCTCTCAGTCAGACTGAGTGCAAGATCGCGAACACGCTGCGGAAGCTCTTCAGGCAGCTGTGTATACCGGGCAATCTCCTCTTCTGAGAGTCCTTCATTTGACGTGACTTTCCGCAGTTCGTCAATTTTAAAATTAGGAAAATTGTATGCTGTTTCGTAGGAGCCGGGCGGAAAGTAGCCTCTGTCTTCTGAAATGCGCGGTCTCATCTGTTCAGAAACCGGGTTCACATCGAGAATGGCATTCTCAGGGAGACTGACAGACTGCACGCCTGCAGGGTAAATGATGTGATCATATCTGTACCTTCGGTCAATTTCCACACTGGCTGTCATCGGAACGGTCTCTGTCCCTTCTTCTGTAGAAAGGACCGTGATTTCATCTGGATCCATCTGCACATTATCCGCTTCAGGATCTGACAGTTCCCATCCCTTTCCCGTATAAACATCTTTTGTCTCCACTTTCCAGTAGTGACGGTCTTCAGCAACTGCGGTGAAAACAGGGGTATTGTCAGCTACAAAAGAACCGCCGAGCTGTTCATCATTCGGGCCGTATCCAATTTTATTGACACCGCCGTTCGGCCCTTCATCCTGACTGCCGTAAGCCGTCAGATAAGGAACCGGGTCCGGCCACTGCGGCTCCGCTTTCGGGGCAAGGATTCCGACAAAAACGGCAGAACCGATCAAGGCACTAAGCGGCAGAACCCACTTGACTGTCATATAGCGCTCCCTCTTAATCCGCTCAAGAATGCGCAGTCTCTCCAGATATAAAAGTCCAATCAGCACAAAGCCGACCACGACAATTCTTACAATGGCGATGCTTGCATCGTACTCCGTGAACGTATCAAGAACGGTGACATACACAAGAGTTATGATAAAAAAGAACATGATGCGCTTCTGGACAACGATCCAATAATTGATCAGGTACACCAGCAGCCACAGCAGGACAAAAAACAGCAGGGTCCTGAACGGAGAGGTTATGTCCATCCAGGACGCATTCATCATAAGAGCAATATTATCTCGTATGTCATTTATAAACGTCCCTATCCATGAAGGATTCAAAAGAGAGCCTTCAAAAAACAAAAGATGCTGCACAAACAGAATATAGACGATTTTTACAGCAGCAGCGGTGTACCATTTGGCTCCAATTGAAATGAAAAAGAAGCTGATGCCTATAAAGAGTACAAACACAAGGGTGTTTCCTGTTTCGGTAAAGTCCTGAAGGGGTCTTAGCCACTCCCATAATAAAAGAAAGGCAAAGGCATAGTAGATGAAAATCGCTGTCTGTCTTTCAAATTGTTCACTCACAGCATGCTCACCTCTTTAAAGGCTTCTTCAAACCGTCCCGCTCCGACGGCTTTTGTTATGATTTTCCGTTTGATCAGCCGGTCCATCATCACTTTTTCTTCACTTGTTATCCGTTCACCCTCTTTTTTCACAAGAAAGACGAGCGTCGCATGGCTGCGCGATCCCAGGCGTTCAAGCTTTCTGACCAAATCAAGAGATAAGGCGGATGTAACAAGCAGAGGGGTCGCATTTTTAGATTGCCAGACAGGAAGCTCCGTTTCTGCAATTTCCGCAAACGATGTCCCGCTGTCGCAGTCCGTTTTTGCAAGGTGGTAGTAGATCTGCTGCAAATGCTGTTCCGTCTCCCCAATGGAAAAAATGGACTTTTCGCTGCCGATGGAAACAAATCCGAGTTTGGCACCGCTTTTGATGATTGATTTAGCAAGGGATGCCGAGAACGTGACGATTTCCTCAAATACATCTGATGGCGTGCGGTCCATCATCACTACAACATCGTGACTCTGCATCTGTTCAAATTCCTTTGTCATAATGCGGTCGCGTCTTGCAGTTGATTTCCAGTCAATCCAGGAGAACCTGTCTCCCGGCTGGTAATCCCTTATGCCGAAAGCCATAGTCGTGTCCTGCCAGAACTTCGCTTTTGAGCTCGCTGCCCCCTGCTCAAACTGTTTTTCATTCTGTCTGTAGGATAAATCAACAGAATGCGGATAGACGAGAAAGTAGTTTTCGGCATCAAATGTCACTTCTTTATCAATCAGTCCGAACAAGTCGCCGGTTCTTACCCGGACCTGTGTAAACCGGTGTTCTCCCCTTGGCATCCGGCTTAATTCGTAGCTCATGATGATTTTCTTTTTAAACCATGGATACAGCAGCTTTTTCGGCTCCTGCATCTCCATAAGTTTTGAGAGTTTTTCCGGCAGTACATCCTCCACCACCAAGTAAAACAAGGGAAACGGGAAGGCACGCTCAATTGTTATTGTCCCGATCAGCTTTTCCCCCACTGAAAACTGCTCCTGATTAATGGCCCTTGTGACCTCAAACGTCCGCAGCGGGTAGAGGGCAACGAGCAGTGAATACAGGGAAATGGGGAGAAAGCTGTAAAAAAGAAACCAGCTGACAAATCCCCCCTGAAACATCGCATATGCAAAGGTAACCGCCGTGAAAAACAACAGACTGACAAGCTTCCAGACATACCGGATTTTCAGAAAAAAACTTTTCATTAACGGCTCATCGACCTTTGCACAGGAACTGGCGTCCTGGAAATGATTTCAGTCAGCAGCTGTCCGGCAGACTTTCCTTCGTATTTCGCTTCGGACTTGAGGATCATCCGGTGAGGAAGGGTGTAAGGAGCAAGGAACTGGATATCATCCGGAATCACATAATCACGGCCGTATAAAAAGGCATATGCCTGCGCGGCTTTCATGAGGGCGATGGACCCGCGGGGACTTGCTCCTAAATAAACGGACGGATGTTTGCGTGTTTTTGTGACGAGGTCAATAATATACCGTTTAACCGTTTCGTCCACATACACGGTTTGAATTTCACCCTGCAACTTAACAAGTTCTTCTTTTGTGATGACAGGTTCAAGAGTGTGAATCGGACGTTCTTTCTCCGCAAGGTTCAGGATCTCAAGCTCTTCACCTGCAGATGGGTATCCCATCCTGATTTTGAAAAGGAACCGGTCCAGCTGTGCTTCAGGCAGAGGGTACGTGCCTTCATACTCAATAGGGTTCTGTGTAGCCATTACGAAAAACGGCTTGCCGAGTGATTTCGTCACCCCGTCAACCGTTACATTGGCCTCCTCCATTCCTTCCAGGAGAGCAGACTGCGTTTTAGGGGATGTCCGGTTGATTTCATCCGCAAGGACAATGTTGCCCATGATCGGACCCGGACGGTATTCGAATTCCAGGGTTTTCGGGTTGTAAATGGAAACACCTGTGACATCAGAAGGAAGCAAGTCAGGCGTGAACTGGATTCTCTTAAAATCCGCTCCCACAGATCTTGCAAGGGATCTGACCATCATCGTTTTTCCGACTCCCGGCACATCTTCAAGCAGAACATGTCCTTCCGCAAGAATTGCCACAAGGCTGAGTACAGCGACATCGCGCTTCCCGACCATGACACGCTCTATATTTTCAATCACTTTGCTTAATTTCGGATGCATCATATCATTTTGAGCCATTCTCATCCTCCTAGGACCATTTATCGGGCATGCTGCTTAACTCTATACACATTCGAAATAAAACGACAAATTCCTGTTTCTTTTTACACATTTAATCTTTTCTTAACAATATCACGAAACCTTTTCCTCAAATCAAAAGTGAGCACATTCACAGCAGATTCATGTGAGCTATGATTTTATCCATAATTTAAAAAAGCCGCTTCACAGGATGGAGGCGACTTTCGTATTATGCTTTTAGTTTACAGTCCCGCGATCAACCTGCTCTCCCAGGATTCCCATATTAGACGTCACTTTCTGGGAAACGCCGCAAAGAGCCTCTATGGCATTTGCTTTGTTTTGTCCGAGCTGTGTGACCACATCTAAGAATGTCATTTCCATTTCCAACTGATATCGCACTGTATTCAGCACTCTATTAATTATTTGTCAGTTTTATAATCAATTGGTTAATTCCACGATTTTATTTTGAACACCTTTATCCGTTTCATTGGTTGAATTTAAAACAAGCTCAACAAATGCTTTTACTGCTGGAGACAGCCATTTTTTCCTTTTTATCAGCATATGAGAATAAATTTGATCAAACTTTTCATTGTGATGAATGATTTTCAATTCTCCCCTTTCTATTTCTTCTTTAACAGTAATGTAAGGCAATACAGAAAAGCCAATCCCACTCATAACAATCTTTTTAATAGCTTCTATACTCCATAATTCCATTATTTGAAAGTTGTATAGATCACGTTTCAAGAGATATTTTTCAAACATCGACCTGTAACTGCAGCCTTCTTCATTTGTGATAAAAAAATGGTTGGTTTGGTTTCTTTTGTACTGGTCAAAATGGTCCAGGCTATTATTGCTGCCCACAAGGACAATTTTCTCCTCAAGCAATGGATAATGATAGCATTTCTCCGGTTTGAATTCCGGATAGACCATAAAGGCGACATCTGCCCGTCCTGTCATCAAGTCAATTTGGTTTTGCCCGCATGTACCGTTGCTAAGTATAAGTCTGACATGAGGATATTTTAAAGTGAACTCTCTAATAATTGGGGACAGCCTTGAAATAGTCAGTGATTCCGGAGCAGCCACTTTTAAAACTCCCCCAAATTCATTGGCACCCCGCATATTTTTTATTTGTTCATGAGTAGCCAGTAGATCTTCGGCTAGGGGGATCAGTTCCCTGCCTGTATGAGTAAGCTGCAGTTTCCTTTTTACATAAGTAAATAACTCTCCTCCAATTTCTTGTTCAAGCGATTGTATATGTGCAGTAATTGTGGATTGCGTATAGCCTAGCTTAGAAGCAGCGGCTGTATAACTTCCTATTTCCACAATCGTCATAAATGTTACTAGGTGTCTGATTTCCATAACGTTTCTCCTTACCTGAAAATATTATCGAAAAAAATGATAATGAAAATAACAATTTCGATTTTATTTATCATCAATGTCATCTTACAATAAAGACTGTTCAATAGTAAATTAGAAAACGAGGGTGGATTTATGAATATAGCAGCGTTTCTTTCCTATGTAATTATTACTTCAGTTACACCAGGTCCAAGCAATATTTTAATGATGAATGAAGGACGGAAATTCGGTTTTATAAAATCATGGAAATTCAACAGCGGAATATTGGCAGGATTTGCATTATTAGGTCTTTTAAGCGGAGTATTTACTACAAGCTTATACGATTCGATACCTTTAGTAGAGCCGTATTTTAAAGCAGCTGGTGCGGCATATTTACTCTACTTGGCATGGAGGGTGGGCTTCCGAAAAGGCTCGGGGGAAGATTCCAGCATCGAGAGATCTTCTTTTTTATCAGGGTTTATCTTCCAGCTAATAAATATCAAAAGCATTTTGTTCTTTTTAACCGTTATGAGTATTTTTGTATTACCGTACTATTCATCATATGAAGCAATAGGTTTTTACTTATCTCTGTCTATTCTTCTAGGGTGGACAGCACTTTTATTGTGGTCTGGGTTCGGTTCAATGTTCAAAAAATTCTTTTCTGAATATGACAAGTTCTTTCGAGTGATCATGAGTTTATTGTTGGTATATTCGGCGGCAAGTATTTTTACTTGAAACGTTCCATATTCAAAAAAAATATACAATCGTTCTTGAAAATACATAAAGCAATGCAATCCCCCCCCCCATAAAACGCATTGCTTTATATATATTACTGTTTCATAAATCAAGAGAGATGAGCCCTCTCTATTATTCAGCTATCTCATCATCTCTTTAACTAATTCTCTGTTCCGCTCTTTAAACACCTCATTATGAGAAGAAACCATTGCTGCTTTTTGCGCTCCCGGCTGTATGTACTGCTTTGCCTTGTTCACGGCGTTTGCTGCATCCTGAAAAGCTCCCGCAATCAGATGCAGTTTGCCTTCATGCATGAGAATATCTCCCGCTGCATAAAGACCTTCTACAGATGATTCGCTTGATTGGTTCCCGGCAATATAAAATTCCTCAGCAAGGGCTATGTTCAGGCTGCTGTTTTGCAGCAGGGCCGCATCCCTTTCGTATCCATGGTTAATGACAACTTCATCTACTTCGAGGAAGAAGGTATCTCCTGTTTGATGATTCGTCAGTTCTACCTTCTCGATTCGTTCGTGATCATCAGAAGCGAGGAGTTTTGTAATCGATGTATGGAAAAGGCACTCCGCTCTGCTGTTCATCAGCTGGGATACTTGTGCTTCATGGCCTTTTAGCGCATCCTTTCGGTACACAACATAGACGCTCTTTGCTACCGGCTCCAGTTCAAGCGCCCAGTCTATCGCTGAATTCCCGCCCCCTGAAATAATGACCGTCTTGTCTTTAAAGCGCTTTAACGATTTAATCGTGTAATTCAGGTTTGATACTTCAAATCTCTCTGCCCCTTCAATTTCGAGTTTCTGAGGATTCAATATGCCTCCTCCAACTGCCGCGATAACCGTTTTGGAGAAATGTGTGCGGCCTGATGCTGCTTTCAATACGAAGATTCCCTCTTCATTCTTTGAAATGGACACGATTTTCTCATTTAGCACGACCTCAGGCTGAAACGTCAGCCCCTGCTTAACAAGCTGTTCAATTAATTTTGCACCTGTAATGGGAGTCATTCCGCCTATATCCCAGATCATCTTTTCCGGATATACGTGAACCTTTCCGCCAAGCATCGGCTGAAATTCAATAATTTTCGTTTTCATTTCCCTGAGCCCGCTGTAAAAAGCGGAATACAGCCCCGCCGGACCTCCTCCGATGACTGTTACATCAAACAGTTCGTGTTTCTTCACGACGCCATCCCCTTTATTAATCATCTATTAGTAATTATGTAATTACGATTGATTATCATTCTCAATTAAATATACTCTGAATTCTTTCTTTTGACAAGCTGACGTCTGTTAAAAAATTTGAGGTCTCCATACATAAAACTGAACTCATATTCAGCCTTTTTTGTTTGCCTTGCGTGAGGAAACGGGAACATAATCCTGAACCTTCCTGCAGAAAATAGGAGGATATAACGCCTTTTTCATATCATCCTTTGGCATGATTGACCCAAAGTGAGGGTCTGATATGATTTTAGGATGCAGAAAAGAACGTCCAGTGAAAGGAGCGTCCCGTGTGAAAAGCATACAAAACCGCCTGCTGCTGATGCTGCTGGTATTCATTGTACTGCCGTATTTTCTATCTGTTTTTTTCATCTATACATACACAAAAAGCAGTGTTGAACAGTACGAGCTTGAAAACAGCCGGGAGCAGCTTCAAAAAAATGCGGAGGACCTCGAACAGTATTTTGAGGAGATGATCGACTTCCCTTCACTCCTTTACCGTAATCCTGACCTGTTCAGGATCTTCAACAACGGATTTGAAGATTCTATCTACTTCAGCCCGAAAACAATGGAAAAAAGTCTCGAAACCTTTTATCTGATGAGAAAGGAAATCAGACAAATGCGTTTCTATATTGATAAAAATAAAGAATCGTTTACGCTTTATAACGCCATGATCAGCACGCGCAGATACCAGCCGGATTTTCTCGAGCAGAGTCCGGTGAAAGAACTGTATGCATCTGATCTGAATTACATCATTGATCCGCCCCGCCCGCTTTTGAATTACAACAACGCTGCAATTGTCCCAGAATCTGATAAAACAGTGGTGCTGACGTTTCATCACAAAATAACGGATGTCCTCTCCAAGAAATTTCTCGGAGTTATCACGATTGATATCGACATGGGAGAGTACGCGCGCATTTGCAATAACCTTGTACAGGGCAATGAGTCTTCTGTTTTGCTGCTTGATTCAAAGAACCGGGTCATGTATTCAAATGACAAATCCCTGATTGGCGAAGTTCTCTCAAATGGAGAACGTTCTAAAGGGAACAACCAGGATATTATTCTCTCTAAGGAGCTGTCTGGATCTTTAAAAGGCTGGCAGCTGATTAAAAAATCTTCCAGTCAGGCTTTATATGAAGATGTCAGGAAAACAGCCTATACAAATATTATCGTCGGGATCGGTGTGGGGCTGCTCGGTCTTTTAATGATTGCGGTTATTTCAAACCGGATTACCCGCCCGATTGCAAGCCTGAGCCAAAAGGTCCGCTCTATTGAAGGCGGAAACGAAAATGTTCCGTTTGATGACAGCAGAGATGATGAGATTGGCCACTTGGAGTCTCACATGAAAGATATGATGAACAGGATCAACACGCATATTGACCGGGAATATAAGCTCGAGATTGAGAACAGAAAGAATCAGTTCATGGCGCTGAAATCACAGATTAACCCCCATTTCCTGTTTAATGCCCTGCAGTCAATTGGAGCGGTTGCCCTTAGGTCCAAGGCTCCTAAGGTATATCAGCTGATCACCTCACTGTCGAGAATGATGCGCTACTCCCTTCAGGCAGACCAGTGGGTGCTGGTGCGGGACGAGGTGGATTATACAAAAGCATACCTGGCGCTGCAGTCCGAACGGTTCGGTGATTCAGTGAGCTATACAATTGAGATGGAGGAGTCCATCTTGGACATGACGATTCCGAGCATGATTCTGCAGCCTCTTGCCGAGAACTTTTTTAAACACACGTATGAAGAAGGGTTCAGCAGTGCCCATTTGCTCATCAAAGGTTCCATTCAGGATGGACATCTTGATTTTCTGGTTGAAAATGACGGACCCGGACTGACAGCAGGCCAGCTTAAGACATTGCAGGACAACATTTATACGCCGCCGTTTGAAGGAACTTATTCAAACGAACATATCGGATTGAAAAACATTCGTGACAGGCTCCTGCTCAGGTATGGACCAGGTGCACAGCTGCATGTTGATTCAATTGACGGAAAAGGATTTTCGGTCCGGATGAAAATACCGGTCTCAGGAGAAGGGAGCTGAACAAGGTGAAGGCACTGATTGTTGACGATGAGTTTAATGTGCGGGATGTCATTCGTCATCTGGGCGAATGGGAAAAGCACGGAATTACAGAACTGCTTGAGGCAGGCAACGGCAAGGAAGCCAAAAAGTGGATTGAAAAAGAAAAACCCGAGCTGATTTTTACTGATATCAAAATGCCAGGGATGTCTGGCATGGAACTGATAGAATGGCTCCATTCCATTTCATATCCGGGGAAGGTCGTTTTTATTACCGGCTATAATGACTATTCCTATATGCGCAAGGCCATCCAGCACAGCAGCTTCGATTATCTGCTGAAGCCCATTGAGTATGATGCGTTTAATCATACGCTTGAAAAATCCGTTCAGGCCTGGAAAGATGATTTTCAGCATGCCGAAGTGCTGGAAGATGCGAAAAAACTTCGAAGAAATCAGGTTGCAACATCCATCTGTCACGGCGACAGGTCTGACGCAGAAAGTCTGGCCGAGTTTCTTCCTGAAGCAGATGACTATGAGCTGACTCTGCTTTCTTTTTATCAGATGCATCATCCGGAGCCCTATGTTCAAAAGCTGTCAGAGGAACTTATGAACCGCAGAATGGGAAATGCCTTTTACCTGCAGACAGACCTAAATCTCTGTCTGGTGATCACCGTCCGGAACCAGTGGCTGTCAGCGGAAGAATGGATCAGCTCAGAGTTTGACATCCCTGTAAGACTTGTCGAGGGTGAGTCAGCCATATCCCTTGCACACATCAGATCCTCTTTTCAGGAGCTTCTGACAAAACTTGAGAATCAGGAATTCAGATCGATTCACCGGCTTGATGAACTGGATGCTGCTCGCCGTATGGAAGATATCGTGTCCTATGTGGATACCTATTATATGGAGGATTTAAGCCTTGAAAAGCTGTCGAATGTTTTCTTTTTAAGCCGGGAGCATATCTCTCGGAAATTCAAACAGGAAACCGGAATGACCCTTTCAAAGTATATGACGGATCTGAGGATCAAACAGGCAAAAACCTGGCTGCGGGAAACAGATAAAAACATCTACTCCATCTCTACTATGCTAGGGTTTCAGGATGAAATCTATTTTTCCAAGCTGTTTAAAAAAGTGGTGGGAGTGACACCGTTTGAATTCAGAAAGGAAGCGGTGGAATGAAAAAGGTTATTGGTTTTATTGGAATCATTCTGCTGCTTACTGCATGCACGAACGATGCTGCGCCGGATAAACAGAACGTGAAAGAGGAAAAGATTACACTTGATCTGCGGAATCCAAAAATAGAGGTTTCCACCCAGTTCGAACAAATGACGCGGGCTTATGAGCGCGAGAATCCTCATGTTGAGATTCGCGTGCATACGGTTGGGGGCGCCATGGATGATCTTTCAGATTTAAAAGCGGAAATGGCAGCCGGCAGCGGACCGGATATTTTCACTAACACCGGCTATGAAAATGCCAGGCTGTGGCAGGACTATCTTGAGGATTTATCCAACGAACCTTGGGTGAATAACGTCTACCCCGAGGCTCTCGTTCCAATGAAACGGAATGGAAAGGTGTACGGCATGCCCGTCAACCTTGAGGGATATGGGTTTATCTATAACAAGGACCTTTTCAAAAAAGCAGGGATTGCGGGACTTCCTGAAACATTATCTGAACTGAGAGCTGCAGCGGAAAAACTGAAAAAAGCTGGGATTACTCCATTTGCAACCGGCTATTATGAGGACTGGAAGCTCGGTGATCACCTCATGAATATCGCTTTTGCCCAGCAGGAAAACACCGAAGCATTTATTCATAACCTGAACAGCGGAAAAGAAAAAATCAGCACAAATCAAAACTTCGAGGACTTGCTGAACCTGCTCGACCTCACTCTTCAGTACGGAAATGACAACCCGCTTACAACAGATTATGCAATGGAAGTCGACCTTTTCACGTCAGGCAAAGCAGCTATCATTCAGCAGGGAAACTGGATTCAGCCGATGATTGATCAGGCTGCACCGGACATGGACATCGGCTTTATGCCCATTCCGATTAACGACAGACCAGTGAAGGAATCTCTCGTTGTCAGTGTTCCAAACTATTGGGCCGTCAGCAAACAGTCCAGTCCCGAAAAGAAAAAAGAAGCTAAAAAGTTTTTGAACTGGATGGTCTCATCAGAAGTAGGCAAGAGGTACATGACCGATGAGTTTAAATTTATTCCCGCCTTCCATCATATTAAAGCAGAAAACCTCGGCCCTCTTGCAGAAGAAACCCTGCAAACCTATAAACAAGGAAGAGCGCTTCCATCCAACTGGTTTCATTTCCCGGTTGGGATCCGAGAGGAATTCGGTGAAGCCACCCAGCTTTACGTTGGCAGACAGCTGAACAGAAAACAGCTGCTGAACGAATACCAGAAATCGTGGGAAAGGTTTTCAGAGGAATAGGCATACCGCTCAAGGAGAGGCGGTATGCCTTTTTACCTGAGCAGCTAAACTTGTTCTCTTCTTTTCTCCCAGTTTTCTCTCGTCAGCTTCATATTGATCGAATCAATCCATTTCCCGTCGTGCTCCAATTCACCTTTATCAATGCTTACTGTTTCAAACCCCGCCTTTTCATACACTCTTACTGCACGAGGGTTAAAAGCGAAAACACTCAGAGTCAGACTGTTTACATCTGTTTTTTCAAACATGTAATCAATGAGCAGCCGGGTTGCTTCAGTTCCGAGCCCGCGGTCCCTTCCTCCCGGACCGATCAGGATTCTGAAATTCATGCTGCGGTCTTCGGAATTATACAGATTAACAACCGCTTCCCCCACAAGCACTTGCCGTGCCTTGTCCACGATGGCAAGATCAAGGCGGCCGGACTGCTCATTTCTTGAGGCATACCATTTATATACACTCTCTTTGTCATAGGAATCTTCGCTCCCGGTGTATTTCAGTACCACAGGATCTTTTAAGCACTCTTCTATGTAAGGCATATCTTCTTCCACAAGAAACGGCCTCAATTGTACGAATTCTCCATTAAGGACTGGTTTAACAGCCAAATTCATTCTTACTCCTCCCCTTTCTTTATCAATTCGACAAACTCAACTCTCTCCCTCTCAAATCCCATATCAATATACGACTAAATTCAGGTCAATATGTGCCATACCTGTTCTCGCAGGGCTGCCCTATAATTCAAGTTGTACTAGCAATCATACAAAAAACGAGGAGGAAGACTTATGAACTTTAGCAGGCTTGCCAAACAGGCAACAGCAGTAACACTCAGCACAGGCATTCTTTTAAGCGGCGCGGTAACCCAAACATCTGCAGCTCCAAAGGATCCGGCAGATTACAAAGAAACGTACGGTACTTCGCAAATCACTCGTTCCGCAATGAAAGACATGATTAACCAGCACGGTGATGCAAGATACACCGTACCAAAATTTGACGCTTCAAAAATTGAAAACATCCCTTCTGCCAAGAAAACAACAGAATCAGGGGAAACAATGGACCTTGATGTGTGGGATACATGGCCGCTTCAAAATGCTGACGGCACAGTGGCGGAATACAAAGGCTACCATATCGTTTTCGGTTTAGCCGGCGATCCTAAAAATGCCAATGACACATTTATTTACATGTTCTATAAAAAAGCCGGCGACAATTCTCTTGACGCCTGGAAAAATGCCGGACGCGTTTTTGACAGCAATGATAAAAATGTTCCAAATGATCCTTACTTAAGCCGCCAGTCTGAAGAATGGTCAGGATCAGCTACATTCACAGAAGACGGAGAGGTCCGCTTGTTCTACACAAACCGCGAAGCTTTCAATGCTGATGCAGGTTATTATGGAAAACAAACCTTAACAACGGCACAAGTCAATGTCTCTCAGCCTGACTCAAAATCACTTAAAATTGATGGCGTTTCTGATTATAAATCCATCTACGAAGGCAAAGACAGCAAATACTATCAGACAGTAGACAAGTTTGCTAAAGACGGAGCTCCGAATGACAACCATACATTCAGAGATCCTCACTATATCGAAGAAGACGGCAAGAAATATCTTGTGTTCGAAGCAAACACAGGAACTGAGTACGGCTATCAAGGAGAAGAATCACTTTACAATCAAGCCTACTACGGCAACAGCAATAAATTCTTCCAGCAGGAAAAGAATGCTCTTTTGAACAGCGACAAAAAGCAGCTGGCTGAAGTCGCCAACGGCGCAATCGGAATCATTGAAATCAACGATGATTATACCCTTAAAAAAGAAATGAAGCCGCTGATCGTTTCAAATACGGTCACTGACGAAGTGGAACGTCCGAACATCTTCAAAAAGGACGGCAAATGGTACCTGTTCACAAGCTCACGCGGTTCAAAAATGACGATCGACGGCATCGATAATCAGGATATCTACCTTCTTGGCTATGTAGCCGACTCACTGACAGGCAAGTTCAAGCCGCTTAACAAAACAGGCATCGTGCTTCATCATGACCTTGATCCAAATGATATTACATGGAACTATGCTCACTATGCCATCCCTCAGGAAGGCAGCGATGATGCCGTTGTCACAAGCTATATGACAAACAGAGGCTTCTTTGAAGACAACAAGTCAACCTTTGCTCCGAGCTTTAAGCTGAACATCAAAGGAAACAAAACATCCGTCGTAAAAGACAGCATCCTTGAACAGGGACAGATCACAGACGACGAGTAAGAATCAAAGAAAAAAGAGAAAGAAAATGTCACGGGGCATTTTCTTTTTTCTATATATAAAAAGTGGTGATGATTATGAGTAACAAACAAATTCTCAAAAAAGGATACAAGACGGCAGGCATTATCCTGATCGGAATATGGATGACCGTCTCAACCGGCATATTGATCCACGCTTTTTTAAAAACAAAAGAAGTTCCGCCAGCAGAAAAAGAAGAGCATTCATACCGGGCTGCCTATCATTTCACAGCCCCTGATCATTGGAAGAATGATCCGCAAAAGCCTGTTTACTACGAAGGAACCTACCATTACTACTATCTTTATAACGGCGACTATCCGGACGGAAACGGTACAGAGTGGCGCCATGCGGTATCAAAAGACCTCGTTCACTGGAAGGACGAAGGCGTCGCTATTCCGAAATATACGAATGCAAACGGGGATCCATGGTCAGGATCTGTCGTTATTGATAAAGAAAACACGGCTGGCTTCGGTAAAGATGCCTTTATAGCCGTTGTCACCCAGCCGTCAAAAGACGGCCAAAAGCAGGAGCAGTTCCTCTGGTACAGTACAGATAAAGGCAAGACCTTTAAGTCCTACAGCGAAAAACCCATCATGAAAAATCCGGGTACAAAGGACTTCAGGGACCCTAAAATCATCCGCGATGACCTCCGCGGCAAATGGGTGATGACGATGGCAGAAGGAAATAAAATCGGCTTCTATGAATCAGACAACCTGAAAGACTGGCGCTACACAAGCAGCTTTCAAATTGATAACCTCGGTGTGCTTGAATGCCCTGACCTTTTCCGCATGCGCGCAGATGACGGCACCGAAAAATGGGTGCTCGGCATGAGCGCAAACGGGAAAGAGACGGGCAAGCCCAACACCTATGCGTATTGGATTGGATCTTTTGACGGTAAGGAATTTAAGCCCGATCATAAGGAACCGGAATGGCTTGACTACGGTTTCGATTGGTACGGCGGGGTGACATTTGAACAGGCGGAAGGTGATCCCCTGGAAAAACGCTTTGCCCTGGCATGGATGAACAACTGGGATTATGCCGATAACACACCAACGATGGAAGAAGGATTTAACGGGCAGGACTCTGTCATCCGTGAAATTAAGCTGACGCACGAAGCAAACAATCATTATTACCTTTCTTCCAAACCAAGCGAAAAGCTCGATAAGCTGAACACTCTCACGAAATCCTACAAGAGAATCGAAGTAGACGGCGCTAAAACCCTTGATGTCCGCGATGACACCTACATGCTTGAAGCGGACATCTCCTGGTCAGATCTGAAAAACGCCGGTTTCCGGCTGCTTGAATCAGAGGATGGAAAACAGCACGCAGACGCGGGAATCTCATCAGTCGGAGGGTATTCCTATGTGAACCGCGGATTCACAGGCCATCCGGACGACAGCAATCAGCTCACAGAAAGCAAAGCTCCGTTTGATGCCGGCAAAAAAAAGGTGCATGTGAAAATTCTTGTTGATAAAACAAGTGTGGAAATGTTCATTGATGACGGAAAGACTGTTCATTCCAATCTTGTTTATCCAAACCCCGGCGACAAAGGAATCACGCTCTTTTCCGACGGAGGAAAAGCCGTGTTTGAGAATGTGAAAATTAAGCATTTGAAAACCATTCAGACAAAATGAAGACAAAAAATTGCTGTTAGTAATAACAGCAATTTTTTGTGTATATTGAGCATAAATCTATATAGCCTATCAATAAACTTTCTTCTATAATGAGGTTATCAAAGGGATTAAGGGGGAGACGGAATGAATTTACACGGTTTAACAATAGAACAAAAAATGATGTGGGAACGTGATGGGTACTTGGTTTTTGAAGATTTTCTGCCGCAAAAAGAAACCGCTTACTATAATGAGAAGCTGGATCAGGCGATGACAGTGTTTCGCGAGGAAAACCGTAAAAATCCTGAAACCGGAGTCCTTGATCATGTCGATCAGATCTGCGGAATCATTGAGCATGAAGAGGCCTTTCTTGAGCTAATGGAAAATCCAAAAATGATGAATGTGATGCGGGACCTCCTTGGAGACCAGTTCGTGATGATCGATAACGACGGCTTAATCAAGCCTCCGAAAAAAGCAGCTCATACAAACTGGCACCGTGACACGGGCACAATGCTGTTTGTCGATGAAAAACCGGTTCCCTTCATGATTAAAGTGTTCTACTTCCTGTCTGACGTAAGCTATGACGGAGGATGTCTTGCTTTCCTTCCGGGAAGTGTTCACATGAGCAACGATGAGCTGCCAAAGGTTGAGAATCAGGAAGATATGCCTGGGCATGTCCGAATGAACGTGAAAAAGGGAACAGCCGTTGTTTTTCACGGCTCTGCCTATCACTCAGCTTTAAACAATTTATCTGAGGAAACAAGACGCTCCCTCATTTTCAATTACGCTCCTTCCTTCGTCCGCACATGGCCGGGATATGAACCCTCAGAGGCTTTAAAAGCAAAAGCGGATACAAACCTGCGAAAAATGCTTCTCGGCATGACGCCGTGGTGTTCAGATGCAAAGGCGTTTGAAGAAGAAGCTGTGAGTCGATGAGCGAAAAAAAATACTTTGAACATGTTTATTCGCCGAGCGGGTTTGCCCGCTCGCATTTGTTTTTTCCTTTAATCGGCGGATTCAACAAGATGTCGCCCGAGTTTTATTTCGAACGTGACTATTACCCTGCATGGGAATTTCTATATGTTACCTCCGGCAAAGGCTGGTTTGCTATAAATGATCAATGGATGAAACTCGAACCTGGTGATGGGCTCCTGTACGACATGAGACTCCCACACAAATATAAAGCAGACCCTGAAGATCCGTACGAAATGATGTACCTCGTCTTTAATGGCGATGAAATGAAGCATCTCATGGAAAAATGGTTTCCATCCCCCTCCACTTTAATCAGAGGCACGGCAGGAAAAGAGGAGTATGAGACAACGCTGATCCGGATTTTAAAAACGGGCGAATCGGCTGATGACAAAGCAGAAACCGAAACCAACATTCTCATCTATCAAATTCTGACACAGCTGCTGAAGTACAGCCGAACCGAACCTAAAGACCTGAACAGAGCAAAGCCTGAGTCGCTTGAACATGGCAGAATGTACATGGAAGAGCATTTCTCTCAAGCAGCAGACATCCAGGATGCTGCCAAAGCGGCAGGCTTAAGCTATTATCACTTCATCCGCCAGTTCAAGCGCTATTATGGCATTTCTCCTAAAGAATACTTAACCAAGCTGAAGATTGGCCATGCGAAAAAGATCCTGATCTATTCCGACAATCAAGTGAGCGAAGTTGCAGAGGCATCAGGCTTCAGCAGCTACAATGCTTTTTTGACAACATTTCTTCAGCATGAAGGTGTCTCTCCTACTCATTTCAGGAAGACATGGCGTTTGTCCAGGTATCATTCATAACTCATATTCCATACGAAATAGGTGAAAGACTCGTGAAAATTACTGACGTAGAAGCCATATACTTGCGACTGCCGGAAATCGATGCCCTCCGCTGTGACGGGACACAAGATACACTTCTGGTCCGGATTCATACCGATGAAGGCATAACAGGGATAGGAGAGGTTGATTCTTCGCCTGAAGTGGCAAAGGCAATTATCGAAGCGTCCGCTTCACATTTAATCAGCAACGGATTAAAGGATATCATCATTGGAGAAGATCCTTTTGATCGTGAGAAGCTTTGGAACAACATGTTTCATGGTTCCTCCTACTATGGAAGGCAGGGGGCAGCCATCCACGCCATCAGTGGAATTGATATGGCTTTATGGGATATTGTCGGCAAGACCGCAGAACGGACAACCGCTCAAATGCTGGGCGGCGTATACAGAAACCGCGTAAAAGCTTACGCAAGCCTCGTTATGCCTGAAACGATTAAAGACGCCTGCCTGCTGGCAGAAAAGTTTATGGACATGGGGTATAAAGCCATTAAATTTGGCTGGGGTCCATTTGGCGCAGACGACTATTTTGATGTTGAGGCTGTGAAGGCCATTCGGTCTGTTATCGGAGAACGGACAGAGCTTATGATCGATATCGGACAGCGATGGGATGCCAAGCATGCCATTAAAATGGCCAGGCGGTTTGAAGAGTATGGTGTGCACTGGATAGAAGAACCGCTTGCTCCGGATGATCTGGAGGGCTATGCCATGCTTTCGGCAGCAACCGACATTCATATCGCGGCAGGGGAAAATGAGAGCGGAAGAAAAGCGTTTGAAAGACTTATTAAAGAAGGCCGGGTGGATATTATCCAGCCTGATTTGGGCAGGTGCGGAGGGTTAACAGAAGGAAAGAAAATCGCTGATCTTGCTTATGCCGAGCATAAAATGATCGTCCCCCACGCATTTAAAACAGGCATATTGGTCGCTGCAAGCACTCATTTTGCCGCCAGTATTTCTAATGGTTTTCTAATGGAATATACAGTTTCCGATTCGCCTCTTGCCAGAACACTTGTCCAAAACCCGGTGCTTTTTAAAGATGGATACGTACATCTTCCTGACAGGCCCGGACTCGGCATAGAGATTGATCCTGATGCGGAAGCGAGATTTAGAGTGTGAGAGAATAATTGATTGAATAACGTTGAAACATGCAGATATTTCCCCGGGAATGAGATCACCTTTTGCCGATACAGACAGATTTCTATCATATCGTGTCTATTTTGGACATATCGCCGGGCGATACAATAAAAAAAGAGTCAATCCGCTTATGATGGGGTTGACTCCTGCTTTGTTATTTTTTGAATAAAGAAAACAGCCAATTCCAGCTCTCTTTAGGCCCCTGCATTCTTTCTTCAAGGCGTCTGTTAAAGTCATTCTGCGAATTCCATTCCTGTTTCTGCTCATCACGCATGGCCTGAATTTGCTTTTGAAGCAGCTCGCTCTTTTCTTTTTCCTCTTCAAGAAGCGCTTCATAGTGGGCACTCTGCTGCTGAATCAGCTTTTCCATTTTCACGTTCGTCTTGTGAGCTGAATTTCCGATTGTGGAGCTGATGACGTGGTGGTCCTGCTGAAGTCTGGAGACAGCTGTTTTCAGGTGAGACATATCGTTTTTCAGCTCCAGATTCATCTCCCGCGCGGCTGCAAGCTCATTTACCACATACATCAGAGCTTCTTTCAGCTGAGCCGGATCATTCGGCAGCTGATTGTATGTACCTGATACAGCAATCTCTGACGTATCGGATTCTGTTAAACGCTCCTTTTGCCGTTCCACTAGATCCTTTGCCGTTTCGTCCAGCGGCTTGTCCGTATCGCGGAGCGCTATAAGCGCATTCAGATCAGTCTGAACGAAAATTCGCCTGTCTCCATCTTTTAAGAATTCATATCCGTTCCGTTCTAAGATCTGGCCATATTTACGGACGGTGGGCGTTGCAATCCCCACTTCTTCCGCGGCTTCCTTTGAAGAAAATGCCCGTTCATTCGGTTGTATATCGCGTCTCATATCGGCCCCCCTTTCCTTTAACTATGAAGGCTTTCCTTCCTTTTTGCAAGCTGTATCGCCGGGCGATACGAGGATGAATCAGATAAAGTCAGCATGAAGGTGAAAAGCTGAAGAAAAAGCCTCATTCATACTTGAATCAGGCTTCATTTACTGGTATTCACTTATAGTATTCGAACCTGTGCACCCCAATTTAGTCTGTGGTTCTTATTTTTTCTGCGTTACTCCATGTTTTTTGAAGCGATATGATGATAGACTGCACCGATTATGCCTGATTGGTTTCCGAAACTTGCCGGCTTCATTGCAGCCGAGAATGCCGGTTCAATTTCCAGGATCCGCTGCTCTAATTCATGCATGAATGTTTTTCTTGAAATAATGCCTCCACCGATATAAAAAACAGGAGGTGCAAATACATAATATAAATTCAATATGTTCATTGCGAGTCCGGTGTATAAGTCACCGACAAGACGCGAGGCTTCTTCTTCCTCGTTGTCATAGGCTTCAAAGATTTGCTCGCCGGATATATCTTGAAAAGGGATGTTTTTGCACTCTGCGTATTTCTGACGGAGGACTGCAAGCGTCGCTGATTTGTTAAACTTATGACTTTCTGCAACGTCACTTGTAACGTGTTCGCTGAACATGTGACCAAACTCACCTGAACGGTTGCGCACACCGCGGTAAAGAGCGTCGTTCAGGTAAATGGCACCGCCAATTCCCGTTCCAATCGTCAGGAAAAGAAAGTCCCGCTCTTCCTTTGCACTGCCTTTCCATTTTTCCGCAAGCGCTGCACAATTCGCATCATTTTCTGCACTTACCGTCAAATTAGGATATCGCTCTTTAAAGTAGTCAAAGATGTTAAAGCCATTAAAATCTACAATGGCACCGCCCATTTCAATGAAACCCGTGGCCGGATCAATATAACCGGGAATACTTAGAGCTAAACCTTCTGTATCCGAATCGATCTGCCTTTCAATTTGAGAAAGAATCGTCTCTCCCTTTCTGTTTTCCAAAGATAGTTTCCCGGACTCTATAAGCTCACCTTCAAGAGAAAATTTCCCGATTTTCAAATCGGTTCCGCCAATATCAAATGCTAATAGATGCTTCATCTGTATCTCCTTCTTTCCTATTTAATATGGCCGCTCTCATGAAAATAAAGAATTACCCCCTGCATCTGTGTGCCGGGGGTAATCTTTTATTTAGTTCTTTCAAGCAATCGCACTTTCTGACTGTTCCTTTGCTTTAAGCTCTTCGCTGTAAGATAAGCGGTCCTGCATTCTGACGAATGGAAGATAGATCGCTACAGACATCGCAATCGTTGCAAGCTGCAGCAGGGCAGCTCTCCAGCCGCCAATCAAAAAGCCGGAAACAATCGGCGGTGTCGTCCAAGGAACCTGAAGGGCATTGAACGGTTCTACCCATCCCCAAATGATGGAGAAGTAAACCATGAACGATGCAAGTGCAGGAACCACGATAAATGGAACAAACATGATTGGGTTGAACACAATCGGCATACCGAAAATGATTGGTTCGTTGATGTTAAATAGTCCTGGGCCAAGAGATAATCGGCCGAGCTGCTTTAAGTGTGACGACCTTGCCACCATAAGTGCCGCGATAATGAAACCGATCGTAATCCCTGATCCCCCGAGTTTTGTAAATACATCCAGGAATTGAATGGTTACAACTTTGGCATTTTCTCCGACAACCAGTGCTTCACCAGAATCAATAATTGCCTGGTTTTGCAGGGCATTGGCTGTAAGAAGCGGTCCCATAACCCCCATGATGATGGCAGCACCATGAATTCCGCACCACCATAAAAGGGACATCAAGACCATGATCAGGACTGCTCCAGTAAGCGTGTCCGTCAAGTTTTGCACAGGTACCTGAAGCAGTGTATAAACAACTTCAGTAAATGTCTTATCAGCAAAAGCCTGACAAAGTGCAAATACAATGACTGCAGCTGTGATAACCGCAAATCCCGGAATTAAGGCAGAGAACGAGTTCGCTACACCAGGAGGAACACCATCCGGCATCTTAATGCGAATGTCGCGTTTAATAAATTGAGCATAAACGAATCCAACAAATAGTCCGACTACAATGGCTGCAAGTACACCTTGTCCGCCAGTCCAGACTTTTGGAATAACGCCTGTGACCGTTTCGCCGTCTTTTGTCAGGACAGAAGCCTGGGTAATAATCAGGAAGGCAATGATTCCTAAAATACCGGCCGGCGTACCTTCTATTTTTTCATTCTTAACGTATGAGTATGCAATTCCAAAGACGCCGATCAGCGCCAGAATATCAAATGTAGAACCGACAACCTGAGTAAGCGGCAGGCTCCACTGTTCACCGAACAATTTTACCATAGTTTCTGCCCAGCCAGGAATCGGAGCAGCAAGAATGAGCAGGAAAAGGGAGCCGATGATCGTCATCGGCATTGTTAAAATAAATCCATCCTTAATTGCAAGTGTCGGTTTCGCATTTGCAAATCGAAGGAAGAAAGGCATGAACTTTTCAAATATACTTTCTAAGCGGCCCATCAGATTGCCTCCTTAAAGTTCTTCTGCGCGAGTGGCGATGATGTCCTTGTACCAAAAGAACGACTGCTTCCGTTTTCGTGCAAGACCATTTTTGTGGTCAACGTAGATAAATCCGTATTGTTTTTTATATCCATTCAGCCAGCTCAGCAAATCAATGACAGACCAGGCAAAGTATCCTGAAACATTAATTCCTTCGCTTACGGCATTCTTTACAGCTCTTAGATGGCTTTCAATGTAGTCGATGCGGGGCTGATCAAGAATCTCTTCGCCTGCGATCGGGTCTTCATCTCCCAGACCATTTTCAGTGATGTAGATCTTGATGTTTCCGTAACGCTCTTTAAGCATGCGCATACCATCAAGGAATGCGTCAGGAGCGATTTCCCATCCCCATTTCGTATACTCTTTATCATCCATCATGACTGTTTTGTATACGCCGTCGAATGACGGATTTCCAGGCTTGCCTGTTGAATTCTCGCGGCCGCCTGACATAACGAGTGCTGAATCGTTTTTCATGACCCGCTGCGGACAGTAATAGTTCAGTCCGATGAAATCATTCATAGGAGCCGTCCGGCGAAGCAAATCAAGCTCTTCCTCTGTCATTTCCGGAAGCAGCCCTTGAGCTTCAAGCGCATCCGTTACGTATTCAGGGTAAGATCCTTTTAAGATTGGATCATAATACCAGTGTGTCGAATAGGCATTCGCATGTCTTTCAGCAAATTTATTTTCTTCGTCGTTATCAATGCTGAACGCAGGGTTGAATACGTGAGTGATGCCGATTTCGCCTTCATAGCCTGACTTCTTGAAGCTTTCCACTGCACGTGCATGAGCAACAAATACATTATGTGTTGCCTGGAAGTAGGCTTTGGCATCCCCTTCGATTCCCGGCGGATGTGCGCCTGTTAAGTAGCCTAACGAACAGAAGATAACAGTCTCGTTAAACGTAATCCAGTTTCGTACACGGTCGCCGAAAGCTTTATAGCAAACTTCAGCAAATCTGACAAATGCATCAGATGTTTTCGTGTTCCGCCATCCTCCGTCTTCTTCAAGAGGCTGCGGCAGATCCCAGTGATACAGTGTCACGAAAGGGATAATGCCATATTTCAGACATTCATCAATGACATTGTTATAGAAATCAAGTCCCTTTTGGTTTACCTCTCCAGTACCGTCCGGGATAATGCGTGTCCAGGCAATTGAGAAGCGGTATGATTCAAGGCCCATTTCTGCCATGAGCGCGATGTCTTCTTTATATCTGTGATAGTGGTCAATGGCCACATCACCGTTCGTTCCTTCAAATGTTTTACCGGGAATCTTTGAAAAGACATCCCAGTTTGAAACTCCTTTACCATCCTCGTTCCATGCACCCTCTACTTGGTATGAAGCCGATGCTGCACCGAAAAGGAAATCCTTTGGCATTTTCAAATCATTCACCCCGTTTATTTATTTGCTAGTTTCAATGCTTGATCAAATACTTTTGCGCCGTTCATCATTCCGTAGTCAACCGTGTTGACAACATCAATCGCGACACCTTTTGGTTCACAGATTGATTTTCCTTTATTCAGTAAGTACTTCACCTGAGGACCAAGCAAAGCGACATCGATTTCATCTGAATACTTCTCCATCTCTGACTCAGGGTAAGCTGCAATTTGAGCCTCTACGCCGCGCTCAGAGGCAACCGCTTTCATTTTCTCCACTAACATACTAGTTGACATGCCTGCTGCACAAAATAGTCCGATCTTTACCATATCAATTCATCCCTTTCAAATTGTTAATTTCTTTTTGCATAGCCATCATATGGTCCAATAATTCTTTTACTAGAATCGTATTCATTAAGTGATCCTGGGCGTGAACCATCAGGACGCCGACTTTAGCTGATTTCCCTTGAGCTTCAAGTGTGACAAATTTCGTCTGAATCGCATGTGCTTCCTTTAAAACGGAATCACCTTTCGCTACTTCAGCTTCTGCTTCTTCAATTTTGTTTTCTCTGAGCAGATGCAAGGCTGCATGATAACTTGCTTTCGCATCTCCTGAAAACGCGATCAATCCAAAAATATCTTCAGGGCTTATTTCAATTGCTTGTTCAACCATCTATGTACACCCTTTCATAAGTATGATTTAAATTCATAGGTACAAATTTTATAAACTTATAATAACTTACTAGATTTCAAATGTAAACCCTTTTTTAATTCACAAAAAAAAGAGAGCTCTCAGCCCTCTTCACACTTAACTCCCTTTCATATTCGATACTTTCAGCAATTTCACATGTTTGAAATGATGCACGGACTGTGAATAATCAAAGATTGCGCCGTTTGTTAAACAAACCGTATTATCCACAACCAATGCCGGATCATTGGCTTTTAACCCAAGTAAGTCAGCCTGCTCAGACGTAAGATAGTCTGCACCGATAATTCTGTCTGCAAAGCCGATCGCAAGCTTCTGGTCATTTCTCAAATAATTATATATTGATTTCTTCACGATATTTTCATCAAGATATTTCACAAGGTCTTTGTTGAAATAAGAGGTTTCAATCGAAAAAGGGTCTCCATCAACATATCGCAGCCTTTTCACGTAATAAACAGAGGTTCCGGCTTTGCAGCCCATATTAGCTGCAAGCTCTTCATCTGCCTCTATCAGTTTAAAATCAAGAAGTTTATTTTCAACAAGGCGGTCACTGAAATCGTTCGTTACCCCCTGCAGCCTTTCCAAATTGACGTGTCCCCTGTTGTGATGGTTGCGGATAAACACGCCGCTGCCTTGAACTTGATATACATATCCTTTATTAACAAGAATATCAATTGCTTTACGGACGGTGTTGCGGCTGACCTGATATTTTACGGCATATTCGTCTTCCGTCAGCAATTTATTTGTTTTCTGATAAACATGATGGATAATATCTGACTCTATCTGGCCGGCCACTTGAAGATACTTTGGAGCCATTCTGTTCGACACCTCTCTATATATACTAAAAACTAGAAATGATTATAGCTGAAAATAGTGTAAACGAATTCATAAAAATATCATACATAATTTTTTTAAAGAATCAATCCTGATGTTTTGCCTCAGGGTAGGCATCCGCACACTCATTTAGGTATCTGCCCGCATAACGTACATAAGCGTACGAAGGATGGAGGCTTATCCATGAAAAATTTTTATGCGTTTCAGGGAATCGTCACAGCTATCAGTGATTTTAACACAGGACAAAGCGGCGAAGGCTGCTTCAAAGTATTCACAGCCGAAAATCAATCGGGCTCCACTGTAAACTTCATTGTGTCACCCGCCACTTATTTTGTCGACCATGCCATGGTATCAACAGGAGATCTTGTAACGGGATATTATGACGGCAATGCACCGGTCCCCCTCATCTATCCGCCCCAATATCAGGCGCTGGTGATGGTAAAAGAAAGCCAGAATCAAAATGTGAAAGTATCGTATTTCAACAGCCAGCTGGTGAGCAGCGACGGACAGCTCAAGCTGATCCTGTCACCTTTTACACAAACTTTGCTGACAAACGGCCAGGCTTTTACGGGCAACCCCGCTAACCGGGATCTTGCTGTGATTTACGGGGCTTCCACGAAAAGCATTCCTGCCCAGACTGTGCCTTACAGGGTGATTGTGCTTTGCTGATTTCAATGGAAAAAGGCCCATTCTTTGCTTCAGCAGAGAATGAGCTTTTTTAATTCAGGGATGTATAAGGCAGAATTTCATACAGGGGTGCTAAGAGGATTTCTGAGAGAGGATATCATGAGGCCTAACTAAAACAAACCCTTACATTTCCTTCTTTTTCTGCCGCTGATATACATATAGATAAAAAGTCCTGTATTTGTTTGATTTCCCACTTAACGAATTCACTTTCCGGTATTCTATTAACTTTCCAGAACTTCTGATATTCGTTCAAAGCTTTCTCCATCTGCTGCATCGAAAAGGACGTGCTGCTGCCTGTTCCACTGACTCCTCCGTTATATTCGTCAGCCTCAAGTACACCATAAACAATGGACGCATGTCCATTGCCCATGCTGAAGCGAAGGTAGGCAATCTCTTCTCCTGCCTGATTGTAACCGCAAATATCGTGACCCATAAATTGTCCTCCTTTAAGATTAAATGGTGATAAGAATACGATTCCTGAAAGATTGCTTACAAATAGGTTCACCTCCTTTAAATGGAGTTGTTTTTTTGGATTATCGCTGGAATAGAATACGCAGATGATAAAAGAACGAGGAATTTTCCGCAAGTAAACCGATGGATTTTTATAGGACAAAAGACTTGGTTTCCTTTTTCAATCATCACACTTTCCTCGGATTCAGTCAATATACAGACGGAATTTTTACCGAATTTTTACAAACAAAAAGACTGCTCATTTATTCGAGCAGCCCTCTATATGACGAGCAAATGCCATCCTTACCCCAGCTTGCGTTTAAATTCTTTACCTGCAAAATAGTAAGCGACGACCATGATGCAGAGGCACCAGGCTAGTGCGGTCCAGATGTCTCCTCCAGCGGAGCCTTCATTCAAGAGAGCGCGAAGAGTATTTACGATTGCTGTGACTGGCTGGTTTTCAGCGAAAATCCGGATGATTTTAGGCATTGTCTCCGTTGGTACAAAAGCTGAACTGATGAATGGAAGGAAGATCAGCGGATACGAATAGGCAGTCGCCCCTTCCATAGATGATGCTTTTAAGCCGGGAATGACAGAAAGCCATGTGAGCGCCAGTGTAAACAGACCGAGTATTCCGGCTGCAGCAAGAACATCCAGGAGCCCTGCCTCAGAACGGAAGCCCATCAGGACAGCGACAAGGATGACAACAGCAATTGTCAGTGCGTTCGAAACAAGCGAAGTGAGAACGTGTGCCCACAATACAGATGATCGCTTAATGGGCATAGTCATGAAACGTGAAAGCAAACCGCTCTTTACATCGTTGTACAGCCGCAAAGAAGTATAGGCGACGCCGGATGCAACAGTGATCAGCAGAATTCCCGGCAATAGGTAATTGACATAGGGCTCTGTTCCCGAGTTTATGGCCCCTCCGAATACATAGATGAACAGGAGCAGCATCATAACCGGCGTAACAGCCACCGTAATAATCGTATCCGGGCTCCGCATAATATTGAGCATTAATCTCCCCAGTAATACTCCAGTATGGCTTCTCATTTACATCTCCTCCTTTTTGCCGATAATTGCGAGGAATATTTCTTCCAAAGTCGGCTGCTTTTCGATGTATTCTACTTTCGCCTGAGGGAACATTTTTTTAAGTTCGGCAAGGGTACCGGTCGTAATCATTTTTCCTCCATGCAAAATGGCGATACGATCAGCCAGCTGTTCCGCTTCCTCCAGATACTGTGTTGTCAGCAGAATTGTCGTGCCTCTGCGGGCGAGCTCTCTTACGGTATTCCACACTTCCATTCGCGCTTCAGGGTCCAGTCCCGTTGTGGGTTCATCGAGAAAAATAACGGACGGATTCCCGATCAGGCTCATGGCAATGTCGAGCCGGCGCTTCATTCCCCCTGAATAGGTATCCGCACGCCGGTCAGCTGCATCTGTCAGACTAAATGTTTCCAGAAGATTGTCTGCCGCACGTGCGGGACTGGAAACTCCCCGCAGCCTGGCAATCATCCTGAGGTTCTCACGTCCGGTCAGCATTCCATCTAAAGCTGCGAACTGCCCCGTCAAACTGATGTGCTGCCGGACATGATCTGTCTGCCGCCTGACATCATACCCGCAAACCGCTGCTTCACCGCCATCGGCCTTTATCAATGTTGACAGAATGTTGACAATCGTTGTCTTACCCGCACCATTTGAACCGAGCAAAGCAAAAATTTCTCCGCGTTGAACTTCGAAGTCCACTCCTTTTAACACTTCCTTATCTGCAAAGGATTTTTTTAATCCTTTTACTGATATCACGTTCATTCTAATTCCTCCCATTTGTAATTTGGTGAATAATACAGCTGACTAATCAGTACCACAGGTAACAAGTATCACTTATTACCGTGTGAAAAAATAACTGAACAGCGAAGGTGGCTGACACAGCCGGCTATTCAGTCAAGATTATTTATCACTTTTTCCTAATCTTTTCATAATACTCTGATTCAAATCTTCACGGTGTTTAGCAGTATACGTTCTCGCTGAAGCTATCAGTTCATCTGCAAAAGCCGCCACGTCTTCCCCTGTGATTTCAAGTATTCGTCGGCCCTCCGCTGCTCCGCTTTCGAACAGTTCGATCAGCTCATACTGGATATGCAGCATATCCATTCCGCTGCCTGAAGAGAACCCCCACATATAATGCTGAATTTTCTTAAAGACAAACTGATAATCCTCAGGCAGGGCTTCCACCCTAGCCATCATCGTTCTGTACTCTTTTTTATCGCCAATCATTTTTCTAAACCATTCCATCATGGTGTTTTTCCTCCTTTTTATTGGTGAGAATTCAGCCTAATTAGTCTTCAAAACGTTAATTTTCGCAGATACAAACTCCCATTTTCTCCAAAAAAGATCAAGTTCCTTTCTGCCTGCTTCATTTAGTGTATAAAATTTGCGAGGGGGACCCATATCCGACGGTTTTTTTTCAATGTTCACCAGCTGTTTTTTTTCTAAACGAACAAGAATAGTGTAGACTGTCCCTTCCACTACTTCCGTAAACCCAAGTTCATTCAGGCGCCGGGTAATCTCATAGCCATACGTTTCATGCCGGCTGATGATTTCCAGCACGCATCCCTCAAGCGATCCTTTCAGCATTTCCGTTAAGTGTTCTATGTTGAGAACCTCCTTTAGTTTATGTGACGTATTTAAACACTATTCAGTATTGCTTATTACTTATATATAGTATTACTTAGTAGTAAAGGTGTCAACTAATTTTTAACATTTTCTCTTGGATAGTATCGGAGAGCAAAAAAAAGAAGCCTCTCACAAGTCTCATCAACTCATGGGAAGCCTCCTGTCTCCTCTGTCCAGAAAAGGTGCCTAAACTCCGAATACCATTGACACGGTCCAAAGTTCCAGATTCACACATTATGCGATAAAGCAGTCACATTCTTCTTCTGCGAGCGCCAAGCACACAGCCAAATGCTGATTTCATACAGCAGGAACATCGGAATGAGCACGAACAGCTGGGATACGAAATCCGGCGGCGTAATGAGAGCCGACAGGACAACGAGTCCAAAATAGACGTATTTCCGGTATTTTCTCATAAAATCAGGAGTTAACAGCCCAAGCTCCGTCAGGAATAAAACGACAGCCGGCAATTCAAAGAGCAGCCCCAGCGGCAGGATGATCTGGAATAAAAACCGGAAGTATTTCTCAGCCGTGAACATCGTTTCAAACATCCCGTCCGATAGGGACACAATAAACTCAAACACCATCGGAAAAACTAAAAAGTAGCCAAACGCAACCCCGCTTACAAATAAAAAGAACAACAATGGAATGAACATCAAAGTTGCCGTCCGTTCCACCGGTTTTAATGCGGGTTTGATGAAAGCCCACACCTGATAAGTGATCAGCGGAATACAGCATGCAAACGCACAAATACTCGCGAGCGTAAAATAGATCCACAAGATGTCAGAAGGCCCAAGCACCGTCAGCTCAAGCTCTGCGTCATTAAGAATCCAGCGGTAAATATGCTCTACACTTAAAAAACCGGCTATCAATAGAACCGCATAAGCCAAAGCCACTGTGATAATCCGCTTCCGCAATTCCATCAAATGATTTTGGATAAATTCCTGTTGTGTCATCTTCACCCCTCCATCTTAAAAAAAGAGAGACCGCACGAAGCCAAGTCCCTCTCTTTTCTGCTCTTAAGATTCTCTTTGAACAGCAGCCGTTTCTTCTGTCTTCGCTTTCTTCGGCTCTTCATCTGACACCAGGTCTTTCGTGCCTTTCTTGAACTCACGCAGAGTCACCCCAAAAGAACGTCCGATTTCCGGCAGCTTTGAAGGCCCGAATACAATCAATGCAATGATGACAATTAAGATCAGCCCTGGAACTCCGATATTTTGCAGCATGGTTACACCCTCCTGTTTTTTAAAGTATGCTTCCTTTTAAAACGTTTATTTTCACTTCGCCGTTTGGAACTTCACATTGCCACAGCAGCTTTTTAGTCGCTTCCGGCTTTTCAATATTATCGACCGAGTAAGCAGTCCAAGTTGCTTTTGTCTTGCTGAGCTGCAGCACAGCATATCCGTGAGTTGTGCTGTCAAATAAATCAATCCATGGATTTTCGATTTTCACGATATTCTGAAGCTCTTTAAAAAGCAGCTCAGCCGTAAAAGTTGTAACGCTGCTGAATTTCCCTTTTAACTGTTTCACCAGCTCATCAGCTGCGTCCATTGGAATTGGACTTGAAACATCAGGTATTGAGTTCATGGAGTTGCGAAGGGATTCCCTCAAGTTACTGGATGTGACCGAACCAACCATCAGCTCCACCCCGTACTTTTCTCCGCCGCGCTTATACTCATTTTGCATGTAAGATGCTTCGAACGTGTGGAAATCACCGGTCAGCGCAAGGAAGTTTTTGATTCCATTGTCCAGCACCGTTTGAGCGATCTGCTGTCTTTCATAAGCATAGCCATCCCATGCATCGAGGTTCAGATATCTCCCCAGCGCTTTCAATTGTGTTACCTGCACTTCATTGCCCCAGATTTTCCACGTTCCCTTGGCATTTTTCAGCTCATTTAAGAACCACTCTTTCTGGGTTTTCCCAAGCATCGTGCGGCTGGAAAGGTTAATATCCTCACATCCGCCTGCCAGGTAACGGTCAAGCGTGCCTTGTCCGCAAGGGTGCGCACTTCTGTATAGCCGCTCATCCGTCATGATAATCGATGCAAGATTTCCGAACGTAATGGTGCGGTAGATTTTAACGGAATCCTCAAACGTTCCATTTGGATTGTAAGGGACACGGGCCGGAATGTATTCAAACCAGACCTGATTCGCAACGAGGCGGCGGGCCGGGTCGGAGTCCGGATTATCATCAGGTGCGACTGCCGGATAGTGCGTGTCGTTGGCAAACTCATGGTCATCCCAGATTCCAATCATGGCATGCCTTTCATGAAGCTTTTGCAGGTCCTTGTCCGAACGGTACGTCTGGTACAGCTTGCGGTAGTCCCCAATTGTGAACGCCTTGCTTTGTCCGCTCGGCAGTTTAATTTGGCGGCCGTCAATATTCCCCTGGTAGGCAGCGTCGCCGACCGACTCATAAATGTAGTCTCCAAGATGTAGGAAAAAGTCCATTTCCTCATCGGCCATGTGGCCTAGTGCGTTAAAATAGCCGTTGGTGTAATCCTGGCACGACACATATCCGATCGATGCAGACTGGACATCCGCTCCTTCTGCCGGAAGTGTCTTGAAACGGGCCGTCTTACTGACAAGTCCGCTCTTTGTGATGAACCGGTAGTAGTACGTCTGGCTGGAAGCAAGCTCACCATCGAGGTCGACACGCACGACATGGTCATGGTCCTTCCAGATTGGAGAGAAGCCCCTCATTTCCACTTCAGAAAAATCTTCTTTTTTACTTATCTCAAACATAATGAATTTACCTTGATTAATGCCGTCTTCTAATGAAGCATCGTTTGCAGCTTCATTTTCAAGCCAGTAAATGACCTCACTGGAGAATTCCTTATTCGTTAAACCGGTCTCCAAAGAAGGATCAACCCTTGTCCAAAGCATCGCACCCGTCGGCGTCGGATCACCTGACGCAACAGACTGCGGGAACCCCTTCCCAATCGCTTGTGATGCAGCATAAGGCTGAACCGCCGTTGCCGCTTCCGCACGGGAAACCATCGACGTCAGTCGGGAGATTCCGGACGTCTCGAGTGCCATAACCGCAGATCCTGCAAGGAAATACTTCAGGAACGTCCTGCGTGATTTATCGTAATTATTGCCTGATTGATGCTGTTCATGATTCTTGTCCAAGGTAATTCCTCCTTCAAGATGTCTTCACCCATGATTCTACCGGCTCAATTTAAAGCCAGTAATAAGGACTTATTACAAGGCGTTTATAAGAATGTAAAGGGGAGGTAAAAAGCGTTGAAGGATTTGGGCGGGATGGAAAATAGAGGGATTAAAGGAGATACGCAGGTGATCAATCCCTTATCATTAAAAAATCAAACAAAAATTGCACATAAAAAGAGCCACCAAAATTGAATATTTGGTGACCCTGAACTTATACGTTATTGATTTATATCACATTGTACTAATATCAATGACGAAACGGTACTTTACGTCTGAATTCAATACACGGTCGTATGCTTCATTAATTTGATCGGCAGAGATGACTTCAATTTCAGGACCAATGTTATGTTCAGCGCAGAAGTCCAGCATCTCCTGCGTCTCACGGATCCCGCCAATTAATGATCCCGCAAACGAACGGCGGTGACCTATCAGAGAGAACACGTTTAATGACAGCGGTTCTGCAGGTGCACCGACGTTTACCATACTTCCATCGAGAGTCAGAAGGGAAAGGTAATCATCCAGTTTCAGCTTGGCACTAACCGTGTTAATGATCAGGTCAAACGTACCGGCAAGTTTTTCAAACGTCTCCGGATCACTAGTTGCATAGTAATCCGCCGCTCCAAACCGCATGCCGTCTTCTTTTTTCTTCAAGGTTTGGGACAGCACCGTCACTTCTGCACCCATAGCGTGTGCAATCTTAACTGCCATATGGCCAAGACCACCGAGGCCGACAACCGCTACCTTTTTGCCTGGACCTGCTTTCCAGTGATGCAAAGGCGAAAAGGTCGTAATTCCCGCACAAAGAAGCGGCGCAGCCTGATCAAGCTCAATCTCATCCGGAATGCTCAGCACAAAGTCCTCAACCACGACAATATGAGTAGAATAACCGCCCTGCGTCGGCTCGCCGTATTTGTCGACACCCGCGTAGGTAGGAACATTTCCGTTCAGGCAGTACTGTTCCTCCCCTTTCTGGCAGTTCTCACAATCACCGCAGGAGTCTACCATACAGCCTACCCCTACCCGGTCACCGACCTTATATTTCGTAACCTCGGGCCCTACATCCGTGACAATTCCCGCAATCTCATGTCCCGGTACGAGCGGATAGTTTACCTCGCCCCATTCCCCGTGCGCCGTATGAATGTCAGAATGGCAGATCCCCGCAAATTTAATTTCAATCAATACATCCTTCGAATCCAGATCGCGGCGCGTAATCTCAGCCTCTTTAAAAGGCTTGTCCGGTCCATCAACAGCTCTTGCTTTAGCAGTAATCATAGAAAAACCTCCAGTAGTGATAGTTTCATATTAAGAGAAAGCAAAGTACAGAGGGAGAATCCTCTCTATGTTTCTATACCTCTTTTTGCTCTTGCGAAACCATGGTAACTGTTAGAGGTGACTCTAGGTCAAGTGTTAATGTTTTTCTATCTCGCGGTTTTTATATGCATACAACACTCCCTCATCAATTTTGTAAACTTATGTTAAAATGTAAATATTAAGTAAACAGGAGGAAACATATTGAAATTTTTAAGAGTAGTAGCACTTATTATTGCTATCTTATTCCTATTATTTTGTTTAGTCGGTTCCCAAAGAGCATGGTTCGGTATCATTATTTTCATTATTGGCCTTTACTTACAAAAGCAATATCGTAAAGGGAAAATTCAATTTTCCAAATCTAGATATATCATGACTTTCGGTCTCCTTGCTGCGTTTATCCTGACGCTTACATCGCCAACTGTTACTCAACCTGTTAAACAAACTGCTTCTGAAGCCAAAAGTGCAGACACTGCAGTGAAAGCTGAAGAGGAAAAGGCTAAGGAAGCTGATAAGAAAAAAGAAGAAGCGGCTGCAGCTAAATTAGCTGAACAAAAAAAGCAAGAAGAAGCCCGTAAAGAAGCAGAAGCCAAAAAACAAGCCGAAGCAAAGCGTCTTGAAGAAGAAGCTAAGAAGCAAGCTGAACAAAAACGCCTTGAGGAAGAAGCTAAGAAGCAAGCTGAACTAAAGAGACTGGAAGAAGAACGAAAAAAGCAAGAACAAGAGCAGGCAGAAGCTGCTGCACAGGAAGCAGAGCGTAAAAGAAAAGAACAAGAAGCTGCTGCTGCTGAGCAGGCTCAATCAACAGAATCATTTGATAATTGTACTGAAATGAGAACGGTTCACCCAAAAGGAGTACCATCAACTCATCCGGCATATGAATCACAGCACGACCGGGATAAAGATAATTGGGCTTGTGAACGTTAGAAGAAGCTGCTTAGCAGCTTCTTTTTTTTTGAGATCACGCCCAATATAATGTTTGCGTTGCTTTTCAGATGCTCACTTTAAATATGTATGTCTTTCTCCACGTAACTTATTGAATAAAAAAGAGGCTCTCCAAATCTCTTTGGAAAACCTCTCATATCAGATATGCACTCTTTTCTTATTTTTCTTTTGTCTGAAATATATTGTTCAGTCAAATTAATCGTGGCTCAACTGTGTATAATCCTCTAATCATTTTTCTAGGAGAATCAGCAGTATCAAAATAAGAAGTTCTTCCATGTGATATTTTATGATTCGCGATAATTAACCCTTGGTTTTCAAGTAATTTCACACTAATATAGTAAGGCCCTGGTTTTATAAAACTTAGTAACTGATCAAAACACTCTTTCAAGTTTTTCACCTTATTAAAACCATATTCCCAATCACATGTGTTATCCAAGGAAAACCTTGATATTATTGTATTATCTGTAAATTTAAAAGTTGGGCCTGTTGAAGATCTATTTGTTCTTCCAATATCCCACCTCCTTAGTGCATTTTCATCTAGCATAGAAAAAGCTATTTCCGGAGACATTTTCCACAGTGAAATAAATGCTGCGACCGAATTGAAAATTAGATTGTCACCACCTTCTCCTGCAGGGTTAACGCAGAACAGAGTAGATGTTTTAACCCTCCCAATACCCTCCAACGTTCCATCACTATGAAGTTCTTGATTATTTGTTGTTTGAAAGGCTCTATGAAGATTCTCCGCATTCATATCAGAATATTTTTTAGAAATATGGTTCAGGCCTGATTTTTCATAAATCCCAGGTGTTTTTTGATAAATCCCGGGTACAAAGGGCTTGTAAAGACCGAGACTCCTATAAAAATTGATAAGATCCAAATCCTGTTTTATAGGTTGGTAAAACTGAAATATTGAAAAACCAAAAGTATTGTAATTACTAATAATTTTTGTTGCTTGTTCCTGTGTGAGGTTATTCGAAGAATCAATATCAACAGGAACACAACAATTTTCGTGGTACCCAACAGTGAGTATTTTATTATTAATTAATGACGAGTCAATCATTATTCTCTTTCCCCCTCTTCGCTAATTGCCTCTAAGACCAATTGCCTTGTAGATAGCGCCAGTAAATTGTACGTTGTTTTGTCCATTTTACCGTCAAAAGCTTCTTTTTGATCTGCATGTAAAGCTAATATCCCTATCCTACCCGGCAGGCAAATAGCAAGCACTGAATCATAATAAAGTTCAGGTCTCTCATGTGTATGAGCTATTTTGTATCCACCCCTCTCCAAACACTCCCAAACAATTGAGGGGTTACCTCTAGTTTTTATCCAACTAGTACCATTATCTTTGCCTTCGTTTAGTGGAAACCTAGAGAAAGAAGTAAGCAACTCAACATCTTTATTTTCAAATTCTTTAGAAATCCTTAAATACAATTTTGCAGAATAGCCTTTGCCACCAAACATGTATTGTGCCAAAGACGATAACTCATATGTAATTTGTTTTAATTTTTCTTTGCCACTTTTGCTCATATTTATTTTCTCTGTTGAAATAGTTATATTTGTTTCCCTAGAATTCTCAAATCTTGAGCTAGGATTAATACATCTACTAATCATATTTTTCTCCGATTCAGTAAGAGAAGAAATGTCCAAATCAACGCAATCTGAAATCATTTTTAAAAAGATGATATCTTCTTCTGGCTCTTCTTCAAATATTTTGTCGAACAGAGCAATCTTAGAAGCTAGTCGTTCTGATAAATTTACTAGCTTCAACCTTGTAACCTCTTGATTAAATTTATCAAAATCTTCCGGCAACACCTTTGCTATCCAGAATACCAATAATGAAATCATTAGATACACTAAAAGGATCAGTAACTTTACCCATATATCTAGCGAGGGAGCGAATATTGCAAATATAGAACCTAATAGAGGAATTGCAACTTGTATAACTAACAATTTATTTCTGAACGATAAATAAGTATTGTGTTTTTTTATGTAATTAAAGATTGTATCCCGATACCTTTGTGTTTCGGATTTGTCAAATTCGTTAAGTATATTTTCAACTTGCGAGTTATTTTTCAATATTTCTCTAACTAATCCTTCATTTTTTGAATGTGACATCACTTATCCCACTTTCGAATTTTTTTCAATCGATTAGCTAATATACAAAAGTACAAACCAAAGACTGAGCAACTATTAAACTCACCTTCAAAGGAAGTAAACGTTGCCAAAGCAGTCTTATTATATGCTAGGTACTACTAGTAATAACAAGTTCTAGGAGGGTGAGTGACCTTACTAAGACGGTCCACCTGATAATAATAAAACTAGATATCTAGTTAATTATACATTTATTAACAAAAACCTTTTATTCCAATAAAATAGGGAAGCAATATTTCTGCTCCCCAAGCAAAATACATATTCTATACTTATTATCGAAAGATTAATATAGGGATATCGGCAAATAAATGAATTCATATATCCATATCTTCAGCTTCTTAAAGTTTTCCTCATTTTCATCTATTCTCAATGCTAAGTAATCTTCGACTTCCTCAAGAACATCTGGCATATCCCTAATTATTAGATTTCCTGATAGTATATTCTCCATATAAATTAAGACTGCTTTTTAAAAAAAAATGGTTGATTTGAAATGATTGAGAAATTTTGGATGGTTTTGATGTAAAATACAATAAGGATACTCTCCATATTGTTATAGCCAAAGACGAACAAAAAAATGATTTTGTAGTCGCTGCCATTGACCTAAAAATAATTCCATAGAATACAAAAACGGCTTTGATGATCCAGCAAAGGCTTTATCTTTTGCGAATAAAGCAAAATAACTGATCGTGAACTAGAAAAAGATGCTGGCATGGAACTATCACTACAAGGAGAAAAGGAGAATTCTGATGGGACCAATAATTAAATTAGAAGGCAGTACTAGGAGAAGTCGAGCTACATGGGAGAATCACTGGAATGATTTTAATGAACCGACTTATATCTTAATAACTCGCAATCATGAAGATATGATCGAAAAAGGGTATTATGTAAAAACCGACTTTGATTCTAGGCATGAATCATATTCAATAGATCAACCTTCATTTGTAATAAGAAACCATTGGGGACAGGAACTATGGCTTGATGGGTGTAATTGTGGTTATGGGGGCGAGGGACCGCATGGTAGCGAGAAGATTTTAAAAGACATTGGACTTCCCTCTAACATAATACATCAAGTATTTAACCGTCATGTTTTTGAACTGGAACTAAGAGAAGATGGAACATACGAATTTATCGGCGATGGAAACAGTAAATATACGGATAACGATATCTTACGAGAAAATCAAATTGTTATTAAAAATGATAACTTGGTCATTCAACATTCCGCAAATTATCCAGACATTGAAGAAACAATCGAATTCACGAAACATTATACATCCCACTTCCTCGGATCAATAAAAGAATGCTTGATCTTTGCTTCTTACGATGATGTAAAAGAACAAGGATACACTGGATTCTCTTCCTATTCTACTGGTCATAGAACCTCTTATAAACTTATATTAATGGGAGAGAATAATCGTCAAATCTGGATCAATCCACTTTTTGATGGAAACACACAACTGACCGATGAACCAAATGTTCGCGCTATTATGGAAGCTCTTGGTTATGATCTAGGTTCTCGTGTTCATCCTAAAATCGAATGGATCAAAAAGAATATTCTATCAATTAAACCAGTAACAACTACATTAACTTTAAAAAACGAATAATATACTTACAAACAAAAGGAGGGAGTCGATACCTCCCTTTCTTCATGTAAAGCGCCCTTCAACACTCATAAACTGTCTGTACAAACACAAGCTGATTAGAAATACTCCCACATTGTACTCATCCATCCATGATCCGCTTTATATAAGCTGGTATACTTTTTTACAGACTCGATTGTATCGGTTTTTCTCTCTTTTTTAGGCTCTCAGTATAACGTCATTCCGGCATACCCACACATCTTTATTAATGAGGCAGGTGTAGGGATTAAGGAGATACAACAAAGGTTAGGACATACTTGACATGCTCACATGACCGCCAATATGGAAGAAAAGGCCTCCCACCAGTTCAGTAAACTGATGAAAGACCTTCTCTGATTAGATAGTTTTTGTGATAAAAGTGAACATTTTTTGCTTACTATGAGCAAAAATATGAGCATTTTCCACTTTAAAACCCCTATATATCAAGGCTTTATGATGTTTATTACATCATGCCGCCCATTCAATTTGGTTTTTCATAGGTAGTTATAGGACTGTAATTACCACTATCCTATTGAATTTCACCAAATTCCCCCTCATCTTTGTTCATAATATGTGAGCGGTAGGTGAGCAAATAAGTGAGCATCGTCAACTAAATGATCTCAAGTAAATCCCATGTTAATAATTAAGTAAAGTGAGGTTCTATTATTATGAAAAAATTCACTTTGTTATTACTTTTTTTATCTATTACGTTGTATGGCTGTAAGAGCTACAGCTTAGAAGGCAGTGGAAAAGTAACTGACCTAAATATAGAGGAAGTTAAAGCGTTTATGGATGATAAAAAAACGGGTTTTCTATACGTGAAATCGGCATTTGATTCTAATTCTGACAAAGAAAGTGATCGTAATAATCTGAAAGAAATTGAACGAGTCGCCAAAGATGAAAAAATTGACTTTTATGTGTTTGATGGAAAAGAACTGCCTGAATCAGACCTTTACGAACAGGATCGATCAAAACTTATTGTTGAGCAATATCTAAAAACTTTCGCTTTTTATCAAGATGGTGAATTGAAAGCTGAACTAGATTTAAATGACGTTTCAGACGAAGAAGTTCACAAGGAAGTTGAAAAATTTGTTCAGAAAGTGAGTCAAGAGTATTCCAAATAAGCTTACCAGGAGTGATTTGATGGATGATGTATCAAAGATTCTCGAAAGATTTTCTGAATTCCTTGAAATAACGGGGCCGATCTCGTACATGCTGCGTGAAATTGGATGGATTATCATAAGAGGTTTGGCATTTCTTGTTGATTCTTTATCAAATATAACAAACGAAATTTTAGGGTTAAAAAATTTCTTTAATGATACTGATGTTGTAGCTTTGGTTGAAATGCTCTTACCTCTTTGTGGAACGTTAATGGGATTATCTTTTCTCTATACAGGTTACCTGATTATCTTTCAAAAGAAGGTAGATCGCGAAGGAATTGTTGTAAATATGTTCTTGGCATTAGTTTTTTTGACTTTACTGGGAACAAGTATGGAAAAAGCGAACAAATTTACTGATGTCGCTATTGATGCGATTGATGTTGTAGAGGAAGGTTCAATCAGCCAAAAAGTTGTTTCGGAAAATCTAATTGATCTTGCGCAATTTGACCGAACTAATTGGAAAACAACTGAACTTAACCCTCCTAACCAAATTCCAAAAAAACGAATTTTAAATATCAACATCACACAAGCAATTGATAAGGATTTCGATCCTTCTGGAGAAGCTAAAGAGATGTCTAAAATAGGAATAGAGGTTTTATCTAATCGATTAGAATATGACGATGCTGGCTATCCAGAAAAAAAAGAATTAGAGGATGGCTGGTTCACTGCATTTAAAGAGAAGTATTATCGTTGGCATTGGAACTTTTGGACAATTGCTATAACACTAGCAATCACAGCATTTACGATGCTAACAATTTCTATCAAACTTGCAAAACTGTTCTTTGAACTAGCTTTCAACTATGTATTGGCAACCATTATTGCACCTGCTGATATTCATTCAGGACAGAAAACAAAACAAGTCCTTCAAAGCATTTTAAATATCTTCTTTGTTACGATTATGATTTTCTTGTCCATGAAAGTCTACATTCTCGGCACAGGATTTATCACAGAAAGACTTGATGGTGTTGCATATCTCGTAGCTCTATTTGCTTTTTCTCTTGCAGTTATAGATGGTCCAAATATGGTTGAACGATTATTCGGAATTGATGCAGGATTAAAATCGAGCTACGGTGCTTTAGCAGGGGCATATGCAGGAGCAAAGGGAGCAAGTCGAGGACTCAAAGGGTTATCAAGTGCGGGTAAATCATCTGCTTTGAAGGGTGTACAAGGTGTTGCAGGGGTCGCAGGAATGGCACAAGGACTTACAACGAGAGCACAAGATAAAAACGAAGAGCAGTCTACCGGAATTTCTGAAAGTGGTTCACGAAATAATCAGAGTTCTGAAGAAATTGACAACGGAAAACAAGAGGTATCTTCTTCTCTTGAACAAGAAATGGAACCGCAAGAGCCTGTAGAAAACAATGTACCGGGACTTCATCAAGAAATGGCTTCTAAAGGTTTTTCTGATAAAAAACAGAGTGCAGCTGTAAATAGTCCACACTCCATTTCATCTGGATCGCCAAGTCAATTGAATAATGGCGACCTACAAAAAAATGAGAAAATCTCAGGTGAATCTGACCCTTCATTCAGTTCATCACCTTCATTTTCACAATCAAATTATCCTTTTGCTTCATCTGAAATGCAAGAAAAACCCAATAATCTTTTACCACTTCAAGAAAAAAAGATTGAAAGGGATACGCGAGACTTAGGACAAAGTATTTCTGATCAGGTACAAAATAATTCATCAGTGAAAACGGTTAAACGAACCTATCAAATTGGACAAAACACAGGCGAGAATATTAGGAAAAATATCGCTAAATACCGACGTGATCGCCAAAATTAATTAGGAAAAGAGGAGAGGACTCGATCATCTTCTTCCCTTTTTCTGAATTTAAGAGGGGACATAAAGGTGACATTTTGAGTTATCTATAGAGACACAAAAGGGACATTCGTTAAAAATGAAGGGACATAAAGGTGACTTCAGTTAATATTCAGTGGGGTCAACAAAATAGTTGATTTTTTATCATTTGGATAAGACCCACTACAGCCCACCAAGAGAAATCTATGTATCCCACGACAGCCCATTATATCTCGTTTTAAGTCCCACAACAGCCCTAAAATGAAAATTCATAGTACACACTAAAACACTAGGCTTTGCCTAGTACCACAACGTAGTTGGGGTCAGTTTTTCCTTATGCTCTTTCTCTTTTTAGTTAGTGGTGAGACCTAATTTATTTTTTGTTCGAAAAGGAGCGTTGAAAAATGGAGATAAAGATACGAGATGTAGATCCAATTGCAGTAAAAAAGTTTGATGAATTGGCAAAGAAAAATAAAATTTCAAGACAAGTATTATTAAAATCAATCTTTGAAAAAGTGGCATACGAAAAGGAAATGACTGAAAAAGACGCGAGGCTGGAAATGCTTATTACAAAGAACATTCAAGTAATGGAATTAATGGCAGATAGAGTTGAGCGTTTAGAAAACATATTAGAAGTTTTGATGGAAGAGTAAAATGAGGTAGTACAATAATTCTTGCAGTCTGTAAGTAAATTAAGTCTTGTTGATAGAATAAAGATTTTACTTGTAAATTAATTAGTTTCAATACATGGTTAGAAGGCATTTCTGAAACAGCTTTTATTCTTAAAGTATCTTTTTAAAATCAACGCATTGCAAATGAGGAGTGTAGGTATGAAAAAGAAAAAATCTACGTATCAAGAAATGAAAGAGATGTTAAAGCGGATTGAAAGCCAGGATGAAATGATTAGGAAGATGAAAGGCGAAGGAGAACAATACAAGGATCTTACAAAAGGAAAAAAGGTTACAATCTATACGAATGATAAAAAAGCAATGAAGTTCTGGGAGGAATAAGTCGTAAAACTCATGATAAGGCATAGATGAAAAGTGTTTCCCTTTATAACATAACTAAAAGAGCATTCCTTGTGAAAAGGTATGCTCTTATTCTATCTTTACTCACTGAATTCTTTATTGATTAGATGCCATAAGTTCAGCTTGCTGCACTACTGTTTCTACAGCCATTTTTTGAAGATCAGGTGGATACCCATACTTCTTCAAGAGTCTTCTTACGGTTATCCTCATCTTAGCTCTTGCGGATTCACGTAAATTCCAATCAATGCTCATGTTTTCTTTTATGGCTTTGGAAAGCTCATGAGCAATCGCTTTTAATATGTCATCACCCATAACCTCTTCTGCTGTATGATGAGAAGCTAGCGCATCATAGAAAGCTATTTCCTCTTTGATGAGACCTTTTTCTTCTCCTCTTTTATAGGAATCATTCATTTCCTTAGCAAGTTTAATTAATTCCTCGATCACTTTCGATGTCTCAATCGCTCGTTTATTATATTTATTGATGGCATTAGACAAGAGATCCGAGAATTTTTTTGCTTGAACTAAGTTAGTACGCTGCACGTTTTTTACTTTTCCTTGCAGCAAACGATTTAATAGCTCTACAGCAAGATTTTTTTGAGGCAGTGCCCGAACATCTGCAAGAAATTGATCAGAAAGTATTGAGATATCTGGATTTTCAAGACCTAATGAGCTATAAATATCTACCACTTCATCAGATATGACAGACTTAGAAATCAGCTGATTAATTTGGGCATCCAATTGGGAAGATGTTTTCTTTTTCGCTTCATCCGGTAACAACTTGATAATGCCGGATTTCACCGCTTTGAAGAACCCGATTTCGGCATTTAGCTCCTGTGCTTCATCTTCTGTTGAGCAGAGTGCAAAAGCTTTAGCCAATTCAGTAACCAAACCTAAAAACAATTTTTTCTGTTCCTCACCAAGACCAATAACAAAATCAACCGTTTCAATAATGGCTTTCATTCGCTCTGTCGGTTTTTCTGAATCGAAATGGCCGTAATCATGTTTATAAAGCATACTTTGAATTAGTTCAAATTTTTCGAGCATGAGATCAAGTGCAATAGTTGTATCGACCCCTGCGTTGTCCCGATCACTTTCAGTATATTGCTTTAAGGCTTCTTTTAAACTATCAGCAATTCCTATATAATCGACAATCAGGCCACCTGGCTTGTCCCTAAAGACACGATTAACTCGTGCGATCGCCTGCATTAAGTTATGGCCTTTCATCGGCTTATCAATATACATAGTATGCATAGACGGTACATCAAAACCCGTTAGCCACATGTCACGCACAAGAACGATTTTCAGTTCATCACTTGTATCTTTCATACGTTTTGCAAGATACTCTCTTCGGCGTTTATTACCGATAAACCCTTGCCAATCTTCTGGATCACTCGATGAGCCCGTCATAACAATTTTAATGACGCCTTTGTCATCATCGTCAGAGTGCCATTCCGGTCGCAGCTTAACGATTTCTTTGTATAAATCAATAGCAATCCGGCGTGACATTACAACAACCATGCCCTTACCGAAAATTGCTTCTTGGCGTGTTTCAAAATGATTTACGATGTCGTTTGCCACTCTTTTAACACGTTCATTGGCTCCGGCAAGTGCTTCTAATCGAGACCATTTTGTCTTTAACTTCTCGCGTTCATCGACTTCTTGATATTCGGTAATTTCATCATATTCTCCGTCAATCTCGAGTCCTTCTGGGAGATCAAGTTTTACAATCCGGCTTTCATAAAAGATTTTTACAGTTGCACCATCTTCTACCGCTTGAGTCATGTCGTAAATATCAATGTAATTTCCAAAAACAGCAGGGGTATTTTTATCTGTTGCTTCTACTGGGGTACCTGTAAACCCAACATAAGAGGCATTTGGCAAAGCATCACGAAGATGTTTCGCAAATCCGTATTTTACATAGGCTTCAGAAGTTGAACGCTGCATCTGTGCTTGGAATCCGTACTGTGAACGATGCGCTTCATCGGCCATGACGATTACATTTCTTCGTTGGGTCAACGCTTCCATTTTATTAGAGCCCTCTTCAGGAGCAAATTTTTGCATCGTGGTAAATATAATTCCACCTGACTCCACCGACAAGAGTTCCTTCAGATCACTTCTCTTGTCTGCTTGTTTAGGAGACTGTCTGAGTAGTTCACTAGACTGACTAAACGTAGCAAAAAGCTGATCATCTAAATCATTTCGATCCGTTAAGACCACAACTGTGGGATTATTCATCTCTAAGACCAGCTTTCCGGTATAGAACACCATAGACAAGCTTTTTCCTGATCCTTGTGTATGCCAGATGACACCAATCTTACGGTCTCCATCCTCACTTGCTGCACGTTTAGCTTCTTCAACAGCTTTATTCACCGCATGATACTGGTGATAAGCTGCTAGTATTTTAAAAGTGTCTTCACCATCTGTTTGAAAAAGAATAAAGTGACGAATTAAATCTAGTAACACGGATGGCTGACACATTCCTTTAATCATGACTTCTAGTTGAGGGATAGTGTTTGGAGCGATTGTTTTCCCATCGATGGTCCGCCACATCATAAAACGCTCCTCGTTTGAGGTTAAGGTACCAGCTCGAGCATTAATCCCATCACTTGTTACCAAAAATGCATTGTACTGAAACAAAGATGGAATTGTTTTCTTATAAGTTTGAAGCTGATTATAACCTTGAGATATTCCGACCTTTTCATCAGTAGAGCTTTTCAACTCAAATACGACTAACGGTAAACCGTTTACAAATAAAATCACGTCTGGTCGTTTATTTGAAGAGCCTTCTATAATGGTAAATTGGCTCACAGCCAGAAAATCATTGCTTTCAGGATGTTCAAAATCAAATAACCAGAGTTTTTTCGTGGTATTGCGACCATCTTCTTCTCTAACCTCAATGTCTACTCCATCAGTAATTAACTTATGAAACGTAAGGTTGTTGATTAGCAGGTTTGGATGCTGCGGAATCGTAATTTTACGAACAGCTTCTTCGATTTCCTCAATTTTCACATTTTTATTGATACGAGAAAGGGCGTCTGTCAAACGCCCTTCTAAATATACCGTTGAGTAATCTTGCCTCTCGGGAGAACCCCCATCATGCGCAAGTTTTGGACCACTTGCCACTTCATATCCGAGCTCTTCTAGCCAATCTAAGCTAGCTTGTTCTAATTCATCTTCATTAAAGCTATACATGTTCCAGTACCTCGCTTTCTGCTGGAATCTCAATCTCTCCTGATAGCAATTTAGGGAGAAGGGTATCGCGAAGTTCAGACAACTTTTTATTTTCTTGTTGCTTATTCCAAATTAATTTATTTTGAAGATCAATGATTCTTGATATCATATCTAATTCTCTTTGTGAAGGGAGTAATATTTTCAATGATAGAATGTCATCAGCTTTTATAGAAGGATATGCACTTGTACTTTGTTCAGCTATTGCTTGCAAATTACTTATCACTTCTTTTTGCGTTAACCATAAATAAATCAAATCATTTGAATACTTACCTTTACTACTTAAGACTGTGAATCCTGTTGAAACTACCATATTTTCAATAGGTTCTTTTATTATCCCATAATGCTGCTGATTAGGACGGACTGTAGAATAGACAACATCATTAGTTTGTACTTTCCTTTTGGCTCGACTAGGGACTTTATCTTTAGTTGCATCAATAAATTGTATATCTTCTATAGAATTTTTAGTTATGTTACTTGTATCAAGATAATTAATATATGACCAGTTATCTTTTTTAGTCAAACTTCTTTTATTTGCATCACACACATCTTTTATTGTGATTACTTTCCATCCCTCAGGTATCTCTCCTAATTCACTTTCCCACATCTTACCACCACTTGATCGATAAGGCTCTCCATCTTCATTTGGAAACTCAAAATCGATGAACCAGCGTTTAAAAAGCGTACGAGCAATTTGTTCATGGTTTTTGATAATTTGTTTATTTACATCTATTTTTACTAATAAATTTAAATGAGCCCGACCTATCTTTTCTTGATTTTTAATATTAGGAACAGGTATAGTTAATAATTTAAAATCGCCCTTTTTAAAATGAGGAATCATAGTTCCAACATGCATGGATTCAATTCTTTGTTTAACTAATTTACTTCTAAGTGCAGCAAATACATAACTAAAGTCATATTCTTTTTTAATTCTTAATGCCACCATATCCTGCGCAATACAGAAATCTACATCCTTTGGGACTAAGGCCGTTCCCCCGGGAGTCCCTTTATTTACAAAAAGAATATCATTCTCTACTGGATGGGACCTAAACCATTTTTGATAAGTTTGTTTATCAACATACCTTATTTTATCAAACCTTGGATGTAGATCATCTGTTATACAATTAGTAGCTATTAAAGGTAAAAAAGAATACTCTTTTTCAACTACTGGGCAAGTTTTACCTCTATTGTCTACATAAAACTCAACTAAATCATCTAAAATTATTTCTTTAAATTCCATATCCTATTTCCTCTAACATTCGACAAATTTCATCTTCTAACCTCTTTGATTTAGCAAATTGCTCAGATAAATCTGTGGTTAACCTTAGCATTTTTTCTTCAAATGGCTCAATATCTACTTCTTCATCTTCCAATCCCACATATCGACCTGGAGTTAAAATGTACTTATGGTTTTTAACTTCATCCAATGAGGCCGATTTACAGAAACCGGAAATATCACGATACTTTTGCTCATTAGTACCTTTCCAAGAATGGTAAACATCAGTTATTTTTTTTATATCATCTTGAGAGAATTCTTTATGTGTTCTGTCTGCCATATAACCAACTTTTCGAGCATCTATAAATAAAATTTCCCCTTTGCGTTCACGTTGTCCTTTAGCACCTTTATTCCGTGTGATAAACCAAAGGCTAACAGGAATTTGAGTCGAATAAAATAGCTGACCTGGTAGTGTGACAATACACTCTACTAAATCATTTTCAATTAAATTACGTCGGATTTCTAATTCACTTGTCGTGCTTGTCGACATTGATCCATTCGCAAGGACGAACCCTGCCGTTCCAGAAGGGGCAAGTTTTGAGACCATATGCTGAATCCATGCATAGTTCGCATTACCAACTGGAGGCGTTCCATAATTCCAACGTACATCATCGCGAAGTTTTTCTCCTCCCCAATCACTTATATTGAAAGGTGGATTTGCTAAGATATAATCAGCTTTTAGTCCTTTATGTAGATCTTTATGAAATGTATCAGCATTATGATCCCCAATATTACCATCAATTCCACGAATAGCTAAATTCATCTTACATAAACGCCATGTTGTCGGGTTAGATTCCTGTCCATATACCGCAATGTCACCGAGTTTACCTTGATGTTCTTCGACAAACTTCTCACTTTGAACAAACATTCCACCAGAACCACAGCAAGGGTCATAAACACGGCCTTTATAAGGCTCAAGCATTTCAACCAATAGCTTAACAATGGATGTAGGCGTATAAAACTCACCGCCATTCTTCCCTTCAGCACTTGCAAATTTACTTAGAAAGTATTCGTATACACGTCCCAATACGTCCTTGGATCGGCTCTCTTGATCTCCAACTTTAAAGGAAAACAAATCAATCGTTTCTCCAAGTCTTGTTTTATCCAAGGCAGGACGTGCAAAATCTTTTGGGAGGACGCCACGCAATGAGTCGTTCTCTTTTTCAATAGAAATCATTGCAAGATCAATGATTTGACCAATTTCGGGTTTTTTAGCATTCTCTTTAATGAAAGACCATCGTGCTTCTTTAGGTACCCAGAAAATGTTTTCTGCTGCATACTCGTCCTTATCTTCAGGATCTGCCCATTCATCCTCTGATAATTCCATATGCTTTTCTTCAAACGCATCGGATACATATTTAAGAAACAATAATCCCAATACGACATTTTTATATTCGGAAGCATCCATGCTCCCTCTTAATTTATCAGCCATTAACCAAAGCTTTTCTTCAAAACCAATGTTTGCTGTAGACATAGTTGTTCCCCTCTCTATTTACACATAGTTCTATTGTAATGGATATCTCTTACTATTGGAAAAATAATTGTAATTAAACTGACTAAGTTCTAAAATAAATGCCCATCTTAAACGATATCCCCTGCTTTATTATGTAATTTCACCTTCGCAAGTGCTCTATACAATGTAGATCCTGAAACGCCTGTAGCATTTTCAATTTCACGAATAGACATTGATTCAGATTTATACAACGCTAAAGCATGATTTAATTTCTTCTCGTTAACTTTAGGTCTCCCTCCCATACGCCCTCTGGCTCTTGCTGCTTGTAAACCAGCCATCGTTCTTTCACGAATAATATCTCTTTCAAATTCAGCTAGCACAGACAGCATTCCAAACATAGCCTTCCCAGCTGCAGTTCCAGTGTCTAGATTATCTTGGATACTGACGAATTCAACGTTCTTTTCTTTAAGGAGATCGGAAATATCAATTAATCGTTTAGTAGATCTGGCCAAGCGATCCAATTTATAGACTACAAATGTATCTCCTGCTCTTAAATTCCTAAGCGCTAGCGCAAGTTCCTTTCGGTCATCTTTTGCTCCTGACTGTTTTTCTTGAAAAATCTCTTCACAACCAAACTCCTCTAAAGCATCCAGCTGCAGGTCTAATGACTGATCTGCGGTACTAACACGTGCATATCCTATTTTCATAGATTCCTCACCTCTCCAAATAAAAAGCTTTGCTTCTATTTTATCAAAAAAGTACGTATTTAGAATTTAGATTTTGAAATAAGTTTTGACATTAAATGACGTAAAAAAAGACCTATTTTTATGCCTCATTCCACCATCACCAAAAACCATCGTTTTTGAGGTTGGATTCGTATGTTAAAACAAGTAAATATAAACTCCTATTAAATATCTCTAAGAAAATTTAAAGCTAGCATTAAAAATACATTTCATATCAATATCATCAAATGCATTTTGGTATTGTCTAAGTGTAAATTTTTTGAAATAATTGGTATTAAGGTTGTTGTGGCAAGCTGCACTAGGAGAGTTCGGATAATTAACAGAAATACAAAAATAAGAAATTTGAAAGAAGATGTTTTCTAATGCAAAATTTGGAGAGTTTCTTTGAAATAAAACTGAATAAAATAAAGGAAGAATTTAATATTGAAAAAGCATCATTATATGAAGGATTTTATGGCCAAGAATTTACTAACCTTAATCAAATTAAGATTTTTTCAATCTTACATAGCTCTTTAAATGACTTGTTTACATTTATGAATCAGAAAAATAACTTTGGCTTTGGTGGACATTACAATGCCCATGAAAGCAGGCTTCTCCTTAACACAATTGACTATATTGATGCTATAAGAGCACAAACTCTAAATGCTAATGATTACAAATTCAGTTTGGATGATTACTATTCTCATATTTTTTCTCAATGTAAAAAGTTTTTAACCTCCTCAGGTGGAAGTCCCATTCCGAACGATTTCGGCAAAATAATAATTGTAGAAGAACGGCCAATTTTTATTAAATCTGAGTTAATAAGGATTGATAGGCCGGTTCGTCATTCTTTGGCACCTATCCAACAAATTGGTGGAGGTTCTTATGCAACAGTGTTCGAGTTTACGGATCCTTTTTTAAATGCAAAATTCGCACTAAAAAGAGCTAAGGCGGATCTCCGTGAAGATGAGCTGGAAAGGTTTAAGTTAGAATTCCAAGATTTAAAAACTTTCGATTCTCCGTTCATTATTAAAGCTTATAGATACATTGAAGGACAAAATGAGTACATAATGGAACTCGCAAATGACACATTAGAAAAGTACTATAAATACCACAATCATTCTTTAAGTTTCCACATAAGAAAAATGCTAGTTACTCAGCTGCTACTTGCATTTGAATATATACATTCAAAAGAAATTCTCCACCGTGATATAAGTTATCAAAATATACTTTTAAAGATTCATGAAGACCGTATTATGTTAAAAGTAAGCGACTTCGGCCTTGTTAAACGACCAGAAAGCACTTTAACCCGAATAGGCACTGAAGTAAAAGGTGCGATTAATGATATATCAGATTTGGATCAGATAGGATTTGAAAATTATACAATGGAACATGAAACCTTTGCTTTATCAAAGGTTATATACTTTATTTTGACTGGAAGAACAGGAAACTACCACAGAGAAAAAAATGAGGAGTTAAGAAAATTTATTCAAAGAGGTATAGGTCCTAAAGAAAAACGATATAAAAACGTAGAAGAAATGAGAAGTATTCTAAGTAGGTATGTATTTCTTTCCCTAGCAAAACAGTCAGTAGAGTAGCTGTGAATACTTCTCCACCAATTTATTAAAAAATACAAAAAAAGAGGACTGATTCTAATTATGTCTAATGAAGATATTTTATTAAATAAAGTATTAGATGCGAGTTCTAATACAATTTGGGACGAATTGAAAAAGATAAAAGAGTCTTCAGAAATAGAAAAAAGGACTATTAGACGAAGATGGATATGGGAACTTATTCAGAATGCATCAGACTGCACACCGAAAGAAAAGAAAATAGATATCAAAATTGATTACTCCAATGATCAGATAATATTTAGTCATAATGGACTACCGTTTTCGTATGAAAATTTATTAGATTTAATTACACAAATTTCATCTAAGCAAAGTTCAGAAGAAAAGAAAACAGGAAAATTTGGAACTGGCTTTATGTCAACTCATTTATTATCTGAGATTGTATTAATTGAAGGATCGTTTACTCAAAAAGATAGTAAATATACAAAATTAAAGTTCACTGTTGATAGATCAGGCAATGAATATAACCATATTAAGACCAAAACTAAAGCTATGCTAGAACAATTAGTGTTTGTAAGCAATAATCAAGAGAAACTACAAGAAAATTATGAGGATACAAAATTTATTTATTCTATAAAAGGAGATGAAATAAGAGAAGCAGTAGAGGAAGGTATAGTAGATTTCAAAGAAGCTATTCCTTATGTATTAGCTTTCAATGAAAATATTAATTCTATTACATACAATGGTGAGCTTTACAAAATAATTAAAGAAATACAATCACCTAAAAATGAAAAAATGAAATTTGTACAAGTTAATAATTCAATTGAAAATGGAGGGTTATTATTATTAAGTGAAGGTGAGGTGACAATTGGCTGTGCTATTGAATGGAAGGACAATAGAATGTATTTTCTACCAATCCCTAAAACTATACCCAAAGTATTTTGTGAATTCCCTCTATTAGGAACTGAAGGGTTTAGTTTTCCTATCATAGTTAATTCAAGGTTATTTGAAGTAGAAAAAGATAGAAATGCTATTAGAGATAGTAATGAATTAAATATGAAATTAATAAAAGTAGCAGTTTCTCTATACAAGCAATTAATAGATTTTTGTTCAAATAAAGAAACTACAAGAAATGAATTTAATATCTGTATTTTAAAACCCTCCACTTCATCAATCATTCAAGCTTATAGCTACAATGAAATTAAAGAATATATTGAGAAGACTGCAATTGTTCATATTTATGATCATTTGGGAGGTTTAAAGCGATTATCATTTAAAGATAAAAATGGTAACGTGACAATAGGTATACCAGTAACCAAAAAAAGTGTAAATAAGGACTACCTTTGGGAACTTTTATCTAATTATAACGGAATATCGATACCGACTAAAGATACTTACTTAGGTTGGGCTGCAGTTTTTGGAGAAAATGTTGGCTTCTCTTGGATAAACAGTATTTTTAAAGAATCATCTATAGATAAGCTAGTGGATTATTTAAAGGATAAAGATCTATATGGCAATTGGTTAAATAATTTTTATTCTCTTTGGATAAGTGATTCCGGTATTGAGGACGTTGTAAAATTAGCATTTGTACCTAATCAAGATAACGAATTTGTACAGTTTAGCAATATATATCTTGATGAAAATATAGATAATGAGCTAAAACAGATTTTGACATTATTGGATGGGAATATTTCTGAACAGTTGCTAAACTTAAGTATTATTTCATTTAATAACTATTTCAAAGAACATCCAAATAAAGTTAAGACTAATCAAACATGCTCTGATCAAATTGATATTAAAGTGTCACAATTATTAAGTAAGGAAGCTATTGACAGAATAGAAAGAAAAGAATCCACACAAAAAATATTTAACAGATTAACAAATTGGTTCCTATCAAATCCAGAAAAATCAGTAGTTTGGTTTAAAAATTTGTATTCTAAGAGAATGATGTTATCTTCTCCAGAAGAAAATCTTAGAAGATATAAAATAGCAGAAAAAATAGAAGAGAATAATATTAAGTATGAAGAATTAGATGATATTATTAATAATCGAGATAAAGTAATGGAGATTATTAATAACTCTGAACTGAGTAGAGATGAGATTATTGATCAATTAAAACATGTTGTTAATTCAACCGAAGAAATGAAACGCTATGTTGAAAAATTACTATTTAGAAGCACAGAAAATATTTTTAAGTATTTAAGCAGTCTTAAAAATTATACACTTCCAGCAACTTTAGAAGAATGGATGAACGAAAAGTATTCTGATACGGTATTTCCAGCTAAGTATAAGGGAGATGACATTAGAATTGTCATTCGTCCAAGTGATCACCAAAAAATCATATTTTATTATGATGAAGAATTAGAGGCATTAGATGATTATGCTTATCAATTGTGGACGGATGATGGAGAAAAACAAGTAATGGTTACATTAGGTGATTTACTTAAAACAACAGGTATTTCTAAGATTCCATTAACCAAAATATAAGCGAGGTGATTTTAAGTGTTTAGAACAATTCAAGATATTAAAAAAAAAATAAGTACAAACAATCGAAAAGACACTACATACATCCACCCAATTGCAAGTTATGAAGAAATAGCCAAACTGATTGCTGCATACTCAAATGGTAACGGTGGAAATATCATTTTAGGTATAAAAGATGATGGTATAACATTAAACATTAAAAGTTTTGTCTTTAATCTTAAAATTGAAAATATTCTTAATTTAATTGATGGTAAGGTTCGAATAGAATATAATCGTTTTGCATTTAAGGGTAATAATCTCTTTTACATTTCTATCGAAAAATCAGATGAGCTAGTAAGTGTAAACAATACACCTTATAAATTTAACAAAGATGGAGATATAGAAGAAGTGACGTTAAAAAAGGTCTTTATTTCATATGCGCATAAAGATAGTGATTTAGTTAATATTCTAGAGAAAGAATTAAAAAAATATGATTACATAAGTATTACACGTGATATAAAAGTCACAGCATATAGAGACAGTTTGGACGAATTTATGAAGACTATTAGAGATCATGATTTTGTTATTTCGGTAGTGAGTAGTGCATATATCAAATCATTAAATTGTATGTATGAAGTTATGCATTTAATGCAGGATAAAAATTACCTAGAAAAATTATTTTTTATTATTGTAAGTAAAGATGATATAGATTACTACAATGAAAAAAGTAGATATGATGGCTTTGAAGCTCAAATTTATGATGTTATGGATAGATTAAAATATGTTACTTATTGGAGAGATAAAAAAGCAGAATTAGATTTAAATATAAGGGAAGCAGCCCTTTCTCCAGAGTTAATGGTAAATTTTTCAGTAGACATGCGAAAGTTAAATTCTGTAATACCTCCAATGGATGATTTCATCAAACTTTTGAGCGATAAAGTAGGCAGGTCATTCAAAGAAATGTACGAGGATGATTTTCAAGAAATAATAGATACAATTAATAGATAAAAAACCCTTAACATTTTTGAATGCAGGTGAATTAAGATTATTCTATATAAAAAGGTTACCGTCTATTTTTATTAACTTCACTTGACGGGCACGGTAAAATAAACCCACACATTTTCAATTTTCGTTCAAATGTGTGGGGAACTTTAAATAAACAATATCACGACTTTATTTTCATCTTGACTCTAGAGCACATTACACAACCGCTATTATTACCATTTCTGTTATAGATTGCAGCCAACCATTCATGTCCACATCTTGAACATAACCACCAAACTTTAAAATGGGAATTAGAAAAATAGTCATCCGGCGATTTAATGTTTTTCGTTGGATGCCATTCTTTGGTTAATTGGGGATTTCTAGCTGCTAAGCTATTGCTTTTGGTTAATCTCCTATTCCCACAAAAAGGACAATTATTACCACCGTGTGTTCTGCTTGCAATCTTAGCTGACCATTTATGCCCCTTTTCACAAATCCAATTAACTTTTTCAGAACTTGCCACTCTAAAATTCTCTGGTTTGAGATCTCCATTATTTTGATAATCCCATTCTTTCAGTATTTCTGGTCTAACATTTGCTAAGGAATTTTCATATTCCCAACCATCCATAGTATTTAAAATTGACACATTATCTCTTTCAATATTTATATCAGGATTTAGTTGTAAGTGAATACTAAATACTTTTTCTAGAGCCGTTTGGAATTCATTAATAGACTGATTTTTAAGTACATAAAAAAATGTGTTAGGATTAGGCGATTCATAAATAGGGCAATTAGGTTCTCTAATTCTAATAAGCTTTGCTGATGGTATTTTTTCTAATAAAGCATTGTCTTTCTTTATATCACGCTTATAATCTTTATGGTATTGACCTCCGTCATACTCAATTACTAAATTAATCGAAGGAATGTAAACATCCATAATCATACGAGTTCCTAGCAATGGTGTTTCTAACTCAACGTCAATGAAATACTGCTTTAAATAATATAAGAGAACATATGATTGTTTTGATACTTTTTTCTTATTGTTACAACTTGGACATCCTGTACCACCACTTGTCCGCTGCTTTGGAGTAGTTATCCACTCATGCCCTCTCTTACATCTCCATAAAACTCTGACATTTGAACCAGGCGAGACATCTTGTGCAGTCTTAAACTTACTCTCTATACATTCAACCCATTCATAAGCTATTTGAGGATAAAGCTTGGCAAGATTGTTTGTTTCATTAACTCTTAATCCCCTACAAAACGGGCAACCGTTACTTTTTCTTTTTTTATTTCTAGTCATTTGTTTAATTGACATATCAAACGAGTGTCCCTTTTCACAAATCCAAAACATCACACTATTGGATCCAGCAAGTACCTCACCTGGAGTTAATGGACTATTTTCAACTTCATCCCACATAGCTGCTAGGTCTGGTCTTTTTCCCAATAAAGAGCGTTCAAAACAAACGTTTGAACCTCTGCAATATGGGCACCCAGTTCCATTAGATCTCGATGCTATTTTAGCTCTATAACTAGGATGTCCTTTTTTACATTTCCACCAAACAAGCCCTCTTCCTTTTGGAGGAACATCACTTGGCTGTAAATCACCATTAAGGTTATAATCCCATTCTTTAACCAATTCTGGGTATTCACTTGCTAAGTTTTTCTTCATTTTTCTCTTCTCCAAAAAATATTAATTGTTTCCATAATCAATTATTCCCTAAAAACTTACTAGGAAGACAATGTATGAATCCTACCGTGCTCATATTCGGACGAGAAAATCGTAATTCGTAAGCCTTAGCATGTGAATTAGCATTATAATTGGGTATATCAATAAGAAACGACTAGATTTTCGCCTGGTCGTTTCTTATTCAATTAAAGCGCCCTATAACGGAAAAACTAAAATTATTTCACCTTGAAACCCATTAATTTTTCATTCGTTAAAGCTACCCGTTAATTTTAAAAAAATATTAATTTTTGTCTATTCCTCTTTTGGTATGTCTCTTTGAAACTTAGTCTGTTGGGGAAATTATTGAAAAAATAAGCTTTTCATTCACGCTTATTCCCTTGTTATTTAATAACATTAATATACATTGATTAATTGGATTCAATATATGGAAACTTTCCCAATTTGGATAAGAACTTTGTAAGCCTTCAAAGGCATCGAATAAAAGAATAAATATGGATTCTAAGTCATATTTTTTACCCAGCTCTAGCCAAGAATTATTATAATACTCATTTTCTTTATTTATACCTAATCCTATCAATAGCCCAATAACTTGTGCCCCAAAATAAAAGAAATCCTTGACTAGAAACTGAATCTCAAGGCAGTTACTGTTATCACTAATAATCTCTTGTTTAGCCCGGGCAAGTCTATTATCTAGATTCTCTAGAACCATAATTAATTCACTAAAATAGTGTTCGAGGGAACTTTTTGTAATTGTTCTTGTTGCAATAAAATTCGCTTGGAATTCAGCCCAAGAAAGTGAGGAAACTTCATATAGAAACCATTCGATCCTTGTTAATTCCTTATGCTTATAAAATGCCTCAGGAATAACAGAAAATGTATTTTGATTATCATATACATGACCCAACTCATGATGAACAAAGTTAAATTCAAGTGGGAAATCATCCCATTCAGACTGGAGGAGTTTATCAAAATTAACCGCATTTAAAAAAATAAAATGCAGAACAGCGTTTTTCTCATTTTTTATACTAAATGCTTTTCCGATTGCATTTTCGGAATGACCTTCCTTTTGAAGCTTGTATTGTTTTTGAAAATCATGAATATCTTTTGTGAAATTATCTGTAATGATTATCTGTAATGGAATTGTAGAAGGTAATGGTGTATTAGATAAAAGAAATTGAATATTTGATTTCAAAATCTCGACTTTGCTCTCCGATAAAGAATTATAATTTTTATATCTTAAATTAATTTCTATCAATTTATTTACCCCATTTCTATTCTTCAAACTAAAAAGCTCTCAGTTTACATTAAATATTATTTTTTGTTAGGACCATTTTAATTACTGAATAAGAATCTATATGTTAATCTGGCTTTTTTTCGAATAAGGAAACAGTTCTTCAACTAATTTATTTGTTACTTTATGTTTTCGGTTTAGCAATCGTTAAATCCTTTTTCATCAAAGTCATTTAACAAGTGAATTAGCATATCAAAACACAGCGTGACAATTACTATTATCATCTTGCCTACTAATAAGTCAGGTTAAATAATGAAGCTCCGTAAAGGCTTTTCAATACTAAATTTTATTATAAAATTATTTTTGAGGCATAATACTGCAGTTACATTAAATGATAATATAATTCACTACTTTGTAATCTATCAATTCTAGATATGCCAACAATAACTTTGTTATTCTCAACTTAAAAATACAAAATTACATGAAAGAAACGACATAGTATCTAATTATATATTTGCACGACAGATAACTATGTCAATAAACGTAAATAGTATTACTTGTAACTTCTGTATTCTTGTATTTATTTCTTTATAAATCCTGCTCTACCAACGTATAAAGGGTTACACAAGAATACATATTTCTTATCTGTTTCTGGCATTTAATCTATGTATATTTCGGCAGTATGTTTATTAATCGCTATGAGTTTTTCATAAACGGGATCTGTATAATCACTAATATTTATAGAGTATTTTAGGTTGCTCTTCTTGAGAAAATGAGTTTGTTTGTCCAAGAGGAAATCACAAGAGGAATTAGCACTTACTGTAAAATTAGATTAGACGTATTAATATACTTATAAATAAGTTATGCAAAAAATCGAGGTAATGTAAATCAGTAGATATTGTAGGCTATATATATTTGGTAAAATAATATATAAATTGGAATTTGTGTGAGAGAATACAAAACACTTATAAGGAGGAGAAAAAATGAGTAAAAACGATTGGGGATTGACAGAACATGAAATGGATCGATTGGATGATGCCGTTAACGATGGAATCATACCAAGAAGTGAAGTTATGGCTAATATTGACAACTTTAAGAATGGACTTATATCAGTGGATGAATTGATTGGTATATGGTCAAATGATGATGACGATGATGAATATTAATCCTTAATCCTTAAATTGTTAAGACAATAGCACAAAGTGTTTGTCTGAGTAAAAGAAGATAGAGAACTTAAGTGTAATCGGGCATTTAATAAATCATAAATTCCAATTTATCGTTAGTTAATTCGTAGTTTACTTGTATTATGATATAGTATCCCCATTTTACTTTAAAACAAGTTTGTGAAACAATGTCCTTAAACTATAGGGACCTTTAACACAATAATTGAAAGAGCCTAAAATATGCAAGATTTTAGGCAATACTTGCGTATTTTGGCTCTTATTTATTTTTAAAATATACTGCCACTTATAGCATTTTTTAATTACCGTATCTCCATATAACCTTTTTGTAATTTAAAACGTTTTTGTGCCAAAATCAAAGCCTAATTTCTTAATCACATCCTTATTGATTAAGATTCCTTTATGAGCCCTTCCCTTCTTATTAATAGTTGTGTAATCCACATCTATATTTTTGTTTTTAAAAGTGGCTGATATATTCCTTTTTAACCAAGCAGCTCTAATTTGTTTTGCATTTATTCCTAACCTCTCTTTAATAAAAGCAGGAGTTAAATACAATTCTCCATTATGATATAAAGCATTCATATTATGTGTTGGTTCATATTCTGCATATAATTTGTTTCTGTTAGAATCAAGTTCTTCAAGTAACTGTTCCAGTTCCAGTAAAGGTCTATCAACAGCTTTGTTTTCATTTGAAATATTGTGGAAGAGATCCTCTAAAGCGTTTAGATCCACTTTTAAACCCTCACGATAAAAAAGATCATTTACCACCTTGCCTACAAAAACTATAAACGAGAAATGCAATGAAATTCTTCTAGCAACATCATTCTCAACTGATTTTTCTAAATATCTTTTACTGTATACCTCAAATTCCCGCATATAAATGTTTCGTTTATCTTTCCAACGATTTAAGAATTCAATTCCAATCGCACCGTGATTATCTCTAAATGAGGAATACAGTCTTCCGAAAAAGCTTTTATCTTCATCTTCAAACGAAAAATTTGTAATAGGAATTACTCTTGCTGCTACACCTTGAGCTTCTGCATAAGATAATATTTCATTTTCCCCGGATGTTATCATTATAGATTTCCATGACGCAGTATGTTGACTGCCTGCGATACTTCCCCTCAACTTTCCTATGTTATTTACAAACTGGTAAATCATCGTTTGAATCATTCGAGTGTCATTTATTCCGTTTGAGTCGTCAAGTATATGCGGATATGAGTTTAAAAATGCAGATCGTCTTTCAACAGCTACCTTAGTTGTGTTAAAAGTTCCGATGTAATCTTCGGGACTTGCCCATACTGAAGCACAAAGTCTAAGTAAACCACTTTTACCACTACTGGATGCACCAGAAACGTCTACAACTATAGGCTTCATGTCAAAATCATGTAAAATAACTGAAGCAAATGATGCAAGTAAAGGGAAAACTGCCTTTGGATGGTCTTTTACTATGTTAAACACATTTTCAACCCAACTTTCAACAGTTCCTTTTATTCGAAAAGAATCTAATAATTGATCCTCTCCCCCATCGCTCGGTACTATATGTATATCTCTTGTTGATTGTGGATGGATGAATTTTTCCTTTACAAGCCCTAGTCGATTTACCATTTGAACTGTTGGAATTTCATTTTTTCCTATAAACAAATCAAAGTATTCGATAAGTTGTTTAGAGTTTGAATCATTACAGCTAAATCCTTTGTCAGCAAGTGCTAATAAATCGCGCCTAGAAGCCAACATGCCTGCTGGAACAGTTTCCTTATAATCTTTTCCTTTGTTGCTCCAACTGACTTCATAATAAATTTCACTTTTCTCAATATGTTCCAAGTATTTAGTTATGAATGGAACATTCCTGCTTACAAATACTTCGATCTCTTGTGTTTCTCCATCAACTTTTTTTATCTCTTTTCGGTATAGAGAACTGTGCTTAGTAAGAAATGGTTCAGGTATAACAAATTCCGACTTAATCAATTCGTTATTTAACCCTGAATAACCGTCCTGATTTTTTCTTGTAGTAGATTCTAGTTTTCTAATACTAGCAATAGACGCTTTTACATCTTTTATTGTGAAGCTCGTATCTTTATCAATACAAAAATACCGATAGATTAATAACATGCTTTCTTCCACTTGCTCCATTGGTATCCCTATTGATTTTAGCCTTCTCCCAAAATCATAGAGCGACTGATTACGAGATCCCCTTTCCATGGGAATTGAAAACTCATAATCCCTAGTTTTATCAGCATTCCAAACCGGCCGTAAATACCATGGAAGTTCATCGAGTTGATCTGCAATCTGAGAAATGAATCTATCATTTGTATTATAAGTTGGAAATACAATGAAACTATTTGTAGTGCCGACGCGAGTATCAACTATAATTCCCAAGGTAGAATAAAAGTGACTAATCATTTTGACTTGAGAGCTCTCGTTAGTTTCTGCCTTAAAGATGAATTGAAAGCCCCGTGGTGTTTTAATAAGGTGATGATTGACTTTTTCTCCTTTAAGTAATTCCACTAGATAAGACGCGTGCTCTAGCACATCAATATCGATAACTATGAAGCCTCTAGGTATTACTGCTCCAATCCATCCACCAATTGACAAGTGGTTTTGTATTTCCTCTTCATTTAAGCTTTCTTTATCTTTATATCCATTAAACGGCTTTTTGGCTGCACTATAGTCTAAATTACCGTTTAAAAAGCCTAAACATTTAATAATTTTTGCCCCTGGGAGAACTTTTTCTACATTATTAGTGACTGAATCGTGATAAAACATGATCTCTTCTCCCCTTTCCGTTTATACGTTTGCTTAACGCTAATTTAAGATATAATATAAAAGTGTTATGTTTTTTATCGCCTATTAACTCACTGCAATGAGTTAGTAGGTTTTTTTTTAGCTTGAGGATCTCCATCGCTTTTTTACTCACCCTTCCGTTTATACTTCAGAATGTCACCGCCATTGTTACGAACTTCAAGGTAATATTTGTTCATAAACTCCTGAACTTCTTTTCTATTAAACAACCATTTTGAACCTAATCTCACTTTTGGGAAATCTTCATCGTACAAGAGATGCGATACTATCGTGTTCCACGACATATTTAAATAAGTTGATAATTGTTTTGAGTCCATAAAGAACATCTCCATCTCAATTTCCTGTAAGTGCTCTTCAACTTTTTGAATGTAAAGTTCCTTTAGCAGCTTCTGATCAATTTCAAAGCTAATCATTTCATCTCCTCCTACTCATTTTGGTTACAACTGAGGATTATATGGTTGCAATTGTGTACAAACACAGTTTAATGCATTCTATTTACATTTGCAACCGATTTTACAAAAGTGTTCACAATTGTGTTAAAATAATAAAAAGGGTATGAAAGCAGGTGCATTATGAAAAGGGTAAGTCCTTTTGGAGAGGAAATTAAGCGCATTAGAAAGTCGAAAGGAATATCAATTAGATCTTTAAGTGAACAATCAGGAGTTTCTCATTCCTATATTTCACAAATTGAAAATGGAAATCGCGATACACCGCAACCTGAATTAATAAAAAAAATTGCGAAGGGATTAGGTGTTGATTACTTCTTTTTAATGAGAATTGCTGGTTTTATGAATCATGAAGTAGAAGAAAAATCAGTTAATGTATCGGAGCTAATAAATTCTCTTCCCATTGAGTATAAAAGACAGATTCTCCAAGATGATCAAATCAAACGAGAGCGTTCTGCCCCTAAATTTGATGATCCCAATTCCAAAGTTGATAAGTTTTGGTCTAAAGGTGCTAAAAAAAGGGCGGTTCAAAATAGTATTAATTTCGAAGAGCTAGACTTAGAAGAACTAAATAATTCTCTTGAGACTTTCCTTTCAACAAGAGCTACTGCTGGTGATTTTCTAAAGATATTGAGATTATACAGAAATATTGAAATTGAAGAAATGGCTAACCATTTGAACATGGATAGTAAGACATATGAAACACTAGAAATGAATCTTAAGTATTCTTCATCTCTCCTAAAAAAATATGGAAAGAAGATAGGAGAATTTTTGGGTGTAGGAAACTTTGGAGAATGGTTTAGAGTAGTAGTAAGAAGCGAGCCTTTAAGTAGTTTTATTAGGGATTATACTGAAAGCGACTATGAAACAGTATCTTTTAGTGTAAAGTCTGTATATAAAAAAACAGATGAAAACGGAATAGATTATTATGATACTTACACACCTGAAGAATTAGAAAGAAGCTTTTTCAACCTCGATAACTTACTTAATCAAGAAGATCATGATGTTTTGTATAAAGATAAAGTGTTATCAAAATCAGAAATAGTAAAAGTAAAAATGATGTTAAAGTTACTACTAGAAGATAATTAATTATAGGGGGGCGCATTATGGCTTACTTTCGTAAACGAGGCGATAAGTGGAGTTACACGGTGAACTTAGGCATTGACCCTATTACAAAAAAAGAAAACAGATTACAAAATCAGGATTCTCTTCTAAAATGGCCGCCAAAGATGCAGCTAAAGAACTGGAATTTAAAATTTCCAAAGGAGAATTTGTCCAAGACTCTAATATGACATTTCAAACATTAGCTGAAAAGTGGCTTGAAAGTTATGCCATACAAGCCAAAGTTAGCAGTGTCAGAGCTAGAAGTAAAGAAGCGAACGTTTTACTTAAAAGATGGCAAAAGACACCCATAAAAAATATCAACAAGGCTGTTTATAGAGAATATCTGAATGAGCTAAGTAAAGTATACTCTCCTAACTATATGGACGGAATACAAAGTACGGGTAGAATGATTTTCAAATTTGCTATTGAGTCGGATTGGTTGCAACAGAATCCTACGGAAAACTATAGCCTCCCTAAACAACAAACTACCATAGAGGAGGTGGAAAAAGAAAATCTAAAAAAGAAATTCCTTGAAAAAAATGAGCTAGTGGAATTTTTATCCCTCGCTCGTATTAATGGTCTTAGTAACGATTATATGTTGTTTTCACTTTTAGCCTATTCAGGTATTCGAATAGGCGAAGCATTGGCTCTCAAATGGCCTGATGTTGATTTCAAACGGGGATCTATAAGGGTTTCTAAGACCTTATATAATCCAACCAACAATAAAAAGCATTTTACCTTACTAACCCCAAAGACTAAGGGTTCAATACGTACAATCAAGATGGATGATCAGGTAATGAAGTTGTTAAAAAAGCACCTTCATAAGCAAAATGAAATAAGAATTAAGAATAGACAACATTATCACAGTCAAAATTTTGTTTTCACTTCAGAAGATGGTTATCCATTAGTACAAAAAATACCGGCTATACGCTTACAACGTCTTCTTAAGAAGCTGCCTCATATCCATAAAAGTATTACGTTACATTCATTCAGGCACACACACACTTCGTTATTAATTGAAGCCGGGGTTGGACTGAAAGAAATTCAACAACGATTAGGACATACTGATATTCAGACAACAATGAATATCTATGCTCATATGACTGACAACATGGAAGAAAAGGCCTCCCATCAGTTCAGTAAACTAATGGAAGACCTTCAACTTTTATGATATTCAAGATGTTAGGTGAGCAAATAGGTGAGCATTTATTTTCAAACACTCGCGAAACCCCGATAACATAAGGGTTTCTGTTACCTATTACATCATGCCGCCCATTCCACCCATGCCGCCCATATCAGGCATTGCAGGAGCGTTTTCTTCCGGCTTGTCAGCAACTACTGCTTCAGTAGTTAAGAACATAGCCGCTACAGATGCAGCGTTTTGAAGAGCTGAACGCGTTACTTTTGTTGGGTCAACGATACCGGCTTCGATCATGTTTACCCATGCGCCAGTTGCAGCGTTGAATCCAGTGCCTACTTCAGCATGCTTCAGGCGCTCAACGATAACAGAGCCTTCAAGGCCAGCGTTGTGAGCGATTTGGCGTACTGGCTCTTCAAGTGCGCGAAGAACGATGTTTACGCCTGTCGCGAAGTCGCCTTCTCCTTCAACAGATGCTACTTTGTTGTATACGTTCACAAGGGCAGTACCACCGCCAGATACGATTCCTTCTTCTACTGCAGCGCGAGTAGAGTTAAGGGCATCCTCAATGCGAAGTTTGCGCTCTTTCAGTTCTGTTTCAGTTGCAGCACCAACTTTGATGACTGCTACGCCGCCAGCTAATTTAGCTAAGCGTTCTTGTAGTTTTTCTTTATCGAACTCAGAAGTAGTTTCTTCTAATTGAGCACGGATTTGTTTTACGCGGCCTGCGATTTTGTCAGACTCGCCTGCACCTTCAACGATTGTTGTGTTTTCTTTTGTTACAACAACTTTAGAAGCGCGGCCAAGCTGGGAAATGTTCGCTGATTTCAGGTCAAGGCCTAGGTCTTCAGTGATCACTTCTCCGCCTGTAAGAACAGAGATGTCTTCAAGCATTGCTTTGCGGCGGTCACCGAATCCAGGAGCTTTAACAGCTACTGCATTGAATGTTCCGCGAAGTTTGTTTACTACTAGAGTAGCAAGTGCTTCACCTTCAACATCCTCAGCAATCAATAGCAGAGGCTTGCCTTGCTGTACAACCTGCTCAAGTACAGGAAGGATCTCTTGAATGTTTGTGATTTTTTTGTCAGTGATTAAGATGTACGGGTTGTCTAAGACAGCTTCCATTTTGTCTGAATCAGTCACCATGTATGGAGATGCATATCCGCGGTCGAACTGCATACCTTCAACAACTTCAAGCTCTGTTGTGAAGCCTTTTGATTCTTCGATTGTGATAACGCCGTCGTTTCCAACGCGCTCCATTGCTTCAGCAATCAATTGTCCTACTTCGTCGTCAGCAGCAGAAATCGCAGCTACTTGAGCAATGGATTCTTTGCTTTCGATAGGCTTAGAGATAGCTTTAAGCTCTTCTGTAGCAACAACAACCGCTTTTTCGATTCCTTTGCGGATACCCATTGGGTTAGCGCCTGCTGTTACGTTTTTAAGACCTTCGCGGATCATTGCCTGAGCAAGAACCGTTGCAGTTGTTGTACCGTCACCTGCTACGTCGTTTGTTTTGCTTGCAACTTCAGCAACAAGCTTTGCACCCATGTTTTCGAATGCATCTTCAAGCTCGATTTCTTTTGCGATGGTTACACCGTCATTTGTGATTAGCGGAGATCCGAATTTTTTCTCAAGAACCACGTTGCGTCCTTTTGGTCCAAGCGTTACTTTTACAGCATTTGCAAGTGCGTCAACTCCGCGCAGCATTGCACGGCGAGCGTCTTCACTGAATTTAATGTCTTTAGCCATAATTTCTTACCTCCTGAAAAGTTTTTATGATATTTATAAAATTAGCCGATAACTGCTAAAATGTCGCTTTCGCGTAAAATTAAGTATTCAGCACCTTCATACTTCACTTCAGTACCAGAGTATTTTGAGAAGATAATACGATCGCCTTCTGCAACTTCAAGAGCAACACGCTCACCGTTGTCAAGCACACGACCAGTACCTACTGCTACAACTTTGCCCTCTTGCGGCTTTTCTTTCGCGCTGTCCGGCAATACGATTCCGCTGGCAGTCTTTTCTTCAGATTGTACAAGCTCAATTACGACACGATCACCTAATGGCTTTAACAAGTGAAACAACCTCCTCAAATTTCATTGATTTAAATTTTCTTATTTATTAGCACTCAGATGTCTTGAGTGCTAACACAAGTATTATATTATAGAATCTCTCACTCAAATTCAAGTGATAAGTCAAAAAAAATTGAAATCCTGATCAATTACATGATTCGTCCCAATAAGGCATACCATAAAGGCGTTATCCTCCTACATGCTGCCCTGTTTATGGTACAATAATGCCTAGTTGACACATAAACATATGACCGATAATCGGCGAAAAAAGGAGTCATTCGATTGAAGAAAGAATACTGGCTAATCATTTTGACATACATCGTCATGCAGTTTTCAGGCATTCTTGGCATCCCGCTTCTCCTTAAGCTTGGCGTAGGTGAAGGCGAATCGATGAGAATGGCTCAGATTATGGCATCCGGGTACTGGACCGTATTCAGCTTTGCGGCTGCATTTGTCCTCGTCCTGTTTTTCATGCGCACCCACTTTAGAGACAACAAGGAATTAAGAGGTGACGCTGCTCCGGTAAGTGTGTCCATCCTATGGGCAGTGGCCGGGGTATTTCTGGCGCTGACTGTCCAGGTTCTCGCAGCCACAATTGAAACAAGAGTGCTCGGAATTCAGGGAGAATCAGAAAATACACAGATTATCATGGAAGTATTAAAGGTTACGCCTCTTCTAATACTAGTGACATCCATTATTGGACCGATCCTTGAGGAAATCATTTTCAGAAAGATTCTGTTTGGCGCTCTCTATCAGCGCATGAATTTCTTTCTGTCGGCTTTGATCAGTTCAATCGTTTTTGCGCTTGTGCACGGTGAGCCGCAGCATCTGCTGCTGTACGGATCGATGGGTTTTGTGTTTGCCTTCCTGTATATCCGGACAAAGCGCCTGCTCGTTCCGATTTTTGCGCATGTCGCGATGAATACACTGGTCGTGCTGCTGCAGTCGAACCGCGAACAGCTTGAAGAAATGATGAAAAAGGCGGAACAAATGCAATTTATCTTTGGAGGCATGTAAGAATGAGAACAAGCCCGGTATCGATGGGAATTTTCTACTTGGCAATGGGCATCCTGTTTACCTATCTTGCGGTGAACAGCTCGGAAAACGGGCTCTGGTCTTTTCCGACCATCCTGCTGATGCTGATTGCAACGTTTGACCTTGGAGTGGCATTCCGAATGTTCACTCTTTCGTATAAAGTGAAGACGAAGAAAAAAGGGTAATCCGGCAGCGGATTACCCTTCTTTATTTTCTTCCTCAAACTGTGTTTTTTGTGCTTTCCGGTAGGCAAATCTTGAGACGAAAATACTGACTTCATACAAAATGAAAAGCGGCACAGACACCATGAGATGCGAGACAATCTCCGGAGGTGTGATGAGCGCTGCGATCACAAGCAGAACAAAGTATGCGTATTTCCTCACCTTTGACAGGAACATCGGCGTGACAATCCCGAGCCTTGTCAAAAACATGATGACAACCGGCAGCTGAAACAGCAGCCCAAACGGAATGGTCAGCTGTATGAGAAACTGAAAATACTCATTGATCCCGATGACCTGGTTAATATCAAGGTCATTTGAGAGCCGCTCCATAAAATCCACTACGAACGGAAACAGCAGGAAATATGAGAAGCTCAGACCGGCCAAAAACAGCCCGATGCTGATCGGGATATAGCTTAGCGTAACGCGGCGTTCTTTTTCATAGAGCCCCGGGCTGACAAAGGCCCAAAGCTGATAGAGAATGACCGGCGACGTCAGGATAAAGGCAATGATAAAGGTAAACTGCATATAGACCATGATCGGGTCTGTCATGCGGAATGAATTCAGCGTCAGATTCTCTGCTTCTGTCGTATGCTGCAGATAAATAATGATCGGCTTTGCGAGTAAGAAGCCGGCAATCACAGCGAGAAACAGGAAAAAGACGGTGATGATGATCCGTTTTCTGAGCTCTGCAATGTGATCGACGACCGACATGTCGTTTTGTTTCATAACTGCTTTCATCCTATCTTACTTCTCTTCCTTCTTTTTGTCTTCATCATCGTCATCAGCAAGGCCTTTCGTGGCTGACTTGAACTCGCGCAGAGAATTTCCTACCGCTTTTCCGAGTTCCGGGAGCTTTTTTGGGCCGAAGATCAATAAAGCAGCAAAAACGATCAGCAGCAGACTTCCAAATCCAAGGTTTGGCATAGTTTTCACCTCTTTCTTTATGCGTTCGGGTAATGTTTCAAAAAGTAGACGAGCGACTGCAGCTCGACAGCAAGATCGATATGGTGGATTCTGATTTCCTCCGGCACATTCAGCCTTGCCGGCGTGAAGTTCAAGATACCTTTAATGCCCTTTGCAATCAGTCTGTCTGTAATCGCCTGGGCAGCCTGGGCAGGGACGGTCAGAATCGCAACGGTCACATCCTCAGGCAGGTGCTCTTCCATGTTATCAAGATGATAGATCGGCACGTCGCCGATTTCTGTGCCGATTTTGTTCTCATCCACATCAAAGGCAAGTGAGATCAGCGTATTGTTGTTTTTCGTGAAGTTATAATGAAGGAAAGCTGTCCCGAGGTTTCCCACTCCAATCAGCGTAACCTTTGTGACCTCGTCCTGGTCAAGCGTCTTTCTGAAAAAGGACAGCAGGTAATTGACGTTATAGCCGTATCCTTTTTTCCCGAGAGCCTCAAAGTAGGAGAAGTCTCTGCGGATTGTCGCGGAATCGACCTTCACGGCATCGCTCAGTTCAGCCGATGACACCCGCTGCTTCCCTGAAGCATGCAGGTTTTTTAAAAAACGGTAGTATAAAGGCAGGCGTTTAGCAGTCGCCTGCGGAATTTTTGATTGCTCGATGTTGTTCACGTTCTAACCCCCACATTCAAAGATGCAGATTTATCTCTCTTGTAATCCCCATTTTTCCCGCCGGTCTTTTGAGATAAGTACGTTGGACCAATAATAAGCCCTTTGTCTAAAGCCTTGCACATATCATAAACCGTCAGTGCACAGACGGAAGCGGAAGTTAGCGCTTCCATTTCGACACCTGTACTTCCTTTTGTTTTGACTGCAGCATGTATGAGCAGCCGGACTTGTCCATCGTCTTTTTCCCAGTCAAATGAGATATCAATCCCTTTAAGCGGAATCGGGTGGCACATCGGAATGATGTTCCATGTGTTTTTGGCAGCCATGATGCCTGCTACCTGCGCAACAGCAAGCACGTCGCCTTTTTCAAGCTGCTGATTCACGATTTTATCGTGCACCTCCGGGCTCATTATAACGCTTGAAATGGCTTCGGCTGTGCGGACTGAATCATTTTTTTCTGATATATCAACCATCCTGGCTCTGCCCTGCTGGTTAAAATGAGTAAAATTTGACATCTTTTTACGCCCCTCATACCTAGACTATACACTATTTTTACAAATCTGTCTTTTTACTTATTGTGACAAATACACGCTTCCAGAAGTCCCAATCATTGCGGGTGCCCCGCGGATAAGCTACACTTAACCTATCATAGCCTGAGGTGAAAAGACATGATTTTGCTGCAGATTAACCAGCTGACAAAATATTTTGCTGCTGATCTTATATTATCGAACATTAAACTTGAAGTACAAACGCGGGACAAGATTGCACTCGTGGGCCGAAACGGTGCCGGAAAATCAACGCTCCTGAAGATTATCGCAGGACAGCTTTCCTATGAATCAGGAGAGATCATCAAGCCGAAAGATATGAGGATCGGCTACCTTGCACAGGACACCGGCCTCGAATCCGAGCTTTCCATCTGGGATGAAATGAACTCCGTTTTCCAGTCGCTGAAGGACATGGAAAAAACGATGCGCAGCCTGGAGATGAAAATGGCCGAAACAGACCCTTCAGAACGGGAATTTCAGCAGCTGCTGAATGAATACGACCGTCTGCAGGTTGAATTTAAAGAAAAAGGCGGCTATCAGTATGAAGCAGACATCCGTTCTGTTCTTCACGGACTCGGGTTCGCTGACTTTGACATCTCAACACCGATTCAGCGTTTGAGCGGAGGCCAGAAAACACGGCTTGCCCTCGGTAAGCTTCTTTTGACAAGTCCTGATCTGCTCGTGCTGGATGAACCGACAAACCACCTGGATATCGCTACACTTTCCTGGCTTGAGCAATACCTGCAGGGATACAGCGGTGCTCTTTTGATCGTCTCCCATGACCGGTATTTCCTTGATAAGGTAGTTAACCAGGTGTACGAGATTTCAAGACACGCAAGCAGAAAGTACATCGGCAACTACAGCCGCTACCTCGAGCAGGCCGCTGAAAACTATGAACGCGAGCTGAAATTATTTGAAAAACAGCAGGATGAAGTGGCGAAGCTGAAGGATTTTATCCAGCGGAACATGGCTAGAGCGTCAACCACCAAGCGCGCGCAAAGCCGTCAGAAAAAACTGCAGCGCATGGATCTGATGGACAGGCCCCTTGGGGATGAGAAGTCTGCCCACTTTAAATTTGATATCGAGCGTCAGAGCGGAAATGATGTTTTAAAAGCGAATGATATCGCCGTTTCCTATGATGGAACGAATCCGATTATTTCAAATGTCTCTTTTTCCGTTTCACGAGGTGACAGCATCGCGCTCGTCGGACCGAACGGAGTCGGGAAGTCGACACTTTTGAAAACGATCATTGAAAGACTCTCTCCACTAAAGGGTTCATTTCAGCTTGGGTCCGGCGTCAAGATTGGCTATTACGATCAGGAGCAGGCGAATTTGACGTCCAATAAACGGGTGCTTGATGAATTATGGGATGACTACCCGATGCTTACCGAAAAGGAAATCCGCACTGTACTCGGAAACTTCCTTTTTTCCGGTGACGATGTCCTGAAAAATGTATCAACCTTAAGCGGCGGACAAAAGGCACGGCTTGCCCTTGCAAAGCTGATGCTGCAAAAAGCCAATCTGCTCATTCTGGATGAGCCGACAAACCATCTTGATCTGGACAGCAAGGAAGTGCTTGAAAATGCACTGATTGATTACCCGGGGACGATTCTGTTTGTTTCCCATGACCGGTATTTCATCAACAGAATCGCGACAAAGGTATACGAGCTTTCTCCGGGCGGTGTAACCGAATACCTCGGAGATTACGATTACTATCAACATAAAAAAGCAGAGCAGCTCGAGCTTGCTGCCTTGGATGCTGCCCCTGAAGTGAAAGAGAAAGAAAACGGAAATAAGCTTTCCTATGAACAGGAAAAAGAACTGAAAAAACAAGCGCGGCAAAAGCAGCGCAAGCTTCAGGAAGTGGAAGAGCGCATTTCAGCTATTGAGGAAAAGGTAGAAGAAAATGAACAGCTCCTCTGCGATCCTGAGATCTATCAAGACCACACAAGGGTTCAGGAGATTAATCAGGAAAACGAAGTCCTGCAGGAAGAGCTTGAACAGCTGATGAATGACTGGGAGCAGCTGCAGGAAGATTAAAAAAATTGTGGATAAAAAAACTCAGCGCCATAACCGGTGCTGAGTTTTTTGTTATCCACAATCTAATGTTCAAGTTTTACAAGGTTTCATGTGAATTATACACATTATCCACATTTTAAACGTTTTTTATCCACATTACCCACAGGTTATCCCCGGCCATATTCCGCAAGCTTTCATAAATTCTTGCATGAGTTATTGGACGGAGTGTGAATAACTTGTTGATAACCGTTAATTCGGAAGCTCAAGTCCTGGATTTGCGTTCATTCTCATCGATCCTCTATGTCCTTTTTCATAAAAGACGCTTCCTGCTGCTGCGATCATTGCTGCGTTGTCTGTGCAGAGAGACAGCGGCGGGATAATAAGCTCAACATCCTGAAGCCCACTGAACGTTTCCGTAAGGGCTGCACGCAATCCTCTGTTTGCAGCAACACCGCCGGCAAGGAGAACTTGATTCACTCCATATTTTTCGGCAGCCGCAGCGGTCTTTGTCACAAGGACATCAATGACGCTTGCCTGGAAGCTTGCGGCAAGGTCTTTGGGCTCAATCACTTCTCCGCGCTGTTCAGCATTGTGGAGAGTGTTAATAACCGCTGATTTCAGGCCGCTGAAGCTGAAGTTAAAGGAATCCGGCTCAAGCCATGCCCGCGGCAGATCAATGGATGGCGTTCCTTCTGCAGCCAAACGGTCGATGTGAGGGCCACCGGGATATGGAAGCTTTAACGTTCTTGCCACTTTGTCATATGCTTCTCCGGCAGCATCATCCAGCGTCTCTCCAATGACCTCAAAAGATGCGTGTTCCTTCATATAGACAAGTTCCGTATGTCCGCCTGAAACGACAAGCGACAGCAGCGGAAATTTCAGCTCAGAAATAAGCTGGTTGGCATATATATGCCCCGCAATATGGTGAACGCCAACAAGCGGCAGCCCATGGGCAAATGCAAGAGCCTTTGCCGCATTGACACCAATCAAAAGGGCTCCGACCAGTCCCGGCCCCTCTGTTACAGCAATCGCATCGAGATCTTTAAAGCCCATGTCCGCCTGCTTCAGCGCTTCTTCCAGAACAATCGTCAGCTGCTCCACATGATGCCTTGAAGCTATTTCGGGAACAACTCCGCCGAAACGTTTATGGCTTTCAATTTGAGAAGCCACTACATTTGAGATGATTTCCCGTCCATTTTTTACGATTGATACAGCTGTCTCATCACAGCTTGTCTCAATACCAAGTACGTACAGATCTTTTTTCGTCATTTTAAACCCACCCACATTACTAAAGCATCTTCTCCGTTATCGGTATAATACCGCTTTCTGATTCCGCCCGGCTGAAACCCGAGTTTTTTGTACAGGGACTGTGCCACATGGTTTGACACCCTTACCTCAAGCGAGATTTTTCCGGCCCCATACTCCTTTGCAACGCCAATCGCCTGACGAAGCAGTGTTTCGCCGATTTTATTGCCCCGAAAAGCAGGAAGAACGGCAATATTCGTTACCTGCGCCTCATCCATAATAATCCAAAGTCCGCAATAGCCGATAATCTGCCGGTCAAATTCCACAACCAAGTATTTAGCAAAATGGTTCTGCGTCAGTTCATTATGAAAAGACTCCTTCAGCCATGGAGTGGCAAAGGACTGTGTTTCAATTTCATAGACAGCATCTATATCCGTTACATTCATTGGCCGGATGACCATTGTATCCTGCTTCATCTCTTTCACCTGCTTATTTCTGTTGTTCCAGCCACTTGACTTCTGCTTCAGCCATGCGAATGTAGTTCGGGACAAATGAATGGAGATCAACAGGGTCTTTTTTAAGCCCGATTTTCCCTAGCATGGATGGTCTGGGATTGTTCTCTGTCATTTCTGCAAACATGGCCTGTTCGCCAAGAATCTGTGTGATAAGTTCCCTGTGAAGACTGACGTCATTGCCAATAAACAAAATCTGCTTATCTTCTGTCTTCAGCTCTTCAAGCCAGTCTGCAAGAAGAAGATTGCAATCTTTTCTTCTATTTAAAAGTACGCCGTCTTCATATTCATAAAGTCCTGTATACACTTGTCCCCTGCGGGCATCAAACAGCGGGCAGATCATTCCGTCAAAGTAAGTGCCTCCTGCTGCAAGCACTTCAAGACTTGAAACACTGACAAGCGGAATGTTCAGGGTCCACGCAAGTGTCTTTGCGATGCTGACGCCGATTCTAAGCCCGGTGTAGGAACCCGGGCCCTCTGCTACGATTACACGGTCAAGCTCGGCAGGCTTCACGCCGCACTCCTGCAGCACCCACTCGACAGCAGGCATCGCACGTACCGAATGATTCTGTTTGACGTGCGAGACATACTCACCCATCACCGTTTCTTCCCCCACAAGGGCCACTCCAAGTGTCAGGTTTGATGTATCAATTGCTAATGCTTTCATCCGGTTACAAGCTCCTCACATAAACCAATATAGTCCTCACCGAGAGGGATGAGAATGATTTCACGCTCATCGTCTCCTGAGCGGTGAATTCTGATGTCCAGCCGCTCCTTTGGAAGCTGTTCTTCGATCATGCTTGCCCACTCAACGACGGTCACGCCATCTCCTTCAAAATATTCATCAAATCCGAGATCCTCTCCGCTGTCTTCCATGCGGTACACATCCATATGATACAAAGGAATCCGGCCATCCCGGTATTCTTTCATAATCGTAAACGTAGGACTGTTGACATTTTTGCGAATGCCAAGACCTTTTGCCAGTCCCTTAGTAAACGTCGTCTTTCCGGCCCCAAGATCACCTTCAAGTGTAATGACAGCCCCCGGCTTCAAAAGCTCTCCGAGTCTTATGGCAAGACGCGTCGTTTCGTCTGTATGAGTTGATTTTACTACATGCTTTATCATAACTTCACCTTACTTAAAATGATTATATCCGGACTTCTCAAGCTTCGTCTGCTTTCCGTCCTCAGTAAAAAATACACCTGCCGGCCCTTCTTCAACACGTCCAATTTCCGTAAGAAGGATTCCTTCTGCCAGGCATCTCTTTTGCAGATCAGTGAATACAGCCCGTGAAGCAGTACCTGTTAATTCAAAGTCTTCTCCACCAAACAGCATCCATTTTTCTGCATCCTCGTGGTTCAGTGACTTCATTGAGTCACTCATTGGAAGTCTTGTTTTATCTATCACTATTTTAACACAGCTGGACTCGCTTATTTCATTTAGTTCACTCGCCAGTCCGTCACTGATGTCATTCAGCGATACGCGGTCGGCAGAGCTCATAATCTGCCCTGCTTTCACCTGAGGGACAGGGCGCTTATGCCTGTTGATTAGAAAAGACGCTGCATCCCGGTCTGGGTGAAGATTTCCAAGCAAAGCTTGTAGCCCTGCAGCCGAATCGCCGATTGTACCTGTTACAAATACAGCATCTCCCGGACGTGCATCCTTCCGCAGCCTTTGCTTGCCCTTTTTCACCTCACCAACCACCGTCACGGTAAGAACGAGCTTATCCGAGGTCGAGACCGTGTCTCCCCCAATCAAATCGATGCGGAGCGGTTCAGCCAGCTCGTCCATTCCTGCATATAATTCGGCAAGCTCCTGTTCTGACCATGTTTTGGGTACCGCAATGGCCACAAGATAATACTTTGGCACGCCGCCCATAGCAGCCACATCGCTCACATTTACGGCAAGCCCCTTATAGCCTATTTCCTTCGGAGAAGATAATTCTTTTAAAAAATGAACCCCTTCAACCATCGTATCCGTACAGACAACTTCAAGGTAATCTGATTTCGTTCCATACAGGGCAGCATCATCGCCAATCCCTTCGACTAAACCGGACTGGCGGACCTCATCTTGACGGATCCGGCTGATAAACTGAAATTCGTCCTTTATCGTCATGGCAAAGACCAGCCTCTCATCTTCAATCTATTCTAAAAAACCTTAGAACTCAGCAGTTCTAAGGAAAGTTCCCTGATATTCAGTGTATCTTATCTATCTAGTTTGTCCAAGTTTCACCAAGTGTCTACCTCAAAAAAAGCATAAAAAAAACGAAACCTAATCGTTTCGTTGTTGTTTACATAAATGGCGGTCCCGACCGGGATCGAACCGGCGATCTCCTGCGTGACAGGCAGGCATGTTAACCGCTACACCACGGGACCATTTTGGTTGCGGGGACAGGATTTGAACCTGCGACCTTCGGGTTATGAGCCCGACGAGCTACCAGACTGCTCCACCCCGCGACAATAATAAGTAATGCATTCAATATGTATAATTGCATTGCCTGGCAACGTCCTACTCTCACAGGGGGAAACCCCCAACTACCATCGGCGCTAAAGAGCTTAACTTCCGTGTTCGGCATGGGAACGGGTGTGACCTCTTTGCCATCATCACCAGACAATATGCAATTGGTTGAAAGAAGTTATTCTTTCAAAACTGAGTAACGTTTGATAACAAGATTCACGTGCAATTTACGCTTAGTTAGACTGTGGTTAAGTCCTCGAACGATTAGTATCTGTCAGCTCCACACGTCACCGCGCTTCCACCTCAGACCTATCAACCTGATCATCTTTCAGGGTTCTTACTCACAAATGTGATGGGAAATCTCATCTTGAGGGGGGCTTCATGCTTAGATGCTTTCAGCACTTATCCCTTCCGCACATAGCTACCCAGCGATGCCTTTGGCAAGACAACTGGTACACCAGCGGTGCGTCCATCCCGGTCCTCTCGTACTAAGGACAGCTCCTCTCAAATTTCCTGCGCCCACGACGGATAGGGACCGAACTGTCTCACGACGTTCTGAACCCAGCTCGCGTACCGCTTTAATGGGCGAACAGCCCAACCCTTGGGACCGACTACAGCCCCAGGATGCGATGAGCCGACATCGAGGTGCCAAACCTCCCCGTCGATGTGGACTCTTGGGGGAGATAAGCCTGTTATCCCCGGGGTAGCTTTTATCCGTTGAGCGATGGCCCTTCCATGCGGAACCACCGGATCACTAAGCCCGACTTTCGTCCCTGCTCGACTTGTAGGTCTCGCAGTCAAGCTCCCTTGTGCCTTTACACTCTGCGAATGATTTCCAACCATTCTGAGGGAACCTTTGGGCGCCTCCGTTACATTTTAGGAGGCGACCGCCCCAGTCAAACTGCCCGCCTGACACTGTCTCCCAGCCCGGTAAGGGCTGCGGGTTAGAATTTCAATACAGCAAGGGTAGTATCCCACCAATGCCTCCACCGAAGCTTGCGCTCCGGCTTCCAAGGCTCCTACCTATCCTGTACAAGCTGTACCAAAATTCAATATCAGGCTGCAGTAAAGCTCCACGGGGTCTTTCCGTCCTGTCGCGGGTAACCTGCATCTTCACAGGTACTATAATTTCACCGAGTCTCTCGTTGAGACAGTGCCCAGATCGTTACGCCTTTCGTGCGGGTCGGAACTTACCCGACAAGGAATTTCGCTACCTTAGGACCGTTATAGTTACGGCCGCCGTTTACTGGGGCTTCGGTTCAAAGCTTCGCTTGCGCTAACCTCTCCCCTTAACCTTCCAGCACCGGGCAGGCGTCAGCCCCTATACTTCGCCTTGCGGCTTCGCAGAGACCTGTGTTTTTGCTAAACAGTCGCCTGGGCCTATTCACTGCGGCTTTTCAGGGCTATTCACCCTAAAAAGCACCCCTTCTCCCGAAGTTACGGGGTCATTTTGCCGAGTTCCTTAACGAGAGTTCTCTCGCTCACCTTAGGATTCTCTCCTCGCCTACCTGTGTCGGTTTGCGGTACGGGCACCTCTCACCTCGCTAGAGGCTTTTCTTGGCAGTGTGGAATCAGGAACTTCGGTACTAAATTTCCCTCGCCATCACAGCTCAGCCTTGTATGGGAAGCGGATTTGCCTACTTCCCGGCCTAACTGCTTGGACGCGCATATCCAACAGCGCGCTTGCCCTATCCTCCTGCGTCCCCCCATTGCTCAAATGGTGAGGAGGTGGTACAGGAATATCAACCTGTTGTCCATCGCCTACGCCTTTCGGCCTCGGCTTAGGTCCCGACTAACCCTGAGCGGACGAGCCTTCCTCAGGAAACCTTAGGCATTCGGTGGAGGGGATTCTCACCCCTCTTTCGCTACTCATACCGGCATTCTCACTTCTAAGCGCTCCACCAGTCCTTCCGGTCTGGCTTCGACGCCCTTAGAACGCTCTCCTACCACTGTTCGTAAGAACAGTCCGCAGCTTCGGTGATACGTTTAGCCCCGGTACATTTTCGGCGCAGAGTCACTCGACCAGTGAGCTATTACGCACTCTTTAAATGGTGGCTGCTTCTAAGCCAACATCCTGGTTGTCTAAGCAACTCCACATCCTTTTCCACTTAACGTATACTTTGGGACCTTAGCTGGCGGTCTGGGCTGTTTCCCTCTTGACTACGGATCTTATCACTCGCAGTCTGACTCCCGAGGAGCAAGTCTTTGGCATTCGGAGTTTGACTGAATTCGGTAACCCGATGAGGGCCCCTAGTCCAATCAGTGCTCTACCTCCAAGACTCTCATACTCGAGGCTAGCCCTAAAGCTATTTCGGAGAGAACCAGCTATCTCCAAGTTCGATTGGAATTTCTCCGCTACCCACACCTCATCCCCGCACTTTTCAACGTGCGTGGGTTCGGGCCTCCATTCAGTGTTACCTGAACTTCACCCTGGACATGGGTAGATCACCTGGTTTCGGGTCTACGACCACGTACTAATTCGCCCTATTCAGACTCGCTTTCGCTGCGGCTCCGTCTCATCAACTTAACCTTGCACGGGATCGTAACTCGCCGGTTCATTCTACAAAAGGCACGCCATCACCCGTTAACGGGCTCTGACTACTTGTAAGCACACGGTTTCAGGATCTTTTCACTCCCCTTCCGGGGTGCTTTTCACCTTTCCCTCACGGTACTGGTTCACTATCGGTCACTAGGTAGTATTTAGCCTTGGGAGATGGTCCTCCCGGATTCCGACGGGATTTCACGTGTCCCGCCGTACTCAGGATCCACTCTGGAGGGAACGAAGTTTCGACTACAGGGTTTTTACCTTCTATGACAGGCCTTTCCAGGCCGCTTCATCTACCCCGTTCCTTTGTAACTCCGTATAGAGTGTCCTACAACCCCAAGAGGCAAGCCTCTTGGTTTGGGCTGATTCCGTTTCGCTCGCCGCTACTTGGGAAATCGCATTTGCTTTCTCTTCCTCCGGGTACTTAGATGTTTCAGTTCCCCGGGTCTGCCTTCAGTACCCTATGTATTCAGGTAAAGATACTGTTCCATTACGAACAGTGGGTTTCCCCATTCGGAAATCTCTGGATCAAAGCTTACTTACAGCTCCCCAAAGCATATCGGTGTTAGTCCCGTCCTTCATCGGCTCCTAGTGCCAAGGCATCCACCGTGCGCCCTTCATAACTTAACCAAAATTGGTCAATCGTTTGTTTAGACTGTAAAGTCTAAGAAAATCACTATGGTAAGCGTAAATCTCAGTGAATTACTTGTTATCAATTACGTTATCCAGTTTTCAAAGAACAACCGGCAGATCAGAAATGATCGCCTTCTTTCATATAGAGAGAATGATCTCTCAAAACTAAACAAAAACCAAAAGCGACCTTATATCCTTAGAAAGGAGGTGATCCAGCCGCACCTTCCGATACGGCTACCTTGTTACGACTTCACCCCAATCATCTACCCCACCTTAGGCGGCTGGCTCCTTGCGGTTACCCCACCGACTTCGGGTGTTGCAAACTCTCGTGGTGTGACGGGCGGTGTGTACAAGGCCCGGGAACGTATTCACCGCGGCATGCTGATCCGCGATTACTAGCGATTCCAGCTTCATGCAGGCGAGTTGCAGCCTGCAATCCGAACTGAGAATGGTTTTATGGGATTGGCTAAACCTCGCGGTCTCGCAGCCCTTTGTACCATCCATTGTAGCACGTGTGTAGCCCAGGTCATAAGGGGCATGATGATTTGACGTCATCCCCACCTTCCTCCGGTTTGTCACCGGCAGTCACCTTAGAGTGCCCAACTGAATGCTGGCAACTAAGATCAAGGGTTGCGCTCGTTGCGGGACTTAACCCAACATCTCACGACACGAGCTGACGACAACCATGCACCACCTGTCACTTTGTCCCCCGAAGGGGAACCTTCTATCTCTAGAAGTGGCAAAGGATGTCAAGACCTGGTAAGGTTCTTCGCGTTGCTTCGAATTAAACCACATGCTCCACCGCTTGTGCGGGCCCCCGTCAATTCCTTTGAGTTTCAGTCTTGCGACCGTACTCCCCAGGCGGAGTGCTTAATGCGTTAGCTGCAGCACTAAAGGGCGGAAACCCTCTAACACTTAGCACTCATCGTTTACGGCGTGGACTACCAGGGTATCTAATCCTGTTCGCTCCCCACGCTTTCGCGCCTCAGCGTCAGTTACAGACCAGAGAGTCGCCTTCGCCACTGGTGTTCCTCCACATCTCTACGCATTTCACCGCTACACGTGGAATTCCACTCTCCTCTTCTGCACTCAAGTTTCCCAGTTTCCAATGACCCTCCCCGGTTGAGCCGGGGGCTTTCACATCAGACTTAAGAAACCGCCTGCGCGCGCTTTACGCCCAATAATTCCGGACAACGCTTGCCACCTACGTATTACCGCGGCTGCTGGCACGTAGTTAGCCGTGGCTTTCTGGTCAGGTACCGTCAAGGTGCCGGCAGTTACTCCGGCACTTGTTCTTCCCTGACAACAGAGTTTTACGATCCGAAAACCTTCATCACTCACGCGGCGTTGCTCCGTCAGACTTTCGTCCATTGCGGAAGATTCCCTACTGCTGCCTCCCGTAGGAGTCTGGGCCGTGTCTCAGTCCCAGTGTGGCCGATCACCCTCTCAGGTCGGCTACGCATCGTCGCCTTGGTGAGCCATTACCTCACCAACTAGCTAATGCGCCGCGGGCCCATCTGTAAGTGACAGCCGAAACCGTCTTTGAATGTCAAACCATGCGGTTTGACATAGTATCCGGTATTAGCTCCGGTTTCCCGGAGTTATCCCAGTCTTACAGGCAGGTTGCCCACGTGTTACTCACCCGTCCGCCGCTGACCTCCGAAGAGGTCCGCTCGACTTGCATGTATTAGGCACGCCGCCAGCGTTCGTCCTGAGCCAGGATCAAACTCTCCGAAGAAAATTTGTGACTCATAAATGTTGCTGACTTAAAAATTTAAAACGTTTGGTACGCTTTTGGTTTTGTTTAGTTTTCAAAGATCATTTTTTAAAGATTGGAGCGGGTGATGGGAATCGAACCCACGACATTAGCTTGGAAGGCTAGAGTTTTACCATTAAACTACACCCGCATATAAAGTTGTAAAAATTACCTGGTCGGGAAGACAGGATTCGAACCTGCGACCCCTTGGTCCCAAACCAAGTGCTCTACCAAGCTGAGCTACTTCCCGTAATATGGCGCGCCCGACAGGAGTCGAACCCATAACCTTTTGATCCGTAGTCAAACGCTCTATCCAATTGAGCTACGGGCGCACATGATAATTTGTGAAGCGACTTAAATATAATACCAAGATGTGATGTTTATGTCAACAACTTTTTTAAGTTTTTTTAAAGCTCTTTTGGTGCGGCCGAGAAGAGTCGAACTTCCACGGGGTTACCCCCACTAGGCCCTCAACCTAGCGCGTCTGCCATTCCGCCACGACCGCGAAAAGAATAATGTATGGTGCGGGTGAAGGGACTCGAACCCCACGTCAAAGACACTAGATCCTAAGTCTAGCGCGTCTGCCAATTCCGCCACACCCGCATACATTAGATGGTGTGCCATGAAGGACTCGAACCTTCGACCCTCTGATTAAAAGTCAGATGCTCTACCGACTGAGCTAATGGCACAAAGATATTCATTTTTCAAAATGAAAATGGCTGGGCTAGCTGGATTCGAACCAGCGCATGACGGAGTCAAAGTCCGTTGCCTTACCGCTTGGCTATAGCCCAATAAAAATGGCGGTCCCGACCGGGATCGAACCGGCGATCTCCTGCGTGACAGGCAGGCATGTTAACCGCTACACCACGGGACCAGATGGTGGAGGATGACGGGCTCGAACCGCCGACCCTCTGCTTGTAAGGCAGATGCTCTCCCAGCTGAGCTAATCCTCCGTATTCATTTGTGAAAATGATGACCCGTACGGGATTCGAACCCGTGTTACCGCCGTGAAAGGGCGGTGTCTTAACCGCTTGACCAACGGGCCAGAGACAATAAAAAATAATGGCGGAGAAGGAGGGATTTGAACCCTCGCGCCGCTTACGCGACCTACACCCTTAGCAGGGGCGCCTCTTCAGCCACTTGAGTACTTCCCCATATTATGGCTCCGCAGGTAGGACTCGAACCTACGACCGATCGGTTAACAGCCGATAGCTCTACCACTGAGCTACTGCGGAATAAGATATTGCTGACAGACTTTCTTAATTATATGAAGGTTTGGACAAACTGTCAAGCCTTCTTTTTAGTCTTGTTTTGCGTCTCTTACGACGGCTTTTATAATTTAACACAGCTCCACGCAGAGCGTCAACCCTTTTTATAAAATTCTATGAAACAAGTTTGATTTTCCCTCCGCATTTGCCGCACACGTATTTTGATGTATCCATCTTCCTGCGGCGATTGTAGATAAACCGGCACTCTGTACATTGATACTGAACGATTTTCCTTGTTCTTGCAGGAGGCTCGATCGGCGTGCAGAACCTTGGTGCACCTACTTGTGAAAGCAGCGCCCTGAATTCAGGATCACGGTGCTTATACCCTCTCCCTTCTATATGAAGATGGTAATGGCACAGCTCATGCTTGATAATCCCGATCACTTCATCGAGTCCCTGAGAAAGATATTTTGGGTTCACTTCGATATTGTGGCTTTTTAGCAGATACCTTCCTCCCGTCGTCCGCAGCCTGCTGTTGAAAACCGCTTTATGTTTGAATGGTTTTTTGAAGTATTCTGCAGAAAGCGATTCTGTCAGTTCCTGAAGTTTGCGTTCATTCATTCCAAAGCACCCCGCATAGTTTGTTTCTCCGAACAGGACATCCCGAGCCCGCATAAAGTATGTCATACACATACTCCATTATAAACAATAAGGAGGAACGAGCAATGCCATCATGGTTAAAAAACCAAATGCAGCGTGCGTTTTATGAAAAGGACCGTTATCAAATCAAAATGCTGAACCAGTGCTGGTATTTTTATAGAAAAAAACACTGCTCGTAAGCAGTGTTTTTCATCAGTTGCCAACCATCGTGAGTGCAACACGGCCTTTTTGCCTGTCGACTGAGTCTACCCATACAGTTACAACATCTCCGACTGAGACAACATCAAGCGGATGCTTCACGTAAGAATTTTTCAGCTTGGAGATATGGACAAGCCCATCCTGTTTCACTCCTATATCAACGAACGCTCCGAAGTCTACTACGTTTCGGACCGTTCCTTGAAGCTCCATGCCTGTTTCAAGGTCTTCCAGTTTCAGAACGCCTTTTTTAAGCAGCGGTTTAGCCACTTCATCCCGCGGATCGCGCCCCGGGCGCACAAGAGAATCGCAAATATCTTTTAAGGTCAGTTCTCCCATGCCGATTTTCTCTGCAGCTTCCTTCAGGTTGAGACTGCTTATCGCTTCTCTAAGCTTGTCTGACCCAAGGTCTTTCAGGCTCAAGCCCAGCATACGGAGCAGCTCTTCTGTTTCTTTGTAGCTTTCAGGATGGATTCCGGTTGAATCAAGAGGATGTTTGCCCCCGGAAATTCTCAAGAACCCTATGCACTGCTCATATGTTTTAGCTCCAAGACGAGGGATCTTTTTCAATTGCTTCCGGTCATCAAACTTCCCGATTTCATCACGCTGTTTCACGATGTTCTGCGCCACGGACTTGCTTAGACCCGCCACGTACTGAAGCAAAGAAGATGAAGCTGTGTTCACGTTGACTCCAACTTGGTTTACCACGGTTTCAACAACAAATGTCAGAGATTCATTCAATTTTTTCTGTGCAACGTCATGCTGATACTGCCCGACTCCAACCGACTTAGGATCAATTTTGACCAGTTCAGCCAGCGGATCCTGCAGTCGTCTCGCAATGGAGACAGCACTGCGCTCTTCAACCTGAAAATCAGGAAATTCTTCCCGAGCCAGATCAGATGCAGAGTAAACACTCGCCCCTGCTTCATTCACAATGATATATGAGAGATCTGCTTTCAGTTCTTCAATCAAATCTGCCACGAATTGCTCAGTCTCCCTTGATGCCGTCCCGTTTCCGATGGCAATCAGTTCAACCTTGAAGCGTTTGATGATATCCGCAAGCTTCTGTTTTGCTTCTCTTGCTTTATTTACAGGCGGGTGGGGATAGATCACCCCGATTTCAAGAACCTTTCCTGTTTCATCTACTGCAGCAAGCTTGCAGCCTGTCCGGTAGGCGGGATCGACTCCAAGGACGATTCTCCCCTTAAGAGGCGGCTGAAGCAGAAGATTCCTCAAATTTTCAGAGAAAATGTGGATGGCCCGGTCATCAGCCTTTTCAGATAGTTCTTTCCGGATCTCCCTCTCGATGGAAGGCTCAATCAATCTTTTATAAGCATCTTCTATCGCTGCTATATACGTATCTTTTACAACTGTGCGCGGATTTTTAAGTTCTCGTTTTTGAAGCTGCATGATAATTTCTTCTGCCGGCGCTTCAACTGTTACTCTCAAAATCCCTTCCTTTTCCCCTCGGTTCAGAGCAAGAACACGGTGGGGCACAATTTTCAGGATAGGCTCCTCGTACGTGTAATACATTTCATACACGTTCTTTTCGTCTTTCTCTTCATCCTTGGCTGATGCCGCGATTTTTCCTTTTCTAAACGTAAGATCGCGGATCCACTGGCGATGGGACGGCTCGTCTGAAATCCATTCGGCAAGAATGTCTTTCGCTCCGTCAATGGCATCCTGGGCTGTCAGCACTTCTTTTTCCTCATTGATAAACGCGGCCGCTTTTTCTTCAAGCGAGCCATTCGAAGGCTGTTCTTTCATCCAGGCTGCAAGAGGTTCAAGACCTTTTTCCTTCGCGACTGTCGCCTTCGTTCTGCGTTTTTGTTTGTAAGGCCGGTAGAGATCCTCCACTTTCTGCAGTTTGAGGGCTTCACTAATTTCTTTTTTCAGTTCAGGAGTGAGTTTGCCCTGTTCCTCAATCAGGCGGATTACTTCTTCTTTTCTGGCCTCAAGATTTTGGATGTACTGCCATTTTTCAGAGATGTCACGGATCTGTACTTCGTCAAGGGCACCTGTCTGTTCTTTCCGGTACCTTGCTATGAAAGGAACGGTATTTCCGCCATCGAGCAATTCAATCACGTTCTGTACTTGCTTATATGTAATAGACAGCTCTTTGCTGATTGTCTGCATGATGCGTTCTGTTTTGTCTGCCATTCTGTTGCCTCCCCTTACATCGACTTAGAAACAGTTTACCAAAAGCCGGGCTATTTCAAAAATGACGAATGCCCCTTTCTAGGAAAAATTGTGTTCCTGATCCGTTTTCAATCACTTTTTCAGCCAAACAAAAAAGCCCGCCAGCTAAAACAGCTGACCGACTACGTAGGTTAAATCATCCTGACGCGATTTCGTGTAAGGCTCCAGATGATTTGAGATATCTTCAATTGTCTGATGGTCCTTCAAAAGAGATTTTACTGCCGGAATGTTGAGTCCGTCTGAATGCAAAATGAATTTTGCTCCTGGCTCATAAGAGTACGTATGAACGCTGAACTTCTGAGGCTTGCCTGACATATAGCCAAGAACAGGCAGAGGATAGATATACTTCCCTGAAGGAGAATAAAGGACGAACCGGATATTCCCTACCGAACTGAATGTGAACGTATTCTGTCCAAAGTACGCCTTGAAAATAGCGACGGTTGCTCCGCGCTTGTTTTTCAGCACCTCATTTGATTTGGCAATCAGCAGTTCAACATCCTCTGCATGATATTCCTCAATGACTTCCTTAATGGCAGATGAGGATTCATACGCACGCTCGCCGCTCCCGAGACCATCGGCGACGGCGCAAATGAAATATTCCTCAGTTGCTTTTATTAAAAAACTGTCCCCGCATAGAGTTTTCCCTTCCTTTTGAATCTGGTAGGCGTATGCGTAGACATGGCTGTTTTGTTCCGTTTGATACATTACTGCATCCCCAGTGACATATCAGCAGAAAGTGCTTCTTTGAGCTTTGTAATAGCTCTTCTCTGAAGCCTTGAGACGTGCATTTGAGAAATGCCGAGGATCTCTCCCGCTTCCTTCTGGCTTTTATTCAGAATATATGTGTGGTGGATAATCTCTTTTTCACGGTCAGACAAAACGTGGAGAACACTTTCAAGCATGAGCTTCTGGTTGACCTGCTCATATCCTTCTTCTTTTGAACCGACAATATCTAATATGGTCACTGTGCTGCCGTCGGAGTCCGCTTCGATGGAATGATCAACAGAAAGAGCCTGATAGCTTTTTCCCATCTCCATCGTTTCGAGCACTTCCTCCTCTGAAACCTCCAGATAATCAGCGATTTCATGGACCTGAGGTGAACGCTGAAGAGAATTCGTCAGTTCATCAACGGCCATCTTAATCTTCGGGCCAAGCTCTTTAATTCTTCGCGGAACATGGACGCTCCATGTTTTGTCGCGGAGAAATCTCTTTATTTCACCGATGATTGTCGGAATGGCAAAGGCTTCAAACGTTTTGCCGAATTCAGGATCATAGCGGCGGATGGCACCGAGCAGGCCGATCATGCCGACCTGTTTAAGGTCTTCATGAAAGCTTTTGCCTCTTGAATATTTCTTGGCGAGCGTTTCAACAAGTCCGCTGTAGTACTCAACTAGAAAAAGCTGGGCATCTTCATTTTGATTGTGCTGAAAATCAAAAATCAGTTCGTTTATTTCTTCTTTAGTTCGCTTCGTAGTTTTGGATGGTTGTGTCATGTTCTACTCGCTCCCCGTTTAAATACTTTGTCATGAAGACGGTAACGCCGGAATCGATTTGCACACGAACTTCATCCATGAGCGTTTCCATCAAGTAGAGCCCCAACCCTCCCTCAGGAAGCTGGTCTACAGGGTTTGCGGCAGAATATGGCCCCAGCTCATTTTTCTTTTGTTCAAAGTTAAAGCTCTGGCCGCTGTCTGAAACCATCACTTCAAGGCGGTCGTCATAAAGGCCAAACCCTAAGTTTACCTCTCCGCCTTCCGCGCTTTCGTACGCATGCTGCACGGCATTCGTGCATGCTTCGCTGACAGCTATTTTCAGATCTTCAATTTCATCATACGAATAGCCCATTCTGCTCGCTATCCCGGAAAGAGTCAAACGGACGATTCCCACATATTCCGGCTTTGCAGGAATCTTCACTTCGATGTAATCCACTAACTGTCTCATCGAACCCCACCTTCTGATTTAGAAGAAATGTCAATAATTTCACTCAGACCAGTGATATTAAAAAGTCTTTCAAGACGTGAAGATAAATTCACAAGCTTCATATCTCCGCCGTTTTTTCTGACAGCCTTCAGCAGGCCGACAAATGCACCGAGTCCGGTACTGTCCATGTAGGAAACATCCTTCAGGCTGACCGTCATCGATTTCCCTTCTTCAGCAAGCGGCATAAGCTGCTCTCTCAGTTTAGGTGCAGTATAGGCATCAATTTCTCCAGCCAGATCTATTTGAACAAGTTCATCTGTTTGATTTGCATTTATTGAAAGGTTCATGTGTAGTCCCCCTAATATTATTCCTTTTGTCCTAATGAGTTATTTACCCTTTGTAAAAAAGGATTAAACCTCACGCTTTAAAATGAGGAGAGTAAAATCATCGTGCAGCTCAAAATCCTGCATCTGAAGAAAATCTCTGTAGATATGATCCACAATCTCCTGAGCCTTTAAATGACTGTATTTTTTTATAAGATCTGTAATAAAGCAGCGTTCTACAAATTCATCCCCTGATTTTGATTCAGTCACTCCGTCGGAAAGAAGCACAACCATGTCGCCCTTTTCGATCACTTTCCTGTACTCCTTATATTTAACGGATGAATCAATTCCAAGGACAAGCCCTTTAGTCTGCATGTCTGAAAAAGAATCTTCTGATGCACTGTAGTAAAATCCAGGCTCATGACCTGCAGAACCGTAGACAAATTCGTTCGTTTTTGTATCAAACATTCCGTAAAACATCGTGATGAACATGCTTGGGTCCACGTTATGCTCGACAACCCTGTTTAAATTTTCAAGCACCCGGCTTGGGGATTTCCGCGATTCAGGCAGACTGTCCATCGCATATTTGATCATCGACATGCAAAGCGCAGCCGGAATTCCTTTGCCAATAACATCTGCTATTGCGATGCTGACCGTTTCCTCGTCATAGACAAAGTGATAGTAATCTCCGTTCATATGCTTTGCCGGAACGCTTATTGCGCCTATATCAAGACCTGGAACACTCGGCACAGATGTTTCAAGAAGCATCTGCTGCACGTTTACAGCGACCTGAATTTCTGACTTGATCTCCTGCTGCTTGTCCCTGAGGCTTTGATGCTCCTGATAGGCAAGACCGTATCCCATCATGACCTCAAGCAGAAAATCAAGCGAGTTCAGCACCTCCTGGTCAACATCAGGAAAAAGATCCTGAAGAACCTTCCGGTGAAGACTGATAATCTCCTCAGGGGGGATTTGCTCAGCAATTGCTTTCCTGCTGAACTTCTGTCCCTGGTACAAAGCCGTTTCAGTCAGTTCATTCAGGTAATGGCTGAGCAGTTCCTGATATTTTGACTCAATGACATCCTTAAAATCCATGCAGCTTCCTCCTAGCGAAGCCATTTAACAGCTTGGATATCCGTTCCCTCTCCTAAGACGGTATCGATACTAAACTCATCCATCAGGCGTTTAACTCCAGGCAAACCGGCTCCAAGTCCTCCGGAAGTTGAAAAGCCGTCTTCCATTACTTTTCGCACATCCGGTATACCAGGCCCGTTATCAATGGCTATTATTTTCAATCCTTTTTTGCTGAATTCGGAAATTTGCTCAATGCAAATCTGGCCTTGTCCAGCATACAAATATATATTACGCGCAAGTTCGGAGATAGCTGTCGTAATCCTCGCTTGGTCGACCGTACCAAACCCGAGCTCTTTAGCAACATTGCGGCCAAGCTGGCGGGCAGCCACAATGTCCCACTCCGTAATGATTTTTACACAGGATTGGTTATCCATGCTTATTCCCCCAGCTCCTGTTGTAGAGTTTCAAGCCCTTTTTCAAGATCCAGCGCGGTCTGTACATCTGCCAGATGGATTCCAAGTTCGATAAGTGTTATGGCAACAGCAGGCTGTATGCCTGTTAAAACCACCTTTGCTCCCATAAGCTTCGACATGCCGATCACATCACCAAGCACCTTGGCGATGAACGAATCGATGACATCAACAGAAGTCAGGTCTATAACAACGCCGCTTGCTCCTGTTTCATGAATCTTGTGAAGCAGATCTTCCTGAAACTGCAGGGCAGTCTGATCATCAAGCTCCCACTGAATGGATACAAGCAGGCAATTATGAAGCTTTAGTATAGGTATTCGTGGAGTTCTCATTCCGGATCCCCCATTTCAACAATTTGTTTTTTGGTCATTTCAAGAGCGGCTTCCATTCCCTTTTGAAGGCTGTTTTTAGTAATGACCTGGCTTAGATCGATGCCAAGGTTTACGATCGTCTGGGCAATCTCCGGTCTTAGGCCGACAAGAAGGCATTTAGCCCCTACCAGACGCACAGCTTCAGAAGCCTGGATGATGTGATGCGCCACCATTGTGTCGACCACCGGCACACCGGTAATGTCGATCAGCACAACCTGGGCGCGGTGCTTAACAACGCCTGTGAGCAGGTTTTCCATAATCTGTTTTGCACGTTCTGTATCAATTGTACCAACAAGCGGCATAATTGTAATGTTTTCAAAGACAGGAATCAGCGGAGCGGACAGTTCCTGCAGCGCAATCTTCTGCAAGGATACCGTTCTTTCCCATGAAGCGGCATATTGATGAATCAGTTCATTGTTAATTGGGGACAGCAGTCTGTCAAACTCCCATACAACCTGCATTTTTTGCTCTTCAGACAAGTCCTCTGTCAGTCTCGTGAAAATAATTAGAGACAGCTGTTTCAAGCCTTCTGAAATAAACTTCAGGCTCCAGCCGAGCTGAACTGCTTTATGGGCAAAATCAGACACTCTCTCTGAAAAATCGGTTCCCGGACTGTGCATATGGCTGATTAAAATCTGAAGGTATTCATTGCACGCATTATCATAAGCCTGGTCTGACAGAAGACTGGAGTACTTTTGATCTCCAAGCTCTTTCAGACGGTCTTTCCATTCTTTTAGAATCTCATTCTGATGAGCCATTACATATTCAAATAATTGATTGGACTTTTCTGTCATGTGTCCGTGATCCCCCTCTTAGTAAATGGGCAAAAAAAGGTAACAAGTATTCCACCTTACATTATACCGATTTATGTCAATAAAATAAAAAAAAGTTGCTTTCTGGCAGCAACTTCCTTAAAAAGAACCTTTTTATTCGTTAAAAATCAATGAGTCCCAAGCTTATTTGCAAAGCTTCGTCCACTTTATCCATCATTTCATCATCTAAGTGTGTAATCTTATCAGTCAATCTCTGTTTATCAATTGTTCGGATCTGTTCCAGCAGGATAACAGAGTCACGTTCAAATCCATATCGCTTTGAATCAATTTCCACATGGGTTGGAAGCTTCGCTTTCTGAATTTGAGCAGTGATGGCTGCTATGATGACCGTAGGACTGAACCTGTTTCCGATATCATTCTGAATGATCAGTACCGGACGGACCCCGCCTTGCTCAGAGCCGACAACAGGTGATAAATCAGCAAAATAAACGTCGCCGCGTTTGACAATCAAAGGATTAACCCCCGCTTACTAAGCGTTCAACGGTGTGGTCAGCCTCTGATTCAGCCTGAAATGCTTCGGAAGCAATGTTTAAGTTAATCTTGGCCATTTCCATGTAACCGCGTCTCATAGACTCGCGAATCTGACGCTTTTTGCGTTCGCGGATATACATTTTCGTTGCTTGATAAATTAACTCGCTCCGATTCCCATTTTCCTGTTTCACAAGACCGTCTAACTCCGAGACCAATGCTTGCGGCAGTCGAATTAAGATTTCTGTTGTTGCGCTGGATTCAGACACAAACATACACCTCCACCAAACTTACACACCTATTATTCCATTCCACATACAATAATAACACTATCAATGCAAGAAGCAAAGTTATTTTCTAATAATTCGGTCCTGCTGACTTTTTAGGACAGGCTCTTTTATTCAATGAGACCCCTTTTAAAAATCGTCTTACCCTTTTTTTCTTCCGTCCAATAGAGTGTTTCTCATTTCAATTATACTCTTATTTCTCAAAAACATACGGGGAACGCGAGAAGTTATTGTACAAGTGACTTCATAGTTGATGGTTCCGAGTTTTTCCGCCACTTCATCCACCGGAATCATCTCATGTTTCTGACTGCCGATAAGCGTAATTTTCGTTCCGATTTCTTTTTCCGAAGGCAGCTTGATCATGCATTGATCCATGCAGATCCTTCCAACAATTGGCACTCTTTCTCCGTCCACAAGCACGTCCGAATCCCTCAGACGGCGCACCCAGCCATCTGCATATCCGATGGGAATCGTGCCGATCCATTCATCTTCCTCTGCCGTGTAGGTAGCTCCGTAGCTGATTTTGTCGCCTTTATTTATCTTTTTTACATGAACTAGCTTTGAATGAAGAGAAAACGCTTCTTTTAGCTTGAATGGAAGCAGCGGTTTCATTTCACTTGAAGGGCTTAGACCGTACATCGAGATCCCAAGTCTGACTGCATGGACAAGCTTATCCGGAAATCTCAGGCCCGTTGCGCTGTTGCCGCAGTGAATCATCACTTCCCCATAGGATGCAGCTGCTTTTGCCAATGTTTCAAAAGCCTTGTATTGTTCATCAAAATAGGCCGTATCAAGTTCATCCGCTGTAGCGAAATGCGTAAAAACACCTTCTATGTTCAAGCACTGTTTTCCTTCTGAAAAAGAAAAAACCTTGTGAAGTTCCTCTTCTGTCCGGATCCCAAGGCGTCCCATGCCGGTATCGAGCTTTAAATGAACGGCTAATGTCCCGGTATGAACATTGCGGCCTGCTTCCTCCAGCCACTCGAAAGATGGTGCCGTCAGGATGATGTTCATGTCGGCTGCAAGCTGCACATCTGTTGGCCGGGATGCCCCCATCACAAGTATTTCCGTTTGGAATCCGGCATTGCGAAGGGCAATTGCTTCATCCAGAAATGCTACCGCAAGCATGTCCGCTCCTGCTTCAAGCGCCGCTTTTGCCACTTCTGCATCACCGTGGCCGTATGCATTCGCTTTCACAACAGCAATCAGCTTCCTGCCCTCTCCGATATGTGCTTTCATGTTGCGAACATTGCTCATGACGGCATCCAGATCAATCTCCGCCCAAGTATCTCTGTAAAAAGCCATTTCCATGTCTACACTTCCTCGTGGTAGTCTTTATCTATTGCTGATTATGAGAGGTTTTATGGCTCGTTGTCAAATCAAAAAGGGATTTGTTTTGGCCATAAAAAAATCGGATGGCTCATGCGCCATCCGATTTTTTACTTGATTGCCTGCCCCTGAACGGATTGTGCGACCCGGATCATTTCTTCCTGAGAGAGATCCTTTGAAGCAATCATGTATTCTACTCCGTCGTACGACCAAGTCAGCGACTGTTCTGTGAGCGCTCCAACCGCAACTCCAAGGTCCACCGGCTCGCCGTTTACGGAGGAAGAAGTAGCGACAGTTGCCGCAACGGCTTTTTCCTGGATAAACGTATACGATTTTTCTCCGTCATACGTTTGTACGACCCGCTTGCCGTTTTCTGTTGTCATTTCTTTTTCCTCGGTAAGCTTCACGCCTTCAATTTCCTCAAGCGGATATTTCACCGAGAATGGTTTAGAGTCAACAGCTGCAGACGTTTCAACATCCACACTCGCAAATGACATATTCTTCTCCATGTCGAATGAATTTTTATCGAACTTCGCACCGAAGTCAAAATCCGTGAATTCTACGACAACCAGAGGGTTTCTGTCTGTATCCATCACTTTTACAACAGACGGCTTCAGGTCCTTTTTGTTAAAAGTTATTTCCTGGAGCGGAAGCATCTGGCTGTTCTGGTAATTGGTTTTCGTTTCAAACACATACTCATTTTTCGTTGATTTGAAGATTGAATCTGCATCACTCTTAATGTCTTTTACAAGCGATTCAAACAAGTATGCCTGACTGCTGTTCTGCGGCCACTCGCTTTGGAAGCGGAAGCTTTTCTTCAGAGCCGGCGTTAACACAAATACGCCTTCATTGTTTCTTAAAATCATCTGGCTCTGGTCTTTCTCTGCGTTTTTCAGATTCACTCTGTAGAAGGACGGCTGTTTATGCCAGATTTCCACCTCGTAGATCTGAGGCTCGCTTCCTGTCTGCAGGGTCATCTGCGCCTTTGCTTTATACCCCGACAGCTCTTCTACCTTTTTGTCCAGATTCTCCACAACATCCGTTTTGGATTTCTCGCCGCACGCTGCAAGCATCAGGACGGCAATGATCCCCACCACCAGCAATAAAAAGTGCTTTTTCACCTATTCAGCCCCTTTGTCTCATATGACGTAAAAAGGAAGAAACGCTCCTTGAAAGCACCGTGCTCCGGCACGGGTCGATCAAACGACTTGTCTCTCCTACCGCTGTACAAATATATGAGGGTCAGGGCGTGAATATGCAGACTAGCTTGACGAGCTTTCAATTATTACTTGAGCTGCCGCATACTCCCTTGTGTGGGTTATGGACAGGTGCACGTAAAATCCTTTCATATCAGGCTTTACAATCATTGGCCTGCCAAATTCATCTCTTATAATTTCAATATCCTGAAAGCTGAGTGCACCGCCTATGCCGGTGCCCATTGCTTTTGAAAATGCTTCTTTGGCAGCAAATCTTCCTGCTGCGTACTCTGTTTTTCTTCTTCCGGAGTAAGAGTGATAGGCATCCTTTTCCCGGTCTGTCAGGATCCTGTCAATAAACTTCGGCTGCCTGAGAATCATTTTTCCGATCCGGTCTATTTCCGCAATATCAAGGCCGATTCCTTTGATCATTAAACCGCCTTCTTTCTTTCTGATGTGTTTGCCGCAGTGTACTAATATGCCGTCTATGCTCATAACCGTGGTAATATAGAAGAAGCCTATAGAATAGGAGACATGTTCTATGTTTACAAGATCTGAAGATTTCCGGACGTTCATTCGTCTGTATCCTGTTGTAACAGCCATTGTCTGTATCCAGGTGCTGATCTGGCTGCTGTTTTTACTGCCATTTCCTGAAATGACGTTCTTCTTTGCCTCTATTGTAGGGTACAACGGGGGCGTTGCCAATGGCGAATGGTGGCGGCTGATTACACCAATCTTCCTGCATGCAAACTTCGCCCACATTCTGTTTAACAGTGTGTCCATCATTCTCTTCGCGCCTGCCCTTGAGCGGATGCTTGGAAAAGCAAGGTTTCTTATCGCGTATCTTGCAACCGGAATGATCGCAAACCTTGCCACCTTTTTTGTCATTGAAGACTTAAGCTATACCCATGTTGGCGCGTCAGGCGCTATTTTCGGCCTGTTCGGGATTTACCTGTACATCGTTGTCTTCCGCAAAGACCTGATAGATTCATCAAACTCACAGCTGATCATCACGATTTTAGCTATTGGCATTGTGATGACCTTCATCAATACGAACATTAACATTATTGCCCATATTTTCGGTGCAGTAGGCGGCGCCCTGATTGCCCCTCTTTTTTTGAAGAGGCCGGGGCGTTAGCCGTATCCGTTGTTTACAGCAAGACGCCGTCCCATTAAAGGACGGCGTCTTTTCTTGCGCTTTTTTCATAAGAATACCATTCAAACATTTCCCCGGCATCTCTCAGGTCCACGCCTTTCACGTGAAAATGAGTGCCGCCGAAACCAGACGTAGTGGACGCCTGCATGGAAGCAAGCTCAAGCCGCTTTTGAAAATACGACTGTTTGCATTCCAGGACCTGGATTCTCTTTCTTTTAGCCAAATAAGTGGTTTTGACCACGGTCCGGGAGACAAGCGTGAGCTGGTCTCCCCTTATATTCCAGCCGCCGGAGCGAAACGCAGCAAGGCCTGCTGCCAATGCGGCAGGAATGGTTAAAAAGGCGAGATAGCCCCATGGCTCAAAGAAATAGCCGATGATGCAGGAGAGAATGACGAACGGGATGGTGTAGATAAGAAGATAGCCCCTCTTCGCTCTTTTAGACAGCGGAGTCAGCTGTTCCTCCATTGTATAGTCAGGCGCAAACTCCTTTAACATCTCTGCTATTTTTGCTTTTTTGATCAGCGGGAATAAGACGGCCGACATGTTTTGATTGCTTAAGCTGCCCCCCGCACTCAAAAGATGGACAGTAGCGTAGCCAAGCTTCTCCCTGATTGGATTTTCGCTGATTTTCACAGCCTGTATCCGCTCAAGCGGGATTGTAAGCTGGTGCTTTTCAAATAAACCTCTGGATATGATCAGGTCCTCATCTTTTTTAACGACCGTAAAGTTCGCAAACTTCAGGCACACCCCGATAATACTCAGAACCCAGGCGATCAAAAAAGCGAGAAATACGATAATGGCGTAAACCGTGATGCTGGCATCCGTTAAAAACGACACGCGGTTTATCAGCTTATCAAACGGAATCAGCTCGTCGAACTGGGAGATGAATGCAAAAGCGGCTGAGAGCACAACACCAATGCCGCTTGAGGTTGAAGCTGCCACAAGGAGCTCTTTCATGCCGATTTTATAAATAGATCCGCGCTCTTCAACCGGATTTTCCATCTCCGCTTCAGTTCCAGCTTCTTTTTTCCGCTCTGCCAGAGCCTCATTTATGCGGCGTGCTTCTTTTCGCGTCACGGCAGTCAGCACAGCCTCCGCTTCAATCCCTCCGCCTGCTGTCTCGAGCTGGAGTTTAACAAGTCCGAACAGCTGCTGGACAATGCCGGCACTTTCGTTGGTGGACTGAATCCGCTCAACCGGTATGTATTTTTTCTTTTTCACAAAAAGACCGTATTCAATCCGAAGCTCATTCTCTTCAAATCTGTAGGTGTATTTCGTCCAGCTGATGATGCTGAATATGACCATGACCGACAGAACGACAGCAAGGCCGATGAAGAAATATAGCTTATAGTCATTCACAAAGAAAAGAACAACGAACGGAAACAGACCGTCTTTAAGCTGTTTAAAGAATGTCAGAATGGCTGCTGCGGGATGCAGTCTTTTCGGTTCAGACATCATCTTCTGTCACCCTCGCAAGCTTTGAGATGAAGTCGCGGAGCTGGTCCGCCTCCGCCACATCAAGTGCGGGTATTTCATGAACGGTCGCTGCCGTGCTCACCGTCACAGTTGCAAGGTCATGCTTCCTGAGCAGAGGTCCCTGCTTTGTGTTCACGTGCTGCACTCTTACCATCGGTACAATCACGCGTGTAACGATAAACAGCCCCGACTGAATATCAATTTCGTTCTCATGCACTTCATACCGCCATGTACGGTGCTGAATTTTCGGAGTGATAAAAATAAAAACAATTGAAAACACCAGCCAAAGTCCGAATGCAGCAATCGTGATCCAGATTGGAAAATCGAATGCATAAACCGCATAGGCAAGTCCCCCGGCTGCTGCCAGAAATATAATTGACTGAATAAGGGCAGAAAGCTTCCATACTTTTAAAGCCCGTTCACTGATCCTGTGCTTAGGTGCGTCTCTCATCTGTGTTCCCCCTAAATAAATCTCTCTTTTTATACGTTTATGAAATAGATATGTTTCACTTATTACTAAATGATTCCATATTTATTATAGCGGGATGCGGGGAACTTGAACAGAAACAGCACTAGCGGATATAAAAAGAAGCTCCGTCAATCTTTTCCACATTCGGATAGGCGCACATCTTGTCCATCAATGCAAAAAGAGCATCATCCTTCTTCTTTGCTTCAATCATACAGTCAATCTGGGGCACGCTCCCTTTGATTTCAGACAAAAACGCCATGAACAGCTCGGGGTCAACGTATTCCGCATGGGCATTGAACTCACTTTCGCTGCGAGGGCTTGAGATATGCATTTTAACCGGGAGAGGCGACTGCTCCCAGCTCGCTGTCACCCTGTCCCAGTGACTCCTCCAGTCTGAATCCTTTTCTTGATTTGCGAGATGGTGGTGATAGTCAAACACGAGCGGAATGGCAAGCTTTTCGCATAAATACAATGTATCCTGCAGAGTGAAAACGGTATCATCATTTTCAAGTATCAGCATTTCCTGGAGCTTTACAGGCACATACCCCCAGTTATGAATGAACTGCTCGAGCGCTTTTTCCTTGTTGCTGTATGCCCCTCCCACATGAATGACACATCTGTGCTCATGCGGGACACCCATCCCTCTTAGAAGAGCCTCATGCATGCTCAGTGTTCTGAGTGACGTATTCATAATCTCAGGTTTAGGCGAATTAAGAAGAACAAAATGATCAGGGTGAAAATCAACCCTCATCCCTGTTTTTTGGATCCAGCTGCCAAGCTCCTGAAGCGGCTCCTTCAAGTCCCGCAAATAATGAAAATCCTTCACTTCAGGGTGATTGGCAAGCGGAATGAGCTTTGAGCTGAATCTGAAAAAGCGGATATCATTCCCCGTATTGTGCTTGAGAATTCTAAGGCAATTTGCAAGGTTTGAGGCGGAAATTCTGGCCAGCTTTTCGATGGCCGCTTCTCTGTCCTGCAGTCGCTGAAATTGAGCGAACGTCATTGTTTGCGACGGGGAGCAATTGGTTAAATTCACACTCATGGCTACATAGCCAAGCCGGACAATGGTCAAAAAGAACACCTTCTTTTCCTGTTTTGGTTTAGGGTTCCCATTTCCGGATGCGATTACTTTTTTGAATGCAAAAAACGCACTGTGCAGGAAGCACAGTGCGTTTAACTTTGTATTAGTTAGATGATGATGAAGAGTTTGAATAACGGCGTTTTCCGCTGTTATTGTTCGGCTTTCCGCCCTGCTGTCCGTAAGAACGCTTGTTGTTCTTATTGTAAGGACGCTGGCCGTCTCTTCTGCCGCCGCCGCTGCGGTTGCTTGAAGAAGATGATGAGCGTTTGCCGCCTCCGCGCTTGTAAAGCGGAGATTCTTCTGTCAGGTTAACCGGAGTCTGGTTCGGCTCTTTCGTCATAAGCTTGATCGCTGCTGCAAGAACAGAAACTTGATCGAACTCTTCAAGCAAAGCTTCAGCTGTGCGCTTGTAGAATGATAAGTTGTTGTCAGCGATAGCTTGACGGATTTTATCAACAGATACAGATTGCTGGCCTTCAAGAGCCTCATCAAGAGTCGGAGCCTTCATGCGGTCCATTTTGCGCTTCGTTGTGCGCTCGATGATTTTCAGCATATCCTGTTCTCTTGGCGTTACGAATGTCATCGCAGCTCCTGTTTTACCTGCACGTCCAGTACGGCCGATACGGTGTACATAGCTTTCAGGATCTTGAGGAACATCGAAGTTGTAAACGTGAGTAACACCAGAGATGTCAAGTCCGCGGGCAGCAACGTCTGTCGCTACAAGCACTTCAATCGCACCTTCTTTGAATTTGCGAAGTGCAGACATACGCTTAGCTTGAGTAAGGTCGCCGTGAATTCCTTCAGCAGCATAGCCTCTTAGCATTAGTGCTTCAGAAAGCTCATCTACTCTGCGCTTTGTGCGTCCGAAAACAATCGCAAGTTCAGGTGACTGGATGTCAAGAAGACGTGTAAGCACATCAAACTTTTTCTTCTCCTGTACTTCGATGAAGAATTGCTGAATATTTGTAACGGTCATTTCTTTCGCTTTTACTTTTACGATCTCAGGGTTCGTCATGAACTTTTCAGCAATGCGTCTGATCGGATCAGGCATTGTAGCTGAGAAAAGCAAAGTTTGGTGCTCTGATGGCACATTTGAAAGAATGTTCTCAATGTCTTCGATGAATCCCATGTTCAGCATTTCGTCCGCTTCGTCCATAACAACAGTCTGAACATCAGATAATTTCAATGTTTTACGGTTAATATGGTCAATTAGACGGCCTGGAGTTCCAACGATGATGTGAGGGAATTTCTTTAATGAGCGGATCTGGCGGTTAATGTCCTGTCCACCGTAGATCGGAAGTACACGTACGCGTTTTGATGAACCGATTTTGTAAAGCTCTTCTGATACCTGGATAGCAAGTTCACGGGTCGGTGCAATGATGATTCCCTGGATCTTATCTTGTTTAACGTCGATCTTTTCGATAAGAGGAATACCGAATGCAGCTGTTTTCCCTGTACCTGTTTGCGCCTGGCCGATTACATCTTTATTTTGAAGCCCAAGCGGAATCGTTTGTGCCTGAATTGGTGTAGCTTCTTCAAATCCCATGCGGTTAATGGCGTCCATTAATAATGGGCTGATACCTAGTTCTTGAAACGTAATTGTCAATTTGTTCTACTCCTTTTAATCCTTATAGCTTCACAGACTTTCATGTATGGTGAAACAAAAAACGCCCCATCGGGCAAAACGTTAGCTTATAAAAGCCCGTAAACACTTAAATTCAATCATATCACTTTTTATATACTTTTACAACAAGGCGTATTATTTCACACTTGTCTTAGTCTGTGCCATTAAGAAATTTTCTATCACTTCTGCAAGCTCCGGAAACTCTTCCCCGTGGCAGATCAGATGCTTCGAACACGGCATAAAGCAAAGCTCCTTCTGCCTTGAACGGACTTTTTCATAAATATAAACAGCGCTTTTGACAGGCACCATTCCGTCACATTCTCCCTGAACAATCAGTACAGGTATAGTTATTTTCTCCAATAATGGACGAATATACCTGACGAGCTTCCTGAATTGCAGAGCTGCAGCAATCGGCGTTTCCATCACTTTTTTTCTGTATCTGATAAAAAGTTCATTCTTTGCGCCTTCTCCCCGGATGGCATCTGCAAGCAGCCCTTTCACATCAAGCAGCATCTGGCGAGGATTTAAGTAATGTGCAGCTGCACTAAGCAGCACAAGCTTTTCAACCGGATACCTCGAGGCCAAATACGCTGCAATCAAGCCGCCCATTGAAAAGCCTATGATATAGACCTCGGAACATTCTTCAAGCAAATCCCTGAGCTCATTTTCAGCGTGCGCAATCCATTCGCTGAATTCGATCCCCTTCAGGCTCGGCGTTTCTCCGTGACCCGGAAGCGTCGGCGTCTTCAGCACCCAGTCCGTCCGTTCCTGCAAATAGCTGACGAGAGGCTCCACTTCATAAGGAGCTCCAGTAAAACCGTGTATACAAAGGCATCCTTTCATATCACTCTCTCCCGAATGAACATATTTTTATACCGGGTTTTAAAAATAAGAGGATTGAAAAAAAAGAACCCGGGTATATAAAAAGTACCCTGGGTTACTATATTTCAAAACAAAAAGGAGCGTTCATCATGACCGTATTAAAAAACAGTGCATATGAAGTTGTAAGTGAGCTTACGCCGTATTCCATCGGTGTCGGACTTGTCGTACTCGTTATCTCTCCATTTATTTTCTGAACGTCATGGACCAAGGTCCTTCCCTCTTTCTTTTCGTGTTTCTCTGACAGACAAAAGAAGGACCGGCTGCTTTATTTCATAATTAGAGAAGAGCTTGAACAACCTCTTCAAGCTTCATTCCGCGCGAGGCTTTTACAAGAACAAGATCTCCCGCTTTCGCCGTCTGCTTCAGACTTTTAATGAGCTCCTGCTTATCCTGGTAGACGTGAATCACTCCGTCATCAAGATTCTTTCTTGCCCCTTCGGCTATTTCTGCCCCAAGATTACCGTATGTGAAAAGATGCTGCGTTTCGGCTGCATCGATTGTTTCGCCAACTTCACGGTGAAATTGAACCTGCATGTCATCCCCAAGCTCGAGAATATCTCCAAGAACAAGAATTTTCCGGCTGTATCCGTCCAAGTCGCCCGCAAGCCTGATGGCAGCTTTCATAGATGTCGGGCTTGCATTATAGGCATCATTGATAACGGCAAGGCCGCCTTCTGTTTTCGTCAATTCAAGGCGCATGCCCGTCATTTGAATATTCTTCAGCCCTTCGCTGATTTTCTCCTCTGTCACGCCAAGGAATTCAGCTGCAGCAATGGCAGCGAGAGCATTCCCGACATTATGCTTTCCAAGCACAGGCAGGAACAGTTCTTCCCCGCGTCCGCGAATGGTAAAAAACGTGCCTTTTTCTGTGTGTCTGATTCCCTCGGGAGAATACGTGTTTTCAGCAGAAGCTCCGAATGAAACCTTTTTATATGAAGCGTTCTGAACACGCTCTTCAAGCAGAGGCTCTTCCCCGTCATAGATCAGCACACCTTGGGGTTTGAGGCCGCTGACAATTTCAAGCTTCGCTTTTGCGATTCCTTCTCTTGAGCCCAGATTCATCATGTGGGATTCCCCTATGTTGGTAATGATCGCAGCATCCGGCTTTGCAAGATTTGAAAGCAGTTCAATTTCCCCGAAGTTGCTCATGCCCATTTCAAGCACAGCTACCTCAGTATCTTCCGTCATGCTGAGAATCGTAAGAGGCATGCCGATATGGTTGTTGAAATTCCCCTGCGTTTTGTGGACACGGTACGTTGTTGAAAGCAGTGCTGCCACCATATCTTTAGTGGTTGTCTTTCCATTGCTTCCTGTCAAGCCTACAACTTTCAGGTTCAGCTGGTCAAGGTAGCTGCTTGCAAGGGTTTGAAGAGCTTCCAATGTGTCTTCAACCAGAATGACGGCACCTGAAGGAGGGTTCGGTTTTGAACGGTTCCAAAGAGTGGCCGCCGCTCCATCAGCAAGAGCCTTTTCGGCGAAATGATGGCCGTCGAAGTTTTCTCCGGCTATCGGCACAAACAGCGTGCCTGCTTCAATCTTTCTGGAATCCGTTGTAATGCCGTGGATCATGGTGTTTTCATGTTGGGGCGCAAGGCCTGATCCTCCCGCCATTGTCTGAATGTCGCGTAAAGAACGTTTAATCATGCGCTGTAATCTCCCTTCTTTTATGTAAACTTTGTTCAAGCCTTCTGGACAATGAATAAGAAACACTATTCTTTAATGAATAGTGTTTCCAGGCTTTCCTTAAAACGTGTGTTTAATTTGCTGCTTGCCTTCGTGGCGTTCAAGGGCAAGCTCGACAAGACGCCCGATAAGCTCAGGGTACTCAACGCCTGTATGCTTCCAAAGAAGCGGGAACATGCTGTATGGCGTGAATCCCGGCATTGTGTTCACTTCGTTGATCAGCGCTTTTCCGTCTTCTGTCAGGAAAAAGTCTGCGCGTACAAGTCCTGATCCGTCGATTGCCTTAAAGGATTTAATGGCAAGCTCTTTAATCAGTTCATATTCTTCTTCCGTAACCTGCGCAGGAATCATCATGTCCGTGTCGCCGTCTTCGTATTTCGCTTTATAATCATAGAATTCTTTTTTAGGAGCAACTTCACCGACAACCGAACAGATCGGCTCATCATTTCCGATGACGCCGATTTCAATCTCGCGTCCGATGATGCCTTCTTCAATGATGATCTTACGGTCATAATCAAATGCCTCTGCGAATGCTTTTTCAAGTGACGCACGGTCTTTGCATTTGCTGATGCCGACACTTGAGCCCAGATTGGCAGGCTTAACAAAGCAAGGATAACCAAGCTCCTGCTCCACTTTATCGTAAGCTTCTTCAGGCGCCTTTTTCCACTCGCTCTTAATGTAGGAAACATAGTTAGCCTGCTCAAGTCCTGCCTGGGCAAACAAGTTTTTCATGATCACTTTATCCATTCCTGCTGCAGACGCAAGGACACCGTTTCCGACATACGGAAGGTTCAGAAGCTCAAGCATGCCCTGAACAGTGCCGTCTTCACCGTTCGGTCCGTGAAGAAGCGGGAATACTACATCAATTTGTTCGTTCGTTTCATCTGCTTTTGCAGGGAAAAGATCCTGATTGAGCGCAACCGGAGAAACCGCTGTGCCATTTTGGCTGAACTGAAGCTCAGCAGGTGAAGCTGCCGGCTCAGTAAGCTTGGGTCCGCGGAACCATTCGCCTTTTTCGGAAATGTAGATCGGATGTATATCAAATTTATTCGTATCAAGTGCTTTTATAACAGCAAGTGCCGTCTGCAGGGAAACCTGATGCTCTGCGGACTTGCCTCCATATAATAATCCAACTTTAATTTTCATGCGGATATCCCCCTAAGAAAAGTTCATCTCTACTATATTATCACTTTCGGCCCAAATTGTTATAGCCCATCATGGATTTCTTTATAACATTCGGGCAAAGGCACAATTTGCGTCCTTTAAAGGCGTTTCCAATTTCAGTAAGGCAGGCTATGTAAGTGCGTTTGTCTTTATCCTGTTTTTTGCCGGCAATCATTGCGCACTTTTTCATGCATCAGGCATTTCCTGCATGCAAAATACCCGTTTTGTATTAAAATAAGGGCAAGGAGGTCTGATTCATGAAACCAATTACATCAGAAGAACAGTTCCAAACATTAATTACCCAAGATCAAGAGGTGCTAATCAAATTTTTCGCAGACTGGTGCCCTGACTGCACAAGAATGAACATGTTTATCGGCGAAATTATGGAATCCTATTCCTCATATGAATGGTATGAAATCAATAAAGATGAGTTCCCTGAAATTGCAGAGAAGTACCAGGTTATGGGGATTCCGAGCATCCTGATTTTTAAAAACGGCGAGAAGCTTGGACACCTTCACAGCGCGAATGCAAAGACTCCCGACCAGGTGACGGAGTTCCTTCAGGAGAAGCTGGGCTGACTTTTTAGAATTGACATACTAATCAAATTATTTTATGATACAACTAATTTCATACGTTTCTTATCAAGAGAGGTGGAGGGATATGGCCCTTTGAAGCCTCGGCAACGGATCTGACAGCAGAAACCGTGCCAATTCCAGCAAACAGTTTGTTTGAGAGATGAGAGCTAGAACTTGCACAGCAGAACCAGCCTCTCTTGTCTAACAAGAGGGGCTTTTTTATGCAGATTAGAGAGGGGATTCCGCAATGAAATACGGTTTTTGGCTGCCAATCTTCGGGGGATGGCTCAGAAATGTAGAAGATGAAAAAATGCCTCCTACTTACGCCTACGCAAAGGAAGTTATCCAAAAAGCAGAGGAGTGGGGCTACGACACCACCCTTATCGCCGAGCTTTACTTAAATGATATTAAGGGACCTGAGCATGATTCGCTTGAAGCCTGGACGACTGCTGCCGCTCTTGCCGCCGTCACAGAGAAAATTGAAATTATGACAGCAGTCAGACCCGGCTTCCACAACCCTGCTGTCACGGCAAAGATGGCAGCAAACATTGACCACATCAGCAATGGGCGGTTTACCTTGAACGTTGTTTCTGCGTGGTGGGAAGAAGAGGCGCGCCAGTACGGCGGCATTTTCACAGAGCACGACGCGCGCTACGACCGGACAGAAGAATTTATTGAAGTCCTGAAGGGGCTTTGGGAAAAAGAAACGTTTACGTATCAGGGAAGGTTTTATGACCTGATGGATGCCCGCCTTTCACCGAAGCCGGTGCAAAAGCCTAATCCAATTCTATATGCAGGTGGAGAAAGCCCGCGCGGAAAAGAAACGATCGCTGAGCATTGCGATGCCTATGTGATGCACGGGGGAACGGCGGACGAAATCAAAACGAAGATTGACGGCATGAAGCAGCTGCGGGCAGCACGCGGAAAAGAGCCCTTTCAATCTTTCGGAATGGCTGCCTACATCATTTGCCGGGATACCGAAGAAGAAGTGCAGCAGGAGCTGAAGCGGATAACTGATGTAAAAGAATCTTCCGCCTATGCAGGTTACAAAGACTTCACAACAAAGTCCCAGCTTGAACAAAAGCTTGAGCTGTATGACTACTCGGTTTCAAACCGCGGCCTTCGTCCAAATTTGATTGGCACTCCTGAGCAGATTGCTGACAAGATCCTTGAGTATGAAGAGGCAGGACTCCATCTGTTGCTTCTCCAGTTCTCGCCTCAGCTCGAAGAAATGGAGCGTTTTTCATTACAGGTCATGCCGCTTGTGGAGAAAAAGCGGAAAGAGAGCACGTTTTCGCTTTGAAAAGTCAGTAGATAAATAGACGCACAAAAACGCTTGGAACTTATATGCCAAGCGTTTTGTGCGTTATTTTAAGTTTATCACTTAACGTACCCGTTCCCTTGCGCTTCAGTCACTTGCTTTCCGTGGGGAGTGCCTGAAGCTTCCTCGCTGCGCTTGTGGGATCTCCAGTGCCCTTTTCATCATTCCGGTTTTACAGCTTCAAATGTAATCGTCTGCCGGTCATGCTCCGGTGCTGCTCCATATGTATAGTCCGCAGAAATTACAATGTCTGTAAAGCCGAGGCGTTCTAGTACCAGCTTAAATTCCTTCACTCCGTACCACCTCATGGCAAACCTCTGCAGCTCGGTTTCTGAAAGCTTTCCGTCTTTCCACTTTTCATACTTCAGATAGGTCACGGAATACTGCTCTAGCACGCTGTACTCAACCTGCTTTGCCTCCATTGTGATGATGTGCTGATCGGGCGTTTCCCACGTGCTGGTGAACACTTGATTCAGCTGTTTTTCCGGCTGCAGGTCAAGATCGAGAATGAGACGGCCGCCCTCTGTTAAATGCTCATAAAAATTCTTCAGCGCATGGACAGATTCCCTCCGGTCTTCAATCAGCAGAAAAGTGCCTGCAGGCAAAATAATAGCCTCAAATTTTCCAGGAAGCTTAAATTCACTCATGCTTGCTTCTGTGAGCACTGGGCGAAGCCCTCTTTCCTCACAGCGTTTTCTGCACGAATCAAGCATATGAGGAGAGGTATCGATGCCCTCGATGGCGAATCCGTCCTGGAGCAAAGGAATGTACACTCTTCCAGAACCCGCTCCCGGCTCAAGAATTCTTCCCTGCACTTCACGCAGACGTTCCCGGTAAAACTCCAGATCGCCAAAGGAATGGCCCACCGGTTTGTCTATATCATATACTTCTGTTGCTAGCTTGCTGTACTGGCTGAACATTCACATCCCCCTTGCCGCGCATTCTACTATTATTAATAGCCCTAAACGCATTGAACATACATTTAATCAAACGTTTGTTTAATTCGCTTAGATTCTTTTTTCTCCTGCTTCATTTTTTTTCATTAAGTAATAGCCAATGCCAGCAAGCGTCATAATGAGAATCATCGGCAGCACAAACGGCTCTGCGGCTTCTTTAATTTGCGTCCAATTCGTGCCAAGCTGAATGCCCATATATAAAAAGAAAATGGTCCAGGGAATCATGGCTGCCACCGTGTACACGGTGAATCTCCACAGCGGCATTTTCCCAATCCCGGCAGGAATGGAGATGGCGTGCCTCACAACCGGGATAAATCTTGCCGTGAAAATAACCCCAGCTCCGTATTTTTCAAACCATTTTTCAGATAGATCCAGATGATGGCCGCTGATGAAAAGGTATTTTCCAAACTTCTCAAGAAAAGGCCTTCCTCCGTAATACCCCATCCAATAAAGAAACAGCTGCGCTAAGGTTCCGCCAACAACGCCGGCGATCACAGCCCCTGTAAAGTCTACCCGGCCGAGTGAGATCAAATATCCTCCGTAGCCAAGCACAATTTCACTCGGAATGATTTCAATCATCAAACCGAGCGCAATCCCGTAATAACCAAGATCTGCAAGCGTCTCAAGCAGTGAGTAAATTAGCTCCTTCATAATGGCTCCTTTTCTCTTCATATTTCAGCAGCCTGTGCGGCCAAGCCTTTCACACATATATATGCTTGTTCCTCTTCCTCTAATCTCTTAAAAACAGAAAAAAGCAAACCGAAAACGGTCTGCTTTCTCTTTATCTTGTCATTACTGATTTGGCAGCGGCACCTATGAGAATAAACCATCCTAACACTAATAGAAGTGCTCCAACCCCCATCAGGCCTCCGTGGTATGCAAGCGCCTGTTCTCCTCCAAATTTGAATATTACTGCGATAAATTCATCCCGAACGGCCGGAATAAAGAGAAGGACGGCAGCAAGACCGATAGCAGCATATCCGCCAAGGAGGCCAAAGCGGTAAAAAATACTTCCAAGCACAAAGAACATGGCCTGAAGAAAGAAGCAAATGGCAGTATCCACATAAAAATTAGTCAAATACGGAAACTCACTTTCAAGGATCATCGAAAGATAGAACAATTTCAGCTCGCCCGGTCCAAAAGCTTCCATTGCTTCGAGCACCATAATTAATACAGTATGGGAAGCAGCCATAAACAATGCAAGCATCAGCAGGAACAAGCTTGTCGTCACATAATAATTCCGTCTTGTCGCGCCCATTTTGATGCTGAACGGATACGTTTCTTTTACTGTCAGGAAACCGGCAATCGAGCTGAAAATGTAAACCGCCATTCCGCTTGAAACCGTCAAATTGCCTCCGGTTGATAACTGAATTCCGTAGGATAAAGCCATACATGCAATGAGAATACTCCAGAAGATCGTAAGGGAATTCCGGATGTCCAATACTTCAAACAACAGTATGCCGCGGCACTGTCTGATCATGCTGATACCCCGCCTTTCGTTTTTTCGGTCAAGTAAACCATCAATTCCTGCACAGGCACATGCTCTACTTTGAGTCCTGCTTTTTGGGCCTCTGATTTACTCTCTCCATACAGCACTGCCTGTTCCATGCTGCCGAATGCTTTGCGGTGAATGACATTCTTTCCTGCTGTAAATGCGGATACATCTGATCTTGGGCCGTTCACGATAAACGATTCCGCGCGAAGCTCATCGGCATTTTTCTGCATCAAAAGCTTTCCGTCCGAAACAATCAGCACTTCTTCAAGCAGCCTGCTGACTTCATCGATAAGGTGTGTGGAAAGGATGAACGTTCTTTCCCGGACCTCATATTCCTCCAGCAGAAGATCATAAAACCGGCTTCTGGCTGCAGCATCAAGGCCGATATACGGTTCATCGAAGATGGTGATAGGAGAGCGGCTTGCGAGTCCTACTGTGATTCCGAGCGCAGACTCCATTCCTTTTGACAGGGATTTAACTTTCATTTTCTTATCCAGTGAAAATTCCTCAAGGAGTTTTTCAGCTGTTTCAAGGCTCCAGTTCGGGTAAAAGTACCCGGCAAACTTGAAGATGTCGCCGATTTTCATTCCCTTTTTAAAATTTTCGCTTTCATTGATAAGGCAGATCGATTCTGTAATTGCCTGATTTTCAAACGGCTTCTGGCCCCCGATCAGAACCTCGCCGCCATCAGGCATGACCTGCCCTGCAAGAATTTGCATCAGCGTGGTTTTGCCTGCTCCATTTCTGCCGAGAAGACCGTAGATTTTATTCCCTTCAAGTTGCATTGTAATGGCGTCCAATGCTTTCTTTTTCCAATATTCTTTTGTTAATCCCGTGATGCTAACGTTCATTTGCTCCGCCCCCTTTTTCAAGCATTTCTTTCAAATCGCTCACACTGATATTCAGCTTTTGCGCCTCGGATTTCAGCGGCAGGATATAGGCTTCAAAAAACTGCTCCTTGCGCTGATGAACCAGCTTGCTCTTTGCCCCGTCTGCTACAAACATCCCAATTCCCCTTTTCTTAAAAAGAATGCCCTTTTCAACCAGCTGATTAATTCCTTTTGCTGCAGTTGCAGGATTGATCTGATAGTGCGCTGCAAATTCATTCGTTGACGGCACCCTTTCTCCTTCCTGCACTAAGCCATTGATGATATCGTCTTCAACCTGTTCTGCAATCTGCTGAAATATCGGCCTGTCAGTGTCTAAAAATGGATTCATGTGACTGACCCCTCTTCCTGTCTGTTCATTGGTTAGTTACTTATGTAATTAACTATATATCTCATTGGCAATCATTGTCAAACTTATTTGTAAACTTTTTCAATAAATAGGCAAAAAAAGAAACGGAGGCATTTGCCATCCGTTTCTTTTATGCGTCTTTGAATGTTACGTTCGTTACCTTTTTCGTCTTTTCGCTGTACTCCACATAGACGAAAATCTCAAACGTTTTGCCCCGCTCCTTAAGAACAAGCTTGAAGGTTTCTGTTGAGATGATGCCTTTTGTCTTCTTCCCGACATGAAGATAATCGGTGATCTGTGCACCGGGGTATTTTTCCATCGTTTTTTTCATAGCTACTCTTCCGTACTCTTCGTACGACTGAACGTGAGCTTCAGCCGAGGCTTGAGTCTGTCCCTGAACAAGAACGGCCGGAAGACAAAGGAGCAGAAGAATAAGAATCCGGTTCATGTGCAGCACCCGCTTTCTTTTTCTCATAGGGTCTGCAGAGGACTGAACTTTATGCAGTCATCTCTTTTACCATAAAGACCTGCTCTGCTTTTACGATGAATCCCTCGTCTTCAAGAATGCCGCAGACAGAATGAGCTCTCGGGAAATTCACGGCTGTCCTGCTGACGTCAGCTTTATTTGAAAACGCAAATGCTTCGTGCAGCAGAGATTTAAGGACATCTTCTTTGTTTTCATGCTCAGGGTGAGCTTCGCACTGAAACAGGAGAATCCCGGAAAGCTTTCCTTCCTCGTCGTATTTGCGTTTTGAAAGGGCATAGCCAATCGTTTTTCCGTTCTCAACCGCAAGCAGCGCTTCACCGTCACGAATGTTCTGCCACTGCACCTGCCATGGAATCAGCCTGCTGCAAAAAGAGTGCTCCGCTAAATTATGCGGCTTTTTCCAGTGAATATCATGCGTTAGAGCGGGCGGATCGAGTGTCAATGGAGCCGAATATCCGAGGTGAACAAGCTGATCTGCCGTCTGATATCCCATCTTCTCGTACAGCTTGATTGCCCGGTCATTATGCGAAAGTGCTTCAAGTGTAGCCGTGTGGACTCCTTCTTTTTCATAGATGGACAGGACTTCTTCCATCATCTTTTTCCCGACGCCTTTGCTTCGGAATGCAGGGGCAACTCCGGTGCCTCCGTTCCAGGAGACGTTTTTGCCGTCAATGGACCTGACGCCGTTTAAGATCAGTCCGACGGGTTCGGTTCCGTCAAAAGCCACAATGGACAGCGCGGGTGAAAGATTCTCAAATACAAGTCTGTTCAGAAAGGCTTCAAGTGTGAGAGTCATATCAAAATCATAGCCTTCAAACCCCTTGTTCCATGCAATCAGTGCATCTTGAAGTGTACATTGGGACAGCCGTTTACATGTAATCATTCTCTCTCCCCTTTTCTTACGTACATAAACACCATTTCTTCAAGTGTCTTCATCTGTTCCCGGAACGGATAATCGTTTCCGATGACAGAATAATGAAGGCAGGTGCCGTCAATTGTTCCCCATACCAATGACGAGATAATAGCGGGATCCGCATCCGGCCGGAATTCCAGCTGATCAATTCCTTCCTGCAAAACCTCCATCAGCAGCGTCCGGTAAACCTCTTCATACCGTGCGGTCATCACCCGTTTCAGCTCTTCATCCCGTCCTGAATGAATCCAAAACTCAAGGTGAACCCCGATCATCCGCTGCCAGTCCGGTGAAAGCTTGATCTCCAGATAGTTTTTGAAGAACTGTCTGAGTTTCTCTTCGGCCGTTTCCTTTTTACGGAAACGTTCTTTTAACCCTGCTATATTCTCTTCCGTCTTCCTTTGCATCAGCTGCAGATAAATGTCTTCCTTGCTTTTGAAATAGTTATAGATGGCTCCTTTGCTCAATCCGGATTCAGCTACAATGTCATCGATGGTGGCCAGCTGAAATCCTTTTTCCCCGAATGCCTTCAGAGAGCTGTCCAGAATATGCCGCTTCTTCTTCTCCTTATATTCCTCTGATACAATTGGAGCCATTTGCAGCCCGCCCTTCTTTTTTTAAAACCGACTATATAGTCCATATTATTCCATACACAGTGAAAAATTCAAACAATTTTGATTATAGATCGAGTAAAAACTGCTTTTGAATGTGCATCATATAAGACCGCTGGAAAGAGGAGGAAATAATGATATGATAAATTTATACGCCCTTCGAAGAGAAATGCATCAACAAATTGTTACTCCTTGGCGGAATAAATATTACCTTTTTGAGGTGGAAAATGATCATAGAGACTTTGGAATCTTTGAAAGCGAATCTAGATGGAGATGGTAGATTTCGAATTCATTTAAATGATGGTACGGCAGCAGATAAGAAATGTTTGTTTTTTGAACCCGCTTCATTACAAGAAATAAATGAGTTTAAATTTGATTTACCGGATGACTATAAGACGTTTTTGACCTTACATAATGGTGGAAGAATATTCACTGATGATTGGGGGAGTGGCATTTTTGTCCATAGTTTAAAGGAAATAATACAAGAAACTCTCTCTATTTCTCATCTAATTCCGGAAAAATACTTTTGTGTAATTAGATACGCAGATGTAGGATATTTTTTAATAGACGAACAAAAAGTTGAAAGAGGGGAAAAAGATTATTTATTGTATGAGGACATTGATACTAGCAATCCTCCACAAAACCTTAAAATGACCTTTGAAGAGTTTATAGAAAAACTAATTAAATTTGAAGGTGAATTATTCTGGTTAAAATGAAATAAATAGAAAAAGTGCCGATACGGAATTGTATCGGCACTTTTTCCACTTCTTTATTTCCACATTGCATCATTAACAAAAAATTAAAATAATTTAGATCTTAACTCGAGTTAAATCTGCCATTTGACTTTTGCACCGCAACCCCTTAATGTAGTAAAGGTATTTTTTAAAACACACATATCATCTTCTTATTAAGAGAGGCAGAGGGACTGGCCCTGTGATGCCTCGGCAGCGGACTCGCAATCCTTGTGAGTGCTGTGCCAATTCCAGCAAGCCATGCGCTTGAAAAATGAGAAGAGCTTATTTCCATTCCGGATATAGGATCTCTTCTTGTTATCAAGAAGAGATCTTTTTTTATGCAGTCAGTTTTTATCTGCAGAGAGCGGAACACTATGATTACGGAAGAAACGAAAGGTGGTTATTATGAAGACAAAAGCTAACGGCTGGGCACTTTTGCCCCTCGTTATTTTCATCGGACTATTTGTGGGATCGGGCATCATCACAGGAGACTTCTATAAAATGCCGATCCTTGTGGCAATCCTTGTTGCCGCAGCAGCAGCCCTTATCATGAACCGGAAAGAAAGCTTCACATCAAAAGTGGAGAGTTTCTCAAAAGGAGCGGGACACCCTGACTTAATGATCATGGTCTTTATCTTTATTCTTGCGGGTGCTTTTTCGGAAGTGGCAAAAGGAATGGGCGCCGTTGAGTCGACGGTTAACCTGGCACTGTCCTTCCTGCCTCAGAGCCTGCTGATTGCAGGGCTGTTCATCATCGGCGCGTTTATCTCGCTTGCGATGGGTACCTCTACAGGTACGATTGCCGCTCTTGCTCCGATTGGAGTCGGAATAAGTACAGAGGCAGACATTTCAGTGGCTCTTGCAATGGGTGCCATTATTGGCGGGGCCATGTTCGGAGATAACTTGTCGTTCATCTCGGATACAACTATTGCAGCTGTCCGAACACAGCAAACAGAAATGCGGGACAAATTCAAAGCAAATTTCTTTATCGTGCTGCCCGCAGCCATTATTACGTGCATTGTGCTTGTCGTCATCACACTGGGCGGACAGGCACCAGTTACACCTGAAGCGTACAGCTGGGTAAAAATGCTTCCATACATCGGGGTTCTTGCAGCAGCACTGCTTGGAGTAAATGTCATTGCTGTTTTAGCAGGAGGCATTATCCTCGGCGGAGTTATTGGAATGGCAGACGGAAGCTACACACTAACAGCGTTTCTGCAGAAAATAACAGACGGCATCATGGGAATGGCTGAGCTTGTCATTCTTTCGCTCCTGATTGGCGGTATGGTAGAGCTGATCAAGCGAAACGGCGGCATTCACTTCATTCTTGAAACCATGACGAAGCGTATTTCTTCTAAAAGAGGGGCAGAATTTGCGATTGCGGGCCTTGTCAGCTCTACGAACCTTGCAACGGCAAACAACACAATCTCGATTATTGCAACGGGCCCTCTTGCCAAAGATATGGCGGACAAGTATGAAATCGATAAACGTAAATCAGCAAGTCTTCTCGATATCTTCTCATGCAGCATCCAGGGACTGATCCCATACGGTGCGCAGATCCTTTCAGCGGCTGAATTTGCTTCCATCTCCCCGACAAGCATTCTGCCGTACTCCTTTTATCCGGTACTGATTGCTCTATGTGGTATTGTGGCGATTTTGATACAGTTTCCGCGGTTTAAAAGAAAAGCAGCGTAAGAAAAAACAGCGTCCTAAATAACACGGTAAATCATATATCAATCAGCATACTAATTTGCATAGAAATTAGTATGCTTTTTTTGATATTCGCAGGAAAATCCACCTTCCCTTTATTGGTAATCCGACACGTTTCCTGCTGCATTTTCTTTTTTTGATCTTCAAAGGAAAAAGTAGTTGACACCAAAAATAAATTTATGATATCATTAAAAATTTGATAAAAAATAATCTATATGTTAAGCTTTAGAAGGTTACCATATATGGAGGTGGATTATTTGTTTCAAATTGGCGATAACATTGTTTATCCAATGCACGGAGTCGGTATCATTAAAGCTATAGAAGATAAGGAAATATCAGGGAAAAACCAGCAATATTATGTCATAAATATGTTAATAGGCAATATGCAAGTCATGATTCCTACGGATAAAATACTGAGTTCACGTATACGCCCAGTTACTGACATACTTGCATTAAAGCACATCATACACATTTTTCAGCATGGAGAATCAGATAGATTACTGTCGTGGAAACAAAGGTATAAAGTGAACACGGACAAAATTAAAACCGGCAACATACAAGAAGGTGCTGAAGTTATACGTGATTTAATGCGTATGAAGAAAGAAAAAGCACTTAATACAAGCGAAAAAAAAATGCTGGATAGCGCACATGAATTTTTGATTAGTGAACTGGGAGTCATTAAAGGAATCACTGATCATCAAATAAATAGTTTCTGTTAAGGCTGATTATAGATAATGTCTTACAACTTCCTGAATCTTACGGGAATGTGATTATTATTAAAAGCAAATCTTTTCAAAAACAGCCCACTTCTTCAGCTCACTATTAGAGCATTCACCTCTTTTGTTATTTCTGCAATCTAATCCATTTCTATTTTTTTAATTTCTTTTACGAACGTTTGAAGTTTCATCAAAAAACTCGATAAAATAGTTATTTTTGCAATCCTGACTCACACTGGCGCGGACAAGGAGCCGTAAGGATGAAAGAGAGGTAGGGCTTTCATTGTTTTAGGTATACAAAATAGTATCCAGTCCGGTTATTTCCAGAAAAAAATAATCAATATTGAATGGTGATTTTTTCTTCTTAATGTAAAAAAGATAATCGAATTGGTAACACCATATGGTCAAATATAAAAGAGGCTGGGCTTCGAATAATTCACCTTTTTCTGTGTTATTCAGGAATTCACCCTGCTGCCTTAGTGGTTGGCAGTGAATTTTCATATTTTAATTTAAAAAGTATAAAAGCCGGTGACATTTTACTCCTCGTAAAATGTCACCGGCTTTTTCAGTTCAGAGGAGGGTTTTGTCCCAGCCTCTTTTTATTTTTTCATTAATCCATACAGCAGAAACTGAATGGTATATTCTTTTTCCGCCTCATCATCCCAATCCAAATCCGGAAGAAGAATAAACCTTGCAAACAAAAAGCCCATAATGCTGGTCACAATCATCCTCAGCACCGTTTCAGGCGGCATTTTAACCATTTCCCCTTTTTCCTGAAAGAAAACGATAAGCTCCTTCAGCTTTTCCATGGCGTGTGTTTCAATAACTTTTCTGATTTCCCCTCTAAATTCTTCGTGAAAGAATACTTCCTGAAGAAGAATTTTTACGACAGGCTGATTTTTTTTCACAAATTCATACCGGTTCTCCAGGATAAATCGCATGAGCTGCTCGGGATCTTCATGCTTTTGCTTAGAAATCTCTCCGATAAAGTTCTTCACGAGAAACGGAGCTGCAAATTTGGTGATCGTTGGCTTTACGATTGCAAACAGCAGATCCTTTTTCGTCTGATAATGCCTGAAGATTGTGCCCTCTGCGACACCGGCTTTCTTCGCAATTTCACTTGTTGATGCAGCTGCAAATCCTTTATCGGCAAATATTTCAATGGCCGCTTCCACGACCTTTTTCTGTTTATCGCTCATTTTCACATCTTCATCGGTCAGCCTCAATAGCTCTTCAATGGAAAAGTGTTCACTCATTTAAAAAACTCCTCATTCATCAATACATTAATTATATCTGAAAATGAGCAGTCACTACAGTCTTCTCACTTTTTTCAAAGCAAAGATGTTCAGAACAAGAAATAAAACGGCAAATCCAAGCAGCACATATACATCATTCGCAATATGCTCCCAGCCATTTCCCCTGATCATGATTTCCTGCAGAGCATCGGCACCATATTTCAGAGGCATAGCGTAACTGACGGCCTGAAGCCACTCCGCCATCGTTTCCAGCTTAAACAGACCTGAAAAGAACACCTGCGGGACGATGATCAGCGGAATGAACTGAAACATCTGCAGCTCATTGCCGGCAAACGCAGAAAGGAGCGTGCCGAGCGTCAAAGAGGTCATGGCAAGCAAGAAGGTTATGAGAAGCACGTAAAAGTAAGAGCCTTCCATCATCATATCCAGAACACTGATCGAGAAAGCGGAAATCAGGATCGCCTGAAAGGTTGTAAAGATACCAAACCCTATCACATAACCAAGGACAAGCTCATAGCGTTTAAGCGGCGTTGCCATAATCCGGTCGAGTGTCCCGCTTGTGCGTTCGCGCAGAAACGAAACACCTGAAATTAAAAAGACAAAGAAGAAAATAAAGACACCAATTAGAACCGGACCAATGTAATCAAAAGAAGACATTTCCTCTGATCCATGCACGTATGAAATGTCTGCCTTCCCTTGCTGTCCGGGCTGTGCGCTTTTTTGTATCAGCCCGAGTACAGACTTACTGACGCTTGGATCTGATCCCTCAACCAATATCTCCTGTTTCCCTTGATCAACACCAAGAAATGCATCAAGATCTTTCTCTTCGATGTAGTCTTTGCCTGCATTTTTGCTGAACTCCTCCACCTCTGCGCCATTTTTCTCCAAAGCAGCGACAAGCTGTTCAGGAGCTCCATGCACTCCGATTTTCGGTGTATAGGCTTCACTGTCAAAAATAAAGTGCATCAGCGTCAAGATAAACAGGGGCGCCACAAGCATAAGCGCAAGTGTCCGCTTATCGCGGAAAAACTGCTGAATGATTCTGATCACAATGGCCATCACTCTCATTTTCGCTCACCTCCGTATGCTAAAAATGCCCCTTCTATGGTCGCCGTTTTTGCTTCGCTTTTCAGTTCTTCTGGCGTACCCGCTGCAATAAGCTTTCCATCTCTCACAAAACCGATTCTGCCGCATTTTTCTGCTTCATCCATCACATGCGTAGTCACGACAATAGCCGTACCGGACTGCCTGATCCGCTCGAGCTCCTCCCATATGGACTGCCTTAGAATCGGATCAATTCCAACGGTCGGTTCATCAAGAACTAAAACCTGCGGTTCATTCAGCATGGCAATAGCAAGCGATAACCGGCGCTTCATTCCTCCCGAGTAGTCTCCGGTCCGCTTTCCGGCATGCTCAGCAAGATTGACAAGATCAAGCACGTATTCAATTCTTTCCTTTTTGTTCTTTCCTCTCAGTCCGCTTAACGAAGCAAAAAAGGACACATTCTCTTTTCCGGTAAGCTCAGAGTACAAAGCATCTGACTGCGCCATAAATCCTATATTCTTAAGCATATTCAAATCCGGCATCCGGACGCCAAGGACACTTGCCTCTCCATTGGTTGGCTCTTCAATTCCCACAATCATTTTGATGATTGTTGTTTTTCCTGAACCGGATGGTCCGAGCAGTCCGAAGATCTCCCCTTTATCGACTTTAAATGTTACATCTTGAATAACTTCTTTCTTTCCGAATGACTTTGAAACAGACTGAAGTACGATAGCTGGTTCACTCATCGTTTCCCCTCCGATCTTTACATGTGAGTGATTACTCACTTATAATATATGACACAGAGGACGTTTTGTAAAGTGAGTAATCACTTATTTTTTGCAGAAAAAAAGCAAACCTTAAAAAAGGTTCGCCTCTATTTCAATAGCCGCTTCACAATCTTCAAGCTGTTTTTCGCATTCGGATAACGGAAGCTAAAATCAAATCTGGTTGTCTGATTCAGAACGCTTTTATAGTGAGAAAAAGCATCGAAGCTGAATTTGCCGTGATAGTTGCCCATTCCGCTTTCTCCTACTCCTCCAAACGGCAGGTGCGGAGTTGCGATATGCATGAGCGTATCATTGATGCAGCCTCCTCCAAAAGAAACCCTGCTGACCACCTGCTCTTCTGTCTCCTTGCCTGAAGTAAATAAATAAAGCGCAAGCGGTTTAGGACGTGCCTGGATAAAAGAGATGGCTTCTTCAAGCTCCCTGTACTGGAGTACAGGGAAAACCGGTCCGAAGATCTCCTCCTGCATGACAGGAGAATCTGTGCTTACATCCCCAAGGATGGTCGGAGCAATAGTAAGCGTCTCTTTCTTTGACCCGCCTCCATAAAAAATGGTCCCTTCCTTGATGAACTCTGTCAGACGGTCAAAATGCTTTTCGCTGATCATTCGGCTGTACTTTTCATTCTGGAGAGGATCCTTGCCGAACATTTGCTCAATTTCTGACTTGAGCAGGGTCATAAATTCCTCTTTTATGTCTTCATGAACCATTAAATAGTCAGGTGCAATACAGGTTTGACCTGCATTTGTAAATTTTCCGAAAGCAATTCTGCGGGCTGAGAGCTTAAGGTCAGCGTCATTGTGGACAATACATGGACTTTTCCCGCCAAGTTCAAGAGTAACAGGTGTCAGATGCTTCGATGCTGCCTCCATCACAATTTTGCCGACCTGCACGCTGCCGGTAAAGAAAATCGTATCGAATTTCTCTGCCAGCAGTTGCTGATTGGTTTCAATTCCGCCTTCAATAACGGCGATGTACTCCTTTGGAAACGTCTCTTCAATCATACGTTTCAGCAGGCCGGATACAGCAGGAGCGAATTCAGAAGGTTTTAATACGGCCGTATTCCCTGCCGATATGGCACCGACAAGCGGCGATAAAGCAAGCTGGAAGGGATAGTTCCACGGGGCGATAATCAGCGCGGTTCCATAAGGTTCAGGAACAATTCTTCCTCTCGTGCCGATATGGGTAACCGCCGTTTTTACTTTTTCAGGAGCTGCCCACTTTTTTAAATGTTTGCCGGCAAAAGAGATCTCTTCAAGAAGGATCCCGATTTCCGTTGTATAAGCCTCAAACTCAGATTTGTTTAAGTCTTTATTCAGTGCATCTATAATGGCCTGCTCGTTTCTTTTTATCGACTTGCGGAGACGAACCAGGTTTTTTTTGCGGTCTTCGAGTTTTCTTGTATGTCCTTTTAAAAAATACTCTCTTTGGGCCGCAAGAATGGATTGTATGTTGTCCATATTATTATTACCGCCTTTCAAGTGTTTATATGTTTAATCTCATAAACGTATAGTACACGATATGAAGTGATCGTGTCAAACCTTTGACACCTGGATTCATTCAAACAGGCAAGTTTAAACGGCAGTCCGGCCGGTGACGCCACTTTTCTTAGGGTACGGACAGGGTTGTGGCGTCATTTCGGGGAGTTGCGCCACTTTCACTTATGATGCAATCAGGGTTGTGGCGTCACTCCGGCGAGTTGAGCCACTTTTCCTTATATTACAGACAGCTTTGTGGCGTCATTCTAGGGAGTTGTGCCACTTTTCCTTATATTGCAGACAGCTTTGTGGCGTCACTCCGGCGAGTTGCGCCACTTTCACTTATATTGCCAACAGCTTTGTGGCGTCACTCCGGTGAGTTGCGCCACTTTCACTTATAATGCGAACAGCTTTGTGGCGTCATTCTAGGGAGTTGTGCCACTTTCCCTTATAACGCAACAAGCTTTTTGCGCCACTCCCTCAGCACCTACAAGAATCAACCTTTCCAATACTCAAACATCGGTCCATTTTCCCCGAAAAAAGGATCATGTGAAGGCAGCGGCACTTGCTTAATCCGGCTGATGGCTTCCTCGTATTCTTCCGGTTTTCCGGTGCACATATCCATTTCCTGATTGTCAGGATAGGCCCCCATGACTTGGAAGTCCGCATCTTTTTGCAGGCATTTATGGCCGACTCCGGCCGGAATGATGGCTACATCCCCTTTTTCCAATAGAAGCTTGCGTCCTTCCTCTCCTCCAAAAAGCACCTCGGCCCTTCCGCCGAGTACGCCAAGCACCTCATGGGCGGAACTGTGAAAGTGATGATAAGTATAGACACCGTTGACCCATGCTCCGTTCCAGCTGTTTCTTTTCAAAGCATGTTCAAATTCTTCTTTATCAGAAAAAGCGGTTTTATATACGAGCAGCGGAAGTTCTGTATTGTTCGGAATAGTTCCGTCTCCTTCAAACAGCTCATGCTGGACGTTCATTCATCTTCCTCCTTTTTTAATGCCTGTCACGCAGACAGTCAGTTCAGGACGCACTTTTTTAAAGGATACCCTAACATCTTCATATCCGCAGGCGAGCATATCATCGCGGATCTGCCTGCCGAACATTTTCGTTTTTTCCGCTGAAGCATCCTCTTCCCTCGGCTGCATCGTGATTGCCGCCATTCCTCCGGGCTTCAGGGATCTCGTGAGATTTTCAAGCCCTGCTCTCGGGTCATTCCAAATCGTGTAATTGTTGACTGAAAGCAGCTTGTCGTATGTGTTCGCAGGTAGCTCGACTGTTTCGGCATCGGCCTTCATTAATTTCACGCGTCCATTTTTCACATAGGTGCTGAACTGCTTTTCCGCCTGCTCCTTCATCGTTTCAGAGACATCCACCCCGTCTATAATGACTCTGCGATAATGCTTCAGCATGAAACCAATGCTGTAGCCCGGCCCGAATCCAATTTCTAAAATGCGGTTTCCCGGCCTGATTCTCAGTTTGCCTATCGTCCATTTATTAATCGCCGTATTCTCAAGTGCCATGATCTTTCCTGCCACAATTCCTAAAAATCCTTTTGGCCTGCTGAAATTTTTTGTGAATGCTGAAAACATGTCCCGCACCTCTATTTCCGTCTTTTTCTTATCTTTATCACCGATTGGATGATTGTAAACAATCCCCGCCTCAAAAAAGAGAGATTGACAGCTGAGGTGAAACTGCATATTCTTAACTTAAACGTTTAAGTCAGTTCTTTGCTTTTACTTTTTAAATAGATAGTGAACCAGCATAACTTAAACGATTAAGTAAAGGGGATGACTACAATGGGTGAACCTCAGTCTGTTCACGTCTCGCTGAAGCAGCAAAGCTTATGGACAAATAAAACCTTTTTGTCGCTCTTCACCGCGTATACTCTTTCCATTTTCGGAGGAACGTTTCACACGATTGCCCTGAATATCTGGGTGCTCAAAACTTATGACAGTGCAGCCCTTATGTCTGCGGTCCTAATCACTCATATGCTTGTGACCACGTGTTTTGCCTCCATAGCAGGCACAGCGGCAGACAGGATGAACCGGAAAAAAATGATGTGGATATCAGACTTGATCAGGGGTCTGCTTGTGGTTTGCCTCGCCGCAGCAATTGCTGTGGAAACCCCGTTCTGGGTCATCATCCTGCTTACTGCAGGCACTGCGCTATCCGGGCTGTTTAAAGGTCCTGCATTTAACGCCTCGCTCATTGATGTGGTCGGCAAAGAGAAAATCCAGGCAGCAACAGGTGCTATGAGTCTTGCAGACAACATTGCAAGAACACTCGGATTTGCTGCAGGGGGAATCGTTGTGGCTGCCTTTGGCGGGGTTGCGGCCATTTTAATTGATGCGCTTATGTTCTTTGTATCTGTCATTCTCGTTCTCGCGGTGAAACATTTTCCCGAGCACAGGCAGACCTTTGCAGAGAAAACAACGTTTAAGCAGGATTTCCTCACTGGATTCTCATATATATGGCAAGAACCGTTCGCACGGGCGATCACGATTCTATCACCTGTTCTCATTCTGTTTTTCACCACATCCCTGATGATCATTCAGGTGATTGCCATCAGAGAGTGGAAAGCGGGTCCTGCAGAATTCGGCCTGATTGAAGCAAGCATCCCGCTTGGCTATATGGCCGGGGCAGGACTGATTATGGCTTTTGAAAAGAAACTGGTTCACAGAGGCATGATCATTCTTGGCAGTACAATCGCGCTTGGACCGCTCTATGTCATCCTTGGAAAAGTGGATTCGGCTATGATTGGGATTCCTGTCATTTTGCTGATCGGATTTTTATTTTCGTTCAGTACCCTGCTCATAAATGTCATACTCAGGCTTCAGGTAACGAGCAGCATGCAGGGAAGAGTGTTCGGGACGATTGGTGCTCTTACAAGTGTCCTCCCTCCTGCCGGTCTGGCCGCAGCTTCGTTTTTCACCGATATCTTTGGCGGCGGCCAAGTGCTTCTTATTTGCGGTTTCCTTCTTACTGTCATCGGTCTGATCGGGTGGTTCAGGCTGAAGGATTTGAGGGAGTACAGATAGTACACACAGAAAAAAAGCTGCCGGGCAATCCAGGCAGCTTCTTCTTACTTATGATGAAATGGGCATTTCCCCTTAATCGGCTCAATGTCATCTCCGATAAAGTACTGCTTCCACTCTCTGTGATCGGGATCCCCGTAGTGGCTGATGTTCGGGTGCTTTGGAAGCTGATCCCACTTTTCAACCCGCTCTCTTACTTTTTCGCGGGACATGCTGCCTCCCTCTGACGTGCCTTCGAGCCCTTCAAAAATGCGGCGCGGCTGGAAACCAAGCACTAAGCTTGCCCCAAGATCTCTTGTTTTCCGCTGCTTGTATGCAGGGGCATTTCCAAAGACGAAGTACGGCTCATCGGCAAACGAAAAGGCCCAAAGGTGATGATCCGGATCCTGCGGGTAATCCTTCGGCCAAGGCTCTTTGTCGATATCATGAAGGTACTGAAGCACATTCCAGAAATACTCCCGGTAGTACGGAATCGATTTCTCGTCCTCCTCCGGTTCAACGAACACGAACAGACCATGGCGAATGAGCTTCTCGGCTTCATCAAACAGCTTTTTAAACGCAATCAGGGCTTCCGGCAGATTGGACCAGTCTTCTTTTGATATGTACGCATATCTCAGCTCTCCTTTTTTTTCGGCTGCCATGCCGAAGTAGCACGGAAAGGTTTTATTTGTGACGACACTTCTGAAATTCTGATATTCCCTGATGACCCATTCGGGAACGATTTCAGGATTGGTCATATCTTCTTTTTCAAGCAAATATTTAGGCACCGTGATCATCGTTTCACTCCTTAATAGATTGTGAACAGCATCTTGTCTCTCTTTCCATACCCTGCAATCAAGTGCTTTAATCCATTAAATAAATATTAAACAAACGTTTAATTAAGACCTTGTCCTTTAAGTTTTTATTGTACAGTTAATGAATAAACCTAAAACCCCGGTCCTGAAAATCAGGCCGGGGTTTTACTGTGTCAGCTGAGTGATGTATCCAGGGGCTTCAGCTTTGCTTCAATTTCAGCACGACGCGGCTCAAGGAATGGAGGAAGAGCGAGTGCTTCGCCGAGATGCTCAAGTTCCTCATCCGTATCAAATCCCGGGCCATCTGTTGCAAGCTCGAACAGGATGCCGTTCGGCTCGCGGAAGTACAGGGAACGGAAGTAGAAACGGTCTACAAATCCTGAACTCGGTATGCGTTCAGCTTTCAGTTTCTGAATCCACTTGTGCATTTCTTCTTCATTTTCAACTCGGAAGGCCACGTGGTGAACCCCTCCGCGTCCAAGACGCTCCTGGGGCAGGTCGAGGCGCTCTTCAATATGAACCTCTGCTCCTGTGCCGCCTTCTCCCGTTTCAAACACCTGAATGTCCGGCTGGCCGGGTACGTCAGACGGATACCTGCCTTTCGCCCGGAAACCGAGAATGTCTGTCAGAATTTCAATCGTTCTTTCAGGAACAGCCACTGTCAGCTTGACTGGACCAAGTCCGGTGATCGCATATTCAGCCGGGATCGGGCTCTTCTCCCAAGGCGTTCCGGCGGCAACTCCCGCGTTGTTCTCATCAGATACCAGAATCAGACGCTGTCCTTCAAAATCCCTGAATGAAAGAGTCAGCCGGCCAAATGCTTCAGCAATCTCCCCGTGCTCCACACTGTGCTTCTCAAAGCGCTCTTTCCAGTAGGAGAGTGCCGCATCGCTTTTCACGCGGAGCGACGTAGCCGAAATGCTGTTGACTCCTTCATGGACTCTGCCAGCATTGGCGATTTCAAAAAACGTCAGCTCTGTGCCCGGGTTTCCTTTTTCATCCCCATAAAACAAATGATACACAGATACATCGTCCTGATTGACTGTTTTCTTAATTAAGCGAAGACCAAGTGTTTTCGTATAAAACTCATAGTTTTGAGGTGCTTTTGCTGTAATGGCTGATACATGGTGAATCCCTTTTAACGGCAGCATGTAAATCCCTCCATAAAATTATCTTGAATTCGAGATATTATAGGTATACTATACACCCGCTGCAGGCAGATGTCAATGATTTGGGATTTGATAGGATGTTGGCTGTAAATCTGCAATAGTTGGATGTAAATCCTGCATTCCCGGTCGTTTTAACTCCCTCCCCAACCAGGTATTCTTCATCTTGGAAATACTTTCATATTTTGCTAGTATCAAAGAAGAATGATTGTTCAGTACAGGAGGTATGGTTGTGAGATCAGATGATGATAAAAAGCGCAGAAATTTGAAAGTGATTCAGTTTGATAAGGATAAAAACAGCCTGGTTGAGACGGTTCAGCCGAAGGAGACATTTGATGATGTCGGCGGACTTGAGGATGTAAAAAAGCGGATTCGCATGGATTTTATTATGCCGATCCAGTCGCCTGAGTTTTTTCAGGCCTTTGGTAAAAAGAGCGGCGGCAGCCTTCTGCTGTACGGGCCTCCGGGATGCGGGAAAACATTTCTGGCAAAAGCGATTGCAGGTGAGATCAATGCAAGTTTTATCCACCTTGAGCTGCAGGCCATTCTATCCATGTATGTCGGCCAGAGCGAGCACAATCTGCATGATGTTTTTGAGAAAGCACGGGAGCAGAAGCCTTGTGTGCTGTTTATTGATGAGCTAGACGCCCTTGGGGGAAACCGGCACCGCATGAGCCAGCACCACGACCGGATGATTGTCAATCAGCTTCTTTTGGAGCTTGATGGACTGCAGTCGTTCAACGATCAGGTTTACATCATCGGGGCGACGAATACACCCTGGTATCTTGATCCGGCGCTGCGGAGGCCGGGAAGGTTCAATTCTCTTCTTTTCATCCCGCCTCCCTCACAGGAAGAGCGCGAGCTGATTTTGACGCTCAAAACAAAAGATAAGCCTCAGGAGAAGCTTGATTTATCGAAAGTGGCTAAGGTAACCTCTCACTTTTCAGGAGCTGATTTGACTCAGGTTGTGGATGATGCCGTATCAAAAGCCATTGAACGCTCACTCGAGCAGGGCTCCCTGCAGCCAATGTCGCATGCAGATGTCCTGAAAGCCGCAAGGAACCGGAACCCTACGACGCTTGAATGGTTTTCAACCGCCAAGAACTATGCAACGTTCAGCGATACAAATAAGGATTATCAGCACGTTCTGGACTATATGAAAGCACATGGCATCCGCTGATGTTCAGCATCTATGAGGAGAGGATCCGCAAACTGACAGACTGGAAAAATTACAGCCAGGCCACCAAAGAAGCACATGCCCTGATTGCGTCTGATCCTGAGGATGCCCGTTCGTATTCGCTTCTTGCCAGAATCTATGCAGATAAAGAGGATTTTCCTGCAGCTGTCCATTTTTCAAAAGAAGCCCTCCGTAAAGATCCGGAAGACTTCACCGGTCACCTCATCCTTGTCATGGCTCTCTTCAATCTTGGTGAATGGAAAGCATTTGATGCGGCTGCAGAAAGTGCTCTCCATCTCTATCCGGACACAGCTCACCTCTATTACCTCAAAGCAATGAGAGCCCTGCAGAAAAATAAAGGGAAGAAAGCTTTGGGGCTCATGGAGATTGCGCTTGTTCATGAAACCGAAGATGCCACATACCTTGCAGCCTACAGCAATCTCCTCCTGCTTTTCGGGAAAAAGAAAAAATCGAAAGAATACGAGCAGATGGCTTTGAAAAGCAATGAAGATAATCCCTACGTGTACTATACTCTGGCCAATACCGCCTTCAACCGCGGCGATTTCAAGCAGGCAAGGGAGCTGAGCCGCAGCGCTGCTGCAATTGACCCTGATGATCAGGATTACAGAGAGCAATACCTCGAGATGCTGAAAACGGACTATGCTCTGTACAGGTTTTTGCTTCGTATCCTGCAGACTCATTCTTTCATCAGAAGAAAAGCCGGAATTCTTTTCTGGCCGGTGTTCCTTTTTTTCTTCATTGTGTTCAATCCGCTTTTCTGGCTGTATGTGATCGTGATTCTTGTTCCCTATTACTTCAGCAATTACACAGCCGGGAAGCTTGTCAGCCGGAGGCTTGGCTATAAGAAAGCAAAACCTGAAATCAACAAGGGGAAGGCTATCGCAGCCGCCATGTTTGCCGCACTCGTCCTAACCGGTTTGTTTGCTGCCATTTTCAGATAACATTCTTTGTTTTCGGGTAAAGAGTACAGAGGTGATGGACATGGCATTTAATTATGATGAGGACTTCGAACATACGGATTTTCGCAAGAATCCCGAAAAATACCGGGTCGGCAGAGGCGAGCAGGGCGTTTTGCTTGTTGAACCCTATAAAGGAGAAATCCTTCCCCACTGGCGGTTTAAAACGCCTGAAATTGCGAGGGAATCTTCAGAAACGATTTACGCGATGTATGAAGAATACAAAGAAAAAGACGATTTTGTCGGAATGGACATGGCGCGGAAATTCATCCAGATGGGCTACACACGTGCCAGACGCTACGCCAATTATAAAGGCGGGCGAAAGTACAAGGAGGACGGCGACCTTCACGAGCGTGACATTGACGACGAAAAAGCGGAATCCGCTTCTATCTTCAAGGAGAAATGGATAAAGATCAGAGAAGATGAAGACTATTTGAAATTGAAAAAAGAGCATCAGAAAAAGTATGGCTGAATGAATTCGTTCAGGCACTGCAATCTTACTTAAAACCACTTTTGGAGGAGCCTATGAAAATCCGCATTCTAAATGGACACGATTCCGCCGCATACCGCAGCATCCGCCTTGAAGGCCTGAAAACCACCCCGGAAGCGTTTGGCTCAAGCTACGAAGAAGAGCTTCTTTATCCAATAGACCTCTTCAAAGCAAGGCTCGACGCTGAGCATACGTTTACGTTTGGCTCTTTTGACGGGGATGCACTTACAGGGGTTGTTACGCTAGTCCCTGAAACGAAAGCGAAACTCAAACATAAAGCCTCCATCTTCGCGATGTACGTCTCTCCGCCTTACCGGGGAAAGGGCATTGGCAGGCAGCTTATGTCGGCGGCTATTGCCCGCGCCGGTCAGCTTGAGGACACAGAGCAGCTGCAGCTTTCTGTTGTCAGCAGCAACCAGTCTGCAAGGCATCTTTATGCCTCTCTTGGCTTTTCAATATATGGCTATGAAAAAAGAGCCTTGAAAGCGAACGGCACCTATTTTGATGAAGAACACATGGTGCTGTTTCTTTAAAAACACGTAAAACCCGGACTCATGCGAAGTCCGGGTTTTCTGGTTCTTACACTTCTCTTATTTCAAACGGTGCAAGCACCTTCTCAATCTTATCCCTCTGCGGCTCATACCGCTCAGGCAGCATAAGTTTTCCGCCAAGCACTTCTTCATCATGGGCAAATCCAGGAGGGTCTGTTGCGATTTCAAACAGGATCTCACCGTGCTCCCTGAAGTAGATTGCATTAAAATACTGGCGGTCCTGCACAGGCGTCACCTGGTAGCCGCTCCTTGCGACATGCTGCTGCCATTGAAGCTGATTGCTGTCGTCTTCTGCCCGGAAAGCAATGTGATGAACCGTGCCTACTCCCATTCTCCCCCGACCAATCGGAGTCATCTTCAAATCAATGATGTTTCCGATATCAGCCGTTGAACGAAAACGGATAAAGTCCCGCTCTTCGGCCACTTTTTCATATCCCATCACCTTTTCAAGAAGTTCTGCCGTTTTTTCAGGACGTGAGGACAGGAGAGTTGCACCTGCGAAACCTTTTATCCCAACATTGGCTGTTACACCGCCAAACTCCCATGCGTTCTGTTTTCCTTTTTCCCTCTCAACAAGCTCAAGATGCAGTCCATGAGGATCGTCAAACACAAGGAATGACTCGCCAAACCGTTCCATCTTTTCAAACGGCACGCCGTATCTCCCAAGTCTTTCTTCCCAAAACGGCAGAGCTCCTTTTGGAACAGCATAAGACGTTACACCGACCTGGCCGTCTCCAATCGTGCCCTGATACGCATCCGGCCAAGGGAAAAAAGTAATAATCGTTCCAGGATGTCCCCCTTCATCTCCGAAATAAAGATGGTACGTTCCAGGATCATCAAAGTTAACCGTTTGTTTCACTAATCTAAGCCCAAGAATCCCTGCATAAAAATCAGCGTTTTCCTGCGGATGGCCGACAATGGCCGTAATGTGGTGAATACCCGCTGTTTTCATTGAAACATCTCTCCTTTAAAAATAGTTTCTCTTTCCTTTATCTATATAAACATGAGTTAATATCTCGAATCCAAGATAATTTTAAGGTATTCTCAGCTGAATGTCAACATTGTCCTAAATGATTAACAAGTGAAGCAAGGCTACAAAAAATGGTGCCTACTCAAATGAGTAAGCACCATTTTTATAAGAATTTAAGCCTGCGCTTCAAGAGTTACATCAATATTTCCTCTTGTCGCCTTTGAATAAGGGCAGAATTCATGAGCTTTATGCACAAGATCCTCAAGCTTGTCCTTTTCAATGCCTGTTCCCTTTACGTCGAGTTTTACCGCGAGCTTGAAGCCCCCGTCTGACTCGTCCTTCAGGAAGCTGACATTGGCCGTTACCTCAGAATCAAACTTCACTTTTTCTTTTCTTGCCATATGCTGAAGGGCGCCGTCAAAGCAGGCCGCATATCCCGCTGCAAACAGTTGCTCAGGATTTGTTGCATTCGGCACTCTGTCTGCTCTCGGTGAGCCCGGCATTGCAATATCCATGTTGATGACATCATTTGATGAATGTACTTTCCCTTCACGTCCGCCTACTGCTGTAACTGATGTAGTAAATAATGCTTCTGACATGTTCCATACTCCCTTTCATATTCAAACTTTCTTGCTCTTTTTTATATACCCTTTATTGAAAAGTTTATTCGTTTGAGTATGCAAAAAAGCATCTCTTCTAAAGAAGAAATGCTTCATTCAATCCCTTTCTGTTCATACATATTACTGCGGATTTTCATCCATTCAAACAGGTGGGTCACAATAACCTTGAGCACGGCATATCCCGGCACTGCCAGAATAATTCCTACTACCCCAAATAGATTTCCAGCCGTCAATATCACGAAAATAATCGTAATCGGATGGATATGAAGATTACGTCCCATAATCTGCGGAGAAATAAACTTCCCTTCAATCAATTGAACAATGGTCCATACGATGATCAGCTTCAAAACCATAAACGGCGATGTGACAAGGGCAATAATAAACGCTGGCGTAATCGCAATCGCCGGCCCAAGATACGGCACAACGCTTGTAAATGCAGCAATCAGGGCAAGCAGGGAAGCATACTCAAGACCGATCGTTAAAAAGCCGACATACATAAGCGCGCCAATGCAGAAGCTGACAATAATCTGTCCGCGGATATATGAACTGATCTGCTGATTCATTTCATGCATCACTTTAAATGTAGAACTTCTGAGGTTAACGGGCAAAAATTTAAGAACATATGGCCCAAGTTTTTTTCCGTCCTTTAACAAATAAAACAAAATGAACGGCAGTGTGACAATCGCCAGGATGAAGTCTTTCACAATCCCTACAATATTCCCGATTCCCGCAAACATATTGTTGATGATTGTGGAAGCCTGCTCAGACATCTGCTTTGACAGATCCGCTACATTAATATTCAGCGTTTTCTGTGCCTGATCAACAAAATCGCTGCCGACCACCTGCATGACAAGCAGCTCTACATCTTTTGTATATTGAGGAAAACTTTCAATCAAACTCAGAACCTGCGCTTTTAAAAACGGAATGACCGACACAATCAGGATGGTCAGCAGCCCTGCAATCACAACAAACAGGAGCAAAATAGAATAAATTCTCCGTACGCCTTTCCGTTCAAAAAAATCCACCACGGGATTCAGCAGATAATAGACAATCGCTGCCATGATGATGGGCAGAAGAATGGTTTTAATCAGCACTTCAATCGGTGTAAAGATAAACGATACCTGCATAAAAACAAGAATGTTTAATCCAATCAAAAGCAGAATCAGAAGAAACAGAACAAATCTATTGTTAAGGATAAACCTCTTAAACGTACCTACTCTCGGGCTTGCCTGCTTCATGAGTGTCCTCCATTTCTCTCTATGCACTCGAAATTTCATCTAAGCTTATTATAGTGGGTTTTTTAAAAAAATGAAAACAGAACTCCCGCTTATGATAAGAATCTTTTCCTGCATAAAAAAGGGCAACCCGTAAACGGATTGCCCTGTCTCCTCCTTGTCCATTATTTGCTGATAAACATCTGCGTCCAATAGTGGCCGTAAGATCCGCCTTTGGCGTACCCGACACCGATTTCCTTGAAATTAGAAGACAGAATGTTTTTGCGGTGTCCTTCACTGTTCATCCAGGCAGTTACAACACTTTGAGCTGTAGACTGTCCGGCAGCAATGTTCTCACCTGCATAACTGTACTGAATGCCGAAGCTCTTCATCATATCAAATGGAGAGCCGTATGTAGGCGATGTGTGACTGAAGTAGTTTTTGTCACGCATATCTTCTGATTTGTACCGTGCAACACGGGCAACCTCCCAGTTGGCGGCAAGCGGCTTTAAACCGTATTTGGCACGCTCTTTATTTACAAGCGTAACCACTTCGCTTTCCATGCTTTGATAAGCGCTTCCAGAAGGAATGTTAAGAGACTGTCCTGGATAGATCATATTAGCATTCTTAACATTTGGATTGGCTTTAATCAATTCAGAAACGCCAACCTGATACTTCGATGCGATTTTCCACATCGTATCCCCGCTTTTAACTGTGTATGTACTTGCAGCACTTGCTTGACTGCTGAATCCAAAGGCTAGAGCGACAACCAACAACATAAGAGAAAAAGATTTAAGTGTTTTCATAGCTTTATTTTATACGAATACTAGTTTGCAAGAATAGCGGTAGTTTTTACCGAAAAAAAGGGGTTGACTAGCGGCACTTGATTAGTCAGTCAGCAGGAGGAATGAAGTGCATCACATCGGCGATCGAAGCAGTAACCGAATCCGCCGAGGTCCTGCCTGCAAATCGTTAGCGCACTTTCAGCTGTTCCGGATACCCGGTTTGTGCTGTTAACTCGGGTTTAGAACACTTTCAGCTGTACCGGATAACCGGTTTGTGTTGTTAACTCGGGTTTAGAACACTTTCGGCTGCACCGGATACCTGGTTTGTGTTGCTAACTCGGGTTTACCGCACTTTCTCCTGTTCCGGATACCCGCTTTATGCTGTTAACTCGGGTTTACCGCACTTTCTCCTGTTCCGGATACCTGGTTTGTGCTGTTAACTCGGGTTTACCGCACTTTCGGCTGCACCGGATAACCGGTTTGTGTTGTTAACTCGGGTTTAGAACACTTTCGACTGCACCGGATACCCGGTTTGTGCTGTTAACTCGGGTTTACCGCACTTTCGGCTGCACCGGATACCTGGTTTGTGTTGCTAACTCGGGTTTACCGCACTTTCTCCTGTTCCGGATACCCGCTTTATGCTGTTAACTCGGGTTTACCGCACTTTCTCCTGTTCCGGATACCCGCTTTATGCTGTTAACTCGGGTTTACCGCACTTTCTCCTGTTCCGGATACCCGGTATGTGCTGCTAACTCGGGTTTAGAACACTTTCGGCTTACCGCATGTCACAGCACTTAATGTACGCAAACACCTCCTTTTTCCCATTGTAAAGGTTTACTTAAATTTAGAATTCCTCCTATCAATCTTCGTTTTTTTCTCTAAAAATCTTTGACATAACCATACAAATGATGTAAAGTACCAAATGGACGAACAATTAAAAGTTATCTTAACAATAACATTCGTATTTAGGGGTGTATTTTACATGGAAAATGTATTCGATTATGAAGATATTCAATTAATACCTGCAAAATGTGTTGTGAACAGCCGTTCTGAGTGTGACACAACCATTGCTCTTGGAAACCATACATTCAAACTTCCTGTCGTACCTGCCAATATGCAGACGATTATTGATGAAACAATTGCTGTAAACCTTGCAGAAAACGGCTACTTCTACATCATGCACCGTTTTCAGCCTGAGAAAAGAAGCGCGTTCATCCAGGATATGAAATCACGCGGCCTGATTGCTTCAATCAGCGTCGGTGTTAAAGAGGAAGAGTACGGCTTTATTGAAGAACTTGCGGCTGAGAATCTGGTGCCTGATTATATTACAATTGATATCGCCCACGGTCATTCAAACGCGGTCATCGAAATGATCAAACATATTAAGAAACATCTTCCTGGAAGCTTTGTCATCGCAGGCAACGTTGGAACTCCTGAAGCAGTGAGAGAGCTTGAGCACGCCGGCGCTGACGCTACAAAAGTCGGAATCGGACCGGGCAAAGTGTGCATCACGAAAATCAAGACAGGGTTTGGAACAGGCGGCTGGCAGCTTGCTGCACTTCGCTGGTGTGCAAAGGCGGCAACTAAGCCAATCATCGCAGACGGCGGCATCCGCACACATGGTGACATTGCGAAGTCTGTTCGATTCGGAGCATCCATGGTCATGATCGGCTCCCTGTTCGCAGGACACGAGGAGTCTCCTGGTGAAACCATCGAAATGGACGGAAAGCTTTTCAAAGAATACTTCGGATCAGCTTCTGAATTCCAAAAAGGCGAAAAGAAAAACGTCGAAGGCAAAAAAATGTACGTTGAACACAAGGGCTCATTGAAGGACACGCTCACTGAAATGGAGCAGGATCTGCAGTCATCAATCTCCTATGCAGGCGGAACGAAACTTGATGCCATCCGCACGGTGGATTACGTCGTTGTGAAAAATTCGATCTTTAATGGGGATAAGGTTTATTAATAGAAAAAAGGAGCAGGGGTTTCATTCAAGCCCCGCTCCTTTTTTGTATATTTAAAGAAAGATTTCTTATTCATCTCCAGTCACGATCTCAATCACCACAGCGGAATCTTTCTTATTTAATTGAGCATACTTGCTCTCAACGTCTATGACGAGTTCCACTCTGTCTTTATTCGGACTTATCCAAAGCTCATATAGAGCAGCTTTTGTTATGATTCTGCGATCCTTAGGTTGAAAGGTAAACCTGTAATCAGCAGGACGCGCCATGCTTGCTTTTGCTTTTGACCAATCAGCTTGATTCACAGTTTTCCTGACCTTATCAACCTCTTTAGTGCTGGTAATTTCTCTATCAACTTTATAAATGTTATCAACGCCTGCCCATTTTTCAACTTCAATATATTGTTCTTCATAGTCAGGATCCTCTGCACATCCTGTTAGAAAAAATAAAACCCCTATTGTCAAAATGAAGATAAACTTATGTAATCTCATAACAACTCCCCCTTACTCACTTTAGACGAAAATATGTGACAGAAGTTCCACTAAACAAAAAAAAACGGAGAAGATCTTAATGACCTTCTCCGTTTTTTTTATTTATCTGTATGATTTACTCAACCGTCACACTCTTAGCAAGGTTACGCGGTTTATCCACGTCACAACCTCTGTGAAGAGCTGCGTAGTAAGAGATCAATTGCAGCGGAATGACAGAAGCAAGCGGCGTCAGTTCTTCGTGTACAGCAGGAAGAACGAAACGGTCGTCTTCTTCTTCTAAGCCTTTAAGGGCGATAATGCATGGGTTGGCTCCGCGTGCTGCTACTTCTTTCACGTTTCCGCGGATGCTTAGGTTAACATGCTCCTGTGTTGCAAGCGCGATAACCGGCGTGCCGTTTTCAATTAGTGCGATCGTTCCGTGCTTAAGCTCTCCTCCGGCAAAACCTTCTGCCTGAATGTAGGAGATTTCTTTCAGCTTCAGGGCGCCTTCAAGTCCTACATAGTAGTCGACTGAACGGCCGATGAAGAAGCAGTTGCGTGTTGTAGAAAGGTATTCGCGTGCAATGTATTCCATTTCTTCTTTTTGATCGCAAAGGACTTCCATTGCGTTTGCGACAATACCCATTTCTTTTACGATATCAAAGCTTAGGTCAATGCCTCTTGCTTCAGCTGTAACTGCTGCAAGGATCGCAAGTACGCCTAATTGCGCAGTATATGCTTTTGTAGAAGCAACGGCAATTTCAGGTCCTGCATGAAGCAAAAGCGTGTGGTTTGCTTCACGTGAAAGCGTAGAACCAGGTACGTTAGTGATCGTTAGTGCCTGGTAGCCAAGCTCTTTAATTTGAACAAGTACAGCACGGCTGTCTGCTGTTTCACCGCTTTGTGAAATAAAGATAAACAGCGGTTTTTCAGAAAGAATCGGCATGTTGTAAGAGAATTCACTTGCAACATGAACCTCAACAGGTTTCTTTGCCCATTTTTCAATGAACTGTTTACCGACAAGTCCGGCATGATAGCTTGTTCCGCACGCCACGATGTAAAGGCGGTCAGCAGCATTCACTGCATCGACAATAGCCGGGTCCATCGACAGCTTGCCTTGGTCGTCCTGATATTTTTGAATGATCTTCCGCATAACAAGCGGCTGCTCATCGATTTCTTTAAGCATGTAGTGAGGGTATGTTCCTTTTTCGATATCGCTTGCGTCAAGCTCAGCTGTATATGGAGCACGCTCAATAACTTCACCCTGAAGGTTCTTAATCGTAACAGCTTCGCGTTTTACAAGGACGATTTCTTTATCCATTAGCTCTACAAATTGGTCTGTAACCTGCAGCATAGCCATTGCATCTGATGCAACAACATTGAAGCCGTCACCAAGACCGACTAGAAGCGGGCTTTTGTTTTTTGCAACAAAGATTGTTTCCGGATTTTGCTCATCTAAAAGGGCAATGGCGTAAGAGCCTTTTAAGATCGACAGTGTTTTGCTGAACGCTTCTTCAACATCTGCACCCTGGTTTACAAACTTCTCAATAACCTGTACCACAACTTCTGTGTCTGTGTCACTCGCAAGAGCTACGTCCTGAAGGTATTCACGTTTAAGGCTTGAATAGTTTTCAATGACACCATTGTGAACAAGCGTAAAACGGCTTGAAGCACTTTGATGGGGATGTGAGTTGCGTTTGCTAGGGGCGCCATGAGTCGCCCAGCGGGTGTGACCGATTCCAGCTGTAGAAAGAACATTCGCATCTACTTCTTCGCGAAGAATAGCGATGCGGCCTTTTTCTTTAAACACATGAACTCCGTCTTCATTTATTACAGCAATACCAGCTGAATCATAACCGCGGTACTCAAGCTTTTCAAGACCGCGAAGCAAAATTTCTTTTGTATCCTTTTGTCCAATATAACCAACGATTCCGCACATACTAAAGTATCCTCCCATTAGGCGGGGGACAGGCCAAGTCTCGGGGACCTGTTAATCTGTCCCCTCACACATGTCTATATTTTTAGGTGATTACGTTCTTCCCTTTGTGCAAAAAGTTGCCTCTTTGTTTTCAGGAGAGAGCTTGCGGCTGTAATCGTCAACCGGGAGGCATCCGCCGAACTTTCGATAATCCTCCATCCTCGTCAACTAAGCTTTTTTCGTTCTGCTCAGTTCAGGCGCTTTTCGTAAAACGTACTAACTATGCTCCTTTCTCTGTCTAAAATCAAAACACAAAAGTAATCTTACTATACGACAATCAAATCGTCAATTCGTTTTGTGATTCAGAAAGATGCACCCTTTAGTATATGAATTACGAAAAAGATTGTTCCCCCGCTTTCATACCCTGTTCATCCGGTTTTTCAAACCTGTCGGGAGGAGACAATGAGGTATATTTAGTATGGGGCAGCAAAAGATGCAAATATGTCTGTGAATATTAGCTAAAAAAGACCTGCCGCTGCCGGCAGGTCTTTCAATCCTTATTCTGTTCCCATTTCAGCTTTTACAACGGCCACGATGCGTGACACATATTGCTCGCAAAGCTCTGCAGTCGGAGCTTCAGCCATCACGCGGACAAGCGGCTCTGTACCGGAAGGACGCACCAGGATGCGGCCGTCACCGTTCATTTCCTGCTCCACTTCGGCAATGATCTGCTTTACTTTCATGTTATCCGTAACAGCATGCTTATCTGTCACTCTGACATTAATCAGAAGCTGCGGGAATTTCGCCATTTCTGAAGCAAGCTCAGAAAGAGATTTTCCGGTTACTTTCATGATATTTACAAGCTGGATGGCTGTAAGAAGGCCGTCACCCGTTGTGTTGTGGTCAAGGAAGATGATATGCCCTGACTGCTCTCCGCCAAGGTTATAATCGCCTTTTTTCATCTCTTCTACAACGTAGCGGTCACCGACAGCTGTTTGAGCGCTCTTCATGTTGTTCGCTTCAACTGCTTTGTAGAAACCAAGGTTACTCATGATCGTTGATACAACCGTTTCTTTTTTCAATCTGCCATGTTCGTTAAGGAATTTTGCACAGATGAACATGATTTGATCGCCATCGACGATATCGCCTTTTTCATCAACAGCGATAAGGCGGTCGCCGTCGCCGTCGAATGCAAGTCCAACATCCGCTCCTTTTTCTTTCAGGAAGGCAGCAAGTGCTTCAGGGTGAGTAGATCCTACACCGTCATTGATATTCAGGCCGTTCGGCGTTGTTCCCATTGTGGAAACATCTGCATCAAGGTCTGCAAAAAGGTGCGTTGCAAGGGATGAAGTCGCTCCGTGTGCACAGTCAAGCGCAACGTGAAGACCTGTAAAGTCCTCATCAACTGTCTGCTTCAGGAACTGCAGATATTTCTGGCCGCCTTCAAAATAGTCGTTTACCTGTCCCAAATCTGATCCTACAGGTCTTGGAAGTGTATCTTCTGCCTGATCCATCAGTCCTTCGATTTCAAACTCCTGGTCATCTGACAATTTAAATCCGTCCGGGCCAAAGAATTTAATGCCGTTATCCTGAACAGGATTGTGGGATGCTGAAATCATCACGCCAGCCTGGGCTCCAAGTGCTTTTGTCAAATATGAAACGCCTGGAGTTGAAATGACTCCCAAACGCATAACTTCTGCTCCGATTGAAAGAAGTCCCGCTACAAGGGCACCTTCAAGCATGTGTCCCGAAATGCGTGTATCTCTTCCAATCAGCACTTTTGGACGTGTTGAATCCTTTGTCAGAACATATCCTCCAAAGCGTCCAATTTTAAATGCCAGTTCAGGTGTCAGCTCACTGTTTGCAACGCCTCTTACACCATCAGTTCCAAAATACTTTCCCATTCTAGTATCGCTCCTTTTGACTGTTTCAATCATCATGATTGCTTAGAAGAAATCTTTACGTTCACTTGCTCTTGCGGCAGGCTCCACTTAATGTCCTGAGGTCCGTTCACTTCAACTTTCACGTCGTGTTCACCGTCCGACAGGTCATTCACATTGATGAAAAGCTCGAGGTCGGAAGCCTTCATCTTCTCAAGGACGTTCGGCGCTGCTGTTACACTCAGATCAAGCTCCCTTGATTCAGGATCTGTAAACTGAAGGATTTTCCCTTCACCAAGTCCTCTGATCCGGACAGGCAGATTCTCAAATACGCGCTCTTCTTCCTTATCAACGTCAACTTTAATTTGTATTTTTTCCGGGCTTACTTTAGTCGCACCGTCAGGAACGGGGATATCAACATCCAGTACGGTGTCATCTTTGATCTTGCTCAGGTCCACTGTCACCCCGTCAATAAATTCAAGAGGATTCAGAACATCCTGCGGACCATAGACGGTCACTTCATTCGGCACAGCCTCAATGCTCGCTATGCTGATTCCTTCACCAAGCTCGCCCTCATTTTTAATGTTTAAAGGCAGCTTTTTGCTCGGGCTTGTAATCGGCACCGTCACGTCTACAACGGACGGATAGGCTTCAACAGGAAGGATATTGCCGTCTTCGTCGTACACCGTCACCTTTGATTCCTGCTCCAATGTTTCATTCGCATTTTGCAGGTTCACTCTTGTTTTGATCAGCGCAATGCTGTCAATAAGGGTTTTGGATCCTGTTACCCTGACAACACTTGGCTTTACAATCGGATCCTGTGCCGTATATCCGGCTACTATCTGGTTTTTATTAATAAAATCCACTTCAACCGGGAAATCACGTGTTACTTTTTCTTCTACATTCACCGTAATGACCGAAGGATTTAAATTCACTTCCAGGTTATCCGCTATATTTTTATGCTTCAGTTCAATTCTGTGTGAGCCGATTGAAAGGTCAGACAGCTCGGCATAAATTTCAAAGTCCTTCAGCTGCTTTGCTTTCAAAAGGGAGTTGGTCGGCCCGCTTAATGTGACATCGACGGTCTCCGGAACACCTGTTATCACCACATTGTCCTGGTCCTGATACGTCTTTACTTCTACATCCTGAATGGTCTCTGTCCCTTTAGATGATTGAGAAGGTGCAGAAGGGAAGACAGATGTAACAGGTCCTGTCGTCTGCTTCTTTGGTGCAGGAGATTCGATGTTGACAGATATATAGAGCATAAGCGCCATAAGCAGCGCGATGATTCTCATGACCCAATGATTGTTTATCATCTTATCCATTCTTCTTCCCCCTCCACTGCCACAGGTTTGAAGAAGCGGCTTTCGCCTGTTTTCCAAATTCCGAAACGAGTATCTCACTCAAAGCTTCAACCGTCAAATTTCTGTGAAGCTCGCCGTTTCTCGTTACCGAAATACTTCCGGTTTCCTCCGATACAACGATTGTAATACTGTCTGTTACTTCACTGATGCCGACTGCTGCGCGGTGCCTCGTTCCAAGCTCTTTTGAAATAAACGGACTTTCAGAAAGAGGCAGGTAGCAGGCTGCTGCTGCAATCTGGTTTTTCTGAAGAATGACAGCTCCGTCATGAAGCGGAGTGTTCGGGATAAAAATATTGATTAAAAGCTCAGAAGATAAAGCTGAGTGAAGCGGTATGCCCGTTTCTATGTAATCGCTCATCCCTGTTTCTTTTTCAATTGTTACGAGTGCGCCGATACGGCGTTTTGCCATGTAATCCGTTGCTTTCAGGATGGCATCAATAATTTTTTGCTGTTCTTCCTCCTCTGGGGCCCCGCTTCTTGAGAAAAGTTTTCCCCGTCCCAGCTGCTCCAGTGCTCTCCGCAGCTCAGGCTGGAAAATAATAATAATCGCAAGAAAACCCCATGTTAACGCTTGGTCCATGAGCCATTGCAATGTTTGCAGCCCTAAATACTGGCTGAGTGTCCGAACGAGGATAATCACGATAATGCCTTTTAAAAGCTGAACGGCCTTCGTGCCCCGTATCACCATAATCAACTTATATATAACGAACCAAACCAGGAGAATATCAACGGCGATGCCGAGGTAGTGCAAGAATGGAAAATCCTCAAGTGCCATATTCTCTTCCTCCATCAGTTTTAGTCATTTGCACAGGACTATAACTACGATATTATATCATATAATCTGCAATTAAACCGTATTGTAGTCATTTAAGGACGGACAGCCTGCGCTCCAGAGTCCATATATCACGGCACCCCTTTCAGACAATAAAAAAAGGCCGCCGGGGCCCATTACTGAAAAATATCGACGACCTCTTTTGCAAGAGACTTCATTTGAAACCAGATCCACTCAAAGGCTTCATCAATTTCTTCAACTTTGCCTGTCACCTGGCCGGCTGAAGCCATATACCGCTCACCGTTAATGACAGTCACATCTCCCTCTACTTTTCCCTCGATCTTCAATGTACCGCCCTTGACTGTTACATCTCCCTGAACCGTTTCGCCTTCAGGAACGATAACCGTATTATTTTCAACAACCAGATTCGGCTGTTTGGATACACTGAAGTCTGAATCTCCCGACCAGGAAGAAAACAGGCTTCCTGTCATCAGCAGCACAAACAGGGAGGCAGCCGCAAGCATCGGATGACCTTTAAGCCACCTGCCAACACCTACTCGCTTCTTTTCTTCAGGAAGGCTGTTCATAACTGCCTGCGTGAAATTAGACGGAGCTTCAATATGTGAGGTGCTTTGCACCAGGGCGATGGATTTCTCCAGTTCATGCAGGTGCTGTGCACATTCAGTGCATGACTGAAGATGTTCTCTGAGGATCCTTTCATCCGCCTGCTTAATATCATGATCAAGATACTGATGAATCCGCTCGATCATTTCCTCTGAACATTTCACTTAACATCACCTCTACTTATAAATGCCTTAATTGCTTTCTGAGAGCTTCCCGTCCTCTGTGAATTCTTGTTTTTACCGTCCCGATCGGCATATTGAGAATTTCACTGATTTCAATTAAAGAAAGCTCATCTATATACTTTAATACGATGACCGACCGATATTTATCAGGGAGCTTTAAAATTTCTTTCTGAATCATTTGCTGAAGTTCCATTGTCGCAACCTGATCCTCAGGCAGCGCAACATCCGCTGCAACCTGGGAATACATAGTGAGCCCCTCTGTTCCGGCAACCTCTGCATCCAGATAGTAATCGGGCTTTTTCTTTCTGATCCGGTCAATTGTCAGGTTCGTTGCTATGCGGTACAGCCATGTTGAAAACTTTTTATCCATATCGTAGCTGTGAATGTTGACGTATGCCCGTATAAACGCTTCCTGAGCAATATCCTCAGCCTCATGAGAATTCCCAAGCATGCGGTAGCAAAGCTGATAAATCTTGTCCTTGTACAGATCTACAATTTCGGCAAATGCATTCTGGTCGCCTTTTTTCACTTGTTTAATTCTGTTTTTTACGATCGTCTCCATGATACCCCTTACCTCCGCACAAATCGCGGATTCCCCTTATTACGTATAAGCCGAATAAAAGGTTTCATTTTTTTTCACATAAAAATAGTTTAACAAATTTTAGGTGTCCTGTAGATGGCTTTTGAGGAGGTTTATCTTAAATCTATCTTAAAAGAATCCCGTAAAAATGGAAAGGGCATAGCCTCAATCGGCTATGCCTTTTGTACCCGTTATTATTTGAGCTTCTCTCCGAATAAAGAGCCCATTAAAGCAACAGCAACTGTTGCGGTTTTATTTTTTTCATCAAGAATCGGATTTACTTCAACAAACTCTGCTGATGTGATAATCTCTGATTCTGCAAGCATTTCCATGGCAAGATGGCTTTCCCTGTAGCTGATGCCGCCAATAACAGGTGTTCCGACACCAGGTGCATCATGAGGGTCAAGTCCGTCAAGATCCAATGATAGATGAACTCCATCCGTACGTTCCTTCAAATACTCGATGGTTTCCTCCATCACCTTCGTCATACCAAGGCGGTCAATTTCATGCATGGTATATACTTTGATTCCCTTTTCCTTAATCAGCTCTTTCTCACCCTGATCAAGCGACCTGGCACCTATAATCACAATGTTCTCAGGCTTTACTTTAGGTGTGTAGCCTCCAATTCTCGTGAGTGCCTCATCACCGATTCCAATGCTGACAGCAAGAGGCATACCATGAATATTGCCTGATGGTGACGTTTCTCCAGTGTTTAAATCGCCATGGGCATCGTACCAGATGACTCCGAGATTCTCATAGTGCTTTGACACCCCTGCAAGCGTCCCGATTGCAATGCTGTGGTCTCCGCCGAAAACAAGTGGAAAAGAACCCGATTTGATCGCTTCATCCACCTGATCTGAAAGCTTCACACTGGCCTCTGACACCGCTTTCAAATTTCTCAGGTTATTGGCTGCTTCTTCTTCTCTGTTCGCACGACCAATCTCAATATCGCCCTTATCTTCAATCTTATAGCTGAGCCCTTCTAATCTCTCAACAACACCGGCATATCGAATCGCACTCGGCCCCATATCGACACCGCGGCGCATTTGTCCAAGATCCATTGGTACTCCAATAATTGATATTCTTTCTTTCATCTCAATCATCCCCCTTATTAGAAGCCTGTGCCTCTATTGTACGTTCAAAAAGGGAGATGACTCAACTCGACAAAATTATGTATATATATACAGAGTTTTCTGTTAAATAAATGACTCAATAACTCCTCCGAACCATTTTTGGAAAACAAAAAAACCTAAGACCATATAGTCTTAGGTTTAAAGATGGAGCCTAGCGGGATCGAACCGCTGACCTCCTGCGTGCAAGGCAGGCGCTCTCCCAGCTGAGCTAAGGCCCCGAATATGGAGCGGAAGACGGGATTCGAACCCGCGACCCCCACCTTGGCAAGGTGGTGTTCTACCACTGAACTACTTCCGCAACATCATGCGGGTGAAGGGACTCGAACCCCCACGTCAAAGACACTAGATCCTAAGTCTAGCGCGTCTGCCAATTCCGCCACACCCGCATATTAAGGAAAAATGGTGTGCCATGAAGGACTCGAACCTTCGACCCTCTGATTAAAAGTCAGATGCTCTACCGACTGAGCTAATGGCACATAAATGAATTCAGTCTTAAGATCCTGCGCAGACACACAGTTCAAAAGAAAATGGCTGGGCTAGCTGGATTCGAACCAGCGCATGACGGAGTCAAAGTCCGTTGCCTTACCGCTTGGCTATAGCCCAATGAAAGTATGTAATTTATAAAATTGGAATTGACCGTAAAAAGGTTTATGTTAACTAACCTTATTATTTACAGTCCAGACAAAAACTATTCAATTCCAGCTTGTCTAAATAAAATGGTGGAGGGGGACGGATTCGAACCGCCGAACCCGGAGGGAGCGGATTTACAGTCCGCCGCGTTTAGCCACTTCGCTACCCCTCCACATTTCAGTGGTGCCGGCGAGAGGACTTGAACCCCCAACCTACTGATTACAAGTCAGTTGCTCTACCAATTGAGCTACACCGGCATTTGAAGTAAGATTATTTAATTCTTATGGTGGAGGATGACGGGCTCGAACCGCCGACCCTCTGCTTGTAAGGCAGATGCTCTCCCAGCTGAGCTAATCCTCCAGAAGAAAAGAATGTTTAGTATTTCACATAAAAAAACAATGGTGACCCGTACGGGATTCGAACCCGTGTTACCGCCGTGAAAGGGCGGTGTCTTAACCGCTTGACCAACGGGCCAGTTGAAGTTGTAATGTAAGCTCCCAACCGGGCTTGAACCGATGACCTCTTCCTTACCATGGAAGTGCTCTACCGACTGAGCTATGGAAGCATGGCTCCGCAGGTAGGACTCGAACCTACGACCGATCGGTTAACAGCCGATAGCTCTACCACTGAGCTACTGCGGAATAATATAATGATTTGTTCACAAGCCTGGCAACGTCCTACTCTCACAGGGGGAAACCCCCAACTACCATCGGCGCTAAAGAGCTTAACTTCCGTGTTCGGCATGGGAACGGGTGTGACCTCTTTGCCATCATCACCAGACATAGTGACAAAAATTATTATACTATGAAATCCGAAGATTTCAAGCTTTTTTTGAAAGAAGTTATTCTTTCAAAACTGAATAACGTTTGATAACAAGATTCACGTGCAACTTACGCTTAGTTAGACTGTGGTTAAGTCCTCGAACGATTAGTATCTGTCAGCTCCACACGTCACCGCGCTTCCACCTCAGACCTATCAACCTGATCATCTTTCAGGGTTCTTACTCACAAATGTGATGGGAAATCTCATCTTGAGGGGGGCTTCATGCTTAGATGCTTTCAGCACTTATCCCTTCCGCACATAGCTACCCAGCGATGCCTTTGGCAAGACAACTGGTACACCAGCGGTGCGTCCATCCCGGTCCTCTCGTACTAAGGACAGCTCCTCTCAAATTTCCTGCGCCCACGACGGATAGGGACCGAACTGTCTCACGACGTTCTGAACCCAGCTCGCGTACCGCTTTAATGGGCGAACAGCCCAACCCTTGGGACCGACTACAGCCCCAGGATGCGATGAGCCGACATCGAGGTGCCAAACCTCCCCGTCGATGTGGACTCTTGGGGGAGATAAGCCTGTTATCCCCGGGGTAGCTTTTATCCGTTGAGCGATGGCCCTTCCATGCGGAACCACCGGATCACTAAGCCCGACTTTCGTCCCTGCTCGACTTGTAGGTCTCGCAGTCAAGCTCCCTTGTGCCTTTACACTCTGCGAATGATTTCCAACCATTCTGAGGGAACCTTTGGGCGCCTCCGTTACATTTTAGGAGGCGACCGCCCCAGTCAAACTGCCCGCCTGACACTGTCTCCCAGCCCGGTAAGGGCTGCGGGTTAGAATTTCAATACAGCAAGGGTAGTATCCCACCAATGCCTCCACCGAAGCTTGCGCTCCGGCTTCCAAGGCTCCTACCTATCCTGTACAAGCTGTACCAAAATTCAATATCAGGCTGCAGTAAAGCTCCACGGGGTCTTTCCGTCCTGTCGCGGGTAACCTGCATCTTCACAGGTACTATAATTTCACCGAGTCTCTCGTTGAGACAGTGCCCAGATCGTTACGCCTTTCGTGCGGGTCGGAACTTACCCGACAAGGAATTTCGCTACCTTAGGACCGTTATAGTTACGGCCGCCGTTTACTGGGGCTTCGGTTCAAAGCTTCGCTTGCGCTAACCTCTCCCCTTAACCTTCCAGCACCGGGCAGGCGTCAGCCCCTATACTTCGCCTTGCGGCTTCGCAGAGACCTGTGTTTTTGCTAAACAGTCGCCTGGGCCTATTCACTGCGGCTTTTCAGGGCTATTCACCCTAAAAAGCACCCCTTCTCCCGAAGTTACGGGGTCATTTTGCCGAGTTCCTTAACGAGAGTTCTCTCGCTCACCTTAGGATTCTCTCCTCGCCTACCTGTGTCGGTTTGCGGTACGGGCACCTCTCACCTCGCTAGAGGCTTTTCTTGGCAGTGTGGAATCAGGAACTTCGGTACTAAATTTCCCTCGCCATCACAGCTCAGCCTTATATGGGAAGCGGATTTGCCTACTTCCCGGCCTAACTGCTTGGACGCGCATATCCAACAGCGCGCTTGCCCTATCCTCCTGCGTCCCCCCATTGCTCAAATGGTGAGGAGGTGGTACAGGAATATCAACCTGTTGTCCATCGCCTACGCCTTTCGGCCTCGGCTTAGGTCCCGACTAACCCTGAGCGGACGAGCCTTCCTCAGGAAACCTTAGGCATTCGGTGGAGGGGATTCTCACCCCTCTTTCGCTACTCATACCGGCATTCTCACTTCTAAGCGCTCCACCAGTCCTTCCGGTCTGGCTTCGACGCCCTTAGAACGCTCTCCTACCACTGTTCGTAAGAACAGTCCGCAGCTTCGGTGATACGTTTAGCCCCGGTACATTTTCGGCGCAGAGTCACTCGACCAGTGAGCTATTACGCACTCTTTAAATGGTGGCTGCTTCTAAGCCAACATCCTGGTTGTCTAAGCAACTCCACATCCTTTTCCACTTAACGTATACTTTGGGACCTTAGCTGGCGGTCTGGGCTGTTTCCCTCTTGACTACGGATCTTATCACTCGCAGTCTGACTCCCGAGGAGCAAGTCTTTGGCATTCGGAGTTTGACTGAATTCGGTAACCCGATGAGGGCCCCTAGTCCAATCAGTGCTCTACCTCCAAGACTCTCATACTCGAGGCTAGCCCTAAAGCTATTTCGGAGAGAACCAGCTATCTCCAAGTTCGATTGGAATTTCTCCGCTACCCACACCTCATCCCCGCACTTTTCAACGTGCGTGGGTTCGGGCCTCCATTCAGTGTTACCTGAACTTCACCCTGGACATGGGTAGATCACCTGGTTTCGGGTCTACGACCACGTACTAATTCGCCCTATTCAGACTCGCTTTCGCTGCGGCTCCGTCTCATCAACTTAACCTTGCACGGGATCGTAACTCGCCGGTTCATTCTACAAAAGGCACGCCATCACCCGTTAACGGGCTCTGACTACTTGTAAGCACACGGTTTCAGGATCTTTTCACTCCCCTTCCGGGGTGCTTTTCACCTTTCCCTCACGGTACTGGTTCACTATCGGTCACTAGGTAGTATTTAGCCTTGGGAGATGGTCCTCCCGGATTCCGACGGGATTTCACGTGTCCCGCCGTACTCAGGATCCACTCTGGAGGGAACGAAGTTTCGACTACAGGGTTTTTACCTTCTATGACAGGCCTTTCCAGGCCGCTTCATCTACCCCGTTCCTTTGTAACTCCGTATAGAGTGTCCTACAACCCCAAGAGGCAAGCCTCTTGGTTTGGGCTGATTCCGTTTCGCTCGCCGCTACTTGGGAAATCGCATTTGCTTTCTCTTCCTCCGGGTACTTAGATGTTTCAGTTCCCCGGGTCTGCCTTCAGTACCCTATGTATTCAGGTAAAGATACTGTTCCATTACGAACAGTGGGTTTCCCCATTCGGAAATCTCTGGATCAAAGCTTACTTACAGCTCCCCAAAGCATATCGGTGTTAGTCCCGTCCTTCATCGGCTCCTAGTGCCAAGGCATCCACCGTGCGCCCTTCATAACTTAACCAAAATTGGTCAATCGTTTGTTTAGACTGTAAAGTCTAAGAAAATCACTATGGTAAGCGTAAATCTCAGTGAATTACTTGTTATCAATTACGTTATCCAGTTTTCAAAGAACAACCGGCAGATCAGAAATGATCGCCTTCTTTCATATAGAGAGAATGATCTCTCAAAACTAAACAAAAACCAAAAGCGACCTCATATCCTTAGAAAGGAGGTGATCCAGCCGCACCTTCCGATACGGCTACCTTGTTACGACTTCACCCCAATCATCTACCCCACCTTAGGCGGCTGGCTCCTTGCGGTTACCCCACCGACTTCGGGTGTTGCAAACTCTCGTGGTGTGACGGGCGGTGTGTACAAGGCCCGGGAACGTATTCACCGCGGCATGCTGATCCGCGATTACTAGCGATTCCAGCTTCATGCAGGCGAGTTGCAGCCTGCAATCCGAACTGAGAATGGTTTTATGGGATTGGCTAAACCTCGCGGTCTCGCAGCCCTTTGTACCATCCATTGTAGCACGTGTGTAGCCCAGGTCATAAGGGGCATGATGATTTGACGTCATCCCCACCTTCCTCCGGTTTGTCACCGGCAGTCACCTTAGAGTGCCCAACTGAATGCTGGCAACTAAGATCAAGGGTTGCGCTCGTTGCGGGACTTAACCCAACATCTCACGACACGAGCTGACGACAACCATGCACCACCTGTCACTTTGTCCCCCGAAGGGGAACCTTCTATCTCTAGAAGTGGCAAAGGATGTCAAGACCTGGTAAGGTTCTTCGCGTTGCTTCGAATTAAACCACATGCTCCACCGCTTGTGCGGGCCCCCGTCAATTCCTTTGAGTTTCAGTCTTGCGACCGTACTCCCCAGGCGGAGTGCTTAATGCGTTAGCTGCAGCACTAAAGGGCGGAAACCCTCTAACACTTAGCACTCATCGTTTACGGCGTGGACTACCAGGGTATCTAATCCTGTTCGCTCCCCACGCTTTCGCGCCTCAGCGTCAGTTACAGACCAGAGAGTCGCCTTCGCCACTGGTGTTCCTCCACATCTCTACGCATTTCACCGCTACACGTGGAATTCCACTCTCCTCTTCTGCACTCAAGTTTCCCAGTTTCCAATGACCCTCCCCGGTTGAGCCGGGGGCTTTCACATCAGACTTAAGAAACCGCCTGCGCGCGCTTTACGCCCAATAATTCCGGACAACGCTTGCCACCTACGTATTACCGCGGCTGCTGGCACGTAGTTAGCCGTGGCTTTCTGGTCAGGTACCGTCAAGGTGCCGGCAGTTACTCCGGCACTTGTTCTTCCCTGACAACAGAGTTTTACGATCCGAAAACCTTCATCACTCACGCGGCGTTGCTCCGTCAGACTTTCGTCCATTGCGGAAGATTCCCTACTGCTGCCTCCCGTAGGAGTCTGGGCCGTGTCTCAGTCCCAGTGTGGCCGATCACCCTCTCAGGTCGGCTACGCATCGTCGCCTTGGTGAGCCATTACCTCACCAACTAGCTAATGCGCCGCGGGCCCATCTGTAAGTGACAGCCGAAACCGTCTTTGAATGTCAAACCATGCGGTTTGACATAGTATCCGGTATTAGCTCCGGTTTCCCGGAGTTATCCCAGTCTTACAGGCAGGTTGCCCACGTGTTACTCACCCGTCCGCCGCTGATCTCCGAAGAGATCCGCTCGACTTGCATGTATTAGGCACGCCGCCAGCGTTCGTCCTGAGCCAGGATCAAACTCTCCGAAGAAAATTTGTGACTCATAAATGTTGCTGACTTAAAAATTTAAAACGTTTGGTACGCTTTTGGTTTTGTTTAGTTTTCAAAGATCATTTTCGCTCGTCATTGGTGACGGCTTATATAATTTAACATGGTGACCATCACTGTGTCAACAGGATTTTTTGAAGTTTTTTAAGGCTTTAAAAATCCATTTGTTTCTCAGCGACGAAGAATAATATACCATCATTTCCACTTCAAGGTCAATATATTTTATAAATTATTTTTCATAAAATGAAAATCAATTTTCCCGCTTATGATTTTGTATAAGTTGCCCAGCAATTCTCTTTTTTCAAGAAGTGATCTTTTTTGAACAAATGTGAGACTGTCGTCAATAAGAATATTGCTTATGATCTGAAGTTCCTGTTCAAGCAGCAGCTCCATTTCCTGAGCTTCTTTATCATTGAAGATAAACCCTTTTGACATGTGATCCTCCTCTAAAGATGCGTAAGTTTTATCATTATGGCACAACTTGAATTTTTCTAATCATATTCTTCACAGCTTGGCATACATATGAGACAAGAACATTAGGGACGGGGCTGATCAGAATGAACAATTTCTATGTACTGCATATAAAAAAAGTGAAACAGCTGCTCATCATTGTCATTGCCGCTCTCTTTACTGCCGGTATTCTATATATAGAAAATGTCCTTCAATTTCCCGTTTTCTCAACAGCAGACGGACCAAAGGCTGTTTTCAGGGGAGAAGAGAAAGCAAACAGCGTTTCCCTTACGTTTGACATCAGCTGGGGGGATGAAAAGGCAAAGCCGATTCTTGATACCCTCAAGAAAAATGGTGTGACGAATGCGACGTTTTTTCTATCTGCAGCCTGGGCTGAGCGGCACCCTGAGATAGTGAAACAAATTGTAAAGGATGGACACCAGGTCGGGAGCATGGGATATGCCTATAAAAACTACACCTCGCTTGAGGCAGATGAAATACGGCGTGATATTCTCATGGCGCAGGATGTATTCAGCGAACTCGGACTGAAAGATATAAAACTTCTCCGGCCGCCAACAGGCAACTTCAATCAGGAGATTCTGACGATAGCCGAAAGATACGGATACACTGTCGTTCATTATAGTGTAGATTCAGATGACTGGACCAATCCAGGTGTCAGCACCATTGTGAAAAATGTAAACGATGCGGTTCAGGGAGGAGATATTATCCTGCTTCATGCCTCTGATTCCGCCAAGCAGACACAGAAGGCACTTCCGCAAATTGTTGAAGGGCTGAAGCAAAAAGGTCTGAATAACGTAACGGTAGCGGATTTAATTTCGGGAGGAACAGCCAAATCAACGGAAGTGAAATAATCTTATGAAAAAAGCTGAGCCCGGAATTACAGGGCTCAGCTTTTTTAGCTTGAGATAATTTAGATAAGAGCAGCAGCTGATAGGCATTGCATATAAGCAGCGGAATCAGCATTAAGTACAGCCAGTCACCTTCATTTACACGCAATGCAGGCACCCACTCGACCGTTGTAACGACTGTCATAAAAAACAGGGCCGGTATGAAAGCCATTTTGTTTGTCTGTTTCATCTTGATATAAGCGACCGCTGCACTGAATAACAGCAAAAATAAGGCAACCATAAGATAAGAAACAACTGAATCACCCTCTGCTGCGAACAGCTGATAGCGGAAATAGACGAGATCAAAGATGACAAACAGGATCAGAACAATCTGAATGGCATTCCATAAAGCAGCCGTCCGAAAGATTCCAAGTCCGAACCGGTGAATCGTCAAATAGGCGAAAAACCCCATTTGGCTGATGATGCTGAAAATAAATCCGACTCCGACAAGCCAAAGCAATATGGAAAGAATCTCAACAATGTCAAACGACAAGAAAAACTCTTTATAATCTCCCCATCTTAAGGCAAAACCAGTAATACTCGTAGTGATGCCGCCAACAAGCAGAGTCGATAAAAATAACCGAACCCAATTTCTACTGTTCACAATTGTATCCCCCAATATGTATTCTACTCCAAAAATTTTACCAGTGTCTTTTGTAAAAAGCCATGTTAATTACCAGTATTAAAACAGGACGATTCATTCATATTAGAAATAAGCAACTCTAAATGGAAAGGAGCTTTGCATGATGGAAAAGCGAAGGTTGCTCTCAATTCTGACACTTACAGCCATGTGTTTTTTCCTTGCGAGCTGCGCACCTAAAGATCAGCCTTCAGGACAGCTCGATTATGAAGAAACAAAGAAAATGGTTGTCGATATTTTAAAAACCGATGACGGAAAAAAAGCCATTCAGGAAATTCTTAAAAATGATGATATGAAGCAAAACCTGATTATGGATCAGAAAATTGTCTCTGACACCATTTCCAAAACCCTGACGTCTGAAAAAGGACAGGAGTTCTGGAAAAAAACATTTGAAGACCCAAAGTTCAGTGAAAGCTTTGCAAAAAGCCTTCAGACTGAACACGAGAAGGTTATTAAAGGACTCATGAAAGACCCGGAGTATCAAAAAATGCTCATTGGCGTCCTTGAAAATCCCGAGATGGAGAAACAGACGATGAAGGTTCTCCAAAGCCAGGAATACCGCAAACACCTTCAGGAGGTCATCACAGAGACGATTGAAAGTCCCCTGTTTAAAGCCAAACTGGAGGAAAGTCTGACGAAAGCTGCGAAAGAAATGAACAAGCAGGGTGGAGGCTCAGGCGGAAGCGAAGGAGACTCCGGACAAGGCGGCAAGTCCGAAGAATCCGGACAAGGCGGCCAATAGAGAAAATCGCCCTGCTCAAGGTCCAACAGGCAGAAAAGGACCCGGAAGAAAAGTCCGGATTTGACTTTTCCGCCGGATCCGTTCTGACGGAGTACCGAGTCGCTGGACAATCAAGCTCTACATGTCATACATCTTTAGAAAAGCGCCAAACCTTTGGCGCTTTTGTTTATACATTTACAGGCACAATCTCTGCAACCTTTTTAGCGATTGATGAGTAAATCTCTCCAGTAGGATGATCTGCTGCATATACGGAAGGAGCAAAGTCCTTTTCGTTCCAGTCAGGCTGCTGCAGCGGAATGTTTCCAAGCACCGGGACATTAAGCTCCTGTCCAAGCTTTTCTCCTCCGCCTTTGCCGAAGACATACTCTTTCTCCCCTGTTGTTCTGCTTTCAAAATAAGACATATTTTCAACGACACCGACTACTTCATGATCTGTTCTAAGCGCCATAGCACCCGCTCTTGCTGCAACAAAAGCAGCTGTAGGATGCGGAGTCGTTACAATGATTTCTTTGCAGGAAGGAAGCATCGCATGAACATCAAGCGCTACGTCTCCAGTGCCCGGAGGAAGGTCGAGAAGCAGGTAGTCAAGGTCTCCCCACTCTACTTCCTGAAAGAAGTTATTAAGCATTTTTCCAAGCATAGGCCCTCTCCAGATGACCGGTGCATTATCCTCTACAAAAAAGCCCATAGAGATGACCTGGACGCCAAATCGCTCTACCGGAATGATTCTCTCTCCCCTGACAACAGGGCGTTTCGTAATACCCATCATGTCCGGCACACTGAATCCGTAGATATCCGCATCAATAAGTCCGACTTTTTTGCCGAGACGGGCAAGAGCCACAGCTAAATTAACGGAAACAGTCGATTTACCGACGCCTCCTTTACCGCTGGCAATTGCAATGTAGACAGGCTGCTTGGCTGATGACAGCAAAGAAGGATCTTCTTGTTTAGGCGCCTGATATTTTGCTGTTACTTCCTGGGGAAGCTCTGTAAAGCGAAGACCGACTGTGCCTGCGCCTGCTTCTTTGAGTTTAGCGACAATCTCCTGCTGAAGCTGCATCTGCTCAGACGTACCTGTCTTGGCAATACCGATTTTCATGCTGATATGGTTTTTCTCAGCTTTTATTGAAATTTCTTCTATGGCATTCAGTTCTTCAAGGCTTCTATGTAAAAAAGGTTCATTTAGTTCTCCGACGATTTTGCGAGCTGTTTGCTCATTCAGCATGTTAACCACCCTTTGTTGTATTCGTTTTCATCAGTATATCATAATTTGAAAGAAAATTGGGACTCCGGGCTTTATACCTGAGACTATGCAATAAAAACAAAAAATCCATCCCTACTCGGGAGGATTTTTCTCGTTCGTCATATAGCGCAGGATGCCATTATAGATAGAAGCCGCCACTTTATCCTGATATTCCTCTGTGCCAAGAAGGCGCGCTTCATCAGGATTAGATAAGAAACCCACTTCTACCAGAGCACCAGGCTTATCAATGTGTTTCATCAGGTAGATTGTATTCATCTGTTTGGCTTTACGGTCAGTGTTCTCCAGGTTGCGCCTTAGTTCATCCTGAATAAATTTTGCAAGCACCTGGTTTTCCTCCATTTTGGAGTGGTAGAACGTTTGTGCCCCGCTCCATTGTCTCGAGGGAATTGCATTAAGATGAATGCTTAAATACATATCTGCCTCTGACTCGTTAATCAGCTTCAGGCGTTTTCTCAGATCCTCGCCTTTTCTTTTTGAATAGCCCTTCGTACTCTTATCCGCAAGGTCTGTATCTCTTTCTCTTGTAAGAAGGACGAGTGCCCCCTGTTCCTGCAGATAGTCTCTGATCTGCTTTGAAATGGCAAGGGCAATGTCTTTTTCCAGATGGTCCGTTCCTACCGCTCCCCCGTCAGGTCCGCCGTGTCCGGGATCTATGTAGATGACCTTACCTGTAAGCGGCAGATTCCACGACTTCCAAGAGCTGTCGTTATTAAATTGAAACTGAAATAATAAAAGTAATAAGATGAAGCCTGCGCCAAAGCCGAACCATCTCAGCTTATTTTTCATTTTTCCACCCTCCTGCCCGTCCTTTACCACTATATGGCGGACAAACAGGAAATATGAATGGGCATTAGCGTTTTAATGAAGTCTGAGCTTCAGCCTCTTTGCCCCTTTTTCAAACCCTTCAGACCACCATGAATGAATCAGGTGCTCACATGCATAGTAAACCGATTCGTTTTTAAAATCATCACCGTGGTTTCCCCATATGAGCATGTAATCAAATAGTTGGTCAGTTAACTCTTTTTCCTCCCGGCTTGACCTCATGCTGACTGACTTCTGCGGTTCGCCGTAATAGCCGAATCTGCTGTAGCTGGCACCAAGCAGGAAGGCTTCTATAGAATAGTCGATGCAGCCTTCTTCAATGGCGGAATAATCAATCGATCCTGAATGCATGTAGACACCGAAACACTCATAGGCTTTCGCCTTCAGCTGGGTGAGAGTCAGTTCTTTCAGGATGATGCGCTCATAGTTTATTTGCTTTTCTCTTCGTTTATCTGAAAGTGAAGTAATCTTTTCCATGATGTATATGCCCCCTCAGTCTATTGTTTTTCCGGGGGACGGTTTCATGCGAGGTAAAGATTGTCTGCTTTGGGGAAAATAAAAACCACAGCAGAACCGCTGTGGTTTTTGAAGAAAAAATTAACGTTTTGAGAACTGAGGTGCACGACGAGCGCCTTTAAGACCGTATTTTTTACGTTCTTTCATACGAGCGTCACGAGTCAGAAGACCTGCACGCTTAAGAGTGCCGCGGTATTCTGGATCTGCTTCTAAAAGTGCACGTGAGATGCCGTGACGGATAGCGCCAGCTTGGCCAGCGAATCCACCGCCATTAACACTTACTAAAACATCATAGCTTCCAGCTGTTTCAGTTAAGTTAAGCGGTTGTTTGATGTCTTCGATTAGAGCTGCGAATGGGATATAGTCTTTTACTTCACGATCGTTGATAACAATACGGCCTTCGCCTGGAACGAGACGAACACGCGCTACTGAGCTTTTACGACGGCCAGTACCGTAATATTGAACCTGTGCCAAATTAATAACCTCCTTAATAATTAACCGCGAAGTTCGTAAACTTCAGGTTGTTGTGCTTGGTGTGGATGCTCGCTGCCTGCGTATACATGCAGCTTTTTGTACATTTGACGTCCTAGAGAACCTTTAGGAAGCATTCCGCGAATTGCTAGTTCAAGCATTTTCTCAGAGTAGTTTGTACGCATTTCAAGAGCAGTTCTTGATTTTAGTCCGCCTGGGAATTGGCTGTGACGGTAGTAGATCTTGTCAGTCAGTTTCTTTCCAGTCAGTTCGATTTGTGCTGCATTGATGATAATTACATGATCACCAGTGTCTACGTGTGGTGTATAAGTTGGTTTGTGTTTTCCGCGAAGAACAGATGCGATTTCGCTGGCAAGACGACCTAGAGTTTTGCCTGCAGCATCTACCACGAACCATTTACGTTCAACTTCAGTTGCTTTCGCCATATATGTTGTACGCATGATTTTCCCTCCAATATCTTTCATTTTAAATTTAATCATTCTATTTCAAAACACAGATAAACTCTTCCGGGGCTTATTTGTGGGGTTGAAATACATACCATATGATAGTTTATAACGTCCTGGCAACATTGTCAAGATAATGTTACACCAGGTTTAGTTGTCATAGTAAACTTTCCATAAATATAGTCCGGAACCCGGAGCTGTTTTCCCGCACAGAGAACGGTCACGCGCCTTCAGGATGTCTGGAATCCGGTAAGGATCCAGCACTCCCCGCCCGGCATTTATCAAGGTTCCGACAAGGATTCTGACCATATTGTAGAGGAATCCGTCACCGACAAACCGGAATGTCAGAACATCGTCTTCTTCGTAAAATTCGATATCATATAAAGTTCTGATTCTGTCCTCTTTATCTGTTTTAGCTGAACAGAAGCTTGTAAAATCATGGGTGCCGATCAGAAACTTTATCGCTTCCCGCATTTTCACATAATCAAGTTTATACGGATAATGATACGCATAATTCCGGCTGAACACGTCCCTGACTTCCGAGCGGCTGACTTTATAGCGGTATTCCTTTGCACGGACATGGTACCTTGCATGAAAGTCGTCTTCAATAAATGCTGCAGCCTGAATAGCCACATCTCCTGGAAGAAGCGAATTTAAGGCATTCGGCCATCTGCTCTCCGGAATGTAGATCTCTGTATCAAAATGCAGGACCTGGCCGATGGCATGAACACCTGCATCAGTTCTGCCTGATGCAAAAACTTTCACTTCCTGCCCTTTATGCAGTTTTTTCAGGCCTCTTTCAATTTCACCCTGAACGGTCCTCTGTCCGGGCTGAATCTGAAATCCGCTGAATCCTGTTCCGTCATATGAAACGGTGCATTTTACCCTCATTGTAAACTCCTATGAACGCAGTAGTAATAGAACAATGCCTACAGCAATCAGCAGGCCGAGTATGATCGTATCAAGGGCTCTCCACGTCAGCTCGCGAAGCTTCGTCCTTCCTTCGCCGCCCTGGTAGCCTCTTGCCTCCATCGCAACAGCAAGCTCTTCCGCCCTCTTAAAGGCGCTGATAAACAGCGGCACAAGCAGCGGAATGATGGCGCTGATTCTTTGTTTAATCGGTCCGCTAGTAAAGTCTGCTCCCCTTGCCATCTGCGCTTTCATGATTTTATCCGTTTCCTCCATAAGCGTCGGAATAAACCGGAGTGAGATCGACATCATCAGCGCAAGTTCGTGGACCGGGAGACCGATTTTTTTAAAAGGATGCAGCAGGCTTTCCATTCCGTCTGTAACTTCAATCGGTGTTGTCGTCAACGTAAGGATGGTCGTGAGCAGGATAAGAAACAGAAATCTGAAGGAAATATAAATCCCCTGAATCACTCCCTCCCTGTGAACCGCAAGAAAGCCGGCTTCAAACAGGACAGGACCTTCTTTTGTCACAAGAATATGCAGAATAAACGTAAAAAGGATGATCCATATGATCGGCTTTAAGCCGTTCAATAGAAATCTTGGCGGCAGTTTTGTCGCACCGACGATAAAAAGGGTAAACAATCCGAGAATGGCATACGTCACCGCATTGTTGGCAAAAAACACGATAAAAACAAACAGAAAGATCATCGTGAGCTTTGAACGGGGGTCCATTCTGTGAACGAGCGAGGCGCCGGGAACATACTTTCCGATAATCATACTGTTCATCATATGGAATCACCTTTGATCCCGCGTACAACCATACTGACAAGGTCATCGATTGAAAGTGAGATCCCTTTCCACTCTTTCCCGAGCTTCTGCTCAATCGTCTTTTGAAGCTTTACGGTTTCAGGAAGATCAAGCCCTGCTGTGACAAGCACTTCAGACTGGCTGAAAATCTCTTCAGGCGTGCCTTTCATCTGAACGGTGCCTTTATGCATCACAACAATTTCGTCTGAATAGCGGGCGGCATCCTCCATGCTGTGTGTGACAAGAACAGTTGTAAGTGACCTGCTCTTATGAAGAGAGTAGAAAAGATCCATGATCTCTTTCCTTCCGCTCGGATCAAGCCCTGCAGTCGGTTCATCAAGCACAAGCACTTCAGGCTCTATGGCAAGAACTCCAGCTATAGCGACCCGTCTCATTTGACCGCCGCTCAAATCAAACGGTGACTTCTGAAGTACGTTTTCAGGAAGCCCGACCAGTTTGAGAGCATTGCGCGCCTTTTCCCGTGCTTCTTCTTCTGGGACGCCGAAATTCATAGGACCAAACATGATATCCTTTTCAACGGTTTCCTCAAAAAGCTGATGCTCCGGAAATTGAAAAACGATGGCTACTGCTCTGCGGACCGGTTTCAGATCTTTGATCTTTTTACCTGCCTGGATTTTACGATCACCAACAGTCAGAGAACCTTTTGTAGGCTTAAGCAGTCCATTCAGATGCTGAAGAATGGTTGATTTGCCGGAACCCGTATGCCCGATGATCGAGACAAAGGAGCGATCTTTAATCTCAAGGTTTATGTCATGCAGCGCAAGGCGTTCAAATGGCGTACGAGCCTGATATCTGTGCTCTAGCTCTTGGAATGTAATGTCCACAGTTCATTCACCAGGCTTTCTTCGTCTAAGTAGTTCTTTGAGAGGGCAATGCCTGCTTCTCTCAGCTTCATGCTGACCTGATAGGAAAATGGCAGATCAAGTCCTATTTCAACCAGCTTGCGGTCGAGTTTAAAAATCTCTTCAGGTGACCCCTCGGCAAATTTCTCTCCGCCATTCATAACGATAATTCTGTCTGCTTTCGCGGCCTCTTCAAGGTCGTGTGTAATCGAAATGACCGTTACAATTCCCTGTCTGTTAAGCTCGCGCACAGTCTCCATCACTTCGCTTCTTCCCTGCGGATCAAGCATCGATGTAGCCTCGTCTAAAATAATGATCTGCGGCTGAACGGCAATGACGCCCGCAATGGCCACGCGCTGCTTTTGGCCTCCTGAAAGATGGTGCGGCTCTTGACCCAGAAATTCTTCCATCTTCACTTTTTGAGTAGCCCATTCGACGCGCTTTTTCATTTCTTCCCGCGGCACTCCGTGGTTTTCTAAACCAAAAGCCACATCATCTTTAACCGTCGTTCCTACAAATTGATTATCCGGGTTTTGAAAAACCATTCCGACTTGTTTGCGCACTTCCCAAATCGAGTCTTCATTTAATGGAATGCCGTTTACGGCGACGCGGCCGTGCTGCGGCAGTATAAGACCGTTGAGGACTCTGGCAAGGGTTGATTTGCCGGAACCATTATGTCCGACAACAGCAAGCCATTCGCCTTTTTTCACACTTAACGAAACAGCGTTAAGGGCGGGTCTTGCATCGTCTTCATGATACTGAAATGTAACCTGATCCACTTCAATAATTGTCTCTTCCATCGCTGCCTCCCTCACCTGTACTCCTGCGCAGGCGCAAAAGCCATGCTCTTCTATTCTGTCTCTGCTGCGGCACTCATGGGCCCCTCATGACCATGAGAGGCTGTCTGAGTGTACAAAAAAAGGGCATAGATCCAGTTTTCAGGAAAACTGACCCGCCCTCTGAGTAAAGAAAATAATGATTAAACTAATTCGATAATGACCATTGGTGCTCCGTCGCCGCGGCGAGGTCCAAGTTTCATTATGCGCGTGTAACCGCCTTGGCGTTCTGAGTAACGCGGTGCGATGTCACTGAATAGTTTTTGAAGTGCATTTTGCGTGCCTTCTTCGTTAGCTACCTCGTTACGGATGTAAGCAGCAGCTTGGCGGCGGGCATGAAGATCCCCACGTTTACCTAAAGTAATCATTTTTTCTACAGTTGAACGCAATTCTTTCGCACGAGCCTCAGTAGTTTCAATGCGCTCGCTGATGATTAGATCTGTAGTAAGATCACGAAGTAACGCTTTACGCTGAGCACTTGTACGTCCTAATTTTCTGTAAGGCATTATGTGTTCCCTCCTTCGTTAGTACTGTGTGTTAATTTTAGAAACACGCGAAAACGCTAGTTAACTTGTTAACTAGTCGTCAGTCGTCTTTACGAAGACCTAAGCCAAGTTCTTCTAGTTTCGCTTTCACTTCTTCCAAAGATTTACGACCTAAGTTACGAACTTTCATCATATCTTCTTCTGTTTTATGAGCAAGCTCCTGTACAGTGTTAATGCCTGCACGTTTTAAACAGTTATAAGAACGAACTGACAAATCCAATTCTTCGATCGTCATTTCTAAAACTTTTTCTTTTTGGTCCTCTTCCTTTTCCACCATAATCTCTGCGTTTTGAGCTTCATCTGTAAGCCCAACGAAGATGTTAAGGTGTTCCGTCAGAATCTTTGCACCAAGTGCAATAGCTTCTTTCGGACCTGTGCTTCCGTCAGTCCACACATCAAAAGTAAGTTTATCATAGTTTGACACTTGACCAACACGTGTATTTTCAACTTGATAGGACACGCGTGCTACAGGTGTGTAAATAGAATCGATTGGGATAACGCCGATTGGCTGATCTTCTCTTTTGTTTGCATCAGCCGGAGTATATCCGCGACCGCGTTTCGCAGTCAATCTCATACGGAAATGTGCACCCTTCGCTAATGTAGCAATATGAAGGTCCGGATTTAGAATTTCAACGTCACTGTCGTGAGTAATATCTGCAGCCGTTACAACTCCTTCATCCTGTACATCGATCTCAAGCGTTTTTTCTTCCTCTGAATAGATCTTAAGAGCAAGTTTTTTAATGTTTAAGATGATCGTAGTCACATCTTCAACAACGCCTTCAATCGTAGAGAATTCATGGAGTACACTATCTATCTGGATTGATGTTACAGCGGCACCAGGGAGTGAGGATAAGAGAATACGACGTAAGGAGTTACCCAAAGTTGTACCATATCCACGCTCGAGTGGTTCGACGACGAATTTGCCGTACTTGGCATCGTCGCTGATTTCAACCGTTTCGATTTTTGGTTTTTCAATTTCTATCATCTATAAACCCTCCTTCAAAACGTCGAAACCCCGGCTAGACAGATTATGAAGCTCCAAGGCGTGTGTCTAACCGAAATTCCCCATTATAAAGTCCCGAATGTGCACAACAACAAATAGTTATTTTCTGCGAGAACTTTTTAACTGTATCATAACCCATTATTGACAGGGATACAAAATCTATACAGAAAAATTATACACGACGACGTTTTGGCGGACGGCATCCGTTATGTGGAACCGGAGTAACGTCTCTGATAGCTGTTACTTCAAGACCAGCAGCTTGAAGAGCACGGATTGCAGCTTCACGGCCTGCGCCTGGTCCTTTTACAGTTACTTCAAGAGTTTTCATACCGTGTTCAATTGAACCTTTAGCTGCAGCTTCAGCAGCCATTTGTGCAGCGAATGGAGTGGATTTACGTGATCCTCTGAATCCGAGTGAACCTGCACTTGACCAAGAAAGAGCGTTACCATGTACGTCTGTAATAGTAACAATCGTGTTGTTAAATGTTGAACGAATATGAGCAATACCTGCCTCGATATTCTTTTTTACGCGACGCTTACGAGTGTTCGTTTTACGAGCCATTGTCGGTTAACCTCCTTTACCTTATTTTTTCTTGTTCGCAACCGTACGACGAGGTCCTTTACGAGTACGAGCGTTATTTTTGGTATTTTGACCACGAACAGGTAGACTGCGGCGATGACGTAAGCCACGGAAACTGCCGATCTCAATCAGACGTTTGATGTTTAGGGATACTTCACGGCGAAGGTCACCTTCAACTTTCAACTTGTCTACGATATCACGAATCTTACCTAGTTCTTCTTCTGTTAAGTCACGCACACGTGTATCTTCAGAAACACCAGCCTCAGCTAATACTTTTCCAGCAGTTGGACGTCCAATACCGAAAACATATGTTAATGAAATTACAACGCGTTTGTCACGAGGAATATCTACACCAGCAATACGAGCCATTTAAGCTGCACCTCCTTCAGTTTTAACCTTGTTTTTGTTTATGTTTTGGATTCTCACAAATTACCATTACTTTACCTTTTCTGCGGATGACTTTGCACTTTTCGCAGATTGGTTTAACCGATGGTCTTACCTTCATGATTTCTCTTACCTCCTTAGTTGCGGAGTGTTTTATTTAAAACGGTACGTAATTCTGCCGCGAGTCAAGTCATATGGTGATAATTCTACCGTAACTTTGTCTCCAGGTAAAATGCGAATAAAATGCATGCGGATCTTTCCAGATACATGCGCTAATACCGTATGACCATTCTCAAGCTCTACTTTGAACATTGCATTTGGCAATGTTTCCTGTACGGTACCCTCAACTTCAATTACATCATCTTTCGCCATTCATTATTCTCCCTTCTTCAAATCAGCAGCTTGCTCATTGACAAACGTCTTCAGGGCATGCCGGAGTTTTCCGTTTGTTACACGTCCTGTTTCTTTTATACTGTTCTGAACTTCCGGAGATACGCGATCAATAAACTCTAGATGATTCACATTCTTCTTTTTAGGGGAGTGGAAGGGTCGCTTCTCTCCGTCTGCTATAAATACGAACCGTTCATCTAAAATACTGACCACGACAGCATATTGTCCAGCTTCTCTGCCTTCAGTAATATAGACAAACTGACCTATGCGCGGACTCGATTCGGCTTCGTTCAAACAATATCACCTGCGGATTTAGGCTTTAGTTAAAATTTCATAGCCAGTTTCTGTAATGGCAATCGTGTGTTCAAAGTGAGCACACATTTTGCCGTCCTGAGTAACAACTGTCCAGTTGTCAGCAAGAGTTCTTACATATCGGCTTCCTGCATTCACCATTGGCTCAATCGCCAAGACCATGCCAGGTTTTAACCTCGGACCTTTGTTTGGCGGACCATAATGCGGAATCTGCGGATCTTCATGTAAATCCTGTCCAACGCCGTGTCCAACATATTCACGTACGACCGAGAATTGATGCTGTTCAACATACGTCTGAATAGCGTGTGATATATTGGATAGTCTCTCGCCCGGTTTGGCTTCAGCCAGACCTTTGTAGAGGGATTCCTCAGTCACTTCAAGAAGCTTTTTGGATTCCTCTGAGATGTTTCCAACAGGATAAGTCCAAGCAGAGTCACCATGATAGCCATTATACTTCGCACCGATATCGATGCTGATAATGTCTCCTTCACGCAATACTCGATCTCCAGGTATTCCGTGAACGAGCTCCTCATTCACAGAAGCACAAATGCTTCCGCGAAAACCATTATAACCTTTAAAAGAAGGAATTGCATGGTTTGCACGAATAATCTTTTCGGCAATTGCATCCAGTTCTTTTGTTGTAATTCCAGGCTGTATATGTTTTTGGAGTTCCTGGTGGGTCAATGCGACAATGCGACCAGCCTCACGCATAATTTCGATTTCACGTGGAGTCTTACAAATGATCATTCACCTAATCCTCCAAGCAGTTCATTAACGTCAGCGAAGACTTTGTTGATGTCCTGCTGGCCATTAATGTTACGCAGATATCCTTTTTCTTCATAGAAATTCAGCAAAGGTTGTGTCTGCTTGAGGTTTACTTCAAGCCGGTTAGCAACAGTCTCTTCGTTGTCATCTTCACGCTGGTAAAGTTCACCGCCGCATTTGTCGCAGCGTCCTTCAGCAGCTGGAGGATTGAAAACGAGATGATATGTTGATCCGCATTGTTTGCAGATGCGGCGTCCTGTAAGACGTTCCATCAGGATGTCTTTATCAACCTCAATGTTAATGACATAATCCATTTTTCTATCAAGATCAGACAGGATGTTTTCCAAAGCTTCAGCCTGAGCAACTGTGCGCGGGAACCCGTCAAGCAGGAAACCTTTTTCACAATCATTCTTGCCCAATCTTTCACGGACGATACCGATCGTTACTTCATCAGGAACGAGAGCACCTTGATCCATGAAGGATTTTGCTTTAAGACCTAGCTCAGTTTCACCTTTAATGGCAGCTCTGAACATATCCCCTGTTGAGATATGAGGGATTTCATATTTTTCAACGATTCGTTCTGCCTGTGTGCCTTTACCGGCTCCCGGCAGACCCATTAATACTAGATTCAAGAATATTACCCCCCTCAGTCTCTATTTAGAAGGAAAGGGACACAAGTCCCATAACCTTACTGTTTTATAAATCCTTTATAGTGACGCTTAACAAGCTGACTTTCAAGTTGTTTCATCGTTTCAAGAGCAACCCCTACTACGATCAACAAGCTCGTTCCGCCAATCTGTGCAGAAGCTGGCAAGTTAGCGAACTTAATAAAGAATACAGGAAGAACTGAGATAGCTGCTAAGAAAAGTGAACCAACAAACGTCAGTCTGTATAGAGTTTTTGTTAAATAATCCTGCGTATTTTTCCCTGGACGAATGCCCGGGATATATCCGCCCTGCTTTTTCAGATTCTCAGACATCTGCTCCGGATTAACCTGAACAAATGCATAGAAGTAAGTAAAAGCAATGATTAATGCAACATATACAACCATGCCGATAGGCTGTGTATAATCAAACGTTTTTGTAATCCAGTTTGTAACATCATTGGATCCAAAGAACGAAGCAATTGTTGGCGGTGTAATAATGAACGAAACCGCAAAGATGACAGGGATAACACCGGCAGGATTCACTTTAAGCGGAAGGTGAGTAGACTGACCTTTCGCAGGAGCTCGGCCTGCTGAGTTCTTCGCATATTGAATCGGGATCTTGCGAAGAGCCTGCTGAATGAAGATAACTCCAACTATAATTGCGATTACCGCTAATACTATCAGCGCAACTTTTACGATGTTCAAGAAAAGCTGATCTCCAGCGTCCTGGAATTGCTGCACATAGATTTGGTTGAGAGTTGTCGGGATTCCTGCTGCAATCCCCGCAAAAATGATAATGGAAATACCATTACCCACACCCTTGGATGTAATTTGCTCTCCTAACCACATTAAAAAAGCAGTACCTGCTGTTAAGACAACTGCAATTAAAAGGTACGTTGTAATTCCCGGTTTTTCAATTAATAATCCCCCAGCGAGATTATTAAAACCGTAAGACATACCCAACGCTTGGATGAAACCTAGTACAATCGTAAAGTATCTAGTGAATTGTGCTAGTTTACGACGGCCAACTTCACCTTGCTTTGACCATTCAGTAAATTTCGGAACGACATCCATCTGCAATAACTGCACGATGATGGATGCTGTAATGTACGGCATAATTCCCATCGCAAGGATCGAGAAGTTATACAGCGCACCGCCTCCGAAGGTGTTAAGAATTCCGAAAACATTCATTTCATCCTGAGCCTTTAAAACGTCAGCATTGACGTTAGGCACAGGAATGAACGTACCGATACGAAAAATAATTAACATTAGAAGGGTGAACAAGATCTTATTGCGGATATCACCCACGCGCATAAAATTGGAGATTGTCTTAAACATTAAATCACCTCTACTGTACCGCCAGCAGCTTCGATAGCTTCTTTAGCAGATGCAGAGAATTTATTGGCTTTAACTGTAAGCTTTTTCTCAAGCTTTCCGTTGCCCAGTACTTTCACGCCTGATTTCACTTTGCTGATTACTCCAGCTTCAACTAGAAGTTCAACAGTTACTTCAGCACCGTCTTCGAACTGATTAAGTTTGTCAAGGCTGACAATCGCATAGTCTTTACGGTTGATGTTTGTGAATCCGCGTTTAGGCAGACGTTGGAATAAAGGAGTTTGACCACCTTCGAATCCAGGGCGAACACCGCCGCCGGAACGGGCGTTTTGTCCTTTATGACCTTTACCAGCTGTTTTACCGTTACCAGAACCAGTACCACGGCCAACACGGTTACGTGTTTTGCGTGACCCTTCTGCTGGTTTTAATTCATGAAGTTTCATCGGGACACCTCCTTGATATTAGAAGATCTATATTATTGTTCTTTAACTGTTAGCAAATGAGATACTTTGTTGATCATGCCGCGGATCGCTGCATTGTCATCAAGCACTACTGTTTGGTGCATTTTTTTAAGACCTAGTGTTTTAACAGTAATACGTTGGTCTTCTGGGCGACCAATCACACTGCGAGTGAGGGTAATCGCTAATTTGTTTGCCATCATGTTTCCCTCCTTATCCTAACAATTCTTCAACCGACTTGCCACGTAGCTTCGCAACTTCATCAGCGCGTTTAAGTTCTGTTAATCCAGAAATTGTAGCACGGATCATGTTAATTGGAGTGTTAGAACCTAGTGATTTAGAAAGGATGTCACTAACTCCTGCTAATTCTAGTACTGCACGAACAGGACCACCAGCGATAACACCAGTACCTTCAGATGCAGGTTTTAAAAGGATGTTTCCAGCACCGAATCTGCCGATGACTTGGTGAGGAATAGTAGTACCAACCATAGGTACTTCAACAAGGTTTTTCTTAGCGTCTTCGATCGCTTTGCGAATCGCTTCCGGAACTTCCTGTGCTTTACCAGTACCGAAACCTACATGACCGTTTTTGTCGCCGACAACTACTAATGCAGCAAAGCGGAAACGACGTCCACCTTTTACTACTTTAGCTACACGGTTTACTGTAACAACGCGTTCTTCAAGCTCTAATTTGTTTGGTTCAATACGACCCATTCTCTGTGTCCCTCCTTTTTTTATTAAAATTCTAGACCAGCTTCGCGAGCAGCTTCAGCCAAAGCCTTAACACGGCCGTGGTATAAGTAACCCCCGCGGTCAAATACAACAGATTTAACGCCTTTTTCGATTGCACGTTTAGCAACTAATTCGCCAACTTTAGCAGCAGCTTCAGCGTTGCTTTTTGCATCAAGAGCAAGGTCTTTATCTAATGTTGAAGCACTTGCAATTGTCACTGATTGAGCATCGTCAATTACTTGTGCGTAGATGTGCTGATTAGAACGAAATACGTTTAAACGAGGACGAGCAGTTGTACCAGATAATTTTGCGCGGACACGTCCGTGTCTTTTCTTACGCACAACGTTTTTGTCAAGTTTCGTAATCATCCAGGTCACTCCTTTCTTATCATCTAAGCGATATTACTTCGCTGTTTTACCTTCTTTACGACGTACATATTCACCTTCGTAGCGGATACCTTTGCCTTTGTAAGGCTCTGGAGGACGAGTAGCGCGGATGTTAGAAGCAACAGCTCCAACACGCTCTTTGTCTGTACCTTTTACAATTACTTTTGTATTTGAAGGCACTTCAATTTCGATTCCTTGTTCAGGAACGATTTCTACAGGATGTGAGTATCCAACAGCAAGAACTAGCTTGTTGCCTGTTTTAGTAGCACGGTAACCGACACCTACTAATTCAAGACCTTTTTCAAATCCTTTAGAAACGCCCTCAACCATGTTTCCAAGAAGGCTGCGAGTTGTACCGTGAAGAGCACGATGTTCTTTTTGATCAGAAGGACGTGTCACTGTAAGTACGTTGTCTTCAACCTTAATGTTGATATCAGAGTTAAAAGTACGAGTTAATTCACCTTTAGGTCCTTTAACAGTTACTGTGCTTCCGTCGATCGCAACTGTTACGCCAGCAGGGATTTCAAGTGGTTTTTTACCAATACGAGACATTCATGTACACCTCCATTCTTTTTTCAGGTTATTACCAAACGTATGCCAGAACTTCTCCGCCAGCTTGTTTCGCGCGGGCTTCTTTGTCTGTTAGGACTCCTTGAGAAGTAGATACGATTGCGATTCCTAAACCGTTAAGTACGCGAGGTACTTCGTTAGCTTTAGCGTATACGCGCAATCCTGGTTTACTGATGCGTTTCAGGCCAGTGATAACACGCTCGTTGTTTGATCCGTATTTAAGGAAAATACGAATGATACCTTGTTTGTTATCTTCTACATATTCAACATCACGAACGAAACCTTCACGCTTAAGGATTTCAGCGATCTCTTTTTTCGCTTTCGATGCAGGAATTTCTAATTTTTCATGACGAACCATATTCGCGTTGCGAATACGAGTAAGCATATCTGCAATTGGATCTGTCATTACCATATCAAAATTACCTCCTTCCCGATTATGGGGTATTACCAGCTAGCTTTTTTAACGCCTGGAATTTGACCTTTATATGCGAGTTCACGGAAACAAATACGGCAAAGTTTAAATTTGCGGAGAACTGAATGTGGACGACCACAACGTTCGCAGCGAGTGTACTCTTGTACTTTAAACTTTTGAGTGCGTTTTTGTTTCGCAATCATTGACTTTTTAGCCACGTTTTCGCCTCCCTATTTCGATTATTTTTGGAATGGCATACCGAACTGAGTAAGAAGCTCACGAGATTCTTCATCAGTGTTAGCAGTTGTAACGATAACGATGTCCATACCACGAACTTTTGATACTTTATCATAATCAATTTCAGGGAAGATTAATTGTTCTTTAACACCAAGAGTGTAGTTGCCGCGTCCGTCAAAAGACTTTTTAGAGATACCGCGGAAGTCACGTACACGTGGTAATGATACAGAAACTAATTTATCTAGGAATTCATACATGCGCTCGCCGCGAAGAGTTACTTTCGCACCGATAGGCATACCTTCACGCAGACGGAATCCTGCAATTGATTTTTTAGCTTTTGTGATAACCGGCTTTTGACCTGAGATTGTAGTTAACTCTTCTACAGCTGTATCAAGAGCTTTAGAGTTAGATACTGCGTCACCAACACCCATGTTGATTACGATCTTCTCAAGCTTTGGAACTTGCATCACTGATTTATAGTTGAACTTGCTCATTAAAGCAGGTGTAATTTCTTTTTGATACTTTTCTTTAAGGCGGTTCATGCGAGGACCTCCCTTCCTTATTTACTATTTATCTAAAGTTTCACCAGATTTTTTCGCAACACGTACCTTTTTGCCATCAACCACTTTGAAACCAACACGAGTTGGCTCACCTGATTTAGGATCAAGTGGCATAACATTTGATACATGGATAGGTGCCTCCTGGCTGATAATTCCGCCCTGAGGGTTTAATTGAGAAGGTTTTGAATGCTTCTTCATAATGTTGATGCCTTCAACAAGCACGCGATCTTTCTTAGGGAAAGCAGCAAGTACAGTACCCTGTTTGCCTTTATCTTTACCTGAGATCACTACTACTTTATCACCTTTTTTTACATGCATCCTAGTCGCACCTCCTTAGTAAGGCTATCTATTTTCGATTTATAATACTTCTGGAGCAAGAGAAACAATTTTCATGAAGTTGCCTTCACGCAATTCACGTGCAACTGGTCCAAAGATACGAGTTCCGCGAGGGCTCTTGTCATCTTTAATGATTACACATGCGTTTTCGTCGAAACGGATGTAAGATCCGTCCTGACGGCGAGCGCCGCTCTTTGTGCGAACGATTACTGCTTTAACAACGTCACCTTTTTTAACAACGCCTCCTGGTGTTGCTTGTTTGACCGTACAAACAATTACATCACCAATATTAGCAGTTTTACGTCCAGATCCGCCAAGAACTTTAATAGTAAGAACTTCACGAGCACCAGAGTTGTCAGCAACTTTTAAACGGGATTCTTGTTGAATCATTTACGTTACCTCCCTTCGGAAATATAATCCGAACAATATTAGATAATAACAGCTTCTTCAACAATTTCAACTAGACGGAAACGTTTAGTAGCTGATAATGGGCGAGTTTCCATGATTTTAACCACATCGCCGATTTTAGCTTGGTTGTTTTCATCATGAGCTTTGAACTTTTTGGAATATTTAACACGCTTGCCGTATAAAGAATGCTTCTTATACGTTTCAACAAGAACAGTGATCGTTTTATCCATTTTATCAGAAACTACACGTCCAGTGTAGACTTTGCGCTGGTTGTTGCGTTCAGTCATTCTGCAACCTCCTCTCAGGATTATCGATTATTAGCAGCGATCTCTCTTTCAGTGATCACAGTTTTCATACGAGCGATCGATTTACGTACTTCACGAATGCGAGCAGTGTTTTCAAGTTGTCCAGTCGCCAATTGAAAGCGAAGGTTGAACAGCTCTTCCTTCAGTGATTTTACTTTTTGTTCAATTTCAGCAGTGGTAAGATCACGAATTTCATTAGCTCTCATTTGATTCACCACCAATTTCCTCGCGTTTAACGAATTTTGTTTTGATTGGCAATTTGTGAGATGCAAGACGCAATGCTTCGCGTGCTACTTCTTCTGATACACCAGCAATTTCAAACATTACTTTTCCTGGTTTTACAACTGCCACCCAGCCTTCAGGAGCACCTTTACCGGATCCCATGCGGACCTCTAGAGGTTTAGCCGTGTAAGGCTTAGAAGGGAAAATTTTGATCCAGACTTTACCGCCACGTTTCATGTAACGAGTCATAGCAATACGAGCTGCCTCAATTTGACGATTTGTAATCCAAGAAGCTTCTAGAGCTTGAATGCCGTATTCACCGAAGTGAACTTCTGTACCGCCTTTAGCACGACCGCGCATTTTTCCACGGTGTTCTCTGCGATATTTAACGCGTTTTGGCAACAACATAATTATTTTCCTCCTTCCTCTTTTTTCTTCTTAGTAGGAAGAACCTCTCCACGATAGATCCAAACTTTAACGCCTAATTTACCATAAGTAGTGTCAGCTTCAGCTGTACCATAGTCAATATCAGCACGAAGTGTGTGAAGTGGAACTGTTCCTTCACTGTAGCTTTCAGAACGAGCGATATCAGCGCCGCCAAGACGACCAGATACCATTGTTTTGATTCCTTGTGCACCTGCGCGCATAGCACGTTGGATTGTTTGCTTTTGAGCACGACGGAATGAAATACGATTTTCAAGTTGACGAGCGATGTTGTCAGCTACTAGTTTAGCATCAAGATCAGCTCTCTTGATTTCAAGAATGTTGATGTGTACACGCTTGCCAGTTAGTGAGTTAAGAGCTTTACGAAGTGCTTCAACTTCAGTACCGCCTTTACCGATAACCATACCTGGCTTAGCAGTGTGGATCGTAATGTTCACGCGATTAGCAGCACGCTCGATTTCAATCTTTGAAACAGATGCATCGCTTAAACGCTGATTGATATATTCACGAACTTTGATGTCTTCGTGCAGAAGATTAGCATAATCTTTGCCAGCGAACCATTTAGATTCCCAATCACGGATAACACCAATGCGAAGACCGACTGGATTTACCTTTTGACCCACGGATTATCCCTCCTTCTTTTCTGATACAACGATTGTAATGTGGCTTGTGCGTTTGTTGATGGCACTCGCACGGCCCATTGCGCGTGGACGGAAACGTTTTAGAGTTGGACCTTCGCCTACATAAGCTTCAGTTACAACCAGGTTGTTAATGTCCATTTCATAGTTGTGCTCTGCGTTTGCCACAGCAGATTTTAGAACTTTTTCAATAATTGGAGAAGCAGTTTTAGGTGTGTGGCGAAGAATCGCTACCGCTTCACCGATTTGCTTTCCTCGGATAAGATCAATTACTAAACGAGCTTTACGAGGAGCAATACGTACTGTTCTTGCAACGGCTTTAGCTTGCATTTAAAAGCCTCCTCTCATTAGCGTCTTGTTTTTTTGTCGTCAGCTGCATGGCCTTTATACGTACGTGTTGGAGCAAACTCACCGAGTTTGTGTCCTACCATATCTTCAGTAACGTATACAGGAACATGCTTGCGACCGTCATATACAGCGATCGTTTGACCGATGAATTGCGGGAAAATAGTAGAACGGCGAGACCAAGTTTTGATCACTTGTTTTTTCTCTGACTCGTTTAACTTTTCAACTTTCTTGAATAAATGCTCATCTACGAATGGTCCTTTTTTCAAGCTACGGCCCATACTTGTACCTCCCTTCGCGATTGCGCTACGGTTCCTTCGAACCGTAGAACCATCACGTTATTTTTTACGACGACGTACGATGAATTTATCGGACTTGTTTGTCTTCTTGCGAGTTTTGTAACCAAGAGTTGGTTTACCCCAAGGAGTCATTGGAGACTTACGTCCGATTGGAGCACGACCTTCACCACCACCGTGCGGGTGATCGTTAGGGTTCATTACAGAACCACGAACTGTAGGTCTGATACCTAACCAGCGAGAGCGTCCAGCTTTACCGATGTTGATAAGTTCATGCTGCTCGTTTCCTACTTGACCAACAGTAGCGCGGCAAGTAGCAAGGATCATGCGAACCTCACCAGAATTCAAACGAACAAGAACGTATTTGCCTTCTTTACCAAGAACCTGTGCAGAAGTACCAGCAGAACGTACTAATTGTCCGCCTTTGCCTGGTTTAAGTTCGATGTTGTGAATAACTGTACCTACAGGGATATTTTGAAGTGGAAGTGCATTTCCTACTTTAATATCAGCCTCTGGTCCAGAAACAACTTGTAAACCTACTTCAAGGTTTTTTGGAGCAAGGATATATCTTTTCTCACCATCTGCATAGTGGATAAGTGCAATGTTTGCAGAACGGTTCGGATCATACTCGATTGTAGCAACGCGTCCTGGTATACCATCTTTATCGCGTTTGAAGTCGATAATACGGTATTGACGTTTGTGACCGCCGCCTTGATGACGTACAGTAATTTTACCTTGGTTGTTACGACCGCCTTTTCTGTGTACAGGCGCAAGTAATGACTTTTCCGGTTTGTCTGTAGTAATCTCAGCGAAATCAGAAACAGTCATGCCGCGACGACCATTTGAGGTTGGTTTGTACTTTTTAATCGCCATCTCGTTTCCCTCCTATCTTAAATAATGAATTAGACTTCGAATAATTCGATTTCTTTGCTGTCAGCTGTTAGTTTAACAACTGCTTTTTTGCGTTTATTAGTAAGACCTGTGTAACGACCTACACGCTTATATTTGCCTTTGTAGTTAAGAACGTTAACTTTCTCCACTTTTACGCCAAAGATTGCTTCAATAGCATCTTTCACTTGAGTTTTGTTAGCACGAACGTCAACTTCAAACGTGTACTTTTTCTCAGTCATTAAGTCCGTTGAAAGTTCAGTGATTACGGGGCGCTTAATAATATCACGAGGATCTTTCATTATGCAAGCACCTCCTCTACTTTTTGCACCGCTGCTTTCGTAATAACAAGCTTTTCATGGTTAAGTACATCAAGTACATTAATAGAATTAGCTTCAAGAACTGTAATGCCAGGGATGTTACGTGCAGATAGTGCAACAGATTCGTTCACATCAGCAGTAACGATCAATGCTTTCTTTTCAATTGAAAGTCCTGCAAGTAGAGCAGTCATTTCTTTTGTTTTAGGAGCATTCATTAGAAGATCTTCTAATACTAGAATGTTGTTCTCTTGTACCTTTGTAGATAAAGCTGATTTGATCGCTAAGCGGCGAACTTTTTTAGGTAATTTGTAAGCATAGCTGCGTGGTGTTGGACCGAATACGATACCACCGCCGCGCCATTGTGGTGAGCGGATAGATCCTTGACGAGCGCGTCCAGTACCTTTTTGGCGCCAAGGCTTGCGACCTCCGCCTCTAACTTCTGAACGATTCTTTACTTTGTGGTTTCCTTGACGCAAAGAAGCTCTTTGCATGATAACCGCATCAAATAAAACGTGCTGATTAGGTTCGATACCAAATACAGAATCATTTAGTTCGATTTCACCAACGTTTGATCCGCTTTGGTTTAATAATGCTACTTTCGGCATTATCGAATTCCTCCTTTCTTAGAAAAATTAGTTAGATTTAACAGCCTTTTTCACTGTGATTAGTGATTTTTTAGGACCAGGTACGTTACCTTTGATCAATAGAAGGTTACGCTCAGCGTCAACTTTCACGATCTCAAGGTTTTGAACAGTTACTTGCTCTCCACCCATGCGGCCTGGCAATAATTTGTTTTTGAATACTCGGTTAGGAGCAACAGGACCCATTGAACCTGGGCGACGGTGGTAACGAGAACCATGTGACATAGGTCCGCGAGATTGGTTATGGCGCTTGATAGAGCCTTGGAAACCTTTACCCTTTGAGATTCCTGTTACATCTACTGTATCTCCAGCAGAGAAAATATCAACTTTGACTTCCTGACCAACTTCATACTCACCAGCTTCTCCGCGGAACTCCCTTACGAAGCGCTTAGGTGCAGTATTAGCTTTTGCAACGTGTCCTTTTGCAGGCTTGTTAGAAAGCTTTTCACGTTTGTTTGAGAAACCAACTTGAACAGCAGCATAGCCGTCGCTTTCAACAGTCTTGATTTGAAGAACTACGTTTTCAGCAGCCTCAATTACTGTTACCGGGATAAGATCACCTTTTTCAGTAAACACTTGAGTCATACCGATTTTTTTACCTAAGATTCCTTTGGTCATTAGTCACACCTCCTATAATGTTATAAAATCTATTTTTTGAAATTAAAGTTTGATTTCAATGTCAACGCCTGATGGCAGGTCTAATCTCATCAATGCATCAACAGTTTGTGGTGTTGGGTTGATGATATCGATTAAACGTTTGTGTGTGCGCATTTCGAACTGCTCACGTGAATCTTTGTATTTGTGTACCGCACGAAGAATCGTGTAAATCGATTTTTCAGTTGGCAACGGGATCGGACCAGAAACGTTAGCACCTGAACGTTTTGCTGTTTCAACGATCTTTTCAGCAGATTGATCAAGAATTCTGTGATCATATGCTTTTAAACGAATACGAATTTTTTGTTTTGCCATTATTTTCCCTCCTTTTCGCCTACTTTTAAAATAGACTTTCTCCGTAGAAATTTTCCGTACACTCGCCATGGCAAAGCGGCCGTGTGTATCGGCAACCTCCTACTTCATCGCAGTCAAAGACCAACATTGTCTATTATATAGAAATTTTGCGCCCAATGCAAGATAAAAATTATGTTTTTACTTTCTTGCGCACTTTTCCTATTATACATACATCAACAGGTAAAAACAAGGGGGATCAGCAGCTGGAAAAGTTTTCGTTTTTTAAGCTCAAATCATTTCTACTATATATAGAAGAAACAAAAAAAGACGAGCACGAATGCTCGTCTTCTTAAGTAGCAGGATTACTCAGTGATTGTAGCTACAACACCAGCGCCTACTGTACGACCGCCTTCACGGATTGAGAATTTAGTACCTTCTTCAATCGCGATTGGAGCGATAAGTTCAACAGTCATTTCGATGTTATCGCCAGGCATAACCATCTCAACGCCTTCTGGAAGTTGGATGATACCAGTTACGTCCGTAGTACGGAAGTAGAACTGTGGGCGGTAGTTAGAGAAGAATGGAGTGTGACGTCCACCCTCTTCTTTTGAAAGAACGTAAACTTCTGATTTAAATTTAGTGTGTGGAGTGATTGTTTTTGGCTTAGCAAGAACTTGTCCACGTTGGATGTCGTCGCGAGAAACCCCACGAAGAAGTGCACCGATGTTGTCGCCAGCTTCTGCATAGTCAAGAAGCTTACGGAACATTTCAACACCTGTTACAGTTGTTGATTTTGGCTCTTCAGTGAAGCCGATGATGTCGATAACATCTCCAACTTTAACTACTCCACGCTCAACGCGTCCAGTAGCAACTGTTCCACGGCCAGTGATTGAGAATACGTCCTCAACAGGCATCATGAATGGCTTTTCAGTGTCACGAGCTGGTGTTGGGATGTACTCGTCAACAGCGTTCATAAGCTCAACGATTTTCTCTTCCCACTCAGCTTCGCCTTCTAGAGCTTTAAGAGCAGAACCTTTGATTACTGGGATGTCATCGCCAGGGAAGTCATACTCAGAAAGAAGGTCGCGTACTTCCATTTCAACTAGCTCAAGAAGCTCTTCGTCGTCTACCATGTCGCATTTGTTCATGAATACTACAAGGTAAGGTACACCTACTTGACGAGAAAGAAGGATGTGCTCACGAGTTTGTGGCATTGGGCCGTCAGAAGCAGAAACAACTAGGATTCCGCCGTCCATTTGTGCAGCACCAGTGATCATGTTTTTAACATAGTCAGCATGTCCTGGGCAGTCAACGTGTGCATAGTGACGAGTGTCAGTTTCGTACTCAACGTGTGCAGTTGAGATTGTGATTCCGCGCTCGCGCTCTTCAGGAGCAGCATCGATCATGTCGTATGCCATTGCAGCACCTTTACCGCTACGTTTTGCAAGTACAGTTGTAATTGCAGCTGTTAGAGTTGTTTTACCGTGGTCAACGTGTCCAATTGTACCGATATTGGCATGCGTTTTGGAACGGTCGAATTTTTCTTTACCCATTCTAAATTCCTCCTTAGAGTCATGATTGATTATATAGATTTCAGAAAGTGAACGTTGTCCACTTTCTATACATACATAAGTAGTTATACTTTAATAAAGAGTGAAAATCAATTATTCACCTTTATTTTTTTTGATAATTTCTTCAGAAATTGATTTTGGAACCTCTTCGTAGTGATCAAAGTGCATAGAGAATGTTCCGCGTCCTTGAGTGTTTGAACGAAGTGCAGTTGCATATCCAAACATTTCAGAAAGTGGTACCATAGCACGTACTACTTGAGCGTTTCCGCGAGCTTCCATGCCTTCAACGCGACCGCGGCGAGAAGTGATATCACCCATGATATCTCCCATGTACTCATCAGGGATAACTACTTCAACCTTCATAACAGGCTCAAGAATAACAGGGTTACACTTAGATACAGCGTTTTTAAGTGCCATAGATGCAGCAATTTTAAACGCCATCTCACTTGAGTCAACATCATGGTAAGAACCGTCTACTAATGATGCTTTAACATCGATTAGCGGGTAGCCTGCAAGAACACCATTTTTCATGGAGTCTTCTAAGCCTGCTCCAACCGCTGGGATGTATTCACGAGGAACAACACCGCCGACGATTTTGTTGTGGAACTCAAAGCCTTTTCCTTCTTCATTTGGTTCGAATTCGATCCAAACGTGTCCGAATTGACCGCGTCCACCGGATTGGCGTGCAAACTTACCTTCAACTTTCGCAGATCCGCGGAAAGTTTCACGGTATGCAACCTGAGGAGCACCAACGTTAGCTTCAACTTTGAATTCACGTCTCATACGGTCAACAATGATATCAAGGTGAAGTTCACCCATACCAGAGATGATCGTTTGACCTGTTTCAGTGTCAGTGTGAGCTTTGAAAGTTGGATCTTCTTCAGAAAGCTTAGATAAAGCTGTAGACATTTTGTCTTGGTCAGCTTTTGATTTTGGCTCAACTGAAAGCGAGATAACCGGCTCTGGGAATTCCATTGATTCCAAGATAACAAGGCTCTTTTCATCACATAGAGTATCACCAGTTGTAGTGTCTTTAAGACCTACAGCAGCAGCGATGTCACCAGCATATACAGTAGAGATTTCCTCACGAGAGTTAGCATGCATTTGCAGGATACGTCCTACACGCTCACGCTTGCCTTTCGTTGAGTTTTGTACGTAAGATCCAGAGTTAAGAACACCTGAATATACGCGGAAGAATGTAAGTTTCCCAACATAAGGGTCAGTCATAACTTTGAATGCAAGTGCTGAGAAAGGACCCTCATCGCTTGATTCGCGGATTACTTCTTCTTCTGTGTCAGGAGTGATACCTTTGATTGCAGGTACATCAAGAGGTGATGGCAGGTAATCAAGAACTGCGTCAAGCATTAACTGTACACCTTTGTTTTTAAATGCAGATCCGCAGATAACTGGGTAGAATTCTACATTTACTGTACCTTTACGGATTCCAGCTTTCAATTCATCGATTGTAAGCTCTTCACCCTCAAGGTATTTCATCATAAGCTCTTCGTCAAGTTCAGCAACAGCTTCTACAAGCTTGCCGCGCCACTCTTCAGCAAGATCTTTATACTCTTCAGGAATTTCTTTAGCCTCAGAACGAGTTCCAAGATCATCTTCGTAGAAGTATGCTACGTTATCTACAAGATCGATAATTCCTTCGAATTGATCTTCAGCACCGATTGGAAGCTGAATTGGATGAGCATTTGCTTCAAGACGGTCATGCAATGTTTTTACAGAGTATAAGAAATCCGCACCGATTTTATCCATTTTGTTAACGAATACTACACGCGGTACTCCGTAAGTTGTTGCCTGGCGCCATACTGTTTCAGTTTGAGGCTCAACACCTGATTGTGCATCAAGTACTGCTACAGCACCATCAAGTACACGAAGTGAACGTTCAACTTCAACTGTGAAGTCTACGTGTCCAGGTGTATCGATGATGTTTACGCGATGGCCTTTCCACTGAGCAGTTGTAGCAGCAGAAGTGATCGTGATTCCACGCTCCTGCTCCTGCTCCATCCAGTCCATTTGAGACGCACCTTCGTGTGTCTCACCAATTTTGTGAATACGTCCAGTGTAGAAAAGTACACGTTCAGTAGTCGTCGTTTTACCGGCATCGATGTGAGCCATGATGCCGATATTACGAGTTTTGTCTAAGGAGAACTCTCTTGCCATTGGGGTCTTTTCTCCTTCCTTTTATAAGGATTAGTATAGTTATTGGTTTATATTGAATCCTACCAGCGGTAGTGAGCGAATGCTTTGTTAGCTTCAGCCATTTTGTGAGTGTCTTCACGCTTCTTAACTGATGAACCAGTGTTGTTGGCAGCATCAAGAATCTCGTTAGCTAAACGCTCTTCCATCGTTTTCTCTCCGCGAAGACGAGCGTAGTTTACTAACCAGCGAAGACCAAGAGTTGTACGGCGGTCAGGGCGAACTTCAACAGGTACTTGATAGTTTGCACCACCCACACGACGAGCTCTTACCTCAAGAACTGGCATGATGTTTTTAAGTGCTTGCTCGAACACTTCAATTGCTTCTTTACCTGAACGCTCTTTCACGATGTCAAAAGCAGTGTAAAGAATAGTTTGTGCTTTACCTCTCTTACCGTCAACCATAATTCTGTTGATTAGACGACTAACAAGCTTTGAGTTGTAAAGTGGATCTGGCAATACGTCTCTTTTTGTAACAGGACCTTTACGTGGCATGTTATATCCTCCCTTCATGCGATATACTTAAGTGATATATGACTTAAGGCATTATTTTTTTGGTGCTTTTGGGCGTTTTGTACCGTATTTAGAGCGGCCTTGCATACGTTTGTCAACACCTGCAGTGTCAAGCGCACCGCGAACGATGTGGTAACGTACACCCGGTAAATCTTTTACACGTCCGCCGCGGATAAGTACAACACTGTGCTCTTGCAGGTTGTGTCCGATACCTGGAATGTAGGCAGTAACCTCGATTCCGTTAGTCAGGCGTACACGAGCGTATTTACGAAGAGCCGAGTTCGGTTTCTTCGGTGTCATTGTACCAACACGAGTACATACTCCGCGTTTTTGCGGTGATGAAGTGTTAGTCTGCTCTTTTTTGAAGCTGTTGTAACCTTTGTTCAGTGCAGGAGAAGTTGATTTTTCAACTTTGCTTACGCGTCCTTTGCGAACTAGCTGGTTAATAGTAGGCATGTTTATGTCCTCCTCTCTTAATGTTTAATACCACACATCCAGGTGGTTCATATTTGGGCAAAAACAAAGTTTTTGCAGAGAGTTTGTCACTCTTGGCAAAAACGGTTTTTAATTGATAATAGCTACAGTTACGGCTCCAACTTCTATTCCGCAAGCTTTTCCAAGCTTTTTCATAGAGTCGACCATGTGAAGGGAAATGTTCTTCTGTTCTGCAAGTTCAATGACTGGTTTCACAATCCTTGGATCTGCATCTTCAGCAACAACCAGTTCCTTTACCTGGCCAAGCTTTAGAGCTTTTACTGTTTGCTTCGTACCAACGATTACTTTATGTGCCTGCGATACTTTTTCATAAGACATATAAATACATCCTCCAAAGCAACAGGTTTTAATTAAGCACCTAGGATATACTAACATCGTAAGAGATGGATGTCAACCAGATCAGTGAAACATTTTTCTGGATTCACCCATCTCTTCTTCAGTTAGTTACTCTGCAGGTATTGTTTCACCTTCAGGCTGTGTACGCGGAATCGGATTAACGCGTCTGTAGCGCTGCATTCCTGTTCCGGCAGGTACAAGCTTACCGATGATTACATTTTCTTTCAGGCCGAGAAGTTCATCACGTTTTCCTTTGATTGCAGCATCTGTCAGGACACGAGTTGTTTCCTGGAACGATGCAGCAGACAGGAATGAATCTGTTTCAAGAGAAGCTTTCGTGATACCAAGAAGGATCGGACGTCCTGTAGCAGGGCGCTTGCCGTCAAGAAGCACTTTCTTGTTGGCATCCGTAAATTGGTGAACATCCAGCAATGTGCCCGGCAATACATCTGTATCTCCAGCATCCATTACTCTTACTTTGCGAAGCATCTGGCGAACCATTACTTCTACGTGTTTGTCACCGATCTCTACCCCTTGCATGCGGTATACTTTCTGCACTTCACGAAGCAGGTATTCCTGAACAGACGTGAGATCTGTCACCTTGAGCAATTCTTTAGGATCAATCGAACCTTCAGTCAGCTCCTGGCCGTGTCTGATCTGGTCACCTTCAGCAACTTTCAGTCTTGCATTGTAAGCAGCTGTGTACGTGCGTGTTTCAACGTCGCCTTTGATGACGATTTCCTGCTGTCTGTCGCGTACTTCATTAATCTCAACAACAACACCGTCAATTTCGGAAATTGTCGCCTGACCTTTAGGGTTACGCGCTTCGAACAGCTCCTGAATACGAGGCAAACCTTGAGTGATGTCGTCTCCGGCAACACCGCCTGTATGGAACGTACGCATTGTAAGCTGAGTTCCCGGCTCACCGATTGACTGGGCAGCGATGATACCGACTGCTTCTCCCACTTCAACTTCTGTTCCGGTAGCAAGATTGCGTCCATAGCATTTTTTACATACGCCGTGGCGTGTGTTACACGTAAATGCAGAACGGATCCAGACTTCCTCAATACCAAGTTCCACAATTGTATGAGCAAGATCTTCTGTAATCAGATCATTTTCCTCAACAATCACTTCACCTGTTTCAGGATGTTTCAGCGTTTTGCGAGCATAGCGTCCGATAAGGCGCTCTTCAAGATGCTCGATAATTTCTGTTCCTTCTTTAATTGAACGTGTCAGAATTCCGCGGTCAGTTCCGCAGTCTTCATCACGGATGATAACATCCTGGGCAACGTCAACAAGACGTCTTGTCAAGTAACCTGAGTCAGCTGTCTTAAGGGCTGTATCCGCAAGACCTTTACGGGCACCATGCGTAGAGATAAAGTACTCAAGAACTGTTAAGCCTTCACGGAAACTTGATTTGATCGGAAGTTCGATAATACGTCCGGCCGGGTTGGCCATCAGTCCGCGCATTCCGGCAAGCTGCGTAAAGTTAGATGCGTTACCACGGGCTCCAGAATCACTCATCATAAAGATTGGGTTGCGTTTATCCAGGGAAGCCATCAGCTTGCCTTGAATAACGTCTTTAGAAGCACTCCAGATAGAGATGACGCGTTCATAGCGCTCTTCTTCTGTAATCAGACCGCGTTTGAACTGTTTAAGAACATTATCAACTTTAGCCTGAGCTTCTTTAAGGATTTCTTCTTTCTCCCGAAGTACGATGATGTCAGACACACCAACCGTAATACCGGCTTTTGTAGAATATCTGAAACCAAGATCCTTCATGCGGTCAAGCATTTTGGATGTTTCGGTAATGTGGAATTTCTTAAAGATTTCAGCAATGATCTTACCAAGAATTCCTTTTTTGAACGGAGAAATAACCTCCTGGCTCTGGATGAATTCTTTGACATTCACATTTGCATCAATAAAGAACTTTTCCGGTGTTTCATCTTCAATGTTGCTCTTCGTCGGTTCATTCATGTACGGGAATGAAGGAGGAAGAATTTCATTGAAGATCAATTTTCCGACTGTTGTTACAAGAAGCTTTTTGCGCTGCTCATCTGTAAATGATTCATTCGGCAGAGAGCTTGCTTGAACAGCAATACGGGTATGAAGATGCACATAGCCGTTCTGATAGGCAAGAAGTGCTTCATTTGTATCTTTAAAGACCATACCTTCCCCAACAGCACCTTCGCGCTCAAGTGTCAGGTAGTAGTTTCCAAGAACCATATCCTGAGAAGGTGTAACAACCGGCTTACCATCCTTAGGATTCAGGATGTTCTGCGCTGCAAGCATAAGGATTCGGGCCTCTGCCTGAGCTTCAGCTGAAAGCGGTACGTGAACCGCCATTTGGTCACCGTCAAAGTCAGCGTTGTAAGCTGTACATACAAGAGGATGAAGGCGGATTGCGCGTCCTTCTACAAGTGTCGGTTCGAATGCCTGAATACCAAGTCTGTGAAGAGTCGGTGCGCGGTTTAACAGCACTGGGTGCTCGCGGATAACAGACTCTAATACATCCCATACTTCAGGAGATACGCGTTCTATTTTACGCTTTGCACTTTTAATATTGTGTGCAAGGCCTTTTTCAACTAGCTCCTTCATTACGAAAGGCTTGAAAAGTTCAAGTGCCATTTCTTTAGGAAGTCCGCATTGGTACATTTTCAGGTTCGGACCTACAACGATAACCGAACGGCCTGAATAGTCAACACGTTTTCCAAGAAGGTTCTGACGGAAACGTCCCTGTTTCCCTTTCAGCATGTGTGAAAGTGATTTAAGCGGACGGTTACCCGGTCCGGTTACAGGACGGCCGCGGCGTCCGTTATCAATTAATGCATCGACCGCTTCCTGAAGCATGCGCTTTTCATTTTGAACGATGATGCTCGGAGCACCAAGGTCCAATAGACGCTTTAAGCGGTTGTTGCGGTTAATAACACGGCGGTAAAGGTCATTCAAGTCAGACGTTGCAAAACGTCCGCCGTCAAGCTGAACCATCGGGCGCAGCTCAGGAGGAATAACCGGAAGCACATCAAGGATCATCCATGATGGCTCATTTCCTGAATTACGGAATGCTTCAAGCACTTCAAGTCGCTTGATGGCACGTGTTCTGCGCTGTCCCTGTGACGTTTTAAGCTCTTCTTTAAGCTGGTCTACCTCTTTATCAAGGTCAATGTCTGAAAGAAGCTTTTTGATCGCTTCTGCTCCCATTGCAGCCTGGAACGACGAGCTGTATTTGTCACGGTAAGCACGATATTCTTTCTCGGAAAGAAGCTGTTTCTTTTCAAGAGGCGTATCGCCGGTTTCCGTTACGACGTAAGAAGCAAAATAGATAACTTCTTCGAGAGCACGAGGTGACATGTCAAGAACAAGTCCCATGCGGCTCGGGATCCCTTTGAAATACCAAATGTGTGAGACTGGGGCAGCAAGCTCAATGTGCCCCATACGCTCACGGCGAACCTTTGCACGAGTCACTTCGACTCCGCATCGGTCACAGACTACGCCTTTATAGCGTACTCGTTTGTATTTTCCGCAATGACATTCCCAGTCCTTTGTAGGACCGAAAATGCGCTCACAGAATAAACCGTCTTTTTCTGGTTTTAACGTACGATAGTTAATCGTTTCTGGTTTCTTCACTTCACCGAATGACCACGAGCGGATTTTATCGGGTGATGCGAGACCGATGTTCATATACTCAAAGTTATTTACATCTAGCAAGGGGCCTACCTCCCTTTTCGTCTTCAGGTTTTACCCTTATTGCTTACTATTCTTTCGTAACTGCGTCTTTTTCTTTTTCCATTGCTGCTGATGAAAGATCATCCGGCTGATCATTCAGGGATAAACCTTCTGACTGCTGTCCTTCTTCATCGTCTTCAAGATCTCTCATTTCGATTTCCTGTTCATCGCCTGAAAGAATCTTAACGTCCATACCTAAACTTTGAAGTTCTTTGATCAATACTTTGAATGACTCTGGAACTCCCGGCTCCGGTACATTTTCGCCTTTGACAATCGCTTCATACGTTTTAACACGTCCGACAACGTCATCTGACTTAACAGTAAGAATTTCCTGAAGAGTATAAGCAGCGCCATAAGCTTCAAGCGCCCATACTTCCATCTCTCCGAAACGCTGTCCGCCGAACTGGGCTTTACCGCCAAGAGGCTGCTGCGTAACAAGTGAGTATGGACCTGTTGAACGGGCATGTAATTTATCGTCTACCATGTGGGCAAGTTTGATCATGTACATGATTCCAACTGATACACGGTTATCAAACGGTTCACCTGTACGGCCGTCGTAAAGGACGGTTTTGGCATCTCGCGCCATACCGGCTTCTTCAAGTGTTGACCATACATCTTCTTCACGGGCGCCATCAAATACCGGGGATGCTACATGCATGCCTAGTTTGCGCGCTGCCATTCCAAGATGAAGCTCAAGTACCTGACCGATGTTCATACGGGATGGTACACCAAGCGGGTTAAGCATGATATCAACCGGAGTTCCGTCTGGAAGATAAGGCATATCTTCTTCAGGAAGGATTCTTGAGATAACCCCTTTGTTACCATGTCGTCCGGCCATTTTATCGCCTTCAGAAATTTTACGCTTCTGAACGATATATGCGCGGACTAGCTGGTTTACGCCAGGAGGAAGCTCATCACCGTCTTCGCGGTTGAATACTTTTACATCAAGAACGATTCCGCCGCCTCCGTGAGGAACACGAAGGGAAGTATCGCGGACTTCTCTTGCTTTTTCACCGAAGATTGCATGAAGCAGACGTTCCTCGGCTGTAAGTTCCGTAACCCCTTTAGGTGTTACTTTACCAACAAGCAGGTCTCCGTCTTTTACTTCTGCACCGACACGGATAATACCGCGGTCATCAAGATTGCGAAGGGCATCTTCCCCTACGTTCGGGATGTCGCGCGTAATTTCTTCCGGTCCAAGCTTGGTATCACGGGACTCTGATTCATATTCTTCAATATGAATAGACGTGTATACATCATCTTTTACAAGACGTCTGCTCATGATGATGGCATCTTCATAGTTGTAGCCGTCCCATGTCATGAATGCAACCATTACGTTGCGTCCAAGTGCAAGTTCGCCCAGTTCCATTGAAGGTCCGTCAGCAAGGATTTCGCCTTTTACAACTTCATCGCCAACACTTACAATCGGACGCTGGTTGTAGCACGTACCTTGGTTAGAACGGATGAACTTCAGAAGGCTGTACTTATCAAGGTTGCCTTTTGTTTTAACGCCGTCCACATCTTCATAGCGGCGCACCCAGATGTTTTTAGCTTCAACTTTCTCAACAACACCAGGGAATTTACAGATTACAGCAGCACCCGAATCTTTTCCTGATACATACTCCATGCCTGTTCCGACAATTGGAGATTCAGGATTCATAAGCGGAACTGCCTGACGCTGCATGTTCGCTCCCATGAGGGCACGGTTGGAGTCATCGTTTTCAAGGAACGGAATACATGCTGTCGCTGCAGATACAACCTGCTTTGGAGATACATCCATGTAGTCCATTCTGTCACGTGACATGACCGTGTTTTCACCGCGGAAACGGGAAACGATATCTTCATCAAGGAAAGAGCCGTCATCAGCAAGGCGTGCGTTCGCCTGTGCGACTACATAGTTATCCTCTTCATCTGCTGTCAGATAATCAATTCGTGCAGTTACTTTGCCGGTCTCCGGGTCTACGCGTCTGTACGGCGTTTCAATGAAACCGAAACGGTTTACTTTTGCATACGAAGACAGAGAGTTGATCAGACCGATGTTCGGTCCCTCAGGAGTTTCGATCGGACACATGCGGCCGTAGTGAGAGTAGTGAACGTCACGGACTTCAAAGCCTGCGCGCTCACGCGTCAAACCACCGGGTCCAAGTGCAGAAAGACGGCGTTTATGCGTTAATTCAGCAAGCGGATTCGTCTGATCCATGAACTGGGAAAGCTGTGAGCTTCCGAAGAACTCTTTAATGGATGCAATAACAGGACGAATGTTAATAAGCTGCTGAGGTGTAATTGTATTTGTATCCTGAATCGACATTCTCTCGCGGACAACACGCTCCATACGGGAAAGTCCGATTCGGAATTGGTTTTGAAGGAGTTCTCCTACAGAACGAAGACGGCGGTTTCCAAGATGGTCGATGTCGTCTGTATCCCCAACTCCATGCAGCAGGTTGAAGAAGTAGCTGATAGAAGAAAGGATATCTGCAGGCGTGATATTTTTCACATTTTCTTCAACATAAGCATTGCTGATTACGTTAATGACTTTTTCGCCTTCTTGATCGATTGGAGCATAGATTTTAACGGACTGAAGCGTCACATCTTCTTCTACTACTCCGCCTGATGGCGTGATGGTTTTAAAGCCGACGCCGCTCTCAAGGTTCGGAATGATCCGGTCAAGTGTGCGTCTATCAATTAACGTATCTTTTTCTGCAATGATTTCGCCAGTTTCAGGGTCTACTAACGTTTCAGCAAGACGCTGGTTGAAAAGGCGGTTTTTAATGTGAAGCTTTTTATTGATTTTGTAGCGTCCGACACTCGCAAGGTCATAGCGCTTCGGATCAAAGAAACGGGAATCCAGAAGGCTTTTTGCATTGTCGACAGTCGGCGGCTCGCCCGGGCGCAGACGCTCGTAGATTTCAAGAAGAGCTTTCTCTGTGCTCTCTGTGTTGTCTTTATCAAGCGTATTGCGAAGGTATTCGTTTTCTCCGAAAAGATCAACGATTTCCTGATCAGAACCAAAGCCGAGAGCGCGCAAAAGAACCGTTACCGGCAGTTTCCGAGTGCGATCAATGCGCACATATGCAACATCTTTAGCATCTGTTTCGTACTCTAACCAGGCACCACGGTTTGGAATAACAGTAGCAGTAAAGCCTTTTTTACCATTTTTATCGACTTTTCCGCTGTAATAAACACTTGGTGAACGAACAAGCTGTGATACGATAACGCGCTCGGCGCCGTTGATCACGAACGTGCCTGTCTCAGTCATCAATGGGAAGTCACCCATGAATACATCCTGATCTTTCACTTCACCAGTTTCTTTGTTAATTAAACGCACCTTTACACGAAGCGGTGCAGAATAGGTAACATCGCGCTCTTTGGATTCCTCTACTGAATATTTAGGATCACCTAAACTGTAATCGATAAATTCCAGCGAGAGGTTACCAGTGAAGTCCTCAATTGGAGAGATGTCCGTGAACATTTCTCTGAGGCCCTCATCAAGAAACCACTGATAGGAAGCGGTTTGAATCTCGATAAGGTTTGGTAATTCTAACACTTCACTAATGCGTGCATAACTTCTGCGTTGGCGGTGTCGTCCATACTGAACTAGTTGACCTGTCAACTGCTTCACCCCTCAAATCAAGCGTAATAGAACTTGTAATATGTATCCGCAAATGAATCTAGCAGCTGCCAATACACATACAAGGAGAAAACAAAAATAAAAAGGTCTCTATAATTAGAAAACCACTTTTGTCAAACGTGCTATTGATTTTAACATCTTTTCCATTTGTCCTATATTTATACATTTCAATCAAAAAAATAGAGACTCCTGGAATATATATATTGGCATTTTATAATGTTAACATAGGCAAAAATTCGAGTCAATCTTTTTCTGCCCTGATAATATAGTAGCCTTTATCCTTTTTGACTGCAGCGACATCTTTAAACATTTCAGAAAGCTTGGCCATAGCAGACGGGGCACCTTGCTTTTTCTGAATAACCACCCATAGCTCTCCTCCCGGACAAAGAGAATGATAGCTTTTTTCAAAAATCTCGTGCACTGTTTTTTTCCCGGCACGGATTGGCGGGTTGGTAAGGATAGCCGCGTATTTTTTTGAAGGATCAACATTTTCAAAAAGATTGCTTGTGCGGATACGGACATTTTTGACACCGTTCGCCTCTGCATTTTCTTTTGCAAGCTGGACTGCTCTTTCATTGATGTCAATCATATCAACTGTGCGGTCGCCGAACTCCTTCGCAAGTGCAATTCCAATCGGCCCGTAGCCGCAGCCGACATCAAGCAGATCACCATCTGTTTTTGGCAGAGCAAATGTATTGATCAGCAGTCTTGATCCAAAGTCCACTTCGTTTTTGGAAAATACGCCGCGATCGCTTTGAAAATGAAAGGAATTCCCTCTTAACGTATATGTCCATGACTTACGGTCACTCAAAGCTTCCGGCTGCTGTGAATAGTAGTGATTTGTCATCTTTTCCCCTCCATGTTAAAGGAGTATACCTAAACAGGCAATCATTCATACCTGCACGTTCACATTTGGTGTCAAACGTGAAAAAAAAGCCCGCTGTTATTTCAAGCGAGCTTTGTCTTTTCAGGAATTACTTAACTTCTACAGAAGCGCCAACTTCTTCAAGTTTGCCTTTGATTTCTTCAGCTTCTTCTTTAGCGATTCCTTCTTTGATAGCTTTTGGAGTGTTGTCAACTAGTTCTTTAGCTTCTTTCAAGCCAAGGCCAGTGATTTCACGTACAACTTTGATAACTTTGATTTTTTGTGCACCAGCGCTAGCAAGTACCACGTCAAATTCAGTTTGCTCAGCAGCAGCTTCGCCGCCAGCAGCGCCACCAGCCATTGCTACAGGAGCAGCTGCAGTTACGCCAAATTCTTCTTCGATTGCTTTAACTAAGTCGTTAAGTTCTAAAACAGTCATTTCTTTAACTGCTTCAATGATTTGTTCTTTAGTCATTGTATATTTCCTCCTTATAAACCTATTAGTTTTTTGTTTTGGTACGGGTCGATCAGATTAAGCTCCCTGCTCTTCCTTTTGATCTGCAACTGCTTTAGCAGCAAGTGCAAGATTGCGCATTGGAGCTTGAAGTACGCTAAGCAACATAGAAAGCAAGCCTTCGCGTGATGGAAGATCTGCAAGAGCTTTAATTTGCTCTACTGTCGCAATGTTTCCTTCGATTACACCTGCTTTGATTTCTAACGCGTCATGCTTTTTAGCAAAGTCGTTAAGAATCTTAGCCGGAGCAACTACGTCGTCGTTACTGAATGCAATTGCATTTGGGCCTGTAAGGGCGTCATTAAGACCAGTAAGTTCAACATTTTCAACTGCGCGGCGAGTCATTGTGTTTTTGTAAACTTTGAACTCGATGCCAGCATCACGAAGAGTTTTACGAAGTTCTGTCACTTCTGCAACTGTTAAACCGCGGTAGTCAACAACGATTGTCGTTTTGCTCTCGCGAAACTTAGCCGTAATGTCTTCTACGATGGATTTTTTTGTATCGATAGCGCTGCTCATTGGTACACCTCCTGTAAGAATTAAGATTCCGCACTTATACCGTTCGGTTTCTTTCTTATCAAAAGAAATGCCTCCACGTCAGACATGGAGGCAGTATATATACAAGCGATCTAATTACTAGTTCACATATATACACCTCGGCAGGAAATTAAGCATGGGTAGCACCTGCTGTCTACGGTATAAATGAAGTTATTTAGTTAAACAACATTTTTGATTATATATAAAGGTGACTGAGATGTCAACTATTATTTAATGCCGAAACTTGAAGCATCAACTTTTACGCCAGGTCCCATAGTAGAAGCAACAGCAACGTTCTTCATGTAAGTACCTTTTGCAGCAGCTGGCTTAGCTTTTAGAAGTGTTTCGAAGATTGTTGTGAAGTTCTCAACAAGCTTGCTGTCTTCGAAAGAAACTTTACCGATTGGCACGTGGATGTTTCCAGCTTTGTCAACGCGGTATTCAACTTTACCGGCTTTGATTTCTTTTACCGCTTTGTCAACGTCAAAAGAAACTGTTCCAGTTTTAGGGTTTGGCATTAAGCCTTTTGGTCCAAGGACGCGTCCAAGTTTACCAACTTCACCCATCATGTCAGGAGTAGCTACGATTACATCAAAGTCGAACCAGCCTTGCTGGATTTTGTTGATGTAGTCAGCATCGCCAACATAGTCAGCTCCGGCAGCTTCTGCTTCCTTCGCTTTTTCGCCTTTAGCGAATACAAGTACGCGCTGAGTTTTGCCCGTTCCGTTTGGAAGAACAACTGCACCGCGGATTTGCTGATCGTTTTTACGTGGATCAACGCCTAAACGGAATGCAACTTCAACTGTTGCATCAAATTTAGCTGTGTTTGTTTTCTTTACAAGTTCAATTGCATCTTGAACTCCGTAAGCTTGAGCACGGTCTACTAATTTAGCAGCTTCAACGTACTTTTTACCTCTTTTAGCCATTATAGATTTCCTCCTTAGTGGTTTTAGCGGAATAACCTCCCACGAATAAAGGTTGCGAAAAGCAACTCGCAACCCCCTAAAACAAAAACAACAATTAGTCTTCGATGACGATACCCATGCTGCGTGCAGTACCTTCAACCATACGCATAGCTGATTCAACATTAGCTGCATTTAAGTCAGGCATTTTTGTTTCAGCAATTTCACGTACTTTATCACGCTTAACTGTTGCTACTTTATTACGGTTTGGTTCACCAGAACCAGACTCAATTCCAGCTGCTTTCTTAAGCAATACTGCAGCAGGCGGAGTTTTTGTAATAAATGTAAATGAACGGTCTTCAAATACCGTAATTTCAACAGGAATGATAAGTCCAGCCTGATCAGCTGTACGAGCGTTAAACTCCTTACAGAATCCCATGATGTTAACACCAGCTTGACCCAATGCAGGACCAACCGGCGGCGCTGGATTAGCTTTACCAGCAGGAATTTGCAACTTAACCATTTTAATTACTTTTTTAGCCACGAGACACACCTCCTTAAGTCCGTGATGTGGTAATAGGGTTTGTACCCTCCCACTCATGTCGTCATTCTTTATATGAATGATAGAAAATAATCAAGTTTTATGCCCCGCAAAGCGAGACATACTGACTTATGAAATATTACCACTTTTCGTTTTCGAATTCAAGTTTTTTTCTTATAATTTATCAACTTGAGAAAATTCCAGCTCAACCGGCGTTTCGCGGCCGAACATGTTGACAAGCACTTTCACTTTGCCTTTATCCTTGTCAATCTCTTCAATTGATCCGGTAAAGTTGGCAAAAGGACCGTCTATTACTTTGACAGACTCTTTTAGTTCAAAGTCGACTTCAATGCGTTTTTCTTCCATGCCCATATGCTTAAGAATTGTTACAACCTCTTCAGGAAGAAGCGGCGTCGGCTTAGAGCCCGATCCTGCTGATCCTACGAAACCTGTAACACCCGGCGTGTTGCGGACAACGTACCATGAATCGTCCGTCATGACGATCTCAACAAGCACATAGCCAGGGAAAACTTTTTTCTTTGTGACTTTCTTTTTGCCGTTTTTGAAATCTGTTTCTTCTTCTTCCGGCACGATGACACGGAAGATTTTATCCTGCATGCCCATTGATTCTACACGCTTTTCAAGATTGGCCTTAACCTTATTCTCGTAACCGGAATAAGTGTGGACTACATACCAGTTTTTCTCCATCTTCTATAGGACGATTTGTCCATTCCCTCCCTGCATATTGACTCTTATATTGCACTCTGCGGTTATTTTCTTCTGCTGACTGTTATTTTTAAACAATGAAAAAACCCGTCGAACGGGTTTTTGCGGAAAAATAATATTCTCTATTATAGCACGATTTTCTATCTATTATTCAATAAAATAAAACGAAATCAAAAACAGACGCTTTATTTTTAAGATACAAGGCGGATCAGCGATGAAATTCCGTAGTCGATGATGGCAAAAAAGACAACTGCAAAAGCTACTGTCGCAATAACTGTAATCGTATAGCGCGTCAGTTCTTTGCCTTTTGGCCAGCTTACCTTTTTCATTTCACGGGAAACATCTTTGAAAAAATTAACAATACGCTGCATGTACATTACCTCCAAGAGAATTCAGAAAGCCTGTCATAGAAATATAGAATCATGTGATGAGTGCTACTTTGTTTCACGGTGGTCCGTATGTGCGTTGCAAGCTTTACAAAATTTCTTGAATTCTAAACGCTCTTCTGTGCTTGACGTGTTTTTCATCGTTGTGTAGTTTCTGCTTCCACAGTCTGTGCAAGCCATAGATACTTTCTTACGCATTTCGACACCTTCCGCTAGTCCTGCTTTTTTCTATAAAAATGTAACACACGCTGGGAACCTTCGTCAATCTCGCCTGACAGGTTTTACAAATTGATTTCGCGCAGTTCCAGATACCTCTCAAGCTTGCGTTTTACACGCTGAAGGGCGTTATCGATTGATTTCACGTGGCGGTTAAGCTCCTCTGAGATCTCCTGATAGCTTTTGCCGTCCAGATAAAGCACGAGTACTTTCCGTTCGAGATCGCTTAACAGCTCTCCCATTTTCGTTTCTATATCATCAAATTCTTCCTGATTAATAATCAGTTCTTCCGGATCACTGACTTTAGCCCCGGATATGACATCCATAAGCGTCCGGTCAGATTCTTCATCGTAAATTGGCTTGTCCAGAGAAACGTATGAGTTAAGAGGAATATGTTTTTGACGGGTAGCGGTCTTAATTGCGGTAATAATCTGGCGAGTGATGCACAGCTCTGCAAAAGCTTTGAACGATGTAAGCTTGTCCTCTCTGAAATCACGGATTGCTTTATATAATCCGATCATCCCTTCCTGGATAATATCTTCTCTGTCAGCACCTATTAAAAAATAGGATCTTGCTTTTGCTCTGACAAAATTGCGGTACTTGGTGATTAAATAATCCAGAGCATCGCTGTTCCCGTTATGAACAAGCTCAACAACCTGTTCATCCAGTAGAGCATGAAAATCTTCTTTGCTGAGTTTGCCCATGCTGAAATGTGTGTTCATGCCGATCCCCCCGACCGCACAATAGATAGAAATATTATACAGTATGCATTTTGAAAGCGTCAACAGCCTAGAAGCCGCCTCTGCGCCATTTTTCAAACAATTTCAACATATCATCTGTTATCGGAATTTTTGACTGGGGACTGTTTACTTTAATTTTCTCGACCCGCTTTTGTATTCTCTTTTCAATGGCTTCCACTTCATTCAAAAGCTCTCTTGCTGATTTGCGGAGGGCTCCCTGGCCAAAAATGGCCCATTGTTCCGTGAAATCTGATGTTGCCACATGGATCTGTGTTTTGATGTTGCTCAGAGAGATGGCTAATTTTTCGATCCTCTCATCCGCTGTTTCATTTTCTCTTGTATAGATAACTTCCACTCTGTGGTTTTTTTGTTTTTTCTCAATGCCCTTCACTTGATGGGCATCGAAAACAACAATCACTCTGTATCCGGTGTACGCTTGATATTCTGCCATTTTTTGAATAAGAACCTCTCTAGCCTCTGCGAGATTCTCTTTTTTCAATGATTGAAGATTCGCCCATGCACCGATGATGTTATATCCGTCAACAAGAAGGATATCCATTTTCTATTCTCCTAAAGGCTGACGCTTTCTGTAGACCTCATACATAAGGAGGCCTGCTGCTACTGAAGCATTTAGAGATGTGACCCGGCCAGCCATCGGCAAGTTGACCAGAAAATCACATTTTTCTTTGATGAGTCTTCCCATCCCTTTTCCTTCACTGCCTATAACTAGTCCAAGCGGCATTTTGCCGTCCATGGAACGGTAATCATCCGAGCCTTTCGCGTCTGTTCCTACAATCCACACGCCCCGCTCCTTAAGCTCCTCAATTGTTCTCGCAAGGTTTGTCACTCTTGCAACCGGGATATACTCAATCGCACCTGTTGATAATTTTGCTACTGTCGTTGTCAGGCCTACCGCTCTCCGCTTCGGAATGATAATGCCGTGAGCGCCTGTTGCATCTGCCGTTCTCATGATGGAGCCGAGATTATGCGGATCCTCGATTTCATCAAGAATCAAGATAAACGGCGCTTCGCCTTTATCAGCAGCAGCCTTCAGGATATCGTCGACTTCGGCATATTCATAGGCAGCCACCTGTGCGACAACTCCCTGATGGTTCCCTTCTGCCATCTGGTCAATTTTTTTCTTCGGAACCGTTTGGATGGTGATGCCTTTTTCTTTTGCAAGCTGTGCGATCTGCTGGGCCTGTCCCTTTACTGAGTTCTCGGCCATCCAGATCTTGTATACATTGCGCGTTGATTTTAATGCTTCAATGACCGTATTGCGGCCAATAATGTACTCTTCTGCCATCCTTAATTCCTCCCTCCGTTTTCTATCAGTTCAAAAGAAGCTTCAATAATTTCCGAGAGGCGCTCTTCCCTTTTCTCAAGGTGAAGATAGCCGATCAGCGCTTCAAATGCTGTGCTGTATCTGTACGTTTGAACATCTGTATTTTTTGGCACTGTGCCTGATTTTGCATTTCTGCCGCGGCGGATAATCGCCATTTCTTCTTCACTGAACGCTTCCTTTTTTGAAAGCTCGTGCAGAACGGCTGCCTGGGCTTTTGCAGAAACATAGGTCGTTGAAAGCTTATGCAGCTGGTTTGGGCGCACCTGTCCTTTGGCAAGGAGGTGATGCCTTACAAAAACCTCGTAAATGGCATCACCGATATACGCAAGCGCCAGACTGTTCATTTGTTTTGAATTTGGTACTTCCTCTAAGCGAAGCATGTTTACCCTCTTTTCCATCTCGTTCCTTGAGGCGTATCTTCAAGAATGATATTCATCTCTTTCAATTTATCGCGGATTTCATCAGACAGCTTGAAGTTTCTGTCTTTTCTCGCCTGTATCCGTTGCTCGATCAATTCTTCAATCTCTGCGTCCAATAGATCCTGGCTGCCAAATTTGAGGCCAAGTATCGCTCCAAGCTCGTCAAATGCTGAAGTAAAGGCCAAAATGACTTCCTGCGACGTGTTTTTCTCCTGCAGGTAGTAGTTCGCCTGTCTTGAGAGCTCAAACAGCACCGAGATGGCATTTGCCGTATTAAAGTCGTCATCCATAGCTTCTGTGAATAGATTCCGCTGCTCAGAAATAATGCCAAGCCATTTTTCGTTGTCATCAGTCAGCTCGGAACTGCTTTTTGATCTGTGCTGCAGATTTGTATAAGATGTCTGCAGGCGGTCAAACGCATTCTTCGTGCTTTCAAGCAGATCAACCGAGTAATTGATTGGATGGCGGTAGTGAACAGACAGCATAAACATCCGCAAAACCTGTGGATCATGTTCTTTTATAATGTCGTGCACCAGAACGAAGTTGCCAAGTGATTTGGACATTTTCTCGTTGTTAATATTAATATACCCATTATGAAGCCAGTAGTTAGCAAACGGCTTCTTTGTCAATGCTTCTGATTGGGCGATTTCATTCTCATGGTGAGGGAATGTAAGGTCCTGTCCGCCTGCATGAATGTCAATGGTATCCCCGAAATGGTTGTGGACCATCGCAGAGCATTCGATATGCCAGCCCGGACGTCCTTTTCCCCAAGGGCTATCCCACGAAATTTCTCCCGGTTTTGCAGCTTTCCAAAGAGCAAAATCCAGGGCATCCTGCTTCTTGTCGCCCGCTTCAATTCTTGCGCCAACACGAAGCTCATCAACAGACTGATGGGAGAGTTTCCCGTAGTCTTTAAAAGCTCTTGTGCGGTAATAAACATCACCCTCAGCTTCATAGGCAAAGCCTTTTTCAACGAGCGCTTTGATAAAATCAATAATAATATCCATGCTTTCTGTTACGCGCGGGTGAGCATCTGCACGGTCGCATCCAAGCGCCGTGACATCTTCAAAATAAGCCTCGATGAACCGTTCAGCAATCGCCGGAACTTCTTCTCCAAGCTCATTTGCCGCTTTAATCAGCTTATCGTCCACGTCTGTAAAGTTGGATACATAATTGACGTCATACCCGCTGTATTCAAGGTATTTGCGGACAGTGTCATAGACAATCGCAGGACGGGCATTTCCTATATGGATATAGTTATAAACCGTTGGTCCGCACACATACATTTTTACCTTTCCCTCTTCAAGGGGCTTAAAGGTTTCTTTTTGTCTGGTTAGCGTATTGAATAACTTGATGGTCATCTTGACTCTTCCCTTCTTTCCATTGTGCGATTTCTTCTTTCAGGCTTATGAGCTCTGCCTCAAGTTCCTTGAACCTGTCTGCCACAGGATCCGGAAGATTACAGTGATCCATATCCTGATTAATCCGCTTGCCGTTTCGGATCACGACCTTGCCCGGAATGCCGACAACGGTTGAATGATCCGGCACATCACGAAGCACGACAGACCCCGCTCCGATTTTGGAATAAGCACCAACCGTGATGGAGCCAAGCACTTTAGCACCTGTCGCAATTAAAGCATTGTCCAGTATGGTCGGATGCCTTTTACCCTTCTCTTTTCCGGTTCCGCCAAGGGTAACACCCTGGAAAACCGTTACGTTATCGCCGATTTCGCACGTCTCGCCAATGACAACTCCCATGCCGTGATCGATGAAAAACCGCCTTCCGATCTTTGCACCCGGGTGAATTTCAATGCCTGTGAAGAATCTGCTTACTTGTGAAATAACTCTTGCGATAAAAAACATGTTCCGTTTGAAAAACGCATGTGCGAGCCGGTGAGCCCATATTGCATGCAGTCCTGAATAAGTAAGTATCACTTCCAAATACGATCTTGCAGCCGGATCCTGTTCAAATACGACTTCTATGTCTTCTTTCAGCATTTTAAACATTTTATTCCCCCCAAACCTTCCCCTTATTTTGTCCTTTAATCTAATTGTGAAACAGACTATAAAAAAAGCGCCTCTGTCCTAATAGACAGAGACGCTTTGTGCGCGGTTCCACTCTGTTTAAACAGGCGGTTAAAAGCCTGTTTCAACTTTGGCTCCTTTAACGGGGAGCATCCGCTTTTATTTACTGCTTCAATATGAAGGTTCAATAAAAGACTCAAAGGTGCATTTCAAGACAGTTGTCGCATAAACCTCTTTCACCGGGCGAGGTTCTCTCTGGAATGGAAACGGCGTCTCTACTTCTCCTTCTCAACGTGTTTCAATGTATTACACATACTATATTACATTTCATGCAAAAAGTTAACTGTTCGCACTTTTTAATCTTGCTAAAATCGTTTCTTTACCAAGAAGTTCGATTGCCTGCGGCAGGTCCGGCCCATGAGTCTGGCCTGTTGTTGCCACACGGATCGGCATAAACAGATTTTTGCCTTTATGGCCCGTTGATTTCTGCACAGCCTTCGTTGCAGCTTTAATGCCTTCAGCCGTGAACGCTTCAAGCTTACCCAGCTCTTCTGCGAATGCCGTCAGCACTTCAGGCACCTGCTCTTCGTCCAGCACATTGCGCGCTTCGCGGTTATAGGTGATTTCCTCTTTAAAGAAAAGCTCAGTCAGCTCTGTGATCTCTGCGCCATAGCTGATTTTATCCTGATGAAGGACAATCAGTTTGCGGGCCCAGTCAAGCTCTTCTGCAGATGCAGAATCAGATACTTTGCCTGCTTTTACAAGATGCGGAAGAGTCAATTCAACAAGTTGATCCGCATCAAGCTGTTTAACATACTGATTGTTCATCCACAGCAATTTCTGTGTATCAAAAACAGCCGGCGATTTAGACAGTCTTGCAGGATCAAAGATCTCGGCAAACTGATCTTTCGTGAACATTTCTTCTTCCCCGCCCGGAGACCAGCCAAGCAGCCCGATAAAGTTGAAAAGGGCCTGCGGCAGATAGCCGAGTTCTTTATACTGTTCAATAAACTGGATGATTGATTCATCCCGCTTACTGAGTTTTTTGCGGTTCTCGTTAACAATCAGCGTCATATGGCCGAAAACAGGAATGTCCCATCCGAACGCATTGAAGATCATGATTTGTTTCGGTGTATTGGAGATATGGTCTTCTCCGCGGAGAATATGCGTCATCTTCATAAGGTGGTCATCAACCGCTACAGCAAAGTTGTAAGTCGGCGTACCGTCTTTTTTAACAATGACGTAATCGCCGATGCCGTCTGTTTCAAATGAAATCTCTTCTTTCACGATGTCATTGAACGTGATGACTTCTCCCTTTGGAACACGGAAGCGGATGCTCGGCATTCTTCCTTCAGCTTCAAGCTTCGCCTGGTCCTCAGGTGTCAGGTTTGCACATTTGCCTGAGTATTGCGGCGTCTCACCGCGCTCAGTCTGTTCTTCCCGCTCCTGCTCAAGCTCTTCTTCTGTGCAGTAGCATTTGTACGCTTTTCCTTCTGCAAGCAGCTGATCGTAATATTTTTTATAAAGATCGTTGCGCTCTGATTGTCTGTACGGACCGTATTCTCCGCCTGTATCAACGCTTTCGTCCCAGTCAATGCCAAGCCATTTCAAGTATCTCAGCTGGCTTTCTTCGCCGCCTGCAATGTTTCGCTTTTTATCTGTATCTTCAATACGGATAATAAACTTTCCGCCGGTATTGCGCGCATAAAGGTAATTAAACAGCGCTGTCCGGGCATTTCCGATATGTAAATGTCCAGTCGGACTTGGAGCGTATCGCACTCTTACTTCGTTTGTCATATCTGTACCTCCGTTAATCTCTAACATCTGTTCCATTTTATCATTAAAAACAGGGTGTCCAAAAGCTTGTCCGGGATTTTATTTTTTCACAATCAGAACAGAAGCCTGTGAGGCAATCCCTTCTCCGCGGCCGGTGAAGCCAAGCTGTTCGGTCGTTGTCGCCTTCACATTCACCTGGTCTGCATCAGCTTCAAGAAGTTCTGCAATCCGTTCTCTCATTTGATCAATATAGGGAGCCATCTTCGGTTTTTGGGCAATAATCGTACAATCAATGTTGCCGAGTACATAGCCCTTTTCTTTTACAAGCTGCCAGACATGCTGAAGCAGCTTCGCAGAATCAGCATCCTTAAATTCAGGGTCTGTGTCCGGAAAATGCTTTCCGATATCGCCTGCCGCGATTGCTCCAAGGCACGCGTCTGCCACTGTGTGAAGCAGCACATCTGCATCAGAATGGCCGAGAAGGCCTTTTTCATATGGAATCTCAATGCCCCCAATGATAAGGGGGCGTCCCTCTGTCAGCTGGTGCACATCAAAACCCTGTCCAATTCTAAACATTCCTTATTCCCCTCTCTCACTCTCAAGTATCGCTTTAGCCATCAGCAGATCATCCGGCGTAGTCAGTTTGATATTTGTATAGTCTCCTTCAATGACAAGAACCTTGTGGCCGCTTCTCTCCATCAGGCTTGCATCATCTGTTCCAAGAAATGCTGCAGCCGATGCTTCTTTATGAGCCGCAAGAATATCAGAAAGACGAAAAGCCTGTGGGGTCTGTACGGCCCACAAGCTAGAACGTTCAACGGTTTCAATCACTTCACTGTTCAGGACACGTTTAATCGTATCCTTTACAGGGACTGCAACGGTTGCAGCTCCATCTTCATATGCTGCTTTTACGAGCTTTGAAATGACGTGTTTTTTAATGAATGGCCTTGCACCGTCATGCACGAGGACAACATCTGAGGCCGCCGCTTTCAGTCCGTTATAGACGCTGTGCTGCCTCTCATTGCCTCCGCTGACCATCTTTTTAATTTTTGTAAGACCGGAGCGTGCCGCCATTTCTTCAAAAAGAGCCCGTTCATCCGGATTGATGACAAGAAGGATGCCTGTGCATGCAGGATCTTTCTCAAAAACCGTCAAGGTATGAACAATGACCGGTTTTCCTTCAAGCTCAATAAACTGTTTGTTTTTGTCCGCTTTCATCCGTTTTCCTTGTCCAGCGGCAGGAATAATCACTTCATAGTTCATGTGCCCGCTCCCCTACAACGCTTTTTCAAGCAGCTTCGGCTTTGCGAAAATCATTCTTCCGGCAGAAGTCTGAAGAACGCTCGTCACGATGACGTCAATGTTTTTGCCGATATAGTTACGGCCCTCTTCCACAACAATCATCGTGCCGTCATCCAGGTAGGCTACGCCCTGATTGTGCTCTTTTCCATCCTTGATGACAAGAACTTTCATCTCTTCCCCAGGCAGGACCACCGGCTTGACGGCATTTGCCAGGTCGTTGATATTCAGAACTCCGACTCCCTGAAGTTCGCACACTTTGTTTAAATTAAAGTCATTTGTGACAACTACACCTGATGTCAGCTTGGCTAGCTTCACAAGTTTGCTGTCCACTTCCTGAATTTCCTCAAAATCGCCCTCGTAAATCTCGACTTTAATTGAGAGCTCTTTTTGAATGCGGTTCAGAATATCAAGGCCTCTCCGGCCGCGGTTCCGTTTCAGGGCATCTGAAGAATCAGCGATATGCTGAAGCTCTTCCAGCACAAAATGAGGAATGACAATCGTGCCCTCCAAAAATCCGGTCTGGCAGATGTCCGCAATTCTCCCGTCAATAATGACGCTTGTATCAAGAATTTTGAGCTTCGTGCTCTCAGCTTCCGCTTCTTCTTCACCCGCTCCTTTTTTCTTTCCGATTTTTCCGGAAATCGAAAACAGGCTGATCAGTTCGTCCTTGCGCTTAAATCCAACCTGAAAACCAAGGTAGCCAAGCAAAAGGGTCAGAAAAATCGGTATGATCGTGCTGAACACCTGATACTGAATGTCTTTAAACGGAATAACATTAACAATAAGAAAGGCAATTATAAGTCCGACAATCAATCCCAAACTACCGAAAAGAACATCCGTCACAGGCGCCTTTACCAATGATTCTTCCAGAAGCTTCACCCAGTTAACGACATAATCAACAAGCCAGAATGTGGCGATATAAAATAATATTGCTCCTAAAATGGCCAGAGCATATGGTGAATTAATAAAAGGTATGTCCTGCAGGCTTAACAATTTCATCAGCTGCGGCATAAAGAAAATACCCAGCGTTCCTCCAAGGAAAAGGAAAAAGATCTGCACAATTCGTTTTAACATACCCCCACCTCCTTCTCTTATCTATTATAATCACTTTCTCCCGTTTAAAACGGTGAAAACGCGAATTTCCGGAACCTGTAAACAGATTGAAATGTAATGAGAATCATATCATTTCCGAAAAATGAAAAACAAGAATAATATAACCTAAATCATGATGATTAAAACGTTTGAAGCGAAAGATTCATAAAAAGTTCGTTATATCTGACGGTCTATCAGCAGCTGCTCCTGAAGTCTGCGGAGACCTTCTTTTATCTTTTTCGCCCTTACCTCGCCAATTCCATCCACCTCATCAAGCTGTTCTACGGTTGCGCGCGTAATAAGTTTCAGATTTGAGAACTTGTTCACCAAATTTTCAATAATGACCGGCGGGAGCCTCGGGATCTTCTTAAGCACTCTGTACCCTCTCGGCATGACGAGGTCATCAGGGTTGGTGAAATGGGCCGAATAGCCGAGCAGGCGCAGAAGGACCATGTCATCCATCAGTTCTGTATTTGTCAGCACCTGAAATTGCTCAAGCACGTATTTGGGATCCAGTGTTTTATCGAAGCAATAGTCTTTAATGACAAGCGCTGCCTCTTCCTCGATATCTGAAAGCAGTTCATTCAGCTGCAGCCTGATAAGATGCCCTTCTGTGCCAAGCTCATTAATATAATTCAGGATTTCGTTTTTAATCCGCAGCACCATCTCAATCCTGTGAATCACCTGCAATAGCTCATCAAATGTGACAAGCTCTTCAAATTCGAGCGCCCCAAGGTTGATGATGGACTGATCAAGCACCGTTCTGTACTTTTCAAGAGTCTGAATCGCCTGATTCGCTTTTGTTAAAATGACACCGATATCTCTCAGTGCGTAACGGAGTTCCCCGTAGTAGAGGGTGATGACGTTTCTTCTCTGGGAAATGGCCACCACCAGGTTGCCCGTCTGTTTTGCCACCCTCTCCGCCGTACGGTGACGCATGCCCGTTTCACTTGAACTGATAAAAGCATTCGGGACGAGCTGGGCATTGGCATAAAGAATTTTATTTCCCGAATCACTTAAGATAATGGCTCCGTCCATTTTAGCCAGTTCATATAAATGGGCGGGAGAGAAAGCGGAGTTTATATAGAATCCGCCATCAACAAGTTCTTTTACTTTGTCGCTGAAGCCAACGACAATCAGTCCCCCTGTTTTAGCGCGCAAAACATTTTCAATGCCTGCTCTTAAGGGAGTTCCGGGCGCAATAAACTGCAGAATTTCCTTCATGCTCTTTTCGTTTGTTTTTTTCTCTTTCTCATTCACATTGCTACCCTCCCAGTGTGATTTGCAGGGCTTCTGCGACGTTTTTCACACCCACTGCCTCTATGCCATGCGGAACTGTCCAACCGCCTATATTCGCCTCTGGAATGATCGCACGCCTAAACCCGAGCTTGGCTGCTTCCATGACGCGCTGCTCAATTCTCGAAACGCGCCTTACTTCGCCTGTCAGCCCTACTTCTCCAATAATAATATCTGTTGCTTTTGAAGGCGCATCCTTAAAGCTTGAAGCGATGCTTACAGCAACTGCAAGATCAATCGCAGGCTCATCAAGCTTTACTCCGCCGGCCACTTTTAAATAGGCATCTTGATTCTGCAGCAGCAAACCGACTCTCTTTTCAAGCACAGCCATCAGAAGCGGCACCCGGTTATGGTCGATACCTGTTGCCATTCTTCTCGGGTTGCCAAAGCTTGTCGGCGAAATCAGCGCCTGAATCTCCACAAGAACCGGTCTTGTCCCTTCCATGGAAGCTACAACGGTAGAGCCAGCAGCCCCTTTGGAACGTTCCTCAAGGAAGATCTCGGACGGATTCAATACCTCTTCAAGCCCGCTTTCCTTCATTTCAAAAATACCCATTTCATTTGTGGACCCAAAACGGTTTTTCACTGCTCTTAGTATCCGGTACGTATGGTGGCGCTCCCCTTCAAAATACAGAACAGTGTCAACCATGTGCTCAAGAATTCTCGGACCGGCAATTGAGCCTTCCTTTGTAACATGTCCGACAATGAAGATGGCAATGCCCTTCGTTTTTGCAAGTCTCATAAGTTCTGCCGTACATTCCCTAACCTGCGAGACACTTCCAGGCGCTGAGGTAATGTCACTCTGAAACACCGTCTGAATGGAATCGACAATCACAAAAGCCGGATTTGTATCATCAATTGCCTTAGAGATATATTCCATATCGGTTTCAGCAAGTACAAGCAGTTTCTCGGATTTAACACCCAGGCGGTCAGCCCTCATTTTCGTCTGCTTGACCGACTCCTCTCCCGATATGTAGAGAACATCGTTTCCATTATCGGCAAGCTGTGAGGAAACCTGAAGTAAAAGCGTTGATTTTCCAATTCCGGGGTCTCCTCCTATCAGGACAAGGGAACCCTTTACGATCCCGCTGCCGAGAACACGGTTAAATTCTTTGAGGTTGGTTTTAATGCGCGGTTCCTGAGACGTTTCAATGTTTGTGATAGGTGAAGGTTTGTTTGCGGTCTGACCCGGAGCAGAGTGTGCAAAGGCCACTCTCCTGTTTGCCGTTCCTGTTTTTACAACTTCCTCTGTCATCGTATTCCATGCTCCGCAGCCCGGGCATTTCCCCATCCATTTTGGAGACTCATATCCGCACTCAAGGCACATGAATTTCGATTTTGTTTTAGCCATACTTTCTGTCCTTCCTTACTAGATTACCTTTTTAAAAAGAGAATCGGTAGAATCAGTGTGTTTGCTCTAAAGAAATGAAATCGAGGCATACGTGAAAAATGTATGCCTCATGATTGTTTCGCTTCTGATGATTATTTGATTTTCTCCGTTTCAGCTTCTGAAGAACTTTTTACAGTAAATTCTCCCTCTGTCACATCGAGCACAACTTTCTGGCCTTTTTCAATCGTGCCTCTAAGCAGCTCTTCAGACAGGCGGTCTTCAACATGCTTCTGGATCGCCCTTCTCAGCGGACGGGCACCGTACTCAGGATCAAAGCCTTCATCGGCAATTTTCTCCTGTGCAGCATCTGTCAGTTCAAGCACAAGATCCTGTTCGGCAAGACGCTTCATCAGCTGATCCGCCATAAGAGTAACAATCTCTTTAATGTGTTTCTTCTCAAGAGAGTGGAACACGATAATTTCATCGATACGGTTCAGGAACTCAGGTCTGAATGCTTTTTTCAGCTCATTCATAACCTTGCCCTTCATATCCTTGTAATCCTGCGCCTCATCCTGAACGTTGAAGCCGACGTATTTGTTGCGCTTCAGTTCACTTGCGCCGACATTCGACGTCATGATTAAGATAGTATTTCTGAAATCGACCGTTCTTCCTTTAGAATCTGTTAATCGTCCGTCTTCAAGCACTTGAAGAAGAATATTGAAAACATCAGGGTGAGCTTTTTCAATTTCATCGAGAAGAACAACTGAATACGGCTTTCTGCGTACTTTTTCAGTCAGCTGCCCGCCTTCTTCATACCCGACATATCCCGGAGGAGAACCAACGAGTCTTGATGTTGAGTGCTTCTCCATATACTCGGACATATCAATCCGGATCATGGCATCCTCATCGCCGAAGATGGATTCTGCAAGTGCTCTTGCAAGCTCTGTTTTACCTACGCCTGTAGGGCCGAGGAAAACAAATGATCCAATCGGGCGCTTCGGATCTTTAAGCCCTGCTCTTGCACGGCGCACAGCCTTTGCAACAGCTACAACAGCTTCATCCTGGCCAATCACGCGGTTATGAAGAATCTGCTCCATGTTCAGCAGCTTATCTGTTTCTGTCTGGGCCAGACGCGATACAGGAATTCCAGTCCAGCTCGCTACAACCATTGCGATATCATCCACTGTCACTTCAGAATTTTCCTGACCCTGTTTTTCTTTCCATGTTTTCTTCGTTTCCTCGAGCTGCTCGCGCAGACGCTGCTCTGTATCACGGAGAGAAGCCGCTTTTTCAAATTCCTGGCTTTGAACAGATGCATCTTTTTCCTTGCGCACTTCCTCAAGCTTCATTTCAAGCTCTTTTAAGTTCGGAGGAGTTGTAAACGAACGGAGGCGAACTTTCGAACCGGCTTCATCAATTAAATCGATTGCTTTATCCGGAAGGAAACGGTCTGAGATATAGCGGTCTGAAAGCTTAACCGCTGCATCAATTGCCTCATCCGTGATGGATACTCTGTGATGAGCTTCATAACGGTCGCGAAGCCCTTTTAAAATCTGGATGCTTTCATCAGCTGTCGGCTCATCAACCTGAATCGGCTGGAAGCGGCGTTCGAGCGCTGCATCCTTTTCAATATATTTGCGGTACTCATCAAGTGTAGTGGCCCCGATGCACTGAAGCTCTCCCCTTGCAAGCGAAGGCTTAAGAATGTTGGAAGCATCAATTGCCCCCTCAGCGCCTCCTGCACCGATCAGTGTATGAAGTTCGTCGATAAACAGGATGATATTTCCTGCCTGGCGAATTTCATCCATCACTTTTTTCAGACGGTCTTCAAATTCGCCGCGGTATTTCGTACCGGCAACAACAGTACCCATATCAAGTGTCATAACACGCTTGTCGCGGAGAATCTCAGGTACCTCATTGTTCACGATCTGCTGGGCAAGGCCTTCTGCGATCGCCGTTTTACCGACACCAGGCTCCCCGATTAAAACAGGATTGTTTTTCGTTCTGCGGCTTAGAACTTCAATGACCCTTTGGATTTCTTTGCTTCGCCCAATGACAGGGTCAAGACTGCCTTCGCGAGCAATGGCCGTCAGATCGCGTGCAAGACTGTCCAGAGTCGGCGTATTGGCATTGTTCATCGATCCGCTCTGGTGGCCTGAGCCCGACTCATTGCTGCCAAGAAGCTGCAGCACTTGCTGGCGTGCTTTATTTAAGCTTACACCGAGGTTATTAAGCACCCGCGCAGCCACACCTTCACCTTCGCGGATAAGACCTAAAAGAATGTGCTCTGTTCCTACGTATGAATGTCCAAGCTTTCTCGCTTCATCCATGGAAAGCTCAATCACCTTTTTAGCTCGGGGAGTATAGTGTATCGTCTGTGAAATTTCCTGTCCTCTGCCGATGAGGCTCTCCACTTCTTTTTGAATTTTATCTGATCCAAGGCCAAGAGCTGTCAGCGCTTTTGCAGCGATGCCCTCACCTTCTCTAACAAGACCGAGAAGAATATGCTCTGTGCCGATATTGTTATGTCCAAGACGGACGGCTTCCTCTTGTGCTAATGCAAGAACCTTCTGAGCGCGTTCAGTAAATCTTCCAAACATCATTCTTCATCATCCTCCATCCTTCTGACCATTTCAAGGTTTAGTCTTTCTCTGATTAATGAAGCCCTTCTAATGTCCCGTTCATCCGGGCGCAATGCCCCTCCGGAGTACTGCTGGAGAAATCCCGGCTGAGTCAGGATCATCAGCTCATTTAAAATATTTCTGGAAATATCTTTGATGATATTTAAATCAATTCCCAGTCTCACATCTGATAAACATTTTGCTGCTTCTTTGGATTCAATGATCCTGCTGTATGTCAGCGTGCCCAGGGATCTGAACACACGGTCCTCAAGCGGCACCTGCGACGTTTTATATAAAGCCTCCCGTGCAGAGCGCTCTTTTTCAATCAGCTGGTGCACCACACTCAGCAGATCTTCTGCAATATCATCCTCAGACTTGCCGAGAGTAATCTGATTGGAAATCTGAAAGATGTTACCTAATGCTTCGCTGCCTTCCCCGTAAATTCCTCTAACAACCAGACCTAATTGATTAATAGCCGGAATAATTCTGTTCATCTGCTGTGTGAGCACAAGAGCCGGCAAGTGCATCATCACCGACGCCCTCAGCCCTGTTCCCACATTTGTCGGGCAGCTTGTTAAGTATCCTCTTTGTTCATCAAACGCATAATCAACCGAACCTTCCATCCAGTCATCAAGCCTGCTCGCTGCTTTTAAAGCTTCTTTCAGCTGCAGACCTGGATACAGACACTGAATGCGAATATGATCCTCTTCATTCAGCATGATGCTGACCTCTTCATTCTCAGACAGCAAACACGCGCCGAACGAAGAATCCTCTGCTAAATTCGGACTGATTAAATGCTTTTCGACGAGCACCCTTTTTTGAATAGGCTGCAAATCATCCATGCGGAGCATTTCAAGCTTGCCGATCTCATCTACGCTTCTATCGGCAAACGTCTCTTCAAAAAGAGAGAGAATTCCCTGCAGCTCTTCATTCGAAGCAAAAGTCGGAAACCTGTACTTCTCAATGTTTCTTGCCAGTCTGACACGGCTGCTGAGAACAATGTCTGAATCTGGCCCATCCTTGCTCATCCAGGCACTCATCGCCTGGTTAATAAACTGCTGAAGTGACATATCAGGATTCACCCCCTCTGGAACTTTTTAACGAAAGTTCAAGCGAACGGATCTCATCCCGAATTTCAGCAGCCTTTTCAAACTCTTCCTGCTGAATTTGTTCTTTTAGATTCTGTTTTAATAACTCTATTCGTTTGCGGATGTGAATGCTACCGCCAATTCGCTCTGGAATCTTTCCCGCATGCACCGTATTGCCGCTGTGAACTCTTCTTAAAATCGGGTTAATTTGATCTTTAAACGTCCGGTAGCACTCGGAACATCCGAACCGCCCCACTTTTGTAAACTGCTGGAACGTCATCTCGCAGCCGGGACACTGCAGAACTTCATTTTTTTTAAAAACATCCTGCTTTGACTCGGAAACGGATGTATTCATGTTCAAAAGGCCTGCCAGCAAGTTATTAATAGAAAATCCCGTGCTGGTGTCAATGAACATGGAACTGTTGTTCTGCGCACACTTATCACAAATATGAACCTCAGTTTTTTCCCCGTTTACAACCTTCGTAAAATGAAATGTTGCCGGTCTCTCATTGCATTCCTGGCATATCAAGTCTGTCACCTGCTCTCATCGATATTTCAAGGAAGTCAGCATGGCCTTTATCATTCTTGCCCGCAATTCATCCCTGTGCGGCAGTTCAATATATAAAACGGATCTGTCAATCACACTCAGCATGATCTTTGCTTCCCGTTCTGAAATGACATCTTCACTTACAAGCCTTAAAATGAGATCTTCAGCAGATGACTGCGAGATCCGCCTGTCAATAATGCCCATGATCTGATCAATTAAATGCGCAGCATCATTCGATTTCACCTTAATGATCCGAATGTAGCCGCCGCCTCCCCTTTTGCTCTCTACGATATATCCTCTTTCAATCGTAAAACGGGTATTGATGACATAATTGATCTGTGAAGGCACACACTGAAACTTATCCGCAATTTCGCTTCTTTTGATTTCGACGATCTCCTTGCCGCTAGTCGTAAGCACCTGCTTCAAATAATACTGTTCAATGACATCCGAGATGTTACGCACTCCGCCTCCCCCTAACTTGACTTTGACTATATTTGACTTTAACACTAATATAAAACGAACGAACCTTTTTTTCAACTCATAACTGCTCATCTATCTATTTCCATTATTAACGGCAGTGAAACGTTTTTAAACAGAATTTGCCGCATTATTTTAATTGGGAAGAGTAATTAAGGGAAGGTGGAGGAAGGATAATACTTTATGTATACGTCAGGAATCGGTAATGATGAGCTGTTTTTCTGACCTGGATCCATTAAACGCAGCTTTTCTGTGCAAGAATAATTGTGTATGCGGCATGGGGACGAGTCGTTAGCTTGTGAGATTGTTTTGCGGTTTGGAAGGGTATGATTGGTGCATTTGCTTACCCTCTGATAACGATTTTTCGGCTTTGCTGGGTAGGATTTGGGACTTTGCTTACCCTCTGATGTCATTTTATCGGTTTTGGTGGGTAGGATTCAGGCTTTTGTTTACCCTCCGATATCGATTTTCCGGCTTTGCTGGGTAGGATTTGGGACTTTGCTTACCCTCTGATTTCATTTTATCGGTTTTGGTGGGTAGGATTCAGGCTTTTTGTTTACCCTCTGATATCATTTTTTCGGCTTTGCTGGGTAGGATTCAGGCTTTTGCTTACCCTCCGGTATCGTTTTACGGTTTTGAAGGGTACGATTCGGACGTTTGCTTACCCTCGGATATCGTTTTACAGTTTTGGAGGGTACGATTCAGCTATCTATTATCCTCATTTTGAACAACAAAAAAAGGACAGCATCTCTGCTGTCCTTTTTTCTGCGTGCCTGGCAACGTCCTACTCTCACAGGGGGAAACCCCCAACTACCATCGGCGCTAAAGAGCTTAACTTCCGTGTTCGGCATGGGAACGGGTGTGACCTCTTTGCCATCATCACCAGACAATATGCATTTTTGTTGAAAGAGTTATTCTTTCAAAACTGAGTAACGTTTGATAACAAGATTCACGTGCAATTTACGCTTAGTTAGACTGTGGTTAAGTCCTCGAACGATTAGTATCTGTCAGCTCCACACGTCACCGCGCTTCCACCTCAGACCTATCAACCTGATCATCTTTCAGGGTTCTTACTCACAAATGTGATGGGAAATCTCATCTTGAGGGGGGCTTCATGCTTAGATGCTTTCAGCACTTATCCCTTCCGCACATAGCTACCCAGCGATGCCTTTGGCAAGACAACTGGTACACCAGCGGTGCGTCCATCCCGGTCCTCTCGTACTAAGGACAGCTCCTCTCAAATTTCCTGCGCCCACGACGGATAGGGACCGAACTGTCTCACGACGTTCTGAACCCAGCTCGCGTACCGCTTTAATGGGCGAACAGCCCAACCCTTGGGACCGACTACAGCCCCAGGATGCGATGAGCCGACATCGAGGTGCCAAACCTCCCCGTCGATGTGGACTCTTGGGGGAGATAAGCCTGTTATCCCCGGGGTAGCTTTTATCCGTTGAGCGATGGCCCTTCCATGCGGAACCACCGGATCACTAAGCCCGACTTTCGTCCCTGCTCGACTTGTAGGTCTCGCAGTCAAGCTCCCTTGTGCCTTTACACTCTGCGAATGATTTCCAACCATTCTGAGGGAACCTTTGGGCGCCTCCGTTACATTTTAGGAGGCGACCGCCCCAGTCAAACTGCCCGCCTGACACTGTCTCCCAGCCCGGTAAGGGCTGCGGGTTAGAATTTCAATACAGCAAGGGTAGTATCCCACCAATGCCTCCACCGAAGCTTGCGCTCCGGCTTCCAAGGCTCCTACCTATCCTGTACAAGCTGTACCAAAATTCAATATCAGGCTGCAGTAAAGCTCCACGGGGTCTTTCCGTCCTGTCGCGGGTAACCTGCATCTTCACAGGTACTATAATTTCACCGAGTCTCTCGTTGAGACAGTGCCCAGATCGTTACGCCTTTCGTGCGGGTCGGAACTTACCCGACAAGGAATTTCGCTACCTTAGGACCGTTATAGTTACGGCCGCCGTTTACTGGGGCTTCGGTTCAAAGCTTCGCTTGCGCTAACCTCTCCCCTTAACCTTCCAGCACCGGGCAGGCGTCAGCCCTATACTTCGCCTTGCGGCTTCGCAGAGACCTGTGTTTTTTGCTAAACAGTCGCCTGGCCTATTCACTGCGGCTTTTCAGGGCTATTCACCCTAAAAAGCACCCCTTCTCCCGAAGTTTACGGGGTCATTTTGCCGAGTTCCTTAACGAGAGTTCTCTCGCTCACCTTAGGATTCTCTCCTCGCCTACCTGTGTCGTTTGCGGTACGGGCACCTCTCACCTCGCTAGAGGCTTTTCTTGGCAGTGTGGAATCAGGAACTTCGGTACTAAATTTCCCTCGCCATCACAGCTCAGCCTTATATGGGAAGCGGATTTGCCTACTTCCGCGCCTAACTGCTTGGACGCGCATATCCAACAGCGCGCTTGCCCTATCCTCCTGCGTCCCCCCATTGCTCAAATGGTGAGGAGGTGGTACAGGAATATCAACCTGTTGTCCATCGCCTACGCCTTTCGGCCTCGGCTTAGGTCCCGACTAACCCTGAGCGGACGAGCCTTCCTCAGGAAACCTTAGGCATTCGGTGGAGGGGATTCTCCACCCCTCTTTCGCTACTCATACCGGCATTCTCACTTCTAAGCGCTCCACCAGTCCTTCCGGTCTGGCTTCGACGCCCTTAGAACGCTCTCCTACCACTGTTCTGAAAGAACAGTCCGCAGCTTCGGTGATACGTTTAGCCCCGGTACATTTTCGGCGCAGAGTCACTCGACCAGTGAGCTATTACGCACTCTTTAAATGGTGGCTGCTTCTAAGCCAACATCCTGGTTGTCTAAGCAACTCCACATCCTTTTCCACTTAACGTATACTTTGGACCTTAGCTGGCGGTCTGGGCTGTTTCCCTCTTGACTACGGATCTTATCACTCGCAGTCTGACTCCCGAGGAGCAAGTCTTTGGCATTCGGAGTTTGACTGAATTCGGTAACCCGATGAGGGCCCCTAGTCCAATCAGTGCTCTACCTCCAAGACTCTCATACTCGAGGCTAGCCCTAAAGCTATTTCGGAGAGAACCAGCTATCTCCAAGTTCGATTGGAATTTCTCCGCTACCCACACCTCATCCCCGCACTTTTCAACGTGCGTGGGTTCGGGCCTCCATTCAGTGTTACCTGAACTTCACCCTGGACATGGGTAGATCACCTGGTTTCGGGTCTACGACCACGTACTAATTCGCCCTATTCAGACTCGCTTTCGCTGCGGCTCCGTCTCATCAACTTAACCTTGCACGGGATCGTAACTCGCCGGTTCATTCTACAAAAGGCACGCCATCACCCGTTAACGGGCTACTACTTGTAAGCACACGGTTTCAGGATCTTTTCACTCCCCTTCCGGGGTGCTTTTCACCTTTCCCTCACGGTACTGGTTCACTATCGGTCACTAGGTAGTATTTAGCCTTGGGAGATGGTCCTCCCGGATTCCGACGGGATTTCACGTGTCCCGCCGTACTCAGGATCCACTCTGGAGGGAACGAAGTTTCGACTACAGGGTTTTTACCTTCTATGACAGGCCTTTCCAGGCCGCTTCATCTACCCCGTTCCTTTGTAACTCCGTATAGAGTGTCCTACAACCCCAAGAGGCAAGCCTCTTGGTTTGGGCTGATTCCGTTTCGCTCGCCGCTACTTGGGAAATCGCATTTGCTTTCTCTTCCTCCGGGTACTTAGATGTTTCAGTTCCCCGGGTCTGCCTTCAGTACCCTATGTATTCAGGTAAAGATACTGTTCCATTACGAACAGTGGGTTTCCCCATTCGGAAATCTCTGGATCAAAGCTTACTTACAGCTCCCCAAAGCATATCGGTGTTAGTCCCGTCCTTCATCGGCTCCTAGTGCCAAGGCATCCACCGTGCGCCCTTCATAACTTAACCAAAATTGGTCAATCGTTTTGTTTAGACTGTAAAGTCTAAGAAAATCACTATGGTAAGCGTAAATCTCAGTGAATTACTTGTTATCAATTACGTTATCCAGTTTTCAAAGAACAACCGGCAGATCAGGAATGACCGCCTTCTTTCATATGAGAGAATGATCTCTCAAAACTAAACAAAAACCAAAAGCGACCTCATATCCTTAGAAAGGAGGTGATCCAGCCGCACCTTCCGATACGGCTACCTTGTTACGACTTCACCCCATCATCTACCCCACCTTAGGCGGCTGGCTCCTTGCGGTTACCCCACCGACTTCGGGTGTTGCAAACTCTCGTGGTGTGACGGGCGGTGTGTACAAGGCCCGGGAACGTATTCACCGCGGCATGCTGATCCGCGATTACTAGCGATTCCAGCTTCATGCAGGCGAGTTGCAGCCTGCAATCCGAACTGAGAATGGTTTTATGGGATTGGCTAAACCTCGCGGTCTCGCAGCCCTTTGTACCATCCATTGTAGCACGTGTGTAGCCCAGGTCATAAGGGGCATGATGATTTGACGTCATCCCCACCTTCCTCCGGTTTGTCACCGGCAGTCACCTTAGAGTGCCCAACTGAATGCTGGCAACTAAGATCAAGGGTTGCGCTCGTTGCGGGACTTAACCCAACATCTCACGACACGAGCTGACGACAACCATGCACCACCTGTCACTTTGTCCCCCGAAGGGAACCTTCTATCTCTAGAAGTGGCAAAGGATGTCAAGACCTGGTAAGGTTCTTCGCGTTGCTTCGAATTAAACCACATGCTCCACCGCTTGTGCGGGCCCCCGTCAATTCCTTTGAGTTTCAGTCTTGCGACCGTACTCCCCGGCGGGTGCTTAATGCGTTAGCTGCAGCACTAAAGGGCGGAAACCCTCTAACACTTAGCACTCATCGTTTACGGCGTGGACTACCAGGGTATCTAATCCTGTTCGCTCCCCACGCTTTCGCGCCTCAGCGTCAGTTACAGACCAGAGAGTCGCCTTCGCCACTGGTGTTCCTCCACATCTCTACGCATTTCACCGCTACACGTGGAATTCCACTCTCCTCTTCTGCACTCAAGTTTCCCAGTTTCCAATGACCCTCCCCGGTTGAGCCGGGGGCTTTCACATCAGACTTAAGAAACCGCCTGCGCGCGCTTTACGCCCAATAATTCCGGACAACGCTTGCCACCTACGTATTACCGCGGCTGCTGGCACGTAGTTAGCCGTGGCTTTCTGGTCAGGTACCGTCAAGGTGCCGGCAGTTACTCCGGCACTTGTTCTTCCCTGACAACAGAGTTTTACGATCCGAAAACCTTCATCACTCACGCGGCGTTGCTCCGTCAGACTTTCGTCCATTGCGGAAGATTCCCTACTGCTGCCTCCCGTAGGAGTCTGGGCCGTGTCTCAGTCCCAGTGTGGCCGATCACCCTCTCAGGTCGGCTACGCATCGTCGCCTTGGTGAGCCATTACCTCACCAACTAGCTAATGCGCCGCGGGCCCATCTGTAAGTGACAGCCGAAACCGTCTTTGAATGTCAAACCATGCGGTTTGACATAGTATCCGGTATTAGCTCCGGTTTCCCGGAGTTATCCCAGTCTTACAGGCAGGTTGCCCACGTGTTACTCACCCGTCCGCCGCTGACCTCCGAAGAGGTCCGCTCGACTTGCATGTATTAGGCACGCCGCCAGCGTTCGTCCTGAGCCAGGATCAAACTCTCCGAAGAAAATTTGTGACTCATAAATGTTGCTGACTTAAAAAATTCAAAACGTTTGGTACGCTTTTGGTTTTGTTTAGTTTTCAAAGATCATTTGCTGCCCAGTTGAGCAACTTTTAAATCATACCATTGCCGACTGGTTAAGTCAACAACTTTTTTAAAATTAATTGGTGGAGCCTAGCGGGATCGAACCGCTGACCTCCTGCGTGCAAGGCAGGCGCTCTCCCAGCTGAGCTAAGGCCCCGAATAAAAATGGAAATGGTCGGGAAGACAGGATTCGAACCTGCGACCCCTTGGTCCCAAACCAAGTGCTCTACCAAGCTGAGCTACTTCCCGTAATATGGCGCGCCCGATAGGAGTCGAACCCATAACCTTTTGATCCGTAGTCAAACGCTCTATCCAATTGAGCTACGGGCGCATATAAAAATGTGTGTGGTGCCGAGGACCGGAATCGAACCGGTACGGTAGTCACCTACCGCAGGATTTTAAGTCCTGTGCGTCTGCCAGTTCCGCCACCCCGGCGTATTCAAAGAGCGGAAGACGGGATTCGAACCCGCGACCCCCACCTTGGCAAGGTGGTGTTCTACCACTGAACTACTTCCGCAATATCATGCGGGTGAAGGGACTCGAACCCCCACGTCAAAGACACTAGATCCTAAGTCTAGCGCGTCTGCCAATTCCGCCACACCCGCATATTAAGGAAAAATGGTGTGCCATGAAGGACTCGAACCTTCGACCCTCTGATTAAAAGTCAGATGCTCTACCGACTGAGCTAATGGCACATATATAACAAACCTAGTGGTGCCGGCGAGAGGACTTGAACCCCCAACCTACTGATTACAAGTCAGTTGCTCTACCAATTGAGCTACACCGGCATTTATAAAAAGCATGTCATAAAATCATATGGTGGAGGATGACGGGCTCGAACCGCCGACCCTCTGCTTGTAAGGCAGATGCTCTCCCAGCTGAGCTAATCCTCCATACAGCACTTGCGTGCTCTTATAAACATACAGCCTGGCAACGTCCTACTCTCACAGGGGGAAACCCCCAACTACCATCGGCGCTAAAGAGCTTAACTTCCGTGTTCGGCATGGGAACGGGTGTGACCTCTTTGCCATCATCACCAGACAATATGCATTTTTGTTGAAAGAGTTATTCTTTCAAAACTGAGTAACGTTTGATAACAAGATTCACGTGCAATTTACGCTTAGTTAGACTGTGGTTAAGTCCTCGAACGATTAGTATCTGTCAGCTCCACACGTCACCGCGCTTCCACCTCAGACCTATCAACCTGATCATCTTTCAGGGTTCTTACTCACAAATGTGATGGGAAATCTCATCTTGAGGGGGGCTTCATGCTTAGATGCTTTCAGCACTTATCCCTTCCGCACATAGCTACCCAGCGATGCCTTTGGCAAGACAACTGGTACACCAGCGGTGCGTCCATCCCGGTCCTCTCGTACTAAGGACAGCTCCTCTCAAATTTCCTGCGCCCACGACGGATAGGGACCGAACTGTCTCACGACGTTCTGAACCCAGCTCGCGTACCGCTTTAATGGGCGAACAGCCCAACCCTTGGGACCGACTACAGCCCCAGGATGCGATGAGCCGACATCGAGGTGCCAAACCTCCCCGTCGATGTGGACTCTTGGGGGAGATAAGCCTGTTATCCCCGGGGTAGCTTTTATCCGTTGAGCGATGGCCCTTCCATGCGGAACCACCGGATCACTAAGCCCGACTTTCGTCCCTGCTCGACTTGTAGGTCTCGCAGTCAAGCTCCCTTGTGCCTTTACACTCTGCGAATGATTTCCAACCATTCTGAGGGAACCTTTGGGCGCCTCCGTTACATTTTAGGAGGCGACCGCCCCAGTCAAACTGCCCGCCTGACACTGTCTCCCAGCCCGGTAAGGGCTGCGGGTTAGAATTTCAATACAGCAAGGGTAGTATCCCACCAATGCCTCCACCGAAGCTTGCGCTCCGGCTTCCAAGGCTCCTACCTATCCTGTACAAGCTGTACCAAAATTCAATATCAGGCTGCAGTAAAGCTCCACGGGGTCTTTCCGTCCTGTCGCGGGTAACCTGCATCTTCACAGGTACTATAATTTCACCGAGTCTCTCGTTGAGACAGTGCCCAGATCGTTACGCCTTTCGTGCGGGTCGGAACTTACCCGACAAGGAATTTCGCTACCTTAGGACCGTTATAGTTACGGCCGCCGTTTACTGGGGCTTCGGTTCAAAGCTTCGCTTGCGCTAACCTCTCCCCTTAACCTTCCAGCACCGGGCAGGCGTCAGCCCCTATACTTCGCCTTGCGGCTTCGCAGAGACCTGTGTTTTTGCTAAACAGTCGCCTGGGCCTATTCACTGCGGCTTTTCAGGGCTATTCACCCTAAAAAGCACCCCTTCTCCCGAAGTTACGGGGTCATTTTGCCGAGTTCCTTAACGAGAGTTCTCTCGCTCACCTTAGGATTCTCTCCTCGCCTACCTGTGTCGGTTTGCGGTACGGGCACCTCTCACCTCGCTAGAGGCTTTTCTTGGCAGTGTGGAATCAGGAACTTCGGTACTAAATTTCCCTCGCCATCACAGCTCAGCCTTATATGGGAAGCGGATTTGCCTACTTCCCGGCCTAACTGCTTGGACGCGCATATCCAACAGCGCGCTTGCCCTATCCTCCTGCGTCCCCCCATTGCTCAAATGGTGAGGAGGTGGTACAGGAATATCAACCTGTTGTCCATCGCCTACGCCTTTCGGCCTCGGCTTAGGTCCCGACTAACCCTGAGCGGACGAGCCTTCCTCAGGAAACCTTAGGCATTCGGTGGAGGGGATTCTCACCCCTCTTTCGCTACTCATACCGGCATTCTCACTTCTAAGCGCTCCACCAGTCCTTCCGGTCTGGCTTCGACGCCCTTAGAACGCTCTCCTACCACTGTTCTGAAAGAACAGTCCGCAGCTTCGGTGATACGTTTAGCCCCGGTACATTTTCGGCGCAGAGTCACTCGACCAGTGAGCTATTACGCACTCTTTAAATGGTGGCTGCTTCTAAGCCAACATCCTGGTTGTCTAAGCAACTCCACATCCTTTTCCACTTAACGTATACTTTGGGACCTTAGCTGGCGGTCTGGGCTGTTTCCCTCTTGACTACGGATCTTATCACTCGCAGTCTGACTCCCGAGGAGCAAGTCTTTGGCATTCGGAGTTTGACTGAATTCGGTAACCCGATGAGGGCCCCTAGTCCAATCAGTGCTCTACCTCCAAGACTCTCATACTCGAGGCTAGCCCTAAAGCTATTTCGGAGAGAACCAGCTATCTCCAAGTTCGATTGGAATTTCTCCGCTACCCACACCTCATCCCCGCACTTTTCAACGTGCGTGGGTTCGGGCCTCCATTCAGTGTTACCTGAACTTCACCCTGGACATGGGTAGATCACCTGGTTTCGGGTCTACGACCACGTACTAATTCGCCCTATTCAGACTCGCTTTCGCTGCGGCTCCGTCTCATCAACTTAACCTTGCACGGGATCGTAACTCGCCGGTTCATTCTACAAAAGGCACGCCATCACCCGTTAACGGGCTCTGACTACTTGTAAGCACACGGTTTCAGGATCTTTTCACTCCCCTTCCGGGGTGCTTTTCACCTTTCCCTCACGGTACTGGTTCACTATCGGTCACTAGGTAGTATTTAGCCTTGGGAGATGGTCCTCCCGGATTCCGACGGGATTTCACGTGTCCCGCCGTACTCAGGATCCACTCTGGAGGGAACGAAGTTTCGACTACAGGGTTTTTACCTTCTATGACAGGCCTTTCCAGGCCGCTTCATCTACCCCGTTCCTTTGTAACTCCGTATAGAGTGTCCTACAACCCCAAGAGGCAAGCCTCTTGGTTTGGGCTGATTCCGTTTCGCTCGCCGCTACTTGGGAAATCGCATTTGCTTTCTCTTCCTCCGGGTACTTAGATGTTTCAGTTCCCCGGGTCTGCCTTCAGTACCCTATGTATTCAGGTAAAGATACTGTTCCATTACGAACAGTGGGTTTCCCCATTCGGAAATCTCTGGATCAAAGCTTACTTACAGCTCCCCAAAGCATATCGGTGTTAGTCCCGTCCTTCATCGGCTCCTAGTGCCAAGGCATCCACCGTGCGCCCTTCATAACTTAACCAAAATTGGTCAATCGTTTGTTTAGACTGTAAAGTCTAAGAAAATCACTATGGTAAGCGTAATCTCAGTGAATTACTTGTTATCAATTACGTTATCCAGTTTTCAAAGAACAACCGGCAGATCAGGAATGACCGCCTTCTTTCATATAGAGAGAATGATCTCTCAAAACTAAACAAAAACCAAAAGCGACCTCATATCCTTAGAAAGGAGGTGATCCAGCCGCACCTTCCGATACGGCTACCTTGTTACGACTTCACCCCAATCATCTACCCCACCTTAGGCGGCTGGCTCCTTGCGGTTACCCCACCGACTTCGGGTGTTGCAAACTCTCGTGGTGTGACGGGCGGTGTGTACAAGGCCCGGGAACGTATTCACCGCGGCATGCTGATCCGCGATTACTAGCGATTCCAGCTTCATGCAGGCGAGTTGCAGCCTGCAATCCGAACTGAGAATGGTTTTATGGGATTGGCTAAACCTCGCGGTCTCGCAGCCCTTTGTACCATCCATTGTAGCACGTGTGTAGCCCAGGTCATAAGGGGCATGATGATTTGACGTCATCCCCACCTTCCTCCGGTTTGTCACCGGCAGTCACCTTAGAGTGCCCAACTGAATGCTGGCAACTAAGATCAAGGGTTGCGCTCGTTGCGGGACTTAACCCAACATCTCACGACACGAGCTGACGACAACCATGCACCACCTGTCACTTTGTCCCCCGAAGGGGAACCTTCTATCTCTAGAAGTGGCAAAGGATGTCAAGACCTGGTAAGGTTCTTCGCGTTGCTTCGAATTAAACCACATGCTCCACCGCTTGTGCGGGCCCCCGTCAATTCCTTTGAGTTTCAGTCTTGCGACCGTACTCCCCAGGCGGAGTGCTTAATGCGTTAGCTGCAGCACTAAAGGGCGGAAACCCTCTAACACTTAGCACTCATCGTTTACGGCGTGGACTACCAGGGTATCTAATCCTGTTCGCTCCCCACGCTTTCGCGCCTCAGCGTCAGTTACAGACCAGAGAGTCGCCTTCGCCACTGGTGTTCCTCCACATCTCTACGCATTTCACCGCTACACGTGGAATTCCACTCTCCTCTTCTGCACTCAAGTTTCCCAGTTTCCAATGACCCTCCCCGGTTGAGCCGGGGGCTTTCACATCAGACTTAAGAAACCGCCTGCGCGCGCTTTACGCCCAATAATTCCGGACAACGCTTGCCACCTACGTATTACCGCGGCTGCTGGCACGTAGTTAGCCGTGGCTTTCTGGTCAGGTACCGTCAAGGTGCCGGCAGTTACTCCGGCACTTGTTCTTCCCTGACAACAGAGTTTTACGATCCGAAAACCTTCATCACTCACGCGGCGTTGCTCCGTCAGACTTTCGTCCATTGCGGAAGATTCCCTACTGCTGCCTCCCGTAGGAGTCTGGGCCGTGTCTCAGTCCCAGTGTGGCCGATCACCCTCTCAGGTCGGCTACGCATCGTCGCCTTGGTGAGCCATTACCTCACCAACTAGCTAATGCGCCGCGGGCCCATCTGTAAGTGACAGCCGAAACCGTCTTTGAATGTCAAACCATGCGGTTTGACATAGTATCCGGTATTAGCTCCGGTTTCCCGGAGTTATCCCAGTCTTACAGGCAGGTTGCCCACGTGTTACTCACCCGTCCGCCGCTGACCTCCGAAGAGGTCCGCTCGACTTGCATGTATTAGGCACGCCGCCAGCGTTCGTCCTGAGCCAGGATCAAACTCTCCGAAGAAAATTTGTGACTCATAAATGTTGCTGACTTAAAAAAATTAAAACGTTTGGTACGCTTTTGGTTTTGTTTAGTTTTCAAAGATCATTTGCTTCAAGAGCAGCTTTATAATAATATCAAATCTCAGTTATTAAGTCAAGCACTCTTTTCACTTTTTTTATTTCTCGCCGTCGCCGTTTTTTGCGGCAACGTTTAATAATATATCACCGCAGACACTATTAAGCAAGGCTTTTTTTATAAAAAATAAAAATAAAAAACCTCCGCCGAAACAGCGGAGGTTTTCATGTGTATTTAACGGTGTCTCATATGAGGGAACAGAAGGACGTCCCTAATAGAAGCGGAGTTTGTCAGAAGCATGACTACACGGTCAATTCCAATCCCAAGACCGCCTGTTGGAGGCATTCCATACTCCAGTGCTTCAATAAAGTCTTCATCCATCATGTGCGCTTCGTCATTTCCTTGTTCTCTTTCCTGCAGCTGCGCTTCAAAGCGTTCTTTTTGATCAATAGGATCATTCAGCTCAGTAAATGCATTTGCATGCTCACGGGCAACGATGAACAATTCAAATCTGTCTGTAAAACGAGGGTCTTCATCGTTCTTCTTGGCAAGAGGCGAAATTTCAACCGGGTGGCCATAGATAAAAGTAGGCTCAATCAGATGCTCTTCCACTTTTTGCTCAAAGAATTCATTGATGATATGGCCGACCGTCATGTTTTTGTTGATTTCCACGTCATGCTCAGCCGCATGCGCTCTTGCATCTTCCACTGACATTTCAGCCCAGAAATCTACACCGGTGCGCTCTTTGATCGCATCAACCATGTGAAGTCTCTTCCACTCCGGCTGAAGATCGATTTCATGTTCACCGTATGTGATTTTTGTAGAGCCTGTTACTTCTTTGGCAATATGGGCAATCAGGTTTTCTGTCAAAGACATGATATCTTTGTAGTCTGCATAAGCCTCATAAAGTTCAATCATTGTGAACTCAGGATTATGACGGGTAGAGATTCCTTCGTTTCTGTAAACACGGCCAATCTCATATACCTTTTCAAGGCCGCCCACTATTAGTCTCTTAAGGTGAAGCTCAATTGCAATCCGCATGTAAAGCTGCATATCAAGAGCATTGTGATGTGTCACGAACGGACGTGCTGAAGCTCCGCCTGCAATGGTGTGCATCGTTGGCGTCTCAACTTCAAGGTAGCCGTTTTGGTCAAGGTAGCGGCGCATAGATTGAATAATTTTACTGCGTGCAATGAACGTGCTTTTGCTTTCATCATTCATGATGAGGTCGAGATAACGCTGGCGGTAGCGCTGTTCAATGTCTTTTAAGCCATGGAATTTATCAGGAAGCGGACGAAGAGACTTAGTTAAAAGCTCAAAGCTTGTAGCCTTAATGGAAAGCTCGCCGACTTTCGTTTTAAACATAACGCCTGTAACACCGACAATGTCTCCAAGGTCAGCTGTGTTGAACAATTCATACTGCTCATCACCGACTGCATCCTTGCGCACATAAATCTGAATCTGACCTTCAATGTCCTTAACGTGGGCAAATCCAGCTTTTCCTTTGCCGCGTTTTGTCATGATTCTTCCTGCCAGCGTGACAGAAATAGATCTTTCCTCAAGGTCTTCTTTAGAAATTTCGCCGTATTCGCGAACGAGCTGTGCTGTGTATCCAGTACGCTCAAAACGTTTTCCAAACGGATCGAGACCCTTCTCACGCAGTACACTCAGCTTTTCCCGTCTTACTTTCAGCTGGTCATTTAATTCTTCATGGGTTAATTCTTCATTACTCAAAAAAATCAGCTCCTGTCCTCTATAAGGCTTGTTAGTCAATTATAGCGGCGAATGCAGAAAAACTGCCAGTTCAAACTGGCAGTGTGCAATCGCTGCGGGGAAAGGCAGTTCAGCCTGCCTGTATGCTGCTTTGTTCTTTCGATTCTGCCTGCAATGTAAATTCATCAAGCAGGTTCACAATCTCGTCTCTTGTTTCTGTCGTATTTACGGCATTTCTTACAATGGCATGCCCTCTGATTCCTTTCAAGTACCATGCAGCATGCTTCCTCATTTCTCTGACAGCTGTTTTTTCGCCTTTAAGGGCAACCAGACGGTCGAGATGCAGTTTGCATACATCCATTTTTTCGCGTACTGAAGGTTCGCTGATCAGTTCACCCGTTTCAAGATAGTGAACCGTACGGTAAATCATCCAGGGGTTCCCCAGTGCGGCACGGCCGATCATCACGCCGTCAACACCTGTTTCATCAAGCATTCTCTGGGCATCCTGAGGTGTTTCTACATCCCCGTTCCCAATAACCGGAATGCCGACAGATTCTTTTACTTCTTTAATGATAGCCCAATCTGCCGTTCCTTCATACATTTGAACTCTTGTACGCCCGTGAACAGCTACTGCCTTGCCTCCGGCTTTTTCTACAGCCTGCGCATTCTTGACAGCAAAGATATGCTGGTCGTCCCATCCAATGCGCATTTTCACGGTAACCGGTTTATCTACTGCATCTGTAACGGCAGAAACCATGTCATAGATTTTATCCGGATCAAGCAGCCACCTAGCCCCTGCATCACATTTTGTGATTTTCGGAACAGGACAGCCCATATTGATATCAATGATATCGGCCGTAGTGTTTTTATCAACGAACTTGGCAGCTTCTACAAGTGTTTCTTTTTCTCCTCCGAAGATCTGGAGGCTGAGCGGCTTTTCACGCTCATCAATGTAGAGCATGTCCATCGTTCTTGCGTTGTTAAGAAGGATGGCTTTATCACTGACCATTTCAGCGCAGACAAGTCCCGCTCCGAATTCCTTCACCGTAAGGCGGAATGCCGAGTTGCAGACTCCGGCCATAGGCGCAAGGACAACGCGGTTTTTCAATTGGATATCGCCGATATTAAACATCGGGTTACCTCCTTTCAGGGCCTTACTCTCTCGGTGAAAGCTCTTCTACCGTGACGTTCAGCGCGGCCGCTACTTCTTCAATAAGCTGATCATTCGGAAGCCTGTTCCCGCGTTCAACCTCCCCTAAAACAGACACGGATATGCCAAGGTCTTTTGCAAACCCTTCCTGGGTAAATCCTTTTAATTTTCGAAAAGCGCGAATACGTCTTCCCCATTTTTCTGCTGCTTCCATATTCGTACCCCTTCTTTGTCCGGTAGTTGATCGATTATGACTGAAAGCGGCTGATTGCTTGCTTGTATATGAATATTCTGGTCTATCTCATATAACGGGATTAATACGAACGAACGCTCTAACATCCTAGGGTGTGGAATAATTAGTTGCTCTGTTTCAATATTTTCATGATTATAGAGTAAAATGTCAAGGTCCAAAGTCCGGGGACCCCACCTGATGTCCCTTTTTCTTCCGAGACTCTGTTCAATTCCCTGCATGACAGACAGCAGCTCAAACGCTGTCAGATCTGTGCGGACGGAGAGCACCATATTTAAAAATGCATCCTGATTCTCATAACCCACCGGATCTGTCTCATAAATAGAGGAAATTTCCTCCACCTTAATAGAAGAATGTTCATTCAAGCTCAGGATCGCATCTTTTAAATAGCGCTCTCTGTCTCCGATGTTGCTGCCAAGAGCAAGAAAGGCTCTGTTCATGAGCGTCCTCTCCTGATCTCCACGGCAACATAGTCGTAATGGCCGGGAATAGGCGGGTCCGGCTTGTAAAGTTTTACTGTGCAGAAGCTTACCTGCTGAAATTCTTCAAGAACATCCGCCGCGATTTTCTCGGCGACAGCTTCTACAAGCTTGAACGGCTTTCCTTCAGCAACACCCCTGCAAATTTTATAAAGCGAAGCATAATTGACCGTATGCTGCAGATCATCTGTCTGCCCTGCCTGCTTTAAATCAAGCTCAATGGTCAGGTCAGCCCGAAAACGCTGGCCGAGCTTCGTCTCTTCAGGAAAAACACCATGATACCCGTAAAACTCCATCCCGTTCACAAAAATTTTATCCAAGCTCAGCCGCTCCTTTTCCAATCATGGCATCCATCATTTTTGCCATTCTTGCAATTCCTTTCACATCATGCACCCTCACAATGCTGCATCCTTTTTCGATTCCGAGGCACACTGTAGCCCCTGTACCCTCCATTCTATCAGAAGGCGGGAGATCAAGTATGCGGCCGATGAAGGATTTTCTTGATGTTCCGAGCAGGACCGGATACCCCAATTGAGTGAAAGTCTCCAGATTTCTCATGACCTCAAGATTATCCTCCATCGTCTTCGCAAACCCGATGCCCGGGTCAAGAATAATTTTGCTGTCCTTGACACCTGCTATTTTGGCGATCGAGACACTTTCATTCAAATCCGAGATCATGTCCGGAATCAGCGCGTTGTAATTCCGTTCCGGCCGGTTATGCATGAGGATAATCGGCACATCGTACTTTGCAGCAACAGCAGCCATCTCAGGATCTGCTTTTGCCCCCCATACATCGTTTAGAATCGTTGCTCCGGCAAGAACAGCCTGCTCTGCCACTTCTGCTTTGTAAGTATCAATGGAGATTGGAACACTGATTTCTTTAGAAAGCTCTTTAATAATTGGAACAACTCTCCGGATTTCTTCTTCAGCAGGGACAAAATCCGCGCCTGGGCGTGTCGACTCTCCCCCGACATCAATGATATCCGCTCCGTCTGCAATCATTTCCTTCGCGTGGGCAAGCGCCGTCTCTATGCGGTTAAACCTGCCTCCATCCGAAAAGGAGTCAGGCGTCAGATTCAAAATCCCCATAATCAATGTCTTTTCATAAGGATTTAATCGGTACGGTCCGCAGATCAGATCCTTTTTATCATCAGCTAAAATGGTGTCCATTTTTCATCAATCCTTTACAGCTCTTCTCTGCTTTTCAGCATTCTGCTTTGCTTATAAATCCTTTTTAGTGTTTGCGTTACAGCGCCATTCTTTCCTGAAAAAACGCTAGAGCCAATTTCTTTCAGCGGAATGATTTCCTGAACAGAGTTCACGGCAAATACTTCATCAGCCTGAAGCAGCTCATCTGCTGTAAAACTGCCTTCCACCCATCTCATTTCCTCTTTTTCCAGACAGCGGATGACGAACTGCCGGGTGATGCCGTTCAAGATCCCTGTATCCAGAGAAGGTGTATACACACACTCATCTTTTACCCAGAAGAGATTTGAGACAATCCCTTCTGCCACAAACCCGTCTTTCGTAAGAAAAATCCCTTCAACCGAAGGATCATTTCCTGCTTCACGCTTCGCCAGAACATTGTTCAGATAATGATGGGACTTGATTCGTTCTTTTCCTTCAGGCGTATTTCTCGGAACAGACAGAAGCACCCCTCGTTTTTCAAGGTCAGCCGGCAGCTCCGGCAGTTTCCTCATAAACATCATGACAGTGGGCTCACGATATTCCAGTGCACCGAACATCAGTCCGCCGTCCCCCGCTGATACGTTAAGGCGCACCGATACATCCTCATCCTGCAGATCGTTAAGCAGAAGCAGATGCTGAATGACCTCTTCTATATTCAGGCCGGAATCATCCAACTGAATATTCAGCTCTCCCATGGCTTTTTGCAGCCTGCTCATGTGATCATTCAGCAAAAATGGATGCCCCTTATAGACTCTGAACGTTTCAAACACCCCAAGACCATAAAGATACCCGTGGTCAAAGGGAGAGATCCTGGCATCCTCTGCCTGAATGAATTCGGAGTTCAGGTAAATATACATCAGATTTTTTCAGCAGGCCGGTGCGTTTTAATGAAGTTGCCGAGCAGATTTTTCCCAAAGGATGTCATGATTGACTCCGGGTGGAACTGCACGCCTTCAACCGGCAGTGTTTTATGGCGGATTGCCATGATTTCGCCTTCTTCGGTCCAGGCTGTGATATCAAAGCAGTCAGGCAGTGTTTCTTTTTTCACAATAAGTGAATGATAGCGGGTAGCTGTAAATGGATTTTCAATATCTTGAAAGATCGTTTTGCCGTCGTGGTGCATTTCGGATGTTTTTCCGTGCATCAGGCGTTCTGCGCGGACAACATCTCCCCCGAAAACCTGCGCGATGGATTGATGTCCAAGACAAACTCCGAAAATCGGAATTTTTCCCGCAAAGCGCTCAATGGCAGCCATGCTGATTCCAGCTTCATTCGGACTGCACGGGCCAGGAGATATCATGAGGAAATCCGGAGCCATCTCTTCAATTTCATCGAGCGTGATCTCATCGTTCCTGCGAACGGTAAGCTCCTCCCCAAGCTCCCCTAAATACTGCACCAGGTTAAACGTAAACGAATCATAGTTATCAATCATTAAAATCATTCTCTCTCACCTCATACTGTCATAGTCTCTTCTTCGCTCAGCTCTTTCGCCCTAAGCAAGGCCTGCGCCTTCTTAAGCGATTCTTTATATTCGTGTTTAGGATTGGAATCGATGACAATTCCGGCTCCAGACTGGATATAGGCATGTCCGTCCTTCGCAAGCAGCGTGCGGATGACAATGTTCATTTCCATATCTCCATTATACCCAATCCAGCCGATCGATCCTGTATAAATGCCTCTTCTTGTCGGCTCAAGCTCCTCAATAATTTCCATCGTTCTGATTTTGGGAGCTCCCGTAATCGTCCCTCCCGGAAAAACACCTTTAAGGACGTCCATATAATCTTTTCCTTCTGCAAGCAGGCCGCGGACATTTGAAACGATATGCATCACATGTGAATATTTTTCGATGACCATAAACTCGTTTACTTCGACCGTACCGTATTTGCATACTCTTCCAAGGTCATTCCGTTCAAGATCGACAAGCATAACGTGCTCGGCACGTTCTTTCTCATTTTCAATCAGTTCCGAGGCAAGCTTTTGATCTTCTTCTTCACTTTCCCCTCTTGACCTTGTTCCCGCAATCGGCCTTGTGCTTGCGTGTTCGCCGTCTATTTTTACCAATAGCTCAGGCGAGCCGCTGACAATCTGGAAATCCAGCAGATCCAGGTAAGCCATATACGGCGATGGATTTACTTCCCTCAGGGTTTCATACACTTTAAGCGGATGCACCTTCAGAGGTTCAGTCTGCCTGACAGACAGGTTCACCTGAAAAACATCTCCGTTTGCGATGTATTCCTTAATTGTTTCAACAGCATCCATAAACGACTCTTTTGTAAACCGGTGCGGGGATGCAGGATTTCCGGTTCCGCCTGCTGGCTTATGAAGAAATGCAGCTGTCTGTTTTTCAAACCAGCTCTTTTCCATTTCAGCTATTCTGTTTTGCGCCTCTTTTAGGTCAGCTTCAGATGAATAATGGGTAATGAACCAGATTTCCTTTGTCTGATGATCATAAACGGCCAGATCATCAAAAAGGAGAAAATATAGATCCGGTGTTTCAAGATCGTCAATCGAACGGCTTTCAAGCTTCTCAAACACTCTTACACAATCATAGCTGAAAAAACCGATCGCCCCTCCCTGGAAATCCGGAAGCTCATCATTCTTTACGGTGTTAAACTGACTGAACCAGCTCCTGAACTCATCAAGAATATTTCCTGTCCGCTGTTCAGTTCCGCTCTTTGTCTGGATTGAAAGGACCGAATCTTTCCCTTTAATGACCGCTGCCGGGTGAAGGCCCGCGATGCTGTACCGGCCGCCCCTGCCGCTTTCAAGGATCGCGTGACGCTCCTCGTTTCTGGATAGATGCTGATATTGTCTGAAGAAATCAAGATTGTAAGCCGCTTTCTTTGCAAGCGGTTTTCTCTCAAGGTGCATGCTTAACCCTCTCCTTAAAAACTCATAAGTTCATTTTACATAAAAGGGCGGAAGAATACATGTTGAAAATTTCTCCCAAAAACAAAAAAACAGCCCAAGGGCTGTTTCTTGATTAATCAAATTGGTAAAGCGGCGTGCTTAAGTATCTTTCCCCGTTACTTGGGATAATGGCAAGAACCTTTTTGCCTTTACCAAGCTCTTTCGCTACTTGAAGGGCTGCTTTAATCGCTGCACCGGAAGAAATGCCTCCAAGAAGACCCTCTTCTCTTGCCGCTTTCCGCGCCACTTCAAAAGCTTCTTCATTTTTCACTTGAATGACACCGTCGTAAATATCCGTTTTTAAGATATCCGGAACAAATCCTGCTCCGATGCCCTGGATTTTATGAGGACCCGGTTTTCCTCCAGAAAGGACAGGTGAGTCAGCAGGCTCCACCGCATAGATTTTTATATCAGGATAAGCTTCTTTAAGGACCTCGCCGGCACCCGTAATGGTTCCGCCCGTTCCGATTCCTGCTATGAATGCATCAAGCTGGCCGCCCATCTGACTGACAATCTCAGGACCTGTCGTACGGCGGTGAACTTCAGGATTTGCTTCATTTTTGAACTGCTGAGGCATGAAATAGCCATGCTCTTTTGAAAGTTCTTCCGCTTTTCTGATAGCTCCGCCCATGCCCTCAGGACCAGGAGTAAGAACAAGCTCGGCACCATACGCCCGAAGAAGGTTGCGGCGCTCCATGCTCATTGTTTCAGGCATAACAAGAATTGCCTTAATCCCTTTTGCAGCTGCAACCATTGCAAGCCCGATGCCTGTATTTCCGCTTGTCGGTTCAATGATTGTATCGCCTTCTTTAAGAAGACCTTTTTCTTCGGCAGCTTCAATCATCGCAAGTGCTATGCGGTCTTTTACACTGCTTCCAGGGTTCATGAACTCAAGCTTTAAATATACATCTGCACTGTTTTCATCTACAATGCGGTTTAATTTGACAATAGGTGTTTCCCCAACCAGTTCGTGTATAGAATTTGCTACACGCGTCAATCTGACCACCTCTATTTCCGAGTATTTTTATTGGCTTTAAAAAGAATGTACCAAACCTCAGTCTGAATTGTCAATCTTTTCTTACTTCTCGGATAGGGCAAAATACTCAATTCTGTTTCTTATTCAGATGTGCCGCTGCCGTAAAACCACGTTACTCCCGCTTCTTCCCATAAAGGTTTTACAGAAACGGCTGATTCCATCTGCTCAAGGGCAATTTGCCGTCTGATCTGGTTCTTGGCTTCTTCAAATGAGTACTGCACGCCATTAACCTTCTCTTTCAGAAGGATGACAGAATAGCCGCTTTCACTTTTGATCGGCTTGCTCCACTTATCTTTTTTCAGCATTTCAGCTTCTTCGATATATTGAGCAGGCAGATAATCGTTTTCTGATGAAACATAACCAAGGTCTCCGCCCTCGTTTGCAGAAAACTCATCGATTGATTTTTCCGCAGCGAGCGCTTCAAAGCTCGAACCGCCCTCAAGCTCTTCGATTACCTTTTTCGCTTCCGCTTCTGTCTTTGTCACGATGTGAAAAAGGTGATACGTATCTTTAATGGAATAGAGATCTTGATTGGACTCGTAATAAGCCTTCAATTCCTTCTCCGGTATTTCAACATCTTTTGTCAGAAGCTCTTCAAGAAGCATACTGTACCTGATCTGTTCGCGCAGTTCTCCGTCTTCTGAAAGGTGCTCGTTGTCGAGTGAATTGTACATGGACTTATACATCGTAAGCTCACGTTCAAGCTCCTCATCAGGGATGCGGATGTCATGCTTTTCAGCAAGCTCCTCAACAACCGTAAAATTAATCATTTCTTCAAGTGTTTCCCTGCCGAAACGATCTTCAAGCTCTGCCATCCACTGCTCTCTTGTTATTTCCTTATCTCCGACAGATGCAATGGATTCTGAGCTTCCGTTTGAAGCAGGTCCGATTGCAGCGATGCTGTCATCCTTTGTTAGAAAATATGCCAGAGTAAAACAGTTGATGATCACGAGTCCGAAGATTATCAGCCAGACCGCTTTTCTGTTCATCTCTCCATCTCCCGACCGCATGTTCAGCGCGCTTCTTCTTTCAGCTCTGTCAGTTCTTCTTTTGAAAAATGATAGCGTTCATTACAGAAGTGGCACTCTGCTTCTGCTTTGCCGTCCTCTTCAATCATGCTTTGGATTTCATCCGCTCCAAGACTGATAATGGCATTTGAAATTCTCTCGCGTGAGCAAGGGCAGTGAAAAGCAACCGGGTGCTGATCAAGAATCTTCACGTGGTCTTTGCCGAGAACCTCAAACAGAATTTCTTCCGGCGTAAGCCCTTTTTGGATCAGTTTCGAGATTGGCTCTACACTTCCAAGCCGTTTTTCAATTTCCGCAATCGTTGATTCGTCCGTGCCTGGCATGAGCTGAATGATGAAGCCGCCTGCCGCGAGGATTGTGTTGTCAGGGTTAACGAGTACGCCTACCCCAACGGATGATGGAACCTGCTCAGAGCTGACAAGATAATAGGTAAAGTCTTCGCCAAGTTCACCTGACACAAGTTCAACTGAACCTGTGAAATGTTCTTTCATGCCAAGATCCTTTACAACAGAAAGCGTTCCGGATGTTCCAACCGCTCTTGCTACATCAAGCTTGCCTTTTGCATTCAGGTCAAAGTGTGTTTGAGGGTTTGTCACATAGCCGCGAACCTCGCCTTTTGCATTGCTGTCAACGACAATCACGCCTATAGGCCCGCCTCCCTCCACTTTAATCGTCATTTTGCTTTCGCCTTTAAGCATTGAGCCCATCAGGACACCAGCCGTCATTGAACGGCCGAGGGCTGCAGATGCAGTTGGCCATGTCTGATGCCTTCTTTGCGCCTCTCCAACTGTGTCTGTTGTTTTGGCTGCGTATGCACGCACTTGTCCGTCAAACGCAAGTGCCTTTACAAGATAATCCATGTTTTATCACCTTTCCAATTAAATGCTGTTTCGTTCAAAAATCAGCTGAAGCCCTTTTAGTGTGAGGAACGGATCAACGATGTCAATCACCTTCGACTCAGAAGCGATCAGCGTTGAAAGTCCTCCTGTTGCAATAACCTTAGGCTCTGCTTTAGACTGCTGTTTCATTCTCCCGACAATACCTTCAACCTGTCCGACATACCCATAAAGAATGCCCGCCTGCATAGCGCTGACCGTATTTTTGCCGATAATATCATCAGGTCGTGCAATTTCGATTCTTGGAAGCTTGGCTGCCCTCGAATAGAGAGCCTCGGTTGAGATATTGATGCCCGGAGCAATGGCGCCGCCCATATATTGTTTTTCCTCGTTGATATAGCAGTAGGTCGTCGCTGTGCCAAAATCAACAATAATCAGAGGACCGCCGTATAAATGGATGCCTGCCACCGCATTTACAATCCGGTCTGCACCTACTTCACGGGGATTCTCATATTTAATGTTCAAGCCTGTCTTGATGCCAGGTCCGACAACGAGGGGCTTTTGTTTGAAATATTTCGTGCACATCCGCTCAAGCGAGAACATAATCGGCGGAACAACAGAGGAGATAATGATCCCTTTAATATCGGTCAGATGAATGCCTTCATGTTCAAAGAGGGATTTGATGAGCATGCCAAATTCATCTTCTGTTTTGTTGCGCGTCGTCTCAATGCGCCAGTGATGCTTGAGAGCATCTCCTTCAAAAACGCCTAAAACGGTATTTGTATTCCCTACATCCAGCACTAAAAACATATGTATCACCACTTTATCCAAATTCTTTTTCTCTGTATTCAATACTCTTTCATCATATCATGAAGCCAACTTAAATTTATGCAAAATTTATGTGTGCAGCCCTGTCTTCCCTCACTCATTTTAGTCTTTTTAGACAGCGGAATGCAAAAGGAAGAACCTGAAACGGCGTTAAAAAACCGCATGTTCAATGTGAACATGCGGTTTTGATGTATGATCAGTCTTCTTTTCGGTCTTCGTGAATCTCAGATGTCTGCTCTTCATCCTTTTTTGGAAGGATGTTCACTTTTACATCTTCTTTCTTTTCATGTTCTGAAACCGGACGGTCAGGCAGTGTGCCGTGATCCACTAAATGCTTGATCTGCTCTGCATCGAGAGTTTCGATTTCAAGCAGGGTTTGAGCAATCAGTTCAAGCTTATCACGGTTTTCAGTAAGGATTTTCTTAGCGCGCTCGTAGCATTCTTTGATAATGCGCTGTACTTCCATGTCGATTTCATGGGCAATCGCATCACTGTAATTCTGCTCGCTGTTAAAGTCGCGGCCTAAGAATACCTGTCCCTGGGACTGTCCGAACTGAAGCGGTCCAAGCTTGTCACTCATACCGAACTCAGTTACCATGCGTCTTGCAATGCCAGTGGCACGCTGGAAGTCGTTCGTCGCACCTGTGCTCACTTCGCCGAAGACGATATCCTCAGCCACACGGCCGCCGAGAAGTCCTGTAATTTTATCAAGAAGTTCAGGCTTCGTCATGAAATAACGGTCCTCTTTTGGAAGCATAACGGCATAGCCGCCAGCCTGCCCGCGAGGCACGATTGTTACTTTATGAACCATATCGGCTTCATCAAGAACTACACCGATAATCGTATGTCCGCCTTCATGATAGGCAACAATATTGCGTTCTTTTTTGGAAATAACGCGGCTTTTCTTGGCTGGACCTGCAATTACGCGGTCTGTCGCCTCGTCTATATCCGTCATATCCACTTTCTTCTTGTTGCGGCGTGCGGCAACAAGCGCTGCTTCGTTCAGCAGGTTCTCAAGGTCTGCACCAGAAAAACCAGGTGTACGGGCTGCGATGGATTTCAGGTTAACCGTGTCATCCAGAGGCTTATTGCGGGCATGAACTTCAAGCACCGCTTCACGGCCTTTAAGATCCGGACGGTCAACTGTGATTTGACGGTCAAAACGTCCCGGACGAAGCAATGCCGGGTCAAGAATATCCGGACGGTTCGTTGCAGCAATCATGATGATGCCTTCATTTCCGCCGAATCCATCCATTTCAACAAGCAATTGGTTCAGCGTCTGCTCGCGCTCGTCATGGCCGCCGCCAAGACCGGCGCCGCGCTGGCGTCCAACAGCATCGATTTCATCGATAAAGATGATACAAGGTGCATTTTTCTTTGCATTTTCGAACAGGTCGCGGACACGGGAAGCTCCCACCCCTACGAACATTTCAACAAAGTCAGATCCGCTTATAGAGAAGAACGGAACGCCGGCTTCACCTGCTGCAGCACGTGCAAGCAGAGTTTTACCTGTACCCGGAGGTCCTACAAGCAGAACGCCTTTTGGAATACGTGCGCCAAGCTCGGCAAATTTGCGAGGGTCTTTAAGGAATTCAACAACTTCGACAAGCTCTTGTTTTTCCTCATCAGCACCGGCAACATCCTTGAAGCGCACTTTTTTCTTTTCTTCGCTGTAGAGCTTCGCTTTGCTCTTGCCGAAATTCATGACACGGCTTCCGCCGCCCTGAGCCTGGTTGAGCAGGAAGAAGAAAAGAATAAAGATAATGACAAACGGTATGATGGATGTAAAGAATGTTACCCATCCGCTCGTTTCTTCTGCAGGAACAAATTTAACACTTGTTTTGCCCTGCGCTGCAGCATCCACACGGTCCAGAGCTTTGTCGCTCAGTACATGTGTTACAAACAGCTCATCTTTTTTATAATCATCCAGCTGGCCCTTTACTTCATATACTCCGCGAAGCGGCTGTATCGTAATTTCTTTCACGTCACCAGCTTCAAGTTTGGAAATGAACGTACTGTAAGTTAATGGCTCAGTTTTTGTGTTGTTTCCCTGGAAAAAACTGACGACTCCAATAACCACTAAAAAGATTAGCAAATAAAATATGGTATTACGGAAGATCCGATTCATTCCTTACCTCCTCCCACAGTAAACACAACTATTTTAAATAGTATCATAGAAAATCATTCCAATACAACTGATTGGCCGTTTTGGTACTTGACAAATGCAGCAATTACTTATTTTCGTAAATTTCAGGCTTCAGAACTCCTATATAAGGAAGGTTGCGGTAGCGTTCGATGTAGTCAAGTCCATACCCTACAACAAATGCATCCGGCACTTCAAAGCCCACATAATCAGCCTGAATATCCGCTTTGCGTCCTGTTGGCTTATCAAGAAGCGTCACAATGCTGATCGTTTTTGCCTTGCGGTAGCGGAAAAGCTCTACAAGGTAGCTCAGTGTAAGCCCGCTGTCGATGATATCTTCAATAATCAGGATGTCTCTGCCTTCTACTGAAGTGTCAAGGTCTTTCAGGATTTTCACTTCACCGGAAGATACTGTAGAAGTACCATAACTCGAAACATCCATAAAGTCCATTTCCAAGTATGTATCAATGTTCTTCAGCAGATCTGCCATAAACGGCATAGCGCCTTTCAGCACTCCGATAGCAAGAGGGAAGCGGTCATTGTACTCTTCAGTAAGCTGCGCTCCAAGTTCCTTTACCTTGCGGCTGATTTCTTCTTCTGTTATTAATACTTTTTCGATATCCTGCTTCATTACAAGTTGCCCCCTACAAAATCATTGCTCTTTATATTGCAAAACAACGTAGTCACCTGCGCCGCACCCGGCATCTTCAAATGAAGACTTTTTAAGGCCGGGAAGCCAAAGGATCTTGCCGCTGCCATCTTCTAAAACAGGCCAGCTGTTCCTTCTATGGACCGGTACTTTTGCATCAATAAATATATCTTTTACTTTTTTCGTACCGTTCATGCCCTTGAGTTTGATTTTATCGCCCTGCCTTCTGGTACGGATAAGCAGAGGCTTGGTCAAAGACTTGGCCGGCATGACGAACACATCGTTTCCAGCTATCCATTCATCAGGCTTTCCGCTGATGATCTCACAAGTGAGGAGATGCCCGTTTGGAAGTACTGTGCTTGACGGGATCTGCACTGTCCTTGAAAATGACTGGTCCTTTATTTGTTCAAAAGTAAACAAACACGTTTGGTAGGATTTGATTACTTTAAGGCCGTCTGGATAATCTAGTGAACCGGAAGGATGTGTATGCGAGAGTAAGGATTGTAGACTCTCAATATGTATAGAAGAAAGGGAAGATGGTTGGTCTTCATAAAGATAGTTTAATATTAGTTGAATACATCTTCTTTGTAAAGGCATAGGCAGGGTGTTGAACAAATCGATATCGAGTTCGGCTTCGTGCTTTTCTTTCCTTTTCAATACTGTATTCAACTTTTCTTTCGATAATTCCTGTAAGAACTCTTCATCTTCTTTGAAAGTCCTGCTGAAATACTGAAATCTCCCGTGCACTTTCGGGTTCTCTTCCTTCAGGAATGGAAGAACCTGTTTACGGAAGCGGTTTCGGGTGTAATCAAGCTTTTCGTTGCTTGGGTCAAACCTTGGAGCCAGATGGTTCAGGCTGCAGTATTCGAGGATTTCCCTTTTATCAGCTGAAAGCAGGGGCCGGATAATGCTTCCACCTGCAAACTCCCTTTGTTCCGGTATCCCGGCAAGCGCTGTTCCCGCGCTGCCCCTTGTCATTCTCATCAGAATCGTCTCAATCTGATCATCGCCATGATGGCCTAAAGCTATGAACGGGGCATGATGCTTCTTCATGACACTTTCGAAGAAGGAATAGCGGCATTCTCTTGCCGCGCTCTGAAGGCTCATTTCAGGGTTTTCCTCCGCATACTTCGGTACATCGATCTGCACAGCTTCGCACAGAACATCATGGTTCCTGCAAAAGTCCTTTACAAATCCCATTTCAAGAGCGGATTCAGCTCCCCGGAACATGTGATCAACATGAGCGACAGCAAGACTCAGGCCGAATTCGGACCTAAGCCGGATAAATAAATGAAGCAGGGCGAGTGAATCAGGACCTCCTGATACACCTATCACGACTGCTGTGTCTTTCACTCCATAGTGTGTAAGAAAACGTCTGAAACGTTCTAGCATGGCATTCCTCTTTTATAGCATAGTCTTTGCGTACCTTCATACTATCATGACAGCTTTCAGCCCTGCAAAAAAGAAGTCCCCCGTTCACATATTTACCATAAATTCACGCTACATCAGATAGTGATAGACGTAAAACGAGTAGATAATGCACAGTGCGGCAAGGATCATGATGGTTTCTACCCATCCTCCTGCCCTGCTTCTCTTTTTTGCTTTTACACGGACCGGCCCCTGACTTGCGGCATTGCCTGACGGCCCGGGCCTCCCCGCTTTCGCCTGTTTGGACGTTCTGCTTTGCCGTCCATGCACCTGAGACGGTTTTGCCGCTTGAGCCTGTCCTGTCTGCACGCGGCTCTTCTGCTGTTTTTGCACTGCTGAACCCTGCTCATAGAGCGACGTCAGAAAGTCTTTTTTCATATCAGCGGCATATTGGTATTTTCCCAATAACGCTTTTTTCAAAACAGCTGAATGCTTTCTTAAATAGGGGTGGTCCTGAATGACTTCCAGGAGCTGTCTGCCGCCCTCATCCTGCTTTTTAAACCGTTTGGGATGGACAGAGTTAATAACGATCATGGCAGCCGCAAACAAATCGTAGGACGGCTCAGCCCTGCGGGTGCCGAGACCCCAGTACCCTCTGTCAAAAAAGTCGGTAAACTCCTTGATCGACCTTCCATTCAGAGTTGTGCCCCCGACGTCAATAAACCGCAGCTTTACCGGCCGTTCTGCCACCATCAGATTTTCAGGCTTCAAGTCGCCGAATACCCATCCGGCCCTGTGCAGCTCCTCTAAATTCGACAGCAGCTGAACCGTCAGGACTCCTATCCATTCCATTCCCTGATTGCTGATGAAATCCAGATACTGCTTTCCGCTTATATATTCCATCACATAGAACGGAACCCGCTCCCCCGTTCTTGGATGGATCCAGTCATCTACATCAACTAAAGCAGGCCCAAGGGAACTCCCCTGGACCTTTGAAAAGTGCTTAAGAACATTCACTTCAGACGTAATGGACATGCTGTTCCCGCTTACCTTCAAAGCGGCAAGTCCACTTTTCCCTTCTGCCAAGTAAACGATCCCTGTAGCACCCTGTCCAAGCGGCTTTACAATGCGGTACTTGTTATGATGCCACTTTCCTTCAACGACAGTGCCGGGCAGAAGATTACATGTTTGATTCATTGAAGTATTGTTCATCATCTGAAAGCAGGCTCCTTAACGAACGCTTTTTCTTAAACGAATGGATGCCATCGCGAATGGCGGGTCCCGTAGGCGTAATGCCTCCTGTTGTCAGCTTCGGGAAAATAGAAGAGAGAGATTCAAGTTTCGGCGTCCACTCAAGGACCGTTTCGACTTCTTCCTTTTTCCCAGGAAATACAGACACGGAAAATTGATTTTCTCCTATTCTCGAATTCAGGCTGATTGATAAATCAAGCAGCGACTCTTTAACGGTCGGAAGCTTGGGTTTCATGCTTCCGCTTGTATCAACAAGAATCAGGATCTCCATGCCGATTGTTTCTCCAAGCAAATCGACTACTTCCATGACCTCGCCCCGTTTTTCGGGGGAGAGCTCCTCCATTGTCACTTTTTTGCCCAGAATCTGCTGCAGTTCAGAGTTCACAACACCCTGCAGAGTTTGAGTCATCGCCTGTCTGGTGACCATTTGAACCGTCTGTGACAGCTGTTCAGCATACACCACCTGGCTCACTCCGCCCCCGGACATTGCAATTCCTTCGATTTCATTTATCGCATCCTGGTCAACAATGTTTTCTTCCAGTATTCCAATGACATTAACGGTAATCCCCTGTTCTTTTGCAAGAGCAGCCATCGCGACCGGATCTTCGCCATGATTGGAACACCCGTCTGTTATCAGCAGTATTTGTTTCAGTTTCCCTTTATTCATTGGTTCAGCCCCTCCAGGTATCCTCTTATCACCAAGGAAATAATGTAGTATCATCCTCGCCAGTAATAAAGAGTTTTATACTCTGAAAGAAGGCTTTAAAGCGTTAAACCGCCCCTTGCTTTTTAATATGTTTTGCAGTCGGAATGGATGCCCATTTCGGTGTATTATGGTCGACTTTGGCAACGACAACGGTCATATCGTCCTCGATTTTCCCGCCCCGTGTCCGGATAACCTCCTCCATAATTAAATCTGCGACCTCCTGAGGATCCATTGTCTCAAGCTCTTTGATCTTCCGTTTCATCCAAAGATCGTGATTCTCTACATGCTTCGGCCCCTCAAAGATGCCGTCGCTCATCATAATCAGCAAATCTCCCGCTTTCAGCTGTTCTCCCACAACTTCCACATCAAACTCATCAATGATGCCCATCGGAAGATTGCTTGCCTGTATCTTCATGATCTGGTCTCCGCGTTTAATAAAGCTTGGCGTAGAACCGATTTTCAGAAACTTGCACGTAGCATCCTGCAAATCGACAATCGCAAGGTCAAGCGTGGAAAAGATTTCATCTGTCGTTCTCAGGGACAGGATGGAATTGATCGTTTTAATCGCTACCTTTTCTTCAATCCCGGACTGAAGGATTTTCTGAAGCAGCTTGATGGTTTCATTGCTCTCAAAATGGGCTCTTACTCCGTTTCCCATACCGTCGCTGATGGCAATCGCATATTTGCCGAAACCAAGCTCAATAGTTGAGTAGCTGTCTCCCGAAACAAGCCCTCCCCCTTTTGCCGCATGGGCGACACCCGAATCAACCCGATACGTTCTCGAAGACCCGAACGATACATGACAGTAGCCATTCGGATAGCTTGAGCATTCCTCATGTTTCACAATGACGGATTCCTCCAGAATATCAGAAAGCATCGGAGCTATGATTTTTTCGCACTCCCCGTGGCCGTTGCAAAACGGGATGCTCATTTCAATATCGACATTTCCCTGTTCGAGACTGTATATATCAACGTGCCCTATTTCGATGCCAAAGCTCTGAAGCGCTTCAAGAATCTGCTCCTCCTGCACAAAATGATTCTCCCGCTCACGCTTGATTTCTTTTGAAAAATCCTCCATGACCTGAGACACCCCAAGCAGCTGTTCAGCTACAAGCCGCCTGCTTTCCTGCACTTGCTGCTTCAGTTTTTCGTTTGCATCATAATAGTTGATTTCCTGCTCAATAGCCTCTTCCACCTTTTTCGGTTTTGAGCAGTACTTTTCAAACTCTTTTTTCAGCTTGCGGTTGCTGTGATACGTATTTTCTTTGCTTTCATCCATAATGGCCTTCATAAACTCATAGGTTGTATCGAAATTCTGTACCCAGCACCTTTCTTTTTTAAAGCAGGTCTGGCACGTTTTTTCGGTAATCGTGCTCAAGAACAAATCTGTTCCCCGCTGGTCTTCTGATTCTTCGCTTTTTTCATAGAAGGTGGCAAAGCTTTCAGAAAGAGCATAAAAAACCTGGGAGAACTGATCGACTCTGTGCGCGGTCACGTCCCTGATTTTCCGCACATACTGCTGCTGCTCCTGGGTGTGTTCGTTCGTACCCGGAATGTGCTTGGCAAGCTTATTGGTGATCGCCTTCGGGGTCAGCAAAAACAGGCCGATGGCAATAACGGACTCTGTCAGGTTTTTCATCAGATCTGTTGAACCCTCTCCGTAAAGGGTGATAAGCAGCGATCCAATCAGGAGGCCGATCGCCGCCCCAAACTTCTGCCCTTCTTTCAGCAGGCCTCCAAGAAGCCCCGAAAAAGCAAGGAGGCTCATCTGATATAAATTCCCTACGTTTGCCAGGCTCAAAATCAATCCCGTTACTACACCGACCGTACAGCCGATGCTTGAGCCCCCGATAAAGGCAAACAGCAGGACGATATAGCGAGAAAAGATGTGCTCAGCCTGAAGCTCCTGATAAGTGACGCCGACAAACCCTGTCAGGACAGAAGCCAGAAGAATCATGATGCAGATAATTTCTTCTATTTTAAGTGACTGCTTGTGCTTCTTTGCAGTAAGAAGAGGCAGACTCTGAAGGAAGATGAGCGACAGAATAAAGGCAAGACCGGACTCGACTCCTGCCATCATATAATCGTAAAGAGTAAGCGGGCCCTGAAGATAAAAGTACCCGATCCGTGTAAGCATCATAGAAGCAAAGACAACAAATGGCAGTGCCTTCATCTTGTCTTTGTAAAGAATAGATGTCAGCTTTTTCATCACCAGGAAGACGAAGATTGAGGCGGTGACAAAGAGAGAGGTTTGCCAGGAGATGGTGGCTGCTCCTCCGATCAGAGCAAGCGAAGCAAAAAGTGCTTTATCTTTTTTCATCAGCAGAACGGCTCCGAAAAACGGCAATGCAAACGGAAGCACCTCTGTCAGAATTAAAGCCCGTCCAAGAAGAAAGCCAATCAGCACAAACAGCAGGCCTCTATGTAAAAAAAGAAGCTGCATTCTTGTCCCAAAACGGTTCAAAGAACGATTGAACCACTGATGCGTTCTTTCAAGGCTGACTTCGGTCATCGGCTCGATTACCCTTCTTTCTACCTTTTCCATATTTTCATTCCCCCGTTTTTTGATATTACGGCTATTATATAAAAGGCTCAAAAAAGAATTTGTCAAACGAGGGGCCGGTATACCAAGAAACGTTCGACTGTTTTTTTGAATAGCGACAAAATGCACGAAAAACAGGGTCATTTTACAGGAAAAGGGGGTAAGCAGTCTGAGAAATGAGTCGCAACCGGGGGAAATGGCAGGAAACTGAAAGGAAAAATCCATATAAAAAACCCCGGCTCTCGATATGAGAACCGGGGTTTACAAGATGACCCGTACGGGATTCGAACCCGTGTTACCGCCGTGAAAGGGCGGTGTCTTAACCGCTTGACCAACGGGCCAGTTAAAAATGGTAGCGGCGGAGGGAGTCGAACCCACGACCTCACGGGTATGAACCGTACGCTCTAGCCAGCTGAGCTACACCGCCATTTTTATAAGCCATTTGTGTTAGGCACAAGATATATAATACAAAGGATTGTCCCTTTCGTCAACAAAAAGTTTAAAAAAGTTTTCAGGAGCCCTTTTTTCCATAAAAAAAGAAAGCACACGCTCATGTGCTCTCCTGACGATTAAGCATTTATATCAGATAGCAGCAAGTTAACCTCTTCTTGCTCCGCGACCGCCGCGTTTTGATTCCGTGTTGCGTTTTAGAGATGATAAGCGATCCTCGCTGTCTTTAAGGAATCTGCTCATTTTTTGCTCGAAATTCTCTTTAGGACGGAACTCATTTGTATTTGATCTTCCTCTTGGACGATCTGGGCGGTTTGGACGGTCTGAGCGGTTCGGGCGGTCTGGACGTTCTGGGCGCTCAGGACGATCAATAGCTTTCTTGATGGATAAACCGATTTTTCCGTCTTTCTCTACGTTGATGACTTTTACAGTAACTTCGTCACCTACTTTTAAGTGATCGTTAATATCCTTCACGTAATTATCAGCGACTTCACTGATATGGACTAGTCCTGTAGTGCCGCCAGAAAGCTCTACGAACGCTCCGAAATTTGTAATGCCCGTTACCTTACCTTGCAGCTTGCTGCCAACTTCTATCGACATAAAAAAAATGCTCCTCCTTAATAAACATAAAAACTCATTATAGTTAATTATACATAATGTAAAAATCAAGTGTCAACAACACTACTCTTTACCTTTTTTTGGCAAAGAGAAGATAATTTCGTTCTCATCCGATAAAAAATAGTCGCGGCGGGCGATTTTTGCAATATAATCATCGTCGTTCAGCTTCACAATTTCTTCTTCGAGCACCTTTTCTTCTTTCTCAAGTTCAGCAAGCTGACTCTCAAGCTTTTTCTTTTCTTCTGCCTTTTCTTCAATGGCGCTTGATTGGGAAATCAGGGTCGAAAGCACAATAACAGAAGTTACAGCTGCAATTAATCCAAATAACGTCAGCCGTCTGATAAGGCCGCGTTTCCGCCGTTTCATGATCTGGTCTTTTCGCTCCTGCTGCTGCACGTACTGTGACTGAAGCTGGGTAATTTTCCGTTCTTTAGCGAGACTCATCCATTAGCCTCCTTACTTCTTCTTTTTCCGTAAAATCCATAAGTTACCACACATATTCAAGATTTTCAAACAAAATCCTGCCGCTTTTTTGAAATAATTGTGAAAGAATTTCCGTATGCGAACAGGAACAAGTTTAAGCAATCCTTTCAGTATCCAAATGACAGGAGCCATCAGCACTTTAAGCGTTCCGAATATCAGCCTGCAAAGCCATTTTACCAACTTCCACAAAAAGATGACAAGTCCGGTGACAATGGCAATGAGCAATTTTGTCAGCCCTGTGACAGGCTTGACCAACATGAAATCCCCGATTCTTAAAGCTGTTCTGTACAGACCGACAGCAAACCTTATCATCCATTCCAAAACAGCCAGGTACATTTTTTTCAAAAGACTCTGGTAGGCAGCATATCCGCACAGCAGCGCAAGGAGAATGTATACCCTGAACTCGCCTTCATTAACCTGGAGAAGAACGTAAAATAAAAGAAGGCCCTGAAACAGCCAGAAAAAGACGTCATTTATAAACACAATCCATTTTGCTCTTTTTGACCGCATGAGGAAACGGCTGTATGTATCAAGGGAAACTCCGATAAAACAGCCGGATCCGACCATGCTGAGCATGGTAAGGAATTGAACGGACAGCGTCATTTAAACAACTTGCTAAAGAGCCCTTTAGCTTTCTCCGTCTGTTGGTCATCAAGGTAGACAAGGTCAAAAACTCTCCCTTTGATGGAGACAATGCCTTTGTCGACATCCAGGTTTTTCATTTGCAGATTTTCCCCGCGAATGGCAAGTGCGCCCATGACCGTCTCAAGAAGAAACTCTTCGTTGTCAAAACTTTCTACATGGGTTACGCCTGTGATGTCCAGCAGCTTGCGGCCTCTCATAATCACGTCATGCTCCTGGATGGTTCCTTTAGACTGTGATCCATTGTCATAATATTGATTCATAGCCAGCCCCCGCATTCTTCTTAGAAATATTCTTATCTATTTCTATGAGAAAGGGAGGCAAAATAGAACAAGCCCCTGCTGACTATTCTTCGCTTAGCTTTTCTTCCTTTATGATTGTGAACATGCCGGCTGCATCTTCTTTCTTAGAAGAATCCTGGAGTTTTTCGACCTTGGCCGTAATGCGTTTTTGTCCGAAGCGGATTGCAAGTTCGTCCCCTTCTTTAACAGTTGAACTGGCTTTTGCAACCGTTCCGTTCACAGTAATCCTGCCCTGGTCGGATACTTCCTTTGCAAGCGTCCGGCGTTTAATTAATCTTGATACTTTTAAAAATTTATCCAGTCTCATGATTTAAGCACTCCCCTTTTACAGGCCCTTTTGTTTCGCTTCATTCCAGTAAGAGTCCATTTCTTCTAAAGACATGTCCTCAAGCGGTTTGTTCAGCTCTTCAGCCCGCTTTTCAATATATTCGAATCGTCTTGTGAATTTATGGTTAGTAGACGTCAGCGCTGTTTCTGGCTCTACGTCATAAAATCTGCCGATATTCACGAGTGCAAAAAGGATGTCCCCGAATTCTTCAAGCACTTTTTTGGAATCCGCTCCTTTTGCCTCGTGTTTGAATTCCTGTATTTCCTCCTGCACCTTGTCCCATGCAGGGTTCACATCATCCCAGTCAAAACCTGCCTTGGCCGCTTTTTTCTGAAGATGAAATGCCTTTGACAGGGCAGGCAGTGAAGCTGCTACAGATTTTAGGAACGGCTCCTTCTGCTGTGAGCCTTTTTCGGCGCGCTTAATCTCCTGCCAGTTAGCAAGGACTTCTCCTTCATCACGGGCCTCTGCCGTCCCAAAGACGTGAGGGTGTCTCCGGATCATTTTATCCGTCAGCGTCCGAATCACATCATCTATGGAAAACATGCCTTCATCAGATCCGATTTGGGCATGCAGCATAACCTGCAGCAGGACATCCCCGAGCTCTTCAACCATGTGGTCGTCGTCCTCTTCGTCAATCGCTTCGATCAGCTCATAGCATTCTTCAATTAAGTACCGCTTAAGAGAGCTGTGTGTCTGCTTTTTGTCCCATGGACAGCCGTTTGGCCCCCGAAGCTCGGCAATGACTGAACGCAAAGTCTGAAATTGATGATTCAGCTGCTCTTCTTCTTTTATCGGAGGAACATAGACACTTGTTAAATTATCCACTGCCGCGGCTCTGTCCAGTTCATACAAAGGGACTTTAACAATCTTTTCGTCCCGTCCTCCGGCTGCCGTGACGATCATCACTTCATACTCATCAGGCAGATCTTCCATCAGCGTCAGCTTTACTTCAGAAGCAACCATCTGATCATAGACCTGGCAGATAATCAGGTGCTGCCTGTAGTTCAGCTGCTCTCTTTTCATCGAGAGGCCGTCCACCATCTGAAAGCCGTCAATCGGATCGATTCCAAGTGCTGTAAATGTAGGATCCAGGAAGCTTTGTCCTCCTGCAATCTCAACCTCATACCCTCTTTTTCTTCCGTTTTGCAGAAGATATTGAACGGTTTGCTCTGCAACAAGGGGATGTCCGGGAACAGCATAAACAATGTCCCTGTCATTCGCTTCTTTATATAGCTCTTCTTCAATTATTTTATATACATCACCGAACTGGCTGTTTTCTTCATAGACAGAATCAAAGGACACAAAGCCTGGTAGCTCTGCCCCAAGCTCTGCAACAACAGGATGCTCCTTTGTTCTTAAGTACAGCGCAGATGCTGAAGTGAGTCTGCGGTATACCCCAAGCGGCATATGGCTTGCGTCAGAGCCGCCAAGTCCGACAACCGTAATCTTCCTGGCCATATATTCATACCCCGTTTCCTTTATTTTAAAAACGCTCCGAGCTTCTTTCCGCCCGGAAAAGCTTCAAGTTCTTTTTGTGTAAAAATAGATAATTTCAGGATGGAAATCAAGTAGATTGTACCACCGAATAAAGCTCCGCAGAGAGCCCCTGCTGATGCGGCCAAACGGTTTCCTGCCATCCAGCTTTCTGAAAAAAGAGCCGAATAGGCAAAGAGAGCTCCCATCATAATAAGCGCTGCAGCCGCAATCTTTCCTGTATTCACCCTGCCGGCGAGCCTATACCCTTTCGACTTCAGGTAGCCGGCATTCAGTCCCGCAATCACACCATAAGCCGCAACAGTGGCAAACGCTGCGCCTGCCGTACCAAACTCCGGAACGAGCAGTTCATTCAAAGCTAGTTTCGCAGCGGTTCCAATCAGGACAGCAAATGCAGGGAAGACCGTATAATTCAAACCCTGGAGTATGGCGGTGAGCGTCAGAGAATAGGAAGTAAAGATGACAGACAGGCTCAGAACAGCAAGAACCTCTGTCCCTGATTCATTTTTGAAGAGCATAATATTCAGCGGTTCCATAATCATAATCAGACCGGCTGATGCACCTGCTCCGACTACGGTACAAATCTTTAATGAAGCTGTGATCCTTTCAGAAATAACCGCATGATTTCCGCTCCGTTTAGCATAAGCAATCAAGGGGACGAGCGAGAGTGAAAAAGAAGTAGCAACAACGGTTCCAAGCTGAATCAAAGGCTGGCCCCGATCGTAGATCCCTTTCATTCTTTTGGCATCAGACATCTCAAAGCCGTTTTTCAAAAGCTCTGAATACAGCTGCATGGCATCAATCAACTGAATAAAAATAATCATCAGGCTGGTAATCGAAATGGTTAGGGAGTGCTTAACCAAATAAGAAAGGATGTGTGACGTCCTTATTGAAGAGTCATTTTTCCCGAAAAAGGAGACGCCCCTTTTGTCTTTTGACAAAAAAACGGCCAGCAGAATGAAAGCGGCAAATCCTCCTGTAAGAGAACCGAAAAGGGCTCCTTGTCCTGCTTCATACAATGAGTACCCGTTATTGATGAGCAAGTAGGAAAAGAGGAGAATCGTCAAAACTCTGATTCCCTGCTCCGCCACCTGGGATACGGCAGTCGGCAGCATGTTTTCCTCTCCCTGAAAATAGCCTCTTAAAATGGATACAAACGGAACAAGCAAAAAAGAAAAAGAGATTACTCTGATCAGCGGCGCAAGCTCAAGGTCCCCCATGAACGAAGCCAGCTGATCGGAGCCTATGTATAAGATCAGATAAAAGATAAGTCCCGCTGCAAATAAAAACAGAAAGGACACCCTTAAAATTTTCGAGTTTGAAGAAGCATTTCCTTTTTCTCCGAATTCAATCATCATCTTAGAAATGATGACCGGGAATCCCGTCGTAGCGAGCATGATGGCTATTCCGTAAAATGGATAGACCTGCTGGTAAATATAAAAGCCGATGTCTCCGACTATATTTTGATAAGGCACACGGTATGCCGCACTCATGATTTTAATAAGCAGAGCTGCAATGGTTAATACCGCTGTCCCCTGCAAAAAAAGATGTTTTGATGGCCCGGAACGGACGTCCATCGTCCAATTCTCCTTCCATAGTAAGCTAACCGAGCCTATTATATCACAAGAAACTCCCTTCAAATCTTAATCAGCGGCCCTTTTTGTCTATTTTTCCCTCTTTCAGGCATAAGAAAAGGCAGCAAAAGCTGCTGCCTGATTAAAACGGTATAAATAAAGACTATTGTTCCATCTGACGGGCTAAAAAGCCTGCAGCTGTTTCTACTGCTTTATGTTCTACTTCCCCAACAGACTGATCCTTCGAGAAAATGACAACCGCCCCGATTGGATCTCCATTTGCAACGATCGGTCCGACTGTGAACGATTTAAGTTCCTCTGCATTGCCGTCGATAAGCTCGATGCTGCCGCCCTCGGTATTCAGCAAAGAGCTGCGGTCCTCCATTGCTTTTTCAACCTGCTCGCTGATGTTTTTGTTCATGTATTCCTTCTTTGAACCGCCTGATACTGCTATGTAGGTATCACGGTCACAAATGAGGACTGGATGTCCAAGGCTGTCATACAGAGCGTCTGCATATTCCTTTGCAAAGTCACTCAGTTCACTGATCGGGGAATATTTCTTTAAGATAACTTCACCGTCGCGGTCTACAAAGATTTCAAGCGGATCTCCCTCACGGATGCGCAGAGTTCTGCGGATTTCCTTTGGAATCACCACGCGGCCTAAATCATCAATACGTCGTACTATACCAGTTGCTTTCATCTAATGCTGCCTCACTTTCACTTGATGATTGAGTAGTTGATGATTGCTTGCTCGCAGGAACTCTTTGCAACAACCACCATTTCTTACGGATAGTATCCTTCAGCCCTGCACGCAATATACACAACATCAGTGAAATTTTCTTGATTAGGCAGTATTTTCTTCTACAGCTTTGACAGTCAGAGGCAGATCTAAACCCCTTTTGCAGAAATCTCTTCTTTTTTTGCTGATCCAAGACCGTTCAGCAGTCCTTCAGCGATCTTGAGCCATTTATCAGGCTTAACTCCCTTAATCTGAATCGTCATCTTCAGGCGTTTCCCGTCCATGCCAAGACCGACCGCGCGTCCATATTGATTGCTCAGATCAAACAGCTTCTGGCCGTCTACCTGCGCGCTTGTCTCTTCGCTTACATAGATGGACACCGTGTCCTTATCCTGCTTGATCATCTCCACTTTTTCCTGAACGGCGAACACTTTAAGCTTGGCAATCTGCATAAGGTCATTTACTTCCTGAGGATAGTCCCCGAAGCGGTCAATGATTTCCTCCTGCAGCTCTTCTAGATCGGCAAGAGAAGAGATTGCTCTAAAGCGCTTGTAGATGTCGATTTTCTGTCTGCCGTCTGAAATGTATGTTTCAGGAAGGTACGCATCGACTTCAAGATCGATTTCAACCTGGAACGGCTTTTCTTTCGGCCCTTCCACACGTCGCTCTTCAATGGCTTCTTTCAGCATTTGAGAGTACAGGTCAAATCCGACAGAATCAATAAATCCATGCTGCTGGGCACCAAGCAGATTTCCAGCTCCGCGGATGGAGAGGTCCCGCATGGCAATTTTAAAGCCTGAACCAAGCTCCGTAAATTCTTTGATCGCCTGCAGACGTTTCTCTGCCACCTCTGTCAGAACTTTATCTTTCCGGTAAGTGAAATATGCATAGGCAATTCTGCTTGAACGTCCGACCCGGCCTCTAAGCTGATAGAGCTGAGAGAGGCCCATCTTGTCTGCATCATGGACAATCAGCGTATTTACATTTGGAATATCAACGCCGGTTTCAATAATCGTCGTACTGACAAGCACATCAAATTGTCCGTCAAGGAAATTAAGCATGGTTGACTCAAGTTCATTTTCCGTCATTTTCCCGTGTGCATAGGTCACCCTTGCGTCAGGAACAAGCATGGAAATCTCATCTGCTTTACGGTCAATATCATCCACTCTGTTATAGAGGAAATAGACCTGTCCGCCGCGTGCAAGTTCCCGCTCGATGGCTTCGCGGACAAAACCGCCGTTGTATTCAACGACATACGTCTGAACCGGAAACCTGTTTTCAGGCGGCGTTTCAATTACAGACAAATCACGCACTCCGAGCATGGACATGTGAAGCGTCCGCGGAATTGGTGTAGCCGTAAGCGTAAGTACGTCAATGTTGGCTTTCATCTGCTTGATTTTTTCTTTATGCGTCACGCCAAAACGCTGTTCCTCGTCAATGATGAGGAGCCCAAGCTCTTTATACAGCACGTCTTTTGAAAGAAGGCGGTGGGTACCTATCACCATATCCACCGTTCCGTTTTTAAGACCTTTTACGGTTTCATTCATCTCTTTTCTCGTTTTGAATCTGCTTAACAGACCGATATTAATGGGATAGTCCTGAAAACGCTCACGGACTGTTTCATAGTGCTGCTGGGCAAGAATGGTCGTAGGTACAAGCAGTGCGACCTGTTTGCCGTCAGCAACCGCTTTAAAGGCAGCCCTGATGGCAACCTCCGTCTTTCCATAGCCCACGTCTCCGCACAACAGCCGGTCCATCGGGCGTTCCCGTTCCATATCATGTTTAATTTCATGAATGGAGCGAAGCTGATCATCGGTTTCCTGATAAGGGAAAGCGGCTTCAAACTCGCGCTGCATTTCGCTGTCAGGTGAAAATCCGTACCCAACGCTTGCTTCACGCTCAGCATAAAGCTTGATCAAATCATCTGCGATATCCTGTACAGACGATTCAACCTTCCGTTTTACACGCTTCCAGTCACTGCCGCCAAGTTTATAAATCTTAGGCTCTTTGCCTTCTGATCCAACATATTTCTGGATAAGGTCAATTTGCTCAACAGGAACATACAGCTTGTCGCTTCCCTGATAGCGGATGTGAAGATAATCCTTGTGAACGCCGTTGATGACAAGCGTTTCAATTCCGAGGTACTTCCCGATCCCGTGATTGACATGCACGACATGGTCGCCGACCTGAAGCTCTGAATAGCTTTTAATTCGTTCAGCATTCGAGATTTTCTGGCTTCTCGGCTGCTTTTTGACCCTCTTCTTAAACAGCTCCTCCTCCGTTACGACTGCAAGTTTTTGCATCGGGAGTTCAAAGCCTGTCTGAAGGTCGCCCTCCATCATGTACAGATTGCCAAGCTTGGGTGTCTCATTTTTCTTTAAAAAGGCAGCATTAATTTCGTAGTCACCTAAAACAGCTTCAAGCTTTTTGACCCGCTCTTCTGTTGCGCCAAGGAAAACGACGGAAAAATTCGCTTTCTTCCAGCGTTCAATTTCACTTCTCAGCACATTCATCTGCCCGTGGAAATTCTGCATCTGCTTGCACGAGACATTAAGAATGTTCTGAGGGCTGGTATGCGGGACGTGGCGCACAAACAGAGAGAGATAGACCAGCGGATGCTTCGTCTTTGTCAGCACATCTGAATAGTCGTGCGAAAGCTTGATATTGTTCACGATCTTCCCGTGCTCAAGCAGGCTTGTATACCAGTCTGCCTCTTCTTTTTCAAGACTCTCATACATTTCCTGTATCCGGCTGATCTCATCCATTACAACAATGGTCTGCTCCGGAAAATAATCTAGTAAACTAGCAGGCTGCTCATAGAAGAAGGTGAGATATTTCACCATTTCCTGATTAAACTGACCGTTTCTGAGCTGTTCAAGCTCATATCCGATATTTTCAGCAAGTATTTCTTTTTGCTTATCGTCTTTAAGGCGTTTCAGGCTGTATGCAAGCGCCTGTTCCAGCTTTTCAATGCATTTCTTGATTCGCTCCCCGTTAACAACAAGCTCTTCTGCTGGTCCTATATGGATCTCTTTCAATTTTTCAATCGAACGCTGATCTTCGCTGTTAAAAGTGCGGATTGAATCGATTTCTGTATCAAACAGCTCGATGCGGACAGGATACTCTTCTGTCAGCGGATATATGTCGATAATCCCTCCGCGCAGACTGAACTCACCCGGCGAAGAAACCATACCGGCCCTCGCGTAACCCATTGTCACCAAAGAGGCGAGAATTTCATCCAGGTCAAGATCCTGACCGAGCTTTAGGTGAAACTGATTTCTTTTCCATTCTTCTTTTGGCGGCAAAAATCGTCTCAGTGCCGCAATCGGTGCAACAACCACTCTCTTTTTATCTTCTGAAAGCTGGTTTAAAACATCCATACGCTGCGCTTTAAGCTCAGGGCTTGCTATCGCAAGCTCAGATGCAATGAGTTCGTTAACTGGGTAGAGAAGCACCTGATCGCCGGCAAGGTTCGTCAGGTCCTCATAAATTTTCTGAGCCTGAAAAAGGTTATGGGTGATCACAAGGAGCGGTTTGTCTGCATGCTTAAAGAGCGAAGAAGTGAACAAAGAGCGTGCAGACCCCGAGAGCCCTGCAACAAGCTGCTCCTTTAACCCTCCCTGTATCCCCTGTAAGATGGTTTGAAAATCATCATTTTCATAAAAGTAATGCTGCAAACTTTGCAAAAGTGGAACCTCCCCGTTCGGCAGTGTTTCAGCCGTTTATCTATCCGAATGAAGCAGGACAGGGATTCTGCCGTCTTTCTCCCTGCCTGCCAACTAACAGAAAAATGCCTTGACTTCATAACAAAGCCAAAGCGTCGCTTATTGAATAAATCGCTGCAGCTGGTGATAGTCCGGATTGCGTTCGAGCGCTTCCTGACAATCCTCGCAGATGGTTTTTACTTGAATATCGCCATTTTGTTCATAGGAGATCATCTCTCGTCTCTCTTCCTGCGACAGGTGCTGAAAACCCAATTGCTCGCTGTATACTGAAACGCTCTCAATTGTTCCGACCTTAACGCCGCAATGGCGGCATGTATAGTGTAGCGCCATTTTAGCCCCTCCTGGAAAGGTTTTAGTTACAGTATGAACCTTCAGGGGGGCGCTTATACTAAATCAATTGTATTTGTTCATCACTTGAAGGAAAGGCTCTTTAATAAAACTCTCGCATGCATCTGCAGAAAGAGCGACTGCATCCTGAATGCTCGGCCACTCTTCTTTTCCAAAAGAGCCAAGCACGTAATTGGATACACTCATCCCTCCTGAGGGACGGTCGATCCCGATTCTCACGCGGTTGAATTCCTGTGTATTCAAATGCTGGATCATCGACTTGATTCCGTTATGTCCACCGGCACTCCCTTTTGTTCTCAGTCTGACCTTCCCTGCCGGCAGATCTAGGTCATCATAGATGACGGCGAGATCCTGGTCATCTATCTCATAATAGTCCATTAACGGCCTGATGCATTCACCGGAGAGATTCATGTAGGTAAGTGGTTTTAATAATATGACTTTCTCTCCCGAAACATGCCCCATTCCGTAGATCCCGTTAAATTTCGTGCGGTCAAGAGGGATGCCGAACCGTCTGGAAAGCTCGTCAATCGCGATAAAGCCTACGTTATGACGTGTGTTTTCATATTGTTTTCCCGGATTTCCGAGTCCAATGAAAAGTTTCATGATTGTACCTGCCCATTCTTTAAGCCAAACGGCTCTTTGTCAGTATGCCCATCCATCCGGAAGGACCTTATGTTAAAAATCAGGCGCCAATGAAGCCCCGAGCTTCTAAGATCAGGTCGCCATCATTTTCAATGTGTCTTCAGTTCAACAATACCATAAAAAACGCAGCCATTAAACGGCTGCGTTTGTAATTTACTCTTGTTTTTCGCCTTCAGCAGCGTCCTCTTCGCTTTCTCTGCCTTCAGCATTCTCAGGCTCTCCAGGCTCCTGCTCTTCACCGCTGTCGATTTCCTCTTCCTGCTGAGGAGGAAGAATAGAAGCAACGACCTCGTCCTTTTCATGGTTGAATGAGTATTTGCCCGAGATCTTCACATCGCCGATTGTCAGCGTGTCGTTTACGCCAAGCTCTGAAATATCAACCTCAATTGTCTGAGGGATTTCACCCGGTTTAGCTGTAATGGAAGCCTGGTACAGAGGCTGCTGCAGCACGCCGCCGTCCTTGACTCCCTGTGCATCTCCAGTAAGAGTGATTGGAACATCGACTTCTACATCCTCTTTCATGTTAACAACGTAGAAATCTGCATGAGTGATTTCGTTTTTAAGCGGATCCGTCTGCATTTCATACAGCATGACAGAATGGGACTTTCCGTCAAGATCCAGTTTAATGATCGCGTTGCGGCCTTCGTCGCGCAGCGTCTTAATTAATTCTATGCTATCTAATGAAATAGATTTAGGTTCTGTTGTTTTACCGTAAATCACAGCGGGAACTTGTCCTTCTTCGCGGACCTTTCTTCTCGCCGAGTTCGTAAATACTGTACGTTCTTTTACTTTTAGAGTTGTCATAGTCCAAAACACCTTCCTAACGATAAGTTATGTCTTATTTAATTCCCATTATTGAATGGGTCTAAACATTTTTTCTTATTTAAAGGGGGATTTGTTTGGCTCGGGACCGTGCTTTTTTTACTTAAAACAGCATTTATTTTGCGGTGCCGCATAAGAAGATCTTCGCCGATCTAATAAAATTGTATCACTTCCGGATCAGTGCTTTCAACATCCGGCTCTCTCATTTTAAGGGTTCTGTTCTCGCCTATAAGTCCCATCAACTCTATGATTCCTCTTCTTGAGGGTGCTATTCTCTCCGATAAGTGCTATCAACTTTCTGATTCCTCTGCTTGAGGGTGCTATTCTCTCGGATAAGTGCCATCAACTTTCTGATTTCTCTGCTTGAGGGTTCTGTTCTCGTCGATAAGTGCCATCAACTCTTTGATTCCTCTGCTTGAGGGTGCTATTCTCTCCGATAAGTGCTATCAACTTTCTGATTCCTCTGCTTGAGGGTTCTTTTCTTCTCGATAAGTGCCATCAACTCTCTGTTTCCTCCGCTTGGGGATTCTGTTCTCGCCGATAAGTGCCATCAACTCTCTGATTCCTCAGCTTGGGGGTTCTATTCTTCCGGATAAGTGCCATCAACTTTTTGATTCCTCGGCTTGAGGGTCCTATTCTTCCCGATAAGTGCCATCAACTTTCTGATTCCTCGGCTTGGAGGTTCTGTTCTCGCCGATAAGTGTCATCAACTTTCTGATTCCTCGGCTTGAGGGTTCTATTCTTCCGGATAAGTGCCATCTATTATCCCTTTATAAGACCAAGCTCAGATACTCCTCTTTTGTAAAAACGTACCCGCTCCCCTCCGCTCCAGTCCACTGGAGTATTCAGCTTTACACTGCGATAAAACAAAAATATATAAAAAACCCCTACTGCTCTAAGCAGAAGGGGCTGTAATAATCAATCAAACAAAGTAGAAACAGATTGCTCTTCGTGTACACGAATGATGGCTTCACCGATAAGCGGTGCAACAGAAAGCTGCTTAAGCTTGTCGATCTTTTTCTCTTCGCCGAGAGCAATAGAGTTTGTTACTACAAGTTCTTTAATATTTGAGTTTTGAATGCGTTCGATGGCCGGTCCTGAAAGTACAGGGTGCGTACAGCACGCGTATACATCTGTCGCGCCGTTTTCTACTAGTGCATTTGCAGCAAGAGTGATTGTTCCGGCTGTGTCGATGATGTCGTCGATCAAAATGGCTGTTTTGCCTTCGATGTTACCGACAATGTTCATGACTTCCGCAACATTCGGTCTTGGGCGGCGTTTATCAATAATGGCAATCGGCGCTTTCAGACGGTCAGCAAGTTTGCGGGCGCGGGTTACTCCGCCGTGGTCAGGAGAAACAATGACGATATCCTTAAGGTCTTTCTCCTGGAAGTACTCAGCAAGAATTGGAACACCCATTAAATGGTCAATTAAAATGTCAAAGAAACCTTGAATTTGAGGAGCGTGCAGGTCAAGAGTAATTACTCGGTCCGCTCCTGCTGTCTCAAGGAGGTTTGCAACAAGCTTAGCTGTAATCGGTTCGCGTGCACGGGCTTTGCGGTCCTGGCGAGCATATCCGTAATAAGGCATAACAATGTTGATTGTTTTTGCAGAAGCACGCTTTAACGCATCAATCATGATCAGAACTTCCATCAGGTGCTCATTTACCGGAGCACTCGTAGACTGAATGACAAAAACATCACAGCCGCGGATACTTTCTTCAATGTTGATCTGAACTTCGCCGTCACTGAAGCGTGTTACCGAACATTTACCTAAATCAACACCGACTTCATCTGCAATTTCCTGAGCCAAGGCAGTGTTTGAGTTTAATGTAAAAATCTTTAAATTTGAATCTGCATAACGATTTGACATTTTTAAAGGAGACCTCCACTGGGTTTTATTGGTTAATCTGTATAAGCCGGGTGAACAGCAGCAGAATGCCTGCCGCTGCTCTTTAACCTTTTTATTTTAAATAATCATCTTTATTGACTTGTCTTGCACGTGCGATGGAAAGGGCTTTGCCTGGCACATCATCTGTAATCGTAGAACCTGCAGCAACATAGGCTCCCTGGCCCACTGTTACAGGTGCGATTAAATTCGAATTGCAGCCGATGAAAGCTCCGTCTTCAATCTTAGTGAGGAATTTATTTTTGCCGTCATAATTGACTGTAATCGATCCGCATCCCAGGTTTACGTCTGCACCCACTTCAGCATCTCCAATATAGCTCAGATGTGAAGCTTTGCTCGCTTTGCCCATGGATGATTTCTTGATTTCAACAAAGTTTCCGATCTTAACTTCGTCACCGATTGAAGAATCCGGTCTGATATGTGCAAACGGTCCGATGTTTACATCATGGCCAATTTCGCTGTCGTGTGCAGCGGACTGGCGGATTGTTGTCCGGTCTCCGATTTTGCAGTTTTTAATTTCCGTGTGAGGTCCGATAACCGAATCTTCACCGATTTCGGTTTTCCCCGAAATGACGGAACCTGGATAGATAACCGTATCTCTTCCGATGACTGCATCGCTTGAGATATACGTGTTGTCAGGATCAATGATAGAAACACCATTCTTCATATGGAACGCATTAACGCGCTTTTTCATGAACTTCTCTGCCTGGGCAAGAGCCACTCTGTCATTAACACCTAGAGTCTCTTCAAAAGATGCCGTCTGAAAAGCCGAAATGATTTCATTTTCCGATTTTAAAATTTCAATAACATCCGGAAGGTAGTATTCACCTTGGGAATTTTCATTGGACACTTTCTTCAATGTGTCAAAAAGAGCCTTATTGTCGAAGCAGTATGTTCCAGTGTTGATTTCTGTAATAAGAAGTTCCTCTTCGTTTGAATCTTTGTGTTCAACAATCTTCTCAACATGTCCTTCAGCGTTTCTGACAACACGTCCATAGCCTGCAGGATCGTCTGCTTTAGCTGTAAGAATCGTAGCTTTTGCATGTGTCTCTGCGTGATGAGCAAGCAGGGATGCCATTGTATCTGCCGTAATTAACGGTGTATCGCCGCAAATAACAATGGTTGTCCCTTCTTTTCCTTCCAGCTGGGATGCAGCCTGCATAACAGCATGAGCCGTTCCAAGCTGTTCACTTTGAAGGGCATATTCTGCTGTATCGCCAAGCTGATCTTTTACTTTCTCCGCACCGTGACCAACTACAGCAACGATTTTGCTTAAGTCAAGTTTTGAAACTTCATCTGCTACGTGCTGAACCATTGGCTTGCCGCCAACTGGATGAAGCACTTTATAAAGCTTTGATTTCATCCTTGTGCCTTGTCCTGCAGCTAAAATAACTGCGTATCGGTTATCCATTATCGAGGCCTCCAGTATCCCTTTTTATCCATAGAAAAATATATCTCAAATAACCCTTTATTTCAAGAAAACATGAGAAAGTACATAATATTTCATAAAATTGTCATGATCTGTCAAGCGATATTTTTAGCATTCCCTATTTTAAAAAATCTTCTTTGCACTACGTAAAAAGCCGGTCAGGATCTTGTCCTGACCGGCTTTTTTAAGCTTCATATAATCAAGAAGCACCTGCTTCTTCAAATTCAACTTCAAGTTCACCTAAACGATGATACTCGGTTAATACAGCTTCCTGAATTTTCCCTCGAGTTCCAGAATTGATCGGATGCGCGATATCACGGAACTCACCATCAGGAGTTCTTTTGCTGGGCATTGCAACAAACAGCCCGTTGTTGCCATCAATAACGCGGATGTCATGAACAACAAATTCATGATCAAGTGTGATGGATGCAATCGCTCTCATGCGGCCTTCGGTGTTTACGCGGCGTAATCTTACGTCAGTAACTTCCATTCTGTTCACCACCTTTTCCCTGTATGAAAAACTTTAGTTAAGTTATTCAACGGAATCTTTCTATTTCCTGCAAGAACAGAAAAATATTTTGAAAAATCAGGTGATTTTATGGAGTCTTGTATACCATTTCATATTTCTTCAGCAGGTTTGTATGGTACAAAAGGTTTACAGACCGATCAGCAGCGCGTAAATCAGCTTACAGCAGCAATAACTTCTATCTCCACAAGCGCATCTTTCGGAAGTCTGGCAACCTCCACGCATGAACGTGCAGGCTTGTGACCGCTGAAGTACTGGGCATAGACATCATTGAAAGCGGCGAATGAATTCATATCTTTCAAGAAAACGGTGGCTTTAATGACACTTTCAAGTGAAGCGCCAGCTTCTTCAAGTACAGCCTTCAGGTTTGAGAAAACCTGATGAGTCTGCTCTTCAACATTGCCTGTAACCATGTCTCCTTCTGGAGTAAGCGGAATCTGGCCGGAGCTGTAAAATAATCCGTTAATGACGATCCCCTGGCAGTATGGACCAATGGCAGCCGGCGCCTTTTTCGTATCGATTGTTCTCATCTTACCCTCTCCCCTGTCAGTTCGTATATTATGATGCTGCTTTGCATAAATGTTGTTTATAAAGCTGTACCCGTTTCTTTCCGCTCCAGTCACAAGATTACCCCGGGGAGCGCCGGGAGCTTCCTCGCTGCGCTTGCGGGATCTCCCGTTCGCTCTATATCCCGCAGGAGTCAAGTGCCTTCCGCTTCAATCCACTGGAGTAATTAGTTTCATGCTGAAGCAGCAAAACTTACAAAAACCCTATTTTAAAAACCGGAAATAATTCCCGTCCGAAACTTCTATCTGTTTTTCCTTTACGTCAACGTCTGTCAGTTTGACTACAGATATGTACTCATCAACAAGACGCTCTTCAACGCCTTCTGATTCTACCAGTACGCCGATGCCTGCAAGGTTTGCATTGAATTCCTCGAGCATGCTGACCATTCCGTTAATTGTTCCGCCGGCTTTCATAAAGTCATCAATGATCAGGACATTTGACCCTGTTTTGAGGCTTCTCTTAGAGAGAACCATCGTTTGAATCCGTTTTGAAGAGCCTGAGACGTAATTAATGCTGACAGTAGGACCTTCTGTTACCTTGCTGTCCCGTCTGACAATGACAACGGGCACATCAAGCTGATTAGCCACAGCATAGGCAACAGGAATCCCCTTCGTAGCGACCGTCATGACAAGGTCAATTTTCCGGTCCGCGAAAACAGACGCGAAAAGTCTTCCAATCTGGTTCACAATGGAAGGGTTGCCAAGAATATCTGTTAAGTATAAATACCCTCCAGGCAGCAGTCTTTCCGGTTTAGCCATGAGACTGCACAGCTCGTCAATGATCTCTCTGGCTTCTGAAGCTCCGATTCTCGGGATAAACTTCACCCCGCCAGCTGCTCCCGGCACCGTTAAAAGAGAACCAATGCCTCTTTGTTCAAATGTTTGCTTTATAATAGTCAAATCCTCACTGATGGACGATTTGGCAGATTGGTACTGATCAGAGAAAAAAGTTAAAGGAACAAGTGCATGTGGATGTTGTAGCAAGTAATAAGTCATATCAACAAGCCGTCCACTGCGACGAAATTTCATGGAATAACCTCCAAAATCCGAATATTTTAAAGTAAATATAACTTAATATACGGATTTAATCAAGGCTATTCCGTTCTCCAATCAACCTTACAGCAAAAACCTGATCACAGAAACCTCTTAATCCGTTATACACCCGGTGCAGCCTTGACTCATAGCGAACCAGCCCGAAAACAGTGGGCCCGCTTCCACTCATCAGAACGGCATCCGCACCAAAGCGTTTCATCTGATCTTTAATATTCGCAACCTCAGGGTACATATTCAGCGTGACATCTTCCAGCACATTGCCGAGAAGGCTGCAGATTTTGTCAAAATCCTGTTCCTTAATTCCCTCTATCATTCCGTCTACATCAGGATGTTTAACAGAATCAAGCTTCAGGTTCCGGTATACATCTGCCGTTGATACGCCGATTGTCGGCTTGGCAAGCACAACCCAGCAGTGCGGAGGAGTATCAATATGCTGAATCTTCTCCCCGCGGCCGGTAGCAAGAGCCGTTCCCCCATATACACAGAATGATACGTCGGAACCGATTTCCGCTCCAAGCTCTGCAAGCTCGTCCAGACTTAAACCAAGCTTCCACAGCCGGTTCAGACCTCTGAGAGCGGCAGCTGCATCGCTGCTTCCTCCTGCAAGTCCCGCAGCGACCGGAATAACTTTCGTAATGGCGATGGAAACGCCCTTTTTCACCCCGTACCTCGTTTTAAGAAGCAGGGCGGCCTGATACGCAAGGTTCCGCTGATCATCCGGAACAAAGCGGTTGTGGGAGATAATTTGAATCGTATCTTCAGGCAGTTCCACAAGTTCAACGCGGTCAGCTAAATCTATCGTTGTCATGATCATCTTCACTTCATGAAATCCATCTGGTCTTTTATGGAGCACATCAAGCGAAAGGTTGATTTTAGCCGGCGCTTTTTCCAAAATACGCAACATTTTCACCTACTTTTAACGAACTGAAATTATCCACATTGTACCACAAAAAAGGCGAATATAACGGGTTTTTCCGGCAAAACCGCTGTAAGGCGCGATATTTCGGCATTTCAAAAGATTTTCTTGCAGAAAAAGCCGGAGCGGAATGCGCCCCGGCTTTATAAGTTCGTTACTTTTTCACCTGACCGGCCATATGCTGTTCCGCAAATTCAATTGCCCGCTTTACCATATTTCCTGCATCACGGGATCTGATTGCCCCCCAGCCATCCTGTTTGACCGTATCGTAAAACCCTAAATCCTTTGCCAGCTCGTATTTAAACTCTTCGGACATAATTCCTTGACGACGTCTTCCCATCACAGAACACTCCTATCCTCTGGCTTTTGCTGCAGCCGGAAAGACCGAAGCCCGGCCGGACGGCAGTCTGCTTTTATTTAAAATAAAAAAAGCAGCACCATTAGTATGTGCCGCTTCATGTATGTATATCCTTCAATTGCCTGCGAGCCTTTTAAGGCAACAAAAAAAGCAGCAAACGAGTGTCTACTGCCCAGCAACTGCTACTGAACCTGATGTATCTTCAAAGAAAGTTAATTGCACGGTTTCAGTTAAGACATCTGCATAACTGTATGATACGCGTTCAAATGCATTTTCATCCTGATCTAGTTGTACAACGAAAACAGCTGGGTACGTCTCTGTAAGAACACCTGAACGTTCAATCGTTTTTCTTCGGCCGCCGTTTGCTTTCAGCGTAAGCCGCTTGCCAAGATTGGACTCCAGGGAGTTTTTGATATCGCCTAACGTTTTTGCCATTGCAACCACCTCACTACATTCAGTATACACTACCGCCCAAATTAAGTCAAATAAAATTTAAATTATATCAGTGATGAAAGATCACTGTCAACAAAATATTTTCAACAAAATTCCCTCTATCTCTACAATGTAGGATTTACCTAATTCTCTTGTTTTATGTAAAGAAAGGAAAAATTGTTTCCATAAAGAGATTTAAGGGGGAAAAGACCGCTGTCTCACGAGAAGCGGTCTCACGAAGAACTGTTGTCTTCGTGCCTGCGATAAGGCATTCCTGTTCTCAGTACTCCTTTTGTTTCAATGCCGCCAAGCCCCTTTTCCCTTGTCAGGGTATTGCGCAGCACATCCCAGACGTTGATTCGTTCTGAAAATGGCGTAAAACTGATTTTGGCTACAATATAAACAGGGTCAAGCGCATGAATATTCACTCTTGACGGTGAACTGGCAAAATTGGCTCCCGCTCTTATAATCGACTCAAAATGCGACTGGCACGCACCGGCAAAAATGACCAGCTGATCTAGATGCGGCACCGCTTTCCGCGCATTTCTGACGGTCTGAACAAAGTGCTTTGAATGGCGGTACGCATTCAGGTCATTGATCGGCCCTTTATGCTTTGAATAAGCATCATGGCCCGTTATGACCAGAATGTTCGGCCGGTATTCTTCAATCAGCTCCGCCACAACATTTTCCATTTCCGTTTCTTTCACGTGAACGCCAAAAACAGGAACGCCCACCCGTTCGTAAAGCGACAGGCACTTCTGCAAGTAAGTCGGATCTCCGTCCAGGTGAAGAACCTTTCCTGGAAGATGAAAAAACTCCTCATTATGGCTGTAGTTTGCCGTTGCCTGGTACTCCCTTTTTTCCTGCAGCAGCCGGTAATCCTGTTTCAGCAGATAGAGAGACTGCTCAAGCTTTTCTTTTTCGTGCACTTTCCTCTCCATGCGCTCGCGGTCATCGATCACCGCTAAATCATCGCAGAGAGCATCAGCGATCAGACGTACTTCTTCTCCGTATAAAATAGCAGCCCAATTGCCGTCTTCTGTCTGCTTCAGATCTATGACCCTGAACAGGACATCGCACTGATACGATTTGCGGGCTACAATATCACCTATTTTAACTTGCATGTTCTTCACTCCAAATGACCGATTCGCTGAAACATTCCCATACAGGACACTGCACAGACCAAGAGAGGACTTGCTGTGCCCGATCCGTAAACATCAGTGTGCTTAGAACTCCTTTTCTAGCCTATGACATTTCAGCAAAAGTGTGATAATTTGGAAGCTTCCTGCCCTAGTCCGCTGCATGCACATAGAAAAACCCTGCAGCCTCATGGACTGCAGGGTTCACCTTGCCGTTATTCCTTAAAATCCTCAATGAGCTGATCACTGAGCAAAGCAAATTCTTCGATAGAGAGTGTTTCTCCCCGTCTTCTGCCGTCGATGCCGGCCTTCTCAAGAGCCTCTTCAATGGCAGCCTTCTTTTCTTTTCCGTTTTGGAGGGAGTGCTGCAAATTGTTGAGCAGGGTTTTTCTCCTTTGAGCAAAGCTTCCTCTGACCACTTTAAAGAAAAACGACTCATCTTTCACCGTTACTTTCGCTTCGTTTCGGAGCAGAAGCCTGATGATGGCCGAGTCCACGTTCGGCTGCGGCATGAAGACTGTTCTTGGGACTGTCATGACGGTTTTGGCCTCTGTGTAGTACTGCACTGCTATAGAAAGGGATCCGTAGTCTTTAGAAGACGGAGACGCCTCAATTCTGTCTGCAACCTCTTTTTGGAGCATAACAACGATTCCTTTTAAAGGAATCTGATCTTCAAGCAGCTTCATAATGATCGGAGTCGTCACGTAGTAAGGCAGATTGGCAACGACCATGACTTCCTTGCAGTCTTTAAACTGATCAATCATGACCGCTTTGACATCAGCCTGCAGGACATCCTGGTGAATGACTGAAACGTTATCATAAGGAGACAGAGTATCCTCTAAAATCGGGATCAGCCGCTGGTCAATCTCAAAGGCAACAACTTTCTTGGCCCGCTTTGCCAGCTGTTCTGTCAGTGCCCCTATTCCGGGGCCAATTTCAATAACACCCGTTTCTTCCGTTACCCCTGCATGGTCAACAATTCTTGTCAGGACATTCGGATCGATCAGAAAGTTCTGCCCAAGACTCTTTTTAAATGAAAAGCCGTACTTTTCTAAAATGGCCTTCGTGCGGACCGGTGTTGCAATATCTTTAATCATTCTGCTGCTCCTCCCGAACAATCTCCTCAATAGCTTGTGCAAAAGCTTCTCTTGTTATCTTGAACATATGAAGTCTTTTTTCAAGCTGCTTGCCGTTTGTGTACCCTATTTTCAAAAGCACGCCAAGTCTTTCTCTCCGGTCCTTAGCTTTTGGACCTCCGATTAGACCCGCTGCCAGCAAATCGCTTTTAAGAATGACGGGATCGGTATCCGCCATTTCTTCTTTAACATCCTTCAGAGCGTTCCTGATGGCCTCTTTTGAAGCATGCTCTACGCCTATGCCCCTGCCGTTTTTCGGACGTGCATCCGGCTTTGCCAAAAAGGCATGCTTGCAGCCGGGAACCTGTTCGGCAACCAGCTTGCGGATTTTTTCACCAGGAAAGTCAGGGTCTGTAAAAATAATAACTCCCCGCGTCTTCTGTGCAAGACGGATCTGCTCAATGACCGCATCTCCGACCGCAGAGCCGTTCGTCTCAATTGTGTCGGCGTCAACAGACCGTTTGATGGCCGTCGTATCGTCTCTGCCTTCCACTACAATAATTTCTTTGATTTTCATATTTTCCTCCAAAAAAGGTGAAACTTTTATGAGTAGTCAAACGTCTAATTTATAAATAGCGCTTTGTGCTTCGCTGTCCGGTTAAAACGTAATTGTACCCCATTCAAACACAAAAAGACAGAGGGACTTACATCCCCCTGCCGTCATATAATTAGTTCAGTACTCTTATTTTAACGGTCTTTCTTCCCCAGCGGTAGGCTGCTCCCTTGTCAGAGAAGAATACATCAATCTTTTTCCCTTTAATTGCGCCGCCTGTATCAGAGGCAACGGCATACCCGTAGCCTTCCACATACACTTTTGTGCCAAGCGGAATCACGCTCGGATCAACAGCAATGACCTTGGCGTTTGGATTTGCTCTCAAATCCACACCTGTAGCCGTTGTACCTGAACATCCATTGCAGTGTGCTGTGTATGCGGTTGATGTTACATAAAACTCCTTGGATACAGAATCATTAGACCTTGACACTGTTTCCGGTTTGCTCGCAGCCGGTTTAGGCGCAGCTTTTGTGCCCAGTGCCACTACACGATCCTGACTTTCTTTAACAGTCTCTTCTTTGATCAGCTTTCTAGACACTTCTTTTCCATTTTCAAGCATAACTTCAAAATGTTTCGCAACTTTGCCTTCTGAACCAGGTTTAATAACTTCCTGTTTTCCTTTAGGAATGTCTTGGTCATTCTTTGTTACAACTGAAAACGCAACTGGTTCTTCCACTACATCGGTGACTTTTTCTACGCGTGTGACGATTACGGCATCATTTGCACTCAATGTTTCATGAATTTGGGGTTCAACCTTATCAAGTTCATTTACCTGTACTTTTTGGTCTTTCAAAAAGTCAGCGACAGTAGTCGAAGTTGACCATACTTGTTGTTTTTTATCTCCAACTGTTAGTGTAATCTGTATGGCTTTCTCAATGTTGAGCTTAAGATTATCTGAGATCTTTGTATCTTTTGAAGCATTCATCTTATCGTGCTTGTTAATCTTTATTTTCTGTTCCTTCAAAAATTCTTCTACGGTTTTGGCTGTTGTCCTTATTGTCCTTTTCTCATCATCCACAGTTACGTGTACAGGTTTCGAAGCCTCATAAACAACGTTCAGGTTGTTTTTGATTTCAGCATCGCCTTCCGGTGATACGTTATCTTCTTTTTTTCTATCTATGTTCAAATCTTGGAGTAATTCATCTACTGTACGTGCATGTGTCCTGAGCTTCTCGCTTTTGCCGTTCATCGTGACAGTTACGGTGTTTTTCGTCGCTTCAAATGTAGCGAACGCGGTACCCGTAGCTAAAACGACTAAACTGACAATTGCGAGGACAATCTTGTTCATGCTTAGTCTTTCGGATAACAGCTTTTTCATAAGATTTATCACTATGAAAAACGCCTCCTTCTCCTCCGAGGATTATATAGAGTAACGATCTTGCTGTCAACCCTCACCCACTTTTTTCATTTTTTTCTAATCGTAAACACTATTATGCTAAAAAAAGATCAAAAAGTGAAGAATTTCTTGTCGACAAATATATCCTATGAGGAAAAGAAGACAGGTAGAACTTCATATTTCTATTGAGTTTTTGGACAGGCTCCCGCAAAAAATGACAAAATCTCTTAGCGAGAAATGCCGAAAATTCTTTTTGCATTGTCGGACGTTTGTTTTACAAAATCCGCGTAATCCATGCCGCGAAGCTCCGCAATCTGCTCCGCTACATACTTTACATAGCTTGGTTCATTTCGTTTTCCTCTGAACGGATGAGGTGTCAAATAAGGACAATCCGTTTCAATTAAAAGTCTTTCCATTGGAATTTCAGCTGCGACCTCTTTTGGCTTTTTGGCATTTTTAAAAGTGACAGGCCCGCCGAATGAAATGTAGAAATTCATCTCCATGCACTGTCTTGCCACTTCAAGGCTTCCTGTAAAGCAGTGCATGATTCCGCCTACTTCGCTCGCCCCTTCTTCCTGAAGAATCTCCACCACATCTGCTGTTGCATCCCTGTTATGGATAATGATCGGCAGATTTACTTCCTTTGCGAGGGCAATCTGTTTTCTGAATACCTCTTTTTGAACATCCTTTGGTGATTTGTCCCAATAATAGTCAAGGCCCATTTCCCCTATAGCAACTACTTTAGGATGAGATGCAAGCTCTTTAATCCATTCTAAATCTGCATCCGTCATATCAATCGCATCAACCGGATGCCAGCCGACTGCTGCATAAATAAAGTCGTATGCTTCAGCAAGTTCAATCGCTTTTGTAATCGTTTCTGTATCAAAGCCAACGACAACAGTATGGGTCACGCCTTCATGGATCGCCCTTTCAATCACTTCTTCAAGGTCATCCTGATACTGGATGGCGTTCAAGTGTGCATGTGTATCAAATAACATCTTTCGACATCCTTTCGCCACGATTTGAAACAGAAAAAAAGAGGCGTTATCCCCGATTGTTACACGTGAAACACCTCTTTTTTTCTCTTTTTTATTTAATAATTGTACCATTCGGGAGACTTGAATCGACAGTAGCAAGCGACAAGTTTCCTTCTCCGCCGCCTGCAAGGATCATTCCTTGTGACAGCTCCCCGCGAAGCTTAACCGGTTTAAGGTTTGTAATGCAGATGACTTTCTTCCCTACAAGCTGGTCAGGCTGATAGCTTTTGGCAATCCCTGATACCACTTGTCTTTTTTCGGAACCAAGATCAAGCTGCAGCTTAAGCAGACGGTCTGCCTTTTTTACAGGCTCTGCATGGATGACTTCAGCTACACGCATTTCAACCTTCATAAACTCATCAAACGTAATTTCCGGTGCTATTTCTGCTTTTTCTTCTTTCTTAGCTTCTTCAGCTGGTGCTGGAGCCGGACCCTGCATCTGTTCTTTAATGTAGGCAACCTCTTCTTCAACCTCTAAACGGGGGAAGATCGGAACTCCTTTGGCAACCTTTACCTGAGGGATGCTGCCGAATGAGGACAGGCTGTCCCATTCCTTCAGGGAAGCATCCGAAATGCCAAGCTGTTCGAACATCTTTTCAGGTGTTTTAGTCAAAAACGGCTTCAGCAAAATGGCAGAGATGCGGAGTGACTCAGCTAAATGCACCATCACCGAACCTAATTTGCCGCGGTTTTCCTCGTCTTTTGCAAGAACCCATGGCTGTGTTTCATCAATGTATTTATTTGTTCTGCTGATAAATTGCCATAGTGCATTAAGAGCAATCGAGAATTCCATCTTTTCCATCGCTTCTTCATACTTCTTAATCGTTTCCCCGCTGAATGCAGCAAGCGTACCGTCAAATTCAGTTTGCGCTCCTGTGTAGGCAGGAATTTCGCCGTCAAAGTATTTCTGAATCATGGCAACCGTTCTGTTCAGCAGGTTGCCCAAGTCATTGGCAAGGTCATAGTTCACTCTTTCAATAAATCCTTCCGGAGTGAAAACACCGTCAGAGCCAAAAGGCACTTCTCTCAGCAGATAGTAGCGGAGAGCATCGAGGCCGTAGCGGTCAATAAGCGTGACCGGATCCACAACATTTCCTTTTGATTTGGACATTTTACCGTCTTTCATCAGCAGCCAGCCGTGTGCGAACACTTTCTTTGGCAACGGCAAATCAAGAGCCATCAGCATGATCGGCCAGTAAATCGTATGGAAGCGGACAATTTCCTTGCCGACGAGGTGCACATCCGCCGGCCAGTATTTCCGGTACTTTTCATCATTTTCAGTTCCGTATCCAAGAGCTGTTATATAGTTGGAAAGAGCGTCAATCCACACATAAATGACGTGCTTAGGATCACCTGGAACCTTTACTCCCCAGTCAAATGTCGTACGGGAAACAGCAAGATCCTCAAGGCCGGGCTTAATGAAATTGTTGATCATTTCATTTTTGCGTGATTCAGGCTGAATGAATTCCGGGTTTTCTTGGTAGTACGCAAGAAGACGGTCTGCATATTTGCTCATTTTAAAGAAATAGGACTCTTCCTTTACTTTTTCAACAGGTCGCCCGCAGTCAGGACAGTTGCCGTTTTCAAGCTGCCGTTCTGTAAAGAAGGACTCACATGGCGTACAGTACCATCCTTCGTATTGATCAAGATAGATATCGCCCTGTTCAAGCAGCTGTGCAAATACTTTCTCTACTATTTCTTTATGGCGGTCCTGAGTCGTACGGATAAAATCGTCGTAAGAAATGTCGAGCTTGCTCCACAGATCTTTAATTCCGCTGACAATGTCATCGACATACTTTTGCGGAGTGACGCCGATCTCTTCTGCTTTCCGCTGAATCTTCTGTCCGTGCTCATCTGTTCCCGTCAAATACATGACGTCGAATCCGCGCATGCGTTTATAGCGGGCCATTGCATCCCCGGCAACGGTTGTATAGGCATGTCCAATATGCAGCTTTCCGCTTGGATAATAAATAGGTGTTGTAAGGTAGAACGATTTTCTCTGATCTTCCATCGGTTTCCCTCCCGGTAATGGTGACTGTCTCTAGGATAGAGATAAGAAAAGCGCAAGCGTCTGTTGCCGGCAATGCGCATCTATATATTCTTATTTCTGGAAAAAGCCCCCGCCCAATGGACGAGAGCGATTATCCTTAATAGATTTCCAATCGAATTATACTCTTTATGATACCATCTTAGCCTTTAATATCAAGAAAATATACCTCCTATGGACAAAAAAACAGAGGCCCCCATGAATAGTATGAGTGGCATAATTATGCCAAATGTTTCCTGATGAATAATTTTTGTTGATTCTTGTCGAACAATCGTTATAATATAGTTAACAATATTTTGAATTAATACTATTCTATGTATAATTATATATTCCCTTTTATGCGTTTATTTTCCTTTTTTGACGGGTATATATCTTAATACCGCTAAGGCTGTAGGGGTTCACGAAAATTTCACTTGTTTTCGCAGCCTATTGAATAGTTTCTGATTGACGTTTATTGGAAACACTGTTATGCTTATGAAGATGAAGATTTTGTCGAATTATGACGAAGTTTAAGAAAAAACACATATAGAACCTTTATTATTGGGAGGAGAACAAATATGAAATCTACAGGTATTGTACGTAAAGTTGACGAGCTTGGCCGAGTGGTAATTCCGATCGAATTGCGCCGCACACTTGGAATCGCTGAAAAGGACGCTCTTGAAATCTACGTGGATGATGAAAGAATTATCCTTAAAAAATATAAACCAAACATGACTTGCGCTGTAACTGGCGAAGTATCTGACGATAACTTCACTCTTGGCAACGGGAAATTAGTTCTGAGCCGCGAAGGTGCAGAGCAGATCCTTAAAGAAATCCAAAGCAACTTAGTGAAGTAATAACGAAAGACCTGGCGGAAATCCGCCAGGTCTTTTTTTATCCTATTCAACGTGATAAGACTGATACACATCTCTCTTCGGAACATTCCGCTCCTTTGAAACCTGTTTAATTGCCTCTTTCGATGACATTCCCTCGTTCACATAATGCGCAACATGCTCATAAAGCGACAGTGAATCCCACCACTCTTCATCTGCAGGGATGTTGTTTACATCCTGTCCTTCCACAATCAGACAGAACTCTCCGCGGATCTGGTTTTCCTCAGCCCACTTTACTGCTTCAGGTATTGTCCCCCTGATGAATTCTTCAAATCGTTTGGTGAGCTCTCTTGAAAGACAGATTCGGCGTTCTCCCAGAATCTCCCCCATTGCAGCAAGTGTTTCTTTAAGCCTGTGCGGAGATTCATAAAAAATCATGGTTTCCGTCCGGTTTGCTAAAGCTTCCAGCTGTTTTTTCTTTTCTTTTTTTTGCCTGTCCAAAAAACCGAAAAAGTAAAAGGGCTGGGGAGTTATACCTGATGCCACAAGTGCAGTAAGTGCTGCATTTGCTCCTGGAAGAGGAATAACCTTTCCGCCTTCAGCAAGGATATCTTCCACAAGCTTACTTCCAGGGTCCGAGATAATCGGCATGCCCGCATCGCTGACAAGCGCTACATTTTTCCCCTGTTTCATCAGTTCCAGAATTTTAAATCCGCTTGATTCTTTATTATGTTCATGATAGCTGATCAGCTGTGTGCCAATCTCAAAATGATTGCAGAGTTTTTTAGACTCCCGTGTGTCCTCTGCTGCAATCACATCCACTTCTTTCAAAATGGAAACGGCGCGGAAGGTCATATCCTCCAGATTGCCGATCGGCGTTGGCACAAGGTAGAGCGAGCCCCACTCTGTGTCCCTATTAAAGCTTTTCTGTTCCTGCATTTCCATCATCCTCTCCCTGCCAGAAATCCCAAGCTGTAAAGCGTTCAGGATCAGCGAGAAACTCTTCCTTCTTTTTCCTCGTCAGCTGTTTAAAAGCATATTCCGCCCTCATTGCCGGTCTTTTTGAGGAGAATTGCTTAGCGTACAGAAGCTTCACAGGCCCCCTCGCCCGTGTATACTTGGCACCCTTTCCGGCATTATGCTTTTCCAGGCGGGCGGCAAGATCGTTCGTATAGCCTGCATAGTAACTGCCGTCCCTGCACTGGAGCACATAGAAAAAATGAGAGCTAGTGCTTTCCATACAGGATCTCTTTCACTTCATCTGTATATTCATTGTTCTGATCATAAACAAAAAGCGGAGGAAGAATCTTCAGATCCGGCTGCCCGCCTTTAATTCCTTCTATCAGCAGGGTATTTGCCTCTTTTCCCTGCTTAGGATAAACGAGCTGAATCCGTTTCGGCTCGATTTTGTATTTCTTCATAAGCTCCGTAATTTCAAGCAGTCTTCCCGGCCGGTGAACAAAGGCGATCTTTGCCCCCATTCGGGCAAGCTTGCTGGTCGCGCAAATAACATCCTCAAGCGTGCATAGAATTTCATGCCGCGCAATCGCTAAATGCTCATTCTGATTTTGTTCATCCTTCTTCGGCGTTTTAAAATATGGAGGGTTGCACGTGATCACATCAAACTTCCCGTGGCCAAGTACGCCAGGCATATCCTTTAAATCACCGTGAATCATCTTGATTTGATTTTGAAGGTTGTTATAGGCAATGCTTTTTTCAGCCATTTGAAAAAGCCGCTCCTGAATTTCAACTCCGGTAATATCTGCTTTAGATCTTGTCGAAAGCAGCAGCGGAATAACCGCGTTCCCGGAGCATAAATCAAGCACCTTTCCTTTTTGAATCGGCATATAAGCAAATTTGGAAAGAAGAACCGCATCTAAACTGAAGGCAAAAACAGACGGACTCTGGACAATCCTCAAATCCTCAGCCAGAAGGTAATCCAAACGCTCATCTCCTGTTAAATCGACCATCGTAAAATCCTTTCTTTCTATATAAATATCAACAAAAGCGCAAGTGCCTTGGTCAGATCCGATAGGCAGATAAGAATCCGGCAGAAAAGTCCGGTTTTGACTTTTTTGCCGGATTTGTTCTGACAGAGGATCTAGGCGCTGGAGCTGGACGAGGATAAACTACCCATATCCTTACATTCATTATAATATCCTTAACAAGAACAAATCCGCTCAGAATATTTCTTTTCAGACCTTAAAAAAAGCTTTCCCCTCGCAGGAAAGCCCGGTTATTTCTTATTAAGAAAGGAAAGACAGAACAAACAGTCTCCGTCTTTGCGGACACTTCCATAGTGAACATTGCATATATGGAAACCTTCCTGATAGAGACGGGCAAGATTATCATAGCCCTCTCCAATATCCACAATCTTTGAATCCATTCCCTGTTTATCTGTATGCTGTTTCATCTGCTTCTTTTGATCTGCTGCAGCTGCTGTTGCATTCAGGCGTCTGCGGAGGTTATCATTTTCAATCTGAAGATGATGATTCTCCTCAAGCAGGCCGCCAAGGTGATGCTTCAGCTCTCCAAGCTGTCTGTACAGGGAACCGATTTGTTCTTCCATGCTGCTTACAGATTCAAAGATTTCTTTTTTATCCACTTGTTCCACCTCATCAATCTGTGGATTTCATTGGAACAGCGCCTTCTTTCATTAATTCTTCCCAAGTAAATTCAACCACGCGGTCTTTTTCTGAAAGTTCAACCTGCAAAACCCGTTCCAATATATTTAACCCGACTACTTTTCCTGTTCCTATCGGCGTGCCGATTGACTCACCGATATCAGGAAGCTGTTCTTTGGCAGATTCATATTCGTCATTTTCATATTTCAGGCAGCACATAAGCCTTCCGCACAAGCCGGAGATTTTTGTTGGATTGAGTGAAAGGTTCTGATCTTTTGCCATCTTAATGGAAACCGGTTCAAAATCTCCAAGGAACGTGGAGCAGCAAAGCATTCTGCCGCAGGGTCCGATGCCTCCAAGCATCTTCGCCTCATCCCTGACGCCAATCTGGCGGAGTTCAATGCGCGTTTTGAAAATAGCCGCAAGATCTTTTACAAGCTCCCTGAAGTCGACGCGGCCGTCTGCTGTGAAATAAAAAATAACCTTGTTCCGGTCGAATGTATACTCAACATCTACAAGCTTCATATCAAGCCGGTGCTCTGTCACTTTATGCTGACAGACCTCATACGCCTCTTTAGCTGCATGATGGTTTTCATCTACGATCAGGCGGTCTTTTGCATCAGCCACCCTCAGCACTTTTTTCAGAGGAAGAACGATGTCATTCTCTCCAACCTGCTTTTTATGAATGACGACTTTGCCGAACTCGACGCCTCTTACTGTTTCGACAATCACAAAATCTTCGTTTTCTATTTGAAGCCCATTAGGGTCGAAATAATATATTTTACCCGCTTTTTTAAAGCGGACACCCACTACATCGTACAATTCTATCCCTCCTGCAAAGATAAAACCAATTGCTCCATCAGTAATTGTGGACTCACATTCATCTGGAGTCTTTTTTTTGCTTCTAATATAGAAGTGATTTTTTCAAGGATCTTTTGTCTGGATACTTGAATGGCATGCTGTTCTAACTGTGGAAGCAGATCTTGATAGATAACATGATCTGTATTGCCTATTTGGATGGAAAGAATGTCTTTATATACATATAAAAGCAAGTCAAAAGCCATGTCCTGCTGTTCTTTTTCAGCGAAAAAAGGCACCCATTGCGTTTGAACCTGGACGAACGCCTGTCCATTTCGCTTAAAGATCACTTCATACAATTTTATCACTACAAGTCTGGCCTGTGCAAACCAATCATCTCGACTTAATTCGAGCGCTTTTTCAGAACTGTTGGTCATTCTTGCAGCGAGTCTTGCATAATTAGCAGGCACATCCTGCTTTAGCAGCTCTTTTTCAATGGCTGAAACGGGAAGAGGCATGAAAGTCAGCGTCTGGCATCTTGAGAGAATAGTGTTCAGCATTTGATGCACTTGTTCGGTCAAAAGAATGGCCATCGTGTCTGCGTTTGGCTCCTCCAGGAATTTTAGCAGGCTGTTTGCGGCATTTGCCGTCATTTTATCAGCGTGGGAGATGATATACAGCTTTTTGTGTGATTCTACCCCTGTTTTTGTAAACTCTTCCTGAAGGCTTTGAATCTGCCATTTTTTTATCGAAAGTCCGTCCGGCTCCACCAGATGCAGATCTGGATGGTTTCCTGAATGGATGCGCTTGCAGTTTCTGCATGTCTCACACGGCTTATGTCCGTCGGGTTTTTCACAAAAATAGCTTCTCGCGAGAAGAAGACTGACTTCCTTTTTCCCGGTCCCTTTTTTCCCTTCAAAAAGGTACGCGTGAGCAAGGCGGTTCTTCTCAAAGCTGTTTCCAAGAAGTTTAAGGACTCTGGGCTGGTACTCTTCTAAATCATTCCACGTGCTCATCGTCATTTCTATCACTCTTTACGTATAAAGGTTCATTAAAAGGCCTTTAATTTCGCCTATTTTTTCCAGTATGTCAATGGAGGACTGCTCCTCCTGAAGCAAAGCCTCTGTCAGTTCAATCAGCTGCCGGTCAATTTCCAATACGGTTATATGATTTTTGCTGCTGCCGGTGAAATCGAAACTTGAGGACTGTTTCAGCTGCAGTCCGTATTCTACAGCTTCTTTCATCATCCGCTTTACAAGGGATTTGTACCGCGCAAGGTCCCTCATATTGCGGGACTTGGCTACACGGCGTCCGGCTTCCTCCACACTTGCAAGCATTCCGTTCAGCTGATGCAGATGCAGCTTCGTCTCCTGTTTGTGCACCAGCTCTGAAAACGGCCGGCTTGCACCAGACGGCGAAGGGCCTGCATTTCGTTTATCCGGCGCTGTACGGAGCTCCTGATTAATTTTCATATCGTCACCTTAAAAATGGTGAAACTGTTCAATCGGAAGAACAAACACAGTCGCTCCGCCGACCTCTACTTCAACAGGATAAGGGACATAGGAATCCGCGTTTCCTCCCATTGGAGAGACGGGTGCCACCAGCTGTTCTCTAGACTGGCAATTTTCCCTGATGACAGACAATGCCTTCTCAACCCGGGCATCTTCTGTCCCAATCATGAACGTTGTGTTTCCGGATTTTAAGAAACCGCCTGTTGATGCAAGCTTTGTCGCTCTGAAATTATGTTCAACCAATGCACTCGACAGCTTATTGCTGTCCTGGTCCTGTACAACCGCAATGATCATTTTCATCAATATGCCTCCTTATAGTTTAACAGCTATCTTTCTATAAAGCATTGTTTCATTTATGGTAATTGTATTCCCATTATATCAGCGTTCACTTTAAATAAGGAATTAAAACTTCCATTACGTCCCGGCACACATCTTCAAGACTCTGATCGGCGTTGATCACTTTGATCCGGTCCGGAAATCTTTCTATCGTTTGTTTATACCCTTCCTGAACCTTCTCATGAAAATCCATCTTCTCAAGATCAAGCCGGTTTACTTCACGGCCGTCATTGCCGCTAATCCTCAACAAACCGCGTTCAGGAGCGATATCAAAGTAAATCGTGAGATCGGGCATGACCCCGTCAATGGCAAACAGGTTGATAGAGTATACCTCTTCTGTGCCAATTCCGCGCGCATATCCCTGATAAGCAAGAGAACTGTCAATAAAACGGTCGCAAATGATCAGCTTTCCTTCATTTAATGCCGGAATGACTTTTTCGACCATATGCTGTCTTCTGGCTGCTGCATAAAGCAGCGCTTCTGTTCTGGCATCCATTTCCGTATTTTCTTTATTTAAAATCACTTCACGGATTTGTTCGGCAATCCGGATTCCCCCGGGTTCTCTTGTGAAAACAGCCTGGATGCCTTTTTGTTCAAACTCCTCACGGATCTTTTGCAGAACAGTCGTTTTCCCTGCACCCTCCGGCCCTTCAAATGTAATAAACGTCCCTTTCAATACAATCACCTTTTCTGTATATAAACAGCAAGCTGTCCGTCTTTCAGTGCCTGTCCGCCCTGAAAGCGCGCTTTGCATGCCATTAATGTTCTGATCTGCCTCACATGCTCCTCCGTAATGACTTCCCCTTCCATTAAAAGAGGAATACCCGGCGGGTACGGAATAACAGCCTCACCGCTTAACAGCCCGGCTGCATCCTCAAACGATGCGACTTCTTTACTATACCCATTTAATTCCCCGTACGATAGGGGAAGCATACTGATTTTTTGATTTTCTTCCTTATATAAAAAAGGCTCAAATGAAATACTGCCCTCACCGCTATTATCAGAAGAAAAGAGGAATGAATCTGCCTGATTGCTGCTGAGAGGCAAAACAAGGAGAACATTTTGGATATCTGCAAGCTCAGTGAAGACTCCCTGTTTTTCAAGGCGGCGCTGAAGCTCAAACCCTGAAAGCCCGGCTGCAGACCTTATCGTAAGCTTTAAAGGATCGATGATTGCACGTTTATCTGTTGTCGTGACAATTTCAACCTCCTTGTTCGCCTCCACGCGCTTTTTAAAGACATCGACAGCGCGCAGGATTGCATCCGCCTCTTTTGATAAAACAAGCCTCTCCATATACTCTCTGGCCAAATCAAGCGAAGCCATAATGGGATAAGAAGGGCTGCTGCTTTGAAAAACAGACAGATAGTAAGACAGACGCTCCCGATCAATCAGCCCGCCATTCACATGGAGGAATGAACCCATTGTCATTGCAGGAAGCGTTTTATGCGCGGACTGAACAACAGCATCAGCCCCTGCTTTAATTGAAGAAGCAGGGAATGGCAAACCGGGAACAAAATGAGCACCATGAGCTTCATCCACAAGAACAGGAATTCCTTCACTGTGAGCAAGGTCCACCGCTTCTCTGAGGTCTGCAGTGATACCGTAGTAATTCGGATTTGTCAAAATGAGCGCCTTTGCCTCAGGGTACCTCCTTACGGCTTCTAAAACTGTCTCAATCTCCACGTAAGAAGGAACACCGTACGCTTCATCCATCTTAGGGGAAAGGAATACCGGCTTTGCACCGGAGAGCCTGATGGCATGAATGATCGACTTATGGCTGTTGCGCTGAACCAAAACAGGCTTTCCCGGCTCACAGCACGCCATGATCATCGCCAAATTCCCGGAAGTTGACCCGTTCACAAGGAAAAATGTTTCATCTGCCTGATACAGCTCAGCAGCCAGCCTCTGTGCCTCCAATATAGGGCCGCTTGGATCATGAAGGTCATCAAGTCCCGTGATCTCCGTTGCATCAAGCCTGAGAACGCTCCTGAAATCTCCTGCAGCCTCCTCCGGAAAAACCTTTCCATACTTATGCCCCGGCACATGAAACGAAACCGGATTTTGAAGCTCATGCTTCTTTAATGCTTCATACAGTGGTGCTGCCATCTAACCAAACCGTCCTTTATTATGTCTTATGGCCATTATATCAATAGAAGCCCGCCGAAAAAAGCGTAAGCGCCGGAGCCCGGTCTGACAGACTTGTCCGGCAGATTCATCCCGGCTGTATGGCGGACGCTTGCGCCTGAGGACTAAACATATACTTCTTTTCGCATAAAACAAAGAAAGCCGCCTGTAACGGCAGCTTAAGAATAGAGCGGCGGTGTTTTCACCCTCCGCAGTTTATCAACGTAATAGGCGTACTTGGGATCTTCCGTTTCTGTCTGAATCATATCAGTCTCGCAATCTGTACAAACAAAACTTGTATAGAGATGAATTCCCTTCGCCTTTTCTGTATCGCATATAATACACGTTTCCCCAGCCGGTTTCTTCACATCTTCCGAATTCACTGTACTCCACCTCCATACAAGCAGTTTTGCCACAGATCCACTGTTGTATACAAAATTTCGAATACTCATTCCCTCTCCCATTGTATGCCGGTGAGCCCAAATCGTGTATGTCTATATAAAATAACCGGGCTGCAGGGAGAGGCGTTCATTTTTTATAGATCATGCAGGGTCTACTTGCTTTCATTTTGGCTTTTGCTTACCCTCCGTTATCGATTTACGGTTTTAGAGGGTACGATTCGGGCGGTTTCTTACCCTCGGATGTCATTTTTTCGGCTTTGCTGGGTAGGATTTGGGACTTTGCTTACCCTCTGATGTCATTTTATCGGTTTTGGTGGGTAGGATTCAGGCTTCTGTTTACCCTCTGATATCGATTTACAGTTTGGGAGGGTACGATTCGGGCGTTTGCTTACCCTCTGATATCGTTTTTCGGTTTTGGAGGGTACGATTCGAGCGTTTGCTTACCCTCTGATATCGTTTTACAGTTTCACAGGGTACGATTCCCCATTTGTTTGCACTAATTAATCCTGCATTCCTTCAGAACAACAAAAAAGACAGCATCTCTGCTGTCCTTTTTTCTGCGTGCCTGGCAACGTCCTACTCTCACAGGGGGAAACCCCCAACTACCATCGGCGCTAAAGAGCTTAACTTCCGTGTTCGGCATGGGAACGGGTGTGACCTCTTTGCCATCATCACCAGACAATATGCAATTGGTTGAAAGAAGTTATTCTTTCAAAACTGAGTAACGTTTGATAACAAGATTCACGTGCAACTTACACTTAGTTAGACTGTGGTTAAGTCCTCGAACGATTAGTATCTGTCAGCTCCACACGTCACCGCGCTTCCACCTCAGACCTATCAACCTGATCATCTTTCAGGGTTCTTACTCACAAATGTGATGGGAAATCTCATCTTGAGGGGGGCTTCATGCTTAGATGCTTTCAGCACTTATCCCTTCCGCACATAGCTACCCAGCGATGCCTTTGGCAAGACAACTGGTACACCAGCGGTGCGTCCATCCCGGTCCTCTCGTACTAAGGACAGCTCCTCTCAAATTTCCTGCGCCCACGACGGATAGGGACCGAACTGTCTCACGACGTTCTGAACCCAGCTCGCGTACCGCTTTAATGGGCGAACAGCCCAACCCTTGGGACCGACTACAGCCCCAGGATGCGATGAGCCGACATCGAGGTGCCAAACCTCCCCGTCGATGTGGACTCTTGGGGGAGATAAGCCTGTTATCCCCGGGGTAGCTTTTATCCGTTGAGCGATGGCCCTTCCATGCGGAACCACCGGATCACTAAGCCCGACTTTCGTCCCTGCTCGACTTGTAGGTCTCGCAGTCAAGCTCCCTTGTGCCTTTACACTCTGCGAATGATTTCCAACCATTCTGAGGGAACCTTTGGGCGCCTCCGTTACATTTTAGGAGGCGACCGCCCCAGTCAAACTGCCCGCCTGACACTGTCTCCCAGCCCGGTAAGGGCTGCGGGTTAGAATTTCAATACAGCAAGGGTAGTATCCCACCAATGCCTCCACCGAAGCTTGCGCTCCGGCTTCCAAGGCTCCTACCTATCCTGTACAAGCTGTACCAAAATTCAATATCAGGCTGCAGTAAAGCTCCACGGGGTCTTTCCGTCCTGTCGCGGGTAACCTGCATCTTCACAGGTACTATAATTTCACCGAGTCTCTCGTTGAGACAGTGCCCAGATCGTTACGCCTTTCGTGCGGGTCGGAACTTACCCGACAAGGAATTTCGCTACCTTAGGACCGTTATAGTTACGGCCGCCGTTTACTGGGGCTTCGGTTCAAAGCTTCGCTTGCGCTAACCTCTCCCCTTAACCTTCCAGCACCGGGCAGGCGTCAGCCCCTATACTTCGCCTTGCGGCTTCGCAGAGACCTGTGTTTTTGCTAAACAGTCGCCTGGGCCTATTCACTGCGGCTTTTCAGGGCTATTCACCCTAAAAAGCACCCCTTCTCCCGAAGTTACGGGGTCATTTTGCCGAGTTCCTTAACGAGAGTTCTCTCGCTCACCTTAGGATTCTCTCCTCGCCTACCTGTGTCGGTTTGCGGTACGGGCACCTCTCACCTCGCTAGAGGCTTTTCTTGGCAGTGTGGAATCAGGAACTTCGGTACTAAATTTCCCTCGCCATCACAGCTCAGCCTTATATGGGAAGCGGATTTGCCTACTTCCCGGCCTAACTGCTTGGACGCGCATATCCAACAGCGCGCTTGCCCTATCCTCCTGCGTCCCCCCATTGCTCAAATGGTGAGGAGGTGGTACAGGAATATCAACCTGTTGTCCATCGCCTACGCCTTTCGGCCTCGGCTTAGGTCCCGACTAACCCTGAGCGGACGAGCCTTCCTCAGGAAACCTTAGGCATTCGGTGGAGGGGATTCTCACCCCTCTTTCGCTACTCATACCGGCATTCTCACTTCTAAGCGCTCCACCAGTCCTTCCGGTCTGGCTTCGACGCCCTTAGAACGCTCTCCTACCACTGTTCGTAAGAACAGTCCGCAGCTTCGGTGATACGTTTAGCCCCGGTACATTTTCGGCGCAGAGTCACTCGACCAGTGAGCTATTACGCACTCTTTAAATGGTGGCTGCTTCTAAGCCAACATCCTGGTTGTCTAAGCAACTCCACATCCTTTTCCACTTAACGTATACTTTGGGACCTTAGCTGGCGGTCTGGGCTGTTTCCCTCTTGACTACGGATCTTATCACTCGCAGTCTGACTCCCGAGGAGCAAGTCTTTGGCATTCGGAGTTTGACTGAATTCGGTAACCCGATGAGGGCCCCTAGTCCAATCAGTGCTCTACCTCCAAGACTCTCATACTCGAGGCTAGCCCTAAAGCTATTTCGGAGAGAACCAGCTATCTCCAAGTTCGATTGGAATTTCTCCGCTACCCACACCTCATCCCCGCACTTTTCAACGTGCGTGGGTTCGGGCCTCCATTCAGTGTTACCTGAACTTCACCCTGGACATGGGTAGATCACCTGGTTTCGGGTCTACGACCACGTACTAATTCGCCCTATTCAGACTCGCTTTCGCTGCGGCTCCGTCTCATCAACTTAACCTTGCACGGGATCGTAACTCGCCGGTTCATTCTACAAAAGGCACGCCATCACCCGTTAACGGGCTCTGACTACTTGTAAGCACACGGTTTCAGGATCTTTTCACTCCCCTTCCGGGGTGCTTTTCACCTTTCCCTCACGGTACTGGTTCACTATCGGTCACTAGGTAGTATTTAGCCTTGGGAGATGGTCCTCCCGGATTCCGACGGGATTTCACGTGTCCCGCCGTACTCAGGATCCACTCTGGAGGGAACGAAGTTTCGACTACAGGGTTTTTACCTTCTATGACAGGCCTTTCCAGGCCGCTTCATCTACCCCGTTCCTTTGTAACTCCGTATAGAGTGTCCTACAACCCCAAGAGGCAAGCCTCTTGGTTTGGGCTGATTCCGTTTCGCTCGCCGCTACTTGGGAAATCGCATTTGCTTTCTCTTCCTCCGGGTACTTAGATGTTTCAGTTCCCCGGGTCTGCCTTCAGTACCCTATGTATTCAGGTAAAGATACTGTTCCATTACGAACAGTGGGTTTCCCCATTCGGAAATCTCTGGATCAAAGCTTACTTACAGCTCCCCAAAGCATATCGGTGTTAGTCCCGTCCTTCATCGGCTCCTAGTGCCAAGGCATCCACCGTGCGCCCTTCATAACTTAACCAAAATTGGTCAATCGTTTGTTTAGACTGTAAAGTCTAAGAAAATCACTATGGTAAGCGTAAATCTCAGTGAATTACTTGTTATCAATTACGTTATCCAGTTTTCAAAGAACAACTTTCTAGGTGGAGCCTAGCGGGATCGAACCGCTGACCTCCTGCGTGCAAGGCAGGCGCTCTCCCAGCTGAGCTAAGGCCCCGTATTAAAGAGATGGTGGGCCTAAATGGACTCGAACCATCGACCTCACGCTTATCAGGCGTGCGCTCTAACCAGCTGAGCTATAGGCCCATCTCATATAAGGATAAAAGAGACGATTGCGACGAACAAAAAAGCACGCGCATGACGTTCTCGCTTACTTGTAAAGTAAACTTCCTATTTAAATGGAGAACAAAGTTCTCTCAAAACTAAACAAAATCCAAAAGCGACCTCATATCCTTAGAAAGGAGGTGATCCAGCCGCACCTTCCGATACGGCTACCTTGTTACGACTTCACCCCAATCATCTACCCCACCTTAGGCGGCTGGCTCCTTGCGGTTACCCCACCGACTTCGGGTGTTGCAAACTCTCGTGGTGTGACGGGCGGTGTGTACAAGGCCCGGGAACGTATTCACCGCGGCATGCTGATCCGCGATTACTAGCGATTCCAGCTTCATGCAGGCGAGTTGCAGCCTGCAATCCGAACTGAGAATGGTTTTATGGGATTGGCTAAACCTCGCGGTCTCGCAGCCCTTTGTACCATCCATTGTAGCACGTGTGTAGCCCAGGTCATAAGGGGCATGATGATTTGACGTCATCCCCACCTTCCTCCGGTTTGTCACCGGCAGTCACCTTAGAGTGCCCAACTGAATGCTGGCAACTAAGATCAAGGGTTGCGCTCGTTGCGGGACTTAACCCAACATCTCACGACACGAGCTGACGACAACCATGCACCACCTGTCACTTTGTCCCCCGAAGGGGAACCTTCTATCTCTAGAAGTGGCAAAGGATGTCAAGACCTGGTAAGGTTCTTCGCGTTGCTTCGAATTAAACCACATGCTCCACCGCTTGTGCGGGCCCCCGTCAATTCCTTTGAGTTTCAGTCTTGCGACCGTACTCCCCAGGCGGAGTGCTTAATGCGTTAGCTGCAGCACTAAAGGGCGGAAACCCTCTAACACTTAGCACTCATCGTTTACGGCGTGGACTACCAGGGTATCTAATCCTGTTCGCTCCCCACGCTTTCGCGCCTCAGCGTCAGTTACAGACCAGAGAGTCGCCTTCGCCACTGGTGTTCCTCCACATCTCTACGCATTTCACCGCTACACGTGGAATTCCACTCTCCTCTTCTGCACTCAAGTTTCCCAGTTTCCAATGACCCTCCCCGGTTGAGCCGGGGGCTTTCACATCAGACTTAAGAAACCGCCTGCGCGCGCTTTACGCCCAATAATTCCGGACAACGCTTGCCACCTACGTATTACCGCGGCTGCTGGCACGTAGTTAGCCGTGGCTTTCTGGTCAGGTACCGTCAAGGTGCCGGCAGTTACTCCGGCACTTGTTCTTCCCTGACAACAGAGTTTTACGATCCGAAAACCTTCATCACTCACGCGGCGTTGCTCCGTCAGACTTTCGTCCATTGCGGAAGATTCCCTACTGCTGCCTCCCGTAGGAGTCTGGGCCGTGTCTCAGTCCCAGTGTGGCCGATCACCCTCTCAGGTCGGCTACGCATCGTCGCCTTGGTGAGCCATTACCTCACCAACTAGCTAATGCGCCGCGGGCCCATCTGTAAGTGACAGCCGAAACCGTCTTTGAATGTCAAACCATGCGGTTTGACATAGTATCCGGTATTAGCTCCGGTTTCCCGGAGTTATCCCAGTCTTACAGGCAGGTTGCCCACGTGTTACTCACCCGTCCGCCGCTGACCTCCGAAGAGGTCCGCTCGACTTGCATGTATTAGGCACGCCGCCAGCGTTCGTCCTGAGCCAGGATCAAACTCTCCGAAGAAAATTTGTGACTCATAAATGTTGCTGACTTAAAAATTTAAAACGTTTGGTACGCTTTTGGTTTTGTTTAGTTTTCAAAGAACTTTTGATGTCGCATCGTCTTGAAGCGACCTCTTTAATATATCACGCGATGTCCTATTAAGTCAATAACTTTTTTGAAGAAGTTTTTGTTAATGTCATCAGCGACGTTTATTAATATACCATCGTGTCATCGGGGTGTCAACAAAAAAAATAGAACAGGCAGTTTATATTGCCCGTTCTACGTTAAGATCACCATTTTGATTACGATAAGCGCCGCCACTCCAGGCAATCCTAGCAAGCCCGAGATGGCTGCTGTTGTCCAGTTAATAGGAATGTGCAGGTCAATGCTTGTACCGAATGCATTAATAAAAAATAGAAACAATGCGCCTACAACAACTTTAGCCATCATCTGCCCGATCCACCTCATTGATTTCATCGGGGCGCCTGCCACAAGGAGCAGGACGATGATGCCTCCAAGAATGGAAAAAACATATACAGGTTCCATTCCACCACTCACTTTCATCGTTACTTTCTACATATCTATGAAAGGACGGTAAAAATAGAACAAGCTATTTCTTTCCGATGGTGATATTTCTTTTCTTGGCTTCTCTTAATAAGAAGAAGTATTTGGACTGGGAAACCTTCAGCTCATAAAGGATTTCCGGCGAGGGCTCCACGCTTTTATCAACAAGCTGCTTTCTGTGATTCCATTCACTTTTCATATGGAGGAGGTCGTCAATAAGCAGCTGATCATATTCTTTTCTTAGCCAGCCTTTTCTGCGAAAAAACATTGAAAAATCCCCCTTCCCCCTGTGCTAAAGCTCGCGTCTGCCTTCAAGTGCTTTAGAGAGTGTCACTTCATCGGCGTATTCCAGGTCTCCTCCTACAGGAAGACCGTGTGCGATTCTCGTCATTTTAATCCCTGCAGGCTTCAGAAGCCTTGAGATATACATAGCTGTCGCTTCTCCCTCAATGTTGGGGTTTGTCGCGAGTATGATTTCCTGGACAGAATCATCCTGCAGCCTTTTAAGCAGTTCAGGAATTTTAATATCCTCCGGCCCAATTCCATCCATTGGAGAAATGGCTCCTTGAAGGACATGATAAAGGCCCGTGTACTCTTTCATTTTTTCCATGGCAATGACATCTTTCGGGTCCTGCACGACACAGATCACAGATTTATCTCTTCTTTGATCCTCGCAAATGTAGCAAGGGTCCTGATCTGTGATATGTCCGCATACAGAGCAGTACGTCAGATTCCTTTTTGCGTTAACAAGCGCTTTTGCAAAATCCAAAACGACGTCTTCCTTCATGTTCAGGACGAAAAAAGCCAGGCGAACCGCCGTTTTGGGGCCGATTCCTGGCAATTTCATAAAGCTGTCAATCAGCTTTGATATAGGCTCTGGATAATGCATCCCATTCCTCCTAGAACATGCCTGGCAAATTCATGCCTTTAGTGAATTTACCCATTGTTTCGTTCGTCAGATCATCCATTTTTTTGAGTGCATCGTTAGTAGCTGCAAGCACGAGGTCCTGAAGCATTTCGATATCATCCGGGTCAACAACTTCCGGCTTGATGACTACATCAGTGACTTCTTTGTTGCCGTTGATTGTCACAGTGACCATCCCGCCGCCTGCAGATCCTTCAATTGTTTTTGCTACAAGCTCTTCCTGTGCTTTTGCCATGTCCTTCTGCATTTTCTGCATTTGTTTCATCATTTTCTGCATGTTTCCCATTCCGCCACGGTTCATTAATAATCTCCTCCAAATCAGTCTTTTATTTCAATGAGGTCTGCACCCACTAATTTTTTCGCCTCGGCGATCAGCGGGTCCTCGTTTTCATCAGGGGTATCGCCGTCATCATTCTGACGCTGATCACGTATGTAATCCTCTCTTATTTTACCCCATTCCTGCTCAGGAACGCCAACCATTTCCAAGTTCCGTCCTGTAAGGGAAAGCAAAATGGCTTCCATATTGCTGCGGACACCGTTATTATCGTCCGCCACCATCTTGCAGTGGATTTCATATTTGAATTTTAGCACAAATGCAGTCTCTGATGCTGCGACAGGTTCACTGTCTGTCAGAAGCGCTGCATGGGATACTTTATTTTGTCTTCGGAGCTCTTCAAGGAGTTCTCCCCACTTGCCTTTAATAGCAGCAAGATTTGGCTTCGTAGCATCTTTCAGGATTTCCTGAATCCGTCCTGAAGGGACTTTGTATCCTCCGCGGATTGTTTTAGATGCTTTTTGTTCTCCCTGCTGCGCCTGCTGCTGTCCGACTTGAGTCACACCCTGCTTTTTCAGGAGTTCAAGCTCCCCGGACAATTTCTTCACCATGGCCTGAAGCTCGCTGTAATCGCCGCCCCCGCCTTCGCTGCTCGCCGCTCTGCCTTTGCCCTCAAACTCTGACAGTTTCACAATGGCAACCTCAAGGAAGATGCGCGGATGGTTTGTCCATTTCATTTCCTGCTGGCTCTTGTTCAGCACATCAATCGCATGGTAGATGGCATCAGTCTGAATTTCTTTTGACAGGCTGACAAATTGATCATCGGCCGTCACTCTTTCAAGTACCTCTTCAAGCTGCGGAGCTGTCTGGTAGAGAAGCAGATCCCTGTAATAGTAGATAAAGTCTTCTGTAAGCTTTGATGCATCCTTCCCCTGGTTCATCAGCTCATCTAGTGTCTGCAGCGCACTCGATACATCTTTTTCATGCATGGAATGAATCAGGTTTCCAATCATCGCCTGGGAGACAGAACCTGTAATGAGCAGGGCATCATCGAGCGTCACTCTCTCATCACTGAAGGAAATCGCCTGATCAAGCAGGCTTAGCGCATCACGCATGCCTCCGTCTGCAGCGCTTGCAATGACCTGAAGGGCAGACTGGTCTGCGATTATCTTCTGATCATCAATGATCTCCTGCATTCTTCCCACTATTGAAGCTGCCGTGATTCGCTTAAAGTCAAACCGCTGGCACCTTGAAATGATGGTGAGAGGGATTTTGTGGGGTTCTGTTGTCGCCAAAATAAAGATGACATGTTTCGGAGGCTCTTCAAGCGTCTTTAAAAGGGCATTGAATGCGCCGATTGAAAGCATGTGAACCTCATCGACGATATAGACTTTATATTTAACCGATGATGGTGCATATTTTACTTTATCCCGGATATCCCGGATTTCATCTACTCCGTTGTTTGAAGCAGCGTCAATTTCAATGACATCAGAAATAGAGCCATCTGTGATCCCCCGGCATGCAGAGCATTCATTGCACGGCTCTGCGGCTGGCGCTTTTTCACAGTTGACTGTTTTGGCAAAAATCTTGGCAGCGCTCGTTTTCCCTGTTCCCCTCGGTCCGGAAAAAAGATACGCGTGCGAGAATTTTTCTTGCAGCAGGGCATTTTGAAGCGTTCTGGTAATATGTTCTTGACCTACGACATCATGAAATTGCTGCGGCCGCCAAACACGGTATAAAGCCTGATAACTCACATAACGCCCTCCTTCAAATTCATCCTTTCTATTATACCTTATGGAAACAGGAATTTACAAAGCCCAAAAAGGGGTCAGTCCCCGCATGCTTTAAAGCAGTGCGGGACTGACCCCTTTTTCAAAATAAAAAACCCATCCTTTATCAGGATGGGCTGATTATTATAAATTAAACTGCCGTGCACCTTCCGTCGATTAGTGCCCATAAGCGTTACTTAAGCAGTTAGCTCGGCCCAGGCAACCCTGCGGCACATGAGAGATTCCACTTAATGCTGCTTCCTTCCGGACCTGACATGGTTCATGGATTCCCATTGCGCAGGACCCAGACGTCAACACCACTTACTTAAGGCAGGCCCTACAGACAGCTAACCTCGGGAAAGGGATTCGGCCTCGCTAGAGCGGATTGCGAGTACAGGGCACCGCTACCTCCCCGCTTAGCACGGCAAAATTGATACCTAGTTTAGGTGCGCCGTTTAGTACGACGCATAACCTAGTATATAAGGTTTTGCCGAAAATTGCAATCTCCAGCTACTGTAAATTTTTTGAAGAAGCCTTCAGCGCCTTTTTCTTTTCACGCAGCTCTCTGAAAAAATCACTGAGCAGACGCCCGCATTCTTCTTCAAGCACACCACGGGTCACTTCTGATTGATGATTAAATCTGCTTTCATCCAGAAGATTCATCAATGTTCCGGCACAGCCGCCCTTTGGATCTGAAGCGCCGTAAACGACCCGCTTCACTCTTGAGAGCACAATCGCACCTGCACACATCGGACAGGGTTCAAGGGTGACGTACATTGTCGCATCTTCCAGTCTCCATGATCCTGTCCGTCTGCATGCTTCATCGATGGCAATCATCTCGGCATGGGCAATTGAGCGCTGGTCCGTTTCTCTCAAGTTATATCCTGCACCAATCACTTCATCATTCAGAACGATAACAGCACCTATAGGCACCTCTCCAATGGCTTTTGCCTTAAGCGCCTCTTTTACCGCCAGTTCCATGTACATCTGATCTTTATCCATTATGTGCTCCTTATAGATTCAAGCAGGTTGGCACAAGCTAGGTTTAGTAAAGGAGTGAATGGCTTTGGATAAAAAAGCAGCCTGTGCCCTGCTGATTATTGATATGATAAACAATTTCGACTTCAAGCACGGCGAAACGCTCGCCGCTGAAGCAAAAACAGTGTCGCAAAACATTTATACTTTAAAAAAGAAGCTGCAGAAGCAAAATGTTCCTGTCGTCTATATAAATGATCATTATAAATTATGGCAGGCCGATTTTCAAAAAATATCGGAGACCTGCAAAAATGAACGGAGCAAACCGATTATCGACCAGCTCTATCCGGATGATACCGACTATTTTTTAATTAAGCCCATGCACTCCGCCTTTTACGGAACCGCATTAAATGTACTCCTTGACCACCTTCAAGTAAAGCATCTCATTTTAACAGGCATTGCCGGAAACATTTGCGTCCTCTTTTCAGCAAACGATGCCTATATGCGCGGATATCAGCTTTCGGTTCCGGAAGACTGCATTGCATCAAACGATAAGCATGACAATGAATATGCCCTGCGGATGATGAAGAACGTCCTGCAGGCAGATACAACCGCTTCCTCCCAATTAAAAATATAACATGCTCCCGCTCATTTCCTCATAGGATGTAACAGAGAAAGTATGACGAATGAGTGAGGGGATCAATATGCAGATACATATTGTCCGGGAAGGACAAACATTATACGGCATTGCCCAGGCGTACAGCACGACTGCCGAAGAGATTATCCAGACAAACGAAATCCCAAATCCCGGCCAACTTGTCGTCGGCCAGACGATTGTTATTCCAATCAAAGGGCGTTTCTACTGGGTGCAGCCCGGCGACACCCTCTGGTCCATCAGCAGAAAGTTCGGCACCACTCCGAAAGAGCTTGCAGAAATAAACGGGATCCAGATCAACACACAGCTTCAGATTGGATTCAGGCTCTATGTTCCCGAACGCCCTAAACCAAAAGCAGAATTTAACGCCTATATAGAGCCGTCCGGAAATCAGGTCAGCCCAAACCTTGAGGAAAGCGCCAGAGAAGCAGCTCCTTATTTAACGTATCTCGGCCCGTTCAGTTTCCGCATCCAAAAAGACGGAACACTGAAAGAACCTCTATTAAATGATTTTGCCAATATCGCGAAGAAAAACAAAGTCACTTTGATGATGATTGTAACGAACCTGGATGATGACGGCTTCAGTGATGAAATCGGACGGATTGTCCTCAACAATCAGGATGTCCAGAATAAACTTTTAAACAACATTGTTGAAACAGCAAAGAAATACGGATTCAGGGATATTCATTTTGACATGGAATATTTGCGCCCGGCAGACAGAGAAGCCTATAACCGTTTTTTGAAAAAAGCAAAGGCAAGATTCAAAAAAGAAGGATGGCTGATCTCAACCGCTCTTGCACCGAAAACAAGCGCAGATCAAAAAGGAAAGTGGTATGAAGCCCACGATTACAAGGCTCATGGGGAAATTGTCGACTTTGTCGTCGTCATGACATACGAATGGGGATACAGCGGCGGACCTCCTATGGCAGTGTCTCCGATTGGCCCTGTCCGCGAAGTGCTCGACTATACGCTTACAGAAATTCCTGCAGGAAAGGTCATGATGGGGCAGAATCTCTATGGCTATGACTGGACGCTTCCGTTTAAGCCGGGAGGCCAGTTTGCAAAAGCCATAAGCCCGCAGCAGGCCATCCGTCTCGCAAGCCGGTATAATGTCCCGATTCAATATGATATGAAAGCTCAGGCACCTCACTTCAACTACCGTGCAGAGGACGGAAAAGAACATGAAGTCTGGTTTGAAGACGCACGCTCCATCCAGGCGAAATTCGACTTGATGAAGGAACTGAAGCTCCGCGGCATGAGCTATTGGAAGCTCGGACTTTCCTTCCCGCAGAACTGGCTTTTAATAACCGACAATTTCGAGGTCGTGAAACGTTAAAAAGCAGCCGCCCGGCTGCTTTTTCTAATTGCTTTCCTATTCAACCCATGTATACATATAGTCTTTATCTTCAATCTCCTGTGCTTTTTTCACAACCTTGAGCGGCCGGAACGTATCAATCATGACAGCAAGCTCAAGAGTTTCTTTTTTCCCGATGCTTGCTTCCGTCTTCCCTGGATGAGGGCCATGGGGAATGCCGCTCGGATGAAGGGTAATGGACCCTCTCTTGATTCCTTTTCTGCTCATAAAATTGCCTTCTGCATAATAGAGAAGCTCATCACTGTTCACATTGCTGTGATAATAAGGTGCCGGAATGCTCTCCGGATGATAGTCGTACATCCGCGGCACAAAGGAACAGACGACAAAATTGTGCCCTTCAAACGTCTGGTGAACCGGCGGCGGCTGATGGATACGGCCTGTAATCGGCTCGAAATCTTCAATGTTAAACGTCCACGGATACAAATAGCCGTCCCAGCCGACGACATCAAAAGGATGATGCCCCAGGATGTGCCTGTGCATATACCCTCTGGATTTTGTCAGAACTTCAAACTCTCCCCGCTCATCAAAGGTAATCAGTTCCTCAGGACCGCGAAAATCCCTCTCGCAAAACGGGCTGTGCTCAAGCAGCTGTCCATACTCATTTCTGTACCTTTTCGGCGTCGTAATCTGACTGCACGATTCAACGACGAGAAATGCTGTCTCTGTCTCAGGCCGGATCCTGTAAATCGTCCCAATGGGAACCGAGATATAATCTCCCGGGCGATAGGTGATCACACCGAACATCGTCTCCACTTTTCCGCTTCCTTCGTGGACAAAAAACAGCTCGTCGCCGTCGCCGTTGCGGTAAAAAGAGGACATGGGCGTATTTGCTTTGATGACGCCGATTAAAAGATCGTCATTTCCAAGAAGATACTCCCTTCTCAGGGCATCCCCCTTTTCTGTCAAAGCATCTGTGAAAAAGTGCCTGTGCTTTAACGAATCTGTCTCTTCGTATTCAGGCATACACGGCTGCAGCAGCTCAGACCTCACCACTTCAGTCGGCATATAATGATGATAGAGAATCGACTGAACACCTGAAAAGCCTTTCGTTCCCATCACCTGTTCCCTGTACAGGCTGCCGTCTTCTTTTTTAAACATTGTGTGCCTCTTATGCGGGATTGTGCCAAGAGTCCGGTAATACATCCTCTCACCTGCTTTTAGCTGTGATTTTGTTTTTCAGAGAACCGAGGCCCTCAATTGTAAGTTCCACTTCATCTCCAGGCTTCAAATAGCGGTGCACCTCTTCACCAAGCTCAAGAATGCAGCCTGTGCCAACGGTGCCGGAACCAATCACTTCCCCCGGATACAGCGTCACTCCGGCGGATGCCCGTTCAATCATTTCGCCAAAGGAATAATAGCAGTCCCGTACGTTGCCGCTGGAGAGCTGCTTACCGTTGACAGCTGCCTTCATCTCAAGATCAAGCTTTGGTCCCAGTTCATCCGCCGTTACAAGAAAAGGACCGAGCGAGGTCGCAAAATCTTTTCCTTTTGCAGGACCGAGGCCGACTTTCATCTCTGCCTGCTGAAGATCGCGTGCACTCCAGTCATTCATGATAAAGTAACCGAATATATACTCAGCTGCATGATCAGCCGGAATATCATGGCCTTCTTTTCCAATCACGCAGGCAATCTCAAGCTCATAATCCAAAGCCCCGCAGCCGGGAGGAACTTCGATTGCATCTCCCGGCCCTTTAACAGCCAGATGATTTGAAAAATAAAACACCGGAAACTGATACCATTCAGGCACAACGTCAAGTCCTCTTTTTCCCCGTGCGGTTTTCACGTGCTGTTCAAACGCATAAAAATCACGGATGCTCAGCGGTCTTGGAAGCGGAGCTGCAAGCCTTTCCTCCTCAAGCTCATAAACCCCTTCATCTCCGGCTCGAAAAGGTTTTAGAGTCCTGATGAAATCAGCATACCGTTCATAATCCGTTATCAAATGGAGTAGATCCCGAGGCAAATCCCCCCCGCTTGCCGCATGCATATCGATGATCAGATCTCCCTGTATCCATCCTGCCCTTAGTTGCTGATCACCCGTTTGAAAGGTCACAAATTTCATCCCATCACCTTCTGACAATTTCAAATGTGTCACTCATCGGCTTTGTATACTGATTCCCTGCCAGCCGGCCAATCGGGTTCAGCTTCCCTGTATCGATTTTGCCGTCAAAGAAAAGGGCATCGTCAACATGGATGTGAACGACCTTGCCGATCACAAGACTTCCGGCCCCGGCATGCTCCCCGAAGTGAAGGACCTCATGAAGAAGGCACTCCAAGTGCACAAGGCTTTCCTTTACCCTTGGAGGCGAAACCGCAGCGCTGCTTATTTTTGTCAGCCCGCTCTCCTCAAATTCGTCCGCATCCCTCGGGAATTCCCCGGCACACAGATTCATCTGTTCGCCAATCTCTTCGCTGACGATATTAATAACAAACTCTTTCGTCTGTTCAATGTTAAGAAGCGTATCTTTTTTCGTCCCGTCTGTTCCTCTTCTCATGGGAGAAAAACAGATCATCATCGGTTCTGCTGAGATCGCCGTGAAAAAGCTGAACGGTGCAAGATTGGCCGTTCCGCTTTCATCTAATGTAGAAACAAACGCAATCGGCCGCGGCAAAATCGAACCGATCATGAGCTTATAGGCATCTTTCCAATGGAGCGAGTCAGGCATTACATCCATTTCCATCACCTTCCGCGTTTACAGATTTCCCCGCCGCTCCTGCTCTCTTTCAATCGACTCAAAGAGCGCTTTGAAGTTTCCGTCGCCGAATCCTTTTGCCCCTTTTCTCTGAATGACTTCAATAAACACAGTTGGACGGTCGACAATCGGCTTTGTGAAGATCTGCAGCAGGTATCCTTCATCGTCGCGGTCTACCAGAATGTTCAATTCTTTCAGCTTATCAATTTCTTCGTCTATATCCCCCACCCGCTCGCTCAGCGTTTCATAGTAAGTATCAGGAGTATTCAGGAACTCAACACCGTTTCTCTTCAAGATTGCGACTGTTGACACAATATCCTCCGTTAAAACAGCCAGATGCTGCACGCCCGGTCCTTTGAAGAACTCAAGGTATTCCTGGATTTGTGATTTTCGTTTTCCTTCAGCCGGCTCGTTAATAGGAAACTTGATCCTCCCGCCGTTATGCATCACTTTTGACATAAGAGAAGAATATTCCGTGCTGATGTCCGAATCCGTGAAATGCCTCATTTCCTTGAAGCCCATGACCTTCTCATAATAGGAAACCCATTCCTGCATGCTTTCTACGTTTCCAACGACATGATCAACCCCGATAATGCCGGCTTCTGTATATGGAAATTTCATTTCTGCTTTTTCATACCCCGGCATAAAAACACCCTTGTACTCTTTTCTCTCAATAAGAGAATGAATCGTATCCCCGTATGTTCCAATCACGGCTTTTTTCACCATTCCATAGTCATCTTTCAATTCAAATGGAGGGGTAATTGCGATGGCTCCCCGTTCAACAGCACCCTTGTAAGCCTTCTCAACATCATCCACGACAAGGGCAATATCCCTGACACCGTCCCCGTGTTTTTTAACAAACTCAGCTGCACGCGAGGTATCGTTCAAAGAACCTGTAATAATGAGACGGACCTTTTGCTGCTGCAGGACGTAGGAGACAGTCTCTCTATTGCCGGTTTCAAGACCGGAGTAGGCAACAAGTTTAAATCCGAACGCTGTACAGAAATAATGGGCAGACTGCTTGGCATTCCCTGAATACATTTCTAGATAATCAACATCTTTTACCGGAAAAAAATCCTCTGTCACTTCATCCATTGCAACTGTTTCCTCACGCATAAAAATCCCTCCATTTTATGAAAATTATTACTATTCCGAATCTATCATACGGAAAATGAAACATTTCAGGCAAGAGTTCAAAGTAAAGCTAAAACGCTTTTCTGCAGTGATGTGCACCGGCATAAATCACAACCTTCTATGGCAGGATAATTGGAAACTTTTCTTTTTTGGGAAATGCCCGCTCTTTTCCTATTAACACTGTGATACAATGAAATTTGTCTGTTTTGATAGATTTTTTTGCGTAGGAGGACACGTGATGAATGGCGTACCGTTTATTACTGTGGAAGGACCGATTGGCGTAGGGAAAACTTCACTTGCAAAGGCGATAGCAGAACACTATCACTTTCATTTGCTGAAAGAAATTGTGGATGAAAATCCGTTTCTCGGCAAATTTTATGAAAACATCGAAGAGTGGAGCTTCCAGACAGAAATGTTCTTCCTCTGTAACCGATATAAACAGCTTGAAGATATTGCCCAGTTGTTTTTGAAAAAGAGTCAGCCTGTTGTGGCGGATTATCATATCTATAAAAACCTCATTTTTGCAAAGCGCACTCTTAAAAAAGAACAATATGATAAATACCTCGACATATATTCCATTTTGACAAGCGACATGCCAAAACCAAACTTGATCATATACTTAGATGCAAGTCTTGAAACGCTTCTTTCGCGCATCGACAAGCGCGGCAGAGAGATTGAGAAAAAGATTGATCCCGGATACCTGAAGCAGCTTTCTGAGGATTATGAAGTGGCCATGTCACAGTGGGAAAAGGAACACCCGTCCATCCCTGTGCTGAGGTTCAGCGGGGACGAGCTTGATTTTGTCCAAAACGACAATGATTTGGCCTATATCTTTAAGCGTCTGGATGAATCTTTACACGAAGGAGCTAAAGCTAAATGAATTTGAGAGAAAAATACAGCATCCCGAACAATGCTGTCATTACAATAGCGGGTACAGTCGGCGTCGGCAAATCGACAATGACCAATGCACTTGCAAACGCCCTGAACTTTCGCACCTCATTTGAAAAAGTAGATACCAATCCTTATCTTGACAAGTTTTACGCGGATTTTGAAAGATGGAGCTTCCACCTGCAGATCTACTTCCTCGCAGAACGCTTCAAAGAGCAAAAGCGCATCTTTGAATACGGCGGCGGATTTATTCAGGACCGTTCCATCTACGAAGACACAGGCATTTTCGCAAAAATGCACTACGAAAAAGGGACGATGACAGAGGTTGATTATGAAACATACACGAATCTTTTCGATGCGATGGTCATGACACCTTACTTCCCTCACCCTGACCTACTGATTTATCTCGAAGGCAGCCTTGACGACATTCTGTCCCGCATTAAAGAGCGCGGACGCCCGATGGAGCAGCAGACGCCTGTTGCGTACTGGGAGGAAATGCACCGCCGCTATGAAGACTGGATCAACAACTTCAATGCGTGCCCGGTACTGCGTCTGAACATTAACGATTACGACATCATGAAAGACGAAGGTTCCATCGAGCCGATTGTTGAGCGTGTTGCGCATTTCATCGAGCAGACCAGACTGCTGAAAAAATAATGGTAGAATAACCGGGATCATTCCCGGTTATTTTTTATGTCCTTTTTTGAGATGCAAAAAGACCGCTGCAAAAGCAGCGGTCTAAGTATCAATCTCCAATTATTATGCGCGTAATAACCGGAATTCATATTTAAAATGGAGGAGGTAGAGGGATTCGAACCCCCGCGGGGTTTGACCCCCCTGTCGGTTTTCAAGACCGATCCCTTCAGCCAGACTTGGGTATACCTCCGTACTGACAAGAATTAATATATCATATAGAAAATATCTCTGTCAACGTTTCTAAAAAACTTTTTTCAAAAAAAATCAGAGGGCCAAAACGGCTGTTTTGGGCCCTCCGGTATGACAAACCATTATCTTGATAGAACTTCTCTGTTACCCATGTACGGACGAAGAACTTCAGGGATGATGACTGTTCCATCTTCCTGCTGGTAATTTTCAAGAATCGCTGCAACCGTGCGTCCGATCGCAAGTCCTGAACCGTTCAGCGTGTGAACAAATTCAGGTTTCCCTTTAGGCTCGCGTCTGAAGCGGATGCCTGCACGGCGTGCCTGGAATGCTTCAAAGTTACTGCAAGAAGAAATTTCACGGTATGTTTCCTGGCTTGGAATCCATACTTCAATGTCGTATTTTTTCGCAGCCGTAAATCCGAGGTCAGCTGTGCACATTCTCAGAACGCGGTACGGAAGGCCGAGAAGCTGCAGAACTTTTTCAGCGTGTCCTGTCAGTTTTTCAAGCTCATCGTAAGAGTCTTCAGGTTTTACGAATTTTACAAGCTCTACTTTGTTAAATTGATGCTGGCGGATCAGACCTCTTGTATCTCTTCCCGCAGAACCTGCTTCAGAACGGAAGCAAGAGCTGTATGCTGCATAATTGATTGGTAGCTGATCAACCGACATGATTTCCTCGCGGTGCATGTTTGTCACCGGTACTTCAGCCGTAGGAATCAGGAAATAGTCCTCATCTGCAATTTTGAAAGCATCTTCCTCAAACTTAGGAAGCTGACCTGTACCCGTCATGCTCGCTCTGTTGACGATGTATGGAGGCAGAACTTCCGTATAGCCGTGCTCATCAATATGAAGATCGAGCATGAAGCTGATCAATGCACGCTCAAGACGGGCGCCAAGACCTTTGTAGAAAACAAAGCGGCTTCCTGTTACTTTGCCGGCACGTTCAAAATCAAGGATTCCCAAATGGTCGGCTACATCCCAGTGAGGCTTCGGCTCGTATGCAAATGACGGAACTTCTCCCCACTCGCGGTGAAGAATGTTATCATCCTCCGTCTCCCCAACCGGCACGCTTTCGTGGGGAATATTCGGGATAGACAGCATCAAATGTTCAAGATCGGCTTCTACTTGTCTGAGCTCTTCATCCATTTCCTTCACCTTGTCGCCAACTTCGCGCATCTCTTTAATTAGGTGATCGGCATCCTGCTTTTCGCGCTTCATGACAGCGATTTGGCCGGATACTTCATTTCGTTTGCTTTTATAGACCTCAACCTCAGAAATCAATTCACGGCGTTTTTGGTCAAGCTCTTCAAATTTGGCAAAGTCGCCTAAATCTTCTCCGCGATGAGAGAGCTTTTCTTTTACCTCTTCAAAATTAGCCCGCAAGTACTTAATATCAAGCATCCTAATAACTCCTTTTATTTATCATTTTTTTACAAATAAAAAACTCCCGTCCCCGGTAAAGGGACGGAAGTTGTATCCGCGTTGCCACCCTAATTGAAGACAGAATCCTGCGCCTTCCTCTTAGCAGGATAACGGCCTGTTCCGGACATATCTAGTCTCCGAAGATTTCAATACATCATTCAAGGATGGATTCACAAGGCTCTCACACCGGTTCGCACCGACCACCGGCTCTCTTTGGAAAGAAACACTTGCTACTGGTTCCTGTCATCACGTTGTGCTTATTTAAGTAATTCATAATTTACTATAAGTTTGGTACGGTTGCAAGGGTTTTATACGCTTAATTTTTCTTTTGCCTGTTCCGCCATGCGGACAAAAAGACCTGTCATCCTGTGATCATCCGTTAATTCCGGATGGAAGGAGCATCCAAGGAACTGGCCCTGCCTTGCAGCGACAATGCGTCCATCATGTTTAGAAAGGATCTCAACGTCTTCTCCTACCTCCACAATATGAGGGGCTCTGATGAAAACGCCGGTGAAGTCTTCTGCTACATCTGTGATGTTAAGCTCCGCTTCAAAACTGTCGCGCTGACGGCCGAAGGAATTTCGTTCGACGGTTACATCCATTACACTTAGATGGCCTTCTTCATATCCGACAATGTTTTTCGCAAGAAGAATAAGGCCTGCACACGTTCCAAACATCGGTTTTCCTTGTGCAGCAAACGTTTTTAAGGGATCCATGAACCCGTATTTATCAATCAGGCGGCGCATCGTTGTGCTTTCACCGCCAGGAATAATCAGACCGTCAAGCTCATCAAGCTGCTCAGTCCGTTTGATAACGATCCCTTCAGCTCCGCTTTCCTCGATGGAGCGGATGTGCTCTCTGACGGCACCCTGAAGGCCAAGTACACCAATTTTAAGCATGACTCTTCTACTCCTTTATGATTACCAGCCGCGCTCCTGCATTCTGTTTTCAGGAAGCAGTGTTGAGATCTCGATGCCTTTCATTGCCGTTCCAAGACCTTTAGAAAGGCTTGCAACCAACTCATAATCTTCAAAGTGTGTTGTTGCTTCAACAATCGCACGTGCAAATTTAGCAGGATTTTCTGACTTGAAGATACCTGATCCTACAAATACTCCGTCAGCACCAAGCTGCATCATAAGAGCAGCATCTGCAGGTGTTGCTACTCCGCCTGCTGCAAAGTTAACTACCGGAAGGCGTCCTTCATGTTTAATTTGAAGAAGAAGCTCATAAGGCGCGCCTAACAGCTTCGCTTCTGTCATCAGCTCGTCTGTGCTCATGCTTGCGATTCTGCGTACTTGTCCATTTACTTTGCGCATGTGGCGGACAGCCTCAACAATGTTTCCTGTTCCCGGCTCGCCTTTAGTGCGAAGCATAGAAGCTCCTTCTGCAATACGTCTTGTCGCTTCGCCTAAATCGCGGCATCCGCAGACAAACGGAACTGTGAAATCGCGCTTGTTCAAGTGATATTCTTCATCTGCAGGAGTCAATACTTCACTCTCATCGATATAATCAACACCCATAGCTTCTAATACGCGTGCTTCTACAATATGTCCGATACGCGCTTTTGCCATAACAGGAATGGATACTGCTCCCATAACCGCCTCAACAATTGTCGGATCTGCCATGCGGGCAACTCCGCCTGCTGCGCGGATATCCGCAGGAACGCGCTCAAGTGCCATTACAGCAACTGCGCCTGCTTCCTCAGCAATTTTAGCCTGTTCAGCGTTCACAACGTCCATGATGACGCCGCCTTTTTGCATTTCTGCCATGCCGCGCTTTACGCGGTCAGTACCTGTATTGTTCATTCTATATCCCCCTCGTAATAGATAAAAATTGATCTAGCACATATAGCTTATTCTATCCTAAGTTATCGAAAAATCCTATCAAAATTAACGGAATAATAGTAACATTTCAAACAAACAGCTGTCATGTTTCCTTTAAAAGAAATTATTGTAAAAAAAAGATTTGCCCAAATCGGGCAAATCTCTTTCCTTAAAACCAGCCGGTTACTGTATCTGTCACAGTGCCCCATAACCCTGCAAAGAATCCTCCGATTCCTCTCATGGAAAGGACAAACCAGTTTGCTTTTTCAATGCTGCTCTTTGTGACAAGGTCAACGCTTGCTTCGCTTTTTTCTTCAAGGAAGCCAAGATCCTGGCCTTCACCGCTGTATTGAACGGTCATAGAGCCGATCTTCTCGCCTTTTTTAACCGGTGCCTGCACTTCGTTATCAGCATTTACTTTTTTCTCATCAAAAACGTAGCTTGGCTTGTACGCATTTTTTTCACCGTTTTTAACAACTAGCGATAACGGCTCATTTGTTGCAACAGCCACTTCTTTTTCTTTTCCTTTCACTACAGAAAGGTTTGATTTATCTTTGATTTGATAGTTTTCAGGGTAAACTTCTTCCATCTTGAAGTTATTGTATGCATAATCAATCATCTTTTTCGTTTCTTTAAAGCGCGGTGTGTGAAGCCCGTCGCTGCCCTGTGCATTTAAAACAACTGTAATGACACGCATGTCATTTCGTTCTGCTGTGGCAGTAAAGGATGAGCCTGCAGATTTCGTGGAACCCGTTTTCAGCCCGTCAACGCCTTCTGTTTCAAAAAGAAGACCTTTGAGCATCCAGTTCCAGTTATCCATTTTAATCGCATCATCTGTTCCTTCTCTGAATACCTTTCTTGGAATGCTTGCTGTTTCAAGCACTTCCGGATATTCATTGATGAGTTTCTGTGAAAGAAGAGCCATGTCGCGTGCTGACATTTTGTTTTCAGCGTCTGCACTCGTTCCTTCAGGATGCTGTCCAATCAGATCTCCATTATCAAGACCAGTTGAGTTAACAAATTCATAATTTTTAAGACCAAGATCTTTCGCTTTTTCATTCATCAATTTAACAAAATTCGATTCAGATCCTGCTACAATTTCAGCAAGACCGATCGCTGCACCGTTTGCAGAATAAATGCTCATGGCTTCAAAGAGCTCTTTTACATTGTATGTACCGTCTTTTCGCAATGGAACATTTGACAGGCTGCGGTTTTGGGAGATGCGGTAAACATAGTCACTCGGTGTATAGGTTTGATCCCACTTGATTTTTCCTTCGTTTACAGCTTCAAGGACAAGGTATTCTGTCATGATTTTAGCCATACTTGCGATCGGCAGAAGCTCATCGGCATTTTTGCCGTACAGGATCTTTCCTGTAGATGCCTCTACTAAAATGGCTCCTTTTGCATTTACTCCAACTGGATCGTTCTCTGCCGCTTTTGCTCCTGCACCCGGCAATACTGCAGTCACTGCCAGAACAGCTGCAAGAAAAACAGACAGCAGGCACTTTACTTTCATGTTGCTCAACTTCATAACCTCCACCGTTTTTTTATCTATTTATTATTCAATTATTGACCTTAGCTACAAACAACAAAGTCGATTTTATCACACTATTATAAAAAAAAATAGACAGAGTCTGAGACTCTGTCCTAAAGATTGAACATTGTATTACATTTCAGGTCAAACGGCCTAAAAATCTTATGATAACGAGTAGTTAGGTGATTCTTTTGTAATTTGCACATCATGCGGATGGCTTTCGCGCAGACCTGCGCCGGTCATGCGGACAAACTGGGTATTTTCGCGAAGCTCTTCAAGATTTGCTGTTCCGCAGTAGCCCATGCCTGAGCGGATACCCCCGACAAGCTGATATATCGTATCTGAAAGGGGTCCTTTATAAGGCGTTCTGCCCTCAATGCCTTCCGGAACAAACTTCTTGTTGTCTTCCTGGAAGTAGCGGTCCTTGCTTCCTTTTTCCATAGCGCCGACAGACCCCATGCCGCGGTAGACTTTAAAGCGTCTGCCTTGGTAGATCTCTGTTTCGCCGGGGCTTTCAGACGTGCCTGCAAGAAGGCTTCCGAGCATAACAGCATGTCCGCCTGAAGCAAGTGCTTTTACGATGTCGCCTGAATATTTAATGCCGCCGTCTGCGATAATAGTAATGCCAAGGTTTCTTGCTTCTGTCGCACAGTCGTAAACAGCCGTGATCTGAGGTACACCTACGCCTGCAACAACACGTGTTGTACAGATTGATCCAGGTCCGATTCCTACTTTTACAACATTCGCTCCGGCTTCAGCAAGAGCTCTTGTCGCTTCTGCAGTCGCCACGTTTCCAGCGATAATATTAAGTTCAGGGAATTCGCTTCTGATCATTTTGACCATATCGAGAACGCCTTTTGAATGACCGTGGGCCGTATCAACTACAATCGCATCAACATTGGCTTCCACAAGTTTTTTAACGCGGGTCATCGTATCTGACGTAACACCTACTGCTGCACCTACAAGAAGGCGGCCGTGCTCATCTTTTGCAGAGTTCGGGAACTCGATGACTTTTTCAATATCCTTAATCGTGATTAATCCTTTTAAAACACCTTTATCATCAACAAGAGGAAGTTTTTCGATTTTGTGTTTTTGAAGAATGCTCTCTGCTTCCTTTAACGTTGTTCCGACAGCTGCCGTTACAAGGTTATCTTTTGTCATAACCTCTGAAATCTTGATGGAGAAATCCTGAATAAAACGCATATCCCGGTTTGTAATGATGCCGACAAGCTTTTGCTCGTCTTCATTGTTGACGACAGGAACACCCGAAATACGGTATTTTCCCATCAAATGCTCAGCATCATATACCTGGTGGTCAGGAGTTAAAAAGAATGGGTTTGTAATAACACCCCGTTCAGAACGCTTTACCTTATCAACCTGTTCTGCCTGCTGCTCAATGGACATGTTTTTGTGGATAATGCCCATGCCGCCCTGCCTTGCCATCGAAATCGCAAGCTGAGCTTCCGTCACCGTATCCATGCCTGCACTGATAACCGGAATATTAAGCTTAAGAGTCGGTGTTAAGCTGACACTTAAATCTACATCCCTTGGCAGTACTTCAGATTTAGCCGGAACAAGCAATACATCGTCAAACGTCAAACCTTCTTTAACAAATTTACTTTCCCACATCATGAAATCCCCCTCTTTACGGCAAAATATTATTAGTAGATTAACAACTTGCCTACCCACTGTCAAGAACAGGTAAAAGAGTTTAAAAATTTCGACAATAAGGAGGTCTGCAAAATGACTGCAACAAACGCGTGGAATCAGCTTAAATCCTACCAAACAACAGATACCGTCCAAAAGTTTCTGGAAAAATGTTACCAAAAATCCTGCCAGTCATTGCCGGCAGAACTCTCTTATCAGAACAGCTACCCGTTTGTGTACCATCTGAAGCATGCAGAAAACTTTTATCTCTCAGCTGAGAATGCATCACTGCCCGTAAAGCCCATGCTGCTTTTCTACGGCATGGCCCAGCTCATCAAAGCCTGCATCCTGACAAAAGATCCCGAATACCCTGCCGCATCCTCTGTTCTTGCACACGGAGTATCTTCACGCAAACGAAAAAAACAGCATTACCGCTTTCTGCAGGACGAAGTGAAAATACAAAGAAACGGCCTGTTTGCCCATGCAGCATTCCACCTGTACAGCCTTCAGCACGTGGAGAATGACAAGTACTCCATGCACGAGCTTTTAAAGAGAGTGCCCGAGCTCTGTGACCTGTTTAAAATGCATAAACAAAAAGACGTACATATCGCAATTGGGGTGGACGATCAACACATTCATCTTCCGAAAGATGCGGCAGCATCCTACCACATGACACCGGATAGGATGCTTGACTATTTGCATCATCACTTTCAGCTTGATAAAGCAGGTGAGACTAGTGACGTTATGTCATTGCTTCTGCCAGAGTCTTTTAACGCTTTCAGCAGCCCGCCCTTTTTATATAACCAGCAGACGTGCACGTACAGTCTGCCGGCATCGCTGAATGATCTGGCAGGTCTGCCTGAGTTTCTTGCGCACTATCTCCTGCTGTACAATCTCAGCATGATCTCAAGATATGAAACAGAGTGGTGGTACGAACTGATGCTCAGCCATTCCCAGGATGACTATGTCTTCATAGTCCGTTTCCTTGAAGCCACAAAGGATAAAATACCCCAGATGGCGCTGACCTTTTTGAATCAGATGAGGGAGCAGAGTATGCAGGGGTAGGATCCAAGCTGTTTGCTTACCCTCCGATATCGTTTTTCGGTTTTGGAGGGTACGATTCGGGCGTTTGCTTACCCTCTGATATCGATTTACAGTTTCACAGGGTACGATTCCCCATTTGTTTGCACTAATTAATCCTGCATTCCTTCAGAACAACAAAAAAGACAGCATCTCTGCTGTCCTTTTTTCTGCGTGCCTGGCAACGTCCTACTCTCACAGGGGGAAACCCCCAACTACCATCGGCGCTAAAGAGCTTAACTTCCGTGTTCGGCATGGGAACGGGTGTGACCTCTTTGCCATCATCACCAGACAATATGCATTTTTGTTGAAAGAAGTTATTCTTTCAAAACTGAGTAACGTTTGATAACAAGATTCACGTGCAATTTACGCTTAGTTAGACTGTGGTTAAGTCCTCGAACGATTAGTATCTGTCAGCTCCACACGTCACCGCGCTTCCACCTCAGACCTATCAACCTGATCATCTTTCAGGGTTCTTACTCACAAATGTGATGGGAAATCTCATCTTGAGGGGGGCTTCATGCTTAGATGCTTTCAGCACTTATCCCTTCCGCACATAGCTACCCAGCGATGCCTTTGGCAAGACAACTGGTACACCAGCGGTGCGTCCATCCCGGTCCTCTCGTACTAAGGACAGCTCCTCTCAAATTTCCTGCGCCCACGACGGATAGGGACCGAACTGTCTCACGACGTTCTGAACCCAGCTCGCGTACCGCTTTAATGGGCGAACAGCCCAACCCTTGGGACCGACTACAGCCCCAGGATGCGATGAGCCGACATCGAGGTGCCAAACCTCCCCGTCGATGTGGACTCTTGGGGGAGATAAGCCTGTTATCCCCGGGGTAGCTTTTATCCGTTGAGCGATGGCCCTTCCATGCGGAACCACCGGATCACTAAGCCCGACTTTCGTCCCTGCTCGACTTGTAGGTCTCGCAGTCAAGCTCCCTTGTGCCTTTACACTCTGCGAATGATTTCCAACCATTCTGAGGGAACCTTTGGGCGCCTCCGTTACATTTTAGGAGGCGACCGCCCCAGTCAAACTGCCCGCCTGACACTGTCTCCCAGCCCGGTAAGGGCTGCGGGTTAGAATTTCAATACAGCAAGGGTAGTATCCCACCAATGCCTCCACCGAAGCTTGCGCTCCGGCTTCCAAGGCTCCTACCTATCCTGTACAAGCTGTACCAAAATTCAATATCAGGCTGCAGTAAAGCTCCACGGGGTCTTTCCGTCCTGTCGCGGGTAACCTGCATCTTCACAGGTACTATAATTTCACCGAGTCTCTCGTTGAGACAGTGCCCAGATCGTTACGCCTTTCGTGCGGGTCGGAACTTACCCGACAAGGAATTTCGCTACCTTAGGACCGTTATAGTTACGGCCGCCGTTTACTGGGGCTTCGGTTCAAAGCTTCGCTTGCGCTAACCTCTCCCCTTAACCTTCCAGCACCGGGCAGGCGTCAGCCCCTATACTTCGCCTTGCGGCTTCGCAGAGACCTGTGTTTTTGCTAAACAGTCGCCTGGGCCTATTCACTGCGGCTTTTCAGGGCTATTCACCCTAAAAAGCACCCCTTCTCCCGAAGTTACGGGGTCATTTTGCCGAGTTCCTTAACGAGAGTTCTCTCGCTCACCTTAGGATTCTCTCCTCGCCTACCTGTGTCGGTTTGCGGTACGGGCACCTCTCACCTCGCTAGAGGCTTTTCTTGGCAGTGTGGAATCAGGAACTTCGGTACTAAATTTCCCTCGCCATCACAGCTCAGCCTTATATGGGAAGCGGATTTGCCTACTTCCCGGCCTAACTGCTTGGACGCGCATATCCAACAGCGCGCTTGCCCTATCCTCCTGCGTCCCCCCATTGCTCAAATGGTGAGGAGGTGGTACAGGAATATCAACCTGTTGTCCATCGCCTACGCCTTTCGGCCTCGGCTTAGGTCCCGACTAACCCTGAGCGGACGAGCCTTCCTCAGGAAACCTTAGGCATTCGGTGGAGGGGATTCTCACCCCTCTTTCGCTACTCATACCGGCATTCTCACTTCTAAGCGCTCCACCAGTCCTTCCGGTCTGGCTTCGACGCCCTTAGAACGCTCTCCTACCACTGTTCGTAAGAACAGTCCGCAGCTTCGGTGATACGTTTAGCCCCGGTACATTTTCGGCGCAGAGTCACTCGACCAGTGAGCTATTACGCACTCTTTAAATGGTGGCTGCTTCTAAGCCAACATCCTGGTTGTCTAAGCAACTCCACATCCTTTTCCACTTAACGTATACTTTGGGACCTTAGCTGGCGGTCTGGGCTGTTTCCCTCTTGACTACGGATCTTATCACTCGCAGTCTGACTCCCGAGGAGCAAGTCTTTGGCATTCGGAGTTTGACTGAATTCGGTAACCCGATGAGGGCCCCTAGTCCAATCAGTGCTCTACCTCCAAGACTCTCATACTCGAGGCTAGCCCTAAAGCTATTTCGGAGAGAACCAGCTATCTCCAAGTTCGATTGGAATTTCTCCGCTACCCACACCTCATCCCCGCACTTTTCAACGTGCGTGGGTTCGGGCCTCCATTCAGTGTTACCTGAACTTCACCCTGGACATGGGTAGATCACCTGGTTTCGGGTCTACGACCACGTACTAATTCGCCCTATTCAGACTCGCTTTCGCTGCGGCTCCGTCTCATCAACTTAACCTTGCACGGGATCGTAACTCGCCGGTTCATTCTACAAAAGGCACGCCATCACCCGTTAACGGGCTCTGACTACTTGTAAGCACACGGTTTCAGGATCTTTTCACTCCCCTTCCGGGGTGCTTTTCACCTTTCCCTCACGGTACTGGTTCACTATCGGTCACTAGGTAGTATTTAGCCTTGGGAGATGGTCCTCCCGGATTCCGACGGGATTTCACGTGTCCCGCCGTACTCAGGATCCACTCTGGAGGGAACGAAGTTTCGACTACAGGGTTTTTACCTTCTATGACAGGCCTTTCCAGGCCGCTTCATCTACCCCGTTCCTTTGTAACTCCGTATAGAGTGTCCTACAACCCCAAGAGGCAAGCCTCTTGGTTTGGGCTGATTCCGTTTCGCTCGCCGCTACTTGGGAAATCGCATTTGCTTTCTCTTCCTCCGGGTACTTAGATGTTTCAGTTCCCCGGGTCTGCCTTCAGTACCCTATGTATTCAGGTAAAGATACTGTTCCATTACGAACAGTGGGTTTCCCCATTCGGAAATCTCTGGATCAAAGCTTACTTACAGCTCCCCAAAGCATATCGGTGTTAGTCCCGTCCTTCATCGGCTCCTAGTGCCAAGGCATCCACCGTGCGCCCTTCATAACTTAACCAAAATTGGTCAATCGTTTGTTTAGACTGTAAAGTCTAAGAAAATCACTATGGTAAGCGTAAATCTCAGTGAATTACTTGTTATCAATTACGTTATCCAGTTTTCAAAGAACAACTTTCTAGGTGGAGCCTAGCGGGATCGAACCGCTGACCTCCTGCGTGCAAGGCAGGCGCTCTCCCAGCTGAGCTAAGGCCCCGTATTAAAGAGATGGTGGGCCTAAATGGACTCGAACCATCGACCTCACGCTTATCAGGCGTGCGCTCTAACCAGCTGAGCTATAGGCCCATCTCATATAAGGATAAAAGAGACGATTGCGACGAACAAAAAAGCACGCGCATGACGTTCTCGCTTACTTGTAAAGTAAACTTCCTATTTAAATGGAGAACAAAGTTCTCTCAAAACTAAACAAAATCCAAAAGCGACCTCATATCCTTAGAAAGGAGGTGATCCAGCCGCACCTTCCGATACGGCTACCTTGTTACGACTTCACCCCAATCATCTACCCCACCTTAGGCGGCTGGCTCCTTGCGGTTACCCCACCGACTTCGGGTGTTGCAAACTCTCGTGGTGTGACGGGCGGTGTGTACAAGGCCCGGGAACGTATTCACCGCGGCATGCTGATCCGCGATTACTAGCGATTCCAGCTTCATGCAGGCGAGTTGCAGCCTGCAATCCGAACTGAGAATGGTTTTATGGGATTGGCTAAACCTCGCGGTCTCGCAGCCCTTTGTACCATCCATTGTAGCACGTGTGTAGCCCAGGTCATAAGGGGCATGATGATTTGACGTCATCCCCACCTTCCTCCGGTTTGTCACCGGCAGTCACCTTAGAGTGCCCAACTGAATGCTGGCAACTAAGATCAAGGGTTGCGCTCGTTGCGGGACTTAACCCAACATCTCACGACACGAGCTGACGACAACCATGCACCACCTGTCACTTTGTCCCCCGAAGGGGAACCTTCTATCTCTAGAAGTGGCAAAGGATGTCAAGACCTGGTAAGGTTCTTCGCGTTGCTTCGAATTAAACCACATGCTCCACCGCTTGTGCGGGCCCCCGTCAATTCCTTTGAGTTTCAGTCTTGCGACCGTACTCCCCAGGCGGAGTGCTTAATGCGTTAGCTGCAGCACTAAAGGGCGGAAACCCTCTAACACTTAGCACTCATCGTTTACGGCGTGGACTACCAGGGTATCTAATCCTGTTCGCTCCCCACGCTTTCGCGCCTCAGCGTCAGTTACAGACCAGAGAGTCGCCTTCGCCACTGGTGTTCCTCCACATCTCTACGCATTTCACCGCTACACGTGGAATTCCACTCTCCTCTTCTGCACTCAAGTTTCCCAGTTTCCAATGACCCTCCCCGGTTGAGCCGGGGGCTTTCACATCAGACTTAAGAAACCGCCTGCGCGCGCTTTACGCCCAATAATTCCGGACAACGCTTGCCACCTACGTATTACCGCGGCTGCTGGCACGTAGTTAGCCGTGGCTTTCTGGTCAGGTACCGTCAAGGTGCCGGCAGTTACTCCGGCACTTGTTCTTCCCTGACAACAGAGTTTTACGATCCGAAAACCTTCATCACTCACGCGGCGTTGCTCCGTCAGACTTTCGTCCATTGCGGAAGATTCCCTACTGCTGCCTCCCGTAGGAGTCTGGGCCGTGTCTCAGTCCCAGTGTGGCCGATCACCCTCTCAGGTCGGCTACGCATCGTCGCCTTGGTGAGCCATTACCTCACCAACTAGCTAATGCGCCGCGGGCCCATCTGTAAGTGACAGCCGAAACCGTCTTTGAATGTCAAACCATGCGGTTTGACATAGTATCCGGTATTAGCTCCGGTTTCCCGGAGTTATCCCAGTCTTACAGGCAGGTTGCCCACGTGTTACTCACCCGTCCGCCGCTGACCTCCGAAGAGGTCCGCTCGACTTGCATGTATTAGGCACGCCGCCAGCGTTCGTCCTGAGCCAGGATCAAACTCTCCGAAGAAAATTTGTGACTCATAAATGTTGCTGACTTAAAAAATTTAAAACGTTTGGTACGCTTTTGGTTTTGTTTAGTTTTCAAAGAACTTTTGATGTCGTTTCATCTCGAAGCGACCTAATCAGTATATCACTCTAAAGCCCATTAAGTCAATAACATTTTGAAAATGTTTTTTTGCTAAACTCGCTTATGTAGTGGCTTTCTTACTGACTTTTAGAATTATATCAGCATTCTTTTAAATAAGCAATAAAAAAAGAGCAAAAAGTTGCTCTTATAATATTTCCTCTATATATAGCTGTCTATATTCTTTCAGAGCAATCATTTCACCGCTGTCCTGGAGCTTCACAAGAGGTCTTGCAGGCTGCTGGTCTTCTATAAAGACAATTTCTGCTGTTCGCCCGTCAGACAGCCTGATGAATGTTCCGCTGCTGAATGTCAGCAGCCCTTTTCTCAATGCTTTAAGAGCTGAAAGGTCAAATCTGCCAAACTCATCTTCCATCAGCTGCTCAAGAACGAGAAATGGAGACTGCCGGTCCCTGTAAGGCCTGGTGCTGACCATGGCCTGATAGGCGTGGGCGAGTGCTGCAATTTTCCCGTAAGGATGAAGCTGATCTCCTTTAGTGCCGAGGGGATACCCGCTCCCGTCCATTCGTTCATGATGCTGCAGGACACCGATCTTGACAGCTTCTTTTAAAGAGACAATGTTTTTAAGCATCTTATAGCTGTGTACAGGATGCTGTTTGATTTCGTCAAATTCCTTTGCCGTCAGAGCTCTTTTTTTCTGAATAAACCCCTGATCAAGCTTTGTCAGACCGCAGTCGCAAAGCAGTCCTGTCATTGCAATCTGAATCACGTCGCCGTGCGGGAAGCCTGAAGATTTGGCGAGGCTTGCGCTCAGGAGCGCCGCTGATACAGATTGATGGTAGAGATAGTCTTCTTCTCCTGTATATCCGGTTGTTTTAAACACTTCTGACGGGTGCTGCAGGATATGTTCCACAGCAGGAATCAGAAGATTTCTAACCTTTGAGATGTCAACTGAAGCACCTGAATGCCAGTCCGCATACAGTTTTTTAAAGCCCTGAACAGCAGCATGATAGACTGCCCCAAACGGTGTAACAGACTTGTCAGCCGGAACGTTTTTGTCCTGCTCGGTCTCACTGAATGATTCTATATCTACTGTTTCTATTAAAAACGCATGCAAAACATCGACAAGTTCCCGTTCAAGTACAGTATGTTTCCGCATAAGCGGTTTACCCGATGCTGAAAGAACATCCTTCAGCAAGATGTTCCCCTCATTTATCTGATTGATATGGACCCTCACATGAATCCCTCCCAACCTGATTATAACCCAATATTTTAGAAGGATATGGATTTATTGAATAAAAAAGGCAGAAAAAAAGTACAGCTTCCGCTGTACTTTTCCCCCTTATTCTTCAGTGCCTGATGGATCTTCCGGCGGTGCTTCAGTTTCAGAATCCTGAATCTGTTCTTCTGTCAGATCCTCTTCAGGTTCCAATTCTTCTTTTTCCACTACCGCTACTGTTGCAACGTGTTCTTCGCCGCCAAGCTTAATCAGCTTGACGCCCTGTGTGTTTCGTCCCGTTGTCGAAATGCTGTCAATCGCCATCCGGATCAGAACGCCGCTTGCTGTAATCAGCATCAGGTCCTCTTCTCCTGTTGAAGGCTTAACAGATATGACAGTACCGTTCTTTTCGGTTACATTACATGTTTTAATCCCTTTTCCGCCACGGCTTTGCACGCGGTATTCAGCTGCAGGCGTCCGCTTGCCGAATCCGTTTCGCGTGACAGTCAGAACGTCTGCGTCCTCTTCCAGGATCTCCATGCCGACAACTTCGTCATCCGCATCAAGCGTGATGCCTTTTACCCCTGTAGCCGTACGGCCCATTGAGCGGACGTCTGTTTCCGGGAAGCGGATCAGCATTCCCTTTTTCGTTCCGATCATGATGTGTTTCGTTCCGTCCGTCAGCCTTACAGAAATCAGTTCATCTGCCTCGCGCAGATTGACAGCAATCAGGCCGCCCTTTCTGATGTTGGCAAATTGAGAAAGCGGAGACCGTTTTGAGATTCCTTCTTTCGTCGTGAAGAAGAGAGACCAGTCATCTGCAAATTCCGAAACAGGAATGATGGCATTGACCCATTCCCCTTTTTCAATCTCAAGGAGGTTAATGATCGGCAGACCTTTTGCCGTTCTTCCGTACTCAGGAATCTCGTAGCCTTTTGTACGGTAAACCTTTCCTTTGTTCGTGAAGAACAGGATCGTGTCGTGGGTTGAAGTTGTGAGCAGATGTTCGACGAAATCATCTTCATTCGTGCCCATTCCCTGAATTCCGCGTCCGCCCCTTCTCTGGCTTCGGTATGTCGAGATTGGAAGTCTCTTGATATAGCCGTTGTGCGTCAGCGTGATCACGATGTTTTCAACAGGAATTAAGTCTTCGTCTTCAATCATTTCGATGCCGCCGGTTACAATCTCCGTACGGCGCACATCATTGAAGCGCTCCTTGATTTCTTCAAGCTCCTCGCGGATGATTTCAAGAACTTTCTCATCATCTGCAAGAATTGCCTTCAATTCTGCGATCAGTTGAACAAGACCCTGGTATTCTTCTTCAATCTTTTCGCGCTCAAGTCCTGTTAAGCGCTGAAGACGCATGTCAAGAATAGCCTGAGCCTGTTTTTCAGAAAGAGAGAAGTTGTCCATCAATCCTTGTTTAGCGATATCTGTTGTCTGTGAAGCACGGATAAGTGCAATCACTTCATCCAGATGATCAAGAGCAATCCGGAGTCCTTCCAGAATATGCGCACGTGCTTCCGCTTTGCGCAGCTCAAAGGCTGTGCGGCGGCGGATAATCACCTTTTGATGGTCCAGATAATAGACAAGGAACTGCTTCAGGTTCAGCACCTGAGGCTGTCCGCCTACAAGGGCAAGCATGTTGATGCCGAAGCTTGTCTGAAGAGCTGTCTGTTTAAAAAGATTGTTCAAAAGGACGTTTGAATTTGCATCTTTGCGGACTTCAATGACAATACGCATGCCGTTTCGGTCGGATTCGTCTCTTAAGTCTGTAATTCCTTCGATCTTTTTGTCGCGAACAAGCTCTGCAATTTTTTCGATCAGCTTCGCCTTGTTCACCTGGTAAGGAAGCTCTCTGACGATAATAACTTCCTTGCCTGACGCTTTTTGTTCAATTTCAACTTTTGCTCTGATGGTGATCGATCCCCGGCCGGTTTCATACGCTTTGCGGATGCCGCTTCTGCCGATAATCTGTCCTGCAGTAGGGAAGTCCGGACCCGGAATGATTTCCATCAGCTCCTGTATGCTGACTTCAGGATCTTTGCTGACAGCAAGAACCCCGTCGATGACTTCTCCAAGCTGATGAGGCGGAATGTTTGTCGCCATGCCGACAGCAATCCCCGCTGCTCCGTTTACCAGAAGATTAGGGAACCTTGAAGGAAGCACGACAGGTTCACGTTCAGACCCGTCATAGTTGTCCTGATAATCGATGGTGTCTTTGTTAATATCGCGGAGAAGCTCCATTGCGATCTTAGACATCCTGGCTTCTGTATAACGCATCGCTGCCGCACCGTCTCCGTCAACTGAACCAAAGTTCCCGTGACCGTCGACAAGCATGTAGCGGAAGTTGAAATCCTGTGCCATCCTGACCATAGAGTCATAAACGGCGCTGTCGCCGTGCGGATGATACTTTCCGATTACTTCGCCGACGATACGCGCGGACTTTTTGAACGGTTTGTCCGATGTCATGCCAAGGTCATTCATCGCGTAGAGAATCCGGCGGTGAACAGGCTTCAGGCCGTCACGAACGTCCGGAAGAGCGCGCGAAACGATAACGCTCATCGCATAATCGAGAAAAGAAGAACGCATCTCGTGACTGATATTAATCTCTTTCACGTTAGGTGTTTTGTTTTCTTCCATGAGTTGAACCTCCCTAATCTATCTAGCTCCATAAAAAACGGGAGTTAAAAGTTTTTGTAATGATGTTCATGCTGAAATATATAAGACCATAAATATGTAAGTCTTTCCGATAATTGAATAATAGCCTACTCTCCATTATATCAATAAACCTATGACATTACACGTCAAATTCATAGAAATATCCCGAAAAACCGAATAATCCCTGCCTTTTCGGCAGGGATCACAGTTCTTTTACTCATTTTTTTTAAATAAGGCGGGCCTTGCTTAAAACTTCTGCTCGAGCCCTTAGTTTTTCACTGATTTTTTGCGTGCAATCATGGCGATCGCTGCAGATGCCAGAATAAATCCGAATACGGCCCACATAATGACACCGCTGTTTGACTGGCTCATGCCGCCCATGCCTGTTTTCGGCATGTCAGAAGGCTTTTGCCCCTCAAACTTTTCAGGGAATTGATCCGTAATGGCGCCTGACAGGGCCTGGCCTACTCCAAACATGTGCGAATAAGCAACATGGATATTTTCATAGGCTGCAGGATAGTCTTTTCCTGTGTAGCTGTTAAATGCCGCGAGAAGCTGGTCTACATGCTCTTTGAGACCCGCCTCGAGGTCGGCCGCTTTCAGTCTGCCCTCTGTTGCAGCATCTAGGAATGCCGCCTGCTCTGCACGGTATGCATCAAGCTCCGCCACTGCTTCTTCCTTACCCGCTTCATCGTTTTCAGCAGTTGCTGTCACGTAGTCAACAAAGTAGCCGATGTGGCTGCTCCAGATTTCTTTAAACTGCGCAGCTCCTTCAGCACCGTAGACAGATTCAACAGCTGCTGTCAGATCATCTGTGTTTTCATTTAATGCCGCTGCCGCCGCATCAAAATCTTTTGCTCCGTCAATTCCTTTTTGCATCGTCAGTGCAGCTAATGCTGCGTGCTCTGAAAATACATGATTTAAATCTGCGCGCAAGTCAGCAGCGGCAGTGTCCGGAGATGTATTTTCGAATTTCTCAGGGAACTGGTCGGTGATGGCCCATGAAAGGCTTTTGCCGACTCCGAACATATGGTGCATCGATTCTGTTGCATCATCGTATGCTTTGTCGTATTCACCCGCTCTGTAGCTTTCAAAAGCTCCAATCAGCTGTTCCACATGAACCTTTAGGCCCGCTTCAAGATCTGCCGCTTTCAGGCGGCCTTCTGTTGCTGTATCCAAAAAGCCAGCTTGCTCGGCACGGTACTTGTCCAGTTCTGCAAGTGCCTGTTTTCTGCCTTCTTCATTGTTTTCAGCTGTCGCCGTTACATAGTCTACGAAATAGCCGATGTGGCTGCTCCAGATTTCTTTGAATTGATTTCCCGCTTCTTCACCGTAAACAGATCCTACAGCTGCCGCTAAATCGTCGGTATTTTTATTCAGCTGTCCTGCAGCCGCTTCAAAGTCTTCTTTGCCGTCAATGCCTTTTTGCATGGCAACAACCGCTAAGTATGCATGCTCTGAGAGGATCGCATCAAGGGATGCCCGAAGATCAATGGCAGGGTTTGAAACCTCTGCTGATGCCATGCCGCTGTGGCTTCCGCCGTGGCTGCCTCCGTGATCTTCTGCGTTCACTGTTCCAAAAGCGGGAATCAGCAGGGAAAAACTGAGTGGTACAGCAATCAGTGCTTTTTTCATCTTCATGTTATTCTCTCCTTTTATTTTTATTTATTTGACGTTTACATCATGACTAACGGAGAGAATGAATACATGGATCATTTATCTTTTAAAAAATTAAAAAACATCCTGCCCGGATGTTTTTTAAAGAAATTAATAATACGGATAGTACGGGTACGGCGGATAATAAGGATAAGGATATCCGTAGCCATAGCCCGGCGACAGCAGCGCTCCTGTCGCAAGACCGCCGACAAACCCCGTTGCAAACGGAAAGCCGAAGCCCGGTCTTCCAAAGCCAAATCCAGGTCTTCCAAAGCCGAAGCCTGGTCTTCCAAAGCCAAAGCCCGGTCTCCCGAAGCCTCCTCCAAATCCAAATGGACGCCTCATGTCATATTGCTGATTGTTCATTTCCACGCCTCCTGCTTAGATAAATTGCCTACTTTCTTTACAAAGATATGCAGGGACATGTGAAATGTAGTGGGCTATGACGGAATTTAGGGCAAAAAGAAAAGGCAAAGCCGGGAACCGGCTATGCCTCTATTTATCGCATTAAATATCAAGATTCTTAACATACTGGGCGTTGCCTTCGATAAAGTTCCGGCGGGGTTCGACTTTGTCGCCCATCAGAATATCAAAGGTTTCATCCGCTTCCATCGCATCTTCAAGCGTAACCTGAAGGAATGTACGCGTGTTCGGATCCATCGTCGTCTCCCAAAGCTGCTCGGGATTCATCTCACCAAGACCTTTGTAGCGCTGAATTCCAGGCTTAGGAGTTGCAGGCAGTTCTGCCATAAGCTTCTCCATCTCCCTGTCATTGTACGCATATTCAACCCGCTTGCCCTGCTGCACCTTGTAAAGCGGCGGCTGGGCAATGTAGACATATCCGCTTTCGATGATCTGTCTCATGTAGCGGTAGAAGAACGTCAGAAGCAGTGTGCGGATATGGGCTCCGTCAACGTCTGCATCCGTCATGATGATGATTTTATGGTAGCGCGCTTTTGAAAGATCAAAGTCTTCCGCAATTCCTGTTCCAAGAGCCGTGATAATCGTCCGGATCTCGTTGTTGGAAAGGATTTTATCAAGACGCGCTTTTTCAACGTTGATGATTTTTCCTCTAAGCGGCAGAATCGCCTGGAAATGACGGTCGCGCCCCTGTTTTGCAGAACCGCCCGCAGAGTCACCCTCAACGACGTAAAGTTCTGAGATGGACGGGTCTTTAGACGAACAGTCGGCAAGTTTCCCGGGAAGGTTAGAGATCTCAAGCGCACTTTTACGGCGAGTCAGTTCGCGCGCTTTTTTGGCTGCAAGACGCGCTCTTGATGCCATAACCCCTTTTTCAACAATTTTCTTTGCTGTTGAAGGATTTTCAAGAAGAAACTTCTCAAATGCATCTGCAAAGACATTATCCGTAACAGTCCGCGTTTCTGAGTTGCCGAGCTTCGTTTTTGTCTGGCCCTCAAACTGCGGGTCCGGATGTTTAACAGAAATAATGGCTGTCAAACCTTCGCGCACATCGTCACCTGTGAGGTTGGCATCATTGTCTTTAAATGCGCCGCTTTTGCGGGCATAGTCATTGATGACGCGTGTAAGAGCCGTTTTAAATCCGGCTTCATGCGTTCCGCCCTCATAAGTGTGAATGTTGTTGGCGAACGAATAAATGTTGCTTGTATAGGAATCATTGTACTGAAGGGCAACCTCGACTGTGATGCCGTCCTTTTCGCCTTCCATGTAGACAGGCTCTTCATGAATAACTTCTCTTGTTCGGTTTAAATGCTCAACATAGGATTTAATGCCGCCTTCGTACAGATATTCTTTTTTGCGTTTCGTTTCACGCTTGTCTTCAATTGTGATTTTGATATTGCGGTTTAAGAAGGCAAGCTCTCTTAAACGGTTTGCAAGTGTGTCAAAATCATATTCCGTCGTCTCTGTAAAGATTTCCGGATCAGGGACAAAGTGAGTGGTTGTTCCTGTTACTTCTGTTTCGCCGATTACTGCCAGGTCGGCAGCAGGCACACCGCGCTCAAACTTCTGATAATGAATTTTACCGTCGCGGTAAACAGTGACTTCAAGATACGTGGACAGGGCATTTACGACAGATGCACCTACGCCGTGAAGACCGCCCGACACCTTGTATCCGCCGCCGCCGAATTTTCCTCCGGCATGAAGCACCGTCATAATGACTTCAACTGCAGGACGTCCCATTTTTTCATGGATTCCAACCGGAATTCCGCGGCCGTTGTCTTTTACGGTAATGCTGTTGTCTTCTTCAACGATAATATTAATCTCATCGCAGTATCCCGCAAGAGCTTCATCGATACTGTTGTCGACAATCTCCCAGACCAGATGGTGGAGACCTTTCGCCGCAGTTGAGCCAATATACATTCCGGGACGTTTCCGGACAGCCTCTAAGCCTTCTAGTACTTGTATCTGGTTTTCATCATATGATTGCTGTTCCATTTGTTTTTGTTCCATCGCCACTATGATCACCTACACTTTTCTTAAGGGCTTATAGATTGGGTTCAGAACGTTCATTCTGCCGTCTCTATGTCAAATGAGAATTTTGCACGTTTTTTCAGCGTGCCTGAAGCAAGAGGAGAAAAATAAATCTTGTCTGTCGTCACAACAATCGACTTTGTTTCGCCATTTGCAAGCTTTACCGGCTGATTCTGCTGCTTTTCCAAAAATTCACTGACAATTCCGGACGTCTTTGACGATTGATGATCAATAATCATGACGACTTCCTTTGAAGGAATCACGAAATTGTCTCCCAAGTGGATATACATGAAAAACCACCTCTCTCACTTAAGTAAGCGTGCCTTTTGAAACGCGGTACGTTGTTGCTTCCTTCAGCGTCTTATGGTCAATGCCCTCAACGCTTGTCGTCGTGACAAACGTCTGCACTTTCCCCTGAATTGTATTTAATAAATGCGATTGCCTGTAATCATCAAGTTCAGATAAAACATCATCAAGAAGAAGAATCGGATACTCGCCGATTTCCTCGTGGATCAGATCGATTTCCGCAAGCTTCAGCGAGAGAGCGGTTGTCCGCTGCTGTCCCTGGGAGCCGAACGTCTGAACGTCCCGCCCGTTCACAAAGAAAAGAAGATCATCTCTGTGCGGACCGGCAAGTGTTGCTCCGCGCTCAATTTCTTTTTCTTTTATTTTATCAAACTTCTCTTCATATCCTTCTATCATTTTCGACAAACTTGAGGCTTCTGATACATCGGCGGAGGCTTTATACTCAATCGTCAGTGTTTCAAGCCCCCTGCTGATTCCCTCGTGGACCGGCTGAGCCCATTTCTCTAGTTTGCCGATAAACTCCATTCGCTTTTTCACTACTTTTGCAGCGGATTCCGCAAGCTGCGAAGTCAGCACATCAAGCATCGTCCGGTCGGTCTGCCTCTTCATCTGCAGCTGCTTTAAATACTGATTCCGCTGCAGCATGACTTTTTGAAATTTATTTAAATCATGAAGATAGACAGGCGAAACCTGTCCAATTTCCATATCGATAAAGCGTCTTCTGACCTGGGGGCTGCCTTTTACAAGGTTAAGGTCTTCGGGAGCAAACATGATCACGTTCATCGCTCCGACATACTGGCTTAATTTCTGCTGCTCAATGTGGTTCAGCTTCGCTTTTTTTCCCTTTTTCGAAATGACGAGCTGCATTGGCACAGAACCGTTTTGTTTTTCTGCTCTGCCTTCTATTTTAGCATATTCCTCGTCCCAGTAGATAAGATCTTTGTCATTTGACGTGCGGTGGGATTTGGCCATGGCAAGGACATAGATGGCTTCCATCACATTCGTTTTCCCCTGGGCATTTTCCCCGAGGATGACATTGACCTTGTTTTCAAACTCCGCAGTCAGTTCTTTATAGTTGCGGTAGTTCCGCAGGGACAGTTCTTTGATAAACAAATCCGTTCACCAACTTTAAGTTGTGTATTTCACATCTTGAAACATTCAGCTTTTAACGATAAATGTACCGAAATCAGGAATATCAACAAGATCTCCGTCATAAAGTTTTTTGCCTCGGCGGTTCTCAGGCTCCCCGTTTACAAATATCGCGTATTCCTGAAGAAACCATTTTGCCATGCCGCCGGTCTGGATTACGTCCGCCAACTTTAAAAATTGGCCAAGTGCTATATATTCTGTATCTATTTTAACAGGTTTTCTGGACATTCCGGATCGCCTTCTTTCTAAAATCTCTAACACTTTATTTTACTAAATATGATAGCCATCCCACAATAGGCAGCTGTCTGTTCTTTTTAAAGAAAATCGTGTCTTTCCTGCACGGACACCAATCATGACAAAAGTCCTCCCTGGCCAGGTTGATTCTTTCGCTAAAAAAAGAAAGCTGCCGGCAGACCGCCGGCAGCTTGTGTCATTAATACGTTCTGACAGGGAGAATCAGCTGAAGGATGGAATCGTCATTTGGAGTGCGGATCAAAAACGGTCTCATCGCACCTGTAAAGCTGATGCTGATTTCTGTTCCCTCAAGTGCCTTTAATGCATCCATCATATATTTTGCACTGAAAGAAATTTTTAATTCCTCTCCTGAGAGCTCCTGTGTCTGCACTTCCTCGATGACTTTTCCGATTTCCGGAGTATTCGAAGAAACTTCGACAATTCCGTCTTCAAGCGTAGAGAACTTTACGACGTTGTTTCTGCCTTCTTTTGCAAGAAGAGACGCGCGGTCGATGGCCTGAAGAAAATCTTTTGTATTCAGAACCATTTCTGTTTTGCTTTCAGAAGGAATCAGCCTCGTTGTATCAGGATAGTTTCCGTCAAGAAGTCTTGAGAAGAACAGCAGGTTTTCCGCTTTGAAAAGCACCTGGCTTTCTGTGATCACGATTTCGATTTCTTCGCTCGTATCAGCAAGAATTTTGCTCAGTTCATTTAAACTTTTTCCTGGAATGACAACATTGTAGGAAGTGTCGGCTTCCATTTCAATTTTCGCCTTGCGGAGGGCAAGACGGTGGCTGTCTGTTGCGATGCAGATCAGCTCTTTATTTTCAAGCTTCCAGTTAACACCTGTCAAAATCGGGCGGGTTTCAGATGTTGAAACAGAAAAGACGGTCTGTCGGATCATCGTTTTTAAAAGATCTGTCGGAACTTTAAAGCTGTTGTGCTCTTCTACTTGTGGAAGATGCGGATATTCCTCTGCATCCAGTCCGTTTAAGTTGAACTCTGCTTTGCCCGACCGGATGACTGTCATGTGGTGGCCATGAACCTCCATCTCTACAGAATCCTTAGGAAGTTTTTTAACGATTTCACTGAAGAAACGGGCTTGAAGGACGATGCTGCCTGCCTGCTTGATTTCTGCAATCTCTTTTCCGTTTTCTTCTGTAGGAATGAAAGACTCAATTGAGATATCAGAGTCACTTCCTGTAAGAGTGACGCCTTCTTCTGTTGCCACAATTTTAATTCCCGTCAGGATTGGAATAGTCGTTCTGGACGAAACAGCTTTCATGACATCCTGTACGCTTTGAACAAGACGGTCTTTTTGTATGACGAATTTCATTAGGGTAAATCCTCCTTTTTTTCATACGGCGGAATATTTTTTCTGGTGACTTAATATATATATCTTTTAAAGAAAAAAATAGTAGAAGTACTAGTAGGGCCTGTTGATATGTGTATAACTCTGTTGAAGAAAGGAAACACAGCCTATCCACATGTGGACAGACTGTGTATGAATCGTATTGGGTTATTCACATTATCCCGGATGCTCTATTTTATTTTGAGATGATTTTGCCTGGTTTATGCTGCTAGAGAGAGAGCTAGTTCTTCAGCATGCTCTCTATTTCTTTCAGCTGTTTCACAAGCTGGTCATCAGCCTGAAGGAGCTTGGAGATTTTCTCATGGGCATGAATGACGGTCGTATGGTCGCGGCCTCCGAATTCCTCGCCGATCTTCGGAAGGGAGGAATCAGTCAGTTCCCGTGACAGATACATCGCGATTTGTCTTGGAAAAGCGACGGATTTTGTTCGTTTCTTTGCTTTAAAATCCTCAAGCTTCACGCTGAAATGCTGGCCTACCATGCGCTGAATATCCGCAATGGTGATCATTTTCGGCTTTGAGCTCGGGATGATATCTTTTAAAGCTTCTGCAGCAAGATCTGCATTTATGTCTTTATTGATAAGGGATGAATAAGCAACAACCCGAATAAGTGCGCCTTCAAGTTCACGAATATTGGAATCAATTTGATTGGCGATATAAAGCATGACTTCATTAGGGATATCAAGGCCCTCAGCCTTTGCTTTTTTTCTGAGAATCGCAATACGCGTCTCAAGATCCGGAGGGGTAATGTCCGTAATCAGTCCCCATTCAAATCTGGATCTGAGGCGGTCTTCTAGTGTCGGTATTTCCTTTGGAGGACGGTCGCTGGAAATGACAATCTGCTTGCTTTCTTCATGCAGGGTGTTAAACGTATGGAAAAACTCCTCCTGCGTCTGTTCTTTTCCGGCAAGAAACTGAATATCATCTATAAGCAAAACGTCAACGCTGCGGTATTTGTTGCGGAAATCTTTCGCCTTGTTGTCACGGATGCTGTTAATGAATTCGTTCGTGAATTTCTCTGAGGACAGGTAAACGACCTTCGCATTTGGTTTATGATCAATGACATAATGGCCGATTGCATGCATAAGATGCGTTTTTCCAAGTCCTACTCCCCCGTAGATAAACAGCGGATTATAGGCTTTAGCAGGCGCTTCTGCCACGGCAAGCGACGCTGCGTGCGCAAACCTGTTGCCTGAACCGATAACGAATGTATCAAACGTATATTTAGGATTCAGCATATTTTGAGGCAGCTCGATCTGCTCTTCGTCTTTTGCCACCTGCTTAATCGGTGATTTCGGCATAAAATCTGCTTCGTTCTGATTTTGGGGAATAATGAACTTGATCAGCAGCTCCTCGCCCGTCAGTTCATATATGGTATTGGCAATCAAATGCAGATACCGTGATTCCAGCCAGTCGCGTGCAAATTCATTAGGCGCCGTAATCGTCAGCGTGTCTCCTTTAAGCGCATGGGCCTTCGTCGATTTCAGCCACGTTTCAAAGCTTGGCTTGCTGAGTTTTTTTTCAATTTCAGACAGCGCCTTGCTCCACAGCTCATCAATGTTCTCCAT